>NZ_CP170602.1:4800000-7410467 GCF_051903035.1 Mucilaginibacter sediminis
ATGGTATGGCGTAAACCCAATTTTCATAACGGTTTCGCGGTGTTTTATTGTTGGATAGCCTTTATTAGTGTGCCAGTCGTATTCGGGATGTTCGGCCGCAATTTTCAACATATAATCATCACGATAGGTTTTGGCCAATATTGATGCTGCCGCAATACTGAAATATTTACCATCGCCCTGAATAATGCATTCATGCGGAACGTTTGGATATTTTTTAAACCGGTTACCGTCGATAATTAAAAACTGTGGCGCTATTTGCAATTTTTCAATAGCGCGATGCATAGCCAGGAAAGATGCGTTTAGAATGTTGATCTCGTCAATCTCAAAATTATCAACCGATGCCACAGCATAGGCAATAGCCCTTTCTTCAATCTCTGCGCGTAACCGATACCGTATTTCTTCGGATACCTGCTTGGAATCGTTCAGTAAATCGTGATCAAAATCGTGAGGAAGAATAACCGCTGCGGCAAACACAGGCCCCGCAAGGCAACCGCGGCCAGCTTCATCACATCCCGCCTCAATTAATTCATACTGGTACCTTGCTGCTAACATGTTACAAAGATAGAATAAGTATCAAGTAGTTAGTATCAAGTATCAAGACCGAAGAATAGTTCATTAACACCATTAGACAGGAATTCGTGAAATTCGTGTTCAATTCGCGCCTATTCGTGTGTATTAAATTCGCCTCGATTCGTGAAATTCGTGTGTATTAAATTCGCTTCAATTAGTGAAATTTGTGTATCTAAAATATCTTCAGCGTAAGCAGGGTGATATCGTCTATAGGTTTGCTTTTATGTCCAAGGCTCAGGTGGTCTAATAACAAATCGTTAAAATTATCGGGCGATAGGTTACCGTGGGCTTTTACAAACGAAAGCAGTTTATCTTCATTCCATACCTTAGTACTGGTTGATTCAAAGTCCATCAAACCATCGGTATAGTTTACAATAAGACTGCCTGGTTCAATATCAACCTCTCCTTCGTTCAAAAAAGGTAGGTCTTCAAAAACGCCAATCATCGTCGTTCCCAATTTTAGTGGTATAGCTTCCCCGTCAGCAAAAAGGATGGTTGGGTTATGCCCTGCATTTATATAATTCAGTTTGCGTTTCTTTTGGTTATAACGCGCCAGGAACAGGGTAATAAACCGTTCGCCCTTGGTGTTGTTAAGTACTATTTTATTAAGGCGGTCAATAATGTTTGTCAAGTCGTCTTCCACCGCGGCCCAGGCGTGCAGGCTGGCCTGAAAATTTGCCATCAGCAACGCCGCCGATATTCCTTTACCCGATACATCGGCTATACACCATAAAAATTCGCTCTCATTAAGGCGGATAAAGTCAAAGTAATCGCCCCCGATATTTTGATGGGGCAGGTATTTGGCGCCAACTTCTACTGCATTATCTTTATGAATCCTGAGCGGTATCAACATATTCTGCACTTCAACGGCAAGCTCCATTTCGCGCTGAAAACGTTCTGATTGTAAACGCTCTTTAAATAATTTTTTATTCTCCAGCGCTACTATGATCACATTCATCAGCGTCTGGATAAAGTTAAGATCGTTGCTTAGCATCTCGCCCGACGTATCAAAATCGCCGATAAGCGCATAAGCCAGGGCCTTACTTTTGTGGTATATGGGAATAAAATAATTGTACTTGCGTAGGGTAACATCCTGGTGATCGGCTATCGCGACAGGCGATTTAACTTTGCTTAATTTATCACAAGCCCTGCTTAATGCCATGGCCGATTCCATTTCGCCGCCGTATTTAGAGATGCATATAAACTTATTTTCCTTTTCTATCAGAAAACGAAGCTTGCCAACCTGCAGGTAATTTTGCAGAATAACCTCCAGCATTTGTATAAGTATGGGGGTGGAAGTATTCTTATTAATGGCCCTGGTGATCTCCAATAAGGAATTCAACTCGGATTGCCGTTTAAGCAACAGCCTTATTAATTCGTCTTCGCCAGAACTATCGTCTTTGTATTGCATTTGTTTTTAGTCGCATGACTAAAGTAAAAAAAATATTTTCAAATGCGCGTACTTTGTGATTTTATATCGAAAGCATCACGTAAACCTACTGTAACCAGGTTAAAAGCATACACTAACAACATAATAGCCAGGCCAGGAGTAATAGCCAGGAAGGCCGAATCCATAACGATGTAGCCATAATGCTCCTTAATCATGCCGCCCCAGGTAGGCATCGGTGGCTGGGCCCCAAAACCCAGGAAGCTAAGCCCTGCTTCTAACAAAATAGCCGAGGCGAAGTTTGACGATGCCAGCACCAGGATAGGCCCGGTTATGTTGGGCAAAATATGTTTGGTAATAATGCGCCTGTTATTAAAGCCAAGGGCGCGGGCTGCTTCTACATATTCAACCTGCTTCAGGCTCATTACCTGGCCGCGTACCAGCCGGGCTACCTCAACCCACATGGATAAGCCTACTGCAATAAATATTTGCCAAAGCCCTTTGCCCAATGCAAATGATATGGCAATAACCAGCAGCAATGCAGGCAACGACCATAATATGTTCATTATCCAACTTAAAGCGCCGTCAATCCACCCGCCAAAATACCCGGCTACAGAACCAACGGCTACCCCTAAAAACATGCTGATTATCACCGACATTAGCCCTACTGCCAATGAAATTCGTGTACCCAGCAACAATCGGCTCAACAGGTCGCGCCCGTAAACGTCGGTACCCAGCCAAAAGGTCCTGGTAATTATTTGTTCGCCTTTAATTTTATCAGTAAAATTCTTGTATATCTCCGCCGTTTTTTCGCAGCTGAGCGTTGGGTTTAGCAGCACTTTATTAAAATGATATCGTGGTTTAATACCCGTTACCACTTCAAAAATATTATAGGCTTTTTGATCGGGCTTATCCTCATTGCCAATATATTCGCTTACGTGGATGGAATCCTGTTTAAAATAATACCCTGTAATAGGCACTTCCCTGTAAAAAGATGGCTGCCCAAAAAGCATCCTGTTAAAAAAGCTTATTGTATCTATCTGTTCGCTTTTACGTATAAGCAACATCATGAATTTGGCGCCAGGCTTTTTAATGCTCAATTGTATAGTCATGTTGTTGGCCTGCGGGGTGTTATCGGGCATTATCAAATACCCCAATATGGCCACTAATAGGGTTATCGCAATAAAAACAAGCCCGGCCATGGCAATTTTATTACGCTTAAATGCGTTCCAGGTACGTTTAGAGGGGGTAAGCTGGGCCAATAGTTAATAGTTCCGTTTGGCTAAATATCGCTTAAATAGATACAATAAGCAATCGGCATGAGTACAAATTACATTTACATTAAAAAGGAGTGGTGAGTTCTGAGTTTTGAGTGATAAGTTAACTTGGCGCGAGCGGTATTAATCTCTTATTAAATACCGGATATTCCATTTCGAATAATGAAGGAAAAACTTCGGTGTTGGATATTCGAAATTCCGTGTTCGATATTATTTTTATTGCTGCTTTTCCTATCTTAATTACATTGGAACCTACTTAACCTCCCGCCCTTTCCATTGGTACTTTTTATTGCTGCCTATTAAACCCATATAGGCCAGGTAAACAACGTGTACCGGTATGGTAATTATAAGCAGGCTAACCAGGTAGCTACGCTTAAAAAACGAGGTAACAGGAATCAGGTAAATAGCCTCAAAAAAATATTTAAGTAAAAACTGCGCCAAAAAAAGTTTAAAAATATCGGCAAAAAACAATCCCAGGAAAAAATTCAATAGCAGGGAGATATTAAAAAGCCAGAAGATAAGAGCGACAAGAACAATCTTTTTATCCTTATATAAAGTAAATTTTGATGCCCAACGCTTACGCTGCTGCATAAACTCTTTTAAATTGGGCTTGGCATGAGTATATACAATGGCGTCTGTTTGTTTTATAAAACCAATGCGGCCGGGGTAGCGTACCGCCACTTTTTGCAATAATAATTCATCATCGCCCGATGCCAGCTGATCGATACCTTTAAACCCTCCTACTTCGTTAAATACGTCTTTACGGTAGGCCATATTGGCACCATTACAGGTTGATGCCCTTCCGTTACCAATAAAGGCGGCCCCAATGCCAATTAAAAACGAGAACTCCAGCGTTTGCATCAGCTCAAATATCGATTTCTCCTGGAAAAATGTCACGGGGGCCGAAATAAGCACCGGGTTTTCGGTTTCGTAGTAAGTTACTATGGTTGATATCCACTTGCTGTTCATCCGGCAATCGGCATCGGTGGCTACCATTAGTTCGCCGGTTGATAATTGGATTGCCTCTGTTATGGCCTTTTTTTTATAGGAGTTTAATGGCTGGTTTTCATTGAGTTTTAACAGTGTAATGCCCTGGTCTGCAAAACTTCCGATAATTGCAGCAGTGTTATCTGTAGAGTGATCGTCAACAATAATTACCTCAAGCAAATGCCTGGGGTAATCCTGGGCCAAAATATCACCTATGGTTAAATGGATAATTTCGGCTTCGTTACGGGCCGCTATAAGTATAGTAACCCGGGTATTAAAAGATGTTTTGTTTACCACTGTTGGGGGTTTTATATTAAACCACCCCTTTATGATATAAACTAAAAACAGCAGGTAAAAGGCTGTAAACAATAACGAGATTATACTAAGCGTTGCGATCAAAGAATTTGATTTTAAAAACAAATAAAGAACCTAAAATAGCAGGAATAAATAAATTTATAAGCCATATTGATGAAACACAGGAAATAACGGCCAGCTTTTGATCGGTTATGTACACAAAAAGGTGGGCGGCGGTAAACCCGCGCACACCGATATCAAAAAGATCAAGAGATGGTAAGGCAGATGTTATAAAGAAAAATAACATTAACACCAGTAGCATGGGCCCAACCTGCATTTGCGGCACCACCATCTGAAAAATGAGGTAATACTGCGTGGTGAAGGTAATATACCTTAACAAACTAAAGCACATGATCCTGATCAGTTCATGTGTTTTATACCGGCCTAAAACCTCAAAAAAGCGATGGAATTTTCTGATAAATACAATCCTGTCAAGAACATTAACTATCCATTTGATATGAAAGTAAATGATGAGCTGGACCAAAACCACAACGGCTGAAATGACAGCAAACCCCGCATAGCCCCAGGTTTTTTCATGAATAAAGTTTGCAATAAACCACACCATAGAGACAATGCCCAGCACATTGGTTATCAGCGCCTGGCTAAAGGAGCCCACAGCCATGGCGAAAATACCGGGGATACGCTTGCGGTTTGGCAAAAACATAACACGGCCACCATATTCGCCAATACGGTTTGGTGTGGTAACGGCCCAGGTAAGGCCACAAAAAACAGCTTCAACAGCTTCCCAAAGGGTAATGTTGATGAGGGCTTTGCTCACATAGCGCCATTTTAAAGCTTCCAGGAACCAGTTAACAAACATCAACAATGATACTACCGACATAGTTACTATCACCCTGGTAGCGCTAATGCTTGAAACTAATAGTTCAAACTCCTTCAGGTCATTGTTTTTTTTAGAAAACTGCCTGTAAATAAACAACGCAGATACTATAACTATGCCGGCTTTAAGCAGATAGGAAACTATTTTCTTGGTAGAAGTGGTCAAGTAGTTAAAATTTATGCAATGTTACGAAAAAATGAAGCAAGGATTAACTCGCCACCCAATAACGCAACTTTGGCATTTTTGTTTATTTTAACCTTGCTTTAAAAAACGCAATGGTATTGGCATAGGCATCTTTAGTAGCATCGCTGTTATAGGCCGGGTTGCTTGGGTTGGCAAAACCATGGTCGGCATCATACTGGTGCAGGTACAGTTTTTTGCCTGCAGCTTTCATATCATCATTAAACTTAGCCACTACTTTAGGGTTTATCCATTGGTCTTTATTAGCAAAATTGGCCAACACATCGGCGTTTAGCGTTTTCAGTTTAGCCACATCCTGCTCGGGCATGCCATAGTACATAACGCTGCCAACCAGTTGTTTGCCTGCAAGCAAGCCGGTTTGCAGGCTCCAGCCGCCACCAAAGCACCATCCAATGGTAGCAATATGTGCTTTAGCACCCGCATAAGCAATAGCGCCGTTGATGATGGCTTTGGCCCTATCTTCAACAACGGCCTGCATTAATTTACCGGCATCTTTAGGGTCGGTGGCTACTTTGCCGTCATAAAGGTCAAGATCGATGATGTTTACATTGCCCAAATCATTATAAATTTTCTCCGATTCGCGTTTTACATAATCGTTCAGCCCCCACCATTCATGAATCACCAATATATAGTTATTAGTAGGCTTTGGGGCTTTCAGCACGTAAGCGGTGGCTGTTTTGCCATCGGGTGTTTTATAGGTAATATTTGTACCAATGCTGCTTTGAAAACGGATAGGCAGCGGTTTTAAATGTGCCATCCGGAACATTGGGTTTGAGGCCAGCATGGCAAAGCGCTGGGTTGATGAAGGGTTGGCACAGCAAACCACCTTTTTGTTTTGCGCAAAGGTGAGTGAGCCAAAAGCGATTAATAACGTAAATAAGGCTAATTTTTTCATGGGTTGAGTTTTGAGTTATTTTCAATAACAGTTACGTTGGCTAATTGATTTGCGTTGCCAACTCATTTTTAAATATCCCTGCTAAAACGGGACCGGGCTTTTGAGCCCTCCATTCCCGGGAACGTTAAATGGGGCTCGCTATCCCATCACTTTGTCCGGAGTTATCGGAAGCTCCCGTACCCGTTTTCCGCTGGCGTTGTATACTGCATTGGCTACCGCGGCGGCCATGCCTATGAGGGCTATCTCGGCCATGCCTTTGGCGCCCATCGGGTTAATGATGGGGTCGGGTTTATTTACAAACAGGGCATCTATCTGTGGGATATCGGCATTTACAGGCACGTGATAATCGGCAAAGTTATTGTTGATATACCGGCCATACCGGTGATCAATAACCGACTCCTCCATCAAAGCCATTCCAATCCCCCCTATCGCGCCGCCTATTACCTGGCTACGAGCCGTTTTAGGGCTGATAATGCGGCCGCAATCGGATACGCATGCAACCTTGTCAATTTTAACAACACCTGTTGCAGCGTTCACCAAAACTTTTACAAAATGTACCGACCAGGAGTTCATGGCATACGTTTGCATCCCGTTGCCGCCATCCGTCTCGGTAATAACGTCCAGTGAAGCCAGGTTGTGTTCTTTTAATATTTTCGCATAATCGGGGTTATCGGTGCCGCCATTGCCAATCAGTTTTTGAAACTTCTCTTTCAAATCGGCGCAGGCTTTATATACTGCCGAGCCAACACTGGCCGTTGTGGCCGATCCTCCCTGCGTGGGCGCGTTGGGTAATGATGAATCGCCCAACTCAAATTTTATCTTTTCGGCTGGCATGTTCATTTGCTCTGCTGCTATAAGCACCATGGCGGTACCTGTACCGGGGCCAATATCGCTTACTGCGCTTTGCAGCAATAAGGTTCCGTTGGCTTTCATAGTAGCTTTTATTGTTGCCCTATCCCTATAGGCTCCAAACATGCCGCCGCCCATGCCATAGCCAACATACCAGCCATGCTCTTTTACCATGCCCGGTTCTTGCTTACGGTTTTTCCATCCTATGTGATCGGCCCCCAGTTCGTACGCCTCTTTCAAAAACTTGCTCGAGAATGGCTTGCCGCTATCAGGGTCTTTCTCGGCGTAGTTGCGGATCCTCAATTCAACGGGATCTATTTTCAGTTGGTAGGATAACTCGTCCAGTGCCGACTCCAGCGCGAAAGAGCCGGTGGCTTCGCCAGGCCCACGCATCCATGTGGGTGTTGCAATATCAAGCGGAACAATGTTGTATTTGGTATTTACATTGGGGCAGGCGTATAAATTCTGGCTTACGCCGGTAGGCCCTTCGGTAAAATTTTCGTACGATGAAGTTTGCCCGGCGGCTTCATGGGTAATACCAGTAAGCTTGCCATCGGCTGTAGCGCCAATGCCAATCTTTTGCCAGGTAAACGGGCGGTAACCTACTGATGTAAACATATCTGCACGGCTTAAAACCACCTTTACAGGCCTTTTTACCACTTTAGCAGCAAGTATGGCGGCCACTTCATGCGGCCAGGTACGCAAAGCGCTGCCAAATGCCCCGCCAACAAATTCCGAGTGCACCTGCACATTTTCTTTGGGGAGTTTAAACAGGCGAGCCAAATCTTGCTGGGTATCTTTAACGCCCTGGGTTTTATCCCAAACGCTTAATTTATCATCAGCATCCCAGCGGGCAATAATAGCATGCAGCTCCATAGGGTTATGGGTTACCGTAGGCACAATATATTCCTGCTCCAGTTTAAACGGGGCAGTTTTCCAGGCATCTTCGGCACCACGCTTGTAAGCACCTTCGCCATGTGGAGGAAATCCTTTTTCTATGTTATCAGGCAGGCTGGTGATATGCTTTTCGGCCTGGTATGTTGCTTTTACCAATGATGCTGCAAACAGCGCGCGCTCAAAGGTATCTGCAACTACTACGGCAACGGGCTGCCCGTTGTAATATATTTTATCGTCATAAAAAATCTTTAACGCACCCTTACCGCCCGCTTTCTTGTCTTTTTCGGGCTGGTCGCCGGGCACTTTTGGGGCATTTAAATGGGTAATTATAGCCAATACTCCTGGCGCTTTCAAAGCCGCTTTGGTATCAATGGCAGTAATGCTGCCTTTGGTAATGGTACTGCCTACCAGTACCCCATAAGCTAAACCCGCCGGTGCATATTCGGCCGAGTATTTTGCTGCACCGGTTACTTTTAGTCTTCCGTCTACCCGGCCCATGCCTTCTGCCGATGAGGGCATCGTTTTGATTGTCGCTGTTTTCATGGTGATGTTAAACTAAGCCTGCTGCATGTTTTAAAGCCTCGGTAATAGTAGCCGGCGCCAATTTTAATTTGAATGAATTATTGCCGTAACCTTTTGCCCCTTGCATAGCCAGCTGCGCCGCGTGGGCAAAACTCTCTTCGGTTGCGGGTTTGCCAACAAGTGATTTCTCAGCCTCAAAAAGCCGCCAGGGTTTATGCGCTACGCCGCCCATAGCCAGCCGGGCTTTTTTTATCTGCCCGTTATCTATTTCAAGTGCCGCAGCTACAGAAACCAGAGCGAAAGCATAGGATTGCCGGTCGCGGATTTTTAAGTAGTAGCTATTTTTGGCGAAGTTGTTAATCGGTATTTCTACCCCAACAATCAGTTCATCTTTGGCCAAACGGTTATCCAGTTCAGGATGATCTCCCGGCAGGCGATGGAATTCGGTAAAAGGCAGGCGGCGCTCGCCCTTTTTTCCGGCTATAACTACTGTCGCGTCCAGGGCAGCAAGGGCAACGCACATATCGCTGGGATGTACAGCTATGCATTGGGGGCTTGCGCCGAAAATAGCGTGCATCCGGTTAATGCCTTCCATTGCCCCGCAGCCGGTACCCGGCACACGTTTATTACAAGGCATGGTGGTATCATAAAAATACCCGCAACGGGTGCGCTGCATCATGTTACCGCCAAGCGTTGCCATATTGCGCAGTTGCGGCGATGCCCCCGCTTTAAGCGCCATGGCCAAAAGCGGTTGGTTTTGGACTACCAAATTATTTTCAGATACCGCGCTGTTGAGTGCAAGGGCGCCAATGTGAAGTCCGTTTTTAGTAATACCAATATTTTTTAACGGCAGCTGGTTTATATCAACCAGTTTATCCGGAGTAGTAACGCCCCGTTTCATCAGGTCTACCAGATTTGTACCACCCGCTATAATCTTACTGCCGGGTTTGCCCACAGCATCTAAAACTGCTTGCTGCGTTGCCGGCCTAACGAATTGAAACTGTTTCATACGGCCATCCCCCCGTCTTTTACTTCCTGTATGGCGTTTACTATATTGGGGTAAGCGCCGCAGCGGCAAATATTGCCGCTCATATATTCGCGTATTTCGTGTTCAGAGTTGGCGTGCCCCTCGCGGATACAAGCTACCGCCGACATGATTTGCCCCGGTGTACAATACCCGCACTGGAAACCATCGTGCTTTATAAAAGCCTCCTGCATAGGGTGCAGCTTATCGCCATTGGCAAGGCCTTCAATGGTGGTAATTTTTTTACCGTTCATCATGATGCCCAGGGTAAGGCAGGAGTTTACCCGTTGCCCGTCTACATGAACAGTACAGGCGCCGCATTGGCCGTGGTCGCAGCCCTTTTTGGTACCGGTCAGGTCGAGTTGCTCGCGTAATATATCCAGCAGGGTTGATCGTGGTTCAACGGATAGGTTTTGCTGCCTGCCGTTTACCTGCATTTTTAAAGGCATTTTTTCAAAAACCGCGGCAATTTGCTCATCTACATGGCTGGCCGCAGCTTTTATGGCAGTGCCCGGTGTAAGGGCTACGGCGGTTAGCAGGGTTGATTGTTTCAGGAAATTCCTGCGCGAACTATCCTTCACATCCAGGCCTTCATCAGCCCCGGTACAAGGTTTTTTGCTTTCCATAAATAATCGGCTTTTAGGAATGTTAAATTACATATTTTTAATAAAATGCTGCAACTGCAATCAATGTTTTACAACAGCTGTATTTTGTGCATGGTCACGTATTGGGTATTATTATAAAACAATTGAGGGCATATTGCCGTATAAAGCCGTAACTAATTGATTGTATGTTTACTCCCCCAATCCCCGAAAATGAAATGGACAGGGTAATGACCCTGTCGGAATTTGATTTGGACTATGGCGCCCACGCCGATAGTTTTAAAGATTTAACCAAGCTTGCCGCAAAAGTTGCCGGCACCGAAATGTCGTTGGTTAACCTCATCGATTCATATACCCAATGGACCATCTCGACCCATAACATGGACCTGGAGCAAATGCCGCGCGAGGAATCTGTTTGTCAATACGTATTAATGAGCGACGAAAATATGGAAATTGCCGACCTGAGCACCGACGAGCGGTTTAAAGATAGGCCCTACGTTACCGGCGGGCCGCACCTGCGCTATTACTACGGCATTCCACTTAATGTAGATAATCATAACATTGGCGCCTTATGCGTGGTTGATGCGCATTCGCCAAAGACACTTAACCCCGAAAAGATAGAGTTGTTGAAGATAATTGCCGGCGAAATTGTGAACAGGCTTAAATACATTAAAGTAATTGATGACCTGCGGAACAATTTATCTGAAGCAAAACAAACACAGAAAAAAGTAGCGCACGATATTCGCGGGCCGTTAAGCGGCATTATAGGCCTGGCACAGCTTATTCGTGAACAGGGCGATGAAAACCAGATGGACGAGATATTGGAGTTTATGAACCTGATACACAGAAGCGGCCGATCGATACTGGAGCTTGCAGATGAAATTTTGAGTGCGGATAAAAAAGATAAGAAAGTGCCCGAATTAAAGGGAAACGAATTTAACCAGGTGGTATTTAAAGACAAGCTGGAAAAACTATATGTGCCGCAGGCCATGAACAAACATATAACGTTTACAGTGAATACCTCGTCGGCATCAGAAACCATTCCCTTTTCAAAAAATAAATTACTGCAGATAACCGGGAACCTGATCTCGAACGCTATCAAATTCACCCCGAATAATGGCACTGTTACTGTTGACCTGGATTTGATTGAAAAAAGAAACGAAAACGTATTGCAGATAAAAGTAACCGATTCGGGTGTTGGGCTGGATGCCGATGGAATAGCCAACATATTGCAGGGCAATGCCACATCAACAAATGGTACCGGCGGCGAAAATGGGTATGGGTTTGGCTTGGCGCTTGTAAAGCACCTGGTTGAAAGCCTTAAGGGAACGTTTAATATATTTTCGGTTCCGGGACAGGGCGCCACATTTGAGGTAAAGCTACCGCAGGCATCATCGCCGGAAAAATAACATAAGCATGGTTTTTTGATATAGAACTATCACAGCAGGTAAAAAAACCTGCTAAACCAATCCCACAAAGTACAGTAAGTAGATGTATTATTAACAGCAAAGTGCCGGGTACCAATACCCGGCACTTTGTTTATTTATAATTTACCAACGGCTGCCACCGCCGCCGCCACGGCTATCTTTTGAATAACCACCGCCGCCACCGCCACGGTTACCGCCGCCGCCATAGCCGCCACCGCCGCCACGGTTGCCACCATAACCACCGCCGCCACGGTTGTCGCGTGGTTTTTTGTCTTCAGCCTGGCTAACAGCAATTGATCTGCCTCTAACATCTGATCCGTTTAAACCGGTGATTGCTAATTGTGCAGCTTCATCATCAGGCATTTCAACAAATCCGAAACCTTTGCTTCTGCCAGATTCACGGTCAATAATAATTTTTACAGTGCTTACTTCACCGTACGCTTCAAAAAGCTCTTTTAAATCGGCTTCCTCTAATTGAAAAGGAAGGCTTCCTACAAATATGTTCATCAATCTTTAATTTATAAAAGGCAAGGTTGTTTTGTTTGCCCAGTTTTGTTAACATCAAATATAGTAATAGATATTTGATGATTACTGCATGATTTTATGAATGGATGGTTTTATTTTAAAAAAAAGTTGATTTTTATTGATTTTAGGTTAAAAACAGCACTTTTTAACCGTTAAAATATAATTTGCCCGGGCCGGATATTAAATAAGGCCTTATTTATATGGCGTAGTTTATAAAAGTAATATCGTTTATTATTAAAAAAGCCCCGCGCCGATAAAATTTGATAAATTCACTGCAAATACCTTATCAACAGCTTGAAAATTACCCTTGTGCATATTTGTCATGTGACATCGCCGCCGTGGCTGCGCATATTATTTGGTTTTAAATGTTTGACCAAAACAGCGGAGCAACGCTTACCGGCTCACTTTACAAACGGGCGCGCCTTCCCCCGGATACATTACAAATACCGCAATGCAACATTGCTTAATAGTTATTAACATGGCTCCGGCAGGCAAGTCTGGTATCATGCCTCTTCTACCATCGTTTTAATATCAATATACCAATTCTACCACATACGTTTTCCCGTTCAGCGTAAAGCTGTCGCCAGCTTTTGCCCCGTTCAGTTTAATGCCCACCGGCGAACCGGGCGATACGGCGAAATAGCTTTTGCCATGAAGCGATAACGCCCCCGCGCTTATTGCCAAATAAAAATTGCCATTATTGGTAATAATTACGCTGCCTGCTTCGGCTATGGCCGATGTGCCGGTGGTACCTATGCGATTTAAAGCAACCAGTAATTTATTGGCTTCGTTAAGCTGGGCCAGGTTGCGGTTGGTTTCCTGCTGCGCCATTTCGCGCCCGGTTTCGTATTTATCGCCGGCGCTGCTTTTAGTATCGTCGTTTGATGATTTTTGTGCTTCGCTGATAGCCAGTTCGGCGGCATCCATGCTCCTGCGAACGTGGGCTACACACAGGTCATATAATTCCTTTTTCAGATTGTTCATTTTGCGCTCAACAATAGCTGCATTTTGTAAAATGCAAATAAAGTAATAAATGTTGGCTGATGGCCGGGTAAAATAACACCCGCAGTTTCGGGTTATGCAATGTAACCGACATTACATTATGCAATAAAATCTATTATTGTATTTCAGCCCTTGTTTTTTCAATAAAATAAACCATTTTTATGGCTCACTCAACAAAGCCTTTAGCCAATTTAAACCAATGAACCAAACTCCTGCGTACCTTGAATCAAAAAGTCATTATAAAATTTTAGACGGTCTGCGTGGCGTAGCCGCCTTGCTGGTAGTAGCCTTCCACGTTTTGGAGGCCAATAATGGCGGCAGCCGCTTCGCCCAGATCATTAATCACGGCTACCTGGCTGTTGATTTCTTTTTCCTGCTTTCGGGCTTCGTGGTGGCCTACGCTTATGACGATCGTTGGGGCAAAATGGGCCAATGGGAGTTTTATAAACGCAGGCTTGTACGCTTACAGCCAATGGTTATTATGGGCAGCATCATTGGGGCCATATTTTTTTATTTACAGGCATCACCCACGGTGTTCCCGCTTATCAGCGCAACACCTGTTTGGAAAATGCTGCTGGTTATGGTGATAGGCTTTACGCTTATCCCGATACCCATATCTATGGATATACGCGGCTGGCAGGAAATGCATCCGCTGGATGGCCCGGCCTGGTCGCTGTTTTTTGAGTATATAGCTAATATTTTGTATGCGGTAATAGTTCGCCGGTTTTCAAAAACGGTGCTTGCTATATTTGTGGCCATATTTGCCGGCTTGCTCATCAACTACCTGGTAACCGGGCCGCAGGGCGATGTTATAGGTGGCTGGAGTATCAATAAACAACAGCTGAGTATAGGCTTTATCCGGTTGCTTTACCCGTTTTTTGCCGGTGTGCTGCTTTCGCGCTTAGGAAAACTTATTCATATTAAAAGCGCTTTTGCGGTATGCAGCATACTTGTTTTTATTGTACTGGCTATCCCCAGGATTGGCGGCCCCGATCATCTTTGGATGAACGGTTTATACGAAGCATTTGTTATCATCGTCATGTTCCCGCTGATTGTTGCTGTAGGGGCCGGCGGCGAGCTGACCGGCAAAACTGCCAACAAAGTGTGTAAGTTTTTTGGCGAAATATCCTACCCCATCTATATTACCCACTACCCGCTAATTTATTGGTACACCGCCTGGGTTATTGATAATAAAGTGCCCATGGGCTACAGCCTTTGCATTGGCACCCTGGTGTTGGTTAGCAGTATTGTCATTGCTTATGCCTGCCTTAAACTGTATGACGAGCCTGTTCGCGAATGGCTAAGGAAACGTTTTTTGGTAAAGAAGGCCGCATAACAAAACCGGGCTTTATATTTTGTATCATAAACAAAGTGTGTGTACCGGTACGGGGTGAAACACCCTGGTACGGGGTGGTACACCACCAATAGTTAATTTTTGTAATTCAAATTAAAAAAATCCATTTTGTAAAAAGACGGTAAAACGCAAAAAGCAATTTTATGTCGGCTACGACTCACTACGACGAGGCTACGCTCCTCCGCTTCGCGCATAGAGGGGCTAAAAAATTATTTTTATTTCGTCAACCCTCTTTGCGGCCTCGGCCGGAGAGAGGGTGACCCAGCGAAGCGTCGGCCGGGTGAGTAGTAGCCAGCGTTCAACCGAACGTTCTGTAAATTCCCATACATGATGCGTGCGTACGAAGCGATAGTGATCTTTTTTTATTTTCAGACAGCACTTGGTCGACAAAGCACACTCTACTCAAATCAAACGCGATGCTCTTTTAAAAAGCCTCGTTCAAACCCAAAAAGAAACCTTTGGAGCCAAACTTGCCAAAGGCATAATCAAGGCATAAATTGGTGCGGGTAGCTTTGTTAAACAATACCCGCAAGCCACCGCCGCCGCCGGGCTGAAATTTTTGGAACAATTTAGTTCCGGCTTCGTCATTGGCGGTTTGTTCGCTAAAGAAGGCTACCCCGCTGATGAATTTATTTTTGAGGATAGGGAAACGATATTCAACCTCGCTGTAGTTAAACCTGGTACCCTTAAAATAACCGGTAGTATAGCCCCTGCCGCTGCGGAAACTGCCATCTTTTGCCGTGCCCGGCAGTTCAAGGTAGGGAATATCACCGGTGATCAGGTACGATCCCCAGTTCCAGATTGCAATAACGTGCTCCGGGTTTTCTGACGACAGGCTAAAATACTTCCTGAAATCGGTGGTAAACTGTACCGCGCTTTTGGTGCTGCCCAACCAGGTTTGGTTAACCCGGAAACCGGCATCGGCATAAATTCCCTTATAAGCACGGTTTTGGTTATCGCGGGTGGTGTATTGTACGTTAAAAAGCAAACCATCGGCCCGGTAACTGTCCCGTTTAAATCCGTGCTCATCACTATAAATATTATAGGGGGTTAAATGGTTGGTGGTATCTGCCTTGTCCTGAATTTTGGTTCGGATGTCAAACGATACGCCGGCACCCACAAACAGGTTTTTTTCTACTTCCTTATATACCTTTTCCCTCAGGTTTAAATATATCGAATGATATGCGCGGCCTTTGCGACTGGCATTAACAAGCGCCTGGTCGGCAGCGCTGCCACCGGGATCTGGCTGGCCTATTCCCAAACCAAAATCGGGTGTAACACTTTTGGCCGCCACTATATTACCCTGAAAATTCCACTTGTTGCCGGGTGTGTAAATGTTATGGTTAATATAAAAATAAAGGATGCCTTTTGTGGTATAGGATACCGAAGTTGCTGCAACCGATAATAATGTATTGGGGTCGTTACCCAATTTGCGGCCGGCTACGGCTTTTATACCCAACTGAAACCCGATGCTGGGGTTAGATGCAATATTAGGGATAACGGTTATGCCCGAAGGCTTTTTGAAAACTGAATCGGGTTTCTTTTTGGGGTGAAGAATATCTGTTACCAGGTTGCCAAAATCATACTGTTTTGAAACATCATTGGCTTTTTTCTGAAACTTCACCGAATCGGCATGGTGTTTTATCGAATCCGTTTTCAAGGTGTCGTGAGGTACTACTTCCTGCCCGTAAGCGTAGCTTTGTATGGTTACCAATACAGGCCATAATAAAATCTTCGCTAATATATAAATCCGGCTACTTCTGTTCCTTTGCTGCACTATCAGGATAATAAATATTTAAATTCCAACTAATTATGTTGGCCCTTAAATGCAGGGCCAGTTTTTTAAACCTGAAAACCACTGAAATGTTTTATGTTTTAAACCGGCAACGCTTATCCACAGGGATTTTATTCCCTGTTGTTGTTACTTTTCCTGTCATAATACCTCACTACAATATTCCTGTAACGTTTTTTATTGATATGCGTCTGCGTATTTTGAACAAGCGGCTTAATAACTTATACATACATTATTTGCCCATTGTAAACCGGGAATAAAGACGTCAAATAGTATCATATCTGAAATATTTATCCTATTTTCGGACGTTTTTTGTGTGAATTTTTAATGAATTTCTCTTTTTAATAATAAATAATTTTAGTTCATGATACATATAGGGGCGCGGTACCTTACTGCCGATGATTTTTCTAAGATCCTGTTTGATGGCGAGGAAGTTGGCTTGGATGCATCGGTTGTTAAGAATGTGGAGGTTAATTACCAGTTTTTGCAGGGTTTCTCTTCAAACAAGCTCATTTACGGCATCAACACCGGCTTTGGCCCAATGGCCCAGTATAAGGTAAGCGAAGAAAACCTGTTGCAGTTACAGTATAACCTTATCCGAAGCCATGCCTCGGGTGGCGGCAATTTAATGCAACCCCTGCTGGTTAAGGCCCTGATGATTGCCAGGTTGAACAGCTTTATGCAGGCCCGTTCGGGCGTGCATACCGATTTGCCCGAACTGCTTACCCAATTAATTAATAAAGATGTTGCCCCCAATGTTTTTGAACATGGCGGCGTAGGCGCATCCGGCGATTTGGTACAACTGGCCCACCTGGCTTTAGTATTGATAGGCGAAGGCGAATCAAGCTATAAAGGCGAACAGCACGATACTGCGGAACTGTTTAAAGAACTGGGCATCGAGCCTTTATCTATAAAAATCCGCGAAGGTTTGGCCATTATCAATGGCACATCGGCCATGACGGGTATTGGTATGGTAAACATCATCCAGGCCAAAAAACTGCTGGAGTGGTCAATCGTACTATCGTCTATGATAAACGAAGTGGTGCAGGCTTTTGATGACCATTACTCTTACGAGCTTAACGTGGTAAAACACCACCGCGGCCAAAACGAAGTGGCTGCCATTATGCGCGATGTGCTTACCGGCAGCAAAATGATTCGCGACCGGTCTGAACACCTGTATAATCCGGATAACCTTAACCAGGAAGTATTTTTAGATAAGGTGCAGGAGTACTATTCCCTGCGCTGCGTAACCCAGGTTTTGGGGCCTGTTTATGATACTATTTTTGAGGTTGAGCGTGTAGTTACCGACGAACTGAACTCGGTAAATGACAACCCGGTTATTGACCACGAAGCCAAAAATATCTTCCACGGCGGCAATTTCCATGGCGATTATGTTTCCCTGGCTATGGACAAACTAAAAATAGCTATTACCAAACTGTGTATGCTTTCTGAAAGGCAGTTAAACTACCTGCTTAACGAGAAGCTGAACCACAAATTTCCGCCTTTTGTTAACCTGGGTGTGCTGGGCTTTAACTTCGGGATGCAGGGCATGCAGTTTACGGCCACATCAACCACTGCCGAGAACCAAACCCTATCGTACCCCATGTACCTGCATAGTATCCCTAATAACAATGATAACCAGGATATTGTAAGCATGGGTTGCAACGCGGCATTAATGACCAAGCGCGTTATAGATAATACTTTTGAAGTGCTGGCCATACAAATGATGGCTATTTTACAGGCTATTGATCACCTCGATTGCAGCGAAAAGCTATCGCCGATAACCCACACCGTTTATACCGATCTGCGCGCTATATTCCCTAAATTTATTGAGGATAAGCCAAAGTACAAGGATATGGTGAACGTGAAGCAATACTTTGAAAAAGCCGAGCACGTGCACCTGATTAAAAAGAGAAACTCCCACATTTTATAATTGCAGGCATATTATTTACGTAACAATTTAATACACCAGGACGATGAAATGTGCATTAGTAACAGGCGGATCAAGAGGAATAGGCCGTGCCGTTTGCTATAAACTGGCCACCATGGGCTACTACGTGCTTATTAATTACAAAAGTAACCAGGCAGAAGCCGACAATACCTTAGCTGCAATTAAAGAAAACGGCGGTGATGGCGAGGTTATGAAATTTGACGTAGCCAACAAAGAAGATATCCGCGCTGTATTGGGCGGCTGGGTTGAAGCCAATACCGAAAAATATATTGAAGTGCTGGTAAATAATGCCGGCATTAAGGATGATACCCTGATGATGTGGATGAAAGACGAACAGTGGGACAGTGTATTAAATACCAGTTTAGGCGGTTTCTTTTATGTAACCCAGGCCGTTTTAAACGGCATGCTGGTTAAAAAATATGGCCGCATTATCAACGTAGTATCTTTATCGGGCTTAAAAGGCTTGCCCGGCCAGGTTAATTACTCGGCAGCAAAGGCAGGTGTAATTGGGGCAACCAAGGCCCTTGCGCAGGAAATTGCACGCCGCGGCGTTACTGTTAATGCAGTTGCCCCCGGCTTTATTAAAACCGATATGACCGAAGGCCTTGATGAAAAAGAGCTTAAATCCATGATACCTATTAAACGCTTTGGCTCCCCCGAAGAAGTGGCCAGCGTTGTGGGCTTTTTAGCATCGCCGGAGGCATCATATATTACGGCCGAGGTAATATCTGTTAATGGCGGTTTGTATTCATAATTAACCATTTGTTCATATAAACAAGCACACTAAATATTTCGGGATTAAATAATTTTATTTAGTTTTAAGGGAATTGTTAAATGATTAAGCCGGTATTAGCGTTATGAACAGAGTTGTGATTACAGGGATGGGGATTTACTCGTGCATTGGGAAAACCCAGGACGAGGTAAGAGACTCGCTTTTCCACGGCAAATCGGGGATCCTGCTCGATTCTATGCGCAAGGAGTTTGGTTACCGGTCGGGCTTAACCGGCTTCGTAGAAAGACCCAATTTAAAAGAAAAACTCGACAGGCGTTCGCGTATTATGCTGCCAGAACAGGGTGAGTATGCTTATATGGCCACCATTGAGGCACTGGCCCAGGCAGGCATCGATATGGATTACCTTGATCAAAACGAAATAGGCATCCTTTACGGCAACGACAGCTCGGCCAAGCCGGTTATTGATTGTACCGATATCATCCGCGTAAAAAAAGACACCATGCTGGTAGGCTCGGGAGCGGTTTTCCAAACCATGAACTCCACCGTCAGCATGAACCTGGCCACTATATTCAAATTAAAAGGCATCAACCTTACTGTTAGTGCAGCCTGCGCAAGCGGCTCGCACGCTATTGGCTTAGGCTATCACCTTATCAAAAGTGGTTTACAGGAAGGCATTATCTGCGGCGGCGCCCAGGAGCTTAACCATTTTTCGATGGGCAGTTTTGATGCGCTTTCGGCATTCTCCACATTAGAAAGTACGCCGACCAAAGCGTCGCGCCCCTTTGATAAAAGCCGCGATGGCCTGGTGCCAAGCGGAGGGGCGGCTACCGTAATTTTAGAAAGTTTAGAATCGGCACAACGCCGCGGCGCCACTATTTTAGGCGAGGTTATTGGCTACGGATTTTCGTCAAACGGCGGCCACATATCCAACCCAACCGTTGGCGGCCCGGTACGCTCATTGGCTATGGCGTTGAAAGACGCCGGCATAACCGCTGCCGATATTGATTACATAAACGCCCATGCCACATCAACCCCCGCGGGTGATGCCAGCGAGGCTAAAGCCATTCACGAGGTTTTCGGTTCGAGCAAGCCGCTGGTAAGCTCAACCAAATCCATGACAGGCCACGAATGCTGGATGGCCGGCGCAAGCGAGATTGTATACTCAATGCTGATGATGCAAAATTCGTTCATCGCACCAAACATTAACTTCGAAACCCCCGACGAGGATTCGGCCAGGTTAAACATCGCTACTACCACCATAGAACGGGATTTCGACGTATTTTTGTCGAACTCTTTTGGTTTTGGCGGAACAAATTCGTCGCTGATTATTAAAAAATATTAAACCCTTACCTAACCCACCTTATGAATTTTGCACAAATTATAGAAAAAACAAACGAGTTCCTGGCCGAAGAATTTGAGATTGATGTGGCCAAAATAACCCCCGAAGCTGTTTTAAAAGATACCCTTGAGCTGGATAGCCTGGATTATATTGACCTGGTTGTTGTAATTGAAAGCAATTTTAACTTCAAGGTGCAGCCCGAAGATTTTGTTGGCATAGTCAGCTTCCAGGATTTTTATGAGTATGTTAATACCAGGGTGAACGCCGGGGAATTGGTATAAATAATGGGGCAATACCTGGCCCTATCTACAAAATGTTTTACTGATTTTACCTGAACCATTGATAAAACCTATTAAACCTGCTGATATGTTTACCCCACCTGCCAATACCCCCGACCTTATCCCGCAAAAATTCCCTTTTGTGATGATAGATCATTTGACCTGGACGGATGAGAAAAGCAGCCGCAGCCAATTTTGTATAAAAGCAGATAATGTATTGGTTGAAGACGGTGAATTTAGTGCAGGCGGACTGGTAGAAAACATAGCCCAAACAGCTGCCGCCCGTGCCGGGTACCTGGCCCAAAACAGCCAAAAAGCCGATGCCATAGGCTATATTGGCGCTATTAAAAACCTGGAAGTGTTTTCTTTGCCTAAAATTAATGATATCTTAGAAACGGAAATTATCATTGATAATCAAATATTTGATGTAACGCTGATATCGGGAAAGGTGAAGTGTGGGGATGAAACGTTGGCGCAGTGCCAGATGAAAGTATTTATAATTCAACAATAAATAAATTAATCTACAAAATGAAACCTACAAAAAACACCTGGCTAATAGCCTTTTTACTAACAGTTGTAAGCAGCCTGCCTGCTGTAGCGCAAAGCACAAAAGCCGATATTTTTTCGGGCAGTGCTAAAATTACCTGGTTAGGGCTTGATTTTACACAAACAAAATTTATAGGTACAGCCGAAGCCAAGGTAATGGGCATTGGAAGAAAAGATGATATAACGCCCGAAGAATTCAGAGACGACTACACCGTAGGATGGAACCGCCTTTTTGTTACCGAGCAAAAGAAATATGATGTGGCCGAATCAATTCACCACAGTTCTGTTGACTATGCCCTTGATGTAGCTAAGTCTTCAAACGCCAAAGCAAAGTTTGATAAACTTTATACCGATAATCCAAGCGATTTTAAATTATTGGATGAAGCAAAAATTACGGCTATTGTAAAAAATTATGATTTCCAGAGCAAGGAAGGTATTGGCTATATATTTTTTGTAAGCGGCATGAACAAAGGCCTTGATAAGGCCGGTGTTTGGATAACCTTTGTTGATATGAAAACAAAAACGGTTTTGCTTACCAAATATTACGAAGGCAAACCAGGCGGTTTTGGCCTTAGAAACTACTGGGCAAAAGCGTTTTTAAACGTAATGAAAGATGTAAAATCTGATTATAACAGCTGGAAATAAAAAGTACTAACAGGTATGCATCTGTGCCTTTACCCGCACAGATGCATACTTTACAAAATTGACGCCGGCATAAATGTATCGGCGGTAAACAGAACGAAGAATTGCAAAAAACACTGATAAATGCCACCGAGATAAGTGTGAAGTTTAGCGAGGTTGATTCGCTGGGCATTGTGTGGCACGGGCACTATGTACGCTATTTTGAAGATGGCAGGGAAGCTTTTGGGAAAGCATACGGTATTGACTACCTTACAGTTTACAATAACCAATACGTAACCCCTATTGTAAGCATCGATTGCAAATACAAACAGGTTTTGCGCTACGGCGACAGGGTAATTATTGAAACCGAATATATACCAAGCGAAGCAGCGCGGTTAAATTTTAACTACCGCCTGTTAAACGCTGCAACCGGCGAGGTTGTGGTTACCGGCTCAACCGTACAGGTGTTTTTACAACGCGATAATTTTATGCTTCAGTTAACCAACCCTCTGTTTTTTGAAGAGTGGAAAAAGAAATATGGGTTTGTTTAATTAATTGGTAACGTTGGGGCAAACATGAAATAACGGAAAGTGTTAAGTTGTAAGTCGAAAATGACAAATCAAAAGACTTAGGCCTTCCGTTGCTTATGATTTGATAATGGCGATTACTTAATGATATTATAAATGCTTTAGGGTTTAATTGACAGCCTGCAAGCTTACTGACAATGAACACAAAAGAGTTAAATTGATGAATACAGAAAAAGTTGACGTGTTGGTAATTGGCGCCGGCCCGGCGGGTACGGTGGCTGCTTCTATTGTGAATAAAGCAGGGTTTAAAGTTAAAATTGTTGAAAAGCAAAAATTTCCGCGTTTTGTAATTGGCGAAAGCCTGTTGCCCCGCTGTATGGAAGCATTAACCGATGCCGGCTTTGTTGAAGCAGTGGAGGCAAAAGGATTTCAGAAAAAATTTGGCGCCAAGTTTGTAAAAAATGGCGTTATCTGCGATTACTTCTTTTCCGATCAGTTTACTGATGGCTGGAACTGGACATGGCAGGTGCCGCGCGCTGAGTTTGATAAAACCCTGGCCGATACCTGCGAAACAATGGGTATCCCCGTGCATTATGAAACCACGGTTACCGATATCAAGTTTAACGGATCTGATTCAATAACAACAGTCGAAGATATTGAAGGCAACCAAACACAAATCGAGGCCCGGTTTATTATCGACGGCAGTGGTTACGGCCGGGTTATCCCTAAGTTGTTTAACCTTGATAAACCATCGGGCCTGCCGCAGCGCAAAGCTTTATTTACACATACGGTAGATGTAAAGCGCAACCTGTTTGAAGAACCCAACCGCATTACCATCGTGGTACACAAACCCGGCGTTTGGGTTTGGATCATTCCATTTTCCAGTGGCGTAACATCATTGGGCTTTGTAGGCGATCCGGATTTTTTTGCCGGTTATGAAGGCGCTGATGACGAAGCTAAACTGCGCAGCCTGATTGCAGCGGAGCCTTACCTGAGCGAGCGCTTTAAAGATGTTGAATTTGTTTTTGAACCAAGGATATTACAGGCATGGAGCAGCACTACCAATACTTTTCATGGCGAAGGCTTTGTACTTACAGGCAATGTAACCGAGTTTTTAGATCCCATCTTTTCATCGGGTGTTACACTGGCAACTGTATCCAGTCAAAATGCAGCAAAATTGGTTATCCGCAAGCTAAACGGCGAAGACATTGACTGGGAAAAGGAATACACCGAAAAGGTAATGCAGGGCGTAGATGTTTTCCGCTCATATGTAAATGCCTGGTACGAAGGAACGCTTGATACCATCTTTTTTTCGGGTACTTTTGTTCCCCAGATTAAAAACCAGATCTGCTCTGTTTTGGCAGGATATGTGTGGGACCAGGAGAACCCATATGTTAAACATCATGATACAGCAATAAAAAAATTAGCACGAATTATTAAGTTAGGCGACCAAATTAACTCGCCTGTATAGTTATAAAATGGACAAATTAATGAATGATCTGAAAGAACAGATCATAGACCAGTTAAACCTGCAAGATCTTAAGCCAGGCGATATCGGCGATGATGAATCGTTGTTTGCCGATGGGTTAGGATTGGATTCGATAGATGTGTTGGAACTGATAGTTTTGATGCAAACCATCTATAAAATTAAGCTTTCAAAAGCCGAGGATGGCCCCAAAGTGTTTCAATCAGTACGTACCATGGCCGAGTACATTACAGCTAACCAGGCAGCATAAATAAACACGAATATTTGCAGGGCGGCGACAATTAAAGCGAATTTCACGAATTGGTGCGGTCACTATTCTGCTAAATAATTAAATAATAATGATCCGCGTAAATCCGTTCCATTCGTGTAATTCGTGTCTATATAATGAAAACTCATAAACTAATACTTACTGTAGCCATGCTCGCCGCCGCATTTACCGCCAGTGCGCAGCATGCAGGATATACCCAGCTTGCTGATCTTTCGGCATTTAAAGCCCAATTTACGGCTACCGCTCAAAAAACAACCAGCATTAAAAGCGATTTTGTGCAGGAGAAAAACCTGAGCATGCTATCGGAAAAGATCACATCCAAAGGGAAATTCTGGTTTAAAAAGGATAATATGGTGCGGATGGAATATACGCAACCATCCAAATACCTGATGATCATCAACAAAGACAATATTTTGGTAAAGGATGAGCAAAAGGAAAATAAAATCAATACCAAATCCAACAAACTCTTCCAGCAAATTAATAAGATCATTATCGATTGTGTGCAGGGATCAATCCTCAGCAACCCCGATTTTAAAGTAAAGGTGTTTGAAAACAAGGGGAGCTACCTCGTCGAGCTGGCGCCGCTATCAAAAGGGATTAAAGATTTTTTTAAGTCGATCAATATCTCGGTTGATAAAAAAGACAACTCGGTAAGCAATATTGATATGCAGGAGCCATCCGGCGATAATACTACCATCCACTTTATAAATAAAGAGATTAATGCAAACCTGCCTGACGCGCTTTTTGCTGCTAAGTAGTTGCCTGGTTGCACTTGCCGGCTGCACTTCGGTTTATAAAAACCTGAAGCCGGCTACAGGTAATTTCGATCATATCTACCGGTTTCGCCCCAAATTTTCGGTTGTGCTGTATAACGCCGAAATCAACGTAACAACCCACCATTTAAGCGGCTTGCTGCTGATGAAGGTGATGCCCGATAGCAGTACCCGCATTGTATTCTCGAGCGAGATGGGCGTAAAATTTTTTGATTTCGCATTTCTGAAAGATGGCAGCTTTAAAGTGTATTCCATCATTCCGCAAATGGATAAAGGCCCGGTAATTAAAACATTGCGAAAGGATTTTGATTTGATACTGATGCGCCAGGAGGGCAGCCATGAACATTATATGCTTAAGGATAACTCGCATTTATATTATGTGCTTCCGCAGGAAAAAGGCGCCAACTATTATATTACCAATATGGCCGGCGACGCCCTTTTACGAATGGAAAAATCATCCAAAAGGAAACCAGTTGCGGTTGCTACCATGGCCAATTACAAAAATGACGTACCCGATACTATAGGTATCGACCATAAAAACTTTAAATTTACCATCGGTTTAAAAAAAATAGAGCGATGAGTGGAAAGCCTAAGGCTGAAGGCTCAAAGCCCAAAGCTGAAGGCGGAAAGCTGAATGCTTTAGAATGAAATTTTGACAATATAAAAAGCACAAAGCCCAGGGCTTAAAGCAAAAAGCTTTGAGCTTTCGGCGTTGAGCTTTAAGCTAAATACATATGCTCCAGGAATCGTTTTTTCAATTTACCGCACCGCAAACAGATGGTAATACCTCAAAAACTACCATCACCCTGAATGCGGGTCACCAGATTTTTGACGGGCATTTTCCTGGTCAGCCGGTTGTGCCGGGGGTTTGTATGATGCAGATGGTAAAAGAGGTGCTGGAACTCCTTGTAGGCACCAAAACAAAACTGCTTAAAGCCGGCGATATGAAGTTTTTGGCCATACTAAACCCGCAGGTAAACAGCACCGCCGATATGCAGGTAACCTATACCACTGCCGATGATGATACGTTAAAGGTAGATGCTATCATTCAGCATGAGGCTTCCACTTTTTTTAAATTTAAAGGGGTATTTAAAAAATGAAGAAATTCAGGAACATGTTTTTTTATATCCTCCTTATTGGCGGGTTTTCCTTTTTAATTTACCTGGCATTAACGGCCGGCAGCGAACTTGAAAAGGGCCGTCACATTGTAAAACTGGCGGCAAGCAGTAAAAGCTCAGTACACCAGTTTACCGATGGGTTGATAAAAAACATTACCGGGCCCCTGGCTACCCTACTGGCGCAAATAGCCGTGATAATAATAGCGGGTAATATGGCAGGATGGGTGTGTAAAAAAATGGGGCAGCCCCGCGTTATAGGCGAAATATTTGCAGGGATAGCCTTAGGCCCATCGCTTGTGGGCCGGTTTTTGCCGGCGTTTTCGCATGCTATTTTCCCGGCCCAGTCGTTGGGATCGTTGCAGTTTTTGAGCCAGATTGGTTTAATCATATTCATGTTTGTGATAGGCATGGAGCTTGATTTGCGCGCAATTAAAAGCAAAAGCAAGGACGCCGTTGTCATTAGTCATGCCAGTATTATCATTCCGTTTACATTGGGTATAGGGCTGGCTTATTTTATCTATCAATCATTGGCCCCTGCAGGGGTACCTTTCTTTTCGTTTGGTTTATTTATGGGTATTTCCATGAGTATTACAGCGTTCCCGGTGTTGGCACGCATTTGCCAGGAACGGGGCATTAACAAAACACGCCTTGGCGCTTTGGTAATTACCTGCGCCGCTGCCGATGATATTACTGCCTGGTGCCTGCTTACGGTAGTAATAGCGGTGGTTAAGGCTGGCTCGGTAATGAGTTTTGTTTATACCGCCCTGATGGCCATTGCCTATGTGTTAATTATGCTGAAGGGCGTAAAGCCCCTTTTAAAACGCATCTACAGCCGCAACATTAGGCCGGGTTATGTGGGTATCCCGGTAGCTATGTTTTTTTTAACATTGATTATCTCATCATACGCCACGGAAAGTATAGGCATCCACGCGTTGTTTGGGGCCTTTATGGCCGGCATTGTAATGCCCGACAACATTGCCTTTCGCGGGGTGTTTGTGGAGCGTATAAAAGACGTAGCCTTGTTTTTATTGCTGCCTTTGTTTTTTGTTTTTACCGGTTTGCGTACGCAGATTGGCTTATTGGATACGCCCTACCTATGGGCTATTTGTGGTTTAACCATATTAGTGGCTGTTACCGGCAAATTTGCAGGCAGTGCATCGGCAGCGAAATTTGTGGGGCAGAGCTGGAAGGATAGCCTATCCATAGGTGCGTTAATGAACACCCGTGGCCTGGTCGAGTTGATTGTACTGAATATTGGTTACGACCTGGGCGTACTAAACAAAGAAGTATTTGCCATATTGGTGATTATGGCCCTGGTAACTACATTTATGACCGTACCAATATTAAACCTGCTGGATAAGATCTTCGGCAAATCGCCATCGGAAGATGAACTGCCTGCTGAATTGCCCGAGGATATTTTTATTTCCGGCGATCGATAAATTTAAACGGTTTGCGGCCCGATTCTTTGTACTGCATCTTCTGAATTTCATCGTACTGCACGTAGGTAACATGCGGGCTAACCCTTAATCGTGCCTGTAAATTGGCGCGGATCTTTCGGTCGCACTCATCGGTATAATTTACCGGCAGGATATGCAGCAGCACTTCGTCCATACCAATCTCGTTGGAGTAAACCTCGGCAACAAAATCCAATATTTCTTCCATCCCATTCAGCAAATCAAAAAGCGATGGTGGGTAAAGCGTGGTGCCTTTGAATTTGATCATCTGCTTTTTACGGCCTATAATTGGAGATAAACGTAAGGTAGTTCGCCCGCATTCACACGGCTTATCATCGTACAGGCAAATATCGCCGGTTTTATAGCGCAACAAAGGCATGCCTTCAACGCCCAGCGTGGTAATGGTTACCTCCCCAGGTTCGCCGGGGGCAACCTGTTGGTTATTTTCATCAAGCAGCTCTACAATCAATAATTCGGGCTGATGGTGTCCGCCCCTGCCATACCCGCATTCGGTAAATGCTGTTTGCATTTCGGTTGATGCATAAGTAGAGTATAGTTTGATATCCCAGGCATCAGTAATTTTTTTGCCAAGGATATTGAGCGAAAAATCGGTGTTGCGGATATTCTCGCCAATACAAACCGCTTTTTTTACCGAACTTGAATTGATATCGATACCATGCTCCTGGGCGTATTGGATCAGCTTGTAAATAAACGATGGCACCGCAACAATAGCGGTAGGCTTAAGCCTTAAAATGGTTTCCCATTGTAATGATGGCACCCCGGGACCAAGGCGAATAATGCCTGCCCCTATTTTACGGATGCCAGAGTAATAAGCTAAACCGGCCATAAACTGCCTGTCGAGCGTCAGCATCAGCTGGTACACATCTTCGGGCTTTCCGTCTGCGCAGGTAAAGGAGCTATATTCATTATAGGTAAGCCGTAAAAGGTCATTCTCGGTAAGGGCGATAGTAACCGGGCTGCCTAATGTGCCTGATGTTGAGCTGTATTCGATGATCTGGTCGCGGCTAACGCACATAAAATCGTCATTACGCTTTTGCAGGTCTTCCTTTACGGTCGTCGGGATCAGTTTCAGGTCATCCAGCGTTTTAATATCATCAATATTGATATTGTTTGCATCAAACAACTCCTTATAAAAAGGCGAATGAATGTTAAGGTACGCCAGTAAATCCTGCAGTTTTTGTTCCTGCATAGTCACTATTTGTTCCTGCGATATAAATGTAGATTGGTCTGTCACTTTTCGATAATTACAATGGCCGATGCGATGGTTTTAAGATGCGTTAATGATACGGAAATTTTCATTGGGCCTTGCTCATTTAATAATTCGCCGGTTTTGCCAATCAGTGTAAGTTCGGGTTTTCCATCGGCATTGTTGCTAATCTCCACTTCGTTAAAAGCTGTGCCGTTTAACCAGCCGGTACCCAATGCTTTAAAAAACGCCTCTTTGGCTGCAAAACGTGCTGCATAGTGCTGGTACTTATCAGCCTTACGTTCGCAATAAGCTATTTCATTTTCCGAAAACACCAGTTCGCGAAAGCCGCTGCCCTTTTCAATTTTGACAGCCACGCGGTCAATCTCTATCATATCTATCCCAACACCGGCAACCATCAATCAGTTTTGTTTAAGTTGTTTTTAAACGCCGTAACCTTTTTGCAGGTTCGCTCGTCATCTACAAAAATAATATTTGGTTTGTGATTTGGGTTATATATTTAAGAAGGCCCGGGCAATCGCTTTAAAACTGATGAAATTTATGGATTTACGATATATAGCGTGAATGGTCAACTGTTCGGGAATTTAAAATATTTTATTGTTCCGATACACAAAAGATGGGTAAATGTTTTTATTATTTTGTATTTTTGTAAAATTGTTTAATTAATTTTATTAATTAAACGTTATTATTTTTTCCTAAATATAGGGATTGGTGGGGGCGGGTGATGTATACAGTGCAGGAATAGGTTTAAAGCCACCGGTTAAGCCAAAGCAACAGCGAATGTAACAACCTAAATCGTTCTTTATAAACACCAACAATTGTTTTATTTTTGAAATGCCCTTTAACAGGTATATCCGTGTACACTAAATAAATAACATATTTAAAAACTTTTACAACCTATTACGTAGCATTTGGGTGTCGCCCTGATTCATCCAAAATGTTAGCTAATTAATTTAAACCATTATGCAAACTGAAGAGATCATTGCAAAAATAAATTCCTTCCTGTCTGAAGAATTTGAGGTAGATATTGATACCATTACACCCGATGCCGTTTTAAAAGATACACTTGGTTTGGATAGCCTTGACTATATCGACCTGGTGGTTGTTATTGAAACCAATTTTGCGTTTAAGGTGCAGCCCGAAGATTTTACCGGCATTGTTACCTTCCAGGATTTTTACGATTACGTAGCAACTAAAGTACAGCCAAAGGAGCTTGTTTAAATGTCGTCCTGGAAAGGAAAATCAAAAGGCAAGCCCTGGGGCTATTCAGTATTTCTGGCTATTTTAAAATATGGCGGGGTTAGTCCCGCTTATTTTTTGCTACGGTTTGTATCGTTTTACTACGTAGTTTTCTCTTACCAATCGTCAAAAAGCATTTACTACTACTTCCACAAGCGCCTTGGTTATGGGCGCGTTAAAGCACTATTTAAGGTTTACCAAAACTATTTCATTTTTGGCCAAAGCATTATTGATAAGGTAGTGGTCATGTCGGGCATCCGCAACAAATTCACCTTTGAGTTTGATGGCCGTAGTAACCTGAACCAAATTGCGGCCATGGGCAAAGGCGGCCTGCTTTTAAGCGCACACATTGGCAGCTGGGAAATAGCCGGCGATTTGCTGAAGCATATCAACACCCGCATTAACATTGTGATGTTTGATGGCGAAGACCAGCAGATAAAAGCCTTTATGGAAAGGGTTACCGGCAAACTAAGCGTTAATATTATTGTAATTAAGGATGATATATCGCACATCTTCAAAATCAATGAAGCTTTTCAGAATAACGAACTGGTGTGCATGCATGCCGACAGGTACCTGGAGGGCAATAAAACCATTACCAAAAACTTTTTGGGCGAGGATGCCAAATTCCCGTTAGGGCCATTTATCCTGGCTCAAAAATTCAGGGTTCCGGTGGCCTATGTTTTTGCCATGAAAGAAACTAAGTTTCACTATCATTTTTACGCCAGCACAATTAAGGAATATTTACATTTGGGCAAAGAAGCCGGGATAGCGCAAATGACCAATGATTTTGTGGGCGAGATGGAAAAATACGTGAAAAAGTATCCCGGGCAATGGTATAATTATTATAACTTTTGGCAATAAAACAAGTAATGAGAGGAAATGTTTGTAAGAGATGAAGTCCGTTTTTATTGTTGCCGATAATATCTTGTCGCCTATAGGCAATACCTCTGCCGAAAATTTTGATAAGCTTACCCAAAATATTTCAGGGATTAAAGAGCATCCGGCGGGCGATAAATCGGCGGTTCCCTTTTACGCGTCCTTATTTAATGATGACCGGGAGTTTTTAACTGCGCCCGGCAACTACACAAAATTTGAGCAATTGCTGATAGCTTCCATTACGGATGCCCTAAAAGATAGCGGGGTGGATAGTACCGATCCAAAAACAGTTCTTATTATCTCCACCACCAAAGGCAATATCAGCATGCTGGAAACGGACGCCAGTAACCCGGACCTAAACCAACGCATTGCATTGCCAACATCGGCCAGATTAGTTTCCGAAAAATTTGGTTTCGTAAATAAGCCGCTGATTGTTTCGCATGCCTGTATCTCGGGCTTAATGGCTATGATTACCGGGATGCGCCTGATCCAGGCCGGGCAGTATGATAATGCGGTTGTGGTTGGCGGCGATGTGATCACCCGGTTTGTGTTATCTGGGTTCCAATCATTCCAGGCTATCAGCGCTCAACCTTGCAAACCCTTTGATTTAAACCGCGATGGCATCAATTTAGGCGAGGGCGCCGCCACGGTTATCCTATCGGCAAATCAACAAAAAGAAGAAAATATTCAACTTGCGGGCGGCTCGGTTAGTAATGATGCCAACCATATTTCGGGCCCGTCAAAAACCGGCGAAGAGCTTTTTGATGCCATTAACGCAGCATTGAAAAGCGCCGGCGTTGAACCGGAGGCCGTCGATTTTATATCGGCTCATGGCACAGCTACCATTTACAACGATGAGATGGAGGCCAAAGCCATAAACCTGGCCGGCATGCAGCATATCCCGGTTAATAGTTTGAAAGGATATTACGGCCATACACTTGGCGCTTCGGGGCTTATCGAGGCCATAATAGCGGCCCATTCTTTAAAACGCAACACCATTATCCCCACCAGGGGATTTACCGAACTGGGGGTTACCCAACCACTCAACGTGGCTAAAACGTTACAACAAACACCGTTAACAGCGTGTCTTAAAACAGCATCGGGGTTTGGGGGCTGCAACGCGGCAATTGTTTTGAGAAAGAGCTGAAAGCTTAAAGCGGAAAGCTAAAAGCAAATAATAGATATAAGATTGACACAAGCACTACATATTACATCGCACTGCAACATCGGCAATAATGTCGTTCATGGCAATGGCATTCCTGTTTTTGAAAACCAGGGTGTTGATGCCGGGGCATTCCTGCTTTCGGCTTACCAGTTTCTGGAGGTTAAGTACCCCAAGTTCTATAAAATGGACAACCTGTCCAAGTTGGGTTTGCTCGCATCGGAGGTATTGCTGAAGGATAGCGGCATCGCCGAAAAATATAAGGAGCATGAAGTTGGTATTGTTTTAGCAAACTCCAACTCCAGCCTGGATGCCGACATTAAATATTACGACCAGGCCAAAACTATTGCCAGCCCAGCGCTGTTTGTGTATACTTTGCCAAATATTGTTATCGGCGAAATCAGCATTAAAAACAAGTTTAAAGGCGAGAACGCTTTTTTTGTCTTTGAGACTTTTGATGCCGCGTTTATACAGCAGTACGTGGCATATTTGCTAAATAATAATATATTGCAAGCTTGCATTTGCGGCTGGGTTGATGTGTTGCAGGAAGATTACAAAGCTGTTTTATGCCTGGTAGAAAAGGATGCAGACCTAACATCTGCGCCGTTTAGTGCAGAAAATTTAAATAATATTTACCTGTCGGCTTAATAACCGGCAAACAGATATAATAATGAGCAAAACTGTTTTTGTAGCGGGTGTAGGTGTAATTTCGGGTATTGGCAACAATACCGCCGAATGCCTTAACGCGCTCCGGAACAGCCGCGCGGGCATCGATAAAATTAAATACCTCCAAACCGTACATCAAGATACCTTCCCGGTTGCCGAAGTTAAATTGAGCAATGATGAATTGGCCCAATTATCAGGCTTTGGGCCCGGCATAAGTCGCACGGCTATGCTAAGCCTCATCGCGGCAAGGGAAGCAAAAAATGATGCAGGCATCCAAAATTTCGCATCGCTACGTACGGGTTTTATATCGGCCAACACCGTGGGCGGCATGGATAAAACCGAAGGTTTTTTTGAACAATTTATGGCCAACCCGGCAAAAGGTAAATTGCGTAATGTGGTTAACCACGAGTGCGGCAAGGTAACCGAATTGGTAGCCGATGAATTGGGGATAAAAAATTATATAAGTACCATCAGTACAGCCTGCTCATCATCAGCCAATGCCATTATGTACGGCGCAAGGCTCATCAAAAACAACATACTTGATGTGGTTATAGCCGGTGGCACCGATGCGCTTACCCGCTTTACGCTAAACGGCTTTAATACGCTCATGATATTGGATACCCAATATTGCCAGCCTTTTGACGCCAACCGCCGTGGCTTAAACCTTGGCGAGGGTGCCGGGTACATTACTTTGGTATCTGAACGGGTTGCGACAGGGCTTCAAAAAGCCCCTTACTGCACGCTGAGCGGCTATTGCAACGCCAACGATGCTTACCATCAAACGGCTTCATCGCCTGATGGCACAGGCTCTTTTATGGCGATGGACGGTGCTTTAAAAATGAGCGGGTTAAAGCCGGAGGATATCGGCTACATCAACCTGCATGGTACAGGTACCCAAAACAACGACAACTCCGAAGGGACGGCGATTAAACGATTGTTCGAACCTCACTTCCCTAAAATGAGTTCGACTAAATCATTCACCGGGCATACACTGGGCGCAAGCGCGGGTATCGAGGCTGTGTTTTCGGCGCTCTCGGCGCAACAGGGATTTATTTACCCCAACCTGCGATTTGAGACACAGATTCCTGATCATCCTTTTGCGCCCGAAACAAGTTTTACACAACACGCAGATTTAAACCACGTGCTTTCCAACTCCTTTGGTTTTGGGGGTAACTGTTCGTCATTAATATTTTCAAAACTACCGGCCTGATATGTATATCCGTTCAACAGCAAACATATCGCCCCAAAAAACATTCGGAAATGTTCCGTTCCTGGATGAAGTAGTTGCCTATGAAGGCAACCGCCTCAGCTGCCTAACGCCCGATTATAAAGAGCTCATCGATCCAAAGCTTATCCGCCGCATGAGCCGGGTTATTAAAATGGGCGTGGCATCTGCCATGGCCTGTTTGCAGGATGGAGGCGTAACCAATCCCGATGCCATTATTACAGGTACAGCCTATGGTTGCCTGGAAGATACCGGCGTATTTTTAAGTAAAATGGTTGAGCGCGGCGAAGAGTTGCTTACCCCAACATCATTTATCCAATCAACCCATAATACCATTGGCGCGCAGGTGGCTTTGCTGCTGCATTGCAACAATTACAATAACACGTTTGTAAATGGCGGCTCATCGTTTGAGTGCTCCCTGCTCGACGCGCAGATGCTATTGCAGGAAGGTGAAGCCCAAAACGTACTGGTAGGCGGTATTGACGAGATAACCGATATCAGCCACAGCATACTGAGCAGGTTTGGCCTGTATAAACGGAGCGCCATCTCCAATACCGACCTTTATAATGCCAATTCAAAAGGCACCGTTGCAGGTGAAGGCTCGGCATTTTTCCTGTTAACCAATGAAGCATCGGGAAACGACCTGGCTAAGCTGGATGCAGTAGCCACGTTTTATAAACCGGGCAGCCACGCAGCGGTTGAACAGCAAATTGAAGCTTTCCTGGCAGCACAGGACCTCAGCATGTATGATATCAGCCTGGTGGTAGCAGGTAATAACGGCGATGCACAAAATGATGCCGTTTACGATTACCTGGAGGGTTCGTTATTTAATTACTGTAATGTTGCCCGGTATAAACACTTGTGTGGCGAGTATCCCACATCATCGGCCTTCGCGTTATGGTATGCGGCGCAAATTGTTAAAACAAATACTATTCCGGGGTCGGAACCCATTACCCCGATTAAAAAAATATTGGTTTATAACCATTACCAAAACACCTGTCATTCGTTAATGTTGCTATCGGCGTGCTAACATTCAGAAACACCAATATCGCATTCCTAATCCTGCTGGGTGTTACCATCTGGGCCGACAAAACATATGGGGTAAGCTGGCTGGCATATGGGGCAATCATATTTATATACTCGCTTATTGTTGCTTATGGTTGCTATTTTGTAAGCTCCGGTTTTTTTATGCCAATGTACTGCTCGGCTAAAACAACCGATAAAGTAATAGCGATAACTTTTGACGATGGCCCGGTATCAGAAGGAACTCCGCAGGTTTTACAAATTTTGAAAGATGCCAGCGTCGAAGCCGCTTTTTTTTGCATTGGCGAACGTATTGCGGGCAATGAAGCCATCATAAGGCAAATGGATGCAAGTGGCCATATCATCGGCAACCATAGCTATACACACGCTGCCTTGTTCGATCTTTTCCCCTCAAAAAAAATGCTTGCCGAGATGCAGCAGCTGGACAACGAATTAGATAAAGTCATCGGTAAAAAAACAAAACTCTTCCGGCCGCCTTACGGGGTGATGAACCCCAACCTAAAAAACGCGATTATTAAAGGCGGCTATTTGCCCATAGGCTGGAGTGTTCGGTCGTACGATACTATGTCTACAGATGCTGATGTGCTTTTACAAAAAGTAACCCTCCAAATGAAACCTGGAGCAATCTTTTTATTTCACGACAGATGCCCGGTTACGGTGGCTATGCTGCCAAACTTTTTGGGGGAGGTAAGGGCGAAGGGATATCGGGTTGTTCGGGTTGATAAGATGCTTGGGCTCCCGGCCTACCAGTAATCTCGAATTTATTAGTTAAAAACTCACTTACACCCCGGAATTATATACTTTACCAACAAATCAAAAGCCCGTTTGGCCTTCCAGCTATTGTAATTGCCCTGGGTAAATACAACTACCAAATCTAAATCTTTAATAATCATAATGTACTGGCCGCCATTGCCCGAGGCAAAAACAACGTCTTCCGTATAACCCGGAGTTTTTACCTTTTCGTTGTACCAGTAATAGCCGTAATAAGCAGGCTGCGGAGTGGCCATTTTATTCCTGCTCAATTTAACAAACGAAAAATCGGGAATTGAAATAGTGGCTGTGGTTGATGCCCTGAGCCATTGTGCCGATACTATCCGTTTTCCCCGCCAAACGCCATTGTTTTTTACCAGCAGCCCAATTTTAATCATATCCTTTGGCAGCAGGAAAAAGGATCCGGCAGTGGCGCCATGTCCGGCGGGATCAACTGTCCAGCGGTAGCTGGTAATCCCCAACGGATCAAACAAATGTTTTTTAGCAAAGGCCATAACAGACATATGGGATGCATTACTGATAATACCACTAATAATCATTGGGTTACATGATGTATAGTTCCAAACTGTACCAGGATCGTTTTTCACAGGCAAATCCAACGAGAACTTAATCCAGTCTTTGGTTTCAACCATTTCGGTTTCGCAATCCTTACCGTCATCATCCCATTCATTACAATCAAAGCCCGACCGCATTTCTAAAAGGTTTTTGATGGTGATAAGCTGTTTCCGTGCATCATTATTGGCAAATGATTTATACTCAGGGAAAAACGCATAAACCTTTTGATCTGCATTTTTCACAAAGCCTTTATCAATGGCAATGCCCATCAGCAGGCTGGTTATAGATTTAAATGACGACCGGGAATCGTGCAGCGAATCGGCAGTATAACCGTTAAAATAATGCTCGTAAATTAGTTTGCCACCTTTGGATATCAATATGCTGTGGACGCCGGTGTATTCCTGCTTTTCGATGGCGTGGGTCATCGAATCTAACAAAGCATGCGTTTGCGCATGTGCCCAATTGGATAGAAAGAAGTAAATAAGGGCCAAGTATTTTATTGGAGACGGCATATTTCTGTTGATAATGGCTGATATAACGTTAAATCATCCAGAAGATAAGACGCATGGGATATTGGCGCGTTGCAAAGTGAATCTTTATATTATCTTAAATTGTTTTATCTGTCGCGGGGTTTTTAACTCGTGACTACCGCTGGTTTCAGCTTTCAGCTGAAGCTAAGCCGGAGGCTTAAACCAGGTTAACCCACGAGTTACGCTACGCTAACCTCGAGGGAGGTGATAGGGGCGCATAATTGCGCTTCCCGCAGGACATTCAGGATTTTCAGGGCCGATTTGCATGTGTGATTTGCACGCGGGAGACGCAATTATGCGTCTCCTACAGAAAAACAGAAATTTATGCGGGCACACTCACCAGCATACAACTATGTTGCCCGACTTTATGGGTGTTGTATATCAGTATATTTTTAAAACTACTTGCTTCGCCGTTTCTTTTTATCATATGCTGCGGCATGATTAACGCCCCGCTAACAAAATTGCAGGCCAGCCAAAGTGCAAATGACGATGCCGTTGGATACTCGCCGCACATATGCTTAAAGCGGGCTATGGTGGTATATTTATCGAACAAGCTATCGCAGGAAGTATAAAAAGGGAGCGAGCGCTTATCGCCATTTTCGCCGGTTAACAGCAAGTCTGGCTTTTCGCCTTCGGCAAGGTTTTCTTCAACAAACTTTTTAATGCGGATTTTAATCACCTCAACATCGGCGCTATGTATGGTAGTTATTGCTTTCAATTGCGCCATGGCGTTTTGTTTATTACCACTAACCATAAACATGGCCGCTCCTTCGCCAGACAGACTACCATCGGTTGTAGAACTGTACATGTCGCTGTTCAGGCAATCTTCTTTCTTAAACCAGCCCGCAAGGGTATCAAGGGTATAGTTGTTAAACGAAATTTCGTCAACGCCACCCAATAAATAGCAACTATCCGGGTTTTCATTCAGCAGCATGACTGCATCGATAACCGCGTTTTCAAAAGCCAGCCCACGGTGAACATGGGTAAGGTTATAGTTTTTGTTATTGCTGATAAAGGCTATTTGCGATGATATGGTATTGGGGGTACCCTGCACAAAACTACCCGGTGTGAGCATATCCTCGTTATACTCAATAATCTGGTTCAGGAACTTGCCGTTCTCCTCCATTCCGCTTACCTGGGTGCCTATGATAATGCCATCGGGCTGTACGGCATCTGCAAGCAGCGGCAGGGCGGCTCCCGAGCCGATGCGGGTACTTTTACTCATCCGGCGTAAAGCATTGCCTTTAAACTGCGGATAAGCAGGCTCAATGGCATACAGTTTGTTTTCAACCGAAGGGCGAAGCGTTTCAATGTCGATGTTGTCTCCAAAGGTTTGCTGCGGCGAAATACATGTGGTTTTGTGGATATACAACTTCATCATTAAGCTTTTGAAAAAATTAATGATGTACAATTCCCGCCAAAACCAAACGAATTACTCATTACATGTTTTATAGTGCCGGTGTTGTAAGCCTGCACCGGCTCAAGGCCAATATCAGTTATCGGTTCATTAAAATTCAAATTAGGGTATAGTTCCTGCCTGTCGATATTCAGAATGCTGTACACCGCCTCGATAGCGCTGGCTGCGCCAAGCGTATGCCCTGTAAAGCCTTTGGTAGATGCAAAACCGGGCAGGGTGTTAAACAGGCGCAGCATAGCGCGGCTTTCAACCTCGTCGTTATTCTCGGTGCCGGTGCCGTGGGCATTTATAAAGTCGATATCTGCTGGTTTTAACCCGGCATTATCCAATGCATTTTTCATAGCCAGGTACGGGCCATCGCCCTCCGGGGATAACGAAGATGGATGATAGGCATCATTGGCATTTCCATAACCGCTCACCTCGGCATAAATCTTTTTTCCTGTCGCATCGGCCTCTTTCTCTAATACTAAAAATGCTGCGCCTTCACCTAAATTAAGGCCTTTACGGTTTTGATCGAAAGGGGCACAAGGTTCGTCGGAAAGAATACGCAGGGCGTTAAAACCATTAACCGTGAATTTGGCCAGGCTATCGGCCCCGCCTACAATTACACGATTTGCCAGTCCGTTCTTAATCAGCCTGCAACCGTACATAATAGCATTTGCTGATGACGAGCATGCCGTATTCAGGGTGTTAATTACTCCGGTTATCCCATAACGCGTTTGTATGTATAGGTTTACCGATGCATAATCGTATGATTTTACGTATTCAATATGTTCGGCATCGCCATGGGTATTGGCGTATAACTCGTCGGTAAGGCACATGCCACCTACGGTTGTAGCACCCACAAGCGCGGTATCGGCGGCCGTTAATTCGTTTTGGGTTAACCGGGCATCGGCAATAGCTTCGTTAAACGCATGTAAGGCAAGCAGGGTGGTGCGGGTAACACCCGGTTCTGTTACGCCAAGTTTTGTTTTTAATTCCTGGGTGCCGGTCAATACTTCGCCGAAAGGCAGAAGTCCCGAATAGCGCGAAGGGAAATTGCCCCCTCCCTTAATAATTCCGGTTTTGCCTTGTACCAATGCAGTATGATTTTCAGCTACCGAGTGGCCAATAGCGCTGATCACTCCAATCCCGGTTACTACAATCCTGTCCAATTTTTTATCCGTGTTTATTTTTGCCCGTTTTGCTCAATATACCTTGCCATGGTGTTCACGTCTACAAGTACCTTGCGGCCTTCCTTAGGGTCTTGAATGTTGATGCCGTACTCGCGTTTTAACAGTACTATAAGTTCCAGTGAATCGATGGAATCAAGCCCCAGGCCATCGCCAAACAACGGCTCATCGTCTTTAATGTCTGCCGGGGTAAGATCAGTTAAATTCAGGAACTGAATGATCTGAACTTTTAACTTCTCTTTTAGTTCTGTAGTTTCCATTTGGTATCTATATTAAATTCTTTCTTTTTAAACCAATAAATGTTAGCGCCTGGAATACAAATGTAATTCCAACCAACGGAATAATGCTGATAACAACATCCTTTAATCCCGCGCCCTCTAAAAATAAGCCATAATAGGCTTCAATGCACCAATGCAATGGCGATAATGAGCTTATTGTTTTTAATGCCCCCGGCATGGCAAATGAAGGCACCATCAGGCCGCCAATAGCCGATAGTATCACTATGGATACCGCTCCAAAGCCGTTTGCCTGCTCCTGCGTATGGGCAAACACGCCCACACAAATGGCGTAACTTACCGCGCAATAGCCAACGGCCACCGTTACCAATATCAAACCGAAGATATCTGCCGGTAAGTTTAACGCGGGCAAATTAATATACGGAAAAAACCATAATCCCAACGAAAAAATCACCAAAGCCTGGAACAAGGTGACGCACAGATAGGTGATCTGCTTAGATAACAGGCCTACAGCAAAATTAGTAGGCAATGTTTTTAAACGGATAAAGCTGCCGCTAACCTTTTCCCTCACCACACTGCCACTTAACGACATGATGATAAAAAACATGGCGAATATAGTCCAGGCGGGTACATTGTGCTGGGTGGCGTTTGGCGCGGTTATACTGCCGCCCTTTGATACCGGCACCTGTTTTATTTCGGCCTTTCCGTTCAGCATTTCCTGTTCCAGCTTTTCGGGCATCTCCTTTTCGTTTATAGCAAAATAGAGTGTGCGCAGTGTTTCCCGGCTTTCCACAATCTGTAAGGCGCTGGTTAAGGCTCCGTTTACCGAAAAGCGGATAGACTCGGGTATGGAAGGATTGTAATGTAAGATCAATGGCGTAGGTGCTGTCAGCGTTTCTTCTTTAGCTGAGTCGGCCTGCAGGCCAAAACTTTTTAATGCTTTGTTGGATGATGATTTGGCTTTTGCCTCAATCTTTGCCGAAAAATCGGGCGGAATAGTAATGGCCAGCATGGCGTCGGCGTTATGCATGGCATCGCCCATTTGCTGCTCGTTTAATTTTGATGCTGCCTGCACCACTTTAAACATGCCAATTTTGCTGATGGTGGTTGTGAGTTGTTTGCTTAGCTTACCGGCATCATTATTAGAAACCACTACGGTGAGCTTGTTTTTGTTCATCAGCTGAAAGGTGCTGTTTTGAATAAGCGTAACCACAATAACCAAAATAACGGGCATGATAAACATTAGCGATATGCCTACTTTGTCGCGCAGCAATATCCTTACATCTTTTACTATGGAGGCCCAAAGCTTAAACATTAGTTCCGGTAATCCTTTCCTGTTAAGTTTAAAAACAGTTCCTCCAGGTCCTGGTGGCCATACTCTTCCAGCAAGCTATCCAGTTTTCCTTCCCTAACAATCTCGCCCTTATCAACAAGGGCTATCTGCTCGCACAGACCCTCGGCTTCGGCTAACTGGTGCGAGGTATAAATCAACGTGGTGCCCTGTTTATTCAGCTGTTTTAAATAATCAATGATAGCGTGGCGGGTTTGTACATCCACACCAACAGTTGGTTCATCCAAAAACAAAATCTTCGGATTATGAATAACCCCTATGGCCAAATTCACCCGGCGTTTCATTCCTCCCGAAAAATTTTCAACGGCTTTGTGGCTTACATCTGTAAGCCCCAATATCTCCAATAATTCAGCCGAACGATGGGCTATCTGTTTGCGGCTTAAGCCGTACCAGGCCCCAAAAAACTCCAGGTTTTCTATCGGGCTAAGTTCCTGGTAAAAGGAAAAATCCTGCGGAACAAAACCAAACAGCTTATTTACAGCCTTGCTTTTGTTGCCTATTTTATGCCCCAGCAATTCAACCGTGCCTTTATCGGCAACCAGCAGGCCGGTCATCAAATTCATGAGCGTGGTTTTACCGGCGCCATTGGGCCCAAACAAGCCAAAGCGTTCGCCTTCGGCAATCTTTAAATTCAGGCCATCATAAGTCACCCCCGAGTTGCCCGGATAATGAAAACAGAGGTTTTCGATATTTACGGCGAGAGATTTCATGCTTACCATTTAATATTTTTAAGCAGTGTAAAAGCTTTCTTTTCTATTTCGGCAATTTCTAACAAATAGTTGCCCATCACATTAAAATCTTCCTGGCTGCCTATGCGGCCTTTGTAAATACCCGCGGCCTGTACGGCGGCTGTTCGCCACATATCGCCGGCCTGGGTAAACATTTCTGACGCCTGTAGCAACACCGGGTTTGGCAGGTAATCATTAGCCTGTTGTAAAAACGCGGCATAAATGTACCTGAATCCGCCGCCACCTGTGCCTATTTCTTCCTGCATACGTACCAACTGTGCAAGGTACAAACCTGCAGTTTTAAGGCCCAGCTTATCGCGCCAGCCTTTTATTTTATTGCCCGTGTACCTTATCCCGTTTACGCCAGCGAAAGGCCCGGGGATGGAGATCATGTTAAAAGCATTTTTTTTAATGCCGCTTTTAATAGCGCTCCTGATCTGGTCGTCGGTGATTTCCGTTTGATTGGCAGGATAGTATAATTGTCCCTTTGGTGCCAAAGCCCCTTTGGCAAAACGCACGCGCTCCAACTCGTAGCTGGTTAGCGTGGTGGCGTGCTCCATAATAGGGTCGCTAATCAGGTAATTATCCCCTTCTTTGCCAAAAACAATCAGGTTATGCGCGTTAAAGTGGAAGCGGTACTCTTTAGGAAAATAGGATAAATAATAAACCCCTACCTGCGCGCCAACCGGCTGCCCGGCTTCAAGGCTTTCCATCAAAGCGGCCTCGGCCTTTTCTTTGGAACTGAACTTTTTCTGTATCACCGGGATGCCCAGTGATTTACAGGTACGGTTAAATATAAAGCCGGGCATAGAGCGAAAAGCAATTGCCGGCCCATTATTTATTTTTATTAGCGGTACGTATACAAAAAACAGCCCGGCGCCAATACCAAAAGCCAGAGGCTCGGTTATTTTGCCGTTCGAGATCTTTTTTAATAAATTACTGGTAACCCCCGATTCGCAATGTGCAGCTTGTCCGTGTTCAAAATCAATCTTCATGCACATCCATACTTTTTAGCTCTTCAACCTTTACATTAAAGGCCTCGGCATATTTTTTTAAATCCTTTTCCGATAGTTTATTAAACACACCGGGTTTCAGGTGGCGTTTTATCTGCCATTTCCAAAAGCCGGTATAATCGGCCAAAATACTCAAATCCATCAATCGCAACTCCATAAAAAACAACAGCGGACTGGCCTCTCCATTTAAAACCCTTTGTTTAGCGTTGGCAATGCGGCCATCAATTTCCTGCCAGGCAACATCAAGCGCAGTTATTTTTACATCCCATCCATCACTAAGCTGGGTTACATACCTCCCGTCGCTATCGGTAGCATAGCAAACCTCTTTGGTAATTTTACCAAGCGAACTTAGGTCCTGGGGTACGTTTTCCTTTTTCATTACAAACAGCTAAAACGATCAAACAACGGTTAGCATAGCGTACATATATGAAAATCTGGAGCTTTCGGGCACCAACAGCAATATTTTTTCGCCTGCTTTTAGTTTGCCGCTGTGAAACAACTCGTTTATCATTAAATAAACAGATGCCGCGCCAACGTTACCTACGGTATAAAGGTTCATAAACCATTTTTCGTAAGGGATACCGCCGCCGTAAATCTCCACCATATCATAAATTTTCGGCCTGAAAAAGTCGCTGGAGATATGGGGTAAAAAGTGGTCGATATCCAAGGTGGTTAACCCACGTCGTTCAAAAATCTCTTTAATCTTGGCTCCGCCCAAAGGCACAATATTGTCACTCAGCAATCCAATATCCTGCTTTACACTGAAGATGGATTTATTTTTAATCTCTTCGGGCGTAAAGTCCATAAAACCTTTCAGGCTGCCATCCGGCTGTTTTTCGGCCCCCATGTACATACAAGCATCCATCTGGTTGGCGTATGATACACCTTCAATCCAGTCAACCCGCAAACTCAGGCCTGTTTCATTTGGTTTATCGGTCATTAAAAATGCCGATGCCCCGTCAGAAAGCATCCACCTTAAAAAATCTTTATGAAATGCGATATACGGATTTTCGGTAAGCTCTTTTAATTTCTGCGCCTCCTCTTCAAACACGTCAGACACCAACAAGCCCGAAAACCTTTCAGACCCGGTAGCCACCGCTTGTTTGGCATCGCCAGATTTGATGGCCATAAAAGCATATTTTAAAGCATGCATCCCGGCGCAGCAAACCCCAGCCGGCGATACCACCTCAATCGGACCCGCCTCGGGAAGCCAGCCATGCGTCATTACCCCGTGGCTTGGCATCATTTGATCGGGCGATGACGTACCGCATGATAGGATATCGGTTTCCTCTATTTTAGCATCGGTATTTTTAAACAGTTCCTTAACGGCCAATGCGGTCATCTCGGCATTGGTATGCGTAGCCTTTTTATTTTTATCTAAAGCATAATACCGGGTGGTTATGGCATTATTGCGCAGTACTATTTTTTTTGATTTAGAGGGTTTATTGTCGATATAACCCAGATACTGCTCCATATCATCATTTGCAACGGGTTCGTTGGGCAGAAAAGCAGCTGTGGCGTTTATATAAACCTGATTAAAAGACATGTATATTTTTAATTTAGTTGTAAGTAAAAGTTCTTTTTCTCCTGTATCCTGTCACCAAAAAACGGACGTATTAAAATCATATCAACCGTTAAGGCTATAGGGGCAACAATAAACAGGGCAAAAAAAAGATAATATTTAAAAGCTGCAAGCCATGCCCCCTTATTTTTGCGCTTGGAAATAATTTTTGCCCAAACCGAAAATATAATCCTGGCCTTCCCTTCTATAAACATCAGGGGGTATTTAATGTTTACGGCGTCGTTGTGCATTAGCTCGTCCTGCAGGCTATCCCAATAGTCAACCATATTAAGCCTGGCCGCTATAACCCTGCCAAATTTGCTGGTGTCTTTTATTTCCTGCTCATCAACACCTGGCTTGGGGAATATATTCAGGTAGCTTTCTTTTTTACCCGTAAGCATCCAGTAAAAAATAGTAACAAAACTTATTGGGTTAAGGTGCCTGTCAACCAGGGCAATGTTACCAACCAGTCTTCCGCCGGCATCCTGAATAGATTTGCGCACCCGCACAAAGGCGTTTAGCCACATATTACGGGCAGCACTGATGGTTACAACAGGCGTATCTTGTACTACTTTAATAAAGTCGGGGTGGTTAAGCAGTGAATTTGATGGGATGCTGGGCGATAAAAACCAGGGCTGGTAACCAACAATAATCAAATCGTATTTGGTTTCCTTTAATAAAAATGGCTCCACTTGAGCGGGTACGCCTAAAACACAGTCGGGCATAACCCCAAAAAAGCTTGAACCTGTCCATGGAAAATTATAGCCGTTTACCATTTTTATCTCCACCTTTTCAACCGATGCCCCTGCGTCAATAATAGGCTGTGTTAACGAGTCGATGACATCGCGCATTTGACCCGATTGGGTGTAGTAAATAGCTAAGATCTTCTTACTCATTATTCAGCAGGTTTAAGGTCTTCAGTGTGCAAAACTTTAGATGTTTTGGTATAATCAACTATTGCACGCTGTACTACAGGCGACAAGGTTTTAAAGTTTTTTATTACCATAGTTTTATCCTTTTCGATATCTGTACGGTAATGCACAATTTTGGGTGCTTTTTCCTGGATAACCAAACGTAAAAAATGCAGATCTGTATTGTCGGGCTCGGCCAGCAGGGCTGTTTCCAGCTTAATCCGGCCGGCTTTAAAAAAGCTTAGCTTATCTTTGGGCTTGCCGGCAAGGCTGGCTTTTTTCATTAATAAAGCGCCCTCATAGCCGCTTTTTGTTTCGGTTCCGGCATCAGCAAATGTGGCCAGTTCCTGGTTAATTTCGTCAATATTATCGCTTGCCATTGCTTTATAAAAAGCAGCTTTTTCTAATTTCTGCGCATAAAGCGTGGTGTTACTACCCGCCATAATTATCAGCACAAAACAAACAAAAGCAATGCGCTTTTCAATATAATTCTTCATAAAGCTTACCAAATGTAATAAATATTACGTGCCCTGCAAACAGCTTTGCTCTTTACTCATAAAGCATAAGCGCAACCGTTTTTGCTTCATTTAGTTTTAAATTTTTTTAATAACTTAAACCCATGGGTCACTGTATATGATGCTTTTTGCCTGTAATGGTTTAACCACGCCCAATTAATAGCGGTTGCACCATTAAAATCCGGTTTTCTTTCGCTTACTTTGGGGTTTGAATTTTTTTCGGAAATTTAATAGCGAAATAATTTACACTATCTTCCGTACCATAAATGACAAAATTAACTATCAGCAATTTACATGGATAAAACTAAACAGTTTTCGGGTTCATGGGCTGTAATTTTAGGGGGGTCTGGCGGCTTCGGGTTTGGGGCTTTGCAAAAGCTTGCCGCACATGGTATGAATGTAGCGGTTTTGTACCGGGAAACCTCCATTACCGAAAAACCACTCAAAATAAAACTTAGGCAGATTGCTGAAACAAATGGGGTAACCATACTGCCGTTTAACATAAATGCGCTTGAACAAACCGGGCGCGATTTATTTTTAAAACAATTTACCGAAGTTGCTGTACATAAACATTGTGTTAAGTTATTACTGCATTCAATAGCCCGGGGCAATTTAAAACCGCTGGCTACCGAATCAGAAAACGCCGGCAACACCGCTGTTCTTTCAACTGATGATATACAGGCCACAAGCTATGCCATGGCCAATAGTTTACTTGACTGGACGAGGTTGTTGCTTAACGCCGGACTTTTTAATGCAGATGCCCGTATTATAGGCCTTACCAGCGATGGGGCGCATAAATATTGGGAAAGCTACGCGGCGGTATCTATCGCCAAGGCTTCGTTAGAAAGCCTTGCAAAATACATGGCTGTTGAATTCAGCCGTTTTGGTTTAAAAACCAATCTGATACAGGCCGGGGTTACCGAAACGGCATCATTAAAAAGAATACCGGGCAGCGATAAATTAATTGAACTGGCCACGGCAAACAACCCGATGGGCCGGTTAACAAAGCCCGCAGATGTTGCAAACGTAATATATATGCTTTGTACCGACGAAGCCTTTTGGATAAATGGTGCATTGATTCATGTTGACGGTGGCGAACATTGTTTGTAACTATATTGATTTTTAGAAACATGAATAACCATATACTTAATCATTTACCATACAAATCTACTTTCCGCTTTATTGATAACATTACATCATTAAATGAAAACGGGGTTACCGGCGATTTTACGCTTAAACAGGATGCCTTTTTTTATGAAGATCATTTTGAAGGTAATCCTGTAACACCCGGCGTTATCATTACCGAAATTATGGCCCAGATTGGTTTGGTTGTGCTGGGTATATTTTTGATTATGAAAGAGCCCGGCAATGATTTTACCAGCGATACATCGCTGTACCCGGTGCTTACGTCAACAGATGTTTCTTTTTACAAAATGGTTTTACCTGGCCAAAAGGTGACGGTTATTTCTAAAAAACAATATTTTCGTTTTGGTAAGTTAAAATGCATTGTGGAGATGCTGAACAGCGAAAAGGAAATTGTTGCAAGGGGTACATTTGCCGGCATTATTAAACATCTTGACTTAAAATGAGCAGGCGCGTTGTTGTTACAGGTATGGGGGTGGTATCGCCAAACGGCATCGGGATCAGCACGTTCCTTGAGGCTATACAAAACGGCGTGTCGGGCATTAAATTTCAGCCCTTGTATGAGGAATTGAAATTTAGCTGTCATGTTGCGGGCAAGCCCGATTTTGTACTGGAAGATCTTAAAACCAAAAACTACATATCCGAGGTTGTTTTTCACGGCCTTAAGGGCACCAATATTGGTTATGGCCTTATGGCCGCGCTTGATGCCTGGGCTGATGCCGGCCTGGAATATGATACCGACGAACCCCGTTGGGAAACCGGCTGCATTTTTGGCAACAGCGTATCAGATACCGAGGCCATGAAAAACGTAATAACCCGCGTTGATAACAAAGAAGCCAAAAAATTAGGCTCGCGCGTGGTGGAGCAGGCCATGAACAGCGGGGTTACCTCCTATGTATCGGGCCGTTTAGGATTGGGTAATAAAGTAATTACTAACTCGGCGGCATGCGCTACCGGCACACAGGCTATTTTAATGGGCTACGAAACCATTAAAGATGGCTACGCCAAACGAATGCTGGTTGGCAGCAGCGAATATGTTGACACCTATGTATTTGGCTCGTTTGATTCTATGCGTGTATTATCCCGTAAATATAATGATCAGCCCGAAAAGGCATCAAGGCCGATGAGTATAACCGCGGGTGGCTTTGTACCGGGCTCCGGTTCGGCCGCCCTTGTTTTGGAAGACCTGGAATTTGCTTTGGCCAGGGGCGCAAAAATTTACGCCGAGGTTTTGGGCGGCTCAACCAATAGCGGCGGCCAGCGCATGGGCGGCTCCATGACGGCGGCTAACCCGCAGGGTGTTATCAAATGCATTGAAGATTCCATAGTCAACTCAAATATCAGCCCTAATGATATCGACCTCATCAGCGGCCACCTGACTGCCACCAATGCCGACATGCAGGAAATTCAAAACTGGTGCAAAGCGCTTGGCCGGGGCGGTGACGATTTCCCGCTGATGAATTCGCTTAAATCGATGATCGGCCATTGCTTAAGCGCAGCGGGATCTATCGAAGCTGTGGCATCAATATTGCAAATGGAACACGGGTTTGTTCATCCTAATATAAACCTGGATGATCCGAATCCCGAAATAGGCAACTACATCAATTTAAACCGTTTGCCTGTTTCGATAGTCAAAAAAGACATCAATATCGTTGCTAAAGCTAATTTTGGCTTCGGCGACGTCAATTCCTGCTTAATATTTTCTAAATTTAACCCTAATGACACGACAAGAGATTTTAATTGAACTAAAAAAAGTTTTATCGCCATATACCCTTGATAAAGAAGCCCTGGCCGGCATAGACGAAAATACCGACCTTATTAAGGACCTGAAAATCAATTCGGCCAATCTTGTTGACATCATTATTGATGCGGAAACTAAATACAATATCGAAATAGATTACGATGCTGCTGATAAAATGGTGAACGTGGGCGGCTGTATTGATGTGATTGAAGAAAAGACTAACCAGCAAACATGACAATAAGCGCCGGTAATGATATTGTAGACCTCCAGTCCATCGACACCGCGCGAACAAGCGACCCCAGGTTTTACAGCAAATTCATTACCGGCCCCGAAACTGGATTACGCAGCCTGTCCCAACTGGCTGATATGCCAACTGAGCATTTTGTGTGGCTTTTATGGTCGGTTAAAGAGTCGGTTTACAAATTTGAACAAAGGCATAACCCCGGGCTTGTTTTTTCCCCCTCAAAAATTATTGTCGAGCATATTACCCCCGCTTTGAATATGGCCCACGCCACCAACGGGCCAATTGAAGGTAAAGGGTTTGATGAGCAGCCCTGCTATAAAAGCACCATGGCTTTTAATCAACATACGTTTTATTCCCGGTCGATAATTACCAACCGTTATATCGTTACTGTAGTTAACAACCGTGATCATTTCGAAAATATGTACTGGGGTGTTAAGCCGATTGACAATAGCAGCCCCGCATATCAGTCAATACTAGTACGGGAATTTATCATAAAAAAACTCGGTGCTTTTTTTGAATCCAACCAGCTGAATATTATTAAAACCCCGTCAGGCTGCCCCATTTTACATGATGGACTGGCCGAAACAACTATACCTGTTTCATTGGCGCACCATGGCCAATATGTGGCTTATGCATTCCATTTAGCCGACGCATAGGATACTGCCTTTCGCTCAATTAGCTAATGCCTCTATCTTTTTGATATCGCGGTAGCAGATGTATAATGGGATAAAACCGAAAATGCCAAAACAACAATCAATGCACCGCCAATAAATGGGGATACCACGTATGGGGCCGGCAATAAATGCCAGCGGAAAAACCATAACGCAGGCTATCATTCCAAACTGTATTATCCAGATGTTTTTTACCGGATTACGCAGGGGGCCGATAAAAACCATGGCGATAACCAGGTGCCCAAATGCAAGCCAATCGGTTCCGTAGCTTAAATAAGGGTAGTTTTGATTGGTTGTTTTTACGGCCAGGTAAACCTGTGCAATCCAATTGTGCATAAAAACCGGGAATATATTTACGCTGGCCAGGAATGCCAGCTCGGTTTCTATCGGGAAGGCGGTTATCCCGCTTAATACCAGCCCTATAATAAATACAATGATCCAGGTTTTTACTTTTTTGCGTAGTTGAGGTTCGGTTTGCATGATGGGTGTGAATTTAAGATTATTCAGACCGAAAATGCCGCGCTAAATCAGCAAAAAAAAGTTTTTGCCCGGAAATTAAACGCACACTTTCCATGCCGTTACAATGCGTATATCTTTATATAGTGTACCGGCGGGTCAAACGCATCTGATTGGGTTAACATAACTTAACATATTTTGGATATTTTTTAACATAAATGCTTGACAATAAGCGCTTTATATTTTATCATGGTTAACACTAAACCGATTGCGCAATTTAAGCGCCTCCAAATATTTGTGCCTGGTGTTGGCTTGATATACTTGAAGCGGCAATACAATATGGGGGCGGGATTTCCGGCGAAAATTAAACTTCAAGCTGAGACACTCCCTTCTTTTTATTATATTTGTTGCAAAGGAAATGGTGTCTTCCTACTCAACCGCCCTAAAAAGCTGATGGCGCCTGCGTTAAGAAACCGTGGAATAATATTCCGCGCTAATTTTTTGCAGGTGAAAATTTTTCAGATCAAATCCCATTCAAAAACAGGCCGCTGCTCACGGCCCGTATTCCCTTTGTATAACATATCTGCGCATCAACCGGTAAGCATCAATGCTTTTATGGTATTGTTTTGCGTCATCGTTTACAATCCATCAATTTTAAAAACTAAATTAGCATCGCTATAAAATGAACGATAACCTTTTTACGTCCGAACATTTTTCGATAGTGAAAAACCTGCTGAGGTGGACACTTATCATCATCCCCATTGCCATAGTTATCGGCAGTATGGTGGCTTTATTTTTATGGCTGCTGAGCTGGGCAACACATTTCCGGTTTGCCCATACTTACCTTTTATATTTATTGCCTGTTGCCGGCGTTGTAATCCATTTGATATATAAACTGGCCGGAAAATCGGCAGAAAAGGGAAACAACCTCATTATTGACGAAATCCACCAGCCCGATTGCGGTGTACCCAAACGGATGGCACCGGTAGTTTTGCTTACCACGGTTATCACCCACTTATTTGGCGGATCGGCCGGGCGCGAGGGTACGGCGGTACAAATTGGCGGCAGTATAGCGCAGGCTTTTGCTAAATGGTTTAAGCTAAACCCGGCCGATACCCGCACCATACTTATTGCCGGCATAGCCGCCGGCTTTGGCGCTGTATTTGGCACACCTGTTACCGGGGCCATATTTGCTATGGAGGTTTTAACCATTGGCCGCATACAATACAATGCCTTGCTGCCCTGTTTAATGGCCAGTATTATTGGCGATGTCACGGTTGCCGCCTGGGGCATTCACCATACTGCTTATCATATTGATGTTTTTGCAAACGTGCCCCGGTGGTACGCTACTTATACGGCCTTTGATTTTTTATTGCTGGGTAAAATCGTTTTAGCTTCGGTAGCCTTTGGCCTGGCCAGTTACCTGTTTGCATACCTGGTGCATGGCTTAAAATCTTTTTTTGCAGCTATTGTTCCAAAACCATGGCTCGTTCCCGTCCTTGGCGGATTGATCATTATTGGCCTTACCATCCTGTTGGGCAAACCAGATTACCTCGGCCTCGGGGTCGACCCTGAACATGCCGGGGCAATCACCATACCATCGGCATTTAACGTGGGCGGGGCCGATACCTGGAGCTGGCTGTGGAAAACCATATATACAACCGTTACCCTTGCAAGCGGTTTTAAAGGCGGCGAGGTAACGCCCTTGTTTTACATCGGGGCAACACTGGGCAATACCTTATCGGTTTTAATGGATGCCCCGGCCGGCCTTTTTGCTGCCCTGGGTTTTATAGCAGTATTTGCCGGTGCAACCAATACCCCCCTGGCCTGTACTTTTATGGGAATTGAACTTTTTGGCAGCCAGTATGCATTGTTTTTCGCGGTAGCTTGTTTTACGGCCTATTTTTTTAGCGGGCATACGGGCATTTATGGTTCGCAACGCATAGGCATTGCTAAAACACCGGGCCGCTACGCCGATGCTGCAACGCTGGCCGAGGCAGATAAACGCAGGCGGGCATATATGCGGCAGAAATTGGCAAAGTATAGGTTAAGGGGAAAATAGCGTTGGCGGGGTTGTTAGGGGTTTAGGACTGTAGCGTCGGTTTTTATAACCGTGTTTGGGAAACACAAGGGGTCAACAAACAAAAAAGAGCACATCATATAAGGCCAAAACCACCTATGATATGCTCTCTATTGCTTCTTTTCTCGTCGGGATGAGAAGATTCGAACTTCCGACCTCCAGCACCCCATGCTGGCGCGATACCGGGCTACGCTACATCCCGAAATAATGTAGGGAGTGCAAATATATAATTTGCAGATTTAATTCAAAACTGTAAATTAAATACAATCCTTTTTCTGTCAAAAGAAACGCTGCCAGCCGTTCTGCAACGCGGCTAAAGGGGTTTCGGCCATTATATTGTTAAATATTATAACGTTGCTTTTTATTCGGCTTTGATTTTTTATCTTAACACCCTCGATAAATATAATATCGCCAATATTTTCCGTTTAATTATGTATTTGATACTTTAGCGCCGAACTATGTCAGCTGCCGGGAATTATGAATTACTCATTGAAAAGATAAATATCTTTATAAGGAAGTATTATTTTAATAATTTTTTGCGTGGGTTGATATTTTTGGGCGCCGGCCTGTTTAGCGCTTATGTAATAATTACGCTGGGCGAATATTTTGGAAATTTTAATATTCTTTTCCGCACTATCCTTTTTTATTTTTTTATCCTGCTCAACGCGGGCCTGGTATGTTGGCTTATATTACCGCCGCTGTTATCATGGCTTAAATTGGGCAAGTCGTTAAGCCACGACGAAGCCGCCGAAATTATAGGCAAACATTTTCAGGATGTAAATGATAAACTGCTGAACACCCTGCAGCTAAAAAAACTGGCCGCTGCCGATGAAAGCCACCGCGCGCTTATCGAAGCCAGCATTGATCAAAAAATCGAATCATTAAAACCTGTGAGCTTTCCGTCGGCTATCAACATCCGCGAGAATGCTAAATACCTCAGGTATATCCTGGTGCCGGTTGCCGTTATCGTGGTTATCGCATTGGCCGCCCCATCCGTATTAACCGAAAGTACCAAAAGGCTCATCAGGCATAATGAGTATTTTATACCTGCTGCGCCCTTTAAATTCAATCTGCTCAATAAAACCCTTTCGGCAGTTCAGGGCGATGACCTGAAGCTGGAGTTGAGGCTTGATGGCGATAAATTGCCTGCTGATGTATATGTAGAAACCGCCAACAACACGTTTAAGCTTGATAAAGAGAATATCAGCCGCTTTCATTATCAATTTACAAATTTGCAGCAAAACACCAAATTCAGGCTGATTGGCAATGGTTTTACATCGGCACCGTACGAGATTAAGGTAAGCCAGAAACCTGCTTTACTTCACTTTGATCTGGAATTAAATTATCCTGCCTACCTGCATAAAAAAAACGAAACACTTTTAAATGCCGGCGATTTGGTAATACCCGCAGGAACGGCCGTCAGGTGGCTGTTGCATACCCAATATGCAACCGGGCTGCGCTTTTTTATGGACAATGAACCACGCCAGGCCGTAGCCAGCGGTGCCGGATTATTTGAGCATAGCGAAAAAGTTTACAAAAATGCGGCTTACAGCCTTACCCCAATAAACACCCAGGTAAGCCACACCGACCCGGCCACTTATCATATTAACGTGATTTTGGATGAGCCTCCGGTAATAAGTGTTGAAGAGAAGCCCGACTCGGTAAGTATGAAATCGTTATATTTTAATGGCAAAATTCAGGATGATCATGGTTTTTCTGATTTGAGCTTCCATTACAATGTACAATCACCCGGCAATAGCGGCAATCCAAAAACGTTTGTAAAACATGTGGCGGCCGATATGGCACAAGCGCAGGCCGATTTCTTTTATTTTTGGAATTTAAAAGATATGGGCATTAAGCCGGGCGACCAGGTTACCTATTTTTTTGAAGTAGCCGATAATGATGGTATAAACGGACCCAAAAAAGCCCGCACCCCCGAACGCAGCCTTCATGTGCCGGATGCCAACGAAGTAACGGAGCAATTGAACGCCGGTACGCAGGCCATCAAACAAAAAATGCAATCGGCCATTAAATTGGCCGGGCAGGTTGAAAAAGAGTCGCAGAAGCTGAACCAGATGCTGCTGAACAAAAACAGCCTTTCGTTTGACGAAAAGAAACAGGTAGAAGATTTGCTGCAAAAACGAAAAGACCTGGAAGACCTTGTGAAGGAAATAAAGGACGATAACAAAAAAAATCTGTACAACCGCCAGGAAAGTCAGCAGCAAAATGAAGAGATACTGGCCAAACAAAAACAAATTGAAGATTTATTTAACAACGTACTTGATAAAAAAACAAAGGAGCTTTTGCAAAACCTGCAACAACTGCTAAACGAACAACAAAAAGATGCCACCCGTGATGAATTGTCTAAAATGCAGATGGACAATAAATCGCTAAAAAAGGAACTTGACCGGATGCTGGAACTGTATAAAAAGCTGGAATTTGATCAGAAACTAAACCAGCAGATTGATCAGTTGAATAAACTTGCTGATAAGGAACAAAAACTGTCTGAACAAACGCAACAACAGGGGGCCGATAAAAAACAATTGCAGCAGGAGCAGGATAACCTGAAAAAGGAATTTGACGATGTAAAAAAAGGATTTGACGATCTGCAAAAAACAAATGAACAAACCGAGCACAAAAGCGATTTTCAGAATCCCGAAAAGGAAACACAAAGCATAGCGCAAAAAATGGAACAAAGCGCCGGCGATTTACAAAAAAACGATAAAAACAAAGCCAGTAAATCGCAAAAGCAGGCTGCTGATGAAATGAAGGATTTGGCCGGCAAGTTACAGCAACAAGACCAGGAGGGCGAAAGCAAAGAAAACGCGGTTGATACCCAGCAGCTACGCGAGTTGTTGAAAAACCTGGTGAACAGTTCATTTAGCCAGGAAAAGCTGATGCAAACACTAAAAACTACCAGCCCCACAGATCCGGCTTACGTTACCCTCTCGCAAAGCCAAAAGGACATTAAAGATAACCTTAAAACGGCCGAAGATAGCTTGTACGCACTTAGCAGGCGCATCGCGCAAATTCAATCAACCGTTAATACCGAGATAAGCAGCATAAACACCCATATAGACCAGGCCCTGGATAACCTGGGCGACAGGCGCACGGCCGAAGCCAACCGCAACCAACAATATGCCATGACATCCATGAACAACCTTGCCCTGATGTTGAGCGAAGCGTTGGACCAACTGCAAAAAATGATGAATAAAAGCAAAAGCGGCAAGGGCAAGCCGCAGTCAATATCACAACTGAACAAAATGCAACAGCAGTTAAACAAAAACATGCAAAAAGCACGGGAGCAAATGCAGCAACAGGGCAATAAACCAGGACAGAGCCAACCCGGGCAAGGCAACATGAGCGAACAATTGGCCCGTATGGCGCGCCAGCAACAACAGATAAGACAACAGCTGGAGCAGATAAATCGTGAAGAAAATAACAATGGTACAGGTAAATTAGGTAATTTAGATAAAATTTCGCAAGAAATGGAACAAACTGAGCGAGATCTCGTAAACAAGAAGATTACAGACGAGGCGTTAAAGAGGCAACAACAAATACAAAGCCGGTTATTGGAAGCTGAAAAAGCGCAACAGGAGCGTGAGCAGGATCAGCAGAGAGAAAGCCAGGCCGGCAAAAATATACCTCCGGGATACATAAAAGCGTTGCAGGGTTACCAGCAACAACGGGCAAAACAGACAGAACAGGTAAAAACAGTATCTCCGGCACTTAATTTGTATTACAAGCAAAAAATTAAATCTTACTTTGATCAACTTAATGCCAAATAATATGGAACAGGCAAATGTTCAAACCGGCGAATTATTCACGTTACAGCTACCGTCGAACCCGGAGAGCATAACGCAGCTTGAAGCGCTGATAGAAGAGATTGCTGATAAATACCATGTTGCAGATGATACTTTTGCCAACATGATGACTTGCTTAAACGAAGCCGCTATAAATGCTATTATACATGGCAACAAACTTGATGCAACCAAAAAGGTAATTATTAATGCCGATGTTGCCCCAAAGCGCGTTATATGGACGGTTACCGACGAAGGTGAAGGCTTTGATTATAATCACCTGGCCGACCCAACAGCGCCGGAAAACCTGGAGAGCCTTACCGGCCGTGGCGTTTTTATTATTAAGCACCTGGCCGACCAATGCATTTTTAACGCAGCGGGTAACGAAATTGAACTACATTTTAAAATATAATGCCCGCCATCAGTTTTTTTGAAGAAGACATTAACTATAAGCTAAAAAACAAAGCCCTTGTGCGCCAGTGGATTAAAGAAGCCATTGTTGCCGAGGGTTTTAAATTGAAAGAGCTAAACTACATTTTTTGCTCTGATGCTTACCTGCTTACCCTTAACCAGCAATATCTTGATCATGATACCTACACCGATATCATCACTTTTGATAACAGCGAGGTTAAAGGCGATATTGTGGGGGATATTTTTATATCGATAGAGCGGATCCGTGAAAACGCCGTTAAGTTTGGCCATTCAGAAACAGAAGAACTTCATCGCGTAATTATTCATGGCGCATTGCACCTGTTAGGCTATACAGATAAAAGTGTTGTTACAAAGAAAAAAATGACACAAAAAGAGGATGAGTATTTAGCTAAGCGTAGTTTTATTGGCTAATTTTACCCGCATATTTGTTTAACCATCAATTATTTAAAACCATGAAATTACTTTCTTTAATATTGGGCTTCGTTTTAATGACGGCCGCTCCATCGTCGGTTTATGAGTTTAAGCTGAAAACTATCGACGGGGATAACTTTTCGCTGGCCAAATACAAAGGCAAAAAGGTATTGATTGTAAACACGGCCTCGAAATGTGGCTTTACCAAACAATACAAAGATTTAGAAGCATTGGCCGAAAAATACAAAGGCAAACTGGTTGTAGTTGGCTTTCCTGCAAATAACTTTGGCGGCCAGGAACCGGGCACTAATCAGGACATAAAGACCTTTTGTCATGACAATTTTAACGTAACGTTCCCGATGAGCGGAAAAGTTAGCGTTTTAGGTTTAGATATCGACCCATTGTTCCAATATCTTACAACAGCGCCAAATCCTGATTTTACAGGCGACATTAAATGGAACTTCGAAAAGTTTTTGATCGACGAAAATGGCAAACTCATCCACCGTTTCAGGTCGGCAACCACGCCAATGTCTGAAGATATTACCAAATACCTTTAATTAGATTTTAGATATAACTGATATTCCAGAAGGCCCCGGTTTTTCCCGGGGCCTTCTTTGTTTTTATCCGCTGCCGGGGCCCGCGTTAAATTTTTTGCGAAATTTAAGGGCTTCTGTCTCTAACATATTTTCGCCCTATTTACTACTTATACCTAATGCTGCCCGGGGACCCCGGGGAACGCTATTCATCGATATAAAAAGGGCATCCACCGATATTAGTATGCGGATGGAAACGTTTTAGTCTAATTTCAGCGCTGAAATTAAAACGGTTATTTTAATAATGCATGAATAAACTACTACTATAATCCCAAAGGGAGGTTTGCTTTGGCAAATCATCATACTCTTGTCGTTCTTTACTTGTTTCTTCATACTTGTTAAGAAGATACTTTCAGTTAATAGTTAATTAATCAGCGCCTGCTCGGAGTGCGGCGCTTTTTATTTTTCCCTGCCTGGTTAATTTACTATAAAACCGGGTTCGGGCTATCGCATGTTGGCAACCCATAGTATCCGGCACCTTTTAACCGCAAATAAAATAACCCCTTTCGATTTACCCCCTGGTTTGAAAATATCATTACCTCTTTGCGTCCTATCCCGGAAGCATATCGGGATTGCATTGGAAAAAATAAAAATCCGTGGTGACATAAGTCACCGCAGCAGGTGGGCAAATCATTTACTTTTGTGTTAATAATTAGTTTTAAACATGCACGTTTTCGCTTACCTCGCATCTGCTTTAATCGGAATTTCGCTTGGCCTGATTGGTGGGGGCGGCTCAATCATGACGGTTCCGGTGCTGGTTTACCTTTTTGGCGCCAGCCCGCTTTTGGCCACCTCTTACTCCCTGTTTATTGTTGGCTCAACCAGTTTGGTTGGCGCTTTTACCAACTACCGCAAGGGACTGGTGAATGTGAAAACAGCGTTGCTTTTTGGTTTAACATCTATCAGCACGGTTTTTATCGCCCGTAAGTTCCTGTTGCCCTTAATACCCCATAACATTTTACAGATAGGTTCATTTCAGCTCACCGAAAATATCCTTACCATGGTGCTTTTCGCGCTGTTGATGGTGGCCGCGGCAACAGCAATGATTAAAAGCGGCAGTAAGACGGAAGTGCCACAAAACACGGGCGAAAAAAAAAGCAACATTACCAAACTTTTACTTTATGGTATAGCCATAGGGTTGGCCACCGGCTTCTTAGGGGCAGGCGGCGGCTTTTTGCTTATCCCAACCCTTGTTTTACTGGTTGGCTTGCCCATGAAAGAGGCTGTTGGTACCTCGCTGCTCGTTATCGCCATGAATTCGCTGATTGGCTTTACCGGCGACCTGGGTCATTTTACTATAGACTGGGCATTTCTGATAAAAATAACCGCGATAGCCATCGCCGGCATATTTGCAGGCGGCTTAATTAGCCGCCGGGTTGATGCCAACAAATTAAAAAAAGCCTTTGGCTGGTTTGTATTGGTAATGGGTATTTATATACTGGCCAAAGAACTGTTTTTTAAGTAAATTTAATGCGGCGGTGACTTTGGTTACCATCTGTTTGCGTACGAAACCGCAACTTTGTTAAAGTATAAAGAATATATCATGCATATAGAACAAATATATACCGGATGCCTGGCCCAGGGTGCATATTACATCCAATCAGAAAATGAGGTTGCCATTGTTGATCCCTTAAGGGAGGTGGAGCCATACATAGCTAAAGCCAAAGCGGCCGGTGCCACCATCAAGTATGTTTTTGAAACTCATTTTCATGCCGATTTCGTATCGGGCCACATCGACCTGGCACGGGAAACCGGCGCGCAGATTGTTTATGGGCCAAACGCAGTAACCGGTTTTGAAGCGCATATAGCTAAAGATAACGAAACCTTTAAAGTTGGCAAACTCACCATAAAAGTGCTGCACACACCCGGCCATACTATGGAATCCGCCTGTTACCTTTTGAGTGATGAATTTGGCAAAGAAACCGCGTTGTTCTCTGGCGATACTTTATTCATCGGCGATGTTGGCCGTCCCGACCTGGCACAAAAAGCATCGGGGCTGACACAGGAAGGCCTGGCGGGTATTTTGTTCGATTCGTTGCGCACCCGCATCCTGACATTGCCCGATGATGTTATTATTTACCCCGCCCACGGTGCCGGATCTGCCTGCGGCAAAAACATGAGCAAGGAAACTACCGACACCTTAGGCAATCAAAAAAAATACAACTACGCCTTGCGCCCTAACATGACGCGTGAAGAATTTATAACTGAGGTTACCCGTGGATTAACCGCCCCGCCGGTATATTTTCCATTAAATGTTAAAATGAACAGGGAGGGTTACGAAAGCTTTGAAAAAGTACTGAGCCAGGGAACCCAGCCATTAACCCCCGACGCGTTTGAAGCCGCGGCCAACAGCACCGGCGCCATTTTGCTTGACACGCGCGATCCCCTGGTTTTTGCGAAGGCCTTTGTGCCTAACTCCATCAATATTGGCATAGATGGGAGCTTTGCCCCATGGGTTGGCGCGTTGGTGCCGGATATCAACCAGCAAATTTTGTTGATTACCGAAGACGGGCGCGAAGAAGAGGTAGTTACCCGCCTGGCCCGCGTGGGTTATGACCATGCCATTGGTTATTTAAAGGGCGGCATTGCGGCGTGGCAGGCTGCCGGTAACGAAACAGACAGCATTGTATCTTTAACTGCTGATGAACTTGCAGATAAAGTAAGCAACCATAGCCCGGTAAAAATTCTTGATGTGCGTAAAGCACCAGAGTACTATGCCGAACATATATTAGACGCCGAAAACCTGCCGCTGGATGACATCAACAGCAATATGGCCCGGTTGGATAAAAATGAGACTTACTATGTGCATTGTGCCGGAGGATATCGTTCAATGATATTTAATTCGATGCTGAGGGCGCGGGGCTTTACTAACCTTGTTGATGTTCAGGGCGGCTTTAAAGCCATAAAAGATTCAGGCAGGTTTAATATAAGCGCGTATGTGTGTCCAAGCACAATGCCCTGATTAATTTGTAAATTAATAATAAGGACTAATATATAACGATGCTTAATTTGCTCAAACAACCCTGGCCCTGGTATACTTCGGGGGCTGCAATTGCAGCTATCATGGTTTTATTGCTTTATTTCGGAAAATCATTTGGTTTTTCATCAAACCTGCGTACCATCTGCTCCATGGCCGGCGCGGGTAAAAAAGTGTTGCTTTTTGATTTCGACTGGCGGGCACAAAAATGGAACCTGCTTTTTTTGCTGGGCTCGGTTTTAGGCGGATTGATATCCGCGACCCTGTTAAAAAACGATGCGCCATTAAAACTGGCCGCCTCTACCGTTACCGATCTTAAAACTATCGGTATAAATTTTGACGGTCAGCTAAATCCCGCACAGCTTTTTGGGGTTCATAGCCTTTCTTTCAAAAATGTTTTCATCCTGTTATCCGGAGGTTTACTGGTAGGCTTTGGCTCCAGGTATGCGGGCGGATGTACATCGGGGCATGCCATTAGTGGCCTGTCAAATCTGCAATTGCCTTCATTAATAGCGGTCATTGGCTTTTTTGCCGGCGGGCTTATCATGACACACTTTTTATTGCCGCTGATATTATCGATATGAAAGGATTAAGATTTATCATCGCCGGCATCATTTTCGGCATCATCATGACCAAGTCTGAAGCGGTGTCCTGGTACCGCATCCAGGAGATGTTCCGTTTCCAGTCGTTTCATATGTATGGCATTATTGGCACCGCTGTAATTTTAGGCGCATTGTCTGTTTACCTCATTAAAAAGTTTCACCTCAAAGATTCGCAGGGCAACCCTATCATATTTGCCGATAAAGAAAAAAGTCGGGCAAAGTATATCATCGGCGGCCTGGTATTCGGCCTTGGCTGGGCGCTTACCGGCGCATGCCCCGGCCCTATGTTTGTAAATATCGGCTACGGGTATGTATCCTTTATCATCGTGGTTATCGGCGCATTGGCGGGTACTTACCTCTATGGTTTGTTGCGGCATAAGTTGCCACATTAAAACCAGTTATAAAGTATCGTCAATTAAAAAAACGCCTTAACTTATTGGCTGTTAATGCCATTAATAAGCGAAGGCGTTTTTAATTATTAAGTTAAACTTAAAACAACACCGTTACTATTTATATATAAATGATTTATCCGGGTGTTGTGGTACCTTTGGCGCTTCTACAGGCTTATCGGCTATTTGTTTTTTCAGGTAAGCCAGCGCGGCCTCTAACTGCGCATCTTTTCCTTTGAATGATTCATTAGGCAGGTTATCCATAACTATATCCGGATCAACGCCGTGCCCTTCTATCAGCCATTTACCTTCGGGACCAAACACGCCCATCTCGGCAGCAGATGCTATACCGCCATCAACCATCCTGTTATCGCTTGATAACCAAATCTCGCCGCCCCAGGTGCGCATCCCTATTACTTTGCCCAGGCCCAACCTGCGGAAACCTTCGCTGATTGCTTCGCCGTCTGATGCGGTTTGCTGATCGCAAAGCAATACCATATGGCCCCTGAAAGCATACTGCATGTTCCAGGTTGGCCCGCCCGCGCGGCCCTGCCAGTACATCCACGCTTTACGTAACAGCTTTTCAAGTACCCAGCTATCTATATTACCGCCAAAATTTTGGCGCACATCCAGTATCAGCCCCTTGCGGTTAAAAATCGGATAAAATTGTTTTACAAAGGCATCCATATCATCGCCCCCCATGGCTTTCAGGTGGATATAGCCAATATCATTATTGCTTGCACTATCTACCTTTTGGCGGGTATTATACTCCCACTCGTCATAACGCAATTTGTAGGCATCGTTTGCAGAAAATGGCTTCACTACCTGCTCGTACGGCTTTTTGGTCTTGCTTAAAAGGTTCAGCTTAACGGGGATGCCCACCTTATCGGCCAGAACCTCGCCAATATCATTTACACCGGTAAGCGGTATGTTATTAACCGCGGTAATGATGTCGCCCTCTTTAATTTTCAATTCAGGCTTATCCAGCGGCGAAGAAAAAGCATAGTCAGGGTCGGCTTTATAAATATGTTCTATTTTAACACCCGCTGCAACTTTGCTAAATGTAGCACCCAAAAAGCCCGTGGGTATCTTATCTACGGCTGTACGTTTGTCGCCGCCATACACAAAGGTGTGCAAGGCCGATAGTTCGCCAACCATCTGGCCAAGCAGGTCGTCAAGTTCATAACGGTCGGTTACGCGCGCCAGCAAGGGCTCGTACTGCTTTTTCACATCGGCCCATTTTACTTTGTGCATATCACGGTCGTAAAAATAATCGCGCATCATGCGCCAGGCATCGTCAAACATCTCTTTCCAATCCTCCTGCGGATTGATGGAAAAACTCCAGTTAGCCAAATCGACTTTTGTTTTTTCCAGTTCCATTTTCTGGCCGTTGGCGTCACCTACAGCCAACGATTTATTGGTAAACTGGATCAGTATTTTTTTGCCATTAGCCGATACGTTGAAATCCCGTACAAACGACGCTACCTCGGTCGGCTCGTACTTTTTACTCTCTTCAATTTTCAGCGCGAATATTTTGCCGCCATCGTTCTCACCGTCGGGGCCGCTATCCAGCCAGTACAAAAATCCGTTGGCAATAGCTACCGATGCCATATTGCCGCTTTTTACCGGCACCTGGTAAACGCTTTGCATAGCCGTTGCCCAGTCATAAATCTTAGATGGCGCTACCGCACCTTTGCTTTTTTTATCGGCTTTTTTCTCCATCTTCTTTTTTTCCATCGCCGTAAAAACCGAATCGGTAAGCCATGAATCCGTCTGCAGGAAGGGGAATTTGGCGCCTGTATCTAACGGCATAGCGTAAATGCCTGCGGTTTGTGTGTAATACGGCTCGGGTTGGCGCGGCCCCCAGGGACTGCGGGTTTTTGAATATAAATTACGCTCGCTCACAAAATACAACCAGTTATTATCTGCCGACCAGGCCGGGCTATAATTGTTAAGCCGGGTTGTGGTAACCGCTTTCATCTTCATGGTGCGCGTATCAACCATGCTTATCTGCATGTTGGTATTCTCAATGCTTTCAGTAACGTTCAGCAACAAGCTATTCGGCGACCATGAAAGCTCAGCTATGCCTCCGTAAGTCTTATCGTAAGTAAACTTTATTTCGCCTGTTGTAGCATCGGCTATCCGCAGCACTTCGTTTTTATCGCTGTAGGCCACAAACTTACCATTAGGCGATACCTTGAAAAGAGAGATGGTGGTGGTGCTTTTCTGGGTCATCTGCACCGGCTTGTCAATGCCGTCGGCGCTCATCTTCCACACTTCAAATTCGCCGTTCTGGTCGGATAGTACGGCTATGCTTTTATCGTTTATAAAATGAACGTCTTTTGCCCGGATGCCGCTTTTGGGGTTGATCTCCACCCAGCGATCGCTTTTAGCCGGCGATACAAACACGCGGCCACGACTTACGATAGCCACATAGTTACCATTTGGCGAGATATCTGAAAAGCTGATACTGTTTACCGGTCCTTTTATCCAGCGGGGTTTGCGCTGATCAAAATCGGAGGTGAGATTAATGTCCAGTAGCTTTTCCTGGTTGGTATTAATATCGTACAGCCAAATATCGGCCCCCTTCTGGTAAACCACTTTCGATTCGTAAATGCCCGGCGTTTGCAAATCCCAACCCTTTGAAAAAGTTTGCTGTTTTAAATTTTTGCCGCCGGTATCCATCGACCATAGGTTCATAGTGCCATCTCTGTCTGTTAAAAAGTAGATGCGGCCATTGTAGTACATGGGGCTGGTACTGGTTCCGTCAAAATCGCCTGTGAGGTTAGTGGCCTCCTGCCTGCCATCAAACTTCCACACCTGCTCTATCAGGCCCCCCTTATATCGTTTTGTTTTACTGCCCTGGTTAGGGAAACGGGTAAAATAAAGCACGCCATTGTCGTCATAGCACCCCAACGAGGCCTGCCATAGCGGTATAATCTGTTTCTTGCCTGTAGCCGGGTTCAGCTTTACCATCTGCGGATTGGGCAGTGCGCTTATAGCTGTGGTTCGGTATAAAATATCGCCCTCTTTTGTCCAGCCAGAAATAAATTCATTGCGGCCGTCATAGTCGTAAGTGAGTCGTTTAGGCACGCCGCCATTAATATCCATCAGGTAAATTTCGGCAACACCTTCATACTGACCCGTAAAGGCCAGCTGCTTTCCATCCGGCGATATAGCCGGGTTTTGTTCAACCCCGGCATTGGTGGTTAACCGGGTTGATGCCTTACTGGCAAGGTCGTATTTCCAAAGGTCTCCTTCGGCAGTAAATACTACGGTGTTTTTGCTGATGCAGGGCGTTCGGTAATATCCTTTTTGCTGGCTGTAAGCAAATGAAAAACTGAGTGTTAACACAGTTAGAGCGATAAGTTTGGTACGCATAAGTAGCTTTTTTACCAAATATAAATAATGGGGACCTCAAAAGCAATTTGATTGATTTTACGCGTAAAAGTACCCGGCCTGTTTAATGCCAGTTGCGGAAAATACGCCGGCAATTGCACTTTTAACACAACAATTCGCTAATTTTCGGCATGGATGAACGCAAGGATATACAAAACCTGAATGCCCGCAAGTTTATGGTTTGGCTGGCCATAGCATCTTCGTTTATGTTGGTTGCCGGGCTAACCAGCGTGTTCCTGATATCAACCTCGGCAGGCGATGTCATACATACTCAATTGCTGTTTGTTTTTATCATTAGTACTGTTGTTATACTCGGTAGCAGTGGCACTTTACATGTAGCCGGCAAAAGTTTAAAGCAATTGCAAAATGCCAAATTCCACCTGTACCTAAAAATTACGATGGTGTTGGGGCTACTGTTTATGTTACTGCAGGCTGTTGCCTGGGGTATTTTGCTTCATCAAAAAGTTTATTTTGATATGCATAAAAGCTATCAATCGTTTATTTATGTTTTTGTGGCCGTTCATCTTTTACACATCATAACCGGCATTGCGCTGCTGGGCTACACCCTATCCGGCTCGTTAAAAAACAAGCCCCGGTACAGAATTTTGTACCGCATGGAAATGAGCACCACCTTTTGGCATTTTATAGATATTTTGTGGGTGTATCTTTATTTGTTTTTGGTGTTGAAATAATAAAATCGATTACATAATATGCTGAGTTATGATAATAGTTCCATTTAAATCTGTTGGTTATTTGCTTTTTTCCGATACCCGGGAAGATATAAGGAAAAAACTAAATGAAAAATTTACATCCGGCGTTAAGGGGAAAGATAACTACAAGGATTATTACGATCACTTTAAGCAAAGCGAGCTATTTGTTTATTATGATGAAAAAGGAAATATAAACGCGTTCGAGTATTTCAGGCCCAATCCTATTTTTAATAATGTTAATCTTTTAGAAACGCGCTACCGCGATCTGGTGTCCCTGTTTCAACGTTTCGATCCTGAATTAACAATTAACCATTAGTACTGATGCGTTAAGTTTTTAATGTTAAAATAAGTCATATTGTTCTTTGACATTTTGAATGATTTGATCTTCTGTTAATAACTCTTTCAAAGGAGTTTTATCAAAAGCAGATATCCCCAGAACTTGCATGATCTCGTAAATAGAAAGGGTGCTTTTCAGAGTATGCTTCACACTGGCTACGATTAGGTAAGTACAAATAGCAACCCAAACGTGAATATTCACTGCGTTTTCTGATTGCCCCCACAGAGATTTAATGGTCAGGTTCTGTTTTATCCACTTGAAAAAAGTCTCTATTTGCCACCTGTTACGGTACAGCCTTGCAATTTCCAGGGCGGATACTTCGAAGTTGTTAGTTAGGAACACCAGTTCGGTATCTTTCTCACCATCGTAATATTCCACCAACCTTAGCTGTTCTGGATAAAGTTTTTTAGACTTTGGCCCGTTCAGCACGACAGTTTTGTCCCCTGTGAGCCCTGAGTTCGGATCAATGTTGAAATTTCGCTCAACAATCGCGCAATCCATGACGCTCTTTGCCCTTGTGATAAAGGATGCACCGCAGTTGTGGATATTGTACAAAGCCTTAAAGTCAACATACGCTTTGTCCATTATATATATTGCCCCTGGAACTGGAGTTATTGTATCAAGCGCGTTGCTGTCGTGGTATTTACCATCGGTGATCAGGATAAAAGCAGGTATGTTCCCTCTTAAGTCCAGTAGTGTATGTATCTTGATAGCGCCACGCGAGTACTTGCCAGGAGCCCAAACGAATAGCTTCAGACTCAAAGAAACCGTTGTGGAGTCAAGGGCAAACACTTCATTGCCAATATCCACATTGGCAATTGGTTCATTGGAATACATCGGCCTTACCTTTTCAATCAGGTATTTGCCGAAGTCTTCGAATATCCGGCAATCCCGGTTTTCGTTTGCGCGCGATAACGTGGATTGGTTCACATAATCCCTAATTCCGAGGTGGTACAGTTTGTTCTTGTGCGCTTTTAGGCAAACACAGATATCACGGAGCGAGTTTCGGGAGGTCAATTGACCGAAAAACAGTTGGATGAACTGGTTCCAACAATTGAAATTCCTTGTCCGGAAATCCCCATTATACTTAGAAACGCATTTCTCAAACTCATACCTATCAACCAAATGCAAAAGTTGAGCAAAAACATACTTCCCTGAATTCATAGCCTTTAAAAAAGGCCTAAACTAAAGGTCAAATCAAATCAAAAAATCAAATAACAACTATATTATATTTATATTCAGCTATTTACAACGGTTTATAAAAACTTAACGCATCACCAATAATTAACCATGATGAATTTACTTCTCTTAAATATGGTATCGGTGTTAATACAATTGACGATCCTGACGAAGAAAATGCTATTCCTCAATCAGTAGTTATATTCAAAAGGGGCTATTTTGATTTTATATAAACCGGTTACATATTTCCTTAGCCGTCAGCTGAACGTTACTCTCTCATATATAACTGTTTTCCAACATCAGACAGATAGGGATGCCAAACGCCAATCAATTCACTACGTTAGTGAGTTGATTTCCAATTTGACCATACATTACCTACCCTATGATTTTTACAAAAGCTAATGCTGCCTGCAAATTCATTTTTTGCGCTTTGTTTATTTCAATGGCGATAACTGCAATCGCCCAAAATAAAAAACCAATACCCGCCGATAGTACACCTAAGATCGTTAACATTGTTAACTTCATTCGCCTGCTGGAACCGCGCGACCCGGCAATTACCGAAGATGTATTGTACCAAACTGTGGTAAAACAGGTGGAGATCATGAAAAAGTATCACCTGGGCGGCACATTCCTTTTACAGTATGATGCGCTGATGGATAAGCGATATCAAAAGCTACTGGCAAGCCTGCCAAAGGGGACGTTCGAGATTGGCGCCTGGTGGGAGATCCCGCAGCCTATGGTGGAAAATGCCGGCCTTAAATGGCGCGGCCGCTACCCCTGGGATTGGCGGGCCAACATTGGCTTTTCTACCGGCTATACACCAAAGGAGCGCGAAAAACTGATAGATGTATACTTTCGCGATTTTAAAAAGATTTTTGGCTATTACCCCCAATCGGTGGCTTCGTGGTTTATTGATGCCTACAGCATTAACTATATGTATCAAAAATACCATATCGTGGCTTCGGCAAACTGTAAAGATCAGTATGGCACCGACGGGTATACCTTGTGGGGCGGCTACTGGAACCAGGCCTATTATCCAAGTAAAATAAACTCGTATATGCCGGCCCAGCACGCGCAGAACCAGATCCCTGTTCCCATCTTCCGGATGCTGGGCAGCGATCCGGTACGGCAGTACGATAACGGCCTTGGTACAACCCGGCAAGGCGTTGTTACATTGGAGCCCGTTTACAAATTTGGCGGCGGCGATTCAACCTGGGTAAACTGGTTTTTCAAATCATTTACCGATGATCCTTCGCTCGGCTTTAATTATACCCAGGCCGGACAGGAAAACTCTTTTACCTGGGATGCCATGGCCAAAGGCCTCGAAATGCAGATGCCACTGATTGCCAAACTACGCGATGAGCATAAAGTGAGGGTTGAAACCCTCGAACAATCGGGCCGCTGGTTTAAAAAGAAATACCCGGTTACCCCGGCAACTTCATTTACAGTAAGCAACGACATCCCGGGCAGCGATTTGAAAACCGTTTGGTACAACAGCCGCTTTTATCGTATCAATATGCTGTGGGAAGATGGCAGTCTGCGCATTCGCGACATTCATTTGTTTGACGAAAAATTCCCATCGGTATACGAAACCAAAGCTGCGACATCAAACGAATGCACCTTTTTTACCCTGCCTGTTGTGGATGGATACATTTGGAGCAAGCCCGATCATATTGCCGGCTTAAGGCTGAAAAAAATGGTGGATGGAAAGGAAGTCCTGGTAAAAGGATATTCGCCGGTGTTTACAAATACCGGAAAAAGCGGCATGCACATATCATGGCGGCTGAATGAAGGCGGCATGCTGGAAATTGATTTGACCGAGAAGCAAATTAAAATATACATGGATAACAAGGCCAGCTATAATTGGTGTTTGGATATGGATGTAGCTCCCGGTGCTGCAACACCCTATATTAACATCAACCCGAAACAACTGAACTGCAGGTTTGAAAATACAAATTATAAATTAAAGGCTTTGCAAGGAACGCTTTCGAAACCGGCCAACGGTTCTGCCTGGCGCTTAACACCAGAGGGGGATGCAATTGTGCTGGATTTGGGGAATCTTACACGGCCATAGAGATGAAGCTTAATGGCCCGGAAAAGACTTACGAAGTTTTAAAAACTTCGTAAGTCTGGATCTCGACAACTAATTTCGGTTAGTAACCTGCGTTTATTGGTGGCGATGGCACTTACAGGGTAAACGCCGCCAACGCTTTCTCAATCCTGCCAATCGTTTCTTCCTTTCCCAACAAGGCCGCGATATTAAATACATGCGGACCAAATTTACCGCCTACCAGCATAATGCGAAATGGCAACATTACATCCCCAACCTTCAGCGCCTTTTCTTCAGCAAGGGCTTTAAATTTGGTTTCAAAATCATGGGCTTCAATGCCGGCTTCGGCTGTCAATAAAGTAATCAGCGCGTTAAAAAATCCGGTTTTTGCATCTGTCCATTTAGGCTTTACGGCGTTAAGGTCATATTCTTTCGGCTGCTCAAAAAAGTAACCCGCCTGCAAGTAAAAATCAGGCAATACCACACAACGGTCTTTTATTAAATTGATAACCGTTTCCAGCTTAGCATCATCTGTTACAACAATGCCTTTATCGGCCAGCACTGCTTTGACTTTCGGCTTTAAGCTTTCAGCTTTCAGCCTTTTTATCCACTCGGCATTGAACCATTTGGCCTTTTCAAAATCAAACTTAGCGCCGGCTTTGCTCACTCGCTCTATCGAGAATTTCTCTACCAGTTCATCCAGCGTAAATAACTCCTGGCCGGTACCATCGTTCCAGCCAAGGGTAGCCAGCAGGTTTAAAAACGCTTCGGGCAAAAAACCAAGTTCCCTAAAGCCCGGTGTTAATTCGCCCGTTTTGGCATCAAACCAACTCATAGCGTAAACCGGGAAACCAAGGCGGGCACCATCGCGCTTACTTAACTTGCCGTGGCCATCCGGTTTTAATATCAATGGTAAATGCGCCCATTGCGGCATATCGGCTTTCCATCCTAAATACTCCCAAAGCAACAAATGCACCGGGGCAGATGGCAGCCACTCTTCGCCACGGAAAGCGTGCGAAATTTTCATCAGGTAATCATCAACTACCACCGCAAGGTGGTAGGTTGGCATACCATCGGCTTTTAGTAATACTTTATCGTCAACCAGGTTGGTTTCGAAGCTTACATGTCCGCGAATCATATCGGTAAAACTTACCGTTTCATCAGCCGGCATTTTTATGCGGATAACGTGCGGGGTATGCGCATCTAACAGTGCATCAACCTCATGCTGGGGCAACGATATCGAGTTTCGTAATGTATCCCGGTACGCCTGCCCGTATTGAAAGTTGGGGATCTCCTTACGGTTTTTGTCCAGCTCTTCGGCGGTATCAAATGCATAGTATGCGTGGCCCTGCATTACAAGGCGTTCGGCATATTCGCGGTAAATGGCTTTGCGCTCGCTTTGGCGGTAAGGTGCATATTGGCCGCCAACAACGGGGCTCTCGTCGGGCTGCAGGCCACACCATTTAAGGCAGTCTAAAATATATTCTTCGGCACCTTCCACATAGCGGGTTTGGTCGGTATCTTCAATTCTCAAAACAAAATCGCCGTGGTGTTTTTTGGCAAACAAATAATTAAACAACACGGTGCGTACGCCACCCAGGTGCAAACCACCTGTTGGGCTCGGCGCAAAACGTACTCTTACTTTTTTATCGGTCATAGTTGGGCAAAGATAAGGTTATTTTAGATGTGCAAATTCCAGATTTCAGATGTGCAGATTTTTTTGATACTACCTGGTATATAGTAATATGAAAAATGCCCTAAAACCGTTCATTCATCTGCATATCTGAAATTTGCACATCTGAAATCTAAAAAAATCCCGTTATTTGAACCGTGGCCAGTATAAACCCGTATCAGCAAAAAAAAAGGTGGAAGTATTTACTGCTCGCATTTGCGACTGTTATTGCCAGCGGTTCGTTATTTTACACCAGCTACCTGGTTAAAAATATAGCCCGGTCCGAGCGTACCCGTGCGCAGGTTTGGGCCATGAGCATGCGACAGATCCTGAACTCCGACGATAACGACTTTTTGAAATATACAATTGCCGTTCGCGATAGCCTGGTGGTGCCTGCCATTGTTACCGATGCCAAAGGCGATATTCGTTTATCACGCGGACTGGATACCACCAAAACCTATATTGATTTGCCTTCGCCCGGTAAAAAATACGACCTGCAGTATTTTAAGGACGAGCTGGAATACATGAAAAAGCAGCACGAACCTATCAGGCTGCAAATATTGGGCGAAGAAAACTTTGTTTATTATAAAGATTCGCCGCTATTAACGCAGCTCAAGATTTTTCCGTATGTACAGCTATCTGTTATTGCCGTGTTTTTGCTGATGGCTTATACCGCGTTCAGCTCGTCGCGTAAATCGGAACAGGACCAGGTTTGGGTGGGGCTGGCCAAAGAGACAGCTCATCAATTGGGTACCCCGATATCGTCATTGATGGCCTGGATTGAGTTGATGAAAGAGAAGTTTAACGCCGAGGATGACGTGCTGGTTGCCGAAATGGAAAACGATGTAAAGCGACTGGAAATTGTTGCCGACCGTTTTTCAAAAATTGGCTCGAAGCCTGTACTTGAAGAGCATGGCGTTTACGCCGTGGTTAAAGATTTTGTTGATTATTTTAGGGTACGTGTAAGTAAAAATATCACTTTTGAAATGAGCGGAAATCCGCATTTGAAGGCCGGCATTAATATCCCGTTGTTTGACTGGGTTATTGAAAACCTGCTAAAAAATGCCGTTAACGCTATTGATGGCAAAGGCACCATTAAAGTGGAAATAAGCGGTAATAAAGTGAAAAACCAGGTGTTTATTGATGTAACAGATACAGGCAAAGGTATTCCCCGTTCCAAGTTCGACACCGTATTTCAACCGGGTTACACCACCCGAAAACGGGGCTGGGGCCTGGGCCTTTCGCTCACCAAAAGGATGATAGATAACTACCATAACGGGCAGATATTTGTAAAAGACTCGGAACTGGGCAAAGGCACAACTTTTAGGATTGTATTAAAAAACACACGCAATGATAAGCAGACCAAAGAGCGATGAATATTCGCCATTCGCGGCCGGTTATATAGGGCTGGTACCCGATGAAAATGTAATTGAAAAGCTTGAACAGCTAATGGTGTCAAGCTATCAGTTATTTAGCGGCCTGACCGAAGAACAGGGCGCGTACACCTATGCTCCCGGCAAATGGACAGTTAAACAAGCGCTTGGCCACATGATTGATACCGAGCGCACTTTTGCATACCGCGCCCTGGTTTTTTCGCGCAACCATATTGAGTTGCCTGGTTTTGACCAGGATATTTACGTTGCCAATCACGATGTAAACAACATTAGCGTTAAAAACCTGGCCGAAGAGTTTAGGGCTGCCCGCCTGTCAAACCTTTACATGATTAAGGGTTTTAGTGATGAGCAGCTATTGCGCGATGGCATTGCCAGCAGCAGTCGCTTTACCGTACGGGCTTTTGTATATATGCTGGCCGGGCACGAGTTGCATCACCTGAATATTTTTAGGGATAGGTACGGCATTGCGTAACCTTGCCAAGAGTGGTAAAACCGGCGAAATGCTGAAGGGGGTATATCGCATGGCGGCGACGACTCACCCCGGCTACGCTGCGCCCGTCTGCCCCTCCTATCCGACTGCGTCGCATAGAGGGGCGAAAAAATAAAAAATGAAGTTTACCCTCTTTGCGGCGTAAGCCGGAGAGCGGGTCGGCCAGCGCAATGCAGCCCGGGTGAGTCGTCGCCGACATGCGAGTTACGCCGTTGTCCCTTCATTAGAAGTATAAAACATTAGTAAACCAAATTTATATGGAGGCTAAGAAGCAAAAAAAGAAGCTGCTTTGCCTTTCACCTTCTTTGTGCGAAATGGATTTTTTAATTTGAATTACAAAAATTAACTATCGGTGGTGTACCACCCCGTACCAGGGTGTTTCAGGCCGTACCAGGGTGTGTCAGGGCGTACCACCCCGTACCGGTACACACACTTTGTTGATTATTCAAAATATAAAGCGCGGTTTTATTGTGCAGTCTTCTTTACCAAAAAACGCGATTTTTATTCAACTGTGAAAAAGTATTAATGGTAACTAACCTTAAGCGTAAATTATTTGATTGTCATTTAAAGACCGATAAATAAAGATAATTCAATCTTGCACGGCCCGGCCATCTGCACATCTGTAATTTGAAATCTACACATTTGCCTCATATCTGCACTTCTACCCTTCGTTCCTTTTTAAAATAAAGGCCATCAAGTCGGTAATAGGCTGTTTAATGATTTTGCCTGTTTTTACGCCATGTGAATGGCAGAGCGCAGCAAGCTCGTCTTTAAAAAAGTACGCTATTGATCCCACAAAATGGCATTTGTATTTGTGGTATTCGGGGTACGATTTGATATTAGTTTCGATAAACTCCAACAGGCCGCGCTCCAATATCTCCTGCCCATAAGGTGTTGCTTTTATCTCGCTTACAAATTTTGAAAAAGAAGCCAGGTAGGTATTCCCGTTGGGCTTTTGATATACATTTTTGATAACGATATCTTTATTAAGGTGGTAGGCGTTTTCAAACTTCCCGTTGATTTCGGCAGGCATACGGCCATATAAAAAATCGGTAATCAGGGTTTTACCAAACCAGGTGCCCGACCCTTCGTCGCCCAAAACGTAGCCTAAGCCGTGCTGGCCCTCAAAAATTTCTTCCCCGTCAAAAAACGAGATATTTGATCCGGTACCCATTACGCAACAAATACCCTTCTCGTGGCCACAGGTTGCATAAGCACAGCCCAATAGATCGCTATCAACGGATACATAAGCTTTGGGAAAATACTGACTGATGGCATTGGAAACAATCTCATGCCTGTCTGGGCTGGAACAGCCGGCACCAAAAAAATAAATCTCTTCAATTGCATCCCCATAAGCCAGCATTGCAGGCGCCTGGTCGGCAATTATCTTGGCTATCTCTTTTTCGCCCAAAAAGTACGGGTTTAGCCCCGCTGTTTTAAATGATACCGGTTGCTGTTGAGGAATGTGTAGTAACCAGTCTGTTTTTGACGATCCGCTATCGGCTACTAAAATCATGCACTAAGTTCTTCAAGGGCCTTTAAAGTTAATGGCTTATGGATAAACTGGGTAATATATTTGTTATTGGCTGATTGTTTCATGTCAACAGGGTCAAGTGACGATGAAAGCATAAATATTTTAATGCCCTTTTTATCAATATCCAACAAATCAAACTCCTTTAAAAATTCAAACCCGCTCATCGTGGGCATCCGGATATCAAGGAAAATCACATCGGGCTTAACAATACCAAATCTCAGGGAATCAATCGCTTCTGTTGGCGATTGGCGCACAACTATCGTTTCGGCAAAGTTACTTGCCTCCAAAACCTTGCGCGTAACAAAGTTGTCGATGTAGTTATCGTCAATCAACAGACAGGTTTTGTAGGGATTTGACATGTTTTCAAATATATGTGTTTTTATATTTAAAATAAAATAATCCGCTACTGAATATTTATACTGCTGGTTATCTGTTTTAGTGTGATTTCTGCTTGTTTGGATTGATACTGGGCGGCAAAAAAAGTTGATTGGGCGGCAAGATAGTTGCGCTGTGCCTCGCGGATTTCGAGCGGAGTGATATTTCCCAGCTTATATTTTTCTAAGGATATGTCGAGATTCTTCTTCGCGATAACCACGTTTGCCTGGCCTAAAGCCATCAGGTCAAGACCCGACAAATATGAAGCATATAAACTATTTACCTGTGCTTCGATATTAAGCTGCACCTGTTTAGCGCTAATGTTGGCATTATCTATCTGGATTTTGGCGTTCCGCTCCCTGCGGGTTTGATTAAAGCCATCAAAAATATTAATGGTTGCGGTAAGGCCATAATTTAACCCATGCTGGTTTTGCTGCAAAGTAAAACCGGCCGGCGTTTTATTATCACTAAAAGTATATCCTGTTGTTACGGCCACCTGCGGATAGCGGGTTGATTTTACCTGCTTAAGATTAATTTCGGCAAGGCGGCGGTTTAACTGGGCGGATAATATAGTTGGATTTTGCGATTGCGCGCTGCTTAAAATATTACCCAGCAACAATTTGTCATCAACCACAATGGTATCGGCAACAGAAAAATCGGTTTGCAAATCGCGAATGAGGATTTGGTTAAGCTGGATTTTGGTTGTTTTAAAAACCTGGTATTGGTTAACCAGGTTGGCTGTATCTGTATTTAAGTTTACCTGGGCGTTTAAAACATCAAGCCGTGAAGCCCGCCCTACATGAAATTTATCGTTGGCATAACGCAGCTGGGTGCGCGAAATATCTATCGCGCCCTTCAAAGCCTTAATCTGCTCGTTTTGGCTGATGAGATCATAATAAGTAGTAATTACGCTGGCTACGGTGCGCTGAATGGTATCCTGCAATCGTAGTGTCCCCAGCTGATCAAGTTGTTTCAACTGGTCGTACGTGGCAAACATGTTAAAACCATCAAAAATTGTCCAGTTAAGGGCAACGCCGTAGTTGATACCTGTGTTGGGGGCATTGTGAATATTATTAACCGTACCATCAGTACGGGTTTGTTTGGTAGTTAACCGGCTGTTGGTTGATGCAAAATTACCGTTAACCTTTGGCAAAACGCCGGCGTTGCCAAGCGTAACATTATTGACCGCGATGGTTTTGTTATTTTGCGAAAGCTTTATATTGTAATTGTTTTTTAACGCTATTTCCACCGCTTCTTTTAACGTAAGCATCGGGGCTTCCTGCGCGCTGGTGTACATCCGTAGTAGGATGCAGCAAAAAACCAGGAAAGCTGTTTTTTTAATGATCATATCGCTTAAAGGTTTTCAATCAATTTTATTTCTTTTTTTTCTGGCGCCGTTTCTTCCTCCGGCTCTTCTTCAGGGTCGCGGCGGGTTTTTGATGCGAAGATCACGTACATTAATGGGATAATATAAAGTGTTAATACCAGCGAGAACAACATCCCCCCCATAATAACAATCCCTAATGACACCCTGCTTTTTGCGCCGGCGCCCAATGCGAAAGCAATTGGCACCGAGCCTAATACTACGGCCAGGCTGGTCATCAATATCGGGCGCAGGCGGGCTGTGGCGGCTTCAACAGCGGCTTCATATTTAGCAATGCCATGTTCCATGCGCTGGTTGGCAAACTCTACTATCAGGATCCCGTTTTTGGTTACCAGCCCAACCAGGGTAATGATCCCTATCTCGCTAAAAATATTCAACGTTTGATTGAACAACCATAATGATAAAAACGCCCCGGAGATTGCCAGCGGCACGGTAAGCATCACGATGAATGGATCCATAAAGCTTTCAAACTGGGCCGCCAAAACCAGGTATATCAGCAAAAGGGCAAAGCCAAAAGCAAATAAGATATTTGATGATCCTTCGGCATAATCCCGCGATGGACCGCTAAGGGCGGTACTGAATGTCTCGTCGAGCAGGCTTTTGGAAATCCGGTCCATCTCGGCAATACCATCGCCAACCGTTTTGCCCGGCGCCAGGCCTGCCTGTATGGTGGCCGATTTATAGCGGTTAAAGTGGTAAATGGCCGGCGGCGTAGCGCCCTCCGTTATTTTCACCACATTATCTAATTGTACCAGGTTGCCTTTGGTGCTGCGCACATATACCGATTTCAGGTCGAGCGGTTGATCGCGGTTGGCCCTGTCAACCTGGGCTATTACCTGGTATTGCTTGCCGTTAATGAGGAAGTAATCTAAACGGCCGGCACTATAATACAACTGCAGGGTTTGCGCTATATCATCCACAGAAACCCCTAAATCGCGCGCCCTGTCACGATCTGTAACCACCCTTAATTCGGGCTTGGTAAATTTAAGGTTCACATCCGTTCCCTGGAAAACAGGGCTACGGGATACCTCGGCAAAAAACTTGGGCAGTACTTTTCTTATCTTTTCAAAATCCTGGTTTTGTATAACATACTGCACCGGTAACGATGTACGTGCGCCGCTGCCACCGCCGCTTATAGTTTGCTCCTGCACTACAATGGCCCGGGCATCGGGCATTTTGCTTAATTTTTTGTTCATCCAGTCGGCCAGTTGCTGCTGGGTTCGGGTACGCTGATCTGGCGGCACCAGACCAACACGCCCGAAACCGGTGTTTGCCGCGCCGCTGCCGCCAAATGAAGGCGAAACGATCTCGAGGTTAATATTGGCTTCCGGGATAGAATCGGCTACCATGTTAGATACCTTGTCCATATACCGGGTCATGTACTCATATGTCGCGCCTTCAGATCCGGTTACGCTGTAACGCAATAAGCTTCTGTCGTCAAGCGGGGCCAGTTCTGATGGGATAACTTTCACCAATATCCCAATTATAAGCAATGATACCGCCAGGATAACAAATGAAACCCAACGCACTTTCATAAATTTAACCAGCGTTTCGGTATAGGAAGTGGTCATGTTAACAAAAAACGGCTCGGTTTTTTCATAAAACCTCGATTTTTTATTGTTTTTACGGATCAGCTTCACGTTCAGCATCGGTGTTAACGATAACGACACAAAGGCCGATATTAAAACCGCCCCGGCCACTACTACCGCAAACTCGCGGAACAGCCTGCCTGTAAAGCCTTGCAAAAACACAATGGGTAAAAACACAGCAGCCAAAGTAACCGAAGTTGATACTACCGCGAAGAAGATCTCGGCCGAACCCTCAAAGGCCGCTTTACGGATTGCCATGCCCGCCTCTACTTTTTTGTAAATGTTTTCTGTTACCACAATACCATCATCAACCACCAGTCCTGTTGCCAGTACAATACCCAGCAGGGTTAAAATATTGATTGAAAAGCCAAACACATACATAATGAAAAAAGCACCGATCAATGATACCGGGATATCTATCAGCGGGCGGAAGGCAATAAGCCAATCGCGGAAGAACAGGTAAATAATAATAACCACCAGCACAAAAGAAATAATTAAGGTTTCCTGCACTTCTGTGATTGACTGGTTAATAAACCGTGTATTATCCAAGGCCACTTTTACCTTAATATCGGGGGGCAAATCTTTCTGGATCTGTTTTAACCGGGCATAAAAATCTTTGGCTATTTGTACGTAATTAGCTCCGGGCTGCGGTACTATAGCCAGGCCCACCATGGGCACCCCAGATTCCTTGAATATCGTTTCTTCATTTGCCGAGCCTAAAACAGCGTAACCGATATCACTCAGGTGGATAACCCGGCTGCTATCGGCACGAATGATCAGGTTGTTAAAATCTTTTTCGGTTGATAGCTTGCCAAGCGCTCTGATAGTCACCTCGGTATTATTGCCCTCAATTTTACCGGCTGGTAATTCAACATTTTCCTTGGCTAATGCGGCTCCAATATCTGTAGCAGTTAAACCGAGCGCCGATAATTTGTTAGGATCTATCCATAAGCGCATGGCGTACTGGCGCTGGCCCTGAATATTGATGGTACTTACACCGGGGATAGTTTGCAAACCTTCCTGTAATACGTTTTCGGCATAATCATCCAGCTGGTTAATATTACGTTTGTCGCTGCTTACCGTCAGGGTGATGATCTGGTCGGCGCTGGCATCAGCTTTGGTAACCACCGGCGGGGCGTTAATATCCTGCGGCAACTGGCGCTGCGCCTGCGATACTTTATCACGCACATCGTTAGCGGCAGTTTCCAAATCGGCATCCAGGTCAAACTCCACCGTAATATTACTTGATCCAACCGAACTGGTTGATGAAATATTACGGATACCCGGTACCCCGTTGATTGATTTTTCCAGCGGTTCGGTTATCTGCGATTCAATTACATCGGCATTGGCGCCCGAGTAACTGGTAGATACCGAAATAATTGGCGGATCGACCGAGGGAAAATCCCTCACTCCCAAAAATTTATAGCCGATAATACCAAACACAACAATAACTACCGACATTACTGTTGCCAATACCGGCCGTTTTATACTAACTGAGGATAAACTCATGGTGTTACTTTATTACTTTAATAATTTTTAAAGGAACTTTAGCCCTCATCTGTATCAAGCCCGAAACCACTACGCTATCGCCAGGCTTTAAACCATCAATAACCTGTATTTTAGTGTCTGTCCGCATGTCGGTTTTTACCGGTCTTGCTACAGCAATGCCGTTATGGGCAACATATACAATACTGCTTTTCAGATCAGGAATAACGGCTTCCGTTGGTAACAGGATGGTTTTGGGAATCTGGTCGAGTGTTAAATTAATTTTAGCAAAACCGCCCGCGGTTAATAAGCCTTTGGGGTTTGGCGCTTTCGCCCGTACGGTAATGGTGCGCGAGTTTACATCAATAGATGGCTCGATAGCGTACACTGTTCCGGTAAAGTTTTCCCTCGAACTTTCGGTATTAAACCTTATTTTGCTGCCTACACCGAGTATGGTTAGGTATCGCTCAGGAACTGAGAATGTGATTTTTGCCGGATCGATATTTACCAGCTGCGCAATAGGCGATGCCGGCGACAAATAGCTGCCGGGGCTCACATTCCTTAAACCAATGGTGCCCGAAAACGGCGCCCTGATTTCGGTACGGGATATTTGTGCTTTAATTACGTCGGCCGCCGCTTTTAATGAGTTTAGTGAAGTTAACGAAGTATCGTATTCTTCCTGGCTTATGGCTTCCTTTTGCAGCAATACCTTATTACGGTACTCCACCTGTTTGGCCAGTGTTACCTGGTATTGGTTTTGGGCCAATGATGCTTCCAAATCCTGGTTGTATACTTTAACCAGTAACTGTCCTTTTTGCACCTTGCTGCCTTCATTAAAATAAATGCCGGTGATATTGCCTGCAGTCTGGCTTACCAAACTCACTTTTTCGTTGGCATCAATGCTGCCGGTTACATCAATAATATTGTTTACGGTGGTATCCTTCACAATCATGATGTTAACGTTTACCGGGCCGTTCTTTTTTTTGCCGCTTTTGCCCCCAGCCTGGGCAGCCGCGCTTTCTTTAGCGCTTTTGCTAAAGAATTTGTTGTAAACCAAATAAGCAACCAGCAAGGCCAGCGCCGTGTAAATGATATATTTTGCTTTCATATTTAATCAACAATCATTTTGTGATTTTTAAATTGGGTTCGGTTGTACTTGGCTTTATGTTCGCCTGCATTTTTTGCAATACGCTTTCAAATATTTTCATTTCATGGGCCGATATACCCCTGGTAATATCCGCGTTGATCTGCTCAAAAGTTTCCACAATCTGCGGCACTGCCAGCTTTGCCTTTTCGGTAACCCGCAGCAAATGCTCGCGGCGGTCGTTAGGGTTGCTTTCTCGGTAAACAAAACCTTTCGCGGTAAGCATATTAATAATACTTACCATCGCCGATTTGTCCTTATCCAGTATTTGCGCCAGTGCGTTCTGGGTAAGCTGCCCGTCATGGTAATATATAAGCGACAGAATAAAATGGTACCGGGTAACATCCAGGTGTGCGGTATGCTTTGCCAGCACGTTAAGATATAACTTACCTAAACGTATCAGTTTTCGGGATATGGGTTCTATCAGCTGCATTTTAAATAAGCGGCAGCAAACATACTGAGCCACCGCGTTAATTAGTTGCATGTATCAACCATTTTACAAGTGTAAAACAGCCCGATATTTTAAAAAACTATAATTTTTATAACTTGCACACATGAAACCAATTAAGCTGACCGCGACTGTATCATTAATTTTACTTTTTATGAATGTAAACGCCAGTAAGGCGCAACCCCAAACAAATATATCGTACTCCGTTTCATTCCCTGAAGCCCAGGCCCATTATGCCGAAATAGAGATGAATATCACCGGGCTTAAGCAAACCACCCTTGACCTGAAAATGCCCGTTTGGACACCCGGCTCATACCTGGTGAGGGAGTTTGCCAAAAACATCGAGGCCTTTAGCGCCAGCATCAACGGCAAAATGGTAGCCTCGCCCAAAATCAATAAAAACACCTGGCGCATTACTACCAAAGGTGTAGCCGCCGTTACCATCAGGTACCGCGTTTACGCCAACGAGGTGTCGGTTCGCACCAGTTATATTGATGTAACACACGCTTTTTTATCAACATCCGGGATATTTATTTATCCTGCCAATATGTTGCACTCGCCGGCAAGCATCACCATAACACCCTATAGTGACTGGGCAAAAGTTTCATCCAGTTTGGAGATGGTTAACGGCAACCCTTTTGTACGCCACTCGCCAAATTTTGATATTTTGTTCGATTCGCCTATTGAAGTGGGCAACCAGGACATTTTTGGGTTTGACGTTGACGGCGTTAAATATGAAGTATGTATGTACGGCGGCGGCAACTATGATAAAGAGCGCATTAAAAAAGACATGCATGCAATTATTCAGCAGGAAGCGGCCATATTTGGCGAAAACCCTAATAAGCATTACACTTTTATTATACACAATCATTTGCGTGGCGGAGGCGGCATAGAGCATCTTGCGTCGACTGTTTTGGGTATTGGCCGCGATAATTACGGTAACGAAAAAGGATACCAGGGTTTTTTGGGGCTGGTAGCGCATGAGCACTTTCACCTTTGGAATGTGAAACGTTTGCGCCCGATAGTATTAGGCCCATTTGATTACGACAATGAAAATTATACCACAAACCTATGGATTGCCGAGGGCTTTACCGAATATTACCAGGAGGTAGCCGTTCGTCGCACCAATCTTTATCCCCCCGAAAACTACCTGGAACAAATTGCCAACGAGTTTAACGTATTAGAAAACCTGCCCGGCAAAAACGTGCAAACCGTAGCCGAATCGAGTTTTGATGCCTGGATAAAAGCATACCGCCCCAACGAAAACTCAAACAATACCACCATTTCTTATTACACCAAGGGCGCAATAATTGGCATGATGCTGGATTTGGAGATCATTAACAACTCGGCCCAAAAACACAATCTTGACGATGTAATGAAGTACATGTATGTAACCTATTACAAAACCAAAAAACGTGGCTATACCGATGCTGAGTTTAAAAAAGGATTTGAAATGTTTGCAGGTAAAAAATTGGATGATTTTTATAAAAAATACATAAACGGCCTTGACCCTGTTGACTACAACAAATACCTGGGTTACGCCGGATACAAAATAGTTGATGAACTGGCCGATAACAATGATGCAGCCCTGGGTATTACCACCGGCACCACCGCAGCCAAAAAAGTAATGGTCACCAGCGTAACCCGTGGCACTGCAGCATATATAGATGGGGTTAACGTTGGCGACGAAATAACCGCAATTGACGACAACCCGATATCCGATGGCTCAAACCTGATAACCGGCAAAAAACCAGGCGACAAAATACAGGTAACCGTTAACCGCGACGGGCAATCTGTTACCTTGCCGGTAACGCTGTTGAAAAGCAACAGGGTAAAATATAAAATAGTACCTGTTGACAGCCCATCGGCACAGCAGCTGGCCGTGCGCAAGAAGTGGCTGAGTTTGTAATTACGCAATTTAGATTGTTGAAAGCCCCGGGATATCGGGGCTTTTTTTGTGTTATACCTGACTGGTATTTACATATTAATTTAGCTAAATTTGTTTATGGAAACAATTGTTGTGCATCCCGAAAACAAAGAGCAATCTGCAGCAATCAAGGCGTTTTTAAAGGCCCTCAAAATTAATTTTGAGAAACATGATAAAGACACTTACAATCCAGTTTTTGTAGAACAAGTACTGGAAGGTGTAGCTGCGAGGAAAGCCGGAAAAAAGGGCGTTAGGATCGACACCGATAATCTATGGAAATAGATTTATATGAAAAAGCCATAAAGGACTTTGAATATTGGAAAAAGTCTGGCAACAAAGCTGTTCAGAAAAAGATTCAACAGATATTGGCCGACATGAAAGTTCATCCTTTTGAGGGCATCGGAAAACCAGAGCCCCTTAAATATAAACTATCCGGGCAGGTGGTCAAGACGCATCAACTCCGAACATCGAATAATATACGATGTGGTGAATGAAATTATAAATATATATTCTCTTCGTGGCCATTATGAATAACCGGGCTCTTTTCTTACCAAAGGGTTAAAACTCATTCATTTTTATTTTTTAGATAGAAGTTGTGGTTAAAAATATGCTTATTACCGCTTAAGTTATATTTTTATACCCTATGCCATCACCCGCCGCATTAAAAAAGATAAGGCCCATACAGCTTATTGCTGTTATCTTCTTTACCGTATCCGGTGGGCCTTATGGCCTGGAACCTTTGTTAAGCTATGCCGGCGATCATGCCGCATTGATTATCCTGTTAATTACGCCGCTTTTATGGGATGTGCCTGCCATATTAACCGTATTGGAATTAAACAGTATGATGCCCGTTAATGGCGGTTATTATAAATGGGTAAAACACGCACTTGGCATCCGCTGGGGTTTTTATGAAGGCTGGTGGACCTGGCTTTATACATTTGTAGACCTGGCCATTTACCCCGTGTTGTTTGTAATGTATGCTTCCTTTTTTTACCCCGAACTGACTCAATATAAAATACAGGTTTGTTTAATTGTCATTTGGGCTTCAGCGGGCTTAAATATATTGGGTATTGTACCTGTGGGCAAAGCAAGCTTATTTTTAAGCGCCATTGTACTGGCTCCCGTGGTTATAGTAATTGTACTGGCCCTTCATCACCATAGCGGGTCATTAACGCTGCCTGCACCATCTTTTAAGGGCCTCACATTTCCATCGTTCGGGATGGCATTGTATACCGTGATGTGGAATTGCCTGGGCTGGGACAACGTGACAACCTATGCCGAGGAGGTAGAGCGGCCGGTACGCTCCTATATTCTATCCATAATCATCGCGTTTACGCTGGTTATAATGGTTTACTTTTTTATAACCTGGGTAGCCCAGCAATCGGGCATCAATCATACCAAATTTACCGATGAAGGAATGCCGGCCCTGGGCGTGTTAATAGCCGGACATTGGCTCGGCGTTGTAGTTGCAGTAGGCGGTATGGCAAGCTCCTTAGGTATTTACGCCGCTGTGCTGTTATCTGTTTCGCGGGTGCCGCACGTAATGGCCCAGGACAAGCTGCTGTCGGCAGGAATCAACCGTTTACATAAACGGTTTAACACGCCCTTTGTATCCATCATTATTTGCTCGCTGGTGGTAAGTTTTATGATATTATGGAAATTGGGCGAATTGTTTATTATCGACGTAACCGTGTATGGGGCAGGTCTTTCATTAGAATATATTTCGCTGGTAAAACTGCGCATAAAAGAACCCGACAGCGCAAGGCCATTCAAAATCCCCCTGGGCGTGCCGGGGCTTTGTATCCTTTTAATGCTTCCAGTTCTGGTATATGTGATAGCCCTGGCCGGAACCTTCTCTTCAGAGGGCGATGCCATAAAGGCGTCTGTATTCGCAATCATCGCCCTGCTTAGTGCCGAGGTTGCCTGGCAGCGCATTGCCTTTTTCGCCTGGCTAAAACGATGGTACAAAAGAAACTGGTGATAAAACAATCCGAACATAGCCTTTGTAAAGATCATGTTATCCATTGCCGATAGTTTTACATCGACGCCTGTAAAGCATTATCTTTATTAACCATTTATAAAGTTATGTTAAGATCCTCTTTCTCTTTTATTGTCATTGGTTCCCTGCTTTTATTGGCTTCTGCTTCGTTTGGCCAGCGTCGCCGGGCGGTGAAGGCCGCCGGTCAGCCGGCCGAGGTACAACTTACCCCTTATAAAACTACCGTTATTGCCAATGGTACCGACGATGTAATGATTAAAGTGGTGGTAATTGACAGTAAAGGCGACGAAGTAAAAACGGCCCGTAACCCTATCCGTTTTTCGGTACTGGGCGATGCGCGGATAGCGGCAATAACAACATCCGGCAAAGCGGATGCTGCAGCTACAATAACTGATACATCGGCGCGGGCCAGCATGAAAAACGGCGGGCTTTGGGTAAAGTTAATCGCAGGGCGTACCCGTGGCCATATAAAATTTGAGGCTAAAAGCGATAGCTTATGGGCCGGATCAACCGAAATTCACACCGTACAGCCAGGAAACCCAGATAAGGTAACCAACGATAAGTACGTTGCCAAAAAGGTGACTGACAAAATATTGGGTGCAGATATATCTTTCCTGCCCGAGCTGGAAGCAAAAGGGGTTAAATTCAGTGATAAAGGCGTTGAAAAAGATGCCATTCAGATATTGAAGGAGCATGGCTTCAACTACATCCGGCTGCGTATTTTTAACGACCCAGCCGGGCCCAAAGGGTATTCGCCAACAAAGGGATTTTGCGACCTGGAGCACACCCGGCAAATGGCCAAACGCGTAAAAGCTGCGGGGATGAAGCTACTGCTCGATTTTCATTACAGCGATTACTGGGCCGATCCGCAGCAGCAAAACAAACCGGCAGCCTGGGTTGGGCAGGACTTTATCACCCTAAAAAAATCGGTGCAGGATTATGCCACTATGGTGATGCAACAGCTGAAAGATCAACACACCACGCCCGATATGGTACAGGTTGGCAACGAGATTAATCATGGAATGATTTGGCCCGAAGGGCAGATTAACAACCTGGATAGCCTGGCGCAGCTCATTTATGCCGGGATAAAAGGCGTAAAGGCCGTTAGCCCGAAAACCATCATCATGGTGCATATTGCCCTGGGCGGTCAAAACCTCGAGTCGCGCTTTTTTATGGATAACATGGCGGCGAGAAATTTGCCGTTTGATGTGATAGGGCTGTCATACTATCCCAAATGGCATGGCACCCCGGATGATTTGAAAGCCAACATGGCCGATATGGCCCATCGTTATCATAAACAGGTTATGGTTGCCGAGTATACTCAACTAAAAAAAGAAGTTAACGATATTGCATTTACAGTACCTGGCGGAAAAGGTATCGGTTCATTTATATGGGAGCCGCTGAGCACCTGGGAACAGATTTTTGACAGGGACGGAAAATCAAACGCGCTGATTGATGTGTACCCGCAAATTGCGCGCAAATACGGCATTAAGCAATAGTGGTAAGTCTAAAGTACTAAGTCGTAAGTCTAAAGTTGATTTTTTTGAATTAGCACTTAGGGCTTTGGGCTAAATACAATCCGTCAATTTATCGTTGATACTACAATTGGGGCGGCTTTTATAATCAACCCCAATTAATTACATTTGACAAAACACCACCTATATGAATATTAAACAATTTTGTTTTTTATTATTATTCGGCGCCGTTGTATTTACGGGTTGTAAACACGATAAAAAAACGGAAGAGGCAGCCAAGGCCATCAGCCCCGAAGAAATCAAAGAAAAAATAGCGGTACTGGCAGCCGATTCGATGATGGGCCGCAAGCCTTTTACCGCCGGAGAGAACAAAGCCATTGCCTACATCTCATCTGAGTTTAAAAAAGCAGGGTTAGAGCCAGGAAATAATGGCAGTTACTACCAGGATGTTCCTATGGTTGAGGTTACCAGTACGCCATCGCCAACCATGGAGATCAGCGGAGGTAAATCGCCGTTAAGCCTGCATGTTACCAGCGATTTTGTAGCTTTCACCCGCCGCGAGGTAGCTACTGTTGAGCTTAAAAACTCTCCTTTGGTTTTTGCCGGATATGGTGTTGTAGCACCCGAATACCATTGGAATGATTATGCAGGGCTGGATGTAAAAGGCAAAACGGTTGTGGTGCTGGTAAATGATCCGGGCTTTAAATCGGGCCGGAAGGATTTGTTTAAGGGCGATACCATGACCTATTACGGCCGCTGGACTTATAAATTTGAAGAAGCCGCCCGCCAGGGTGCCGCGGGGGTTATCATAGTTCACCAAACAGCGCCTGCAAGCTATGGCTGGAATGTTGTTTCGAACAGTAACTCGGGAGCAAAACTTTATTTAACACAACCCGACAAGCACATGAACCGCTGTAAGGTTGAGGGATGGATTACCGAAGATGCCGCCAAAAAACTTTTCGCAGATGCCGGCATCAACGGAGATCTTCGCGCCATTGCCCGCGATAAAAATTTTAAGGCTATTCCGCTTAACAGGACTGTTAACTTAACCGTTAACACCAAACTAAAATATTCTACATCTCATAACGTCATTGGCATTTTAAAAGGTAGCGCCAGGCCAACCGAGTGCGTGTTGTATACCGCCCATTGGGATCATTTGGGAATTGGCAAACCTAACGCGAAGGGAGATAGCATTTACAACGGGGCAATTGATAATGCCGATGGCGTGGCATCCATTATCGGGATAGCCAACGCGTTTAAAAAATCGGCGGCAAAACCGCAGCGTTCCATTGTTTTTTTAGCGGTTACGGGCGAAGAACAGGGTTTATTAGGATCTGAATATTATGCAACCCACCTTATTTATCCCCTAAACAAAACCGTTGCCGATTTAAACATCGACGCCATTGGCGATTATGGCGAAACCAAGGACATTGCCATAACCGGTAAAGGGCAAAATGAACTGGAGGACTACGTAGGTGATATCGCACAGCAGGACGGGCTAACTACGGTTGGCGACCGTACACCCGGCTCCGGAAGCTATTACCGGTCAGATCATTTCAATTTTGCCAAACTGGGTGTGCCTGCGCTTGATATTAATATAGGTAGCATCAGCAAGTTACATGATGGTACCTATGGCGCCGATAAAGAAAAAGATTATAACGAAAACCGCTACCATCAGCAGGCCGATAATTACATGCCGGATATGGACGCAACAGGTATGGCCCAAATTGCCGATATTCTTTTCAGGATAGGTACCAAATTGGGTAATGAAATCATCTTCCCTGGCTGGAAGCCTGGTTCGGAGTTTAAAGCGATAAGGGATAAAACTATGGCTAAATAAGCTCGAAAGGCTTAAAGCAACATACAATGGCCGGGCGCAATAGCATCCGGCCATTTTATATTTATAAGGCAACCCTTGGCCTGTTAAACCAAACGGACGCGCCCTTTGAAAAAAGCAAGGTGATGGCAGTAACTTCTAACAGGATCTCTGCTAAAAACAATCCCATTACTACCGGACTTAATTTTACAGCCGGATTTTTTTGAAAGAAAACTATGGCAGCCCATATGAACGATAGTAAATTAAAAACAATAAAAATCAATGTTACGATCCTGGCCCATTTGCGACCCTCGCCTGTAGCAAATATGATATAGATAGCCAAAAGCAATTCGGTAATAAATTCAAATAGGTGGATATGATCAAGCGAGTTATTGGCCATTTGAATAATCAATGCTAAATAAAGCAATGCTACGCCCCTTTTTACGGCTACAGGTACATTACCCTCGGGGTGATTGTTTAAATAAAACCTATTTAAAAGCCTGCCCAACATTTATTCTGATTTTTTGAAGGCGTTCCATCCCTGTGCTTTAAGGGGGTGCGAATTTCCGGATTTTGTAATCAGGTTACAGCCTGCAGATGCCTCGGTGATGTGCCCAATAATGGTGATATCCATTTTAAACTTGATTTTATCGTAATCAGATTGTTTTACGGTGAACAGCAGTTCATAATCTTCGCCGCCGCTTAACGCACAAACTGTTGGGTCAAGGTTAAACTCGCGGGCTGTTTCGTAGGTCATCGGATCAAGCGGGATCTTTTCCTCGTAAATATTGCAGCCTTTATCGCTTTGCCTGCAAATGTGCAGTATCTCAGAAGCAAGGCCGTCAGATACATCTATCATCGCCGTAGGTTTTACCTCGATGCTTTTAAGCAGCTCCACTATATCGCGGCGGGCTTCCGGCTTTAGCTGGCGCTCTACGATGTAGTCCTTACCTTCCAGGTCGGGCTGAATGTTGGGGTTTTCCAAATAAATCAGCTTTTCGCGTTCCAGTAATTGCAGGCCGGTGTAGGCGCCGCCCAAATCTCCGGATACGCAAATCAAATCACCTTCGCCGGCCCCATTGCGGTAAACAACATCGGCTTCGTCGGCATAACCTATTGATGTTACGCTGATTACCAGCCCTTGTTTTGATGACGTTGTATCGCCGCCAACCAGATCGACATTATATTTTTCGCAGGCTATGTAAATACCTTCGTACAGTTCTTCAATTGCTTCTAAAGGAAACTTGCTCGACAGGCCGATAGACACCGTAACCTGCGAAGCCGTACCATTCATGGCGTAAATATCGCTCAGGTTAACCTGTATTGCCTTGTAGCCCAAATGCTTTAAGGGAGTGTAAGCCAAATCAAAATGAATCCCCTCCAACAGCATATCTGTACTTACCAGCACTTTTTTACCTGTAAAATCAAGCACAGCGGCATCGTCCCCTACTCCCTTATTGGTACTTGGCTGTGTTAGCTTTATATTTTTGGTTAAATGGCTTATCAGGCCAAATTCGCCTAATTCTTCCAGATTGGTTCTTTCCTGATTTTCAAACATGTTTTTTGTAATTATGCCGGCATCTTGCCATCAATCAGCAAAAATACAATTATTCCCATTAGGTAAAGCGATAGAAGGTAAGGGTTTTAGGGCAAACGCATCTAAATTGGGTTAACATAACTTAACACATTTCAAATAAAATTCTTTGCAAATATTTGATTATCAATATCTTATTGTTTTGCATGGTTAACACAAAAACGGGTGCTTTACGCAATGTAAGCGCATACAAATATTTGCGTCTGTTGTTGGTTAAAACAAGTACCGGATGGACATGGATTTTTTAATCAGAACCGGGGAATAACGCAAGTTATGGTTTGATGCTTATATCTTCTTCACCTCCTAAGTTTATTCCGTCAACTACTATTAAATAAAGGTTCATCGTGCTAAGTATTTAGATGCATTTGCCTTGGTAAAGCCTTGAATTTGTGATTATTTCGATAGACAACTCACAACTATAGCATTGCTATAATTTATTAATATTTAGTTAATATAAATAGCTGATTTTTGCCTCATTAAAAACTATCCTATGAAATTACGAAATTTATTTATCTGCATTGGCTTAATGCTGGCTATGGCCGGCTGTAAAAAAGACCTTCAAAATCCGCACATCCCGCCCGGTGATACCACGGTTATACAACAGCCTGTGCCTTATACCGTTGTTGAAAATTTTGAAAACGGCAGCAAAACGGCCTATGCCATTGCAAACGTCCAGCTAAGTACCGGTTTGTGGAGTTTCAACGACGCATTGATCGGTAGCCTGGCTGCTGATGTTAAAGACGGCAATAAAGCAGTAAGGCTACGCGCAGGCGATATCACTATGAAATTTGACGTGAAGGGTTTAAAGCAAATCAGCATCAAACATGCCAAATATGGTAATGACGCAGCATCAACCTGGCAATTAATGATGTCGACAGATAGCGGCGCCACGTTTACGCAACTGGGTACAGACATTGCCGAAAACAGCACCAGCCTGGTTACCGACTCATTTAAAGTGACCACTACAGCAAAAGTGCGTTTCCAGATCAGGAAACTGGGTACAACCCGCATTAACATTGATGATATAACCTTTAAAGGCCTTGGCGATCCGGGAATTATTGTTGGCCCGCCCGATACCGGCGGTAGCGATACTACAGGCAACACCGGTACAGCCGCGCCCGACAGAGGCGTTATTGCCGGCACCGACGCACAGCCAGCAACCGGCGACAATAGTAACATTTTGCTGGGCAACCCCTCAGACGCGCAACCGGCTATTGTTATGGCCAATAACTACCTCATTGACCAAAAATATTACGAAGAATCATATAACAGTACCCGCGGTACACCAAACTGGGTAAGCTGGCACCTTGACGCTACCAATATCACCAATGCAACAGCCCGCCTGGATAACTTTGCCGGTTTTAACGGCTTGCCCACGGGCTTTTACGAAGTAGAAAGCAACAGCTATTCGGGCTCCGGGTTTGATAGGGGACATAATTGTCCTTCGGCCGACCGTACAAGCTCTGTTAATGCCAATTCGGCTACATTCCTGATGACCAATATGATACCACAGGCGCCGCAAAACAACCAGCAAACGTGGGCAAACCTTGAAAATTACCTACGCGAGCAAGTTGTTGCCGGGAATGAAGTATACATAATAATGGGGAGTTACGGAACCGGCGGAACGGGCTCAAATGGCGCCGTAAGTACTATTACCAGCGGCCATGTAACGGTGCCAAGCAATGTTTGGAAAGTGGCTATTGTTGTGCCAACCGGCGATGGCGATATCAGCAGGATTACAGCAGGCACAAGGGTTATAGCTGTTAACACCCCCAACATTAACACCATTAATGCCGACTGGAAACAATACCGCGTTACCGTGCGGGACATTGAGAAAGCTACCGGTTATAACCTGCTCTCAGCTTTGCCGCAAGTGGTGCAGGATGCTGTAGAAACCAAAAAGGATAACCTGTAACAATACTCACAAACACAAAAGAGGGCCTACTTTAAAACTAACAGTATAGTATAGAGGGTGGGCCCTTTTTTAATTAAAAATCAAAGCGGGATTATTTGCAGGCCTTAATTGGATAACACCGTGCTTATCCGGTTTTTTTAGGTTTTATTTTTTTAATGGTCTTGTCAATCTGGGTCAAAAAATGCTTTTCGACTTCAGAAAGGCCATTTTTGGTTTGCTCTTTATATTTTTCGAATTCCTCTTTCGCTTTTTTTAAGGCCTGATCGTGACTGATACTGCCGGCATTTTGTAAAATGTCGTTACCGGTCATTCTTACAAATTCGTCTAAACGTGCTATCCAATCACTCATGTACATAGGTTTCCGGTTAAGCGCCTGCAGCTCGGCCAATTCTAAATAGGCTGTTACCATGCGGTTAAGTACGTTCAATTCATTTTCGTTAAGGTAGTTTTTTGCAACTTCTATTTCCTGCCGTGTTGGTTTGTTCCCCTTGATATGGGTAAGGCCAAGGTTTGTTTTTTGGGCATCAATACGCTGATAAATAATTTCGGCTGCGGTATGGCCGTGGGCAGCCCAATGCATTTTATTTTGTACCGTTTGGAAAAAGAGGACTGATATTTCGAGTTTGGGATCGTAATCTATGCTGGTAGCGTAAATATCAAGTACCTTACTCCAAAATACCTTTTCGGACGACCGGATATCGCGGATGCGGGCAAGTAACTCTTCAAAGTAGTTTCCGCCTCCGGCTTGCTTCAACATATCGTCGTTCATTGTAAAACCTTTTACAATGTATTCCCTTAGCCTGGCAGTGGCCCATTGACGAAATTTGGTACCCTGGTGACTTTTTACACGGTAGCCGACGGAAATGATTACGTCGAGGTTATAGTAATTAGTTGGTTTGGTAGAAAAATCGGAAATTCCGATTTTTCTTATAGATAACTCACTATTGAGTTCCTGTTCTTCAAAAATATTTAAAATATGTTCATTAATTGTTGATCGCGATTTTTGAAAAAGTTCGACCATTTGATCAATCGTAAGCCAAACGGTTTCGCCCTCCAGGCGCGTTTCAATTTTTGTATTGCCGTCTTCGGTTTGATATATAATAATATTGCTATCGTCCATGAATTAGTATCTCCGTTCAAGGTTTAAACGAAGATACTAAAAACAATAGCATTGTAAAGGCTTTTTACCTATAACACCCGTTCCGATTGCCGCAACATATCTGAAATAGGTTCCTTCCCAATTAATGTCTTTTACAGTACAACACAGCCCTTTTAATTGAATCTTTTTTAGTTATTATCGTCTGCCTTTTCTTTCGCGGCCTTATCCTGGCCCTTCTGCAATTTTTCCTGGGCTTTCTTGATAGAGTCCTGCTTGGCTTTGGCTGCTTTTTTCTTTTTGTTGAAGAAACCCTTTAATAAAAAGTTTGATTGCGCAGCTTTCAGATCCTCATTTAAGGTGCCTGTGGTAGCATGCACATTTTTCATAGTTGTACGGGCCTGGGCAACAGTGCTTTCCAGGCTCCTGGATAGGTTATCGTTATTTAATAGCCTGCCAATACTCCCTTTTCCACTGTTTATTTTGCCTACAATTTCAGCTAAGTCGCCGGTCATCTCTTCGGCATTATCGGCCACCTTAGTTAGTTTGGTTATTATTTTATCCACATCAACCGGGTTTACTGAAGCAAGCCGGCCACCATCGGCAACCTGCTGGTTACTGGCGATACCGCCGGGAGCCAAAACAACCAGCTTATCGCCCATTAAACCATCGCTGCCGATGCTCAGTTTCGAGTCGGTTTTTACAAATTGCCTTACCTTATCGTTCAGGGTAAGATCAACCCGTACAGAGCTATCGGTTATGATGTTGATGGATTGAACCACACCAACGTTAATACCCGCAAAGCGTACATTGTTGCCCACCTGCAATCCGTTTACATTTTTAAAGGTGCCATAAACAGTAAAGGTGGAGTTAAACATACTTTTCTGGCTCCCGATGAAAAATACGGCGAGTGCCAGTATTACAAGGCCAAGAAATGTAAAAAGGCCGATTTTTATTTTTTGTGATGATGTGGTTTTCATGTTGTTTTGTTAAAAAATGATCGGACAAGTTCGTTTTCTGATTTTTGTAGCGCTGCCCAGCTGCCTTCGGCTATAAATTCTCCATCGTTCATAACCATAATTCTGTCTGCTGTAATGCGGGCGCACTCCAGGTCGTGGGTAATGATGATGGATGATGTTTTATATTTTTTTTGCATGTGGAGTATCAGCTCACTTATCTCGCGGGAAGTTATTGGGTCTAATCCCGTAGTGGGCTCATCGTATAACATAATCTCGGGGTTCACAATAAGCGTACGGGCCAGGCCCACCCTCTTGCGCATCCCGCCCGACAGATCAGAGGGCAGTTTATCAATCGCATCAAGCAATCCTACGTTATCTAATACCTCTTCTACTTTTTTATCAATCTCGGCCTGGTCTTTTAGTTTAAGTACCCTGGTGAGCGGAAATTCGAGGTTCTCGCGTACGGTCATGCTATCATACAAAGCACCGCTCTGGAACAGGAAACCTATTTTAATACGCAGCTGCTTAAGCTCTTCATCGCTCATTTCGGCTACCTCATCGTCAAAAACCATTAATTCTCCGCCATCGGGTTTTAGCATGCCAACCACACATTGTATGGTAACCGATTTGCCTTGACCCGATCGGCCCAGCACCACCATATTCTCGCCCCTCTTCAGGTCGAAAGTGATATTTTTTAATACCTCCTTCTCCCCGAACGACTTCTTTATACCTTTGGCGTGTATAACCACCTCATCCTTAGACTCAAGTGGTTTTTCCGTCTTTTCAATATTTTCCTTTACTACTGCCATCTTATCTATAATATAACATACTGGTGATTTGTACAGCAATAGCGTCGATAACGAAGATCCAAAGCGAAGCGGTTACCACAGCAGAATTTGCGGCAATGCCCACACTTTCAGTTCCTTTATTGGAGTGATAACCCTTGTAGCATCCCACAAAGCCTATCGCGAAGCCAAAGAATACTGTTTTAACTACAGCTGGTAAAAAGTCTGAAAAATCAAGCGAGCCAATACATTTCTGAAAATACAGGGTGAAGCTTATTTTGTCGTTGATGTTAAGGGCCAGGAAACCACCCGCTAAGCCTATTACATCACCAATTACCGATAATAATGGCACCATTAAACTGGTTGCTATAATGCGGGTTACTACCAGGTATTGTATTGGGTTGGCGCCGGATACCTCCATGGCATCTATTTGCTCGGTAACCTTCATACTGCCCAACTCGGCGCCAATACTGGAGGCTATTTTACCAGCGCAAATAATGGCGGTAATAACAGGGCCCATTTCGCGCACAAACGATACAGCGAGTGTTTTAGGCAGCATACTTGCCGCACCAAGCGAGACCAGCGATGGTCTTAGCTGAAGAATTAGTACAAAGCCCATGATGAAGGAGGTAATGCCCACCAACATCAGGGACCTGTAGCCAATTTCGTAACATTGCCGCACAAACTCCGACCATTCGAAGCCGCCTGCAAAAATATTTCTGAAAAATCTGCCGAAGAAGACACATTGTTCGCCAATGTTTAGCATCCACCTTCGCCAGCCGGTAATTACCTGTTCTGCCATATATTAGGTTATAATTTGACATACAACAACGTATTGTCAAAATGTTTTGCAGTTCAGAAAAAATCGGCTCTTGGCGGTCGGCTTGCAGGATTTATGACATGGGTACGTCAATGATCAGGTAACGGGATTCTTCTTGGGCTTCAATTGTAAATGAACTACTATCATAAACACCTATAGCGTCCCGTTTGTTTAGTAGGGTGCCATTTATTTTAGCAAGGCCATCTAACAAGAACACATAAGCGCCGTTACCGGGTGTTTTTATAGCATAATTTAAGGCCTTTCCAGCCTCGAAAGTACCCATGCTGAAAGTGGCATCCTGGTGCAGCCAAAGGTTGCCTTCGCTCCTATCCGGTGATACCAGCACGGTTAGTTCATTTAACTTAAACTGACCACTAAAACTCTTTTGATCGTATCTTGGTGCTACATTTCGCTCTTTAGGAAACAACCATATCTGTAATGTTTTAGCGGCATCTGTTTTAGATGCATTATATTCTGAATGATAAACACCGGTTCCGGCCGACATTACCTGTACATCACCGGCATTAATAACGCCTTTGTTGCCCATATTATCCTGATGTTCAAGGCCGCCTTCCAGCGGGATGGTAACAATTTCCATATTATCATGCGGATGCAGGCCAAAACCCTTGCCCCCGGCTATTATATCGTCATTTAAAACCCGAAGAGCTCCAAAACTCATCAGTTCGGGGTTATAGTAAGGGCCAAAGCTGAAAGAGAAATTTGCCTTTAACCAACCTATATCATTTTTTCCACGTTCGTTTTCGGGATAAAATATTGTTTTCATTGTTATATGTTCCTTTTTATATGTTTAAACATCAATAGACGTGCCAAGAGGCTGGCCTGGCGTGTTAATATGGCGGTGAAGACTCACCCGAAGGGCGCAGCCTCGTCGGGTGAGTCTTCACCGCCGTTCAAACCGCTTTATATTTACACTGATTTAATTATGTGTATTTTTGCAAAAAATTAAGTATCAATGGCAAATAAAGCTATTATTGCAGGTTCAACAGGACTTATTGGCAGTAAATTGCTCCAAATTTTGCTGCGCGAAAGCTTTTACGACGAAGTTTTGATCCTTGTGAGGAAAAAAATAGATTTCGATCATAAAAAATTAACGCAGCTGGTGGTCAATTTCGACCAGTTGGATAGCTATGCCGATACGCTAACGGGGCATGCTTTATTCAGTTGCCTCGGTACAACCAATGTCAAAACGCCGGACAAAACAGTTTACAGGCATATCGATCATGATTATCCTGTTCAACTGGCGCAATTGGCGTTAAAGAATGGTATCGGGCAGTATCATTTGGTATCATCCATTGGTGCTGATCCTGGTTCGTCGTTTTTTTACACCAAAACTAAGGGCGAAACAGAGGCTGATATCTGGAAATTGGGGTTACCTAAGTTATATATTTACCGCCCATCGATGCTAACAGGCAACAGACAGGAAAAACGATCAATGGAAAAAGCGCTGATCGCCTTCTATAAAATAATAGATTCCTTGTTATTTGGCAGCTGGAAAAAATACCGGAGCATCGCCGGCGAAACTGTAGCTATAGCCATGTACAAACAATCAACAAAAAACAATACTGGCACGTTTATATACGAGTCTGATCAAATAAAGCAACTATCGTGAGTACTTATCTATCTGCCGAGAACCTTGGCCATCAATTTCATGACAACTGGTTATTTAAAAATATAACCATAGGCATTAACCGCGGCCGCAGGGTTGCATTGGTTGGTGTTAATGGCGCCGGCAAATCAACCTTATTAAAATTATTGGCCGGCTATATCAAACCGACCGAAGGTAAGGTAGTGCAGGCGCGCGACCTGAATATGGGCTACCTTGAACAGGATCCCGGCTTTAAGGATGCCGTAACCATCAGCGATTATATTTTTCATGCCGATGATGTACAGCAGCAAATGATCCGTAAATACGAAGAATTGCTGGAAAACGACCCTGACAACGCCAAGGCGCTTGAAAAAATCATGGAAGAGATGAGCGAGGTTGATGCCTGGGAATACGAGTACAAAATAAAAACTATTTTGGGCCGGTTGGATATTCATCATCTTAACCAGCACATCAATACCTTGTCGGGCGGGCAAAAGAAACGTTTGGCGCTTGCCAAGCTGTTGATTGAGGACCCTGACATTTATATTTTGGATGAGCCTACCAACCACCTGGATATTGATACCATTGAGTGGCTGGAAAAGTTATTGACCGACGGATCAAAAACTATACTGATGGTTACGCACGACAGGTACTTTTTAGATAACGTTTGTAACGAGATACTGGAAATTGACCGTGGTAAGATAGTACCCTACAATGGCAGCTACGCTTATTACCTTGAAAAGAAAGCCGAGCGCGATGCGGCAGACGAAGCATCCTTCCAGAAAAACAGCAACCTGTTAAGGAAAGAATTGGAATGGATGCGTCGTCAGCCACAGGCGCGCGGTACCAAATCAAAGGCCCGTATTGATGCTTACTATGACCTTGAAGAAAAAACCAAACAGGGCGGAGCCCGTGATAAGGTTGAACTGAGTGTAAAAACAGCACGCCAGGGCAACAAAATTATGGAGATGGAGCACCTGTATAAAGGCTTCAATGGCAATACCTATATCGAAAACTTTAGCTACGTATTTAAAAAAGGTGACAGGATTGGCTTAGCCGGTAAAAATGGTACAGGAAAATCAACCTTGCTAAATTTAATCACCGGAGGCTTACAACCCGATAAAGGAACCATTGTAAAAGGCGAAACCACGGTTATCGGCTACTTTCATCAATCTGGAATTTTATTTAAAGAGGATGACCGCGTGATAGATGTGGTAAAAAACGTGGCCGAGTTTATTACTATGGCCGATGGTAAAATGATTTCAGCCTCGGCCCTGCTCACTTTGTTCCTGTTCCCTCCTGCCAAGCAGTATGGTTTTATATCCAAACTAAGCGGTGGCGAAAAGAAACGTTTGCAGCTGATGAGCATCCTGATGAAGAATCCTAATTTCCTGATCCTGGATGAGCCTACCAACGATTTGGATATTGATACTCTGAATGTATTGGAAGAGTTTTTAACCAACTATTCGGGTATATTAATGATGGTATCGCACGATAGGTATTTGCTTGATAAACTAACCGACCAGCTATTTATTATGGAAGGACAAGGTAAAGTGCGCATATATAACGGCAACTATTCATCGTACCGGGTTGAGTTGGATGAAGCCAAACAACAGAATAAAAAAGGCAATACTGCCCCTACCCCTGTTGCTGCTCCTGTAGCTAAAAAAAGCAAATTAAGTTTCAAGGAAGCTAAGGAATTAGAGACTATAGAGGCCGAAATTACCGTTATAGAAAACAGCATAAAAGCTAAAACCGACGAACTAAACAAGGTGGGTATTGAACTGGCAAAGCTTAATGAAACCATAGCACAGATAGCAGATTTAAATAAAAAACTGGATGCCAAAAGCGCCCGTTGGATGGAATTAACCGAGTTAAACGAAGTATAAAATGAAACTATCAGATATCATAGCATCTATAGGTGTTATTATTTTATTGATAGCCTTTGTGCTTAATTTACTGAATAAACTTTCGTCAGAAAGCAGGTTATATAAACTGTTGAATTTTATAGGTGCGGGTACTTGCTGCTATGCATCGTATATGGTAAGCTTCTACCCTTTTGTTGTTTTAGAGGGTGTTTGGGGTACTGTAGCACTGGTATCTTTATTGCGGGTTCCACGTGGAACGTCAGTTTAAAAGGAGATTATTTATAGTTATTTTAACACACAAATGCTATACAAATGAGATACTAATAAACAATAAAGTTACTTTTTTATGTAATAAACTGATACTTTTTAATACAAGTATTACAAACGATAGGCTGATACAGATTCTCATGTTCCACGTGGAACATGAGAATAAAACAGAGCCATCCTGTCAAAATATATTCAGTTCGATCCTCGTTATTTTATGTTCCACGTGGAACATAAAAAGAATACCATCATTAACTCGGTATTAGCAAAAGAGGCCATAACTGTAGTTTAATAAATACTATTGGCACCGATTAAAGCTAATTACGGCGTATAAATCATTCAGGTTTTATTCGTGTAATTCGAAAAAATTCGGAACAATTAGTGTGATAAATTAACAAAAGCAGTAATAACTGCAGTTTAAATAGATACTAATTGGCTCCTATTAAAGCTAATTAGAGCATACAAATCATCCGGGTTTTATTCGTGTAATTCGAAAAAATTCGTAACAATTAGTGTGATAAATTTGATGTTCCACGTGGAACATGGAGGTATAAAATGTTTAAGAAATATAACGTTATTGTGGTTGGTGCGGGGCATGCAGGCTGTGAAGCAGCGGCAGCAGCAGCCAACCTGGGATCGTCTGTTTTACTCATCACCATGAATATGGGGGTGATTGCACAGATGAGTTGTAACCCCGCTATGGGTGGCGTTGCCAAGGGACAGATAGTGCGCGAGATTGATGCATTGGGTGGCTACTCGGGTATTATCACCGATAAAACATCCATTCAATTCAGGATGCTCAACCAGTCAAAAGGCCCTGCTATGTGGAGCCCGAGAGCGCAAAGCGATCGTATGCGGTTTGCCGAAGAATGGCGTTTAGCACTGGAGCGTACCCCTAATGTCGACTTCTGGCAGGATACTGTTTCGTCTCTTTTAATCAAAGGAAATACCATTGCGGGAGTACGTACTTCATTAGGTGTGGAGATAGAAGCCGACGCAGTTGTACTCACCAATGGTACCTTTTTAAATGGCATCATTCATATAGGAGAAAAGAAATTTGGAGGTGGCCGTGCCGGAGAAAAATCGGCAACAGGACTCACCGAACAACTGATTGAATTGGGTTTTGATGCCGGGCGAATGAAGACTGGTACCCCTCCCCGCATTGACGGACGCAGCCTTAATTACTGCCTGATGGAAGAGCAATGGGGCGACGACGAACGTGGTCGTTTCTCCTACACCGATGTTGAAATGATACAACAGCAACGCTGCTGCTGGATTACTTATACCAATACCAATGTACACGAAACCTTAAAAGAAGGCTTCGAAAAATCGCCAATGTTTACCGGCCGCATCAAAGGATTGGGCCCAAGGTATTGCCCATCTATTGAAGATAAGATAAACCGTTTTGCAGAGCGTGATCGTCACCAGATTTTTGTTGAGCCTGAAGGATTAAACACTGTAGAGATTTATGTAAATGGTTTCTCAACCTCCCTGCCCGAAGATGTACAGTATAAAGCATTGATCCAAATACCCGGCTTCGAGAAAGCCAAAATGTTCCGCCCCGGATACGCCATCGAATATGACTACTTCCCACCTATCCAGTTAGGCCTTACTTTAGAAACAAAACTAATAAGCAACCTTTACTTCGCGGGGCAAATCAACGGCACCACCGGATATGAGGAAGCAGCATCGCAGGGCTTCATAGCAGGTATCAACGCGCATCAAAAAATCAATGATAAACATGAACTGATCCTGAAAAGATCGGAGTCGTATATCGGTGTATTGATTGACGACCTGGTAACTAAAGGAACCGAAGAACCATACCGCATGTTTACTTCAAGGGCGGAACACCGCTTGTTGTTACGACAGGATAATGCCGACATCCGCCTCTCTCCTATGGGCCATGATTTAGGTTTGATAAGCGACGAGCGTTTGGATAAGGTACACCAGAAGATTAAAAACTCCGATGATATTGTTGCCTACACCCGCACCAAATCTATCGACCCATCTACAGTAAATGGTTTGCTGGATGAGTTGGGTACATCGGCCATTAGCCAGGGCGCCAAACTTTTCAATTTGTTAAGCCGTCCGCAGGTTGGCTTTATTGATCTTAAAAAAGCCGACACCGGGCTGGAAGAATTATTATCGGCCTACGACAAAGAAACAATTGAGCAGGCTGAAATAAAAATCAAATATGAGAGTTACTTTATAAAAGAAATGGAAATTGTTGACCGGATGAAAAAAATGGAAGACCGCGAGATCAATCCAAATTTCGATTATCACACTTTAGTTTCGTTATCAAAAGAAGCCCGCGAAAAATTGATGAAGATAAAACCACGCACTTTAGGCCAGGCATCCCGAATTTCGGGCGTTTCGCCGTCGGATATTTCAGTTTTGATGGTTCATGTGTCCCGATAGATTATAACTAACTGATAATTAATAGTTTACAAAAAGTCTTTTTAAATCAATTATTTTAGATTTTTAATAGTAGGATTCGTAAAAATATAAAAATCGCTTATATCGTCTAAAAACTATGTTAAATCAAAAACCGGCTAATTTTTACAATTTTTTCTTCTATATTTTTGTCGCTTTGGTCATTTTTGGCTGCGCAGCCCAGCAACAACCGCAGGGTGGCCCGCGAGACGTAACACCCCCGGTTTTGGTGAAGGCCTTGCCGGCCAACAAGACCCGCAATTTTGCCGCCAAAGAAATTAACCTGGAATTTGACGAGTTTATAAAACTGGCCAACCAGTACACCGAAATTACCATGAGCCCCACCATGGAAAAACAACCGGAGTACTCGGCTAATAAAAAACACCTACGTATAGTTTTCAAAGACACCCTTAAAAAAAATACAACCTACGTTATCAATTTTGGAAAAGGCATCCAGGATGTAAACGAAAGTAACGTGATGAAAAATTTCACCTACGTTTTTTCAACCGGCCCACATATTGATTCGCTGAGCATTTCGGGAACGGTTACCAATACCCTCACCAGGGAAAATGAAAAAGATGTTACCGTAATGCTTTTCCCACTGAAACAAGATTCCCTCCTCTTCGGTAAAAAGAAGCCTTCCATTTTTACCACCACCGATTCATCGGGAAATTTTAGTTTAAATAATTTACATGAAGACCAGTATCGTATTTACGCGTTAAAAGAAGCAAGCCCGGATAAAATTTTTAACAACGATAATGAACTCATCGCTTTTTTAAAGAAACCCATCAATCTTAAATCCGATACAGCAAATATCAAACTAAACCTTTTTAAGCAATTCCCCGAAAAATTCCGATTCTCCGAAAAACGATTTGACATTGACGGAAAAATGTTGCTGGTATTTAATAAGGCTTTGCAAAACCCATCGCTAAAAATAATTTACCCGGCAGATATCAATAACCAGAAGTTTGTAGAATTTAGTAAAACTAAGGATACCGCATCCGTATTTGTAAAATACATGAACTTCGATTCCATCCGGGTAGCCGTTTATGATAACAATAAACCGGTTGACACAACCTACCTGCTAAAACAGAAAAAAGAAACCTTCGTCCGGGTATTCAACTTCAAATACAATATATCCAACGATAAGCTTAAACCAGGTACCGATCTTAAAATTACCAGCAACCTGCCCGTAGATGCTATTGACAATTCTCAAATCACGCTGAAGGAAGATTCTATCGGGCTGGGCTCATCCGATTATACTTTACAAAAAGATACCGGAAATGTTAAGAGCTTAACACTTAAATACCGATGGCGGCAAAACGCCAAATACGAGCTTATTTTTAACCCCGGCGCATTTACGGATATATATGGTGACAAAAATAAATACGCTTCAAAAAAATTCCAGCCTGATAAGCCCGAAAACTATAGTTCGCTTACGTTGAAAGTTACATTGCCCGATACCTCAAAAGCCTATGTTATCGAGTTGCTTAATGATCAAAAAGTTGTATTAGAGACAACCCCCATAAGGCGAAGCGGGCCTGTTGCCTATAAAACTATTTTAACCGGCAAATACTTCATCCGGGTAATTTACGACGAAAATAAAAATGGCCGTTGGGATAGTGGTAACGTGCACTTAAAAAAGCAACCCGAAAATACCTGGGTAAACGAAAAAGAAATTACCCTGAGGCCCAACTGGGAGGCCGAGGAGCCTATTGTAGTGCCCAAGGAGCCACTTACTCCATAAACCAACCCGAATACATGATATAGTTTTTTGGAAGCTGCTTAAGCAGTTCTATTTGCTGATCTGTTAAAGGCTTTATTTTTTTAGCAGGCATACCGGCATATAAAAAACCCGATTCGCAAACCGTATTTTCCAATACTACCGCGCCGGCAGCAATGATCACAAACTGGTTAACAACCGCATGATCCATCACGATAGCGCCCATACCCACCAGGGTATGGTCATGCAGCGTACAGCCATGCACCAGGGCGTTGTGGCCGATAGATACATTACTGCCAATATTTGTAGGCGCCCTTAAATAGGTAGCATGTATCACCGCGCCATCCTGGATATTGGTGTTATCCCCTATCCTGATATAATGCACATCGCCCCGGATGACCGCGTTAAACCAAACCGAACAATTACTGCCCATCACTACATCGCCAACAATGGTAGCATTTTCGGCGATGAAACAATCTTCGCCCCAGATCGGGCTTTTATCTTTTACAGGTAATATCAGCGGCATAATATTCTAATTAGTGATTTAGCGAATGGGTGAATTAGCGATTTATGCAATTAACGAATAAATGAATTATTGATTAAAAATATTTTGCTATGTTTGAATACAAAATTAGCGGAAATAGCTCAGCTGGTAGAGCATCAGTTTCCCAAACTGAAGGCCGCGGGTTCGAATCCCGTTTTCCGCTCTTACTGCTTCTCACCCTTCATCGAGGTACAAATTATCAATGTTCTTTTCCGATGTAGAGACGCATAATTGCGTCTCCCGCAGGACATTCAGGATTTGCATGTGTGATTTGCATGTGGGAGACGCAATTATGCGTCTCTACAACAGTTTCCCAAATCGGTGAAATCAAAAAAACTCAGTGTAATCCCAAATCATAACCCCAGCCTCGCCGATATCTCCAGCATCCTCTCAATCGGCTTCACTGCTTTTTCAATAATATGTTCAGGTACGGTAACCTCCGGTAATCCATTCTTTAAACACAGGTACAATTTTTCCAGTGTGTTGCGTTTCATGTGCGGGCAATCGTTGCAGGCACAGCTGTTGTTTGGTGGCGCCGGGATGAATATCTTATCCGGGTTCTCTTTTTGCATCTGGTGCAGTATTCCGGCCTCTGTAGCCACTATAAACTCTTTTTCGGGGTGAGTACCCGCGTACTTTAAAATACCCGTTGTAGAGCCTATATAGTCGGCCATTTGCAATATCACTTCTTCACATTCGGGGTGCGCCAGCAGTTTTGCACCGGGGTACCTCTCCTTCAGTTTGGTGATCTTTTCGCGGCTGAAAATCTCGTGCACCATGCAGGCCCCATTCCACAATACCAGGTCGCGTCCTGTTTTTTTGGCAACATATGCGCCAAGGTTTTTATCGGGCCCGAAGATGATCTTCTGATCTTTCGGCAGGCTTTCTACAATCTGCACTGCGTTGCTCGATGTACACACAATATCGCTTAAAGCTTTCAGTTCGGCAGTACAGTTTACGTAGGTGATCACGAGGTGATCCGGATAGTTTTCCTTAAATTTTTTGAATAAATGTGGCGGGCAACTATCTGCTAATGAGCATCCTGCCTTTACGTCGGGTAGTAATACCTTCTTTGCAGGCGAAAGTATTTTGGCAGTCTCGGCCATAAAATGTACCCCGGCAAAAACGATAACATCGGCATCTGTTTTGGCAGCCTGCTGCGATAGCCCAAGGCTATCGCCAATATAATCTGCAATATCCTGTATATCGGGATCCTGGTAGTAATGGGCCAAAATGACTGCATTTTTTTCCTTTTTGAGTTTTTCAATTTCATCAAACAAGTCCAGGGTAGGGTCGATGTATTCGTCCACAAATCCTGTCACATTTATTTCTTCGAAGATATCCATTTCAACAAATCAATTAATAACAACTAATTTTATATATAAATAAAACTATTGTTTGTTATGGTGTTAGTTATGTGCAAAAGTCATTTAAAAAAATGCTATAAAAGTTATTTTTCACTTTTTATTAACAGTTTTCCACAGGTTTTTATTTTCTATTGAGTTGATCCTGTGATTTGTATGACAATCAAATATTAATTTAAAAAGTTATTTGTTAATAATTAGGTAACCTGTAAAATGTTAGCTTTAGTGTTTAAACTGCGCAAAAGTCGCTGAAAATTTTTTCACTTTCAGCATCAAAAATGGAGTTCTCCACACTTTGATTATTTGTTAGCTATTTGTTTACACGAAATTAACATCTTTTATACCCGTTATTAACACAAAGTGTACTTTTACACATATATACATAAAATATGACCCGAAATGTTGATTTTCTGATCGTAGGATCAGGCATCGCCGGATTAAGTTTTGCCCTTAAGGCAGCCAAACACGGTAAGGTGCTGATAGTTACAAAATCAAACGAAGACGAATCGAACACTAAGTATGCCCAGGGCGGTGTAGCAGTAGTTGTTGATAAAAAAGAAGATTCTTTTGAAAAACACATCGAAGACACGTTAATAAGCGGCGACGGTCTTTGCGACCGCGAAGTTGTGGAAGCCGTTGTTAAAGAAGGCCCGGAGCGGATTAATGAAATTATTGACTACGGAACCAATTTTGACAAGACCAACGAAGGCTTTTACGACCTGGCCAAAGAGGGCGGCCACTCTGAATTCAGGGTACTGCATTATAAGGATGTAACCGGGCTTGAAATTGAACGGTCGTTATTAGAAGAGATACACAAAAATCCGAATATCGAGATCCTGACACATTATTTTGCTGTAGACCTGATTACCCAACACCATTTGGGCGAATTGGTAGGTAAATCGAGTACCGATATTACGTGTTACGGTATTTACGCTTTCAACACCGAAAGCAATGTTGTGGAAAAGATCCTGTCGAAAGTAACCGTAATGGCATCGGGTGGTGCCGGTCATATCTACTCTATCACCACAAACCCTACCATTGCTACCGGAGATGGTATTGCTATGGTTTACCGTGCTAAGGGTAAAGTAAGGAATATGGAGTTTATCCAGTTTCACCCAACCGCTTTATATAACCCCGGCGAATATCCATCATTCCTGATATCCGAGGCAGTGCGTGGTTTTGGCGGCGTATTAAAACGTACCAACGGTGAAGAGTTTATGCAGGAGTACGATCCGCGTAAATCATTGGCACCAAGGGATATAACAGCAAGGGCCATTGATGCCGAGATCAAAAAATCGGGCGAAGATTTTGTGTACCTGGATATCCGTCATCGCAGCAAAAAAGATATCTTAAATCATTTCCCTAATATATATGCCAAATGCCTGGAAATTGGGATAGATATGACCAAGGATATGATACCCGTTGCGCCGGCCTGCCATTATATGTGTGGGGGTATTATGGTTAATCACGTTGGGCAATCATCTATATTAAGGTTATATGCCTGCGGCGAATGCTCATCAACCGGCTTGCATGGCGCCAACCGTTTGGCATCCAATTCGTTATTGGAAGCTTTGGTATTTGCACACCGTATTTATGAAGACGCGATAGGAAAGTTTGAAAGTTTTGTGATCCCCGAAAACATTCCGGATTGGGATGAGCATGGCGTACAACTATCAAACGAAGATATCCTGGTAACCCACAATGTACGCGAAATGCAAAAGCTGATGAACGACTACGTGGGTATCGTCCGCTCCGATTTTAGGCTGGAACGTGCCATGCGCCGTTTAGGTTTATTGTATGAAGAAACAGAATCGTTCTACAAAAAAACTAAACTATCCGTAAAGTTATGCGAACTGCGTAACCTGATACAGGTATCATTCATTGTAGTAAAATCGGCTATGTTAAGGAAAGAAAGCCGTGGGTTGCATTATACTACAGATTACCCGGTTCATGCGGAGGAAGTTAAAGATACGGTGTTTTAGAAAATAGACTTTGTTGCGAATATTATTTTAAGCGAACCTAAGTTCGCTTAAAATAATATAATCTTTCTTGTCCCGGACTTAATCAATCCATTCAAACTTAGTGTAAGGTACCAATACCTCTGGTATTTTAATCCCCTTTTCAGTTTGGTTATTCTCTAATAAAGTAGCAACAATACGTGGCAAAGCCAGCGCGCTTCCATTTAAGGTGTGTGCTAATTGTGTTTTGCCTTCGGAATTGCGGAAACGGAGTTTCAGCCTGTTGCTCTGGAAAGTTTCGAAGTTTGATACAGATGATACTTCCAGCCAGCGCTGTTGTGCCGCGCTCCAGGTTTCCATGTCATAAGTTAAAGCCGATGCAAAGCCCATATCGCCACCACATAAGCGTAGCACGCGGTATGGTAAGCCAAGATTTTGTAACAAGCCCTGCACATGAGCACTCATTAACTCCAGGGTTTCGTATGATTTATCCGGGTGTACCACCTGTACAATCTCTACCTTATCAAACTGGTGCAACCTATTCAATCCACGAACATGCGCGCCATAAGAACCCGCCTCGCGACGGAAACATGGCGTATGCCCGCAATGCTTAACGGGCAAATCATCCCCCTTTAATATTACGTCGCGGAAGATGTTGGTGATAGGTACCTCGGCAGTAGGTATCAGGTATAGCTCGTCCTCATTTACAAAATACATCTGTCCTTCTTTATCGGGAAGCTGACCGGTGCCAAAACCAGAGTCCTTATTAACCATCAGCGGTACACTCACTTCGCCGTAACCTGCTTTTTCGGCTTCGTCGATAAAATAATTGATGAGCGCCCTTTGCAGTTTGGCACCCTTATTTTTATAAACCGGGAAACCGGCGCCGGTTATTTTAACACCCAATTCAAAATCAATCAGGTTATATTTTGCAGCCAGTTCCCAATGTGGCTGGGCATTGGCGGGCAATTCCGGCTTTGCACCATTCTCTAAAACAATTTCGTTTTCTTCAGGCGTTAAGCCTTTGGGAACCGAACTATGCGGCAGGTTTGGGAGTAATACCAGTTTTTGGTAAAGCTCCTCTTCGGTTGCGGCCAGTTGATCGCCAAATTTTTTGATGTCTTCTTTCCAGGCACCGGTTTTGGCTTTAATCTCTTCTGCTTCGGCTTTTTTGCCGACACGCATCAGGTCGCCAATTTGTTTTGATGCTGCATTGGCCTCGGCCGAAACGTTATCCATACTGGTTTGGGTGGAGCGACGTTTGTCATCTAACCCTATTATCTCATCAACCAGTTCGGGCTGTTTAAAATTTTTTACAGCCAAACGTTCCAAAACCTGTTCCCGGTTATCCCGGATATAACTAACTTGCAGCATTATTTTATTTTTTAGGCAAAGATATAATTAGTTCATAGTTTATGGTTCATAGTTCATGGCTGTTTTGTGAATTTAAGTTCATGGCATATGGTTCATAGTTCATGGCTGATTTACGACAATCTAACAATGGTCTATGCACGAATAGGCTATGAACAATGAACTATTAACCATGAACCAAACAGGCAAATTATATTTAGTTCCTACACCAATAGGTAATTTAGAAGACATCACGCTTCGGGCGCTTCGCGTGCTGAAGGAAGTTGACCTGATTTTGGCCGAGGATACACGTACATCGGCACCGCTATTAAAACACTTTGATATTCATCAGAAGGTGTTTGCACACCATCAGCATAATGAACACCAATCGTCAAACGAGATCATTAAATTTTTGCTGCAGGGGAAAAACATCGCGCTGATATCTGATGCCGGTACGCCGGCGATATCCGATCCGGGCTTTTTCCTGGTGCGCGAGGCTTTGAAATTCAATTTGGATGTGGAATGCCTGCCCGGCGCTACGGCATTTGTGCCGGCGCTGGTAAATTCGGGTTTTCCTACGGATAAGTTTTGTTTCGAGGGTTTTTTGCCGTTGAAAAAAGGACGCCAGACCCGCTATAAGTTTTTGGCTACAGAAGAGCGTACTATCATACTATATGAGTCGCCGCACCGTTTACTGAAAACGCTGGACGAAATGGCGCTATATTTTGGTGCCGATAGACTAATCTCCGTATCGCGCGAGCTGACTAAAATATTTGAAGAAACCGTGCGTGGAACAGTTGCCGAAGTAAAATTATATTTTGAAACACATCCGCTAAAAGGCGAGTTTGTAATGTGTGTGGCCGGGGCTGAACCGAAGCCGACAAAGAACAAGTACAAAGATGACGATAACGACGACGAATAGCCATGGATATTTATTTGAAGAGTGCCATTACACAGTTTGCCTATTACAAAAAGTTGGGCGAAAAAACATTTGCGCAACTAAATGATGCCGACCTGTTTTGGCAGTTTAATGCCGAAAGCAACAGTATAGCCATAATTATCAAGCACCTATCCGGCAACATGTTGTCGCGATGGACTAATTTTTTGATCTCCGACGGAGAAAAGGAATGGCGAAACCGCGACACAGAGTTTGAAGAAACCATTAATACCCGCGAACAGATCATGGCCGCCTGGGATCAGGGCTGGGATTGTTTGTTTAACGCATTAAACTCGCTAACTGCCGAAGACTGGGAAAAAACAGTTAAAATCCGGAACGAGCCACACCGTATTGAAGATGCAATAAACAGGCAACTGGCCCATTACCCCTATCATGTTGGCCAGATTGTTTTTATCGGCAAAATGATAACAGGATCAAAATGGCAATCGCTATCTATTCCAAAAGGAAAATCCGATAAATATAACGCTGATAAATTTGCAAACCCCGGCGACACCTTTAAATAGATCCCCTTTTACCCTTATTAATGAAAAAAAATACTCCCTTAGCCATACTTTCCGGTTTATTGCTGTGGATAGCCTGGCCGCCGACACCTTATACAACTTTCCTGCTTTTTATTGGCTTTGTGCCCATGCTGCTGGCAATGGAGAACATCATCCAATCTACATCTGCAAAAAAAGGAAAGCAGATTTTTAATACTGCATTCATTGGCTTTTTTGTTTGGAATGTAGGATCTGTTTATTGGGTATACAATGCCTTAAAACAAGTTGGCAACGTGGCAGCCATCCCGGTTACGCTGATCCCCTATTCATTAGGGCCACTGCTTATGGCTACTGCCTGCTGGCTATATTATCGTTTACGATTATTAACCGGCCGTAGCTGGGGCTTAGCCGGCCTGGTTTGCCTTTGGATAGGATACGAATACCTGCATCAAAGCTGGGACCTTAATTTCCCGTGGATGACCCTGGGTAATGGATTTGCCGTTAGTCATCAATGGATTCAATGGTACGAGTACACCGGAGTTTATGGGGGCTCTGTTTGGATTTGGGTGGTAAATATCCTGGCCTTTTTAATTTACGTTGGCCTGCGCGAAGCACAAACCAAACAGTTAAGGCTAAAGCTTACCAGCGGGTTTGTGCTGGCCATTGTTTTGCCCATGGGTTTTTCGTTATATACTTATTATAACTACACAGAGCAAAGCAATCCATCAAATATTGTTGCTGTTCAGCCCAATATCGATCCGTATGAAAAGGAAGGAACTATCCCAACGGCCACCCAGATTGACATTATGGTCAACCTTTCGAAGGGCATAGCGCAGCCCAATACCGAATTTATTTTATGGCCCGAAACGGCCATCCCCGATTATATAGATGAAGACCGGATACAGCAAAATCCTTACTACAGGCAGGCGCATTCCTTTTTGCGCAACTATAAAAACGGCAACCTGGTAACCGGGGCCGAAACGTACAAACTATACAACACCCGCAAAACAGCCACCGCAAGCCCAACACAGCAACCCGGCGTTTTTGCAGATAGTTTTAGTACCGCGTTAAATATCGAAAATGGCGACAAAGTTCAATTTTACCATAAATCGCGGCTGGTTCCGGGGGCCGAATCATTGCCGTTTGGTAAGGCATTATCGTTTTTAAAGCCTGTTTTTGAACACCTTGGCGGCGCAACCGGGGCCTACGGCAGCCAGGCAGATGCCGATGTTTTTTATTCGCAAAGCGGCATAGGTGTCGATCCGGTTATCTGTTATGAATCTATTTTTGGGGGATATATTGCACGTTCGGTAAAAAAAGGAGCACAATTTATTGCTATCATTACCAACGATGGCTGGTGGGAAAACACATCAGGCAAAGACCAGCACCTGGACTATGCCAAACTGCGCGCCATTGAAACCCGCAGGTGGGTAGCCCAGTCGGCAAATACAGGAATCTCGGCTTTTATTAACCAGCGGGGCGATGTGGTGCAGCAAACCAAATGGTGGACCAAAACCGCCATAAAACAAGACATCAACCTGAATTCCGACCTTACTTTTTATGTGATGCACGGCGATTACCTACCCATGGCCGGCAGCGGGATAGCCGTTTTAATCATCCTGTTTATTATTATAAAACCAAGATTTAAAAAGAAGCTAAGAACAGCCTAAAGCATTTTGAATACTACAAAAGGCCCTCCTGTTGATCAGGAAGGCCTTTTGTGTTCTTTGGATTCGATGTAATTATTTATCCAGCCTTGCGTCTTCTTTATCCAGCACTTCTTTTTTTTCGATCCGGTATGACATGAACAAGCCACCACCACCAAATATGGCTATCAGTGAAAAGTAAAGTGCAGCTACATCATCGTCAGATATACTGCGGAACATCGTGTGGTCTAAAACAAATGCCAAAAACAATCCTACACCAGCCCCAACAAGTAACAGGCCCCATTTTAAATTTTGATACGGCGCAGATTGTGGTTTGTAAGCACGCGGGTCCATGCCCCGCTCTATCATCGCCATGCGCTCGCGTTTGTGTAAGTAAACTATGGCAAATATCATGGCAAAAAAGCCTGTGGTAATAATAATGCCTGCTAATATTCCTAAATTCCCGGTGTCCATTTTATTTATGTTTTAATAAGTTAATAAAGTTCTTTTTTCAATCACCCTAACTGGTGTATTTGTATGCTGTGACAACACGGTTTTGAAGCAGGTTACAGGTACCGCAAAAAATAATTGAAAATAAGTGCCCGCTCTTTTGCAATAGCCAAAAGAGTCCCGCGAGACGGGTGCATTACTTGTTAATGAATCATTTAAGCGTTGACTATATAAAACGGACAAATCTGGAAACAACTCTTCCAAATAATTTTAGTCAGAGGCAGGAATGTGCAGTAATATTCTGGCTTTATCTGTTGGCACCGCTGGGATTTCCGGTGCCCTTGTTTGTAAGGATAACGCCCTGTTTAAATGATTATTGCGAGAAAAAAAATATAGTCAAAAAACAGCTTTTTGATAGCTGATCCCTTATATTTTTGGGTGCATATCTCAAAATATACATTATGCTGATACCAGAAAACAACCTCAATTCAACAAAAAAAGGCCCCAAATATGTGCTCAGCTTCCAGGAGATAGACAGATCAATGACCATGGTTGCAGGCGGCAAAGGCGCCAACCTGGGCGACCTATGCCGGATTGAGGGGATCCGGGTGCCCGGTGGCTTTTGTGTTACCACCGAAGCGTATAAACAAATTACGGAGAATAACCCCGAGCTGAACAGCCTGCTGGATGAATTAGCAGGCTTTAAGGCAGATGAAAGGGAAAGTATTAGCACCGTCTGCTCGAAGATTCGCGGGGTTATAGAGGGGGCGGTTATTGCAGGGGATATAGCACATGCTATTACAGGGCACCTGGCAAAGTTTGACGAACAGGACGCCTTTGCTGTACGATCAAGCGCTACAGCCGAGGACTTGCCCACAGCATCCTTTGCCGGCCAGCAGGATACGTATTTGAATGTGATAGGCAGGGATGCCATCCTGAAACATATCAGCAAATGCTGGGCCTCGCTGTTTACCGATAGGGCAGCAATTTACCGCATCCAAAACGGCTTCAATCATCGTAAAGTGCAGTTGGCGGTGGTTGTTCAGCAAATGGTTTTCCCGCAGGCGGCGGGGATTTTGTTTACTGCCGATCCCGTTACCGGTAACAGGAAGGTGTTGTCTGTTGATGCCAGCTTCGGGCTTGGCGAGGCCCTGGTATCGGGCCTGGTAAATGCCGATAATTACAAAGTGTGCAATAGCCGTATCGGCAAAAAAATATCTGCCAAAAAGCTGGCCGTTGTCGCGGTAAAAGGAGGCGGCACCCGGGAACAGGAGATTGAGCCGAAAAGTCAGAACAGGCAGGTGTTAACAGACAGGCAAATTTTACGGCTGGAACGCATCGGCAGAAAGATAGAAGAACATTTTGGCGGCCCGCAGGACATCGAATGGTGTTTAACAAACAATACATTTTATATTGTACAAAGCAGGCCAATTACTACCCTGTACCCAATCCCCGAAAACAGTGAACCGGGAAACCGTGTTTATATATCTGTCGGCCATCAACAAATGATGACCGATGCGATGAAACCATTGGGATTATCGCTATGGCAGTTAACCGCTTTCAGGCCAATGTTTAAAGCCGGCGGAAGATTGTTTGTTGATATTACGGACAACCTAAGCACACCCCTTGGCCGAAAGGCGATAATAGATGCCATGGGAGAACACGATCCGCTCATAAAAGATGCGGTTGTAACCATTGTAGAGCGGGGAGATTTTATAAAACCGGCACAAAACAACAAAGAAGAACTGCCTCGTGTTAAAAGCAGTGCCGGTAAATCGTTCGCAGATATCCAGGCGCAAATCAAAAACGATCCGGCTATCGTTGCTAATTTAATAAAAAGCAACCAGCTATCGGTAAACGAGTTAAAAGATAACATTCAAACAAAATCGGGAGCCGACTTATTTGATTTTATACTGGAAGATGGTCAGCAATCAAAGAAAAACTTGTTCGTTCCGCAAAATATGAGTGCAATTATGGCTTCTGTAGATGCATCATCGTGGATTAATGAAAACATAAAAAAATGGCTGGGCGAGAAAAACGTGGCAGATACGCTTGCTCAATCTGCTCCCAATAATATTACATCAGAAATGGGCCTGGAGCTATTGAACGTAGCCGATGTGATAAGGCCCTATCCTACAGTGACTGAATATTTACAACAGGTAAAGGATGATAACTTTTTAGACAGCCTGGTTGAGATTGAGGGCGGAAAAGAAGCGCGGGATGCTATTGATGCTTACCTGGTCAAATATGGAATGCGCTGCGCCGGCGAAATAGATATTACCAAAACACGCTGGAGCGAAAACCCGGGTATGCTTATCCCCATCATCCTTGGTAACATCAAAAACTTTGGGCCCGGCGCTGGTAAACGTAAGTTTGAGCAGGGCCGACAGGCGGCTTTGAAAAAAGAAGAAGAATTATTAAGCCGGTTAAGGCAATTGCCGCATGGCGAACAAAAAGCCGATGAAACAAAACAAATGGTTAGCATGCTCCGCAATTTCGCCGGTTATCGCGAATATCCAAAATACGGCATAATTAGCCGCTCCTTTGTTTATAAGCAGGCTTTACTGCGGGAAGCCGAAAAACTGGTGGAGGCCGGGGTTATCAACAACAAAGAAGATATCTACTACCTTAGTTTTCAGGAACTCCACGAAGTGGTACGCAGCGGAAAACTGGATTATGAGCTGATTAACCAACGAAAAGACGAGCACAAATTAAATGAAAAACTAAACCCGCCACGGGTTATCACATCCGATGGCGAGATAGGCGCAGGTAAGTACAAAAAGGAGCACCTCCCGGCCGGGGCCATTGCGGGCCTGGCTGTTTCGTCGGGACTTATAGAAGGCCGGGCACGTGTCATTTTAAAAATGGAAAACGCCAGCCTGCAAGATGGCGATATATTAGTCACCACATTTACCGACCCCAGCTGGACACCCTTGTTTGTATCCATCAAAGGCCTGGTAACCGAAGTTGGCGGACTGATGACCCATGGCGCAGTTATAGCCCGCGAATACGGCCTGCCGGCAGTTGTCGGGGTAGAACATGCTACCCGGCTGATTAAAGACGGGCAGCGCATCCGGGTGAACGGAACAGACGGATATGTAGAAATACTATGAATTATGGCGAACCCCTCCTTTGGTCGGGTCGGGCTATACACTTATACACCCGCAGGCATTAAGCGCGGGGCCGGTATTCGTTGCTATCCCTTACGCGAAGATTGGGAAATTTTAGGACTTCCATTTTAAAGAGCTGCTAATGAAGTTGTCGGCATAGGTGTTCGGATGTTTTTTAACTTCCTCATCCCAGGCTATTGTGCATACACAAATAATAGTTTCAATTTACCAATAGGGTTACGGTGAACGGAATCTCTCGTTCCCCTGATTTCTTTTCTCTTTCGGCACTGATGATACTACTCTAAAAAAGGGCGGGCAAAAAACACGATAAAAACCAAAAGGTGAAAACCATACCTCAGCACAGTACAGCTAATAAATTATATTCAATCCTCTCCATCATTCCTTTCATTAATAACCTTCTGGCAATACTCCCTCAATTTAATATCCCTTGTTTCGTCTGTCGCCATTTGCTGTACCATTGGCAGGTATTTGCCTTTATGGTTACGCAACAGCCCCAAAACACATTCAACATAGGTTAAAAAGAAATCGCCTCGTTGTTCCAGCTTTTGCAGCTGAATTTCCTTTGCTGACTTGCCCGGGCTGAATTTGAGCAGACCCGCCGCCATCCAGGCCAGTTCGCCGGTTGAATTAACAACCCAGTCCCCGAGTTTGGCAACTAAAATTTTCGGCGTGGCAACTTCGTCCTCTTCGGAAACCTCGTCCAGCAATCTGCTTGCTGCGTATAAAAAATCACATAGCCAAACATCGCCTTTTTCGCCCTTGCTTATTTGCAACAGCAACGGTTCGATAAGTCTTGGGTTTTTAAGGCTGACCAGCAGGGACGCAAATTTGGTGGGGCTGCTTATTAGGGCTGCCTGGCTTATCAGCTCAATTATTTCCCGCTCAAACGTTTCTGAATTATCAACCAAAACGTCGTACAGGATTGTCAGCTTTTCGTTTATATCAGGCATAGTTTTTAGTTGTGACAGGCAAACGAGTCATTTATGGCAAATATAACACCATCACCGGTTTTTCCGCACAATGTCCCACGCATTACAACCGCCTAATTACCAATAGACTATACAAAAATGAATCCGTTTTGATTATTGCATCTTATTCCTGTTTTGTTTACTTTTAAAAATTAAATAGCGGTTTATGCTATGATAATAAATGGCTTGCCTGCATTTTACATTTATTATAAACCAAATCTTATGACATCAGAAACCAGCGCTTCCTCAGAAAGTATAGAAACCGAAGAACCAAACGGCGAAAAAGTAACAGTTGGGGGCTCGGGAATCACAGATCTTATTGCCGATCTGGATCACGATACGCTGGGCTTTAAACCTTATGTAGAGGCGGTTTATTCTTTTCTTTTACACAAATCCACCAAGCCGCCGTTTACTTTGTCAATCGAAGGAGAATGGGGATCCGGTAAATCTTCATTTATGTATCAGTTAGAGCAGTCGCTCGATAAAGTTCCCAAACAAAAGACGGTTAGGTTTAACGCATGGCGACATGATAAGGTAGAGACCATGTGGGCTGCGTTTGCACTAAACTTTACCGAAAGCCTTACCAGGCAACTACGTTGGTACCAGCGGCCGCTGGTTAATTTTGAGATCAACTGGACACGTTTTGATTGGTCAAAGGGGTGGTTTCCATTAGTCAAATCCATTGTTCTGTATGCCTTTTATGGCTACGTTGTTTTTTTATTATATAACATACTCAGCACCGACAAAATCCGGGAGTTTATTCCCGAAGATGATAAGCTTGATTTAATAAAGATCCTGCCCGCGCTTGGCTGGGCCGGTTTAGTGGTGGTGGCGTTGCTGATTCTGAGTAAGCTGGCAGAATACACCGGGAATCCGTTAAAGGCCGACTTGCAAAGATTCATCAGCAGGCCCAATTATGAAGGAAATACCTCTTTCATTGAAGATTTCCACCGCGATTTTGACAGATCTGTGAAAACCCTGACAAGAAAAGATAAAAAGGTCTTTGTGTTTATTGATGACCTGGATAGGGCGGACATACCAAAAGCGGCAGAATTGATGCAGGGACTAAATATGATGATCTCCAGTTCTACCAAGTTAATCTTCATTATCGGTATGGACAGGGAAAAAGTTGCAGCTGGTATTGCAGCTAAATACAAGGATTTGCTCCCTTTTTTAAATCCATACCAGTCGGCCCTTAATACGCCCGATGGGCTGTTGGAGGCAAGACGATTTGGTTACTCTTTTTTAGAGAAATTTATACAGGTTTCTTTTAACATTCCTCGCCCCGATCAAAAAAATGTGGTAAAGTTCATCAACGCGCTTGGTGCTCCAGCGACTGCGGCCGAAGGGGGCAGCCCGGTACAGTACTTGCCTAAATATACTATTGAAGACGGCGAAGCAGAATCAGAGGCATTTAAAAAAATTGTTAATTTGGTGGCGCCGTTTTTCGACAACAACCCCCGCAGGCTTAAACAATATATCAACAGTTTTAGGCTGCAAGCCCATATTGCTAATTCCATTGGGTTATTTAATTCCGCTAAGGATGCTGGTTTCTCGGCATTGACCATTCAGCAGTTAGGCAAGTTTGTCGCCATTATTACACTGTGGCCAGATATGGTTGCGGAGTTAAATGACGACAGTAATCTGCTGAAATATATTGCCGAAAAGGATACCGGTAATAAAAATGGGGATGAATGGAAAAAGGAAGATCAATTGGTAGAATTAATAGACCTTGTTGATCAGGGCGATGCATCAATTAATATAGCGGATTACAATCTGGCTAAAATTAACATCCTTGCTTTAACCAGGACTTCCACGTTCTATCGTAGTCCAACAGGTCGAAGGCCAGCCAATTCGGCTGCACCTGCAACAGCCGTAAGGAGCACATCAGGACAGACGGGGGCAGATGACGACGACGATGATGACGACGACAATGAAGTGCAAAATCGGGGAGATGCCCGGAATAATCTAAAATAGCGTCGTTGGAGTGATCAGGATGAAACGTAAATTCGAATATTTTCATTATCGGGCTTACAAGTCATAGGTCTCCCCCTGCTACCGCAAGATCTTTTCGCTACCGCTCCAGCATTGTGGCCCGCCGATAGGTAAACATGCTAAGTAATGAATATGCAAATCCCAGGTGCACGTTTCATCCGGGGGGGGTGTAGTTTTAAACAGAGTAAAAGAGTAATACAAGAGCATTAGGGTTAACAATAAGCATTGTTGCCTTGTCTTAAATGCATGCCGTATACTTAGCATGCGGGCGCACAAGCCCGAAGACCTTGCGGCAGGGTTGATAGGGGATTTGCTTTGACAGGTATCCTTTCCGGAAAAATAAGCCGGGGTTATACCAGTTGCCTGTTCAAATGTCGGGCAGCGGATTTGCTACTAACCTGTGGTAACAACCAGAACGCTTCGTTTTACTTAAAAATATTAACCACCAGTGGTGTACCACCCCGTACCAGGGTGTTTCAGGGTGTACCAGGGTGTTTCAGCCCGTTTCATGGTGTGTCAGGGTGTTTCACCTGTACCGGTACAGTACACTTTGCTGCTAAAAACCAGCTCCCCATTCTTCCCGTTGTTTGGTTTACCACAGGCTATATGCCTCATACATCCCCGAAAAGTATGCCTTGCGGTAGTGTTGAGTATCAACGATTACAAAACTCAGTTCACTTTAAATTGAAACAAGCCTGAATCGGAAGTATTACCATTGACATCTTTGGTTACAATTTTCCAGTAATATTGTAATCCCGATATTACGCTAACATTATTATAGAAATTATCTATAACGTTGCTTTTTAACACGCCCGGCGATGTACCGGTACCGAAATATACATCGTAGCCGGTAATATTACCGCCAACAGAACTGCCTTTCCAGCTCAGGTTAACCGTACCGGTCGGGGCCGCAACATTTTGGCCGATAGCGGGGGCAACAACATCGGCCGGGTAAGGCGCATAGGATACCGTGCCGGCACCGGCATTGTAAAATTTCCAGGTATCGCTTTGTACCGTAGTAGCCGACTTGCTTGATTTTGATACGATATACCACGAATATGGCGTGTTTCTGAATAGGGTTATTTGCAGTTGTGTAGTGCTTGTGGTTTGTGATGTGGTAGCCCCGGTTAAAAGGTTCTTGAGGTTTAAGTCGTAACTATCCGCATTGTTCGAAGTTCCCCACGTAAACAAAACAGAACTTTGGGTAGCAGAAATAATTGTTCCGCTTGTGCAGGCCTCATTTTGTTTGGGAAGCGTTAATGTTGCTTTGCCTGGCGTAAAATCCGGGACGGGCGCAGGGGCGCTCTTTTTCCCGCAGCACGCCGTCGCTATTAAAAACAATACGCTTATTAATAATCTACTTTTCATTTTTTATTATTTTATATAGCGTTTCGGAATCATCTAATGATAGCTTAAGGATATACACACCCTTCCCAAGACTGGACAGATCTAAAGAAATGATGCCCGATTGATTTGGATATTGCTTAGCATAAAGCACCTGCCCGGTTTTTACACTACTGATTTGAACAACGGCCTTGTTAACAATATCATTACCAATGCTCAGGTTTAACGTACTTTCAAAAGGGTTGGGATAAACCAGCGCCTTGTTAGCTACGATGATGTCTTTTTGTATAATTCCCTGGCATTCCCTATCGGTGGTTACGGTAAGCTTATTCATTCCTTTTGAAAGGGACAGGGTTACCTGGTTTTCTGTTGTGGCGTACAACACGCCGTTTAGGTTTACATTGTAGCTGGCACCGCCCTGAAAATTTAAACTTACACTATTGGCACTTGTGTTTACGGTTGAATAAACCGACAAATCTTTCGGCTCGGTTACTACTACGTTGTCACATTGCAGATTGTCCGTTTTTCCCGTTATCGTTATGCAAACAGCATAACTCCCGGCCGCTAAATTTTGCACCTGCAGGGAATCTGTAAACTGATAGGGCGTGCTTACGCTGTTTCCGGTAATGGTGGCGGTATAATTTAAAGATTCGGCCGCTTTGATATTTATCAACCCGTTATTTTTCCCTTTACAGGTAGCGCTCGTTACTGATATTTTAAAGTTTGTTACCGGCAGCGCCACAGTTAAGGTTTGGTTAACAGGGGTTGCCGCGGTATAAATATTATTGCCCTGCTGCGATGCGGTAATTATACTTGTTCCCAGGCCGGCTACATGTATTTTCCCGTTAACAATGGTTGCAACGGAGGTATCGCTGCTGGTATAACTTACCGGCAAGCCCGAGCTTGCTGTCGCGCCGGCATCAAAATCGGCGTCGCCCGCTTTTTTCCGGGGAATGGTGTTAAACGTAATGGTTTGGAGACCTCCTGTCAGCTGGGTAATTTCGCTTGCCGATAAAGCGTAGTTGTACACCCTGAAATCGTCGATATTACCGTTAAACAATGGATCGGGGTATTGACTGCGGCCAATGTAGTTCAGTATGGGTTTAAAGTCCAATGGCCGTATGGTGATAGCAGCAGAGGAAGCCACTTTTTCGCCATTAACATATATGGTTGCACCGGCCGTATCTAAGGTTACAGCCACATGGCTCCACTTACCCGAAGGCAGCGCCGCTGCTTCTAACCCTTGCTCGGCCCCGCCGTTCTTAATGGCAAAACGTAGTCCCGCCCCGCCGTTTGGGGTTAAAAACAGATATTGATCCTGGTCGTTCCCAAAATCGAAGATGCGTTGCCAGGCGGTCCCTCCGTTCCAATAAACCCACGCGGCAATGGTAATACTTTGCTGATTTGCCAAAGTTGCCGGCAGTTGTACAAAAGTATTTGTACTGTTGAACGCAATTGCCTGTTTACCAACCTTACCCGCAACAAATGAAACATCGCCATACGATGCCCCGTGGTTTAAATTTATTGAGCTATCGCGGGTATTCCCTTCGAATTGGAGTTGAGCAACAAGGTTTTTTGCTCCGGTTGTAGCAGCCGAAACCTCAGTTGAATAAGCCGAAAAATTCAGGGATTTATCTACCGCTTTTATTTTATAAAAGTATGTTCCGTTTATGGTGGTGGTGTTATCTACAAAAGAGGTTGAGGTTATGTTGCGTGCGATGGTAGCATAAGTACCTCCCGCCGTTGCTGACCGATAGATGTTATACCCGGCCACGTCTTTGTCGGGGCTGGCAGTCCAGCTCAATAGTACAGATTCGGCATCTGCCTTGACAACCAGATTGGTGGGTGTAGCCGGCGCAACAAATTCCACCGCTGCACCAACGGGCAGAAAACGCCATTGCTGGTTGGTTCCCCCATTTTTATCCCATTGGCAGATGTTTGCCCCATCTGCAGTGCTGCCATTAAATACGTCGATACATTTTGCACTGTAACGGCTGCGGATATAAAACCAGCCATCCTGGGTATATTCCAGGTACCATTGTTGGGCAGCGTTTTTATTATCGTCCCATGCGTCGATAGTAGCACCATTGTCCAGCGAAAAATTAAAGAGGTCTGCCGCTTTGTTGCTGTTTACATTAATAAAGCTAAAGTAACTAAAGTCGCCCCCTATTCTTGAATCAACCGGGATTACATCCCATTGCTGATAAGCAGCCCCGGTGTTGGTTCCCTGCACAAGATTTGTACCTGCTGCGGTACCGCCCCCCGCAACCTGCAGTACTTTACCGCTATTGCGGTTCACCAGTACGTAACGTCCGCTGATAACGGGCTGAATATCCTCGCCCCAGGTTACATTTACCACCCTTTCGGCATTGGTTTGTCCATTTTGGTAACTGCCGGCAGCGCCGCCGGGCATTACCATGGTGTATTCCCGTTGCGGGCCATAACCATTGTAGTACACGTCCCTGTCTTTTGATACAAACCGATAGGTGGTGGTAACGCCCTGCCGTTCAGACATGCCGGCGAAGGCCTGTACCTTGCCATCGGGGTTCCGGTAAACCGATGCAGCTGTCCAGTTGGGGCGGTGTTCGGCATATCCGAGCCGAACGCCGTCGCTGGCTTTTACAAACTCGCCGCGGGCCAGCTCGGCTGTGCCCCACCAGATACCGGCCTGCATACCATATTCAGCACCAACCATCGCTTCCATAACATTGTGCAACTCATCATTAGTGGCATAATGGGAGTTGGCCCTCACGGTTTGCTGAAAAGAAGCATAGTTATCAAAACTACCGGCAAGCTGGTGCGTATTTCCTTCATCTAACCTGTCTTTTAAAGGGATGTACCAGGTTAAGGCCTGATCGTCATTCAGCGTGTTGCCCCCGCTGATACGAATGTTGGCAAAGCGGGGATTAGCTTTCAGCAAGCCGGCAATATTAAAAAAATCGGTAACCGAACCTTGTGTACTCGATGGGTTATCGGGTTCATTAAATGGCGAAACGGTAACTACGGTGTGTCCGGCATCCTGGTGCCGCCGAGTAGTTACATCTATTAGTTGCGACCAATTAGTGGCATTGCCTGCAAACGAGGGATCAACCGTGGGGTTGTCATCATTTAACACCACTTTGGTATTTGGGGCCAGCCACGTATTAATTATATTTATTCGTTTATTAAGTGTGGCGAGTTCCGCGGGCGCAAGGTCGCCATTTACCAATGCGGAAGTTGGCGTAAAGGAAGACCGCACCAGGCGCACCCTATCCGCACCCATAAAGGCTACTCCCCGCCTCACGTTTTCTTCGCTGAGCCAGGCCAAATCTAATCCAAACGTAATGGGTTTAGAAACGCCTGCATCCGCAACTCCAAATATCACCGTCCTATCCGGAACGGGTTGGGCAACAAAGTAGTTACTTGCACTGGTGGTTTGAGCCGAAACATACGAAGAAGCCATTATGGTCAAAGCAGACAGGCCCAATTTGTACAGGCTATCCAACTTAAAAACAGCGGGTTTAATTTTCACGATACTTTTTTTGTATGTATTAGACCGCATTACGAATAAAAGGGTGAACTACCTTGTAGTTTTAAGTTGCTAAATCGTTCACCGGGAAACCAGGAGATTAAGCGCATAGCAATTGAATGAGGGACAGAAGAAGACTACCAAACTATTTAGGCGACACAATAATTATAGCGTAACCCTCCTTTGGTTGGGTCGGGCTACAATTGTTAAGAAAGGCAGCTATGAAAAACAATATCGAACACTGAATTTCGAATATCCAACACCGAAAATTTTCCTTTGATTCGAAATTGTTTATCCGGTGGTCGACATTAAATCGACCTCTATTCTTTATTGACATTGGGCACAATGCGCGGGGCCGGTATTCGTTGCTATTCCTTACAGCGGATGAGAGGGGGTATATGCTACCGCTTTAAAACAACCCTCGGGGGCAGGATATTTCACTCTTTCAGGACTCCGAGTCTAATATCCCCAACTATCCAAACCTGTCGCAAAATCACTCAGGCCTAATACAAGATCCGCGCTTAAAATCGTGTGATTATTTTGTACCTTTTCCTCTAATTATCTGTATAATTTAAATTTACAACTCAATTGTTTATGATGGCACACCGGTTATTTTTTATCCTGAGTTTTTTCGCAATTGTATTGGTGTCCGGCATTCTTTATTTCTTTTTTATACTTTTTAAAAGTCACAGGAAATGGAAGGTGAAAATCAAAAGTAATCCAAAAGACAGAATGGCTAAAAGCCAGCAGGATTTTATTGACTTTTACCTGAACTTAGGTTATGAAGAAAAAAGTATTGTCTTTGTTTATAGTCATGCACAGAAGTTTTTAAGGGCACATGATTTAGTCCTGCTACATACCGACGATATTGTAAACCTTTACGAGCGCGGGGAAGAAGAGTGGTTTTATATTCTGAACAGATGGCTTAAACACCGGGGCTTCGTTGAACTTTCTGAATCTGATTTTAAAGACAGAAGTGCTAAGGCTTTGGACTTTGAATTTTTAATCAGAACAATCCAATTGCGGGGGTGATTTGAGCTTGAGCCGTTTTACTCACTCAGGCCATCATTGGGTAGCATTTGGTTTTTCATCTTACCCACAAAAAAACCCGGACAATCACTCATCCAGGCTTTATATTTTTTGTCTTAATTCTTGATTCCAATCTCTTGACTCTTTAATTCATCCTATACGGTGCAATCAAATAAAATTCCGGGATTTGCACATTAAAGCTGGCGTTATCCATCAGGCGGGTCATCTGGTATTCGCCTTTCATGCTGCCCATATCGGTTTTAAGGTTACAGCCCGAAACGTACTCATGTGCATGGCCGGGTTCTATCACCGGTTGCTGGCCTACCACACCTTCGCCTTCCACTTCGCGCTTGGCGCCGTTGGAATCAAAAATATACCAGTGGCGGCTAATTAGCTGGATAGCATAATTGCTCATATTCTCGATGCTCACCTTGTAGGCAAACATAAAATGATCATTAGCCGGGTTAGAATACTCGGGCTGATATATGGTTTCTATGGAAACCTTAACACCTTCTGTAATAGTGGTAACCATGAGGATATTGTCTCGTTTAAATTCAAATATAATGAAAGCGAACAAATATTAAGCCATTTCTATGGCATATTTTTCGTCAATCTCGGCCAGTATCTGTTGCACCTCCTCTAAATTGCCTGCCGTTACCAGCCTCATGCGGAATTCTTTAAAGTGATCTATCCCTTTAAAGTAGTTTGAATAGTGCCTGCGCATTTCAAAAATGCCGGTTTTAGGGCCTTTCCACTCTATTGATTTTTGCAGGTGGGTTGAGCAGGCTGCAATGCGTTCGGTAATGGTTGGTTTATCTAAGTGCTCGCCGGTATTAAAAAAATGTTTTATCTCCCTAAAAATCCAGGGGTAACCAATGGCTGCACGGCCAATCATCATACCGTCTACCCCAAATTCCATACGCCAGTTGGCCGCTTTTTCGGGCGAATCGATGTCGCCATTGCCGAAAATGGGGATTTTTATACGCGGGTTTTTCTTGATATCCCTTATCAGCGACCAATCGGCAACGCCTTTATACATCTGCGCACGGGTACGGCCGTGAATGGTAAGGGCTTTTATGCCCACATCCTGCAGGCGTTCGGCCACTTCGTATACGTTTTTGGTATTATCATCCCAACCTAAACGGGTTTTTACGGTTACGGGCAGGAGGGTAGCTTCAACAACCGCTTTGGTCATGGCTACCATTTTATCAATATCCTGCAATAGACTGGCGCCGGCGCCGCGGCAGGCCACCTGTTTTACCGGGCAGCCGTAGTTAATATCCATCAAATCAGGCCCGGCAAGGGATGCAATTTCGGTAGCCTCGCGCATATGGTCGATATCGCTGCCGAAGATCTGGATGCCAATGGGCCTTTCGTACTCAAAAATGTCCAGTTTCTGGCGGCTTTTTGCCGCGTCGCGGATGAGGCCTTCGCTCGAGATAAACTCGGTATACATCATATCCGCGCCGTTTTGCTTGCACACGTAACGGAAGGGAGGATCGCTCACATCTTCCATCGGCGCCAGCAACAGCGGGAACTCTCCTAAATCAATATTTCCTATTTGTACAGACATGCTTATCTTTAGCCCTGCAAAAATACGAAAATTACCCTAAATGATACAAGAACCTATAAAACAGGACACTCCGCAAACAAATACCATTAATCCCTTCCTTCAGTTTCTAAGCATCACCGGGATAACTATTGGCCTGGTAATCGTTTTTTCGGCGATAGCAGCGGGGGTTATCATGTCTGTTTTTGGGATGAAAACCCTTACCGATACCTTTGCATTTAATACTGGCAACCCCCATCTTAGTTCGGCATTGTGGATATTGCAAATAGTAAGTACAACTATCCCTTTATTCCTGGCTCCGGTTATTTTTGCCCGATTAATCATGAACGATACGCGCGATTATTTGAAGTCCTCCTTTAATTTCACCCCGGTTTTTTTGCTGCTGATATTTACCATCATGCTGTTTTCAAACCCTATAATGGAGGCTTTAACCAATATTAACCAAAGGCTGGTTTTACCCGCATCGTTAAAGGGACTGGAAGAGTGGATGCGCGCTGCCGAGCAATCGGCCCAGAAAGCAACTGAGGCTATGCTCAGCATGAAAAATATCTGGAGCATGCTGTGGGCGGTATTTGTTGTCGGCCTGCTTACCGCCATTGCCGAAGAGTTTTTGTTCCGCGGCGTTATCCAAACCATTTTTGTGCGCCTTACCAAAAACAAACATGCCGCTATCTGGATAACCGCCATCCTGTTCAGCGCATTTCACATGGAGTTTTTTACTTTTTTGCCAAGGGTGTTCCTGGGCGCCATATTCGGCTATTTTGTGGCGTATAGCGGCAGCATCTGGACGGGCGTTTGGGGCCATTTTTTAAATAACGGCTCGGCGGTGGTTATTACATACCTGTATAATCAAAAAATAGTTAAGCTTAATCCCGAGGATCAGCATGTATTTAATTTATGGGCGTATGCTTTTAGCTTGATAATTGTATTATTTTTGCTTTTTATATATAGAAATTTATCGATGCAAAAAAAACCGGCGCTGAGTAATTAATGGAAAAAAACTGGGTCAAAATTTTTAGTTCATCCAATTTTTATCAATCAGAGATTGTTAAGCAAGTACTTATCCGCCACCATATCGATACCGTTTTATTAAACAAACAAGATTCATCGCACCGTGCCTTCGGCGATATTGAAGTTTACATTCACCAGGAGGATTTTAGTAAGGCTATCGAGATTATGATCCTCAATCAAATTAGTTTATGAAATTACGCGCCATCACCGGCTTCTTTTTTATTATCGTGATGATTGCCTCAAACCTGTTGGGGCCATACGTTTTCAGTGGGTTTTATCTTGTACTCTCCGGCTTTTGCATGTTCGAGTTTTATAAACTGGTAAGGGAGGGCGGCATGACGGCCAGCCGCGAAACCGGTATTATCAACGGCGCATTGTTTTTTTTACTGGTTGCGGCCAACTTCTACTTCCCGGCCTGGCGGTTAATATTTTTACTCCCCGTTACTTTCAGCGCCATTTTTATACAGGAATTATATAAAAAAACAACTGCTCCGTTCACCAATATCGCCTTTACTTTTCTGGGGATCATATTCGCAGTAGTGCCGTTCATGTTTTTTCACGCAATGGCATTTATGGGCGCGGGCGCTGTTTTTAACTTCCATATCCCGCTGGCCTTCCTCATTATTTTGTGGAGCAACGATACCGGGGCTTACCTGGTGGGCAGCAAAATGGGTAAAACCAAGCTGTTTGAACGCCACTCGCCTAAAAAAACTTACGAAGGCTTAATTGGCGGCATCATCATCAGCGCAATTGCCGCTTTAATACTGGCCCACTTTTATACCGAACTTACCTGGAAACAATGGGTTACCATAGCTATCCTTATTTCGTGCTTTGGCACCCTGGGCGATTTGGTTGAATCGATGTTTAAACGCAGCATCAACGTAAAAGATAGCGGCGGCATTTTGCCTGGCCACGGGGGCCTGCTGGATAGGTTCGACGGATTATTAATGGCCGCGCCTATTGTTTATGCATACTTATACTTCATTTCAAATTAGTAGTTTTGTAATAAATCATCTATAATATGACTTTTCATAAAGAAGGATACACCTCATTAGCCATAACGGTACTTTTTATTTTTGTACTGAACGCTGTAGTACAGTTTTACTTTCCGCAGGCGCATACGCTTAAATGGTTTATTTACATTTTATCTGGATTCTTTTTCCTGGTTATCGTACAGTTTTTTCGTAGCCCGTTTTTTGACATCAACACCGACGAAACTACTGTACTTTGCCCTGCCGATGGAAAAGTTGTAGTGATTGAAGAAACCGAAGAAACCGAATTTTTAAAAGACAAACGCATCCAGTTGTCGGTATTTATGTCGCCCGTAAACGTGCACGTAAACCGTAACCCAATTGCAGGTGTGGTAAGTTATTTTAAATACCACAAAGGCAAATACCTGGTGGCCTGGCATCCAAAATCGTCAACAGAAAACGAGCGTACTACCATCTGTGTTCAAAACAGCGAGGGTGTATCGGTTTTGTTCAGGCAGATAGCAGGGGCTTTGGCCCGCCGTATTGTATGGTATGTAAAAGAGGGTGATATTGTAGAGCAAGGGCAGCAGTTTGGCTTTATCAAGTTTGGATCAAGGGTTGATGTTTTCCTGCCTTTAGGATCAAATATTTTGGTAAATATTGGTGACGTAGTGAAAGGCGGCCGTACCATCCTGGCCGAGCTGCCAACCGGTTTAGCCGCAGTTGCCGAAGAACAACAGGCAAAAATAAACAGGCCCGAAAGTTTTGATGATGAACCTGCCGAAATAACCAACGAAGGGCATCAGCAGGAGTTGCCTTTGGTTATTGACCATCCCGAAGTTGAAGAACCCGCAAAACCGGCAAAGAAGGCAGCACCTATAAAAAAAGCCACACCGGCAAAGAAAGCGCCGGCTAAGCCGAAAGGCGACGCGTAGTAACCGGGTTTAAAATATAAAACGGGGGATGTCATATTGGTGACCTCCCCTTTTTTGTGACTGTCAATCCGCTTTCAACAACCCTTCAAAAAATGGCTTAAGCTCTTCGGCCAGTATTTGATGATCGGCCACACTGGGATGGCCCGAACAACCATGTGCATCCATCGGCTTAAAAAAGAAAGTGGCTACCGGTTTATCACTGGGGTAAATAGTATCTATCTGCTTTTTTATGCTGATAAGGCAATGCTGTAAAATGGTGTTCGATGTATCCCGTATCATGGGGCTGCTCAGCAAAGCTATCCGCGCTTTGGGATATTTAGATTTTACCAGCTGCACAAATTTTACATAATCGGCCACAAACTGTAGGGTATCAAAAGCGGCCCTGGGGCTGCCGTCGCCTTTGCTCATGTCATTGGTTCCTAAAGCAACACTCACAATTTTGGGGCTGTATGTATTGAAGTTCCATTTTTGCGGATTGTTGACCTGGAAATCAGTATTTTCATACACCTGGGGCATTGAAGGGCCATTCCTGTTCCACGTACGATAAATGCCAATACCACTTACGCTGGCCAAAACAAAATTGGCATTTAAAGCCCGGCTCACCCTTGGCCCGTAAGCCATATAGGCATTGTGATGGTCGTGGTATTCGCCGGTGCCGCACGGGATTTCCGAATCATCTGCCGCCGCGCCGCAGGTAATGCTATTACCTATAAACTCAATTAACGGCAGTTTGGGTATCGCCAGGCTTTTTATACCGGGCGCTGCAATTTTTGATATGATGACGGCTCCTGTATGGGCTTCCGTTGCTTTATATATCCAAACGCGGTGTTTCCCGGGGCCGTCCGCCTTTATTATAACCGGCGCGGTTACACCGCCATCAATCCTTACTCTTTTTTGGTAAACACCATCCAACTCATATTGCAGGTAATTATGCTGGCCGGCTACGGCAATTGTGGCATATACCGCGCATTCAGTCCCTTTAAAGCTAAAACCAAAATGTGCTGCGGACGTAATCAATTCTAATTGATGCTGCTTGTCGATTACGGTACGCCCGATAGGTTTTAACTGCGCCGCAAAAATGGTATCTGTTAGTTTTGTATACCCATAGCTTTCGCCGCAGGACAGTACCAACAAAATAAATGCTATCGCTAATCTTATTTTCATAAAGGTTGTATTGAACAGGCAATATTGGTCATATTTTGATGAAATACAATATTGGTGAATTTATTAGCATAAAAGGTTATAATAATACCAGTAGGAAAAAACTGTACGGCCGGGAGGTTTTGATATTCGGGGAAGACACGAACCTTTTTTTGGAAAATATACCGAATAATATGGAGCGGAAAATGATAACAACATTATGTCGGGTACCCACCAGGCAAACCTAAAAAAATGGGGATAACGGGCAAAGAAATGTAGTTAGATCAATGTACTAAATTCCAGTCATTGCCAGGTACGAAGTAATCGCGACTTTTGCAAATCCGTTAAGCAGGCGACGAGGTTGCCACGCCGAGCACTGACAATTTATTTAAATACGGATAATGTGTACGTATGCTACAACGTATTTTAACTCGAAGCCTTTACCAGCAGGGGCATCACCGGAGCATCGAAAATATTGGCAAAAGCATTTGCAATGCCCTTGGCTTTTTCGGCTTTCTTGAAATCTTCGGGATAAAAAATGTAATCAACGCCGAGCACTTTTAAAAGGCTATCAACCTTGGTGTGTTCCTTTTGCTTGTAACAGCAAATCTTTATTTTATTGTAAGCGGGGTTTGATTGTAAGCGACGCAATATCTTTTCTATGTCGGCGTTTAGATGATCGTAATCAAAAATTACCAGGTTGGGTTTTTGCTCGTGAATGGACGGAAAAATATGACTTGTTGACGAAATATGCTTAAATTGTTTATTATTCGGCAACAACTCAACCGAAAAAGTATCGGGAGCAACCAATAGCACATTTTTAGACCGTACTCGGATCATGATCAATCAATTAAGGGGACTTAAAAGTAATTGTTAAAGTGCACTTTGTCAACAATTTATTGCTTTTTGTAATAAAATAATGCAAAAAAGAACGGTTTGTTGCGAATTTAATAGGCTGACAGACATGTGGTTTCTTTGGGGTTAAATTTCTTAATTCCGAAAGCGATCTGCGTTTGTCATTGCGGCTTATACGGCGGGAAACAGAAAATGTTACCGAAGGCCTGTTGGTTTTTAAAATGACTTTGGGGAGCCGGATTTAAACTATCCTTTTTGCATTGTCCTTCACAAAGGTATCCCAGCCCGAATATGATTTTTTGCTGCCCGAAGCTGATTTGCCGGCGGCACCCATCCTTTGAAAGGAGTGGCAAACAGCAACAGCCAGGCCATCGGTGGCATCTAAAAAATCGGGTGTTTCTTTAAACTTTAACAAGTTTTGCAGCATGGCGGCAACCTGCTCTTTAGTGGCATTTCCGTTGCCGGTTATAGATTGTTTTATTTTGCGGGGGGCGTATTCGGTAATATCTAAATTGCGCGATAGCGCCGCCGCAATAGCCACGCCCTGCGCCCGGCCCAGTTTAAGCATTACCTGGATGTTTTTACCGTAAAACGGCGCTTCGATAGCCAGGCAGTCGGGATTATAATTATCGATAAGGGCAACGGTTTTTTCAAATATGCGCTGTAGCTTGATCATGTGGTCGTCAAGCTTTTCCATCTTTACCACACCAAGGGCAATAAGTTCTATCCTGGGGCCGGTTTCTTTCACCAGGCCATAACCCATAACGGCGGTTCCGGGGTCGATTCCTAAAATAATTCGCTCTTTTGTGCTGGCCTGTTGCATACCCCTCAAAGGTAACCAATCAAAGCAAACTATTGTGCAAAATGGCTATATATTGCTCTCGTGATATCATGCGCGCCCCCATTGATTCCAGGTGGCTGGTGTGCACCTGGCAATCAATCAGTTTAAATTTATTGGTTTGGCACAGGTAAATTAACGCTGTTTTTGACGCGTTGCTTGCTTTACTAAACATGCTTTCACCACAAAAAACATCGCCAACCCAAACGCCGTAAAGCCCTCCAACCAATTGACCTTGCTCCCATACTTCAACAGAATGGGCGTAACCTTCAGCATTCATGTTGATGTAGGCCGCCTGCATGTCATCGGTAATCCAGGTGCCGTCCTGCCCTTCGCGTGGCGCCGCCGAACAGGCTTTTATAATATCGGCGAAGCAGGTATTGGTTGTAATCCTGAACCGGTTGGCGCGCAACACCTGGCGCATTGATTTGGAGATTTTTAATTCATCGGGATACAGCACAAAGCGCTCATGCGGCGAATACCAGAGGATAGGAGAATCGTAGCTATACCAGGGGAAAATGCCATTTTGATAAGCCAGTAACAGCCTTTGGGTTGATAAATCGCCGCCTACAGCCAAAAGCCCGTCTGGTTCGGCCAGATCGGGCTCAGGAAAAAGTAAACGTTCATCAAGCCTGAATATCATCAGGCGCAAATTTAAGCTTTGCGGCGTATCACCAGTTTTTTATTTTGCGCTTTGGCAATGGCATCAAAATAAGCCTGCATTTCGTTGTATTTTGACGCCGGTATACCCTGTTTGGTCAAGTCGAACTTCGTGGTATTTACCACCTGGTTTTTGGCGGCATCATAGGTGTATTTCACATCATAAGTTCCGTAGCTAAATTTAAGACTTTGACTTGCTGGTAAGGTCTCAACTTCAAAGCCAGAAGGAAGATCAATAGTGGTAACACATGTTTTTAACATGGGGTTATCAAAATAATAATCATACTTCCGTTTGTCAACAACGGGAACTGTCAATTGCCATAAATCAAAAACACGTGGTCGGTAAAACTGCTTGTCCCCGGATGCCATATCCACAAATTTATCGTACTCCAACTCGATATTAATCTCTTTAACACCATCCTTATCTACAGATGGTTTAAATTCGAAAACGGAAGGTTGTTTCATATTAAGCCGCCTTATCATCCTTTGTTTTTGTTCGTCGGTTTTTAACGATGAAAGGCCAATATATCCATCTCTGTAATCGCCGGTGCTTAAAATTTTTATTTGCGCTTTGGCCCCGCCATCTGCATCCAATACTAAGTGTGCTTCGCTATTAAATTGGTTGTCGGTATCCTTGCTTTTGGGGGTGCAAACCAATTTACCTCCTGTTTCTGTTATTATTAATGCATTTCTGTTTTCGGTAAAAGTGCCTAATTTGCCAAAAGGTTGAGTCATGCTTGTACATTCCAGCCAAGTTGTATCGCTTTTAAGCGGTACACACAAAATTACGTGGTTAAACGGATCGCTCGGAAACGAAGGCTCTGCCGGTTCTTCATTTGTACCGGCATTTATTATGGTATAATAGGATGGAATATTAACGGCCTTTAGCAAGGCATACATATAATTTGAAAGGGCCTTACAGTCACCATATTTTTTTTGATCTACAAAAGTTGCCGGAAATGGCTTTAGGCCTCCAATACCTAACTGTATACTTACATAGCGCATATTTTGCTGCATATATTCGTATAAAAATTTGACTTTTTCTTTGTCGGTTTTTATATCGGCCGTCATTTTCTTTATTGCATCGGCTCTTTCAGGACTTAGCGTACATACATCGGCATTTAATGCAAGCTGCCATTTGCCATAGCTTTCCCAGCTGCTTATATCTCCCGGCAGGCCGGCAAATTGAAAGGCATTAGTAGCAAACAAGATTTTCGGAAGTACCAGCCATGACAAAGCCTCGTCTTCCGGTTTAATTGCTTTTAAATTGGTTACGTGCCATGTATACTTGTCCAGTTCACCATCTTTACTTTTTTCAGGCACAATTTGAGTGTGCTTGTTCATATACCTAAAACCCAATGCCGGGTTAACGCTTATCTTGTATTCTGCAAACTGAACAGATCGTTCAGAGCCCTCAATATTCCATTCGTTTAAATCAAGATAGCTGTTCATGTCTTTTTCATAGGTTATCTCAATTGTTGCAGGGTAGCTGGCAATGGCATGTTCCTTTATTAATACACGATCGTCTGTAACGATTGATATTCCATCAACAGCTGCATGGTCGTAAAAATCGCTTTTCCGATATTTCTTTACCTGTACGCCCGCAGCATTATATACCATCATTTGAACATCATCTATGCTCGTAAACTTTTTGTCGTAACCCAACACTAAGGCCGCGTTGTCATCGCCCTTTTCATTTAAAACAGCAATAATACTATGATGCTTTTTTACCATATGTCCTAAGCTCTTAACAATCACTTCGTCGCTTGAATAGCGCACAACGGCATTTGCGTCCTCTTTCAACGAATCGGGTATTGTTGCTGCGATATAAAGATTTTTAGGTATATTTTTATCCTGGCTATAACCCGTGGTATACAGCGCACATAAGGCTGCTGTGGTAAGCAGCAGCCTGGTGTAATGTTTAATAAACATAATTTTATTAGCCCTTTTTGAGTACAATTTGCTCGTTAAGCATATCGTACATTTTTTTACAAAACTCACGGAACTCGGGGTAATTCTCTTTAAAATACATCGACTTTTTATGATCGATGCTAAATCGTACCATTATTGAACCTTCTTGTTCGGCAACCAGGCGCTTAAAAACTACAGTTCCATCGGGTATAGCCATGCTGATGCTTTTGGGCATTGCATCAATTTTATATCCTGCCGGAATTTTAAAAATGCCGGTGATGGCGTAGTTGTCGCGGTAGCCAAAATCAATATCAGTAAAGCGGTTTTCGGCCAAAAACGGGTTTGTTTTAAGGCCGGTAAACAGGTTTGAGTTAAAGTAGATATAGTTATCATCACTACCTGTAAGGTCAAGATTGAAGCTGAGCTTTTGACGCAGCGGCAGCGTGTCGATGTCCATATTCTCGAACGTAAGTTCCGATATTTTAAGGTTGTTGTTGTCCTCGCGTAAATAGTCGTTATATTTTTTTTCGCCGTCGGTTTTAAACTTTTTAGTATACCTTATTTTATTGTAGCTGAAGCTGCTGATATCGGCGCTGCCGCTCATTTTGCCATCAGGTTTAATTTCGGCATTCAATAAAACAACCTGGCGTACTGGCTCCGGTTCCTGTAAAAACGAAAGATCATATATCTTATTTGTGTCATCAATATAAAAACCAAACGAGTTTAAAAAGTTATCGGGCACCTTATTGTAAAGGTTGTATTTACTGGTGGCATCAAGCGCATAATATTTAGCGCTATCAACAGGGATATAAGCTATCATGCTGTTGAATTGATAAACACTCGGGTAGCTTGGGTTTATCCGCCCGTTTGTGCGTGTGCTTACCATCATAGGATAAACAGTCAACCCCGATTTTTTTAGTAAGTGATAAAGTATTATGTTTATTTCGGCAGAGTTACCCACTTTTTTCTCCCAGGCTTTCGGGGTTCCGTCGGTACTGCTAATGTCATAACTATCATTCCACTTCATGGTGTTTTTAACCTCGTTAAAAACATAAGCAATTTTTTCATCATTGGTTTTAAGGGCCTTGGCCTTGTTGATAATTAATTCTTCGCCGGCAAGTTTCCTGTTCAGCTGACCGCCAAAATCCTCGTTATTTATCCTGTTTTCACCCACTTTTTTCCATGAATCCTGGAAGTTTGGCATAAAATACCCGGGTATGCGGATACTTAACAACTGGAAAAGGATCCGCTCAGAATTATCATTACGGGCATCCATATAGGGTTCATCTTTTAACGATGGAATATTGGCCATCGCTTCGGTATGGGTATTTGACGAACTTGTTTTATCAACTACGTATGGCGAATGCAAATTTGGCAGCCTCTTATAGGTTAAAATATCCGGGATATTAGTATCTAACTCGCTATACCGCGTAGGCAGATCGCTTTGAAAATACCAATCGGGAAAATCGCTCACAGAAGCGCTGGTTAACCTGTATTTATATTCGATAATACAGCCTGGTTTTACATTTGGAAACGAGAAAACCAGCGCCGAGTAGTACTTATCTACGGCTTCGGTGAAGATCTGTTTTTTATCTACCTTAATAATTTCAATGGCGCCATTGGTTAAATTAATGGTTTGCGCCTGTAGCCCGGTTATATATTGCGAACGATTGGCGCTATAGTATTTTATGCGGATGTTTGCCTCATCCTTGCCGTTATCGTTAAATATTTTGATGCGCTTGTGCCTGTCGGTGTTGATATTGTATTGCGTGTCAAAATAGGTATCGCCTTTATCAAAAAGGATTTCGGCATTGGCATCGGGCTCAAAATCGCATTTGGTCATTTCCAGATCGGCTTTATCAACTTTACCGAATGATTGAGCTGTTGGCACAGGGGCAGTAGTTTGTGCGTTTGCGGTAATTGCTAAAGATCCCAGCAATAGGAGGGAAAAGAATTTCTTCATGTCAATAAGGTTTAATCAGACGAATATAATAATAGGAAAATGATTCTTGTTAAAATAAATAAAACAATTTATTTACTTGTTTGTAATGCAGCAAAGTGTTTTTCGGGGCAAGCGGACTAAATAGTTAACGGCGACCAGTTTAGTGTTAACCATGTTAAAACCCCAAAATATTGATTATGAGACAATTGTAAAAACAATATCTGAAATGTGTTAAGTTATGTTAACCCTGTTAGATGCGTTTGTCCTGCGTTTTTTGTAAAACATATTTTATTAGTAATGACAGCCAATTTCCTTTGTATGTGCTATTTTGGCGTTAAATAAGCCCGTTTGTGCTATATTAGTAAATTGGCACCGTGATTGATATACCATAGTTAATGAAGCAAAAATTTTACGATACTGCTGTGAAGCAGGAAAAAGCTGTTTTGGTTGGCGTAATGACACCCCACGTAACCGACGAACAGGAGAAAGAATATTTAGAGGAACTGGAGTTTTTAGTTGCTACAGCAGGCGGCGAAACAATAACTCATTTCACCCAAAAACTACAGCGGCCCGACAGGGCGACTTTTGTGGGCAGTGGTAAACTGGAAGATATAAAGGCTTTTGTTATTGAAGAAGAAATTGATATGGTGGTGTTTGACGATGAGCTGTCGCCATCGCAATTGCGCAATATTGAAAACGAGCTGCAGGTAAAGATACTTGACAGGAATAACCTTATCCTTGATATTTTTGCAAATCGCGCGCAAACAGCGCAGGCTAAAACCCAGGTAGAGCTTGCACAGCTACAATATTTGCTGCCTCGCCTTACGCGTTTGTGGACCCATCTTGAGCGCCAGAAGGGTGGTATTGGTATGCGCGGGCCGGGTGAATCGCAAATTGAGACCGACAGGCGTTTGATTTTGAACAAGATAGCCTTATTGAAAGACAGGCTGAAACAAATAGACAAGCAAAACGAAACCCAGCGCAAAAACCGGAGCCAGATGGTGCGTGCCGCGCTGGTAGGTTATACAAACGTTGGCAAATCAACCATCATGAATATGGTATCCAAATCGGAAGTGTTTGCCGAAAACAAACTGTTTGCCACTTTAGATACAACTGTGAGGAAAGTGGTGTTGGAGAACGTGCCTTTCCTGTTGTCAGACACGGTTGGTTTTATCCGCAAACTACCTCACCAACTGGTGGAGTGTTTTAAATCGACACTGGATGAAGTGCGTGAAGCAGACATATTGGTACACGTGGTAGATATTTCGCACCCTAATTTTGAGGATCAGATACGTACCGTTAACGAGACCCTGAAAGATATTGGCGCTATTGATAAACGGATGATAACGGTATTTAATAAAATAGACGCCTTTAAACCGGAAGATCACCAGATAGAGCAGCAGGAAGAACCCTTAACGCTTGACGATTTTAAACACAGCTGGATGGCCAAAAATAATAGCCCGGCCATATTTATATCGGCCACCAAAAGGGAAAATGTAGATGAGTTCAGGAGTTTGCTGTATGAGGAGGTGAAAGCGATACATACCGAACGTTATCCGTATGATCATTTGTTGTATTAAACGGCGAGGCCCCCTAACCCCCTGAGGGAGGAATTTTTGATTTACTATGTCACTAAATAAAACGGCCCCTCTGATGCAAGAAGGGCCGTTTTATTTTAAACGATGGTTCCCCCTTCAGGGGGCTAGGGGGCTTAGAAATATTTCCTCGTTTATTTGGGGGATAATGTGTTTTTTCTGGGCAGTGTTAAAAAGCAGCTTTATCGCTTTCCTTCCCTCCTCTCCCAATTCTACAGAATATTTATTTACATACAAATCAATGTGTTTGTACATGACCTCTTCACTCATTTCCTGGGCGTGCGAGCGGATAAACTCCAGGCCCGATTTGGGGTTTGCAAAAGCAAACTCAACCGATTTACGCAATACCCTGTTTAATTTGTGCTGAACATCTGCAGGTAAATTACGGTTGGCTACTATCCCGCCAAGCGGAATGGCGCAGCCGGTTTGTTTTTCCCAATGATCGCCCAGGTCGATGATTTTTTTTAAACCCTTATCCTGGTAGGTGAAGCGGTTTTCGTGGATGATCAATCCCACATCAACACGATCTTCCAATACCGCGTTCTCGATATCCGAAAAAACAAGCTCAATTTTAACGGTTGCATTGGGAAAAGCGTTGCCTAATAAAAAATTGGCAGTAGTGTATTTGCCTGGGATCCCTATTTTAAGGTTCGGGCTGCCGGATTCGAGTTGCGAGTAAAGTTTTTCAGGATCGGCATTGCATATCAGCATCGGGCCCACGCCAAAGCCCAGGGCGCTGCCCGAGTCAAGCAGTACATATTTATCGGCCACGTAAGCAAACGCATGGTAGCTAAGTTTGGTAACATCCAATTCGCCGCGGAAAGCTTTTTGGTTCAGGGTTTCTACATCATCATAAAAAACCTCAAACTCCAGCCCTTCGGTGTCAATTTTATGGTGAATAAGGGCATCAAAAATAAAAGTATCATTGGGGCAGGGCGAAAAGCCGAGGGTTAGTTTCATGGTATGTTGTAAGTAGTACGTGTTACGTTATACGTTAAAAAGGGGCACGTATAACGTATAACGTATAACGTCAAACGTAAAACCCCTGCTTGCGTTTTTGAAGCCCTACGTATAACGTACCACGTCAAACGTAAAACCTCGACGCAGTTAAAGCTTAATGATCGCGTCAATCAGATCAATGGCAAAGGTATTCAGATTTTTTATAGCCAACCCTATCTGCCAGTTATCCCGGTTGCGTTTTTCAACATAATTTGACACAGCCCTGATTTGGATACAACGCGCATTAACCTGCTGGCAGGCATAAAAGAACGCCGCGCCTTCCATACTCTCTAATTGGGGGGTTAACCGCTCCTGCACTTTTTTAATAGATGCATCATTTCCATGAACGGTATTTACCGTAATGGCCCGGCCTTTTTTCAAATAAAAACTACTTTCAACCTCATCTAATGTGGTTGTTGGTTTATAGGTTACCTCGCCAAAGCCCAAAACGTTCATCGGTATAAACCGCTCGTCGTCTTCCGCACCGGTTTCGGCAAAAGTATCTTCGGTTACTTCAATCAAAAAACCGGGTTCAATGTTCCTGTCGAAGCTGCCTGCAATGCCCAAATTTATTACCAGGTCATATTTAGCATGGGTAAATTGGCGCCCCAGGGCAAAGGCAGTGGGTACCATGCCTGCGCCGGTTATCAATACATCTATTTTGTTACCGAAGTATTTGACTAAGGGTTCAACTTCGGGCGCCGTTGCGGCAACAATTAATATAAGCATATTGCTTTTTGTACGTTTAATTTACAGATTTTTGACCACGAATATAAAACAACTGGCCTGTTTTTGTTTTGTATATTTGCACCCACTTATTATTATGATGATACATATAACGCGCAAAGAACATTTTAATGCCGCTCACCGGATGTACCGTGAGGAATGGAGCGCTGAAAAAAACAATGAGGTATTTGGCAAATGCGCCAACCCCAACTGGCATGGTCATAATTACAATTTATTTGTAACGGTTAAGGGCGAAATTACCCACGCCACCGGCTATCTGATGGATTTGAAAGAGCTTAAGGTTATTATTAACGAGCATGTTATAGAAAAGCTTGATCATAAAAACATCAATTTGGATGTTGAATTCATGGCGGGCAAAATGGCGTCGACGGAATTGCTTTGCATCGAGATTTTTAATCAGCTTAAGGCGCCTATTGAGGCTTATGAGGGAGTGTTTTTACACTCGGTAAAACTATATGAAACTGAAAATAATTCCGCGGAGTATTTTGGCGGATAACCGGATAAAATGATTGATAAAAACCACATCCCCGACCGCGATGATGATATTGACGGTTACACCAAAATAGACCGGTACAATCCGCAACTAATTGAAAACCTATCGGGCCATTATCTTGACGTTTTAAAGCAGATTGGAGAAAACCCCCAAAGGGAAGGCCTGTTAAAAACACCGGAACGCATAGCCAAGGCGATGTTGTTTTTAACTCATGGCTATGATCTGGATGCTAAAAGCATCCTGAATTCGGCTATGTTTAAAGAGGAATACAGCCAGATGGTAATTGTAAAAGACATAGAAGTGTACTCTATGTGTGAGCACCATATGCTACCCTTTTTTGGAAAGGCTCATATTGCCTATATTCCTAATGGCTATGTGGTTGGGCTAAGCAAAATACCGCGCGTAGTTGATGCCTTTGCCCGCAGGCTGCAGGTGCAGGAGCGCTTAACCAACGAGATTCGCGATTGTATACAGGAAACGCTTAACCCGGTTGGAGTAGGTATTGTTATTGAGTGCCGCCACCTGTGCATGAGTATGCGTGGTGTGCAAAAACAAAACTCGGTTACCACCACATCGGCCTTTACCGGTGAGTTTTTGAAAGAAAAAACCCGCACAGAGTTTTTAAATTTAATAAGTTCGAAATTAGGTTAAACCCCCGGCCCCCTAAGGGGTGCAGGAAGGGTTGATAGGCAATAATTATAAACATAAAATTCCCCCTTTAGGGGGTTAGGGGGCTAAATGAAAGCATATATTTTTCCAGGGCAGGGCGCCCAATTCCCGGGTATGGGTAAAGATCTCTACGAACAGTCTGAAAAAGCACATGAGTTATTTGAAAAAGCAAATGAAATATTGGGTTTCCGGATTACTGATGTGATGTTTGATGGCACAGCCGAAGATTTGGTGCAAACCAACGTTACCCAGCCTGCTATATTTTTACATTCGGTAGTTTTAGCTACCGTTTTGGGCGATGAATTTAAGCCGGATATGGTTGCAGGCCATTCCCTTGGCGAATTTTCGGCCCTTGTTGCTGCAGGTGCCTTATCATTTGAAGATGGTTTGCGATTGGTTGCCGCGCGTGCCAACGCCATGCAAAAAGCCTGTGAAATACAGCCATCAACTATGGCCGCTATTTTAGGGCTGGATGACTTTACCGTTGAGGATGTATGCCGCCAGGTAAGCAACGTGGTAGTAACCGCAAATTATAATTGCCCGGGCCAGCTGGTAATATCGGGTACCATTGCTGGTATTGAAGAGGCTTGCGAGAAATTACTTGCTGCTGGCGCAAAAAGGGCATTAATACTTAAAGTTGGAGGCGCTTTCCATTCGCCGTTAATGGAATCGGCAAGGGTTGAGCTGGAAGCGGCAATTGTAGCTACCGAAATTAAGGCGCCGGTTTGTCCTGTTTATCAAAATATTGATGCTAAGCCATATACAGATCCGGCACTCATCAAACAAAATTTAATTTCCCAGCTTACTGGTGCAGTAAGGTGGACGCAAACCGTTAAACACATGCTGGAAGATGGGGCCACCTCATTTACCGAAGTTGGCCCTGGCAACGTATTGCAAGGGCTGGTAAAAAAGGTTGATAGGGCAATACCCACCCAAAGCGCTGTTTTAGCTTAATAATAATTAAAAAGGCACTATTATAGTGCCTTTTGTTTTTAACGTGTAATATCTGATAGTAATTTGACAACCTCCGGAAAAATACGCTTGTTGCTTACCCTGATAGGTATCGGATTGTTGTTTACGGCCATTTTTATCCAAAAAACATATACGCCGGTAAATAACCTTGACCAAACTGCGCGGGAACTTGAGGATAATTTGCACAAAAAAGAGGCTTATATTGATAAACAGCTAAGTGATAAGGCACAGTTTAACAAATTTAAAATCCTCACAGATAATGATCAGGAAGCAATTAACGGAATAGAAACCTTTACCGCAAAAAAGAATACCTGGTTTATAACGACCTATAAAAACCATCTGAGTTTTTGGAGTGGTATTAAAGTTTTGCCGGATAGCCTTTGGAATATAAAGGAAGGCAATTCGTTTATTAAGCAACCAAACGGGTATTATGAAGCGATAAGGAAAACCGATGGTGATTTTTCTGTAATATTTTTCATCCCGGTGAAAAACAATTACACCTTTACCAACCAGTATCTTCAAAACACTTTTGCTAAAGACCTAATTACCAGTGACAACATTGAACTTGCCGATTTGGGCGATAAGGACGCCTATGATGTACATAGCATTAGTAACGATTATCTTTTTTCGGTAAAGCAAAAAGCCAATAGTGTTAATTACGCGTTTATATACTACGAGGCCGCTTTTTGGATTTTAACCATTCTGACGCTTTGTATATTAATCCATAATATTTGTTGCCATGTGGCGGCAAAGGGTTACGCCTGGTTGTCGGTGATATTCCTGGCATTTTTTATAATGCTGTTCCGTTTTGTTAATTTATATTACCACCTGCCCGATTTTAGCGGCATGCTAAAGCTTTTTGACCCCCAAATTTTCAATTCGGGCATTTTGTACCCGTCTTTTGGCGATTTATGTATTAACCTGCTTTGCTTTTTTTGGTTTGTTGTATTTATATACCTGCAGCGCCGCAGATTGTTTACGGCGGTATATACAAACGCTGTCGGCTATTTTGTTGTAGTTGGTTGCATTCTTTTGCTTATCGCGATATCCACATCGTTGTTAAGATTGTTTTCAGACCTTGTTATCAACTCGGGCATTAACTTTAATGTAAATAATGTGCTGGGCTTGTCATCGTTTAGTGTGCTGGGCGTTTTAATGTTATGCTTTAGTTTTCTTATTTTTTATCTTGTTGATGACGTTGTTCTTTTTATATGCCTTAGGCTGGGGGTGCCGCGGGTGCACCAGTTATTACTACTAATAGCAGGTGTTGCTATCAGCACGGCTGTTTTTGCCCGGTATTATGGCTTTAGCCTGTTTTACCTGTTGTGGATGATGCTGGTATTGATAAGGGCGTTTGGTTTTATATACCACAGAAGCAAACTTACCACAACCTCTTTTTTGGGCGTACTTTTAATATGCTCATTAATATCGGCCATTAAGTTAAACCATTTTGAAAGTATTAAAGAAGAGGTTGTGCGCAAAAAACTGGTACACCGGTTAGAAGACCCGGTTGATCATGATGCCGAAAATACTTTTATAAAAACAGAGAAACGGATTCTTATTGATACCGCCATTGTGCGCTATTTTAAGGAAAATGTACATAATACCGAGTACCTGCTAACCCGTTTTCAGAAATTATATTTTGACGGGTACTTATCAAAGTATGTAGTTAAAATACACGAATATGATGCTAACGACCAGCCCCTTGTTGAAGATGATGTTCCGATAACCAGCTTCAAAGATCAGGTTGTATATAACTCTTATAAGGTTGTGCCAACATCTTATTTTTACCGGGGAACGGCATCGTTTGGGCTTCAGAGCTACTTTGCGATACTCCCCATAAAAAGCAGGAACAAACAATTGGGCACCCTGGCTATTGAGTTTACCTCAAAACCCCTTCAATCGTTAGGCGCCTTCCCCGATTTATTGATAGATGGGTCGCTGCAATCCGAAGATGAATTTAAAGACTATTCGTACGCGTATTATTACGATAATCGCCTGCAAAGCCAGCGGGGCACTTATGTTTATACGCTTAATAATCCCGATTTTAAAGGGGTATTAAAAAAATATATTATAAAAACCACCAGGACAAACAACCCCGAATGGTACAACACCTTTACAAAATACGAACACCTTATTTATAAGCCCAACAAACGTAACATAGTTGTAGCAAGTAAGGAAACAAACCCGCTTTATAATGGGGTAACGTCCATCACCTTCTTTTTTATGGCTTTGCTGGTATTCAGCGCAATTATTATTATTGTCAGGGGTGCATGGGTACGCGTAAGAATTTTAAGCATCAAGGATGACAAAATCCGCTGGAATTTCCGGATCAATTTTGATAAGGTACTTTATAAAACGCGCATACAGTTTGTAATGATTTTTGCGGTTGTTGTTACGCTGATAGCGGTTGGTTTTATCACTTTTGTATCAATAGGGAGCCAGTATCAAAGCCAGCAGGATAAACAAATCCGTAATAAAATAACCCGTATCGCCGAGGCTTTTCAAACGGGTGCGTTAAACAAGTACATATACAATGTAAACGAAAAAAGCCAGGTTGATTTTGACATAATGGCCAAAACCTATTCAACCGACCTGGTTTTGTTTGATATAAACGGCGTACCGCTGGTGACAACACAGCCCAAAATGTACGAAGCCGGCCTGGTGGCAAAAAAAATGAACTCCCGTGCCTTTATCTATTTAAGCCGCCTGCAAAAAACAGAATTTGTAAATGATGAGCGGATAGGCGAATTGAGCTATAAAGCCGCTTATGCGCCCATTACAAGCTCCGGAAGAATAATAGCCTATATCCAATTGCCTTATTTTTCGAACGAAGCAGATTATAAAGAACGTATAACAGCGCTGCTGAACGTGATGATAAACGTTTATACGCTGGTGTTTATAGCTATTGGTTTATTTGCTATTATTATTGCAAGGCAAATTACCACGCCGTTAAGCTTCATACAGGAAACGTTGAGCAAAACCATATATGGCAAAAAAAACGAACCGATAAAATGGCAGCGAAATGATGAAATTGGGGCATTGGTTAAAGAGTACAATAAAATGATATCGGCCCTTGAAAATAGTGCGAACAGGCTGGCACAGTCTGAGCGTGAAAGCGCCTGGCGCGAAATGGCTAAACAGGTAGCTCACGAAATTAAAAATCCGTTAACCCCGCTAAAATTAGGTTTGCAACTGCTTGATAAATCGTGGCGCGACAAGGACCCTAAATTCGATCAAAAATTCGAGCGCTTCAGCAAATCGTTTGTCGAACAAATAGAAAGTTTATCCTCAATCGCATCTGAGTTTTCAGCTTTTGCCAAAATGCCCGATACCCGTATCGAACAATTAAATGTTTTTGAAATGCTTAACCAGGCGGTTACCATATTTAAGCAAATGGACAATATGCATATCATGTATCAGCCGCCGGCCCCCCCCTTTATGATTAATGCCGATAAGGATCAGTTGCTGCGTTGTTTTAATAATTTATTAAAAAATGCCATAGAGGCCACTCCGCCGGATAGGAAAGGGCTAATAGATATCAATTACCTAATTACCAGCAAAAATGTACTGCTTACCATAAAAGATAATGGCAACGGGATTCCCGAAAATATGCGCGAAAAGATATTCGAACCCAATTTTACCACCAAAAGCTCCGGAACGGGCCTTGGGCTTGCCTTTGTGAAAAATTCAATTGAGAATGCCAACGGCAAAATATGGTTTGAAACAACCATTGGTATCGGCACTACTTTTTACCTAAGCTTTCCATCTGTTTAAGGTGATTTAAGGTGAAAGGGTAAAGGCGAAAGGTAAAAGGTTTTTTGCGGCGAACGTGGAAGCCAAGGCCTTTTGATAGGAAACAGAAGCCCTCGTCAGTTAACTACTAAAACCCTTTTACTTTTACCCTTTCGCCTTTGACCTACTTAATAAATTTCTTCACTGTCTCTGTAATATGGGCTAAATGGTGTTTGCTGTGCCATGAGTATAATGCCAACCCTTTTTTAAGCGAAACAGTGTCGCCGGATGCCGGATGTACAAAAGAACGCTGCCACTCGTTTTCGGTAAAACTTTCAAATAAGGCAACCATGTGGATGTGTATGCCTTCTAACATTTTTAATGATGATTCTACCGGCAGGCGATAATCGGGGAGTAAAGCCCAGTCGGCTTCTTCGTATGGTTTTATGACCGGGTTGTTTTCGGTAAGCGCCAGCTTAAACCGGGTGATTGAATTCATGTGGCTGTCGGCCAGGTGATGGATCACTTGTCTCAATGTCCAGCCGCCGGTACGGTAAGGGGTATCCAGTTCCTGGTAGTTTAAACCAGCTATTGCGTTACGCAATTTACCGGGCAGCGTGCGCAGGTCGTCTATCCATTCGCGAATGTTTTCGTCGGTATAGGATGCCGGTGGTGCAAACTTCCCTATCGGGAACCTCATTTGTTGGTCTGTCATATGTCTATAAAAAAAATTAAATTAAGTATAATTTTATAGTACAGCAAGCTTTAGCCTAAATTAGCGTTCTGTACGTGTTATTTAAACTGATGATAAAAAAACTGTTTTTAGTACTGCTGCTGTTAAAATGCTCCTTTACATATGCGCAAACCATTAAAACCGATATCCTTGTAATTGGCGGTGGTCCTGCCGGCGCCTCGGCGGCCATACAGGGAGCCCGCAGCAAAATTAAAACAGTACTTGTTGAAGCTGACCCGCAATTATGCCCATCAATGCAGGCTCAAACAATGATAACTATCGGCGGCGGGCACAATCTACCGTCCGGCATCTGGGGCGAATTCCGGAAATGGGTAATGATATTTTACAAAAAAGCACCTGGATATGATACCGCATACAATGCTCCTCTTCGTTTAGAGCCATTCACCGGGGCTGCCGTCATAAAAAAAATGGCGGATACGGTCAAAAATCTCACTATAAAGGTAAACACTACTGTTAGCACGGTAAAAAGAGACGGGGATGGTTGGGTGGTAACCGTTAGCCAGGATTCAAAATCGCAACAAATAAAAACAAGGGTGATTATTGACGCCACCCCCAATGCTGCAATAGCCCAAAAACTGAATCTCAATTTTAAGCCAGCGGATTTAATGGCCAATAGCTACCAGTCTACCGCCTATCGTACCAGCATCGCGACAGGCGATGGTTATAAGGGCCGTAGTGATGATAAAAAGAACACATCAAACAGTTACCCGCAACCGCCGGTATATTGTATTCCGTTAAGCGCTGTTGTAGCCCCGGGCGCAGAGAACCTGTTGATAATAAGTTCGTTTTTCCCCGAGGATGACATTCAATATCTGCCCAACCAGCTTATGCTGGGTCAGGGTGCCGGAGCAGCAGCAGCATTTTGTGCGTTTTTTAAAACTACTACTCACAAATTAAACGCACGCACTGTGCAGGGCGAACTACTGGATTTTAAAAGCTACTTGCTTCCATTTGCCGATGTGAACCAAAACGATCATTATTTTAGGGCGGTGCAGCAGGTTGGGGCAACCGGTTTATTAAGGGGAGTGCAAAAATTGGATGGTAATAAAACTGATGTACTGTTTATGCCCGATTCGGCTGTTAATACGGCCGAGATTGAACCGGTATTAAATGATATTTATACCCGTACATTTTTATGGTTCAACAGGGAAAAACCCACGCAAAAATTTACAGTAGAAAACACGCTGTCGCTTATAAGCGAGATAACGCTAACCGATCCTAAAACCCTGCACATCTCCATGGCCAAGGCCTGGAAAAGCCAATATAAATTCCAAACGGATTTTGATGTTAACCGGCCAATAACCCGCCGGGAGTTTGCTATACTGGTTAACCAGTTTTTAAACCCTTTTGCCCGAACGGTGGATTTATCGGGTAGGTTTGTAAATTAAACGGAAGGCTTAAGTATAGCGTATAAATGCTCGTCTAAAATAAGGCCGTTTTTAATAATGGCATTTTTACAGATAGCTTCTTTTACGAAACCCGCTTTTTCCAATACCCGCATTGATTTTGGATTGTTGCCTAATACGCCCGCCTGTAGCCTTACAATATCAAGTTTGGCAAAGCCGTAATCAACAACCTGTTTAACAGCTTTGTGCATTATGCCTTTTCCCCAATGTTCCTGACCCAGCCAATATCCAATTAATGCGGATTTTCGATAAATATCGACCCTTAAATCAATGCCAATTACGCCTGCAACTTCGTGGTTAATAACAATCGCAAACTTAGTTTGCACTTTGTCGGCCATTGCAAGCCCTATAAAATCAAAGGCATCCGTAAGCTTGTATGGCGATGGAAAGCGATCAAGAAGGGCATCAAAAACCCTTGGGTTATCGGCATGTTTTTGTAACGATTTAGCATCGGCCAACCGCAACTCCCGTAAAATAAAACCGTCGCCTTTAATTTCCATTTGTAACAATAAACGCCTAAAATTAGCAAAGCAAAGCCAAACTGTTAAATTGCATCGCGTATTAGTTGCGCGAAATAAGACTGACTCATGAAAAAAATATTTACGCTGCTATTGCTGGCCAATACTGCCGGTGCTTTTGCCCAAAAGCTGGATACCCTTACCATTGAAAAAATTATGCGCGATCCAAAATGGATAGGCGTATCCCCATCAAACATTCACTGGAGCGATGACAGCAAAAAAATCCTTTTTACCTGGAATGCAGATAAAACCGGGCCTGATGAATTGTTTGCCGCTACGCCTGCCAGTGCGGCACCGCAAAAAGTAAGCATTGCCAATAAGCGCGGTTTACCGGCAGAAAATGGTAATTGGAATAAAAAGCGCACTCAAAAAGTTTTTGAAAAAAACGGAGATTTGTTTTTAGAAGATCTCAAAACGGGCAAAATAACGCCGCTTACCCATACCGAGGAGGGGGAAAGTTCGCCGGTTTTTAACGGCGATGAAAGCCACATCATATTTTCGCAAGGCAGTAACCTGTTCTCCGTGAAGCTTAATGGGAATGGGTTGGAGCAGCTAACTAATTTTGTTAAATCAAAAAGTAAAAAGGGCAACGACGAACTTAACGAAGAAGAAAAATGGCTTAAAAGGCAGCAGCTGGAATTGTTTGATATTATTAAAGTTGAGAAGAAAGAGAAAAAACAAGACTCAACTGAAAGTGCAGAGTTGGCGCCGAAGCGATTGAGGGAACTGGTTTTTGGAACAAAACGGGTTGGGCGGGTTAAAATAAGCCCCGATGAACGCTTTGTTACTTACCGGCTTACAAAGCAGACCGATGACGTTAAAAGCGCCATCGTTCCTAATTATGTAACCGAATCGGGGTTCACGGAGGATATTCCCAATCGTTCAAAAGTAGGCCGTCCATCATCAACATCCGAAACTTTTATTTATGACCGTCAGCGCGATTCTGTTTGTCGCATCAGCACGGCCGATATCCCAGGAATTAAAGACCAGCCCGATTATTTAAAAGATTATCCTAAAGAGCAGGAAGCTTATAAAAAGGCAAATGCCGACAGGCTGGTAACCATAGAAGGCGTGTTATGGAGCGAGAACAGCGCCCATGCAGTTGTTGTAATATCGGCCCAGGATAATAAAGACCGCTGGATTATGCGATTGGACGCCGCTACCGGCAAGCTTAGCCTGCTTGACCGCCAGCGCGATGAAGCCTGGATTGGTGGTCCCGGAATTGAAAACTCGGCGACAGGGAATGTTGGGTTTATCGACAATGATCATTTTTATTTTCAGAGCGAGGCCAGCGGTTACTCCCACATCTACGTAATTGATGTTAATAGCGGCGTAAAAAAGCAAATTACCAGTGGCAAATGGGAAGTGCAAACCTTGCAGTTATCCAACGATAAAAAAAGGTTTTACTTCACCGCCAATATCGATCATCCCGGGTTGACGGATTTTTATAGTCTGCCGGTTGATGGCGGGACGCCAACAAAAACAACCGGCATGAAGGGCGGCAACGACGTAACACTATCGCCCGACGAAAAGTGGCTGGCTATCCGCTACTCCTATTCCAACAAACCATGGGAACTATATGTGCAGGCCAATAAGCCCGGTGCCAGGGCGGTGCAGGTTACCAAATCCATAAGCAAAGAATACGAATCATACCAATGGCGCGCCCCGGAAATTATCACCTTTAAGAACCGTTATGGCAGCGATGTTTACGCCCGCCTTTACCTCCCCAAAAAGGCCGACCCCGCCAAACCGGCTGTGGTTTTTGTGCATGGCGCAGGATACCTGCAAAATGTAACTTATTCCTGGAGCTATTACTTCCGCGAGTTTATGTTTAACAATATGCTGGCCGATAATGGTTATACTGTGATTGATATTGATTATACGGCAAGCGCGGGTTACGGCCGCGACTGGCGCACAGGTATTTACCGGCATATGGGGGGCAAAGACCTATCCGACCAGGTTGATGGCGTAAAGTACCTGGTTGATAAATATGGCGTAAACCCCAAACACGTTGGCTTATACGGCGGATCATACGGCGGGTTTATTACGCTGATGGGCATGTTTACCGAGCCCGATGTTTTCGCGGCGGGCGGTGCTATCCGCTCGGTTACAGATTGGGCGCATTATAATCATGAGTATACCTCCAATATTTTAAATGAACCTTTTACAGATGAAACAGCTTATCGAAAAAGCTCGCCTATATACTTTGCCAATGGCTTAAAAGGCAATTTATTGATGTTGCACGGGATGATAGATCAGAATGTGAATTACCAGGATATAATCAGGCTAACCCAGAGATTAATTGAGTTGCACAAGGAAAATTGGGAGCTGGCATCGTACCCCGTAGAAGACCACGCCTTTGAACAGCCCAGCAGCTGGACGGATGAGTATAAACGGATTTATAAATTATTTGAACAAACGTTGAAGAAATAATGGGACGGCACAAAAGCATCCGTTTTGAACGCGGGCGAAGACTCACCCGGCGAGGCTGCGCCCGCCACCCTCTCTTCACCTACGGTGGAAAGAGGGACTTGAACGGTGAATATCACAATGTTAAGAAAAAACAATTAATAAATTTTCAAGCCCCTCTTTCCGGCGAAGCCGAAGAGAGGGTGGCGGGCGTAGCCTCGCCGGGTGAGTCTTCGCCACCATGCGATGTGCGTCAATCGCTCTTCAGTATTTTGTCGAATTTTACCAACTCGAATCACTTGTTTTTTTATCAGGCACTTTTGCTTATTACCCTCTTTTACGCTGGCTGCTCCTCCGATAAACCCAAAGTCAACAACGTTAAAATTAACCTTACCCCCGATAAGCACTCCCTCAAAATAACAGGCCTCGACCCATTGATAGTCCAGGATATCAACCGCGACTCATCCGGTGGCAACTGGCAAAGCCTGGTGCCGGTATTTAAAATGCCGATAGATACCGAGCTAAAAAACTATCAGCCCATACAGCCGGGCAAGTATGTGGTTACAGATAGCGTGGTGGTTTTTACGCCCGACACCCCTTTTATCGCGCAGCAAACTTATTTTGTACGCTACTATAAATTTGATGCCAATAGCAAGGCCTCGGATTTTATATTAGGAAAAAACAAACTGGGCAGCTTGCACTATACAGATTTGATTTTTAAGCAATAACCCTATTTGATAGTTGAAAAATTAATAAATTTGATTATATTTGCAGTCAATTAATAAAAGAGGGGGCAAATAGCCCCCTCTTTTATTTTATCAATTAAAAATTATCAATCAAAAAACGGGCGGGTAATGAACATTGAAAAAAGAGTAAGGGAACTGGTAGAAGAAAAAATAGCCGATAAGCCGAATTTGTTTTTGGTGGATGTTAAAATGCACTCAAACGGAAAACTTATAGTTTTGCTTGATGGTGATGACGGTGTAGGTATTGACGATTGTGTGGCGGTAAGCAGGCATGTGGGCTTCCATTTAGAGGAAGAAAACGTAATTGAAACAGCCTACAACCTGGAAGTATCGTCGCCGGGGATTGATTTTCCACTTTCGTCGGCAAGGCAATATGCCAAAAATGTTGGGCGCACATTGGGTATCAAAATGGCCGATGGCGTAAAACGAGAGGGTGTTTTATCGGCATTAACCGAAGACGCCATTATAATTGAAGAAAAAATAAAAGAAAAAGGGAAAAAGGCCGAAACTGTTGAAAGCGTTATCCCATTAGATAAAATAACAGAAACAAAAGTTTTAATATCATTCAAGTAGAAAATGAGCAATATTAATTTAATTGATTCTTTTCAGGAATTTAAAGATTTCAAGAACATTGACCGCCCAACCATGATGAGCGTTTTGGAAGACGTTTTCAGAAGCATGATCAGGAAAAAATACGGCACAGATGAAAATTGCGACGTAATTGTTAATACTGATAACGGTGACTTAGAGATTTGGCGCACCCGTAAGGTTATGGAAGATGGGTTTAGCGAAGACGATGACCTGGAAGTTGAACTGGCCGAGGCCAAATTGTTTGATCCGGACCTGGAAGTTGGCGACGAGCAAATTGAGCAAATTACCCTGGAAAGCTTTGGCCGCCGTGCTATTTTAGCGGCACGTCAAACACTGGTTTCAAAAATTCTGGAACTGGAGAAAGACGAGATCTTTAAAAAATATAAAGATCGTGTGGGCGAAATTGTTACAGGTGAAGTTTACCAGGTTTGGAAAAAAGAGACTTTGGTATTGGATGATGAAGGTAACGAATTGTTGCTTCCAAAAACAGAGCAGATACCGGCCGACTACTTTAAAAAAGGTGATAGCGTAAAAGCGGTTGTTCATAAGGTAGATATGCTGAACAGCAACCCTAAGATCATCATTTCGCGTACAGCACCAGAGTTTTTACAGCGTTTGTTTGAGCTTGAAGTACCCGAGATTTTCGACGGATTGATCACCATTAAAAAAATTGTGCGTGAGCCGGGCGAAAGGGCCAAGGTTGCCGTAGAATCATATGATGATCGTATTGACCCGGTTGGTGCCTGCGTAGGTATGAAGGGTTCACGTATACATGGTATCGTTCGCGAATTAAAAAATGAAAATATTGATGTGATTAACTTCACCAACAATATTCAGCTTTATATTCAACGTGCATTGTCGCCGGCCAAAATCACATCTATTAAATTAGATGATGAGAAAAAAACAGCAGCAGTGTACTTAAAACCCGACCAGGTATCGTTAGCTATCGGTCGTGGCGGTCACAATATTAAACTGGCGGGTAAATTAACCGGCTATGAAATAGATGTTTACCGTGAGGCTGATGAACATGATGAGGATGTGGATATCGAAGAATTCTCAGATGAAATTGATAGCTGGATTATTGATGAATTTAAGCGTATTGGCTTAGATACAGCAAAATCGGTATTAGCTTTAACTGTTGGCGAGTTGGTAAAACGTACCGATCTGGAAGAAGAAACGGTAAAAGAAGTGCTATCAATATTGAATGCTGAGTTTGAATAAGCATAATAACCAAAATTAAAATCGTATTTTTGCGATAATTAGCAGAGAAAATATAATAAATGTCAGAAGACAAATCAATAAAATTAATTAAGGCGGTAAAAGAGCTCAACATTGGTATGGGTACCATTGTCGATTTTTTGGCGACTAAAGGCTATAAGGTTGATAAGCACCCAATGGCCCAGCTAAATGGCGACATGTACAATGCGTTGTTGAAGGAATTTGCCTTTGATAAAAGTATTAAAGAGGAAGCCAAGCAGATCAGTATCGGTAAGATAAGGAAAGAGGAAACTGCACCGCTGCCTGAAAGACCGGTTGAAAACCGCCGTTCGCGCGATTTTGAGAACGAAGAAATACTGATCAAAAATGCCGGCCAATATACCGCGCCGCTGGCCGATAAACCGAAACCGGTTGAGCCTGCTGCTCCTGCTGCCCCGGTGAAAACCGAGGAGCGCAGTGATGTATTGCCCGGAGTTAAGGTAATTGGGAAAATTGACCTTAATAATCTGAATGCGAAACCACAGCCTGTTGCCGAAAAGCCGGCTGTAGTTGAAGCGCCAAAACCAGAGCCCGTTGTGGAAGCACCTAAACCGGTTGTTGCTGAAAAGCCAGCCGTTGTAGAAGCGCCAAAACCAGAGCCTGTTGTTGAAACACCAAAACCGGTTGTTGCCGAAACCCCTAAAGTTGAAGCACCAAAACCACCTGTTGTCGAAGCACCAAAGGTAGAAGAACCCAAAGTAGAGGCGCCAAAACCTCCTGTTGTACAGGCTCCTGTCGTTGAAGCCCAGGCCGAAGCACCTGCAGATGGTGATGATGATGTAATACGGGCCAAAGCCGAACGCCTTACAGGGCCTAATATTATTGGTAAAATACAATTGCCGGTTAATGCTCCAAAGCGTAATCCTATAGCTTCTTCATCAAATTCAAACAGCGCCGATCATAAGCGCAAAAGGAAACGTAAAGATAGCCAAGGCAATCCGCAGCAAGGTGGCGGTGGCAACCATCCACAAAACCAACAAAGTGGAGGCAATCATCCTCCGCATACCCCATCCGGTGGCGGTACTATTAACCCCAACCGTCCGGATTTCAGGAATCGGGGTAATGGTGCGCCAGGAAATGGAGGCCCTCAGCAAGGAGGAGGTGGTGGAAATCGCCCTGATTTCAGAGGCAACCGTAACAATGCGCCGCAAAATACCGGTCCTAAGGAAGAACCTTCAGAAAAAGATATACAAGACCAGATTAAAGCAACACTTGCACGCTTAAGCGGCGCAGGTAAATCAGGTAAGTTTGCACAGCGGGCCAAATTCCGCCGTCAAAAACGTGATGACGTTGCCGCCAGCGCCGATGAATTGGCAATGGAGCAGGAACTGCAATCGAAAGTATTAAAGGTTACCGAGTTTGTAACTGCCAATGAGCTTGCGTTGATGATGGATGTATCTGTAACACAGATTATATCTACCTGTATGAGCCTGGGCATGTTCGTATCTATCAACCAAAGGCTTGATGCAGAAACATTAACCATTGTGGCCGATGAGTTTGGCTACCAGGTTGAATTTGTGAAGCCACAGGATGAAGAGGCCAACCTTGACCAACCCGATGATCCGGCAGATTTGGTTCCCCGTGCGCCAATTGTAACCATCATGGGTCACGTGGATCATGGTAAAACATCATTGTTGGATTTTATCCGCAAAACAAACGTAATAGGCGGCGAAGCCGGGGGGATTACCCAGCACATTGGCGCCTATGAGGTTACTTTGCCGGATAATAAAGGAAAAATAACATTCCTGGATACACCGGGTCACGAGGCGTTTACCGCCATGCGTGCAAGGGGTGCACAGGTAACAGATATTGTAATTATTGTAATTGCTGCTGATGATAGCGTGATGCCGCAAACCCGCGAGGCCATAAACCACGCGCAGGCTGCAGGTGCACCAATCATCTTTGCTTTCAACAAAATTGACAGGCCCGGAGCCAACTCGGATAAAATCCGCGAGCAATTATCGGCCATGAATATTTTGGTTGAGGAGTGGGGCGGTAAATACCAAACACAAGAGATATCGGCCAAAACAGGCTTAAATATCGAATTACTGTTAGAGAAAGTATTGCTTGAAGCCGAATTGCTTGAATTAAAAGCAAACCCTAATAAACGTGCCGTAGGTACTGTTATTGAGGCGGCGTTAGATAAAGGCCGAGGTATTGTAACCACTATATTAGTACAGGCAGGCCGTTTAAAAGTAGGTGATCCTATTTTGGCCGGTTGCTACAGCGGTCGTGTTAAGGCATTAACCAATGAGCGTGGTCAAAGGGTTGAATCTGCCGGCCCATCAACACCGGTACAGGTATTGGGTATGCAGGGCGCGCCAACAGCGGGCGATAAATTCAACGTATTGGAAAGTGAAGTTGAAGCACGTGAAATTGCCAACAAGCGTTTACAATTACAACGCGAGCAAGGTTTACGTACGCAGAAACATATTACACTTGATGAAATTGGCCGCCGTTTGGCAGTTGGTAACTTTAAAGAGCTTAACATTATTGTTAAGGGCGACGTGGATGGATCTATCGAAGCGTTATCAGATTCGTTGCTGAAACTATCTACCGAGCAGATACAGGTTAACATCATATCAAAAGCGGTGGGTCAGATCTCTGAATCTGACGTATTGCTGGCTTCTGCGTCAGATGCTATTATCATTGGTTTCCAGGTTCGTCCTTCGGGAAGCGCCCGTAAACTGGCCGAGGCTGAGCAGATTGATATTAGGCTATACTCTATCATCTACGATGCCATTAACGAAATTAAGGCGGCGATGGAAGGCATGCTTGCACCAACCTTTGAAGAGAAGATTGTTGCGAATGTGGAGATCCGGGAAACCTTCAAGATCAGCAAGGTGGGTACCATTGCAGGTTGTATGGTGCTGGATGGTAAAATTAACCGTAACAGCAAAATCCGTATCGTTCGTGATGGCGTGGTTATCTACACCGGCGAGCTTGCTTCACTGAAACGCTTTAAAGACGATGTGAAAGAAGTATTGACTGGTTACGAGTGCGGTTTGAACATCCAAAACTTCAACAATATTGAAGTAGGCGACATTGTTGAAGCTTACGAAAATGTAGAAGTAAAACGCAAGTTATAATAAGCAAAGCATTAATAATTTAGGGTTGATCTGTTAAAGATCAGCCCTTTTTCTTTTATATCAATGGCTGGCAAATATATGCTTACCACTAGCGCAGGGACAAAGCCATTTTTATTCCGGGCAACGGATGGCTAATTCAATCCTTTAGTAAGCCCTCTACAAGCGCTTTCCACTGTGGGCCAGATAGTCCCTTGCGGGCGGTAAGTGCAATAACAGTATTACGGATGCTATCGTATAAATTGGTATCGGAGTTATTGATCACTTCATTTCGCCCATGTACCGCTGCGCTAACATGGTTTAAGTACCGCTCAACAATAAAAGTATTGGTTGCGCTATGATCGTAAAAATTGGCAATGGCTTTACCCGGATTTCGGGGATTTGCCACTGGCCGTACAGTAATAGCTATAAACTCACTTTCCGAATTCGCGTTTTCCAATTCCTCGATGTTTTCAATCATTACCCAATCCAGCCCCCCTCCTGCTATCGAGCCCGGAGCAGGCAGATCTACGTAAAAATGATCTCCTTTTTCGGCCATGCGATATAACTCATTTCCCTGCGCATCGGTAAGAGAAAACTTTGAGGAGGTCGGCCCGGCAACCATGTGCCAGTTAGAAACGTCTTTTAGCCTGTTTTTAGCCAGCAGGAAAACGTTATGCGCCGCCTCACGTGTATCAAGATCTGCAAAGTGGATAAAGTCGGTCATTCCGCCTTCTGTTTGCTCCGGGATAATATTATAACCATCATTCATAACTGTAAATTATAAACATTTAACAGTCACTGTTACAAACGGTTTCGTCATCGCGTAATATATTGTTGTATTTACAATTGTAACATAATCACTACAACATACGCATTGGATTATCTTTTCAGGTGAGCGGTTTGATTGTTAATTAAAAGTAATGTACATTTCATCTTTATAAAACCTAAATGATAAACAAACCGGCCCTGTGCTTTTTTATCGCCTTCACTTATTTAAGCGGCCACGCCTTCGGGCAAACGGCAACGGACGACAGTACCATGCAAAAAATTGCCATCGGCCACGTAGTTGACGGCTACAATACTTCTATAGGTCAAATGTCCCGCCTGTATAATGGCCCCGAATATGAATTTTATGATCCTTTAATAAAAGGCAATGCTTGTTTTTTAGATATAAACGCGTTCAAAACAGGTTCGGTTAATTATGATGGTATATATTACGCAAATGTGCCAATGATGTACGATATCAACAAAGACCTGGTGGTAACTTTGTTGTATAATGGCTTTTCTAAATACTCCTTATTAAACTCCAGGATCCAAAGTTTTGATTTGCATAGCCATCACTTTGTATACGTTGCGGCCGATTCAACAAATGTGGCATCATCAATAAGCAGCGGTTTGTATGAACAGGTATATGTCGGCAACCTGCAGGTGTTGGTTAAATGGACAAAAAGCATTCAAAGCATATCAACGCAAACCACACTCGAAACCTTTTTTACAGAAGCTAAAAAGCATTACTATTTAAAAAAGGGTAGCAATTATTATAGTATTGGAGGGCAAGGTGCTTTCCTGAATGTATTGAAGGATAAGAAGAAAGAACTGCAGCAATATATAAAGGCCAATAAAATTAAATTTAATGATAACCCGGAAAAAGCAATGTATTTGATTGCAGCCAGGTATGATCAGTTATAAAAATAAGTAAGCTTTATAAAATATTGTATCAACCCCAAAATAGCTGTTAAATCTTCACCAGATATAGGGCATTGCGAAAAATAAATATGCTAATGAAAAAAATTTACTTTCTAAGTTTTTGGTTTTTGATCCTGATGAAGGTTGGTAATGCCCAGCAAACTGCGGTTAAAACAATAAGTGTAAACTTTCAGCAGGCTACTATCGGGCAACTTGTTGCCGATGTTGAAGCCCAAACAGGGTATCACTTTTACTATGAGCCCTCACTATTTGATAGTTTAAAGGTAACAATTAAGTTAGATAATAAACCGGTTGAAGCAGTGCTGGATGCCGCATTCAAAAATACTGCTTTTCGTTACGCTATAACAGCTGATCGCCAGGTGTTTTTAACCAAAGGACGCGAAATACAACCATCGCTTGCCGCCGGCTTTTTTGGAGTTAAACCCGGCACCCAGGCGGTAAAAAACAATGTGACCACAACCGTAGCGGAATTTACCGATCAGAAAGAAAAGGTTATTCCGGAAGCGACAACTGAAAACAAATTATATGAAATAGGTAATAAAACGAACACTATTGGCCCCGGTAACGCAACGCTATCTGGCTACGTTCGCGACAGCAAATCTGGCGAGGCGGTAATTGGGGGGAGCATTTTTGTTACTAATACCAAAACAGGGGTTGCAACAGATCAGTTTGGCTATTTTACCATCAGCCTGCCTAAAGGGCGCCAAATTTTAAGTATCCGTGGACTTGGGATGCGCGATACGCGCAGGCAAATTGTGCTTTATTCTGACGGAAAGCTAATCATCGAAATGAAAGAGCAAATTACCAGCCTGAAGGAAGTAAAAATATCGGCCGAGAAGGTGGCCAATGTACGCAATGTACAATTGGGCGTAAACAGGCTGGATATTAAGAGCATTAAACAGGTGCCAACGGTATTTGGCGAGGCCGACGTTTTAAGGGTGGTATTAACGCTGCCGGGAGTACAATCGGTGGGCGAAGCCACAACAGGCTTCAATGTGCGTGGCGGATCGGCCGATCAGAACCTTATTTTAATGAATGATGCTACAATTTATAACCCATCTCATTTTTTCGGATTTTTCTCGTCATTTAACCCCGACATTGTTAAAGATATTGAACTTTATAAAAGCAGTATCCCGGAAAAATTTGGCGGGCGCCTATCGTCGGTGCTGGATGTTACCAATCGCGAAGGCAATAAAAAGAAGTTTACCGGTTCGGCAGGCATTGGTTTAATAACCAGCAGGCTTAATGTGGAGGGGCCTATCATTAAAGATAAAACCTCGTTTTCATTCGGCGGCCGCACTACCTACTCTGATTGGCTGTTGAAATTGCTGCCCGATGCTTATAAACACAGCCAGGCATCCTTTTACGATTTAAACCTCGACATTAGCCACCAGATAAACGAGAAAAATAATATTTATGTAACTACTTATCTGAGTAAAGATAAATTTAAACTAAACAGCGATACATCATACGGATACAGCAACCGCAACGCCAACATTAAATGGAAACATAATTTTAACGATAAGCTGTTTAGTGTAATTGGAGCAGGTATAGACAGGTATCAATATGATATTGCCAGCTATGATAACCCGGTTAACGCTTATAAGCTTAATTTCGACATCAACCAAACCAATTTTAAAGCTGATTTTGTTTATTACTTTAACCGTAAAAACACCATTGATTTTGGTTTAACATCTATTTTTTATAAGCTACATCCCGGAAATTTTCAGCCAAATAACCCCAAATCATTGGTAGCACCTGATGTTATCCCGGCACAGCAGGCTTTGGAGAGCGCCTTATACCTGGGCGATAAGTATGATTTTACCGAAGACTTTTCGGTAAGCGGAGGCATCAGGTATTCCATTTATAATTTCCTGGGCCCCCAAATGGTTTATAATTACGCCCCTAATTTGCCAAAAACAACCTCAAACCTGCTCGATAGTACAAATTATAGCAGCGGGAAGTTCATTAAAACATATTCGGGACCCGAGATTCGGCTTTCGGCAAGGTACCAATTGGGCGACAATACTTCTTTAAAAGGAGGCTACAACACGTTAAGGCAATACATTCATTTATTATCAAACACAACTGCCATTGCCCCTACTGATGTGTGGCAACTGAGCGATCCTAATATTAAGCCACAATATGGCGATCAGGTATCGCTTGGCCTTTACCATAACATGAAGGCAAACACCGTCGAGACGTCTGTTGAAATTTATTACAAAAGACTAAGGGACTACCTGGATTACCGCAGCGGGGCCAACCTGGTTTTGAACCACCACATTGAAAATGACGTATTGGGTACCGAAGGCAAGGCTTACGGCATTGAATTTTTGCTAAAGAAAACTACAGGCAAGGCTAATGGCTGGATAACCTATACCTACTCGCGCACTTTCTTAAGGCAAACCAATCCTAATGAAGGAGAGTTGATTAATGGCGGCACGCACTATCCGGCCAACTTTGATAAGCCACACGCGTTTAACTTTATCGGCAATTACCGCTTTTCGCACAGGTTTAGCGTATCGTTAAATGTTACTTATAGCACAGGCAGACCTATTACATTGCCGGTAGCCAAATATGAGTACGGCGGATCGGAGCGGGTATATTATTCAGACAGGAACCAGTACCGGATACCAGATTACTTCCGTTCGGACTTTTCAATGAACATTGAAGGGAATCACAAAGTACATCAGCGCACACACAACTCATTCACCATAGGTGTGTATAATTTAACCGGCAGGCAAAATGCCTATTCCACTTATTTTACCGAGCAGGGGGGCATAATAACCGGGTATAAACTATCCATTTTTGCAAGGCCAATTCCGTTTATCAATTATAACATCAGGTTTTAACCAAATATGTATAGGGGGCCAATTATATGGTTTATTTGATAATGCTTACAGCAATTACGCAGGCCTGTCGTAACGCCAATGCGCATTTAGCAGTTGAAAGTGTAGGGGGTATAGTTTGTATGTTAAATAAGGTTAAAGCAGGGTGCAATATGCAGGGTAGCGGCCTGTGTGGAATGGTTAGTTACCGCTTCAATAATGACGGGCTGAGCGCCCCCGGGGCTGTTTATCAAAAAAGGAAATTAAACCCGACAGATGCCGTTATAAGGCCGCAACATGCCGGTGGCGTTATTGGTTACAACGCTTTTGTCATTTGCTGCACAGGCTGCCGGGCACATAGGACGTCAGTTGCTCCTGATTTTTGGATATTATAATGATGAAAAAAAACAAAGACATATGGTGTATTATTGTAATACTGGGCTGTATAGTTGCCGGGTGCAGAAAACCCTATAACCCGCCAGCAATTTTGGCGCCTAATAGTTACCTTGTTGTTGAAGGGGTAATAAACAGCGGCGCCGACTCAACAGTTATTACATTAAGTAAAACGGTGAACCTATCCGAAACGCCGTCGTCAACACTATTATCAAATGCAACGGTAACTGTCGAGGCCGACGGTGGTGCCATCTATCCCTTGCAAGCTTCAATGTCTAACCCGGGTAAATATATTGCCGTTGGCTTAAACCTGGATAATACTAAAAAGTATCGCCTGCATATCACCGCATCGGGGAATGAATATTTATCCGATTATGTGGCTGTAAAAGCAACCCCGCCAATTGATAGCATTACATATAAAATAACAGAGAAAGGCTTACAAATAAACTCGAACACTCATGATGTCACCAATAAAACCCGATATTACCGTTGGGCCTATGAAGAAACATGGCGCTTTCACGCCAGGTTCAATTCGGGATTGATAGTAAAAAACGGCGAGGTTGTGTTTAGAGGAAACGATGAACAGATTTATTATTGCTATGCGGGAGATATGTCGAGTAATATTGTCCTGGCATCATCGTCAAAGCTGGTTCAGGATGTTATATCACAGAATCCGGTTACATTAATACAATCCAATTCAGAGAAGCTTGGAATAAGATATAGCATTTTATTAAAACAGTATGCGCTAACCAAAGAAGGGTATGCATTTTGGGAAAACATGAAGAAAAACAGCGAACAATTAGGTAGCATATTTGATCCTCAGCCGTCAGAGATAAAAGGAAATATTCATAATGTAACCAATCCGGCAGAGCCGGTTGTTGGTTATTTAAGCGTAACGAATGTGCAAACCAAACGAATATTTATATCAAACAACGATTTGCCATTAACCTGGCAACCGCAGGTGGATGCTTTCTGTCAAATAGATTCTGTTTTGTTTGCCAACCCGCATAACGGAGCTAATGATGTTCAAAATCAAATTGTAAATGGTGGGTTAATACCAATTTCGACAATAAGCAAGGATGGGTTTCATGTTATTGGATATACAGCATCAACAGTAGAATGTACAGATTGTAGGGTACGAGGGCAGGTAACAGCTCCCCCATTTTGGAAATAATTGACGAGAAAATGATTATGAAAAAATATATATGGTTTTTGGCGATAGTTTGTGGAATAGCCGGAGGGTGTAAAAAGCCGTATAATCCATCGGTTATAAGCAGCCCCAACCATTATCTGGTGGTAGAGGGGGTAATTGATGTTGGCGATAGTATAACAGTTATTAAGCTAAGCCAAACTGTGAACCTTGGCGATGATGTTAAAACATCCGGCCTGGCCGGTTACACGGTAACTATTCAGGATGCAGCCGGAGCGTCCATAGCAGAATTGCAGCCGATACCCGGACAGGACGGAAAATATGCTTCGGCGGCGCCATTAACGCTTGATCAGTCAAAAAAATACAGGCTGCATATTTCGGGCGATGGCAAGGAATATGCTTCAGACTATACAGCAGTAAAAAAAACACCGCCTATTGATAGCATCGGTTTTATACCGAAGGGCAATAATTTGAACGTATATGTTAATACCCATGATGCAACAAACAGTACACGCTATTATCGCTGGGATTACACAGAGGCCTGGAAATTTCATGCCAAATACGTATCAGGGTTCCTTGTAGACCCGGTAACCAAAGAAGTAAGGAGCAGAAAAGAGAATGAAGCCGCATACTATTGCTATACGGGCGATATATCAAGTAATACAGTAATAGCATCATCAGCCAAGCTAACATCAGATGTTATATTCCAGGCACCGGTAACAACGATACCTTCTACCGCCGAGAAAATTTCAGTGCGGTACTCTATTTTGGTAAACCAGTATGCCTTAACAAAAGAGGCCTATGCGTTTTGGGAAAACATTAAGAAAAACACCGAACAGTTAGGGAGTATATTTGACGCGCAGCCCTCACAGTTGCAGGGTAATATCCATTGTATATCTAACCCTGCTGAGCCTGTTATAGGATTTGTAATTATCACAAACGTACAACGGAAACGCATTTTTATTGACAACCGCCAGTTGCCGACAGCGTGGTATCCTGTTTATCCATATAACTGTGAGGCAGATACTGCGCGTATATATAATCCGAAAAATATGCAGCACGAAGTACAGCAATTTATAATTGACGGAAATGGCATTCCAATTTCGGCCATTATAGAAATGAATGTATTAATTGGTTACACCTATTCAACTATCGAATGTACGGACTGCCGGATAAGGGGTAAATCATTACCTCCGCCATTTTGGAAGCCATAACGCACAAATAAAACACTAAAACAACAGCCAGGTAAGGCAGATCACATAATTGTTAAACAAACCAGCTTTTAGCTATGGGAAAATATAACAGAATTACTAAGACTATAGTTTCGTCGGTTTTGGTTTTATTGCTTGCACAAACAACGGGCTTTGCTCAGGTAATTGAGCAGGTAAAAAGCAGCTTTAACCAATACCGGCAGCGCAACGTACAGGAAAAGATATATGTGCATACCGATAAAAGCGTGTACCTGCCGGGCGAAATTATTTGGTTTAAAATATATAGTGTTGATGCCTCTTTTCATCAGCTCTTGAACCTGAGCAAGGTAGTTTATGTTGACGTAATAGATAATGGCCATAACGGCATAATGCAAGCTAAAATAGCTGTGAATTATGGCACAGGCAGCGGCTCGTTATACATACCCGTATCGGTAAGTAATGGCAACTATACCTTGCGCGCATATACCAATTGGATGAAAAATTTTAATCCCGATTATTATTTTGAAAAAAACATCACCATTATAAATCCGTTGAAGTTGCCTGATGCCTCTGCCAAAGAAACAGCGCTAGTTTACGATGTGCAATTTTTCCCTGAAGGGGGCAGTCTTGTGGGCGGTTTAAACAGTAAGGTAGCCTTTAAAGTTACTGCGCCCAATGGCAACGGACTTGCAATATACCGGGGGGCTGTAATTGACCAGCACAGCGATACAGTGGTACGCTTTGAGCCATTAAAGTTTGGTATTGGCAGTTTTACATTTACACCGGCGGCAAACAACAGCTACAAGGCTATTATTAAAACAAGCCAGGGTAATAAGATTATTAAAGAATTACCCGTGGTCAACAACCGGGGCTATGTAATGCAGCTAAAAGATAATGGAACCAATTTAGATGTTACAGTAAACTGCAATAGCGGCGACAATCAGGTGTTTCTTTTTGCGCATACAAGGCAATTGGTTAAAGCTGCTTTAAGTTCTTCGCTTAATTCGGGTGTGGCTACATTTAGCATCGATAAAAGCAAACTGGGCGAAGGCATATCGCATATAACTATTTTTAACAGCGCCAGGCAGCCGGTGTGTGAGCGTCTTTATTTTAAGCGTCCTAAACGGTTGCTACAAATAGATGCGGCTGCCGACCAAACTCAATACGCTACGCGAAAAAAAGTAAATATTAATGTGGGCACTAAAAGGGCAAACGGGGCTACTGTGCTGGCTAATTTATCACTTTCGGTTTACCGGGTCGATTCGTTGCAGCAAATGGATGCTGATGATATATTTAACTATCTGTGGCTAAGATCGGACTTGAGGGGCAATATAGAATCGGCAGGTTATTACATCAAAAACCAAAACGCCGAAGCTGATGCCGCTATGGATAACCTGATGCTGTCGCAAGGCTGGCGCAGGTTCCAATGGAATAATATTCTAAATGGCGGGTCGTCGCCATTTAATTTTTTACCAGAGTATAATGACCATCTGATAAGCGCGAAAATAACCAACACACTAACGGGCGCTCCGGCAAAGGATATAGTAGCATATTTGAGTGTGCCGGGCAAAAGGGTACAATTATATGCATCCAGGAGTGATTCATTGGGTCGCCTTGTGTTTAATACCAAGCAGTTATTTGGCCCCGGTGAAGTAGTTGCCCAAACCAATCCCGAAAAAGATTCAACCTACCGGATTGATGTTTTGAGCCCCTTTTCGGAGCAATACAGTAAACGTATCACGCCCCAATTAGCCTTGTCTGCCGATTTACAAAAGGCCTTAGAGCAGCACAGCCTGGGCATGCAGGTACAAAATATATATGCCCTTAATAAAATCAAACGGTTTTATGATCCGGGTGTAGATAGTGCCGGTTTTTTTGCGCAGCCTTATAAAACCTACCTGCTGGATAACTACACCCGATTTACCACAATGGAAGAAGTGTTGCGCGAGTATGTGAGAGAAGACAATATAGTGCGCTCCAAGGGTAGGTACCACATTAAAGTATTGAACGAAAAAGGTTTTTTAGACGGCGACCCTATTGTTTTATTGGATGATGTGCCGGTATTTAATATAGATAAGGTAATGGCAATTGACCCCTTGAAGGTAAGAAAGCTTGAAGTAATAAGGGACAGATACTTTTATGGCCCAACCGTTAATGAGGGCGTGTTTAGCTTTACCACGTACAAAGGCGACCTTGGCGGCGTTGAAATAGACCCACACGCAGTAGTTTTGGATTATGAAGGCTTGCAGTTAAAACGAGAGTTTTATTCGCCGGTTTATGATACCCAAAAAGCCGCCGATAGTCGGGTACCTGATTTCAGAAGCTTGTTGTTTTGGTCGCCAGATGTAAACACAAATGCTGCGGGCAAAGGCCTGGTATCGTTTTACACGTCGGATCAGAAGGGAAAATACGTCGTATCGGTGCAGGGAATTAGCGAAGAAGGCAACGCAGGCGCCCAGTATTTTAGTTTTGAAGTTAAATAAAAAAATAAATTTTAAGAAAATTATTAAAGAGATGGCCAACCCTATCGGTCTTTTTTTTCTTTGATATTGAGATAGTTATGACGGGTGCAAAGACCGAGGTTAACATTGAAAAACAGTTGAGGCCGCTAATAAAAGAGATTAAAGCAAGGTTTTTTAAAAAACCACTTGTGTAAACCAAAATGGTGCGTATATTTGCAGACCCAAACGGAGTGGTAGTTCAGCTGGTTAGAATGCCTGCCTGTCACGCAGGAGGTCGCGGGTTCGAGTCCCGTCCATTCCGCTAAAAACTTAAAAGCCTTACTGAAAAGTAAGGCTTTTCTGCGTTTAAAGCCCTTTTTAAGCGGTTTCTCACAAAAAAGCATATCAAAAAAATCAATTATTTACAGCCTTGTAGGGTACCATTTCGGGTAACACTGAAAGTGCCGAAATTTGTTACCCTCGACCCTTTGCAATACGCTATTAATCAGCGATTTGAGGGAAGAATGATTAAAATCATTCATTAAAAATTATTGAGTATGAAAATCAATGAAAGGGTATCATTATTAGTTATGTTGGAGAAATCCAGGTTGACCACCGATGGCAAAGCACCAATTTTTATTCGCCTTACTGTTGATGGCAAGCGTGCGGAAATGTCTTTAGGACAAAAAGTACATGCCTATTTAAAGGAAGTTGCCGATATCTGCGGTATCAATAAAAATCTGACCACACATACCGCCAGGCATACTTTTGCCACAACAGTTACGCTGGCTAATGGTGTTCCTATTGAAACAGTTAGCGCCATGTTAGGGCATAAATCAATTAAGACAACACAGATCTATGCCAAAATAGTAGCCCAAAAAATCAGTACTGACATGAGCGATCTTAAGAAAAAGCTTATGATCAAAATGCCTAATCTGCAAAAGCTAAATGAATTAGTGGCTTAATGAATGAAGAAAGCTGGGATGGAAAACAATAAAGCCCCGGGATTGCCGGGGCCTTAATTCTTAAACTTGATTACGTTTTTATCGCTAAAAAGAGGCTTTATCAAGCATTACGAAACAAAATTACATAATTTACAATTAAAGTCCTTAAAGCAAAAACCAAACATCATCTCCTGCCGAACTACCGAGAATTCCTCGGCAGTTCGGCAGTGTGGGGCAGTAGGCGCTACGAAAAATCTATTCCTTAATTCAAAATGTGCGTTTTATCGTTTAATTAAGGTTTTGTGGATAGCCTGCATGTGGTGACCGCGCAGAATAATTCAATTTTGCAGGATTTTATAGATCGGATTTTGTAGATCTAATGCCAGAAATAGATATGGAAAACAAACAGATTAATAATAAAAGTTTACATAAATTGTAAACTTTTTTATATATTTGAATTATGTATGTAATACATGCCGAGACGGGTCAGAAACTTCAAGCTACTATTAGTAAACTGGATGCCAAAGAAATTGCTCAAATCAATAAAACGAAACGATTTGATTTTAATTGGAACAAAGAAAAAAGCTATGAAGTTTATAAGTTAACAGCGGCAGGCATTGACGAGCCTTTAGGATTAATATCATTAGCAGACCGGCCAGATGATATTGCAATAGAAATTAGGCTGTTGGCATCGTCTTTGGAAAATGTGGGTGATAAAAAGCAATACCAAAGAATTGCAGGCTGTATGATCGCCTTTGCCTGTAGGCAATCATTTAAAGCCCAATATGGCGGTTACGTTTGTCTTAAGCCTAAGACTGATTTGAAGGACCATTATCGGGATATTTATGGATTTGAGTCCACAAAACTATTTTTAGTAACAGACGGCGCTAATTCTTTATCTCTAATTAAGAAATATTATGAAGACCAGGAATAATAAAAAGCATGAATTAACGGATTTCTCTAAATTCAGTAATAAAGAACTTGCCGAATCTTTTGTATTTCCATCAAAAGCTCCCGCCACTGAAAAAGAAAGAAAGGAAGAGAAAGAGTTTTTTCAGGAGCGCCGAAAAAAATTCGCGAACAGGACACATCAGCAGCAGATATATGATAAATTATTGCAGTTAAAATTTCAATTGGAAGATTATATCAGCAGTAATCAATATCAGGATGTTCTGAATTTTAGTTATTTCCTAAGTGAATATGTGAACAGGCAAGATAAGAAAGATAAAGACTTTGCCGCCGAGATCGATATTAAACCCGCAGTATTAAGCCAGTATCTTAACAATTACCGGAAGCCTCCCGAAAAAATTGTTTTCAGGCTGGAATTACATTCCAATGGCATGATACCGGCGGTAGCATGGTACAAGCTTTTACAGAAAGATAAAGAACACGAAATCATGACAGATTCCAGCAGCAGAACGGAAGAAAGCAAGCATATTAAAAATAAACTGGAATTTGCATATTAAGTTTTTTTCACCCAAAAACATTAAAGGTTGCCAAAAGTAATTACAACAGTTTTCTGTATTCACTTGGATATACAGTTAATGATGGGTTTAAGGAATTAGTGCCTGTTGTTACCAAATTATGCTTTAACTCATACCCTGTGCTTGGGCATAACGATTATAATTATTTAACAAAATCATTGATGTTTGTTTCTGTCAAATCAGCAATGGGCTCCTCAGGATAATGTTCAGTTATCCCTGATTGATGGCATGTATTGTTCGATCATTCAGGATATCGAACGGATTTGGAAATCGAAGTAGCCAACCTGTTAAAATCTGTTTCTAACCCAGTCTCAGGAGTATAACCAAAACATAACTTGCTTTAAACTGCTTTGAAATATCGGAAGTATCTCGCTGCCGGGCGAACTGAACTTTGGAAAAAATGCTGTTCAATTTTTTTTAGTGGTTAGAGTACCATAGGTCACCCCTTATGGGGCAAGGTCTTTAAAAGAGATTTTTGCCCCATTTTTTTGCCTGTAACTTCTTGTTTTTCAGGTAAATCAACTCGCCGGCTTTGTTCATGTCAGCGGTTCGATGTACCCCTCCTGAGTACTCTAATTTTTGCGGAAAAGCATCCCTACTAAAGTATCTTTGTCCTTCTGAGCCAGCACTTTCATACAATTGGTCGATTTGCTTCAAACACTCGATTGCGTCTACGGCAATGGTGCGAATATCGACCCAAACGGCATTCTGGGTATTCAATTCGCTTATAGCGCCTTCGTCCGTGTGATCCTTTCATTACATTCCTCTTTGATCTTCCTGAACTCCGCCGCATCTAGTTCATCATACAGAAATTGCTCCCTGGAATTATCGATCCGTTTTGTCTGTAAATTGATTTCCGCGATCAAATCTTTACGTTCTTCCCGCACCGAACGGGTTTGATTAGTGTAGCAGTCGGTGATCGTTTCTACCAACAATTCGTCGTAACCTTTCTTCGGCACATATTGCATAAATTCCTCCACAAAGGCATTATTCACATCGGCTGCACGGAAACGAACGCCGCAGGACGAGGTGCAATGATAATAGACCTTATAGTTATTATTCCGGCCTTTAGACGCACTGCCGGTCAGCAAACGGTTACATTTGGGGCATTTCAGAAAATTACGTAACGGCAGTTCCTTATGCGTGGCAATGGGAGGCCGTATTTACCTGGTTGTTTTTCGCCAGGTGCTTATTCCGGCGCTGCAAAGCGCGTTTAATGACCTGGCTTACTGACAACTTACTCAATTTATACAGCAATTCCAACATGATTTTAGCATCTTCAATGCTCAGATCAGTGCCGTGTTTGGCCAATATTTTCCGAGCTTCTGCGGGTGTGACGGTTTTTTTTTCGTTGGGGAGATAGACTTGCATTGTAGGGCGTTTTGATATGCACGCATCGGCAAGCGAAAAATGTCGATTACTCTACTATAGAAAAATAAGTGTGTCCAAGCATCATTAAGGGATTTTCGCAGGAAGGCACTAAATTGCCGTCAATAATCAACTGCGCACATAGACTGCGTAATAGTTATTTTTATTTGTACTATGGAAAATGAAAAAACTGTCCGGGTGCTGACGCGCATTAAGCGTCAAATCGAAACAAGGGATATCGCTGATGCCCTTAATGACCTTCGGCGGTTATATAATGGCTTTGAAGCGTTAATCGGCCAACTTGTAGCACAGCAAGTGGTTTTGCCACAGATATGGTATGAATATTACGAGGCGATGGGTATCAAGTTCCGATTGAACCTGGGTTCAATTATTGATCTTTATGGTAGTCCCGTTGATCAGGCTGACGAGCTCATTCATCATGACCTGGGCTCCGTCTACTTACTGAACCGATCCCTACTGGAAACCTATCTCACCTTTTATTATTGCTTTATCATGCCCTCATCGAACGAAGAGGGATTAATGAATTATTATATTTTCAAGATCAGCGGACTCATGCAGCGTCAGGGCTATGGACTTAACGATCCCCAGGGAAAAACACCCGAGCGGCAGGCGCTTCATGACAGCGAAAAGCTGAATATTGATAAGTACCGTCGAATACTGGAAAATATGCCATGTTTCCTGGCTTTGGATAAAAAACAACAAAAAGATTTACTGGCCGGCAAATACGCTAAGCGGTTCGGATTTTTGGAGCTGATCAGGCACTCAGAACTAAAAAATATTCTGTTTGAGGATATGTGGAAGCTGTATAGTAATTACGCGCATTCAGAACTACTTGGCCTGCTCCAAATTAATAGTTATGCCGATGAGCCGGGCAGTATTTATGATGCCTTGTTCAGCACCTTAAATAATACCTTGATCGTCACTTCCATGATGTTAAAGGATTTCTCGAAGGTTTTTACCGAGACCGGCCATGACCAGATAGATATTCCCGAGTTGGATGAGGAGTTGATCACGCTCCTGCAATTCTGGTACGGTTCAGGCAAAAATATTTTGGATGGGCCATGATAATTTTTCATGATTTCTGCATCTTCCATGCTGATGTGAGTGCCAAGTTTGGCTTATATTTTCAGGGCTTTTCTGAGTGTAATAGGTCTTTTTCCGTCGGGGGATAGACTTGCATTGGAGGGTGTTTTAAAATGCAAAGATCGTGGAGTTAATAATCTCGTTTGCTTTACTATAGTGAAAATATATATCGAAAGTGTAGCCAGGAATGTCAATTGATTTAATTAAAATTGACGTTCATTCCTAATACTTATGCAATTAAATGAATTTCAAACCAGTGCGCTGGAACAGATAAAGAAAGCTTACGACTCTTCGAGGACCTCCGCTTTATTGATCATGCCAGCTGGAACCGGAAAAACAACATTATCCAGGTTTATCATTGAAGATTTTGCTAAGGAATTTAATATAAAATCATTCGGATACTTTTCGGGTACCAAGATTTTGAAGCAAACCTTTGAATCTGTAATTGAGGAAAGCGTCCAATCAGACGATGTCGTTATCAAAGTATATACCTATCAGGAATTAAATGAACTGATCGATAACAAACTAATAAAAACCGATGAATTCGAGGTTCTAATTTTTGATGACGTTGATGAAGCTGGTTTTTATGTGGGTATGACGCAAAAAATTTATTCTTATTTCAGCGGTTTCAAAATTGGATTTTCACGTTCTACTTTAAATCATGAAACCAAAAGCGTCTTTAAAGTTGAAGAAGGAGGAATTATAATATTATACTCTCTTGATCAGGCTGTTAATGATGGCTATTTCTTTTCTTCGCAAGAGGCGTGGCACAGGCATTTCTTAGGGAATTTTAGAAATTATATCTCGCATATAGGTGTTGGCGTTGACTGGAATCAGGCTATTAAGCAACGGCTGCTAAAGGAAATAGATATTGTCAGCAGTGAAAATGATGAATATCTCAAGGTACAGAAAATACTACTTTCCGGTAAAATCAATACCGCTGAAATATTAGAAATGTCGCATCGCAAAGAACAGTTATTGGAATTCAATAGGCTACTCACCGATAAGGCGTATTTTGACAAGCAGATTGAAAGTGGTAAAGGGACGGAATCTGTCTGGCAAAAGTTTTTTGAGGACAACCCCTGGATATTCGGTTTTGGCCTCAATTATATATTTAACGCGCCTTTGTCCGGAAGGAAATTGGAACAAACCGTTGCGGGTTATAGTGTAGCCGGGCATGGTAAAAGAACAGATGCCCTTTTAAAGACCACGGGACTAATTCAAACTTTGTGTTTCGGTGAAATAAAAACACACCGGAAAAGTATACTTAAAGACACCCTAACACCGTACCGTTCCAGTTCCTGGGCTATATCAGATGAATTGGCCGGAGGCATTGCGCAGGTACAAAGGACGGTGCAGAAATCGTTGATGAATATTGCCGAGGCGCTATCGATGCCGGACGAGGATGGTTATAAATCGAAAAATCCGGTTTACCTGTATAAGCCAAAATCATTCCTTATTATTGGTTCGCTGGACGAATTCAGAAATGAAAATGGAGATATCCACGAAGATAAATTCAGCTCATTTGAATTGTTTCGCAGGTCTGTAAATGACGTTGAGATCATCACTTTTGACGAACTGTACGAAAGAGCAGATGCTATTGTCAATAAGAAATGGAATATTGACATCACGGACAATAAGTAGATATTTATCACTACTAGAGATTCCTCCATTTCAACACCGCCCACCTTTGGCTATTAAACATCATAGCCATGCAAGTATCGAAAGACCCCAACATTAAAGGCCGTAAATATAACGGCCATCCGCACCATCCAATCCCAATCCACAATATTCATGTAAGTAGCGTCTGATTAAGTGTATTGATTACAGGGACCCAAGGGAAATACCGCCCATTTTATGTGACCATAATTAACCCAAACAATACGAGCCCGCAAGGCACGAGCCTCTTTTGCCGGGAACGCGGATGATGATTAAATCTATAGCGATCAGTAAAGAAGCTTTCGAGCTAGGTAATACACTATGTTGGACAGTTTACGCCGATAACGCCGAACCAAAGACCTTAAAGGTTGCGTTTTCCTCAATTTAGCCATTCGATTTCTTTATAGTTTATGAACAATATTTGCGTTTTGTTTATAACTTTAATCTCTCAATGCCCTTACAATACGGTTACTTTACTGTTGAATTGCTAAAACCTGACTTATGAGTGTACAAACCAAGCTAGCAGCCTTTGATTATGTCGTCTTCAGATTAAGTGAATGGTACACAGAGAAAAATGGTCAATGGCAAAATAACGACCTTTCGCGTTTGAAAGTAACGAAATTGCTTTTTTTCGTAACCGCCGTTAGTTCAACCTCCGATAATCCAGGTTTGCTTAATGTATTTGATAACTTTGCAGCAATGCCCTACGGCCATGTGGAAAGTGAAATACAGGACCACATGCATGAATCTCTTAATTACGATATTTCCAAGAGTAGCGTCTCGTTCAAGGAGGGTGTTGCGAACTACCAGCCCGATGCTTTTGTAGACGCTAATACCAGACTTTTAATTGAGCAAGCTGTGGCTAAAATGAAATTAATTAATAATGATCTAATCAACTATAATGCTTTCAAATTAGTTGATCTTAGCCATAGGTGGCAATCATGGAAAACTATCTTTTCTTTGGCTAAACGCAACGGTAAATTTTCGATGCCAATCCCCAAGCAAATGATTATGATCGAGCCCAAAATTTTAAAGTAGTTCTTAAATGGGGCATTTAGATACTGCTTTCAACGACCTACATAATACTTTACCAGTTAACTGGATAAATTCCTTTGCCATAACTGTAACAGATGATGATGTAACTCTACAAGAAAATGTGATTAATGCGGAAGTCGCGGTCACGGTAATTTTGGACACTGCAGCAAATATATTTTTTGAGGAATTAAATTTGTCTATTATCGCAGGAGAGTATGTAACTGATATAGATGGCTACCGGACTAAATTAATCGCTATTGAGGATTATATAAATGATCAGGCTGATTTCGAAATTCTTGGTTACCCACAAATTACATCTGTAAGCCAGGAAACTTTTAAAAGTTCTTTTTTTCATCCAGTAAAGCATAGCCTAAATAGTTATAAGCTATTGCTGAATTTTGTTGAAAAACACTTGGTATATAAACCAAACACAAGCACGATTTTCCATCTGATCAAGAACGACAATAAAGATAGCAGGGATACGAACAGTGCGGCGAAGGAAATGGGGGCATTGTTTCAGCTTAATATTACCTTGGCACAAATTGATCATAGCTTGTCTTTTGACCAAACATATTTTAAAAAATTACTTTTTGTTCAGAAGTCGCTCCGGGAACTAAGTACATCTACGCCTACGTCGGAAATACTGATGAAAAAGTGTGGGTTTCTGTTATATAAAATCTCATTTAGGCTACAACAATCGCAGCAAAATTATCTTTACGCGATTGATTTTAATTATACACAGGTCGAGCCGAGCGAAATTCCTGAGTTTCAAGAATACAATGATATTATCAAGGGTCATTATGATGATGGCATGAATCCGATATATTTCAACCAACGACTAGATGCCGCTCTAATAAAATTTGAAGAGGCACCTACCACACTTGATTTGGACAATTATCATTGTTTAATTAAGTATTTTAAAGACGTTAAAAAAGATATTAAGAAACTTGAGAAACTCAAAGAATATTATGAGACCTTTTATGAAAGAGAGAGAGCAAGCGCTAATTTATTTGATAAGAAAGCCTATGATATATCCTACTGTTACCTTGAAAACAACATATTTTCACTGGAGTTAGATCAAAAAAAAATCACATTATCTAACTGGAACCACAAACTTAACGAATATACGGACAGGGCTGAAAACTTTAAAAACAGGAACTTTTTTCCTTATTATAAAATTGTTAAAGAATTTCTTAGAAAGGAAATTCCGCAGCAATTTAAACTGAAAGATTACCAGTTGAATGTCATCAGAGGCTTGATAGACGAGTATAAAATAAATCTCACGAAACTGATTGAAAACGTTGGGATATGTGAAGAAACAGATTACCTGCCTTTTCAAAAGAACTATGATAGTTGCAAGGTGACTTTCCCTGACAGCTCGGGTACAAACAGGGTATGTTTTATTTCGTCATCATTTTCGCTTCCTCTAAATTATAAGGAACTGAAAGAGGAACTTGAGATTTATAAGGCGGAACTTAATCAGTTTAACGCAATGTTTGAAATACAGCAACTTATCGACGTTGACCGAAAGGACATTAAGACCGTTAAGCAAGAAATTGAAAGAACAGATAAACGACATATCGAGATACTCTCCATTTTTGCTGCTCTTGTAATGTTCGTTTCAAACGAAATACAAATTTTTTCGAAGGTGCCTAATATGGTGGATGCAGTTGCTTACACACTTTTTTTTGCTTTTGGATTAGGCCTCTTTGTTCTAATGATTTGGTTTATCACCCGGCCCGAAGGAGTGAAATTGGATTCATTGACGTTTATGCATTGGTTTGTTGTGATATTATTTTCTATTGGATTGATTTCAGCCGTAACTTACGTCTACACGTCCAAATTCCCAAACAAGGGTCAGCAACAGGAATTAAGCAGGATGGATTTCAAAATTGATTCATTGAAACGGAGTAAGACGATCGACACGCTCCTCTCTCATCAAGGAGCTAAAACTGATTCTTTAAAAAAGGCAATTAAAACACCGAAATGATGAAGGCTTTTCTATATGTTTTAGCGTGCCCTATTAGGAGGGGTGAGGTAATATAGTACTGCCTTCAAAATGATTAAACTGTTGCGAGCTGTAAAAATTAAAGTAGCCCAGCAGGTTCAAGTCTAGCAAAAGAGCCAGCATCTAGGCTGGCTCTTTTTAATTTTTGGTTCATTTTAGGCCATCCAACGGAGGGTACAAATTATCTTCTAAATCTGCTGCATTGTGCAAATCACGTATAAAAGAGTTCGAGTTTTGTAGTATAGGGACCAGGGCGATAACAAATTTTACGTTGTGCTATTCAACGTTGATGATAAACTATAGATAACTATTTATTATATACTCAACAGCACTAATGCAATAATCAATACCCGCCTGCATATCTGCCATGAAAAAATTCAAGGGCTGTAAGAGCCAGATAGTTTGGCAGGATTGCCTGTTTATCTTGTGCGTATGCCGCATATCGCAGTGTGAACAAGTGATAACCGCTAACGTTAGCTCACCCGGGTTCCATAGTGATGAAAAGGGTCAATAAAACATTAAATTGATGGAAGTGTGATTAGGCTGTTAACTCGAAATTTAAAATTCTTATTAATTTATATCTCAAGATTTTTTTGTCTTTCTGATTATGCGCATACATTTCATCGATTTCCATGTCTGTAAAACCATCTTTTAGTTTTTTTAAAATGGCCTGAATTCTATCTGCAAGTTGTTTACTTTCATTTACAATGGGACGCATTTGGCGTCCTAACATTTTCGCTGCCGATAATACCGGCACGAATTCTTCATCAATCAGGTCGTCATAATTGCCATTGAAAAATTCATCCCCTGCTATTTCGAAATAATTCTCTGCGATATAGTAAAAGTCACCCATATCTTTTGGAAACCTCTCAGGCTTGTCATTCCCGGATAAAAGTTTTAGAACACACAAGCCGGGTAAATTGCATACTTTAAAGTCCTGATCTGGTTGCTGTATCACCGAGGCATGGTTTAATACCTCAGTGTTTCCAAATACCGATAATTCAGTTGGTGGGTTACCATTTAGGTACACGACGTTGTTTTTTTCTATACCCCCGAAAGGTATTAAATCAACGATGTGTTTTTCGCTGGAATATAAGCGGTACGGTTCTTCATCCCGGTAGAATCGTTCAGTTGAAACTAAATATTCTTTTAGTTCTTCAAATTGTTCTTGATCATTGATGTAAACAGAAAAATCTACATCTACTGTGGCACGCCTTTCAGGTAGGTAATCTAAATGGTTTAGCCATATATCCCGTGCATACGCGCCTATTAGGTAATAATCAATATTGAACTTTTTAAATGCGCGTTCTAAGGCATCGAATGTGGTCTTCATTTCGCCGTTCCGCAACACCTCAAAATTAATCTTCAAGTAGTCCATTATACAGCATTTTGGCAGTTTCAATATTTCTTGGGTCACCTGAATTGATCAGATCGGCATAAACAAGTATAGGTGGGACGGTATCGGTAGCGATACTAAACTTCCAAAATTTCCTGTAAATGCCTAAATGTCCCTTTTCATCAGGTACCAAACGATACTTTTTGATCAACTGTGGTTTTGTTTCCAGCGTATACAACATTAATCTTCCGGGTTTCAGATAACCTGTAAGCAAATTTGCCGCAGGTTCACCTCCCCATTGTGTTTCTATGTTGTTTAGCGGGATCTTTTCCCAATCTTTATCCGCGCCGCTAAGCTGGCGAAAGTTTCCTATAAACAAGGCAGGTTTAAGTTTTTGTTCATAAGCCTGAATCCACTCATCCAGTAACTCTTTTTTCCTGGTAAGTTTGAGCTCCTTTTTATTGAGTTTTAACAGGTATCCCTGATCTTTTAAACTATTAATAATTTTGTTTATATTTCCTAAGGCGGTGCCGTAATCTTCCGCCATTTGGCGATAAGTTACTTCCAGATACCGTTCATCATTTAGAAAATGAAAGATTAATAGTAAACCCGTTTTTGTAAAGGCGCTGTCTTTACTTACGCTAACAGGCGCTTCAGTTTTAAAACCCTCAACTAAATATACCCATTCGTTTTTTGCGATATAGCAGTTCCCATGAATGTCTATATAGTTGACACCCATTTTGCGTAGTTGTTCACGAATTTTAGGGAATATGGTTTCAGCTATGATAATAACATCCGGAAAAGTCTCCTTTGTTTCTGAAAAGCCTACCAGGTGTGTAGTTTTGATTTCTTTCTTTACGATTGCCGGGAACGTGTTTTTATTCAGCTTATTCTTTAGTTCCAGGTTACCATCAATTGTTTTATCTTTGAGCTTAGCAAACCATCGCCCCTTCAGGTCGGTCTTTTCTTCCAGTGCCTGAATAGCCTTATAAATGATTTGTTCCTCTATGTTCATTTTTTATCGATGTTCACTTATTCGTGAACACTAATATAAAGTGAACAAATTACAATTGCAAATTATTACCAATAATAATTCCACCACAACTAATTATCGCAGCGTCAGCAAATAGCTTATTAATAAATGGATCAGCCAGTGTACCAAATGGGCAGCTGCCTAAATTCATAGCTGTAGCAGTCATTTGCAAAATTTGCAATAACGCGCCGGCATCCCGCCAAACCAGGCTGGCCGGATTATCATATTTTGCCGAAGTCCGGTTAACATGCGCGATAAGCCAGATAACTGTGCCTTTACCTACTGGAATATTATCATTGATATGCGTAACAAAATCAGTAAACAAATCTTCATTTAATTTCAGATTATTAAGGGAGTGTTCAAAAGGGTTATAATACTGAAAAACTGGATTTTCAGAAGGATTGATGATCAGCAAATCGATGGGGTGACGCGCTCCTGCAGAGGGCGATGGCCTATGTGATAAAATATACCCATTGTCCTGATAATGGGTATCAATGACCTTAGCAGCATACCAAAGCAGATCACTTAATTGAGAAGCCGATAAGTCACTTAGATTTTTCTCTGAAGTGCGTAGTCTGGTTAATTCAAAAAAATCGCTTACATAATTATGAGACGGTTTCGGTAATCGCTCAATATAAGAGATGGGATAAGCGAACGACGAAACGAAATCTTCAGCAGATTTTGGCGTTGGATTAATATCAGGCATGCTGTTCCAGTTCAAAAATAGTTTGCCTATATTTATTGCAACCACGGCAATTGCTACAGGGCACGTTGCTCTTATGACAGGAATGCGCCCAGTACAATAAGCTGTTAGGTATCCCTGACTTTTTCACCAATTCTACTGATGAAAAACCAATTGCCGGACTGGTAATTTGAATATTTCCCTCCTGAAAAACCATCAGATCATTTATGAGCTTATAAAATTCAGCAGTGCCATCTTTATGAAAACCATCTGACCTCACAGAAGCCGTCATTAATTCAGTTACTCCTAATGTTATCGCTTTCATACAAGCCAGGGTAATCAGAAGCTGATTACGATAAGGCCACCATTCACTGGAAGGCGCAGCATTGATAGATTCTTTATTCAATAAATCACCACTTCCCAAACTACTGCAGTCAACTGTAATAATATGATGCGTAATATTTAATTCTTTTGCAACCACTTTACTTGCTCTGATCTCAGCTTTAGAAGGTTGTTGGCCATAATCCAGCGTAATGGCGATTTCCGGCCTCAACCAATAAGCCAAAGCAACTGAATCAATACCACCGGATAATAAAATTGCTTTACTCATTTTCTTTTTCAGCCAGGAGCCACAGGCATTTATATAAGGCCGTAGTCATATCAGATTCAATCAGGCACATGGTACCCGCCAGCATAACCAAAGCTGCTGGCGGCTCACTTTCCACATAAGCGATGACAGGTATATTCATCTTTTTCGCATATCCAATTTCAAATAAAGTTCCAGAATCCAGACCATCCACTACCGCAAAAACTATCTTGCATTCTTCCAGTCCATCAATGTCTTTTTGAGCTACGCCATCCTGCACAGTACCTTCACCAACATCATGCATAGGCGAAAAGACATTCAGCCCAAGTCCTTTTAAACCATAATATAATTCGTTGATCAACCATTTTTCCGACAGATCGAAAAATGGCCCAGCTAAATATACTTTTCCTTTAGGGAAATCTTTGATCTTGAGCGGCTGAATAGACTCCGCTACCTTAGCTGGTTTGAACCTGAAATTATGAGAGTTGCAATAAAGCGCTGTCATAAAAGACGCCTTTTCTGCGGCTTCATGAGGGCTTAAGCCTGCTGACATCCAATGGTAGCCAAACATGGCTACAAACACGTCTCCTGAACCTATGGGCCATACAGATTGCGTTTTGTATACAGGAATAATGGTCTCATGGCCGTCAGCGGTAAAAACTTTAGCACCTTTAGGCCCCATTTTTAAGACCAAAACCGAAACTTTCTCCTCCTCGAAAAAGTGCTTTTTAATAACTTCTTCATCGTAAGTTCCTACAATCAAAAATGCTTCCTGGCGGTTAATCACCATAGCCAGTTCTTCTGCTTCTGATTTAGTTTCACTAAAAGGCATGGGCCTGACCGGCGACTGCGGGTCATAGACGACCTTCTTGCCTTTTACACGTGCATTTCCCTCCATCATCCCATAATAAATGATGTGCTCCGCTTCAACACTAAAGTCTTCGGCTTTAACAATAAGATCGGGTCGAGGCGAAATGATCGGTTTTCGCATCGGGTGGTCATAATAAAACCCGATGATTTGTTCACTTTTATGTGTAATAAGTGACATTTTCAGGTAATTGCCTAAGACCTCCAAGTTTGATTTTTCAAAATCAGGTATGTAGGTATGAAAAGTTATATTAATATCGGCGTCAAGATTACGGATCGCGTGGCAACCTCTAAGGCCTGATCCGTATTTTTCCAGAAAATGAGGGTGAAAACACCGCTCATTATATGTGCCACCTATAATTGTTATCATCTATTATCGCAATAGATTGATACCTGGCAATCCCCACCATTTATGCTTAACACCTTAGCAAGGTATTCGTAACCTTCCGTAATGCAATTGATTAATAAAGCAGGATTTGACGATAAAATAGCTCCAGCTACCAGTCCATCCATTGTTACCGCCTGTAGCGGCCCAGTCGCGCTTGACAACTTGATATTTAGTATGTCACCAACACCGAGATCTTCAATTACATCAGGATCAGGTGATGCTAACTGCGTTTTTAATACAATATCGGCACAGTTTTGCCGGGTGGCACCGGTGTCGAATGAGTAACTGCTGGAGCTTCCGGACATATTAGATAAGTTTAAGTTATTGAAGATAAAATATTTAGTGCTAATTTATTATTCTTTTTCATATAACTCCAAATAATTGCATCCATATCAGATGGCCTGACTTCAAGAAACTGGCAGAATGTTAAATATTTTTTCTCCAAGTCATAATATTCGGTGACAATATTAAAATTGCGGCTGAAAAAACCTGTGATTACCCCTGCTCTCAAAATATGTACATCCAGGATAGCAACCCGCTCGCTTCTCAGCCAGTTCCTGGTAATCCAGGATGCTGTTTTAGGCCCGATCCCTTTTAATGTAATTAACCAGGCTCTCAAGCTCAAATCATCAAGCTCGGCCAAAGCATCTAAATCGCTCCTGTTCAAAAATTGATAGATGTATTTGGCTTTTTGATTGGCAAAACGATATTTTACAAACCTGTTCTCGCTTAACTGGAATGGCGTTGTCAACGCTTTGGATATTTCCGTAAAAGAAACGTCCCTGCGTATTAAATTTTCATTTTTAAATCTGCTAAAAGCAATCATTCCCATCTCCGAAGGGATGCCATAACCACCTAAAATACACAGCAAAATTTCTTCGATCAGGCTACTACTGATCTGGTGGGCGTTATTTTCAACAGAGAATGAATTTAATATATACTGAAGTTTCCAGAACGCGGGGGTGTACAACTGATAGCAATACCCCCATTTGAGGCCAGGCAGCACCTCGTGATCTTCTTTTGGAAAGCGCGCGATCACCGAATGCAGGTCTTTCCAAAGATCTGTTTCATCTACTACATTGTTGCTTGTACTAGCCTGCCAAGGTAGTGTAAGTTGATGATTTGTTTGTAATCTCATATCCCTCGTTATTTAAGTTTTAGCATTAAATTATAAATCCAGGCCGGAGCCTTTTTGATGTCATCCATTATCTTTTTTGCATCTTCATTTTGAAGCGCTTTTTTAATTTTGACTTCCAATTCCGTAGTAATCTTGTCCTTACCTACTTCTTCCAAAGCCTGGATGATCAGGCTGCTTATCGGACCTTTCATACTTAACTTTTTGGGTGTCGTTGACTTAAACACAATGGTATGGTCGTTGATAGATATTTTCCTCGGCTCACCATCGGTCACATAGGTCAGAACAGCCGGCTTATCGCTCTCAAAGCCCAAGTGATATAGTGCGTAATTACCGGCAGGCCTTATTCTAATATTCTCCCGTTCGGCGATAGCATCAGCTATGAACTCTGGTGCCGGAACGGCTTCCTGTTTTTTTGACAATCGCCCCGGCTTTAAGTATATACCATGGGACAGCCTTGTTAAGTGCCCCTGTTTGGCTATTCTTGAAAGGCTCATCTTAATAGCTGAATCAGTTCCAATTCCCCTGAAATCTGTTGGAAACAAGACTTTACCCCTTTTTATGTGGCTGATTTGTTCCATAATGAGTTGGTGAATTGACATCGATAATTGTTACAAAAATATCTAAAAAGGTAACACTATTTGTATATTATTTATTTTATTTTCAGTTGGTTATAATAAGAAGGATTTAAAGTGCCAGGCTTTGACATTTCATTCGACTTAGGCTTTTTGCTGCCTAATCGTTTCCGAATGCAAAAAATATCATTGAAAATTCTTGCAAAAAATAAGATTGTATCACAATGTGATAGACCATTGTCAATTTTGAAAGTCTGTTAAATACAAGATTTGTCCGCTATATTTTGCCTTAATTTTCTGCATGTCTAAATGAACTTTGGTGTCGGTAACGCGTGCATAATGTTGAGTAGAGCGAATGTTTTTATGTCCTAACATTTGTCCGACGGTTTCCATGGGAACACCATTAGTCAGCGTAACTGTTGTCGCAAATGTATGCCGGGCGCAGTGATAAGTGAGCCGTTTTGTAATACCCAGTTGTTTTGAAATGTCCTTAAGATTAGCATTGGCTTTTTGATTACTAATATTAGGAAATAGCCTGTCTTTTGGCGTACGAGGGTGTTTCCTGTAATGTTCTAGAAGAGCTTTGGCCGGTGGAAGAAGCGGCACACGCACACGGTTATTCTTTTTAACACGATGAGTTTGAATCCAGGTTTCACCATTATCCACAACCTGATCATCGATGCTCAACTTTACAGTATCCGCATAGGATAAACCAGTGTAGCAGCTAAATAAGAATATATCGCGAACTAAGCCTAGCTTTTTAGGAAATCGTTTTAAAGCTAAACGGGACAACTCTTCTCCGGTTAGATAATCACGATGAACCTCGGTCGATTTCATTCGATGAGCAATAAATGGATCTCGCGAAAGCCAACCGAAGTCGATTAGACCGGTTTTTAAATGCTTGTGGTAACTCAAAATCAAAGGCGCAAAAACTATATATAATAAACCTTAGGGTATCCCAGGAAGCGTACCCGCTTTTAAACCTTTTTGAGATTTTCCTAAGAAATGCAGTCAACGAGAAAGTCTCAGCTTATTTCACAGATACTGACTGGATAGTTAATCAGAAAAGCCGGTTTATGAGTAATCCTTCATTAGCCCCATCCCGGTATCAAATGCGAAATTCTGTTCAAAAGGCAGAAAATACCATAATAGCGAAGGGGGCGGTAGTAACCTCGGGTAAGGTAATTGCCGAACAGACATTTGGTTTTTGGACCAGCCTGTTTGAAAATCACCATTTCAGATTAGTAGGTGGTGCTCCATTAAACAGTTTTCCGCTAAAGCCAGCCGCTGTTAACCGTAGCGTTATGGCAACCAAACTGAATGAGATTAGGCTGTTTAGAAACCGTGTTTACCACAACGAACCGATATGCTTTCTAAATAATAGGATTGATTTTGCTCATGTTCAAAGAATAATCCAAACGATTTACGATTTACTAAGCTGGATAGAACCAAACCTGGTAACATACGTGAATTATTTTGATAATATCAATAGCAAAATTGCTGCGGGAATGACTCTTTAAGTGGTCTGTTTTATATATTTAACAGTTTCGAGTTTTTTTAGTTGCGGTTTTGCCCTTGAAGACATAACAAGTTCAAAAGAAACACATAGCTTTAAAGGTTATCAATAACGATCAAATTATAATTTATCAAATCCCCAATGGCGAAACCGCAATTGACGTTCAATTGCACGATGAATCCGGCTCTCCCTTAAATCAACTAACAATATTATTTAAACGGGACAAGTTTTCTATTCCCAGACACTTAAAAATATATTCCTCGAAGGAGAATTAGAACGAATTTTAGTTGTTGCAAAAAATGCTAAAACTGCCAATGATGGAAAAACTTATGAGGTATAATATTTCAATATAGATGTACACAAGCATCTAACCATCAGGGGTGAAGGTATAATTCCGTTCTTATAAAAATCTTTTACGAATGGCATTGTTTTTCCTTGTGGACAAAGTAAGCTTTCGATTAAAGCCCTTAAAGCAGGAGTCAAACTCCATCTCCGTCGAACTGCCGAGGATTGCTCGGTAGTTCGACAGTCGGGAACCGGAGGTTATTAATGTAGATATTCCGAAGCCATTGATCACCAGAAATGGAAAAAAGCATCATCAGCAATAGTCAAGCTCAATTTTGCAGAACCCTATATTTTACGGCTTGAGATTGGGGATTTTACTAAAAATGAGGAGGCTACCACGGACATGCGGTAAAACCGACCACAAAAGAAAAAGTGGACAAACACATTATCCGCCACGGGTAAGCCTATTCCAGTAGATTTTATTTCACCCTGAAAAAAAGGTAATCTTCCGAGCCGGAGCGACAAAGAAATGCAAAAATAAAAGATATCCGAGGTCATTTTTTAAACACCAGAATCCATCAAAATGTACTGCATGCTTGTTTCCTATATCATATTTGTATAATAGTTAAAAAGCAAAGAAAATAAACACAATTACATGAAAATTAATTCTTAATAAGAATAGATATTTGATATGTTTTTACAATTAACACAAAATTGTTACAAATAATATTTCTTTAATGGAAATCATGTGTATAATTTTAGGAAATTATTCTCTACGGAGTTAATTAACGTACCTAATACTTTAAAACAAATGAAACTATATTTACCAGAACGACACGCTCTCTCTTGAATTTCATCTTGACTTTTTCAAGGACCTAACCTTTCACCTAGCCTGCAAGCTATTCACTGGTCTTTCAATTAGAATTCTGATGATAAATTTGCTGAACAGGCTTTTAGAGCCTAAAATGAACGGGCCTGAGATCGCCCATTTATTCGCGACCTTGCTAAAGGTGGATATTTCGAACACGACGCTTGCTATAGAGATTGAAAATCACCCAGACTACCCCAGCCTGCTGAGTATCAGCGACGTCCTGAAGCAGATCGGCATAGATAATATCGGGCTTAGGATCGATGCTAAAAGGTTTTCAGAGATGCCGGTGCCGCTGATCGCCCAGATCAAAGGAAAACAGACCGGAGAAGATTTCTTTACCGTGGTCAGGGAGGTCAAAGAAACACAGGTGGATTTTTTTGACCCGGAAAACCATAAATGGAAAGCTATTCCGAAAGATCTTTTCCTGGAACGATCCTCAGGTGTAGTATTGCTGGCGGAAGCCTCAGCAGGAGCTGGCGAAAAAGATTATAAGATTAAGATAAAACAGGAGCGGCAAAAGAAGACCGGGGCTTTCCTGGCCGCCTTGGCCATTCCTGCATTGGTCGTGCTCAGCGGGGTTATCGCGTTGGCGCAGGACAGGAACGCCATTTTCCCTTTTTTATTCTCACTGTTGACGGTCTGCGGGGGTATCATCGGCGGTTTGCTGCTGTTATACGAACTGGACCAGCACAACCCTATCCTGCAACAAATTTGCTCCTCCGGAAAAAAGGTGAACTGCAGTTCCGTCCTGCAGTCAAAAGCTTCAAAAGTCATGGGACTTAGCTGGAGCATTATCGGCTTTACCTATTTCACCGGAATGCTCCTCCTCCTGTTGTCCGAAGGGATGACTAGCCCAAGAGTCCTATTCGTTTTGGCCTGGCTGAACACCGCGGCGCTGCCTTACATTTTGTTTTCGGTTTATTATCAATGGCGAATCGCCAAAAACTGGTGTATATTGTGTCTTTGCGTCCTGTTCACTTTAGGGATGCAGTTCCTTGTCGTAGCAACGCAAAACTGGTATGGCAGCATATCCCCGGACATGTTGAACTTAACCCTAGTCATGAAGATCCTGGTTTGTTTTGCATTCCCGCTCTTAGCTGTGAAATTGATCATGCCGGCGCTTGAAGGGGCCAAAGAAGGAAAATACTTTAGAACAGAACTGCAAAAGCTGAAAAATGACAAGCTTGTCCTCGGGGCCTTGCTGAAAAAGCAAAAACAGGTCATCGCTGACCCCAGGGGCCTGGGAATTACGATCGGCAACCCAGAGGCCCCTTATAAGATAATCAAGGTCTGCAATCCATACTGCGGCCCTTGCGGAAGGGCGCATAAGGTCATCGAGGAATTCGTTGAACACAATCCCAACCTGCAGGTACAAATTATTTTCACCGCTACGACTTCAGATCTTGACCACAAAAAGCCACCCGTAAAACATCTTCTGGCGATCGCGCAGCGAAAAGACCCCGCCATGACCAGGAAAGCCCTTGATGACTGGTACCTCGCACCTGAAAAAGATTACGGGGCATTCGCGGCCAGGTATCCCATGAACGGCGAACTCCAGCAGCAGGAAGCCAGGATCGCGGGGATGTTTGCATGGTGCCGGGCGATGAAGATCGAATCGACCCCGACATTTTTTATTTCCTCAGCCGGAGAAGACTCTGCCTTTTCCAGGTTCCATCAGCTGCCGCCTGCTTACTCGATCGCTGACCTCAGGTATTTCTATCACGCTTAAGCAATAAGATCGTGCCTTGAAGTCGCCGGGCCTGATAATAGGCGGCCATCATTTACTTAAATTTTTATTATTTTATGAAAAAGTCAGAACTGGGATCGCTTTCCTACGCTGGTTCGGAAATGCTGTCCAGGGAGCAAATGAAAAATGTATTAGGTGGCTACGTGCAGCCCCCCAATGACGGCATTAAATGCAATTTCGGAACTTCTGCCGGCTGTGGGGTACTCGATGACTTCGACGGTTGCAGTGATTCCTCAAACCTGGATTCGTGTCAGGACGAGGCCGATGCAGCTTGCGAAAAATACGATTGCTGCTATGACGCGGCCTGCAAGTATGCTTAAAACCTTAAAAAAAGCCGCGGACGTCGTGGCGCTTAAACAATCAATTCTTAACATTATTCGAGTTATTAATCATGAGAAATTCAACATTAAATTTATGGGCTTCAGGGGAGTCGGAGTTGCTTACACGGGATCAAATGAAAAATGTATTTGGTGGTTATGTGCAACCGCCTGACAATGTACAGTGCAATTTTTATTCGACAGGCACCGGATCATGCGCAGCCGCAGATGATATGCCTTCTAACTGCGGTGACCTTGATGCCTGCCAGGATAAGGCGGATTCCATCTGCGAGAAATATGATTGCTGTGATGATTCTACCTGCAAATATGCTTAATTAAGCGCCTGACCAGCCCGGTGGACCATAGGTCCGCCGGGTTTTTACAGGTACGCCAGTTCAAAACATCCTATTTTAAATTTCATGCGCCAATTCATTATCGCGTTCATTTTCTGCCTCATCTTTCAGCTCCGGGGCCTGTCCCAATCCAGGTTCAGGGTAAGCTATCAATTCGACGGAACCCAAAAAAGGGGCTTATATTTCCAGTTGCTCAGGCCACTGAGCAACAATCCGGGAGAGCACCTTCCCGCTTTCCCCCTGCTATCCATCGATACAGGGATAACGAACGCCATAACCTGTGTTTTCGCCGTCAGGGATACCTCGATCTGTTTGTTCGCGGATGGGTTTGGACACGAATCATTCATTATACCGGGTGACCAACTGACGATCAGGGTCAAAAAGATGCCGAAAGCAGGGACGCGCGGGGCTGACAAGCTCAATGGGAAATTCATGAGCCCTTTTTTCTACGAATTTGACTACCAGGGCCCCAATAAAAATATTTACGCACTTTTCGACTCGCTGACCTACCATACCGGCGGCTTGTTCGCAGGTGGAGATATTGGCTTCAAAGAAGTCGGGCACGATGTAAAAGTGTTCTTTGATACCGTTACCAATCAATACCAGGCCAGGCTGAAATACCTGGATTACTATGCCCGCAAGTACAAACTTCCGAAGACCATACACCAACTGGCCTTTATGGAAATCAAAGCCGATTACGTCGGCAATTTGCTCGAACCGATGCAGAATATCGTAAAAGACCTTGATTTCCAAGACTACCCCAGGGGCTATATCGATAGTTTGAACAATATAAATTTCAATGATCCCCGTTCATTCTTCCGCTCGAGAGAGTTCGCGCTTAAAGCCTATTATTATGTGCTGTTGTACCAAAACCGTCCGCGGCTCAGCAGCAGGCTGGATGATGAAGAAACCTTCAGAAGGGTTTTCCGGACGATCAATAAACATTACGATAACAAACAGATACAGGAACGGCTTTTAGCGACTTTACTCATTAACAATCACAAGCACCCTTTCAGCTCATTTGATTCCGTACTTAATGTTTACCATGAGCGTTACCCGTCATCGGTCTACAGGAAAAATATTGACTCACTGTACTTCAACTACAAATCAAGGCCGCGGGGAACAGTAGCGGACGTGCTTGCGGGCCAGCTCGTCGACCCCGCCGGGAACAAAGCGACCTTATCAGACCAGGTAGGTGAAGGGCCGACGGTCATCGATTGCTGGGCCTCCTGGTGCGTACCCTGCCTGCAACAGTTCCCTTTCTCCGAGGAACTGGAAAAGAAATACGCCGGGAAAGTGAAGTTCCTGTACCTATCCTTTGACCGGGAACCTTCAAAGTGGAGAATGAAATCGCAAACCCTCGGTCTGAAGAATTCCTTCCTCCTACCGGACGATTTCAAATCAAGCCTCGCGAACTATTTTGAGATCACCGCGATACCGCGCTACATCATCATCAACAATAAAAATGAAGTGGTATCGCCGGAGGCCCCGAGACCTTCGAATAAGGCCGCCCTCGAAAAAATATTAAACAAATTGCTTAAAAACTAGTCCCGCATCTCATGGCCTTCACCTTTTATCGCCAACTCAATGTCATGGACTGTGGGCCGACCTGCCTCCGGATGGTATCTAAATATTACGGCAAACATTACAGTGCCGATACCTTAAGGCAAAAAGCAGGTTACAGCAAACAGGGCGTTTCCCTTTTAGGCATCAGCGAAACTGCGGAACGGATCGGCTTCCGTACCAGGGGTCTGCAGATCAGTTTTGAAAAGCTGCTTGCGGCGCCGCTGCCGGCTATCCTGCACTGGGACCAGAACCATTTTGTGGTCCTCGTCTCCGCGGGCAAAAAACAAATTCGGATCGCTGATCCCGGAAAAGGCATAGTCACCTATGACAAACAGGAATTCCTGCATTTCTGGCTGTCGAACGGATCGGCCGAAAAAGGAGCTACAGGGACCCTTCTGCTCCTGGAACCAACCAGCGACTTTTACAAGAACGAAGGCGAGGAACAACAAAAACTGGGCTGGGGCATCATTCTTCAATATTTCCGCCAAACCAGGCCCCAGCTGATCAGCATATCCGTTTCGATCATTGTCGGTTCCATCTTACAACTGATATTCCCCTTTCTGACCCAAAGCATCGTCGATACCGGCATCAACACCCATAATTTATCGTTCATTACGGTCATTCTCTGCGCCCAGCTTATGCTGACCTTCAGCACGACCGTCATCGGTTTTATCAGAAGCAGGTTACAATTACGTGTCTCCAATGTCATCAACATATCGATCCTCTCAGATTTCTGGATCAAACTGACCCGCCTGCCACTATCATATTTCGACCTGCACCAGACCGGTGACACCCTGCAACGCCTGGAAGACAATAAACAGGTTCAATCCTTCCTGACCGGCCAAACACTGACCACCGTATTCTCTTTGTTCAGCTTCGTTGTCTACGCCGCTGTACTGGTATTATACAGCGTCCAGCTATTTCTGGTATTTCTGGTCGGGAACCTCGCTTATTTCGGCTGGATCAGGATCTTCATGGGTATCCGCCGGAAAATAAACTATGAAACCTTCCGGCTTTCCTCGAAAGAGAACAATTCAACACTTGAACTGATCCAGGGGATGCAGGAGATCAGGCTGAACAACGCGGAGAAACAGAAACGATGGCGCTGGGAAAATATCCAGGCCAATGTCTTCCGCTTAAATTTCAGGAGCCTCAATTTCAGCCAATGGCAATCCGCCGGCGGCTTGTTCATATCCCAAACCAAAGACATCGTGATCACGTACATGGTCGCCCAGATGGTCGTTAAGGGTGAGCTCACCTTAGGTACCATGCTGGCCATCCAGTATATTATCGGGCAGCTCAACAGCCCTGTCAGCCAGTTCATCTCGCTTTCCCAGAACCTCCAGGATGCCAAAATAAGCATGGAACGCCTGAACGAGATCCATGAGCTGTCGAGCGAGGAACCCGATAACAAGGTATTCTCCCAGCTCCTGCCCGCGGACAAATCCCTCTACTTTAAGGACCTGTCATTTTCCTACCCGGGTGCTGGTAACGAACCCGTTCTGAGGAACATCAACCTGGAGATTTCGCAACAACAGGTCACTGCGATCGTTGGCACCAGCGGCAGCGGTAAAACCACGCTTCTAAAGATACTGCTCCGGATATATGACCTCTACCATGGTGAATTGAAAGTCGGGGACACCCATCTGAAACAGATCAGCCATTCTTTCTGGCGGAGCAAATGCGGAGCTGTTTTACAGGATGGCTATATTTTTAACGACACGATCGCCAATAATATCGCCGTCGGGGACGATCATATAGACCAGGACAGGTTGATCCAAAGCTGTTCCATAGCCAACCTGTTAAGCTTCATCGAGTCGCTCCCTAACGGGCTGAATACCAGGCTGGGTGCCGAAGGTATCGGTATCAGCCAGGGGCAGCGGCAGCGCCTGCTGATCGCGCGCGCGGTATACAAACAACCGCAATTCCTGTTTTTCGATGAAGCTACGAATGCCCTCGACGCCAATAACGAGAAAGCCATCGTCCGCCAACTCGATCATTTTTTCAAGGACAGGACCGTGATCGTCGTCGCCCATCGCTTAAGCACCGTCAGGAATGCCGATAAAATAGTTGTACTGCATGAAGGCAGGATCGTAGAAGAGGGTACGCACCAGGAGTTGACCGACCTCCAAGGGCATTATTATGAACTAGTCAAAAACCAGTTGGAATTAGGTAGTTAAACGCATGAACGATACCATTGAAAAAACCGTCGCCTCACAGAAAAGGGACCTCTCTAAAACCATCCTGCAGCGCTCAGAACTGGCCCAGGAACTGATCACCACCAAATCCGGCCTGCTGGAGCGCATGGCCATCTATATCTTTATCGGTGTCCTGGCAATTGTGGTGCTGGCAGCCTGGCTGATCAAATATCCGGATACCATCATTGTAAAATCAAAACTGACCAGTCAGAACGCGCCTAAAGAACTCCTGGCCAGACAGGACGGCCGCCTGGTCAGGTTATTCGTACGAAACGGCCAATCACTTAAACAACACCAGGTGATTGGCTGGCTTGAAAGTACAGCCAGTCATTCAGAAGTTATCGACCTCTCCGCGAAAATAGAAAGCTGTACCCGGTTGCTGGACATGAACCGGATGGCGGAGGCCTCAGCTCAATTCAGCACCACTTATGGTCAGCTCGGAGAAATTCAGCAAACGTACCAGCAGTTTATGAACTCGGTTCAACAATTTAATGATTACATGGTGAATGGATTCTACGACCGAAAGAAGCGGAGCCTGGAAGATGATATCCTCGCGTTAGATAGCGCCAGCCGGACTATCAGGTTCAAAAGGACTTTAACAGAGCAAGACTTACGATTGGCCAATGAATCTTTCGACATGAATAGAAAACTCTATAAGGAGAAAGTAATCACTACGGAAGAGTACCGAAGCCAGAACAGTAAACTGATCAGCAAACAAATATCGATTCCTGAATTAGATGCTGCGGTACTGGCCAACTTAACTTCGAAACGTGAGAAACAAAAAGACCTTGATCAGCTCGACCATGATTTCGCACAGGAAAAAGAACTTTTTGTTCAAAACCTCCAATCCTTAAAAAGCCGGGTCGACGACTGGCTGCTCAAATATGTGCTAAGTTCTCCTACCAGCGGACAGGTATTTTTCACACTTCCCCTGCAGGAGAACCAATATCTTCGCGGAGGAACTGTCTTAGGTTATGTAAGTCCCAATGAAGGGTCGCTGTATGCTGAGGTTTACCTGCCGCAGAACAACTTTGGGAAGATCGACACGGGCAAAGACGTTGAACTTCGCTTTGACGCCTACCCTTACCAGGAAACAGGCTATGTTGCAGGCAAACTTGATTTCATTTCAAGCATTCCTTCAGACAGCGGTTTCCTGGCGAGCGTGCGCCTGACCAAAGGGCTGCTTACCAACAGCCGACACATCATTCCGTTTAAAACCGGACTCACCGGACAAGCTGTCATCATCACCCGGAATATGCGATTGGGTAGCCGGCTTTACTATACGATATTAAAATCCACGTCAGCAAATAAATAAATCCTTTAGTAACCAACCGGGTTACTCATATATAGAAGATGTAAATCAGAAAACCGCGCCTGACCGGGAGAGAAATTTCCAATAAAGGAGAATTTTCCGTCTCTGATATTTCAGACATGACCTTCACTCTTCCGAGCACGACTGCTTCTAGACACAATACTCAGATTCACAACTATCTATTTTGAATTCATAGCGGGGTTTAAACACTTCCATTTGAAGCTTTGAAAAACTGCCCGGTTAGTCATGATAATGTTCAGTTATCCTTCATTCGAGGTTTATTGCTAGCGATGGCAAAACTCATCCAGGGGGCGCGCGAGGATTTTTTTGTTTTTCGAGGTTGACTTGAGTATAGATTTGCGTGACTTACATAAATCAAATATCTTGGACCTATCTTATTCCAACAGGCTCTTTTGATTATGCAAACTGATAAAGCGGTACAGGTCCGTGGTGATGGCTTGGACGACCGGGTTTACCGACAGCATTTCCCAGGTGATCGTTTTATCCCTTACCCCGGCGATCAGGAATGCCGCCAGCATATTTTTATAGCCTGTGGTCAGCGTTCCGCCGGTTTTGGCCTCCACTTTACGGTTGACCTGGTGTTTGGCGAATTCCCGGCTGAGGAATTTACCTAGCTTCGTCTTCGCGTAGGAATTTTTACAGATTTTATCACTTATTACAGGATCGATGCTCAGCCGGTCTTTTAAGAACATAGCGAGGACTGCCGGCGGCAACAGGTTCTCGATTTCCGGGTATTCCGTTTCGTGGTAAACGAAGGTCCTGGCCTTTTCAAGTTTTTTATAATACTGGTGCTTCTTATTCTTATTGGCGTCCGTATCGCTGATGAGGAATATTTTATTGCTGGTAAAATAAGCCCGGATGCCCTCATCCATCGCCGGCGCCGCGGTGGTATCCCCGAACAGGTAATGGGTGAGGTTGCTGCCGCCGTATTCGATAAAGGTATAATTCAGGCCCTCTATGGGTTGAAAGGCCTGCCCGTTTAAATAAGCGCTGAGGAAGGCCCGGAAATAAAGGCGGTCGGTCACCCCTTCGACCCATACCGAACAGTTGCTGATGAGCGTCGAAGTATTTAATACCCCCAGTAATTCCAGCGTGGCCGATTCGGAACCTTTGAATGGCATGATGTCCGAGGAATTCTGGTCCCTGGCTTTCATGACATAGATCTCCGCGTTCTCTGAGCCGCCCAGCAGTACCTCTGACAGCATATGATTGGAGTGTGAATTGATAAAGAATTTTAGGTTTTTTCTTTTCAGCACCTCATTCTCCAGCAGCGTCCGGATAAACAGGTTCTGAAAACCGGGGTGCAGGTTGAGCTCCGGCTCATCAATAAATATCCAGGAATTATTTTTGGCGGTGAACACGGGGAAGAGCAAGTTGATCACCGCCTGCACACCGTCCCCCAGGTCCTGTATTGGCATATCGTTCCTTTCCCCGGGCAGGTCCACGCGTATCTCCTGGTTGTCTACGCCGGCGCCTTGGTAAGCGGTGATATGCAGCTCCTGGTCCCTGAAAAAGCTCTTGCCGATAAATTGCTCGAACAGCTTAAAGTTGTCCCGCTGCTCGCGGGAGCCGTTCTTTTCCTTTTTGATCGCCTCATAGAACTGCAGGCCGGTAAAGATCTGTTCGCCTTCCTTGCTCAGCTTCCCCTTAAAATACTGGGCGTGTACGGTTTCCTTAAATACATCCTCGTAAAGCTTCGTGCCGTTCTTGGTCAGCAGGCTTCGCGAAGTGCGCAGCACTGGGATGTAGGCGATGGCCGTGGTGGAGAGGTCAAATTCCAAATTTCCTAAGTAATCCAGGTAATCCTTGGCTTTTTTAAAGATCTCCCGTGGTACGGTCGTATCGGTATCCAGTTGCCCGTCCCTTAACACGAATTTGAACTTCCGCAGGCTCAGTTCCTGCCAATCATTATGCGCAAAGAATTGCTGCCATTCCGCAAGGCTCCGGCGTACGTCGTACAGGTGATAGATCAGGTCGGTGACCAGCCGGGCCTCCTTTAGTTTTTCCAGAAAGGAAGATACCTGGTCATTGGTTCGGATGCCGAGCAGCGTTTCGTTAAAGTTTTGCAGAAAGTCGACCAAGTCCTGGAAACTAAAGGTTGGCGGGTTCACCGATTTTTCGGCAAATGCAACCTGTGCGGCAGAAGTCGGGCTCATGCTCAGCGGGAAATTACATACTGACCTGTTGTTGTTCCATACTTATATTGATTACGCCACGATGGGGGCGTACGGCGGCGGCGGATGGATCGTGGACGAGTTCACCGAACGCAAAAAACACAGCAAACAGGGTTTGGAGCTGCTGACGGAAGGCCTGGAATCACTGAGCAATGAATTGGAGCCGGGTGACTATAAACCGGTTATCTCGTTTGATTTGAACGACTGCAACCTGGAAATGGCTGTCGCCGATCTCTTACGTCAAAACAATGTCGAACTGATCGTGATGGGGGCGCGTTCCCATGATAAGGAAGAAGCCTTATATGGCGACGACACCAATTCCATCGTAAACCATGCTACCTGCCCGGTACTTATTGTTCCTTCCAAAACCGACCTGGAACAAATACGAAAGGTGATCTTCGCGACTGACTTTGACCAGGCAGACTTTAAAGCGATCCATTACCTGGCAAAACTGGGCAGGCTTTTTCATTACCAACTGGAAATTATTCATGTGATTAACCCTGCTTCGAAAGAAGCCGTCAAAAGTACCCAGGGTACTGCCTTTAAGGAACAGCTGATGCAGTTCAAATACCAGGGTTTAACCTACCATGAAGTGGGCGGAAAGGATGTGATCAGCAGGTTAAACGGTTTAAGTACGGAAACCGGCACCGGCTTGTTAGCCTTATTCCATCACCAGCGACCTTGGCTCATCCGTTTATTCGCACATAGCGAAACAAAAAGAGCCCTTGCTAAACAAAAAATGCCGCTGCTGATCTTTCCGTCCGGCATGGTCGATTTCAATTAAAACCCTGTATATAATGCGCTATCATATCCTGACGACCGACTACGACGGCACCCTGGCCAGTGATGACCGGGTAGCGCCGGGGGCCATCGGGGCCTTAAAACAGTTGAAGGCGACAGGCCGGAAACTTATCCTGGTGACCGGGCGGCAACTGGAAGAGCTAAAAAGCGTGTTCCCGGAATACAGCCTGTTTGACCGTATCGTTGCCGAGAACGGCGCAGTGGTCTATTGTCCTGCGACGCTCGAAATACAGCTTTTGGGTGCGCCCCCGCCCGAATCATTTAAACAGCTTTTAAAAAAACAGAATGTCCCCTTCGTGGTTGGACAGGTCATTGTTGCGAGCTGGGAACCCTACCAGGATGCCGTACTCGATGCGATCAGGTCGACAGGGTTAGAATACCAACTGATTTTCAATAAAGGAGCCATTATGGTTTTGCCACCCGGCATCAACAAAGCCACCGGCCTGCACCATGCGCTCCACGAACTGCATCTATCGGAACATAATACGGTGGCGATCGGTGATGCAGAGAATGATAATGCCATGCTGCTGGCCGCTGAATGCGCAGTGGCCGTGCAGAATGCGTTACCACAAATTGCCGGGATAGCTGACTGGACAACAGATAAGCCCTACGGTGATGGCGTGGTGCAGCTCATTGACCGGCTGATTGCCAATGATTTGGAAGACCTGGACCTGTGCCTGTCGCGGCACTACCTGACTTTAGGACGGCAAATGGACGGTTCCCCGTTCCGGATATGCCCTTATGGTGAAAAGATCCTGCTGGCAGGCACGTCCGGGTTTGGAAAAACTACATTGGCGGCTGCCTTCATTGAAAAACTGGTCGCGAAGGCTTACCAGTTTTGCCTGATCGACCCGGAGGGTGACTACCAGGAGCTGCCCGGGGTGCTCACCATTGGCAACAGCAGCCAACCACCGCCGGTTAGCGAAGTGATCGACTTGCTGACCAAGGCGGAAGAAAATGTGGTCGTTTGTATCCTGACCGTACCGCTGGCTGACCGTCGCGACTATTTTAAGAAGTTATGGCATGCGGTCGCTGAGCTGCGCCGCGCAACCGGCCACCCGCATTTTATCATCATGGATGAGGCGCATCATTTAATGCCCCGGGAACACAGCTCCGGCCCGGTGGAACTCCCGGAAGACTTTAATAGTTTTATGGTCATTACTACCCGCCCTGAACTACTGGACCGCGAACTCGTAAAAAAGGTCAATACCGCCCTGATCATGGGCGAAGTACCCGATCAGGCCATGCGGTCGTTCACCAGCCTTGTTGCTGAAGAAATAACGCTGCCCCCGGACCAGGTCTTGCAAAAAGGCGATGTTATGGTCTGGCAAAAAAGCCATCCGCAACCCCGGCTGATCAGAAGTGATATGCCGGTTCCATTGCTGCTGCGGCATAAACGCAAATACGCTACCGGCGATATGGGGTACAATAGTTTTTATTTTAACGGCCCCGCTCACCGTACGAACCTGAAAGCCAGCAATCTGCTAATGTTCATCCAAATGGGCAGCGGTGTCGATGACGAAACATGGTCGTATCACCTCGGCAGGCACGATTATTCCAAATGGTTCCGGAATTCGGTCAAAGACGAGAAACTGGCGCTATGCGCTGAAAAAATAGAGGGTGAAGCGCTCAATCCGTATGCCTCGCGAAAGGCTATATTTCAGGCCATAGCTGAAAGGTATACCTTACCCGCCTGACCGCATAGGCTTTTTAACAACATTCCATCCTGTCAATAAAAATGGCATTGTTTTTTATCCTGGGGTGCGGTTCAGGTTTTTCATCGCCATAACCGAGGATAACAGCGAGCTGCACCTCTTCAGCGGGTGGTATCCCCAGTTTGTGGTATACCGGCGTTTTACCAATATATTTGGCAAACCCGACAGGACAAGTGTCCAGGCCCAGCGATTTGGCTGCGAGCATCATGTTCTGCGCGCACATGCCAATATCCAGGCCAGCCCATTCATTGTCCCGGGCTGCAGTGATAAAGATCACGACCGGCGCGCCGTGAAAAATGTTGTCTTCGCTGTCCAAATGCACGGGTCCGGACGTGAAATGCACGAGTGTCTTTATGGTTTCCAGCGGATGTTTGACCGCATTTTTCAGCATCGCTTTTGAAGCGACCTTGGCGATCGCCTTGGAGAATGCGGAGATCGTGTCCTTGTGAGTCGCGATATAGAATCTCCAGGGCTGGCGGTTCATGGCCGACGGTGCCATCCGGCCCGCCTCGATCACCTTTTCCAGGATATCGTCATCGGGTATATCAGAAAGGTATTGTCTGACCGCCCTTCTTTCAAAGATGGTTTTCAATGTTTCGTTGTCCGTCGCTGTTTTCATGATGGCTGGATCAACTTATTCAAATATCTCCGGGAAAAAACCCTCACCCGGAGGCGGGAAATCATAAGGCGATATTTCTTCAGGCCGTTCTTCAGGTTGAACATGAGGATCCTCTACCGGACCGGGCTGCGTTACGGGTTCCACCGGTGGTTTTACTTCGGGTTGTGGTTGTATGGGAGGAGTTTCTTTGGGTATCCCTGGCTCACTGTTTGCTTTGCTGGTCATCGTCTGAAATTTTGCTTGTAAAGTAACTGAATGCAAAGCGGTTAATAGCTGATTAGTATCATTGTTCCCGCTGATGTTTATCACCCTTAAGAAACATTTTGGTCTATAAATTTGGACTTAAAGCAAAACAACATGGAAAGCGATTCAACAATTACTACACTAAACAACTTACTGGACGATGACGCCGGAAAGTTCACCAGCGGGGAGATCCAGTTAAAAAAGAACCTGCCTGCCTGGATCAAAGCATCGAATTAATTTGCAGAGCAATTCACTTTATTGAGCCTGGTCAACCGGGTCATGCAGGCTCTCCTGGTAGAAACTAACGAAGAGTTGGGTAAATGCACAGATGCCGATATCCGGGACGCCTGACCAACCTCAATGGCGGTAACCCGGAAGATTTCCTGGAAGAACCGGCCGGTTGTTACGAGCCGGAAATCATTCAGGCCGATCTGCTGACCTTGATCCGTACCCACCTGTAGACCATCGGCTTTGAACAGGCTATTCCGCTCGTAACCGCGCAAATGAAAAAAGATAGCGCTTTCCGCCCCAATGAATTTGAATTGAATGAGTGGGCCTACCGGATGCTGTATAGAGGGCAATTGCCGGAAGCAACCGCGATCCTCGAGCTCAATGTTCATCTTTTCCCGGCCAGTTCCAATGCCTATGACAGCTATGGCGAAGCCCTCCTGAAGTCCGGAAAGAAAAGCGAGGCCATCCGGATGTACCAAAAATTAATTGCACTGGACCCGCATAATGAACATGCCGAAAAGGTGCTCGGCGAAAGTGCGCATTGAGCCGGCTTTGACTTACTCAGATTTTTTAATACTTCAGGCATGTATTGCCGGTAATCCAAAAACTAGATGAAATAGGTTCGTTTGCGAACAAACGCGTACGAATCCGAACAACTCGAAGACGGGAATAAACAACAATGTGCCGTTTTAAGCGCCTAAATGCATCTTTGCCGCTGGCACACCTATTGATATTCTTTAGGCGGTCAATCAACAGCAACATGGAACAATTGAAGCGCTATTTTATGCTAACTATAGTCATCAGTATCACATCCCCGCTTTTTGCGCAAACCTCTAACAGGTTGGACAGTCTGTTAGACAGGCTGGACGCCGCACATCTATTCAACGGCAATGTGCTCGTAGCCGAAAAGCGTAAAATCATCTATAGCCGTTCCGTCGGTTTTGCACAGCTGAAAGATCATAAGAAAAACACGGTCAGGTCGGCGTTCCAGGTCGGTTCCGTCTCCAAGACCTTTACCGCTATCGCCGTGCTGCAGTTGGTGCAACAGCATAAGCTGCATCTGGACGACCCGCTGACAAGGTTCTTCGCCGGTTTTCCATATCAGGACATTACGGTGCGCCATTTGCTAAGTCATACCTCCGGTCTTCCGGATAAAGAAGAACTGTTCTTTCCCTTGATCGATGCCGACAGCACTTACACGGCTACGAATGATTCTGTTATATCTGTATTGAGCAAGACGCACAAACCTTTGGCGTTTAGCCCAGGCAGCCAGTGGCGCTATAATAACGTCGGCTACGCCATACTCGCGCTGATCGTCGAAAAAGTCAGCGGCGAAAGTTTCGCTGTTTACCTGGACAGGCACATTTTCCTACCCGCAGGTATGAAACAAAGTTATCTGCTTAGCAGCCAGTCTGAACTGAATCAAGTGACCGGGTACCTTGTCCGTCATCATTACCTGGGCGATCTCGAACCGATTGCGGTGAGCAAAAAGGTCAGGCGCTGGAGTTACAACCTGCGCGGCCTGTACGGGCCGACCAACATCATCAGCACTACAAGCGATTTGATGAAGTTTGGCCAGGCCCTCGATGCACATCGCATACTTAGCAAAAAACTCCTGGACACTGCTTTTACACCATTTCGTTTAAGTGACGGGACAAAAGCAACGCCCGGCGGTGAATTTGGAGCGGCGGCTTACGGCCTGGGTTGGTTTCTGCCGGAAGCCGGCGGCTTAGGTAAAATGATCATGCATACCGGTCGGGAACCCGGCTTCTTTACATTTTTCTGGCACGACCCCATACGCCAAAGAACGCTCATTTTATTAGATAACGCCGAAAGCAGCGGTTTCGGCACCGCCTGTAAGGCTGTTTTCAATATCGTCTATGGACAATCGTATTTCAAACAGGAGCCGACAGGCAAGCGATCCCTTTTTCAACCTTATGTCCGCCTGTTGCTAAAAGAAGGGCCGGACGCGGCGGCGACACTGTTTAACCGACTGAAATCCGATACCTTACATTATTTTACGGATGAGCGGGAGTTGAACGAACTCGGGCTGGAACTGTTGGACGACCATCACGAAACCGCTGCGCTGGAAGCACTGAAGCTTTGCACTTTGCTATATCCCGCAAGCTGGAACACATATGACAGCTACGGTAAAGCACTACTGCAGGCGGGTAGAAAGCGCGAGGCGATCGACATGTACCGTAAATCGGTAGAGATGTTCCCGGGTAATCTGCCCGGATACAAGATCCTGGAAAAACTGACAGGTGTCCGGGACAAGCCGTAAAAAGTTTGGGCATCAAATTTTACCTGTTTTACATTCACGTAAGCATATCGAAAGTGGATAAACCACACCTGATTGACCCCATTTGGACAATTTCAAAATGGCCGCCTTTAGTGCTTAAGTTCAAGCTTTTAGGAAAAGAAAGCAAATTGGCGGTGAGGCGCAGTGCTATTGGTTTATCCACATATAGAATGAATAGGCCTTTTGTAAGTGACGTTTGCTATTGACTTGCCCAGTTCCCATCGCTTAACGGTATCAATGTCGGCACTGAACATTTGGTTCAGTTAAAGTCAACTAATTACCAAATCTGGCTTTCGCTTCGCTAGTTTAGCAGATGGTGAAGGCCTGCTGAATTTATTGTTGTAGAATTTAAATAAAGTAACCGCTATTTTAAGCTGAGTTTTTGTATTTGCGTAGTTTACATTCGTAATAAAATTTCGTAAATTTGATTTATAATATCAAGAGTCGAAGTCCTTTAAGAGCTTGATTTCATTTCGGTAAAGTAAAATCTTGCCGTTATTCTCCAGGATCTTCAGCAGCCGGGATATCACAACCCTTGACGTGGCCAATTCATCAGCTATCTGGTAATGAGAGGCTTTAATAACGTTCGATCCTGAAAGGCGTTGTTTGTCCTTCAAATAAGCGATCAAGCGGTCATCCAGTTTATGAAATGCAATGCTTTCAATTGATTTTAACAATTCAGAAAAACGTTCACTGAAGCTGCGCATGATGTAATTTTTCCAACTCGGGTATTTATTCAGCCATTCATCCAGCTTGCTGTGCGGAATAGCGATGATGTCAACATCTCCCTCTGCAATTGCTCTGACATCGCTTTTTTTCTCTTCGAGACAGCAACTGTACGCCATCGAACAGGTCTCATTATTTGACAGGTAATATAAAAGGATTTCTTTACCGCTCTCTTCTTTTTTGAGTACTTTCAAGGTGCCTTTGATAACCAAAGGCATCATACGGATGTATTTGCCGTAATCCATAATGACGTCTCCTTCTTTGAAATGCTTCAGTTCGCCGAATCTTTTAATTTCTTCGATTAATGCAGGTTCGAATTCAAAGCCGAGGGTCTCTAATTTATCCATATAGCTAAGGTAACAGTATTTTAGTTTAAAGGCACCTTTTTGAATTTAAAGGTTTAAGTGCGGTATGTTTATAGAAACGAAAAAGCCCTGACGGGATAAATATCATTTGGATACCAATGGAGAGATGGATTTGTGATAGCTGACATAGGTATTTCTCAAAATTTCCGGTATAATTAATCTTCAGAAAAAAAGCCTCAAATCGATTTTTGGTATTTCAGTAACCGATTTGAGGATGTCCCGGACTTTATTTTATAAATTGATTTACATTGTTCCAGGTGCCGCCATTGACGACATTGGTAAACCCGTTTTGTTCCAGGATAGTTTTTGCCTGCCCGCTTCTTCCCCCGCTTTGGCAAAAAACAATGATGTTTTTCTGGTTTTTGAACTTTGATAACTGCGAACTTACTTTGTCGAGGGGAATGTTGACTGAACCTTGAACGTGCCCACCCGCATACTCGCCTGGTGTCCGGACGTCTACTAAAAAAGCACCCTCTTTGATAATGTTGGCCAGATCGACCGATGGGCCTCCGCCAAATAGTTGTTGGAATATGTTCATCTTAATGTTTTTTATGACTTTTTAATTTCCGTTAATGTTTTAAACAACTTCTTCGTAGCTTGTGCCTTTTAGCGCTCCTTTGCTGGTTTTAACTGGTGTGTAACAGATCCCGGAGCCACAGCAGCCTAAGTTAAAAACGCCGATGCCCGTAAAAATAGCTCCGGCTATCCCGCTGACCACATCTGCCCTGGCTATCGCCTCACTTATGATGACCACCCCAATGATCACGCGAAGAATACGGGATAAGCTCCAATTGCTAAGAATGCGATTTTTCATATTTGCTGTTATTAATACGCTTTAATAAAATGCTGTTTACTTGATGAAACAAAGATAGGTTCCATTATCTGCCGGGTTGGTAACAAAGGTTACATAAGAAAAAAGCAACCATAGGCTGCTTTTCAAAAATGCTGTATTTCCGGTTGCTGATAATTCATTTTATACAACCGTATGATCCCCGATCATTTCACTTATTGCCAATCCCCATTGTGGTATTTTCCCACCCAGGGTGTAATACATTTGCTTGAAACCCATTTTCAGCGCATAAGGTGTAATCCCCATTTCCAGGTGGCTTTCCTTACCGCCCCACCATTCATTGGTGCGCATATAGAAACCTTTAATGCCACCCATGTCGCCCATGCACAATAGTTCAAATTCCATAGGTTTGATATCACTCTTGATGACACCTAACTCTTTAGCTAAAGTATTGGCCAACACTTCAGCCTCCATGTGACCCAGTGACCCGATTTTGGGAACGGTAATGGCCGCTGCGTCCCCAACAGCAAAAATATTTTGATAGTCGGGATTGCGCATAAACAGATCAGTTACTACAAAACCCATATCATCGGTAAATGTCAATTCCTTTAAAAAAGCATGGGCCTGCCAGTCGGGGAAAATAATGGAAACCTCTGCCTCCTGGGAGGAGCCATCATTGAATTCTATCCCACCATCGTGAATTTTCTTAATACCGTTGGTATTTGCCTGGTAATGGTAGCCCATTTTTGTCATCATGGGTAACAGCTGGTGCAAAATGGTTTCGCCTGCATCTTCGGCAATTACTTTTGCCGGGGTTGATAGATATACCGTAGCGGCATTGCCTTTCTGCGTTTTTTCCAGCCAGTGTGCCAATGAAAAGGCCAGCTCAACCGGAGGGCCTTCGCAAGCGGTCATGGCTACAGGTAACCCAGGCGGCAACTTCCCGCTCTTACCCTGACGAAAAACGTCGGATGTAAGAGCAATAGGACCGCCTTTATATTCCCTGTGCAGGTAATTTCTCAGCCGGTTACCCAGAAATGTATCCGTAACACTATGCCCGTTCTCGCTAAACCCGTCGACCGCATCGTAAGCCAGGCGGTTACCTAAGGCAACAACCAGGTAATCATATTTTATTTTTCTAACCGGATGGCCCGGCCGTTCATTGGGCTGGTAAAAAACAGTGTTCGTATCGGCATCAATAGTCGTAACCTCCGCCTGGATAAATTCACTTCCGTCATGTTCAAGGTATGACATAAATTTATATTGCAGGTCGATCGCAGGGTTGATGTTCGCCAAAACCTGCATGGGGATATTAGGAACAAAAGTGAGCAATGATTTACGATCAATGATGGTAATGTCTGCCTTGCCTTTTACAGCAGCATGAATATACCTGGCTGTTGTGAGCCCGGCAAAATTGCAGCCGAGGATGATGATATGAGGGTTTGACATATTAATTAATTTAATGGCCGATTACTTTAATTATTGGTATCATGATAACTTTTGATTTTACAGAATTGGAGATCAAACAGGCCGCCTCTGATTTTTGAAGAACCCTTTCCGCTCTTTCACGGTCCTTTTCATCGGTTATGGTAACAGTCGGCGTAAGAAGAATTTCACTCATCATGAATTTCCCATCGACCTGTTCCAACTTTCCTTTCGAACTACAACTGAAACTTTCAAATGAAAGCTTTGAATTTTCTGCAATCGCTAAGAAGGTGGTCATTAAACAGCTGCTTACGGCAGCCGTGAACAAATGTTCCGGCGACCAGATCCCGGGAATACCTTTCGGGAACTCCGGCGGTGTAGCCACTTCAATGCAGCTGCCGGCATCCCTGTTTAACTCCGGGGAACACATCATGCCTTTGCGTTCTGTATTCCAATTGACTTCGACATTATAATAATGTGCTTCCATGTCGGCATATTTATTTAACCAGTACCTTTTCAATGGCTAATGGCTTGGTACAGAAAAACCAGTCAGCACATGTCATATCATCTTTATGATCCATTCTTTCTTTTGCAACCCCACAAGAACCCGCTGTCGGGACAATCACATCATCGCCCGGCCGCCAGTCCGCTGGTGTCGCAATACTGTAAGTGTCGGCAGTTTGCATGGCGATTAATGCCCTTTTCAACTCATCAAAGTTCCTCCCCATAGAAAGCGGGTAATAAATGATTGCCCGGATCATTCCCTTCGGATCAATAAAGAAAACGGCCCTTACTGCTTTGGTAGAACTTTCACCGGGTTGGATCATCCCGTATTTTTTAGCTACTTCCATCGTGATGTCTTCGATGAGCGGAAACTTCACCTCGATGTTTTTCATCCCTTTAAATTCGATCTTTTCTTTGATGGTTCTTAACCAGGCAATATGACTATATAAACCATCGATGGATAAACCGACCAACTGGCAGTTTAACGCGTTAAACTCAGGTTCCATTTTGGCAAATGTCATGAACTCCGAAGTGCAAACCGGGGTAAAGTCGGCGGGATGGCTAAAAAGAATCACCCATTTGCCAGTGTAATCAGCGGGGAAATTGATCTCGCCCTGCGTAGTTACGGCTTTAAACTCAGGTGCTTTGTCGCCTATCCGCGGCATTGTCATTACTTGTTCTGTTGTTTCCATTTTACGGTTTTTAGAATACTAAACTACCCCGGTTTTTTAGAATAAATAATGACCCTCAGTAGTTTATGAAATGATTTAAGTCACGCTCCCGTATTTCAATGCAAGCGATAGTTGTCCTGCGTGATAGGCACTATGTGAGATGATCCTGCCAAGTGCTTCTGCTTTGGTTTTTGTGCCAAATTCTTTGGTTGTTATGTCTTGCTGCCAATCTTCATCAGTTTGCTTTTCAATAATTGCTTTCAGGTGATCAAAAGCGTATTGCTGGTAGTCCAATAACTCAGGGAGGTTTATCCATTCTCCGGTATCGTGCTGTGCAATTACCGTTTTGGCCTGTACTTTTAGGTCAGTTGCACCGAATACATTTTTGGCAAATAATAATTCAACATCGGCTATATGACGGATAAGAAATCCCGCACTATTCTTGGTGTTGACTAACCTTTTTGTCAGTTCTTCTTCCGCTAAGGAAGGCAACAAATTAGAAAACCTTGTCCGGGCTTCTATCCATGTTTGCAGGCAGGATTGTGTTATAGTCATAACGTTAAATTTTTATTTTGGTAAACCGTACGATATCCACTAATAATGGATGTCTTTCATATTGTTATCTATGCTATTGTTACATTCAATCTTTGACGCCAGCCGCCTTCAGGATCAGTTCCAGGGGACAAAACTTTGTAAAGGCAGATTGCAATAAGTTTAGGCCTACAAATACGCCCAGCCATAACCAGTTGATATTAATAGCGTAAGCTAAGGCTATACTGGTTAAAACCATGGTGCCTGCAACGGCACGTACAATTCTTTCTTTCATGATTTTTAATTTTAAGAGTTAAACAGATTTTTCAACAGGCAGAATAAACGCCCTGACCGGGAATCCATTGTTATGGTTTTTGTTATAATCTTTGATCAATTTTATCCCAAGATCGGCACTTGCCACGGTGGTAAAAGTAAAGACCATCATCGAGTTTACGGCTTCGCCGCCGCTGGCAAACCAATCTTCCAAAAGATTAGTGTTTTTGCGCTCTCTGTAACCAATAATGTCGGTGGTACTAAAGATGTCAATATTTGCCTGCTTGAATATCTTTGATACATCATCCAGGTTGTCTTTCAGGCACGTTACGATTAATAATTTCATGACTCAGTATTTAAAGGGGTTAATGTTTTCTTGCGCATCATCTTAAAGTACAATAGCGGTACAACTATCAAGGTTAGGAAAGTAGAGGTAACCGTACCGCCCATCAGCGAAATTGCCAGCCCCTGGAATATCGGGTCAAATAAAATGATCACTGCACCCAAGGCTACTGCACCGGCGGTTAACAATATCGGAGTGGTACGTACTGCACCGGCTTCGATAATCGCTTGCTTGAGCTGGATACCCTCGTCCAGCCTGATATTGATAAAGTCGATCAGCAAGATGGAGTTACGCACCATCACACCGGCGAGGGCGATAAATCCGATCATGGAAGTTGCTGTAAAATAGGCATGCAGCATCCAGTGGCCCAACACAATACCTATCAATGAAAGCGGTATCGCAGCCAGCATAACCAGCGGTACCGTAAAATTCTGGAACCAGCCCACGATGAGGATATAGATCATGATGATCACCACGGCGAAGGCGATTCCCAGGTCGCGAAATACTTCGAAAGTGATTTGCCATTCGCCGTCCCATTTCAGGCTGTAATTGTCTTCCAGTTCGGGCTGATGGGTATATTCTTCTTTCAGTGAAAACCCCTTGGGAACGGTTACCGTTTTTAAATGATCAGACACGTCGGAGATCGCATACGAAGGACTTTCCAGGTTACCGGCCATATCGCCCAGTACATACACGACTTCCTTTTGGTTCTTGCGGTAAATGCTTTTTGGCTTGATTTGCCGGGTTACCGTAACCAGGTCCTTTACGGGTACCGCGTTCCCCTGCATCCCGACCACTTTCAAATTCAGCACATCGTCTATACTGCTTTTATCAGCATCGCTCAATTGCAATTTGATCGCGGTTTGGTTATAAGCGGCGGGCTGGGCAATATTGCCCACCGGCATACCAGACAACCCGGCGTTAACCGTTGCGGCTATTTGCGCGGTGGCGATGCCATAACGCATGGCCTTTTCTTTATTCACTTCAATATGGTATTCGGGCTGGTCATCTTCCACCATCCAGTCCATATCCACTACATTGGAGGTTTTTTCCATCAGATTTTTTACCTGCCTGGCTACTTTTATCTGCTCCTGGTAGTCGGGTCCGTAAATTTCGGCCACTAAGGTCGACAGCACCGGCGGTCCGGGTGGAACTTCCACAATCTTCGCATTTGCGTTATATTTCCTGGCAATGGCCTGTATAGGGGCGCGCATTTCTTTGGCGATACCGTGACTTTGGATACTCCGGTCGCTTTTATCCACCAGGTTAACTTGTATGTCAGCTACATTGTCGCCCCTTCTAAGGTCATAATGACGCACCAGCCCATTGAAGCTTATAGGAGCTGAAGTACCGATATAGGTTTCATAATTTCTTACAAGCGACTGGCCGGAAACATACGATCCAATGTCTTTAGCAACCGCTTGTGTCTTTTCGAGCGTTGTGCCTTCCGGCATATCGATCACTACCTGGAACTCGTTCTTGTTATCAAAGGGCAGCATTTTAACGGCAACCGTTTTGGTATAGAACATTGACAATGATGCGAACAGGATCATCACAGTGCTCAGGATAAAGGTCCAGCGTTTCCAGCGGGTTTCCAGTAACGGCCGAATGGAAGACCGATATATTTTATAAATACGTGTTTCTTCCAGTAACTTCGGTTTGCTTTCTTCGTGTGCGGTGCCATGTTTCTCTTTTTCGCGCAGAAAGATATAGCCCAGATATGGGGTTAGGGTTAGCGCAACGATCAGCGATAAGATCATGGCAATAGATGCGCCGATCGGCATTGGGCTCATATAAGGCCCCATCATGCCGGATACAAAGGCCATCGGTAATACGGCTGCAATTACGGTGAATGTTGCCAGAATGGTAGGATTGCCCACCTCGTTAATGGCATAGATAGCAGCCTGCAGCGGCGGCAGTTTTTTCATCTTAAAATGCCGGTGCATGTTTTCGGCAATGATGATGGAATCATCGACCACGATACCCGTAATAAACACCAACGCAAACAGCGTGATACGGTTAAGCGTATAATGCATAAAATAATAAGCAAACAATGTAAGCGCAAAGGTGACTGGTACGGATAGGAATACGACCAGGCCACCGCGCCAACCCATGGCCAGCATTACAAATACGGTGACCACCACAATGGCAATAAACAGGTGGAATAACAATTCGCCCACCTTGTCCGATGCGCTTTCGCCATAGTTACGGGTAACGGTCAAATGCACATCATTAGGCAATAAACTTGCTTTTAAATGCTCCACTTTACCCAGGATCTGTTCGGACAGTTTCATCGCATCCGCGCCTTTTTTTTTGGCTACGGAAAGCGTAATGGCCGGGTAATTGGATCTGAATTGATGAGCATTTGCCGTATCTGCTTTTCCATAGCCGAACAGCACATATTGATTTGACGTTTCAGCGCCTTCGTCAACTTTGGCGATCTGTTTCAGGTAAACCGGCTGCTGCTGGTTAATGCCCACCACCAAATTGCCTACATCGTCTGATGAGCTCAGGAAATTCCCGGTCTCCACCGAAAAAGCAGTATCTTTTTGGAGCAGCGTCCCTCCCGGCAACTGCATGTTACTACCCTGAATTTGCTTGCTCAGTGATAAAAAGTCTACATGGTTTTCCGCCATCTTGTTTTTATCCAGCAATACTTTTACCTCGCGGTTGCGGCCACCGATAATGTTGACATCCGATACATCGTTTATCTTTTTGATTTCGTTTGCCAATTCCTGGCCCATTTGCTTCAATTGGTAATCATCGTATTTATCGCTCCAAAGCGTTAAGCCCAATACCGGGACATCATCGATGGCCCTTGTTTTGATTAATGGCAGCGTAACGCCCTGTGGCATTTTATCCATGTTTTTCATCAGTTCGCTGTACAACTTTACTAACGAACGTTCCACGTCTTCGCCCACGTTAAACTGCACGATCACCATTGCTTGTCCCTGCATCGAAGTAGAATACACGTATTCCACCCCCTTGATATTCGAGATCATTTTTTCAATGGGCGCTGCAACTTTAGTCTCCACATCTTTTGGGGAAGCGCCGGGGTAACCAATAAAAATATCGGCCATAGGCACCTGTATCTGTGGTTCTTCCTCACGCGGAATTAAGAACGTACTGTAACCGCCTATGAGTAAAAAGGCGATCATCAACAGTATCGTTAATTTCGACTGTATAAATGCCTTAGCTATATTTCCTGCAAATCCGTCTTTCATGTTCTTATTTTGTTTTAACAGCTACACCGTTATACAATCTGCCTTCTGCGCTGACAATAAATTGTTCATTTGCTGCCAGCCCGCTTAATACTTCCACCTGGTTCCCTTGTTTTTTGCCGAGCCTTACCCAGCGTAGCAAAGCGGTATGGTTATTACCAATGGTATATAAGCCTGTTAACTGGTCCTTATGTTCAACAGCCGATACGGGAATCATAACCTGTTCACTACTATTAGCTGTTTTTACTGCCTGTGTTAAAGGGATAGCTATATTGGCGTACATGCCAGCGAATAGTCCTTGCTTTTCGTTATCCGGGATATTTACTTTGATCAGATACTGCCCGCCGCTGTTCGCAGACGACTGGTTGATCTGCGCTATTTTGCCATTGATCACTTTATGAATAGCATCGATATTTATCGTTACCGGTGCGTCTTCCTGGATCAGGCTGATCTCGCTTTCAGGCACAGCTGCGTTTACCTGGTAGCTGCCGCTTTGTTCAATGGTCAACAGCGGCATTCCGGGATTGGCCATGCTGCCGGCATCCATCATTTTCTGGGTAACGGTTCCTGAAAAAGGAGCTGTCAGGTTAGTATAGCTGAGCATGGCGTTTGCTTCGTTGCGCTGTTGTTTGGCGGCTTCGAGGCCGGATTTTGCAGATTGGTATTGCAGCGTTACGTTATCCAGTTCTTTGGCCGAGGCGCTTTGCTGTTTATATAATACGGTAAAACGGTCGTAGTCCTTTTGGGCGCTCTTTAAAGCCGCTTCTGCTTGTGCGATCATAGCGTCTGTTTGTGCCCGCTTTGCCAGAATATCATCGTTGCTGATCGTTGCCAATAGTTGACCTTTGTTTACCCGGTCACCCACTTTGACATTGATCCTGGTAATGTAACCCATTACCCTGGTGCTGATGTTAGCCGTTTGACTGGCTTCAACCTGACCGCTCACGATTAATCCTCGTTGGGCATCTGTCGAAGGCCGGCCTAGCGTAACCACAATTGCAGTGCCTGCACCGGTCATTGTATCCTTTTTTTGGTTGGATGAACAGGAATTAAGAACCAACAAACCTATGATGGTAAATAATTGTAAAGCCCTGTTTTTATGGATAGGTAAGTTCATATCTGATCGGTTATTTGGTGGTCGTTGTTGTTGTTAATAATTTGATATAAGCCCTGGTTATATTGGCAGTGAACTGCGCCTGAGCGAGTGAAAATTTTAATTGGGATAACTGGGTATCGGCAGTCAGGACGTCGGTAGTATTGACCAATCCTTGCTGGTAACGATTTTGTAAGATCCTTAAAGCTTCGGTAGCCTGATCAATGGCAGCCTGATCCTGAGCCATTTCAAACCGCGCGTCAGAAAGGTCACGGTAGGCTTTATCCAGTTCCAGTTGGCTCTGGTCTTTCTGCTGGGCAAGCTGTACGGTAAGCTTGTCCCGCTCCAGTTTTTGTGCGGCAATTACATGTTTGGTTTTATTCCCGTTAAAAATGTTCCACGATAATTGTATACCAAACAGGTAAGCATTCGCACCGAAACCGGTTAAACGGCTGTCGTTATATTGGTAATTGCCGAATGCATTCAGCTTAGGCAGGTAGCTCATCTGGCTGGATTTGATCATCAGCCCGGATGCATCAATGGCTTTCTGCATGGCCATGAAATCGGACCGGCCCGCCAATACCTTTTGCGTGCTGTCTGTAACCAACAAGTTTGTTTTGGGCTCATCAGCAATGCTGTAAATTTTTCCGGTCGGCAGCCCCATTAACAGGCCAAGGTAATCAGATGCGTTAAGGATACTGCTCCTTGCTTTGGCCAGGTTATTTTCAACTGCGGTAACATGTACCTGGGCGTTCAAAAGGTCCGACTTCTGGATCAAGCCTTGTTTGAAGTGATTTTCGGTGAATGTATATACAGACTTTGCAGTTTGCCCGGCTTCTGCCAAAACCTTCTCTGCCTGGTAGGCCAGTTGCAGTTGCAAAAATGCTTTCGTGGTTTCGAAAGTAATATACTCCTGGGTGCGCTGGGTTTTATACCGGTAAACTTCGGTTTGCTTTTCGGCTCCCTTGCGCATATACAACATATCAATATTGAGCAAGGGTTGCTTGACCTCCACTTGTGCCAGGTAATCCGGTGTTGCAGAAGGATGGTTTAAAAGGGCAGGATTAAAATCGTTTTGAGTAATGCTGCGTTGCTGCAGTTTAAAACCAAACGCGTTGAGCGGGTTGTTCGTGCTCATCGCGGTATAAGAGAGGTCAACCTGTGGCAGGAAGACAGCCTGGGTTTGGTTGAAACTCGACTCCGCAATACGCAAGTCCAAGCCGGCCAGGCGGATAGTTTTATTGTTGGCTAAAGCTGCCGAAATAGCCTCTTGCAGGCTTAGTTTTTGGTAGGTGTCCTGCGCTTGCGTTATCGCAGGGAAACCGGGCATTCCTATATAGAGGAACAGCCCCCATTTGATCAAACGCTTTATCTTCTTCATTAATTTAATTTTTAACAAAAGTACTTTCAGCAGAAAAGTTAAACGGTAACATTTGTTACCTACGCCTGAATCGGCAGGTATTTTAAGCTCATTGACAAGCTTTTTCATAAAGCGCCAAATGATTGCCGCTGATGATATCGCCAAGGCCACCCTCTCCATTTAGTTGGTCAATGTCCACGTGGCAACCTGGTGGCATGACTGCTACCTCTCTTAGTTTGTCGGCCTCGTCCTGAATCAAGCGAGCTTTGTTGTCGTCAAAGAGCAGGCATAGGGCTGTTCGGCATGCTTGCTTTAATCGTTATCCTTGCCATCTCTATCTTTAACTGGGGAAGCCGTGTTCGTTCTAATTTCTGTATGCCTGATCTGTCCGCCCAAATAACCGGTCCTTGCGATTAGCCCAAAGCCGATCAATGATGCCCCAACCGCAAATAGTGCAAACGGCCTGGTTAGGGATGTGCTTTTTATTGTAATAAAAAGCCCGGTCACGGCGATCACGCCTATAACTATTAGGCCTGCCAACGAAGTTAAGGCAGACTCTGCATGTTCTTCGATCAAATTTTTAGATATACCCTGTAAATGTTCAACTGTTTCTTCTGCACCTTCACCGGTTGCATAAGCTATACCGGCACCTATAGCAGACAGGATCAAAACGTTATAGGCAGCGATAAGAATAGAATTGCTTTTTCTCCATATCCCATGGATCAAAACAAGAGTACCCAGCGCAGCGCCGATGATCGGCAGGTGGGTAATCAGTAGGTGGATATGCGTCTGGTTCATGACTTTTTTTATCGAAGTTCAGTATTTGTCCGTAATGTTTAAGTGGTTGTAATCAAGTGTTTTAATGATCTTTGTCATTTATTTTTAGCAGGTAAAAAGCCAGTTTTATGATCTAAAAAAACGCTGCTATGAAGACAATCATGATGCTCACTGACTTTTCGGAAAATGCGGATCATGCTGCAAAAACCGCTGCAAAAGTTGCTCCCCAATTGAAGGCGGATATTTTGCTTTACAACACCTACTATGACCATCCTATACTGCCGACGTATGCCGGCGGCCCCTGGGTGGTTGAAGAATTCGTCTTTCGTAAGGATGAAAGTACTGCAAAACTTAGCCAGTTAGCCATTCAATTAAGGCATGTAATGGCAGGCATATCGCAGGGCGACTTTAAACCTAAAACTGATTATCAATGCGGGGAAGGTTCGCTGGGTAAAAATATTGCGATGATCATTCAGGACAACAAAGTCGGGCTTGTTGTGATAGGCAGTCGTACTGATAGCGCAGTGGATCATCTGATCTTCGGTAGCGACACGATGGATGTGATCGATCATTCGTCTTGCCCGGTTTTGATCATTCCGCCGAAAGCTGAAATGAGTGCGCTTAAAAAAGTTACGCTGGCCATCGCTTTTGAATTAACAGATATCAACGCAATCAGCTACCTGATCGACTTAGGTAAACAACTTCACTTCCACCTGGAGATCGTCCATGTTTCGCTCCTCAATAAAAATGATGACCCGGTAAAAGAAAATGCGATCATTAATCACATTAATGCCATCAAGCAGGATAACATATCGTACCTTGAGATCAGGGGAAATGATGTGGTGAAACGATTAAACCGGTTATGCAAAGACAATAATTCTGATCTGCTGGTACTGGTTCATTACCGGGAAGGTTTCTTTTCAGACCTGTTTGACCGGTCTACAACGGCGGCGGCTTTGGATAACCAACATATACCGCTAATGGTTATTCCGTCCGAAATGAAATAATCACCTGATACGGGCTATTATGAAATCCTTAAGATTTAATTTCTGCCACCCGGTTAAAGCGAAGGCACACCTGGTACCGCTTACCGGAACAGACACGAAGTGCCTGCGCATGAATGTTGACAGTGACGAATCGAATCTATTGGAGATCCCGATCGATCAATGCTGCGACGGGAACTGGCGAATTGAACTGGAATGGGAATATGGTAACGAATCGTTCCATCATAAAAAAGAGTTCGAGGTCAAACGGAATAAATTACTTTATTAAAACAAATCTCACTCTGCTATACCCAACAACATGAATGGACGGATTTAAATTACAGCGTATCGGGATCATTATGAGGCCGGAACCGGGAAATGACATGGAGGTTGAAGGCGTATTAAATCCGGCGGCCATACGCGGGTCAAACGGCGACCTGTATTTGTTTCCCCGGCTCGTCGGAAAAGGAAATTATTCCCGTATCGGTATTGCCAAGATCATATTCGACGAAAGGGGAGATCCGGTTGGCGTTAAGCGGCTCGGTATCGTATTAGAACCCGAAGCTGAATATGAAAAAAGGCCGGAAGGCGGTGGCTGCGAAGATCCAAGGATCACCTATTTTGAGCCGATCGGGCAATATATCATGACCTACACCGCTTTTTCGTCAAAGGGCCCGCGTATTGCGCTGGCCATTTCAAAGGATCTGTTGCACTGGGAACGCCTGGGCCTGGCCGATTTTGCCAACTATAAACTGATCACTTTTAATGATGTTTACAACAAGGACGCGTGCATTTTTCCCCGTCCAATGACGAGCCCGCATGGCGATACATCCATGGTGATGCTACATCGGCCTTTATTTCCAGGCACCCTGCCGGAGGACATCATGTGCGACCCCGAAGACCGGAGGGTCAGGGATCACCATGAATGTATCTGGATATCCTACAGCGATCTCATGTTAAACGGCCGTAAAGCAGATCACCTGCAGGAATTTGAATCCAATAGCCCGCTTGCGTTGCCGGAAGCAAACTGGGAAAAGATCAAAATCGGTGCGGGAACACCGCCCGTGCTGTGCAAGCATGGCTGGCTGTTGGTTTATCACGGGGTACACCAAACACTGCCTGTCGGGGCCGAGCCGCATCATTTAATCTATTCGGCCGGGATTATGGTATTAGATATCAATAAGCCTGATAAGATTTTGTATCGCTCGCCCTTTCCCATATTAGAGCCAATGCTTACAGAGGAAAAGGTTGGAATAGTTCAAAGCGTGGTATTCCCGACTGGCATTGACCGGCGCGATGATCTGGGTACACCAAACAGATTTGACATTTATTACGGAATGGCCGATAATTATATCGGGGTGGCGCGATTGGACATTCCTGACGAATTGCTGCCGCTTTAAGGTTTAACAAAGTGGGAAAGCTTTGTATCCACACAACGTTAAATGATGAAGAGTTGATAATCATGTGATTTGCATCAAAAAACGATTGCTTATTAATTGTTACCTTTGTGAAGTTTGAAAAAGTTCACGGCCATATTGCTTTTAACAGTTTTCCTGTTCTCGACAACTGAACTCCACCAGTTGCTAAAATTGCCCGTATTTTTTGAACACTTAGCCGAACATCGTAAGGAAAACAAGAGCATTTCATTCCTGCAATTTCTTGACATGCACTACATGCACGGTAGCCCAAGGGATAAAGACTATAGCGAAGACATGAAATTGCCCTTCAAAACGGCGGATAATTGCACGGCAACCGCATCACCGGTGCTGGTTCCTCAATTATTACAGGCCCTGGCCCTTCCTGTGATATTTTCAGCGGAAACGAAATTACAAGTCTTCGATTTCTGGTTTAATCACTCTGCGTATTTATCCAGCATTTGGCAGCCGCCAAAATCTTGCTAATTAATCCTCTTTTCAATTTTATGTACAATGCTTAGCATGGCTGTTCCTGCTATGCAGTACTTTTTGAATTATTAATTTTTCAAGATCTTATTTTATGCTAAATCATATCATCGCTTTTTCCGTGAGGAATAAACTGATCATAGGGCTTTTTGTGATTGCCCTGATTGGCTATGGCAGTTACCAGTTTACCAGGCTGCCCATTGATGCCGTACCTGATATTACCAACAACCAGGTACAGGTTATTACCGTAGCCCCATCATTCGGGGCCACCGATATCGAACGTTTAGTTACTTACCCGATAGAACAGGCCAATAGTAATATTTCCGGACTCAAGGAGATCCGCAGCTTTTCCAGGTTTGGCCTTTCGCTGGTTACCATTGTATTTGATGATGCCACAGACGTTTACTGGGCAAGGCAACAGGTTGCCGAGCGTTTGCAAAAAGTGCAAAGCCAGATACCATCCGGTATCGGCACGCCGGAGCTGGGCCCGGTAAGCACCGGGCTTGGCGAAATCTATCAATACGTAGTGCGCCCTAAAAAGGGTTATGCTGCAAAATACAATGAAACCGACCTGCGCACCATCCAGGACTGGATTGTCCGCCGCCAGCTTTTGGGCGTTAAAGGCGTTGCCGAGGTGAGCAGCTTTGGCGGTAAGCTAAAGCAATACTCCATCGAGGTTGACCCCAATAAACTGCTCTCGCATAATATCACGATAACCGATGTATTTAAAGCACTGGAAAATAATAACCAGAATACCGGTGGAGCATATATCGAAAAAGGGCCCACTGTGCTCTACATCCGCAGCCAGGGACTGATCGGCAGTATCGAAGATATCAACAATACGATGATTAAAACCACTACCGGCGGATCGCCCCTTTTTATTAAAGACGTAGCTGATGTTAAAATAGGTTATGCCACCCGTTTTGGCGCCATGTGCTACAATGATGAAGGTGAAGTTGCCGGTGCTGTTGTCATGATGCTGAAAGGCGCCAACAGCAGCGAGGTGATCAAAAATGTCAAGGAGCGCATCGTACAGATCCAGAAAACCATGCCCGAAGGTGTAGTAATCGAGCCATTTCTGGACCGAACGAAAATGGTGAATAATGCCATCGGTACAGTGGAGCGCAACCTGCTTGAGGGGGCGCTCATTGTAGTATTTGTGCTGGTATTATTCCTTGGCAACTTCAGGGCAGGTTTACTTGTCGCCTCTGTGATCCCGCTGGCCATGCTGTTTGCCATCATTATGATGAACCTTTTTGGCGTTAGCGGTAACCTGATGAGCCTGGGAGCACTGGATTTTGGTTTGATTGTAGACGGGGCCGTAATTATTGTGGAAGCGGTTATGCACACACTTAGCCATAGTAAACAATTTAAAGGCATTGGCACCCTGGGCCAGGAAGACATGGACAAGGAGGTAAACAGCGCTGCCAGTAAGATGATGAACAGCGCCGTATTTGGCCAGATCATTATCCTGGTGGTGTACCTGCCTATCTTCACTTTGCAGGGCATTGAAGGTAAAATGTTTAAGCCCATGGCACAAACGGTGGCATTTGCTTTATTAGGTGCTTTTATTTTATCCCTTACCTATATCCCCATGATGAGTGCCGTCTGCTTGAGTAAAAAGATTAAGCATAAACCGAACTTTTCAGACCGGCTGATGACTAAGGCAGAAATAGCGTATCAGTCAGGCCTTAGCTATATCATTGCTTTTCCGAAAATGGTATTGTTCACGGTTGTAGGCTTATTTATATTTTCAGCCTATCTTTTAACTACGCTGGGCGGTGAGTTTATCCCCGCGCTGGAAGAAGGCGATTTTGCCGTTGATACCCGCGTATTGACAGGCAGCAGTCTGAATACAACCATCGCTAACACCCAAAAAGCAGCCCATATCTTAAAAACACAGTTCCCTGAAGTAGAAAAAGTGGTTACCAAGATTGGCAGTGGCGAGGTGCCCACAGACCCGATGCCGATGGATGCCAGCGATATGATGGTGATCCTGAAACCTAAGGATGAGTGGGTATCAGCCAAAACCTTTAATGAGCTTTCCGAAAAAATGGGCAAGGCCTTACAGGCTGTTCCGGGTGTTACCGCGGGCTTCCAATTTCCGGTACAAATGCGTTTTAATGAGCTGATGACCGGCGCACGCCAGGATGTAGTTTGCAAGATATTTGGCGAAGACCTGGATACCCTTGCAGCTTACGCCAATAAACTGGGTAAGATAATCAGTACTGTTGACGGTGCTAAAAACCTGTATGTTGAGGCAGTTGCCGGCATGCCGCAGATCATCATTAATTATAATCGTAATGCCATAGCGCAATACAACCTCAATATCACTGATATTAATAAGGTGGTTAATACAGCGCTTGCCGGGCAAAGCACCGGAACCTTGTTTGAAGGTGAAAAGCGTTTTGAGGTAGTGGTGAGAATAAGTGGTGAGCAGAAAAAAGACCTGAAGGACATCCAGAATTTACTGATCCCGACACCGCAAGGCACGCATATCCCTTTGTATCAACTTGCCGATGTGCAAATCAAGGATGGCCCCAACCAGATACAGCGGGAGGATGCCAAGCGCCGTATTGTAGTGGGGTTTAATGTTCGGGGCAGGGACGTACAAACCATTGTAAACGAGTTACAAGCCAAGGTAGATCAGCAACTCAAATTCCCGGCGGGGTATTATGTAACATATGGCGGTGCCTTTGAAAACCTGAACGCTGCCAAACAGCGCCTGATGATTGCGGTGCCGGTTTCACTGCTGCTTATCTTCTTACTGCTCTATTTTGCTTTTAACTCCATCAAGCACGGATTATTGATATACTCTGCAATTCCTTTATCAGCCATCGGGGGTATCCTGTTCCTGGCATTACGGGGCATGCCATTCAGCATCAGTGCAGGGGTGGGTTTTATAGCTCTGTTTGGCGTGGCTGTGCTAAACGGCATTGTATTGATCTCTGAGTTTAATCAACTAAAAAAAGAAGGTATGACCGATTTGAAACGTATTGTTTTAATGGGTACCAAGGTAAGGCTAAGGCCGGTACTCATGACCGCGTTTGTAGCCTCGTTGGGTTTCTTCCCAATGGCTATCAGCAATGGCGCAGGGGCCGAAGTGCAAAGGCCATTGGCCACGGTAGTTATAGGGGGCTTATTAATCGCTACTTTCCTCACTTTGTTTGTATTGCCGGTATTGTACATCATGTTTGAGAAAGGGTTCAAAACAGTGCTCGGTAAAACAACAACCGCCATGGTTTCTATTGCCTTATTGACCGTTTTAAGCCAGGCCTCCAATGCACAGACACCAATTACACTTAAAGCTGCTATTGATACCGCTTTGAAAAATAATTTGCAGGTGAAACATGAGCAACTAAAGGTAAAATACCAGCAAATGCTGATTGGCACATCGGCCAACATGTCGCAGGCCACCTTGTTTGGCGAGACTGGGCAGATCAACAGCAATTATACCGACACTAAGTTTGGTATATCACAGTCTTTTAACTTTCCCACTGTCTACAGCAGGCAAAAGGAACTTTTAAAAGCCGATTGGAAAAACAGTGTATTGAGTGTTGCTGTCAATGAAGCGCTGTTAAAAAAACAAGTGAGCCAGGTATACTACGCCCTGGTTTATATGGAACAGAAAAAGTGGTTACTACAGCATACCGACAGCCTGTACCTGGGATTTTATAAAACGGCTGAGTTGCGGCTGGCTAAAGGAGAAACCAATATACTGGAGAAAACCAGCGCCGAAACCTTGCTGGGGCAGGTACAAATGCAATTGAATCAGTTGAAAGAAGATGAAGCCATATTGCAATTGCAATTGCAGCTGTTGCTGAATTCTACCACTGTATTTACAACAGCCGGAGCCAGTCATAAATTAAGTCTTTTTGCTGTCAATGATAGCCTCAATTTAAAGGAACACCCGGCAGTGAAATTAATAGCGCAGCAACAGCAAATTGCGGATGCGGCAATACGAGTGGAAAAAAGCAGGCTTTTACCGGATATTACCATCGGATATAACAACACCAGCATCAAAGGTATCGGTGCCGATAATAAGTTGTATAATGGTTCAAACCGGTTTAATTCGGTGCAGGTGGGAATTGGTATCCCCATTTTCGCCAATGCACAAAAAGCCCGGATCAACAGTGCGCGGGTGAATAAACAGATAGCCGAGAGTAATCTTGCATTAGAGGTACAAAACATAACATCAGGTTACCGGGCGGCAGATCTCCAATATAAAAAATACCTGCAAACAGTATCCTATTTTGAAAGCAAACCCTTAAAAAATGCTGAATTGATAGCCAATACGGCCAACCAGCAAATAGCAGCCGGTAATATCAATTACCTGGAATGGGCACAGCTGGTTAACCAGGCTACCACGATCAAAAATGATTACCTGGAGGCTGTACGCAACCTCAATGAAGCGGCCATACAACTTAACTATTTTTCTAACAACTAAAATTCAGATCATGAAATCCATCATATATTTATCAGCCCTTGTCGTCCTGTTATCAGCCTGCGGCGACAAAAAAACGGCTTCAGACAATACAGGCGATGCAGTTAATCCCAACATCGTAACCGTTACAGATGCACAGCAAAAAAATGCTGCGATAGCTACCGGAAAAATTGAGTTAAAGGCAATATCATCCGTTTTAAAACTCAACGGAAAAATTGATGTTCCACCGCAAAATATGGTTTCTATCAGTGTACCATTGGGCGGTTATTTAAAATCTACCAAACTTTTACCCGGTATGCATGTAAGTAAAGGTGAAGTCATCGCCATGATGGAAGATCAGCAATACATCCAGTTACAGCAGGATTACCTGACAGCCAGGGCAAGAATCGGATACCTGGAAAATGAATATAACCGCCAAAAAGACCTTAACCAGAGTAAAGCCAGCAGTGATAAGGTATTTCAGCAGGCCGAGGCCGAATACCGTAGCCAACAGGTGCTGATCAGCTCGCTTGCCGAAAAACTGCAACTTATTGGCATCAACGTTCGGAATATGAGCGCGTTGAAAATATCGAGGAGCGTAAATATCTATTCGCCTATCAATGGCTTTGTATCAAAAGTAAATGTCAACATCGGCAAGTACGTATCACCTACCGAGGTGCTGTTTGAGTTGGTTAACCCGACAGATATCCACCTGGCCCTTAAAGTGTACGAGAAGGACCTGGATAAATTATACATCGGTCAAAAACTGGTGGCCTTTACCAACAATGAGCCGGCAAAAAAACACGAAGCCGAGATATTACTGATTGGCCGCGACCTTTCTGCCGATAGGAACGCCGACGTACATTGCCATTTTGAAACCTATGATAAAACGCTGGTCCCGGGTACTTATATGAACGCAGAAGTACAAGTCAAAAATACACAGGCTTATGCCATAGTCAACGAAGCAATTGTTCAGTTTGAAGGCAAACAGTATATCTATAAAGTAATCGGAAACCGGCGGTTTGAAATGACGGCCGTTAATATAGGCGAGAGTGAAAACGGTTTTACAGAAATCCTGTCGCCCACAAAGGATATGACCTCGAATGCTGTTTTCGTAATCAAAGGCGCATATTCGCTATTAATGATGATGAAAAACAAGGCAGAATAAATCAAATAGACTTTAAGTTAGAGCATGCCAAATATGAAAACTAATATCGCGACAAAATTGGTCATCTTAATGGTCACCATCATCATATTTTCTTCCTGCGAAAAGGCTGTCGTATATAATGGGAATGTCAATATCACGTTACAATACAAACAACAAGCTGTACCAGACATCCCCGTTTATTACTATGCCGGGATTCCTGTAAAAGATAGCTTAGGAAACATCAGATATCACGGGATGCAGCTTTCCGCTATTGGCGGAAGTACGACTTTTAGCCAATTACCGCCCGGGGCATATCACTTTACTGCATCCGGTTTTTTGAACTCTGCCCATAAAACTGTACGGGGAGACACCGATATTGTGGTAAGAAAGCGTTACCGGGACGAAAGTAATTATCAGATACTGCTCCCTCTTCGTTAAACTAAATCCGGATGACAATTTATCTACCGTATATGCTAAGTACCGAAAATTGATTTTTGGGTACTTAGCTTTCCGTATTGTGCAAACTATCAATGCCGTTAATTATAAAGCAGAGCTTCAGGTGCAGGGCGGTACTGAAAGTACCTTTTATAAAGCATGGTGGGAGAAGTAATTCAATTTAATAATGGTTTAACAGGCACTTCAATTCATTTGAAGTGCCTCCTGTTTAATTTTTGAATGAGCCATAGAAGCGTAAATATCAACCAAAAAGACAATAGTTTTTCCGCTTTTGCCAGGGCACTGGCCTTACCAGTAAGAATACAAATCGTCAGACTGATCATTGAAAATGGCTTCACCATAAGCCGGGAGGATCTTTATGGTGAAGATTTTGCGAGGGAAACTATTACCAAACGTCTTGCCGAATTGAGATCGCTGGGAGTTTTAAAGATGGATGGGAGCAAAGGACATATCACCTATAATATTGATGAAAGTTGGTTTACACAAATGATGACTGAATTTCTGAATTTTTTTGGAAAATGTATTTCAATGCCTAAACCCTAAATAGCAGATAGTTACATTCAAATGCATATTCCTTCAGTAAATGAGATAAAAGAGGATAAACCACTTCCTGTTTATTCCCATTTTGGTGCTTTTATTAAAAAGCGCCGGGAGGAACTGCACATTACCCAGGAAAACTTTGCCAGAAAGATAAGGATGGACAGGGGGCATTTAAGCCGGATCGAGTGTGGTAAACCAACATTAAGCTTCACAAATTAAAGTCGGTTTCTAAGGCTCTTTATATAGATTACCCGACCTTAAAAAAGGAATATTACAGTTTCCAACTGGCGGAAATGTTTGACGACAGCGGTTATGACGAGTCTGTATTGCTCAGTGCCAGGGAAAAGCTTGAGCATTTGTCAAAACGGAAAAATCATTAACCTATGTGTTTCAACCAGTGTCAGTAGCCCTAATGTGGTCAGCAGGTATCTATCCGAAAATTTAGGAGAAGTTGACCCTTCCTAAATAAATATTGAACCTACGGGGTAACGTTAGGTAAACTCGCAACGCCTGCTTATATCATTTCTCCTTCCTGGTCATCAACAGCAATAACGCCATTACCAATGACTAAAAAGCAGATGATCGCGAGTAACACAGGCAATGACAGCCAGAATTCAGAGTATGGCTTAAATATATTCTGCCGCAAATTAACCAAAATTACGGCTCCAAGAAGAGCAGGGAGGTTAAAAAGACAAAACAAGCGCGTCCGGAAACCCAAGGCAATACACAATCCGCCGATCAGGTGCATGATGATGATTAAGTGCGCCAAAAATGTAATGGAAATTGACAAACCTAACTTGTCAGCAATACCTGTTTCACGAAGGTACTGATCCAAAATATCGAGGTTTAATATAAAGGCGACTCCTTTCCAGACGAGTACTATTCCGAGGGCAATTCGCAAGAAATCGATCCACTTAGGATGATGATGATCGCCCCAAATCTTAATTTGCATGAGCGTTTTCATATGTTTATAATTTGGTTAACTTATTAACGTATGAGAAGGTAAATTGTTATATATTGTTATGCTGGTAAGAGGATTGCTAAATACGAAAAATTTTTATTTTCTATCCTAAATATTTACATTTGTCTTAGCAAGTTCTTTCCCAAAATCGCTAAAATAGAACCAGTGTTATAGGGTAACAGTTAGGGTGGAGATTCTGATGAACCAGACCACCTGATTCCGGGGCAAGCTTTCAGTCGCCCGAAAGAAAAGTAGCAAAAGAAAGGGGCTTTAAACATGAAGCATACAGATCTGCCAGCATGATTCATTCCCTTTACCCCCAATAAATTAGCTGCAATAACCACATTCTTGTAATTGCTTATTAGACAGATCTGTATCTTAAATTGTGTCATTCACATTAGTTTTCCTCAATAATGACAAATCCCCAGGGCGATAACTTAAGTCTGCTTTTCGGGCTAACACTTTCCGATGTAAGCAGTTCCTTGCCAGCGGCATATGGATAAACAAATTCCTTCAGCTCTGCTGAATAGTTTAAGTAATAGTGGACTTTTTTCCTTAGACCGTTAATACCTGATTTTGTTATCAGTGGAAATTTAATTTCCTGATCGACATTCCAGAGGCCGGCATCTTTTACAGCCTTCTCTAAAAGTTTTTCTTTAACGATTTTAGTTATTCCACAAGCAACATATAAAGCGGTTCCTTTGCCGTATTTATTCTCTGTAATTGCAGCATATTTACCCCAGATTGGATGGTCGTATTGCAATAATACTGATGCAGAAACCGGTGTTACTAGCTCCATCCACTCTTCGGCTGAATTTTTAATGCTGTCTGGCAATAATTTACCTTTAAGACCGACGTCTTCTGGTTTAGTAAACTCAGAATATTTAATTCCGCAGGCTTCGCTGATGATACCTGGTTGAGAAACAGTTCTCACTTTGTTGTGTTCGTCAGAAAAGCCGCTTTTGAAAGTATAAATTATATGTCCGCCATTTTTTACATATTGATTCAGATGCCTAAGTATAGTGTCGGGTGACGAATAAAGTGCAGGAACGAGAATCAATTTATATTTATCGATGTCTCTGCTGGAAGGATCTATAAAGTCTACTCCAATATTCATATTGTACAATTATACTGGAAAGGAAAAAATAAATCAGTTTTCAGTGCACCCCCTCTGTTATTAACTACCATATCAATTTGTTAAAAAGTGTTAAAGCCTTTTGAAAATTTTCGACTGCTTTTTTTCTTTGAGCCGTCAATTTTTAACATTAAACCAATATCGAAAAGGCATTTTTTGAAGCTATCATTAACTATTTTAGTTGTAGATTATGTTATCCAAATTCACTATCCCCCGTTTGAGCGCAGCGCGCAGCTTTGCTTTTCTTTTATTATTTCTGGCATCCGCCTTCGCATCAGAAGCGCAACAGCAGCCGGTCACCTGGCCGGCGGGCAAATCAGGGTTTACTGCCAAACTGATGAACATCGAAGCTGCAACCAACGAAACCTTTCGTTACAGCACGACGCTGCATAACGGTTCGGGCAGTTCCAGGATTTACGAACTCAAAACCGATCTTCCCATTGGCTGGGCTATCGCTTATAAAGTGGACGGTAGCCAGGTTACTTCCATAAACATGGACGCAGGCAAAACACAGGACGTCGCCATCGAGATCAATGCCACAGCTACCGCCTCCCCGAAAAAATACAAGGTTCCGATCAAAGCCGTATCCGGTTCCGATACCCTATCGCTGAACCTGGAAGCCGTAGTTAAAGGCTCCTACAGCCTGGCACTAAGCACACCTACCGGAAAATTAAGCGACGAAGTAACCTCGGGCAGCCAAAAAGAGTTGCAGCTGACCGTCAAAAATTCGGGTACATTGCCTTTAAATGATTTGCAGGTTACCGCTCAGCTGCCTACCGGCTGGGAATCTACTTTTGAACCTGCCAGCATTAAACAGCTGGAAGCCGGGAAAACCATCGATGTAAAGGCGACGGTAAAAGTACCGGACAAAACTATCGCCGGGGATTATGCCGCTAATTTTACAGCGACAAACAGCAATACCAACTCGCAGATCGCCTTCCGGCTACTGGTCAAAACATCGTTGCTTTCCGGCTGGATCGGCGTTTTGGTCATCCTTTTAGCTATTGGCGTCGTTTATTACCTCATTCGTAAATATGGCAGAAGATAAACCAGCCATTCCATTTTTTACCAATGAAAGATCCTATTATACAATTAAAGGGTTTAACCAAACAGTATGGCGCTATTAAAGCGGTAGATGGTTTAAACCTTGATATAGACAAGGGCGAGATCTTCGGATTGCTGGGGCCTAACGGAGCCGGCAAAACCACGACCATATTGACGATGCTCGGGCTTACCGACCCGTCGAGCGGTACCGCTTTTGTTTGCGGGCATAACGCGACCAACAGTCCGATACAGGTGAAGCGAAAAGTGGGTTATATGCCTGATAGTGTTGGTTTTTATGATAACATGACCGCACTGGAAAACCTGATGTATATTGGCAGGCTAAACGTTGTACCCGAGAACGAACTAAAAAAACGCTCGGCCGAAGTGTTGGAAATTGTTGGGCTAGCCGCAGACCAACATAAAAAGACTTCGGCTTTCTCGCGCGGAATGAAACAGCGACTGGGCCTGGCCGATGTGCTGATCAAGAACCCTGAGGTCATCATCCTGGATGAGCCGACACTTGGCATCGACCCAACGGGGGTTAGAGATTTCCTGGCGCTGATCAAACAACTGAGCCGGCAGCATGGGCTTACTGTTTTGCTCTCATCACATCATTTACATCACGTTCAGCAAGTGTGCGACCGGGTCGGGATTTTTGTGAATGGCAAGTTGCTTGCTCAGGGAGATATCGGTGCACTGTCCGCCCAACTATTCGGCACCGATAGCCATGTCACTTCTATCAGGATAGCACAACCCGTTCCGCAACCCTGGCAGCTGGAACCGGAACTCCAGTCATGGGATGCTATTACCCAGATTAGTATTCACGAAAATGAACTGGAATTTACCAGCAGGCGCGACATAACGGCCGCATTGGTCCGCTTCCTGGTTGAGAAAAGCTTCGATGTGATTGGTGTCAATCGAAAAAATTATGGACTCGACGATATCTACCAGAAATATTTTGAATCAAATAGTACTAAAAAAACAAGCTATGAAAAGTCAATCTCCTGATCCGGGGCCTTTCGGCGTTATGGTTCACAAGGAAATAGGAGATCATATACGCAGCCGGCGCTTCAGTATACTGATTGCGCTTATTGTTCTTACTTTTATCGCCGCGATGTACGTATCGCTGGCGAATATTAAATCAGCAATAGGAAATTCAAAAGATCCGGATCATCTTTTTATATATCTGAAGTTGTTAACCACAACCGATAATTCCATCCCGCCATTTCATGTGTTCCTGAGTTTTCTGGCACCGTTGCTGGGCATCAGTTTAGGGTTTGACGCGGTTAATTCCGAGCAGAACAGTGGTACCTTAACCCGCCTGATGGCGCAGCCCATCTACCGGGATAATTTATTGCTGGCCAAATTTGTGAGCGCCCTGGTGATCGTCAGCGGTTTGTTTTTTGCATTGGCTCTGCTGATGATAGGCGGCGGATTAGTACTGACCGGTGTACGTATGGAGCCGCAGGAATTGCTGCGAATACTAGGGTTTATTGGGATCACTATTGCTTATGTGGCTTTTTGGTTGAGCTTATCTATCATGCTTTCCATCTTGTTTAAGCAAGCCGCAACTTCCGCACTTACGGCCATCGGAACCTGGTTGTTCTTTACCATATTTTACCAGATTGTCATTAATCTTATTGTCAAGTCCTTCTTACCTGATCCGGCTTATCTCACCCATGCCGAAATCATTAGTTATAACGATCTTATTTTGAATCTGCAACGCATCGCCCCGAATCAGCTTTACTCAGATGCAGTTACGACACTACTGATGCCGTCGGTTCGCAGCCTTGGCCCTGTAACTATGGAGCAAATGGCGGGCGCTATACCAGCCCCCTTGCCTTTTAAGGAAAGCGTCATGATCGTATGGCCGCAAGTAAGCGGTTTAATCGCATCAACAGCAGGCTGTTTTGCACTTGCTTATTACTTTTTTATGCGGCGTGAGATACGTAGCTGATGAGAGATCAGCTACGTATTAACGAAAAAAAATCTTAATTTTGAAATATTGGTGATGCGTTAAGTTTTTATAAACCGTTGTAAATAGCTGAATATAAATATAATATAGTTGTTATTTGATTTTTTGATTTGATTTGACCTTTAGTTTAGGCCTTTTTTAAAGGCTATGAATTCAGGGAAGTATGTTTTTGCTCAACTTTTGCATTTGGTTGATAGGTATGAGTTTGAGAAATGCGTTTCTAAGTATAATGGGGATTTCCGGACAAGGAATTTCAATTGTTGGAACCAGTTCATCCAACTGTTTTTCGGTCAATTGACCTCCCGAAACTCGCTCCGTGATATCTGTGTTTGCCTAAAAGCGCACAAGAACAAACTGTACCACCTCGGAATTAGGGATTATGTGAACCAATCCACGTTATCGCGCGCAAACGAAAACCGGGATTGCCGGATATTCGAAGACTTCGGCAAATACCTGATTGAAAAGGTAAGGCCGATGTATTCCAATGAACCAATTGCCAATGTGGATATTGGCAATGAAGTGTTTGCCCTTGACTCCACAACGGTTTCTTTGAGTCTGAAGCTATTCGTTTGGGCTCCTGGCAAGTACTCGCGTGGCGCTATCAAGATACATACACTACTGGACTTAAGAGGGAACATACCTGCTTTTATCCTGATCACCGATGGTAAATACCACGACAGCAACGCGCTTGATACAATAACTCCAGTTCCAGGGGCAATATATATAATGGACAAAGCGTATGTTGACTTTAAGGCTTTGTACAATATCCACAACTGCGGTGCATCCTTTATCACAAGGGCAAAGAGCGTCATGGATTGCGCGATTGTTGAGCGAAATTTCAACATTGATCCGAACTCAGGGCTCACAGGGGACAAAACTGTCGTGCTGAACGGGCCAAAGTCTAAAAAACTTTATCCAGAACAGCTAAGGTTGGTGGAATATTACGATGGTGAGAAAGATACCGAACTGGTGTTCCTAACTAACAACTTCGAAGTATCCGCCCTGGAAATTGCAAGGCTGTACCGTAACAGGTGGCAAATAGAGACTTTTTTCAAGTGGATAAAACAGAACCTGACCATTAAATCTCTGTGGGGGCAATCAGAAAACGCAGTGAATATTCACGTTTGGGTTGCTATTTGTACTTACCTAATCGTAGCCAGTGTGAAGCATACTCTGAAAAGCACCCTTTCTATTTACGAGATCATGCAAGTTCTGGGGATATCTGCTTTTGATAAAACTCCTTTGAAAGAGTTATTAACAGAAGATCAAATCATTCAAAATGTCAAAGAACAATATGACTTATTTTAACATTAAAAACTTAACGCATCAGTACTAATTTTGAATCAGGAAATACGTTCTTTCCAAGAATCGTCAAAATAGAACCAAAGTTGTAGGGTAACTTTTCGGGTAACAAAGGCGATAATTGATCTTATAAAAACTTCACAATAAGGCATATAGAAGCACGTGGTCAACCTAAAATCCCGTCCATTCCGCCAAAAGCATTTAAAAAATGTTCAAAAGCCTTTAAATCATATGATTTAGAGGCTTTTTTGGTTTTAAGCCCCTCCAAAGCAACCCGGATTATTCGGGATTAAGTGGAAAAGTTGTGGAGGAACAAAAAAGTATTTGTTTTGCGGATAGGAATAACAATACGAATACCCTTGTCAGCAGCATTTATGCCGGTAAGTTGTATATCTATAAATGTAAACGTCAGGATACTTTTCTCATTTGCAACAGCCAGGTATTTGAATTTACAAACTTAAATATCATTTTTATAAGCACTAATCTGCCAGAAGTTTTATCAGCATCCACCGTTTGGATATAAATGTACACGATGTCAATAAAAATGTATGATTTTGCAACTGTTTTGGAAACTATTATGGGTTCATTTGTATTACACAGCAGACAAATAACATAACTAATATATGGCTGCCAGCATATTGAGCAAAAATATTTTAAAGCGTATAGCAGTATTTAAAACCGGGCCAGCTATGATACGTTCTTATCATATTTGGCTTACTTTGCCCGTTTAACCAAAAGAAATTGATTAGACCATTTTTAACCTGCCAGAAAATAACGCATGTAATAAACTATGAGGAAACTTATCCTTTTTATCATTTTAACTTTGTGTTCGGTATGTGTTACCCTTGCACAACAGTCGCCTGTTAAATATGTAAACCCGTTGTTGGGTACTGCTACTTTGTGGGATGCTAAGGATGCGGGCTTTACACCTACACATCGTGTTTGGGGGGCCGAAGTGTTTCCCGGATCATCGCTTCCCAATGCCATGGTGCAGTTAACTCCGGTTACGCAGTTTCACAGTGGCTCAGGCTATCAATATGAGGATACGGTGATATATGGGTTTGCCCATACCAGCAAAGGTCACTGGAATTTATGTAACATACCTTTGCTGCCGGCTACAGGTGTTATAGCAGCCGACGATTATAAATCATCCTATGATCATAAAAATGAATCGGCCCATCCCGGTTATTACCAGGTTTATTTAAATCGTTATGGCATTAATGCCGAATTAACCTCAACCCTGCGTTGTGCATTCCATAAATATACTTTTAAACATGGCGAAAGCAAAAAGTTAATTGCCGACCTGGCCATGGCCAATGAAAGGGTACGGAGCTGGAGTATAAGTCAGGATGGTAGCAATGCGTTTACAGGTTTCCAGCAATGCGGCGAAAAGATGTACTTCTACGCTGTTACTAATCATAAGATTAAAAAGATCGACTCGTTAAGAAAAGATGCTAAAATAGTGCCCGTTGTAAATTTTTTTAACGAAAATAAACCGCTTGAAATCCGGATCGGGTTTTCGTTTGTAAGCTTGAAAAATGCAAAGGAGAACCTGGAGAAGGAAATGCCGGGTAAAAGCTTTGACCAGGTAAGGGCGGATGCCGCTGAAACCTGGAATAAGCTACTCTCAAAAATTACGGTTACAGGCGGTACCGAACGTCAAAAGGGGCTGTTTTATTCGTGTTTATACCGCTCATTTTTATGGTCGGCCTTACGCAGCGATATTAATGGCGATTTTACCGATCAAGGCGGCAACGTAGTAAACAAGGGCTTCAATTACTACACAGAACCCTCGTTATGGGACGATTATCGCAACAAACTTATCTTGTTAGGCCTGCTCTCGCCCAAAGTAACGGCCGATGTTATTCAATCACTGATCGATAAAGGGGCAAAAAGCGGCTTTATGCCAACATTTTTTCATGGCGACCATGCATCTGTGTTTATAACGGGTTCGTACCTAAGGGGCATAAGAGGTTTTGATGTGAAAACAGCGTACACCATGATGTTAAAAAATGCCACTGTTGAAGGTACCAGGAAGTATGTTGATGAATACAACACCAAGGGCTATATAGCCGAACTTGATGTACCCCGGCCGGTTACCGAAACTGTAACCAAAGCTGCGGTCACTAAAACACTTGAATACGCTTATGATGATTACGCCGTCGCTTTGCTGGCAAAAGAATTGAAAGATACCGGTAGTTTCCGCATGTTAATGAAACGCACAGGCAATTACAAAAACGTATTTGATGCCTCAACAGGGTTCATGAGGGGTAGGCTGGCCAATGGTGAATGGGTTAAAAACTTTGATCCTTATTACCCATATTATGAATACATGTACCGCGAAGCCAATGCATGGCAATCGTCTTTTTTTGCCCCGCACGATGTAAAAGGACTTATCGGATTATATAAGAACAATAATGCCTTCGAAAAAAAGCTGGATTCGTTGTTTTCCCTTCCATGGAAAGGGTATGAGGTTTACAACATTTCGGGTTTCATTGGGCAATATTGCCAGGGTAACCAGCCCGATCATAGTTACCCGTTCCTGTACTATTTTGTTGGTAAACAGGAAAAATCGCAGGTATTGCTGGATAGCATCATGAACCATTTTTATGATATGGGGAAACAGAAATTAGCCTATGCCGGTATGGATGACGCGGGTGAAATGTCGTCCTGGTATGTGTTTAATGCTATGGGTTTTTATCCGTTTTCACCTGCCGATCCCAAATATATCGTCTCTGTTCCTCTTTTTGATAAAGTAGAACTTAAGCTGGATAACAATAAAACGTTTACCATTTTGAAAAAGAATACAGGTAAAAAGATTGGCAGCCTTAATTACGCAACTCATAAAATTGAAGATTATTTTATAACCGACAATGAGCTGAAACAAGGTGGCCAACTGGTAATAACCACCCGTTGACGGCATTTGATAACCGAAATTATCAATTAATAAAATGTTTCTTATTTAAAACTGTGGTTTATTCAATTTTGACAACGCATAGTATTTTTAGAGCGATGACGTGACTTACATTTTTACATCTGAAAAGTAAGTGAAAATAATTGGGTTTCTTGTTTATATTATTGGGAGTTATAATATTTTAAAATAAGTTTTTGAGAATAAACAAAAGAAGGACGGTATGTTTAAAACACATCCTTAAATGTTTCAATGCCAGTGCCAATTGATTTTCCACCGAACGCTTGGAAATGTTGAGCCGTCCGGCTATCTCCTGGTTTGATAGGTGTTCAAATCTGCTTAACTCGAAAATTTCCTGGCATCTTTTAGGAAGTTTATCAAGATACAGACTTAACTCGTTGTCAATTTCTTTTTGCCTGATCCTCATTTCGCCGTCGTTGGTATGGCTGAAATTATCAGTGGTCAGATTATCTTTAAAAACTATTTCAAGCTTTACCGCTTTGCGGCGTTTATAGATCTGAAAACGCACCGAAGTTTGCATGAAATTAAAGAATGAAATAATCTCAAGTTCTTTTCTGCGGTTCCAGATGCTTACAAAAACATCGTTAACAGCCTCGGCACAAACTTCTTGGTCTTCCAGATAATAATGAGCTGTTTTATACAAGCTTATCCAGTAACGATCAAATAATATATTGAATGCCAACTTATCGTCCTTTCGTACGGAATCCCATAGATTAATATCTGTTTCTGAAGTATTTAGCATTATATTGGTATCTTAAAAATAAGAATAAAATGTTAAAAAACCTACAATAAAAAATAAAAAAATAATGTGTGTGAGTTTTTTGCCGAATAACGTACTATAGTTATATAAACCAAAAAATGTCGAAGCAGGATTTCATTTCACTGTACAAAAAGTTCCTTTCGGGCCAATGCTCTGAAGAAGAAATCAGGCAATTGGAAAGCTACTATTCTGAAATAAAACTCATGGACAATGAATGGGAAAACGCCCTTGGCGATGAGCGGCGGATAAAGGAAATGATTATGTCAAAAATCAAAGCCAGCACAGATATTGACTATCACCAGACAACAAAGAAGCTGATATTTCAACCTTGGATATGGTATGCCGCATCCGTGTTTTTTGCCATAATTACCGGTGTTTTTTCATTTCATTATTTAACAAAAGATAAAGCACCAAATCAAATTGCTATCATCATTCGCCCGGGTAAAAACCAGGCTTATCTTACTCTTGCCAATGGAAAGTCTATTGTGCTGCATGATGCCAAAAATGGCCAGATAGCGGGAGTGTCGGGAGTTATTATTAAGAAAATAAACGACAGTGTTTTAACGTATTATGCAAATAATAGCGAAAAAATACATAAAAATACCGATAGCAATTCACTCACCATACCTCGCGGAGGGGTATTTCAAACGGTGCTGTCTGATGGTACAAAAGTGTGGCTAAATTCGGCCTCATCTTTAAAATATCCCGTGGCATTTGCCGGTAAAGAACGCCGGGTTACGCTCGTTGGCGAAGCTTATTTTGAAGTTGAAAAAAACAAGGCGATGCCATTTAAGGTATCGGTTAACGGCATGGATGTACAGGTTTTAGGTACTCATTTTAACGTGACGGGTTATCCGGAGGATGTCGATGTAAAAACAACTTTGTTACAGGGCAGGGTTAAGTTGCATTCATCTGCCGGAAGCCAAAACCTGGTCCCCGGCCAGCAAGGGGTATACAATTATCATAGCCGCGGTTTTGAGGTGATGCAGGTTAATACCGACGATATAGTAGCCTGGAAAGATGGTTTTTTTGTATTTGACAATGAAAACATTCAAAGCATTATGATGAAAATAGGCCGCTGGTACAACGTAGATGTAGTTTTTAAGAATAAAACAAGCCAAAATAACTTTGGCGGTACTATTTCGCGCTATAAAAATATTGATGCGGTGCTAAAGGCTCTTGAGGCAACCGGATCTGTTCATTTCAAAATGGAAGGAAGGAGGGTAGTCGTTATGGATTAACCATTACATAAAGCTTCATAACGATCCTTAAAAAAAAGAGACCAGGAGTAGGTGGAAGTACTCCCGGTCAAAACACCTTTCGGCATTAAGGATCAATAACTGATTATTTCTTACAACCAATTAATTACTAACCTTAACCAAATGTATAAATTTTCGATTGCATTCCCGTGCAAAAGGGATTCCCGTATCCTATTAAAATTTTTGCTGATAATGAAACTCTCCTTTGTTTTATTGGTAACGGCATTGCTTCAGGTAAGCGCCGCTACCTATTCGCAAAACATAAGTCTGAAAGTGAAGGATGCTTCTCTGCTGGCTGTGTTTAAACAACTGCACCGCCAAAGCGGGGTGGAGTTTGTGTACGACAATCAGATGCTTAAAGAGGCCAGGCCTGTTAGCTTAATCGTCGTAAATCAGCCGCTTATAAAAGTGCTTGATCAATGCTTTTCGCAGCAGGCTTTAAGCTATGAGATTGTTCAAAATATGATTGTAGTTAAAAGAAAAGCAAGTGGCGAAATGCCCGCTCAGGGCGCCGGCAGCCAAGTGTTACCCATAACTGTTACCGGCAAGGTTGTTGATGAAAAAGGTTTAGCGCTGCCAGGCGTAACTGTAAAGCTGAAAGACGGTACGACGGTTACCTCAACCCGTGGAGATGGTACCTATACTATTAGGCTGCCTGATGGAAGCGGCACACTTGTTTTTACATTTATAGGTTACGCCACGCAGGAGGTTCCTGTTAATAATGCCAAACAAATTAATGTAACCCTTAAAGAAACGTCAACCGGCCTTAACGATGTAGTAGTGGTAGGGTACGGACAGCAAAAAAAAGTAAGCCTGATTGGTGCAATAAGCACCATAAAGGCCGAAGAATTGAAGCAGCCTGTTGCTAATCTATCCGATTTGATTGCCGGCCGCGTTGCCGGGGTTATAGGTGTGCAGCGTAGCGGCCAGCCAGGATATGATAATGCCGAAATCTACATCAGGGGCATATCTACATTCACAAGCAGCAGCCCCCTGGTGTTGGTTGATGGTGTTGAGCGGGAACTGTCTAACGTAGATCCTGAAGACATTGGCAGTTTCAGCATCCTTAAGGATGCATCGGCAACGGCTGTATACGGCGTACGTGGCGCAAACGGTGTTATCCTTATACAAACCAAAAAAGGTAAAGTAGGCAAACCAACCATAAATGCCCAATATGACCAGGGAATTACCGAATTTACAAAAATACCTTCGTTTGCCGATGGCGTTACCTATATGCAAATGGCCAACGAAGCTTACAAAAGCAGTAACCCCGGTGATGCCCTGCCTAAATATTCTGCCGATCGTATCCAGAAGACAGCCGACGGTACCGACCCCGACCTTTATCCCAATGTGGATTGGTTTAAAATTTTGTTTAACAAAACGGGCCAAAACCGTCGGGCCAGGGTTAATGCCAACGGAGGATCCGAAAACGCGCAGTATTATCTGTCTGTTGGTTATTACAACGAAAACGGCTTGTACAAAACAGATCAGCTGGCCAACTATAACTCGGCCATTAAGTTTGACAGGTATAACTTTACATCAAACCTTACATTGAATGTAACTAAATCAACCAAAGTAGATTTTGGCGCTTCGGGATGGATAAGCAATGGTAATTACCCCGGCAGTTCTGTTGATGCCATCTGGAGTTCGGCCTATATTATGCCGCCAATAGTAATTCCACCGGTATATTCAAACGGTTTGCATTCGCAAATCCGAACCGGCGATGTGCTCAATCCTTATAACCTGCTTACTCAAAGTGGGTATGTAAACGAATTCAGGAGTCAGTTGTGGAGCAATATCAGGGTAACCCAGGATTTAGGCACTATCCTTAAGGGCCTCTCGGCTACGGCTATGTATTCTTTTGATAATTACAACACGCACATCATCAGCCGTACAAAAACCGTTGATGGCTACCTGGCTACCGGGCGTGATGCCAATGGAAAGCTATTGCTCGATAAAACATCTGTCGGCACAAGTTTTCTTGGTTATTCCAGGAGCAATGGTGGTACGCGCCAGTTTTATACAGAGGCTGCAATTAATTACACCAACACATTTGGCAAACATGCCGTTTCGGGGCTGATACTATACAATCAATCGGATAAAGAGGATGCCTTTGCAAACGATTTTATTAGTTCGATACCATATCGTTATATGGGGCTTGCAGGGCGTGTAACCTACGCTTACAATAATAAGTACCTGGCCGAAGCAAATTTTGGCTACAATGGTTCTGAAACTTTTGCACCCGACCACAGGTTTGGATTTTTTCCTTCATTTGGCCTTGGTTGGGTAATATCAGAGGAGTCTTTTTTTAAGCCGCTGGCTGGTACCTTTCAGTTTTTGAAACTCAGGTATTCATATGGTGTGGTGGGTAATAGTAACATTGGCGGCCGACGCTTTGCCTACATCTCGACAGTAGGAGGCGGTAACGGTGGTTACTCCTACGGTCAAAATGGTACAGACCAAAACATCGGCGGGCTTGACATTGGCGATTACGCAGTAAGTGTGACCTGGGAAAAGGCAAAAAAACAAAATTTTGGCATTGAACTTAAAACATTGGATAATGCCGTTTCTTTAACTGCCGATGTTTTCCAGGAAAACCGCACAGGTATTTTTCGCCAGCGCGGCGATGTGCCAACCTATACCGGTATCAGAACTTTGCCTTATGCCAATCTTGGCGAAGTACATAATCGAGGTATCGACGCCACGCTCGACATTAATAAGCGGATAAATACCGACTGGCAATTAGGTTTCCGGGGCAATTTTACATGGAACAGGGCAAAGGTAATAAATGATGCCAACGCACCCTGGCCATACCCCTGGCAGCAGCGGATAGGTCGTAAACTGGGCCAGCGTTTTGGATATACCGACCTTGGTCTTTTTCAAAGCGATGCCGACGTAGCCAATAGCCCTTATCAAACCGGAACAAACAAAGCAGGTGATATTAAATATAAAGACCTTAACGGCGATGGTAAGATAGATAATTTTGATCAGGGCCCGATAGGTTACGGCAGCATTCCTGAAATTGTTTATGGTTTTGGGCCAACCATTAGTTATAAAGGCTTTGCTATTGCCGGCTGGTTTAAAGGTATCAGTAATGTAGATGTTTCGCTAAATGGCGACGGCCTGCAGCCGTTTAGCCAGGGCGGCGAACGTGGTAACCTGCTTACCCAAATCACCGACCGATGGACACCTGGCAGCACTAACCCGCGACCTTTTTATCCACGCCTTACTTATGGTAACGATAATATGAACTATGCAAATAGTACCTGGTGGGTAAAAAATGGCGCCTTTATGCGCCTGCAAACCTTACAGTTAAGCTACGATTTTGCCCGCTCACAATGGCTGCGCCATACGGGCATGTCAAACCTAAGCCTATATTTTATAGGCTACAATTTGCTCACTGTAAGTGGATTTAAGCTTTGGGATGTAGAGTTGGGTGACGGCAGGGGGGCACAATATCCTTTGCTGAAAACATATAACCTGGGCATTAAATGCACATTTAAATAATCGTGATCATTCAATTATAAATAATTATGAAAAATACTATCATAAAATACAGTGCTGTAATGTTAACGGTTGTATTGCTTTTTAGCAGTGGCTGTAAAAAATATCTTGATCAGGTGCCCAATGATCGTGTTACCATCGAGCAAGTGTTTCAAAAAAAGGGACCATCAGAGCAGTACCTGGCTAATATATACAGCTATGTAGACGATCAATCAGAACAGTGGACACAAAACCCCTGGATGGGCAATGCCGATGAAATTGACGTAACATGGTCAAAATATATTATTTACGATCTCAATATTGGTAACATTGGCGCCAGTAACGCCATATTTGACAGGTGGGGTTATTATTACAGCGGTATTAGGGCGGCTACATATTTCCTTAACCATATTGATGGTAATGCCGAGATCCTGGCCCTGAACGGACAGCAACTGATTGATCAGTATAAAGCCGAAGCACGATTTTTACGTGCCTATTACTACTTTCTGTTGATGCGCCAGTATGGCCCGGTAGTACTGGTGGGCGAAAAGGAAATCCCTGCCGATGCCAGCGCCGCAGATATGCAGCTACCCCGTAGTACATATGATGATTGTGTAAATTATGTAAGCAGCGAATTGGATAAAGCGGCTTCGGTGCTGCCACTTGTACCTTCAAATAACGGGCAGGCAAGCGATGTTCAATATGGGCGTGCTACGGTTGGTATGGCATTGGCCGTAAAAGCAAGGCTGTTATTATACGCGGCCAGCCCCTTATACAACGGCAATACAGATTATGCCTCATTTAAAACTGCGGATGGCAAGCCATTTATTAACCAAAGCTATGATGTGCAAAAATGGAAAAAGGCGGCTGATGCCGCTAAAGCGGTTATTGACCTGGGGTTATATCAGTTATATAAAGATCCTGGCGGTAACCCTGTAAAATCATACCAGGGTGTGTTTTTACAACAGTGGAACTCGGAGCAAATATTTAACCGGAAAGCCAATAGCCTGCCCAATTGGGATACGCATTGCATGCCAAGGCAAGCCGGAGGCTGGGATGGTATAGGTGTAACGCAGGAGCAGGTAGATGCCTATTTTATGAGCGATGGCAAAACTATCCAGGAATCGTCGTTGTATTCAGAAACAGGCTATACTACGGTTAACGGCGTACAAATTTATAATATGTATGTGAACCGCGAACCCCGTTTTTATGCTTCGGTAACCTATAATAACAGCGTTTTTCAGGGTGGCAATATGCAATCGGCGTCGCCAATCAGCTTTTTTGTGAGTGGGCCAAACAGCAAAAACGGTCACCCAACTGATTTTACAAAAACGGGGTACCTGGTACGCAAAAATGTAGGCACCCAAACCAATTCGGGTTCTGGTGGTAACGGCGCCCAACAGGCGCGTCCGCTGGCGCTCTTTAGGCTTGGCGAGGTTTACCTTAACTATGCCGAGGCATTAAATGAAGTTAGCCCCGGCAGCCCTGATATTGTTAAATACCTAAACCTGATTAGGGAAAGAGCAGGGGTACCGCAATATGGCACAGCATCCTTGCCTTTGCCTCCAAGCCAGGCAGATATGCGCGCCCGCATCTGGCAGGAGCGCCGTGTTGAACTGGCCTTTGAAGCGTTGCGCTGGTTTGATATCCGCCGTTGGAAAATAGCACCGCAGGTTATGGGCGATATGCATGGTATGAACATGAACAAAGATGGCGACGACTTTTATAAACGTACAGTTGTCAGCAAACATCTTTTCAGGGCACCGGCTTCGTATTGGTTCCCGATAAGCCAATATGATATGGACCGATCAAAGCTTATTGTTCAAAACCCCGGATGGTAATAACGCATTAATTTTTTAATACAAAAGTTATGACAACTAAAAAAATATTAAAATTCATTGGCCTGGCATGTATTGTACAATGCATGTTTTTAATGAGCTGTAAGGATAATGTAGTATTGCCAAGTCAGCCGGTAGCAAGCTATAGCCGTGTATATATGCCCGAAGCGGTAAATGGCCCGGTAGTTAAAACCTTTAAAATAACAGATACGGCCCAGGCGCTTATTTATGGCGCAGGTTTTGGAGGGCAGGATTTCCCGGGCAGCGATATCCCCGTTGGTTTTGCGGTAATACAAACCAAAGCAGATACTTTTAACATGGTTAATAATACACACTACCCGCTGTTACCCGCCGATAGCTACACGCTATCTGCAACATCTGCCATTATCCCTAAAGGTATGGTTACAACCACTCCTCTAACTATCAGCGTAAAAACCAGTGGGGCGGGAGCAATGGATGCGTTAAAAACTTATATTTTACCTGTAAGTATTACCAATACCACTGTAAAAGTAAATGAGGCCCTGCGTACTACCTATTACATCCTGAAAGCCCAGCCCGATTTTAACGATTACCCCAACTATGACCGCGCCAACTGGGCCATCATTGGCTTTTCTTCGCAGGAAGCTAATGGCGAAGGACCTAATAATGGCCGGGCAATTTTTGCGCTCGATGGCAATACAGGCACTTTTTGGCACACGCAGTGGTCGGGAGGATCGCCCGGGCCGCCCCATTTTTTGGTTATTGATATGAAAGAGGTTAAAACGCTGCACGGCCTGTCATTTGTAGGCAGGCAGGGCGATGGCGGCGGTAAGCCCAACGAGGTTAATATACAGGTAAGCCTGGATAATGTTGCCTGGGTTGACGCAGGTACATTTAATCTGTTGAATAATAAGGACCTGCAAAAGCAATTTTTGCCTAACGGATTCAAAAACGCCCGTTACTTTAAAGTGTCCGTTAATTCTTCCTATAATGCATCTTACACCCAGATAGCGGAGTTAAATGCCTTTTAAAAAAAATGAAACCCTATAGGTGGAAAATAAATAGCCCACCTATAGGGTTTACCGTTTTAAGTTTAGTAACAAAGCCCATTTCTGCCCACAACAAAAAATGCCAGGGTTGGCGCTTGTTAACAGGAATTTAATTTACGCACAACGCCACATCAAAAATATGTTTTTTACCTGGGAAACCCAGGTAGCGCTGTGCTGTTGCCATTATTTTTCGTCGCAATGATTTCTGTAATTAAGAAAAACAATAGTATTACCCCCCCCTATAAAACAGGCAATATAGGCGAGACAGCTGCCCATGCCACCATATCCAAATACCTTAACCCATATGCCCTATTATAACCAATCCAATTTTAAACAATCTATAAAAACAATCTTATGAAGAAAGATCATTTAAACAACCGCAATGTCATGCGGGGCCTAATCCCGCTTACTGCGGGCGTTATGCTCATGTTCCCGGCCTGTAAAAAAACAGAAGCCCCGCAGGCAAAACAAGCAACAGCAGATTCAAAGCATGAAGTTCATTTTAGTTCGGCTAACTCAGGCAATGCCGATGCAGCTTTTAATGCGTTTAACAGCGCATTTTTAGTAAACTCAGGTGGACAAACTTATTACAAAAAATCAATTAATGATGGCGCCGCTGATGGCACCTGGGTAGCATCGTTAGATATTTTGGTTGCCGAGGACGCTTATGAACGTACCGGTAGCACCGCACATAAAACATTAGTAAATAACCTGTGTAGCACCTGGCTGCAAAATACACCTCCACCCTGGACCTGGGACGGCTGGAACGATGATATAGGTTGGTTTTCGCTTGCGCTGATACGCGGCTACCAAATTACCGGTACCGCTAATTTTCTTACCCAGGCCAAGTATGGTTTTAATATGGCCTACAACCGTGGCTGGGACACACAATATAACGGAGGCGGCATTTGGGAGCAGCAACCCGATATGACACCTGCCGGCGAGTCGATAAGTAAAGAGGCGCTTTCAAACAACAGTTTGGGGAAAGTAGCTTGTTATATTTATCAGAGTACTCACGAGCAGCCATATCTGGATAAAGCTATACAGATTTATGATTGGGTATGGCATCACATATATAATTCAGCCACAGGCCAGGTATATACAGGTATAGATCGTGATAACGTTGTTAACCAGGGTTTGGCGGTTTATAACCAGGGTACATTTGTTGACTATGCCAATTTACTTTACCAGATTACCGGCAACATAAATTATTACAACGATGCCAAACGCACTATTGATTATGTTAAAAATAACATGACCACCAACGGTATTATTACCAACAGCGCCAGTTACCTCAATACCTGGGGCGACGAATTTGCCCGGGGTTTGGGGCACTTTGTGAGAGATAACCGCATGTGGAGCACTTACCATGCCTGGATGCTACAAAATGCCACCTCCATCTGGAGCCACCGCCGTACCGATTATAATATCACCTGGAACGGTTGGGATCAGCAAACGCCGGTTGATAATAGTTTGGCAACAAGCAAGTTTGCCAGTGCAGTAGCATGGCTACAATATACGCCGGCCACAATACCCGATGATATTGCCGGTACACATTTTATTGTAAGTAATCAAAATGGCATAGCTGTTGATAACGCCAGCCAGAGTGGCAGCGGAACGGGTGTTGTGCTGTGGGGGGTAAATAGCGGGCTTAGCCAAAAATGGAATTTTACCCAAAACGAAGATAGTTCATGGAACATCATCAGCCAATACAGCTGGATGGCCCTGGATGTACCGGGAGGAGCTACTACCAACGGCTTGCAGCTTATTCAATATCCATCAAGCCGAAATACCAACCAGCGTTGGTGGGTTGATAAGCAATCTGACGGCTCTTACAAAATATGGAACCAGGCAAGCAGTGGTGTGCTTGATAATTCAAGTTCATCGGTAAACGGCTACAAACTGGTACAATGGGGCTGGAATGGTGGGGCTGCCCAGCGCTGGAAGCTGCAATAGTATCTATTGCGGGTACGCTACTTTTAAAAAGACGGGTGGTTAGTTGCCGATGGCTCCGTAGCAATGATAAAATAAACAACTCCAGGCTTTGGTCTCAATGCTCAACCGGCATTTTGGCTAAAGCCTTTGGTTTTGCTTCAATTATCTTGTTTACTTTAGCCAATAAATAAAATTTATAAGGTAAATGCAACTGGCCACAAACCAGCTCAGCTTTTTTTTAATGATTGCATAAATTGCATTGGCGATTTACCGTATTCTTTTTTAAATGCCCTCGAAAAATTCGAATTACTTTGCAAGCCTATCCTGTCGGCTACCTCGTTCATGGTAATATCTTCGTGTGTCATAATCTGAACCGCTTTTTTTAACCGTATAGTGCGAATAAAATCACCTACTGATTGATCGGAAATGCTTTTGATTTTTTGATATAGTTTGGTTCGGCTTAAATATAAATGCTTGCATAAAAAGTCGACGTCAAGGTTGGGGTCCTGTATGTTATTTTCTATCAATGCGATAAGCTTCTGAAAAAATTCCTTGTCTTTTTCCAAATGTACAAGCTCTGTTGCTTCCGAAAGATAGTCCTTGACGTAACGTTGTTTCAGTTTTTCACTTTGATCAAAAATATTATTAACGGTTAGCAACAAAAGATCAACACTGAGTGGTTTGGCAAAATAAAAATCGGCACCCGATTCCATTCCTTCAATTTTAGCATCTAAAGCATCCTTAGCCGATAGGATTATAAAAGGAATGTGGCTTGTTTCAAACTTCTCTTTCACAAGTTTACAAAGTTCAATGCCATTCATGCCGGGCATCATTACATCGCTGATGATCATATCCGGCACCTTTTCGGTTGCTATTTCAACAGCCGAGTTACCATCCCCTGCTTCATAAACATCGTAGTAGTTTTCAAAGGCCATTTTTAAAAAGGTTCGCAGTTCCTGGTTATCTTCAACTAATAAAATGCGTTTTCTCATTTTTGAAACAGAACGTTCATCATTATTTTCCTGTTCGGGTAAAGGTAGCGCCATGGCGTTATCTATCGCTTCAAGTCGGGTTTCCACCTCGGTGCTGGAAACTGATTTTTCGGCCTCATTATAGTTTTCACCGCCCCAGGGTATGCCAATAATGATTTCGGTGCCCCTATAACGTTCGCTATAAACGTAAATACCTCCCTTATGTAATTGAGTAAGGCTTTTAACCATCGCTAAACCCACGCCCGAGCCCAAATGACTTTTGCTTATACGGTAATAACGGTCAAAAATGCGGGTGATAGATTCACCGGAGATACCTATTCCGGTATCGGCTACACGAAAATAGATGTATTTTTTTGCCCGGTGATCTTTATTCAACAGCTCAAAGCCGGTATTAAAAGCCGGTTTGAATTTATCCATATCAAAAAAAATATCGAACGATACCTTGCCGCCGCTATTCGTATACTTAAACGAGTTATTTAAAAGGTTGAAGAGGATTTTTTCTAATATCTGCACGTCAAAATAGCCTGTTACGGGCGATACCTGGTTTTCGGTATGATCGGTCATTTCAAAGCGGATGCTTTTGCTAACCGACAAATTCTGAAATTCCCAGGCCATATCCTTACAAAACTGGTTCACAATCAGCGGCTGCACCTGTAGCTTTATAACGCTGTCAGACACTTTCTTAAAGTTCATGAGCTCGCTAATGAGGTTGATAAGCCGTTTTGCATTCCTGAACATGAGTTGATATGAATAATCCAATGCCGGGTTTTTGTTCTGGCCCATCAAACTTTCAAGCGGCCCAAGTATCAGGGTTAAAGGCGTACGAAACTCATGCGATACATTGGTGAAGAACATTAGTTGCTGCTGGTAAAGTTCTTCGCGTTGTTTGTGCATTTCTTCCCGTTTTTTTTCATTTATGGCGTTAACTTCAATTTCCCTTTTAAGGCGGTACCAGCGGGCTTGGTATATGTAAATACCGGCAAGGGCTGATAGTATCAACAAAATGTAAATCACATTTGCAAAGCCCGATTTCCACCAGGGCGGGGTTATAGCGATATCGGTTTCAACCCGGTTTTTGCTCCATATGCCGTCATTATTGGTGGCCTCAACTATAAGGCGATAACTGCTATAATCAAGGTTGCTGTAGGCGGCTGAGGGCGTTTTTCCATCAGTGTATTTCCAGTCTTTATCATAACCGATTAATTTATAGCGATATCTGCATTTTAAAGGATTGGCAAAATGCATGGACGAAAAAAAGATCTGGAAATTATTTTGCAGGTAATTAAGTGTTAGTTTATCGCAATAACCGATAGCCTGGGGAATGAAATCCTGTGATATACCGGGTTTTCCAAAGTCTGGTTTCTTATTATTAATTAAAATGTCGGTTAATACAGGTTTTGCGGCAATGCTGTTAGGTTTAATTTGGTCTGGATAGAAATAATTGAGGCCGTTTATACCCCCGAAATACAACCTGCCGTCGGTACCTTTATATGATGATCCTACCTTAAAGCTGTTGCCCTGCAATCCGTCATTTTTATCATACCTAATCAGTTTGCCGGTTGTAGGGTTAAAGCACTCAAGCCCGTTGCCGCCCATCCATAAGTTTCCGGCATTGTCAATTTCCATGCTTTCTACATCATTAAAAATACCATAGTCACCGGCATAGGTTTTAATGGAAAATGTGTTGGTGCCTGTATTTATAGTGAGTTTATCGAGCCCACCGCCGATGGTGCCTATCCAATAGCTGCTGTCGTCTTGTTTAACTATGGGGTAAGTATAATCTGAGCTTAATGAGTTTGGTTTTGCTGATGCCCTGTACCCAAAGCTTTGGGTTATATTTCCTTGTTTATCAACCAGCAGGCGTTTTAAGCCCTGTGTGCTGGATATAAGTAATTGAGGTTTATTGGTATCAGCAAAAATAAAAAAGCCAACACCATAGTATTTTACATGGTAATAGTTTTTTTCATCTTTCCACACCACCCCACACCTATCCCGGTGGTTACCAAACCAAATGTTTCCATAATAATCTTTGGTAAAGGTATCTATCACATAATCCGGGAATTTATCAGAGGAGCGGGGTTGCCAAAGCGTTGTGCCATTGTGCTTTAAAACCTGGATGCCACGTGCGCTGCCTATCCATAAATTATGATCGTTATCAAGCGTCAGCGCTGTTATCGCATCGTTCTTTAATTTTACGGGCGAGTTGTAAATATTGTAATAAGTAAATGTTTGCGTTTTTAAATTATAAAGGTTGAGGCCGTGGGATGTAGTGCCTATCCACAGCCTGTCGCCGTCGGCCAGTACAGACCGGATATGATTGTCCGCCAGTGAATTTTTAGCCTCGGCGTTATGTTGCAGTGTATAGAATAGTTTTTCGTGAAGATTGCAGTAGTTTAAGCCGCCGCCGAAAGTACAGATCCACAAACATTCGCTCCGGTCGATAAATATTTTGTTAAGCGAGTTGGAGTTTAAGCCTCGCTGCGGGCCTTTATTATTCACTACCTGTAACAGGTTTAGGTTAACATCAAGTCTGATCAGGTCAGCGCCGGTATTCAGCCAGTAATCAGAAGTGCCTGCTTCTGCAATATTCCAAATCTGGTCTTTGTTTACCGTAGTGTATTGTTTAACAAAAGTTAAACTTTTAACCTGCGCGGAATTTTTTGCATCGATACCTATCAGGAATAGTTTATTGCCCGATCCTAACAAAATATGGTTCCGGTTATCAAAATAAATACAATGGAGTTGCTGATCTGGCAGGGCTGTTATTGGCAGATTTTTAAAATGATTGTTTTTATCAAGTGTCCAAAGGCCTTTATTACTGGTTAGGTAAAAAAGGCCGTTTTTATCACATGTTATATCTGAAAATACTACCCCAGATGGCAAATTCAGCTTTTGCTCCGTAAGAATATTGTCTTTGATCTGATACAGTTTTATCCGATCGCCCATAAAACCGTATATCCGGTTGCCGGCCGGTTTAAACATCTTATCAAAAGTGGGGATGTATTGCTTGTTTGCCTCGCTGAAATCAAGGTACTTTTCTGTTTTGGGGTCAAAGCATTGTATACCCCCTTCGGTGCCGAGCCATATATTGCCATTGTCTTCGGCATATAGGCACTTGATGCGGTTTTTGAAGGAGTTATTAAGGGGCTCGTTGACATTGTAAAACTTTTTAATCGTGTAGCCGTCAAACCTGTCGAGCCCGAAATGAGTGGCAATCCAAATATAGCCCCGCTTATCCTGCAAAATATCGTTGGCGTCGGTATGTGACAAGCCTTCATCAACAGTAAGATAATTGAATTTATAAGGGTATGCCTGGCCAAAGGCCCTATGCAGTAACAGGCAATAGCAAAAAATAAGTAACAGGGCCTTTACACACGTATGCTTATTTAACCAAAACAGGTTGTTTACATTCATTTATTACTCAGTTTACCAGCTAATGCAAAGTACAATTTGTTCGGCAGGCAAAAGGGTGCCTGTTATAATAATTGATTTTATGTTATCACCCGAATTTACGGCCTTTGCAGCAGTTTTTTACGTACAGAAATATTCTATTCGCAAAAATGATTTTATATGCCGGATAATTGAAAGCATCCACTCTGAAATGTATCATGTGACAATAAATATGCATATAATGACAATTTTGAAGCATGAAATTTATATTTCTTTGCCCTTAATCAATATACAAAGCTTAACCTATTTAAACTATTATAAATGCCCATGTACCAATCTCCATTTAATAAACAATTTGCCCTGGTTTTATTGATCGTTGTGTTTGTTTTTAGTTATAAAATAAGCTCAGGCTTTCAGCAGCAGCCGGATAATGGCCTTTCTAAATCAGATACTGCCTCAGTTCCAAAAGAGATAGAAGACCCCGAAAATATTGGCATCAACAAAGAGGCAAGCCATGCCACGCTTATGCCCTATGCTTCATTAAAAGAGGCATTGGCTGCAAACAGGCATGCATCTTCTTTTAGCCGCAGCCTGAACGGTTTGTGGAAATTTAACTGGGTTGACTGGCCACAAAAACGTCCTGTCGATTTTTATAAACCAGGCTACGATGTATCCGGCTGGAAAGACATCAAAGTACCATCAAACTGGCAGGTAGAGGGGTACGGTACACCTTACTACAGCAACTATACCTATATCTTCCAAAAAGATTTTCCGAGAGTGATGAGCACTCCGCCTGTAAAATATACTGCCTACAAAGAAAGGAATCCGGTAGGCAGCTACCGCCGTGATTTTATCGTGCCCGCTGAATGGAACGGCCGCCGTATTTTTATAACCTTCGATGGCGTTGATGCCGGTTTCTTTATTTGGGTAAACGGCAAAAAAGTGGGCTATAGTGTAAACAGCCGTAACGCCGCCGAGTTTGATCTGACTAAATACGTTAAACCAGGGAAAAATACTTTAGCTGTTGAAGTTTACCGCTTTACTACAGGAAGTTACCTTGAAGATCAGGATATGTGGCGTTTAAGCGGTATATTCAGGAATGTAACGCTGTGGAGCAGTGCGCAGGAACATATCAGGGATTATTTTGTAAAAACCAATCTTGATAAACAATATAAAGATGCCGATGTACTGGTATCGGCCAAAATAAAAAACTACGGAACTGCGCCGGTTAAAGCTCGTTTATTGGACGTTGCTTTATACAACGGTACCGTGGCTGTACCGGGCGCAATCGCCAAAAAAACTATCCCGGCTTTAAAGCCCGGGGAGGAAGTGACGGTTGAAACCAGTTTCCATGTAAACAACCCGCAAAAATGGACTGCCGAAACACCAAAGCTTTATACTACAGTTGTAAAAATTAACGATGGCGTTAATGCTGTGGAAACCATATCGTCACATACCGGTTTCAGAAATATCGAGATTAAGGGCCGCTTATTCCTGGTTAACGGAGTGCCAATTAAACTAAAAGGGGTAAATCGTCATGAAAACTGGCCGAATGATGGCCATGCGGTTACCGAGGAGCAAATGATAAGGGATATTGTGCTCATTAAACAAGCCAATTGTAACCACGTGCGCACCTGCCACTATTCTGACGACCCAAGGTGGTATGAATTGTGCGATCAGTACGGAATTTACCTGGTTGCCGAAGCGAACCTGGAAAGCCATGGTGCATGGGATGAGTTTAATGAAGAGCCCAGGATAAAAGCCGCACTTATTGATAGGAACGTTGCCAATGTAGAGAATTTTAAAAATCACCCTTCGGTTATTATCTGGTCGTTGGGTAACGAATGCGGTAGCGGCGGCTCAAATTTCAGAACGATCCTGAAAGTGATCAAAGGAATTGACGACACGCGTCCAACGCACTACCAAGGTTTTGGTATTGGTAAAAATAACCCTGCAGATATGGACAGCGAAATGTATACCGATGTGGAGAACCTGGAAAAGCACGCAAATGATCAAGCCCTAACCAAGCCATTTTATTTGTGCGAATATGCGCACGCTATGTTCAATTCTATGGGTTCAGTTGATATTTATAACGATTTGTTTGACAAATATCCGCAATTGTTAGGGGGCGCTATTTGGGAATGGCAGGATCAGGGTATCTACAACAACCGGGACCCGAAGCACCCGATCACTGCTTTTGGAGGAGGTTTTGGCGAATACCCGAATGATCAGTATTTTATACATAAAGGCGTTGTGTTTTCGGATAGATCATTAAAACCGCACTATCCCGAGTTAAAACATGCGTACCAGTGGATCAGCATTCATCCGAAAGATCTGAAGAACGGTTTGGTTACCATTAAAAACCGCTACCAGTTTATTAACCTGAACGGCTTAACCGCCAAATGGGAAGTAACTGAAAATGGTACAATTGTATCGTTGGGCCATTTAGCGCTTAAGGAGATTAAGCCGGGTGAAGAGCTTGATGTAAAGGTTCCCTATAATGTTACACCTAAACCCGGGGCAGAATATTTCCTGAGGGTATCGTTTAGCCTGGCTACCGATAAAATGTGGGCAAAAAAGGGATTTGAGGTTGCGGCACAGCAATTGGAACTGCCTATAGGTATTCCGGCTGTTAAAACACAACCTGCAACAGGTAAACTAACTTTATCAGATGCCGGTAATAATATCAGGTTAAAAGGCGATGGTTTTAGCCTGGAGTTTGACAAGGAAAAAGGCACTTTTTCGAAGATGGAGAAAGACGGCCAAAACGTTTTGCAGGACAATGGCGGCCCTATGTTGCACCTGTGGCGTGCGCCTCACCGTAAGGACGATATGTGGGCTTATGACGATTGGGTTAAATATGGCCTGAAAGAGATCAGCTGGAAAACCGACCTGGTAAAAGTTACCCGGCTTTCTGTTGGCCAGGTTGAAATAAAGGTAAACCTTACGGGAACAGGTAAACATGATTTTATTGTTCGTCACCAGGTAACTTATACTATAAATGGTATAGGCATAATTAAAGCTGACAACAACGTGAGCTTTAATGCCGACCCTAAACTGGTGCTGGCCAGGTTGGGTGTACGTTTTTTCCTGAAACAGAACCTGGATCGATTTGAATATTTTGGCCGCGGCCCAATGGAAAACTATGCCGACAGGAAGAGTGGGTTTGATGTTGGCCATTACTTAAGTACCATAACGCAGCAGCAAACCCCATATGAAAAACCGATGGATTGTGGCAACCATGAAGATGTAAGGTGGGCTAATGTGAGCACTGCTAAAGGTACCGGAATAGCCGTTAAACAAACCGGTGAGCTGTTCCAGGTAACCGCACTGCCATACAGTGATGAAGAAATGACAGACGTGGAGTACAAGATAGATTTGCCAAAAAGTAAAGGCACAGTATTATGCGTAAGTAATAAAACGTTGGGCGTTGGCTCATATGGCTGTGGTCCGCGTCCGCTGGAACAGTACAGGGTATATGCAAAAGATACCAGCTTCAGCTACCAAATTCAGTTATTCAGTAAAAAATAAGATCCTGATTAAATAGTTTAAAATAACGCAAAAGCGGGGAGCAAATATCATCATTTGCTCCCCGCTTTGCTACAGGTGCTATCAAGGGCCTTCGCAGTGCTATTAACTTAACGTGAGTTGAAGTATGTGACATAAAAACCTATTACGGTGGGGTACGGGCCTGCTGACTTTAGGTAAAAGGTTTGATAACATCATAATTTCGATGGTATATTGGGGAATACAATACCGCAAGTCGGTATTCGGCAAATAAGATATCCAGTCTTCTGTTATTGCGCAGTCAGATATTTATGGAATAACCCGGTTGATGCGCTTGCTATTGACAAGATCATTAACTGGTATGTGGAAAAGCCCGGTTGAAGCGAGTTTATTAATTTTTACTTTTGAAGTATCCGGCGTGTTTTTGACTACAATGTTGTTTAGCAAACCATAATGCAACCAGAATGATCTTCAGTTTCTCTGCCACACCTGATTTTGATTTTATGACGCATTTCGCCCATCACCTTGGGGTCGCAATGGAAAACAATCTGTTACGTATACCCGAAAAATTAGGGGAGGGTTATATTCGCAAACTAACCTTCGGACCAGACTTTAAGGTTACCTTGCACCGTTATACTCTCCGGGAGGACCTTGTTATCAAGCGTAACTCATCCGGTATGGGGAACGAACTGATCACCATATTTTTTTATAGTAACGAAGACTCGCTCGAAATCTCCTTTAACAACTATCAGCAGGTACGCTTCTCTGAACGGGAAGACGCGGCCATTCAGGTAACCTCTAATGACCTGAGTTCGGCCATTCGCTTTCCCGCCGGACACTCTGTTCATTATGTGGTTATTGCTATTAAACCAGTTTACTTGAAAGCGCTTTTAGGGTTGACTAAACAAAACGCTACCCTGAAAACCATCACCACCAGCGGTAGTTCTTTCCTGTACTTTGAAAGCATGACTGCGGAAACGAAGATCCTGTTAAAACATATGGCGGCGGTTAATACTCAGGATGACCTGAGCCATTTTTATATGCAGATTAAGGTGCAGGAATTAATTTACCTGCTTTTTCGGCAATTGGTTTTGCGTGAAAGCACGGCTGCCCATTACAGCATTAATAGTGCGGACGCAGAAAGACTATTACATATCCGGAACGAGATACTTTACGACTTGAGCGTACCTCCCGTTCTTAGCGAACTGGCACAAGTTGTCGCCATGAGCGAAACCAAACTCAAACAACTTTTCAAACAAACCTTCGGCGATACCATCTACAATTATTACCAGCGTGCCCGGATGGAAGAAGCCGCCTTCCTGTTAAAGCAAGGTAAGCGTTCGGTTGCCGAAGTGGGCTATGAACTGGGCTTTTCCAACCTCAGCCATTTCAGCCGTTTGTTTGAAAAATGCCACGGCCTCACGCCTAAACGATTTTCCGCCCAGGCTAAATAACTTTGCCGGATTGGACTGATTTTGTGTCTTTTTGCGCTATTATTAGCTATTGAATAGGTTCAATTTTGCTGTGTAAACAATAAACACCGCAAAATGAAAAAGTTATTCATGCCTTACAACAAAGGCGCACTTCAATTAAAGAACCATGTGGTAATGGCTCCCATGACCAGGAGCCGGGCTATTAATAATGTTCCCAATGCGATGATGGCCGCTTATTACAAACAGCGTTCAGGCGCTGGGCTGATTATTACCGAAGGTACCTCGCCAAGCCCCGAAGGTTTGGGTTATCCGCGCATTCCCGGCATTTTTACAGACGCCCAGGTGGAAGGCTGGAGGCAGGTTACCAACGCTGTACATGAAGCTGGCTCTAAGATATTTTTGCAACTGATGCATACCGGAAGGATTGCCCATAACTCCAACCTGCCGGAAGGATGCCAGGTGGTTGGTTTGTCGGACGTCAAAGCGGCTGGCGAAATTTACACCGAGACGGGGATGCACGAATATTCGGCCCCTTCAGCACTTAATGCAGAAGGCATAGCCCGCATTGTAGCAGACCACATTAAAGCTGCCGGGAACGCCATAGCTGCCGGATTTGATGGCATAGAACTGCATGGCGCTCACGGGTACCTGCTGGAACAATCTTTAAACCCGCATATCAATAACCGAACTGATATCTACGGTGGATCCATTGAAAACCGCAGCCGCCTGGTACTGGAAATTGTACAAAAAATTGCGTCATCTATCGGTGCCGATAAGGTGGGCTTGCGCATTTCGCCCTTTTTAACATCGAACGATATGCCGGCTTATGACGAGGCTGAAGTACATCAAACTTATGTTTACCTGGTGGGTGAGCTGAATCGATCAGGCATTGCCTACCTCCATATTTCCAATAATCCGGGCATCACCGAAAAAAACCATCGGAGCATCCGCCGGGCTTTTGACAATACCATCATTTATTGTAATGGCTTTACGGCAGAAACGGCCGAAGCGAAATTACAGGACGGCACGGCAGATCTGGTCGCCTTCGGCAGAAGCTTTTTGGCCAACCCCGACTTCATGAGGAGGATTGAAAAAAACGCCCCCCTAAATGAGCCGGATTATAATACCTTTTATACGCCCGGTGAACAGGGTTACACCGATTATCCCGTATTAGACTAATTATTTACCATAAAACACACAATCATGAAAATTATAACAACAGGCTCATTAGGTAATGTAGCCAAACCGTTAGTGAAAAAGCTGATAGCAGCCGGACATGAAGTAACCGTTATCAGCACGAAAGAAGATCGCAAAAATGAAATCGAGGAGTTAGGTGCTAAGGCAGCAATCGGCTCGATCAGCGATGTTACTTTCCTAACCGAAGCTTTTAATGGGGCAGATGCGGTTTATACCATGATGCCACCATCAATGGGAGCAATAAATATGATCCGGAATATCGCAGATGCTGGGCACGCTAATGCGCAAGCTATCAAGGCCGCAAGTGTACCGCACGTGGTAATGCTAAGTAGTGTTGGCGCTGACGCGCCTGAAGGAACAGGCCCGGTAAAGGGGGTGCACCGTGTAGAGCAGATATTAAGTCAATTAAACGGAGTGAACGTAACCGTGCTAAGATCGGGCTTTTTCTTTGTTAACTTTTTCAGAGACATCCCGCTGATCAAGAACAGGGGCATCTTTGGTAACAATTACAGCGGTGACGATGAATTGGCACTCACACATTCTGATGATCTTTCTTCTGCTATAGCCGACGAGTTGCAGACGAAAGGAAATGGTTTTGAGGTAAAATATGTCGTGAGCGATATCTCTACAGGCAATAAAATCGCGACCCTGTTTGGCAAGGCGATAGGCAAACCGGAACTGACCTGGACCGAAATCCCGGATGAACAATTAAAACAAGGGATGTTATCCGGAGGCCTACCCCCTGAATTAGCCGGGCTTATTATCGAACTGGGCCAGGGGGTAAAAGCAGGTATTGTCATGAAGGACTTTTTTGAAAAAGGAAGACAAGTAACAGGGAAGATTAAACTGGAACAATTTGCCGAAGAATTCAAAAGCCGGTACCAGCAGGCTTGAAAACTCCGCAAGCGGGATTGCACACAAGGTGGCGTCCCGCTTATTGATTCTAAAACGCTTTGGAATAATCAACATACCGCCGACATGAAAAACAACTAAGGGATCTAAAAAGCCGCGAGAGAAGATGGGGTAATAATGGACGCGTTTTTGCGGTTTTGGCAAGCGATAGTGACAGGAGTCACTTTTTAATAACAAAACGGTCATTTTTAAACAAGGGAACCAGCCTTAGTTTTGATGCTGTTAATCACTTTGTATTGCTAAAATAAAAAATCATGTTGGGAGCACTTACAGATTTGCAGATAGAAAGCTTGCTGAAACAGCAGGTTACCGGCCGTATCGCTTGCCATGCCGATGGAACGACTTATATCGTTCCGATAAACTATGTTTACAGCGCACCATATATATACAGCCATTCTGCAAATGGTAAAAAAATTGAAATGATGCGAAAGAATCCTGAGGTATGTTTTGAAATTGACGACATCCAGAACATCTTTAGCTGGAAAAGCGTTGTTGCCTGGGGGCATTTTGAAGAAATAACCGATATAGACGAAAAGGCTCGCCTGATGCAGGGAATTATACATCGCATAATGCCCATGGCCAGTCATCCCGCTAATCATCCTTCACATGGGATAACCGAAAATGACAGCGATGTAGGCGACAAAGTTGAACTTATTATTTATAAGATCAATCTTGATAAAAAAACCGGCCGGTTTGAAGGTAACTGAGGCCAGCTTAAATATGGCCTATATGATTGATGATTACAAGCAATTTTTAGGATGACCGTAATCATGTTTTCCCTGACAAGCGTTTGTGAGATTTACTCTTGAAAATTATAACTCCGACACTATGAAAACGATTATCGTAATTAACGATGGTTCTCCATCAGCCACCCACGCATCAAAACAGGCTTTCGCTATTGCCAGGGCGGTGCAAGCCAATATTTTAGTGGCCGATACCTATGAGGTTAATACAATGGTTTCCGCAAAAGTGCTGGCCGGGCACAGTATTCAACAACCGTTGATTGCCGGAGATCGTTTAGCTCTAATGTTAAATGCGCTTAACCAGGAACCGGCAAACTACCATCCCGAAATATCAGCAATGGATATCGCCGATTTTGATGCTACACAATTGGCCGCTATGATAATCAAAAATGATATTTGGCTAATGGTGAGCGGAAGCGGTACCGTGTTGCAAAATGGGCCGCGACAACCTTTATTAAACCTCCAAAGCGTATTAAATAAAGTGCAGTGCCCGCTGCTAATAGTGCCCGAAAACTGGACATTAAAAAACATACAACATATAACTTATATGGCCGATTTACGGTATTGCCGCGCTGCCGTTGTAAAATACCTTGTTCAACTGGCCGAGCCTATGCAGGCCAGCGTAGCTGTAGCGCATTTGTCGGCCAAGGGAATTCCGGATATCGAGGAAAGTTATGGACAGCAACTGTTTACCGAACGGGTTGGAAATCATATCCGTAATTTCCCGGTTGCTTTTAACAACATCAGAGAAAAAGACATTAACAAGGCGCTTGATGTTATAATTAACGGAATGCATAACGATGTGCTGGTGCTTGTTAACCACCGTTATCATTTTAAAGAGATCATTGGGGATTATTTGACCGAAGCGCTGCCGGGGCATATTACAATACCATTGCTGATATTTCCGTATTAACCAAAGCCAGGGGAATCACGAATGGTTTTGCCTTCAGGGTTAAATAAAAAAGGTATTGCTTTAAGCAATACCCCGTTATTTTTTTTAAATCAATGCAGACAAGTATTTAAAACGCTGCTTTGATCTTATCTTTTGTAACACTCAATTCTTCGGCACTGAAGCTTAATTTAGGCCTCGAAAAGTTAAGGTCGTCAACCCGGTTCATGGGGATAAGATGGATGTGTGCGTGCGGTACTTCGAGGCCGATAACAGCCACCCCTACTTTTTTACATGGTATAGCTGTTTTAATGGCTGTAGCCACAATTTTGGCAAATATTTGCAAACCGGTATAAGTTTCGTCATCCAGGTCGAAAATGTAATCAACTTCTTTTTTCGGGATCACCAGCACATGCCCTTCGGCCAGTGGATTGATATCTAAAAAAGCCAAAAACTCATTGCTCTCGGCCACAACATATGCCGGAATCTCGCCTGCTATAATTTTCGAAAAGATGTTCATTGTTAATTATTTGAAAATTTAAGGATTTGAAAATTTGAAGATGGCCTGGCGATTCGATATTTTCAAAATCTCAAATCTTCAAATTCTCAAATTAAAACTTACCGGCTAACTTCCAGTATTTCAAATTCAATTTTACCTGCCGGTACCGTGATCTCAATTTTTTCGCCAACTTTTTTGCCTAAAAGGCCCTTGGCTATGGGCGATGCTACTGATATTTTGCCAGCCTTCATATCAGCTTCACTTTCGGCCACCAACTGATAGCTCATGGTTGCGCCGTTTTTAAGGTTTTTAATTTTAACGATAGAAAGCGCCAGCACTTTTGATGTATCCAGTTTTGATTCATCCAATAAACGGGCATTGGCCAGGGTTTCCTGCATTTGGGCTATTTTGGCCTCATGCAGGCCTTGCGCCTCTTTAGCAGCATCGTATTCCGCGTTTTCCGATAAATCGCCTTTATCGCGCGCTTCGGCAATTTGTTTTGATATATCCGCACGGCCGGTTGTTTTTAACCTTTGTAATTCTTCTTTTAGTTTTTCTAAACCATCCTTGGTAAAGTATGATACCTCTGCCATAACACGTAAATTAATTATTATTTATCCTATTGGTTGTCCAAAAAAAACCGCCCTCCCTTTTTTAAGAAGGACGCAACGACTGTAAAAACAAACAAGACTATATGGGCCATGCCTACATAGTCTTGTTTAGTATTGAACGAAGATAAGTGATTTAAGTTTTAATATGCAAATTTATTTGCCTTCGGCTGTTCATGGATCATTGTTGATGGTTCATGGATAAAAAGTAAGCGGATTCGGCTATGATCTATGAACCATCAACCATGAACTAAATCAACCAATTTCTCCGCCATCACTTCACTTATCTTCCTGTACGAGTCAAACGTCCAGCCGGCTACGTGGGGGCTTAGGATCACTTTGCCGCTTTGGCGCAATTCGTCGTACCAGGCCTGCTCGGCCAGGGTAGGGAATTTTTCAACTTCAAGTACATCTAATCCTGCACCCAATATTTTACCTTCTTTAATGGCTTTTAATACGCTGCTTACTTTTGCGGTTTTTCCCCTGGAGGTATTGATAAAAAATATCGGCTTTTTAAAGTGAAACAGGTATTCGTCATCAATAAGCCCATTGGTTTCTGATGTAAGGGGTACGTGTATACTTAGCACATCGCTTAGCTTTACTATCTGCTCCATGCTTACTTCGCGCGCATAGCGGTCGCTGAAGCCGGTTTTATACTTATCGTAAGCAATTACATCAACCTGGAAACCCGAAAGCTTACGGGCAAGGCTATGCCCCATATGGCCGTAGCCAATAATGCCCACAGTTTTTCCTTTCAGTTCGTAGCCGCGGTTGCCCTCTCGCTCCCATTTGCCATTCCTGATCTCGGCATCGCCCCGGTTAAAATTATTCATTAGTGAAAGCAATAACCCTATGGCATGTTCGCCAACAGCATCGGAGTTGCCTTCGGGCGCATTAATCAGTTTAATGCTTTTTTCGGCGGCGTAAGCCTCGTCAATATTGTCCATCCCGGCACCGGCGCGGGCCACAAATTGCAGGTTTGTGGCCAAATCAAAAACTTGTTTGGTTACCTGGAATTTTGAGCGGATAACCAGGCCCGCGTAATTGCCTATAATTTGTAAAGCTTCTTCGGTTTTTATGATTGGCCTGTAATCGCATGTATAACCCTTGGCTTCGGCCAGCTCCATAAATATGGGATGTACATCATCAACAATTAGAATGTTATTTTTCAACTCGTCAGTAATTTTTTTATAAAAGGCGAATTTACAAACACATAGGTTATTAATGCGTAGCATTTTACGGTTTTACTCATTTTTACGCTTTAAATATATTTACATTGCAATTTTAAACCTATTGAAGCAATGGAAAATCTACCTAAGCAAATAAAAACATTAAAATTATACCTGGCCCTACTTACGGTAACTATAATTGTGTGCTTTGGCTTTATTATACGGCTGATGAGCAATCAAGCCCATTTTAAACAAATAACCGCCGAGCGGATTGACATTGTTGAGCCTGATGGTAAAATACGCATGGCCATAAGCAATCGCCAAAGCCAGCACCCTGGAACCATCGACGGCAAACAACTGCCTAAACGCGACCGCCCAGCCGGCATGATATTTTTTAATGATGATGGCAATGAGTGCGGCGGGTTGGTATATGATGGCGATAAAAAAAGCGCGAGTATGACCTACTCCATCGATCAGTATAAGAACGACCAGATTATGCAGCTTCAATATAGCCAGGAAAATAATGGCCCGCAATTGCAAAGAAGCTATGGTCTGAAACTTTGGGATAAGTACGATAATTTCCCTTCATCAAAGGTTTTGGCTTATATTGATTCACTGAACAAATTAAATGATACTGTTGCATATAAAACAGGAATTGACAAGCTTAACGCATCTGGCCGGGTAACCAAAGAAAGGCTTTTTGTTGGTAAAAACGCAGGGGGCGATGTGGGCTTATTTTTGAGCGATGCCAATGGTAAGCCAAAGCTGAGGATATATATTAACAAACAAAACCAACCCGTAATTGAAACCTTGGATGACAAGGGTGCGGTGGCAAAAAGCCGTTAGCTTACTGCCATATTTACCCGCTTTATTGATTGGCACGAGAATAGCTTAGTATGTTACAAGGGCTTGCTCTTTTTGCAATAAACCAATTAAAAATGAAATCATTAAAACAAATAGGCACCGATATAAAACACTATTCCGAACAATTATCGCACGATGGGTTTAAGCAGGTGTTTGATCATATCGATCAATTGAACGTAAAAAAAGGCGTCGACAAACTGGGCCTTGATAAATTTATAAACCAGTGCGCAATTATGGCTGCCGGCAGCGGTGCCATATCGGGCAGCGGCGGTGTTTTAACCATGGTAATAGGTATGCCTGTTGATGTGCTTAACCTGATAACCCAACAATTCAGGGTTACTATGGCTATTATGTACCATAACAGGGGCAGCTACCAAATGGGTTTCGACGAGTTTATGAAACTGGTAGCTATATCTTTTAAAGTAGAAACCGGCATTGCGCTCAGCAAAACCATGATGGAAAGCGTAGCCGAAAAAATAATCCTCAACCTGGGCGTCCGCACTGCCGAAAGGTTGGTGCCGGTTGTTGGCGCTGTTATTGGCGGAACAACCAATTACTTGTTTATTAAACGGATGGCAAAATCGGTTAAGGAAATGCAAGGGCTGCCGATGGTAATACAGGTGAATTGATAATCTTCTGTTATCTACGTTTGATGTAATAGGTGAAGGTTAAAAACATAAATTGAGGTTGTTTTCCTTTGGGGGCCGATATGCGGACATTTTCGACCTGGAGTTTTACTTCAAAGTTGTTGTTTTTGAGACTAAGCGATAAAGAATCGGACGGTATTCTGTAGATATCCGAGTAAACGTCTGCGGCTAAGCGGGATTTATATGCAGCCAGCTTTTTCGGGTCTTTCATCAATTTTTGGATAATATCGTTGGCATCAAACCGGAAGCTCTCTTTATTGATTTTTAAAATACAAACCCTGCTGTCAAGCGTAGTATGATTTAATTGTAAATCGCCAAGCTCGTCGGTTAAGCTATCAATCATATAGCCGGGGCTGTATGAAAAATCGTAGCCTTTGATATTCCTTATCTTGCTGGTTTCATTAAATTCGTAATCGTAGGTTATCTTGGCGCTGTCACTAACGGGGTAGTCGTTGGCTTCAAAGTGATGCAGGCCCAGGAAAGTCCTTGCCCATTCATATTTACTTTGTCTTAACTCGTAACGGCTATAATACCCATTCATAATTGGATAATTGGGCTTTTTTATTTTTCCTAACGAGTCGGATACCATAGTAAGATCCTTGTTAAAGTAAGGCTGTAGCGGAGACAAATCGTATTTACTTACAAAATAATTTAGGGTAGCTACTACCTTACTGCCGTCTTTAACATTCACTTTGGTGCTATCAACCTTGATAAACTTGCCATTTTTTAAAGCGTTATATTTTTCAAAAAATTTAATAATAATGCGCCTTTGCGAATACATACTCACCGAAAACGCACTCTGCGGACCATATATAGACAGCAGCGTTACCACGCACAACGAGATAGGGATAATCTTTATATTTTGCTTTTTGAATATCAAAAAGTAAACCGATATAAATAAAAGCCAGCAGGCCAGCGCTATTAAAAAGTACCGCCACTCGGTAATGCCGTATTTAAATACCCTTGCACCAACGGCAACAAATAATAAGCCCAGCAACGGCACCAGTAAAAAGTAAAAACTGCGCGCGTAGGTTTTAAGCCATTTGTTACCGTCGCGGTCCCTTATTGGGTAAACAAGTAGCAGGGAAAGGATGCCGAATACGGCATAGCTTAATATGAGGTTGGATACCAGTCCTTTAGGCAGGCTCCATTGAATTAGTATTTTAACCTCGTAGGCTAACAGGATAAGTACATAAATGGTTGATAGCGGGATAAGCACATATTGGGTAAATATTTTAAGCGCCTTAGGATAGCTTAAATCTTCGTCGAGCGCGGCGGTATCAACCGGAACGCCGGCCAGGAAGAACATAGTTGTAAATACGCCCACTATCCAAACCCATAATATGGCGTAGGTATCCCACTCAAAATCGAAGTTGAACAAAAAGTTGGTGGCGCCTATAGCGGCAGCGATACCTAAAAAAAGCACCACCCCATATAATACACTGGTTAAAAAACGCAAAAACAGGGTTTTGTTAAATTGCCAGAACCCGTTTGCCTGTCCTTTGCCGGTAAAGGCTGCAAAAGCCACCAGCAGGTGAAATGCCAGGCAAAGCAGGAAAAACCGAATATAATCAGCTTCACGTGCGGTAGGATCGATGATGAAAATGAGCGCTGCTGCAAAAAGTGCGGCTATAATTTTTATAATGAGTTTATTTTGTTTGCTAAAAGGGCGGCTTTGCGTAAACAGCGTAGCCGATAAGCTCAGCAGCAAGCCCAGGTTGGCTGTCATCACCCCGCGCATCAGCCAGCCTTCATGTACCCTGTTCAAATGGCGCAGTTCAACTTCAACAGTGCCGGCAATGGTACCAATCAATGCGAATAAAAATTCAAACGGATATCGCTTTAACGTAGATAAAAAGCCTTCGGCGAGTGTTTTTATGGATGGGAATTTCATTGCGACAGGGTTTATACAGGCAATGTAAGTACAATTTGTAAAATATCTATACTAAAAAAGTAAACTGCGTGGGTGGCAATTGCATTTCACACATTAGTGATTATATTTGCGGTCGCAAAAAACATCATTTTATACAATATAATGAGAGAAATACAATTCAGAGAAGCGCTACGTGAGGCCATGGTCGAAGAAATGCGCAACGACGGAAATATATACCTGATGGGTGAAGAGGTTGCCGAATATAATGGTGCCTACAAAGTAAGCCAGGGTATGCTGGATGAATTTGGTGCTAAACGCGTTATTGATACGCCCATCTCTGAATTAGGCTTTGCCGGTATTGGCATCGGTTCGGCTATGAATGGCTTACGCCCGATCATCGAGTTCATGACCTTTAACTTTTCGTTAGTGGCTATCGATCAGATCATCAATGGTGCGGCCAAAATCATGTCGATGAGCGGTGGCCAGTTTTCTGTACCAATCGTTTTCCGTGGCCCAACCGGTAATGCGGGTATGCTTAGTTCGCAGCACTCACAATGCTTCGAAAACTGGTATGCCAACTGCCCGGGTTTAAAGGTTGTTGTTCCATCAAACCCTTACGATGCAAAAGGCTTATTAAAATCTGCAATATTGGATCCCGATCCGGTTATTTTCATGGAATCGGAATTGATGTATGGCGATAAAGGCGAAGTTCCTGAAGAAACGTACTATATCCCATTGGGTAAAGCCAAAGTGGTAACAGAAGGTACCGATGTAACTTTGGTAGGTTTCGGTAAGATCATGAAAGTAGTTATTGCTGCCGCTGCCGAATTGGCAAAAGAAGGCATCAACGCCGAAGTGATAGATTTACGTACAGTGCGCCCTATCGACTACGAAACAGTGATTAACTCGGTTAAAAAAACAAACCGTTTGGTAATTATTGAAGAAAGCTGGCCTTTAGGCTCAATTGCTACCGAGGTTGCTTTTAAAGTACAAAAAGATGCATTTGATTACCTTGATGCGCCTATCCTGCGTATTATGGGTGGCGATGTTCCGTTGCCTTATGCTCCAACTTTAATACAGGAATACCTGCCAAACCCTGAAAGGGTTATTAAAGCGGTTAAAGAGGTAATGTACGTTACTAAATAATTACACGATTTAAGGATTGACAGGATTTTTCTTGTTGCTTTTAAAATTTAAATAATATCAAAAAGCCCGGTATTTGTATCGGGCTTTTTGCTTTAAAACAAATACACAATAGAAGAATCAACCGTAAAAGACAGCAACGGCAACGTCCTCAATAAGAGGATTGTCATCCTGAACGTAGTGAAGGATCTATTCGCGAACTTTTCCGTCGGCGATGCATGTCGGTTAACAAATTTTTCACTTCGTTCAAGAAATTGTTCTTCACTCCGTTCAGAATGACAAAAGGGTTATTTATAACATGTCATGGGTTGGGTACGAAAGATGACAGGAAAATTGGATATTTTATGAGGGCAGCTTGGTTAGAGTAGTTTTTCACCTCAACGCAATTTACACAGCTAAATAGCCTACCGCCACCCTCCACCTACCGCCTGGTACAAATTCACCGAGCTTAGAAATATATTTCGCTTAATGTTGGTTAGTTCCAGTTCGGCATCCAGTACACTGCGTTGGGCTGTAATAATCTCCAGGTAATTGGCGCGGCCAACCAGGTAAAGATCATTGGCTACCGATAGGGCGTTATTGAGCGCTTGCAGCTCCTGTTGTTTAAATTCAAAAGCCTGTTTGTAATTGCTGATGCCGCTCAGGTTGTTATTAACCTCCTGGAAACCCGATAGGATAGTTTTCTGGTAATTATAAACCGCTATCTTTTCTTCGGCAATGGTACGTTCATATTCGGCTTTTATGCCCTTGCGATTAAATACAGGCGCTGTAAGCCCGCCAATCAATCCATAGGTAAACGAGCCGGGGTTAAACAGCAAGCCTGCGTTAAAGCTGTTATAGCCCGCGTACGGCGTTAAGGTAAGTGTAGGGAAAAAGTTGGCCCTGGCCGCTTTAATATCGGCATTCATGGCCGTTAGTTCCAGCTCGGCAGCGCGGATATCAGGGCGGTTAAGTAATAACTGCGAAGGTACGCCGGCCGCGATAATTACCGGCAAGGCGATTTTCATGATAGACGTATCCCTTGTGATTTTTCCTTTAAAACTACCCGATAAAAAATTGAGCTGGTTTTCGGTTTCGGTTATTTGTTGCAGGGTTGTGTATTGCAGGCCTTTGGTCCGCGCCAATTGGGCCTCAAATTGTTGTACGGCAAGCTCGGTAGCCCGGCCGCCCAGTTTTTGAATTTTTACAATCTCCAGCGCGTTATCCTGTAGCGCTATGTTTTTTTTGATGATAGCCAACTCTGCATCAAGCGCCAGCAACTGGTAATATAGCCCGGCTATTTGTGCCGTAAGCTGGGTTGTAATTAGCCGGTACCCGCTTTGGCTGGCCAGGAAACGGGCAAAGGCGGCCTTTTTTTGGTTGCCTAATTTACCCCACAGGTCAACCTCCCAGGAGCTTTGAAAGCCCAGGAAATAATTGGGCGTTGGGTTGGGGATGTGCTGGTTGCCGCTAATGTTTTGCGAAAAATTGGTATCGTAATTACCAACGCCGTTCTGTGTATAATCACCATATTTTTCCAGCCCGACATTGGCCGCGATGTTAACTGTTGGCAATAATTTCGACGCGCTAAACCTGAGGTTGGCACGCGACGCTTCTACCCGCTGCAACGCTGTAAGGATATCCGGGCTGGCTTTTAGCGCGGTATCAATAAGGCTGATGAGTTTTTGATCGGTAAAAAACTGGTTGATGGGTAAGGCGGCTATGGTTGTAGTATCATTGCTGCTGCCAAAGGTTCCGGGTAAATTAGCGGCCGCATCTGAACCTGTAACTGGCTTATACGTTTTGCAGCCTGCCGTTAAAATCAATAAAAACGCGGTATTCAGGATATATAAATTTGCTTTCTTTAGCATCGGTAGCTTTTTCATTAGTTAACAATTTCCATTTCATGGTGCATTTCGGTAAGCGGCTCTTCCGGCTTTTTATGTTTACGTGCGGCTATGCCGGCAAATATTACATACAGGCCGGGTATTAATATTACACCGAAGATGGTTCCCATCAGCATTCCTCCTGCCGCCGCAGTACCTATCGACCGGTTGCCCATTGCCCCTGCGCCATCGGCAATACATAATGGAATTAAGCCGGCAATAAATGCCAGCGACGTCATCAGGATGGGCCGTAAGCGGGATACTGCGCCTTCAATAGCGGCTTTAACTATCGATAGTCCCTCTTTTTGCCGCTGGATGGCAAATTCTACTATCAGGATGGCGTTTTTACCCAGCAAGCCTATCAGCATTACCAGGGCTACCTGAGCGTAGATATTGTTTTCTAATCCGCATATCTTTAAAAAGAAAAACGCTCCGAAAATACCTGTAGGTAATGATAAGATAACCGGCAGCGGCAGCAAAAAACTTTCGTACTGCGCAGCCAGCAACAGGTAAACAAATATCAAGCAGATGATAAAAATGTAAATAGCCTGGTTGCCCGATAAGATCTGTTCCCTCGTCATCCCCGACCATTCAAAGGTATAGCCTTTGGGTAGCTTTTGTTTGGCTATGCGTTCAATAGCGGCGTTGGCATCGCCGCTGCTGAAGCCTTTGGCCGCATCGCCGGTAACCATGGCCGATGTGTACATGTTGTAGCGGGTAAGCTGCTCGGGGCCGAAAACTTTTTCCATTTTAATAAAAGTTGAAAAAGGCACCATTTCGCCCTTGTCGTTTTTAACCTGCAGGTTTAAAACATCCTCGGGCCTGGCGCGGTACTCGGGCGCGGCCTGCACCATCACCTTGTACATTTGCCCGAAGCGGATAAAGTTGGACGCGTAAAAGCTACCCATTAAGGTTTGCAGGGTGGACATTGCTTTATCAACCGTAATTCCCTTTTGAGCCGCTGTTTGCTGATCGACAGAGATCATGTACTGCGGAAAGTTGGGATCGAAACTGGTAAACGCGCCCGAAATTTCGGGCGATGCATTTAGCGCATCTACAAAATCCTTGGTTACTTTGGCGGCTTTTTGCAGATCGCCCTGGCCGGAACGGTCAAGCACCCTGATCTCGAAACCGCTGGAGTTGCCAAAGCCCGGTACGGTTGGAGGCGGAAAATACTGGATAGATGCATCGCCTATGTTTTTGGTTTTCACTGTCAGCGTGGCAATAATATCCTCTAACGATTCCTTGCGCTCGTCCCATGGTTTCAGGTTAATCATGGCCATGCCGTAGGACGCGCCCGCAATTTCGTTTACCAAACTATAGCCCGATAAAGTGGATACCGACTCAATTGCCTTGATGCTTTTGGTTTTACTTTCAATCTCTTTTAAAACCTGTTCGGTACGCTCAACAGTTGCGCCGGCTGGCGTGGTTACGTTTACGTAAATCATCCCCTGGTCTTCGGTAGGGATAAAGCCTGTTGGTAATATGGCGCTGGTGCCCCAGGTAAGCACAAAAAAGCCCATCAGCAAGGCAATAGTTATTCCTTTGCGTGGCGACAGGAAGGTCATGAAGCCCGAATACTTGTTTTGCAGGCCGTCATAACGTTTATTAAAGCCGCTAAAAAAGCGTTGGGTAAAGTTTTTGTTTTTAGTCTCGGGGTTATGCATTAGCATAATGGCGCAAAGTGCGGGGGTAAGTGTTAAAGCATTTACACCTGATATCACAATTGATATGGCCAGCGTAAGCGAAAACTGGCGATAAAATACCCCCACAGGGCCCGACATAAAAGCCACAGGCACAAATACTGCAGACATTACCAGCGTAATGGCCACAATAGCCCCGCTGATCTCTTTCATGGCCTGTATGGTGGCATCCATAGCGTTCATGTGCTCTTCGGTCATTTTTACGTGTACGGCCTCAACCACCACAATGGCATTATCCACCACAATACCGATAGCCAGCACCAGCGCGAACAGTGTAAGCAGGTTGATGGAGAAGCCCAGCAACTGCATAAAAAAAAGCGAACCAATTAGCGCCACGGGTACAGCCAAAGCAGGTATTAATGTTGAGCGGAAATCCTGCAGGAAAATGAACACTACAATAAATACCAGTACAAAAGCCTCTACCAAAGTGCGCAACACTTCGTGGATAGAAGCATCCAGAAAACGGGATACATCATAATTTACATTAAAACTCATACCGGCCGGGAACGAGCTTTTCTTAAGCTCGGCCATGCGGGTTTTAATGTTGTTGATAACATCCCGCGCATTTGAGCCTGGGCGTTGTTTTATCATGATAGATGCTGATGGCTTACCATCGGTATTGGATACCATGCTGTAGGTAAGCGAGCCAAATTCAACATCGGCAATTTCTTTCAGTTTTAATACAGAGCCGCCTTCTTCGGCACGGATAACAATGTTTTCATATTGTTTGGGCTCAAAAAACTTACCCGGATAGCGCAAAACATATTGCAGCATTTGCGGCGATTTATCTGAGCTTTGCCCGGTTTTACCCGGCGCGGCTTCCACGTTTTGCGCGCGAATGGCATCAATAACATCATCGGTAGATACCTTGTAAGCCATCATCCTATCGGGCTTTAACCAAACCCGCATAGAATATTCCTTTGCGCCCATAATTTCGGCACGGCCAACGCCGTCAATACGTTTTAATTCCTGCAGTACGTTGATGTCGGTAAAGTTGTAAATGAATTTCTCGTCCATGCCGGGGTCTTCGCTGATGATGTTCAGGTACATCAGCATACTGTTCACCTCTTTTTCGGTAGTTACCCCGGCTTTAATCACCTCTTCGGGCATCTCGTCAATAATAGTGGCAACACGGCCTTGTACGTTTACCGCAGCCTGGTCGGGATCGACCCCAACGTTAAAATAAATCTGTATCACCGTAAGCCCGTCGTTGCTGCAAACGGTGGTCATATAGGTCATGCCCGGCACACCGTTAATGGCGCGCTCAAGCGGTGTAGCCACGGCCTTAGCGCAAACTTCGGCGTTCGCACCGGTATAGTTGGCAGTAACGGTTACCGATGGGGGCACAATATCAGGGAACTGGGTAACCGGCAAAGTAATTAATGCCAGCACGCCCAGCAGGGTAATTATTAAAGATATCACAAGCGACAGCACCGGTCGCTTTATAAATGTTTCGAACATAGCGAGTGAGGGTTTGTATACAATAAACTAAGTCTTGAGTTCTAAGTCTTAAGTTTTGAGTCAAAAAAGCCCATGGCCATAGTTTCAGGCTTAAAGCTTCGCGTATAAAACTTCAGGCCCGCTACTTAAGACTAAAGACTTGAAAAACTACTTCATAGCAAGCAGCGAATCCCTGCTGAGTTTTCTTGGTTTAATGATCATTCCGTCGCGTACATTCTGGGTGCCCTCCAGCAGTATTTTGTCGCCGGGCTTTAAGCCATCTTTTACGATATAGTAGTTAGAAAAACGGGTTTGCGGTACAAAAGCACGCATGTGCAGCTGGTTGTTTTTATCAACTAAATAAACATAGCTTTTATCCTGGATATCAAATACCGATTGTTGTGGCACCATAACCACGTTATCGGCCTTGGTTGATATAAACAGCTTGCCTGTGGCGCCATGCCTCAAAAGTTTTTGCGGGTTGGGGAAGCGAGCCCTGAAATTAATGGACCCGGTTTTTTGCTCAATTTCTGCTTCAACGGTTTCAATATCGCCCTCGTACGGAAAATCGAGGCCATCGGCCAATACCAGCCGCACCTTGTCGCTTGTTTTGCCGGGTGCGGTTTTGCGTTTACGAACGTATTGCAGGTATTCATTTTCGGGGAAGCTGAAGTATGCGTACATCGAGCTGATATCAGACAGGCTGGTGAGCAGCGTGCCCTCATCAATCAAACTGCCCGACTTAAGGGGGATCCTATCCACAATACCATCAAACGGCGCATGGATGTAGGTATAGGCCAGCTGGTCTTCGGCGCTTTGCACCATGGAGCGGGCCTCTTCAATGGTTGCCTTATCGGCGCTCAGCTTTGATTCGGCCACTTCCAGTTCCGATTTGGAGATCACTTTTTTATCAACCAGCATTTTAACACGGTCAACCTCCAGGGCGGTCGCCTTGGCGGCGGCAACAGCATTACTTAGGGCTGCTTTGGCCTTGGTGAGGTTTACCTTAAACTCCTGGTCGTTGAGTTTAAAAAGCAGCTGGCCTTTTTGTACCGACGCGCCTTCGTCGATAAATACTTTTTCTAAAAAACCACGAACGCGCGAACGGATATCAATGTTTTTTAATGCCTGGATATCGGCTACATATGGCTTTTGGATAACCGTATCGCGCGTGGCTAATGTAAGTACAGGTAGTTGTAGGGTATCGGTGGTTTCGTCTTGCGTGGTTTGTGCTTTTGAGGAGCACCCCGTGACATATATAGCTGTTATAATGGCCAGTAAGGGCAGTAGTGATTTAACTGTTTTCATTTTTCTGATAGCGTTAAGCATAGTGGTAACGTTCACGTACCAAAATGGCTATGTTATTAATTCTTTTAAATAGAGGTTATAATGCACTGCGGAGAGTGCATCGCATCAGAAAAAAGATCAGAAGGGACTTAGCCGGAACAGGAAGCTATAATATGCCGGGAGAAATGCTTCCCTGATAATATTTTGCTTGGGTTCCTGCTTTATAAAGTTTGTAATTATGCCGGGCAACGATTGATTGGCCGGCTGCAAAATTGCCGAATAGTTTGTGCGGACATGGACAAACCTTACGTAAACGCTGGCATGGTTACCGGAGTTGTTGCCCGATTCGGGCGAGTCGTCGCTTAGTTCCTGTTGTTGGGCAATGTTAATGAGGTTGTGGTGCAGCCTGGAGATATCGTCGGCTGTTGAACCCCATCGGTTATAATGTTTTAAAATTGTATCCGCATTGGCAGACGCAGCTATAGAAAGCTGGAAAAAAAATAATACAAAGAATATTTTTTTTGTGAGTGCCATCATTGCGAATTTAGCACATAATTATTCTTTTTTCAAATGATTTTATATTTTATTGAATGTAAAATGAATTTATTTTGAATTTTTTGGCCTGATTGTTAGCATTTTAGCTTTTTGATGACGGCAAATTGCGCTTTTTACAACTATAGCACCTCTACACAGCTTCATTTACTATTAAACAGCCAGCTATTGAGTAACGTACTTACTTTGTATCGGCCATTGTGGCCAGGTAATCAGGGGTTTTGCGGATATTATCAAAATCTTCATCGTTTGCAGCAAACTTTTTTGAATAGCCGGAATCAATAGCTTTTTTCAAATAGATATTGGCTTCATCGGGTTTGTTCATTATCGAAAACATGCAGGCTATATTGTAATAGTGGGTAAGTACATCGTCAGGATTGGGCGTTTGTAATACCTGCTGCTGTAAAAGCTCCATGGCAAGCTCCTGGTGGCCGGTATAAAATTGAGAAAAAATGTAACCAACGGATGCTTTTGTGGTATCCAGCGCGATTGCCCGGTTAAAATCCTTCATAGCCAGGTCTTTATTGACAAGTCTTTTAAGGTAAACCTTGCCTCTCAAAAAATAAGACTCGCCAAAATTAGGGTCTAAAGAAATCGCTTTGGCGCATTCGTCTATCACCTTTGGATCGTCTTTTAAAATATAAAGATTAGTTGCAATATCATAATGCAGGATAGCCTGTGCTTTGTTATCATCCTTGTAATAGTCGATTGTTTTTGTATAATCTGCAATTGCCTGTTTGCATTCACCGTTTTGGGTGTAAAAGTTTGCGCGGCTCCAATATAGGTGCCCTCGTTCAGGGTCAAGGCTAATGGCGCGGGTAATGTCGGCAATTGCTTTCTCGGGTAGTCTCAGCGCTATTTCATCACCTGCCCTGTTATCATAAAGTATAGCCAGGTTCTGCTTGTCTTCCTGGTAAAATTCCATAGCTTTTGTAAAATCATTAGCCGATAACAGATAATCGCCGTTGCGTTGATAAACAAGTCCCCTGTCCCAATACGCATCGCCATTATCAGGATTTAACTTTACTGATGTATTGTAATCATTAATTGCGTCTTTATATTGCTTTAGGTTTCTTTTATTGCGTCCCCTAAATTGGTACAGATTGGAAAGCTCTTTCGGGTCTTCTTGATTGAAGTACATGGCGGTTGTATAATCATCAACAGCCTGTTGGTAATCTCCATTCTGGCCGTGTGCGGCGGCCCTGTTCCAATATGCGTCTCCGTTTTGGCTGTTAAGGGATATTGCCTTAGTGCCGTGCTCTATGGCCTGTTTATATTGCTTTATTTTTCGCTCGTTAAGTGCGATATTGTCATATAGTGTAGACAGGTTTTCGTTATTGCCAGCGTTAAAAGGGACGGCTTTGTTATAATCGGCGATGGCTTTCTGATACTCTCCTGTGCTTCCATAGGCAATCGCTCTGTTCCAATACGCATCGCCAAAATTGGGATCGGCTAAAATTGCCGCAGTCTCATCTTTGATGGCTTCGGCATACAATTTTAAATCGTTTTCTGCTTGGGCCTTTTTATCAAGCAAGGCAACGAACTTCTGCTTGCTTTTAGGTTTCATATTAATGGCTCTGGTGTAATTCTCCAGCGCTTTTCTATAGTCTTTACTATCATAAAGCGAATCGGCTATTGCCTGATAGTCTGTTGTTTTCTGTGCAAAAACATCACAGGTAGCAAATGTTAAAGCCAGCAACGATAAAACAAATAGGTACTTTTTCATTTATATTCAATTGTAATAAGTAATGGCCCTCCAATATAACTATTAAGAGCTTATTGTTAAATAAAATAGTAAAGCAATAAGTTAAAAAGTTGAGTAAATGGTATTGCGATCAATTCACAGGAAACTTTATACTTGCCAATTGACGCCTTTATACATAAAATGCCTATTTTAGGCACACAAATACCATCAGTATGCTCAACTCCCGTTTTAAAGCCACAAGGCTTATAGTTTTAATTGTGTTTGCAGGCGCTATCGGCAGCAATTTATCAGCACAAACCAAACCAGCAGCTACAACAACCAAACCTGAAGCAGCCGCGAAAACGCCAACAGCAGCAGGAATTATAGCGCCCACAACCCTTATAGAAAAGTTTTTCAGGAGTTACGATAAAGAGAGCACCACTAAAGCGATGATTGATATATTTAAAACCAATCCGCTTATTGACTCCAACAGCCTGGTTAAGCTTATTTCAAAAATAGATACTACCCGAAGCCTTATCGGCGCTTATACAGGTAAAGATCTTATCGTTCAGCGCAAAGCATCCAATAGCCTTATATTATACAGCTACCTGGTAAAACATCAAAACCAACCGCTGCGGTTTACATTTATGTTTTACAAGCCTAAAAACGAATGGGTAATTTATCGCCTGTATTTTGACGATTCGGTAAGCAGTGAGTTGGAGCAATCGGCAAAAATTACAGCTAAACCGTAGAAGCTTAAAGCAAAAAGCACAAGGCCGAAAGCTATTTTGGCAAAACGTTACTTTTTGCTAATCGCTATACCTGTCGTTTCGCCAGGGATAGGCCGTGTTTGAATAGCCGCGATCTTCCCAGAAACCTAATTTGTTTTCGGTTAAAAACTCAATTCGTTTTATCCACTTTGAGCCCTTCCAGGCATAAAGCTGGGGTGTAATCATGCGTACCGGGCCTCCGTGTTCTATCGGCAAGGGCTGGCCCTCAAAAGTATGCACCAATAAAACATCAGGTTTAAGGGCTTCTTCTAAAGATATATTGGTGCTATACGTATCGTATCCGTAGCACATAATATGCGTGGCATTTTCTTTAGGGTGCACCAATGCTGCAATATCAAGCAGGCTTACACCCTTCCATGGCATATTTAATTTGGACCAGGTGGTTACACAATGAAAATCGGAGGTGTCTTTGGTTTGGGGCAAATCCATAAACTGTTTCCAGGTAAGCTTAACCGGGTTATCAACTGCGCCATCAATAGTCAGCCTCCATTTTTCGGTTGGTATATTGGGTTGGTACCCCAAATCAAGCACAGGCCATTTAACAGTAACCGTTTGACCTATGGGTATAGCCGGCATGCCATGCCTGTTTGGTGCACCGGTACCACGGGGTTTGTCGTCGGCTACCGATGGCGTAAGCTTCATCTTTTCCTCAAACCTGGCTTTAAGTTTCATGCGGGCCTCAATAATACGATCGAGTTTTTCTGGTTCGTCCATAGTTGTAGTGTTTACTAAAGATAGCGAAAAGCCCAAAAGGTTCCGCAAAAAAAGAAAGGCCTTTAGCATATTGCTAAAAGCCCTCGATATGATTTAAGGCAAACCTTTTGCCTTTGACCTTTCTCCTTTAACCTTAAACTACGGTTCCTTCTTTCAGTTTCTCGGCATTTTCTGCAAACTGTAAAGCTTCCATTATCTCCTGTAAATCGCCGTTTAATACGCCGGGCAGGTTGTATATGGTAAGCCCGATGCGGTGTTCTGTTAAGCGGCCCTGCGGGTAGTTGTAGGTACGTACCTTGGCCGATCTGTCGCCGGTTGATACCATGGTTTTGCGCTTTTTGGATGTTTCTTCCAGGTGCTTTTGCAGCTCCATTTCGTACACGCGTGAGCGTAATACCTGTAATGCTTTATCGTAGTTTTTTAATTGCGATTTTTGGTCCTGGCACTGCGCCACAATACCGGTAGGCAAGTGGGTTAACCTTACGGCCGAGTAGGTAGTATTTACCGATTGACCGCCCGGGCCCGATGCGCAGAATAAATCCTTGCGGATATCACTAACCTGCAGGTCGATATCAAACTCATCAACCTCGGGCAATACCACAACCGATGCGGCCGAAGTGTGTACCCGGCCCTGGGTTTCGGTATCAGGAACGCGCTGAACGCGGTGCACTCCCGATTCATATTTTAAGGTACCGTAAGCATCTTCGGCTATTACGTTAAATACAATTTCCTTGTAGCCGCCGCTGGTACCTTCGGTATAGTCAACCAGTTCGGTTTTCCAGCCGCGTTTTTCGCAATAGCGCATATACATGCGGTACAGGTCGCCGGCAAATAAAGCGGCTTCGTCGCCACCGGTACCGCCGCGAATTTCTACCATCGCGTTTTTACTGTCTTCCGGATCTTTAGGGATCAGCATCAGGCGGATGGATTCTTCCATCTCTTCTTGCTTGGTTAGCAGTTCATCCAGTTCCATTTTGGCCATTTCGCGAAACTCTTCGTCTTTTTCGGTAGCCAGGATCTCTTTATTGCTATCAATATTGCTCATAATGTTACGGTATATGTTATACTCATCAACAATTTTAGCAAGGTCTTTATATTCTTTGTTCAGCTGGGCATAGCGTTTCATATCCTGCATTACTTCAGGATTGCTCAATTCGCCTTCAACGGTTTTCCAGCGTTGAAATATCAGTTCTAATTTCTCTAACATACTCGGTATATTCAAAAGCTAATCAAAGCAGCTGTGCTTGATGATGGTCCGGCTACAAAAGGCGTTACGTTTCGGTCGGTTTACAGGCTTGCTTCAAAAAACGCACAAAAATACGTATTTTCGGGGATATATTATTTCAGCGGATTGTAAGTTGTTTTGGCCGCTATTTATGTAACTTTAATTTAAAACCTAATAAGGGTTAATGCTGTTACTCAATAAAAAACAACCACATTATGCCACTTCCAGAAAACCCCAATCTTGACGATAACCAGGACGAAAAAGATCCAGGCAACGAATACGAACAAAACGAAGGCCAGGACACCGGTAACGAACGTTTAGATACTGACGTTGCAGATATTGCCGCTTTAGAAGCCGCCACCCGTGCATCCGAATCGGCATTTACCTTAAATGTAGAAGATGGCTTAACGCCCGACGTTGATGAGGACGAAGATTAGACACGAATATTAATACACACGAATACTTGCAGGGTGTTTAGCAATTGTATCGAATTTCACAAATTTTGATTTGGCCCTGTTTGTGAAATTAGTGTCCTTATAATTTTTTAAGTCGCCAGGCCGGTATTCGTGCTATTTCGAAACATTCGTGAAATTAGTGTCTATATGAAAAAACTGATATTAACCGCTTTGATGGCAACTGCTTTAGCAGGTTCGGCAAAGGCCCAAAATAAATTCAACGCTGCTGATTTTAAGGCAGGTCTGGGCAAAACCGGCACGTTATGCGATACCGTTTACTCGCTCAAAATAGTAAGCGATACACTTACCCTGCTTAACATGGGCGGTATCTATCCGCATCAAAAATACACCATCGCCATAAAGGGGAATAAGGTGACCTTAGACCTCCCTAATATTAAACGCAAAGCGATTTGTGTTACCGGCGTTTTCGAAATGTTTAAAGATCAACCCGAAGTAGTAGTTAGCCGCGCGGAACAATTTGAAGTGCATTAGTGCAAGAATCAAGAGTTAAAAAAAAGCATGCGGAAAAAATTACCGGTTAAGCTTATTTCTTCGGTAGGCTGCAGGCGTTTGCCCGGTTTTTAATTTAAATATACGGTTAAAGGGCGCTTCTGATTGATAACCCACGTTTGCCGCTATTTGGGCCACATTGTTCTTATCCATCAGTAACAACTTTTGAGCTTGCCTTATGCGCCAGTTGGTAAGGTAGCTTAGCGGCGTTTCGTACACTAATTTTTTAAATTGGTTAAAGAAAACGGACCGCGACATCCCCACCTCCTGTGCAAGAGAATCCAGCGTCCAATTGTTTTGAGGCGAGTCCTGCATTAGTGTCAGCGCCTTGCTGATCCTCGGGTTGTTTAATGCCGAAAGAAAACCACTTTGGGGCGCGTCCTGTTCTAAATACGCCCTGATGATATTCACGAACATAATTTCGGATAAGCACTTTAGCATTACCCTGCTCCCCGGTTTTTCGTTATTGAGTTCGTTCAGCATTAACTGTGCAACCTGCTTTACCAGCAGTTGATTTTCGGTTACATATTGCCTGATATGGATAACCGCCGGCAAATCTTTTAAAAAGGGATGTAGGGCCCGGTAATCAAATTCAAAATGGCCCGCTATTAGGGTGGTTACATCGCCCCCTGTATTAAAAACAGGTATACCCGCTCTGCGGGCCTTCACAAATTCCGGCGACGGGATACGCAAACTTGTAGGTTTATCGGCTATCCAATGGGCGCTGCCATGAGGCACAAATACAAGGTCGCCTTCGTCCATTTCTATGATACGGCCGTCGGGTGTGCCAATGCTGCAACTGCCGCTCACCAACCGCCAGAATTGCGAATTATCGTCTTTAACAATATCCAGCCCCCACGGGGCCGAAAGCGGGATTTTGCTGTAAACAACACTCCGCAGGCTCGTTGCATCTAATATTGTACTTAAAGCGTCCATTGTAAATTGATACGATTAAGCAAATATATAGCACCATTCAATGCTTTTAGTATGATGTGGCGGATTAATTTTGTATTATCAAAATCAAAAAAAATGACAACACAGGAATTAGCTGATAGCTACAATGAACTTTTTCAACAACGGAAAGTAACAGAGATTTACGAACAATTGTATAGTGCCGACATAGTTTGTACCGAACCGGAACATGCCCTGGCCATGGGCGTGCCCACCGTTACAAAGGGTATTGAGGCTGTTTTGGCAAAATCGAAAGCCAGGCAGGAACTTATAGCCGAAGTGCACAGCTTTTTTTGCAGCCAGCCGGTGGTAGGCGGCAACTATTTTAGTGTAGCCATGGGCCGGGATGTGACGCTGAAAAATGGCCAAAGGCTACAATTAGCAGAGATAGCCGTTTTTGGTGTAAAAGACGATAAGATAATAACCGAAACGTTTTTCTATTAACGCTTAGTTTCATCGCGCAAAGACGCCAGGCGCAAAGAAAAATTAAGAATTACTTCGCGTCCCGATGTCTTTGTATTGAAGCCGTAAATATCACGCTAAATAAAAAAGGGACGTTTCAAATTAATGAAACATCCCTTTTTTATTTTTTATTCTGTCTTGGTTCTTGACTCTTAATTCTTGGCTCTGTTTTTAAAACTCTTTATATAAACCAAAAATGGCCTGTCCCTCGGTCATAGCCTGGTTAGTAACCGTACGGCCAAGTACCAGCGTACGGTCGGTATAAGTGATTTTTGGCCCGGCGGAGTTAACATAATTAGCTTTCAGGAACAGGCCCCATCCTGCGCCGGTATTTAAGCGGATAGCCGCGCTGCCTCCGTAGGCAAAAGCAAATTTTGTTGAACTGTGTTGCAAAAACTCGCCGCTTTGCGCGTCAACACCCTGTATCTGCACAGCAACGGTAGGTGTGGCAAAGCTTTTGATGGCACCGGCTGATGCCCTGAAGTCGAACGAAAATGCATGCCATACAACGGTGTATTGTGGGCCTAATAATATGTTAAGGCTGCGGTAGCGTTTGTTGGCAGTAACTATCGATCCATCGGCTACGTAGCTATCTGTATAACCCTGCGAAATCTTTTGATCGTCATCATAAACAAGGTTACCCTGGTCCTGGTAAGTTACGGTATATCCCAATGCTGCGCGCTTGAAAAAGTAATGTGCACCATCTAAAGAATATACTAAACCCTTTTTTGCAAAACCCGATTTGTTGTTGCTGTAATCAGTTGATTTAAAATCGCCATAAGGCCTCGACTGGCCAAATCCCAGGCTTAAATAACTTTTAGATTTTTCGGAAACCGTTTCGTCATCCTGCACATCCTGCGCCTTTGATTTAAATGCCATCAGCATAAAAAAAGCTGCAGCCAATAATGTAAAAGTTTGTTTCATGTTGTAATAGTCCTAATAAAATAAATCTGGTTTGCCAAAACCCTGCTTATTTGGTTTAGCAAACGCCTAAAAAAATGCATTATTATCGCTAACGGCGCTTATGTTAAAAAAACAGGCCTCAGCAGATAATATACACGCCGTATCCGCGCAAACGCAGTTAAGGCAACAGCTACAGCCGCTTTTAGTTACAGGGCGCTAATATAGCTTGCCCCGGTCAATTAAACAGCAGCAAAGGGTAAAATTAACAACTTTTAACCTTTAATGGCCTAAATCATTTGTGCCCGTGTTGTGCAAATTACTATCTTTAGTTCCCTGTAATTTAAATGGAGATGAAAAGAACACCCTGCTTACTTGCATTAGCTGTTTTATTTTACAGCTATTCCCACGCGCAACAAATGACTATTAAAACACTGCCATACCCCAAAACAAAAAAGGTTGATACCGTTGATACATACTTTGGTACCCCGGTGCCCGACCCCTACCGCTGGCTGGAAAACGACCAGGCTCCGGATACAAAGGCCTGGGTAAAAGAAGAAAATAAAGTTACACAGGATTACCTGAAACAGATACCCTATCGTGAAGACATCCGCAAACGCCTCGAAACATTATGGAATTACGAGAAATACAGCGCTCCATTTAAAGAGGGACAGTACACTTATTTTTATAAAAACGACGGCCTGCAAAGCCAGGCGGTTTTATACAGGCAAATTGGCGATAGCGGCAAGCCCGAGGTGTTTTTAGATCCCAATAAATTTTCGGCCGATGGAACTACATCTTTACAGGGTATCGATTTTACCAAAGACGGCGACCTGGCGGCCTACCAGATCTCGGAAGGCGGATCAGACTGGCGCAAGGTTATTGTGATAAAAACCAGCGACAAAAGTGTGGTTGGCGATACCCTTATCGATGTAAAATTTAGCGGCCTTGCCTGGAAAGGTACCGATGGCTTTTATTACAGCAGCTATGATAAGCCTAAAGCCGGCAGCCAGCTGTCGGGCTTAACGCAGTACCATAAATTATTTTACCACAAACTGGGCACGCCGCAAAGTACCGATAAGCTGATATTTGGAGGCGAAAAAACCAAACGCCGTTACATTGGCGCTTACCTTACCGAAGACGAACGCTTTTTGGTGATAACCGCAGCCACATCAACCACCGGCAATGAGTTGTACATCCAGGATTTGAGTAAGGCCGGTAGCCCTATAGTTACCGTTGTTGATAATTTTGACAACCAGCACAGTGTATTGGACAATGTGGGCAGCAAGCTGTATATCCTAACCAACATTTATTCGCCAAATTTTAAAATAGTTACCGTTGATGCCGCAACGCCCGGCATAACCCATTGGAAAGATTTGATACCCGAAACCAAAAATGTGTTATCAGCCAGTACCGCCGGGGGCAAAATTTTTGCCGAATACCTTAAAGATGCCACCTCTTTTGTGCAACAGTACAGCATGGATGGCAAGCTGGAACGAACCATCACCCTCCCATCAGTTGGAACTGCGGGTGGCTTTGCCGCCAAAAAAGAAGAAAAGGAAACCTATTATACTTTTACCAGCTACATATACCCGCCAACTATTTTTAAGCTGGATATAGCCACCGGGCAATCAAGTATTTACAAAAAATCGGGCGTGCAGTTTGATCCCGAACAGTACGAATCGAAACAGGTGTTTTACGCGTCGAAGGATAAAACCAAAATCCCGATGATTATCACCTATAAAAAAGGTATGGTGCTAAATGGCCAGAACCCTTTAATGTTATATGCCTACGGCGGTTTCGGAGTGAGTTTAACACCGGCATTCAGCACATCGAACATTATACTTTTAGAACATGGCGGCATTTACGCTGTGCCAAATTTGCGCGGCGGCGGCGAGTACGGCGAAACCTGGCATAAAAAGGGTATCAAAATAAAAAAACAAAACGTTTTTGACGATTTTATTGCCGCTGCCGAATACCTTATAAAAAACAAATACACGTCTAAAGAGCACCTGGCGGTATCCGGCGGTTCAAATGGAGGCCTGCTCATCGGCGCAATGCTTACCCAGCGGCCTGATTTGTTTAAGGTAGCATTCCCGGCCGTAGGCGTTATGGATATGCTGCGTTACAATAAGTTTACAGCCGGAGCGGGCTGGAGCTATGATTATGGCACAGCAGAAGATTCGAAGGAAATGTTTGAATACCTGTACAAATACTCGCCATACCATGCCCTTACACCGCGTGAATACCCGGCAACAATGGTTACCACAGCCGACCATGACGACCGCGTTGTACCTGCTCATTCCTTTAAGTTTGGTTCGCGGCTACAGGAGTACCAAAAAGGCGCCGAGCCGGTACTTATTCGCATTGAAACCAACGCCGGTCATGGCGCAGGCCAATCCACCGCCCAGGTAATAAGCGGCCAGGTTGATAAATGGGCCTTTATGTTTTGGAATATGGGGGTTCATTAGTTCACTTGTTCATTGGTTTATTGGTGAAGAGTTTGATATGAAAAGCATTTTAGTTGTTGGGTAACATGAATAGATTTGGTTTAGCTTTTGTATTAATTTTAACAGGCATTACATGCGCGTTTGCGCAGGATAAAAAGCCCAACCTTAACATTATATTTATTGGTAACAGTATAACACAGGGCGTTCAGCTGGCTACGCCTGAAGATGCCCCGCCGGCAACAACTATTGCGTATCTGCGCCAACAAAAAAACTTTGGCACCGTTGAGTTTAGCAACCAGGGCCATAGCGGCTACACCACCCTTGATTTTTTACCTGGTACCAACACCTTCACCAAAGTGGAAGAAGCAGCCGGTGCATTTACTGATAAAAACGCGTTACTGATATTTTCGGTTAAGCTGGGTACTAATGATAGCGCCATCCAGGGGCCGCATGGTGCGCCTGTATCTGCGGGCGATTACATTCAGAATGTAAAAACCATTATCGATAAATTGCTTGCAGATTTCCCGGCAGCTGTTGTCATATTGCAACACCCTATCTGGTACAGCCCCAACACCCAAAACGGGGCAAAATACCTGCAGGAGGGCTTATCCCGATTGCAAAGTTATGCGCCTAAATTAGATAGCCTTACCCAAAGCCACGCCGCTATTAACCCTAAACACGTTTTTACCGGCGATAAAAAAGCATTCAAATATTTTAAAAAACATCACCTTACGTTGCTGATCCCCGAAAATGGGAAGCAAGGTATATTTTACCTGCATCCCAATAAAGCGGGAGCCATTGTTTTGGGCGAATTTTGGGGCAAGGCGATTGAAAAAGTAGTACGGAAAAACTTTGAGGAATAGGTATGATAAAAAAGGTTTCGCGGAAACGCTTTTTGAAAAACTATCCAAACTTTGCGGTGGCGAGCCCGTACCGCAATAAATATTTCTTCCCCGAAACGTACAACAGCTATATACTGTATGCTGAGAGCCGGTCGACCATAGGGGTATGCAAAAATATATCAGCAGGTGCTACTGCCTTAATCAAAGGCATGGGCTTTAATGAAATGTTTTTTTTAGGCGATACCACATCGCCATGGCTGCTCCGGGAGCATGACTATAAGCCGGTAAAACAAGCGCTTGAATATTTGGAGCAACACAAAATAAGCAAGAGTTTTAATGGCGCTATTGAGGTTGATGAACTTCACTTGCCCGTTTTTTTGATGTACCTGTTTTGGTTAGTGCGGTGCAATGGTGTAGTATTTACCCCGCATTTTAGCGATGCCGGATTCAATGTGATGATTAGCCTGTGTCAATATGGTAATATTCACTTTAGTACTTTAAACAAGCAAGCGGATGAATCCTTTAATGCTGCGGTTTTAAATACAGGGTTGAAATTTTTAAACGAAGAAAGGTGTAGCGGCTATAAAATTCCACGCCGGATGGCGGCTAATGTGTAACTTGCTGAAAATCTAATTAAATGGCTTTAAACCTATACGGCAATGAGGTGTTGTAAAAATGTCTTTTATATTGTTGCGATATGTTTGCCGGTTTTTGGGTGTAAGGCAAACCCGGCAGATAAAGCATTGTCGCCGGCCTTAAAGTCATCGGTTCCACAATCTAAAAACATCGCTTATACAAATCAGTCCTGCAAAGTAATTCATGTTTTTGTTGCGTTATGTGATAATAAATACCAAGGCATAGTACCCGTACCACCCAAAATAGGCAACGGGCAGGATCCTGAAACCAATTTATACTGGGGCTGCGATAACGGAGTACGCACCTATTTTAAACGAAGCAAAGATTGGCGGCTGGTTAAAAAACAAAAGGGCAAAAAGATGATCATGGAACGGCTGATATTTAAACACCGCACTCAGAACGTTTTCCTGGTTGCTGATGCCTGGGACGGGCAGGCCATTGAAAAAACAACAGAGGACTTTTTGTTTAGTTGTGCTGGGCAGTTAAAGGATACCATTCATTATAAAAAACAGGTGATAGGTATTGATGGCAACGCCCAATTACTGGCTTATATAGGGCACGATGGGCTGATGGATTTCGGGCTGCCCAATAAGTTTAAAAACGCCGATGGCAAAACCCGGGATTGTATTATATTGGCTTGCATCAGCAAAAAATACTTTAGCGGCTTTATTACGCAGGCCAAAGCTAACCCCCTGGTTTGGACAACCGGCCTGATGTGCCCCGAGGCATACACTTTACATGATGCTATTGCCGGTTACATTAAAAATGAACCAAATGAAGCAATCAGGACACGGGCGGTATCTGCCTACGTAAAATATCAAAAATGCAGCGTGAATGCCGCAACCAATTTATTGGTATCGGGCTGGTGATATTTTTGTTATTTCACAAGCCAGATCGCTATTTCAACACGAAGCTCTTTGCCGGGTTTATACTTTGAAGTTGTTGCATGCTGCCTTTTACCTTTCACCCTTAACCTTTCCCCTATTTGTTAACAATCTTTTTTTGAATTGTAAGGCTATTCTCTCAACTTCGCAGTCCGAAATTTGATGTATGATATCGCATTCTAAAAAAATAGCTTCAGAGCTTTCCATATCCGAAAAACAGGTAAGTGCAACAATGGCATTACTTGATGAAGGAGCAACAGTACCATTTATTTCCCGTTACCGCAAAGAGGTTACCGGCACGCTGGATGAAGTTCAGGTGGCCGAGATACGCGACCGCGCCCAACAACTGCGCGACCTGGATAAACGCCGCGAAGCGATCCTGAAATCGCTTACCGATATGGGCAAACTAACGCCCGAATTGGAAAAACAAATAAACGAAGCCGAAACCATGGTTTCGCTGGAGGATATTTACCTGCCCTATCGCCCCAAACGCAAAACCCGCGCTACCGCGGCCCGCGAGAAAGGTTTACAGCCCCTGGCCGGTTTGCTGCTGGAACAACGCAAAGCCGATGTGCAAACAGAGGCCGCTATTTTTATTGATGCCGAAAGAGGCGTTAGCAGCATTGAGGAAGCATTGGCGGGCGCAAGGGACATTATTGCCGAAACCATTAGCGAAAATGCTGAAGTACGTACCCGCATCCGCGAGCTTTTTATAGAGAAAGGCACTTTTCAATCAAAAGTGATTGATGGTAAAGAGGCGGAAGGCATTAAGTATAAAGATTATTTTGACTGGACAGAACCGGTAAAGTCGGCCCCATCGCACCGCATTTTGGCCATGCGTCGCGGCGAGAAGGAGGAAATTCTTTGGTTGGATATAAAACCGGCTGAAGAGGAAGCCATTGCCGCGCTGGAAGATAGCTTTGTGAAGGCTAACAATCCGTCTGCCGACCAGGTAAAGCAGGCCATTGCCGATGGCTACAAACGCCTGCTGAAGCCATCGATGGAAACAGAGGTACGCCTGTTTACTAAAAAGAAAGCCGATGAGGAGGCTATCCGCGTATTTGCTGAAAATGCCCGTCAGCTGCTTTTAAGCGCTCCGCTTGGCCAAAAGCGGGTTATGGCTATTGACCCTGGTTTCCGTACCGGCTGTAAGCTGGTTTGTTTGGATGAACAGGGTAAGTTATTGGAGAATACCGCCATTTACCCCCACACCGGGGCGGGGCAGGCGCGCGAGGCGGAAAAAACTGTTCAGCATTTATTTGATAGGTATAAAATTGAGGCCATTGCTATAGGCAACGGTACCGCCGGCCGCGAAACGGAGCTTTTTGTACGTAACCTTAACCTGCCCGGCGTAGCTATTGTAATGGTGAACGAAAGCGGAGCGTCTATCTACTCTGCATCTGATGTAGCCAGGGAAGAGTTTCCGGATAAAGATATTACCGTAAGGGGCGCCGTATCTATCGGACGACGTTTGATGGATCCATTGGCCGAGTTGGTGAAAATCGACCCAAAATCAATCGGTGTAGGCCAATACCAGCATGATGTGGACCAGAACAAGCTGCAAACCTCGTTAGACGATACCGTAATGAGTTGCGTAAACGCGGTGGGCGTGGAACTGAACACAGCATCAAAACAAATTTTAGCTTATGTATCGGGCCTTGGTCCGCAACTGGCGCAAAACATTGTAGATTACCGCGACCAGAACGGGGCTTTTAAACGCCGCGATCAGCTTAAAAAAGTGCCCCGCCTGGGCGAAAAAGCATTTGAACAAGCGGCCGGTTTCCTGCGCATCCACCATGCCGAGAATCCGCTGGATTCGAGCGCCGTGCACCCCGAGCGTTATAGCTTATTGGAGCAAATTGCTAAGGACATGAAGTGCACGGTGAAAGATTTGATGGGCGATGCCGCTATCCGCAGAAGCATTCCGCTGCAAAAGTACACATCAGAAACAGTAGGATTACCTACGCTGAACGATATCATGGCCGAGCTGGCCAAACCGGGCCGCGACCCGCGCGAACAGTTTGAAGCTTTTAGCTTTACCGATGGTGTAAATGCAATTGGTGACCTTAAAGTAGGGATGAAGCTGCCCGGCATTGTCACTAACATAACCAACTTTGGAGCCTTTGTTGATATCGGCGTTCACCAGGACGGGTTGGTACACCTGAGCCAGATTACCAACCGCTTTATTAAAGACCCTAACGAAGTATTGAAAGTTCACCAGAAGGTTGAGGTAACCGTAACCGAGGTTGATGTTAACCGCAGGCGGATTGCCTTGTCGATGAAAGAAAACGATAAAAGCGAGCCGACTACAGGTAGAAATAGTGACAGGAGGAATGATGACAGAAGGCCGGCCGGCGGCAACAACAAGCCCAATTTCAACAGGAAACCACAGGAAGCACCCGAGACAGACATCGCCATAAAACTGGCGGCGTTAAAAAACAAGTTTAAGTAAAGCAGTCCTCCCCCTTTTTGCTATTTCGCGACGGCAAAAAGGGTTGGTAAAGTAAAAGCCAGGAGAGGGGCTACCGCGAGTAACCATAAGGGAATTTGCCGCGTTTTATACAACCGGGGCCATTGTCCTTCAATTTAAGAACTTAGCCGTGGCTTGTAAAAGTACTATCCACAATTAGGCGGATAACATCATCAATTTCGGCGCTTACAGTGAATAGGTGCTGGATAATCTGTTCGTTTTCGGGGTTAAAAAAGTTTTCTTTATCCATGATGCTGATCAGGCCCATCATGCTGGCCACGGGCCGCCTTATTTCATGCGAGCTGAGCGAGGCGATATTCCGTAAGCGTTCGTTTTGATCAATCAGTTCCTGTTCAATTTTAAGGCGCCGGGTAATATCGCGGGCAAAACAACCAACGCCAATGATATCGCCCTGCTGCGTATAAATGGGGTTAAAGCTTACCTCAAAATATAGCGGCATTGTAGTTTCCCGGTCTATGCTTTCATTAGTGATGGTGTATTGTTCGCCAAGTAAGGCCCGCGAGTAATAATCAATCCACTTCTTGTGTATCTCTTCGCTATATCCTTTATTGAGGTATGAATGCTCCCCGGCCATAGGCTCAACGCCGGTTAAATGTGTTGTCTCCCTAATGTAGGCATCATTCATATATACATAGCGCATTTCCCTATCAACCGACCAAATGTGGTCATGCGTGTTGTTTATCAGGGCCTCCAGGCTTGTTTTTGTCCAATGGGCTTCTTCCTGGGCCCGGCGCTCATCACTAATATCTTTAATGTATATGGTAATGCCTTCAGCAGATGGGTAGGCCGATGTGCTTAGCCATCTGTCAATCGGTTCAAAATATTCGGTAAACTTTACGCTCTCGCGCTTTTCAATCATCTCATAATATGCCTTACCAAAGCCCGAATCCATAATTTCGGGATATACGTCCCAAATTACATTGCCCAACATTTCCTCCCGCGGGGTATTGGTCATTTTTTCAAATGCCGAGTTTACCTTAACAAACCGCCATTCATTATCAATAATAAAAAAAGAATCGGTTATACTTTCAATAAAAGCATCCAGCTTTTCAGCGGCTTCCTTTATTTCCTGTTCAATTTTAAGTTTGGAGGTAATATCCTGGCCTATTCCCTGCACTTCGCACACCTGGCCGCTATCGTTGGTAATAGATATAAACTCCCAATCGGTATCATGAACCCCGCCCCATACATCAGGTTTTTTGTGCAGTAATTTTACAATTTTGCCGGGGTTGCTCACACAGGTAACAAAGGCCTCTTCGCACAAGTGCAGTTCCTGGGGTATAGTGGTAATTGCAAAATGCTGCCCTATCAGTTCGTTTGCTTTGTAGCCAAAGGTTTTTAAAAACTGTTTGTTAACAAAACTAAAACGCCCTTTAATATCTATCCGTATCAAAAAATTAGTTTGCGAATCAATTAGCGAGCTTAAAAACTGCTCGCGGCGCCTGGCTTCATCCTGGTATTGCAGCTTGGAGGTAACATCGGTAGCAATTGATAAAATACAATTGCGCCCATTATATTTTATACCAAACCAGTTAACGTCGGCATAAATAATTTCGCCTTGTTTATTTGAATGCTTCCATATACCTGCGGGGTTGAAATCCCCGGCGCTTATCTCAAAATTCTCATTGTTACTTAAATATGTTTTTAAGCTCCCGATTTCGTCCGCCGGGCGGATATCACTTAGTGTCAATAATAAAAACTCATCTTCGGTGTAGCCGTAATGCACCGTAGCAGCATGGTTAACTTTTACAAAGCGTAGTGTTTGTATATCAACAATCCACACCGGGTTGGAGTTTTTGTAAAACAAATCGCTAAAAAGGCTATCTTCTGTGGCATCGCTGGTGGTAAGCTGCGTTTTTACGCTAATTGTGCTTACTAAAAATTTATGATTGGTAGCCTCGTCAACTACCAGGCTCTTTTTATCAATAATGGCCCTGGTTGTGTTTTGCGGTGTGTTTATAAGGTAATTTAGTTCAACATATTCATTTATACCCAGGCTGGCAACCGCAGTTTCCATGTCTTCTCGCTGCGTTTCGCTTATCATGTCCGGCCATACCCTGTTGTTGCCAAGCAGTTGGGAAGCGGTAATTCCTAAAATATTAATTATAGCGGGGCTAATGAAAAGGTATCTCTCTTCATCGGTATCAAAAATAATTATACAATCGGTTGTGGGAGCGGTGATGTTAATTGGCATGCTTGATTTGGTCCCGGCTTATTGTATAAAGTTAAAACATTTATATTAAAGTAATTAACTATCCATTCAATAATTTATCGGCAACATCCTGCCAGTTGTTTACCCTTTCAAAACCATCAACCAATACATTATGCGGCGATGTATACAACAGTTTGCGCCCTTTAAAAGTTACAAAGTTTTTAATGCGGTCGTCAATCATAATATCAACATCCAGTATTTTGTGTCCGCAAAAAATAATGTTCGTCCATGATATAAAAGGGAAGTGCTCCTCAAGCCAGGCCTGTTTATCCTCCAGCGAATACTTAAACTCCATAGCCGCCGATGCTATGTATACATCGTAATGTTCCATAAGTGCTTTTACTACCTGCTGGCTGCCGGGCATTACTTTAATGTCCCTGAAAAATCCGCGCTCGTTAACATATGCCCTTACCGTACTGCTCAGGTGCTGAGGTAAAGCCTGCCCAATTTCCATGCCGTGCATATCGGCCAATATTACTTCATGCTGGTGGCGTTGTTTATAAAGTTCAATAAATTTATCAATGGTATCTGCCAATACCTCGTCCATATCAATGGCGATGCGTGGTTTCCGGGTGATGCTCATGCCGGTAATTTGCAAATTTTAAAGTGTAAAATCAATTGTGCAATAATAATATTCTGCAGCCTAATGCCGCTGCCTGCATGTTGCTGATTGGCAGTAATTTGCCCTCATTCGTGTCATTCGAAATAATTCGTGCAATTCGTGTTTTTTTCTTCATAATAATTTATACCTTTGCATCCCCGCAGAAAGTACTCCGGGGACATGTTGAATACATAAAATAAAGAAATGGCAACTAAAATCAGACTGCAAAGACACGGTAAAAAAGGAAAACCTTTTTACTACATCGTAGTAGCAGATGCCCGCGCACCACGCGACGGTCGTTTTATTGAGCGTTTAGGTTCATACAACCCAAACACCAACCCTGCAACTATAGAAATTAATTTCGACAAAACTTTAGAGTGGGTTAACACAGGTGCCCAGCCTACCGATACTTGTCGTGCTATCCTTTCATACAAAGGTGTGCTGTACAAAAAACACTTAGAAGGTGGCGTTAAAAAAGGCGCTTTAACTGAAGAACAAGCTGCAGAAAAATTTGCGGCCTGGACTGATGCTAAAGAAGGAAAAATCACCGGTAAAAAAACCAGCTTAGTAGTTGCAAAAGACGAAGCCCGTAAATTGGCTTTGGCTGCAGAGGCTAAAAAGAAGGAAGAAAAAGCTGCTGCAATAGCTGCTAAAAATGCTCCTGTTGCCGAAGAAGTTGCTGCTGAAGAAGCTCCGGCTGAAGACGCAGAATAATTTTTTAAGCGAGAATCAAGAATTAAGAGTCAGGAATCAAGACAGCTGCAAAAGCTTCGATAATGATTTTGACCCGATGATCAACAATGGCGAAGCGAAAACTTCGCCATTGTTATTTAACACCGTTTTTTATGAAAACCGAAGATTGTTTTAGGGTTGGCAGTATACTGAAAACCAAAGGCCTTAAGGGCGAAATGCAGATATATGTAGATTTTGATAGCCTGGATGGTATTAAATTCGACGCCCTTTTTATTGATATGGCTGGCAAAATGATCCCTTATTTCGTACAATCTATCAAGTACCTGCAAAAAAGCAATGCCTATTTGTTTTTGGAGGATGTGGATACCATTGAAAAAGCAAGCCTACTTGTAAAACGCGACCTGTACCTACCCAACAAACTGAAGCCTAAAAAGAAAAAAGCCGAATTTACTCTGAACGATGTAGAAGGTTTTATGGCCATCGACGAAACCCACGGCGAGCTTGGCGAAATAATCCAGGTACAAGAGTATCCGCAGCAACTGATAGCCACCGTTATGTTTAAAGGTAAAGAGGTGCTTTTCCCGCTGAATGTGGAGATTATTAAAGGTATTGATATAGATGCCAGCGAAATTTATATCGATTTGCCCGAGGGATTGCTTGATGTTTATCTGGAGGGATAGGTTTTAAGTATCAAACTAAGGAATATAACGTTAAGCCTGCTTTATGCGGGCTTTTTTATTGAAATAAAATACCAGTTTTATTAGTGCCTATTTCGGGTGAGGTACATTTATTTGTCATTTTTAATGAATTTCACAACTGAAGCTCCAAAAGCAAAGCCGCCCATACTATAAAAGAAAGCCCTAAAGTGTACAGTCTTCACAATGAAGTCTAAATATAAAGCTATTGATGTAAAGAGTATACTTAATAATAGTAAAATCCATTTTGATTTGTTCATTGTGAGCGGTTTATGACACTAATATACAAAAACATTGTCTCCCAAATTCTTGAATCTCCGGACGTTTTCCACAATTATTCGATAAGAATATGTAAAAACGCAGACTTAAAAAGTTTTTCGAACAACCTGTCACTCCTCTTTTCAGCATTTCGCGAATTTTTGCGGCATAACTTTTCTCATGTATGTTCCGCATTCTTAAAAAAATGTCAAATTTATTTGACATTTGTAAAGTTTGTTTTACATTTGGTAAATCAAGCTTTACTACAATGAAACCTTTATTCTTATTTCCTTATTGGGGGCGCTACCTGGGCTATTTCCTGGTGGTTGTACATGTTCCTATTGTGTTATATAAAAAACAATTAATGGGAATGCATGGGGATGGCATGGCTGATGGTATTTTTAACGGCCGGCACCTGTTTTTTATGTCGACAACTTTACTGATGGCCATTGGCTTATTTATCGCGGCTTTCTCTAAAGAGAAAATTGAGGACGAGCAGATAGTGCGGCTCCGGCTCGATTCGTTACAATGGTCGGTTTATGTTAACTTTTTGTTTTTGATCGTCAGCCTTGTTTTTTCTACAGATACCGAGCATATTTTGTTTTTAAATTTACTGGTGCCCCTTGTATTCTTTATTATTCGTTTCAGGTGGAAAATTTTCCAGAATAACCGTTTAATTAAGGAATAGCTATGAAAAACAACATACGGGTGGAGCGCGCCATCAAAAATATAACCCAGGCCGATTTGGCCCAGGCTATCGGGGTATCGCGCCAAACTATTAATACCATCGAGAGCAACCGCTATGTGCCATCAACGGTGCTGGCCTTAAAAATAGCCCGCGTATTTGGCAAACCGGTTGAAGAGATTTTTACATTGGATGAAGAAGATTAAATAAGTCTAATTATGAAAGATAAACCCACTTTCGCCCCCGAACTGGCCATACCCAATGGTGTAAAAGACATTAGCTTTTATATTGAAGCTTTTGGTGCAGAAGAACTCCGGCGTTTCAGCAACGATGATGGAACTATACATGTGTCCGAATTATCCATTAACGGAGCCATGTTTCATCTCCACGAACAAACGCCACACTCAGGTTTGCACAGCCTGAATGGTGGCAGGCATTCTGTGGTTGTTGGATTATTTGTTGAGGATGTGCATGCCGTTATTGAGCAGGCCGTTACTGCCGGCGCAAAAATTACCTCGCCAGTGCAGGATTATGAGTATGGTTACAGGCAGGGCAGTATTGAAGATCCATTTGGGCACCGGTGGCAGATACAGAAGTCGATATAGCGTCTGGAAGTTAAAATCAAGAGTTAAGGCGAAAAACATAATCAGGATCTTAAAATTAAATAACCATGGCAAACCACCCAACTTTTGGTAATGGCAAAATCTGTTACATCGAGATCCCTGCGGATGATATCGCGGTATCAGCGGCTTTTTTTCAAAAGACATTTGGCTGGCACATCCGGCAGGACAACCGGGGGAATGCCTCTTTTGATGACGGTGTTGGCCAGGTAAGCGGCATGTGGGTAACCGGCCGCAAGCCCCAGGCAGAACCAGGCCTCATTATATCTATTATGGTTGATGATGCCGAAGGTACGGTGGCAACGATTGCAGCCAATGGCGGCAATATAGTACAACCAATAGGTAAAGACTTTCCGGAGATAACGGCCCTATTTACAGATCCGGCCGGTAATTTATGGAGCATTTATCAGCATAGGGGATAGAAAAGAGGCAAGAGATTAGAGTCAGGAATCAAGACAGAAAATGGTTGCTAATAAGATTTTTAAGTTTACATCGTTATTGTGATATCAGATTAAACCTAATCATCATGAAACCAACCTTATTGCTTCCACACTATTTTAAAATAATCGGGTTCATAACAGCGGCTACCGGGATTATTATAGGGGCATTGTTTGAATTTGATGACCGCTACCTGCCATTTTTAGATTACAATAGCGGGCATCAATCTCACACCGTGGTTGGCTTAGGCGGTGGCAACAACTTTACCGACGAGGTTGCAACCACATTGGCCATATTAGGTTTGATGTTGATCGGGTTTTCAAAATTCAAGTTAGAAAACCAGCAAACCGCAATACTTCGTCTCAAGGCATTGTATTGGGCTGTTTTGGTTAATGTCGGCTTAATTGCTATTTTAATGCTTAACGTAATTAACTTTTCCCACAGCACCGGTTTTGCTGTCGATGACAATTTGATTTCGCTTTTGTTAATATTTATTGGGCGTCTTTATTATCTAAGGTTGAAAAGAAAAAAACAAACCAGTGTTTTTTACCTGTCATACCTGCCATTTAACCTGGTTGGTAAAATAACAGCCATTATTTTCATAATAGGGCTATCTATAATAATAGGGTTTGATTTAAAAATTGGTCCGGAATACTTGCTTTATTTTATATTGCCCTGTATGTTACTTTGGATATGGTCAAAAGAAAAAAACGAAGATGCAGATGTTGAACTCATCAGGCTTAAGACCATGCGGTTAAGTGTTCTTATCAATTGCGTTATATTTGTCGTGCTAACGTGGACCATCTATGGGGTTGCCTATTTAACGGTTCAATTTGTAGCGTTAATTTCAGTTCAACTTGTGTTCGTCATCATTTTCTATGCCCTGATATATAAAGCATCCAAATCGGATGATAAGGGACCACCGATCACAGCCCCGGTTATGTCCTGACCTTCATCTGCACATTTGAAATCTGAAATCTGCACATCTGAAATCAATAATCCGCATATTTGCACATGCGTTTTGATATTATTTCTGTTTTGCCCGGTTTACTGGAAAGCCCTTTTGCACATTCTATTTTACAGCGTGCCCAAAAAAAGGGCATTGCCGAAATTCATGTGCATAACCTGCGCGATTACTCCACCCAAAAACAAAAAAGTGTCGATGACTATCCCTACGGCGGTGGCAGCGGTATGGTAATGACCATCGCTCCCTTCGCAGCCTGTATCGAAAAGCTGAAAGCCGAAAGAGAGTATGACGAGATTATCTTCATGTCGCCCGATGGCGAGCGGCTTAACCAGGCTATCGCCAACCAGCTATCTATTAAGGGCAACATCATTATTTTATGCGGACATTATAAAGGAATTGATCAGCGCATCCGCGATATTTATGTTACCCGCGAAATTAGCATAGGCGATTATGTACTATCAGGCGGCGAGTTACCTGCAGCAGTTTTGGTTGATGCCATTGTGCGCCTTATCCCTGGCGTACTCAGTGACGAAACCTCGGCCCTAAGCGACTCGTTCCAGGACGATATGCTGGATGCCCCTGTATACACCCGCCCCGCCGACTGGAATGGACACAAGGTGCCCGATATCCTCTTAAGCGGCAATACCCCCGAAATTGAAAAATGGCGGTTTGAGCAGGCGCTTGAACGTACAAAGCAGAGGAGGCCGGATTTGTTGGAGTGATGGGGTGGTGAGTGGTTGGATTGGGTTGATTAGGAGAGTAGTTAGATTACAAATCAATCGGCGTATCTACTCCCCTAAGCTTGTTTTCTTTCTAACCAATTCAACAACTCACCTAATCAACCACTCACTAAATTCCCTAAATTAGATTGCAACCAAACCATGCCTTTTGCATTACAGGTATGTTGTAATCATGAACCCCAGCCAGGAAGCCCAGCTTATTGAACAATGCCGAACGGATGCGGCTGCTTTTGGACAGGTGTTTGACGCGTGGTACAAACCTGTATTTGGCTATATTATGCGCCGCACAGGCGACTATGATTTATCGAAGGATATTGCAGCCGAGACTTTTTTAAAAGCTTTTTTAAAAATTGGCGGCTTTCAATGGCGAGGCATCCGCCTATCGTCATGGCTGTACCGCATAGCCACTAACGAGCTTAACCAATATTACCGAAGCAGTAAATACAAACCGCAATCGCTACAGCAACTGATGGAAAACCCACAGATGGAGAAGCTACTGCATGAAAACGCCGACGACGAACGGGAGGTGATGGAGCAGGAACTTAAAGCTTATGACGATTATAACCGGATACGCCAGAACCTACTGAAACTGGACATAAAATACCAGGAGATAATCTCGTTGCGCTATTTTGAGCAAAAAAGCAATGCCGAGATTAGCGAGATATTGGGTAAAAACGAAGGAACGATTAAGTCGCTGCTATCGCGCGGATTGGAGAAATTAAGAAACATGTTGTAGCAGTGCAACCAAAATGAGTTAACGCATTATAAGGGTAAGTAACATGAAAAATAACGATGAATTTTTAAAGCAAATGGAAAATTTAAAAGTACCGGATATAAACCCTTCGCAGCATCAGGATACGGTAAAAATGGCCATCATGAATGCCAGCCGCTCGGCCGCTCTTGGGGTTTGGCTTATAGCAGTGCCCTGCTATTTTTTATTATGTGTATTTATGTTTTATTTCTTCCATGCCCGTATGGGCTGGTTCGCCGCTATGTTTAGCTTATTGTCGGGCTTAGCAAAAGTTCCCTTTATTGATTTCCTGGGGCCGATAGTGTTGTTTGTGTTGCCTATTGTATGCATCGTCATTAATGTGCTTTCCATACTGCACGTAGGGGTAAAAAACATCGATCCCGACAGGCGTAAGGTGAAGGAGGTGAGCATCACCATTAAAGTAAAATTTTGGAACATTGTGCTCATCCTGGTCAGCCTGGCTATAGTGTTTGTTTTTATAAGTTATGTAATGACCGAAAGTATCTCCATTAAAAGTTAAGCTCATGAAATTAAACTGGTTTATCCGCAAAGGAATTATTTATTACCCGGTAGCCATAGCCGGGTGGCTGATATTCGCCCTGGCATTTGCCTATGCCGTTTACACATTTATCGATATCGACAAACGCTCGCACTCGATAAGCGATACGCTCATCAACTTTGTTTTTAATCTGCTCATCATCGGCCTGTTTTATACAGTGATAGCATATTTTACCGAGAAAAGGCCGGCGACAACAAACGATTAATTTCGGGGTACTTAAAGATTTGCAAAAAAGATAGCAACCACTCACATAATCAACCAAATCAACCATTCGCCACCCCCGGATTGTTAACAAATTACAAATTGTGGAAATTTTTAAAATAGGTTTTTATTTATCAAAAAAAAGCCCTATAATTGCAATCCGATTTTTACGGGCTAAAAATCGCTTTAAGAGCTAAAAATCATGGATTTAGTAAAATTTGTTGAAGAGCAATCAATAGAAAAAAGACAGTTTCCTTCCTTCAAGGCCGGTGATACTGTAAGTGTGCATTATAAAATCAGAGAAGGAAACAAAGAACGTATCCAGCTTTACCAGGGTGTTGTTATACAACGTAACAGCGCAGGTAACTCGGAAACATTCACTGTTCGTAAAGTTTCTAACGGTATAGGTGTTGAGCGTATCTTCCCTATTAACTCTCCAAACATTGATAAAATAGAGGTGAACAGCGTTGGTAAAGTGCGTCGCTCTAAATTATACTATCTGCGTGCCCTTACCGGTAAAGCAGCTCGTATCAAATCAAAAAGAGTTTAATTACCCAACCTCTTTTTTAAGAGGCATACACCAAAGCTTTCAAAAAAGGCCTTTTCTGATTCGTCGGGAAAGGCCTTTTTTATGGAAAAAATTAAGGGCGAAAATAAGTAAATTGTTGTCGCTGAATGTAATGACCGGTTTATCCGCCACGCATAGCCGGTAAAATTCGCCGGTCTTCCGGTTCCTTCCATGTGAGGACTGGCCTGTTTCTATAAGGCAGGTACTGAACGTTCTCCGGTCATAGTCCAGCGGTTGATTGCTTTAATAGGCTCTCCTCAACCTATCAGCAAATTCATCTGGCAGGGGGCTCTTTTCTATTGCAGCAGCCGCTTTTTCAACATCATACGGAACGCGGATAAATGCAGCCTCTATGCTGTTTTTATCCAACACGGTGCTTGCTTCATTCAGGGTTAATATCACATAGCAAGCATCAGGGTTTCCGTCTTTTGGTTTGCCTGCCGAGCCAATGTTAATAACGTGCTTGAATTTTTGATTACTGGTTGTTATAACGCGATGATACGGCTTATGCGAATGGCCTACGCAGAGTATATCTGCATTGGCTTCTTCCATCATTTCCAACACATAGTCTTCATCCAAATCTTCTAAAACATATTCGTCAACGCTGCGGGTGCTGCCATGGGCCAGTACCATATTTAACGGCCCGCCGGGCGGGTTAAATTCAAGGCGGATGTGTGCCGGAAGCGCTGCAAGGTATTTGCGGTTTTCATCATCAATCAAATGGTAGGCGTGGCTTTTTCCCGGTTCGGTTAGGCTTTGGGGAGTAGTAATTATTTTTTTAGGTTTCAGATCGTGGTTGCCTGCAAGCGTTGCAATACCCCGTTTGCGTATTTGCGCAATTACTTCATTTGGCCAAACGTTGTAGCCAACCAAATCGCCCAGGCAGTAAACCGCATCGGCCTGGCGTTTGTCTAAATCGGCCAGCAGGGCTTCAAACGCAGGCAGGTTGGCGTGTATATCTGAAAAAAGAGCAATCCTCATTACCGTACCGGTGCTATTATTTTTGCGGCATAATACTTTTTGCGGAAATAAAAGGCCAGGTTAACCAGGGCAATGAGTGCCGGCACTTCAACCAGCGGGCCTATAACCCCCGCAAACGCCTCGCCCGAATTGATGCCGAAAACACCAATGGCAACAGCTATGGCCAATTCAAAATTATTGCCGGTAGCGGTAAAGGCTATAGAGGTGCTGCGCGAGTAATCGGCGCCAAATGATTTGCCGATAAAAAAACTCAACACAAACATGATGGTAAAGTAAATAACCAATGGTATAGCTATACGGATAACATCAAAAGGAATTTGAACGATGAGGTTCCCTTTAAGGCTAAACATTACAACGATAGTAAACAACAAGGCTACCAGTGTTATTGGCGATATAAAGGGTACATATTTGGTTTGAAACCAGGCTTCGCCCTTAATTTTGATGAGCGTATAACGGCTGATGATGCCCGCTGCAAAGGGAATACCAAGATAAATACCCACGCTTTTAGCAATTTCGGGAATAGTAATATTTACAGCCAATCCTTTTAAGCCAAATAACGGCGGCAGTATGGTAATAAAAATATAAGCATATACGCTATAGAGCAATACCTGGAAAATACTGTTCAGTGCTATGAGTCCGGCCGCGTATTCGCGGTTGCCTTCAGCCAGTTCGTTCCAAACCACTACCATGGCAATGCAACGGGCCAGGCCTATCAGTATCAGCCCAACCATATAAGCCGGATGGTCGCGCAGCAAAGTTATAGCCAAAACAAACATCAGTATTGGCCCAATTATCCAGTTTAAAATTAGCGACGCGCTTAACACTTTAGCATCTTTAAATACTTCGCCCATGTTTTCGTACTTTACTTTGGCAAGGGGTGGGTACATCATCAGTATCAAACCTATAGCCAAAGGAATATTAGTAGTGCCGCTGGAAAATGAATTGATAAACCCAGAGGAGGAGGGAATAAAATAACCAGCCGCAACCCCAACGGCCATCGCCAGGAAGATCCACAGGGTAAGGTAACGGTCAAGGAAGCCTAATTTTTTACGTTCGGCCACAGGGGCGCAGTTATTTGCTGACATATTGATTTTATGGGATGACGGCGTTAAAAGAGGTTGTGTAAAGGGTTTATCCTATATGCTGTTTTACAAAATTGGCTGAGTAAGCTTTGATGATATCCCTTACGTTCCTAAACTCATTCAAAATTTCTTCGGGCGTTCCCTTTGCTTTTGCCGGATCGGGAAAGTTATGGTGAAAACGCTGCACATTGCCCGGGAAAAACGGGCAGGCCTCATTGGCATTATCGCAAACGGTTATTACATAATCAAACGGAATATTGACGTACTCATCCACATGGTTTGATGTGTGTTTTGAAATGTCTATATGGTCTTCGGCCATTACCTGTATGGCTTTAGGGTTAACGCCGTGGGTTTCTATCCCGGCGCTGTAAATGTTGGCTTTATCGCCTGCGAAAAAGCGCAGGTAACCTTCGGCCAATTGGCTGCGGCAGCTGTTGCCGGTACATAGTACTAAAATATTTTTCATGCTGTTTTTAGTGTTTTCTTCATTACAATAGCCGATTGCGGACAAACATGGCTAAACTCCGTTGATTGCTGAACCTCGGCCGGAACCTGGGCCCGGGTGATTTTTTGATATTCTTTTTTACTGAAATATTCCGGTGCTGTTTCTGTAAGCAAATAAATTTCCCGTAGCTGCCTGGCAGCTGCAAGCTTTTCTATGGTATCAAGCAGCCGGCTTGCTATACCCTTGCCGCGATAAGCAGCCGATACAGCTACAGAACGCAGCAAACAATAGCTGTCATAAATTTCGAGACCCGCTACACCTATTACATCTTCATCCTGTAAAGCAATTACAAAATTTTCGAGGGTTTGCGGCAAATCATCCGTAGGGAGTTTTTCAGCTGCCAGCAAGGCAATCACGTTTGCCCTGTAGGTTTCTGCTTTTTCTATTTGCATGGCTTATTAAATAAGTAATTATATCCAAACAGCGTTTTTGCTTTGCGCTTTATGCCTTCGTGCCTTTAGCTCAATTAGCAACAGCCGGAGCCTGGTGTACAGCATGCTGCAGCGTCAGCAACAAGGTTTTTTAATTGAATTTTTGGCTTTACTGTAGCAACAGGCTCGCAGCACTCTTTGCCTTTATCGTTGGTGCCGCAACTGCCGCCTCTTTCTATCGCTTTGCATTGCACCGCATCGGGCCTTAAGTCAACAACCAGGTTATCGCCATCTATCAATATTTCTTTAGGCAGCATTTGGCGGGTATCAAATTCCGAATTGCCAAATTCAATTTTCACCGTTCCGTTGGGGTTTAAAGGCAGCGCTTTTTCAACCAGGTTAACAATTGAAAGCGCTTTGCCAACTATCATGGCCTTGTCCTGTTGCCGGCCTTCGGGTTCCCATAGTTGTACAATAATTTCCGTCCAGGAATTCATTACGCCGCCACAATCTACTGATGTAATGGGCGCTTGTTTTATTTCGGTAATATGGTAGGCAGCATCTACCCATTGGTTTTCTGCATATTGAAACTGCAACGTTAAACCAGGGTGTTGTTCCAATGTGTCTTTGAATGTTTTCCAGGTTATAGCTTCTGTCTTGTTCATAACTTTTAATTTTATTATTGCAATATTGCGATTGATCCAGCCAAATTTTTTTAACAGCACTTCGGCGCTTCGTAAGCTGCAAAAAAGCCGCTTAGTTCCTTGCTCAGCATATCCCACACTATCGGATTAATGCAATAGCAAACGCTAACACCTTCAATAGTACCTTGTATCAACCCAGCCGTTTTTAATTCCTTTAAATGCTGCGAAATGGTAGGCTGGGCCAGGCCCAACTCGTCGGCCAGGTCGCCGCAGATACAGGCATTCGTTTTGATGATCTGCTGTAAAATAGCTATACGTGCCGGATGCGCCATTGCCTTTAACATAACAGCCAGCTTGTTTTGCTCATCAGTAAATATTTCGGTTTTTGTTAAGCCCATAATTTATATTGCAATATTACGATTAATGTAATTAAATACAAACATTAAATGAAAATAATCTGGCTCCACCAAAAGCTAATAAGAATTTTTAAAGACTGCCGGAAGGTGTCATGCTGAACAATGACAAACGGTTTCACGATATTATCGCTGGATTAATGTTAAACTAATTCGCTGCTGGAGTTTTGACAGTATCTTTAACCGGCGTAACCGGCTTAATTACCGTAGGCATTTTAATGCTATCTTTGCCTCTTGCCCTTGAGGTATCCGCCTTCAATAAGGTGTCCTTCCCTGTTGTCAATTGCCTTTTTAAGCTATCTGCAGGCGCGCCTTTAACAGGGGCCGCAGGCTTACCTTTTGTATTTGGCTTGCTCCCGCCCGGTTTTGCCGGTGTTTTACGGCGAGATGGAATAATGGACTCTTTAGATACCGGCCTGTCCTTCGGTTTCCAAATAAAGCCCTTCAATATTTTATCATCATCAACCACCTTTTTAAGTGGCAGGTATTTGTTTTCTGGCTTGGTAAGCAGGCGTATATTGGCAACCTTGCTGTTTTTAAATGATATCACCATGCGGCTGCTTAATGATCGTTCTATCCCTTCAACGGTATTGGTGGCGCTGTCGCGTTTAAAGTAAATACTTTCGGCATTTCCAACCGTGTATAATCTATCCAGCTTGTCGTTTTTAAAGAAACCACGCATTTTTTTGCCGCCCATCTGGTTAAAATGTAACGAATCGTCTTTTTCCAGGTTTACCACAAATGCCGAAGGGAACAGTTCCATATTATCCATCTTTTTGTTCCGCATCTGCACGTAAATGGTATCGCCCGATAGCTGCGAGCCTTGCGTCCAAAACATAGGCTGTACATAACAACGGATGGTTGAATCGGCATTGCTATAAAAAATCGAATCGGCCTTGCCCTGTAAATCCGATTTGAACAATTTGGCGTGGTGGTGGGCAATAACCATCCTCACGCGGGCGGTATCCTTCAAATTAATTTCGCGCTGGGCAAACACGGGGTCTCTCTTCAATTCCTCCCGGCGCACACTATCCTGTCTGGCTTTGCGAATGGCCGATAGCTTATCTTTTTTTATCTGTGCCGAATCGACCTTTATTTTAGGATGGCCGAAGAAATCGCTATGACGATAGGTAGTATCGCGCGGAATGGATAGCCGGCGGGCAACCAGTTTTTTATCATTTTTTTTATTTTCAATGATCTGTTTACGGGCAGCCGCTGATGTATCCCGAACATAGGAATAAGCCAGGCGTTGCTTTTCCTGGTATATCTTCATGTCTTTATAGGTCAATATCTGGGTTTCCAGCGTATCCGCAGTCATGAAAACCGAATCTACCTTCACCTTACCGGCTTTTGCAGTGTCTTTAGGCAACGTTAAGCCCTTTACGGCTTTACTGCCGGGTTTAATGGCAGCAGCTACCTGCGCAAGGTTGTTCAGCTGTTTTTTGGCATCGCCGGGATTAATATTTTTAACCTGTGCCGAGGCTTTCTTTATCACCGAATCTGCTTTAGCCGAATCTTTTTTTGTCAGGTTGGGTTTTATTTGCCCTGCCATGTTTACCAGGTCGCTAACATTCTTTATCTGATCTGGCGTAACCGTTTTATTGGGCACCGCCATTTTACGTACAGCGGAATCTAACCGGGCCGAGTCTTTTTTTGAAATCAAACCATTAGGTTTAATACTGCCGGCCAGGTTTTCCATGTTGGTTATCTTCATGGTGTTTGGCGGGGCCTTCATCACCTTGGCTTTGTTTTTGGCAACAGGCGCCGGCTGCGGCACCGAATCTGTTTTGGTGGTGTCCTTTTGTTCGGTAACCAAAACCATGTAAGCATTTTGGGTAACAATGGTACGTTCATCGGCCTTAAAATAAGTAGCCAAATCGCCCTTCATGGTTATTTTTTGCTCCCTATCGGTAAAGGTGATGTTTTTAACCGCGCGGCCATATCCTTTTAGCTTGTCATAAAATAAACTATCGCCCTTTAATGATTTGGTACCCTGTTTATAATGATTTTTTTTACCGAAAAAAGCCTGCTCGGTAACGGTATTATACAAGCCGTTTTCGGTGTACAAAGTATCTTTATCTTTTTTACCGTAAATATTGGTTGGCCCGTAAAAAAAAGCTGTACGGGTGCCCGTATTATATTTCATGGTATCGGTTTTAATAATGGCATCAACCGTAGTTAAAACCACATCATACCTGAAGTACGAATCGCGCGAGAGCGCAAAGTAATACCCGTTTTTACTGGTAAGTACGTTATCTTTATTAATCAGCTTGCCTCCATTGGTGTAGGTGCCAATGCGGGTTGCCGTATTGTATGTTAAATAATTGGTGGTAAGGGTAGCGTCCTTATCAACCATTTTAACATTATTGGTTAGGATGGCCAGTTTGGTGTTACCATTATAATTTAACTTATCTGAAAATATGTTGAGTGTATCGCCCTGGTTTATGTTAACATTATTAAAGGCGTCAAAGGCGTTATCCTGCGGGTAAAAATAAGCGCTATCTGATTTTAAGATAGAGTAATCTTGTTTAAAAACTCCTTTATAAACCCGGATAACATCGCGCCCGTTTATTTTTGTAAACGTGCTGCTTTCTGATTGTATCAGGTTTACAATTGATTTTTTTTGGCCCATAACGGTAGCCGCCATCATCAATAACAAAAAGCTTAAAACGTATTTTCTCACTGGGGCAAAATTAGTTTTTTGTTGGGGTTATTAAATTAATAATTTTGATGAATGCTTCCAGTTGCCCGGTTTGTTAATTTTATTGAACAAAATGCCCTGTTTGCGCCCGGCAATAAGGTTTTGGCTGCTGTAAGCGGTGGCACCGATTCTGTTTTAATGAGCCACCTGTTAAAGGCTGCCGGCATAAATTTCGGAATAGCCCATTGTAATTTCCAGTTACGGGGCAATGAAGCCCTGCGCGACCAGGAGTTTTGCCAAAACCTGGCACTAAAATTAAGGGTACCATTTCATACCATCAATTTTGATACCACGGTCTATGCCGCCGCCAACAAAATATCTATCCAGATGGCCGCCCGCGATTTACGTTACCAATGGTTTGATACCTTAAGCCGGCAGCATGGTTACCAGTCCATTGCGTTGGCACATCACCAAAACGATACTATCGAAACTATATTGTTAAACCTTACCCGCGGCACCGGCATTGCCGGCTTGCATGGTATACTGCCCAAAAACGGCATGCTGGCACGCCCGCTGTTGTTTTTAACCCGCGATGAAATAAATAAAACAGTAAGCGATGATAAACTTGATTTTGTTGAAGACAGTTCAAACGCATCGGCAAAATATGCGCGTAATAAAATCAGGCTCGAGGTAATACCACGGTTAAAAGAACTTAACCCATCGCTCGAAAAAACGTTTGAAAATAACCTGAAACATTTTCGCGACCTGGAACTGCTATTGGAAAACCAGGTTGCAGGGTTAAAAGAAACTATTCTACACCATGGCGCCGGTGAAATATTTTTGCTGGTTGCCGACGTTAAAAAATTAAACCCCGCACGTTTGCTGCTGTTTAAGTTATTGCAGGAATACGGATTTAACGAAACTACCGTTGATGATGTGCTATCGGTTTTGGATAAACACCCGGGCAGGGTATTTGAATCGACGGGGTATTTACTGGTGCTTGATCGCGATAAGCTGATCATCAAACAAAAAAAAGCAGGCGGGCCGCAAACGGCAACTATAACCAGCAATGAGCATGAAGCTTATTTTGGCGCGTACAAGCTGAATTTGCTGCATGACGATAGCCCGCTGATTGTAAAGGATAACGCTATGGCTGCATCGGTTGATGCTGGCTTGCTGGTTTATCCGCTTACGATACGCAACTGGCACCAGGGTGATTACTTTTTTCCGATGGGGATGAAAGGCCGTAAAAAGCTGAGCGATTATTTCATTAACCAGAAATTATCGCTGCATCAAAAACAGGATATACCCCTATTGGTGAACGGCAATGGCGACATTATTTGGGTGGGCGGATACCGCTTAGATGAAAGGTATAAAGTGAACAATAACACTAAAAAAGTTACTATCTTCGAATTGTACAAACTATCATGAACGAGAAAACTGTATTTGTAGAAAAGCAATACCTGGGCAGGGAGTTTATCCCCATTACTATACGCCTTGTTTTGGCCATGTTTTGCTTTGCCGCATACTTTTTTACCGACGAAAGCGAACATAACGGTAACCTGCTGGTGCTGGTAGGTTTTGCTATCATTATCATCTCTATCATTATGGGGTTTTTACTCCACTACAGTACAACCGTTGAAAATAAAAGCATCCGGCTGGCCGGTTTGTGGACTGCCCGCGTGGTAAAAATTGACCTTAATAGCATTGTAAAGGCCGAAAAGGGTTCATATAGCCGCTACCTGTTTAATAACCCCGTGTACAACCTGCACACCAAGGGTACTATTCGCTTTTACGCCGCCGGCAACGATGCGGTGCATTTAACCGATAGGGATGGTATGGTATACATCATAGGATCGCAGCATGTAAATGAATTTTTGCGGGCTATAAGGGAAGAGATGAAAAAATAGGCACACGAACAGGAACGAATTTATTCGAATTCCACGAATTTTAGTCAACCGAATTGACACAGATTGTATCGAATTTCACGAATTTTTTTAACGAATGATTCAGGATTGTTTTCTGCCTGTGCTAATGTTTGATAAAATCGGGTGTAAACATGGCGTTTAAATCTATCAGCAAATGGCAAATAATAAGGATGTTAATGTTGCGGTATTTGTAATAGTGATAGCCAAAAACCAAACCTATAAACAGGGGCACCAATATATTTATTGCAGTGCCATACCCCCAATGCCCTAACGCAAATATTGCCGATGATATAATTACAGGCCAGTGCCCACTTTTAAAAAACAGTTTTAAGCGGGGTATCATATAGCCCCTGAATATCAATTCTTCTAAAACGCCCGCGGTAATAATGCCCAACAACTTCACCGGGGCGCTCATATTTCGCATCAATGTAATAGCCGGGCTGAGTTTCAACAGGTCGAGTCGTTTTAGCGTGAGGCCTATAATGGCCGATCCAAATACGATAATTAGTAGTATTACAATTACAGATAAAATGTAATAACCGACCGGATAGGATTCATCGTCCCATAACAGGAGCCGCTGCCGCTCGGCTTTGCTAACATATACCAGGATAATTACAAAACACAGCCAAAAAAATAAGCGGGATATAACAAACCGGGTATCTAACGGCAAGCCAGGCCCGGCTAAAATTGAAAATACTTTTGACCCTACCGAGAAGCACAGAAATAAAACAGCTGTTAATATAAGACCATACATTATGGTAACACGCGGATTTTTCGTGGCGGGCTGTGTCATTTGGGGCGTTAGGCTTGTTGTACCAATTATACTAAAAATAATTGATAATTGGGGGGGCGGAATAGGCTTAAGATCAGGGCAAACGCTGACTCGTCCTGAAATAACTATACACTAAAAGAAAGTGTATGAAAGAAGAATCGGAACAAAAAGGGAGTCAGATTCGCGTTACTAAGCGATGTCACTTTGAAAGCAGCCTACGGGATGAGATCATAAAATCGATAGAATCAGGGACCCCGCGGAGCGTGATAGCCTATCAGTATGGCATGTCGCGGGCATCTCTGAGTAAATGGATGCGCGACCGCGGCTCGAAAGAGTACCAGGAAAAACAGCGGGGATATCATTTAAGCGACATAGAAAAAAGATCCGTCGTCCGCCAGGTTGAGCAAGGCATTCTGAAACCTTATGCAGCGAGGAAGTCATACGGACTAAGTGGAGAAACGTTAAATAAATGGCTTAAGGCCTCGTTGAAAGAAAATGCCGAACTTGCGGTTCATGAAAAGTTTGAGATGAAGGATAAAGCTGAAGGGCAGTCTGGTGTGCCGGACCCGGAAACGGAAGCTTTAAAAAAGGCTTTGGAATATGCACAGCTAAAGATCAGTGCCTTAAATACCCTTATTGATGTAGCAGAGGATCAGTTTAAGATCAAGATCAGAAAAAAAGCTGGGGCCAGGCAGTCATGATAATGAAGCAGGATTACGCGCATTTAAGCTGGGCGTTTCTATGCGGACTGTTTGGCAAAACCCGCCATGCGCACTATGATCACTTATGGAGAAACCAGGATGACTCTATCAAAGAGGAAATTATCCTGCAGCTTGTTCATGAAATAAGGAAGCCTTTACCCCGGTTAGGGACAAGAAAGATGCTTTATCTGCTTAAGCCGCAACTGGCTTCTCATCATATAGAAATCGGCAGGGACTACCTGTTTGACTTGCTTGACGCTCATAAGCTGCTGATCAGGCAGTGTAAACGAAAAGCAATCACCACCGATTCCCGGCACTGGATGCATAAGTACGCCAACCTGGTAAAGGAAATGCATATTATACGGCCGGAGGAACTTTGGGTAAGCGATATAACTTACATTCGGGTGCAAAACCAATGGGGCTACCTGTCACTGATAACAGATGCATTTTCACGTAAGATCATGGGTTATTGTTTCCGCCTGGATATGCTGGCGCTGGGGCCTATAGCGGCCTTACAGATGGCCCTGGATGTCCGCAGTTACAGCGGGCAAACCCTTACCCATCACTCTGACAGAGGGTCCCAATACTGCTCTAAGGATTATGTGGAATTGCTTGGGAACGAAACTATTTCCATCAGTATGACTGAACGGGGTGACCCGTATGAGAATGCACTGGCCGAACGAATGAATGGCATCATCAAGGGGGAGTTCGACCTGTACATCAGCCCGGTTAACTTTGAGCAGACTTATAAAAAGATCGATAGCAGTATTAAGGCATACAACGAATTGAGGCCCCATGGAAGCTGTGACTACCTGACGCCTTGCCAGGCGCATGAACAAGGTGATGTACTGAAAAAACGCTGGAAGGAATACCCGGGCAAATGGGAGAAGGAAAAGCCGCTGGCCATACCCGCCTGACAGATGAGTTATCAACAAAAAGAGGAGGTTCAGCAAAAAGAAAAAAAGAAGCAAAAAAAGAAAAACGTGTTGAAATATGGAAAACTGAAGGAGTTTCCCACATTCCAACACAACAAACAAACAAACAACAAGTTATTTAACTTTATCTTTAAAAAAAGAACCTGTATAGTGTTTACAGGATTAACTCACAAATCTGTATAGTTATTTCAGGACGGGTCACGCATCTAAATTGGGTTAACATAACTTAACACATTTCAGGAATTTAATTTATAATTAATTGATAATGAATGATTTGTGTTTTTGCATGGTCAACATCAATCAATGTACGGCTATCCCTCATTCCCCATAACCTCAACCAATTGCTCAATGAATAGTATTGCGGCTTTTTTGCGGTAAACGCCTTTTTGCCACAGGATGTATGATTGCCTTTTGATGCCTTTGGCGATGATAGGCACAGCGGCCACTTTATGCCAGCCTATTAAAGCTTTTTCGTTAAGTACCGTTGCCCAGTGGCCGTCCTGTATCAGCGATAGCAGCGAGTGTACGTCGTTCAGCTCGATCCTGATATTGGGAACTATCTTATTTTTGTAAAACAGGGCGTTGATAAAGTCGCGCGAGCTAAAGCCTTTGCCAGGCAATATCAATTCCTGCCGGGCCAGTTCTTCCAGGCTTATTTGTTCCAGTTTGGCCAGCGGGTTATTTTTGGCAACCACCATCACAATACTGCTGCTAAAAAGTACCTGCATCTCCAGATCTTCATCGTCAGATTGATTGTGGAAGGCCAGGATCATATCCAGCTCGGCCAGCCGCAGCTTTTTTTCCAGTTCCTCTGGGCTTCCATAGGTTATAAATATTTTGATGCCGGGATATTTATTGGAGAATGGAGCCAGGGCGGGCAGCAGCAACGATGTAAAGGCGTAAGAAACGCCCAGGTTAAGTTCGCCGGTGGCGGCATTATTGAGCTCGGTAATGGCCTGTTTCCCTTTTTGTACCTCGTTTAATATTTTGCTGGCGTGGGTTAAAAATATATGGCCGGCTTCGGTAATGCGCACGTGGCGGCCAATCCTGTCAAATAGCAGCATGCCCAACTCATCTTCCAGTTGCTTTATTTGTTGCGACAGCGTGCTCTGGGTAATAAATACGGCGGCGGCAGCTTCGGTAAAGTTCATCGTCTCGGCCGCTTTAACAAAATACTGTAATTGCCTAATCTCCATAATCAATCGTTTTTATCTATCAGATTCATTAAAACAATCTATTTTACAAATATATCATTAAGGCCGATATTTGCATCAGAAACAATTTCAATAGTCTTGCATTAAGATCTCCCCTGAACTTGCTTTGTTTTATGATTGAATAAATGAACATTTTCCGCTCCTTAAAATACCGTAATTTCAAGTTGTTTTTTTACGGTCAGTCCGTCTCCCTCATTGGTACCTGGATGCAAAAAACAGCCGTTAGCTGGCTGGTTTACAGGCTCACCGGGTCGGCATTGTTACTCGGGATAGTTAGTTTTGTTAGCCTTATCCCCTCATTAATATTGGCACCTTATGCCGGCAGTATTGTAGATAGGCATAACCGCTACCGCATATTGGTTATTACGCAGGTTGTATCCATGCTGCAGGCGGGCGCACTGGCATTTTTAATATTATTTAAGTTTTATAATATCCCGGCCATCATCGGCTTAAGCCTGGTGCAGGGTATTATTAATGCCTTTGATGTAACCTGCCGCCAATCTATCATGGTTGAGATGGTTGACAATAAGGCCGACCTGCCCAACGCCATTGCCTTAAACTCCACCATGACCAATTTTGCCCGCATAGCAGGACCGGCCATAGCGGGTATCATTTTAAGCACATTTGGCGAAGATGTTTGTTTCTTCGGTAACTTTTTAAGTTATATACCGGTGCTGGCCTGTTTGTTTATGATGAAGCTGAACACCGCCGTAATTGGCAAGCCACAAAAAGGTATCTGGCAGGAGTTGCAGGATGGGTTCAAATACGTATCCGGCGACCGCGACCTGAGCAGCCTGATATTGATGCTTACCGTAAGCAGCCTGTTTGTGATACCCTTTAATACCCTGATGCCTATTTTTGCCAAAGACATTTTTAACGGCGATGCTAAAACGTTTAGCTGGTTTGAGAGCGCGGCGGGCATAGGGTCGGTTATCAGCGCTGTTTACCTGGCCAATTTAAAAACAGATAAAAACCTGGTCAGGATAATTATAATAGCCGGCCTTATTTTTGGCGCAAGTGTACTAATGGTGGCCTATGCCGGCAAATTGCCCTTTGCATTAATATTCATGAGTTTTACCGGTTTGGGGATGATGGCACAAACATCGGCCATTAACACTTACATTCAAACACATGCTATACCTGCCATGCGTGCCAGGGCCATCAGCTATTATGTAATGGCATACCAGGGAATGATCCCCGTGGGCAGCCTGATGGTGGGCTGGCTGGCTAATGGACTTGGCCCAAGGCAAGCCGTTTTCATTGAAGGCGCTATCGGCCTGTTGGCAACCGGTGTTTTTGTGTTGTATAAAAGAAGGCAGGGAATTGAAGGGAATATTGGCGGAAAGGCTATGTTGGCGAAGTAACTATTTCAATTGCAGCAGGATGGTCATCAAATCAACATCGATGGTAACCCATTCAAAAGAATGCTCATCGGGCAAGCATCCTTTTAAGCTTTGGCCTTCGGCGCACCTGGAAAGTGACTCGAGGTCAAGCTTTATCGTCATATTATAAACGTCCTGGCCCGTAGCTCCTATCCAGGCCTTTGTTTCAATTTTTCTGCTTTGATTGATAAGTTCCCAGGTGAGTTCCCCTTCGTTCGATGGTTGCTCGACACCATCACACCAAAACCAACGTAGTTTACTATCACACGAATTGTTAAACGCGCGGCTCAGATGATATTCGAGCGACGAGCAAAAATCATCATTAAAAGATTCCCCACCGGAGCTTTTACGCGTACTCATTGTGATAACGCCTGTTTTAATTATTAAAGCCGCTCAATTTTTGGAGAGGCTTTGTTGATGAATTAAATGAATGATAAAGGGTTGCTTAAAGAATTTGATCTTCCACCATTTTATCATATAATTTCTTTACGCCGGTATCAACAGCTTCTGATAATCCAAATTGCGAGTATATTTCAAATACGCTTTTCCAGACAGTCTTCTTTGTTTCGCCATCGATGAGGCTAATTTCAAAAGTTCCACCGTCTACGTAGTTGTTGGTGATGTGTGATACGGTTTGCCTCATTACCAACAAAGCTTCCGGATTAAATTCAGTTATTTTTTTGTTGATATCGCCTTCGCTATCCAATGAAAGTTCGTCCCGGATGTACATTGTAGATTCTATTTTCTTTTCGGTAAGCTTAAGCTGTAAACTGCGGGTAAATTCTACAAAAAAATATTTAGAGGCTTTTGCTCCATTCAGCAGAATAAATATTTTCTTAGGCTTTTTGGTGTAGTCCGCCTGTTTGTTCGATGCTATCTTTGCAGTTACGCATGCCTGCAACAAAAACATTCCCGTAACTACCAGTGCTAATAGTAATTTTTTCTTCATACAATAATTGTGATTCGATTTAGTGTGTTGTAAATATATATAGAATTGATAATTAAAACAAAAGGGTAAGCCCGCTAAGTGCTTCCGATAAAAACTATCTAATGTATTCGATTGTGAAAAACAGCTTAGGTTGTTGAAACCCTTTCCGGGGCGGAAAGGGCTTTTCGTATTTTACATCTTCAATCCAATCTCTCTCAACCGCTCGTCCAGGTACTCCCCGGCAGTGATATCGGTATATAACTTGGGGTGATTGGCATCAATACACGATTCCAGGCTGGTTAAATCCATACCCGATTTTGGGTGAAGGAAAAAGGGCACCGAAAACCGGGAATACTTCATCAGTTCGCGCGGCGGGTTTACTACCCTATGCGTGGTAGATTTAAGCTTGTTATTGGTTAAGCGTTGCAGCATATCGCCTACATTTACCACTAAATCTTCGCCATGAGCCTTAACCGGGAACCAGGCGCCTTCGCGGGTAAGCAGTTCAAGGCCATCGGCACTGGCGCCTATTAAAAGGGTAATCAGGTTAATATCCTCATGCGCCCCGGCGCGTACCGCGTCGTCGGGAACAGAATCGGGGTCAGTTATCGGGAAATAATGCAGGGTACGCAATATCGAGTTGCCGTTGTGCACCTTATCGTCAAAATAATTTTCGGGCAGGTTTAAATACACCGCAATAGCCTGCAGCAGGTGCTTGCCGGCATCTTCCAGCTTTTTATATACTTCCAGGGTAGTAACGTTAAATGAGGGCAGCTCATCAACCGCTACGTTATCGGGGTAAATATCTTTGATAGGGTCCCCGTCTGTCACCGTTTGGCCTATCTGCCAAAACTCCTTTAAATCGGGAGTTTTAAAACCTTTGGCGGTTTCTTTACCCTTGCCGGTGTATCCGCGCTGGCCTGCCAGGCCAGGTATCTCGTATTTTTGTTTTATATCATCAGGTAGCGCAAAAAGAGCCTTAACCTGGGTATAAAGTTCATCTATCAACTGCTTGCTCAGGCCATGGTTGGTTATGGTAACAAAGCCTGTTTGGTTAAAAGCCTTGCCAATATTATCCGAAAATTGCTTGCGGTCGGCAGCCGTGCCGTTTATATAATCGTTAAGATCAAGTCGTGGAATGTTTACTGTGCTCATAGCTGTAGCGTAATGATAATAAAAGGTAAAACTATTTAATTTTTAACAGAGCATTTGCAATGTGTTGATAAAAAGTTGTTTGGAGCTGGCAGGTAGGCATAATCGTAAAATTTGTGAAATTTTGAAGGGGGGTGACGTATATCGCATGGTGGCGAAGACTCACCCGGCGAGGCTACGCCCGCCACCCTCTCTCTTTGGCTTCGCCGGAAAGAGGGGCTTGGAAATTCATTATTGGTTTTTTTATAAGATTTTGATATTCAACGTTCAACCCTCTCTTTCCACCGCAGGTGAAGAGAGGGTGGCCCAGCGCAGCGTTGGCCGGGTGAGTCTTAGCCGGCGTTCAACCGAATATTTGTGTAACCCCAAACACGTAGTGCTAAACAATCTAAACTGCTTAAAACAATTTTTATTTTAAACGTTTTATACTCTGCATTGTCATACATGTGTACATCAATGATAAATTGACTATCAAAACCTGATGAAAATGAAATATATCAATAGAATATGCGGAATAAGCTTAATAGCATTTTTGATGATGCTTGCCGCACCAAATATAAGCAAGGCCCAGGAGGGAGGCTATGTATCTGACCAGGAGTTTTACGACAATCTTGATCCTTACGGCACCTGGGTTGATGACCCGCAATACGGCAACGTTTGGATACCAGACGCCGAAGATGGTTTTAGGCCCTACGCAACACGCGGGCACTGGGTAGTTACCGATTATGGAAATACCTGGGTATCCGATTACCCATGGGGTTGGGCAACGTTTCACTACGGCCGCTGGCGCTATGATGATTATTATGGCTGGGAATGGATTCCGGGCCATGAATGGGCACCGGCATGGGTAAGTTGGCGCAGGGGTGGTGGCTATTATGGCTGGGCTCCGCTAACGCCGGGCATAAGCATTAGCCTCTCATTTGGAAATAGCTACAGAGTGCCGGATTCGTATTGGGTATGCGCGCCACAGGAATATATTAACAGCCCTAACGTTTATAATTATTATGCGCCACATACCCGGGTAGTAAATATTATAAACCGTACCACGGTTATTAACAATACCTACGTATATAACAACCGTACGTATGTAACTGGCCCAAGGGTTACCGAGATAAGGCGTGTTACGCACAATAACAATGTGCCGGTATACAGGGTGGGCAATGATAGCAGGCCAAATGGCGGCGGCCGGATTGTAAACAATACGGTGAACATTTACAGGCCCCAGATAAAAAAAGCACCTGATGCCAGGCCGGCAAGGGTTGTAAACGCAGCCGAATACCGCAGAGCAAACCCCAACCAGGGCATTGCCAACCGTGCCGGCGGCCAGGCAACGGTAAATCGCAACAACGCCGCAAGATTGGCTCAGGTTGCAAAAAGCAATGATGCCAAGTTTGTTAGGGTTAATAACAGTCGCCCTGCTGCACAACCAGGCCAACAACCAAACAACAGGCCTGCACAACAACCAAATGCAAGACCAAACGACCAGCAAAATAAACAGCAGGCAGCCGAACAGGCAAAACAGCAACGCACACGGCAGCAAAGCCAAGCTGGTCAGCAACGTGACGAGGCAGTTCAGCAACGGGAGCAGCAAGCTAAGCAGCAGCAGGTACAACAGCAACAACGCCAGCAGCGGGCAGTACAGGAGCGTCAGCAACAGCCGCAGGCTCAACAACAACGTGACCAGGCGGTTCAGCAACGAGAGCAGCAAACTAAGCAGCAGCAAGCACAACAGCAACAACGCCAGGATCGGGCAGTACAGGAGCGTCAGCAACAGCCACAGGCTCAACAACAACGAGACCAGGCGGTTCAGCAACGAGACCAGCAAGCTAAGCAACAGCAAGCGGCACAGGAACGTCAACAACAACAACAGGCCCAGCAGCAGCAACGCCAGCAGCAAGCGGCACAAGAGCGTCAGCAACAACAACAGGCCCAGCAACAGCAACGCCAGCAGCAGGCGGCACAGGAACGTCAGCAACAACAACAGGCCCAGCAACAGCAACGCCAGCAGCAGGCGGCACAAGAGCGTCAGCAACAACAGCAGGCCCAGCAACAACAACGCCAGCAGCAGGCAGCACAGGAACGTCAGCAACAACAACAGGCCCAGCAACAGCAACGCCAGCAGCAGGCAGCACAGGAACGTCAGCAACAACAACAGGCCCAGCAACAGCAACGCCAGCAGCAGGCAGCACAGGAACGTCAGCAACAACAGCAGGCCCAGCAACAACAACGCCAGCAACAAGCGGCGCAGCAGCGTCAGCAACAACAGCAGCAACGTCAGCAACAGCAACGCGACAAAAAGCCGGCAAATTAAACATCGGCTTTAACCATATTTTTAATAGCACATATAAACACCTTTTTTGGTTATATATGTGCTATTTTTATTGCAGCAACAACCCGTTATAAATTATGAAACACCTATCCAATCTGCCCCGTTTTATCGCCTCTTTACTCGTACTTGCCTTTTTTGGCTTTTCAGATGCCAAAGCACAGGGCTCCAAAAACTCCAGCAACTCCAGCCAGATAAATTTTATCGAAAACTCCCTGGGCGAGGCTATTAAACAGGCCTCCGCTAAAAATAAATATATTTTTGTTGATGCCTACGCCAGCTGGTGTGGCCCCTGCAAAATGTTGAAGGCAACCACTTTTAAAAACAACAAAGTAGCTGAGTTTTATAACAATAATTTTATTAATGTAGCCATTGATATGGAAAAAGGCGATGGCCCGCAACTCGCCGCAGCCTGGGGGTTGCGGGCTTATCCCACCCTTATTATACTCAATTCAAAAGGGAAAGCCGTTTATGGTACAGTAGGTTTCATAAAACCCGATGACCTGATTAAATTTGGTGTACAAGGCCTCAATAAATAACGAGAGATAAAAAAGCCGGACAGCTTTCTTGGTTGTCCGGCTTTTTACAATCCATATTTATCAACTTTATTTTACAATAAACAAGCCCGCCAACAGCACCAGGCCCACGCTTAATAGCTCATCGAATGATGCGGTTGCAACAGCATATTTGTAGAAAAAAGACGTTAAAATTTGTAGGGTGGTATAATCAATTGCGATTAAAATAACAGTAATAAGTTTGTTTTAAATAAAAAAGACCGAAAGAACTCTCGCAGTTTTTTCGGCCCTACATCTACCTATGAAAAACAACCCTTTGAGAAGGGTATTATATTGAATTCAAATGCAATGCCAAAACAAAAACGGCCCCCAAAACCAATAGAATATCGCTTTTTGTTTGACCACTTTCGCGCATTGTAGAAATACTTCCCCCAACTATGTAGACTTTTTACTCAACCAACTGGTAAATAAGCCGGTACCGTAAGTTAAAAACATAAAAGCCGGAATACCGCTTTTTAATATAAATGAACATTCCAGAAACCATAAACCTTAAACATTGTTAACCTTTTTATGGATCATAACGTTTACTTATTGGCAACCGACCCTAAAAACCCTTGCCGGGATATCATTCATTCGCGGGATACCCGTTTGAAAGTGAGGGTATTTTGCCTTGATGAAGAAAGCTTTAGTCCGGATGATAATGAAATTCAATTGTACGGGTATGCCAACAATAAACTATATGCTTTTGAAACCATAAATATAGCAGCAGATGACGCTCTTGACCTGATGGATGCCATACAATGGTATGCCGGATATATAGAATACCCAGATATGGAAATCTTGCCAGAAGACCCCAGGCCCGGGGCAACATACAGCGATGCAAAGTCAAATTAAGCACGTCTGAAAATATAACCACCTAAAGCATAGTATCTTAAAATAAAATGTAAAATATTTTTTGAAGAATAGATCAAAGCTTCTATATTTGCAGACCCAAACGCAAGGGGGTTAATCGAAAGATTAATACAAAAAGGGAGTTTAGCTCAGCTGGTTCAGAGCATCTGCCTTACAAGCAGAGGGTCACTGGTTCGAACCCAGTAACTCCCACATAGAAATCACACTGTGTTATAATAGTGTAAGAATTAATTAAAATGCAAAAAGCCTTCAGATTGTTCCCTGGAGGCTTTTTGCATTTTAGTTATATTTAGTATTTTTCATTTATATGAACGGTTTCATCACGTTAGAAAATGGCGGGAACTTTTCCATCAGATGGACCGGCTATGACGAAATTATTAGAATTGCGATAAAAGAACTGTCGCTTTTAGACAATAGTAATGAACTGTCGGTATGGCTGGATGCGCAAGTTCCAAATGAGAATGAAGATGACAGAAATTCCGTCCCCTTTTACAAGGAAAATGGCGAAATGATATCGAGAATTATTGATGTGAGGGGATTAACAGCAGCCAATAGGCGACTTTTTTGGACGGCACTTGAAAATGGAGAGGAAAAACTGTTAAGGTTGGGGAATGTCTATTCTGATTTAAATCCAATTGTGATAACCGACCTAATGAAAATGCATCTGACAATCCCTGATAATATTGAAATTTTTGAGGAAGACGCAGAATACATCGTAACGAATAATGACATTATAAAAAAAATTGGGCCTGGGTGGGCAAACTAATGTTTGATAGTTCGATAAATTATTCTGATGTAATAATCCTTGTACCTGTATAACCTCTACTTTTTGAACCTGAAAATTTATTGGTTCAAATCCGCGATTAAACGCAAATCAGAAAGGAAATGGTTCGATATATGTACAGGAGGGACCACCAAAACAAAAGCCTCTTAGGTATTCTCTAAGAGGCTTTTGTTGTCTTTAACTTTCTGTTAATCAGGGCGATATTCAACGCAATTTCATTGGCTCCGGCGGTTCGAACTTTCGAACCGTCAAAGGTCAACTTTTCCGGAAAAACTCTTTTTTTTCGTTGTGTTATTGTTTTTGTACCCATATAAGCCTTATGCAGGTTCGATAGATTCCGTCGAATTACTCATCCCGATACCGGTTTAGTAAATTAATTATTTAGTTCGCAGTAGGATTGGCCGTCCTTGACAGCCGATATGCCGCCAGCAGATAATAAAAAGCGCCAAAGGCGGCATAGCCAGCCAGGCTACCGATTCCTTTTGACGTGTCGTGCGCCAATAGGATAAACGAGACGCCACCGATCATGGACTGTCCGCCGCTGATAATCATCGGCCACTGACCGCCCAGCAGTTTCCTGCGGCGTAGGCCTAAGATCAACTGGATCAGGCCGGTACAGATCGCCCAGGCACCAAACACAACTAACGCTTCCGGAACTCCTTTTTGAATAGCAACAGCTACTGCAAAAGTGGTGATACCACTGATCACCAGATTTATATATTGCGGTATTTTTGACGGAACTGCCCTATTGGCACGAATATCTAAGATGGTGCCGATTACGTCCCAGGCAGGGTAAATGAGCAGCAAAATGGTAGCGAATATTGGTGATGTTTTAGCAAAAAGAGCGACTATGATCACCCAGGTAATAGAAAAGCCGGCCCGGATAAAATAAAGCTTACACAAGGAGCGGGCAATTGAAGGAGCTGTTTTCATGGTTTTGATTTTTAAATATTTGTTGTCGCAAAATTGCCCTGCATCATTTGGATAATTTTTCACTTAAGTGAAAATGCATTTAAAACTGACGCTGTTATTACATTGCCGGATTTTAACTTAAGTTAAAATCATGGGTTAAATTTTCACTTATATTTGATCAGCAAAACTGTTCGAGATGAAACATGATCTACCATATTGGTACGAGCCGCTTAAAAAGAAATACCCGGTAGTAACCGATGCGGAGTGGGCTTTGCTTAATCGCATCGCCTCCGTTAAACACATCCGGAAAGGCGATCCTTTTTTAAAATACGGCAAAGTAGCCCGTTACTCGGCTTTTGTCATCTCGGGTTTGTTTAAATTTTCAATCCAGGATGAAGAGAGCGATGAAAAGATCATCAGGTTCGGCTTCCCGACGGATTTTCTGGCCAACTGTGAGAGTTATAACAAGAAAGCACCTTCGGCGGTGAGTATTACCGCGCTGGAGGATGCTGTAATTTTAAAACTGAACATCAAAAAACTGCAGCCGCTTTACGACCTGCACATGAACCTGCTGCATGTTAACCTGGATCTATATCGGGAAATATCAGAACAGCAATCAGAACACCAGCATATCCTTTCGCTGAAAAGCCCGCTGGGACGTTACCGCTATTTGCTGGAGCGCCGGCCGGTGATCATTCAAAAAATTACGCTGACCAATATTGCGCGTTACTTGTACGTTAGCCGGGAGGCACTGAGCCGGGCCAGGTTATTGATTTCCAAATAGCCTGGCGTGTTTTGTGACCGAGATCACAAAATCGGAAATGCTGGAAAGATAGCTTTGTCAAAAAACGATGAAGCAAAGCATGATCCTGCTGCATGGCCTATTCGGCGGCTTAAGCAACTGGGCCGGTGTGGTCAAATATTTTGAGAACCGTTATGATATGTATATTCCCGAACTGCCTTTATACGAAAAACATGAGGGGGATACTGTAAGATACCTGGTTGATTTTTTGGCTACTATGATCGATGCTGCGAAATTAACTAAAGTGATATTAGTTGGCAATTCGCTGGGCGGCCATATCGCGATACGTTACAGCTACCAATATCCGCATAAGGTTGATAGATTAGTCCTGACCGGCAGTTCCGGCCTGTATGAAAACACCCAGGTGGGCAGTTACTTTAAGCGCGGTAATTACGGCTACATCCGGGAACGGGTGGCGGCAACATTTTATGATCCGGCGGTTGCTACCGATGATCTGGTTGCTGAAGTGCTGGAGGTTACCACTAATGCTTATAAATGCTTAAGCATTATTAAATGCGCTAAATCTACCCAAAGAGACCAGGTGCTCACGCTGCTTCCGGAAATCAGCAAACCGGTATTATTGATATGGGGTGAGGAAGATCGCATCACCCCTCCCGCAGTTGCACGGCAATTCCGGGAGAACCTGCCAGATGCAGCGTTAGTGATGCTACCGGAATGCGGGCATGCCCCCATGATGGAAAAACCAGCGGCGTTTAATGCCGCTTTACAAGAATTTATAAAATGACAGATAAAAACGATAAACTATCTGAACAGCTAAGGAATTTCGCGCAGCTGAGCGACAAAGATATTACCGACAGTCAGCTGTTTTGGAAAGCGCGAAAAATGCGCAAAGGGGATTTTTTTAATATGCAACAGATGGTGTGCAATGACCTCGGTTTGATCGCCAAAGGTATCTTCCGCATCTATTTTCGTCACCCGGATACCTCGGAAGATAAGAACAGTTTCTTTTTTTCGGAGGGTCAGTTCGTCGTTTCCTTCCGAAGTTTCGTCACCCGCAACCCTTGCTGGTACTTTATTGAAGCGATGGAGGATTCGGAAATTTTTTTTATCTCCCATAAGGATCTTCATGGTTTATATGAAAGCCATCCAAACTGGGGGAAATTCGGCAGGCTGCTTGCCGAATTGTTTTTTACCATTGCGCAAACGCGCACTGAAGAACTGCTCTTTTTTTCGCCCGAAGAGCGCTATACCAGGTTACTAAAGGCGCATCCGGCAATTATTGAACGCATCCCGGCCTATCATATCTCGTCGTACCTGGGTATTACCAACCCTTCGCTGAGCAGGATCCGAAAACGCATTGAGAATAAAAAACTAAAATAGCCAACTGAATATTTAGGATCAGGCAAAAATCTCGTGGGGCAATAAAAGTGCTTGATTTGTATTAGCAAGTCAAATACGTACGCTCTTGTCATCCTAATCTTTTTTATCCGAACGCCGAAAAAACCTATAAAAACAGCAAAGCCCCTGATGGGCAGGGGCCTTTACTAACCAATTATAAACCTAAATTATGAGAAGAGCTGTAGGAGAAGGAGTCGAACCTCCACGGAGTGGTTATTTTTATTGCTAAAAGTTTCCCAATTTCTCCGCCACCGCGACAAGGAGGTGTGTCTGCCAAAAATTTCACCATCCTACAGTATATAAATCCCGTCTTTCATGGATTTGCTGTTGGGGAAGGATTCGAACCTCCACAGAGTAGTTAGCCCGCTTCGGGTTTTCTATGATCTCCGCCACCGGGACAAGGAGGTGTGTCTGCCAAAAATTTCACCACCCAACATTGTTTTTTGTTTAAAGAACGATAGGCAATTGTCATTTGCTTGATACAAATTTAAGAGACCTGTCAATTCCTTGCAAATATTTCAACAAAAATATTTTATTTTTATTCAAATTTTAATTAAACTTGTATTTCAATATAGATATTCAAATTTATGTCCCACAGAAAAGCTCAAAATTTAGAAATTGATAATCTCGATATCCAGATTTTATCAATATTAATGAAAAATGCTACCACGCCATACACCGAGATAGCTAAAGAGTTAATAGTTTCTGGCGGAACCATACACGTGCGGATGAAAAAGCTGGAGGAGATGGGTGTAATTAAGGGTGCCAGTCTGGAGGTAGATCCGCAAAAATTAGGGTATGATATTACCGCTTTTTTGGGCATTTACCTGGAAAAGGGATCGCAATATAACGAAGCTGTAAAACAGTTAAAAACTATAAAAGAGATAGTTGAGCTGCATTATACTACCGGCGAATGGAGTATTTTTGCAAAAATTGTATGCCACGATACCACCCACCTGCGCGAGGTTTTAAACGAGCAGATACAGGGCGTAAAAGGCATTCAACGTACCGAAACCTTCATTTCGCTTGAAGAAAGCATAAGAAGGCAGATTACCTTAGAATAACCATTACCAAACGATTCGCGATTTTTTAAGAGAGGCTGTTATCTGGGCTTTGGCCCGGGGTAACGGTCTTTTTTATGATCAGAATTTGCAGGATTTAAGAATTAACAGAATAAAAAATGTACATTAACTGGCATTCTGAACATTCTAAAATTCCGTAAATTATGATTCAGATTACGCCGCATTCGATATATACTTCACCAAACTCCTTTTTGCCACCGGCAACAGCGTTTGCTCCAATGGGAACGTGATGTCGCTGTGTACATAATATACCGCCGGATTGGGCATAAATTTATTGCGGTTGATGAGCTTTAGCTTCATGGCCTCTGGGGTGTTCACGATGCTGTATTCGTAGTTTTCAAGAAAATTAATGTTAATGCCCCGGTATTTATCATCCTTGCCCTCAAAAATGGTGATCTGGTACTCGTAAATAAAGCAGGTATGTTCTTTGCCGTTACGTAGCGAGAAATAACCATGATAGGGCATCAGGGGCATAATGCCTATCGGGTTTATATTCAATCGACTCTCTACAAAGTCATAAATCTCCTTGCCTATTTGTATCGCGGGATTCATTTGGGCCATGGCATAGGCGATAATCTGCTCTATCTCCTGCATACTTTGATCGTCCTGGATGATTTTCTGATAGGTGAGCTTTACGGCATCAATATCGGCCTGGGTAAGGCGCAGCGGAAAGGCTTGCTGCATAAGCGATTTATTCTTCTTAAAATCTACCAGGTTATTGTAATGGAATATCAAATCGGCAAGGTTGGGATATAGCCGGCTTTTATCAAAGTGCCGGTTAATTTCCTGCAGATAACTTAATAATAGGTACTTTTTTTGTTCAAAGTCAATGTGTCCTTCAATAAACCAGTTAACGCTAAGTGGTTTCATCTTTTTCGGGCTCCTTTCAATAGCTTAAATTAAACAAAAAACACCAACTTTGCAATATGCCCTATGGAACCCTTTATTTAATACCCGTGCCCCTTGCCGAAGAAGCGGCCGCAAAATCATTCACCCCCTACCTGGTTAATACAATTAATAGTATTAAGGAATATATTGTTGAGAATGAAAAAACTGCCCGCAAGTTTTTAAAAGAAGCCGGTTTAAAAACCCCGCAAAGCGAGCTTACCATTCACGATTACAGCAAGCATAATCGCGATATGGGCAAAGCCGATTTTTTTAAGGGCTTACAAGCAGGTAACGATGTTGGCCTGATGAGCGAAGCCGGTTGCCCCGGCATAGCCGATCCTGGCGCCGAAATAGTGGACAAAGCCCACCGCATGGGGATTAAAGTGGTGCCCCTGGTTGGGCCAAGTTCTATTTTACTGGCGCTGATGGCATCCGGCTTTAACGGCCAAAGCTTTACCTTCAACGGCTACCTGCCTATTGATAAGCTGCTGCGCAGTAAAAAGATAAAAGAGCTGGAAGGCCTGGCAACCCGGCTTGACCAGACACAGATTTTTATTGAAACTCCTTTCCGCAATAACTCTTTATTAGAAGAGGTGCTAAAAACGGCATCGCCAAAAACAAAACTTTGTATAGCTACAGACCTTACCGCAGCTACCGAATTTGTGCAAACCAAAACCATTATGGATTGGCAAAAGAAAGTGCCTGAACTGCATAAACGCCCCACCATATTTTTACTCTTCCACGGATAAAGTATGCAGATTACGCAGCAACATACCCAGGTGTTGATAGTAGGCGCCGGTCCATCGGGATTAATGATGGCCGCCCAGCTATTACGTTATGGTGTGCAGCCCGTAATTATTGATAGTAAGCAAGGGCCTACCGATAAGTCGAAAGCGCTGGCTGTACAGGCGCGATCGATGGAAATTTTCAGGCAGATGGGCGTTATTGACCGGGTGATTGCCGGTAGCAGAGCAGTTGCCGGGGCTGTTATTAACCAGGAGGGCCTTGAAGTAGCATCCTTAGCCCTTGAAGGCATTGGCGCTGGGCAAACAGCCTTCCCATACATTTATATGTATCAGCAAAGCAAAACCGAGCGCATGCTGCTTGATTATTTAACACTTAACTGCTGCCCGGTTTATTGGAATACTACTTTACTAAGTGCGGAGCAGGATGCCTCAAAGGTCACCGTGCAACTGCAAACCGGTGCGGATACGCAAACACTTACCTGCGATTGGTTGATAGCCGCAGATGGTGCACGCAGCCCTATCCGCAAACACTTACAGCTAACTTTTAACGGCGATACTTACCAACACCAGTTTTATGTAGCCGATGTTAAAATAGAGGATGCTTTGGGCGATAAAGTGAGCCTATATCTATCAAAAAAGGGATTCGCGGCTTTTTTCCTGATGCCCGAGGAGCATTATTGCCGTATTGTTGGCAACCTGCCCAATGAGTTTGACAACCGCGAAGGGCTACAAATGGACGACGTAATACCTTACCTGGATACCATAACCGGAGCGGGCATTAAAATAGTCCATACCAACTGGTTTACTACCTATAAACTACACCACCGCATGGCTGGTAAATTCAGGGACCAGCGTTGTTTTTTAATAGGCGATGCCGCGCATATCCACTCGCCGGTTGGCGGGCAGGGTATGAATACGGGTTTGCAGGATGCCTATAACCTGGCCTGGAAATTAGCAGGTGTGGTTAATAACCAATTAAAAGAATCTATTTTAGATAGTTATGCCGCCGAACGTATGCCTGTGGCGCGTGAACTGCTAAACACTACCGACCGGATTTTTAAAATGATCCTGTTGCGTAACTGGTTTGTTGGGCTATTTAAAAAATGGCTGATGCCGGTATTGCTAAAAAGGGCATGGAGCAAACCCGCATCACGGCAGGCGTTTTTTAAGCGGGTATCTCAAACGGGCATCAGTTATCGCGATAGCCAGATTAGCCTGAACCTGAGCCATGCTACTCAAATAAAGGCCGGCGACAGATTACCCTATCTCAAAGTTTTCGATGAGAAGAAACAACAAGAAACCGACCTGCACGAATGGTGCAGCAAGCCAGGTTTTACCATCATAGCGCTTGGCAAGCTACAGGAAATAGACCTGTTTACCCTTGCCAAATGGATAACCCAGAAATACCCGGCCAACCTCAACTTTTTTTATCTGCCCCCATCAGCCAAAAACCAGCCTGTATTTGATGCTTTCGAGATCAAAGAAAGTCAAAAAAAGGCCATCATTGTTCGTCCGGATATGCACATTGGCTTTTTAAATGATGTGGTGGATATAGATATGATGGATAATTATTTACAGAATGTAGTGGGGTTTGTTGGTGGGCAGTAAGCGGTTTGTAGCGGGTAGTTTGCACTAATTGGAAACACGAGAATAAACCCTGTGGGTCCGGCCTTGTCCTAAAGTCGTGTAAAAAAGAAAGCGCCTGTGTGTCATAAACACAGACGCCTTATCGAAACTATTATGAAAAAAGGGTATGTTAAACCCAACTTTGCCCTGCAACGCCGTTGGGATAACGATGTAAAGATGCGATGGAATTGCTCCTTAACCAACCGTGTATCGGCGAATGGGCATTTTGTATAGATGAATAAATAAAATCCGGATTATTGAAGCGAAAAAACGGACTACAAGTATCCTTAGCGGGATCTCTTAACGTGATTTCATCCAGTTTCTGACAAAATCAAGATAACTCTCGCTCACAGGCAGTTCAATATCGGTGAGTTTAACTTTACGGTTTTGGATAGACCTGATCTTGTTCACCGGAACAATATAACTGCGGTGAATCCGCTGAAATTTATCTGCGGGCAGCTTTTCCAGTACTTTTTTTAATGGCATCAGTGTAAGCACCGTTTTGGCGTTGGTAACATGAATTTTGATATAATCTTCCATGCTTTCAATATATTCGATGGTGTTTAAGTCAACCTTCACCATCCGGTATTCCGAGTATACGTAAAGGCTTTCGTCGGCCTGTTCGGTGGCAGGCCTGGTTTTGTACTGGTGATAATCAACCGCTTTTTCAACGGCCTTTTCAAAACGTTTAAAATCGATAGGTTTCAGGATATAATCAATGGCCTCCAGTTCAAAGCCTTCAAATGCAAAGTTTTTATAGGCGGTGGTAAATATCACCATGGGCTTAACCTTGAGCGCGCGCACCAGGTCAATCCCTGTAATATCGGGCATATTGATGTCGATAAAAAGCAGGTCGATAGGTGTGTTTTTTAAAAACTCCGCGCCCGTAATGGCATCCTCAAAAGTATTCAGCAACTGCAAAAACGGAAAACGTGCAACATAGCCGGCAATGAGTTTTAATGCCAGGGGTTCGTCGTCAATTGCGATACATTTAAGCAGCATAGTTTTTATTTATAAAGAGGGGTTAACCGTGTATTGTCTCGCTTTTACCGTAGTTCTGAATCACTTTAGCTTCATAAGCCAAAAACTCCTTCCAGCGCATTTCCACATCTATCTCCACCGCATATTTTTTGGCCAGACGTATAAACATCGAATAGTGTGTGGCCTCGCTTATCATCAATTCATGGTAAAATTCAGATAGTTCCGCATCGTTAATGTTTTCAGATAGTACCTTAAAACGTTCGCAACTGCGTGCCTCAATCATGGCCGAAAACAATAAGCGATCTATCAATTGTGCCTCGCGGCCGCCGCCAATGATAATAAACTTACGCAGCTCATTCACATAATTGTCTTTACGTTCGCGGCCCAATAAAAAACCACGTGCTACAATTATATCATGTACCCGTTTAAAGTGGTCCATTTCTTCCTGTACCAACAGGGCCATTTCCTGCACCAGGTCGGATAAGTTTGGGTTTTGTACAATGAGGGTAATGGCATTACTGGCCGCCTTTTGTTCGCAAAAAGCGTGGTCGGTCAACAATTCTTCAATATTGCTTTCCACCACATTTTTAACCCAAAGCGGATCAGTAGGTAGTTGTAATTTAAGTATGGTTTTCTCGCTCACGAGGACAAATATAGTGGAAGTCGGTGAAAAGTTATTCTCCTGGCCCGAATGCCGGATTATTAGATATTAACCGGGAATGATGGTGGATGGAAAGAATATAAATTTTTTCGGAAGATACTATCTTATAAATTATCCTGTAATTTTGAAAAATTAGCTCTCTGTAATTCGGATCTTCCAATTCAGGAACAACCCGGCCAATTAATGGGTGCAAAACCAATCTGTTTATGGTGCCCTCAATTTTTATTCTTTCCAGCCGCGCATATTTTATAGAATCGCGCTTTATGTAATCTATAATGTCTTTTAAGTCTAATCTGACTGTTTTGGATAGTATTATTTTAACCACAGGTCCATCTCTTTTTTCATGTCCTCCCAGTCTATCCCCTCACCATCTTCAATTTCCTTTTCGCCATTTTCAATTTTCTGCAGTAAGATCACTTTATCCACCAGATCATCAACCGAAAAGGTTTCTGGCATGTGATCTATCAATTCCTTTACTTTATCTTTAGTAAGCATATCGAGCCCTCCTTTTTATAAATATACGGTTTTACTTATACAAACTCTTACTTTCGATAAATTTCAAAACAGGATCGGGCACAAAATATTGTACGTTCTTTTTTTCGGAGATGGATTTGCGGATGAAGGTTGCCGATAATTCCATCTGCGGTGTCATGGTAATGGTTACGGATGGATGGTCGGCCAATTCGGCGTTCTCATAGCCTGGGCGGGGGTACACGTAAATGCGGTAATCGCGCAGGATAAGTTTATAATTCTTCCACTTATGCAAGGTGCCCAGGTTATCTGAGCCCATGATAAGGGCAAATTCATGCTCAGGATATTTTTCTTTAAGGTGGGTTAGCGTATCTATAGTATAGGATGGTTGCGGTAGCCTCAACTCAACATCGCTTACAGCAATATTGGTAGCATTGTCGGTTGCCAGGCGGGCCATCTCCAACCTGTCATAGGTATTAATCAGGTCGCCGTATTTTTTGAGCGGATTTTGGGGCGATACTACCAGCCAAACCTTATCTAATGTGGTATGGTTGGCCATGTAGTTGGCAATAATAAGGTGCCCTATATGTATTGGATTAAATGAACCGAACAGTAAGCCTATTTTCATAGTTGGCAGTTTTCAGTTAGCAGGTTGCAGTTATTTGTTTGCATTTTCTCCGACCCCAAACTTTTCGGGGTTATTGATCATGTATTGCGTGATTCGCCCAATTTCGTCTGTTTGTGAAAGTAAGTTGTCATAAGTTTCTTTAGTAATATAGTTGCAGGCTAAAGAAAATTCAAGCCATCCTTGTGTTTCACTGTTCTCCATATCCACATCAGTTAGCTTACTCACAAAATAATTCGGAAACCTTCGCTTGCGGTAGGCTTCTATAGTGCAGATATTTACAGATCGAGACGATCTGGGGATTTGATCTGTTAATGAATAAGTCTCTTCTTTCGGAAACTGCTTTGTGACGGCATATATTTCCATGGCAAGGGAGAAGCTCTTTTTATATAATAACAGATCTTTATAACTCCCCATGTTAATCCTGCTAACTGCAAACAGAAAACTGCTAACTATTTGATAAAGTTCCTCACCAACTCCTGCGCTTCTTTGCAAGCCGTTTCAAGATCGTAATTTTTAAGGATAATATCAAACTGGGGCGCGTATTTTAGTTCTTTTTCTGCTTTGGCAAAGCGTTCTTTCAATTTCTCTTCACTATCAGTGCCGCGGCCGGTTAATCGCTCAATTAAAACCTCTAATGATGGGGGCTGAACGAAGATAGCCAACGCCTGGCCATCATATTTACGCTTCAGGTGTAGGCCGCCTTCTACATCGATATCAAAAATTACAGTTTTGCCTTTTGCCCAGATGCGCTCAATTTCGGCGCGTAATGTGCCGTAAAATGTGCCGGTGTAAACTTCTTCAAACTCAACAAATTGCTTTTTGGCAATACGGTGCGTAAACTCGGCCAGGCTAATAAAGTAATAGTCCTTGCCGTCTTGCTCATCGCCGCGCGCCTGGCGGGTAGTTGCCGAAATGGAAAACTCCAGCTCGGGCATTACACTCAACAGGTGATGTACTATTGTGGTTTTACCAGCGCCGGATGGGGCCGAAAATATGATGAGTTTACCGTTTTGGTTCATAGTTCATAGTTCATGGTTCATAGCAAGGTTGGTTATAGTTATGATACCTATGTTACCATGAACTATGAACCATCAACTATGAACTATAATACATTTAAAAGTTGTTCTTTAATTTTTTCTAATTCTTCTTTCATACCTACAACCAGTTTTTGGATGTTAGCATCGTTGGCTTTTGAGCCAAGGGTATTGATTTCCCGGCCTATCTCCTGCGAAATAAAACCAAGCTTTTTGCCATTGGCGTCAGCATTTTTAAGGGTTTCGATAAAGTATTCGCAGTGGGTTTTAAGGCGAATCTTTTCTTCGGTGATATCCAGCTTATCTATGTAATAAATAAGCTCCTGCTCAAACCGATTTTGATCAATGGCTTCACGATTGGTGGCTTCGGCCAGGAAAGTATTCAACCTTTCGCGAATCAGCGGTATCCGTTTAGGGTCTTCCAGTTCAACCAGTTCAAGGTTTTTAAGAATGATGCCAATGCGGTATTTTACATCATTCTCCAGCACATTGCCTTCATCGGCCCTGAATTGCTGAAAAGCAGCCATAGCCTGCTGAAAGGTTTTTTCAACCTGCTTCCACTCATCTTCAGATACCGTCTCCTCGTCGTATTTAACAACTTCGGGCAAGCCCAAGGCAAGTTGCATCAGGTTGGCGGCAGGTTCGTTAAGCTCGTCGCTTACATCCTTAAGCTGCTGATAATAGTGCTTAAGCAACACTTTGTCAATACCAGCAGCTTTTACAGAGGCATTAACCTGCTCTACATTGATAGATAAGTTTACCTTACCACGTTCAATCAGTTTACTGCAATCGTTACGCAGCTGAAATTCCTTTTCAGAGAAAATTTTAGGCAAACGAAGCGAAAGTTCAAGAAATTTACTGTTCAGGGATTTAATTTCAACGGTGTATTTAGTATTACCCGAATCAAAACTGGCAATTCCATACCCTGTCATGGATTTTATCATGTGCAAAGATAGGGTTTTAGTCGGAAAGTCCGAAAGCCGGGAAAGTCAGGAAGGCCAAAAGGTAAAAAATGCCTCACATGGCTCCTTCTTTCCGACTTTCCCGACTTTCGGACTTTCCGACTTCCCCACAACCTTTAACACTTTTTCACACTTGGTGTAAAATACTCTGTATATATTTACGTTCTTATTTGTACTAATGCGCATTCGTTTTACCCTGCAGTTACTCGTTTGCTTTTGCTTTGTTTTAAATGCATCAGCACAGGAATTTACCCTAAAAGGGGTGATATCTAAAAAAAGCACACCCGAGCGTGTTGGCCAGGTAATGATCAAGGATTTAAAATCCAACGTCACTATCATGAGCGACGACCTGGGTTGGTTTTCTATCAAGGTTTCTGTTGGAGATACGCTGCTTTTCTCGAAAGAAAAATTTACGCCGCAAAAAATAGAGGTACTAAATAACAGCGATATGCCTGTTTACCTGCAGCCCCAAATTGTATTGGCCGAAGTAAAAATTACCGGCCAAACCAAGCGGCAGGAGGTTAACGAAATTATGGGCGATTACCGCAAACAAGGCACTTTTTACGCCGGCAAACCACCTGTAACATCATTTATAACCAACCCGTTAACAGGAATTTATGAACTTTTTGGCCAAACGCCAAACAGGGCCAAACGCTTTGCGCAGTTCTCTAAAGGCGAAATTGAGCAGGCCGAGGTAAACAGGCGATATAATATCAATTTTGTAAAACAAGTTACCAAAGTAAAATCAGATACCGAGGCGCAGCGTTTCATGAATTATTATACGCCGACATTCGACGAATTGAAAGGCTGGAATGATTACGACCTGATAAGCCACATCCAAAAATCGTACGATTATTACAAAAACAGCGGGGAAAAAGAGAAACTGGAATTGCTGAATTCGCCAACGTTTATTAAGCCAGATTCTACCAAGCTATCAAAACCGGGGCAACACTAAAGAAAGATGTATTGTTAAGTCAACAGTATTAAGTCGCAAGCCTAAAGTTAAATTTTTTCTTTTTCGACTTAGAACCTAAGACTTTGGGCTAACGACAATCCGTCAATTTATCGTTGACACGACAGTATTGTTAAATGCCCAACGTTTCGCAGGCTTTTTCGGCGGCAAGCTTCTCGGCATTTTTTTTGCTGAATTCCTTGCCCGAGCCTGTTATTTCGCCATCAACCAGTGCCTGTACAGTAAACAGTTTTGTGTTTTCGCCATCCTGGTTGGTTACCAGTTCAAAAGTAATATCGCGGCCGTGACGCTGGCACCACTCAATTAATTTACTTTTAAAGTTGGTTTCGGTTTGCTCCAGTTTATGAATATCTATGTGCGATTTGATGATGTGGTTTATCAAAAAGCTTTTGGTAAAATCATATCCCTTATCCAAATAAACGGCGCCAATGAGCGCTTCAAAGGCATCGCCAAGTAATGAGCCTTGCCTGCTGGAGTTTAGCATGCGGCTATCGTATTCAATCAACTTATCAAAGCCAAGCTTACGGCCAAGGGCATTAAGGTTGTTACGGCTTACAATTTTTGACCGCAACTCAGTTAAGAAACCTTCGTCCTCATAGGGATATAGTTTAAAAAGCACTTCGGCCACAACGCTGCCTAAAACGGCATCGCCCAGGAACTCCAGGCGTTCATTACTATTCTTTACCCCCTTTTTTACGTTTTGGGCAACAGACTTATGCCTGAATGCTAACCGGTATAAAGACAAATTGCCCGGCACGAAACCGAGCAAATTATTTAAAACCTTAACATATTTTCTATTGGGCGATATATAAAGCTTGTATAACCGGCTGATAGGCATTAAACCACAATTAGTCTACGTATTTTTTAAATATCACAGAAGCATTATGGCCGCCGAAACCAAACCCATTGCTTTGAACTATATTAATATCTCTTTTTTGCGCGGCATTAAAGGTGAAATTAATTTTAGGGTCAAAAGAAGGATCATCGGTAAAATGGTTAATAGTAGGGGGTATTATACCATTCTGTAAAGCCAATATAGAGGCAATAGCTTCAACCGCACCGGCAGCACCTAAAAGGTGACCTGTCATTGATTTGGTTGAGCTGATATTTATACGGTAAATATCATCGCCAAACACATCCTGTATCGCTTTAATTTCCTGCGGATCGCCTATTGGGGTGGATGTTCCGTGAACATTCACATAGTCGATATCTGCAGGGGTTAAGTTCGCGTCTTCCAATGCCGACCGCATTACCAGTGCGGCTCCAAGCCCATCAGGGTGTGGGGCCGTCATGTGATAAGCATCGGCGCTCATGCCGCCGCCCATCATTTCGGCATAAATTTTAGCGCCGCGGGCCTTTGCATGCTCCAGCTCTTCTAAAATTATAGTACCTGCGCCTTCGCCGGCCACAAAACCATCCCTGTCCAAATCAAACGGGCGCGATGCCGTTGCCGGATCATCGTTACGGGTTGATAATGCGTGCATAGCGTTAAAGCCACCGATACCAGCTTCGTTAATGATTGCTTCAGAACCGCCGCTGATGAACATATTAGCTTTACCCAAACGGATATAGTTAAAAGAATCAATAAGCGAATTGTTTGATGAAGCGCAGGCGGAAACTGTTGAAAAGTTTGGACCGCGCAAACCATATTTGATCGAGATATGGCCGGGGGCTATATCCGCTATCATTTTAGGAATAAAAAATGGGTTAAAGCGTGGGGTGCCATCGCCTTTGGCAAAGTTTACAACTTCATCCAAAAACGTTTTTAAACCGCCAATGCCCGAACCCCAGATAACGCCTATACGGCTGGTATCCAGTTTCGAGAAATCTAAACCCGCATCCTTCACTGCCTCTTCTGTTGAGAAAAGCGCGTATTGAACAAACGGATCTAATTTACGGGCATCTTTACGACCCAAAAAACCATCCGCATCAAAGCCCTTTACTTCACATGCGAACTTAGTTTTGAAATGTGTGGTATCAAAACTTTTAATAAAGGCAGCGCCACTTACCCCATTGATTAAGCCATTCCAATACTCAGAAACGGTATTACCAATTGGAGTAAGTGCTCCAAGCCCGGTTACTACAACTCTTTTGAACTCCATTTAATCCAGTTAGGGAGTCTTATTTAACGTTTTTTTCAAGGTAAGCAACAGCCTGACCTACAGTACCGATAGTTTCAGCCTGATCGTCAGGAATAGCCACGTTAAATTCTTTTTCAAACTCCATGATTAATTCCACGGTGTCTAACGAGTCGGCACCAAGGTCATTGGTGAAACTCGCTTCTGGTGTAACTTCACTTTCGTCAACACCCAGTTTTTCTACGATAATAGCTTTTACTCTTGAAGCGATATCAGACATAGTCTTTATAGTTTAATGATTAATAAAAATTCAGTGCAAAGAAAAATAAATTCTGTCAATAATCAAATCTAAAACTTTTACAATATATTTCGATAACAAAATTTTATTGGAGCGGTTTGTATTTGTATTTTTGATGCGGTAAAAGTAATGATTTTGAACAGGAAATTTTTAAAGTTTGAGATCGATTTTGATTTTGTACTTATTGCGGTAACTTCTTCTTTAAAAGATTACCGCGTATGTTATCTTATCAACAAATTTTTAAATTTTAATTTTATTAAAACTGAGGATTTGTCTGTTGATATCCACCCCGGAAGCGAACCCGTTTTATTCTCGAAGTACTATTATAGCTGGGAAACCACCGAAACAGATTTTTATTTTATAGGTAATAAAGGCTCTGAAGGCTATTTAGTGCCCGAAATGAAGAGCGCCGATTATTTTTTGATGGTACGTAATTACATTGATGATACCGACCTTGATAACCTGATATCAACCCTAAATAAAATACCTGAAATTGTTGCCGCAGTAAAGATTGATCCGAAAAAAATAAAATCACGGGAAAATCTGTTATTTTAGCGCAAAATTTTAAAAGTGTTGGTATCACACCTAATGTGAATACAGTGCCAGTTTAACCCGATTAATATGAAATTATACTATAACCGTACTAAGATTGTTGCCACCATGGGCCCGGCATCAGCTAAAAAAGAAGTTTTATTAGCGATGATAAAGGCTGGTGTAAACGTTTGCCGCCTTAACTTTTCGCATGGACGCCCGGAAGATCATAAAGGCGTTATTGATACCATTAGAGAAATTAATGCCGAATACAAAACCAATGTTGGCATCCTTGCCGATTTGCAAGGCCCAAAAATCCGAATTGGTTTGGTAAAAGATGGCGGTATCCACTTAGTAAACGGTACCCAAATAAAAATTACTACGCAGGAATGTATTGGTAATGATGAGCAGATTTATATCACTTACGATACCTTCCCTCAGGATGTACAGGCTGATGAGATTATTTTATTAGACGATGGCAAGCTGCAATTAAGGGTAATTGAAACAAACAGACTTGATACTGTTATGTGCGAGGTAGTACACGGTGGTATATTAACATCACGTAAAGGCGTTAACCTGCCAAATACCAAAGTATCTATCCCCAGCTTAACCGAGGAGGATTTGATTAACCTGCAATTCGCGTTAAAATATGATGTAGAGTGGATTGGCTTATCATTTGTACGCACCGGACAGGATATTATTGAACTTAAAGAAATTATAGCCAAAAGCGGTAAAGCCGCTAAGGTTATTGCTAAAGTTGAGAAACCGGAAGCAATTGATAATATAGACGAAATTATTGCCGCTACCGATGGCGTAATGGTTGCCCGTGGCGATTTAGGTGTTGAAATGCCTTTAGAAGAAGTGCCACTGCTGCAAAAAATGATTGCCCGCAAATGCCGCGCGGCTTCAAAACCGGTAATTGTTGCTACCCAGATGCTGGAATCAATGATTACCACCCCGCGCCCAACACGCGCCGAAGTTAATGACGTAGCCAACTCGGTACTTGATGGTGCCGACGCGGTAATGCTAAGCGGCGAAACATCTGTTGGTGAGTTCCCGATTATTGTTATTGAAACCATGGCCAAAATTGTGCGTAATGTGGAAGAACTGGGCTATCCTTATAATACATCAAAACAAGGAAAAGTTGACCCTGCCGCTGTAAATTACCTGAGCAACGCGCTTTGCGAATCGGCAGTGCACCTGGCGCAACGTACCGATGCGGTAGGTATTGTATCCATGACAACATCTGGCTATACCGCGTTTGAAATATCAAGCCACCGGCCTAAGGCAAGCACCTACATATTTACGTCGAACAAGCAATTGCTTAATGCGCTTAGCCTGGTTTGGGGCGTACGCTCTTTTTACTACGATAAATTGGAAAGTACAGATGATACCATTAGCGATGTAAATAATATACTTAAAACTGCAGACCTTATACAAGCTGGAGATGTGGTAATAAACACTGCAGCAGTACCAATTATTAAACAAGGCAAAACCAATATGCTTAAAGTAAGCGTTATTGAATAGATAATTAAGGCTCAGCCTAATATGAACGGCGGGTAATGTTTATGCATTACCCGCTTTTGTTTTTAACGCAGTGTAAATGCTATCAATTGGCCATGTCAATCTGTTGCCCTATGGCTTCCAGTTCGTGTTGGCAGAAGGCTCTGGTATATGAAAGCGTTTTATATTGCTTCATACTTGTTTTATAAATATTGGCCACCCAAACTCCATGCATATAAAGCGAATAATAAACACCTTTGATGACGGCATCGGTTTTGGTGCGGATATTTAAATTAAACTGTTTGTCTTTTACGGCGTACTGTATGTCGAATTTTTTCATAGATGTAAGTGATTGATGATTTAAACATTCAAAGCTGGTACTTTGTTTGTTTAAGTCATTGGTTTGTAGGCGACTTTAAAAACTAAATTAAGGAAAAAAAAATAAAAAAGCAACCACCGTGCACAATTGCAAGTGGTTGCATGATTTTAATGCATGAACTTACCTCAATTCTATCCGCTGATGCTGATAAGGAATTTCAACCCGGTCAAAACCTTTTTCCTTTAACTTCACGCTAAAATGTTGCTGAACATCATATTCGCCGTGAACCAAAAAAATCTCCTTTACCTTTGCCGGATCCTGACAAGCCAAAAAATGTAGCAGGTCTTCATAGTCGCCATGGGCGCTCATTGATCTTATCGAGCGCACTTCGGCATTAACCTGGTACGTTTCGCCAAAAATATGTACTTCACTGTCGCCGGCAAGCAAGTGGCCGCCAAGGGAATTGGGTTCGCAATAACCTACCATTAAAATGGTATTTTTATTATTGTTAATGTTGTTCTTAATATGATGTTTCACCCGTCCAGCCTCGGCCATGCCCGATGAGGAGATGATAACACATGGCCGCGGATCGTTATTCAGCGCCTTTGATTCCTCGGTTGATTGGATAAAACGCAATCCTTTAAAACCAAAAGGATTGGCATCGGTTTTTAATACTTGCTTTACCTGTTTATTATAAACCTCCGGGTGGTTCATTAAAACTTCGGTGGCTTTTTCAGATAACGGGCTATCTACGTAATAACGCAAATCAGGAAGTGTCCCTTTCAGCTCCAAAGCATTTAATGCGTATAGCAGTTCCTGTGTACGCCCGACACTAAAAGCCGGAATAATTACCTTGCCCCCTTTTACCTCGCAGGTTTGTTTAATAATTTCCAGTAAAGCTTCCTCTATCGGGCCCTGGTCTTTGTGCAATGAATCGCCATAGGTAGATTCCAGCAAAATATAGTCGGCCTGGGCAAACGGTTGCGGGTCGTTCAGCAGCATGTCGTCATAACGGCCAACATCGCCGCTAAAAGTGATGTTGGTAAGTTTGGCATCCTCGGTAATTGCCAGATGTACCGATGCACTGCCTAAAATATGGCCGGCATCTGTGAACTTTAACTTCACCTGGGGGGTTATTTCAAATTCTTCATTGTATTCCACAATCTTAAATAACCTTAGCGCATCCATGGCCTCTTTATCCGTGTAAAGTGGCTCAATCAAGGGTAACCCTTTGCGTGCGCGGTGTTTGTTGCTATACTCCGCGTCCTGCATCTGGATATGTGCCGAATCCATCAGGAGAATGCGGGTAAGATCCATAGTGGCCGGTGTGCAATAGATCGGGCCATTATAACCCTCGGCAACCAACCGGGGTATCAATCCGCAATGATCTATATGCGCGTGCGACAGTACCATATAATCAACCTTTTCAGGATTGAAACCGAAATGCTCGTTCAGGTTGTCAGACTGATCGCCCATACCCTGGAACATGCCGCAATCTAATAAAATTGCGGTTTCGTCTTTTAAGCGGATAAGGTGTTTGCTGCCGGTAACGTTACGTGCAGCGCCATGAAAGGTTATATTCATTTATAATAGGGTATAAAGTATACATAACGAAGATGGCGATTTAATGTTTAATAAAACAAAACTAAGTTTTTAGTTGTTATTTTGGTTTATAGTTTATAACTTAGATTAACCAATTGGACAAGCCACTGCGATTTTAAATAAGCATTGGCATTTTTACACAAAGCACATGGAAATTAAAGAGTTAACCCGCGCCGAAGAACAATTAATGCAGGTATTATGGCAACTGGAAAAAGCATATGTAAAAGATGTGATTGACATGTTGCCCGAACCTAAGCCTGCATATAACACGGTATCAACCATTATCAGGATACTGGAAACAAAGGGCTTTGTAGGGCATACGGCGTTTGGCAAAAGCCACCAATACCACCCGATAGTAAGTAAAGATCAATACCAGGATTTTGCATCTGATAAATTATTGAGCGGATATTTTGATAATTCGGTTAACCGCATGCTTTCCTTTTTTGTAAAAAAAGAGAAGATTGACCTTAAAGAGGCTGACGAGATCATGAAACTGATTGAAAAACTTAAAGACAAATAGCGATGAGCTGGTGGCAATATTTATTACTGGTAAACATTTACCTGGTTTTGTTTTACGTGTTTTATGTTTTGTTGCTGCGTAAGGAAACCTTTTTTCAGTTAAACAGAATTTATCTTGTCACGGCGGCATTGCTGTCATTTTTTATACCCGTTATACAGGCCGATTGGGTGCAAAACCTTTTTATAACCCAACAGGTAAAATATACTATATATAGCATTCCCGTAATTCAATACCAGTTTAGTGCAACAGAAAACAGCCATCTTAAAATGGGCGAAATTTTGGCATTTTTGTATTTAACGGGCATTTTAATTTTATCGGCCAGGCTTACCTGGCAGTTGTTTAAACTACGCCGCGTTATGCGGATGCCCAAAGCCGAAGTGCCTTATTCTTTTTTTAAAACGGTAAAGCTAAGTGAAGATAGCCCGGATAATGCCGTTATTGAAGCGCATGAGCAAGTGCATGCGCAGCAATGGCATTCGGCCGATGTGCTGCTTGTAGAAATGGTGATGATCATTAACTGGTTTAACCCGGTAGTTTACCTGTACCGTATTGCTATTAAACATATTCACGAGTATATTGCCGACAGGCAGGCCGTACAAGCCGGCGCCAGCAAAGCCGACTATGCATTGCTACTGTTGAGCCAAACATTTAACAGCCCGGTACACTGGCTGGTAAATCCTTTTTTTAATCATAGTTTGTTGAAACAACGCATTATGATGCTGCAAAAAAACAAATCGCAACGCATTTCGCTCATAAAATATGGCCTTTCGGCGCCCCTGTTTATATTAATGCTGGTTTTATCTTCGGCCACCATTAATAACAGCAAAACAGTTACTGCAATCAACAATAAGGCCAGGGAAATATTTATAATGCCGGCATCGCAGGTAGGCCTGGCCTCCATGATGCCTGATGACAGGCAGCCGTTTGCAAACGCCCGAAAAAGCACCGAAGCAGATACGAGTAAAGTATTTTCGTCGGTTGAGCAATTGCCCGAGTTTCCGGGCGGCGTTCCCGGATTTATGAAATTCATAAGTATGAATATCAGGTATCCGCAAGATGCAAGGGAGAAAAAAATACAGGGCAGAGAGTTTTGTTCATTTATTATCGAAGAAGATGGATCACTATCGCACATAAAAACGTTACGTGGAATTGATCCTTCGTTAGATGCCGAGTCTATCCGGGTGCTTACACTCTCGCCCAGGTGGAAGCCCGGGATGCAAAACGGAAAACCTGTACGAACTCAATACTCCGTTCCGATAAGTTTTGCACTGGAACATGATAACCAAGTTAATAAAGCAGAAGCTCAACCAGTAGCCGCCCCTGCCGACGTTTACAATACGGTATCTGATTTGCCTGCTTTTCCGGGCGGCTTTGAGGCATTAAGCAAATTTTTGGCCACCAATATAAAGTATCCAAAAGATGCCCGGGAAAAAGGAATAGAAGGGCGGGTAATATGTACGTTTGTGATAGAAACCGATGGTACATTATCAAACATCAAGGTTTCCAGGAGCGTTAGTCCTGATGTGGATGAGGAAGCAATGAGGGTACTTAAACTATCGCCCAATTGGATACCAGGCAAGCAAGCCGGTAAAACGGTGCGCGTACAATACAGCATACCTATCAGCTTTAAACTGAACGATGATAAGCACCCTATTAAATCTACCGGAACTAAAACGGGCAAAGTAATATCAGTAAATGATAACACGCCGTTTTACACAGGCGTTGAAACTCCAGGCGATACAATTAAAGATAATGCATCGCACCAATTACGCTTAACCGGGAAGGCCGATTATAAATATCAACCGCTTTATGTAGTGAATGGAGAAATATCCTCTGCAACGGCAGTTAACCTGCTTGACGTTGATAAAATAGAATCAATAACCGTTTTGAAAGACAAAAGCGCGATAACCCTCTGGGGCGACAAGGGAAAAAATGGCGTTGTGGTGGTAAAAATCAAGAAATAGGTGTGGATGGTTATGAATGTGCAAATTTCAAGTATGCTGATGGGTGGATTATACGCTCAGGTTATACTATTCAAAAAACACTATCATCGATTAATACCAGCAATATTTTAGTTTAATGCCCCCGGCAATTTGAATTGCACCTGGTTAGAGTTATTTACCGGTTAAATCTTTTTAATTTAGCTTAGCACCGTTATAAACCCTGAAAGCAAAATACCTCTTGCCATGAACAACGCCGTCAATTTAACAATCAACGCTATACAACACATTGGTATTCCTGTTACCGATGTAACTGCCTCCCAATTATTTTACAGCCGGCTTGGGTTTAACAAGGTAATGGAGGCACCTTTTACCGACAATGGCGGCACCGGTACCTGCGTAATGATGCAACGAGGCAATATGATAATGGAACTGTACCAGCTACCCGGGGCAGGCTTGTCAGAAATCCGGGCAAGAGGTAACGGCCATATCGACCATGTGGCCTTTGACGTGTCCGATATCGATGAAGCTTTCAACGTAATATCTGAAGCCGGGTTTAATGTGATAGAGCCCGAACCGGTGTTTCTTCAGTTTTGGAAAAATGGGTGTAAATATTTTAATATTACCGGGCCAGACGGCGAACGACTGGAGTTTAACCAGAGACTTTAATGGCTATATGGTGCTCCACATAGGAAACTTTCTTGAAACATGTTTGGCAATTGTGGGCCACAACTGAACATCTTAGGGGCTTAAGCGTTATTTGCTTACTTTAGCATTAAGCTTACCGTACATGAAAAATACCACATACTTTTTACTGGCCCTGGCTGCAGCAGCCAGCCTTGCATCCTGCTCACCTAAGGGCCCCTACGCCCTTACCAACAAGGTATACAAACACCAAACAGACTCAGTACTTGAAGTGATATCCCGTGAACAGCCGGCCATGCTACAGGATAGCCTGGGTGTCCAGATCCCCAGCGAATGGATTGGTACCGTGAACTTTAACGCCCGGAAGCCTAATTATGTGATCATCCATTTTACAGCCCAGGATTCGGCCAAACAAACCCTCAAAACCTTTACACTGGTAAAGCCGCAGGTGAGCGCCCATTACGTGGTAGCCAAGGATGGCAAGGTATACCACATGCTAAACGATTACCTGCGTGCCTGGCAGGCCGGCATCAGCAAGTGGGGCAGCATTACCGATATGAACAGCTGCTCGATAGGTATCGAAATTGATAACAACGGACACGAGCCTTTTAATGATGTACAGGTGAAAAGCCTGCTGGCGCTGCTGGCACAGCTTAAAAAAACTTATAACATTCCAACAGCCAACTTCATTGGCCACCAGGATATTGCGCCGGCCCGCAAGCCCGATCCGGGGCCACTGTTCCCCTGGAAGTTACTGGCAACCAAAGGCTTCGGATTCTGGAGCGATGAGCTGCTTGAACTTCCGCCCGACAACTTTGACTATGCTACCGCGCTGCGCCTGATAGGTTACGATACCAGTAACCTGTCCGCCGCCATAACCGCCTTTAAACGCCACTTTGTACAGGTAGAGGACAGCCCGGTTATGAGTCAGCTTGATTTGAATGTATTATACAATGTTTACAGGAAATATTAAAAGAAAGACAAGGCCTGGGAGCTCGATCCGGAGAATGAGATTTCTTATCTAACTTTATTTATTATCCCTGCTCTTTTGTTTTTCCACTTTTGCCCTTCAATAAACTACTCATCAAAGAATATCTCCACATTGTTGCTTACCGGATGGCCGGTGCAGGTGAGTACCAGGCCAGCGGCTATATCGGTATCGGTGAGCACATCGTTTTTGGCCATCTCCACCTCGCCGCTAACGCGTCTGGCGATGCAAGTAGAGCATACACCATTACGGCAGCTATAGGGCAGGGGCAAATTGTTTTGCAGGGCGGCCTGTAAAATAGATTGGTTTTCGCCCACGGGCAAATCATGCAACTCGCCTTTGAATCTGATCCTGATGTTACGGGGAGGGAAATTGGTGGTGGAACCGGTTACCGCTACGGTCTCTAAAACAAAATTTTCCTTCCGGATCTGGCCGGGTTCAATCCCCATATATATCAACGCAAAGCGGATCATCCGCATGTACGGGAATGGGCCGCAGAGGTAAAATTCGGCATTTTTAAGTTTTGCAGGTACTATTTGCCGGGTTAAGGTTTCAACCCTATCGGCATTTAGCCGATTGGCTTCGCTGCTTAGAAGGTGGATAACAGCAAACCTATTGGCATACCGTATGGCCAGTTGATTAAGCTCGTTTTTAAACAGTATGGCGCTGGCATCCTGACTGCTGTAAATAATTGTAAGCCGGCTTTTGCCTGCCCGGTTCAGGATATATTTTACCTGCGAAAATATAGGGGCAATGCCACTGCCGCCTGCAAAAAATAATATAGATTTATCTTGTTCATAACCACTCACTATAAACCTGCCCGCCGGCGCCAGGGCATTGAGCATATCGCCAACCTTTATTTTAGTAAGCATAAAGCGCGAAATTTCGCCGTTGCTGATACGCTTTACGGTGATGGAAAGCAGTGGCTCGTCTGGCGATGAACTTAGGGAATACGACCTGCGGATTTCCTCGCTCCGGTGGTTAAATATCAGTGTCAGAAATTGCCCGGCTTTATAACGCAAAGGCGGGCCCGACGAATTGGACAGGTAAAAGGTGGCCGTATCCGGAGTTTCCCACTTAATTTGCTCAACTTTAAGTTTTAGTATATCGATGGTCATATGTTAAAAAAACGGCCCCGTTGCGTTGTACGGGGCCGTTTCTGTTTTTAAATACCTGCTTACAATTAAGCTATTGCTTTTGCATAAAGCTCGGCAACATGTGCCCAGTTGATTACGCTCCAGATGCCCGCCAGATAATCAGGACGGCGATTTTGATATTTAAGGTAATAAGCATGTTCCCAAACATCGATACCTAAAATAGGGGTGCCTTTTACTTCGGCAATATCCATTAAAGGGTTATCCTGGTTTGGAGTTGAGCAAACGGCCAGTTTTTTATCAGCAGTAACAATTAACCATGCCCAGCCCGAGCCAAAACGGGTTGCACCGGCTTCGTTAACTTTAGTTTTTAAATCGGCAATTGAACCAAAAGTGCTGGTAATTGCAGCAGCTAAGGCACCTGTAGGTTCGCCGCCGCCATTTGGTGAAAGCAAAGTCCAGAACAGGGTGTGGTTGTAATGACCACCGCCATTGTTGCGTACAGCAGGCGCGAATTTTGAAATGTTTTTGATGATATCCTCAATGCTGCTATCAGCTTCTGGCTTACCTTCAAGGGCTTTATTTAAATTAGTAACGTAAGCCTGGTGATGTTTACCATGGTGAATTTCCATAGTAAGTTTATCAATGTGCGGTTCCAATGCATCGGTAGCGTAGGATAACGCCGGTAGTGTAAATGCCATAATTACAATTTTAAAGTTTAATGATTGTTGTGTAACAAATATAAGAGTAGATTTTACTTTTTGTTCTAATTTATTGTCATGTTTTCTTTAAGTCCATGGTCAATAGACCATAGTCCATAGCAACGCTGATATAATTATTTTGGCCATGGATTATGGTCTATTGACCATGAACTGCTTCCTACTTCCTCTTCCCCCTGAAAAAATTCTTCACCAGCTCCGAGCATTCGTTTTCGCGGATGCCGCCGGTGATTACGGTTTTAGGGTGCGTTATTTTTTGGTTAAGCCTGCCAAAACCCAGTTTAACATCGTAGGCCCCAAAAACTATCCGCGCCACCTGGAACCAGTAGGATGCCCCGGCACACATTACACAGGGCTCCATAGTAACATACAAGGTGCATCCTTGTAAATATTTACCCCCCATTGAATTTGCAGCTGCGGTAAGCGCCTGCATTTCGGCATGGGCCGATACATCGTTAAGGCGTTCGGTAAGGTTATGGCCGCGGCCAATGATTTTGCCGCCATATGTTACTATAGCGCCAATCGGTATCTCATCTTCCTCAAGTGCGTAGCGTGCCTCTTTTAAAGCCTCGCCCATAAAAAAATCGTCGGGAGATACGGCGGGTTCGTCTTCGAAATTTATATACCTCATTTAAATCAGTTTACTGCCGTTGGGCACGGCTTTATCAACGGCTGCCAGCACAATGTCGCCATTTTCATCGGCAAAGCCGGTCACCAAAAATTCCGACATGAATTTGCCAATTTGCTTTTTAGGGAAATTGATCACCCCCAAAATCTGCCTGCCAATAAGGGTGTCCTTTGTATAGTGTTTAGTAATTTGTGCGCTCGACCATTTGATGCCAAATTCGCCAAAATCAACCCTCACCTTGTAGGCAGGCCTGCGTGCCTCCGGGAAATCAAGGACCTCTAATATGGTTCCTGTCCGCAGTTCCACTTGCTCAAAATTTTGCCAGGTGATGGTTTCCATAGGGGCAAAGGTAAAAACATGTGGAATAGAATCAAGGGGCATTTGCTAACTTGTAACAGCTATAACACAACAAACCCCGATATGCCATTGGTTCAGCATATCGGGGTTTGTTTATTATTTGTTATTGTTGGTTGGCTGTCGGCCTATAAAATCTTAAAACCAACGCTTAAAGCCCAAAGGTTTTGGCGCTGACCATAGTTAGAGTTTACTTTGGATAAGCCACCCTCGTAACGCAGATCGGCAGTTATTGCGCCGATATCAACGCCGGCACCAGCCTGGAAACCTAATGTGCTTTTGTTGTAGTTACCAAAATCCTGGTAAGCGCCGTTTACGTTATCGCTAAAACTTTGATTTTTATCAAGAGCATAGCTATAAACAGGGCCTGCCATAACTCTGAAATTCAGGTTTTTGGCCCCAAATGACTTGCCCAAAAGCAATGGTACATTCAACGTAGTAAATTTAACTTTACCCTCTGTTGTTACAGTGGTACCATCAGTTGCCTGAAAATCAAACTTTCCTCCCTTACTGGCTAAATAAAGTTCTGGTTGTAAATACAAGCCGCTACCAACCCGGGCAAATAAGCCGGCCTGGTAACCAGTTACAGAAGACTCGCCAACGGCGGAAGTATTGATTTTAGAAAAATTGACACCACCTTTAACACCTAAAGAAAACTGTGCCTGCGCGCTGATGCTCACTGCTATCAGTAATGCGGCACTTAATAAATACTTTTTCATAAATTTTAATTTTTAGCGGGGCGAAGCTATAATTTTTTCGAATAATTATAACCAAACCCCTTGTTTACATAGTTAGTTTACAAACTGGCTGTGTTGATAGCCTGTTTTATTGCCTATCAATTGACGCGCCAAAGTTTTAAACGTTGCTTTCGCCCGTTTTTTATAATCCGGCCAAAATAATTTTAACAGGGCTAACGCTTGAGGCTATTTTGCCAGTAATTTTTCCAGTATATCTACACATTGCTCCAGCTCTGCCGGGGTCGAGGAGGCAAAGCCCAGCCTGGTAAAATTTGGTGTCAGCAGGCTATTCCCGCCCTGGAAATACAGTCCTTTTTTTAAGGCATTTTGGGCAAGCCTGTTCAAATCTATCGACGAATCAAAATAAGTCCACACGGCCATCCCCCCTTCGGGCACTTTAAATTGTACGTGATTTTTTAGGCGATTATTCAATAATCCGCAAAAAACATCACGCCGCTGTTGGTATACCCGTAATGATTTACGGAGATGGCGTTGTATTACACCATTTTGCAATAGCTCGGCCATGGCATTCTCCAGCATAGTATCGCCCTGGCGGTCAATGGTGCGCCGTAATTGGGCCAAATGTTCAATCACGTTTTCGGGGCCAACCAAATACCCCACCCTTATGGCCGGCGAAATACTTTTGGAAAAAGCGCCACAATACAACACCATCCCCGCATCATCGGCGCTGGCCAATGGCATCAGCGGTTTGTTTTGGTAATGAAAATCGTAATCATAATCATCTTCAAAAATTATGAAGCCATGCTTTCGGGCCAGCTCAAGCAAGTGCACCCTCCTATCGGGCCGCAAGGCTACCGTTGTGGGGTAATGATGGTGCGACGTTACGTACACCAGGCGCACGGTTTGCCTGCTGCAAAGTTCATCAAGCCTATCTACATCCAATCCATGTTCATCAACCGGCACTTTTAACAGGTTTGCCCCGGCCTGTAAAAAATTGGCTTCGGCACCCGCCCAGCCCGGTTCGGCGGTAACTACGGTGTCGTCGGCTTGCAGCAGTCCGGTGCAGGCTAAATAAAGCCCCATAACAGTGCCCCGTACTATCAGGATATTGGCCGGCGTAACCCGCAGGCCGCGGGTAATATTTAAATAAGTAGCCAACTCCGTACGCAACCACGCTGACCCTTTCGGGTCGGCGTAACCCAAACGGGTATAAGGGTTGCCTGTTAAAAGCTGTGTGCGGTAAGCTCTCGAAAGTTCGGTTACCGGTGCCATGCGGGTGTCTGGGAAACCATCGTCAAGGTGCAGATCAATGTTTAAATCGACGATCCCGCGCTGCAGGTGCGGCGCTTCCTTTATGCTAAAGCCGGCTACTTTAGCTACATCGGGACTATTATTTAACAACTGCCGGGGCTTTGTTACCGGTAAATGGCCGGCCACAAAAGTTCCGCTGCCCGCATGGCTTTGCAGCCAGCCCTGGGCCAGCAATTCGTCATAAGCCCTTATCACTGTTTTACGGTGCAGGTTTAGTAAAGTGGCCAGCTGCCGGGTACTGGGCAACCGGTGGCCGGGCTGTAACGTACCCCCTTTTACCATCGCCATAAGTTGGTTGGCCAGCTGAATATAAACCGGCAACGGTACCTTTTTATCAATTATTAAGCTTGATGAATATATCTGCATGAAATTGGACTACCTGTTTTGTGTTATCTGGAGCATTGTCGCCATCCAATAAACGCATAATTTTATCAAAAAACAAAATCATGGCAAATCCACCGGCACATCTTATCCCCAGCAGGGCAGCAAAAAGGGCAAATTACGAGCCCGAAACTATCAACAGTATCCTGGATGAAGCGTTATATTGCACCATCAGCTATTCGGCAGATAACAAACCTTACGCTATCCCCACCGCGTTTGTGCGGTACGGCAGCCGCATTTATGTACATGGCTCGGTAGGCAGCCATTTGATGCGCGAACTGGAAAAAGGCATCCCGGTTTGCATTACCGTTGCCCTGATGGATGAATTGGTGGTAGCCAAATCGGCATTTCACCACTCGGTAAATTACCGGTCGGTAGTGATATTTGCGCAGGCAGAAAAAATTGAAAGCGTAGCCGATAAAACCGAGGCTTTTAAATGGCTTACCGAAAAGATTGTACCCGGCAGCTGGGATTATCTGCGCCCTATAACCGACAGGGAAGTGCTTAAAACCACCGCCCTTGCATTTAAAATTGATGAGGCATCGGCTAAGTTGCGCACAGGCATGCCGGTTGATGACGACGACGACCTGGAACTGCCCATTTGGTCGGGCCTTATCCCCCTGCAAACCAAACGACTGACGCCCATTCCCGATAAACTGAGTGAAGGATTGCCAGTGCCGCCTCATCTTGCTGTAATTTAATGTTAAAAAGGGCGTGCAACCTCATTTTTAATTCAGCCAACGTGTATTTTTTATATTTTTGCTTAAAATAATTTAACAATGGCCGAAATCAGTATCTCTAATAAAGATTGGGAACGTGTAAAAATTAAAGTTCAACGCAAATACAACAACCTGAGCGATGAGCAATTAAAATATACCGAAGGACAGGAGGAAGCCCTGATAACCAAACTTATGGAGCTTGTAAACCGTAACAGGGAATATGTGGTGTTCACCCTGAAAAAAGCTTTGGTGAATATTGACAATAACAGGCTGTAAATAAGCGTTCAATTGTAAAAATCGATAAGCTTTTCGTATTTTTATATGCTTTAATGTTGTACCGGGTATGGTGATCTCAAAAAAATACAAAAAGATAGGCTTGTTTGCTGGCATTGTAACGCTGGCTGTTGGTGTTGCGGCTTTTGACGATGACCTTTTCCAGATCTCGAAAAACCTGGATGTTTTTGCATCAGTTTATAAAGAAGTTAATATTAACTACGTTGATAACGTTAACTCGGCCAAACTGGTAAAAACCGGCGTAGATGCTATGCTGGATGGTTTGGATCCCTATACCGAATTTGTACCCGAGTCGGAAATTGAAGATTATAAGCTGCACTATGTAAGTACCCAATACGGCGGCATTGGCGCAAGCATTTTTACCCGCAACGGCAAAGTATACGTATCTGATGTATTTGAAGGTTTCCCGGCGCAAAAGGGCGATATACACCCTGGCGACCAGGTGCTAAAAATAAACGACATTGATCTTAACGGAAAAAACAACGACCAGGTAAGCCTTTTACTTAAAGGATCAAAAGGGGCGGCCATCAAGCTCTTTATTAAACGCGATAATGTTCCTCAGCCTTTTGAAAAAAACCTGTTGCGCGATGAAATAAAACAGCCAAACGTATCCTACTTTGGTATGGTGCAGGGTAATATGGGCTATATTAAGCTGGATAAGTTTTTAGAAAACTCGGCAGCCGAAGTAACCAACGCCCTGGTAACCCTAAAAAAGAATAACCCTAATGGCATTATCCTCGATCTTCGTTCAAACGGCGGCGGTATTTTGCAGGAGGCTGTAAAAATCGTAAACCTTTTTGTACAGAAGGATGTAGAAGTGGTATCGCAAAAAGGAAAAATAAAAGAAAAGAATTTTACTTACAGTACCGTAAGCGCGCCGCTTGAGCCAAACCTGCCGTTGGTAGTATTGGTTAACAGTCATTCGGCATCAGCGTCAGAAATTGTTGCCGGCTCGTTACAAGACCTTGACCGGGCTATTATTATTGGGCAACGCAGCTATGGCAAAGGCCTGGTACAGCAAACTTTTAACCTGCCGTATAACAGCCTGGTTAAAATTACCATAGCCAAATACTATATCCCATCGGGCCGTTGCATCCAGGAGTTGGACTACACACATCGTAAGGACGATGGCAGCGTGGTTAAAGTTGCCGATTCATTAATCCACGAGTTTAAAACTAAAAATGGCCGCTCGGTTTATGACGGGAGCGCCATTTACCCCGATATTTTTATTAAACAGGAAAAATTTGCCAATGTAACCCAGGCGCTGGTGGGTAAGCTGCTGATATTTGATTACGCCACCGTTTACCGCGATAAGCATGCTAAAATAGCCGATACAAAATCGTTCGTGTTATCTGATGGCGAATACGGTGATTTTGTGAAATACCTGGCCGATAAAAACTACAACTACACCACCTCATCAGAAAAGGTACTGAACAGCCTGAAGACCGAAGCCACCAAAGAAAAACAGTTTACCGACATACAGGCGGAGTACGATGTGTTGAAAGCCAAGCTGATGGCTACCAAAAAGAACGACCTTCAGCTACATAAGGACGAGATTAAGCAGATACTTGAAAACGAAATAGCCTCCCGCTATTACTACGAAAAGGGCCGCTACGAAGTAAACTTTAAATACGATAAAGAACTGGCCCAGGCCGTAAAAACCATGCAGGACAAAACCCAGCTGGCATCCATCCTTAAAGGCGAAGGCAATTACAAAGTAATTGGTAAACCGATGCTGGCCATGGCAGGTAAAAAGGTTGCGGCCGAGAAAGACACCGACGACGACAATAACTAAACTCCGCAACTGACAATTAGCCCCTCTGAAATTATTGTAACTGATTAGTTACTCCTCCGGCCTATGCTTTAAACTAAACTTTTTCTGTCGGTTATTGTCATACATCGAAACAAAACAATAACACTATGAAAAAGATAATTTTAACAGCCGCTATTTTTTTAGGCTGTTTAGCAATAAAGCCCGCAAGCGCCCAGATTAGTTTAAGTATTAATATTGGCAGCCAGCCCGAATGGGGGCCAACCGGTTATGACAGGGCCGATTATTACTATATGCCCGACATTGATTCATATTATGATGTAAACGCGCATCAGTATGTTTATTTTAACAATAATGTATGGGTGCACTCGGTTGCGTTACCGCCCCGTTACAGCAATTACGATGTTTACCATAGCTACAAAGTGGTAGTTAATGAGCGTGCACCATGGGTGCATAACACGGTTTACCGTACCAAATACGCAAACTATAGGGGTAGACATGATCAAACTATTATCCGCGACAGCCGCGAGGTTAAATACAAAAACCATTGGACAGGTAATGGCCGGGGCAACTCGCGCAAGGTAATTATACACAAAGAAGTACGCAAAACCAGCCATGGCAATAAAGGGCATGGTCACAAAGATTAATTTTTGATTGCTAATTTTTAAATACAAAACAGGTTTCCGATAAAATGGGGGGCTGTTTTTTGTGTATTGAACATGCGTCTCGCATGGAGGTTTGATTTATATTAAACTTTTTTGATTTAATATTGTCATACATCCAAACAATGCTACCGGTTGGCAATCTATTGATGGTTAACAAGGGGCACTACTTAAAAAACAAAACAAATGAAAAAGATCATCCTGTCGGCAGCTATATTATTAAGCTGCTTCGTTATTAAAACAGCCAGTGCCCAGGTAAGCGTAAGTTTAGGGGTAAACATAGGCAGCCAACCGGCCTGGGGTCCCGTTGGATATGATTACGCCAACTATTATTACATGCCCGATATTGATACTTACTATGATGTGCCAACACATCAATATGTATACTTTGATAATAATGTGTGGGTGCACCGCGCCTATTTACCGGTACGTTATCGTAACTATGACTTATACCACAGTTATAAAGTGGTAATTAATGAGCGCTCCCCATGGGTAAGAAACGATGTTTACAGAACAAGGTATGCCAGCTACAGGGGCCGTCATGACCAGGTTGTTATACGCAACAGCCGCGATGTCAGGTATGCCAATTACTGGAGAGGCAATCATGACCGTAGGGTAGCGTACACCCGTGGTAATGGCCACTTCGATAATGGAAACCATGGTGGCCGCGGGCCGCAGTTTCATGGCAACGGCGGCGGTCATTTTGGTGGCGATCATGGCAACCATGGTGGCGGCGGTGGTCGTGGCAATCATGGTGGAGGTGGAGAACATGGCGGTGGTCATGGTCATCACTAATAACCAAATAAAAACAGCAAAACAGGCCTCCGGTAACATGGGGGCCTGTTTTGTTTAAAACGGGTTGGCAATATTTAGGCATCCCTAACTATTACAAACCGGCTGGTTTTTATTTATGTTTGTACGTTCCCAGTTCAACAACGGATGTATACATTATCAGAAGAAAATTATCTAAAGGCCATTTACCGTATCGCACAGCAAAAGGATGTTAAAATAACGCCAACTGCTATAGCCGAAGCGCTGGGTAATAATCCCGCCTCGGTAGTTGATATGATCAGGAAGCTTACCGAAAAGGAGCTGATTGCCTATGATAAAAAGGTGGGCGTAAAGCTTACCCCACAAGGTTTAAAAGATGCCATACTAATTGTACGCAGGCACCGCCTTTGGGAGGTGTTTCTGTTAGAAAAACTGGGCTATCATTGGGACGAGATCCACGATATTGCCGAAGAACTTGAGCATATAAGTGATGCAACTTTGGCCGATAGGCTTGACAAGTTCCTGGGCTTCCCTGAATATGATCCTCACGGCGATCCCATTCCAAAAGCCAACGGAAAGGTGCCTAAATCATTTTCGGTAACGTTAACCGATCTTAAACCTGGTGCGGCATGTCGCGTGGCTGCCGTGCGCGATACCAGCAATTCGTTTTTGCAATACCTTATCAAGCTTAATATTGGTATAGGTACCCACATCCTGCTAATTGAAAAAATACCTTTTGACGACTCGCTGGTAATCAGTATCAATGGTAAGGAAAACACTACCGTGTCGCAAAAATTTGGCGAGAATATTTTGATTGATTGAGAGGCGGATTTTTTTCAAGCGAAGGCACTAAGGAGCAAAGAAAGACAAACAAATACTTTGCGCCTTGACTTCTTTGCGTATTTGCGCGAAATAAATAGCCCTTCTGACTATTTGAAAAAAGTGTCATTTTTTTGTCTTTATTCCTTGCTATTTGCTCCAATTTATAGCCAAATCCCTGATTTACGTTATTCGCAATCTTGTTTTCATCTTATTTTCATATAAGCAATCTACCTTAGTTGTTGTAGAGGTGAGAGGTAACATTTTTGTTATAAACAAAATCATCCTACGGCGGGATTAGAGTAGTTTGATTTTTGACGATAAAAAATTTATTTTATGCTGGCAGTAAAAACTTTAGGTAACAATTTAACCACCTACAAACGTAATGTACACGCTATGGGTGATAAATTTGAGATTAGTGTGGTTGGAAGTGATCCTTTATTGGCCAATGAACAAATAGAAATCGCTATCGACGAGATCAACCGGGTCGAAAAACTGCTTTCGGCTTTTGGCGACCACAGCAATATTAAACAAATTAACCGCGAAGCCGGTGTGGCCCCGGTAAAAGCCAATGGCGAAATTTTCAGGTTAATTAGCCGTGCTTTACAGATATCTGAACTTACACACGGTGCTTTTGATATTACCTATTTCACCGGTAATACCGGCAACGATACAACTTCGGTTGAAAACGTGACTGTTAAAACGGCCCCATACTCGGTAATGCAAACCAACTATCAAAATGTTGTACTTGATGCCGGCAAACAAACTATTTTTTTAAAGGAAAAAGGTATGCGCATTGGCTTTGGAGCCAACAGTAAGGGATACGCCGCCGACAGGGCAAAATTTATTTTGCAAATGAATGGCGTAAGCAGCGGCGTTATTAATTCAGGTGGCGATTTGCTAACCTGGGGCACACAGCCTAATAACAAACCATGGACGGTAGGCACTGCTGATCCGGAACAACGGAAACAACCATTTGCCCACCTTAACATTAGCAATATGGCGTTTGCCACATCGGTAAATGCCGAAAAATATGCAAGCATCAGCAAGAAAAAATTTCAAAGTATTGCCAGTGCCAATAAAGGTTTCCCGGTAAGCGAAATTAAAAGCGTAAGCGTGCTTAGCCCAACCGCCGAATTGGCCGATGCCATGGCATCTCCTATGATTAGCATTGGCATTAACGCCGGCATGTATTTAATTAACCAGCTAAATCAAATTGCCTGTGTTATTATTGACGACCAGGACCGCGTTTATATGTCAAAAGGCATCAGCATATAACACCTTTAATCTTATTTATTTTAAACCAATCATAATTATTCCGGCAAGCGTGTAATCACTTGTTTGTCTAAGCATTTTCCCTTGCTTAAATAAACAGGTGATAATTGTTATCAACAGTACCCCCAATTTGGGTATTACTGTTTATATTGACCGATATTTGAATATAATTTTAAGTTTTTCTTCCTCTCAATGGTAAAGTGGTTTGCGTATATTGTACTGTTATTGATATTTACGCCACATTTATCTGATGCCGGTACTACAAACAGCCCATCAAATCCTGTTGAATACCATTATACGGTTACGTTGCAGCATCATAATTTACCGGCCGATACTACGTTATCAAAAAGTAAAAAAGAGCAGGAAGAAAAAAATAAAATTAAAGAGGTAGCTAAAGCAAAACGGCAGGCCAAGCCCGCAAAGGTGAATGAAAACACTCTACCTGTGGCGCCCAAACCTAAGCCGAAAAGACAGCGCCGGCCCGAAGGGCTGGAGCGTCCGCCGGAAATACCTCGACGAAATGGCGATTAAACAGGTGGTTAACAAACAATTTACCAATTTTTGATGAAGTACCTTTGCTTATTTTTTTTTATTGCCGGCAGTAATGCCTTATATGCCACAGGTATTAACAACCGGTTTTTGACCGGTGGCAACATCCATATTGTGGCCGATACAGATACCATCATCAGGAAAAAATCTGTTTCGGTGGGGGTGAATTATGGCAGCGACGCCCTCTTTTTCGGACGTACCAGCCCTGTTAAATATCCCTTTGTTACCGGCGATGTTATTTATAACAGCAAACAAGGTTTTTTTGCGTATGGTTCGGTATTAAAGGTTTTGGGGTATGCGCCGGTTGATGAAGTTGATGTTGGCGGCGGATACTTTTACAAACTGTCTAAAAAGTTTTCGGGCACGGTAAGCTATACCCGGTTTATTTTTAATAAGCAAGCCAACGTAATCAAATCGGCTTCGTCAAATGATATTAACCTGAAAAACGCATATGATTGGAAGTTTTTGAAAACCAGCGTTATTGCGGACTACCTTTTTGGCAAATCAAACGATTTTTTTGTTACCGTTACAAACTCCAAATACATTGAAACAAGCTGGAGCATTTTTGATGATCAGGATTACCTTTCATTTAATCCATCATTCAATTTTATAACGGGAACCCAAAATTTTGTGCAGCGATACTCTGTAGACCATCGTTTTAAACAGGATATTGACAACATATATGTGTACGATGATGCAAACTCCGCACGGTATAACCGCAAGTTTAAAATGCTTAACTACAGCTTTAAGGTGCCCATTGCTTATAACAGGCCCCATTACACCCTTGAGGCTTCATGGCGTTATTCTATTCCGGTTAACGTAGAGGGGATGCTCGAAAACCATAAAGAATCGTTTTTTAACTTTACATTCTTCTACTTGTTTTATTAATACCAGCGCATGAATGTTTTAATTATTGAAGACGAAAAAGCGCTTGCACATGAGCTGGAAATATTCCTGACCAATTATAATTACATCTGTGAGGTTTGTTATAATGGTACTTCGGCGTCAGAAAAAATTGCCACCAATTTATATGATTTTATACTGATAGATTTGGGTTTGCCTGATTACGATGGGCTCGATTTGTTAAAAGAGGTAAAAAAACAGGGTTTGGATGCGGCCTGTATCATATTAACCGCCCGCGCCGAAATCAACGACCGCATTAAAGGGCTTGACCTGGGTGCCGATGATTACCTGCCCAAACCATTTTCATTGCTTGAGCTGCAAAGCCGGATGCAAGCTATTATTCGCCGCAAGTTTGGGGTTAAAAATAATATTATAGACCTGGATGGTTTCCTGATTGATTTAACCAACCGCACCATATCATACGGTACAAGCATGGTTAATACCATCACCAAAAAAGAATTCGACCTGATTGCTTACCTCATCCTGCATAAAAACCGCACACTTACCAGGATGCAGTTAAGTGAACATATTTGGGGCAGTGTGGTTAACAACGATTACGACTCCAATTATATAGATGCGCACATTAAAAACATCAGGAAAAAATTAAATGCATTTGCATCGCCCGATTGGTTGGAAACTGTGCGGGGGCTTGGATATAAAATAAAGATAAACGCTTAATTATTTGAAATTAAGAACAAAACTTACACTTTTTAATGCCATATCAAAACTGGTGATTGTGATACTTTTTGTATTGCTTGTGCCCGTATTGATTAAAAATATAAGTAGCAGTTACGTTGATAGTAAGCTGATAAAACAAAAAAACAAACTGCTGCAAATTGTTAAAAGCCAGGGCATTGAAACTTATATAGTAAACGGCGAAGGCTATGGAAGTTACCTCCCGCTTAAAGATGAATACATAAGCCTTGATGAGGTTGACCCAAAGTATTTTTTAGATACCATTCAACGTGGTAAACGTCTTTTTAGCGAGGGCGACACGCTTGAGTACCGGATATTGAGCCATACTTTTAAGGTAAAAAACAAAAATTACCTCCTGGAAATTGGCAAAAGCGTTGATACTCTTGATGAAACCAGCATCCCCCTGCAAAACCTGGCTTTCCAGGTATTATTAGGCATGATATTGCTCACCGTACTTGCCGACCAGGTTTACTCCAATTATGTGCTTAAACCATTACGCATCATTATTAAAACCAAGCTTGTAGGCCAAAGGTTCCCAAATTTCCAGTCGTACCGAAAGGTGCGCACCACTACATCGGATTTTGAGCATCTTGACCTGAGCATCCACAATATGATTGAGACTATTGCCGATAAATTTCATAAAGAACGCGAATTTATCTCCAACGCATCGCATGAACTGATGACCCCGATATCTATCCTTCAGTCGAAAATTGAAAACATGTTTGAGGAGGAAGATATAAATGACGAGTTAAAAGTACGTTTGCTGGAGATGCAAAAAATTCTTAACCGGCTCAAAAGCATCACTAAAACCCTGCTCCTGATATCGCAAATTGAGAATGAGCAATTTTTAAAAGAAGATAGAGTTTCAGTAAGTGAGTTGTTGCAGGATGTTTATGACGAAATCTCCATTCGCCTGCAGGATAAAAACATAAGCTATGAAGTTTCGGTGCCCGATAACTGGTATATGGTAAACATTAATAAGTTCCTGCTTTTTAACCTGTTTTTTAACCTGATTAACAATGCTATAAAATATAACCGCGAGGATGGCAGCATCAGGGTTGCGGCAGTGGCCGTACATGATAAATTTATAATAAGCATAACCGATACCGGGATAGGAATAGATGCCGAAGCGCTGCCTCTGATATTTAACCGCTTTAAAAAATTCCGCCAATCGCTGCAGCAGGATAGCTTTGGCCTGGGCCTGCCCATAGTAAAATCTATAGCCGGCTTCCACAATATCGAAGTTGACGTAGTATCCGAAAAAGATGTAGGTAGTACTTTTAAGCTCATTTTTCCGGCTACATTGATAATTGTTGGTTGATCTGCTCTTCGCATTCCTCTTGTTGTATCGGGAATTTTACATTTATGTACTAAAAATTAGTCAGCCTATTAGATTAAGGCTAAACAATAATCATTTTTCAAATCGCTACTTTCGTAATTGTTAATAAAATAAAGCAGTAGTGTGTATTTGTCTTTATTGGCAGCCAATTTATGCCAATTTTGCTTTTGGCACCTGCTTTGCAAACGGAAGTATATATATACATATTATTATTATGAAATCTCTAAAAATTAAGGTAGCAACTTTCAGTTTAGCATTAGCTACGGTTGGAATATTAGGCTCGGGCTGTAATTCATTAACCAAAACACAAAAAGGGGCTGCTATTGGCGCTGGTGCCGGTGGTACTGTAGGCGCTTTTATTGGTAAGGCTGCGGGTAACACTGCTTTAGGTGCTATTATTGGTGGCGCCGTTGGTGGTACCGCAGGCGCATTTATTGGCCGAAATATGGATAGGCAAGCTGCAGAAATTAAACAAACAGTTCCCGGCGCTACCGTAACCCGCGAAGGCGAAGGTATCCTGGTGAAATTTGACTCGGGCATTTTATTTGATACCGACAAATCGGCTTTAAAAGCCGAAGCGCAAAGCAATTTGCAAAAACTGGCTGTATCGCTTCAAAATAACCCCGAAACTAATATTTTAATTGTTGGCCATACAGATAATACAGGAAGCGACGCGCATAATATGGATTTATCCATTCAAAGGGCTCAAGCTGTAAAATCGTACATCGCGGCCCAAAATGTTCCTGCATCACGCTTACAAACTTCGGGCAAAGGTGAAACAGAGCCAATTGCCGATAACACAACAGTTGATGGACGTTCAAAAAACCGCAGGGTGGAAATTGTAATTGTTGCCAACTCAACAATGAAAAACCAAGCCAAACAATCGGCTCAATAATATAATAGTTAAGATAGAGTTAAAAAGAAAAACCTGGCCTTTGCGACCAGGTTTTTCTTTTTTGGTACGCCCGGCACGGGCGCAAACTATAGGGTGAATACCTCTCCAATGCAAGGGTTAACCAAAGGCACTGGGGGGAGTAGCTGACTTCCTACTTCGGCCCGTAAGTTACTATCGGAATGATCATCTCTTCCAACGAAATTCCCCCGTGCTGGAAGGTTTCGTTATAAAAGTTAACAAAATGATTGTAGTTGTTCGGGTACACAAAATAACTATCCTCCTTGGCAAATACAAAGCTCGAGCTTAAGTGCAGCTTGGGCAACATAGCATCGTGCGGATTGCGGATGTGGAACACTTCTTTGGCGTTATAGTTCAGGTTTTTGCCTTGTTTGTAACGTAAATTGGTATTGGTATTCCTGTCGCCAACAATTTTGCTTGGGTTTTTTACGCGGATGGTACCGTGGTCTGTAGTAATAATCACCCTAACCTGTTTCTGGGCCAAAAACTTCAACAGATCAAACAGGGGCGAATGCTCAAACCACGAGAGTGTTAATGACCGGTAGGCCGCATCATCACTTGCCAGCTCGCGTATCATCTGCATATCGGTACGGGCGTGCGATAGCATATCAACAAAGTTGTAAACAACCACATTCAGTTCGTTGTTCATCAGGTTGCTAACCGACTCATTCAGCGCACGGCCTTCGTCGATATTCAAAATTTTATGGTACGAGTATTTGCAGTCGCGGCGTAACACACGTTTCAAATGATCGGCAACAAATTCCGATTCGTAAAGGTTTTTGCCCCCTTCGTCCTCGTCGTTTTGCCACATTTGCGGGTAACGTTTTTCCATATCTAAAGGCATAAGGCCGCTAAAAATAGAATTACGGGCGTATTGGGTTGCTGTAGGTAAAATACTGTAGTAAGTATCCTCTTCCTCCATCCTGAAATATTCGGAGATGATAGGGTTGATGATCTTAAACTGATCGTAACGAAGGTTATCTATCAATATAAAAAACAGCGGCCCTTTGCCATCCATTTTGGGGAACACTTTCTTTTTAAACAACTGCGGCGAACTTGTAGGTGCCGAATCGGGGTTTTTTATCCAGTTTAAATAATTACGCTCAATAAACTTGCAAAACTGCATGTTGGCTTCGGCCTTTTGCATGGTCAAAATCTCGTGCATGCCTGCATCTTCCAGTTTTTCCAGTTCCAGCTCCCAATAAATGAGTTTTTTATAAACGTCAACCCATTCCTGATGGCTCAGGTTATCGTTCAGCGTCATGCCCAGCGTGCGGAAGTCCATTTGATAGGCCATAGTAGTTTTTTCGGTTACCAGGCGTTTATTTTCCGTTAGCTTTTTAATGGTAAGCAGTATTTGTTTGGGGTGAACCGGCTTAATCAGGTAATCATCTATTTTTGAGCCGATGGCATCTTCCATCAAATATTCTTCTTCGTTTTTGGTTATCAGTACAATAGGCACATCATTATTGATGTTTTTTATTTGCTGCAGTGTTTCCAGCCCGGTAAGGCCCGGCATATTCTCGTCTAAAAAAACAAGGTCGAAATAGCCGCTTTTGAAAGTATCAACAGCATCGTTGCCATTGGTTACGGTGGTAACTTTATAGCCTTTTTCGCTTAAGAACAATATGTGTGGTCGTAACAGGTCAATTTCGTCATCAGCCCATAAAATGGTGGTATCTTGCATAGTATCTGGATTAAAATATTCTGAATCAGAATTTTCAGGCTTTGAGAATTTTCAGAATTATTGAATTTGGCGAATAAGATTAAGTTAAGCCAAATATCCTGTTTTTAATCAGTTATATTCTGTTACTTCTTAAATTCTGGCAATTCTGATTCAGACAGTAAACCCCAAAGAGACGCTTTTGTTGTTGATTAGTAAAGGTATTAACAAAATTTAACAAACATCACCGGCTTATTTTACCTTTGTTTTACATTTTTGCACTTTACTTAATCCATTGAACAAAAAGAAAATAATAAACGATCCGGTTTACGGTTTTATCAGCATTCCAACCGAACTGATATTCGACCTGATTGAACACCCTTACTTTCAGCGGTTAAGGTACATTAAGCAATTGGGGATGACGCATCTGGTTTATCCCGGCGCGCTGCACACCCGTTTTCATCATGCCTTGGGCGCCATGTACCTGATGGACACCGCTATAGAAACCCTGCGCAACAAAGGCCACAATATAAGCGACGAAGAAGAAGAGGCGGTTACCATTGCTATATTGCTGCACGATATTGGCCATGGTCCATTCTCGCACGCCCTGGAGCGTACCATTATTGAGGGGATTGATCATGAGGATATCTCATCTATGCTGATGAACAAACTCAACCAGCAGTTTAATGGCCGTTTAACCATGGCTATAAGTATATTTAACAATACTTTCCCCCGTAAATTTCTGCATCAGCTGGTATCAAGCCAGTTGGATATGGACAGGTTGGATTATCTTAACCGCGATAGCTTTTTTACCGGTGTATCCGAAGGGGTGATCAGCTCCGAACGGATCATCAAAATGTTGAATGTTAAGGACGATCATATTGTAGTTGATGCGAAGGGCATTTACTCGATAGAAAAATTTTTAATTGCCCGCAGGTTGATGTACTGGCAGGTTTACCTGCACAAAACCGTAATTGCCGGCGAAGAGTTGTTGGTGAAGATATTTAAACGCTGCCGCGAGCTTACCCTGAAAGGCGACGACCTGTTTGCAACACCCGCGTTAAAACATTTTATAAAAGGAGGTATCAGCAGAGATACTTTCATGAACCAGGACCATCACCTGGAAACTTTTGCCTGTTTGGATGATACCGATATTATGGCAGCAGTAAAAGTTTGGGCGGGGCATAACGATTTTATACTATCAACCCTGGCGCAAAACCTGGTGCAGCGTAAGTTGTATCATGTAGATATAAGCAATAAGCGCCCCGATAAGGAGTTTGTAAACTCCCTTATAAAAAAGGCGATGAAAAAATACAGCATAAGCGAGCAGGATGCCGGATACTTTGTTTTTACTACATCCATACGTAATAATGCCTATACCGCCGGCGATGGCAACATAGGCATATTGATGAAAGATGGCCATGTACATGACATTACAACGGCCAGCGACAACTCTAATTTAGAGGCATTAGCAAAAACCGTAAAAAAATACATACTTTGCTATAGTAAGGAACTGATTTAGTGAGTGGAGAGCGGTGAGTAGTGAATGGTTGACAATGATTTTCCTAACCATTCACTACTCACCGCTCACCACTCACAATTAATATTTGCTGCTTTAATTATAACATTTAAATTTGTCGATGCAATTTACTGCCCAGGATATAAGTTTTCTGCTTAACGGAACGGTGGAAGGTGACCCTTCGGTTACCGTTAGTCAGTTAGCTAAAATAGAAGAAGGGGCCGCCGGCAGCCTTTCTTTTTTGGCCAACCCCAAATATGAGCAGTATTTATATACTACCAATGCCTCTGTAGTTATTGTCAATAACGATTTACAACTTACCGGCCCGGTAACGGCCACGCTTATCCGGGTTGAGAATGCCTACAGCGCGTTTTCGGTATTGTTGGAGAAGTACAACACGTTTAAGCTTAACAAAAAAGGTATCGAGCAACCTTGCTTTATACATCCAACAGCCCAGATTGGCGCCGAGCCTTACATAGGGGCATTTGCCTACATCGGCCTTAACGCAAAAATTGGCGATAACTGCAAAATTTATCCCAATGTTAACATATCTGATAATGTAACCATTGGTAACAACGTTACCTTATTTTCGGGCGTTACGGTTTATTTTGATTGTGTGATAGGCGATAATGTTATTGTACACTCCGGTGCCGTTATTGGAAGCGATGGTTTTGGTTTTGCCCCTAATCCTGATGGCACTTATACTAAAGTAGCCCAGATAGGTAACGTTATCCTGGAAGACGATGTTGAGGTTGGTTCAAATACCACTATCGACAGAGCAACCATGGGATCGACAGTGATACGCAAAGGCGTAAAATTGGATAACCTGATACAGATAGCCCATAATGTAGAGATAGGTGCAAATACCGTAATTGCCGCGCAAGCGGGCATTTCGGGAAGCACTAAAATCGGCGAGAATGTGATTATGGGCGGCCAGGTTGGTTTGGTTGGTCACATCAGCATTGCAAACCGTTCGCAGTTCCAGGCACAGTCGGGTGTTAGCAGAACTATTGCCGAGGAAGGAAAAAAATGGGCCGGTACGCCGGCTACGCTATACAGCGCAAACATGCGTTCAAACGTGGTCATAAGCCGCCTTCCCGAATTGGAGAAAAGAATAAACGAATTAGAAAAAATAATAGCAGAATTAAAGAGGGACAGTCATTAGTTCAGTAACCGTTCATTGGTTCATTAGTTCACTGGTTCATTGGTCTTTTGTGCAGGCAAATAATGAACTTAACTAATAAACTATTCACCAATGAACAAATGAACCAGTGAACCAATGAACTAAAAGAAATGAATGTAAAACAAAGAACCATTAAATCACCTGTATCGGTTTCGGGTACCGGCCTGCATACCGGCCAAAGGGTAACCATGACCTTTAACCCGGCACCAGAGAACCACGGCTATAAATTCAGGAGGATTGATATACCAGGCTCGCCAATAATTGATGCCGACGTTGATAATGTAACTGACACATCGCGTGGCACTACCATTTCTCAAAATGGGGCTACCGTGAATACTGTCGAGCACGTATTGGCTGCTTTGGTAGGTATGGAGATAGATAATGTGCTGATTGATATGGATGGCCCGGAAACGCCTATAATGGATGGCAGTTCTATCCAGTTTGTCGACATCATAACCGAAACAGGTTTTACCGAGCAGGAAGCAGACCGCGAATATTACCACATACCTTACAATATCCATTACTCCGAGCCTGATCGTAAGGTAGAAATGGTTGCCATGCCTTTAGACGATTACCGCTTTACCTGTATGGTTGATTACAACTCACAGGTATTGGGTAGCCAGCATGCCAGTATCTCGAGCATTACCGAGTTTAAAAAAGAAATTGCATCGTGCCGTACCTTTTGCTTTTTGCACGAGCTTGAAATGCTGTTAAAGCATGACCTGATAAAAGGCGGCGATTTAAACAACGCTATCGTGGTTGTTGATAAAGAAGTTGACGAAGAAGAACTTGCCCACCTGGCCAAGCTGTTTAACCGTAAAGATATCAGCGTAGCCCCGCAAGGTATTTTAAACAATGCCGAATTACGCCACCAAAACGAACCTGCAAGGCACAAACTGCTGGATATGATTGGTGATTTGGCCTTGGTTGGCGTGCCGCTTAAAGGCCATATTATGGCTGCCCGCCCCGGTCATGCTGCTAACGTAGCCTTTGCTAAAAAAATTAAGACCCTGATTAAAAAAGAAAAAAGCCGTAAACAGGTTAAAGTTTACGATGCCAATGCTAAACCGGTGTATGATACCGTTGAGATTATGGGCTTGTTGCCGCATAGGCAGCCTTTTTTAATGATTGATAAAATATTGGAACTGACCAAAAACCATGTGGTAGGGGCTAAAAACGTAACCATTAACGAGGAGTTTTTTAAAGGTCACTTCCCGGGCGCACCAATATTCCCAGGCGTATTGCAAATTGAAGGTATGGTACAAACGGGCGGTATATTGGTGTTAAACACCGTACCCGACCCGGAAAATTACCTGACCCTGTTTTTAAAGATCGAGAACGCGCGCTTTAAAAGTAAAGTAGTGCCGGGCGACACCATTATTTACATTTGCGATCTGCTGGCGCCAATCCGCCGTGGTATTGCAACCATGAAGGGTGTTGGTATGGTAGGTAACCGGGTTGTTGTTGAGGCCGAGTTAATGGCACAAATTGTAAAAGTAAAAGGAAACGAAGCATGATCCAGCCTTTAGCATATATACACCCACAGGCAAAAATTGCCGATAACGTGGTGATTGAACCCTTTGTTACCATCCACAAGGATGTTGAAATTGGCGAGGGTACCTGGATCGGTTCCAACTCCGTAATCATGGATGGAGCCCGGATAGGCAAAAACTGCCGTATTTTTCCCGGTGCCGTAGTCTCTGCACCGCCACAGGATTTAAAGTACAAGGGCGAGCAAAGTACGGTATCTATTGGTGATAATACCACTATCCGCGAATGCGTAACCCTTAATCGTGGTACCGCTTTAGATAAAAATACCACCACCATAGGCAGCAATTGCCTGCTGATGGCGTATGTACACGTAGCACACGATTGTGTTATTGGCGATAACGTAATTATTGCCAATGCGGTGCAGCTGGCAGGCCACATTAATGTGTATGATTATGCTTTCATCGGCGGTTCATCGGCCGTTCACCAGTTTGTAGAGATTGGCGCACATAGCATGATCTCGGGCGGATCGTTGGTACGTAAGGATGTACCCCCGTTCACCAAGGCAGGCCGCGAGCCATTATCTTATGTGGGTATTAACTCCGTAGGCTTACGCCGCAGGGGATTTTCGGCTGCTACCATAGCCGAAATCCAGGAGATTTACCGTATCCTGTTCCTTAAAAAATATAACGTAAGCAAAGCCCTTGACATCATTGAAGCAGAGTTTACACCAAGTGTTGAACGCGATGAGATCATCAACTTCCTGCAAAACTCGCAAAGAGGTATCATGAAGGGGTTTGGGAATTCTTAAGAAAGTCCATGGTCTATAGTCGATAGTCTATGGTTCTTTTTTCTTTTCTACATATGATAATTCAACTATCGACCATCGACTATGGTCTATGGACAAAACCTTCCAAATGACCATCACCCTCAACAACATTGGCCGCCGCTTTAACCGCGACTGGATTTTCAGGGGGGTTGATCATACGTTCACTCCCGGCGAATCATACGCTATTCTTGGTCCTAATGGGTCGGGTAAATCTACCTTGCTACAGGTTTTAAACGGGAGCCTGTCGCCGTCCATCGGCACAATAAATTATACTTTCCAGGATAAACCTATCGAGATTTCGCAGGTGTTTAACTACCTGAGCCTGGCCGCACCATATTTGGAGGTTATTGAGGAGTTTACGCTGAGTGAAATGGTCGATTTCCATTTCAAATTTAAAAACTACAAAAACGGGCTTGATAAAAAGCAGCTGATCGAATTATTGAATCTGCCAAAAAGTGAGCATAAGCTTATTCGTTACTTTTCATCGGGCATGAAACAACGCCTTAAACTGATCCTTGCCTTTTGCTCCGATACGCCAATGCTGATGCTTGATGAACCCACATCAAATCTGGATGCCCAGGGCGTTGACTGGTATTTAAGCCTGGTTGAGCGTTTTGCAACTGGCCGGCTCACCATCATTTGCTCCAACCAGGAGCACGAGTATGGCTTTTGCAAGCATAGGCTGAGTATATCGGATTATAAAAATTAGATTTGAGATGTTTGATATGAGATTTTAGAAAGAGGCGGAATCGTTCTTGTCGAAAATCTCTCTTAGGAATACATCGATTTTTGTCTCGACACATTATTGTCATAATTCGGTTCTTCCGCGGCAAAATCTCAAATCTCATATCAAACATCTCAATTCTATTCCCGTACCTTTAGGTAATCAAAAATAACAACTACTTATGATACCAGTTAAAGGATACGCGGCGCAATCGCCAACTACCAATCTTGCCCCATGGGATTTTGAGCGCCGGGAGGTTGGGCCTCATGATGTGCAATTTGATATTTTATTTTGCGGTGTTTGCCACAGCGACCTGCACCAGATTAAGAATGATTGGTTCCCGGGTATTTTCCCGATGGTACCAGGTCATGAAATTGTTGGCAGGGTTGTCAAAGTTGGCGACCATGTAAAAAAATTCAAAGTTGGCGATTTAGCCGGAACAGGTTGCATGGTTGACTCATGCCGGGTTTGCGAAAATTGTAAACAGGATTTGGAGCAATATTGCTTAAACGGCAGCTCGCAAACTTATAACGGCCTGGAGCAAGACCATAAAACACCAACTTACGGCGGTTATTCCAACAGTATTGTGGTTAACGAAGATTTTGTGCTGCATATTTCTGACAAACTTGACCTTGCCGCCACAGCGCCGCTACTGTGCGCCGGCATAACTACTTACTCGCCGTTAAGGCATTGGAAAGTTGGTAAAGGCCATAAACTTGCTGTTTTAGGTTTGGGCGGCTTGGGCCATATGGGCGTTAAATTTGGTGTTGCTTTTGGTGCCGAAGTTACTGTTTTGAGCACATCACCAGGCAAAGAGGCTGATGCAAAAGCATTAGGTGCGCATCATTTTGTGGTAACCAGCGACCCAAAACAAATTGAAGCTGCCAAAAACTCTTTTGATTTTATTTTGGATACCGTATCGGCACCGCATGATTTTAACATGTACCTGTCGTTGCTGCGCACCAATGGCGTACATATTTGCGTAGGTGTACCACCAGAGCCTGCCAGTGTGCAGGCGTTTAGCCTGTTGGGTGGCCGTAAAAGCCTTGCCGGATCGGGCATTGGCGGAATTGCCGAAACCCAGGAAATGCTTGATTTTTGTGCCGAACACGGAATTGTTTCAGATATTGAAATGATAGACATCAAAGATATTGATACTGCGTACGCCCGCATGGAAAAGGGTGATGTGAGGTATCGTTTCGTGATTGATATAGCTACGTTGTAAGATTTGAGCTATTAGATGTGAGATTTGAGACAGCTGCGGGTTTGGCAGTTATTTCAAATCTCATTTTTTAGGATTGCAAGGTGGGACCTTCGTCCAAAAAGTGCCTAAATTTTTCGCATGCTCCAAAAATCTCAAATCTCACGTCTAATATCTCACATCTACTTTTCCACATCTCAAATCAAATTTCTAATTTTGCGCCTCAATATTATTTTATGGCCAAAGCATCAGATGTTAAAAATGGAAATGTGCTTCGCTTTAACGGCGAGTTAGTGCAGGTAGAAGAGTTTTTGCACCGTACACCAGGTAACTTGCGCGCATTTTACCAGGCCCGTATGCGTAACGTAAAATCCGGAAAATTAGTTGAATACCGTTTTCGTACCGACGAGGAGGTTGATATAGCCCGTGTTGAAACCAACGATTATCAATATTTATATGAGGATGGCGATTCATTAGTAGTAATGGATAACGCCACTTACGATCAGCATAACGTGCCCAAAGCTTTATTTGGCCCGGCGGTTAAGTTCTTAAAAGAGGGAATGAACGTTATTGTTGCCTTTGAAAGCGATGAGCCAATCATGGGTTCAATCCCGGGATCAGCCGAGTTGGAAATTACCTATACCGAGCCTGCCGTTAAAGGTGATACCTCGAGTGGTGCCCAAAAGAATGCCACGGTAGAAACCGGTGCCGAGATTCGTGTGCCTCTTTTCATTAACATTGGCGATAAGGTAAAAGTTGATACCGCTACCGGAACGTATGTGGAGCGCGTGAAAGCGTAGCCCACCCGTCCCATGAATGGGATCTTTCTATTTTGTATCTTATTATAAAATATATTTTTAACAACAAAGCCCGTATCGAAAGACCGGGCTTTGTTGTTTTTTAACCGGGCGTGCTAACATTTAAATAGCCCGGGCTGTTACATATTAAACTATTTGCCCGTCATTACAGTCATACAAACAAAAATAACCATATACACATTACACCATGAAGAAGCTATTCATCATTGCTACCCTGCTAACATTTACTTACGGAGCCTTTGCGCAGGCTGTTGATTTGCGCCGAAAAATTGAAGTTACCGGCCTGGCCGAGCAGGAAGTTACCCCTGATATTATCAACGTTACGATATCGCTGCAGGAATATATGGATGGTAAAAAACACATCCAGATCTCGGACCTTGAAGATCAGCTTGAAAAAGCGGTTAAGGATGCGGGCATACCGGCGGCCGATTTTACCGTCAACAATGTTTCGGCCTGGAATAACGCCGTCCAAAAAAAGAGACAGCCCGATTTTTTAGCCGGCAAACAATATGGACTGCGGATAAAAGACCTGAACAAGTTTAACCAGATTGTATCTAAAATAGATCCCAAAGGAATTCAATCAACCAACATCGATAGCTACGATTATTCAAAAATAAACGGGCTGAAAAACGAGCTGAAGCTTAAAGCCCTGCTCTCCGCCCGGGATAAGGCGTCCTTTTTACTCAGCGGACTCGGCAACAAACTGGGCGACGTGCTCAATATTATCGAAACCGATAACAGCAGTTTCCCTCAGCCACGCCAATACAACACTATGATGTATAAAGCTGCCGTTGCCGATGCCCCCCAATCCGACATCGACTTTAAAAAGATCAAGATCAGCCTGCAGATAAATGCGGTGTTTGAGATAAAGTAAGCCCCCGGTGCCCCTGAAAGGGAGTTTTTTGAACAAATAAAAGGTCGTCCTAAGTTTTAAGGATGGCCTTTTATTTTGAAACTGGTTTCACGAAAATGAAGCCATTAAAGGGATGGGGTCAGAAGATTAATGATTTGTTGTAAATACAACGCACGCAAACATTATCCCGCAATAAAATGTTACCCCTAAAAAAAATCACAAAATTATGCAATGGTTTGGCAGGGGCGAAAGCGATAATGTAGAAGATCAGCGTGGCAGCGGCGGCGGTCGCGGTATAGCAATTGGCGGCGGGATCCTGGGCCTGATAGGGGCTGTAATTTATATGTTTACCGGGATTAACCCATCGCAGCTGCTTAACCAGAGCGGCGGCGACCAGCAACAGCAAACCGAACAATCGCAAAACCCAAATGCACCTGAAGACAACGGTAAAAAATTTGTACGCGTGGTACTTAAGGATACTGAAGATATCTGGGGCAAACTATTTAACGATATGGGCCGGCAGTACCAGGATCCTAAACTGGTTTTATTTACCGATTATGTGCAATCGGCCTGCGGTAACGCCAGCTCGGCAACAGGGCCGTTTTACTGCCCCGGCGATGCCAAAGTATATATCGATTTAAGTTTTTACGATGAACTTAAAACGCGTTTTGGCGCCGGTGGCGACTTTGCCAATGCCTACGTGATAGCGCACGAAGTGGGGCACCATGTGCAAAACCTGCTGGGTGTAAGTGCAAAAATGGACCAGGCCCGCAGCCGGATGAGCCAACGTGAATACAATAAACTGTCGGTAAAGCTGGAGCTGCAGGCCGATTTTTATGCGGGTGTTTGGGCCCATTATGAGCAAAGCATCAACAAAGTAATTAACGAAAAAGATATAGAAGATGCCCTGAACGCCGCTAACGCCATTGGCGACGACCGCTTGCAAAAACAAAGCCAGGGACATGTGGAACCCGATAGCTTTACCCACGGAACCAGCGCCCAGCGTGTGTACTGGTTTAAAAAAGGCTATGAAACAGGCGATGTAAAACAAGGCAACACATTTGCCGATGACAGGTACGCTTTTCTGGCTAATTAGTCACTTCGCTGCGCGGTCATTTGCTGCGCGTCATTGGTCATTGGTGCAGATCCCAATTTGATTGAATTTGAACTTGTGGTTACAAGCCTTAAATATCGCGTAACACCAGTTCTGCTACTTCCTCGCCTACCAAACTTCCCATAGCTACGCCCATACCGTTACAACGTACGGCGCAGAAAACATGGGGTTGTATCGCTTTCACTATAGGGCTTAATTGCTCGCCGAAGCCCATGATGCCGCTCCACCAGTAATCAACCTCGGTTTTTTGATCGGGGAGGATAACTTCGGCCAAATAGGAAAAGAGTTTTTCCTTAACCTCATCTGTATGCCCAAACTCCCAGGTTTCTTCGGCCTTATAATTCAGGTTGCGGCCACCGCCAAACAGCACACGGTTATCAATGTTCCTGAAATAATAGTACCCTTCATTAAAATGATAAGTGCCCTTCAGTTTTAATCCATCTACAGGTTTTGTAACCAATACCTGGCCCCTGCCGGGCACTACATCCAATTCCGGATACAGTTGGCTGGCAAATGCATTTGTTGCCAGTATTACCTTGCCTGCTTTAAAGCTACCCTGTGTAGTTTGCAGCCTAACGCAAGCGGCCTCGTGCTCAATTGCCAATACCTGTACGTTATTTAAAACCAGCACTCCCAACTCATACACTTTATACAATAACGTCCGCATCATTTTACCGGTGTCAATCTGGCCTTCAAAGTGGTTATAAATTATGTTGGCCACATTATTGAAGCCAAAATCTGCAATTTTTTCATTCGCAACTGCATAAATGTCAGTTGTTCCGATAATTGGCTGCAATAATTTATTGAGATGATCAACCTTATCCAAAGCTATGTTTGCGGCCTGGGGTTCATCAACCATAAACAGCTCGTGCCCGCCGTGTTGATGGTAGTCGATATTCTTATCGCCAAGGTTTTGCCGCAGGCGCTGCAGGCCTCGCCATTTGTAATCAACCAAATGCATAGCTTCTGCTTCTGACGAGCGGTTTATTACCTCAATTTGCTCGCTAACTGTACCAAAACAGGCAAAGCCAGCGTTTTTAGTACTGGCCCCGCTTGGTAAAAAGCCGCGCTCAAGCACCAGTACTTTAAGCAATGGCTGTTGTTTTTTTAAATGCAGGGCGGCACTTAAACCCACCAGGCCGCTGCCGATAATAATTATATCGGCGTTATCAATAAAAGAAGTTCGCTCCCAGTAGGAAAACATTTTTTTTAATTCAAAAGTAAAAATTGCGCAGCACTCTTGAACACCATAAAAAAAATAAACACATTGTGAAAAATTCAAAAATCAAAACCTATCTCTGTGGGCATTACTTTTTAACATGCGTATTTGGTACGGAATGGTTTTTGAATGTGATAAGTTATAAATGCATGTGAAAGTACGTATACACATTAAGCTTAAGCGGCCTACCGCATGCCAATCATTTTTGAATTTTGACTTTTTAATTTTGACTTAACAAATGAATCACTTATCGTTTATAACAGCCTATATTGGATATAACTCTGCCTGGTTCCTGATGATCCTGGTTGCCATTGTTAGCTTTATAGTACAGTGGCGTTTTAAGAGTAAATTTAAACACTACTCAGAAGTTGGTTTGCTATCCGGCCTGTCGGGCCAAGAGGTAGCGGTTAAAATGCTGCGCGCCCACGGCATATTTGATGTACAGGTAATATGCGTTGAAGGCCAGCTTACCGATCATTATAACCCCGAAACCAAAACCGTTAACCTGAGCCAGGATGTTTTTTACAGCCGCAGCGTTGCCGCGGCTGCCGTTGCCGCCCACGAGTGTGGCCACGCGGTACAACATGCCCAGGCTTATGCGTGGCTTAGTTTCCGGTCGGCTATGGTACCGGTTATTAACATTGCATCAACGCTAACACAATGGACACTGCTTATTGGTGTAATGCTGCTCATTTTTTCGCACAATCCATTTGTATTGGCCATAGGTGTGGCCGCACTGGCATTGGTTACTTTTTTTAGCTTTATAACCCTGCCGGTAGAGTTTGATGCCAGCCGCCGCGCACTGGCCTGGCTTAACAATAACTATAGTATTGTACAAACTACAGAGGAGCATGAACAGGCTAAAGACGCCCTTTGGTGGGCGGCCATGACCTACGTTGTAGCCGCGCTTAGCTCGCTGGCAACATTGCTTTATTACGCTTCGTTTTTGTTTAACAGGCGGAATTAAAGGCCCGAAGGGCCTTGATGTGCAGATATGCAGATTTCAGATATGCAGATGATGAAAGCAAAAGAGGCCTTCCATACATGGAGGGCCTTTTGCTTGGCGCCCTTTTTAGCGAATCTGAAATCTGCACATCTGGAATCTGCACATTTTTTCCTACCTTACTGTAACCTAAGTAAAAGTCTTGTTGTCAGAGAGGTTGTAACACATGCAAAGCAAGCTTTCAGATATCGATCTTATTGAACAAACACTGGCGGGTAACCAATCGGCATATGCCGACCTGGTGAAGCGGCACCAGCGGTTTGTTTTTACACTTGCTTTGCGTTTTTCAAAAAATCGCGAGGATGCTGAAGAGATTGCGCAGGACTGTTTTATAAAGGCGTACCGCGCGCTGGCAACATACGGCGGCCAATCAAAATTCAGTACATGGCTGTACACTATTGTGTATAATACAGCTATGACATTTTTACGAAAGAAAAGAGTAGCAACCGATTCGATAGATGATGAGGCTACCTTTATACAGGTTGAAAACAACGAGTCGGCTTATGATGTATACAACGTAGAGAATAAATCGAGATCGTTTTACCTTAATCAGGCCATAGCGCAGTTACTGCCCGATGATGCTACCATTATAACCTTGTTTTATAAAGGCGAGCAATCACTGGAAGAAATAGCCCAAACTTTGGGTATGGAAGCCAATACGGTTAAGGTAAAACTATTCAGGGCGCGCCAGCGTTTGAAAGATAAGCTGGAGCGTAATTTAAAACATGAGGTTAAAGAACTGATATGAATACCATAGAAGAAGAACTCTGGAACTACATTGACGGCAACTGCACGCCGGCCGGGCAGGATGCCATTGCCCGCCTTATTGAGCAGGATGAGGCCTATAACAAAAAATACCAGGAACTGATGCAGCTAAACCTGGAATTTGCAGCCATGGAGCTTGACGAACCATCAATGGCATTTACGTATAACGTGATGGAAACCATCCGTACCGAAAACGCGCGACAGCCACTTAAAGCGGCTATTGATAAACGTATTATTATGGGCATAGCTGTTTTCTTTATTTTTACCATATTGGCTTTGCTGGTGTTCGCTTTTGCCAACACTCATTCGCAGCTTTCGGCTTTTGATGTTAAAGTTAAACTGCCGGCTGCTATAAAACTGCCAAATGCCGCCAATATTTTTACCAGCCCGGTATTTAAATGGTTTATCATGTTTGACGTTGTATTGGCCTTATTTTTATCAGACAGTTATTTGCGTAGAAAAAAACCGACAAAACAGGCCTAAAGTGTTTACCATGTAGTACGCAAAAGTTTACAATTAACTAATACCGGCTTTTTTTTAATTGATATTTATTTTTTAACCACCGTTTTTAACTCGTATAGGCATATAATGCCAACTTGCTAAAAAAATTTACGAAGTTTTAATTTTTGGTATAGTAATTGTACAGGTATATATGAACTGGTAATCCTTACCGGTTTAATTGTGATAAGGTTTAGGTTGAAAGTCGCCCGACGCAAGGTCTGGGCGGCTTTTATTTTTTTAAGAGATTTCTCAATCTTGAAATATCAGCCTGAAAACCAACTGAAAATTCTTCATATTCCAAAACAAACTATTTCATTCTCCTTACCGTATAACCAAAACACAATAATAGCTGCCCCCCTTGACAGCTATGCCAATTGTATACTACATGATAAATCGTTTTGAGATAAATACCGGGGCCGATTTTAATTTTGAACGTTTTTTCGAGTTGTCGGCTGATCTTTTCTGCATTGCCGGTTATGATGGCTACTTTAAAAGAATTAATGCGGCGGTTTCAAAAACATTGGGGTATACCAATGAGGAGCTTTTGTCAAGACCTATAAACTTTTTTGTTCATCCTGACGATCAAACTATAACTGAAAAAAAGCGCGATAACATCAGGCATGACATCCCACTTTTAAATTTCGAAAACCGCTACATAACCAAAAGCGGAGAGGTTGTCTGGCTCGCCTGGACGTCGATGCCTGTTGACAGCGAACAACTTGTTTTTGCTATAGCCAAAAACATTACCGAAAAGAAAAGACAGGAGGCTGAACGCAACAATTTGATAACCAGCCTGACTCAAATAAACGATGACCTTAAACAGCTTACCTACACTACATCGCATGATCTCCGGTCACCGGTAAGTAACCTGTTATCTGTTTTTAATTTTATTGATGTTTCAAAAATACATGACGCAGAGACCGTTGAACTTATTGGCATGCTCAGATCGGCTTCAGAAAGCCTGAAAGAGACGCTTAATAATTATGTAGACGTTTTGAGCCAGAAAGACAGCCTGAATGTTCACCTGGAGAATATCAATGTTAACAACTCGTTAAATACCGTTCTGCGTTCGGTTAGTTCGTTGATACAAGATTCTGGCGTTACCATCAACTATAGCATTGCCGGCGATTGTACTATCAATTTCAACAAGGCTTACCTCGAAAGTGTTTTTTTAAACCTGATTACCAATTCCATTAAATACGCGCGCCCTGAAGTTGCCCCGGTTATCGATATCAGCTTTAGAATTTATAAGGGTTTAAAGCAAATAATATTTGCCGATAATGGTTTAGGATTCGACATGGATCGCGTGAAGGATAAAATATTTGGATTTCACCAAACGTTTCATCACCATCATGATAGCAAGGGTATAGGGCTATATTTGGTTTATAACCATATTACCAGCCTTGGCGGACAAATTACCATCGAAAGCAAACCTAACGAAGGGGCTACCTTTATCATATCGTTTAAAGATTAACATGGCCAGTTGGGAACCGCTGATGCCGTATTAAGTCGAAAGTTCTAAGTCTTGAGTCAAAAGTTGAATTCATTTTGACTTAGACCTCTGACTAACGACTATCCGTCATTACCTGACTAATATAATGTAGTTATTTCTGTCAAAACCATTCATAGCACACAAACAAATGGGCAATTACAGGCTTTATATCCAAGGGTAATGAAAACCTTACATTAATTAAACATTGATATTACATACCTTTGCGGCTCAATCCTGACTGGTGGGGTATTGACAATAATAAATTAACAGCATGTACGATATTTGTTGCGTTGGGCATATAACGTTGGATAAGGTGGTAACACCGCGTGTAACTGCCCACATGGCCGGTGGCACTTCTTTTTACTTTTCAAATGCCATCCGCAATATGGATGTTAGCTATACGCTGGTAACAACACTTGCCGAAAGCGAAATGGTTGTTGTTGAAAAACTGCGCGCCAAGGGTATTACCGTAAATGCCTGCGCCTGCGGCCTCTCCGTTTATTTTGAAAATATATACTCCGAAAACCAAGACCACCGTACCCAGCGTGTATTGCAAAAAGCCAATCCTTTTACTGTTGAGCAATTACAGGAAATTGATGCTCAAATTTTCCATTTAGGCCCGCTGCTTGCCGATGACATGCCGGTTGAGCTGATTAAGGAGCTAAATAGCCGCGGCAAAGTATCGCTGGATGTGCAGGGCTACCTGCGTAAGGTTGAAGATAAAAACGTTGTGCCAATAGATTGGGCCGATAAGCGCGAAGCCTTGCAATACATCGATATACTGAAAGCCAACGAACACGAGACTGAAGTGCTCACCGGGAGTAAAGACATTCACGAGGGTGCCCGCATTTTGGCCGACTGGGGTGTTAAAGAAGTTGTACTTACCCTGGGCAGTATGGGATCTGTAATTTACACGGGTGGCGTTTTTTACAATATCCCTGCCTACAAACCATCTGCCGTTGTAGATGCTACAGGCTGTGGCGATACCTATATGGCCGGTTACCTATACCAGCGCATAAAAGGCGCATCTTTTCAACAAGCCGGTGAGTTTGCCGCAGCAATGGCAAGTTTTAAAATTGAATCATCCGGTCCGTTTACCGGCACCGAGGATGATGTTTTAAACCTGATTGCCCGTGGCGAAAAAACTTACGCTTACTAACAATGTGTCTGTAACACTATGTTTGCCAAAAAAGGTGCAGCGGTCTTGATACTAAATACTTACTACTTGATACTGTTTCTAATAAGCCTTTGACATCCAGCTTTGTAATAATATTACGGCCGATATGGTATCTACCAGCTCCTTATTTTGGCGGCCTTTTTTATTCATACCGCTTTGGGCGATGGTAGCCGATGCCATTTTGGAGGTAAAACGCTCATCCAGCATTTCGATAGGGATGTCGGGAAAAGTTTTTTTAAGCAACCCCACAAAACCTTTAACATGTATGGCCGACTGCGATGGTGTATTATCCATCTGCTTGGGCTCACCCACAATAAAACGCTCCACCTGCTCGGTTTTTAAATACGTTTTCAGGTAATCAACAATATACATCGGGTGCACGGTATCCAGCCCGGTGGCTATAATCTGCAAAGGATCAGTAACCGCTATACCAATGCGCTTGGTACCATAATCGAAAGCCATTACTCTCATTATAGATGTGAGATATGAGATGTGAGATATGAGATATGCATTGGATGTAAAGATGTAAGATTTTGAGAGAAAATATAGTTACAATTTTTTATATTTACTTGTGCCAAGCCAAGAGGCCGTATCATAAATCAAATGATGCGGCCTCTGTATTTAATGCCTAATACGCCACTGCTGGATTTTGTATTGATTTGAGATTTTAACAAACGCTTTTTTATGAGGATTTGGTCAAAAAGAAGCCTTTTAGGCAGCTTTTTTTCTTAGGTTTTGTGCAATTGCGATTAAACCCCATTCTATCTCGACTTTTGCTATACCACGAAGCATAAACCTCCTGAACCCGTGGTTTTGTTTAATGTTTCCAAAAGTTGGCTCTACATCAAAACAGCGTTTTTTTCGCCGCTCTATGCCTTCTTCACTGTTCAGGAGCCCGTGTGCTTTTTGTTTCTGCCGGTTCAGGTTTTCATTGACCTCAATGATGCGGTTTACTTTTGATTTATGGCAGGCACCGTTCAGCGGGCAATTGACACAATTCCCCGCCTGGTACTTTTTAACCGTTTGTTCAAACCCGTTGCTGGTTTTCCTGGTACTTGTACCGATGTAGTTCATCTGCTGGCCCATCGGGCAGATATAACAATCTTTCTCCTGGTAATAAAAAAGCTTGTTTGGAGCAAAAGGGTGCTTGCTGTTGTAGTTTTCGTTTTGTTCCTTATCAAACATGCCATACTTTACAAAGGCAACGGTCCCCTTTTGTTCGAGCAGGGTGTAGTTTTCTTCGGAGCCGTACCCCGCATCGGCAACAAGCACTTCAGGCGCTTTGCCAAAGCTGGCTTCGTGCTGCGCTAAATGAGCACTTAATGTATTCGTGTCTGTAGTATTAGAATGAATGGTATAATTGACGATGAACTGCTTGGAAGTAGATATCTGGACATTATAACCCGGCTTTAGCTGCCCGTTTTTCATATGGTCGTCTTTCATGCGCATGAAAGTAGCATCCGGGTCTGTTTTACTATAACTGTTCCTTTCTTTCAAAATGGCTTCCTGCTGTTCATATTTAGCGATGTTTACCGGATAGTGCTTGGTGACGTACTTCAGCTTGTCTTTGATCTTCTTGTCGATGTTCTCTTTACCGGCCAGCTTTTCATTAAGCTGCTCTACGGTTGCTTTTACCTTACCGCTATCGATAGAAGTGAAATCAGGCGGATCGGGCATCTTATCCTCATCTGCGGCTAACCGCTGGGCATATTGCCAGATCTCGGACAACTGCCTGGCCATTTTCTCTTTATTAGTTGCAATAGCTTTCTTCCAGACAAAGGTGTATTTGTTCGCATTGGCTTCGATCTTAGTGCCATCGGTATTGACCTCTTCGATACTAAGCAGCCCTTCCTCTGCCAAAAGCTTAACCACATCTTCAAATACACTGCGAAGCGCACTTTTAAGGCGCACGCCCCTAAAACGGTTGATCGTATTATGGTCAGGGTAACTCATCGAACTCAACCACATGAAATAAACGCTTTCCTTACAGGCAGCCGCCAGTTTACGGCTGGAGTAAGTATTGGTGACATAGCCGTAAACTACCACTTTAAGCAGCATCTGCGGATGGTAACTTGAGCTGCCCCTGATGTTATATGCTTCTAATAAAGGTTCGATATTGAGCTTGTCAATCACCTCATTTACAACACGGACAGGATGTGCCGTTGGAATGAGCTCTTCCAGCGTAGGGGGGATTGCCAGTACTTGCTGTTGGTTATAGGGCTTGAAAACAGGTCGCTTTAGTGCCATCTTTCATCTTTTTATAATATAAATATATGAAAATCAGATGATTAAACAAAATTACTCACAAGTAAATTCGCGCCGCTTTGTCAAAAATAAAAGAGGCTGCACCATGATTTATGATACAGCCTCTTTTTATCAATTTTTCTCGCTAAAAGTTTAGGACATCTTTTGGTCAAACTTTTTGTTCAAACAAAATACTTTAACCTTTAAACATAGAACTATGCTTTTATATAAATATAAGCCGTGGAACAAGTTTACTGAAGATATAATTGTTAATAATCGAATATTTCTGCCAAACAAGAGACAGTTAAATGATCCAGCAGAATTAACACATCCAATTAGTTTTGCGAATAATTTCTGGGATAGCTCGATTCAGGATGCTAAAGATAGGCTTGGAACAAAGTATTACCCATACCTGTTTAAATTTGGAGGTATTTGTCGCAGCGAAGAATTTCGAAGGAATTATAACCTGCACCCCGGAGAAATAAACGAAGTATATAAAAAATACATGCATTTAGGCGACCATGCCGTTATGGGCTATGAGTACGTTTATGACGAAATGGAAGACACTTTTGAAGCACTAGTTACTTATGCTATGTGCCAGGCTGAAGATTACTCTTTACTATACGCAAGAGAGAAAACAATTGGACGATTAAATAATAAATTAGAAAATTTAGGGGTTTTGTCTCTATCCCAAAATAACAAATCATTGGTTATGTGGGCAAACTATGCAGATAATCACAAAGGTGTGATGTTGATCTTTGACTGTTCCGTCGACCCGTTGTTATCCAAGTTTAAAAAGGTTGTATATGTTGAGGAACGTCCGAAAATAATTGTGAATAATATCGATAGCGCCATTTTAACAAAACATGAGGACTGGCAATATGAAAAAGAATATCGGGTTGTTACAAAAATAGGCTCAAGACTATTTAATATACAGCCATCAGCGTTAAAAGGTATTATCTTAGGTGAAAGAATGACAATGCGAGCCCGGAAGTATATTATTAAATTACTACAGAATCAAAAAAAGGAAATTAAATTATATCAAGCGAAAACATCTCTTTCCTCATACGTTGCCGACTATTTTGAAATTCAGTTTTAACGTTATTGCCTCATAAAAATTTCGAAGTGCTTTTTTATTCGCTCCCCTGTCACTTTTAACGTCACATCTAAAATCTGATCCCGTCACATCTCATATCTCAAATCTAATTCTTATTTTGCACCAAATGCAGTTTAAGGAAATAGTTGGACAAGCGGCAACAAAGCAAAGGTTGCTTAACTCGGTGGCAGAGAACCGGGTAAGTCATGCGCAATTGTTTTTAGGCCCCGAAGGATCGGGCAGCCTGGCGCTTGCCGTGGCCTATGCCCAATACCTGAGTTGCGAAGATAAGCAGCCCGATGATTCCTGCGGCATATGCTCGTCATGCCGCAAGTACAATAAACTGATGCACCCCGACCTCCATTTTTCGTATCCATTCTTCGCTAAACATAAAGACGATACTGCCCTTACGTTTATTGAGCAGTGGCGCGAGGCTTTTGGTGCTAACCCCTATTTAAACCTGGATGCCTGGCGTGGCTACCTGGATGCCGAAAACAAACAGGCTAATATTAATATAGCCGAGTGCCACCAGATTATTAAAAAGCTCAGCTTTAAACCGTTTGAATCGGCCTATAAGATCCTGATCCTTTGGCTGCCCGAATATTTGGACAAAGAGGGCAACGCCTTGCTTAAAATCATCGAAGAGCCGCAGCCCAATACGCTGTTTATATTGGTGGCCCAAAACCAGGACCAGATATTGAATACCATCCTGAGCCGCACGCAGCTCATCAAAATACCCTGCCTGCATTCGGCAGAAGTAAAAGAATACCTTATAGCCGAGCACCACCAAACCGAAGATGCCGCCGGCGAAATTGCATACCTAACTAATGGCAACTTAACCGAGGCGCTTACCATGCTGCAGCAGGATACCAAGAGCTATCACGAACTTTTTGTACAATGGCTGCGCCTGTGTTTCAGCAACAAGGGGCTGGAGGTTTTAACTTTTGTAGATAGCTTTGCCAAGATGGGGCGCGAAAACCAGAAGAATTTTTTACGCTACGGCATAAGTTTTATCCGCGAGTGCTGCCTGTTGATGGCCGGTGCCGGCAACCTGGTGCACCTGCCGGCAAAAGAGCTGGAAACCGCCCAAAAAATGACCAACGTCCTTGATATTAACAAGGCTCAATATATAAGTACCGAGCTTGAAAAAGCACACTACCACGTAGAGAGAAATGCAAACCCTAAAATTTTATTTTTAGATGTATCTTTACAGATTATAAAAATATTAAATTTAAAAACCATCCCCTCGGGGAGTCAATATATACCAAGTTAATTATGGGATGTGGAAGTTGCTCAACAGGGGGCGGATGCTCACCTGCGGGCTGCAAAAGTAATGGCTCATGCCTTACCAACGGTTGCAGCAAATTAGATGTTTACGATTGGCTATCCCACATGGATATGCCAACAAATTATAAACCTTTTCCTGTTATCGAAGTAAAATTTAAAGGTTCGCGCAAGGAATTTTACCTCAATAACGATAATATTTACCTGGAAGCAGGTGATTTGGTTGCCGTGGAAGCTACCACCGGCGGCTATGATATTGGCCACGTATCTATCACCGGCGAACTGGTGCGCATGCAAATGACCAAGCGCCATGTAAAAGAGGCTGATGTGGTTAAAAAAATCTATCGCCGTGCTACCGTTGCGGATGTGGATAAATGGAAAATGGCCAAGGATCTGGAGTGGGAAACCATGCACAAATCGCGCAAGCTGGCCCTTGATTTAAACCTGAACATGAAGCTGAGCGACGTGGATTACCAGGGCGATAAAACCAAAGCTACTTTTTATTACACTGCCGAAGGTCGTGTGGATTTCAGGGAGCTGATCAAGAAAATGGCCGAAACCTTTCGCATCCGTATCGAGATGCGCCAGATAGGTATGCGCCAGGAAGCAAGCCGTTTAGGCGGTATTGGCTCCTGCGGCCGCGAACTTTGCTGCTCAACCTGGTTAACCGATTTTAAAACGGTATCAACCTCGGCAGCCCGTTACCAAAACCTGTCGTTAAATACCCTGAAACTGGCAGGCCAGTGCGGTAAGCTTAAGTGCTGTTTAAATTACGAGCTGGATACCTATATGGATGCGCTAAAGCACATCCCCGATAATGTAAACGTGCTTAAAACCGAAAAAGGCGATGCCCGTTTGCAAAAAACCGACATATTTAAAAAGATCATGTGGTTTAGCTACCCGCGCGAGGAAGCGTGGATACCGATGCCCATAGCCAAGGTTAAAGAAATTCAGCAGCAAAACCGTGAAGGTATTATACCTGCCGACCTGGGCGAGCTGGAGATGGAAGAAACGGAGGTAATAAAAGCCCTTGACTACGAAAACGTAGTTGGGCAAGACAGCCTTACCCGTTTAGACGACCGTAACCGCGCTAAAAACCAAAAGAAAAACAACAACAGTAAAAACCGTAACCAGCAGCAAAAACCTGGTGGTGCCGATGGCAGGCCTGCAAACCAGCCACGCCCGCAAGGCGCAACGCCGGTAGCCGAGCGCCCAGCGGGTGCTCCTGAAGGTAACCGCCCGCCAAAGGGAAACCGGCCTCCGCAGCAAGGCAACAAACCGCCTCAAAGCCAGGGCAACCGTACACCACAGCAACAGGGGCAAAAACCCCAACAACAGCATGGCCCGCAGCAAGGGCCCAGGCCACAGCAGCAACACGGCCCGCAGCAAGGGCCAAAGCCACAGCAACAAGGTAATCGCCCGCCGCAGGAAGGCGGCAGCAGGCCCGAAGGTGGCGGCAACAACAGGCGCCACAGGCCAAACCGCCCCAATAATCAAAGCCGGAATAACAATAACCCGCCACAGGATAATACGCCCCAATAAAATGAAACGGTTTATCAAAATACTTTACCCGGCAACATGTGTACTAATCACCATGCTGTTGGGTAGTTGTACCGATCCCGGCGCAATTGTTGACACTAATACCCAAATTGCCGATCATAACTGGTCGTACGTAAACCGGGCTAAGTTTGATTGTAAGATAGATGACGAAAAAGCGGCCTACAACCTGTACTTTAACCTGCGGGTAACCGATGCCTACAAATACTCCAACCTGTTTGTACTTATCCATCAAAAAAATCCAAACGGCTACATTAAAACCACCCGTTACGAATTGAAGCTGGCCAGTAAAGATGGCCAGTGGCTGGGCAAAGGGTCGGGCAATTTATATAGCTACCAGGTTCCTTTTCAAAGCGGTTTCAAATTTCCGGTTAAGGGCACATACCATTTTGAGATTGAGCAAAACATGCGCGACAACCCCCTGCACGAGGTGAGCGATGTTGGGATACGGGTGGAGAAGGTGAAGTAATTGCTTCATTACCTGCAAGGTCTGCAACGGACAGGCTGCACAATCGGTCGGTTACGTTCAAAATCTATTCTACGCTATGTATGACAGCTTGCAAGGTTTGCGAGCATATGCCTTGTACCATTACATATCCAATTTTCCTGTCATTCTTAGGTACGAAGGATCTACCAGTTGTGCAGACCGATAGAAAAGTCCGCGAATAGATCCTTCGTAACTCCTCATGACAGAAAATGAAACTTGTCATGGGTAACGGAGTGAAGAATCTGTTAACCGACATGCATAGCCGACGGAAAAGTTCGTGAATAGATCCTTCACTACGTTGGATGACAGTGTCGCGAAATTTCAAACCTCGAACGATTAAACAAGAAATCTCGGCAAGTTTAACTACCGGGATTTCTTGTTTTTTAGCCTCTGTCAAAAGCTGGCAGCGTAGCTGTTATTTCGCGCTAAATATCAAGCCCGTAACACCGGCCGTTAAGGCACCCGGTTTTACCGGTTTATAAATAAAGAACAGCTTGTGCATTTTACCATCAGTTACAGGGGTAACCGTTACATGCGCCATGCCCCCCTTTTGGTCTTTTGCCGGCGTTGGCATGCCGCCTTTGCCAATAAGTTTACCATCCGGCGCATCGGCATGAAGTTCAAAATTGAAACCGTATGTTGGTGCAGCCTGCCAGAATGTAGTGAGGTTTACTGATTTTACACCGGTAAGATCAATATCGTCAACCTCAAACCAACCTTCACCTGGCGGAATGATCATCAAATTCATGCCGTTGTACTTAAACCCGGTGAAGCCGTTTGTCTTTTCGGCACCCGTGAACAGGTAGTTACTGCTATTTAATGTAGCTATGCCCGTACCTGTTAAGGCTTTAATAGCATCGGTGCCATCGTCGGTATACTTAGCTGTTAATACCAAAGTGGCCGATGGTGTTTTGCCAGGATCAGGCATGATAGTGCCCGTTGGTGGCAAGGATTTCTTTTGACTATCTTTTCCTAACGACATTACCCAACCAATAATCTGCTCCAGATCGCCCTTTTTGATACTTGGATGGGCCGACATGGCCGTTTCGCCCCAAACGCCAGCGCCGCCTTTAATAACCTTCTGGCTTAGCTTATTCATAGCATCAGGATCTTTCTGGTACTTGTTGCTTACATCAATAAACGCAGGGCCTATTGATTTGCCAACCTCTTTATGACAGCTTTTACAATCCATACTTAGCATAAGCGTTTTACCGGTATTTTCGGGCGCTGTTTGCTCCAACTGGGATGCTTCAACAGGCTTTTTATAGCCATCAATATAATCAACGTTAACTATAATACGTTTTGCATCAACCTTACTGGTTGCCGCGCCATCGGTAACGGTAACCGCATAGCTAAGCGGAACACCAGGCAGGTAGAATGATTTATTGCCACCAGTTAGTTTTACCAAAACAACGGGCTGCTCGTTACCGGCATAAACATTAACAGGGCTGCCCTTGCTTGCCGCGCCTTCTGCATCTTTGGCTTCAACACTTATTTTATAATCGCCGGCCTTGGTGTAAGTATAGCTAAGTTGCGGGGCATCGGTTTCTTTGGTAGTACCGTCGCCCATTTTCCAGCTATAGGTTATTTTATCTCCTTCGGGGTCTTTGGCCTGGGCCGTTAATTTTACGGTGAAAGGCAACAAACCTGTTGTTTTATCAACCTTTACACTGCTTATTACCGGTGGCCTGTTCCCTTTAATATAATCTATCCGGAATAAACCCGCATCGGGGTTATGCGTAAACCAACCGCTGCCATATTCCAGGCCATACAGCCTGCCATCGGGGCCGACTTCCATATCAATCATCGAGTTTGATTTAAGGCTCGGGAAAAATGGCTCCATTTTATCAAAATCACCTTCAGGAGTAAGGCTTACGGCTTTTATCCAGCCGCGCATCCATTCATAAGCCAAAAACTTTCCGTTATAATAATCGGGCAAACGGGTTTCTGCCGGGAACATATCGGTATAATAAACCGGGCCTGCCATGGCGTTACGCCCGCCCGTGCCGACCTGCGGAAAATCGGCCGATGCACCATAAGGGTACCATATAAATGCCGGCTGAGCCGGTGGCAAATCGGTTAACCCTGTATTGTTACGCGAATTATTTACCGGGTGCTTAGGGTCAAATAGCGGGCCCGATTTGCCTGTGGCGTAATCATAAATATGATATGGTTTGTTATCGCCCACAAAGTATGGCCAGCCAAAATTACCCGCGTGGCGTGCCTGGTTTATTTCGTCATATCCCATTGGACCGCGGGTGTCCAGGCTATCGTTATGCGCATCCGGGCCAACTTCGCCCCAATATAAATTACCGTTTTTTTGATCGACAGAGATCCTGTAGGGGTTCCTGTCGCCCATTACATAAATTTCGGGGCGGGTTTTTGGCGTGCCTTTAGGGAAAAGGTTGCCTTCGGGGATATCGTAAGTACCATCGTCCTTAATTTTGATACGCATAATTTTACCGCGTAAATCGTTGGTATTCCCTGCCGACCGGCGGGCATCAAATTGCAGGTGACCAGGCCTGTCATCCAAAGGCGCATATCCGCTGGTCACATATTTTTGTCCTTTTTCATCAAAAGGGGTTGAGTTATCACCTGCCGAGAAGAACAGGATTTTATCAGGCCCCGGCCCAAAGGCTATTGAACCACCGGTATGACAGCAAATTTCGCGCTGGGCTTTTACTTCCAATATCACTTTCTCCGTCTTTTTATCCAGCGTATCGTTCTTAAACGTAAAACGCGACAAGCGGTTAACCGAACTATCGGCCGGGCTGTAGTAAATGTACACCCAGTTGTTATTGGCAAAATCGGGGTCTTTGGCCAGGCCAAGCATGCCTTCTTCGGCATTTGTGCCCGGGGTGTGCAGTGTTTTCCAGTATACATCAAAAAAGCCTACCTGTTTTACTTTTTGGGTAGCGTGATCATACCGCATAATCTCGCCCCGGCGCTGTATCACCAGGATATCCAGGTTGGGTAGTACGGTCATTTCGGTTGGCTCAAAAAATTCACCGGTCGAAAGCTGAGTTTTCACAAACCTGTCCTCTTCGGGCGGTGTTTGGGTTTTAGCTTTGGAGTAGTCCAGTTCTTTATTTCCGCCAATGGCATATTTAATGCCGGCGGTCAGCATTTTAAGGTAATTATCGTCTTTATAGGTTTCTTCGGTATGGCCCATGGCGGTATAAAAAGCGCGGCCTCCGTCAAAATCATGATACCAGGTAGCAGGGTGCAGCCCCATACGTTTACCACCTTTATAGGTGCTTTCGTCAAGGGTAATTAAAACATGCACATCAGCTGCCAATGCCTTTTTGAAGCTGTAAAACTCATCTGTACGTTTCCAAACTTTGGGCAGGTGCCTGGTGGCGTCGTTATCGGCATCAACCACGTTGTAGGTACCGGGCTGTACGTTAGGGTTTTTATCGTGAATACCGGGGTGGTCATAAAACCAATCGCCCATGAGACGGCCATACCATCCCCAATCATACTCTGTATCGGCCGCGGCATGGATGCCTACGTAACCGCCGCCTGCCTGGATATAGCGCTCAAAAGCAGCTTCCTGGCGATAATCGAGCACATCGCCGGTGGTGCTCAGAAATATAACTGTAGCGTATTTTTGAAGGGTTGTGTCATTAAACATCGCCGAGTTTTTGGTGGTATCTACGTCAAACCCGTTTTGCTCTCCCAGTTTTTGAATTGCGGCTATCCCTGCATCTATAGATGCATGATGAAAGCCCATGGTTTTTGAAAATACAAGCACGCGCGGCTTTCCGGGCCTGGCTTTGTTACATGATAAGTAGGTGCAGCTAAGCGCTACAAGAACCAACAGGGCGATTTTTTTCATATCGACTATTATGAATTTGGGTTAAACTGGTGTTTAGAGCTTGGTTTCAGGAGCTATTGCAACAAAATGATACAATCTATAGCTACTTATCAAATTTATAATTAAATATCGAAGTGTCAATACCTATTGTGTAACAATGACACAATATTTAACATGAATGGCGGGTAATAAAATCCTGGGTTGTTTGTTTGTAAATGCGTACAACTTCGGATCGGTTGGGAATTTGTAAAACAAAAAAAGAGAGCCTTTTTGGAAGCTCCCTTTCCCCTAATTAATTTAAACTATTGATTAAACCCAAAACAAAGAACAAAAAATCTCAACTTGGGCGTCTGAGAATTCAAAAAAAGTTTTTCACAGGTAGGTGATTTAATTTTTTTTCACAGATTATATGCAGGGCGAGTTGTTCAAAACAAATTTATTGCCAGTATTTATTATTTCTATAATCATTGGCAATAAATAATAGTTGCGTTACAATTATTTAATCCAATATTTTTTACGAACTTTAATAATCAAACGCCAATTTATTTTTTGAGCCCCCTGCAAAAAATCAATTTTTAAATTAATTCAAATTTTATGCTACTTACTGATTTTGAGTACCTTACCAATTCTGACGAAGCTTTTAAAAAGAAAATAGCCCTTCAGATTAAGAATTTGAGGCGGCAAAATCAGGTTACACAGGAAAAATTCTTTACCGAAACCAATATTAATATTGCCCGGCTCGAGTCGGGAAAAATTGATATCAGGTTGGATACGCTCCGAAAAGTTTGTTATTATTTTGATGTTTCGCTGGCTGGTTTTTTTCAGGGCATATATTAAAAGCTGTCTTTTTTAATAAAACCGTTGTCCTAAATTCTATTATTCAATACAATTGCTGTATTTTTTTACATACACCGCAACAAATTCATGATCAAAAAAGTCACCTCCGCCGTGCTCTTAAGTGGGCTTACCACAATTACCCTGCTTCAGGCCTGTAAAGACAACACAAAAACCTATGCCGATAATGACCCGGTGATCAAAAACGTGGATACCAGTGTGAAACCCGGCGACGACTTTTTTAAATACGCCAACGGAACCTGGCTTAAAAAGAATCCGATACCCGGCGCGTATGCAGCCTGGGGCATAGGTAACGTGGTTCAGGAAGAACTGCGTAACCGGATGAAAAAGATTAATGAAGATGCCCTTAAGGCCAATGCACCAAAAGGCAGCAGTACACAAAAAATAGGTGATTTTTACTTTAGCGGGATGGATACCGCTGATATTGAAAAGCGGGGCATTGAACCGCTTAACGATGAACTGAAAAAGATTGATAACATTAAAGATATTAAAGGCCTTATTGAGGAATTTGCCCACCTGGATGGCATAGGGGTAACTACGCCATTAGGCACTTATGCCGGGCAGGATAGCAAAAATAGCGATAAAATAATGCTGCAATTAGGCCAATCTGGTATTGGGTTGCCAAACCGCGATTATTACTTTAATACTGATGCACATAGTGTTGCTATCCGTACTGATTATAAGCTGAAGCATTTGCCAACCATCTTTAGATTGAGTGGCTTGCCTATAGATGCGGCAAACGCTGCCACCAAACAAACCTATGCTTTAGAAACTGCCCTGGCCGGCAGCAGCCGTAAACTTGAAGACCTGCGCGACCCCTACCATAACTATAACAAAATGACCTTGGCTGGCTTAAGCGAACTGGCGCCTGATATCGATTGGAAAACCACTTTCAAAAAAATGGATTATAAAGATGTAGATACCGTGATTGTTGGCCAACCCGAATATTACCGCGCCCTTAACAAAGCTTTGCATGATTATAGCATTGCCGATTGGAAAAACTACCTGCGCAAAAACCTGATTGTTGCGTTTGGATCATACCTGAGTAAACCGTTTGATCAGGAACTGTTTCGTTTTTATGAAATGGTGCTTTATGGCAGCAAGGAACAATTACCACGCTGGAAAAGAATTCTCGACCTGGAAAACGGGGTAATGGGCGAAGTGTTAGGGCAGATATTTGTAAAAGAGTACTTTCCCGAAAAAACAAAAGAACGCTATGTAAAACTGGTAGAAACTATGCGTGAAACTTTTAAGGAGCATATTGAAAAGCTGGACTGGATGAGTGCGCAAACCAAAGCAAAGGCCTACTATAAGCTAAGTAAAGTAATGCCAAAGGTTGGTTACCCGGATAAATGGAAAGATTTTTCGGCCCTGGAGATTGATCGCGGGCCGCTTGCGTTGAACATGATGCGCGCCAACAACTGGCAGCATAAGTTCAACGCATCTAAACTGGGCAAGCCTGTTGACCGTACCGAATGGGGAATGACACCACAAACCTATAACGCTTATTACAACCCTTCCAATAACGAGATTGTGCTGCCTGCGGGTATTTTTGCTATTCCGGGTTTTAAAGATGAGAATATTGACGATGCCGTCATTTACGGCTACGCCGCTGCGTCCACCATCGGCCACGAAATGACCCACGGCTTCGATGACGAAGGCAGGCAGTTTGATGCCAGGGGAAACTTAAAAGCCTGGTGGCTACCGCAAGATTCGGTTAAGTTTACCCAACGTGCGCAAATGCTGATAAACCAGTTTAACGGTTATACTATTTACGGGCTGCACGTAAACGGCAAAGCTACCCAGGGCGAAAACATTGCCGATTTGGGCGGTATAGTAATTGGCCTGGATGCCTTTAAAAAAACCGACCAATATAAAGAAGGCAAACCCATCAACGGTTTCACCCCGCTGCAACGCTACTTTTTAGGTTATGCCCTTGGCTGGTTGGGGCAAGACAGGCAGGAAGCCCTATCGAGCCAGATATTAACCAACGAACATGCCCCTGGCTTTATGCGCGTAAATGGCCCATTTACAGATGTGCCAGAGTTTTATGAAGCTTTTGGCATAAAAAAGGGCGATAAGATGTGGCTGGATCCCGATAAAAGGGTTAAGATTTGGTAGATTACCCGAAAAGGAAACCCGATTCATACTACGAGCGTAAGGTTTTGTGAAACTCAGGAAAGCCTATGACTTATATCGCATGATGGCAAGCGTTCACCCGTCGAGGCTGTGCCTACACTTCTGCTGCGCAGGAAGGTGTGGTTGAAAAGCGCCGGCGACGGCTATACTTTCTAACGAAGTTGCAGAGCGGTTTCCCAAAACCTCGCCGGGCGGGATGGATATTAACCGCAGTGCAAAGCTGATGCTTATATAAACCGAGATCCTTATTTCAGGACACCATACAAATGATAGCCCACATGGCATTCGGTTCACACAACGGCGTCCCTCATTTTTTATATTCGTCGACAGATATCGATAATTGGACGATACATTTCAGCCAGAGCCCAGGGTTATAAATACTTTCAGCTAATAATCACGCTCAAAGAATCAATTAACACCATGGAAAGAAAAACTTTTTTAACCAGCGGGCTTGCAGCATTAGGCTTTGCCGCTATCGCACCACTTGCCAATTCCTGCAAAAAGGAAAGCACAACAACTACTACCGACACAACAACTACCACTACAACCACGGGCGGAACCAGCAGTAGTACCTGTACCACCGGGGCTTCTGAAACAGCCGGCCCTTACCCAACTATTACGCCATCAAGTTACGTGAGAAGTAATATTGTTGATGGCCAATCAGGCGTACCTTTAACCATTAAGCTTACATTCACCAATACCAACAGTAGCTGCGCGGCGCTAACCGGCGCCCTGGTAGATATTTGGCATTGTACCTCACTGGGTTACTATTCTGAATATACCGATACTCCTGGCGGTGGTTATGCCACCATTGATTATACTTCGTCTCATTTTTTACGTGGAAGGCAAACTACCGACAGTAATGGCCTGGTAACGTTTACCAGTATTTTCCCGGGTTGGTATTCTCCAAGGGCTCCGCATATCCATGTGCATGTATATAATTCGTCGGGCACTTCGTTATTAATTACGCAGATTGCATTTCCTACAGATGTTTGCAATACCGTTTATACCACAGCAACTGACTATAAGGCTCGCGGGGTTCAGGATACCGCAAATACCGCGGATATGGTGTTCAGCGATTCTCTTGCCACCGAGCTATCAACCGTTACAGGAAGTGTTTCGGCCGGATATGTGCTTACGATAAGCATTGGCGTTGCGGCCTAACTTTAAAACAGGCTATCCTGTTACGCTCCCAGAAAACGATTGTGTGATGTTAGTAGGTTGAGGAACTAAACCCTGTTCAAATATGGAACACCGTACGTTATTTGTACATCTGTTTTTTCTTTACGTAACAGCATTGGGCAATCGTTTAAGGGTGCCGGCTTATATACCAAAAGCTCTTTTTATATGCCATTAAACTTCGTTATAAAATTTACATGATACCGCAATCCAAAGGAAAAATGTTTTTATCAGATGAACGTGGACTAACCCAACAGGATTGGTACCGCAGTTATCAAACATTTAATTTCGGCAATTATTATAACAACCATAAGCAGCCGTTCAGCGATTTACATGTTTTAAATGATGATACCCTGGCCGCGGCGCAAAGCATCAGAATGAGCGTGCAGGAACAAACGGCTGTTCTACTTATTCCAATTGTTGGCGCCATAGGCTGCCGTGATCACAACGGCGATCACACCATGATCGAACCAGGTATGGTACAACTACTGGCGCTTCCGGCCCGTTCGGGTTTCCAGGTTAATAACCCATATAAAGCAGAAGCAGACCTGGTCAACTTTTTGCAGCTCTGGGTCAAAACAAAAAACGCGGCAAACCAGTTGTTCAATTTCGATCTTCCTGCCAACCGCAACCAACTCACCGAAATTTTCCGGCTTGGAAATACAATTGGTTACATGGGGCAGTTTGATGGTCGGGCAGAAGCTACGCTTCGGGTTTCGAAACCGGGAAACGCCTTGTTTGCCTATGTTATTGAGGGCGCGTTTGAAGTTCAATATCGCCTGATGCATGCCAGGGATGGGTTGGTTTTATGGGATTTGGATGAAACTGAACTGGAAGCGCTATCAAACAATGCCATCATCATGCTGATTGAAATTGCCCCTCGGTGAGTAAGGCACGGCACATGGCGGCTTTAGTTAACTGCAGTTGTTAACCACTGCGGGCCCATCATTTACCAAAATAAGTAATGTTTTTATCGGTCATCGCAGCTTTAACAACCTGCTCCAATGCCGTTTTATTAACCGGTTTAATGATAAAACCCGAAACCAATTCGAGCGCGGATGCACGGTGATGATCATGAGGGTCCAGGGAAGCGCTTACTAAATAAATTACAACTTTTCGGGATAGGTCTGGTGCCAGCCGTGCAAAGCGTTCAATAAACCTCCATCCGTTAAGTACAGGCATATCAATATCCAGCAGTATGAATTCTGGTAGCATGTCGGGTTTATCTTTAAATAATTTAAAGTAGTCGAGTGCGGCCTTCCCGTTTTCGAAAGTGATCGTTTTTTTTGATATCTTATAATTAAAGATCATAATCTCCGACATCAGGCGGGCTATACTATCATCATCAATTACACAAGCCAGGTTAAAATCATACATATGATTGTACAATTCAAAAAACGAACCAGCTTAAACATGTGCTTTTTTAAGCCGAATTTTGCCGACAACGCACTTAAATGCCGGGATTATTGGGTAAATATTTACCCGATAATTGTAACTAATTTTTGAGTTTTTGCAGGGCATTAAAGCCTAATTTCAACTTTTTTGCCGGTTTTAGCCGCCAGGTATATTGCATCAATTATTTTCAGGTCTTTTACCGCTTCTTCGCCATCTATGGGTACAACAGGCTGTTTGTTGTGAAAGATAATGGCTGCCATTTCATCCATTTGCACGGTTTGATGAACGGTAACGGGCTGGTTTAATTCGCCCTTATTTGTGCGGCCCATAATAGGCCCGTAGCCGGTTGATGGCTGTAACTCTGCAAATCCTTTTTCTCCGTTCAGGAAAAAACGGTCCAGGTTATTCATCGTATAAGTCGATAAACAGGATGCAGCAGCGCCGCTTGGAAAACCAAACTGAAATTGTATAGTTTCATCAACGCCTTCCTTGAATTTTACCGGGTCTGTTTTAGTTTCCTGTGCAGTAACCCAAACAGGCTCCTCGCCAGTCATATAACGGGCGCCGTTAATGGCATAAATACCAATGTCCATTATAGAGCCTCCGCCGGCCAGTTGCTTATTTAAACGCCACTGTGTGGGATCGCCAATTGTAAACCCGCATAATCCCTGAAAGAATAATATTTTCCCTAAATCACCGGCCTTTCGCATCCTGATCACCTCCAGCGTTTTAGGTTCAAAATGCATCCGGTAGCCCACCAGCAACTTTACGTTTGCTTTTTTACAGGCATCAACCATTTCTTGTCCTTCCATGGCATTTACCGCCATTGGCTTTTCGCAAATTGCGTGTTTGCCTGCTTTTGCTACCCTTATTACCTGGTCATGATGCAAGCCGTTTGGTGTTATAACATAAACCGCGTCTATGTCGGGATTGCTTTTTATATCATCAAAATTGTTATAGTTATAACAATTCTTCTCTGGTATGCTGTACTTAGTTTGCCACTCTTTAATTTTTGAAGGCGTACCGCTAATTACGCCAACCAGTTTGGCTTTTGTGCAGGCTTGCATGGCTTCGGCAACGCGGGTTCCGTAGCTCCCAAGGCCCATTATGGCCACACGCAATACCGGCCCGTCATAGGCCTGGTTATCATGATCTTTGGTGTTTGCCCATCCCGAAACCGGGGCCAAATGCAAGGCTAAGGCCGAGATACCTAATTTTTGTAAAAAGTCGCGACGTGAATTCATAACCAGGTTTGTTTTGCTTGTTTTAGAGATCACAAATTACTCATTTCACCACATAATTCAACAGCCTGGATACCTTAATGTTTCTGACGCTATTATCTTTTTACAATCCGCAAAAAATGAGCCGGAGGTTTGTACAGCAAATGCACAGCCATTTTTTCTTATTTTTTCCACTCAATAAAATTACGGGTCAGTACAATATCTCCGCGCTGTTCCATTTTTTTTAACAGGCGGGAAATCACCTCGCGCGACGAGTTCAAATCGGCGGCAATCTGGCCGTGGGTTATCTTTAGTTCGCGCATTTTTAGTTTTTGATATTGATTTTGCAGGTAATAGTATAACCGTTCGTCCATACCTTTAAAGGCTATATGGTCAATCACTATCAGCAGCTCTTCGTACCTGGAGCGGTAGGTTTCCAATACAAAATAGTACCATGTTTTGTAGGTGACCATCATTTGGTCCATCAACGCTATCGGCACAGCCAAAATAGTGGTATCCTCAATAGCTTTGCCCATTACTTCGCTGGTTTCCTGTTTGGTAGCGCATATCATGGTTAGGGCACAGGCATTGCCCGGTTCCAGGTAGTACATGAAAAACTCGCCCCCGTCGTCGCCTTCGCGGTATAGCTTAACCCGGCCACTTAAAATCATCATGGTTGATTTGATGTATTGGCCGGTGCGCAACGCAACCTCGCCGGCGGGGATATGAATGACCGAAGTGTTTTGAACTAAAAAAGCCTTTAACCCGGGCTCAAATTGAGGGAACAGGTGGTCTAAATAGTCCTGGATAACGGATTGTTCTTTCATAATAAAGCGTGAAAATAAGGACGATATTTTGCTTAACTAAAGCCTTAGGGATGAATAGTTGCCCATCCATCGGCCTGGCGGATAATAATTTCGCCATTTCCGCTGGGCACGTAGCTTATAAATGAAAAAAGCGTAGCCTTATCAATGTGGCGCTCCCTTACAGTATTGCTGCATTGCGCCAGTATCACTCCTTTTTGCAGCAGTTTTTGCAGTTCGGCTTCGTATGGGCCCGTTTTATCGTAAACGGCAACACCATCGGCAAAAGCAATAAGCTCCATTTCCACCTTGCCTTTTAGCCTGGTGTCCTCCAGTGCGTTGTCCATATTACGCAGGGTTTGTTTAATTTTCTTTGGGTCCGATTCGTCAAGGTAATAAAGCGCTTTATAGTGGGCCTGTGTGGCTTCGGCACCTTTAAATTCCGATGCGGCTGTTTGAGCGAAAGCAGGTTTAATAAAAAGCAACCCGGCAAGCACGAAGAGTAAGGAAAAACGATTTTTCATGGCTATAGATTTAAAGAGGTTAATTTATGCTTTTTTATGATGGAATTGCTGAATGGGGCCAAATGGTCCATATTTATGCTGGCGGGCGGTAAAGCCATCGGCATACGGCCCAAAGGGTAAATCTATGGGCTTTTGCCTTAAGTCGGGATAATCTTTGTGTTGATCTTTGTGCGGCCGGGGCTGCGAATTGATGTACGCTGCTACATCCCAGCACTCTTTATCGGTTAACTGCGGGCTTTTGTAGGTAGCACCAAAAGGCATATTGGCTTTTACAAAACCAGCCAAATTGCCTATCCTGTACATGCCCGCGCCGTCGTTATAACTGTTTGCCCCCCATAAGGGCGGGTAGGAATATGATTGTTTATCTGCCGCCGGCAATCCCTCGCCGTTTGCGCCGTGGCAACTGCGGCACTTCTGGATGAAAACAGCCCTCCCGCTCAACGGATTGGCTGCGTTATCCATAAATTTTAAACGTGGTGTAGTATTACCGAACAGCGCCTGGCCTTTTTTTGCGTTTTTGCCCAGCCACTGCATATAAGCCATTATTGCCTTAATTTCTTTAGTGCCAGTGTCTGGCATAGCGCCATTCAGGCTGCGCTCAAAACACTCCGAAATCCGCATAGATGCCGATATAACCATGCCGCTGCGGACGCTTTTTTTAGGATAGGAGGCCGCAAACCCGGCAAAGTTGTTAGCAAATAACCGGGTGCCCGCATCCAGGTGGCAGTTTTGGCAGTTCATGCCATTGCTGATGTGGGCAACAGACCCCTTAGGGCCAAAATATAAAGCCGTTGAAGCAATTAGCTGGCGGCCATACCGTATTAAATCGCCCTTTTTACCTGCGGGTATATTTCGTGTTTGTAGTTGTAGCCCGGCATCAGCAATATTTTCTTGATTTTGGGCAGCTTTAAAAGCAGTATTAACTGCCGAACCTTTATAATCATCCTTTTTTACCGGCCTGCTGCATGCCGAAACAAGCAAAACTGTAGCGGCAACCAGTAATAATGAAACCGATATGGGGTCATGTGAAACTTTAGTCATGGCTTTTATGGTTTTTATCGATGTTCATATGTGCGCCGCCGCAAAACTGCACAATTTACAAAAACATGTTGGTGATTTAAGTCACCAAAAACAGCGTATTGCACAGAAATAAATCGACCATTTTTTTTGATCTCTATTTTCTTTACATTAGGCCGGCTATTTATTTGGCCGCCAGATAACTGCTAATTTCATAATATGATAAGAAGGCTTACCATTGTTGCTTCGATGCTGTTTTTGTCGTGCAACAACCATAGGGGCGTTGCGATCACAAAACAGGTAGAAAAGATAAAACCAACTAAGGATCAAGCCGAACGCCGCCGCCAATCTGAAGCTTATTGCAAAACACATTACATACCCGTTTATAGTAATCCCAACGCTTTATTTGTAGACCCGGAATTGCAGGCAACTATACGTACAAAAGATGAAGTGACAGACAGAGCTCTGGCATTGCTATATGTAGGTTTAAAAAGCGAAGGGATAGGCCAAAAGGACTTACACGAAATAAATAAAACCTGGATGCGCTATCAAAATTAACTCCGGCCGAAAGGGCTTATATTACAAATTCCCGGCCAACAAAGCAACAAACCACCGACGCCAACTGGCGCTACGAAGATTTACACGTGATGCTTTGGGCATTAGGTTTTATTGACTCGCTGACTTACCCCAACCAATTGTGCAATGTCGCCCAGGATGCAAAATTATTTCGGGGCCTAACCGGCAGGCAGTTTAAACAGCGGGCCCGGTTGCGAACCAAAAAAGAGATTCTCGACCAGGCCGATCTGATGCTGCGGCTGGACTGGGCTTGTGTAGATGCCCGCACCAAAAAGCAGCCGGCTCCCGGAAAGCTTGATAGTGGCGTAGTTTATGAAAGGCACTACGCTTTAAACTGGCTGATAAACTACATGAACCAAGGCTGGGATGATATAACGACAGATACGTAACAACATTAGCGTACAATGAGCTTACATTAACATGTATTTATTGAAAATGCCAAACGGCCTTACGGAGTGCTTACTTAATTTCTACCACGCCGGCGGCCACGGCCGGGAACTTAGAAAACACCTGTGCATCATGTCCCGGAATGATGTACTTAACATTGCCTACCATGGCCTTCATCCTTTGCATGGCTTTTACATAACCTGCCGGATCAAGCGTACCACCGTCAGAAGCCGGCACCATATGGTCAAGGCTGTAGTATATCCAAATATTATCCGACGCCAGTACAACTTTGTTATTTCCGGTATTCACCAGCACGTATTCTGAATTAAACGTATGCCGCGACCCGGTGAATACTTTGATGCCCGGAATAACTTCTTTATTGTCGCCGTCTACCAGCGTTACTTTTCCGGCTAAATTTAAATCAACCATCATGCGCACATCCCTTTTGTTAAATCCACCGCTGCCTTCCCCTTTTTGCCATGCCGCGCCTACGAAATAATTAAAATCGTCTTTTTGGATCCAAACGCGGGCATTCGAAAACAATCTCACACCATCTATATGATCCCAGTGGGGGTGCGATAAGATAATATCTGTGACATCGCCGGCCCTTAAACCCAGCATGGATAGTGCACTATCCGGGCGGATGTAATCAATTACCTTAAATTCCTTAGCATCATCAATATCATTTAAAAACCCTGCATCAACCAGGATGTTGCGACCGTTACCCTTAATAAGCCAAACCATAAAATTAAACTTAATGCTATCGGTTTGTGGCGCTCCTTTTGCCCAATCGGCAGCCGAAAAAGGTAAGGCCGAACCAGCAAATTTTATGGCATAAACTTTATAAGCTGTGGTTTGTGCGTGTACAAACAGCACACCGGACAATATCATTACAAAGAGCAGGGCAAGCTTTTTCATCCTGTAAAGGTAGTCTCCGTAGCGGGAAGTTAAAAGAGGAGACCGACAATAAAAGGTGCAAAAAATGCGGGCCGGCCTGGAACGCCTGCTTGTGATACCGCCCGGCAATCGCTTATTGCTCTTATGTAAACAACGTGCCTTTGGGCAAACATACCAGCTAAACCTATACGCATATTATTGCGTACAAATAAAACAATGACGGCTTTTTAACAAACTGTCTTATGCGTTAACAAAATGTGTTTATTTCAATGAGTTTTTTAACCGATCCGCTGTTCAAGGCTTTATTTTTTACGGATACACCCCGGATAATCTTAAAAGCAGATGCGCCAAACTTTACCATATTAACCTACAATGATGCTTACATGAAGGCAACTTATACCCATTACAGGAATATAATTGGCTGGTATCTGTGGGAGGCTTTTGACCCCAGGAAAGCGGGCAACGACGGGGATAAATTTTTGCTTGATACACTTACCCGTGCCGTTGTAAATAATGAAACCATCATAACACCTCCCTTTAATTATAATATCCCCTCGGCCAATCCGGAAGTGATGGTTGAAAGCTGGTGGCAACTGGATATTATACCCATTGCAGGTAAAAGTAAAAAGCCAGCATATTTATTATTAACCACCACCAACATTACTGGCAGTGTTCAGTCGGTAAGGTAAAACCATCACTGAATACTTGCTATAAGGCCGGGGCATCTGCTATCCGTCGATAGAATCGGGCGGTTCATCGATTCTTGTCTTTTATTTGGTGATGGTTGTTGTAAGTTAGCAATGCAAATCGGGGCGAACGCCCTATTGTGATAAGGTTTAGGTAAAAGCCTCTGAGCTGCGAGAGCGAAGAGGCTTTTTTTGCGCTCATTTTTTCTCTTCAAAACAAACCGGTCATAGTATCTCAACATTATATAAACCGGAGCATTGCACCATGTTGTAAACTAACAAACCCATATATTCAGGGTGGTTTGTTTTTCGGTTAATAGCGTAATTTTACCGCCATGAAGCTATATATTAAAAATATGGTTTGCAGCCGCTGCAAAATGGTTGTAAAAAGCGAGCTTGAAAAAGTTGGTTTACAAGTGCTTAATGTTGAGCTTGGCGAGGTGGAAATTAAAACCCCGCCAACAAACCAACAGCAAATGGAACTGACAGCCTCATTAAGCCAATTGGGGTTTGAGCTGATTGACGATCAGAAAAGCCGCCTGATTGAACAAATTAAAACAATCATCATTGAGCAGGTACATTATACTGATGCCCCGGCGCCTTTAAAACTCTCGGCGGTGCTGGCAGACAGGCTCAATTACGATTATGGCTATCTCAGTAACCTTTTTTCGGCAGTTGAGGGCTCTACTATCGAAAAATATTACATCACCCAAAGGATAGAAAAAGTTAAGGAACTGCTGGTTTACAATGAGCTCAGCCTTTCCCAAATTGCTTACCAACTGGGTTACAGCAGCGTGGCATATTTATCAAGCCAGTTTAAACAGGTTACCGGGATGACCACATCTGCATTTAAAAATCTGCAAGGCAGCAAGCGCAAAAATATTGAAGACCTGTAAATGTTATAAAGTATAGCCATAATCCTGTAACAGCCCAGGGCATAAGCCGCAGTAAATTTGTGTCAGTTAATTAAAAATCAATTATCATGACACATACCTATAACATTACCGGAATGACCTGTACCGGTTGCCTGGCCAAAGTTCAAAGCCTGTTATCGCAGGTAAACCACGTTCAAAAAGTAGATATTTCCCTTGCCGAAGGAACGGCTGATATTACCATGAACCGGCACATTGGCACAGCCGATTTGCAGAAAGCACTTGCCGCGTATCCAAAATATCAGTTAACTGATGCTAAGCCTCATCACCCGAATATAGTAGACAATGTTGACGATACCGGGAATAAAACCTGGCTGCAAACATATAAACCTATCCTGCTCATCTTCGGCTATATTACCGTGGCTGCCATCATAGCGGGCTATAATGCAAAAAGTTTTGATCTGATGGTGGCCATGCGCATTTTTATGAGCGGCTTTTTCCTCGTTTTTTCATTTTTTAAGATGCTGGATATCCGGGGCTTTGCTGATAGTTATGCCATGTATGATGTTGTTGCCCGCGCCTGGCGCGGATGGGGGTATCTGTATTTTTTTATCGAACTTGGTTTAGGCCTGTCATTTGCAGTTAACCTTGCGCCATTCATCATTAATATCGTTACTATCGTCGTAATGTCGGTAAGTTTAATCGGCGTGTTAAAAAGCGTGCTCAGCAAACAACAAATCCGTTGTGCATGCCTTGGGGCCGTATTTAACCTGCCTATGAGCACTGTTACCATTATTGAAGATGGGTTGATGATAGTAATGGGCATAGCGATGCTTTCCCTGTTGTAATTTAAGGCAATAGGTTGGATGTTTTTTTGAAAAACATCACCTTGAGTTATGAATATCGGCGAGATAACCTGCGGTAATTTTCTGCTCCATAATTACTTTCGGATCACGGGCCGGGGGCTTGCAGTCGCAGGAAAAATTACAGGTGGTTCCATAGCCGCCGGTAATTTTATTTCAGTCTGCCAGGTACTTGTAAAAATTAAAAGTATAGAATTTGTGAGGGTGCCGGGAGGGGAACTTACCGGCTTAATATTGGATATAGCCGAAGGTAACGGGATAGAAACCCAACTTGATAAACTAAAAGGACAAACCCTTTCGATAATAACCGACGAAGTAAGCTAATTGCACTTACATCCTAAACCTCAACGAAACTGATCTTCCCAAAGCTTGCGCCAGTTCGGGATCAATCAGCGGGCCGTTACCTTGCTGTATCCATACACTGCGTTCATCTTTTTGAAGAGTGATTGTTTCGCCGTTCAGCAAAATTTCAAGTTCGCTGGTAGTCTTGTTTATTGGCGATGTGTTAACCTGGTAAACAAGGTCGGTATCGTTGTACGTTATTCTTAGTGGCAGTCCCATCTGTGTCTTCTCTCCGGGTAAATATACAAATCCAGGCATCTAAAAAAGCAAAAAGAAACTACAATTACACTATATTATATACAAACACCTAATTGCCAGTGAATTAAAAACCATGCACAGGAATATGCCATTAGGCCGCCAACTGGTATTCTACCTTTTCAATAAGGTTGTTGATACCAAACGGCTTGTGAAGCACATCATCAGGGGCACCACTTTGGTTTAAAAATTTGCCAATATCATCCGCGGCCGAGCAAATGATAACCGGCAGGTTTTTGGTGTCGCGGTTAAGTTTTATCAGCTTGTAAATATCACGACCATCCATACCTGGTAAAAGCACGTCGAGGATTATCAAATCGGGGTGTGTGGCTTTAATATCATTGAAAATATTACCGGCGTCACTAAACGATACCACGTCATATCCGCTGGCTGTTAAAATATAGGTCATTACCTCTATCATCAGCTCATCATTATCAAGTATCAATATTTTCTTTGCCATGCTCTTTTCCATCCCTTCATGTTTAGGTGTGCAAAGCGCATGCCATTGATTAACTTGCAGTTAAACTATATTTTACCGTAGTGAAAGGTGTACACATTATGATATGATTTTAACATATTTAGCATTAATTGCCCCCGTTTTTTCGGTAGTTAATAGATGAGTTTTGTTACATTTGACTGGATAAAAGATTTACGAGATAATAATGGATATTGTTAATATAAAGAAACTGGCGAAGGAGCTCAATATTTCTACGTCAACTATTTCGAGGGCTTTTAACGGCAACCCTGATATTAATAAAGATACCAAAGAACGCATCCTGGCTTTTGCCAAAGAGCATAACTTTTTACCCAACCATTACGCCAGTAACCTTCGGGATAAAAAAACCAAAACGCTGGCTGTTATTATACCCGAAATAGCCAACGACTTTTTTTCGCAGGCCATAAACGGCATTGAAGAGGTTGCCCGTAAAAAGGGTTTTTATATTTTGCTGTATAGAACCGATGATGTTTTTGAAAAGGAAGTTTCATTTGTAAATTACCTGAACAACGGAAAGGTTGACGGTATCATCATGTCGGTATCGGGCGAGGCCAACGACCATAATTACCTGCGCCAGCTGGAATCAAAAAATGTTCCTGTTGTGTTTTTCGACAGGGTATATGAAGATATTGATGCAGCTAAGGTAACCACCAATGATTATGATAGTAGCTTTGATGCCACAGAGCATCTGCTGCAAACAGGTTGCCGCAGAATAGCCTACCTGGTAGTAAACAAAAGTATTTCTATTGGACAGGTGCGTATGCAGGGTTATATGGATGCCCTTAAAAAGCATAAGGTAGCCTTTGACGATGAACTGGTGATTGATTGTAGTAACGATGAAAAGGTAAACTACAAGATATTGGCCAAGGTATTGCAGGAAATAAAACCCGATGGGATTTTTAGCTCGGTTGAGCGTTTGGCATTTGCCACTTATTATGTTTGTAACGATTTGGGAATACAAATTCCCAAACAATTGAAAATAGTTAGTTTTTCCAGTTTGGGAATAGCTCCCTTGTTAAGCCCTGCCCTATCAACAATTACCCAGCCTGCTTACGAAATGGGGATCAAAGCCGCTAACCTCCTTTTTGAAGCACTGGAGCATAAAACGGCATCAAACCACAAACGGCACGTGGTTTTAAAATCTAAATTGTTTATCAGAAGGAGTTCTTTGGGTGAGTAGAGAGTGGTTGATTGAGTTGAATTAGGTTGATTGGGTTAGATTAAGTTGATTGAGTCCTAAACTTCATCAAGCTTTCCAAACCCTATCAACCACTTAACCCAATCAACTTAATTAACCACCCACCAATTACACGTGTATAAACAGCTCGCTTTTTGGCCTGCGCACTTTAAGCATTTTGCTGTAAACGTCATCGTCGGCACGGTAGCCAACGGCGGCAATAACAGAGGTGGTTAAGCCTAATTCCTTTAAACCCAGTATCTCATCAAATTGGGCGGCATCAAAACCTTCCATTGGCGCTGCGTCAATACCTAATTCAGCAGCTTCGGATACCAATACACCCAAAGCAATGTAAGTTTGCTTATGAGACCAGGCTAATTTTTGCTCATCTGTATGGCTGCTTAATCTGCCTAAAATCATTTGTTCGTACCCGGCAAGGCTTTCACGTTCTACGCTACGAATATCGGCAACCAGGTCGATAAATTTTTTGCCAAAAGCTTCGTCCAACGAAGTTAGAGAGGCAAAAACGAATAATGCCGATGAATCTGTGATTTGAGGTTGGTTATAACCTGCTGCACGTAACTTTTGTCGTGTTTCGGCATCCTGAACTACAATCACTTTGAATGATTGTAGGCCATATGACGATGGAGCCAGTTGTATGGCGCTTAGCAATTGATCTAACTGCCCGGCGTTTATTTTTTTAGAAGGGTCGAATTTTTTTACAGCGGCCCTTTTTTGTAATTGATCTATTAGTGACATGACGATTTCTAATTTTGTTGAGACAAAAATAGATGTTTAAACATTTAAATTCGTCATGTCACCGTAAACTATAAATTGGCTTTAGCTTTCAGTTCGTCTTCTTTATCGCTTTCTTCTTTTTTAAGCCGTCGTTTTTCCTGGCGAATGTCTTTCCGGGTTTTGCCGGCTGTATCAATATTATCAATCCGGTTTTTATAATCCAACTTAAGGGCTTCAATCTGCTCTTTAAGCTTTTCTTTGGCCGTTTTTTCTTTTTGCTTTTCTACCTGTTCTTTCTTTTGCTCTACGCTATCTTTTTTACCAAAAAGGCGCTGAAAAAAGGTTGGCTTTTTTACAGGTTCTTCAATAACGGGTAAGGTTTCATTGTCATCGTTTCCACCCTGTTTCATCAGGCTATCAGCTTTTGCGGTATCAATAGGCGCAATTCTTTCCCTTAAACCTTCCCTTAACCTAACGTTATAAAATCCGTAGGCGCTGGTATCGCGTGGTGTAAGGCCCTTTTCGGCCATCAACTTGCCTATCAGGTTAAAGTAGCCATGCAAGCCGGGCCTCAGGCTGCCATCGGGCTGAAACGCGTATAAGCCCCCTTTAGGGTACGGAACAATGCTGGCCAGGTAAATACTCTCGCCGAGGGTAAGCTCTGACGGCGATTTGCCAAAATAAAAATGCGATGCCTCATTAATACCGTATATGTTGCGGCCCCATTCAATGATGTTCAGGTAAACCTCCAACATCCGGTTTTTGGTCATGATGCGGTTGTTTTCGATGATCCAAACAATCAATATCTCTTCAATTTTACGCGCCAGGTTTTTATCGCGGTTTAAAAAAGAGTTTTTAACCAACTGCATCGATATGCCGCTGGCGCCGCGCTTAAACTTTTTGGTTTTAAAATCGGTTGCCAATGATTTGCGGAATGCTTCTTCTACAAAGCCGTGGTTGGTATAAAATGAAGGATCTTCGGCAGTCATAACCGCGTTGCGCAGATTGGGGGCTATTTGTTCCAGCGGCGTAAATTCGGGGTTGTCCGGACCAATGAGGTGTGGTGCCAACGGCTTTCCTTTTTCATATGGTGTGTAAACAAACGGGCTATTTAACTTACCCAGGTCTGTTTTGCCATACTTAATTATCCGGAAGCCATCCTTATCCAAACGAGAATCAAATTGCAGGTCGTCTATCTTAGTTGCATTCATAAAAAAATGCATGCTATATTTCAGCTTTCCGGCAACCTTAATGCCATCCAGGGCATCAAACATTCCCTGTGGAAAGGAGTCAAAAACGTCGGTGGCATTAAGCCAGTCGGTATTCATTTTAAGCTCATATATTTTGGTTGGATTGAGCGTGTATTTTACATACGGCCTGGCTACCAGGTTTTTTATATGAATTGTTGACGAACTATCAATAGACACGTAATTACTACCCACAAACAAATTGGCATCAATGGATGCCTTAGGAAAAACAATATCGCCGGGCGATAAGCCGGGATGATTGATGAGCAGGTTGCTTACCCCCCATGATCCGTAAATCCGGGTTTCGCCCCCACTATGTTCAACCTTGGTTAATTTGGTTGATATGGTATCAGCATTTATTTTCAGGTGAAGTTTTTCCTGTATAATGGGCAATTCTATCTTTTTGCCATCGGCATAAAGTTTTATATCGATGTTTTTATCAGATGGGTGCATTTTACCCATAAAATGCCAGGTAGATTCGCCGTTATCAACATCAATGGTTGAGGTAAGGTTACCATCTTTTATCTGCGCTGTTTTTGCAAGTAGTTTTAATTGTGTGCTATCATCCTTAAAACTTACCACAAAATTGCTCAATGTAAGGTTATCGGGTATTTTATACAGCACCTCGTTAACCAGGTTGTTGGCCAGTACAGATAGATCGGCTTTGGTTGTTGACGTGGTATCGCGTTTCTTTTTAAACAAAAAATCAAAGTTTTTAACCCCCTTGATATTCGTAAGGTTGATAAAGCCATCCTGTAATAAAACATCCGATAATTTAATGTTACCAACTATAAGCGGTAACAGCTTAACACTCACTACAAAGTTTTTGATGCGTAACAGGCTGTCACGCTGCTCGGGCACTATCGTAACATCCGAAAAAGAAACTGTTGCGGCGCCGGTAAAATGGGCCGAGCCGATTTTTACATCCAAATTATAATCGTGCTTTGCTTTTGCAGTAGCTTTGACGATAGCTTTTTGGAGCAGGGCCTCGCGTTTTGAATAGGCAATATAACCGCCTATTAACAATATGAGGAACAGCGGGATAAGGACAAATGCGGCTATGCGTATATATTTAGGGTTAAGGCGCTTCATAAGTAAATTTTTCCAAAACTAAACTAATTCTTATCCCCTGCAAACGGTTGTTTCTGTAATTTGTTTCCTGCTTAAACACAAATCAACCACTCGTTTTCATAAATTTGCCATAATATTATGATAATCACTAAAGAACAAGTTTTACAAGCACTGGGCAATGTTGAAGAGCCAGACCTGAAAAAAGACCTGGTTACCCTCAACATGATACAGGATATACATATTGATGGCAACAAGCTTAGCTTTTCGGTTATACTAACCACACCGGCTTGCCCGTTAAAGGCTATGATTGAAAATGCCTGCCGCAATGCCATCAGCTACTTTATCAGCAAAGATGTTGTGGTAGATGTTAACATGACATCGCGCGTTACCACGCAGAAAAACACAGGTGTACCGGGGGTTAAAAATATCATCGCGGTAGCATCGGGTAAAGGTGGCGTTGGTAAATCAACCGTTGCTGCTAACCTGGCATTGGGCCTGGCAAAATCGGGCGCCAAGGTGGGATTGATTGATGCAGATATTTACGGCCCATCTGTACCCATTATGTTTGGGCTGGAAGGTGCACGCCCGCAGGCAAGCTCGGTTGACGGCAAAACCCGTATTGAACCGATTGAAAAATATGGCATAAAGTTATTGTCGATAGGCTTTTTTACCGATCCAAACCAACCGGTTCCATGGCGCGGGCCAATGGTATCAACAGCTGTAAAACAACTGTTTAATGATGCCGATTGGGGCGAGCTGGATTACCTGGTGGTAGATTTGCCCCCAGGCACAGGCGATATCCATATTACTATTACGCAAACCTTCCCGGTTACCGGGGCGGTTATAGTAACTACGCCGCAAAACGTGGCTTTAGCCGATGCCCGCAAAGGAGTAGGTATGTTTATGATGCCGGCCATCAATGTGCCGATACTGGGCGTGGTTGAAAACATGTCGTATTTTACGCCGGCCGAACTGCCAGACAACAAGTATTATATCTTTGGCAATGGCGGCGGGCAGAAACTGGCTGAACAACTGGATGTGCCCTTTTTAGGCGAAATCCCCCTGGTAAAAAGCATCAGCGACTCGGGCGACGCAGGTACCCCGGCAATTTTGGACGCTGATGGTGTAATGACCAAAGCCTTTATTGACATGGCCCAGCGCGTAGCGCAGCAGGTAGCTATATCAAACGCGAAAGCATTTGAAGCGAGCCTTGAGTCAGAAGTCTAAAGTTCTAAGTCTTGAGTCGTAGGTCTCAGAACTTAAGACTTTGGACTAACCACTTTAAGTATAAAATATATTGCAAATTATTGATAACTTTACTTTAGTTATAAATTAGTAAAAATGAGTTTATTAAGTCAGGTTGAAGCAGCTTTAGATACCATTCGTCCGTATCTGGAAGCTGATGGCGGGAATGTTTCAGTTGAAGAGATTACGCCCGAGGGTGTTGTTAAATTAAAACTATTGGGTTCGTGCGGTTCATGCCCTATGAGCATCATGACCCTTAAGGCCGGCATTGAGCAAGCCATAAAAAAAGCAGTGCCCGAAATTACCAGTGTTGAAGCATTAAACCTTACCGACATTGATGATCCGAATGCGGTGCTGCCAGAAAATTTAAGATAGTGTTAAGTATTGTTAAATCCTGTTTGTAATTTACTGTATTAATTATTTTTGAGCAACTTTTTGAAACTATTTGGCGTTATTAAGGTAACTACAGCAAATAGGTGTTTAAGTATATGAAGTACCTGGTTATTATATTTTTATTGTTTGCATCGGTTGCGGCGTTTGCACAAAAACACGATGACAGGCCACTTGTTCAATTTACAGGTGTAGTACATAATGCCGATAGTACGGATGTCATTGTGCCTTATGTATCAATTACCAATACATCTTTTCATAACCAGGTTTACTTAAGTAATTATAAAGGCTATTTTTCATTTGTGGCACATGAGCAGGATACCCTGCGCTTTACCTGCGTTGGTTACGGGCAAATACTGGTGGTTATACCATCAAACCTGAATACCAAAAGCTATACTTTGCAGGTAAACCTTAAGCCACAAATTATTAACCTGCCTACATTTCACGTATTTCCGTGGGCTACTACAGACGAGTTTAAGAAAGATTTTTTAGCTATAAAACTTGCTGATGATGACCTCGAAATTGCGCGTAAAAACATTAGCAAAGCATCATTATCAGCCTTGTATAATACCTTGCCCAGGGATGCACAGGAAATACAATCGGCAAACGCGCAATCAATGCACAACACCATCCTCAACACGCATTCACTTACGCCCAACCCGCTACTTAACCCCCTGGCCTGGGGCAGCCTGATCAAGCAGATATCGGATGCGGATAGTAAGTAATTATCTGTGGCCTGTTGTGTGAGGTCTGTGGCCTGTACGGAAAGAAGGATTTGTAGTATATATCACCATTGGGTAGCATACCTTTTCTGATCATATCTCTCAAATATCAGACTTCTAATCACCGACCACACACCTCAGAACCCAGTCCTCAGAAACTATCTCCCCTTTTTTACAGCCGGAAATTTCATCTTATATTCAACATTCACAGCGCCTTTTGAAATATCGTTCAATTTTTTTTCGATAAGGCGTTTGCGTAGCGGGCTCAGTTTATCGGTAAATAGTTTACCTTCAATGTGGTCATATTCGTGCTGGATAATACGGGCGGCCATGCCTTTAAAGGTCTCTTCGTAGTGTTTCCAGTTTTCGTCGTAGTAGGATATCCTAATTACCGGTTTACGGTAAACATCTTCGCGTATATCCGGGATACTCAGGCAGCCTTCGTTAAAGCCCCATTCTTCGCCGGTTTCGTCTATAATGGTAGCGTTTATAAATGCTTTCTTAAAGTCTTGAAGTTCGGGTTCATCATCATCAAACGGGGTGGCATCAACCACAAACAAACGCATAGACATGCCTACCTGCGGGGCTGCCAGGCCAACGCCACGGGCACCGTACATAGTTTCAAACATGTTATTAACTAATTCTTTAATATGTGGATATTCATCCGGCTCAATGGCTGTTGCTTTCTTTCTTAAAACAGGGTCTCCGTAAGCGATGATAGGGTACTTCATTTTGCAAAAATACAGGTTTATTACTTAGGCTCAAACTTCAATGTAATAAGCCTGTCATTATCAAATATTTCGTTGCCTATTTCCAGCAATTGTTCGGCGGTAACGGCATTTATTTTGTCGAAAATATCTTCCAGCGTATCAATATGATTAAAATCCAGCAGGCTTTTGGCCATTGATATAATCAGGCTCATGCGGTTCTCTTCGGCAAGAGCTATTTGCCCAATAAACTTTTGCTTGGCCTGGTGCAACTGCAGGGTGCCCAGCTTTTGATCGCGTAGCTTCTTCAGTTCCTTGTGTACCAGGCGCGATGCCTTTTCGGCCTTTTCGTTATCCGTGCCAAAGTAAACAGAGAAAATACCGGTATCGCTAAACGGGGTATAGTTTGATTCGATGGTGTAAGCGATGCCATACTTTTCGCGGATCTCGAGATTTAAGCGGCTGCTCATCCCCATGCCGCCCAACAAGTTATTAAGCAGTAATAACCCGTATTTATGCCGATGAGATGATGGGTAAGCCTGCCCGCCAATAATGCAATGCGTTTGCGATATTGGCTTTTTAACAATTACAATGCCGCTGTTATTTGCCTTTGGTGCAATCCTGCTTTTTTTGGGGTGATGAGCCTCTATCCCGCCGAAATATTTTTCGCACAGCTTTACTACCTTCTTAAAATCGTAGTTGCCATGTACAGCAAATATCATTTCGGATGTGCTGTAATTGGCTTTAATAAAGGCCCGCATATCATCGCTGTTCATGCGGCCAACGGTTTCAGGTGTACCCAAAATGTTTTTACCAAAAGGATGGTCCTTAAACAGCAATTCCTCAAAGTCGTCTTGTATGGCTTCTTCGGGCTGATCGAGGTATGAGGCTATCTCGTCAAGTATTACGCCGCGTTCCTTTTCCTGTTCATCTTCGGGGAAGGTAGAATGGAACAGAATATCCTCAAACAAATCAATAGCCCGTTCCAGGTGCTGATTAAGCAATGAGGCGTGGATGCAGGTATATTCTTTGGTAGTATAAGCGTTTAAATCGGCGCCAACAAGTTCCAGCCGGTTCAGGATCTGGTTGGTATTGCGCCGTTCTGTTTCTTTAAACAAAAGGTGCTCAATAAAATGGGCAAGGCCTTCCTGCCGGTTGGCTTCATCGCGCGAGCCTGCGTTTACAATAAAGCAGCAATGCGTTATTGTAAATGGCGATTGTTTGTACAAAATACGGATGCCATTGGCTAAGGTGTGGGCCTGGTAGTCGATCATATAAGAGTGCAAAGATAACGTTATATATGTTACAATTATTTTACGTGCAATTTGCGAGCGATTTTACTATTTTAGGAGATTAAAATTGTAATGGCCGAGGCATTAACAGTAATACGATAGATCATCGGCAATACCCCGTAAAAACAAATCAATGAAAATCAAAATCGCAGACCTTGAGTTTGAGCCTCTTATTAATGCCGAAACGATTGAAGAACGTGTAAAAGCTATCGGCCTACAGTTAAATGAAGATTTCAAACAGAGTATTCCGGTATTTGTGGGAGTACTTAACGGAAGCTTCTTATTTATAGCCGACCTGATAAAGCAAATTTCTATCCCCTGCGAAATCTCGTTTACAAAGCTGGCCTCCTATTATGGCGGCACTACCAGTAAACTGAAAATCCGCGACGATATTGATTTAATTGTGGATATAAAAGGCCGCGACGTGCTGATTATTGAGGATATTGTTGATACCGGAAACACCGTACATTACCTGATAGACAAATTGAAACAACGTGGTCCGGCTTCTATTAAAGTATGTTCATTGTTGTTAAAGCCTGCTGCCTTGCAAAAGAAAATCGACGAGCTAAAATATGTTGGTTTTGAAATCGAAAATGAATTTGTAGTGGGCTATGGGCTGGATTATAAAGAAATGGGCAGGAATTTGGATGCTATTTATAAGAAGGTATAGATTGATTTTCGAGGTGGAATTTTAAAATCGGGCTTAATTATTTTCCGATATCTAACATACCATCAAAATGCCCCTGAAAAAATTCAGAGGCATTTTGTTAGTCTCTATATATAAAATCGGATGTTATCTGTTTAAATCATTTACAGCTAACCTGTCCCGGTTAGGGATGAACACCAACAAGGGCGAATAATTTATTCGTTCAATAGTTTAAGGGCTGTTTGTTTAGAAATTTCGATAACCGTTCCGTGCGCCATTTTAAGATCAGTTGGTTGGCGTTTCCAAGTGTTCAGATCTTTCGAGGTAAATATGTAGGCAAAATCGCTCTCGAAGGGATCTGTAAACATGCAATAGTTTGAACCTATTTTTACTATCGACGGGCCTTCATCACCTGTTGATGGGGTCACCGGCCCATGTTCATCGCCCCAGGGTCCTTCCGGGCTTTGGCTGGCCCGATAATAAATATTAGGAATATGGGTGTTATCGTCCTTTTTATAAAATAAAACATAGCGTTTGTTATCCTTATAAATAAAAGCATCTATCGGCCCCTGGTTGCCGGCTGCACCGCCCGCCGGCGATCCGTTGCGGAAAAGAACAGCGGGCTTGCTAAATACCTTGAAATCCTTTGTAGTTACAAAATATATCCTGCCTTCTCCTCCTTTTTTCCACGGACCGATATTTGACGACCAATAGATCATGTAGTTTTTCTTTTGAGGGTTAAAAAATATTTCGGGTGCCCAGCAATTGTTGGTACTATCTATACCTGAACCTACAGGAATGGCTTTTTCATCTCCCCATTTTGCCGGATCTTTGGATTCGGCATAGCCAATGTTTTTACCTTTCCACCCTGTGGTCCATACCATCCGGAAAATTCCATCTGCTCCCAGGTTGATGCTGGGGTCCCTGATCAACTTTTCGCCCACCTGTGGTGTTGCTACAACCTTTCCGTGGTTAACGGGCAGCCAATTGATACCATTTGTGCTTATAGCAAGGTTAACACCGGCGTCCTGCTCAACAAAATACGAAAAAAGGAAAAATTGCTTTGCATTGGTATCAAGCTTTGTTTGCGCATTAGCTACGCCGGCGCGCACTGTCAGCAAGGCGATCAGTTGAATAAGTACCGTTTTTTTTATCATTTTTATTGTTGGTTAAAATCTGTCAATGCAGTTATTTTGTATTATTACCCGGCGGCAATATCGTTCAGGATAAATCCATTTTCGCCGGTGGTGTCATTTAATGAATACGACGTGACCGCTTTTGACGATGCCGTTTTCGTTAAAACGCTCCACGGTAAAGTAATAGCTTTGTTTGCTATTTAAATTTCCGATTTCGGCGCCGTTTTTTCCATTTACCTGGTAGTTCTGATACAATTTGCCGGGTGCTATGCCATACTTGATATTATAGCCTGCTGAAGATTGAGCGGCAGGCCATTTTAAACGAATACGGCACCTGTCGGCACTATCCCTCACTGCAGTAAAAGTAATTTTTTCTTTGGGCAGTTGCTGTAATGGCTTCCCAAATATCCGCAGTCCCCATAATGCGAAAGTGCCGCCGGGAACGCTTACGTTCCTGATACGCACATACCTTGCAATTACAGGTTTAGCCAATTCAATATAGGGGTGTGGGTTATCCAGCGCTGTTAACCAGGTATTGTTTATTTGTGTCCAATGGGCATTATCGGCCGATACTTCCAGTAAATAATCGTAAGCAGCTTTGGGCTTCCGGCCGTATATCCCGGCATGATAATCGGCAAAGTTAATTTGTATCGCATTAATTCTGCTTCTGGCTTTCAAATCCATACTTATCCATTCCCTATCACTGCCGGTTGCAGCGCTCCAATATGTCCTGACATCCTCATCCGTCGCCAATGAAGCCTCATGCCCCTTAATTTGGGACGAAACCGAAACCGGCTTGTTGTAAGACAACAACGCCCATCCTGTAGCCAGATCAGGGGGGCCGCTTATCCGGCTATCAGGTACAAAAAAAGGATAGTCGCCATAACCGGTGTAAGTATAAGCGTCATCCGGGGACCGGAAGAAAGCCGGAAAAATCCCCAACCGGCGCTCATATCGGTGATGTACCGATATGGTCATTGTCGAGATTCTCCAATAATTACCGTATTTGTCCTGGAAGGTACTGCTATGGCCCGCGCTGCCTATAAAGCCTCCCTGCCTGGCAGAAAACGGATTATTCGGGGCCAGGTGGAAAGGGCCTACCGGCGAATCGCCTGTGTAAAGCCCATCCGAATAGCTTTTAAATTCTGTTTCGGGACAAGCATATTGCAGGTAATATTTTCCTTTAACTTTTGTCATCCACGCCCCCTCAATCCATGGCCGTGTGGGCAGTTCGTTATGCTCGCCCGAGCGTTCCCAGCCATTAACAGAACGATCGCTATTGATAAGCGAAACAGCCGGCGCTTTGGGCATCAGGGTTTTCATGTCGAGCTCTACAACAAAAATGGGATTGATATTTGAGCAGCCATAATAAAGATAAAGCCGGTTATCATCATCAAGAAACAAGTCCGGGTCAACCAGGCTGATCGGAAACGCCGGATTGGCAACTGTCCACTTTCCGCTTTGCGGATTACCCGTTTTGTAAATCTTACCTCCATCCTTTCCGGTAGAGGCCATAAACAAAACCGTATCTCCTATTACCACGGCGGTTGGCGCATAATCTTCCAACGGCAAATCATTCGTTTTTATAAGTTTCCATTGCTTCAGGTCGGGCGAGTGCCAATATCCTCCCGATTTGGAAGCAAAAAGGTAGTATTCGCCTTTAAAAACGATGACGGCAGGGTCGGCAGCCTCCCTGCGCGATGGCGTATCAAGGCAAAATCTGTAGTCAAGGTCCAGCGGGTTACATATGGTGTATCGTGCTTTTTGCCGGTTCTGTGCACGCAAGTTGCCGCATCCCCAAAATACAGTTAATAGTACCAGGCTGGAAACGAGGGCAACGGCCCTGAACATTTGTAAAATATAATCTTTTATATGTTGGTTCATCTTTTCGGTATGATGGCATTAATATAGCTTCATTTCCCATAGGCCCAGCGCACCGGATAGTATGGTTACCCTAACATACCTCGCCAATCCTATTTTAGCGGCAACCTCCGGCGACCGCACTACAGTTTCGGTGTTTATTTTAACCGTTAGCCATTTTTTTCCGTCGGTTGATTTCTCCAGCCTCCAGGTATGCCCTAAGGTGGAGGCCACAAAATACAACTCGCACCTGTTAATCTTTTTAGGCGATCCCAGGTCGGCTTCAAGCCAGGGCTGGGTATCTTTACCGGATGCCATCCAGAAAGTCCCGTTGTTGCCATCCACCGCATTTTCGGGCTTACCATTCATGATACGCTGAACGGCAACAACGCCTTCGCCCTTATCGCGGGGAGCAATGCCTGCAATACCGGATATCGCGGTGTCGATAATAGACTTGATTAAAGAATCAGGCTTGAAGCCCGATGCCTTAACAGCCACTGGCTTTATGGCCGCGGGGTAGCTGTTTTTTAACAATGAGCCTATGCCGGCGCGGTTTACCTTCACGGGTTTAATGGTTCCATCAGCATTAAAATCCAGTTTATTGGCAAAAACCTGTCGGGTTGTATAACCATTACCATATTCCAGGTAAAAGAAAACGTATTGCCCGGTGCCCGGCATTTCAAATACGTTGCCATGCCCCGGCCCCCAAACATTGGCAGCGATATCTGACTGTAGTATAATATCGGCACCGGAAGGGGCCGAATACGGCCCCAGGGGGCCGGTTTTGCTCATCATATAAGCATACACATAGTTGGAGCCGCCACTTAGTGTATAAACATAATAATAAATCCCTTTGCGCTTAAACAGGAAAGGGCCTTCAGAGTAGCCGGACCGCGAGGTTTGTATAAGTATTTTATCTCCTGACAGGGTTTTCCAGTCGGGGCTAAGTTTCGATATATTTCTTTTCCTCCACACCAGGTAGGCCGACCCGTCATCGTCAACAAACGGGTCGCCGTCAATATCATTCGCTACGGGTTTAGTCTCTTGGCCGGCTTTTTCGGGTTCGTTAAAGTAAACACCCGTGCCATTAGTAAAATGAAATGGCCCCTCGGGTATCGCGGCTGCCAGCAGGTAGGTACCCACTTGCCCGTCGGGTTTAACAATGGTAGCAAACATTTGGTATGCACCATCCTTTTTAAATACCTTCCCTGGCGCCCAAAAACGGAAGTAACCGGTTTTATCTGTGCCATTCCGGTCTTTGTAAGTATAAGGCTTACTCCAGTCAATAACCGGTAATATATTCCCGTTGTAGCTCCAATTAATCAGGTCGGGCGATTTCCATACCACTGGCGGGCCCATCCTGTCAAGCTTCTGGTCAATGTCTGATGTTCCGTAAAGATAATACACGCCATTGAACGTAACTACCGAGGGATCTGCGGAGTAATCCGGAATAACCGGATTAAATCCCGGCTGCTGGGCATAACATATACCGTTCAGGGCTGCCAATAACAGTGCGATGAAGAAATTTTTACTCAATATATAGTTACACATATTTATAGGTTGCTTTGTTGTGGTTTATTGGTTGCAGCCTGTTATAACATCCAGGTTGCGATATGGCAAAGATGCCGGCTCAAATGTTTCCTATTTGAAGTTCAAATATGAAACATTTTAATGATTGCCAAAGGGGGTAAATCGCTCAAACACCGGGGAAAATGATATTCGGCCTAACTTAATACCTATTATGTGCAGGTTTATCGTGGCAACTTTGAATGGCAGGCTCCATAATTTTCCTGCCGGGGCCGGCGTCCCTAAAAGCCGGCGAGTAGCCGCCTTCTCTTTTTAAACTTCAACGGATTTGTCAATAAGCTGCAGTATCGACCAAAAGCTAACGTCGGAATTTAGTCCTCGTGATTAATTTATTAAGTTTGTATACTGCCTATAGCAGGCTACACCTTCAACCTATGCATCAGTTCAGAACTTATTTTGAAAAATATTTTCCAATTGCCGATAACGACTGGGAAATATTCTCAAAAAAACTGACCCGGAAAGAGTTACCCAAAAGAAGCCTCCTGTTAAAGGAAGGACAGGTTGAAAACCGCATTTCATTTATTGAAAAAGGTATTGTAAGGTTTTTTATCAGGCAATCGCTTGATAAAGAAATTACCTTTGCCATCATATTTGAAAACGAACTTATGTGCTGTTACGATTCTTTTTTGACGCGCCAGCCTGCTGAATATAATGCAGAAACAATTACCGAAACCATCATCTGGAGTTTTTCTTATGATGATTTACAGCAGCTTTATGCTACCATGCCGGTTTCAAATGTTCTTGGACGAATTTTGAGCGAAGAGATATACCTGATTAAGGCTAAAAGAGAGTTATCTGCATTAAAATACCAGGCAAAAGAACGATACCTTAATTTATTTAAAGAAAAGCCCCGGCTGGTTAAAGAGATCCCGCTAAAATTCCTTGCATCCTACATTGGTATAACGCCCCAGGCGCTCAGCCGCATCAGGAAGCAAATTTATTAACATAGGTTCATTTTTCCTTTTTTTATAATTCGCCAGTTTTGCTTCAATCAAAACATGGCATTATGAAATCAATCAGGTATATCCCCATTAGTTTATTTGCGCCGATAATAGCTTTATGCACGTTTACCGGCTGTAAAACCAGCCATTACCGCCCGGCTGTTTATTCATATTTAAAGCCGCCACTATTAAATGACGGTATTGTTGTGGACAACCTGGATACACTCAAATCAGATTCCTCTAAAATCATCCAACTCACAAAACTGATACTTGCGGATAGTTTCCCTAACATTCACAGTTTATTGATCATGAAGGATAATAAACTTATATATGAACATTACTTTGCGGGGTACGATCAAAACAACGGGAAAAATTTGGGATACATCGATCACGGGGCTGGCGACCTTCATGACTGCCGCAGCATTACCAAAAGCGTTGTATCAGCCTGTATTGGTATCGCTATTAAACATAAGTTCATCGGTAGTATTGATGAACCAGTTTTTAACTACTTCCCGGAGTATGCCCGGTATAACGATTCTATAAAATCAAAAATCACCATCCGCCATCTGCTTACCATGACCAGTGGCTTAAGCTGGAACGAGTACATTTCTTATTCAAATCCGCTAAACAGCGAGGTTAGGATGAACCTTACTGTTGATCCGATTGGGTTTATATTAAACAGGGATACCAAGTATAAGCCCGGCAGCTATTGGGTTTACAGTGGCGGCAGCACGCAAATACTGGCCGAGATCATCGAAAAAAACAGTGGGATGCCGATAGATAAATTTGCCGAAAAGTATTTATTCGCCCCGCTGGGTATCAAAAAATTTGAATGGAACGGGCTCTTCTTTAAAAAATCCATGCCATCTGCTGCCTCGGGCCTGCGCTTAACATCAAGAGATATGCTAAAGATAGGCATGCTCTATATGAATGATGGCAATTGGAATAAACAACATGTTTTAACCAAAGCATGGGCCAATTCTTCTTTGAGTACTCATGTAGCCCGTAACGAGTTAAAGCTGATAAAAAAAGGAGGCTATGGTTACCAATTTTGGACATACCAGGAAACCATCAACAAACAAACCTATGATATTACCGAGGCCAAAGGCAATGGCGGCAACGCTATATTTTTTTGCAAATCGCTGCGGCTTGTGGTTGTAGTTACTGCGGGTAATTACAACAACTGGAAAATAAAAAACAATACTTATGCTGCCTTTTGTAATTATATACTGCCGGCATTCCTTTGATTGATGTATTGCAGGAATCCTCTTTTGTCTCCCTGGCCTTGATAGCGCCTGGCGCAATTCTTCATTTTTGGCAGATATCATATAACAGATTGCCATATATTTGCGGGCTAACTGTTAAGTCTTGAATTAAAAGGCATGACTCAAAAGTTAATTTTTTCATTTTAACTCAGACCTCAAGACCTTCGACCAAAGACTAAACGATTAACATAACACCACCATGGAATACACAAAAACTTACGTTGCAAAGGACGAGCACATAGATGTGCAGCAAATTATGGATGGCTTATACTATCCGTTTTATATGGAATACTGCCGCCATGACTATATCAGGGAAGTGCTGGGTTTCGATTTTGAAACCGAGGCCAAAAATGGCGTTCATATGGTGCTATCAAACTACAGCATCAGTTTTTTACGGTCGTTAAAAAAAGGCGATGAATTTACGGTTACCTGCACCTTATACACCGATAAAGCAGGCCTGCCCAAACTGCATTTTAAACAATCTATCATTTTTAATAACAAGGTAATGACCAAAGCAGTATTCACCGGCACCTGCGTACCCGCAACCGGCGGACGGCCTTATCTGCCAACATCAATACTCGGGAAAATTAAAGATGCCCCTGTTGGTGAGTGGTGAGTAGTGAATGGTGAAATAATTGTTAGGGCAGGATAATGATGAGTATTTTTAGGACTGCCATAAACATCCGATTAGCTAAAACGCCCACCTGTTTAACAGGCGGGCGTTTTAGCTAATCAAAAGCTCCCCCTTCAGGGGGCTGGGGACTCGGCTTGGGGCCTACTGCCCCACCATAAACACGGCATTGCTAAACAGCAGTTTACCGTTTTCCCAGAAACTGCGGAACAGCGGATCGTCAACCATATATACAACCGAGCCGCGGCCCATGGGCTGAACGCCAAGCAATAAACCGTTATTAATTTTTTGTTTGGCTGTTGCACCTGCAAAGCCCGATACATAGCTGTCTTTTTTTATAGTACCTACATTCCAGCCGTCTTCGCCGCCAAATAGCTCATAGATATCATCATTCATTTTTAATGAATAGTAATAGTCGGGCAGGCCGAAACCAAGCGGATGGGTATTATCCAGGTTTAATTTAAAAATAGCCCCGGGAATCATGCCGCGGATAGCATCCCGGTCGCGGTCGCCATAAATTTTAACGGTCTTATCTTTATCCTTATCGTCTTTTTTATCTTCTTTCTTTTTCAGCAGGATGCCTTTTTTATCAACCAGCGATGCCACAGCATTATCAATAGCAATTAAACGGCCGCCATCACGCACCCAGTTTTGCAACTTATCGGATGGGAAATCATCGTAGCGTCCGTCAGGGAAAATAGCTACATCAAAATCGGCCAGGCGTGTGCGGGGAATATCCTGGTACCTGATCAGCGTAATAGGGTAGCCCAATTGCGCTTCAAACAAGTGCCATACTTCGCCCATGGCTTCGGAGTTTACGCCATCGCCGGCAACCAGCATTACCTTAGGCTGGCGGATGTAACGTACCGCATCTGACCCCAGATCCGATCCTTTATCCACAAAGCCCGACGAAAGCGGCGTAACCTCCTGGTTAAGTTCGGCAGCGGTTTGGGTAACCACCTGGTCAAAATCGGCACGGTCATTGCCCGCGCGGGTTATTAATAATGAGCCCGGTGCAAAAGTTTTGCCGGCAGCATCGAATGATTTTTCGGCATAACGCACTTTTATTTTCTTTTTAAACAAAGCCGCCAGGAATTTTACATCCGCCACCGAAGACCATGATGATACATAGGCATAAGCATGAGTGTTTACCAGGGGCTTCGGCGCGGCAATGCTCCACTCGGCACTTGCCGGTTTTAATGATTCTTTTATACCATAAGCCTTCAACCCAAATGCATACGGGAGCGACCACGCCGTAATATCATACGTATTTGAATCGGGGATAATAGTTTTGGGCTCCAGCAGCACATGCAGCAATACCGCTTTAGGCTGATAGGCATTTACCACCAAGTCGTTAGGACCTACGGTATAGGCTTCGGTTTTGCCGTTCATATAATCATACCCGGTTACCGATTTATTGGCCAAACCAAAACCATACTGAATACCGTTGCGGGCAAGCAGTTTGGCCATGGCATTTATTTTATTGTTGTTATCGTTTTTGATAACATAGGTTTTGTACTCGCCCGGCGGGTTGGTGCGGCTATTGTCATAAAACTTTTTAAACTCATCTTTAAATTTTTGCGCATTGGCCGATGCCGTTTCAACCGTACTTAAACCGGTAGAGTGGTGGTGCGCCACCCGTTGTACCAAAGTAAGTGTATCGCCGCTACGGTTAACTACGGCCAGGCCTGCGCCAATACCGCCCTGCTCATAAGTCATCCCGATTGAGCCGTTGTATAATGGATAGGTATCGCCATAAGATGGGTACAGCAGGTCGAACTCGTATTTGGTAAAGTACATCCAGCCATTTTGGTCAAAGTATTTGGCGTTGTTTTTACCAATGAGTACCTGGGCATCGCGCTGCCATTGGGTAAGGTCTTTATGGTAAGGCTCGGCAGCCGGGGCAAAGTAATATGGAGCGTTAGGGCCCTGCTCGTGGTAGTCAACATGTATTTGTGGCAGCCACTGGTTATACAAACCAACGCGGGCCTGGGTTTCCTTTTGCTGCTGCCATGCCCAATCGCGGTTAAGGTCAAAGTAGTAGTGGTTTACCCTGCCGCCCGGCCATGGCTCGGCATGCTCGCGCGAGGTTGGGTAAGCATCCGGCGACAAACCGTGTACCGAATTATAAAAATTAACATACCTGTCGCGTCCGTCCGGATTCAGGCAAGGGTCGATAACTACCAGCGTGTTTTTAAGCCAGCCCTGGGTTTGGGCGTTTGATGGGTCGACTAAATCATATAAAGTCCACATGGCGGCTTCGCTTGATGCGGGCTCGTTGCCATGTACGTTATAGCTTAACCAGGTAATTACGGGTACATTGGTAATAACAGGTCCGCTTTCTACACCGGCCACCCGCAGGTTATTATGGCGGATCTCTTCCAAACGGCCAATATTTTCATCCGATGCAACGAACATGGCCAGCAAGGGACGGCCCTCGTTAGTACTGCCAAACTGCTGTAATTTTACATTTTTTGAAGCCTGGGCAACATATTTAAAATACTCCACAATGCGGTAGTGCGGGGTAAACTGGGTACCCAGTTTATAACCCAGGAATTCATCCGGCGATTGTATTTTTTGGGCGAAAGATACCGTTGCCGAAACAACAGCCAATAACACAACAAGTAGCTTTTTTATCATAAAACTGATATAGATGGTAGTAAAAGCTAAATATGGTGAAAATATGTGCAGATGTGCAAATTTCAGATGTGCAGATGTGGAGATTGTTACATTAGGTAGATGTGCAGATTTCAAATTACAGATGTGCAGATGACCTGTCTGCACCAGGATTCCTTCCGCTATGGGAACCTGAAAATCAAAATCCCAATAATCCGAAAAATCCGCTTAATCCGGGTTCAGACAAAATCCACTCATAAAAAATCTAAAATTTTTAGCAATCTCCCTGATAATTTGTATTTTGCCCCTGAAAAAACAAAAAATAATCTGCACATCTGTAATCTGCACATCTAAATCATGACTCCGTTATCGGCCTTGCAAAAATATTTTGGTTATAGCGCTTTCAGGCACCAGCAGGAAGCCATTATCCAACATATATTAAATGGGCAGGATGTAATGGCGCTAATGCCAACCGGCGGCGGCAAATCATTATGTTACCAGCTGCCCGCGGTATTGCTTAACGGGCTAACCATCGTTATCTCGCCGCTTATTGCCCTGATGAAAGACCAGGTAGATAGCCTGAACGTAAGCGGTATCCCGGCAGCTTTCCTAAACTCGGCACAAAACCCCGAGGAGCAGCGCCAACTGGTAGAAAAATTAAGAAGCAACCAAATCCGCCTGCTATACCTTGCGCCCGAGCGTTTGTTTGGCGCCGAGAACAAACTGGTTCCGTTTTTAAAAACGCTGAATGTTGTACAGATAGCTATCGACGAAGCCCACTGCATCTCGTCATGGGGGCACGATTTCCGCCCCGAGTATTTGATGCTGGCCCAGTTGAAAACCGAGTTCCCGAATGTGCCTGTCATCGCGCTTACTGCCACTGCCGATAAGCTTACACAAAAGGATATCCTCGAGAAACTTAATCTTAACAAACCCAAAGTATTTGTATCCTCCTTCAACCGGGCCAATATTACGTACCGGGTTATCCCCAAAAAGAACAGCTTTCAACAGCTGGTTAACTTTTTGAATGAGCGGAAGGATGAATCGGGCATTATCTACTGCCTCTCCCGTAAATCAACCGAAGACCTGGCCGACGACCTGAAAGCCGCCGGCTTTGCTGCCGAAGCCTACAACGCCGGTCTCAGCAACGAAACCAAAGTGCGCAACCAGGAAGCCTTTTTACGCGACGAAGTGAAGATCATTGTGGCCACCATAGCCTTTGGCATGGGCATCAATAAATCAAACGTGCGCTACGTGGTGCACATCGATCTGCCTAAAAACATCGAGGGCTATTACCAGGAAACCGGCCGTGCAGGGCGCGATGGGCTGGCATCCGAGGCATTGCTTCTGTATTCGCCGGGCGATGCGGGTAAGCTGCAGCACTTTGCACGCATAGAGGGCAACGAGGCCCAAAGCCGCATTATGCTGAACAAGCTGAACGATATGGTGCGCTACTGCCAGCTGCAAAGCTGCCGCCGCCAGTATCTGATGAACTATTTTGACGAGGCTTTCCCGCCCAATTGCGGCTCATGCGATGTTTGCCTTACCGAGTTTAAACGTTTTGATGGTACGTTGATAGCCCAAAAAGCCCTCTCGGCCGTGGCCCGGCTCAACGAGCGTTTCGGCATTAACTATGTGATTGATTTTTTACGCGGATCGAAATCCGAGAAGATCCGCGACGAACATAAACACCTTAAAACCTATGGCATCGGTGCCGATATCAGTAAGCCCGACTGGCAGCGCTACATTCGCGAGCTGCTTACCATGGGCTACCTGCAAATGGGCGGCGACGAATACCCCATTGTAAAACTAACCGACCAAAGCGCCGCCGTACTCAAAGGCCTGCAAAAGGTTGAATTTATTGAAAGCGAAACCGTTGAAGAAACCCACACCCACGTACAGGCGCCACCGCACGAAGCCGAACTGCTGAGCCGCATTAAGCGCGTACGTAACGATATTGCCCAACATGAAAACGTACCGGCCTACATCATTGTATCTGATGCTACCCTGGTGGAGATGGCTACCTACCTGCCGCAAAGCCTCGACGAGCTGCGCCTCATCTCGGGCTTTGGCGATGTAAAACTGGCCCGCTACGGCCGCGAGCTGTTGCAGCCCGTGAAAGATTACGCCAAAGAAAAAGGCCTCGAATCAAAAATTGCCTATAAATCGCCCAAGAAAGAACGCAAGGCGGCGTCCGTCCGTCCGGCGCAACCCGTTAAGGCCCGCAAAACAAACGATACCCGTACCGAGTCGCTCAGGCTTTACCAAACCGGCAAAACCGTTGCCGAAATTGCCGCCGAGCGCAGCCTCTCGCCCATGACCATCGAAAGCCACCTCTGCTTTTTTGTACAATCGGGCCAGCTGGAGGTAGAAGCCCTGGTACCCGCCCAAAAAATCCCCGCCATTAAAGATGCCGTTGAAAGCTACGGCTCCCAAATGCTCTCGCCCCTCAAACAAATCCTCGGCGATAACTACAGCTACGGCGAAATTAAAGCGGTGATAAGTTGGATGAACAGGGGGAATGACATATAAAAATAAACGGCTGTCATCCTAAGTTGTAAAATTTCGCGAAATTCAAAAGGGTAAATGAAATACAAAAATAAAACACTGTCATGCTGAGGAACGAAGCATCTATTCGCAAACTTTTCTGTCGGTCATGCACAGCTGATAGATCCTTCGTTCCTCAGGATGACAGGAAAATTGGATATGTCATGGGTAGTGGCAAAATTGCGCGGAACATTGAAAGGTAAATGACATACAAAAATAAAACACTGTCATGCTGAGGAACGAAGTATCTATTCGCAAACTTTTCTGTCGGTCATGCACAGCTGATAGATCCTTCGTACCTCAGGATGACAGGAAAATTGGATATGTCATGGGTTCCGAAGCAGAAACGGCGTATATCGCATGGCGGCGAAGACTCACCCGGCGAGGCTTCGCCCGCCACCCTCTCTTCACCTGCGGTGTAAAGAGGGGCTTGAACGCTGTTTATCAATACATAAATTAAAAAACAAATAATAAACCTTCAAGCTCCTCTTTCCGGCGAAGCCGGGTGAGTCTTCACCTGCGGCATAAGGAGGGACTTGAACGCTATACATCAATATATTAAATTAAAAAACAAATAACAAACTTCCAAACCCCTCTTTCCGGCGAAGCCGAAGAGAGGGTGGCGGGCGAAGCCTCGCCGGGTGAGTCTTCACCCGCTTTCAAAGCCAACGTTTGTGTAAAATGGAATACCCCCTGCACCTTACCCATTCCCGTCCGTTCGAAACAACAAATAGCTTTCATTCCGCGACAATCCCCAAACATTACAATATAATCCTCACCCAACATAAATTTATCCTAAATTTAACTCCCCTCTTAAACCACCAATAACATGAAAGTATTTAAAACAAACCCGGGCCCGGTTAGTGCGTTGCTGCTGTTGGCCATTTGCACTATACTCACCTTTGGTATAAATAACAAAGCTATGGCACAGCAAAAAAATCAAATGGTAAGGCTGGCAAAAATCCAGATCGACCCGGCGCAGTTAGATCAATACAATGCCGCCCTCAAACAGCAAATGACCACCGCCGTGAGCGTCGAGCCTGGTGTGTTAACTTATTATGCCGTGGCCGATAAAACCAATCCCGCGCACATCACCATCCTGGAGATATACGCCGATACCGCCGCCTACCAGGCACATATCCAAACCCCGCACTTTAAAAAATATAAAGAAACCGTTCAGCACATGGTAAAGGCACTGGAGTTGGTTGATGTCAACATGATAGGCTTTGCCAAAAAACCGGATATGTAGCTTCAGCCAAATCCTCCCCGGTAGGGAGGACTTAAAAAAACAACGCCGCTTCAAAAAAAGTCTCCCCTTCCGGGGGAGATTATTCATGTGTTTGTTTTTATTGAATTCATGATTGCTTTCGCAATTTAAAGGGGGCTTATTACCTTTACATCACGTATGATTACTACCCAGCAACTTTACCAGCTATACCTGCAGCACCCTGTTATCAGTACCGATACCCGCAAAATTGCGGCCGGCAGCCTGTTTTTTGCCCTTAAGGGCGATAAGTTTGATGCCAACACCTTTGCCCAACAGGCCATTGCCGCAGGCGCAGCGTATGCCGTAATTGATAATCCCGAGTACCAGCTGGGCGACGAGTATTTGCTGGTGGCCGATGTGCTTACCGCCCTGCAGGATCTGGCCCGCCACCACCGCCGCCAGTTAAGCATCCCTGTTATCGGCCTTACCGGCACCAACGGCAAAACCACTACTAAGGAGCTCATCAACGCCGTACTTTCCCAACACTTTAAAACCCAGGCCACCCAGGGCAATTTAAACAACCATATAGGCGTACCCCTCACTATTTTAACCATCGACGCCAGCCACCAGGTGGCCGTTATCGAAATGGGGGCCAATCACCAAAAAGAAATCGAGCTGCTTTGCACCATCGCCCAGCCATCGCACGGTTTAATTACCAACGTAGGCAAAGCGCACCTGGAAGGCTTTGGCGGGGTAGAGGGCGTGAAGAAAGGCAAAGGGGAGTTGTATGATTATTTGGCAAAGTCCGGAAGTCCGGAAGTCGGGAAGTCCGCAAGTTTGGCAGGCCAACAGGTAGCAAACTCGGTTTTTATTAATAGCGACGACCAAACATTGCTTGATATGGCTGCCGCCCGTAAGCTGGGCAACGTGGTGTATTACGGCACCAATACTATCGACGATTTGGTGAGTGGCCAACTGGTCGAAAACTCGCCCCTGCTTGCTTTGGAGTACACCAACAATAAAACCGGGCAAAGTTACACCGTAAAAACCCAGCTCACTGGCGCTTATAACCTGCATAATATTTTGGCAGCCATAGCCATCGGCAGCTATTTTAATATCCCTGCCGAGCAGATAAACGCCGGTATCGAAGGCTATCAGCCCAAAAACAACCGCTCGCAAATTGTGAAAACGGAAAGCAATACCCTTATTTGCGATTACTACAACGCCAACCCCAGCAGCATGTTTGTAGCTATTGAAAACATTGGCAAACTGCAGGCCCCACGCAAAGTACTCATCCTGGGCGACATGTTCGAGATGGGCCCCGAGTCGGCGGCCGAGCATGCCTCCGTGATCCAAAAAGCGCTGGAAACCCCGGTTGACGAACGCATTTTTATCGGGAAAGATTTTGCCGCAGCTGCGCAGTCCATCGACTATGGACTATGGACCATGGGCCAAAACACCTGTTACGCCACTGCCGAAGATGCCATTGCGGCATTAAAAGCCAGCCCCATCACCCATTCAACCATCCTCATCAAAGGATCGCGCGGCATGGCCCTGGAGCGGCTGGTAGAGTTGTTTTAACAAGGGCGATTATCATATTTAAGTACAATAACCTTTCAAAAAAAGGGCTGTCATGGTGAGCCTGTCGAACCATAGCAGGCAAAGGCCTCTCCGCGCGACCCTTCGACAGGCTCAGGATGACAGGCCTACGCACCTCGAAAGTAAAAATAACTGTCATCCTGAATTGTAAAAATTTCGCGAATGACCTCGTAAAAAGGGCTGTCATGGTGAGCCTGTCGAACCATAGCGGGCAAAGGCCTCTCCGCGCGACCCTTCGACAGGCTCAGGATGACAGGCCTACGCACCTCGAAAGTAAAAATAACTGTCATCCTGAATTGTAAAAATTTCGCGAATGACCTCGTAAAAAGGGCTGTCATGGTGAGCCCGTCGAACCATAGCGGGCAAAGGCCTCTCCGCGCGACCCTTCGACAGGCTCAGGATGACAGGCCTACGCACCTCGAAAGTAAAAATAACTGTCATCCTGAATTGTAAAAATTTCGCGAATGACCTCGTAAAACGGGCTGTCATGGTGAGCCCGTCGAACCATAGCGGGCAAAGGCCTCTCCGCGCGACCCTTCGACAGGCTCAGGGTGACAGGCCTACGCACTTCGAAAGTAAAAATAACTGTCATCCTGAATTGCAAAAATTTCGCGAATGACCTCGTAAAAAGGGCTGTCATGGTGAGCCTGTCGAACCATTGCGGGCAAAGGCCTCTCCGCGCGACCCTTCGACAGGCTCAGGGTGACAGGCCCACGCACTTCGAAAGTAAAACAACTATCATCCTGAGTTGTAAAGTTTCGCGAATGACCTCGTAAAAAGGGCTGTCATGGTGAGCCCGTCGAACCATAGCGGGCAAAGGCCTCTCCGCGCGACCCTTCGACAGGCTCAGGGTGACAGGCCCACGCACTTCGAAAGTAAAACAACTATCATCCTGAGTTGTAAAGTTTCGCGAATGACCTCGTAAAAAGGGCTGTCATGGTGAGCCTGTCGAACCATTGCGGGCAAAGGCCTCTCCGCGCGACCCTTCGACAAGCTCAGGGTGACAGGCCCACGTAGCTCGAAGAGAAAACATGTCATCCTAAGGTACGAAGGATCTATTCGCAAACTTTTGTATCGGTCATGCACAGCTGATAGGAAAATTGGATATGTTATTGCGAATTTATTTCAGCAACCCCAATCCATCCCCCCCCCCATCCAAAAATCTTGATACTTGATACTAACTACTTACTACTAAAAGAGCGTTCGCCGCTGGTAGAAGCGTCGCCGGGCTTTACATTCATACGCCTGCAAGGCCTTATTCACGGGCCGGTATCCATTTCAATCCCTAACGCGAAAGCTGCGGAACGCCATCTTAATTCTTAATTCTGCTCTTTTGATTCTTCTTTTCCACCGTTTGTACGGCAATAAAATACTTCACCGTGAATTTACTTTTATTGCTGCCTAAATGGCCATAGCCCCTGGCATCCCCATCGTCGTACACGCCAATAACATCCAAAAGCAAATAGGTGTTCCAATAATTATCGTGTACATTTTTAAATTGACTTGTAAACTCCTGTCGCATTTCCACGCTATCGGGTATTTCTAATGCGGCTTTTATTGCATTACATTTTTTATCGGGCACAAGGCTCCAATACTCATCTGTACCCCTATAAATAAAGCGGGTGTAAACCAACTCTTTTTTATGAGCCGGCAGCTCGCAGGCGCTCATAAAGTTGGGATAGTGCATATCCAGTACCGGGGGCGGGAAAATTATCTCCTTCCCTTTTTTCTGGCAAAAAGCAAGCGTGCAAAAAAAAGTTAGTGCAAGTGTTAATATGATTTTCATTGAAATTGGTTTGACTAATAACGGAACATTGCTAACTTAAGCTGGGAAGATCGGCAACAGGCATTGGGATTGATTTAGGATGGTAATTTAATAAATAGCCACGTGGCTGAATGCAAAAATATCGAATCCAATTCAGGCGCATCGCTCTGCGGGTAGAGTCCAACGCATTCCTATCACCACCTTGACTGTAGGCGCGGATCGACATCCATTTCAATCATGGGGTCAGAATTGTAATTTAGCTACAAATTAAACTCAAAAACGGTCTCATCCATAACTAATCGATTTGCCGGCAATACTTTCCTGACGCGAAATCCGTCTCTGTTAAATAGCACATCGAAACGCAGACATTTGTTGCTATATTATCATATATCCAGAAAGCCAAACAATTTAGAATATAGGCTTTTTGAGGGCTTTGAAACCTCCATCTTTTCAACTATTTGTTTTTCAATGATTTTAAGCTTATTAAAATCATCGCTATCAAAGCAATATAGCGTTGCTTTAGGTAAACTTAGCTCAATTTGAGTGTTTTCTTTTGCCGTTCTTCCTTTGGTGGGAATAACTCTTTTATAAACGATAGAATGGTCCCTTGCATCGAGAACTTCAAATCCAACTGAAGTATCGAAGCGTTGATTTTGTTTACTCACGTTGATTTAAAGTTTAATTTGATTCCGGTCTGATATAAGATCATAAATGCCGTCTGCTACGCCTTCTAATATCGCAAAATCATATTTTGTTTTAAAAGCCTCCTGTTTATCACTATCAATACAGATAAAGCCATGACAATTGATGTTCTTATTATCTACATTTATAATGGGAACAATCGGATGAACCAATTCGCTTTTATATGGTAGCACCCCATTGTTACATGCCTTACTTGAATTATCATAATTCGGGGAAGAACTAACATCGTCGTTTACGTAAAATCGTTCTTTTTTGTTGTGCAAAACCTTGTTAAATGAACTTGAAAATGCAGTGTTCCCAATCAAAGTGTGTATCGTGTCCATGTATTCCTTCGTGTCTCTATTTTTGTGTTCGATATTTCTACACAAATTAACTAAAACAGTCTTTTCATCCACTTTAATATCTTTTAAAGGAACCTTTATAGATACGCAACAATTACTATCGGTAATTTTATCAAATATAATTTTCAAATTATTACAAAACTGTATCATTGCGCTCATAAACTCAGTATCCTGATGCCCCGGCGTTTTTCTATACAAATGGGCATGAGCAAAGCTATCTTTTAATATTATAATTGCTTCTCCATAGAGAGAGTTACGATACTTTTCATGAAAATATTTAATACTGTTTTTACCTAATAGTAAAATAAATCTCAAAAAATACAATATTAAAAGGGCGATTACAGCGAAAATAACAGATCGTTGAACTTCAAACTTGAAAAAATCTTTTCCAATTTTCAGAATTCCCAAAATGGTCCCTAAGCTTCCTGTAACTAACCATTTCCAGATTTTCCATTGGAACGCTTCTTTTAAGCTTTTTAGAACAACGCTAAAAAACTCTTCATAATTGAGAGTCATTAAAATCAGTTATAGTAATTGGGACGCTCAAAGCTAACATATAATAACACTACTTCTAATTAATATTCGTTTTATATTTATAAACTAAATAACATTAAGCATTTTCCTTTAGGAACACATATTTCAAAATTATTTCCATTAAAAAAATGATGCCTTTTGGGATTAATTATTAATATCGATTTGAACTCTATATATAAACGAGTACTTTCCCATCATAAGATAGCCAACTATGCTCCAAGTAACCTGCGCCCTACTGACAAACGCTCAAAACCAAATCCTGGCCGCCCAACGCAACCAAGCTATGAGCCTGCCTTTAAAATGGGAGTTCCCCGGCGGTAAAATTGAGCCGGGAGAAACCGCTGAAGATTGCTTGATGAGGGAAATTAAAGAAGAATTAAATATCGAAATCAGCATTATAAAAGCCCTGCCATCCAACACCCATACCTACCCTAAAATAACCATCGAGCTGATCCCCTTTATTTGCGAACATACCAGCGGCGAAATAATATTAAAGGAACATGCGCAATATAGGTGGCTGCATAAAAATGAATTGTTAGCTTTGGATTGGGCAGATGCCGATGTGCCCATTGTAAAACATTACTTAAACCTTTAAAATGCCAGCAGTTGAATTAGGCTTATACGAGCAATTGATTAATAAACTGATTGCCAACAAGCTAAACCTGTTGAGTAACGAAGCCTTTTTTATTAAAAGCACCCAACTGGATAAAGAGGAAGCGGCAAGGTATTTAAGTTTGTATTTATCCGAGACCATTAAATTCGCCTTAAATGAAATTAAGGACGAGCATAAAACGCTTAAACAAATTGAGCTCTCCAATAAAATCATTCAGCTTTTAATAACAGAATTGCCCGGCGTTAGCCTTTCGGATAACTTGATTGATAATGAAGGCAAAATATTGGATGCGGTTTTCTCTAAACTCGATTCGCCCTTTGCCGATTTTAATAACCGGATAAAAGAAATTACACCTTACACCCGGCTAAGCCAAAGCGAATTATTTACGGGCAATAACGTAGGTATTTCGTTAGAGAGCGAGATTAAAAAAGAGATCCTTTCCTCGGATGAAATTTGTTGGCTGGTATCTTTTATTAAATATTCGGGCATTCGCATCTTTAAGGAGGAATTGGAAGAGTTTACCAACAGCGGTAAAAGGTTGCGCATCATCACCACATCGTACATGGGTGCCACCGATGTAAAAGCGATTGAGTTTTTATCTAACCTAAAAAATACCGAGATTAAGGTATCCTATAATTCGGACCATGAACGCTTGCATGCCAAAGCGTATTTATTTGTCAGGAATACGGGCTTTACTACGGGCTATATTGGTTCGTCGAACATTTCCCGCTCGGCTTTAACCAATGGCTTGGAGTGGAACTTGAAAGTAACCTCCAAAGAGATTAACCACATTATTGATAAGTTTAAAAAGACTTTTGAAACCTACTGGGTTGATAAGGATTTTGAGCCTTATGAGTTTGGCCGGGACAAACAGAAATTAAGTGCTGCGCTAAAGCAACAAAAATCGTACGATAAACAAAGCATTACCAGCTTTTTTGATTTAAAACCTTTTCCGTATCAGGACGAGATTTTAGAGAAATTACAATCGGAAAGGATTGTTCACAACCGTTATAAAAACTTAGTTGTAGCAGCTACCGGCACAGGCAAAACGGTAATATCTGCTTTTGATTACCGCAACTTTAAAAACAATAACCCACGGGCAAGGCTGTTATTTGTAGCGCATCGTAAAGAGATTTTGGAGCAAGCCCAAAACACGTTTCAGCACATATTAAAAAACGCCAACTTTGGCGAGTTGTGGGTGGATGGGCAGGAGCCGGACAATTACGAGTTTGTATTTGCATCGGTACAAACCCTGGCCAACCAGATCAGCAAACTGGCGCTATCACCCGGCTTTTATGATTTTATTATTATTGACGAGGTACACCACATAGCGGCATCAAGCTATCGCCCCATTTTGGCGCAGTTTGATCCACAAGTTTTACTGGGGCTAACGGCCACACCCGAGCGTGGCGACGGCGAAGATATTTTGAAAGACTTTTGCGGCGTAATAGCTGCCGAAATACGATTGCCCGAAGCACTCAACAGAAAACTGCTATCGCCATTTCAATATTTTGCCTTATCGGATAATGTTGATTTATCAAAACTATCCTGGAAAAATGGCAGGTATGAAATTAATGAGTTAACCAAACTTTATACCGAAAGCGACCGTAGGGTGGGCGACATTTTAGCCAACTGCGATAAATACCTTACCGACGTGCACGATGTGCGGGCTTTGGGTTTTTGCGTAAGCATGGAACATGCCCGATACATGGCCGAGAAGTTTAACATGGAGGGGCTTAAAGCGGATTACCTGACAAGCGAAAACTCGGCAAACAGGGAAACCATCAGGGAACGGCTTCGGAATAAAGAGATCAACTACCTTTTTGTACGCGATATTTTTAACGAGGGTGTCGACATTCCCGAAATTGATACCGTATTGTTTTTACGGCCGACCGAAAGCTTAACCATATTTCTGCAACAGTTAGGTCGTGGTTTACGCCTTGCCCCCAATAAAGACTGTTTGACCGTTTTAGACTTTGTAGGCAACGCCCGGCCGGAGTACGACTTTGAACACAAATTTAGGGCGCTGGTGGGCAAAACCCAAACTTCGATAATTAAGGAGATTGAAGATGAATTTCCGCATTTACCTTTGGGCTGTTCTATCGTATTGGAGAAGAAAGCCAAGGAGGTGATCCTGAAAAATATCAGGGCCGCCATTGGCTTTAACCGCAGACAGCTGGTAATTAAAATTCAAAACTTTAAACATCAATCCACGCTATCACTCTCCCTGAAAAACTTCATCGAGTTTCAGCATATCGAACTACAACTCATCTACAAAAAAGATAACTGGAAGCGGCTATGTGTAGAGGCAGGTGTATTACCAAATTTCATCGAACCAAACGAAACCGAAATTACAGGCTGTATTAAACGCTTGTTGAGGTGTAACTCTATCAGCTACCTTAAGTTTCTGCGCGAACTAATTGAAAGCGGATTTAACGTAGACAATTTATCGGCCGAGCAGGATTTGATGTTGTTAATGTTTCATTACGATGTTTGGCAAAAGGCCGGACCGCAATTGGGTTTTAAGTCGATACAAGAGAGCGTTAAACAGGTTGCCAAAAATCCGGTGATGGTATCAGAATTATTGGAGGTGGTTAATTATCTGATCTCGAAAGTCGACTTTATCGAAAAAGATATCGACCTGAACTTTCCGTTGCCGCTTAAAGTGCACAGCAGGTACAATCGAAGCGAAATATTGGTTGCAACCGGTTTGCACCAGTTTGACAAAGCGTCATCAAACCGGGAGGGCGTAGCAGCCAATAAGGAGTTGAATATCGAATCGCTATTCGTCACCCTCAAAAAATCGGAGAAAGAATATTCGCCATCTACCTTGTATGACGATTATGCCATCAATGAAACGCTGTTTCATTGGCAATCGCAAAACGCAACCACACCCGAATCGGCCAAGGGTTTATCCTACATCAACCATAATTCGCAGCACAAAAGAATTTTGCTATTTGTTCGCGAGCAAAACGATGACGAATTTGGTTTTACAATGCCCTACGTTTTCTTAGGCGAAGCCGACTATATCAAATCGAGCGGAGCCAAACCCATGAACATTGAATGGCAATTGCACGAGCCTATGCCAGCCTATATTTGGAAAGAAAGCGGGAAGTTAGCGATTGGGTAAGTAGTTGCCAAACCGGTATTATTGTTTCCACACTCTGCTTATAACTAAACTCGAATCTTTGTAGCGATCATCTACTACCAAAAGTTGCTCGGCCGCCTAGGACTCAGGCTAACTTGACGTGATGGCCTATCACTGATCTTAGCTAATTCTGCCGCTAAGTAAGTCTCTTTAATAGACTTTCCTGAACTGTCAACCCAGCGGCAGGTTACTTCATTGTAGGTCTCGTCTCGGCCAATTACGATCATTTTTAATCGACTGTTACTTAAGTGAAAAACTTCATCACCATCTAAAAATTCATTTACTGTATATTTTTTCATTTCCTTATTTTATTACGTCCAATATACAGCTAATTTTATTAGCATGCAATAAAATACAAAACAAAATACTAACATTTTTCGCAAAATATGTTTAGAACTAAATTCTCGTTCAAGCACAATAATTTAACCGGCAACTAAACCAACAGTTTAAAGTTCACTTATCTCCGATTGCCCAATCCAAACCATCCGCCTAAATTGCCGTATGGCAAACATCCAATTCAACTACCTGTACCGCGATGGCGGCAACTATAAAAAATACGGTTCGGCGGTGTTTGCCAACCCGGGCAATGTGGGGGTTCAGGAACTCGCCGCCCTCATCCAATCCAAACTGATTGATCAAACCTGGTTTTACCACCACCACTGGCACCTGCCCGATTTGCGCCCCCCAACGTTCGATACCACCATCGACCCCACCTGGCACGAGTTCGAAAATGTGGCCTGCACCAGCCAGCCGGCGGATATGGCCGTTACGCTGGTCGGTTTTATGGATTTGTTGGGGTAGGGTTGTTAGCTGTTCGGAAAACTTTTTTAATTCCCTCACCACGGGCTACCGTGTGTACATATCTTTTGGAAACGTATCAATAATAAAAAAAATGTCATTTCGAACGAACTGGGGCGGGCATTGAGCGTTAGCGTGAGGAGAAATCCTATACGTCATGCTTGCAAATTTGCGTGGTGCGATGCAAATCGTATAGGATTTCTCTTTCGCTCTCCCGCACAATCCCACACATGCTCTATCGAAATGACAATTTTCTTTACTTAGAGAGATGTGTACACACGGTAGCACCACGGGAGGGGTGCGGCTGGCAATGTGCGCAAAAGCAGGGAGGGGCTTCACCGCGCTACTAAAACTTGCACCTGAACGCCTGATTTAACCCCTACCTCCCCCTTCCCCAAGGAAGGAATCGCACATTCCCCGCTTTTTTATTTCTTCCGAACACCTATGGGGTAGGCTTGTTAGGTGGTAGGGTAGTGTTTGCATATTGCACCTCCTTCGCAGCCTGCGCCATAGGCGCTACCCGTTTGTAGCCCCCGATAACAAAAATGATTTGTGCGCCGTAGGTGCTACCTATGCCATTCTGCAGGTTACCCGTATGTTGGAAGGTAGCCCGCTACGGGGCAAAAAACGTGGTGGGTGTTGTTGCTACAAACGGGTAGCACCGATGGTGCATAAAAAAAGGGGTTCCGGCCCCAGGTTCCCTTTTCAAGGACACCCCGAGGGCACAAAAAATTTGTTGGGCGTAATAATATGATTGGGCATTACTAATTGAGTATATTGCTTTTTTACAATGGACGATGAAGAAAGAGGTTATATTAGAACTGTTTGGAAAGTTTGAGCAGGCTTGCTATAGTTATCAAAATATAGAATATTGGAGTGCCCGCGATCTGCAACTCATATTGGGATATTTACGATGGGAAAACTTTTTTAATGTTACAAATAAAGCTAAGAAAGCTTGCGAAACTGCCGGCTCTGATATTGACGATCATTTTCGTGATACCACGAAAATGATAACGATAGCGAAAGGCGGTCAGCGTGAAGTCGATGACATCGCTTTAACCCGCTATGCCTGTTATCTTATCGCCCAAAATGGCGATCCGGCAAAACCGGCAATCGCTTTTGCACAAACCTATTTCGCTGTGCAAACCCGCAAACAGGAAATTATTGAACAACGGCTGATAGATGTTGAACGTGTTACAGCCCGCGAAAAACTAACAAAGTCTGAAAAGAAACTGTCGGGAATACTATACGAACGCGGTGTGGATAGTGCCGGATTTGCCATCATCAGGTCGAAAGGAGACCAGGCCCTGTTTGGAGGGTTCAGCACAAACGATATGAAAAAGAAATTGGGTGTACCCCCCGCCAAGCCCCCGGGCAGATTTTCTTCCTACGTTAACCATTAAAGCCAAAGATTTTGCGAATGAGTTCACGAGTCATAACGTTATCGAGAAAGATTTAAATAATAATACGCAGATCTCCAGGGAGCATGTGGATAATAATAAAGCTGTGCGTGATATACTTTTGCAAAGAGGGGTGAAACCCGAATCGCTGCCTGCCGCCGAAGATGTTAAAAAGCTGGAACGCAGATTAGAAAGCGACGAAAAGAAAGTCTCAAAAACCGGGGAAAGCCAAAGAAGTAATTTATGTGCCCACCAAAATTGCAGCATGGCCAACATCCAATTCAACTACCTGTACCGCGATGGCGGCAACTATAAAAAATACGGCTCGGTAGTGTTTGCCAACCCTGGCAATGTGGGGGTTCAGGAGCTCGCCACCCTCATCCAATCCAAACTGATTGACCAAACCTGGTTTTACCACCACCACTGGCACCTGCCCGATTTGCGCCCCCCAACGTTTGATACCACCATAGACCCCACCTGGCACGAGTTCGAAAATGTGGCCTGCACCAGCCAGCCGGCGGATATGGCCATCACGCTGGCCGGTTTTATGGCTTTGCTGGGGTAGGGTTGTTAGCTGTTCGGAACACTTTTTTAATTCCCTCACCACGGGCTACCGTGTGTATACATCTTTAAAACAAAAGAAAATGTCATTTCGAACGAGGTACGAGGAGAAATCTTTAACGCCTTGCATCCCCAAAAGCCTATCGAATTGCAGGGCGTTTAAGATTTCTCCTCACGCCAACACTCAAAGTCCACCCGAGTTCGTTCGAAATGACATTTTTCTATTTATTGATAAGTTTCCAAAAGATGTGTACACACAGTAGCACCACGGGAGTGGTGCGGCTGGCAATGTGCGCAAAAGCAGGGAGGGGTTTCACCGCGCTACTAAAACTTGCACCTGAACGCCTGATTTAACCCCTACCTCCCCCTTCCCCAAGGAAGGAATCGCACATTCCCCGCTTTTTTATTTCTTCCGAACACCTATGGGGTAGGCTTGTTAGGTGGTAGGGTAGTGTTTGCATATTGCACCTCCTTCGCAGCCTGCGCCATAGGCGCTACCCGTTTGTAGCCCCCGATAACAAAAATGATTTGTGCGCCGTAGGTGCTACCTGTACCCTTCTGTAGATTACCCGCATGTTGGAAGGTAGCCCGCTACGGGGCAAAAAAACGTGGTGGTATGTTGTTGCTACAAACGGGTAGCGCCGATGGTGCATAAAAACCGGGATTTCGGGCGGGCAGATCATATTGCCGGTGCCTGTAATTGATGGCGGTAACAATTGAACCACCCGGCGCTGCCCCGGGCTGCTAAAACATTTTAGCAAAAAGCGCCTGAAAATTGCTCCGGGGGAACACAAGCCGGTTGGCAGGGCGGGCTTCGGTGCGGCGCCCATCAGAAACCCGGATACCATATCCAAACAATACCCTTACCCTCCCATTTTTTAGGAGCCCGTAAGGGTACAGAAAGTAACCGGCGGTATTCGGAGCGGGGGCTGACAAGGGTTCGCAGCGCAAAAGTAAGCGTCGACAGGTAGTATCCCTGGTGGCACACACCTGTACTTTTTTTCAAAAACCGACCTTTTTTTAAAACTTTATCGAATATAAATTGATGGTTTGTTATCATTTGCCTGCAAATAATTGCTGTGTTTTTGTCGGCGGGTATAACGCAAGTCCCGGCCCTGGTTGGGATTACCGCGCTGTTACATTTTGGTGTTAGCCACCATATAACAATTGTTATAGGTAAGGGGGGGCAAAGTCACCACGGTTTGGGCTTTGGGGCTGTGCCGCTAATTGGCTTTTGATTTTGAGGGGTTGTCGTTTGGGTTAATTTTCTAATAAATAATTATGTTTTTTATACCCGTTTCTATAAAAAAACAGCGAAATGGCCTTGCTTTTTAATTAAAAATAAAACATTCAGCGCTGCGTATTGTTGCCAACACATAAACCATACCGGATAAAATGCTATGAAAAACCCATTCAAAACCCCAAAAAATAATGTGCTGGTCCCTGTAGTTATCGGATTAGCCGCAGCCGGAGCCATTGTCTACCTGCTGCTTGCCGATGATACCGCCGATTTGCGTGGCAAAATAACCGACAACCTGGACAAAAGCTGGCGAACCGTCAAAGAAAAAGTACCCGCAGGCACCAAAGCCGTTACCGACCTGAAAGACAAAGTGGTAGAAAAGGTTACCAACCTAACCTAAAGCGCCCCACTACCCGCACCAAACCATGTTCGCCACACCATACACCCCGAACACCTAAAAAGAGTTAAGTTGCTGATAATGAGCTAATGTAATTTTTAGCGCTTATTACATCCGAACACCTAACGTCCTGAAAAACAAAACATTAAACTAAAAGCCCCGAACACCCCATCCATCCCCTGCCAAAACCGAACACCAGTGCCGGGGCTTTTATAAAAATAAATATCTGCTAAAATCCTCTTGCCGGTTGCGGCTTAGGGAGTTCTTTGCGTGGTATCATTTCCTGCCGCTGGCTGGTGTTGTACACAAATGATGCTATGATGGTAGCGGCTTGTTTCAGGTCATCTTCAATCAGGCGGTCGTAAGTATCCTGGTTGCTGTGGTGGGTACGCGAGCCGTAGTCAATAGCATCCTGTATAAACTGAAAGCCCGGAATACCCACCGCATCAAACGACTGGTGATCGGTACCGCCTGTGTTGCCAACGGTAACTGTAGTGGCGCCCAGGTCTTTAAACGGCTCCAGGTATGCCTTGAATATGGGCCCGGCGGCTGAGTCGCCCTGTAGATAGATGCCGCGTATTTTGCCTGTACCGTTATCAAGGTTGTAATAGGCCGATAGTTTGGCCTGCTCCGGCTTCAGTTCCATGGTTTTAGGATCGCCAAAGTGGTTAAGCACATATCCCCGTGAGCCAAACAGCCCCTGCTCCTCCGAACTCCATAAGGCTATACGGATGGTGCGTTTTGGCTTAAAGCCGATGGCTTTTAATATCCGCATGGCTTCCAGCATTACTGCGCTGCCTGCCGCATTATCTGTTGCGCCGGTACCGGCGTGCCATGAATCCAGGTGGCCTCCTATCATTACTACCTGGTCTTTTAATTTTTTGTCGGTACCAGGTATCTCGCCAACTACGTCGTAACCTTGCAGGTCATCGGTAAAAAACTGGGTTTTAATATCAGCTTCAAGCTGTACCGGCTTGCCTGCGTTTACAAGGCGCAAAATACGTTGAAAATCCTCGCTGCTGGTTTCCAATTCGGGCGCAACGGCCTTTGCAGTATCTGCATATGATGCGCCGTTGGTGGTAAATACCGTACCATCGGTACCACGGGCCTGGCTAAGTACCAGGGCAACTTTCTCGGCCTGCAAAAATGTCCCTAACATGGTCCTGAACGCCCGCTGTTTACGCATTGCTGCAAACTGCGGCGAGTTTGGATCAAATGCCGTACGCTGGCGGGTGGGCGCCATGGTAGCTTTTTCCATTTTATCAAGTTCCTCATCGGTGTAACGGGCAGCATCTGATTTAAATGTACGTTCGGTAAGTGGTTTGGTGTCAAATATCACAATTTTACCGGCCAGCTTGCCTTTGTATTTTTCCAGCTCGGCGGCCGAATCTGCCTTTACTACCATTATATCGCCTTTTATCAAACCTCCCGTACCTGGTGTCCAGGCTTTAGGGATGGCTATAATGGCATGATAGTAGGGAACTGTAATAGCTGCATAGTTTTTTTGAACTTCCCAGCCTTTACCAAATTTACCCCATGATTCCAATTTGGCGTTGGCTATACCCCAGGTTTTCAACTGTTCAACAGCCCAGTTCTGAGCCCTTTTTAAACCTGGCGAACCCGACAGGCGCGGACCGGAGACATCTGTTAAGTAAAAGGCGGTTTCCATTACTTTAGAATGGTTAAGACCCTCTTCGCGGATTTTTTGAACCATTACAGGGTCAACGGTTTCCTGCGCGGACAGCTGTGCGCCTATGCCCGCAGAAAGCAGGCATGAAAAAAGTAGTTTTAGTTTCATAGTTAATAATTAATAAGATCAGTTAATAACAAACCTATTTATTAATCAACAAAAAAACGCAGCCACGCTTTAACAAAGTTGTTACATGTAAAAGTTTTTGAGGTATATTTGAGTTATGAGCGATTTTAAGTTAGATCGAACCGCGTTTAAAGCCCAAACAGCTATAGAAGCGGCTGACCAAACGGGTTATTATAAACACCTTACCTGGCAGGAAAGGTTGCGTATAGCGAACTATCTGAACAGCATTGCTTATAATTATCCTGAAAACGAGCCGCCCAGAATGGACAAAACAGTTTTCAGTGTAAGGACCAGGAAAAGTAATGGGTAATATTTTCAATCAGGACTTCAGAGACTTTATACTTGAACTTAACAAACATGATGTTAAGTATATCCTTATTGGCGGCTACTCTGTTATTTTACACGGGCATCCCCGCACCACAGGTGATATGGACATTTGGGTAGATAGAACCATTGAAAACTACAAGAAAATAGTACGTGCATTCTTTAGCTTTGGAATGTCTGTTTTTAATATGACTGAAGAACGGTTTTTAGATAAGGATATAGAAGTTTTCACTTTTGGCAGACCTCCCACATCTATTGACATAATGACTGTTGCATTAGGCCTGAATTTTAACGATTGTTATGAGAGCGCTATCTATTTTGAAGAAGATGGGCTGATGATTAGAACAATCCATAGAAATGACCTGATTAACGCTAAAAAAGCATCAGGCAGATACAAAGATTTGGATGACTTAGATAATTTATTGAAGTAAATAAAACCCTTATTTATATTGCCATGTTACAAAAAGCCATACCTATATTAGCTTCACTTAATGCAGAAGAAACCATTCAATTTTATACCGAAAAACTGGGTTTCACACTGGGATCTAATTGGGACGGATATGTTATTCTTAGCCGCGATGATATTACCATCCACCTTTGGCCTACTGATGATCCCGAGGTTCCTAAAAACACCGGCTGCTATATCAATGTAACTGAGGTTGACAAGTTATATGCCGAATACACCCCCAAAGGAGTGGTACATCCCAACGGCAAGCTTAAAAACATGCCCTGGAAAAGGCGTCAGTTCAGCATTTTGGATAATAATGGCAATATCATCCACTTTGGAGAAGATATTTCGGGTGAAGTATAAAACGGCCGGAACGCTAATCAAAAACCTCCACATCGTCGTCACGCAGCGCCCAAACCATATAGGGATGGGTATCAGCGTGGTAGATATGGCCATCTGCCGAAATGCCGATAATGCCGGCAAAACCATCGTAGGGCTTCATTTCATCTAACGTTTTCTCGGCAGCAACCGAAATTGGCAAACCATCGGTAACCCGCGTAACAATCTTTGAGGCTACCGAGCCACTCACAATGTCTTCGCCAACACCTGTGCAGGATACTGCTGCAAAACCATTGGCGTAATTGCCCGCTGTAGTAGCCGAATCGCTCACCCGGCCGGGCATTTCAAAGCCTTTGCCCCCTGTTGATGTTGCCGCCGCAAGGTTGCCATAAAGGTCGAGCGCTACGCAGCCAACAGTCCCCAACCTGATGGAGTCGCTCAGCTTTTTCTCATACTCATGCCTGCGCTGTGGTGTTTCGGGATTGTAATAAGTTACGCCATTATTGGTGGCAAACTCCTTGGCACCTTTGCCGCTCAAAACACGATCATCAAAAGCCATTAATTTTTCGGCTATGCAAATGGGGTTTTTTACATCTTCGATATTAATAACGCCCGAAAATTTCTGCGTTTTCCCATCCATTAATGATGCACTTAAACGGATTTTGCCATCGCTCTGAATCTGCGATCCGGTACCGGCGTTAAACAAATCGCAATCTTCCAGCAGTCTAACGGTATACACAACGGTTTCCAACGCGGTATGGCTTAACAGGTATTTATGACCGGCCTGCACAATATCTTTTAACGCCTGTTGTTTGGCCTGCTTTACTTCCTGGTTAGTTTGCGATTCACTAAAAAAACCGCCATGGATAATGATCTTCATTTTGAATAATTTAGTTGATTCAAAAATTGGTATATTATAAACGCTTTGGGATAGGTTTATTTTAAACAACCCTATTAAAACTCTCTCCTCTGAAGAGAGTTGAGCGAGGCTTTATTGCAAAAGATCGCTATCGGGCGCGTTTATGAACACGCCCTCTTCAACCTTAACTGTCTTTTTTATCATTAAACGATGCGCTGCCAAATCATATTTATCGTATATAGACATAACATGTACCTTTAAATTTTCGATAGAAACCGGTGAGCCAATTTCTACATCATAAATATTGGTTGCTACAATATTCCTGCCATCAACCAAAATAATCAGCCCCGAACCGATGGCCTCCATTACACTGCCTTCGGTTATCAGCAAGCCGGCATCTTCGCCCAGGCCGATACCCAAAATGCCGGGGTTTGTTGCTACGGCATACATTAACCTACCAATGCGGCCACGTTGCACAAAGTGTGTATCAACAATAACAGAATCAACAAAACCCAATCCCGCTGTTATCTGTACCTCTCCCTTAATGAGCGCTTCGTTACTTTGACCACGGTAAATCATGTGGGTTGATGCAGCCGCCGCGCCGGCCGAGGTACCTGCTATTACAAAATCTTCAAACTGATATCTCTTTTTCAGGATCTGTAAAAACTCAGTACCGCCAAAAATGGCCGTCAGCCTTAATTGGTCGCCCCCGCTAAACATAACTACATCTGCTTTGCGGATGCGGTCTAAATATTCTTTTTTTGCGGCATCTTCGCGGCTTTTAATGTGCAATACATTAACATGGGTAACATTAAGCTGCCCAAATGCTTTAACATATTCTTCGCCCACCAACTCCGGAATTTGCGATGCAGTGGTAATCACTTCAATTAATGAGCCATTGTGCTTTGCCGATTCGGTAATGATCCGCTTTAAAATGCCCTGTTCAAAAAATTTAATATAATCAGGCTGTAAAATGTGTTCCTGTATGGTTACGTTACTACCCATATCAACCGCGCCGCCTATAATAATTAGTTTTCCTTTCGGGACAATCATTTCTTTTAAGTTTTGCGTTGATTGGGTTGGATTAGGTTGATTAGTTTAGTTTGCCCAAAAACAAAAGCAACCACTCTCTCAATCAACCTAATCCAACCCAATCAACTAATAAAACCACAAATTACGATAAAATGAACCAAAAACTCAGTCTGTTATAAACAAATAATGCCTTTTTAGCCTTAAATGTTTTATTTACACTATTAAGTTTTATAGTTTTAAAGAAATTAAGCCCTTAAAGAATTTTGTAACAAGCCTATGAAGATTGAGAATATACAAGTGTTGCGCGGCCCGAACATCTGGAGCATAAACCGCAAAAAGTTAATACAGATGCGGCTTGACCTGCAGGAAATGGAACATAAGCCAACTAACGAGATTGATGGCTTTTATGAGCGTTTAGAAAAACTACTTCCCTCGTTATACGCACACCGCTGTTCGCCCGGAGTACCCGGCGGCTTTTTTCAGCGGGTTATTGCCGGCACCTGGATGGGGCACGTTATTGAGCATATAGCTCTTGAAATACAAACCCTTGCCGGTATGGACACGGGCTTTGGCCGTACCCGTGAAACTAAAACCAAAGGCGTTTACAATGTTGTTTTTGCTTATATTGAAGAGAAGGTGGGCGCCTTTGCGGCAGAATCGGCCGTGCGGATTGCTGAGGCCCTGATAAAAGGCGAAGACTATAACCTGGAAGCCGATATACAGGAGATGCGCGAAATCCGCGAGAATACCCGTTTAGGACCAAGTACAGGATCAATTGTGGAAGAGGCCATTGCAAGGGATATCCCCTGGATCAGGCTTAACAATCAATCGCTGGTACAGTTAGGTTATGGCAAAAACCAGGTGCGTTTCCGCGCTACCATGACCGAGAAAACCAGCAGCATAGCTGTTGATATTGCCAGCAATAAGGATGAAACCAAGCGCATGCTGCAGGAGCAGGCTATCCCGGTTGCCAAAGGTATCACTATATCATCTGTTGCAGGCGTAGCCGAAGCCATTCGCAAGGTTGGCTTCCCATTGGTATTTAAACCGCTGGATGGTAACCACGGCCGGGGCATTTCTATCAATATCCGTACAGAAGAAGAAGCTATTGCCGCCTATGAGCATGCCGCCAAAATATCGCGAAGGGTTATTGTGGAACGCTTTATTACCGGTTATGATTTCCGTGTACTGGTAATTGATAATAAAATGGTTGCCGCCGCCCTGCGCGATCCGGCTCATGTCATGGGCGATGGTGTATCAACCATACAACAACTGATAGACAAGGAAAATGCCGATCCCCGCCGTGGCTACGGGCACGAGAATGTATTGACACTGATCTCAATTGATCGCGACACCATCGACCTGCTTGAAAAAAAGGGCTATACTCTTGATACAGTACCGGCTAAAGACGAAAAAGTATTTGTAAAATCCACCGCCAACTTAAGTACCGGCGGTACATCTGTCGACGTTACCGACCACGTACACCCCCAAAACGTTTTCATCTGCGAACGAATCTCTAAAATAATCGGCCTTGATATTTGCGGCATTGATATTATGGCCGAAAACCTGCACGAGCCACTTACCGAAAATGGCGGTGTAATACTGGAGGTTAACGCAGCGCCGGGCTTCCGGATGCACATTGCACCAAGCGAAGGGCTGCCACGTAACGTAGCCGGCCATGTATTGGATATGCTTTACCCTCCGGGCAAATCGGCACGCATTCCTATTATTGCCATCACCGGTACCAATGGGAAAACCACCACCACCCGCCTGATAGCGCATATTGTAAGGAATAACGGGCACCGGGTGGGCTTTACCACATCTGATGGTATTTATGTGCAAAACACCATGATGCTGAAAGGCGATACTACCGGACCGGTAAGTTCGGAGTTTATCCTGAAAGATCCTACCGTTGATTTTGCCGTATTGGAAACCGCCCGCGGCGGCATCCTGCGCTCGGGGCTGGGATTTGGCTTTTGCGATATTGGCGTAATTACCAACATCCAGGCAGATCACCTTGGCCTGGCCGATATCCATACGCTGGATGACCTGGCAAGGGTAAAAGGCACGGTGTTAAACTCGGTAAAAAAAGATGGCTGGGGTGTATTAAATGCCGATAATGAATATTGTGTGCGTTTAGGAAACAAGGCCGATTGTAACATAGCCTATTTTAGCCGCAATGAAAACAATCCCATCATCAAAGCACATTGCCGCAAAGGTGGGATAGCTGCCATTTGCGAGAACGGCTTTATCACCATTCAAAAAGGCGATTGGAAAATCCGCGTGCAGCGTACTATCCTTATCCCGTTAACGTTTGGTGGCACTGTGCCGTTTATGATTGAGAATGTGCTGGCGGCCACACTGGCTACTTTCCTATGGGGCTTCAAAACCGAGGATATCAAAATGTCTCTTGAAACCTTTATTCCATCGGCAGCGCAAACTCCTGGCCGCATGAATATTTTTGATTTCAAGGATTTCCGCTTTATGATTGATTTTGCCCATAACCCAGATGGCTTTAACGGCATCAAGGAATTTTTAAGGCATATCGATTCGCCATTGAAAATCGGTATCATTGCCGGCACGGGCGACAGGCGCGACGATGACATCCGCGAGGTTGGCAAAATAGCCGCCGAAATGTTTGATTACATTATCCTGCGGCAGGAAAAACACCTGCGCGGCCGTACCGAAGAAAATATATTAAACCTGCTTAAAGAAGGTATTTTTTCTGTCGACCCTAATAAACCTTGCGAAGTAGTATCAAAAGAGATTGACGCCATTAAACACGCCATGAGCCTGGCCAAGCCTGGCAGCTTTATTACTGCCCTTAGCGATGTTGTTGACAATGCCATAGAAACGGTTCAAAACTACCAGGAGCAGGAACGGAACGGGCTGTTTAATGCCTAACCCTTTGTCCCCTGAAAGAGAAAAAACTTTCGTTTGGCGTTAATTTAAAGGCATAATGTTGGAAATGTTTGGGCGGAAAGCGGAATCTGCCGTCCAAACATTTTGACTGCCTTTTAAGTTATACAGGTAAACGCTTTGGCTATGAGATCTATCTGGAAAGGTTCAATTGGTTTTGGATTGGTTAGCATCCCGGTTAAACTATATTCGGCAGTGCAAACAAGTTCTCTTGATTTGGATATGCTGGATAGTCGGGATCATTCGCGCATCAGGTATCAGCGGGTAAACGAGAAAACGCATAAGGAAGTACCCTACGATAAAATTGTGAAAGGCTACAAGCTGGCCAACGACGATTATGTGATTGTAGAAGACCAGGATTTTGAGGATGCCGCCCCCGAAAAAAGTAAAATAATCGAGATTGAAAGCTTTGTGGATATTGCCGACGTAAACCCTATGTTTTACGAAACATCCTACTATACCGAGCCTGATACTAAAAGCAACAAGGCCTATGCTCTTTTGCTGAAGGCCCTTATCCAGTCAAAAAAAGCGGGGCTGGCGCGCTTTGTACTACGCAGTACCGAAAGCCTTTGTATTGTACACCCTGTTGATCATGTGCTGGTAGTTACCAGAATTCGTTTTGCACAGGAAATTCGCAGTACCGATGATCTGGATATCGCCAGTGATGTAACCGTAAGTAAAAAAGAACTTGACGTTGGCCTGGCCCTCATTAACCAATACGCCGAAGATTTTGACGTATCCAAATTCAAAGATGAATACAATGACGAACTGCTGAAAATTATCAAGGCAAAATCAAAAGGAAAAAGGGCTACGGTTAAGAAACTTAAACCACGTGAAACCGATAGCGACGACCTCTACGATCAATTGATGAGCAGTTTGAAAAAGAAAGCCTGACAAATTTTTAAGGGATACAAAGCAGAAACGCGCTTTGCTACAATGACCAGGTTTTGCGGCTTTTAGATATATAGAGACACAACAATTTGTGCCTCTATATATATTATGTTTGTTTTAGTGGAAATTACATCGATAAAATCTCAACCAGTTTCAACAGGTTGGGATTAATCTCTACATGATGTTTAATGGCGTGCTCAAACGGAGTATAGGCAATTTCGTTGTGGATGATACCAATCATCTCGTTACGGTGGCCATCCCTTAACGCTTCAACAGCGGCTGCGCCTACCCGGCTGGCCAATACCCTATCCATACAGCTTGGGGCGCCACCACGTTGGATGTGGCCCAATATAGATATACGGGTATCATAATTAGGGAAACGCTCCTGTACCAGGCGCCCAACCTCAAATGCGCCACCGGCTTCCTCGCCTTCGGCAACAATTACAATACGCGATGTTTTATCTTTACGGCCATGCTCAAGGCGGTTAAATAAGCCTTCCATGCCACCTTTGTGTTCGGGGATAAGTATAGCTTCGGCTCCTGCGGCAATGCCCGTACGCAAAGCGATCAGGCCCGAGTCGCGGCCCATTACCTCAACTATAAACAAGCGGTCATGTGATTCTGCTGTATCACGAATTTTATCCACAGCCTCAACAACCGTATTAATGGCGGTATCATAACCTATGGTAAAATCGGTACCCATTAAATCGTTATCAATAGTACCTGGCAGGCCAATGATAGGCATATCATATTCGGCACCAAAAACCTTGGCCCCGGTAAATGTGCCATCGCCGCCAATACCTACAAGTGCATCAATATTATTTTTTTTAAGATGGTCATAAGCTTGCTGACGACCTTCGGGCGTGCGGAAGTTGTCGCAGCGTGCGGTTTTTAGTATGGTACCGCCGCGTTGAATAATGTTTGAAACCGATTTGCGGTTCATGGGTACAAAATCGCCCTTGGTCATGCCGTCATAACCACGGCGAATGCCCATCACCTCGATACCATAATATATAGCCGTACGTACAACCGCCCTGATGGCAGCGTTCATGCCCGGCGAATCTCCGCCCGAAGTATAAAGTCCTATTTTTTTAATCTGCGTCATTTTTTATCCTGATAAGGCCTTTTAAACCCTACCTTAAAAAATTGAATAATTTAATTAGTGGCTTTTAAACAACCCCGTAACCAAAAAACGCGGCAAACTTTTAAAAGTTGCCGCGAATTTACACTTAATTTGTTAACGCTGTATCACTTTTTATAAGCGGCTATACCACTATCTAAAAATTTGATGTAACGGTCAATATGGTAGTCGGCATTATAGTGTGGCAAAATGGTTCCGTTTTTATCGGTCATTTCCTTGCCATCGCTATCAAGCATCACATATAATGGCTGCGAATTTGAGTTGAAGCGGCTTGCTTCCAATTCGCTCCACTTATCGCCAATGTTAGTTATCTTTTTAAAACTGTAGGTTGATGTGTACTGATCTTTAATATCTAAGGCCGCTTTATCATCTACAACAAGTTGTAAAAGTACAAAGTCGTTCTGTAGTTTACTAAATACTACCGGATCCGACCATACGTTGGCTTCCATGTTTCGGCAGTTAACGCAGGCAAAGCCTGTAAAATCAATCAATATTGGTTTATGCAGTTCTTTTGAAACCTGCAAAGCCTGGTCGTAATCAAACCAGGGGGCCAGGCCTTTTATGGTAAGGGCCGAATAATTTGCAGCATATTTTCGCTCTCTGCCATCTTGTTTTGCTGTTGTGGCAGTAGCGCCTCCCGGTACCGGCGAAAGGTCAAAGTCCTGTGTGCCTATTGGTGGCAAAAAGGCACCGATAGATTTGAGCGGAGCGCCCCACAAGCCCGGAATCATATAAACTACAAATGCAAATACAATTATCGACAAAAACACCCTTGGGATAGATAGATATGGCGCGTCGCTATCATGTGAAAATTTAATTTTGCCTAACAGGTACAGCCCTACCATTATACCAATGGCTATCCAAAGCGATAAAAACACTTCCCTGTCAAACCAATGCCAATGATAGGCCAGGTCAACATTCGATAGGAACTTCAGGGCGAAAGCCAATTCGAGGAAGCCCAAAACAACCTTCACACTGTTGAGCCATCCTCCCGATTTTGGTAAGCTTTTTAAGGCAGAAGGGAACAAAGCAAAAATAGTAAACGGCAATGCCAGCGCTAAAGAAAAGCCAAACATGCCCATTGCCGGCCCAAGCCTGTCGCCTTTTGAGGCGGCATCTACCAGCAGTGTGCCTATAATTGGACCGGTACATGAAAATGAAACAACCACCAGGGTAGATGCCATGAAAAAGATGCCTGCAAGGCCACCCTTGTCGGCATTTTCGTCCAGCTTGTTGGCTAATGAACTTGGTAATGTAATTTCAAAGGCTCCCAGGAATGATATACCAAAAACAATAAGCAGCAGGAAGAAAAACATATTGAATATGCCATTTGTAGCTAGCTGATTAAGCGCACTTGAGCCGAAAATTATAGAGATTAATAATCCAAGCGTTACATAAATTACAATGATAGATACTCCATAAATAGAGGATTGCATAATTGCCTTACTGCGGCTGCCGCTCTTTTTGGTAAAAAAGCTAACAGTTAATGGCAATAACGGGTAAATACACGGGAGTATCACCGCGGTAAAGCCCCCAATGAGGCCCTCTATAAATATTTGCCAAAGCGTTTTTGGCACCTCGGGTTTTGAATGAGCCGCTTGTTTGGCCGCAACTACCGATTGTTTTGCAGCCACTGCCGCTTGTTGCGAAAGCTTTTCTGCATCCTGCATTGCAGCCTTTTTACGAATGGCAATACTATCGGCCGCCGTAGGGATACTGGTAAACTGTATATCGGCAGGAGCAGCTGTTGTATCTTTGCCGCCTTTTTGAGCCGCGTAAACCGGTTTTGGCGCGTTTAAGCCAAATATAATAAGCAGGGTTACTACAGCTATTGACGTTGGTAACCAGTTGATCTTTTTAAATAGGTTCATCTTATTATTCCCTGGTAATTATTTGCCTAAAGGAATGGCGAAATCTACATCATCTGGTGGAAGACATTTTTTATCGTTACAGGTCATGTAAGTAAGTTTACCTGTTACACTACCGGCCGTTGCCGACTTTAAGCTTATTTTTTGCGAAAAAACAACCTCTTTTTCAAAATAAGTAACATTCATTTTGAATGATTCCTCGTATTTAGATAGTGGTTTTGGCTCCGTGGTTTTGCCAACCGGTGCATAATCTTTCGATTTTGAAAATACAAACGAAGTAGCTATCGGGCCGCCATCACCAACATTAAGCGAGTAAATGTGCCAGCCGGGTTGTATGGTTGCTTTTAAATATACAACGGCCTCTTTACTGTTCAGTTTTTTTGCCGCGTATGCCCAGCGTACCGGTGTTTCAATTTGTGCATAGGCCCCGGCGCAAATAACCAGCGCCACCATTAATAACAACAACTTTTTCATGTATTATTTATTTAAAAATTCAATTTGTTTTAAGCTAAACTCGCGGGTGCCAAAATTATTATGTTCAACCAAAAGTAACCCTTCATCTTTCACCCCAACAATGGTCCCCCTAAACGTTTCACCATCTGACCGGAAATCCCTTACTTCGTTTAACCAGTATAGTCGGTTTAAATAAGCGTTCCTTACAAACAAAAATTTACCGGCCTTAAGCTTAAGATAGTATCCTTCAATATGCCCGCAAATTTCTAATAATAAAGCTCGTAAATCATAATCCTTTTGTAATATCTGCTTTACAGAAACGGCATTGCCGGCGCCCGCCTCAAAGTGCTCCTGGTTTATATTAAGGCCTATACCAATAATGGCATCTTTTATCCTGTCGCCCTGCAGGTGTGTTTCAATCAAAATACCGCCAAGTTTGTGGTCGTCATAATAAATGTCGTTTGGCCATTTTATTTTTAAGCGGTCGCCCAGCAGCGGATCAAGGGCCTCAATTACACCCAGGCTTATCGCCCGTGTCAGATCAAACTGTTGCAAAACAGGTAAAAATGAGGGCGTTAGCAAAATGCTGAAAGTTAAGTTTTTGCCAGGTTCGCTATGCCATTTGTTTTGTTGCTGGCCCCGGCCGGCAAACTGGCTATCTGCCATAATGGCTGTACCTTCGGGCACTGGCTTGGAATTTGACAGTAATGTTTTAAGGTAAGTGTTGGTTGAATCAACTTCTTTAATTGTTACTAAATTTTGACCAACAAATAATGCCGAAAATATGTTATTTTGCAAAGTGTAATAATTTTTAACCAAAAAACGTTCAAAACTAATTCTTTTTGATGGTAAAAAATAAAAAGGTAGGGCAATCAACCTATATTTCTGAACTTGCGATACATGGTATTCAGGAAAAAAAAGGTAATGAAATTGTAAGGTTAGACCTTCGTAACCTAAATAGTTCGGTAACAGATTACTTTGTAGTTTGCCATGCCGATTCAAGCACGCAGGTAAAAGCGATAGCCAACAGCATTGAAGATGAAATTTTTAAAGCAACCCAAACCGAGCCCTGGCGCAAAGAAGGTTTGGAATATGGCGAGTGGATACTACTTGATTATGTGGATGTTGTGATCCACGTTTTCCGTACAGACAAGCGTGAATTTTATGGTGTAGAAGAATTATGGGGTGATGCCGAAATAAAATATTACAAAAGCGCTTAAGCCATAGTCACATAAAGGCTTGCAATAGCGTCATGGTAATAACCTTGTTTTTTAAATTATAGATAGTAAGTTTGAGCTCGTAACAAAGAGATGAAAGATAACGATAATAAATCAGAAAGTCCAAAACCGATCAGGAAGATCCTGAATAAAAAAACGCCGCCTAAGCCACCAAAGTTTAATATTATGTGGATTTATGGCATCATTGTTTTAGCGTTCCTGCTTGCAACAACCTTGTTAAGCAACGATACGGGTAAACGGATAACCTACCAGGACTTTGAAACCAAGATGCTTAAACAGCATGATGTTGAAAAAATTATAGCTTATAAAAGCGGCGATTTGATCATTGGGGAAGTATATATTAAAAAACAAAGCCTTGATACCAAGCCAGAATATTCTGCCCTTGGTAAAGAGCAGCACATGTTTGCAGGAAGCAGCGGGCCCCAGTATACTTTTACCGACGACTCTTTTGAGAGCCTTAAAAAATCAATTGCTGCAGCACAAGCTGCCGACCCGTCTTTAAGTGATGTTTCGCTTGAATTGCAACAGGGCCGCGAAAGCTTTTTATCAAACTGGCTTGTACAGGGCGTAATTATGGTGATATTATTTGCGGCAGTGTGGATATTTATCATGCGCCGTATGAGTGGTGGTTCGGGCGGTGGCCCAGGCGGCCAGATATTCAATATCGGCAAATCAAAAGCAACCTTGTTTGATAAAGAGGCACAGGTAACCGTTACATTTAATGATGTTGCCGGTTTAGAAGAAGCCAAGCAGGAGGTGATGGAAATTGTTGATTTCCTGAAAAATCCTAAAAAATACACCAACCTGGGTGGTAAAATTCCTAAAGGCGCATTGCTTGTAGGCTCGCCGGGTACAGGTAAAACCTTATTGGCAAAAGCCGTTGCCGGCGAAGCCCACGTTCCGTTCTTCTCCCTTTCAGGATCTGATTTTGTGGAAATGTTTGTGGGCGTAGGTGCATCACGTGTGCGCGACTTGTTCCGCCAGGCAAAAGATAAAGCGCCATGTATTATATTCATTGACGAGATTGACGCCATTGGACGTGCCCGTGGTAAAAACAATATTGTTGGCGGTAATGATGAGCGCGAAAATACATTGAACCAGCTGTTGGTAGAGATGGATGGTTTTGGTACCGATTCGGGTATCATCATTCTTGCTGCAACTAACCGCCCCGATGTATTGGATTCGGCTTTATTACGTCCCGGACGTTTTGACAGGCAGGTATCTATTGATAAACCCGATTTGAATGGCCGCGAGCAGATCTTTAAAGTTCACTTAAAACCGCTTAAATTATCTGATGATGTTGATGCCAAAAAATTATCGGCACAAACACCAGGTTTTGCAGGCGCCGAAATTGCCAACGTTTGTAACGAAGCGGCCCTTATAGCTGCCCGTAAAAACAAAGAGGCGGTTGACATGTCGGATTTTCAGGATGCCGTTGACCGTGTGATTGGTGGTTTAGAGAAAAAGAACACCTTGATTTCGCCTGAAGAAAAACGCGTGGTAGCTTACCACGAAGCTGGCCATGCTATAGCCGGATGGTTTTTAGAGCATACCGATCCGCTGGTTAAAGTTTCTATCGTACCGCGTGGCGTTGCCGCTTTAGGATATGCCCAGTACCTGCCAAACGAAAGGTTCCTGGTTGCCAAAGAAGAGTTGATTGATGATATGATATTATCAATGGGCGGCCGTGTTGCCGAAGATATTACTTTCGGTAAAATCACCACAGGTGCCTTGAGTGATTTGGAACGCATTACCCGCCTGGCTTATGGCATGGTAAAAATATACGGCATGAATGGTAAAGTTGGTAACGTATCGTTTTACGATCCGCAGGGCGAAAACCAGTTTAGCAAACCATACTCTGACGTTACCGCAAACCTCATCGACTCGGAAGTTAGAAGCCTGGTTGAAGACGTGTATGCCAAAACAAAAGAGTTACTGATTAAACACCGCGACGGATTAGAAAAAGTTGCGAAAAAACTTTTGGAGAAAGAAGTATTGTTTCAGGCCGACCTGGAAGAGCTTTTGGGCAAACGCCCTTTTGAGCACCGTACCGCTTATGATAAGTTTGTAAACGGCGAACCAACTTTAGTACCTGATAACAATGCGATACCCGAGAATGTGATCAATCCTGAGTTATCAAGGATGGATGAGCCCGATCCAAAGTTTTAGTTAAATACATTATTAAAAAAGCCATCAGCTTAGCTGGTGGCTTTCCTTTTTATACTATGAGGGATATTACCACATCAAAAGAAAAACTGCTAAAGAAGATCCGCAAGGCACTATTGGAGAAAAGGGACAATCCATATCCCCAACTGGAAGACCTGCCGCTTTACGCAACTGATGATGAAATACCTGAAGTTGTTTTTGCCGAGCAATTTACTGCCGTTAACGGCCAGTTTATTTTTTGCGAAGACGAGGTGCAATTTATAGAAACCCTGCTTACCCTGGCCGAAGAACGCAACTGGCACAAAATATACTGCTGGGAGCCTGGTCTGCAGGAAGTACTTGCCCGCTTTGAATACCCCTTTTACGAAACCGATAAAGACTTTGACCTGGCCGAGGTTGGCTTTACCCTGTGTGAGGCTTTAATAGCCCGCAATGGCAGTATTTTGTTATCCAACGGTAATATGGCCGGCCGGCGCTTAAGCATCTATCCGCCGGTACACATTGTGTTGGCTTATACATCGCAAATGGTGATGGATATTAAAGATGGTTTTAAACTGTTGAAAAACAAATACGGCAACCGCCTGCCATCCATGATCACCAATGTAACGGGCCCCAGCCGAACCGCCGATATTGAGAAAACCCTGGTGCTTGGCGCCCACGGCCCCAAAGAGCTTTTCGTTTTTTTATTGGATGACTCGCACGAGGCCTAATATCTCAGATATTTTTGAATTCATATTCCAGCCACACCCTGCAGCGCCGCCTGCATTTATTGTTGGGTGTTAGCTAACGCCTCCCACACATTTTGGCTGCGAATTACCGTAAAAGGTTAAAAAAATATTATTAAAATATCGCTGACTGCCGAATTATAATTAAAATAAATTATACTTGTTTCTATTAACTCAATGCAGTTTAAACACGTATAACCCTAACTAAAAACCCCTTATTAACATGAAGAAAATTGATTTAACCGAAGCAAAAAAAATGGTAGACCACTACCATGCCACCCGTAAAAACGTTATCGACAAAACACATGGTATTAATGATACCAAATCGGTTTGGTTTGATATCGACGCATTTAAAGATTTTGTAAACAAGCTACCGGCACATGCTACAGGCGTGCGGGTGCATTTGGCTGCCCATGATGAAAAGCATCCAACCACACCGGGACAAACGACGGTGATGCTTGCTGGCACCGTTAATAAGGACAGCGGCCATGCTGACGCGTTATCGGATACTAGTTTGCTGGCGGATGGGCTGGACCCGGTGAATGATGGAAAGGCTTGCCCTCCATTCTGCCCGAGTTAAACGGCCCTTTTTAATTAGCATCCGATAAATAGTATTTTAACAACCTTGGAGTAGTTTGTTTCGTATTTATCGGGTGTTAAAAAACGTCGTTTATTATTAACATAAATTAAATCTATTAAGCAATGTTTACATGATCTTATGCTATATCACGTTTACTATATTTCATTATTTATAACCTTTTTTTTCTGCATATACGCATATAAGTCGCTTGCTCCCAATTTCAAATGGCTTTTACCTTACTTTGCCTTTTGTATAGTATACGAAACCGCTAACGAGCTAGACTGGCTTATGGTCAATCATACTAATTTATGGGCCAGTAATCTCGAAGAAATGTTAGAATGTTGCTTATGCACTTATTTTATGGTTTCGCTTTCGGATAGTTTTTCATATAAACGAAAAGTGTATGTGTTTTTAGGCTTAATAATGTTTATATCAGTTATTGATATGGCATTTATACAAGGTTTTTGGAAACAGAATACTATCGCTATCGTCCTACAGTTTTTATTCATATTAACCTTAATTAGTATTTATTATTACAGAACGCTCGATAAAGCTGAGGAAGGCCTAGAACTCCTTAATCACCCTCCATTTTTAGTTGTTACCGGATTACTTTTTTACTTTCTTTCAAAATTCTTTTTTTATGTGTGCTTTAGCTACATGGCATATAAAAACAATTATAACTTCTACATTCTTGCGGCCACTATCCCTGGCCTTGCTAATCTTTTCCTCAATTTTATATTGATATACACGTTTTTATGCGCACGAAAAGAGAAAAAGAGGTTGGTACTGTAAAAGCACAATCAATAAAACTTACCAGCTATAGCTGGTAAGTTTTATTTCCTTTTGGCATAGTTTTGAGTATTACATCGTATGAAAATAGCGGCTATTTTCTTATCCTTGCAATTGAGCAGTCGGGTATTTCAAAACCATTGCTCAATCCTCCTTTAACTACAACCTTTTTATGCTTTTCAAAGACGAAGAAGTTATCCTTATAATTATAGCCGGTACTGCGTTACTGCTTTTGCTGGGATTTTTTATGGTCGGTTTTTTATTGATGTTTCAAAAAAAACAAAATAAAAATGCCATGGAGAAGGCCGAGCTGAAATCGTCGTTTAAACAGGAGTTGTTAAAAACCCGGATAGAAATACAGGAAGAAACCCTGAACTACGTAAGCCGCGAGATGCATGATAACATTACACAGGTATTATCGTTTGTAAAACTCAATATGGGCCTGTTGGCCAACAAACTCGGCGGCGAGGAAAAGGTAAAGTTGAATGATAGCCGCGAACTTATAGCGCAAACCATTACAGATTTGCGTAACCTGTCAAAAAGTTTAAGTTTTGAACACATCAACTCATTAGGCCTGGTGAAAACGCTGGAGCTGGAAGCGATAAGGGTGAACAAAAGCGGCCTTATTAATATGGATTTAAACGTTGAGGGCGAAATGTATTCCCTTGGCGAGCAGCGCGAACTGGTATTGTTCAGGATATTCCAGGAGGCGCTTAATAATGCGTTGAAACATGCGGATGCAGCAAACATTAAAATCGGTTTGTATTATAATGCACAAATGTTTAATTTGACCATCGAAGATGATGGCGCAGGTTTCCAACCCGAATTGCTGACCGACAAAAGCGGATCGGGATTGCGTAACATGAAAAATAGGGCGGGTTTGATTGGGGCAGAGGCTGTTATAACCAGTTCGCTCAAACAAGGCTGTACTATTAAGTTATCACTTAACCCCCTGGTTGAAGAAAATTATGCTAACGAAACCCATTCAAATAGCCCTGGTAGATGATCATCGCCTTTTCAGGAGTGGCATTGCAGCGCTCATTGATAGCTTTGGCGGCTATAATATACTATTTGAAGCCGCGCACGGGCAGGAATTAATACGAAGTATCGATTCTGGCATGGTTCCCGATATTATTTTGCTTGATATTAATATGCCTGTGATGGACGGCATATCTACCGCTCAGTGGCTCCGCAAATATCATCCGTCTATCCGCATCATTATCCTATCCATGTTTGAAGATGCCGAGAAAGTACTATTAATGGTAAGGGCTGGCGTAAAAGGATATTTGCTAAAAGATGCCGAACCGGATGAATTTGAACGCGCGCTGATTAAAGTAAGCGAAGGCGACTTGTTTTACCCGGATTTTGTTACCCGCCACCTGTTAAATAATTTCAATATTGATAAGGAAGCCCAGGTACAGCTAAACCCCCGCGAAATTGAATTTCTGCGCCTTACAAGCACCGAACTTACCTATAAGGAGATTGCCGACACCATGAATATCAGCGTGCGTACGGTTGATAGTTTCCGCGATCATCTTTTTGAAAAACTACAGATAAAAAGCCGGGTGGGACTGGTTTTATACAGCATTAAAAACAAGCTGATAGATTTGTAATTTGCTAATTTATTTAGCAAATTTGCCTTATGGCGCATGAGGATAACCCCATTTTTTTTAAGGGCAGAGGGGCACAGGTTAATACCCACAACAAATTTTTGAAAAGCAAATATGTGGCCGAGCATGTGGAAGGGCTTGACGAGCCATTGCTTGAAAATAGCGCCACGCAGCTTTTTGAAGAAACCCCCAAAAAGATTGTAAGCGAATCAAATAGTCCCGATTTAAGCCACATGTACTCCATAAACCCCTACCAGGGCTGCGAACATGGTTGTATTTACTGTTATGCCCGTAACACGCATGAGTACTACGGCTTTAGCGCGGGTCTTGATTTTGAACGTAAGATTATAGTAAAGCGCAACGCTCCTGAATTGCTTGAGCAATATTTTAATAAAAAGAATTATAAGCCCGTATGCATACTGCTATCGGGCAATACCGATTGTTATCAGCCCATTGAACGCGATTTGAAAATTACCCGGAGGTTGCTGGAGGTTTTCCTGAAATACAAAAACCCGGTAGCCATCATCACCAAAAACAACCTGGTACTGCGCGATCTGGATATTTTAACCGAACTGGCAGCCATGAACCTGGTTCATGTTAACGTATCAATTACTTCCCTTGACGAACAGCTTCGCCAAAAACTGGAACCAAGAACGGTTACCGCGACCGGTAGGCTGGCCGTTGTTCAAAAGCTCTCAGAAAAAGGCATTCCGGTAAGGGTAATGGCAGCGCCTATTATTCCGGGGCTGAATAGTAACGAAGTCCCTAACATTATCAAGGCTGCAGCCGATAGGGGCGCTTTGGCTGCCGGATTTACAATAGTGCGCCTTAACGGGAGTATTGCCGATTTATTTAGCGACTGGATCTATAAAGCTTTCCCTAATCGTGCCGAAAAGGTGTTGAACATGATTCGCTCCTGCCACGACGGCAACCTGAACGATAGCGACTTTGGCCGGCGAATGAGCGGCGAGGGAAAGGTAGCCGAATCCATCCACCAGATGTTCAGGATGGCCTGTAACCGCTTTTTGGATGGCCGGGAGATGCCGGAGTATGACTATACCTTATTTGTGCCGAGGAAGGGCAAGCAGACGAGTATGTTTTAAGCTATTTTGGAGTTTTTTCAAGTATGTAAAAGTCAAAAATACAGCCTATCCCCACACCAACTACATAACACAGCAAATCGCTCCATAAAAAGCCTGCGCCTAAAACAAGCTTACCAAACAGCGTATGCCTCAAATCATTTATCCAGGGCGCTTTATAAAGCTGGCTGAACTCTATAGCGAAGCAAAACAACAGGCTGGCAATAACCACTACTTTTATAGGATTATTGATAAACAGGAAGCTCACGATAAAATAAACCATTAGCGCCCAAAGGATATCGCCAATAAACAGCGGGATGCTTTTAAAATGCCGGGAAAGCAGGCCAATAATTATTGTAGCTATAATGAGTATAAAATAAAGCAGCCTTGATCTTCTCATAAAAATTCAGTTAACAAAAAAAGGCACCCATAAGATGCCTTTTATATTAATTTTATAAGTGGTTTGCTTATACAGTTTCGGCTTCTAAGGCCATCTGCTCATCAACCAGGATACGTCCGCAATGTTCGCAAACGATGATCTTTTTGCGCTGACGGATATCCGACTGGCGCTGAGGCGGGATTTGGTTAAAACAACCAGAACATGAATCGCGCTGAATGGTTACTACCGCTAAACCATTTTTTGCATTTTGGCGCAAGCGGGTATAAGCTGTAAATAAACGCTCTTCAATATTCGGGATAGCCTTTTCTGCCTGGGCAACAAGATCGTTCTCTTCTTTCTCAGTTTCGGCGGTAATAACACCTAACTCATCTTTCTTGGCATCAAGATCGTTCTTGCGTGCTTCCAGATCGGCAAGGGCTTTTTCGTATACCTGGGTTTTTGAAGTTATCTCGAAACCATACTCCCTTATCTTCTTCTCACTTACCTGTATATCTAATCCTTGTATCTCAATTTCTTTTGATATCGCATCATACTCACGGTTGTTCTTAACTTCGTTAAGTTGCGCTTCGTATTTTTTGATGTTAGCCTGAGCATCTTTGATCAGGTTTTTGCGGGTTACAATCTCATCCTCTACATCATCCAGCTCATATTTGATTTTCTGTATGCGGGTTTCAAGGCCTGCAACATCATCTTCCAGATCGGCAACTTCCATTGGCAGCTCGCCACGTACCTGGCGTATTCTGTCAATTTTGGTGTGGATGGTTTGGAGTTCGTATAAAGCTTTAAGCTTCTGTTCTACGGTTTGTTCCATTAAATAAAATATTTGACGGGGTTTGTATTTACTTCTGTTAAACGGACGGCAAAGATAGGGAATTTTTTTCTAATTATTTCATACAATAATTGCACCGTAAATTGTTCACTCTCAAAGTGTCCGATATCGGCAATCACTATCTTTCCTTCGGCGTCAAAAAACTCGTGATACTTGTAGTCAGAGGTGATGAAAATGTCGGCTCCGGCGGCTATGGCATGCTTCAGTAAAAAGCCTCCCGAGCCCCCGCAAACAGCCACTTTTTTGATGGGTTTGTGGGTAAAAGCGGTATGCCTTATTACGTGCGTGCGCATCTTATCTTTTACATGAAACAAAAAGGATTCCTGGTTGGTGGGCACTTCCAGCTCGCCAATCATACCTGAACCTACCTGTTGGTTTTGGTTGGTTAAGCTGTACAGGTCATAAGCCACCTCTTCGTAGGGGTGGGCCAATATCAGCGCCATGATTATTTTACTTTCCAGGTTGGCGGGGTAAACGGTTTGAATGCACACCTCGCTTTCGCGGTGACGTTTGCCCGGCTCGCCTACATGAGGCACCGTTAATTCATTCCCTTTAAATGTGCCTGTTCCCTCGGCGTTAAAGCTAACTTCGCTGTAATTGCCAATATTACCGGCCCCGGCTGCAAATAAGGCTTCGCGCACGGCATCGGCATGGCTGTGGGGTACAAAGGTAACCAGCTTTTTAATCAGGTTATGCTTGGGTAGCAATATACGGCAGTTTTTAAGGCCAAGGGTATCGCATATGCGGCTGTTAACCCCGTGCATTACATTATCAAGGTTGGTATGAATAGCATACAGGGCTATACCCTTGCGAATGGCTTTTTCAACAACACGCTCTACGTATGTTTTACTGTTAAATTTCTTTAATCCCCTGAAAACTATGGGGTGATGGGATATAATTAGCTGGCAGCCTGTAGCAATAGCTTCGTCAACAACCGCTTCAGTACAATCTAAAGATAGCAGCGCCTGGGATATTTCCTGGTCGGGATGGCCTATAATAAGGCCTGCATTATCATAATCCTCCTGGTAAACGAGCGGCGCAAGGCTTTCAAGGTAGGTGGTTAGAGCGGATAGTTTCATATAAATTGATATGCTAATATATCAAATATTCATTCTTAAAATAAAATAGTAAATTGGGTTATGGGAATTTTAATTGCACATCCGGAAAACAAAGAGAAATTAGCAGCACTAAAAGCCTTTATGAAGGCATTAAAGATCCGCTTTGAAGAAGGCGAATCTCCGTATGATCCGGAATTTGTAGAGAAAATTAACCGTAGCAGGGATAATTTTAAGGCCGGTAAATTTAAAGCTATAAAAACCGACGATCTATGGAAATAATATATTGATGCCTCATTTATTATTTACGGCGTCATTAACGCCATCCGGTGGCTGTCATAAGCGGCATCCTTATTATACTTCAATACCAGCGATTTATTGTTTATCAAATCCATAATGGTGCCAACCCAACATAGGCCAAAGGTTAGCAAATAAGCAATACCCATACCAACCTGACCTAAAACAAAGCGGTGTATTCCTCCAAAGCCAACAAATCCCAACAGCGTAAACAACATAATTTCCTGTGCCGATTTCCTTTTGCTGCTGTAAACCATGTAAAAATAATTGGTTTGGCTTTCGTTGAGGTTTGCTGTAGCTTGTTGTAAAAAGGCCATCTCCTCGGGCGTCATATCCTGAAAGTTCATGTAATTGCCTTGTTGCATATTCATTGGGGCGTAGGGTTTGATGTTAGCGGTTTTTCAAATTTAATGTTTTTCCGCTAAAAACAATAGACTGCCCTGTTTTCTGCGGGCGATTTAATATCGAACACCGAATATCCAATGCCGGATAATGAAGGAAAATTTCGGTGTTGGATATTCTAAATTCATTATTCGATATTTCCTTCCATCCGTATTTTATTTAAGTTCACCCATTAAGGGGGCGGAGGGGGCTTTTTTTTATTATTTTTGCCCTATGAGCGAAGAAAAATCACTGAACTTTATAGAAGAAATTGTTGAAGAAGATATAGCCAACGGCAAGCACGGCGGCAGGGTATTAACCCGTTTCCCGCCCGAGCCTAATGGTTACCTGCATATTGGCCACGCCAAATCTATTTGCCTTAACTTTGGTTTGGCCCAAAAATACAATGGCAAAACCAACCTGCGTTTTGATGATACCAACCCTGTTAAAGAGGATGTGGAATACGTTGACAGCATTAAGGAAGATGTTAAATGGCTGGGCTTTAACTGGGCCGAAGAGCTGTACGCTTCCGACTACTTCGACCAGCTATATGAGTTTGCGGTAACGCTTATTAAAGCCAACCTGGCCTATGTTGACGACAGCACAGCCGAAGAAATTGCCCATCAAAAAGGCACCCCTACCGAGCCCGGCGTACCCAACCAGTACCGCAGCCGCTCTGTTGAGGAAAATTTGGAGCTGTTTGCCGATATGAAAGCCGGCAAATACCCCGATGGAGCCAAGGTGCTGCGCGCCAAGGTTGACCTTGCCGCACCCAACATGCACCTGCGCGACCCTTTGATGTACCGCATTAAACACGCCCATCACCACCGTACCGGCGATGCCTGGTGCATATACCCCATGTACGATTTTGCCCACGGCCAATCAGATGCTATTGAGCAGATAACCCACTCTATTTGTACGCTTGAGTTTATCCCTCACCGTGCTTTATATGATTGGTTTATCGAAAAGCTAAGCATCTTCCCATCTAAACAATACGAGTTTGCCCGCCTTAACCTCAACTATACCGTAATGAGCAAGCGCAAGCTGCTGCAACTGGTGGTTGAAAAGCATGTTGACGGCTGGGACGACCCACGCATGCCTACCATTAGCGGCCTGCGCCGCCGGGGGTATACGCCTGCCAGTATCCGCGAGTTTTGCGAACGCATCGGCGTAGCCAAACGCGAAAATATGATTGATGTTGGCCTGCTGGAATTCTGTATCCGCGAAGACCTGAACAAAACCGCATGGCGCCGTATGGCCGTGCTCGACCCTATAAAATGTATCCTGACCAACTACCCCGAAGGCGAGGTGGAGATTATGCATGGCGAAAACAACCCCGAAGCCGAAGATGGCGACGGCAGCCGCGAGTTTCCATTCAGCCGCGAACTTTGGATTGAGCGGGAAGACTTTATGGAAGTGCCGCCCAAGAAATTCTTCCGCCTGGGTGTGGGATTGATGGTGAGGCTAAAAAATGCTTACATCATCCGTTGCGACGACTTTGTGAAGGATGCAGACGGCAACATAACCGAAATTCATTGCAGCTACCTGCCCGAGTCAAAATCGGGTAACGATACCAGCGGCATCAACGTGAAGGGCACCATCCATTGGGTGAGCGTACCACACGCCAAAACCGCCGAAGTAAGGCTGTACGACCGCCTTTTCCAGGTAGAGAACCCACAAAGCGAGGAAGGCGACTTTAAGGATTACATTAACCCAAACAGCCTGCACATTATCCCAACCGCCTATATTGAACCCGACCTGGCCAACGCCACACCCGGCACCGCCGTACAGTTCATGCGCAAAGGATATTTCACACTGGATAAATACTCAACCAGTGATAAACTGGTATTTAACAGAACGGTTACTCTAAAAGATGGCTGGGTGAAGAAATAAAGACAACGGAAAGGTTAAAGATGGCCGAAGCCATCTTTTGCCTTTCCGCTTTAACCTCAAATCTATACCGCTTGTAGCGTTTGCAAAAAAACATCCGTAATGGTTTTATATATATTTACTAACCATTACTATGAAGCAAATTTTTACACAAAGGGCAGGCATGATCGGGATGATATGTTTGCTTGCGGTTTCTTTAACATCGTGCCTTAAAAACGACGACAATCACCAATACATCGCGCCTAAAGTGGCTTTGGTTTCGGCAATCAACGCTTCGCCCGATGCCCAGCCGGTTGATTTTTTCCTTGACCAAAACCGGGCCAACAATTTTTACATCAAAAGCGGCGAGAGCCTCGATTATATTAACGCCTATACCGGCAAACGTACCATCACATTTTATGTAGGCGCCAGCAATCAGAAAATAATCAGCGATACCGCCACTTTCAAGGCCAATAAACTTTACTCGGTATTTCTGGCCAACGTAGTAAGTACCCCCAATATATTGGTTATCCCCGATTCGGTAGGCGTACCGGATGAAGGCAAGGCCGGCGTGCGCTTTGTTAATCTGAGCCCCGATAACCAGGCGCTCGACCTGGTTGTTAAAGCAGGCGCTACCCTGGCTTCGGCAAAAAGCTACAAACAGTACAGCCCTTTTGTTACCGTTAACGGCGGCAATACCTACACCTTCGAAATCCATAAGGCAGGTACAGCTACGGTGTTGTATACCCTAACCGATGTGCAAATCAAAAACAAAACGCTCAACACCATCTGGGTGCAGGGCCTCTCGGCGGCTACCGATTCAAAAAAGCTGACCGCTCATGCGCAGGAGAATGTGTATTATTATTAGGGATTAGGTGAGTGAGTGGTTGAATAGGTTAAAGAGACGTTAATAACCGGTTGATTGAGTGAATGGTTGATTGGGTTAACAGGCGTTAAAGAATAAGCCTCGCTTTTCAACTTAATCAACCACTCACCCAATCCAACCACTCACCAAACAAGGGCGTTGCCCCATTGATAGAAATGGGGCCGGGCTGTACGCTCATACGCCTGCAGGCATTACGCTCATGGGCCTGTATCCGCTGCCATCCCTAACGCGAACGCCGGGTAAGCTATTGGTGAAAATAAAAATCGTTTTAGCATAACGTTTACCTGCTGGCGGGGGTATTGTGAGGCCATTGATACATTTGCTAATCCGTTTTAGCATGTCGTTCATCTGCCAGCTTGGTACACCCTACGCGCACGGACAATCTGGGAAAAAATACGAATAAAATTGAACGTTTAACGATACTTTTTGAACGTTTCCCTCTGAGATTACTTGTAGCTACCGCCTACCTTTGACTTATCAGATAAAAGGATTCAAGCAATGGCAACATTTACATTAAAGAGCAAAGAGCTGGGCGGGCAATTAAACATCAAACAATACGCAGATAGTATGGGTTTTACCGGGCAAAACCGATCGCCGCAGCTTTATTGGGAGAACGCGCCCAAAGAAACAAGGGCTTTCGCACTGACCATATACGACCAGGACGCGCCAACAGGCAGTGGCTTCTGGCATTGGATTGTTTTTAATATCCCTGCCGGGGTAACTGAATTGCCGGCGAATGCAGGCGACATCAGTAAAAACCTATTACCCAAAGGCACCATACAAAGCAACACCGATATGGGTTTTGCTGGTTATGCCGGTGCTGCACCGCCCGAAGGACCGGCGCACCGTTACCTGATTACCGTTTATGTACTGGGGCAAAAACTGCAATTAGATCAAAACGCTACGCCAGCGTACGTGGGATTCAACCTACATTATGCAACGCTTGCCAAAGCTTCGCTGCTGGTTTATGGACAAAAGCATTAAATTAGCCTGGAATGAAACAAGCAGAACCGATCAGGATTTTTAGTTACCAGGCCGAGGGGGCCAGTATCAGGAACAGGATCACGCTGCAACAAAATCTTTTTAGCTTCCTGTTGGAAGGCGAAAAGACTGTTCATTATGCAGGCAAAATAGTGAGCATTATACCCGGGCAGTTTTTGCTGCTTGCTGCCGGCAATTGCCTGATGAGCGAAAAAATAGTTGCGCCGGGCGGCAATTACCGAAGTATCCTGATCGCTTTTGATAATCGCGTACTGGCTGATTTTTTTATCCGGCACCAGGAACTGCTAAGGGCGACCGCCAGTCAACTACAGGAGGAGCCTATCCTGCGCTTCCAACAGGATGCCTTTATCCAAAACTTCATTAGTTCTTTGGGGCATATGCTTGCTGAAAATCAAGCCATCTCGCCAAATATGCAGCAACTAAAACTGTATGAGCTACTGCTTTACCTGGGCGAAAGTTATCCTGGAATTCTACAAAAGCTGCGTGGCATGAGCCATGAAGCAGCCGACGATATCGTCATCAGGCAGGCGGTAAATGCCCATATCGATCAGCCGGTGAGTGTAGAAGAACTGGCCTTTTTATGCAACGCAAGTTTATCAACCTTTAAGCGGCGCTTCGCCAGGCTTTACGGCACCTCGCCCAGCAAATGGCTGCTGGAAAAAAGAATGGAGAAAGCCGCCCGGCTACTTAAGCAGGGCGGACACAAAGCCAGTGATATCTATTATGAACTGGGTTATGAGAACCTATCCAGCTTTATACAATCTTTTAAACAGGTACACGGCATAACGCCCAAACAGTACCAACTAAATAATTAAAAAAAATGACCAAGCAATATTTTACGGCCTTAGCTGCTTATAACAGTTGGGCGAATGATAAAGCTATGGCCTGGCTTAGCCAGGTTAGCGATGAACAATGGGAACAAACGCTTATAAGCAGTTTTGGTAGTGTAAGGCAAACGGCAGTACATATTGCCAGCGCTGAAAAGATTTGGATAGATTTCTGGATAAAAGCGCCAGCGCCCACCTACCTTACATCCCATTTTGAGGGCCCAAAAAACGAACTGATTGATATTTGGAAAACTGCTTCCGCCGGGATGCACAATTTTATAAAAAACTGGCCGGAAGAAAATTATACCGATGCCGTCACCTTTGTTTATCCCAGGGGAGGATCAGGGCAATTGCCTTACTGGCAAACATTTGCGCATAGCATCAACCATTCAACCTACCATCGCGGGCAATTGGTAACACTATTAAGGCAGGCAGGTTTTGACAAACTCTCATCACTCGACCAGGCTACTTATTACCTTACCCATGTAAATAGTTAAGTGTAATTTATTGCGATAGCGAATTTTTTTATTAACAGCGGGCAGTGACTTTTGTAGGGTTGAGAATGAAAAAAATCTTACCATTAATATACTAAATAGTTGGTAAATAAGGACAAGTTATCTATCTCTCATAATAACATTATGCTTCTGTTGGAGTAAGCTTTTAGAAATGTGTTTTGCATTACTATTTGGCGCCGGTGATGCTGAATGCCGCGCAGACTACAGATATAAGTGAGAGTAATATAAATCCACACAGATATTTGCTCTTCTGGGTGAGGAGATTTCGGGTATCAAGCATAGTTTCAGGTTTTTATTTACAAAGTTTACACTTTTATTTACAATCCAAATTCCCCGCGCCGAAATATATCAAAGTAATTTTGCTGCATCAATTCTGATAGGATCATAAAATAGATGATGAAACATTTGTTTTACTTAAAATTTTAAAAAATGAAAAGATTAATTGTATTTGTTCCGGCTATCTTCCTGGTATTATTTCTACTAAATTCTTTTGTGCTAAAAGAAAAGGTAGCAAAAAAGAAATCAATAAAAGAAGGCAAATCATCGACTATTGTCAACATCATTTTTAAATCTGCCGATGGCGGACAAACATGGCAGGACATTAGCGAAGGGCTGCCTGAAAATTTGCAGAGAGAAGGTGTATGGAGAGATGGTTTATTTGCAAATGACCGTGGGCTATACTTACGTGCCGGAAATGGGGTTTACCACAGTGAACCAAATTCCACAACTCCTTTTTGGACAAAAGAAATTTTCCCGGGTACACAACGTAACATTGCCCCTGGCAATAATGGGATACTTGCGTATGATTTCAGGGGGCAATTTCTACAAAAAATAAACGGAACGAATAAATGGTCGCCCATATACACGAATTTTCAAGAGCAAGCCGTACGCATTAACAAAACGATAGATTGGATGTACAAGAATTATAAAGAGAAGCAAGTATGCAGCGTTTTTGAAACTAAGGGAGGCACAGTTTTCATCGGCTCCAACAACGCACTTTTTAAATCCACTAATAGTGGAAAGACCTGGAAAAATGTGCATGTTGCAGGCTGGGTAATGAAAATGACAGAGTCAAACGGTGTACTCCTGGCTGCCAGCACACAGGGAATATTAATATCGACCGATGATGGTGAAAACTGGGATCGTGTGATTAGTGAAGGGGGTGCTGGGATCGCTGTAGAACCTATTGATGGAGGATTTGCTGCTATAGTAAACAATACAATAACCCAGACAAACAGCCTAAACATTTCACTGGATAGTGGAAAAACCTGGAATGCCATATGCGAAGACCTTCAACCTTCCTGGAGCAGTTTATTAATGAAAAAAATAGGCTTACTTAAATCTTCATCAGATATTTTATCAATTAAACAAATGGGTAAATATTTAATATGCGGCCGCTCAGATGGTATATTCCGGTCAGCTGACATGGGCAAAACATGGAAAAAACTGTTACTTCCTGTTATAGAAAATTATGGTTTCAATTTATCAGTTTCGGGCAACGTGATTTATGCCGTACCAAATAAAGGATGTTAAAAAAATCCAAACTCAAAATAATGTGTGTTGCTGATTTAAATCATTTGGTAATTCTTGGAATTCCTTGGTGTTTGATTGTTATTCGGGCTGATTCATTTTAAGTATTAAAGCCTTGCCGGCTGCAAAACCGGCAAGGCCGAAAATCCTGACTTAAACTTACTCCGATCTCAAACTCTTTACCGGGTTCGCCAATGCGGCTTTTATGGCAGTGTAGCCTACCGTGAGCCAGGCTATAATCAGTGAGCCCCCTATAGTTGCGGCAAAAAACCACACACCTATCATTATCCGGTAGGCGTAGTGCTGCAGCCATTGGTTCATAAAATACCAGGCTACAGGGGTTGCAATTAAAAATGCGATGGCGATAAGCATGGTGAACTCTTTTGATAGCATCACCAAAATATCTTTTACAGGCGCACCCAGCACCTTGCGGATACCGATCTCCTTTTTACGCTGCACAGCCATAAATGAAATAAGGCCGTATAAACCCAGGCAGGAAATAAAAATTGCTATGCCCGAAAATATTTTATAAAGCAGCGAAAGCTGGTTTTCCTGCTGATAAGTTGCAGCAATGGACTGATCTAAAAAGTTGTATCCAAATATGTAATCCGGGAAATACTGGCTCCATAACTTTTCCATCGCCGGGATAATGGTTGTTGTATGGCCAAGGTTTATTTTGAGGCTCACCATGCCATATCCTTTTTTCATCGTAGTCATTACCACCGGCACCATGGGATCCCGCAGAGAGTTAACATGAAAATCCTTTAAAACGCCTACGATTGGTAATATTTTCCCGGAAACACTTATCTTTTTTCCAATAGCGGCTTGCGCATTTGGTAAGCCAAGCCTTCGCACAACAGTTTCGTTCACCACAAACTCGCGCATAGTATCCGCAGCATGATAAATGCGGCCCGCTGCAAGCTGTAAATGGTATAAGTTAAAAAATGAGGTATCCGCTGCATTCATGTTCGTAATCAGATTGGGTTCGGTAGCGTGATTTTCGGGTGTTCGCAAATCGGTATAATATCCGCCGCCCGCCGGCGATGCCATGCTCAGGCTAAAATCACGTATGCCTGGCAGTTTTAGCAAGTCATTGCGTAGCACTTCCATTTTCCTCGCGCCAAGACTATCGTTCGGGAAACCGGCGTTAATAACGGCATCTTTGTTAAATCCTAAATCGGCCATGCGGAAGTAATCCATTTGCGATGTAACGATCAATGTTGCAATGATGAGCGTTTGCGCAATTACAAATTGAAATACAACCAAACACCGGCGAAGGGAAATTCCTTTTTGACGCTCAGCCCCGGAAGATGATCCTTTTAGTACGGTAACTGAATTAAAGTCCGATAATACCAGCGCCGGGTAAAAGCCAGAAAAGGCGGTTACCAGTACCAATGCCAGCAGCATAAATAAAAGCACATTGCTGCTATATAATATAGTTGTGGCAATGTGAATGCTAAGCAGGTTATTGATATAAGGAATGCAAAACAAGGTTATGCCGGTTGCTACTATTAGCGCAAGTAAACAGGTTATGCCTGTTTCGCCAAAAAACTGCATCATTAACTGCGGGCGGCTGCCACCCAGCACTTTCCGAACGCCCACCTCTTTACCCCGGTTCATGGCCTGCGCGGTAGTAAGGTTAATAAAATTTACACAGGCAATAACCAACAGGAAAATGCCTATTGCACCTAAAGCGTAGGTCAGATCTTTACTGAAGGTATGCCCGTTATAATTATTAAACCGCGAATCGGAATGTATTTGGTTCAATGACTGCAAAACAAGATCGTATCCGGCATTACCAGGCGTGGTATGTTTGCCCATAAATCCGTTCAGTAAATGGTCGAAATGTTCTTTAGTCTCGTTCGGAGCCAGCTGTACAAAACAATAGTCTGCATCATTTATACTTCCCCAGCTATTAAAATCGGCATACTTACGCATGGTTTCGTAGGACAATACACCTTTTATAGGAAAATCCGTATTCGGCGGAATATCATTAAGGATACCGGTGACCTTAATGTCCTGGCCATCCATTTTTAATGTTTTGCCTACGGCTGCTTTCCAGTCGCCAAAATATTTATTGGCTAATTCTTTAGTGAAAAGGGCGGTGTTTGGCTCAGTAAGCGCGTCTTTTATATTGCCTATAGCAAGGCTAAAATCAAACATCTTAAAAAACTGCGGCTCGGTAAAAAACAACCCGTTTCCCTCATTAAACTTTTTGGCAACTGATCCATTAGCCGATGGTACTAAAACCTGCACGTTATAGTCGGCCGCGATAGCCGCAACATTAGATAATTGCGGAAAATCAGACCGCAAGGCAAAGGTAGTAGGCACAGTTACCCCCGTCCGGTAAGCGTCGTCGGCCCGGTTTTTGGCAGCGCGCACTACCCTGTAAATGCTGTTCTTTTTTGTGTGAAAAGTATCGAAGCTTTGCTCATATTGGATTACCAGGAATATCAGCAGGAAAGCCGCGAAACCAACGGCCAGGCCGGAAATATTGACAAATGAGTTAGCTTTCCGTCGGCCCAGGTTTCTGAGCGCAGTTTTAAGATAGTTTTTTATCATGCCTTTTTGTTCATTTCATTAGTGTCTGAATCAGGAAGCAAGCAGATTAATTTGTCAGTTCTTAAATCCTGACTCATGTAAAATATTCTCCAAGAAAATGCCAAACAGTTAAATTTCTGTATATCAATAATTTAAGTAATGGCCATGCTGCTTGTTCGTCCGGTTTTGATACACCGTATGTTCGTTTATGGGTTTGCCTGTTCTCACACATCAAAGGATCGTCGGAGTTATCACTGCACCCGCTAAAGTTTGTAGTTTACTATGCTTTAGTTGCAAACCCAATATAATACAGGGGCTTACCTGAGCCAACCGAATTCAATGTAATTTGGGATAGGACTTATTTTAATATAGATTTGTTTACCACGCTTTAATGAGCCCTTATAAAAATGGAAGCAGTAATATTTTGCGGTATTCAGGCAACAGGAAAAAGTACCTTTTTTAAAGAGAGGTTTTTTAACACGCATATGCGTATTTCTTTAGATCAGCTAAACACAAGGAATAAAGAACTCAGGTTTATTGAAACTTGTATTCTCACATTTCAGCCTTTTGTGATAGACAACACCAATCCTTCTCCGGAAGAAAGGGCAAAATATATCGCCATTGCAAAAGCAAATAGGTTTAAAGTGATTGGATATTATTTTCAATCTAAAGTGGCTGTTGCATTAGCGCGGAATAACCAACGGACGGGTAAAGAAAAGATTCCTGAAATTGGTATAAAAGGAACTTACAAACGGCTGAATCTGCCACAGATGGATGAAGGATTCGACGAACTATATTATGTAACAGCCGAGAATAATATGTTCACGGTAAATGAATGGTCAGATGAAATTTGATGATCTGGATGTTAAAATGAGGGTTTATGAAACCTCTCAGGACCGCTGCGTTTTGCCCGGTATGTACATGGTAGCCAGAATTGACGGACGAGGCTTCACCCGGCTGACTAAGGAAGTGCACCGTTTTGAGGCGCCTTTTGACGAAAAATTTCGCAACTTAATGGTCGAAACGGTAAAACATTTGATGAATTGCGGTTTTAATGTAATTTACGGTTATACAGAAAGTGATGAAATATCACTGCTCTTTCATCCTAATGAAAGCCTTTTTGGGCGAAAGACCAGAAAATACATTTCCATACTGGCGGGCGAAGCGAGTGCTAAATTTTCCGCTCTCCTGGGAAACGTAGGTGCCTTTGACTGTCGTCTATCAGAACTTCCCAACATACACTTAGTTGGAGATTATTTCAGATGGCGTAATGAAGATGCCCACAGAAATGCGTTAAATGCGCACTGCTACTGGCGTTTAAGGCAGGATAACTTTAATGCGCGGGAAGCTACTTCTAAAATCGAAGGGATGAGTATTGCTGCCAAGAACGAATTACTGTTTCAATACGGTATTAATTTCAATAATGTTCCTGCATGGCAAAAAAGAGGAATAGGCATTTATTGGAAAGATGTGAAAAAGGAAGGGTTTAACCCAAAAAACAACGAGCATGTGTTGGTTGACAGGCGAACGCTGTATACCGATTTTACGCTGCCCATGCGGGATGAATATGACGTATTTATACATGAACTGGTAAACAAGTACGATAACCAAAGCTAAGTTGGAGACAACGCTATGGGCGCTCGGAAGAAATAAAAAAGCGGAGCAGCGTGCGATTCTTCCATGGTAAAGGAATCGCACAGTGTCCCCTTTTTTATTTCTTCCAAACACCTATGGGAAAATTCCAATAATAGCACAGAATTTATTGACGATATCACCGGAACCCACTACCTCATTCTGCCAATTCTCAAATTCTGAAAATTCTGATTCTGACAGCCTACTTCCCCGCCTGCAACGTGGCTACCATTTTATCAATAGTATCTTTATTTATTTTGCCAACTACCTGTTTTTGGGCTTTCAGGGCGTAGGGCAGAGCTTTTTTGTTATCGCCTACGGCCATGTACCCGCGGGCCATGCCGGTGTTGGTTAAAAACTCGTCGGGGTGTTTTTGGTAATCCAGCTTAAATACCTCAAGTGCTTCCTGGCCTTTGTTTTCGGCAATAAGGCTTTTGCCGTAAAAATATAGGTCGTTAACATCGGCAAATGGCAGGGCAGTTTTCATGGTGGCCGTTGCTTCGGCGCTTCGGCCCAAATTACTCAATATTGCCGCTTTGGTTTTCCAGGTTTGGAATACCTGGTTGCCGCCAAAATTTACGCTGGTTGCGGTATCGGCCCATAGCAGGCCTTCTTCCAGGTTGGTTTTATTTTGGGCGCAAAAGGCAGCGGCCTGTTCCCAGCTTTCCCAGTTAAACCCTTTGTTGGTACGCAGTTCTTTCCTGAACACGGCAAGCTGTGTGGCGGGCAAATCAACATCAACCTTAAACGGAATTACTAATTTTTCCCATTGTAACTGAATTACGGCGCTGGTTGGGGTTTGGTCGGCAAACTCGTATTTAAGCCACTCCACACTGGCGGCCGCCGGTACTGGTTTTACTTTTACGCGCAACACATCCTCGGCCTGGTTATAAAAGAAACTGCCCCATGAAGTGGCGTTTTTTGAAAATATCAGCGTACTCTCATCGGCGCCGTAGGCAATAAAAAAACCATACTTACCGGCGGCTAAGGGCTGGCCTTCCACCTTTACATCGGTAGAAAATTCGATGGTGGTGTTTTCGTTGGCACCGGCCCGCCACGGTGCTGCTTTTGATGTGCCAAAACCCAGGTCGGCATAGCCGTTGTAAACAAGCTCGCCCCAAATATGTCCGTCGCGCTTGTTCACATGCGGGCGGCTGTAGTTAATCGTTACATCGGTAATGCCTATCATTTCGGTAACGGACGCTTTTTTATTTCCGCCGCTTGGTGTCGAGGTAAGCAACTGCGCGTGGACAAGGCCGATAAAGGCAAATTGGGTAACAACCGCCATAAGGGCGGCAATCAGTAGTTTTTTCATTGTATAAGCTTTAAAGGTGCGGTTGAAAAATTGAATAATTAAAGCTTGGTTTTATTAACAACAAGGGCAAATGATTTCAACCCTTGCCCCGTTATTTTTAATGCTTGCCCCTATTATCTCAACTGCCGCAACATGGGCACACAAGTAATTGGTTGAATATTGAGCCCTTTTGGTTGAAAATCATCTGCCCAAAACAAAAAGCTTTGTACATTTAAAAATGAATTTCATTAAAAACATGCCCACGCTTACACGCCTGCAATGGGTGATATGGATAGCGGTGTTTTTTATCATCTTTTTTTCGATACTGCCGGTTGATGGGTTTAACCATGCCAGCGTTTTTACGGTGATTAGTGTGGCGTTTTACCTGCTGGTTATTTATGGCAACATTAAGTTTCTGTATCCCCGCTTTTATGAAAAAGGGCACCGCGTGCAGTATGTAATTTATGTGGTGCTGTTACTGGTTATTGGCGGTGTGGCGCGTGGCTTTTTAATCATGTACTCGTACAACACGTTTTTTGCCAGCCGCCCCGAAAAGATGACTTTTAGCATGATGCTTAATTTTGTGGTGGCCGGGTTCATGACCTATTTGCTCAGTTTTATTTTCAGGATAGCGCTGGCTTACTTCGAAATTAAACAACAATCAGAAAAAATACTGGTGCAAAAAAGCCAGGCCGAGCTAAACTTGCTTAAATCGCAGGTGCAGCCGCATTTCCTGTTCAATACCCTCAATAATATTTATTACGAGGCTTATGTCGATTCGCCCCGCACGGCCAAACTGGTAGAGCAGCTATCAAACATTATGCGCTATTTTGTGGATGAAAGCCCTAAAGACGAAGTGTCTATCAATACCGAGATCCAGTTTTTGGAGAATTACATCGCGCTGGAAAAAATCAGGATCAGGCATGAGATAGACATCAGTTTTATACAGGATTGCAGCCCGCACCTGCAAATACCACCCATGCTGCTCATGACCTTTGTCGAAAATATTTTCAAACACGGCATTGATAAAGCCAGTATCGACAATAAAATTGAACTGGCGCTGGTACAGCAAGGCCGCTACCTTACATTTGAAACCAAAAACCGTATTTTTAATCAAAAAGCCGATGCCGCCGGCGGTTTCGGGATCCAGAATTTGCGCAAACGGCTTGAGCTGTTATACGGCAATAAATTTGAACTCACCATCAGCAATGGCGAAGAAATGTTCACAGCCTTTTTAAAAATTCCATTAGCATGAATTTAAGCTGCATAATTATCGACGATGAGCCAAACGCAGTTAAGCTGCTGGAAATAATGGTTGGCCAGTACACCAAATGGGGGCTGCTGGCCAAATGCTACGATGCTTTGGAAGCTATGGCTTTTTTAAAGGAACAAAAGGCCGATTTTATTTTCCTGGATATCAACATGCCGCAGCTTACCGGAATGGAGCTGGCCGGCCTGCTATCAAAAGACACCAAAATTGTTTTCACCACCGCCTATTCACAGTACGCTGCCGAAAGCTATACTTTCCAAACCATCGATTATTTATTGAAGCCCATAACGCTTGAACGTTTTTTGGCCGCGCAGTTAAAAATTGAGGCCTATTTTACAAAAAACCAAGGCAACGAAAAAGCACCACCCGCCGTTGGCAACGAATACTTTTTTGTAAAATCGGGCAAGGAGCTGCGCAAAATTCTGCTGGATGATATCCAGTATTTTGAAGGGCAAAAGGAGTACGTACGCCTGGTAACCAGTACCGAACAGCTGCTTATATACCGCCGCATAAAAGATATTGACGAACAGCTATCGCCGCCATTTGTACGCGTTCACAACTCCTACATTGTAAACACCCGCCAGCTTAACAAAATAATGGACAACCACATTTATATAGCCGGCAAGCAGATACCCATCAGCGAGAAATTTAAAGATGCTTTTATGGGGGTGATACAGCAGCGGATATTTTAAAATGCGGGCTGCGTCAAAACCCCTTTATCATCACAAACCATCCCTAAAAACCGTTGTTAAAAGTACATGAAAGCATTTGATCATCAGTCGGGCCAATACCTGGCTATAGGCGATGCCCGGATATACTACGAAGTGGCAGGCACCAGCGGTAAACCTATATTACTGGTGATGCATGGCGGTTTTGGCACACTGGAAGATATGAGTGCCATTTACCCGGAACTTTACCGGGCGTTTACCCTTGTTGGCATAGATAGCCGCGGGCACGGCAAATCAACCCTGGGTACACAAGAACTTACGTACGAGCGCCTGCAAAAAGATGCCGAACTGGTTTTGCAGCATTTAAATATAGAAATCTTAAGCATTTTGGGCTTTAGCGATGGCGGTATTGCGGCTTACCGGCTGGCTGCTTTCAGCAACCTTAAAATTCAAAAACTGGTTACTATAGGCTCAAGCTGGCATAATAAAAACAGGGAGTCCAACAGGCCGCTATATGAACGATTGACCGCCAAAAGCTGGGCCGATAAATTCCCGGCCACAGTGCAGCTTTATAATAAACTGAACCCAGAAGCCGATTTTGAAAAGCTGGCCAGTGCCGTAAAAAAAATGTGGCTTGATAACACATCATCGGGCCATCCCAACGAGCATATTAGTAAATATACCGGTCCGCTATTGATAAGCCGGGGCGATAAAGACCACCTGACCAAACTAACCGATGTTGCCGAACTGGAGGGGATTGTAAAAAACGCATCGGTATTTATTATCCCGATGGCCGCGCACGATGCCTTTAACCAGCAGCCTGATTTAGTATCAGCCGGGATAAGACAATTTTTAAAAGCGGATTCCTGACAATTATTATCTACCGTTTTTAGAAAAAACTTGTAGCTTATTGGATTTTGCAGCGTGCTTCCCGCTGCATTTATTGATCGACGCATTTAAAAAATGAGGAAACGCAAAAGGCACAATCGCCGCGTTAGTGTATTAAAAATCAATTAGTTACAATAAATAACCAAAACGAACGATTGCTGAAATGATGCAAAAGGGCGTTGGAAAGATGTGCCAACGGTAAGTGACAGGGACAACGTTTAAAACCAGCAACTTATATTACCCCCAGCTCTTCAAAATAAGTAATGATTAATGATTTTATGAGCATTTCCTGCTCCAGCATGGTATAATTAGGAATAACTTTAACAAGTTTCCAGTGCGGCCAGCCATCCTGGTCAAGGCCTTCCAGTTCGTAAAAACCCATCATGCTCATGAGCTTACAGTTGGCGATATGCATCAGTTCTTCTTTCTGACGTTTGCTGAATTTGCGCGGCCCCTGGCCAAGTTCCTGAACGCCAATTAAAAACAATAGTACTTTTATATCGGGTTTCTCGTTATCAAAATCTTCGGCAATACGGTTTTGCAACGCACCCCACTTTATATTAATTTCTGCCGGTTTCATATCAGCAAAGATAGCTTAGTTCATGGTTGATGGTTCATTGATCATGGCAAAATGTTATCAACGTAATAGACTCCGGATCGCCAAATGGCTTTTTGTTTGATCAAACGCAGATATGAGGAACAGGCAACAGGCGAAGCGGCCATGATCTATGGACCATCAACCACGAACTTATCACAATTGTTACAATGTTGCATTAAATTGCCCGTTTAAATGCTTACTTTTGCTATATCCTGCAAAAAGGGTGTTGACGTGAAGAAAAACAAGGTAAATATAATTTACTCGTGGCTGTTACTGGTTTGCTTTATTGCAGGGCAGTATATGGTTTATACACACCAGCACCATTTGTTAAAAGGCATTTCAAAATCGGTATCTGTATCCAATACCCATCCACAACAAACGGTTAAAGAAAAATGCGATATGTGCGATGCCATGCACCACAACTTCGCGGTAGTTTATAATGCTTTATATGCAACGCACCAAACAGCGGTGATGCATGTTTTTAAGGCTTGCGACTATGATTTTGTAAACTTTTCGCTGGTACTGGCTGCCGGTCGTGCCCCGCCGGTGCTTTCGTAACAATTCCATCCTGTTATCATTTTTTACGAAGAAAGCCGTTTTATAAACGGTATTTATTGATTTACACTCCATTCTTGTTATGAAATTAAAGCTGATTAGCTTCTATATATTATTATTTTTAGGTTTTGGTGCACAGGCACATATTGCCCCCCATATTCTTAAAAACTTGCCCGAAGATGTTGTCGGAACATTATCCGGCACCATTACCGATAAGGCGGACGGCAAACCCATTATTGGTGCCACTATTACCATCCCCGATTTACGTAAAGGCGCAGTTACCGGTGCAGATGGCAAGTATACGTTTAACAATATCCCTAAAGGCATTTACCTGGTACAGGTAAGTTATATTGGTTACCTAACCATCAACCAACGAGTTGATTTTTCGAAAACAAAGGTGTACGATGTAAAAATGCAAACATCATCTGTTGAAGCCGGCGAGGTTGTTATAACCGGCGTAAGCAAGGCCACCGAAATAAAGCGCAGCCCCGTGCCAATGCTGGCTGTTGGTAAGGCCTATTTAGAGCAGCGTGCGGCATCGGGCAATATTATTGACCAGATAGCTACGCTGCCGGGTGTAAGTGCCGTTACAACAGGGCCAAACGTATCTAAACCCTTTATTCATGGCCTGGGGTATAACCGGGTAATTACGCTGATGGATGGCATACGCCAGGAAGGCCAGCAATGGGGCGATGAGCATGGTATTGAGGTTGACCAAAACTCGGTTGACCGTGTGGAGGTAATAAAAGGCCCGGCCAGTTTAACCTACGGTTCGGATGCCATTGGCGGGGTGGTGAATTTGATTTCGCCGTCACCAGTTCCCGAAGGCACTATAGCCGGTTCGGTGCAAGGGATTTATGGCACCAACCAGGGCTTGTTGAACGGATCGTTCCGTTTGCAGGGCAATCAAAATGGCCTTGTATGGGGAACTGTTGTATCGGCCAAAGAGGGCAAAAATTACCAGAATCAGCACGATGGCCGGGTTTATGGTACCAACTATAAAGAAAAGGACGCTCGCGTAATGGTGGGCTTAAATAAATCATGGGGTACGTCGTACCTGAACGCTTTGGTATTTGACGACGAGCAATCCATCCCCGACGGCAGCCGCGATTCATTAACCCGCCAGTTTACCCGCCAGATAACCGAGGATGATGCCTTCCGGCCCATAGTACCCCAATCTGTGCTAAATAGTTATACGATTCCTACCCTGCACCAGCATGTGCAGCTTTATCGAATATACAACAACAGCAACTTCAGGCTTGGAGATGGTAACCTGGTTGTAAACCTGGGCTACCAATACAGCCACAGGCGTGAGTATACCCACCCCCAGGCTGGTGATATTGCAGGGCTTAACCTGCATTTAACTACTTATACCTATGATGTTAAATACAACTTTAACCTGGGGAACGATTATGAAACTACGTTGGGCATCAATGGGCAATATCAAAATAATACTATTGGCGATGCTACCGATTTCCCTATCCCGGCATATCACCAGTTTGACATAGGGCCGTTTTTTGTAGTAAAGAAAAGCTATGGCAAGCTTGATCTGTCGGCGGGCGCAAGGTTTGATAACCGGTCATTTAGCAGCAGCGCCGCTTATGTGGATACTCTGGGTGCAAATGGTTTTCCGCAGTTATATACCGGCGCAAACCCAACATCTACACCAAATGTAAAAACACAGTTTGATGCTTTCAATAAAACTTTCCGGGGTTTTTCGGGCAGTTTTGGCGCTACTTACAATGTATCTGACGCATTTTTAGTAAAGGCGAATATTTCGCGTGGTTTCAGGGCGCCAAGTATTGCAGAGATATCGGCCAACGGGCCAGATCCGGGCTCGCAGATTTACCATATCGGCGATAAAAACTTTAAGCCGGAGTTTAGCTTACAGGAAGATATAGGCACGTTCTTAACGCTGCCCAATGTAACAGCCAGTATTGAATTGTTTAATAACGATATCTCCAATTACATTTACCAGCAACAGATCTTAAATCCGGATGGCAGCCCGGTATACACCCAGGGTTATACAACTTTTACCTATGTACAAAGCAAGGCCCGTATTTATGGCGGCGAGGTAAATGTAGATCTGCACCCTATTTCGTGGCTGCATTTTGAAAATGCTATGAGCCTGACCTATGGCGAAAACAAGGGTAACGGAGGCCCCGTTGCAGATAGTTTGAAATACCTGCCATTTATACCGCCACTGCACACTCATTCTGAACTGCGGGGCACCCTCAACGGCGGTTTTGGCGATTTCAAGAACCTATACGTATTTGTTGGTTTCGACCACTACAGCGCCCAAAGCCGTTTCTTTTCGGCTTATGGAACAGAAACCTATACGCCGGGCTATAACTTGCTAAGCGCCGGTTTTGGTGGCAATATTGTGAACAAGACAGGTCAACCGATAATTAAATTATTTATTGAAGGTAACAACCTGGCCAACGTTAATTACCAATCAAACATGAGCAGGCTAAAGTATTTTGATAATCCAACCGTACCACAGGGCGTTCGTCCTGGTATTTTTAACATGGGGCGTAACATCAGCTTTAAAGTGGTAGTTCCGTTTGGGTTTAATGCCGGGAAGAAATCTTAAACTCGTTTTAACCCCAAAGTCCATTTACAAAACAAAGGCGCACTATGCAGGTAAATCCTGGTAGTTCGCCTTTGTTGTTTTAATTGAATTGATGTGGTAGCAACTATTAATCCTGCGTAACTGGCTGATGGTGTTCATGACAAGCTTCGGCACAAACCAGGCAGGCCTGGGCACATTGTCGACAATGATCGTGGTTATGTTTACCGCATTCGGCTGCGCAAAGGCGGCAAATTTCTTCGCATAACACCAGGTACTGATGAGCTATTACCGAATCCCGCTGTAACAGGCGTGCGGCCAGGGCGCAAATATCGGCGCAGTCTCGGTCCAGCCTGATGCAGTCTGTCATCATTTGTACATCGTCTTCACTTAAACACGCTGTTGCACAGTTTTCGCATGCTGCTACGCAATTCAACAACTTTTGAATGATTGCACTATGATCGTGATTTTCCATATCTGTATTGGTTATCGTGTTTAATAAAAATACCGGTAGGCCGATAAATGTTTTGAAGTATTTCAATTGCGCGGAAAACCCATGCTCAAATTAAATCCCTCAAAACAAAACAGGCCCCTTCGTTTACCGGAGGGGCCTGTTTTTATAATATTTGAATTTTTATTTATTATTGCTGATCTGGCTCGTCAGATGGGGTGCCAACAATTTTGTAAATGGTATCGCCATTGTTGTTTTGGCTTTCCTGGTAGTAATAACCGTCAGGAGAGACAAATAATTTTTCGCCATTGATTTTGATCTTGCGGCAGTCGTCTGGCAACTGAGTAACAATATCGCCAATTTGCGGGCCTTGCTGTACATCGCCGTTACCACCATTATCGGTATTCAACTCTCCATCTTTACCGGCTATTACGTATACCTGGGTGCCATCATCTTTTGTATAGGGCTGATAGTATACACCATTTGATTCATAATACTGCTCGCCGTTAATCATAATAGATTTTGCATCCGATGGTAAGTTTTTAACTTCGGCACCAACAGGTGGCTCAACCACAGTATACTGATCATTATATTGACGGTAGTATAAACCATCGCTATAAAAGTATTGGTAATCGCCATACCAGAATGGATAGTATCCGTAAGGCAGGAAACCTATGCTAAAGCCTATACGAGGGTAATAGTACGAGTAATAGTAATTGTGGTATGGGTAATAAACATGGCTGCCAAAGTAACCACCACGGCCACCATAGCGATAAGCGCTACCGGTATAAACCCTTCGTCCATAACCGCCCGAGCCGTTATAATAATTGCCGCGGCCACCATTATAAGCACGCCTGTCAATACTATTATAACTGCGGGTACCGCTGTATACACGTTGGCCGCCACCGTTAATGCTGCTGCGCTGAGGCGCAATAGCCACATTGTTTGATCTGTTACCATAGCCATAATTGCCACGTTGGGGCGCAATTGCCTGGCTGCCACGGTTAATGTTGCCGTTGCCGCTAAAACCACGTGAAGGAGGGGCTACCGAAACTCCCTGATTGCCGCCGCCATTGAATGACGGGCGTGCAACACCAATGCTGCCACCCCCCGATGGACGTGACACACCGACACTGCCGCCACCACCGCCGCCGGATGACCGGGAACCGCCGCCACCGCCACCGCCGCCAGATCTTTGGCCGCCGCCACCGCCACCACCTCGCTGTGCGTTTGCGGTAAACGCTAAAGACAAACTCAATAAGCCGGCTAAAGCGAATGAAAATAAATTTTTATATGTCCTTTTCATGATTGAAAGATTTTTAACTGTTCGGCAGGTTTCCCCGCCTTGTATAGAGATATAGACTAAAAAATGTTTAAACGGTTTAATTGATGTTTAATAATAATTTATATAATAATGCAAAAAACGAACCAATAAAAAAATTATCTATACAACAACCTCAAAATCGCCTTTTTATTGCTTTGTGCTTACTAATTTAAAGTCTCGGCAATTAATAAAAACGGTTCATCAAAGTTCAAGGTAAAAAAACCATCCACAGTTGTTTGGTACCTGTTTTGGCCTTTATCCAGCAAGCCGATGTATTTAAGTGCCCTTGTTGGCGACAATAATTCAATTTGCTCATCTGCCGGTTTCCACTTGCTGAAACCCGACGTTACCGGATAAATTTTTTGCTGGGCGTTAAAAATAACCAGGTTAATTTTATCGGCATAAGGCAAAAAATCACTCAGCTCCAGGTCGTCGGTTATCACGTTAACAGCGGGATAGTTATTAATCGTAAGGAACTTTAGCGCTGCCTGTGTTATATTGCTGTTTCCGGCAGCGATCAACCTCACATCAGACTGGGTGAAAACCGCTCCGTCATCATCAGTAATAATCCAATCTATTTTAATACCAAAACTGTTCAGCTTTTCGGCGGTGTCTGGGGTTGTTATCACCGTCGGACTCCACTCCAGTAATTGCCCCAGCAGTTCCTCCTCAAAATTATCTATCCCCAATACAAGTAAAGCAGGCTCCTGTTTCTCGCGAACGATATGATGCGACGACATTTGATAAAGTTAAGGCGAATAAATGAATATTGGATGAAAAGAAACCGGCCTGAAATGTTAAATTATCACATTTAACATTTCAGGCCGGGTAAACAGGTTATTTGCCCAAGCCATCGGGCTGAAAATCCAGCGATATCGAGTTCATACAAAAGCGCTTGCCAGTAGGTGGTGGCCCGTCGTCAAAAATATGGCCCAGGTGCGAATCGCAGCGCGCGCAAATAACCTCGGTACGCTGCATGCCCAGGGAGTTATCTTCTTTATAAATCACGCTGTTTTTACGCACTGCCTGGTAAAAGCTGGGCCAGCCACAATTGCTGGCAAACTTGGCATCCGACCGAAAAAGTTCGTTACCGCAAACGGCGCAAAAGTAGGTACCCCTGGCATTTTTGTCCCAATATCGGCCCGTAAATGGCCTTTCTGTAGCCTGTTCACGTGCAGTGGCATATAAAGCAGGCGACAGGATCTTTTTCCACTCGGCATCACTCACAGCTAAATGTTTGGTATCGGTATTGGAGTAATAGGGGTTGTTCTCGTGCCCTTTGTTTGATTTTAGATGTTGGGCATTGGCGCCACATGCTGTGCCGATTAAAATGGCAAATATTATTAGTGCTAATCTCATTTTTTTAATTTCCCTTTAAATACACTCCTGAATTTTTCCAGTTCGGGCTGTATCACATATTTGCAATAAGGCTGCTCGCCATTTTGGTTAAAATAGTTTTGATGATAATCTTCGGCTTTGTAAAATACGGTATAAGGATTTACCTGGGTAACTATTTTGTTGGGATAAACCTTTTCGGCATTCAGCTTATTAATGTAGTATTCGGCTTTTTGTTTTTGGGCCGCGTTGTGATAAAATATGGCCGAGCGGTATTGCGTACCTACATCATTACCCTGGCGGTTAAGCTGTGTTGGGTCATGCGCTACAAAAAACGCTGCTAACAGTGCATCATAAGTTACTTTAGCCGGGTTATAAATAATGTTGCAGGTTTCTGCATGGCCGGTTGTGCCGGTGCAAACCAGCTTATAACTGGGGTTGGCCACGTGGCCGCCTGCAAAACCAGATACAACTTTTACAACACCCTCTATCTGTTGAAACTTGGCCTCGGTACACCAGAAACAGCCGGTGGCGAAAGTGGCGGTATCAAGTTTGAGCGCGTTTAATTTGTTGGGTTTAATGATAGGCCGGGCAAACACCGATGCCCCGGTAATGATGAATAGTAGGAATTGAAATGTTATTTTTTTCATGTTTTAATTGATCGGTGCAGCTTTTGTTTCTGCTGCTAATGTTACTAACGTAAAAACCTGATGCTTGGTAACTATGTAGTCGGGAATTCGGGGATATCCTTACAGATTTTTACTCAAAGGTGATAATTTGTTAACAAAGCCAGATACAGATGCAAATTTAAAATGACGCAGTAAGGGCGTCTTTAATTTCTCAGCTTTTAAATCGATGCGCCCTCGTTTACTATAAAAAATAAGGTAATTTATTTGCAACCATTATTTCAGTAAAAAGCACTTCGCGGTGTACTTATGAAGGAGTGCACGGTTTTAATCTGAGATCCACGATTATCCCGGATTGGCAAGTTATAACTTTAACAACTCGTCATTTAAATAGCGAAAATCCGGCCTCAATAAAACATCACCTACCATACATGCATCCCTGATAGTGCCGAGTTTTGACAGGGTTCCATTGCTTGGTTCGTTACTTAAACTAAGCAAATCGTCAAGCAAACATCCAAACGCCCTTACCTCAAGCCGCTCAAGTGTCGGCGCTAAGTCGGTGTGGTTTTTGTCATAAAAACAAGCGGCTCCAAAATCGCCAAACAGCGTGTTTGCATCATTATCAATGAGGGTGTTGTGGGCGTACATATCGCTGTGCATAATACCCCTGTCATGTAGCTGTAGGGCAACGGATGCTATTGTACCAGCAATTTTGACTATTTGCCGGGTTGTGAGTGAAAGGGTTTCCCTAAAAACATCGCGGGTGCAGGTTTGTAAACTCGGAGGCAGGCCGAGGTTATAAAACGATGGAGGGATTAACCCCATTACCAGGCCTTTTTTACCTTCGGGGTGCCCTTTTATTTGCCCCAACAGTTGTACCAGCCCGGGGTGAACATCAGCGGCTATGCAAGCATCCATTTCATCGTCGGGCGAGCCATCGCTGGTAACAGCACCTTTAAAAATTTTTATGGCTACCTCTTGCATTGCTGTCGCGCTGCGCCAGGTAGCTTTGTGTATAACGCCAGATGCGCCTTCGCCAAGATGCCCTTTCAAATCCAGGTCATCCCAATGGATAAGATCAAGGGGTTGTACAGCAGGAATGGTACAAAAAGGATTCCCGGAAAATGCCAGCCATGAAAGCCTGGGCATACGTAAAAGCCATTGGGGCAATTCACTTAGCTTATTAGCAGAAATTCGGAGCAATTCCAGGTTGCTGCAGTTACTAAGCTCCCTTGGTAATGTGTTCAGTTGATTGCCGGCAAGCATCAGCTTTTGCATCCTTTTGCAGTTGCCAATAGCGGCAGGCAAATCTGCAATCCTGTTGTTGGTAAGTATAAGCCAGCGCAGGTTGGCATTGAGTGATTTTGCAGAAACAGCAGCTATTTGGTTTGATTTAAAGCCTGCAATATCCAGCAGGGGGCAGTCGGCCAAAACTTCGGGTAAAATGGTAAACCGATTTTCTGAACAAAAAAAGATTTTCAACTTTTTCAGCCTCCCAAAATCCGCAGGTAGTGCGCTGATGTTGTTATGCGATAGGTCAAGCCTTTCTAAAGTATCTGCCAGGTCGAATATTTCTTCCGGGAAATGCGACAGTCCTTCTGTAAGCGTAAGTGAAGTGGCACCTTTTAGTTCGCCGTTTTGTAACTGTAATAAAGTTTGCATGACAGGGTTTCCTTAAAACAGCCCCTCAATGATATTGGCGGCAGATAGGCCCTCCGCTTCGGCGTGGTAACTGCGCACAATACGGTGGGTTAAAATAGGTTTGGCAACGGCTTGTACATCCTCAATATCGGGTGAATATTTTCCGTTGATAACGGCATGGCATTTGGCGCCAAGTATCAAAAATTGTGATGCCCTTGGGCCGGCGCCCCATGTTAATAAACGGTTTACCTGCGGCGTGGCAAACTGGGTATTGGGGCGGGTTTTTGATACCAGCTTTACAGCATATTCCATCACATTATCGGTAACCGGAATGTTGCGTACCAGTTGCTGAAAATAAATGATCTGCTCGGCGTTCAATATTTTTTTAACATCGGCCTTTAAGGTGCTGGTGGTGTTTTTAACAACCTGCAATTCCTCTTGAAACGAGGGATAGTTTAATGCCACATTAAACATAAACCTATCCAGTTGCGCTTCGGGCAGGGGATAGGTACCTTCCTGTTCAATGGGGTTTTGGGTGGCTAATACAAAAAATGGCTGGGCCAGTTTATGGGTGATACCGGCGGCTGTAACCGCTTTTTCCTGCATGGCCTCTAATAAAGCGGCCTGCGTTTTGGGTGGGGTACGGTTTATCTCATCGGCCAGGATAATATTGCTAAAAACTGGGCCTGGTATAAATTTAAAATTACGGTCTTCGCCTAAAATTTCAGACCCTATGATGTCAGACGGCATCAGGTCGGGCGTAAACTGGATGCGTTTAAAATCGAGGTCTAATACCTGCGATACCGTTTGTACCAATAGCGTTTTGGCCAAACCGGGTACGCCTACCAGTAAACAATGGCCGTTACTAAAAATAGATATCAGCACAAACTTTACCACCTCGTCCTGCCCGATTATTACTTTGCCAATTTCGGCACGTATTTGCTGGTAGGCCAGCTTTAAAGCATCTGCGGCTTCTACATCAGAGCGGTGTGGCATAGGTTATATATTATTTAGCTTGGGCAGTTGTTGTTACAGGAGGTGTTAACCACTTTTTCAATATGTCGCAAGTTTGATATTCAGGGTCAATTTTGATGAACGTTTGTTTACGGCGTTTATCAAACCATTGGTTTACTACCCTTGTGTTTTTATCCTGGTAAGCAAAATCTTTCAGCTTAGGAAAATCCTGCGCAAGGTTGGCTTTGTGTGCATCGGTTGCTGATTTAAGGTATAGTATTTTATAGCTCTTTTTACCATCGGCGCCGGTAAATATATCGGGTTTAGATATACTGCCAACTTTCATGGTATCAACAACCAGGGCAACTTTAGGGTCAAGCTTATCAGTAGGAATAAAGGTTGTGCGGGTTTGTACGTTTTCGGCGTTCAGCATCATACCGCCGTTAAATTTGGTTTCTTTGTCGTCCGAATAAAAATTCGCGGCAGCAGAAAAATCAAGATCTTTTTTATGCGCCATCATCAGCGTATAAATACTATCGGCTTTTGCTTTGGCCCTATCCAAGCTGGCCTGGGTAGTAGCCGGCGATATCAGGATGTGCCTTACGTGTACCTGCTCGCCACGGCGCTCAATAACCTGTAAAAAGTGAAAACCAAAGTCGGTTTCAAACACGGGCGAAATCTCTCCGGCTTTAAGCTTAAAGGCATTGGCAGTAAATTCTTTTACAAATGTAGTACGATCGGCAAAACCAAGGTCGCCACCTTCAACTGCCGATTGCGGATCTTGCGAGTACAAACGTGCTAAAGTTCCAAAATCTTCGCCTTTTTTTACGCGGGCAAGTAGTTCTTCGGCTTTTTCTTTATATAGTTGTTTTTCTTCTTTACTTAGTTTGGGCTGAAAAACAATTTCGCCAACCTCAACCTCTTTGTTGAATGAAGGCAAGCTATCCTTGGGCATTTTGTTAAAATAATCTTTAACATCCTGTGGGGTAACATTTAGCTTTTCGGTTATTTTTTGCTGCATTTTTTGAGCAATCATTTGCTCTTTCATGTCGGGGCGAATCTCGTCCTTGTACTGAATTATTGATCGACCTAAAAAGGCTTCCAGTTTATCCTGGCCACCTGCACGCTGCATCATTTCGCGCATACGGCGGTCAACACTGGCGTCAATATCATCATCTTTTACATCGATACTATCAATAACGGCCTGTTGTGCCAATAGCTTTTGTGTTAATAACGATTGCAATATCTGGCATTTTACAGCCGGATTTGGCTGCATACCTTCAACAAGGTAACGGGCGTATGATAGTTCAATATCCGACAATAAAATAGGGCTGTTACCAACAATTGCGGCAATTTTATCTAATGTTTTCCCTGGTGTTCTGGCCGTGTTGGTATCTGGTTTAGCTGCTGTGGCATCTAATGTAACTTGTGCCTTTGCAACTGATATTATGGATATAAACCCTAAAACTAATAACCCTAACTTTCTCATGTAATGCTTTATGTACTAAATAAAACGGAAATAACAATTCCGTTAAAACTTCAAATTTCGGTAAAATTTATTAATTATAGCGGCACAATTAAACTGAATAAAAAACAGTGATTTAAGCCGGTAGTGTTTAGTTTAAAGTCAGAGGTCGAAACACGTCTTTTTTTTTACTTAAAACTTAGTACTTCGGGCTTCAGGCTAAGGCCATGCTATAATTGTGCTAATATGGTTATAATGCTTCAAACGGTTTAACTACTTTTGGTTAAAATTTGTTAAAGTGAAAGTTGAAAACCCGGTTGCCCTACGCTTTATTTTACAGGATGAGCTTTATTTGCTAAAAACAGATAAGGCCATGTATGAAAACGTTGCAATGCCCCAACCCGAAATTGAAAGTATTGCTCCCGCTGTAATCGTTGCTGCATCGCCCTTGCCAATAACCAAACAACCGGAACCAACAGTTCAATCACCTGCACCAGAAGTTAAAACGCCTGTAATAAGTTTTAATTATTTAGGTAAAAACTTAAAACGCTTTTTGGTACTGGTACACTATCCCGAATTGGAATTTATTGATGATGCCCACTTAGCCGCACTTACCAATATTATTAAGCGGAAGGATTTAAGTATAGACGATGTTGCAATTTTAAACCTGGCCAGGCATGCCACTGTGCAATATAATGAACTGGTTAATTTTTTTAAACCAGCCAGGCTGTTGGTGCTGGGTAAAAATGCAATGCCGCAAGGCATAGCCCCTCTGGCGTTAAATGCTCCCAGTACCTTGGGAGATATTGCAGGCTTATATAGCTTTAGCTTTGGCGAAATGATGGATAACGTAGAGCATAAGAAAGCTTTTTGGGAACAAATGAAAACGCTATAATTTGACGATTTGAAAATGGGGTATCGTAAAAACATCATCTTCAAATTCTCAATTTTTCAAATTGATTCAATATGACGGAATTAGTATTCGCTACCAACAATCGCCACAAACTCGAAGAAGTAGAAGCAAAACTTCAGGGTAAAATTAAGCTGCTTACGCTTAACGATATTGGCTGCTATGATGATATTGAAGAAATCGGTACTACTTTTAAAGTAAACGCTTCTATTAAAAGCCAATACATTTATAATAAGTATAAACTGAATTGTTTTGGCGATGACAGCGGACTTGAAATAGATGCCCTGAATGGCGAACCGGGCGTTTATTCGGCCAGGTACGCTGGCGAACATGGGAATCATGCCGCCAATATTAAACAGGTACTGGATAAATTAAAGGACGAAACTAACCGAAAGGCAAGGTTCCGTACTGTGATATCATTAATGTGGGCTGATGAAGAATATTTTTTTGAGGGAACAGTTGAAGGAACTATCCGGACGGCACCCAGCGGAACAGACGGCTTTGGATACGACCCAATATTTGAACCAGAAGGTTACGCTATAACCTTTGCCGAAATGACTATGGACGAAAAAAACCAGATAAGCCACCGGGCGAAAGCCATGGAAAAACTCATTGGTTTTTTAAGCATTGCTTAAAATAAATATTCTCAGTTAACTTTCGTAACCTTAATGGCCTGTTATCCGTAAAATGGTGTTATAAGGAATACATCTATGAATCTTATTTATAAAATCAGCCACTCGTTATTCTCAAAAGATACCGACCACCGTTTTGCCAAAAGCCTTAAGAACGTTAAAGAGGCAGATATGTTAGTTGCATCCATTAACCAGCGTTTATTCGAAATAGATAAGCAGCTTAAATCAAACACGGTTAAGTATAGTTAAGCTTTTGGCAGGGTTTATGCTTATATGCATTAAATAACTTTTGTCATGAAAAATGTACTAAAAACACCGATAGCGATCCTATCCCTTATCTTTTTATTTGCGGCTTGTTCAACCCCTCAAACTGCAACTACAACTAACGTATCCCGGGGTAAATTCACCGGCACCTGGACATTGAACAACGTAAGTTACCAGGGCCTTGTACAAGGCGCTGTTCAAAACGTGTTTGACCAGGCGGCTCCCGAAGCATTTGTTGGCAGTACCTGGAAATTAACCAATAGCGGCAATGGTGTTTATACCATGAGCAACGGTACTTCGCAAACTATATACTGGTCAGTTTATAACGGAGGCACCACAGGTACGCAATTCCAATTTAAGAAAATTTACCAGGGCGATAAGCCTAAAAACGTAGCAGAAGGCTATCGATTGGATATTGCCAGTAACGATGGCAAGTCGATGGTTCTAAAATCGGCTGTTGATGTAGGCGGAACCAACGGGTATATCATTTATTCATTCACTAAAAATTAGGCGAAAGGATAAAGGTAAAAGGCGAAAGGTTGCCTTTACGAAAAAGGGGGCAAGCACAATTTACAATGTGCTTACCCCCTTTTGTTTTTTTAACTAATTGGCTGCTTTTGCCTTTTGCCTTTACCCTTTCACCTCAAAATTATTCTGCCGACGTAAACTTCAAACAAACGGGATTGCCGATATCTATTTTAATACCTGTTTGGGTTAGCTTACCTGTATTTTGGTCTATTTTAAATACAAACATACTATCACTGCCCTGGTTGGCTACAACCATATAGTTACCCGATGGGGCGATGGCAAAATCGCGCGGATTTTTACCGTATGTTGATTGGCGCGATACAAAGGTAAGTCCGCCGGTTTCCTGGTTAACCGCATAGCAAATAATTTCGTTAGTCTCTAAACGGTTTGATACATACAGAAAGCGGCCATCAGGCGATAGGTGGATAGCTGCGGCAGCTGTTTTGCCCGTAAAGCCATCAGGTAGTAAAGTTATCACCTGCTTCTGTTTAAACTTGCCGTTGTCATAATCAAACACAAATACATTCGATCCCATTTCGGTTGCCAGGTAAACATGCTTTTTATCTAAAGAATATTCCAGGTGACGGGGGCCTTCGCCGGGAGTAACGCTTACAAAAGTTGGATCGGTTAATGGAGATTCCTTACCCGGGCGGTAACGATAGATGTTTATCCTATCGGTACCCAAATCATTATAAAACAGGTATTTTTCGTCGGGCGACAATATGCTCATATGGGCATGCGGGCCTTCCTGCCGTTCTTTGTTGGGGCCTTTGCCGTCTTCGTTACGTACAGTTTCAATGCCGTTGCCAAGTGAACCGTCCTTATTAACAGGCAATACAGCAACCTGCCCGCTTGAATAATTGGCTACAAACACATTTTTTTGCGCTTTGTCCACAGCTATGTAACATGGGTCGGCACCTAACGAGGACTGTTTGTTAATAAAATCTATTTTACCTGTTTTGGCGTCAAATGAAAATGCGCTTACCTCGCCTTTGGTAACTTCGTTTACGGCGTAAATAAATTTATTGTTTTTGCTGATGGTGAGGTACGATGGGTTGGTAACGCCATCTATCTGGCTTAAATAAGCCAGTTTGCCGCTTTGGGTATAAAAGCGGTAAACCATAATACCCTTACTGGTACCAGTTGTATACGTACCTACAACCAGGTCAAATGATTTGGGAATTGGCTTTTTGTCCTGGGCGTAATTAAACAAAGGCGATAGCATCGCTATGATCAAAAGAACTTTTTTCATGTGGGTACAAATTGATTATGGAGCGCAAGTTAACAAAATAGACAAAAAAAACGCCCCGATGTTTAGCGGGGCGTTTTATAATTATTTTATCAGGTGTTTAAGCTGGATAATCTCGCTTTCTTCCAAATGGCGGTAGCGGCCGCGTGGAAGGTCTTTTTTGGTGAGATTGGCATAAACCACCCTGTCAAGCTTTACAACCTCGTAACCAAGGCTTTCAAAAATGCGGCGTACCACACGGTTTTTACCGCTGTGGATTTGGATGCCTACTTCGCGCTTTGATGCACCGGCAACGTACGATACCGAATCGGGTTTAATTAAACCATCTTCCAGCTCGATACCATAGGTGATCTTATTCAAATCACCTTGAGATAAAGCTTTACTTAACTCAACCTGGTATAGTTTGCTGATGTTGCTGCGAGGGTGCGATAATTTGTCGGCAAGGTCGCCATCGTTGGTCATTAATAATAACCCGGTGGTATTCCTGTCTAAACGGCCAATTGGGTAAATGCGCTCTTTGGTTGCTTTTTCAACCAGGTGCATTACAGTACGGCGTTCTTGTGGGTCTTCGGTAGTAGTAATGTAATCCTTTGGTTTATTTAACAATACATAAACCATTTTTTCACGACGCAGGGTTTCGCCGTTATATTTGATCTCATCCTTACGCGGATCAATTTTGGCACCCAGTTCATCAACAACCACACCGTTTACCGATACCACACCGGCAATGATCAGCTCGTCGGCCTTACGACGAGAACAGATGCCTGCATTTGATATATAGCGGTTAAGGCGGATAAGGCCGTCATCCTTAGTTTTGGTCTCCGCTGGTTTTTTACGGCCGCGCATGGTCCTTTCGGGCGCGCTGGTATCTTTGGTTATCTTATCGTAAGTAGGCTTACGTTGTGGCTTGTCGGCATTGTAAGCCGGCTTATCTTTTGAAAAACTCCCTTCGCGTTTCTTAAATCCGCCTTCGGGCCTTTCACCAAATTTTTTATCTGTCGATCTTTCTGCACCTGCGCCAAAACTTCTTTTGGGCTTATCGCCAAAATCGGTATTGGATGTACGGGTGCGTGGTGATGAGTATGGTTTCTTTTCGCCGGCACTGCTGCCGCCAAAGTTTCTTTTGGGTCTTTCTTCACCTTCGCCAGAGGTTGGACGGCCAGAGTAGGGCTTTCTTTCGCCGCTGGCGGATGAGCCTGCACCGAAGCTTCTTTTTGGCCTGTCTTCAAAATCGCCGCCTGTTGGCCTGCCAGAGTATGGCTTGCTGCGTGGCGAAAAGCTTTTTTTATCGCCGGATGAAGCACCCTCTCTAAAGTTACTTTTAGGTCTGTCGTCACCTGCCGCAGGTCTGCCTGAATATGGCTTTGATCTGCCCGACGATTTTTTGTCGCCAGATGATGCGTTGTCCCTAAAATTGCTTTTGGGCTTATCGTCGCTGAACCTGTTGCTTTGGAATGGTTTATCCGGTCTGGATAGTTTTTTCTTTTCTCCGTCCGGAGTGGCTTTACCTTTTGCGGTTGCCGGTCTTTTTGGCTTATCGTCGCCTCTTGAGCTTCTGCCAGTTGATTTTCCTGGCCTGTCATCGCGACTACCTGTTGGTCTCTTAAATACCATATTTTTTTGTTTAGCGCTTTCGCAGCGTGAGGGTCAAAGTTACGCTTTTTTGGCACACTTTAATTAAAAAAATCAAAAAAATGTCAGCAAACAAAATCACGGTTTAAACGGTTTTAAACACAGTTTTTGAACCGAAAACCCATGCTAAAAAAGTTGGCAAAATCCTAAGTATTTGATTATGTGATTTGTATGACATACCTTTGCAGCACATTTTACCTAATGTATAGTTAATGATAAAAAAAGAAATGATTAAAAAACACTTACTTACGTGCTCCGTAATCCTGGTGCTGGCCCTCATTTCAAAGCTTAATATCTACAGCACAACAATTGCTGAAACGGTTGCAAAACCGGCCAAATTAAGCCATCGGACCTCGAAATTTATTTTTATTAAAAGCACTGCGGCTACCTATAGTTTTGCCGATGAAGCTTTACCTGTTAACGATGCCAGGGTTACCAAAAAACTCAATAAATCGCTTAGCCAACATTCGTTTAAAAGTGTTCAGTCAACCTTGCTGCACCGCAAGGCCGAAGCGCTGTTCCCTATTATTGAGCCCATTTTAAAGTTTTATGGCATTCCTGATGATTTTAAATACATCCCGTTGGTTGAATCGGGCCTTAAAAGCGGCACTTCATCAAAAGGGGCATCTGGCTTATGGCAGTTTATGGCGGGTACCGCGCGTACTTATGGCCTAAAGGTTGGTCATGGTGTTGATGAACGCCAAAATGTGCGCAAATCAACAATAGCAGCCTGCAAGTACATCAAAGAACTGTATGGTGAATTTAACAGCTGGACGCTGGCTGCCGCCGCTTACAACAATGGCTCCATTAAAATGGAACGCGCCATTAATAAGCAAAACGAGGATAATTACTTTCGCTTAAGCCTCAACCGCGAAACCGGTTCATACATCTATAAGCTTATTGCCATGAAAGCAATTATCGAACAGCCAAAAAAGTTTGGGTACAAGGATTACATTGTTATCCCACCCACAACACAACTGTTAGCATTTAATTAGTGAATTGGTGGGTTAGTGAATTGGCGATTGAAGTAATCTTTTTTAAATCAATAATTCAAACACTCAATAATTCAATAATTAAAATTTACGGAGCACTTGAAAGCCGATCTTCCTGGATGGAGGATCGGCTTTTTTATGTTTTGCTATTCAATAATATACTTGCTCAATATCATAGTAAATTGATCATTGAGTCTGCTGCTTTAGGCTTTCTGCCTTAAGCTCTCTATAAAAACAAGTTTAAAAAACAGCGGTTACATTAGGGCTGTTATTTTTAGGTCAAATAACGTTTTGGGTTGTTGCATATCTTATAAAGCATCAGCTTTTTACATATATTTGCGAAAAATATTAGTATAGTTGGCGGGCATTTTTAAACCGGCTAAACGGTATTGTTTTTAAAAATACATATGATTGAAAAAACCATCGACCTGGGCGAACAAAGTGAAGTTGAAGTTTACGGGGCCAGGGTACATAATTTAAAAAATATTGATGTTTCTTTTCCGCGCAACCAGCTGGTGGTAATTACCGGCTTAAGTGGCAGCGGTAAGTCGTCATTAGCATTTGACACCATTTATGCCGAAGGGCAGCGCCGTTATATGGAAACATTTTCGGCTTACTCGCGCCAGTTTATGGGTGGTATGGAGCGACCGGATGTAGATAAAGTATCGGGCTTAAGCCCGGTTATTGCTATTGAGCAAAAAACAACCAGCAAAAATCCACGATCAACAGTGGGGACAATTACCGAGATTTACGATTTTATGCGTTTGCTTTTCGCCCGTACCGGGGATGCCTATTCCTACACAACCGGCGAGAAAATGGAACGGATGAGCGAAGATCAGATCCTGAAAACCATTACCGAAAAATTCGACGGTCAGCCCGTGAACATCCTGGCACCAGTTGTAAAAGCCCGCAAGGGGCATTACCGCGAGCTTTTTGAATCTATCCGTAAGCAGGGCTACCTTAAAGTATGGATTGATGGCGCCATGGCCGACGTAGAGCCAAAAATGCAGGTAGACAGGTACAAGATCCATGATATTGATATTGTGGTTGACAGACTGGTGGTGACCGAAAAAGACAGCAAACGTTTATACACCTCGGTACAAACGGCGCTTAAAATTGCCAAAGGGATTATCCGCGTGGGTGATAAGGACGGCAATGTGGCCTATTATAGTAAGTATTTGATGGACCCGGTTTCGGGTATCTCATACGATGAACCGCAGCCAAATACATTCTCGTTCAATTCTCCTTATGGCGCCTGCGAAAAATGTAATGGCCTGGGGTATATTTTTGAGGTTGATGAAGCATCGGTGATCCCCAATCCTAAGTTGACCATCATGAACGGTGGCCTGGCACCGATAGGAGAATACCGCGAAACCTGGATTTTCCAGGTGCTGAAGGCGCTGGCTAAAAAGTATGAGTTTTCATTAACTACCCCGATAGAAAAGTTAAGCCGCGATCATTTAGATATTATCCTTAACGGAGCACCCGATACCATCAGCGTTTCTGTAGAGTACAATAAATGGAATGTTCAAAGCTATACCATTACTTTTGATGGTATTGTGCGTATGCTGGAAGAGCAGCAGGAGCGCCGGAATGATGAGGGTATGGACGATATGGAAAATTATCGTGTACTGAAAACCTGCCCGGTTTGTGATGGCGCAAGGCTGAAAAAAGAATCGCTGCATTTTAAGGTAGATAACAAGAATATATTTGAGTTGGCCTGCATGGATATCAACCATCTGCAGGAGTGGTTTAACGGTTTGGAAGACAGGCTGAGCGAACGCCAGAATGTTATTGCCAAAGAGATACTGAAAGAGATCCGCGCACGTATCGTGTTCCTGCTGGATGTTGGCTTGAGTTATTTAACGCTTGATCGTACGGCCAAAACCCTATCAGGCGGCGAAGCGCAACGAATCCGTTTGGCTACACAGATAGGCTCGCAGCTGATGAATGTAATGTACATTTTAGATGAGCCGAGCATCGGCCTGCACCAACGCGACAACGAGCGCCTGATAAACGCCCTCAAAAACCTGCGCGATCTGGGCAATACGGTTTTGGTAGTTGAGCACGATAAAGATATGATACTGGAAGCCGACCATGTTATTGACATGGGCCCCGCTGCAGGCGTACACGGGGGGCAGATTGTTGCGCAGGGAACACCCGCACAATTAATGAAAGAACATACGCTTACAACATCCTATATCAATGGCGAACGTTCTATCGCCATTCCCGAAAAAAGGAGAGAGGGTAACGGAAAAACACTAAGCCTTAAAAAGGCAACCGGCCATAATTTAAAAAAGGTTTCTGTTGATTTTCCGTTAGGTAAATTAATTGGTGTTGCAGGGGTGTCCGGTAGCGGTAAATCAAGCTTAATTACCGAAACGTTATATCCGATATTAAACCATCATTTTTTCAGGGCCAAAAAGCATCCGCTGCCATATGAAAAAATTGAGGGGTTGGAGAACATCGATAAAGTGATCGAGATAGATCAAACACCAATCGGTCGTACACCGCGGTCAAACCCTGCTACCTATACCGGTGTATTTTCGGATATCCGGAACCTGTATGTTGCATTGCCCGAATCAAGGATCAGGGGATACAAGCCCGGCCGTTTCTCATTCAACGTAAAAGGCGGCCGCTGCGAAACCTGCCAGGGCGCCGGCATGAAAGTTATCGAGATGAACTTTTTACCTGATGTGCAGGTACCTTGCGAAGAATGTGGCGGCCGCCGGTACAACCGCGAAACGCTGGAAGTACGCTATCGCGGTAAATCCATCAGCGATGTGCTGGATATGAGTATTGAAGATGCTACGCCATTTTTTGAGCATATCCCATCCATATACCGTAAGGTAAAAACCCTGAATGATGTTGGTTTAGGTTACATTACTTTGGGCCAGGCCTCAACTACCCTATCAGGTGGCGAGGCGCAACGTGTTAAGCTGGCTACCGAGCTATCAAAAAAAGATACAGGTAACACCTTTTACATTTTAGATGAACCTACCACCGGTTTGCATTTTGAAGATATTAACGTGCTGTTAGGCGTGCTTTATCAACTGGTTGATAAAGGCAATACGGTTTTGGTAATTGAGCATAACCTGGATGTAATCAAAGTTGTTGATCATGTTATCGATCTTGGCCCCGAAGGCGGTTCTGGCGGCGGTAAAATTCTTTTTAGCGGCACACCCGAAGGGTTGTGTAAGGTGAAGGAAAGTTTTACAGGTCAGTTTTTGAAAAAGGAAATGGGGATAAAATAATAAAATCCGATATTACCTTTACTAAAATAACAACGAATGAGTTTTATAGAGAAATTACAGGAAATTGATAGTCTTCAGGCTGCTATACAGGAGCGTGGGCCTATTCCTGTGAGTTTACTCAATAAGATTAACTATAAGCTGCGGTTGGAGTGGAACTACACTTCTAACAGCATGGAAGGAAACTCACTAACTAAGCGCGAAACGCGTACGGTGATGGTCAATAACTTAGAAGTTAATGGCAAACCGATAAAGGATGTAATGGAAATCCGGAGTCATGACAAAGTAATCACTACGATTATGAAAATGGGCAAGGGCGAACTCAATATATCTGAAAGCAGGATAAAAGAGATCCATAAAGGCATCATGTACGAAGAAGACGCGGAAAAATTAAAATATGTTGGTCAGTGGAAAAGCACTGATAATTACATGCTTAATTTTGATGGTGAACGCTATGATTTTACACCGCATGCCGAAGTCCCTGAACGGATGCATGAATTAGTTAATTGGATAAATAGCGAAAAGGAAAAAATTGAAAGGTCAAAAAAAGATGCTGCTCACCCGGCACTATTGGCGTTTAAATTTCAAATAGATTATCTCACTATTCATCCATTTTATGATGGCAATGGCCGTACAGCCAGGATTTTATCTAACCTGATATTGATTTCTTATGGATTTCCCCCGCTTTATATTAAGGAGAATGAGAAGCAAAATTACTACCGGTATTTAACCGATATTCAAGGCGGCGGTGGGGAGCCGGATTTGTTTTATGAGTTTATGGCGGGGCTGCTATTGAGGTCGTTGCAAATTACAATTGATACTTTGGATGGGAAGGATGTTGAGGAGACTGATGACTTTGTAAAAGAGATACAATTGCTGAAGGCAAAGGCTAAAAGTAAAGGAATACCCAAATCGCCAAAAATCATTTACGATGCTTTTAAAATAGTTGAAAGTGAGATATGGAGGAATGTTAAAGCTACTTTAAAGGAATTTGACGATCTTTTCAATGAGACAAAAACTACTATTAGTGTCAATGACAAACTTGTCCAATTGGCTAATAGTAATCAAAATTGGGGTGTTGCTGAAATGTTGAAAGCAATCGATATTTTGCAAAAATCAATAAAAGACGAGAAAAGGAAGATCTTTGATTTGGATGTTTATGAAAATAATATAGAAACGGTTACTTGGGAGCACAAGATGTTTGCTTTAAATGGCGCAGAGATTCCAACTAATTTTGATTTTTTCTTGCGTGTAAATTTCAACGCATATAAATATAAAATACGTTTAACGTTAGCTGACGCAAGTAAAAAGACTTTGATAAGGTCAATATACGAAATCGATAAATCATACGGGAATCCTTTTTTACCTGAAGAACTGGCAGATATAAGTTCGAATTTAAAAAAGCAATTTATTGACGAGATTAAATTGAGAATAGACGATTCTTTAGAATAGTGCCTATTAATTCAATAGTTGAGGCAGCTATTGAATTAGCTTATAACTTGACTTTAACACGTTCTTCCCCTCAAAACATCAACAAATAACTCACATGCTTCAGCGTTTGCCTTAACTTTTCTAAGGCTATACTCACCTGGCGTTCAACCGTTTTGGGCGAAAGGTTGAGCTTACTGGCAATTTCCTTATACTTCATATCGCTAAAGCGGCTCAATACAAAAATTTCGCGGCATTTTTCGGGGAGGGTGTTTATGGCTGCTTTTATCTGGTGGGCCAGCTCTTTTTCTTCGTACCCGTTTTCAACAGCGCTGCGTACTTCATCAAGCAGGTTGTTTTTTTGCAGGTAATCAACGTAAAGGTTTTCTATTTTTTGGTGCTTCAAATAATTGAGGCTACGGTTTTGCGCCATTTTATACAGGTATGAACTTACCGATGTTGAAAAGGTAACTTCATGCCCCTTTTCCCATAAATCGGTAAATATTTCGGCAACAATCTCTTCGGCCACCGGCAAATCATTCACAAAACGATTGGCGAAAAGCGTAAGGCTGGTATAGTGAAGTTTAAATAAAACTTCAAACGCGTCGGCATCGCCTTGTGTGAGTTTTGTTATTGGTGTGTTGGCTTTTGAGGTAATCATTTATTCATAGGAAAGGCAAAAAACGAATTACTTTTTAAAAAACTTTAACAAGTTAACGATTAAATTTTGAAAGCATCAAATTTAATATGGAAATATTGACAAATCCGCCTGCGAATATTTTGCATAGTGGGCATAATTCGCAATTAGCTGGGTAAAACTTTGCCTTTATCCGAATTTAATAAAGAAATATTTTAATTCCGTTTGAGGGTACTGCTCTTTTCAGTTGTCTTGCTAATAAGAACACGAATGGACAACGAGGAAATAAAACTGTTACTGGTAAAATACATAACCCGCGAAGCCGATGAAAAAGAAGTAGAGCAGGTAAAAGAATGGGTTAATGCGCACCCCGAGAATGAGCAGTACTTTGCCCAGCTATATGAAACCTGGCAAAACATGCTGTACCTGGAGCCCGATGTTATTAATGAGGAGAAAGCATTCGCCAAATTTTCGGCGGCAACTATCCCGCATGAGCCAAAATACCGCGTGCTTGCTATATGGAGTAAAGTAGCTGCAACCGTGGCCCTGTTTGGTTTGCTAACAGCTTTGCTTGTAAACCATTATTCAAAAAATGTGCAGAACACGAGGCTCGTATCTGTTAATAATGGGGGCATAAAAAAAATAGTTTTAAGCGATGGCACACTTGTTTGGCTAAATGCAGGCAGCAAGCTTAAATACAATACTGATTTTAATAAAACAAACCGGACTGTTTACCTGGAGGGTGAGGCCTTTTTCGACATCGCCCCCGGCGGCAAAACTATTCCGTTTTTGGTTAACACTAAAAATTATACCATCAGGGATATCGGCACAAAATTTAACCTGAAGGCTTACGCCAACGACTCTTTTTTTGAAACCACGGTTGTAAAAGGCGAGGTAGCGGTTGAGGGTAACATAGATAACAACACCCGCGAGATGAATCGCATCTACGTTAAGCCGCACCAGGTGCTCAGAATATATTATCCCAGTGCCGAAAAATACGCTGTAAAGCAGGATGATAAAGAATTGAAAAACCTTAACGAGATACAAGTATCGGAGGTTGATTCGGCAAAAATGGACCGCTACGATGGCTGGAAGGACGATTTGCTGGTATTTGATGGTAACACCCTCGGCGAGATTGCCAAAGTATTGGAGCGCAGGTATAATGTAAAAATTATTATGGACGATGCCGGGCTGCAAAACATCCGCTATTCGGGCAGTTTCAAAAGCATATCCAGTATAGATAAAGTTTTGGACCTGATAAAGGGCAATACAGCAATCAACTATTCTATTACGGGCAACACAATAAACATCATAAAAAACAATAAAAACTAATCTGTTAACCCTTTAAAAACAAAATAACTTATGGCGAAAAACTAACGCTCTCTCTTTCAAAATAAAAAACCCGGTGTGCGCTAACACTCCGGGCTTCAATAAAATCAATAGCTAATACCCTACGCTTGGGGAAGCATCGTATTAACTGATTAACAAACAAATTTATGATAAATTTTGACAGAAAATCTGTAATGGCTGCGCGCGCGTGGCAAAAAACGATTAAAATTATGAAGCTTGTAACTGTTTTACTCTTAACGGGAATAATGCAAATACACGCAGCTGCTTTTTCGCAAAACGTTTACAACTTTAATGTAAACAATATATCTGTTAAACAGATGTTTAAGCAGATTGAAAAAAACAGCAAATACACGGTTTTTTACCGGCTGGACCAGGTTAACATTGATAAAAAGATTGATGTTGAACTGCAAAACGCCAGTATTGAAACGGTAATGAAAGATGTACTTAAAAATCAGCAACTCACCTTCCAGGTGGTTGATAACATCATTATTATTAAACCGGCTGATGGAAAAACAATAGCAACCGTTACGGTTACCGGTACTGTTACAGATGCCGCGGGGCTGCCGCTACCTGGAGTCAGCATAAAACTTAAAGGAAGCACATTAGGAACAGTAACCAATATCGACGGGAAATATAGCCTTACATTGCCCGATGGTACAGGCACGCTCCTTTTTAACTTTTTGGGCTTTACACCACAGGAAGTACCCATTGCCGGCCAAACCGTAGTAAACGTAAAGCTTGTTGAGGAATCAAAAGCCCTGAACGAGGTTGTAGTGGTTGGTTATACCACTCAAAAAAAGAAAGACCTTACCGGCGCCGTAGCCGTAGTTAATGTTAAGGATTTGAATAAACAAGCATCATCATCGGTAAACAGCCAGTTACAGGGGCAGGCATCTGGCGTTACAGTAACCGGATCGGGCCAGCCGGGTGAAGAGCCCCAGGTACACATCCGGGGTTTTAACACGTTTGGCGATAACACCCCATTGTATGTGGTTGATGGTATGGAAACCTATGACGTGAGCACTATTAACCCAAATGATGTCGAATCGTTACAGGTGTTAAAGGATGCAAGCTCCGCGTCAATATATGGGGCCAGGGCTGCAAACGGGGTTATCATCATTACCACCAAAAGGGGCAAGGGCAAAGTGAGCATTCAGTACGATGCGTATTATGGTTCGCAGGTGCCTAAAGGAGGCAACGTTTGGCATACATTAAACCCGCAGCAAGCGGCCAACTTACAGCTAATGGCCGAAAAAAATTCCGGGATTACCGATTTTACAGACCCGTTATATAACCCAACAGGGGCCAACTCCACTTTTACATTGCCCGATTATATTACACCTGCCGGTGCAAAAGCCGGCGATCCTTCGGTAAATCCCTCAAAATATTACGTTAACCCTAACTATACCTCGCCTGATGATTTTAATAGCTTTTATCGGATAACAAAGGCAAATAAAGCAGGCACCGATTGGTATCATGAACTATTCAAATCGGCTCCTATAACCAGCCATAATTTAACCTTAAGCGGCAGCAGCGATCAGGCAAGCTACCTGTTCTCGCTCAATTATTTTAATCAGCAGGGAACATTGATTGATACTTACCTAAAACGGTACACCCTGCGCTCAAATACCACTTTTAATATTACCAAACATATCAGGATTGGTGAAAACCTGGCTTATTCTATCACCAAAACGCCCCAGGTAGCTGCCGCTAACCATGCGCAAATAAGTGCCAACAATCCCGATGGCGTTATTGCTATGGGTTTAAGAGAGCAGTCAATTATACCTGTTTATGATATAATGGGCAATTATGCCGGCACTTATGGTACTGGTTTGGGCGATTCTAATAACCCTGTAGCTATACAGCAGCGAACAAAGGTAAATGGCGCTATAGCTTACCGGCTGCTGGGCAACATGTTTGCCGAAGCGGATATTTTTAAGGGCCTTACCCTGCGGACCAGTTTTGGCGGCGATATTACAAACAGTAATGACCACGCGTTTACCTATCCAACATACGAAAACGTTGAAAACTCCCAAACAAACAGCTACAACGAAAATTCGGCCAATAGCTATAGCTACAACTGGACAAATACGCTTACTTATCTGAAAACTTTTGGTAAGCATAATTTGAACGTGGTTATAGGTACCGAGGCTGTTGAAACTTATGATAAAAGCCTGGGTGGTAGTATACAGGGCTTTTATAATTTTGATCCTGATTATGTAAGCCTTTCAACCGGTACAGCAAATAAAAACACCTACAGCAGTAAAAGCTCAACGTCGCTATTATCTGAATTTGCCCGCCTGGATTATGTTTTTGATAATAAGTACCTGTTTAACGCTACAATCCGCCGCGATGGTTCTTCAAAATTCCCGGTAACCCAGCGTTATGGCTACTTCCCGGCTTTTAGCGCCGGCTGGCGTGTTTCGCAGGAGAGTTTTTTAAAAGAAGTAAAATGGCTTACCGATCTTAAAGTACGTGGCGGCTGGGGTATCATGGGTAACCAGATCAATATGGGAGCAAAAGATGCTTACACTACTTTTGGTACCAATATTGGCCAGTCATATTATCCTTTGGATGGTAACTCCGCGTTGTTACCGGGCTTCTATCAGGATCAGATAGCTAACCCCAACGCTTTGTGGGAAAAAGATATCAACTCCAACTTTGGGTTTGATGCTACCCTCCTTAACGGCAAAGTGGCCATAACGGCCGATTATTATCGTAAAGATATTAAGGACCTTTTATACGCGGCCAGGCAGTTAGGAACCGCCGGTAATGGTAACGTGCCTGCACAAAATGTGGGCAAAATGAAAACCGATGGACTGGATATATCTGTAACAAGCAATATAACTGTAAATAAGGACCTGAGTTTTAACGCCACAGGAACTTTAACAACTTATAATAACAAAATATTAAAAGTATCTGACGATAGGGACTATTTTGTTGGCGATGCCACAAGCCGCTTTGATGGCCCTATAACCAGGAGCGCCGTTGGCCATTCGCTGGGCGAATTTTATGGCTATCAAATAGCCGGTTTTTGGAATAGCCAGGCACAAATAAATGCGGCAGATGCAAGTGCCCAAAAAGTAACTAACGACCCTAATGCCGTTTATCAATCAGATACTAAAGTGGGGCGTTTCAGATATAAAGACGTAAACGGAGATGGTGTAATAACCGATGCCGACCGTACATTTATCGGCAACCCTAATCCGAAATTTACTGCTGGCTTAAACCTGGCTGTAAACTATAAAAACTTTGATGCCAGCGTATTCCTTTATGGCTCATTTGGTAACAAATTATGGAACAGCGTTAAATACTGGCGAGACTTTTACGCTTCATTCGGAACAGCCAAAAGCTATACTGCGCTTAATGATTCATGGACGCCAACGCATCAAAATGCAAAAGCCCCTATCCAGGAGTTGGATGCATCTACCAGCAGCGGCGCAACACCAAACTCGTACTTTGTTGAAAACGGAACATATGTACGTATGCGCAATGCTCAAATTGGTTACACCTTTAAAGTCGCCGGCTTAAAAAAGGCAGGCATTCAGAAGCTGCGCGTATATGTATCGGCAACCAACTTGTTTACTTTAACAGGCTATAGCGGTGTCGATCCGGAACTGAGCGGTAACACCAAAGATTTTGGCATTGACGAAGGTAGCTATGCCAGCCCGCGCACATTCTTATTCGGAGTTAATTTTTCATTATAACAACAGTATTAAAAGTATTACAATGAAAGCAAAAAAATATTTCAGTATAGTGTTGCTAAGCGTTTTTGCGCTTGGTGCATGTAAAAAAACGTTTCTTGATAAGTCTATCAACGGGGCGCTGGAGCCTAAATTTTTAGAAACCGAAGCCGGCGCAAACGAATTGCTGGTGGGCGCTTACGCAGCATTAGACGGCCAACAGGGCGGCGACGCCGCCTTTGGAGGAGGCAGTTCATGGGAGGCATCGCCCGATAACTGGATTTATGGCGGTGTTGCCGGTGGCGACGCTTCAAAAGGTAGCATAGCCGGCGATCAGCAACCCATTGAGCCAATCATGAAGTATAACCCGGACGCCAGCAACGGCTTTTTTGACAGCAAATGGCGGGCCGACTATGAAGGTGTTTCGCGTACTAATAACACCATTATAATTACAAATAAGGTGCCTGGTATTACTGCTGCAGCCAAGACCAACATCATAGCACAGGCCAGGTTTTTACGCGCCCATTATTACTTCGACCTGAAAAAGATGTTTAATAATGTGCCTTACCTTGACGAAACCACTACAGATATAAATCAGCCAAATACAACGGATATATGGCCCAAAATTGAAGCAGACTTTTTGTATGCCTATAATAACCTGCCCAATACCCAGGCTAATGTGGGCCGGGCCAACAAGTGGGCCGCAGGTGCCTACCTTGCAAAAACATATTTGTATGAGCATAAGTACACTGAGGCAAAGGCAGTTTTTGATGCTGTTGTTGCACAAGGGGTAACAGCATTAGGGTTGAAATATGCATTGAATGAAAAGTTCAATGATAATTTCAGGACAGCTACCAACAACAGCGCCGAATCTGTATTCGCCGTGCAGGCAGCCGCCAATACCGATCCTAACGGCCCGTCAAACGCCAACGATGGCGATATGTTGAACTTTCCGTATGGCAATAGCAGTCCGTTTAGCTGTTGTGGTTTTTATCAGCCATCAATTGAGCTGGCCAATCATTACCGTACCAATCCGGCTACCGGCCTGCCTTATTTGGATGATTACAACAGCCACGCTTTAAAAACAGATATGGGGGTAGCGGCGGGGGCCAATTTTACGCCTGACGCCGGAACTATCGACCCGCGGTTGGATTGGACCGTTGGCCGCCGTGGTATACCGTATCTCGATTGGGGTTTGCATCCCGGCGTTGATTGGATACGCGATCAGCAGTATGGAGGTCCGTACTCGCCTATTAAAAATGTATATGGCCAGGCCGAGCAAAGCACTAATGGCGATAATACTTCATGGGCTCCGGGATCGGGCATTAACGTTAACCTCATCCGCTATGCGGATGTGCTATTGATGGCCGCCGAGGCTGAAGCTCAGTTGGGTAATTTTGATAAAGCTGAAAGTTATGTAAACATGGTACGCAACAGGGCTGCCAATACATCGGGATGGGTGCATGCTTATAAAAACGATGACACCCCTACAGCTGGCTTTACCAATACACCCGCTGCCAATTACAAAGTCAGTCCATACCAGTCAGGGGCGTTTTTAAGTAAAGACTTCGCCCTCAAAGCCATTTATTTCGAGCGCAAAATTGAATTGGCTATGGAAGGCCATCGCTTTTTTGACCTGGTGAGGTGGGGTATTGCTGATACCGAGCTTAACGCCTATGTGGCTTATCAAAGCACTCTCACCAATGATGTTAAGGGAGGCAAGTTTTTAAAAGGTAAAAACGAATACTACCCTATCCCACTTACAGAAATTGATTTGAGCGCGAAAGGCGGCACCCCCGTACTTAAACAAAACCCGGGCTACCATTAATAAATTATAATTATATCTGCCGGGGTTTTCAAATCCCGGCAGATTTTCTCAAATTGCTGCGTATTACCCCCTGCTGTAAACCGGCCAACAACTATAAACCAGAATATGAACACATCATCGACACGATTTTTATCGCTGGATGTATTTAGAGGGATGACTTTATGTTTTATGATCATCGTAAATACACCAGGGAGCGGGGCCGAAGCCTTTGCGCCCCTACAGCATGCGGCCTGGCATGGTTTCACCCCAACCGACCTGGTATTTCCGTCGTTTTTATTTGCGGTGGGCAACGCCATGAGCTTTTCGATGAAGCGCTATATCGAGATGGGCAATGCCGCCGTGCTTATCAAGATATTTAAACGCACACTGCTGATATTTCTAATAGGATACCTGATGTATTGGTTCCCCTTCTTCAATTTTGACAAAGGGCATTTTGAGTTTTCGCCGATAAGCCACACCCGTATTTTTGGAGTTTTGCAACGTATTGCTTTGTGTTACTGTTTTGCGTCGCTGATGATTCATTTTTTATCAAAGCAATCGGTTATTATTTTGTCCATCCTGTTCCTAATAAGTTATTGGATTATCCTGCTTGTCTTCGGCGATCCGCTAAACCCATTAAGCATGACAGGAAACGCGGGTTATTACCTGGATAAGCTTGTGCTTGGCGCCGATCATATGTACCATGGCGAAGGAAAAGCATTTGATCCTGAAGGTATTCTGAGCACCTTGCCGGCCATTGTAAATGTGGTTGTTGGCTACTACGCCGGTAAATTCATCCAGCAAAAAGGCAAAGGGTACGATGTGATATCAAAAATGCTGCTCATGGGCTGCCTGTTCATTTTTATCGCCCTGTGCTGGAACATGGTATTCCCAATTAACAAAAAGCTGTGGAGCAGTCCGTTTGTACTGGTAACCACCGGGCTCGATCTGGTGATCCTGTCATTCCTGGTGTATGCCCTGGAGATTAACGATTGGAACAAAGGCAACTGGACAAGGTTTTTTACCATTATGGGTAAAAACCCGCTGCCGCTTTATGTATTATCAGAAACTTTGGTCATCTTCTTTTACATGTTTAGCGTAAAAGGGGTTAGTTTATATAATTGGATAAATACAAACATTTACCAGGCTATAATACCCGGGGCAATTGGCTCATTGCTGTTTGCCATCAGCTATATGCTTGTTTGCTGGTTGGTAGGTTACCTGCTGGATAAAAAGAAAATTTATATCCGTGTTTAAGAACCTGGATATAAACAAAAAGCGCGGCCCAATACAGCCGCGCTTTTTGTTTAATAGGAAAACTTTGTGGATAGCTATATGGCTAAATGGTAAATACGGCCAGATGCAGGTGCTGTATCGATAACTTGCCCAAGGTATTTTTTTGATACCGATTTTGGAGCAAAGCCCTGATCAACAACGGTAACATTTACCGCGCCGCTTGTTGGTTTATTAGCAGGGTTGAGCAACCTGTAGGTATCGCCCCCATAGCTGAAATTGTTATCAGTCACCTTGGTATTATCAAAATTATAAGTGGCTTTGAGGCTGCTTACTGAAAAGCCGGATGCCTGCACCTTTTTGCCGATCTGTTCGAAATTTACCAGCACCTCTTCTTTAAAGGTGATGAGATAGGTGTTACGGATCAAGTCGGTTTTAATATCGCCTACAAATGGCAATGCACGTAAAGCTTTTTCGGTTGATTTTGCGCAAAGGGCGCAGGTAAGTCCGCTAACCTGCAACTCGGCTTTGGTAAACTGAGCTTTGGCGACCGTAGCAGAAAGAGAGAACACGATAATGAATATTTTAAGCGTTTTCATACCCCAGCTTTTTTTGCAGATAACAAAAATAGATGATTAACCCGTTGATTACAAATTGTTTTTATGCTACTGTAATATCCGTAAACCCCGGCAAGGTAAGCAAAATCAAAACGCGTTCCTTCCTTCAAGGGGAAGCTTCTCTATTTCTTTTGTTGCTTATCAGCAAAAGAGAATACCTTTTGAAGCAACGGCGTAGTACGCGCGCCTAAATTCTGTCGAATATTCAGTTCCTCTTTGGCAATTTCAACAAATAAGCCAGCAATAGCTTTCTGGGTTACATAATCGGTAATGTCCGGATTTATTTTTGATACAAAAGGCACCTTGTTATAAGCCTGCGCGGCATCGGTATAATATTTTGTAGCACCAACTTTGTTTAAGCTTGCCTGTATCACGGGTTTAAACTGACCGGCCAATTGTAAAGTAGTGGTTTTTTTGAAGTATTGAGTGGCCGCATCCTGGCTGCCAAGCAAAATGTTGGTAACATCCTGCAGGGTCATTTGCTTTATGGCACCAATAAATATGGGTTTGGCTTTTACAGCGGCATCTTCGGCGGCATGGTTAATGGAAGTTATAACGTTGTCGCAAAGGCTGCCAAGGCCTATGCTGCGAAGCGTTTTCTCGGCTTTTTGCGCTTCGGGCGGAAAAAGTATTTTAACCTCGGCGTTTTTTAAAAAGCCATCAACAACCGATAACTTATCAGTGCTTTTGCCGGTACCTATTTCAAGGGCTTGCTTAAGGCCGTTACCTATCTCAAACGTGGTAGGTGTTCCTTGTGTACTGGTGGTTGCAGCTTGTGCAACCTGGTTTAGTGTATCGCAGCTGCTTAAGGTTATAAAAAACAGTAAAGCTGTTATAGAAAATATTTGTTTTTTCATAGTGCCTAAAATTAGCAAAAATGAAGCCAACTTATGTGCAAATTATCCCCACACTTTTAACAGAGCAAATACGCCTGCCGCAATTAAAGCAGAAATTGGAATGGTGATAATCCAGGCCCAGATAAGGTTAATGGTTACACCCCAGCGTACGGCAGATACACGTTTAGTTAAACCAACCCCAATGATAGAGCCTGTGATGGTGTGTGTAGTAGAAACCGGGATACCAAACCTTTCGGTAATAAACAGGGTGATGGCACCTGCGGTTTCGGCACTTACACCTTCCAGCGGGGTTACCTTGGTTATTTTTGAGCCCATGGTTTTAACAATTTTCCAACCGCCGCTCATGGTACCCGCCGCGATAGCTGTATAACAGGCCAACGGGATCCATTCGGGCATAGGCGCGCCGGCGTGAATTACCTTGCCCGCAATTAAGGTTACATATAATATACCCATTACCTTTTGGGCGTCGTTACCACCGTGTGCAAAGCTTAATGCCGCTGCCGATATCAGCTGCAGCCTCTTAAACCAACGTTCGGCAGTAGCAGGCTTTGCGCGTTTACAAATGTTTAATATCAGGATGGTTACAACGTAGGCTATAAGTAAACCTATAAACGGAGCCAAAACAATATAAGCGATGATTTTAAGCACATACTGCATTTCAATAGCGTGTAGTGCATTTGCGCCCATATAAATAGCATTGGTCATCCCGGCACCCGCAAAACCGCCAATTAGCGTATGCGATGAACTTGAGGGGATACCAAACCACCAGGTAATTAAATTCCAGGATATAGCAGCCACCAGTCCGGCCAATATTACATGCAGGGTAACATAATGTTCCAATACAATTTTTGATACTGTATTGGCTACCTTATGGTCTTTTATAAAAAAGTAGGCGGCAAAGTTAAATACAGCAGCTAATAGTACAGCCTGAAAGGGGGTAAGCACTTTGGTTGATACAATGGTGGCAATTGAGTTGGCAGCATCATGAAAACCGTTAGTGTAATCAAAAACGAGTGCAAGTAAAACTATAACAACAAGTAGTGAGGTAACCATTTAGTGATGATTAGGTATGCTTAAGCGTTTTTAACTAAAATAGATTCCATAACGTTGGCTGCGTCTTCGCACATATCGGTAGCGGTTTCAAGAGCGGCAAGGATTTCTTTATATTTTATCAGGCGGATAGCGTCTTTTTCATAAAGAAACAAATCGGCCACGGCGCGGTCAAAAACATAATCGGCCTGGTTTTCTACGCTATTTATCCTGATGCATGAATCGGCAATGTTACGCACGTTGCGCAGGTCTTTCAACTCGCGTACTGCTTTTTCCAGGTCGATGCTTGCCTGGAGTATCAGGTCAGATAGTTTGCGGATGTGTTCGTTAAAATCGTCTATCCGGTAAAGGCTCATGCGGTTGGCAGCGCCCTGGATGTAATCGGCAACATCATCAATAGCTGTAGCTAACGCATGGATGTCCTCCCTGTCAAAAGGGGTAATAAAGTTTTTGCCCAGTTCCAGGTATATCTGGTGGGTAAATTCATCGCCTTTATTTTCAAGCTTGTCAATTTGTTTAAACAGCTCTTCGCGGGTGGTAGAGTTATTGGAGTTAACAGCCTCTACCAAAATAGTGGCCATTGCTACTACGTTGTTTGCTGCCTGCTCAAATAAAGGAAAAAATATTTTTTTGTCCTTAGGTACAAAGTATTGGAAAATGCTGTTTAATGACATGATGCTTAAAATTGGTGTAAAGGTACGGTTGCTATGTTAAATTAATGTTAACTTTTTAACACTGGTATATTGGGGAAAGGTAAAGTTTGTTTTGCTCTTTGCAAAGTAAAGCCAAAAGTTGATCCCAAACCCTCGGTACTGCGCACATTAATGGTTTGCTGGTGCGCCTCAATAATGTGTTTTACAATGGCCAGCCCCAATCCAGAGCCCCCAATTTGGCGCGACCGGCTGGTATCTGTGCGGTAAAAGCGCTCAAACAGGCGTGGCAAAAACTTTTCTTCGATGCCAATGCCATCATCGGTAACCTCCACCAAAACCTGGTCGTCAAGTACAAAAAGGCTTAATGATGTGCTTCCTTCTTCTTTACCATACTTAAATGAGTTATCAATCAGGTTTACCAACACCTGCCTTATTTTTTCCCTGTCGGCATATACAATGATCCCTTCATCATATTTCTGTTTAAATATCAGCTTTATTTTATACTGCTTGCCTTTTATCTCGAGCGATTCAAAAACTTCTTTAATCAGGTCGTTAATTTTAAACTTGCTGTAATTAATTGGTATCTCGCCCGATTCCAGCTTCGAGATCTCGTCCAGGTCCTTAATCAGGTAGCTTAGCCTATCCACATTCTTGGAGGCTTTTTCCAGGAACTGCCGCGCCATCTCGCGGTCTTCCATATCGTCATCCTGCAACGCTTCAATGTATCCCTGTATGGCAAAAAGCGGGGTTTTAAACTCATGCGAGATATTGGATAAAAAATCGCGGCGGAATTTTTCCTGCTTGCGCAGGTCGTCAATCTCTGATTTTTTTTGTTTTGCCCATTCTTTTACTTCCTGCTCCACATCATCAATAGGGTTGGCGGTTACATGTTCGCCCAGGGCATCGCGCAAATCGCGGCCAAGCTTTAAATTGTGGATTAGTTTATAAATAAGTTTAATGCGCGAGTAAATATACTTTTCTATCAGGTAGTAAAATACAAAGTAACTTACCGCTATGGTAATGGTGAAAGTAACCATTACATCATACCATTTATGCTGAAAATAAAAGTTAACCGCCGATAGGGTAATGGCAACCCCTGTGGCTGTAATTAAAACCAGTACACGCAAATTCATAGCGTAAAGCTACGATTTATAGATTACTAAAGCCCAGCGGAATGGCCACTTCCATGTTAATTTAAAGTTATCAATTTGTGCTTTTTTTAGCAATGTTAATAATTCCCCCTTTTTAAAACCCCGCTTTACCGATAGCGGCCCATCATAACGTACCATTTTATTACGGGTTAAAACATGTGTAATGAAAATAACCGCATAATACAGCACCCAATGGCGGTGCAAATCGGTAATGATTATTCCTTTTTGGGCCGATGCATACATGTTTTTAATCATCTTGATCCATTGTTCGTCGTCAAAGTGATGCGTAAACAAGCTGCTGATAATGATATCGTGCCTGCCTAAAAGGTGCGTATCGTTTATCACATCGGCCTGCACATAGTAAATATTGGCAAACGCTTTTGATGCATTGAGCGCATAGTTTATTGCGGCCGGGGCTGCATCAATGCCGGTAAGCTTTACGGCTATCTGTTGTTGCGTTGCCCATTTAGTAATGGCAATCAGTGTATCGCCGCCACCACAGCCCCAATCGCATATAGCATATCCTTGCTTTACCGGGAAGTTTTTTAAGGCTCCTATTACTTCCTTATGCCCGCCAAACCATGAATTTATTTTGCCCAGGCCTTCCAACACAGGGGCTATATCACTGTCGGGCAAGTTTAGGTCGTCCATTATCTCGGCATCAAAGGCGCGGTGTTTTAAATTGGGCATGGTATCAATGCAATAACCTTATGAAAATGGTTTTCCGTGAGTTTTACTGATCAGGTACCGGGATAATGGCGGCAAGCCGTTTAACAGGCGAAGCGTAAGTGCGGTTGTGTTGTTATTGCCAAACAGGCGCTGCAATTGCCGGCCTACCCAAAGCCGTTGTGCAAATTGCCGGTTCCAGGCATCAGTATAATCGGCCTCTAAAGCTACACGGTTATCTTCATGAAATTTGCCGGTTTTATAATGACTGATAATTTTTTCTGACAGGATTTTGGCCGAGTGGATAGCCATGGTCATGCCGTTACCGCATAATGGCGCTATCATCCCGGCGGTATCGCCGCTCATTAAAATATGGTTATCAACCGGTGCTTTCTTTTCAAACGATATCTCGTTAATTACCTCGGGCTTATCCAGTAAAAATTCGGCATTGGCAAAAATATTGTCGAGATATGGGTTTTTGCGGATAACGTTTTCTTCCAATCCTTGCAGGCTGCCATATTTGCGCAGGTCATCCCGGTGCGCCATGTAGCACATACAATACCTGTCGCCATCGGTTTTGCTCACGCCGCAATAGCCATCTTTATAGTTATTGAGCTGGATAAGATCCTGCGGCAAATCCATTTTTATATGAAATTTTACAGCCAGGTAGGGGCTGCGTTTATAAAAAAAGGGCCGCTTCAGTTTTTGATCGAGGTTTGACCGCTTGCCGAATGAGCCGATTACCAGCGGCGCCGTTAACACTTCGCCGGGCGTAACCACCTCAAACTGATTGCCGGTGAAGCGCACATCTTCAACCCTTGTACCTGTCAAGAAATTTACGCCTTCTGTTGTCGCTTTGTGGTATAAAAAATTATCAAAGGTGTACCTGCTTAAACCAAAGCCGCCCAGATCGAGCTTTTGGGTAAATTTAACGCCCGAGGCGGCGGTAACTTCCACCCGGTTAATGCTGGCAACATTCAGCTGATCGAGGTTGATATCTAAAGTATTTAAAAACGGGATTACTTCGTTGGAGATGTATTCGCCACATACCCGGTGCATGGGGTATGTTTTTTTTTCGATGAGGGTAACGTTTAAGCCGGCGCGGTTTAATAGTATCGCGTTAAATAATCCCGCAAGGCCACCGCCAACTATAATTACATCGTTCATAGATTTATCAATGCATTTCCAATATCATACCCTCAACCGTTAACCCCGGCCCAAAGGCAAAACTCATAATCTTTTGATCAATCAAATTTTCGGCCTTTAGCATCTTTTGCAGTACAAATAAAATGGTAGCTGATGACATATTACCATACTGCCGCAGCGTTTCATAGGCAAATGCATTGCTTTCTTCGGGCAGCTCCAGCGCATCCTCTACAGCTTCCAGTATTTTACGGCCGCCGGGATGTACTGCATAAGCGGTTATTTCGTCTGTATTGAGCCTGGCTTTTTGCAAAAATCTGCCGGTTAATGCTTTGATGTTTTTTTTGATTTGTTTTGATACCCGCGAGGTTAACTTCATCTCAAAGCCTGTATTACCTACATACCAGCCCATATCGTCGCGGGCCTCGGTCACAAATTCCGAGTAAAAGTTTTTTAAGATGAGGTTGGTGCCAGCCCTCATGCGTTGCAAAGAGTTCTCGACCAATACTGCAGCGGCCCCGTCTGAAAACAGGGAATTGGCCACCCAGTTGTCTAATGTATTATCTTTTTGAAAATGGAGCGTGCACAACTCCACACTTACTACCAAAACCTTGGCTTCGGGGTTGGCACGGCAAATATAATCGGCCACTTTAAGGCCGTTTATGGCGCCATAGCAACCCATAAAATTAATACAGGTACGTTCGGTATCGCGGTTAAGCCCCAGTTTCTCTACCAGTTCAATATCAATACCGGGGGCGTGCATGCCCGTGCAGCTTATGGTAACCAAATGGGTAATTTGTTTTAAAGCATCGGCCCCGAAACCCGCAAGGCAATTTTTAACCGCATTTATGGCAATAGCTATAGCCTCGTCCTGGTAAAGCTTTAAGCGTTTGCGGGTATCCGGAAAAGGATTAAAACTCCCGGATGGATCAAAAAAAGTATAATTGGAAGGGTCGCTTTCGCCAAAATCCGGGATCACCGAATAGCGATAATCGATGCCGGAATTATCGTAAATGCTTTTTAGGCGCGCCGCGTTAGTTGCATCCAACCCAAAGGCATTCACCATAAAATGGTAAATATCCTGCTGGGCTATCCGGTTATGGGGATTTGCTATCCCGATGGCACTGATGCAACTCTCCATTAATATTAGCTTTATTTAAGTCGATAGTCTTTAGTCTGAAGTCGTAAGTCTCTTTCGGCTTCAGACTAAAGACTTAGCGACTTTATTTAGTGATCTCCGTTTCTATCGAAACATTGGCCTCGTTGGATAAAATCACGTTTTTACCGCCAACGCCAAAATCTGTCCTTAAAACCTGGAAGTCTCCTTTAAACGTGACACTGCTACCTGCTTCAACATACGTAAAAGGTATTTCTATCAGTTTTGTTTTGTCTCTGATAGTTACGTTAAAACTGCCTGTATAGTTGTTTCCGCTTTTATGTTTAAATGAAACTGACTTTAAAATGATCTTGGGGTATTTTACCACATCAAAGTAGTCTTCGCTCCTCAGGTGGTTATCGCGGCTTTCATTATCGGTATTAACCGTGTTTGATGCCACAGAAGCTTCGATTGAACTTGTCGCGAGGCTGGCTGGCTTAAAATTAATGTCGGCGTTAAAGCCCCCAAAAGAGCCTTCTACATTAAAGCCCAGATTTTTGATTTTGAAAGTAACTGCGGATTTGGTTACTTTATTTTGCGCAAACGTGTTTGCTGCTAAAAAGAATAAAATTGCAATGGTAAATAGTTTCCTGCTCATACTGCTGCTAAGGTGATTTTCAAACATAATAATTTATCTGTAACTAATTTTTACATTAGTAAGATTAAGCAACCTGCTGCAGGTTTAATACGTTTCAACAAATAGTATTGGTTGCTTTACCTATAGATATAAATATGCCCGCATGAAATTGAAACAATTAATCCCCACACCATCGGCCTGGGCACACATGCGTTTTGTTTTTTCCGTTTTTTTGTTGCCTGTTTACCTGTTTGCGTTTAGCCAGGCTACTTTTGTACAACCAGGGCAGGCGGTGCTTATATTTTTTATCTGGCATTTTTTGGCGTTCCCGGCAAGTAACGGGTATAACAGTTATTTTGACAAGGACGAGGATAGCATTGGCCTGTTAGAAAAACCGCCCGAAGTTGATATTAGCCTGTACTATTTTTCTATCCTGCTGGAAGCGCTTGCCTTCGGCCTGGGTTTTTTAATTAGCTGGGAATTTGCGGTGGCTGTACTTATTTACGGTATTATGTCTAAATTGTATAGCCATTCTGCTACACGATTAAAAAAGTACGCCATCATCAGTTTTTTAACGGTATTTATTTTCCAGGGCTGCTTTATTTATTATGTCACCTATTCGGCGTTAAGCGGGCTCAGCCTGTTTAGGCACTGGGATACCGGGTTTATAGTTGCCGGGGCAATTTGCTCGTGTCTTATTGGTGCTTCGTACCCGCTCACCCAGGTTTACCAGCACGATGAAGACAGCCGCCGTGGCGACAAAACAATTAGTTTATTATTGGGCTACAAGGGATCTTTCATTTTCTCGGGCGCTATGTTTGCGCTGGGCATAGCTTGCTCATTTTACTATTGGCATTTGGAGGGCAAAATGGCCAACTTTTACTTTTTCCTGGTATGCGCGCTGCCCATATTTTTATTTTTCAACTACTGGTTTTACAAAGTAGGCAAATCGACAGCTAACGCCGATTTTAAAAATGCCATGCGCATGAACTTTTTAAGCTCGGGCTGTATGCTGGTTTACTTTGGCACCCTGGCACTGATGAGTTAAAAGGTTGAAATATGGATGGCATGCGAATTTATAAATACAATCCATACTTCATTTTGCCTATAATACTATCTGTGCTTTTACTGGGGCAACCGGTGTATTCGATTTTTAATAAGCTTTTGAATTATAAAGATTACTCAAGCGCGATAATATTGGTGCTGGTTATCGATTATTTTCTGATGTTTTTTATCCGGCACATTTATTATGTGCTGCGGGGCACCCCGGCTATTATAATTACCCGCGAATTTATTTTTATCGAGAAAAATGGTTATACGATTGCCTGGCGGGATATTGAAAGTATAGATAAGGTACAGGGGCTAAGAATGTCGCTTAGAACAACCTGGTGTAACTGGCCCCAAATAAAAAACCCCATAGTGAGAATTTACTATGGGTATATAGCCAGCGGAATTTCGATACCCGGTATTTTAATTGCCGGCGATACCGAGCAAATGAGCATCACCATCAGGGATTATTATTTTAAGTATAGGTATGATTAAAACTCCACATGCACCCTTAACGAAAACACGTTCACCGGCCCCCGGTCTTTATTATACGCCGGATTTACAATAAACTGGTAATCGGGCGAAAGCCAGAATTTTTTTTGATAGGCGTTAATTTTATAGTACAGCTCGGCAATCAGCTCATTACTGTAATTTAACTTGCCATCGCCGATAATAAAGCCGTAACCGCCTGCGGCCAGGTAATCGCGGTGCGGGCCTGATAGGCCGTTTGCCACAAATGCCAGCCCAAGTTCGTCGTCGCTGCGTTTCCAGGAGTTGCCTTTTAATACGCCGCCGAAGCTTAACGAGCGGTCTATCTCGGTAAAATACCAGGTTTCGGTGTGCCCGTCATTATAGCTCAGTTTGGCAAATACGCCAAAATCTTTGCTCAGGTATTGGTCGGCGCTAATGCCGAAGCCATACTTGTGTTTGCCATAAACCAAATTGGTATCAACTACGGGGTTAACAGCGCTTATGGCAAGGGCATCGCGGTATTTGCCCATTTTGCCGTTATTACGGAACCCTAAAATGCGCACTGTTCCTTTATTGCCGTTAATAGTATAGCGCCTTTCATACTCCATTGTTTGGGTGTTGGCTTTGCCAACTTTGGCATCCCAGATAGCTCCGTTGGCAGTAGTTGTCGACATGGTAAAGGCGAATCTCAGCGTCCAGTTGGGCATACCCAATTCGGTATGGATACCCATGGCATAGCCGCGGGTGTTGGCTGGATAGTCCCAGGCGCCGTTATCCATCAGCGACCAGTTCATGAACTGTGAGCGGGGATCGTGGCTAAATTCGTTGCCGTCGTAAAAATCGGCCATGCCAAATTTACCTGCAGTTACCGAAAAATAGCGTTTGCTTTTTAAGCCGGCAAGCTGGTTATTATCATCCTGCAGGGTATCCTTTTCTTTTCCCCATTCAAAGTTTTGGGTAAAGTATAGGCGGGCTATATAAATTTTTGGCTCCGAGCCGCCAACGCGAAAAGTTTCGCCATTGGGGAAGCCTGCAACACCCAGTGTTTTACTTAAGCCCGAGCCGCCGGATAGTTCGGGGTTAAAAAAAGCCGAGGCTCCTTTCCAAAGCCTGGCCCCGCCAAACAATGTGGTTGTGATGGAACTTTGAGTTTCTGATTTGGTGAGCAAACTATTATCGCCGGTATAATCGGCCCCGAACGATGGCTTATATTGGGTAATAACCGTTTGCTGAAAATGAAAATTGAACCGTTGTTGTTTAAGGGTATCCTGGGCCTTTGCTGTAAGTATAGTACACAACAGCGGCATTATAAAAAATAAAGTTTTTTTCATGTGTAAAAGTTGATCCTGAAACGATTATCGGGGCTTATGGTTTGCACTCCAGGTAAAATTGCTGCAAATAAGCCACCATAAACTGATGACGCTGCTCGGCCAGCTGGCGACCGGTTGGGGTGTTCATCTTATCTTTCAGTAGTAATAATTTTTCGTAAAAGTGGTTGATGGAAGGGGCTGGCGAATTTTTATACTCGTCTTTACTCATGTTTAAATTAGGCTCAATTTCGGGATTGTAAATCTCACGTCCTTTAAAACCGCCATAGTTAAAGGCCCGCGCTATGCCTATGGCGCCAATGGCATCAAGCCTGTCGGCATCCTGTACAATAGCCAACTCGGGCGAGTGGAAGGTTGGTTTATCAAAGCTTGATTTGAACGACATATGCCGTATAATTTGCTGCACATGTTCAATAACAGCTACATCAACATCCTGGCTCAGCAAGTAGTTGCCGGCAGTACGCGGCCCTATTTCTTCATCGCCGTTATGAAATTTACTATCGGCAATATCATGAAGCAACGCGGCAAGTTCAACAATAAGAGGATCGACTTTTTCGGTTTGGGCTATCAGTTTGGCGTTGGTCCAAACGCGGTGTATGTGCCACCAATCATGGCCGCCTTCGGCATTTTTTAACGTTTCACGTACAAATTGCACGGTGTTATCGATTAGTTTTCCTGTTTCCATCCGGCTGCAAATATACATTACCCGGCGAAAAAGGCACCTAATTAATGCAGATTACGCCGCGACCGTTTTTTCGGTGGCTATTAGCTCATGTACATCAACCTCCAATATGGCGGCTATCTGGAAAAGTCTTTCGACCGTTATTTTGGTATAACCAAGCTCGATTTTACTATAAGCATTTTGCGATATCTTCAGCTTCGCAGCAAGGTATTCCTGGGTATAATTTAACATTTCCCTTGTTCGCCTGATATTTGCCGCAATCGCTTTAACTTTGTTATTCAACGTCTCTTTCATTATTACTAATAATATGTTAACTATTTACTAACGATATTAATAGATCTTTGGATTTTTTGTTTTTTATTTTTTTTTCTAATTACCTCAAAAAGAGGGCTTAAAACCCATTTTCGACAACAAAACAAGCTATTATAAGCGCCATTTTAACCAATAGCTTAAAGTTTATTTAACCTATACGAAATCAATTGTAGCGTTTAAGCAGGCTCCATTTAAACATGATCTTTTAAATTCAACGTAAAAACAGGATTCCGGCAGTTCCTTCTTAGAAAATACCGCCAGGGGCGTAAGCCAGTATTAACCCATAGTTAGACGATTTTTCGAAGATTGTTAGTGCGGTGCCATGTTTTGAAAATTTTCTTTAAAAAAAACTGAGCGCCATTCCATTTGATTTTATAATTCCCGAATCGGTTAAGATAATACGGTTTAAACATTACAGGCTTTGCATAGTTATCAATGCATGAAAGCATTGGTATTAAATTGCACACTAAAACAATCGCCTTTGCCGTCAAATACCGAAGCGCTGGCCAGGGAGGTTGTGCACGCGATGGAAAAACTTGGCGCCAAAACAAAAATGATCCGCGTGGCAGATTATGACGTAAAAACAGGCACAAAATCTGATATGGGCGAAGGCGATGGCTGGCCGGCAATACTGAAAGAACTATTAGCCGCCGATATATTAATTATGGCTACGCCAACATGGATGGGCACGCTATCAAGTATAGCCATGCGGGTTATGGAGCGCATAAACGGCTTATACCCGGTTAAAGATGATGAGGGCAGGCCTGTTACTTACAATAAAGTGGCCGGCTTTGTAGTTACCGGCGAAGAAGATGGCGCCAGGCATGTAGTTACCGAAATAGCGGGCGGACTAATGGACGTTGGCTTTACCATAGCCCCACAATCATATACTTACTGGAACAATGGCCCGGGCCCGGGCAAGGCTTATCTCGATTCGGATTTCAGGAAAGACTGGTCAAAGCAAACTGCCAAATTGGTGGCAACTAACGTGGTTGCGGTGGCCAGGGCATTAAAAAAAACGCCCATTCCGGCGTAGGAACAGGCGTATATGGGGTTAGCAGGGAGCCAATCAGTCTTTTTTTACAAAGTTTCCTGTTTCATCAAAAATCAGGTCGCCTGCCTTTATTTCGGCCTCATAAAAGGTTTTGCCGGCGGCATCGGTAACTTTTCCGGCCTCCTTTATCTTTGCACCTTTATAATGTGCTGCAACATAAGGGGCAATGCTTTGAGGCAGCGCGCTTATTTTTATGGCATTTACAATTTCAACAAAATTACCGGCCGGGGTAAACACCGCAGAGTTATCCTCGCCCGATTTGCCGCCCCAATTAGCCTCGTAGTTGCCTTTTTCCTTTTCCCAGGTTACCTTGGTTGCAGCAGGGTATTTGGTGGCTAATGCCGATTTTACTGCGGCCGGAATATCTTTCAATTTAACATCCTGTGCCGTAACAACGCCCGAAGCAAGGCCGAGCGCCATTAAAAATGATAGTTTCTTCTTCATGATAAATTTAATTTACACAAGGATAAATTATCAATCTGGAGAAATGCTGGCCGCTTTTTGTAGAAAATTTGGATAATGAAATGATCGTCAGTTAATTACTAAAACTCATATTTCGACTCTGAGGAGATTACCCGTTTCCGGCGTTCTACATCGGTTTCCAGGCTGTGATCGTACGTGTTATCGGTAACCGTAATATTCAAATCCTTATCCCTGTCGGCCATGTACATATTGGCCTCGGCTATTTTGGCTACGGCCACATCATATGGTCCCTTGGGCGACATTAGTTTAACAAATACCGGTAAACATTCAAATAAGATGAACAGGTAGCCAATAAATGAGATGGCCATATAGGTATCCAGATCGCGCGTGCCATTTTCATTGTATGATAGCTGGCCCAACGCCCAGTTCCGGTCAGAAAAACCGGCAACATTGGCCAGGCTATCCAGCTGATGATCGGTAAACAGCCGGGTACTGTTTAGCCCTTCATAATCTTTTCGGTGGCCCAGGTATTCGTCAAGCTGGCCCAGGTTGTCGGTAACGGTTTTCAGGCGGGCTTCTTTTTCTTCCAGTACAGCTTGTTTTTGCTTGGCGTAGGTGCCGTAGCCGGTTATGCCCGATGTTTGGTTGGTTTTATCGCCAAAAACCTCCTGGTTAAGCAGGAAACGGCTCCGGTTAATATCTTTTTCGAGTGAATCTTTTTCCTTTTTCAGATCGCTGGTTTTACCCATCTCCATAGCATACTTTTGATTGTACGTTTTTTCGAGGGTGTCAATTTTACGGTGCTGGCCTTTTAGGTAGGACAGTTTTAATTTCTGGCGGATCTCTTTGTCAAATATCTTCAGTTCCAACGGGCGCGATATTACTACCCCAATCATTATGGCCAATAATATCCGCGGTGATGCCTGCAGTATCTGCTGGTTGGTTGTTCCTTCTTTATTAATGCTGGATACGATATAACGGTCCATATTAAAAATGGCCGTTCCCCATAGCAAACCAAACAGTATTGCAAAGCCAACGGCAAAGGCATCGCCGTTAAAAACAAAGTACATTGCGTATCCGCCGGATAGCGAGGCAAATAATGCTGTGAAAAATATAGTAGCCCCAATACCCACATACTTATTATGCTCGATGGGGTATTTTTTAAGTGTATCTATATGCGCTCCTGAACAAAACCAGAAAAAGCGGGTAATTTTTTTCATGTTTGTAGTTTTTTAAAATAGATGCCGGTTAATATTTATGTCAAATTATCAATCAGGCTATCCGCTATTTGCCGGGCAAAGATGGTTAAAAAAGCATATTGTGCAGCAAATCATATAATAAACGCTCTTAGGCATTGATTGTTACAAAAATTGCGTGTAATTATTTGCATTGGAAAAAAAGCTACCTTTGGATTATAATTTTATTGATCATGAACGAGATAACCGTACAGGAATTAAAAGAAAAAAAAGAAAAAGGCGAAGATTTTCAACTGATTGACGTTAGGGAAGATTTTGAATATGAAACATCAAACCTTGGTGGATTATCTATCCCCCTTGGCGGCATTTTAATTGAGAGCGAAAAAGTATCTAAAGATAAACCGGTAGTGGTAATGTGCCGCAGCGGCAAACGCAGCGCAGCAGCTATTATGCAACTGGAACAAAGGGGTTTTACCAACCTGTATAACCTGCGGGGCGGAATTTTAGCATGGGCGGCCGAGATTGATCCTGACTTAAGCGTTTATTAATCATGGCTTTTAAATTAATACTTAACGTGCTATATACCATTGGTTTGGTATTGTGCGCGTTTGTGGCTTACCAGTATTTTATGGCCAAAAGCTACCCGGTTATGGCTGCTGCGATAGCTGTGGGGCTGGTGGTAGTTTTCCTGAAAATAAGACTGTTAAAAGACGTAAGGAACTCGCAAAAAAAGGTGTAACTTCATTGCATGTTTATAGCAATATTAGGAGTTATCGTGCTCGTGGTGGGCATCGTACTCAAACGCTCGCCCGAACCGGCCAGCCATTTTAGTAGTACCATAAGTATAGTTGGCGGGGCAATGGTGGTAATTGGCCTCCTGCTATCCAGCTTCAAGGTTATTGAGCCGGGAAAAGTTGGTGTACAAGTACTTTTTGGCAAGGTACAGGACCATATATTAGAAAGCGGCCTGCATATAGTAAACCCCGTTGTCGAGATCACGACCTTTGATGTGCGCTTACAAACCTATACCATGAGCGCCGTTCATGACGAGGGCTCAAAGGAAGGTGACGATGCAATCCGTGTACTGTCGTCTGATGGTCTTGAGGTGGCTATTGATCTTTCTGTTCAGTACAAGGTGAATGCCGATAAAGCGCCTTTTATTATGCAAAACATTGGGGAAGACTATTTAGAGAAAATAGTGCGCCCGGTTTCAAGAACAGCAATCCGCGATAATGCCGTGAATTATGCAGCTGTCGATCTTTATTCAACCAAACGGCAGGAATTCCAGGATAGGATAAACAGGTTTATTACGGCCAACTTTGCCAAACGGGGCCTGGAACTGCAACAGATCCTTGTGCGTAATATCACCTTGCCGGCTTCGGTAAGGGCCAGCATCGAGTCAAAAATAAACGCAGAGCAGGACGCCCAAAAAATGCAATTTGTATTGCAAAAAGAAAAGCAGGAAGCCGAACGTAAACGTGTCGAGGCCCAGGGTATTGCCGACTATCAAAAAATCCTTTCAACTGGTTTGTCGGATAAACAATTACAATATGAGGCCATTAAAGCCCAGATTGCTATAGCCACTTCGCCAAACGCCAAAGTGATCATCATGGGCGGCGGCAAAGGGAACCCGATAATGTTGAGTGATAAGTAATATACACGAACTTTGCACACGAATTTTTTCTAATTGGATCGAATTTAATACACACGAATAATCACGAATCGAATTTCACGAATTCTGAATGATGTAAAAAATAAAAGGCCGCTCAATCCGGGCGGCCTTTATCGTTTTCAGAGAGGTAATAAAAATGTCGTTGAGTTTAGCAAATCAATAATTCGTAGAATTCGAATAAATTCGTCCGCATTAGTGTGAAATTATTCATTTGCCCGGTGATGCTGCGATACCAGCTTATCAACCGGGTAGCCCATCGCTTTGCATTTTGCCACAATTCGGCTGAATTCATCAGGCGGCATGGTTGGCTTGCGGCTCATGATAAACAGGAATTTATAATCGGGATGACCAACAACCGCGTAGGAGTAATCGTCGGCAATATCAATAACCCAGTAATCAACTTTAATTGGCCATATAAACTGGGCTTTCATTTGGGCCGCATTATCATTCTTATCGGGGAAGAGCTTCGATTTATAGGTTTTTACCTCGTTGTCCTCTCCTTTTTTAGCAATTGTTACTACATTATAGTAGCCATCCTTATTCAGGGTATAATTGGTAGTAGTTTCTTTGGTATCCTTATCAAACATAGTTGGTATTGATGACAATGAATACCATTTACCCGAAAACTTGTTCAGATCCACTTTAACTACCGGTTTATTAACCGGGCCAGCCATACTGATCATAAATAATAGGAGTGCCGCGCAAATTGCTTTCATAAACTAAAAAAAAATAACGCCCCGTTTATTCCAATTACGGAATAACGGGGCGTTAAGATTTTATTAGTGTATAGCGGCAGGTTGTGAAGTGACTTCGCATTACACAACTGTCATGCTGAGGAAAGGAGCATCTGTTCACGAACTTTTCAATCGGTCATGCACAGTTGATAGATCCTTCGTTCCTCAGGATGACAGGGAAAAAGAAAGGCTCTTATTTCACCAGCGTACCAATGGCTTCGCCTTTGGCTATTTTCATGAAGTTGCCTTCTTTGTTCATATCAAATACAATAATAGGCAGCTTGTTTTCCTGGCATAGGGTAATGGCTGTCATATCCATTACGTTTAAGCCTTTATCATATACCTCCTGGAAGCTGATCTCGTCGTAACGGGTAGCTGTTGGGTCTTTCTCCGGGTCGGCGGTGTAAATACCATCAACGCGGGTACCTTTTAATACCACATCGGCTTTAATTTCAATGGCGCGTAATGATGCGGCAGTATCGGTAGTAAAATAAGGGTTACCGGTACCGGCACCAAAAATCACAATTTTACCAACCTCTAAATGGTGCATAGCGCGGCGGCGAATGTATGGTTCGCAAATTTGCTCCATTTTAATAGCCGATTGCAGGCGGGTTTCAACACCTATACTTTCTAATGCATTTTGCAGTGCCATGCAGTTAATAACGGTCGCAAGCATGCCCATATAATCGGCCTGTGCACGTTCCATGCCCGATTTTTCGGCACTCAGGCCCCTAAAAATATTACCGCCGCCAACTACTATCGCAATTTCCATTCCTGTGTCGTAAACACTTTTGATATCCTGGGCATATTGCAAAACCTGCGCATTATCAATGCCATATTGCCGGGTACCCATAAGCGATTCGCCCGAAAGCTTCAGTAAAATTCTTTTGTACTTCATTTGGTGTGATTTGTTATTAACAGAAATAAAGGGAACTTGCTTTTGTAGATATCATGAATTGATAAAGCGTTGTTCATATGAGGTGTCGTTCCGCAAAAATAGCGAATAAAAATTAGTGTTAAAATTTTATGTTGTCTTTGTTAATAAAACGCCGTTGAGGTAAGTTGCTTCTACCTCAAAATCAGCATTAAAAACAACCATATCGGCAATAAAGTTTTTCTCAATTTTGCCTTTTTTACCCTGTTTTGCCAATTCGGCCGGGTATAATGAAGCCATGTTAACAGCTTCGGCCAACTCAATGCCTACTTGTTTCACACAGTTTTCTACCGCTTTTACCATGGTAAGCGACGAGCCAGACAGCGTGCCGTCGGGCATTACATATTTATTGCCAGCCAGCCGGTGCTGGTAAGCGCCCTCGTTAGTTGAGGTAACGGCATCCGTAATCAAAAACAGTTTATCACCCAGCTCACGCTTGGCCAGGCGTATCATTGCCCAATCAACATGGTTACCATCGGCTACAATGCTGGTATACGGCCGTTCTTCAAAAATAGCGGGGATGTAGCCTGGTTCGCGGTGGTGCATTTGCGGCATGGCGTTAAACAGGTGCGTTACCGCAGGGATGGGCTTATTTAAAAATGCTTTCCCCTCGGCATAAGTAGCATTGCTATGCCCCGATGATATGATAACACCCGCAGTGTGCAGGTAATCAATCACCTCCTGGTCCTGCAGTTCGGGCGCTATGGTAATCATTTTTATTTCGCCTTCGGCGCGTTCCACCCATCCTTTTACCTCGGCAAGGGTAGCTTTTTTGATATATTTTTCGGGATGCGCGCCTTTTTTGGCCGGGTTTAAATACGGCCCCTCCAAATGCAGACCCCAGAAAGCACCCTTCGCTTGTTTGCGATAGGCTTTAGCTGCATCAATTCCCGCTTCAACAATTTCATTGGTATTAGTGCCAATGGTCGCAAAAACGCCGGTGGTACCCTGGTTAAGCAAATCGCTTTCCAGCCGCTCCAAAGCATCTACCGTTGGCGTGCCGGCGAATAATAAGCCGCCGCTGCCATAAATCTGTAAATCAATAAAGCCGGGAGCAAGGTATGAGCCTTTTAAATCATGCTTATCGGCATCAACGGGAATGGCGGTATCATCAATAACATCGATAATGGTGTTGCCTGAAATTAAAACGGCTTTGCCATGGGTTATTTGCCCATTGGAAATGAGTTGGAGATTGTGGAGTGCTGTTATCATGATACCTGAAGTTTTACCTACATGTCATTGCGATGAACTACGGAGACGACTCACCCCGACATCGCTTCGCTCGTCTGCCCCTCTCTCCGGCTGTGCCGCATAGAGGGGCGGAAAAGTTTTTTCTTACTAAACCCTCTTTGCGCGAAGCGGAGAGAGGGTGGTCGGGCGTAGCCTCGACCGGGTGAGTCATCGCCGACTTACCAAACAATATTGCAAAAAAAATCCCCCTCGCTAAAAACGAGGGGGATAATATAATTAAGCTCCTAAAGCCACCCGCTTAAATGCGGTTACTGTGAGGCCTTTTTCAACGGTGGCCAGGAACTGGGCAACGTTTTTAGATGAATCTTTTACAAACTCCTGGTTTAACAGGGTTGAGTCTTTGTAAAACTTGTTCAGTTTACCTAAGCTGATTTTTTCAACCATTTCTTCTGGTTTACCTTCAGCGCGGATCACGTCTTTGGCAATTTCCAGTTCACGCTCAATAACAGAGGCATCAACGCCATCTTTATCAACCGCAATTGGGTTCATAGCTGCAATTTGCATAGCAACATCTTTACCAGCTTCGTCGGCACCTTCAGGGTTTGAGTTTAAAGCAACCAATACACCTAAACGGAAGTTACCGTGTACGTAAGCGATAACTTTTTCGCCGGTGATGATCTCTAATTTAGAAACACCAATTTTTTCGCCGATTTTGCCGGTTTTATCAATAACAGCTTCACCAATAGTAGTAGTGGTGTTTTCTGTATCGATAGAAAGCGCGTAAAGTTCTTCGATGCTTTTTGGCTGGCTTTCAACTGCTTTGTTAGCAATTTCGTTAGCGAAAGCGATGAACTCAGCGTTTTTAGCTACGAAATCAGTTTCGCAGTTAAGCTCGATGATAACACCTGTTTTGCCATCGGCGCTTGTGCGCGATATAACAACACCTTCGTTTGATTCCCTGTCCTGACGGCTTGCTGCAACTTTAGCACCTTTTTTTCTTAAAAAATCGATAGCTGCTTCAAAATCACCGTTAGTTTCGGTTAATGCTTTTTTGCAATCCATCATACCGGCACCAGTTTGCTGGCGCAGTTTATTTACGTCGGCTGCAGATATTTGTACTGTAGACATCTTTTTTTGTTTTAAGTGGTATGTTATGAGTTATAGGCTACCGGCAAATTTAATATGCCCCTGTAACCTGCAACTGTATTTAGTATTAAAAAATACAGGTTGTAAAGTATCGGTATATCTACCTTAATTCTACAACCTATATGAAAAAGTCGTAAGTATTAAGCCCAAAGCCTCAGAGTATAATTCCAGACTTAGTACTTAGTACTTACGACTAAAATATAATTACTCTTCTGTTTCGGCAGGTGCTTCAGTGTCAGCGTCGGCTACAACGTCTGCAACTTCGGCAGTTTTCCTGGTTCTTTTACCGCCTTCGTTTTCGCTGCGGTCTTTTACTTCAGGAGCATCAGCTTTTGCTTTAGCAGCAACTGCTTCTTTTTCTGCTTCGTCTTCTTTATCGCGTTTGCGTTCTTCCAAACCTTCTTCAATCGCTTTGATGATAATGCTGGTAATCAATGAAATTGATTTGGTAGCATCGTCATTCGCAGGGATAGGGAAATCGATGTTTGAAGGATCAGAGTTGGTATCAACCATAGCAAATGTAGGGATGTTCAACTTCAAAGCCTCAGATACTGCAATATGCTCTTTCTTAACGTCGATAAGGAATAATGCTGCAGGTAAACGGTTCAAATCAGCAATACCACCTAAAAGGGTTTCTAATTTGATACGCTCACGTTGTATCATCAGTCTTTCTTTTTTAGAAAGGTTGCTGTAAGTACCATCTTTAGTCAATTTATCGATGTTTGACATCTTTTTGATCGACTTACGTACGGTAGCAAAGTTAGTTAACATACCACCCAACCAACGCTCGGTGATGTAGGGCATGTTTACACTTTTTGCATAATCAGCAACAATATCTTTCGCTTGTTTCTTTGTAGCTACGAATAATACCTTACGGCCTGATTTTACTATTTGTTTGATAGCTGCAGCAGCTTCTTCAACCTTAGTTAAGGTTTTATTTAAATCGATAATGTGGATACCGTTACGCTCCATGAAAATGTACTGTGACATTTTCGGATCCCATTTGCGGGTAAGGTGACCAAAGTGTACACCTGCATCCAGTAAATCCTGATATGTTGTTCTTGCCATTGTGTTGTCCTCCTGTGATTAACGTTTACTGAATTGGAATCTCTTACGTGCTTTCTTACGACCTGGTTTCTTACGCTCAACCATACGGTCATCGCGGGTCATAATACCTTTAGCGCGTAATGCTGGTTTCTTTTCAGGATCCAGTTCAACAATGGCTTTAGCGATAGCTAAACGAACAGCTTCTGCCTGTCCTTTTACACCACCACCTGCAACATTTACTTTAACATCAAATTTTCCGGTGCTACCAGAAACCTCAGTGCTCTGAGTTACGATGTACTGTAATGGCAATGTTGGGAAGTACTCTTTGTAATCTTTACCGTTAACGATGATCGCACCATTTCCTTCTGAAAGGTAGATGCGGGCAACGGCTGTTTTTCTTCTGCCTGAAGTGTTAGTTGTTGGCATTTTTTTTCTCCTTTGAAATTAAAAAGTTAAATGGTTGTTGGGTTTTGTGCTGCATGTGGATGCTCGCCACCTGCATATACATACAGGTTACCAAATAATGCTTTACCCAAACGACTTTTAGGTAACATACCACGAACGGCTTTTTCAATTACGCGTTCAGGATGTTTTGCCATTAACTCCTTAGGAGAAATGAAACGCTGACCACCTGGATAACCAGTGTAAGAAACATACTGCTTTGCGCTGAATTTGTTTCCGGTCAACTTTACCTTGTCTGCATTGATAACTATTACATTATCACCGCAGTCTACGTTCGGGGTGAAATCTGGCTTGGTTTTACCACGAATGATCATTGCGATCTTAGTGGACAAGCGCCCCAAAATCTCGCCTTGTGCGTCAACAACAACCCATTGTTTGTTAACGGTTTTTTTGTTGGCTGAGACAGTTTTGTAACTTAACGTATTCACTTGCTTTAAATTAAATTGTTTAAACGTTTATTATACCCCGCATTTTCGGGACTGCAAAGATACAGCTTATTATGTTATTAACAAATAGTTTTGCACTAATTTTTAAGCCATTATTCATCCTGCTGTTCAGGCAATTAAAACCAAGGGCTTTTGTTAACAAGTTAGTTGCGGGTGTAAATGTTTATAGGTATTTGTCTCGCAAAGACGCTAAGACGCAAAGAGACCAAATCGCGTTGCCACAAGGTGCTCCCCAATGATATTGAGTTTTTTCGCGCAAAGACGCAGAGCCGCAAAGTGATTTGCCCGCACTTTGTTGGAGTTCTATAGTGGTCCGTTACTATCTCGCAATAGCCAAAGCCACCTGTATTCTGCTGTTATGGTTGCCAATCGGCAAGTCATTGTTTAAAAGGAATTGGTTTACGGCTTACGTTTTAACGACTGTGCCACTGGGAACGAAGCGAAAACGTTTGAATTAGCAGAAAAGATCCGAAGAACCTACTTGTTTTTTATAGAATCAATTTCCACTATCGAATAATAGTAATAATGATATAAAGAATTACCATTACAAACTAAAACATCACTGTGGAGATCTTTGTCTATAGCACTTTTTTCAGTTATCATCGGTTTAATTAGATGATAATTGATTTTTACAGATGGAATAATATGAACTTTTAGGTTTGATTCTTTTTCCAAGTCACCCTCAAAACTTTTGTAGGTAGTTAATTCAGTTATTACTTTACTATTAAAAATTAAAAATTTGATTCCTGGCAAGTATTTCAATTTTAAAAGTTTCCCGATTTCTTTGTGAGCAGTATCGGCCTCATTCTCGTATGGCAAAAATACCGCAGTAATTTCTCGACCGGTTTCTGGGTAACTAAAATAGAGCATTCCATATTTATTTTTGAAAAAGTCGTACGATGGAGGTTGGTGAGGCTGCGTGCAGGCAAACGTCAGTAGGCAGCTTAATAAAATAACACAAGTTGGCAATTTCATAGGCATGGGATAATTATTTAGGAATTCCACTATCTTTCACTCTCAAATTCAAAATAAGACCATTGGACGCTTTGTCTACTCCTCCGCTGCCACAAGTGTCCTCACTTGTGGCCCGCATGCTAAGTATGCGCCGTGCCTTTAGGGCAACCAACTATGTTTCTCGTCAACCTCAATTCTTTCTCTTTGCAAATTGAGATTCCGTTTAAAGATATAAAATCCGGGATGAAACAAACATCCGGGATTTATATATTCATTACTACCCATGACATGTTTTCTTTTCGAGGTGCGTGGGCCTGTCACCCTGAGCCTGTCGAAGGGTCGCGCGGAGAGGCCTTTGCCCACTATGGTTCGACAAGCTCACCATGACAGCCCTTTTTACGATGTCATTCCCCCTTCAGAACTTCGCGAAATTTTACTACTTAGCATGACATGTTTGGTTTTACATGAACATTGGCTTTGAACGCTGGCTACGACTCACCCCGGCTACGCTACGCTGGCCGACCCTCTCCGGCTTGCGCCGCAAAGAGGGTGGTCGCTCATTTTTCTATTTTATTAACCCCTCTATGCGACGCAGTCGGAGAGAGGGGTGACGGGCGGAGCCTCGTCGGGGTGAGTCGACTCGCCGCCATGCGATATACGTCATTTCCCTTTCAGAATTTCACGAAATTTTACTACTTAGCATGACGTTTACCTATCAGCAGCCACACAAGGCTGGAGGCGACAGCAACGGTAGCAAATCACTTTGCGTCTTAACGCCTTTGCGCGACATTTTCATCTTTGATTGGCCCGTCACTATAACCCTACCTCTTTTTAAACCAGGGCACAAACACGCTGGTACTCGCCTGGTATTCTTTAAAAGCCTCGCCTTTGGAGCGCAGGGATTGTTCTTCGGTGGCGGGGATGCCGGTAACTTTTAATAGCAGGTATAAAATAATGGCCGGGCTAATAATGGCCAAAATGCCCCAGGGCGATCCTAAAGCAAATACAAAATAGGAAACCCACATGAGCCACTCAAAAAAATAATTGGGATGGCGCGAGTAGTTCCAAAGGCCTATTTGGCAAATCTTACCTTTATTGGCCGGATTGCTTTTAAAGGTAGCCAGCTGCCTGTCGGCAATGGTTTCGCCGGTTACGCTGATAAACCAAAGGATAAAACCGGCATACTCCAGCGGCGATAATACAGTTTTGGTGTTAAGGCAGGAGATAAAAAAGGGAATGGCCAAAAGCACATTTGATATAGCCTGGAACTGGAAGAAAAAGAAAAACTTCTTTTCGGCATTGGGTGCCCACTCTTTACGCAATTGCTGGTAACGGCCTTCCTCCTCATCCAAATGCCTGGTAATACGGGTAGCCAGGTGTGTACCTAAGCGCACGCCGGCTATTATTACCATGGCACATATCAATACCTTGCGGTCGTGATAACCGGGGGCTAAAAAAAACAGGATAATGGCAATAACCGGGAAGTTGTACGACCAAAAAATATCAACCACGCCAGCATTTTTAATTTGATGTGCCCAAAGCCATACCAGCACCATAATGCCGCAACAGGCCAAAAGGCTGTAAATTACCAAACACAAAAGCGAGCTGTTATCCATTTTTCTTCCCGAATAATTCTTTTACCCCCTCGCCCGGTTTAAGCCGGAAAAGCTGGATGAGCACAAAAGCACAGCTGGCAATACTGCCCAGCGCAAATAATAAAATGAGCCAGGTGATTTTAACAAGCAGGTACTTCTCTTTATAGCATACCCAAACAAATATAACCAAAACATTGGCGTAAAAATCCCATAGTGTAGCCCGCATCCAGGGGATAGAACCCAGGTAATCCCAATTGGTAAACAGGTTGCTGTTCAGGCTGGTTGTTATCACTACATAACACATCCACACCAAAACAACACTAAACAGAACTTTTAAGGCATTGATCATGGCCTATGCTTATTTGGTTTTTGCAGCCTTGATAAATGCAAGCGCATCATCCGAGTGTTCTTTACCCTGCATCATGGCTTCGTGGGTGTAAACTATTTTGCCCTTCAAATCAACAATAAAAGTTTCGCGGCCGGTCATAAAAAACTTTTTGTGGATGCCAAACTTATTATAAACCTTGTTGTCGGGGTCGCTTAGTAAAGTAAACGGCAGTTTGTAGTGGTCGGCAAAGCCTTTGTGGCTGGCAACCGTGCCGCCGTTTATGCCTATCACCATAGCGCCGGCTTTGGTAAACTGGTCAAAACTATCCCTAAAGGCGCAGGCCTCTTTGGTACAAACCATGCTTTCATCTTTCGGATAAAAATAAATAACCAAAACCTTTTTGCCCACGTAGTCGGCAGTTTTAAACTCCCTGCCATTTTGGTCAAGCAGCGAAAATGACGGCATGGCGTCGCCGGTTAATAATTCTTTACCTGTTTGGGCCTGTGCCGCACAGGTAAACAGGAAGGAGGCTCCTAATATAATAAGCAAATATTTTAGCATGGTGGTGTTTATTTCCATAACCTACGAAATTTTTGAGCACAAGCGATTTAATTATCGTAAAAAAAAAGGCCGTCACTTTGTTTTATGGTGACGGCCTGTATTTTATGCTTGTAACAAAGATTTTATGGTTGGCACTTCGTGCCAAAAAATATTTACGTTTTTTTTGATCACAGCAACTCAATAATCCATAATTGTTAAGAAACCACTTTCATTTTTTATATTTGAATAAACACAAGTATTAGTAAAAAATTATGGACACTATTCACGTAGTCGACCGTCTTTTAAAAAACATGGACAATATGCACGAACTTGGCCGTCAGCGGGCTTTTGAATTGGGCAATCCATTCTATGCCCAATTTTCAGAAGATGGCGGTTACTGGCGCAAGGAACTTCCGACAGGAGAAAAATTCCTGGTAACTATTGAAGTTATCACCGATGAAAATGACATGCCTATCCGCATTGATGACCATATTATTAAACAGTTAGATAATTGATGAATGTACCGGAACTGATTTTTGTTTCAGGTTGTAACGCGGCCGGAAAGTCAACTTTCATTCGTACTCGACTTAACGAACTTTCGGGGTTTGAAATTATTATGACTGATGTTTATAAAGCCCGGACAAGAGATGTTTTTAAACGGGCAGTAAAACAAAAAAAAAGCATTATACTGGAGACTGTATTTAACGACGCATCATTTAAAGATCTTGTAGACGAATGTCGGGATGCGGGATATTCATCTTCGTTGGTGGCGCTTTTTTTAGATAACCCAAAGCAATCAAAAGACAGGGTAGCCGTGCGTGGAATGCAACAGAGTGGAATAACGATATCAGGTAGTAATGTTGATATCAACTTTAATGAAAGTTTCAAAAACCTTGCTGCCTATTTTTTCTATTTCGACCGAAGCTATTTCGTTTACACCGGAATCGACGGAAAAAATCAACAAATTATGAGTTTTGAAAAAAGCAAACTCCTGGAATATCAGGCCAACAACCTAAAATATCCTCAGCTCTTCGCTCAATATAGCTTTGGCAAACAGCGTCTCAGTGAAGAAGCTTATGAATTAATAAAAGCCAATAACGACTATCAAAACAATACAGCCTCGCCTCCAAACGGGTTAACAAAGTTCGATTTATAGCGATTATTTAAACAAAAAGCCAGGCAAAATGTCTGGCTTTTTGAATTGTTATACCAAATTCTTTTTGATATAGCTGATACTTTTGGCAATACTATCAAACGGATCGCCGGGGCATACATCCTGTTCAACAAAGAAATATTTTACGCCTGCCTTTTTTGATTGGGCCAGGATTTTTTTAAAGTCGATAACACCGTTACCTACTTCGGTAAATTTCTTTTCGGGGGTGTTATCCATATCTTTCATGTGTAACAGCGGGAAACGGCCCGGGTATTTGTTAAAAAAGGCAATGGGGTCTTGTCCGGCTTTAGTCATCCAGTACAAATCCATTTCCATTTTTACGTTGTCATGGTCGGTAGATGTTAGCAGTATTTCGTAAGGATATTGTCCGTTATCCTGTATAAATTCAAAATCATGGTTGTGGTAGCATAACTGGATTCCGGCATTTTTACAGGTTTGCCCTGCAATATCAAGCAAGCCTGCAATTTTTTTGTACTGCTCCAGGTCGCCCCTTTCAGTTTGCGATAAGTAAGCGCAAACCATATATTTTGCACCTACCGCCGCTGCATCATCAACGGCCTTTTTCCAGTCATTAAGTATAGTTCCCATTTGTGACGCGCCGTTAACCTGCTCCTGGCCAAGGCGGTAATGCGCGCTTGGCATGGCAAGGCCTTGCTGCGCCAATAAGCTGGCAAACCCTTTGGCATTCATGCCATAAAATAATTCGGTGCCGGTGTAGGTAGCGCCTTCAACGGTGGTATACCCCAGCTTAGCTACTTTAGCTAATGCGGCAGCCGGGTCTTTTGCCATGGCGTCGCGAATGGTATATAATTGCAGGCCTATCTGTTTTTTGTCGTAAGCAAACAAACGGGGTGCCGCCAAAAGTCCGGCGGTAAGCACAGCCGATGTCTTGATAAATGAACGTCTGGTAGTCATAATTATATTTTATAATTAGTGAAGATTGGTGATGTTTATGATTGGTGATGTAAATATACTGTATAAACAATACTAAAAGCAAAGACTTGTTTTTATTTGAATAGTTTAATTAAACCAAACTATTAAAAGGCCGTCATATCACAAACAACCTTACTCCATTTGCTTTTACCTATCACAATAAAATTATGAAACTACCTGCAGGTTTGATTTTAGTGTTTTTGTTATGCTACACCCTAACGGCGCAAGCACAATCAAGCGGTTTGCTATTAAGGATTGGCACTATGCAGCCAACAGCCAATTTGCCAGACAGTAATTTAAGCAAAGGCTCGTTCCGGGTTAATATCGGTTACGGAAAAGTTTTCGCCGGTGGCCACTCCGGGTTTGACATAACCGGTTTTGCCGATGTAATGAATTATAATTTTTATTTTGACGATGATTATAAGCGCTTTGAAGGCAAAACCCTGTATACAGGTATAGCTATAACACCACACTATTGTATCAATCCCGAAAGTGACGTTCAGGTTGCTGTCGCGCTATCAATAAAAGGGGGGTACAATGTTGGTTACGGCGATGTATATCGTTACAGCGAACCACGTGATGATTACACCGAAAAGCTGGAGGGCAAATCAACAAACGCCGGCTATATGTTTGCTTATTCGCCCATGATAACTTTCTCCATCCCCGGCGAATTTGGCAGCGTTGGGCTGGAACTGGGTTATGATAGTTCAAATTACGGAGCAGGCATCAACCGGTTACGGTCAAAATATTATGCCCCTTTAAAATATAATTCGGGGTACTTATTCATCGGCGTATTTTTCAGGCTGCACCATTAGCATTTTTTTAAATACAAAAATTATTACACCCATCAATTAAGTAGCCATTTTTACATATAAACAACATTCTTTTCCCTAAACTTGCAGTACAAAACGATTGTTGCCCCTCAACAACGTATTATAAAACATGAGTGAAGAATTTTATGGGCAAATTTTCATCAAGCAGCAAAAGCTTGAGTATGTGCCGTCTAACAGGGAAATTACCAGGTGGGCGCTGCGCGTTATTCATTTGCTATACCCGGAACAAACCGCAAAAACCTTTTCGACGGTTGACGAGCTGAAGTCTGAATTTGTGCTGCTGGAAGCCGAGCTTTACCATATTATGGAGGCCACAAGTGCATGCGCCGATTGTGACAACAAAAAACGTGCTGCCGGTTTTTTTGAATCCCTGCCCCTGCTTTACCAGGTTTTAAATACCGATATACAGGCTATATTTAACGGCGACCCAGCTGCGCGCAGCGAATTTGAGGTGATACGTACCTATCCCGGTTTTTTTGCTATCTCGCTTTACAGATTGGCTCATGCCTTATACACCCGTGATGTTCCCTTGATTCCGAGGATCCTGACCGAATATGCCCATTCTAAAACCGGTATCGATATCCACCCGGCAGCGGTTATAGGCGATTATTTTTACATTGATCATGGCACCGGCATTGTAATTGGCGAAAGCTGCACTATTGGCGCTCACGTTAAATTATACCAGGGGGTTACCCTTGGTGCTTTAAGCGTTGATAAAAGTATGGCTTTTACCAAACGCCATCCAACGGTAGAAGACAATGTGGTTATATACTCCGGCGCTACTATATTAGGCGGCGAAACTGTGATAGGCAGCAACAGCGTTGTTGGAGGCAATGTGTGGCTAACCAAAAGCCTGCCGCCAAATTCAAGGGTGTATCATACACCAAGCATCCGTATCCTGAAAAAATTAACCCGGCGTATTTTTGGCGAGCAAAAATAATTGACCGGCAATTATTACCCTTTTACCGAAATTTTCTCCCTGCTTGCCAGTTTACATGGCTAAGTAGGTTCGTTTTTTCTTGATTTTGCGGTTATATCCTTCAAAAAATACCATCTGCAAAAATGAAATCACTTAGCCAGTTCGCAATTGTCTGCCTGTGTTTTGTCGGCTTAAATGCAACCGCCCAAAATAAAAAATCTTTATTGAGTGATAATCAGCTCAAAACCAAACTCGATTCGGCAGTTGATAAAGGCGTGCGCATTTATATGGATACGCCAAATACCGTTGGCATATCTATCGGAATTTATAAAGACGGCAAAGCCCATACATACAATTATGGTGAAGTAAAAAAGGGAACGGGCAAACTCCCCACAGCCGATAATTTCTATAACCTTGGCTCGGTAGCCAAAACTTTTGCGACTACCATGCTGGCCGAGGCTGTTATTGAAAAAAAAGCCAGCCTTAATGATGATATCAGGAAATACCTGCCCGGCATCTACCCAAACCTTCAGTATAATGGCCAGCCTATCAGGCTCGTTAATTTGGCCAACCATACATCTGGCTTACCTGGGCAAGCGCACCCGTTTCCTAAAGCGATAAAAGACAGTTTAAGAAAACTGACCTTGCCAGAACAACTTCACTTTTATGATGTATATAGGGCCGATAGCCTGCTGAAAGATCTGCACAGCTTAAATCCGGATACCATTCCAGGCACAAAATTCAGGTACAATGGTAATGGTATGATGGTTTTGATATTATTGCTGGAACGTATTTATCATGAGCCGTATGAGCAATTGGTAACACATTATTTAAAAACTCATTTAAATATGGCCGATACCAAAACGCAAATTGACATACATTCTGATAGGTTGGCCCAAGGGTATAACAGCAACAATCAGCCCCAGCCATTTTTAAATTTAACCGATTATTACAACGGCCCAAGCATGAACTCGACTATAAACGATATGCTTAAATATATCAAAGCCAATTTGGCAGAACAAGACCCTGCAATAAAACTAAGCCACCAGCTCACCTGGAAAAACCCCGATAATACCGGCGTTGGTTTAGGGTGGATGATGGATGTTGATTATAAGGGCGCCCCTATTATTTATCATGACGGGCATACCGGTATCGGCTTTAATACCATGTGCCTTTTTTATCCGGGTAAAAACCTTGGGTATATTGTTATTGTGAACGACAATATCGATCAGCAGCGCCTTACCGATCTGCAAACAAACATTCAAAAGGTACTTGATAAATAATAAAGTAGTTTTAAAGTCAATTCAGGTGTTTTTGCACTGCTGTTTTTGGCCCCTATTTAAATATTACTGCTAATTTTGTTTTTGGTAACCAGGAGCAACCCTGTTTTACATCTATCCAAAACAAAACAACAATGGCTACACTCATTGATTTAATAGGCAATACGCCTATGGTTGAAATTAAAAAGCTAAACCCAAACCCCAACGTACAGATATTTGCCAAGCTGGAAGGTAACAATCCCGGCGGAAGCGTTAAAGACCGCGCATCGCTCAACATGATCCGTAGTGCCATTGAGCGGGGCGATATTAAACCCGGCACTAAACTAATTGAGGCAACCAGCGGCAATACAGGTATAGCACTGGCTATGATTGCGCGGTTGTTTGATTTGGAAATTGAATTGGTAATGCCCTCAAACTCCACCCGCGAACGTACCCTTACCATGGAAGCTTTCGGGGCCAAAGTAACTTTATTAGAAGGCATTGAACTTTGTCGCGATTATGCCGAAGAAAAGGCCGCCACCGGTGAGTTTTACCTGGTAAACCAGTTTGCCAACCCGGATAATTTTGGCGCACATATTAAAACCACCGGCCCCGAAATCTGGCGCGATACGGAAGGCAAAATAACCCATTTTGTAAGCGCCATGGGCACAACCGGCACTATAATGGGTTGCTCCATGTACCTTAAGCAGCAAAATAATGATATCCAGATAGTGGGCTGCCAACCTACCGAAGGTTCATCCATCCCCGGCATCCGCAGGTGGCCTGCGGCCTATTTGCCTAAAATATTTGATGCATCAAGGGTAGATAGGGTGATGGATATTTCAGAAGAAGAAGCTACCCAAAGGGCACGCGAACTGGCCAAAGTTGAAGGCGTATTTGCGGGCATGAGCAGTGGCGGCGCATTATCTGCAGCTATAAAATTAGCCTCCGAATTAAAAGAAGGCGTAATCGTATTTATTTGCTGCGACCGTGGCGACAGGTATTTAAGCAGCGAGTTATTTGGATAGCTTTTGATTTTTACTGCCCCAACTGATAGCTAATAACCACCGTTGGCAATAAGGTAGCGTTATCAAGCGGAATTTGATTGTCTGTAATTATCGGCTTACGCTGAGCATAAAAATCAAACATGTGCTTCTCTAAACTCTTACCCGGTACAGCCGGCGGAATGAAGCCAACAGAGAAAGGCAGCACAAAATCATGAACCTTTTCATGATCGGGGATAATCCATTTATGGTTTGATTTTTTTAACGCTTCAATAATAGGCGCTGTTAAAACATAATCATCAGCATAATAAATCACTATTCGTGTTATGGTTCCCTTTGTATCAGCAGTAAATTTAAAAACTGCTGTTCCTGCGGCCCTTTTCTTAATTATCTCGGGCGATACAACAACACTATCTTTAAAAAAGGAACTCATTACCGGGGCGCCTCCCTGGAAAGGGAAAGCAAGTTGTGTTTGCGCCATGGCGCAAACTGATGATAAAACTACTACGGCTAATAATATGGTCTTTCTCATTAATGTATTCTTATGTTAACTGCTTACTTGGGCTGCGGGCGTTCACTTGGGTCGCGCTTGCTGCCGTCATATAACTCATACTCAAATAAACGGCAATCCAGCTTGCCATTATAAAACTCTATTCTGCGCGATGGGCGTAAGCCAATCTTTTTTGCAAGGTCGGGGTTTCCCGTAAAAACATATCCCCTGTATCCAAGGCATTTCTTTTTCAAAAAGTCGCCCATTCTTTTATAGGTAATCTCCAGTTTGCTGTGTACACCTAAGCGCTCACCATATTCCGGGTTAAACATTACCACACCCGGTTGTTCGGGTACTTCGGTATCTTCAAAGTCACAAACAGCAAAATCAATTAAATGTTCTACTCCTGCGGTTTTAGCATTTTTCTGGGCAATATCGATAGCGTCTTCAGATATATCTGTTGCGATGATTTTAAAGCCTGTTTCTTTCTTAGCTTTATCTTTCAACTTACGGCGCTCTACAAAAAATACATTTTCATCGTACCCCATGATGTGCATAAAACCATAATTCATCCTGAATAACCCGGGATGCTTATCGGTAGCCAACAGAGCTGCCTCAATAGCCAAAGTACCCGATCCGCACATCGGGTTAATAAATGTACTCTTCCTGTCCCAGTTGGTAGCCATAATGGTTGATGTGGCCAAAGCTTCCAGCATGGGTGCCTTACCGGGTATTTTGCGATAGCTATGTTTGGCCAATGTCTCGCCCGAAGTATCCATAAATATATCGGCCTCATCATCCTGCCAGTACAAGTGCACCAGGGTTTTATTTGCGTCGGCGCCTGAGTTAGGGCGAATGCCTTTAACCTCCTTAATCCTGTCAACAATGGCATCTTTCACCTTTACATTGGCAAACAAGGGCGTAAGTATATGCTCGTTGTTAACGTTCGAGGTTACAGAAAAGTACCCGCTAAAGTCTATCAGTTTCTCCCATTCAATGGTAACTAACTCGTCGTACAACTCTTTCGGGTCGGCGGCCTTAAAACTCTTTATCAAATAAAGCACCTGGCTTGCGCAGCGCAGGTTTAGGTTTAACGCTATGGTATCTGTAACTGTGCCCTTAAGCTCCACCCCGGTTTGAAAAACGCGGACCGGTGTGTAGCCCAAAGCCTCTACCTCCTGTTGAAGATAGCCTGACAATCTTTTATTGCAGGTAATTATTATTTTACTTTCGTTGTGGAAAACTTGCATGATATTTTGCGAAATTAAGCATTAAAAACGCCCTATTTTAATTTCTTATCTATTAACTTTACATTTTAAATTATTTGAAGATTATGGAAGTTAAAGGTAAAGTACATGAAGTGTCGCCAACACAACAGGTAACCGACTCACTAAAGAAGCGCGAATTGATATTAGAATATATTGAAAACCCTCAATATCCTGAATATTTGAAGTTCGAAGCTATACAAGATCGCTGTGCTTTGATTGATAATGTAAAGATAGGCGATGACGTTGAAGTTTTCTTTAACCTGCGTGGCCGTCCATGGACTGATAAAACAGGCAAAAAAAGCTATTTCAACTCGTTACAGCTATGGAAAATTAACGTTCTTGCAGGTGCAGGCGCCGCATCTGCGCCAGAATATGCAGCACCGGCCGCAGACATCAGCTCATCAAGCGATGACGACGATTTGCCATTTTAATTGGTATATCATTTGCGTTAAATATAAAAAAAGGGCTCAAATGAGCCCTTTTTTTATTGATTCCCTTCCCTCGTTTAAACGCCGGCAATAGGTTATATTTCAAAGCGTTATTATTAATTGACAATTGTTAAATTTTGTTAAATAGCCCCTTTGTTGGGTTATTTAAAATATTTTTGTTTGTTAACAAATGAAGAAACGTAGTATCGGTTTGATTATTGGCTTAATGGGGCTTGCACTTTTGGGTGTAATGGGTATGCAATTGTATTTTTTAAGACAATCGTACCAAATGCAATCCGAACTTTTTGACCGTTCTGTTAACGAGGCACTTAACAACGTGGTATCAAAAGTAACCAAACAGGATGCCAACAACTTTTTAAATTCAAAAGCCCAGGTTAGAGCGGCCGAAATAGATGATGCGGGAATAAAAGTGGTAAAAAGCACCGATAATAAACCCTTTATTCCTAAAACAGGCAAGCGGCAAACCCTGAGGCAAAAAAAAGTTGCCCTGCTGCGTGATAGCCTGGAACGTATGATCAAACATCAAAAACTTGATGATGAACTAAGCGATTTACTACAGCAGGAGGGCACCGTGGATATTAAAGTTACCATGGCACAATATACCGACGATGCGGGTATTGTGCATGCCAGCTACAAACAACAGGTAATTGGTACACACATTACCCACACTGTAAAAACACCTCATAAACTGCGCAAATATGATACGCTACGTTACGAATACCCCGACCCGCAGTTTGGCAAGCAATTAATTCTGATACCGCGCATTAACCCCCTTTGGCAGCGCGAACAAGTGCGCAAGCAAAAGGAAAGGCAGGTTGCACAGATCAAAAGAATGCTTGAAACCGATTCGATCCAAAACGTAAGCGTAAACACAAACCCTGGCAAGGCAAATGTTATAGCCAACCTGGCCGAAGAATACAGCAGATCGGACCAGCCGCTCACTAAACGATTAAACCTGCTTTGGATAGATACACTTTTGCGTTTTGAACTGCATAACAAGGGAATATCGTTGCCATTTAGCTACGAAGTAAGTACAGCCAACAGTGATTCACTCATATTTTCGAACGCCAGTGACCTGGAGGGTAACAAGCCGGTATTTATCCCGGCCAATACCTATCAAACTGCTATTTTTAGCCGCGATGTGATCAACGATCCGGGGAAGATCAAACTATCTTTTCCGCAAAAAAACTCACTCATCTTAAGTAAGATGACTGCCACCATGGGTACTACCGGCGGTTTGCTTATCGTTTTGATATTTTGTTTTGGATATACCATTTTCTCTATACTGAAGCAAAAAAAGGTATCGGAAATGAAAATAGACTTCATCAACAACATGACCCACGAGTTTAAAACCCCGGTGTCAACTATCATGATAGCAAGCGAGGCTTTAAAGGACAGGGAAATTACTAACGACCAAAACAGGGTAGCGCGGCTGGCCAATATAATTTTTGAAGAAAACGAACGTTTAGGTAGCCATATAGAGCGGGTATTAAATATTGCCCGCATTGAAAAAAATGACTTTAAGCTTGATAAAAAACCGCTTGATGTAAACGACATGATAACGGTTGTTTTAGATAGCATGGCGCTTAAGCTGCATAAATGCAATGCTAAAACCACTCTTGAACTGGACGCGGAAAACGCGGTAATTGTGGCCGACGAGCTTCATTTTTCAAATGTGTTGTATAACCTTATCGATAACGCAATAAAGTATAGTAATGAAAACCCCGAGATAACGATCAGCACTTTTAACAAAAACGGGCAGGTGGTTATTAAGGTGGCCGATAAAGGCATAGGCATGAGCCGCGATCAACAAACAAAAATATTTGAACAGTTTTACCGTATCCCTACCGGTAACCTGCACGATGTTAAAGGTTTTGGATTGGGACTAAGCTATGTAAATACAATTGTAAAACGATTGAACGGCAGTATCAGCGTAAAATCTGAAAAAGAAAAAGGATCGGAGTTTGAACTGAAATTCGCGGTGGCGTAGTTAGTCGGGGAGTCCGGAAAGTCCGAAAGTCCGGAAGATGTTGTGTTGTGAACGATGCTAACTATTTAAATAAAAAAACCGTCGGACTTGCTGACATCTAAACTTAAAAATAAAATCTTCCGGACTTTCGGACTTTTCCGACTTCCGGACTAAAAAACAAAAAAACTTTCGGACTTATCGGACTTTCCGACTTCCGAACTAAACATAACATGAAGAAAATACTACTGGTTGAGGATGATGCCAATTTGGGTTTACTGCTACAGGATTATCTGCAGCTGAAAGGGAAATTTGATGTTATTTTATGTAAAGATGGCGAAGAAGGACTGCGTACCTTTACCAAACATGTATTTGACTTGCTGATACTGGATGTAATGATGCCCAAAAAAGACGGCTTTACCCTGGGCAAAGACATCAGGAAAATAAATCCCAACGTGCCCATCATTTTTGCCACCGCCAAGGGCATGATCGAAGATAAAACACAAGCCTTTAACCTCGGCGGTGATGATTACATTACCAAGCCCTTCCGGATAGAAGAGTTGCTGCTGCGCATAAACGCCTTGCTAAAACGATCCAGTGGCACCGAAAAAACCGAAGAGGAAAAGCAAACCAGCTTTAAAATTGGCCGCTATACCTTTGATTATACCTCGCAAATCATCACCATAGGCGAGGCTCTTCAAAAGCTATCTACCAAAGAGGCCGAACTTTTACGCCTGCTATGTATGCGCAAAAACGAAGTACTTACCCGCGAAGAAGCACTGCTGAATATTTGGCACGATGACAATTACTTTAACGGCCGCAGCATGGATGTATTTTTAAGCAAAATCCGTAAGTATTTAAAAGATGACCCCAATGTCGAGATCATCAATGTACATGGCCGGGGGTACAAATTACTAATCAATTAACGGGGTTTTGGGTGTGTTTATTAAGATGCTATAAAATCTCAGTAAGATCGTAGCCGCTCTGTCTGTATTTTTAATTAAAATTTTAATTCGCAAAGAAAATTTTATTCTGCCTTATTATCAACCGATTAGCAGAAGCATTATTAATTGGACATAACATTATAGCTCCGCGCTCCGTTAAATCCTCTTATCAAACAAACAAGGCTGGTATTTCTACATTTTAGGGTATTGATTAACTGGACTTTATAATTATATTTGTTTACTGATTAATTTATTAAACTCAGACAAAAGGCTCAATGAGATATCTTTTACTAATTATCTTATGCTCTGTAAGTATATCCGCATCGGCACAATGGTGGGTAAAACCGGCTAAAAGCATTGGTAATGTATTTAAAAAACACGAACGCTTTCCGCTGATTGCTGATGTAAAAGATCACTCCATTGGCAGGTTGCCCGCAGCCCAGTTAGCTAAACATAAAATTACGGCTGTTAGCCTGGAGCTTGCATCTTATTCCCTTTATCTGCATGAAATGGCGGTAATGAAAACGGCCCAGCATAACATGAGGTTCAGGGTTTACAATGCTGCAAGCTACAATTTTAGCGATCTGGCGCAAATGTACCTGAAGCAAAATCGCCTGTCCGAAGCTAAATGGTATTGGCTGCAAAGTCTGCAGATATCGCGCCAGCAAAACGACGACAAACATACCATTACCAGCCTAATGGGGCTGGCAACCTGCAAAGCAGGCTATGGCGATTTTACCCAGGCCATGCAGGATTTGAGCGAGGCCCGCGATATGGCCAATAGCCATGGGTTTACAGCCGATGTTACCAACATTAATAAACAGATGCGCTACCTGCAAGATAATAAAGATAACCCAAGGGCAGAGATTCGCTATGCGGAAACCGCTGATCAGGAACCTAAAAAGGTAATTAAATAATTTTTTTATGTAACAATAGCGTAAAATGCTATTGCGTGTATACTACAAGTAAAACATTATCGTATAATTGTTATTGTTATTAGGAGACAGCATTTTGACTGTCTCTTTTTTTTACATTAGCAATAATTTATTATTAGGCACAAGTATTGATGTTTTACACCACTCCCGATTTAACTACAGTAAAAAATATGTTTAAGAAAGTATATTTATTAGTATTACTGGCTGCTGCACTTGCATGTAAGGCATCGCCATCAAAACCAATTAAAGTTGCAGCATCAGACCTGGATCCAGATGAGCAACAGAGTGTTGTCTGCAAAAAAATTGCCGAACTGATTACCAATTACAACTATAAAAAAGTTGAACTAAACGATTCAATATCAGCAATTGTATACGATCGGTATATCAAATCATTAGATGAAAACCATAGTTACTTTTTAGCCTCGGATATTAAGGACTTTGAAAAGTACAAAACAGTGCTTGATGATGACATTAAAGCAGGTAACCTTAATGATGCTTTTTATATTTTCAACGTGTTTCAGAAAAGGTACATCGAGCATGTAAACTACTCGTTAGCCAGATTAAACAAAAGCTTTGATTTTGATAAAAAAGAATCGTTTGTGTATGATCGTGATAAACTGCCATGGCCTGCCAATCAAACCGAAATGGATGACATGTGGGGGCAGCGCGTTAAATACGACTTGCTGAACCTGAAAATAGCCAGCCCGGATATGGCAAAAAATAAAGAAGTACTGAAAAAACGTTACGAAAACTTATTGTCGCAAGCAAATAAGCTATCCAACCAGGACGTTTTTCAATATTTCATGGATGCCTTTACCGAGGCTATCGATCCGCATACTAACTATTTTAACCCTTCAAACGCAGCTAATTTCAATATCGAAATGTCTCGCCAGTTAGAAGGTATCGGTGCCTCACTGTTAGTTGAAAACGAATACGTAACTATTAAATCAATAGTACCGGGTGGCCCTGCCGACAAAAGCAAGCAGATATCCATCGACGATCGCATTGTTGGTGTTGCACAAGGCAAAGAAGGCGAATTTCAGAACGTAGTTGGTTGGAGGGTTGAAAATGCTATCGCCCTGATTCGCGGCACCAAAGGCACTACGGTAAAGCTTGAGATTTTACCGACAGGCGCAGGTGCCGGCAGTAAGCCTAAAGTAGTAGAAATGGTACGCGAAAAAATCATTTTAAAAGATCAATCGGCAAAAAAAGAGATCCGCAATTATAACAGTAATGGTAAAGCTGTTAAAATAGGCGTAATATCTATTCCCGCATTTTACATCGATTATAACGATTACAAGGCAGGTAATCCAAACTATAAGAGTACTACCCACGATGTTAAATTATTGCTCGATAGCCTGAAACAGGAAAATGTTGATGGTGTAGTTATCGACTTACGCGAAAATGGAGGTGGCTCATTAATGGAGGCTATTGAACTTACCGGCTTATTCATCAAATCGGGCCCGGTAGTACAGGTTCGTGATACTAAAGACCAGGTGGATGTAGAGAAAGATGAAGACCCATCGGTTACTTATTCAGGTCCGTTGGGAGTACTTGTTGATCGTTTTAGCGCTTCAGCGTCAGAAATTTTCTCCGGCGCAATACAGGACTACGGCCGCGGATTAATTTTGGGCACACAAACCTATGGTAAAGGCTCGGTACAAAACGCCATTGACCTCGATAGGATACTGGGTTCGCCAATACGTGATAAGATAAAAGATTTAGCTGGAAATGTTGCCGGAACAAAAAAGATGAAAGTATCAACCGGCAGCCAGAGTACTTATGGCCAGTTAAATTTAACTATAGCCAAATTTTACCGTATTAGTGGCAATTCAACCCAGCATAAAGGTGTTATGCCCGATATCCAGTTTCCATCATTAATTCCTTTGGATAAATATGGCGAGGATACCGAGCCATCGGCTATGCCTTTTGATGTTATCGAGAAAAGCGATTTTACCAAAGCAGGCGATTTTACCGCAGTATTGCCACAGCTTAAAAAAATGCATGAGCAACGCATGGCAACAAGCGATAGCTACAAGTATATGCTTGAAGATATCGCCGACTTTAAAAAACACAATACCGAAGGCAGTGTAACCTTAAATGAAGCCGACCTGAAAAAACAACGTGATGCTGATGAGCAAAAAGCACTGGAACGCAACAACCTGCGCCGTGTAGCCTTGGGCCTTCCCGCACTTAAAAAAGGGGATAAAAGACCTAAAGATGAAGACCTTGACTTTGTAAAACGCGAGGTTGGCCAAATCATGACTGATTACATCAGCTTAGGATCGAAGTTTACAAGTGTAAAACCGTAGTGAATATGCAGATGTGCAGATGAATGAAAAAGAAAATGGCCTTTCAACAATTGAGAGGCCATTTTTTTATGCTTTATCCAGATCAAATAATCTGAAATATACATATCCAAAATCTTCCATCTGCACATCTGAAATCTGCACACTTGCACATCTGGGGTTCCTACCCCAATATCTCCTTTATATCATCCGCAGTAAGCGATTTAATAAAACTTTCCTCGGTGGTAATTAAAGCGCGGCTGAGGCTTAATTTGCGCTGCTGCAGGGCAAGTATCTTCTCTTCAACAGAATCCTTGGTGATGAATTTATAGATGAACACATTTTTGGTTTGCCCGATGCGGTGGGTACGATCAATGGCCTGTTGTTCAACAGCAGGGTTCCACCAGGGGTCAAGTATAAACACATAGTCGGCCTCCGTTAGGTTAAGGCCTACCCCGCCTGCCTTTATCGAGATCAGGAAAACCCTTGTCTTTTTATCCTCCTGGAATTGTTTAACCACATCACCGCGGTTTTGAGTACCGCCATCAAGGTAAACATATGATATTCCTTCGCGTTCCAGGTGTTCGCGATAAATGGCAAGCTGCTTTACAAACTGCGAGAATATCAACACCTTGTGCCCGCCATCCAACACGCTGGCCAGGGTGTGTACTACGTTTTCAAATTTTCCGCTATCGCCCTCGTAATCCTTATCAATCATGATGGGGTGGTTGGCTATCTGCCTCAGCTTAATCAGCCCCTGCAATACCTGTATCTGGGTTTTGGCAAAGGTGCCATCCTCCAGGCTTTTCAGCAATTCGTTGCGGTATTCTGATTTTATTTTTTCATATACCGATCCCTGCTCCTCACTCATCTCGCAATAAAGCAAGGTTTCCGTTTTCGGTGGCAGCTCGGTTGCCACCTGTTCTTTGGTACGGCGCAGCACAAAAGGTTTAATAAGCGCCTGCAGCTTGCGGGCCTTATCCTCATCCTTTTTCTTTTCTATAGGCGTTACAAACTCATTTTGGAAAAACTGCTGATTACCTAACAGGCCTGGGTTAATAAATGACATCTGCGTCCATAAGTCATTTACCGAATTTTCAACCGGGGTACCGCTTAATATCAGTTTAAAGCGCGATTTAAGTTGCTTAACTGCCTGGAATGACTTTGACGACGGATTTTTGATGTTCTGGCTTTCATCAAGTATCACATAATCAAAAAAGTAATCCTTAAACATTTCAATATCTATCCGGCTGATGCCATAGGTGGTGATAACCACGTCATAGTTGGCAAACACATCTGCCGACCGATACCTTAATGTGCCGGTATGAACCATCAGCCTTAATTGCGGCGTGAATTTTTTTGCCTCGTTAAGCCAGTTGTAGATCAACGATGTTGGCATAATAACCAGCGATGTGCTCTTGCTACCTTCCGATTCGGTAAACTCTTTATGTTTTTGCAATAGGGCCAGGGTTTGTATCGTTTTACCAAGGCCCATATCATCGGCAAGGCAGCCGCCAAAATGGTATTGCTTTAAAAAGTGAAACCAGTTATAACCTGCCTGTTGGTATGGTCGCAGGTTACCCTGGAAGTTTACAGGCATGTTTACTTCTTCCAATTCTTCAAAATTGGTCAGCTTCTGTAGCTTGCGGGTCATGGTAACGTTGGCCATCTCGCCTTCGGCCAGGTCATTAACCAGGCCTATATGGTGGCGGCGCAGCCTCAAGTCATTGCCTCCTTCGGTAAAATGCAACAGGTTACCATATTGCGAAAACCATTTTTCGGGGATAACAGCAATCTCGCCCGACGGCAAAATAAATTCCTTTTTATGGTTGAGGATATGATTCTTTAGCTGGATAAACGGAATGCGGTATGGCCCAAACCAAACAATGGCGTTAATATCAAACCAATCGTTATTTTCAGATACTTCAAGGTCTATTTTACTGTTTCCAAAAACGTACCGCTTTTGACCGTCAGGTTGCTCTATTTCAAAACCCTGCTCTATTAGCTGGTTATGATGCTGATTAAGCCATTCAAATACCGAGAAGGAATGATCGGCATCCTCATCATGCTTATTATCAACCTCGAGGTTTTGAAACAAGCTGGATACGGTTTTAAGGCCCAATTGTTCCAACTGGGCCATTTTACCCTTTTCCCAGGTAGCCGAGCGCTTAATGCGATGGAACAGGTAATCGTCGCCATTTTTCTCCATCCTTACCGATACCGTACGTCCATCGCCGTAAGGAAAAATATAGCCCGCATATTTAAAATACAATTGCAGCTGCGATGTGCCTCCCTCTACATAAATAGGTTTTACAATTGGCTGCGCATCGTATTTTTCGGTGTTTATCGTAAACCCTTCGGCATATACATTGTGCTTCTCAATCAGCGGCGCAACAAACTTTTCAAAGTAAGATTGCTCTGACGACCTGGGGATGGCGATAAAACGCTTATTCAGGAAGGGCACCAGTTTTTTACCTTCTATCTCTTTATCAAAGTAATACAGTGTATCGTCAAGGAGCATCCAGGCCGGGTGGTTACAAATGATCTCGGCATTTTTAAACATGAATTCGATGCGCATTCCCTGGTATTTAATCGTAGGGAAATATCGTATCTCCTCCTCATTTCGCCTGAAATGGAACAGCACGCTGGCCGGTTCAGTTGCTATCTGCAGCTTTCGTTCTCCGGGATAGCCCTCTTTACTCATCTGGTAAACCTTTTTGCCGGTTTGCATCAGCAGGTTCAGCGCTTCTGCCATCCGTTTCTCCAGCTTAGGGCGAATGGTATCAAATAATGTTTCGTTAAATATCTTGGCAAAAAATTCAAACGGGCGGATGGGCTTTTTGTAAAAGCGCTTAATTACATTGCCCTGCTCCATCTCCTCCAAAATCTTGATAAGCTTAATATCAACCTCATCAATATATTGCATAAACTCCTTTGCCGTATTGGAAAACAAGCGCTGGTAGGTTAATGAAAATTCGCCGTTGGGGTTAAGCTGAACGATATGTGGCTCAATTACATAGCCAAGGTAATCATGCTTTGCAATGGCATAAATAATCTGGCATGGTTTTGTACTGTCGACTCGTAGCATTAACTTTTGATAAAAAATTAATAGAAGCTACATCAACAAAAAATTCAAACGTAATCAGAATTTGGGGGAAATGAAAGGATTTTTTGTTTTTTAATTCAGAAAACGAATTTGGGGGCCAATGCTGTGTCGTTGTTAACGGCCTGCGTAGCGATAAAAACTCAAGCACGAATATCTGCTGGCAGAATTACAATTTAATCGAATCTCACGAATTTTAGGATTGATCGGCCAGGGCAAACGCAAGTAAAGAGGGTTAACATAACTTAACACATTTCAGCCGCATAAGCCAATAAACACTTGATTATAAGTATTTTAAATTTCAAGATGGTTAACACCAACTTAATACTTTCCACCTATTAAACGCAGCGCAATGTCTCCAAACCAAAAATAAAGAGTACGACCAGGGCTACGAGTAGCCTCATTAACCCCAGCTAACCCTGCTGTTTTTTTCTCATCACAATTTGTCGGGAATGCATTATGCCGTAAGTATATTTATACTTAGTTTCGGATTGCATAAACCGCCATTTTTAACCATAACACCTTTGTGATGAACGCTAAACTTTTACTCCTGCTTTGCCTATGCCTTCCTGCTACCACACTCCTTGCCCAATCGGCAAAAAGCTACCATATAAAATCGCCGAATGGCGAAATCGATTTAGCTATAACCACCGGCACCGCTATCAGCTGGCAGGTAAAACATGAGGATACCGAAGTTATTAGCCCTTCAACTATATCGATGACTTTAGCCGGCGGCGAGGTATTGGGCAAAAACGCGGTTGTAAAATCGGCCAAAACATCATCGGCTGATACCTGGTTTAACACGCCTATTTATAAAAAGGACAAGGTTCATGACCAATACAACCAACTAATCATCAATTTTAAAGGCGATTACGCGGTTGTATTCCGTGCCTATGACGATGGGGTGGCCTACCGCTTCACCACGCAAAAAAAGGGTGAAATTACCGTTGTTGACGAGGAAGCCAACTTCAATTTTAAGGATGATGATAAAGCTTATCTGCCTTTTGTGAATGATTTTAGGAACAAGGATAAATGGACAACCTCTTTTGAGGCACTTTATGATAACATCAACATCTCTGCCGTAAAAAAAGATACACTGGCATTTTTGCCCGTGTTGGTTGATGTTGGCACTCCGAAAAAAGCAGCCATTTTAGAGGCAGACCTCAACAACTACCCCGGCATGTACTTAACCGGCGATGGCTCGGGAAGCAAAAACCTGAAAGGGGCATTTGCCCAATATCCTACAGTGGAACATACCGGCGGCTATGCCAATATGAACTACGTGGTGAACGGCCGGGCTGATTATATTGCCAAAACTACGGGTGCCCACAGCTTCCCGTGGCGGGTGGTGATTATCAGCACCGATGACAAGCAGCTGGCCAATAGCGACATGGTGCAAAAGCTTGCAGAGCCATCAAGGCTAACCGATCTTTCCTGGATAAAACCGGGCAAAGTAGCCTGGGATTGGTGGAACGACTGGAACATCAGCCACGTTGATTTTAAGGCCGGCATTAATAACCCAACCTATAAATACTATATCGATTTTGCATCGGCCAATAAAATAGAATATGTGGTGCTGGATGAGGGCTGGTCGAGCATTGTAGACCTCACCCAGATCTCGCCCGAGATTAACCTGCAGGAACTGCTTGATTATGCTAAACAAAAAAACGTGGGCCTCATTTTGTGGACCAGCTGGTATGCCCTTACCCGCCAAACCGATTTAGCTTTTGACAAATTCACCAAAATGGGCGTTAAAGGCTTCAAGATAGATTTTATTGACCGCGACGACCAGAAGATGGTATCATCGCTATATGACATAGCCCAAAAGGCTGCCGACCATCACCTGATTGTTGATTATCACGGCATGTACAAACCCGGCGGCATCCAGCGCACTTTTCCTAATATTGTGAATTTTGAGGGGGTAAAAGGGCTGGAGAATGTAAAATGGGGTGTAACCAATCACCCGGGTTATGATGTAAGTATCCCGTTCATCCGCATGCTATCCGGCCCGATGGATTATACCCCAGGGGCTATGCGCAATGCCACAAAAGCAAACTTTCGCCCGGTAAACGGCAACCCCATGAGCCAGGGAACACGCTGCCACCAACTGGCCATGTATACCATATTTGAAGCCCCGCTGCAAATGATGGCTGATAACCCAACCATTTATACCAAAGAGCAGGAAAGTACCGATTTTATAGCTGCGGTGCCTACCACCTTTAACGAAACCGTTGCCCTTGATGGCAAGGTGGGCGAATATGTAGCTATTGCACGCCGCAAAGGCACCACCTGGTATACCGGCGCCATGAGCAACTGGGATGCAAGGGATTTAAATATCGATTTAGCATTTTTGGGCGATGGCAATTATAAGGCCATTGTATTTGAGGATGGCGTAAATGCCGATAAGGATGCTAGCGATTATAAACGCACCGTTATTAATGTTACCGCGAAAGACAAGCTATCTGTAAAACTGGTACCTGGCGGTGGCTGGGCTGCGCGGTTTGAGCGCGTAAATTAATATAACCAAGATGCTTTAATCATCTTTTCGGGTCTTTAGTAAATACCCGCGAAAAAAATAATCGCGGGTATTTGCATTTATGATTTATTTACTCTACAATTGTAGAGTAAATTCTAATATCGTAGAACATGAAACTAACCAACACCGAAGAGCAATTAATGGAACTGATTTGGGCAGGCCAGGAAGTTTTCCTGAAAGACCTGATAGATAGTTACCCGGAACCCAAACCCGCAGTAACTACTATTGCCACTTTATTGAAACGCATGCAGGATAAAGGCTTTGTAGCCTATAACCTGATGGGTAATTCCAGGCAGTATTATGCGCTGGTCAAAAAGTCCGATTACTTTGCAACCCACGTGAACGGGCTAATCAAAAACTTTTTTGGCAATTCGGCCATGCAGTTTGCTTCGTTTTTTACAACCGAAACCCACCTTACTGACGCCGAATTACAAGACTTAAAGAAAATTATAGACCAACAATTAAACAAGAAAAAACCATGACAGCCTACCTGCTAAACTTTACGCTTTGCAGCGCCTTGTTGCTGCTTGCTTATGTTGTGTTGCTTAAAAATAAAACAATGTATACCTTCAACAGGTTTTACCTTTTGTTCGGTATTGTATTTTCGCTCACGGTACCGTTAATCAGCATACAGCAACGTGCTGCGCCAGATGTTGAACAACCTTATTTTAAGGCAGAAATACTGGATGCACCGGCAACTCCCTCAACATTAACACCGGCAGCTACAATAGCGGATCCAGAACATATCAACTATCTGTTTTACTTGTTGCCCTGCATTTATATTTTAATTACCGGCTTGCTTTTATTGCGGTTTATCAAAAATCTATATAGCATCAAACAAACTATAGATAAAAACTATAGCGCCCCGTATGAAAATGCAAAACTGGTGCTAATCGACCAAAAACAAACGCCGCATACCTTTTTAAAGTACATGTTTTTAAACCGTGACGACTATCAAAACGGACAAATTGACGACGGCATTTTGCATCATGAACTTGCACACGCCCGCCAGTTACACTCCATTGATATTATATTTACCGAGTTTGTACAGGCCATTTGCTGGTTTAACCCCTTCATTTTAATATACCGCCGTTATATTAAACTAAACCACGAATTTTTGGCCGATGCCGCGGTATTAAATACGCATTACGATACTGCCAACTATCAAAACCTGCTTATTCACAGTTTATCTGGCCTTAACGGCTTAGGTATAACCAGCCAATTCAACTACGCTATCACCAAAAAACGATTGATCATGATGACTAAAACCACCACCACCTTTAACGCCTGGCTAAGCCGGCTGGCCGTTATGCCTTTCGCCATTGCGGCATTTTTGTTATTCACCACCAAAACCGAAGCGCAGCAACCAAAATTTGCAGTGCCAGCGGCTAAAGGAAAAGCCGACCAGCTTCAACCAAAACCATCGCCGGAAAATAGCCCGGCGGGCAAAGTACACCGCGACTTTATTTTTGCCGAGCTCAATTATAAGCATACTGCAAATGGTGTATCGCCCGAGTTATTGGCCGAGTATAAAACCATCGCTGATAAATATGAACCTTATTTTTCGGCGGCATTAAGCAGCCACGGCAAAAACAAAATCTCGCCGGATGGAAAGATCATGAAAGTTTCGGATGAGGATAAAGCCCGGCTTAAAGAAATATATGGACAGATGAGTAAAGACCAGCAGGCTCAACAAATGGTAGGTTTTATGATGGGTAACGGGCTTATAATACCTCGTGCCTTCCCAACGGCGAAGCAATTGAGCGTTTTTACGGATGTACACACCTATGGCATCTGGATTAACGGAAAAAGAGCAGCCAACTCCGAGCTTGAAAAATACAAGTCGGCTGATTTTGCACAGGTATTTATCAGCAAACTATATGCAGGCGCTGCCAAAGATAAAACCTATAAATACCAGGTTGATTTGATGACCGTTGATTATTACGACAACTACCGCAAGAAAACGCTGGCACAAACAAAAATAGCGCGTATGTATTGCCGAACACCTTTTGGTGCAAAGCAAACAGGATTAATGATGCTTTAATAACAAAGGGCCCCGGATTTAAAAAGCCCGGGGCCTTTTGTTACCTCTAAATATTTTACCCTCCATTCCCGATTTTAAATTATCCCTTGTGTCATAATGTAAAGTATCTACTTTTGCGCAGGCTTATAAATTATGATAAGAAGGATACATCGCCACGCTCGCACCGCCCGTTATATTGTTTATAAAGAAACGCTGGTTGATTATAAAGAGCATTTCTGGACGTTTATAGGCTCGTTCCTGGGCATAGGCTTAATTGGGTTTTTTAGCAACCGATACTTTAGCCCCTCAGATAATTTATTCCTTATTGGTTCTTTTGGTGCTTCATCGGTATTAATTTATGGCATCGTAAACAGCCCTCTCGCCCAGCCCCGAAACTTAATTGGCGGCCATGTAATCTGCGCTATCGTAGGGGTAACAATGCATAAGCTTATCCCGCACGAGGTTTGGCTGTCATCTGCCCTGGCTGTATCAGTTGCCATTGTATTGATGCAAATTACCAAAACGCTGCATCCGCCGGGTGGAGCCACAGCGCTGATTGCTAACATTGGCTCGGCCAAAATACAGGCATTGGGATATTTATACGTATTAAGCCCGGTATTATCCGGCGCAATAGTATTGCTGCTGGTAGCTTTGCTGGTAAACAATGTAAGCGGCCATCGCAAATATCCCAACAATAAAAAGTGGTTTATGGTATGGCGCAGGTATCAGCGTTAAGTTACCGCCTACACGCCTGTTTCTTCTGTCAGTTTAAGCAATAAGCCCTCGTTTTTAATAAATATGCTTTTGCCGGCTATTTCAATGATCTTTTCCTCAACCAGATCATTAATGGTGCGAAACAGTGATTCGTATGCGGCACCGGTAAATGCGGCCAGGTCCTGCCGACTCAGGTCGATGTCAATAAACCCATCGGCATTGATACCGAATTTATTTTTGAGGGAGATGAGCGCCTGCGCAACCCGCCCTTTAACGGGCATATGCGCAAGGTTCCGCATTCGCTTTTCAGATTCCTGCAACTCATTAGCAAAAAAGCGCATAAGCTTTATTACAAAGCTATTGTTAACGTTCAGCGTCGATTCCAGGAAATCCATGCTGATATAACAAATTATGCCGGCCTCAATAGCCGTAGCCGATACAGGATAATAACCTGTATCGCCAAGCCCCAGGTGGCCAACAATATCGCCTTTTTTGGCAAAACGCAATATCAACTCTTTTTCGGCATCCCATTTCTTGTGCACTTTTACTTTGCCCTCGTAAACAAAATAAATTCCTGTAACCGGGTCGCCTTCTTTAAATATTGCCTCGCCTTTTTTTACAACATAGTTTTTTCGCTGGGCCGCAATAGCCGGAATCCAATCTTTTAAGCAGTGCATGCACAAAAAGCAGCTTTTTAAATCACAAACGTTTTTACTTTTTGCCATGTATGAATGCCCCGTTTATATTGGCAAATTGCCTGTGCGAAATTATTAAAAGTACCGGCCTTTTGGCTGCTCCCAGGTAGCCATGTTAAAAATAATTCCTAATATGGCAATTACCGAGCCGCCAAACACAGGCCATGGGAATGATTTTGCGCCATTAATGTAAATTGTCCAGTTGTGTGAATCAACCGCGTTAACTGTTTTTAAATTGGTAAAGGTTAAAAAACCAATAATAATGATGATAACCCCTATCGCCATTAATGCATAACTGAATTTTTTCATGTTACTATCCTTGTAATGTTTTTAATAAATTCCGCCACAAACTTTACAATAAAATATTGCATGTGCAATGTTTTATTGTAAAGTTTTTTCATAAAAAATCTATTTTATATTACTTTTGCAATAAAATAGACGCCCATTTATAATTATGCGGGCTGTAATATTCATCATGAAACAAAAAGAAACAGGCATTCCCATCTCGCCTTCCTTAAACGCCATTAATAGTCATCAGGATAAATTAACCTTAAGCCGTACTACAAAAAACAGGCTCTTATATATTTCGGCATTATCTGTTACGGTGGCAATAGCCATCAGCATTATAGCCAAGGGCCTTATATACCTCATTAATATTGTAACCAACATATCTTTTTACGGTTTGCTTGATGTGCATTTCCATAGCCCTGCCGCTAACCACCTGGGCCTGTGGGTTATTATTGTGCCGGCCATTGGCGGGATAATTGTGGGGCTAATGGCCTTATATGGTTCAAAAGCCATCAGGGGGCATGGTATCCCCGAAGCCATGGAACAAATACTAACTAACCAAAGCAAAATAAAACCTTCTATTACTTTTCTAAAGCCCATATCATCGGCAATTGCCATTGGCACCGGTGGGCCCTTCGGTGCTGAAGGGCCAATAATTGCAACCGGTGGGGCATTAGGATCAACCCTTGGCCAATTATTAAAAATTACCGCCAATGAGCGTAAGGTTATCCTTGCTGCCGGTGCAACCGCAGGCATGTCGGCCATATTCGGCACCCCTATAGCGGCGGTGTTATTGGCTATCGAGTTGCTTTTATTTGAGTTTTCGCCCAAATCTATTTTACCGGTCGCCCTGGCTTGTATAACGGGGGCTGCAGGTCACCACCTGTTATTTGAACCGGGCCCGGTTTTTCCTATGCCCAATTTAGCGGTGCCATCTAATGGGGCATTAGCCATTTATAGTGGTATCGGCCTGTTTATCGGATTTTTATCATTAGGGATTACCAAAATCGTTTATTTAATTGAAGATTGGTTTGATAAACTCCCCATTCACTGGATGTGGTGGCCTGCCTTAGGCGGCCTTGGTGTTGGTTTAATTGGATATTTTGCCCCTCATACGTTGGGTGTGGGCTATGATAATATCATCAGCATTTTATCGGGTACCATTCCGTTACTGCTTATTTTGCGTTTATGCTTTTTTAAATTTCTGTCGTGGGCAATTGCACTGGGTAGCGGCACATCCGGCGGCACGCTTGCTCCCTTGTTAACCATTGGCGGCGCGGCGGGGGCTATCACCGGCGCAGTTATTTTAATGTTTTTTCCCAATTCGGGCATAACCATACCAATGGCTGCGTTGCTGGGCATGTCATCTATGTTTGCCGGTGCCTCACGGGCGTATTTAACCAGCATTACCTTTGCGCTCGAATCTACCATGCAATCAAACGCCTTACTCCCTTTGCTTGGCGCTTGCACAGCATCGTACCTGGTATCGTTTTTTTTAATGGAGAATACCATCATGACCGAAAAAATTGCCCGCAGAGGGGTAGTCACTCCTGTTTCATTTGAGCCCGATGTGCTGAGTAAATTATCTGTAGTTGATGTTATGAACAAAAGCTTTGTTATACTAAACGCCCAAAACACGGTTAGTGAAGTAAAAGCCACGCTGCTGGCCCACAGCACAAACACCCATGATTTTATTGTGGTTGATAAAAAAGGCAATTACACAGGTACAGCCAATTTAGCCGATATTTATAATGATACACTGGCCGACAAACTAACCCTCGCTAATATAGTTCACCCATCAACATTAACGATAAACAGCAACACATCATTACGCCAGGCGGCCGAATTAATGGCAAAGCATAGTGCAGAACTGGTAGCGGTTACATCGGCAGAAAATACAATCATCGGCAGCCTATCCTGCAAAGAAATTATAGCTGCATATGGACTCCATAATAATGAGGCCGATGAAACAGCACAGCCGATATCCCTAAAAAGGCAACGGTTAAAAGTGTTGAGCAAAGGGCGAAGGCTGATGAATAGCAATACAAAAGAGCCGGGCAATTAAATTAATGGGGTTTTGGCGGGGTGCGAGTGTGCCCCCCTTGCTAACCCTTACATTAACTCCTTGATGTCTTAAATCCATCCCGCGAAATAGACCAATCAACAAACCTCGCCCTGTTATTAAGCGGGTTGGCGTTCAGAGCGCCACGCACCTTTGCCGCTGCGGCCACATCCTTTGCAAATATTAGCATGTATCCACCGCCACCCGCGCCCAGTAATTTACAGCTAATGATATAATCGCTGATGCGATCAATAATAGCCTGAGTTTCCGGAGTATTGGTACCGCCATCCAACCGCTGGTTAAGCTCCCAGCTAATGCCTGTAGCCTCGGCCACTTGCTGCAGGTTGCCGTATTGGAAAGCTTCGTAGGTTTTAAGGGCGTGATGGTTCATTTCTTCCAGGATGCTTAAATAGCTATTGCCGTTAAGAAACATTCCCTTCACAATTTCGGCCAGGATATTTTTAGCTATCCGGGTAATTCCGGTATAATATAACAACACAGATGCTGCAGAAGCATCGGTAAAAATAAACTCAGGCGCCCACCGTACTGTGGGCTTTTGAAAAATACCCGGGTTGCTTTCCAATAGCTTAATTCCACCAAAAACACCGCCATACTGATCCTGCCAGCCGCCGCCGGTTGTTAACATTTGCTCCAAAACCAGTGTTCGCGAGCAGATGGCATATTTATCCCATTTCAAATCGCAAAAATCGCTTAAGGTGCCCAATACCGTACTTGCCAGGATTGAACTTGTGCCTAAGCCCGATCCCTTGGGTATAGCAGCCAACAACGTTACCTCGATGCCCATACCAAAGTCTTTCAATTGCTCTATCAGCGAACCGTACCTGTTTGCCGAAAATTCCGGAACAAAACCAGCCAGGCAAAGCGCCGCTTTGGGAATACAAAATGCCGAACCGACTGAATTATTATAATCATTTAATTGCTGATAAGTGGTTATATCCTCCCTTACACCCAAATCAATAGATCGCAGCGTGATAACATATTCGGCAGACGGTTTTATGAATACCTGCAGCGGAGGTTGGCCATTAAGCTCAACAGCCAGGTTTAGTACCTTCCCGCCGTTTATGAGGCAGTTTGGAGGCGTGTCTGTCCAACCACCAGCCAGGTCGAGCCTGATTGGGCTGCGGCCCCAAACTATCTGGTCGGACATTACATCCAACCGCGGCGCCGCAAGTTCAGCTTTGGCCGTATCAACAATAGTTTCGGCAAGCAATCCAAATGCTTTTGCCTCGTAGGCGGCAGCGGATGGATCGTTTGAACCTAACACCTCGCTCCTGAACATCTGGTCGTGCAGGCGCGTTAACAGCGGGGCGTCATCCGGTAAAGCAGGCGGTAATGTTAGCTTTGCATTTTTAAATATCCCGGCAGCATTCTTCAAATCAAGCTGATAAAAAACAGATTGTTTCCAGTTAGCTGCCATACTTTGCAGGTTACTTTCTAAAAAAGTTTCACGCTGGGCGTACTGGCGGTAAAGGTTTATTTCATCGGCAACATCAGCGGCGGCAATTAACCGTTTTCCCTTTGCCTTGTAATTACATGGGTTATCAATCAGGTCCTGTATCACCTCACTGTTCAAATCTGCCGCATCAAATACAGGGTAAACAGGCTCGTTAAACCAGTCGGCAGCCGAATAACCGTTATTTGCATTTATTCCCCGTTTGGGTAATTGGGGGTTGTAAAAACCATAAACCCTTACACACCATTCATCGTTATTACCAATGGGTATAAAATCAAGACATGTTTCCTCGGGCAGGTTAAGCGTCCAATCATTTGCAGGTGCTCCTGTAATAACATGTTTACTACTCAATTTCCAGGTGCGGGCAATATCACTATTCTCAATCCAAATCGAATTGTTTGCGCGGGTAAAGTCAATCCTGGTGATCGCGTTTTGAGTAAACAGGTCGGCGCTGGGTTTTATTTTATTATGCCATATCTCTTCCTGGTTTTTCACCAGGTTTTGCAGCTTATCGGTCGATTCTATCAGCTCGGCGCTGGTTCCAAAATGGTAAAATTCGCCTTTAGGGAGCGGCACAATTGCTACTTTTAACTGATTGATGGCATCGTCCTTCAACGTTGGGTTTTTGCCCAGGGCCTGCCCAAACTCTGTGTACATATCATAAAACGAGGGAATGCCGCCAGCAAACGAGTTACTATCTTTATCCCACCCGCTACGCTCAAACATCAATTCCATGGCTTTAGGGCTAAACAGCCAAACGCCGATATCGATAAAAAACAGGTAGTTAGGTTGCAACTCCTGCAATTTTTGAGCTGTGGGTTTTTGCAACGCAAAGGCCAGCTGTTTGGGCGAGCTTTTGTGTGCAAAAAAAACACCAAAATTAGATGCTTTCTCGGGCCGCTCCCACAGGCCGAAGCAAACAATATCCGCATCCGGAATTTCGGGCAATACGCCCCCTGCACGAATAAGCACATCGCCACTGGCTACCAGGTGATTGAGGCTTTTGGGGGCTTTGTTCAATATTTCTTCATACAGCGGTAATTGCAGGTCAATCAGCGTTTGGCCTATGCGCTGTCCTCTTTTCCAGCTAAAGATGGGCATGGGTGTAAACACTTTGCCTACGGCCGCATAGGCCGGCAAACGCCGGCTTTGGCCCCCTGCATGGATAATCAGCCGCTTCTCTTTGCGTAACCAATTATTTATCGGGCCTATAGCATTCTCCTCTTTACTGGCTTCATACAATAAATTAACTGTTCCGCCACCCGAGCCAACTTTGCCCTCTTTAGGGTCCGAGCTGAAGTAATAGTTTTCTTTGGCAAAATGGTGGTCGCCAAATTGTTTAAAGGCCGGAGGAATGCTTATCAGTTTTCTCATTTATGCTGGTTGAAGTCGGGGCGTATGAAGATACACCTAATCAGTAAAAATCGTAACTAATAGCTTAAATGGATTCAACTATTTGAGCATATTATTCATTGTTTATTGCTTCAATATCCCTGAATCCTTAAGCCACAAGTATTTGTTTTAAAAGTAAAAACCCTATCTCAACAACCTAAAAAAATAGCATTTAAATACCTAACCATCAATACCATACACAGCAATCATCCACCATCTAAAGCAACACAATTGCTCATGCATTTTTTTTGAAAACCGGAGTAAAGCTGTTATTTTTCACTAAACACAAAAAGCCCCTGATCTTCCGACCCGGAGCTTCCTGTATATGGTTGATTGGTTTGTTTGCTTAGTTAAACTTAACGCTTACGTTACCGCTCGACGCTTCGGCTGTCACCGGCGCACCTCCTCCGTTCACCGTGCCTTTAATATGTTCATTGTCCCACTGCCCGGTAAAGCCACTTATTTTTGATGGGTGCTGGTTAATACCGTCGCCACGAATATCGAGGTTTAGGCCCTGGTTTGCCGGCAGCTGTAAATCAATATTACCCGAGCTTACGTCCAGTTTCAGGAACTTACCCACTTTAACCATTTGTGCACGCAGGCTTCCGGCGCTTGTAGATGCGTCGAGGCTGCAGTTCATGCCTTTAAGGTCGATGCCGCCGCCAGAGGTGCTGGTTACCAGTTCCCCTTCAATATTGTTACCTTCAACACCGCCGCCGCTGGTATGGGCATTTACGGTACCTTTTAAATTTTCGAGGCGTAAGCCGCCGCCCGATGTTTCCAAGCTGATTTTTCCGGTAAGGTTTTTGGCCTCGATGCCACCGCCGCTGGTTTGCAGGTTAATGTTATCACCGCTGTTGGTAACTCGTATTCCGCCACCAGATGTTGTACCTTTAATTGTGCCGTAAAGCCTGTCGACTTCCAATCCTCCGCCGCTGGTAGTAAATGTTTCATTACCTTTTAAGTTATCTAAACGGATACCTCCGCCACTGGTTTTCAGATTGGTAGCAACCTGTTGCGGAACCAATATTTTAAACGAGATACTGATTGATTTTTTCCAGTTGAAGCTTTGGTTTTCGTGCTTGTTTTTGGCAATGGCCCGTACTTCGTGACCGGTTACGGTTACACTCAGGTCGTAATCCTCGTCCAGGCGTTTTTTGATTTCTTCTTTTGACAGATCACGGCCGTTATTGCCCCTGATGTACACTTCAACCCTTGGAGCCTGCCCGGCGCGTCCGCTTACTTCTATACCGCCGGCCGATGTATTTACCACAACGCTGTTGATGGCATCACTTGCCAGGGATTTTGTCATGTATGGCGTTTTGCCATCGTTATCCTGCGCTATAGCCGCCATGGTTTGGCAGGCCAGCAATGCCGAGAGAATATATGCTTTCATGTTGTTTTGATTTATGTAGATAAGACTGAGGCACGGCCTGATTCGTTGCAGGAATGGATAATTATTTGCAGCCGCCTTGACGCCTGCCTGTTTTAATCCGGTTTTACTTTATCTCGAAAACAGCCTGCACCTGGAAGCTTACTTTTATCTTTTTATAGTTGATGTCAGATTCGGCCGGTGCCGCTTTGTTGAACATGATAGTGTTGGTGTACTGCGGGACCGATGAACTGAAATAGCTGGTTGCAGGATCGGTTTCATTTATGGTGATGGGGCGGCCTAATTTTTCGCCCAGGGCATCAAGCATATAAGTTGCTTTATCGCGGGCAGCAAGAAGGGCCTTAATCTTAAGCTCCCGCTTTAGTTCGATTATTTTAGAGTATTCGGAACTTTGTACCTCGGTAGCAGAAATGCCTTTGGGGTTTATAGCGGCCAGTATCTTGTTGTATTTATCAAGGTTGTGCACCAGGATATGGTATTGCTTGCCGGCCATAAAATCGGGAGCTCTTTTCTTTTGATAATAATTGTTCCAGGCCGAAACATCGTCGATAGTGAAATCCTCTTTAGGGATACCGGCATCTTTAACCGCTTTTTCAAGCTGAGCCTCCAACTCATAAATAGGCACGCGTTTTTTGCCATCCATAAATTCCTGTAGTGCGATAGATACGATGATATTATCGGGTGTAACTTCGGTTTCGGCAGTACCGGTAACTACAATGGTACGGCGCTGATCGGTTGATTGTGCGAATACGGGAGCAACAAGCGCGAACAGGATGACAAGGGTAAGTAGTTTTTTCATGTTGTGTAAAGTTTGATGGTTAGTTTTAATTACTACGATAACGTAAGGTAGGGACATTTTGTGCAGAGACGGAGAAATATTTTGCTTTCGATGATAAAGCAGCCGAAGACTTAAAAAAATTTTAAACGGTATAGCCATCAACAATTTGTTGAAAAAAAACAGCATTAATTAAACTTCTCAAATCTGGAATTATTAAACCAGGAAAGCCCCGGACTATCAAAGAGGGCACTGAAAAAGTCCTTTAAAATCAAAGGGGCACTTTTACAGATAAAATGGAGGCGCTGAGAATCGTCTGTACGAAATCACTCTCCACCACCTACCCGAATACGCCAACGAAAAAGAGGTTGTTTTCAATTTTGAAAACAACCTCTTTTGATAAATAGCCACTTTTTCAGTGCCCTCTTTGATAGTCCGGGGCTTTCCTTCGCAACTTTAAATGGCTTATTATTTTGCACCAACAGCCGCCGTCGCCTTAAACAATGGGTCAACTTTAAAGTAGGTGCCATCAGCAAAACTGATTACGTAATCTGATTTAAAGTGTGTGCTTTTTTTGTAGTAGTCGGTACTGATAATTTGAGCGCCCGATTTTTGCGCGGCGGCAAATGAGCTTTTATCATTATTGCGGGCTTCCTCGGTGTCCGAATCAGCACGGGTGCGGATGATATAGCCTTTTTTTACCAGTGCTTTTATTGCAACAAGGTCTTTTTTTGCGTTGTTCATGATATGGATGGCAGCTTCGGGCGTGCCGGGCATAGCATCGGCAAACAGCACCCTGCCTTTTAACGATGGGTGGCCGGCTATATAGGCGGCCCTTTTTTTGCCTTTTTCATCAAGGATAAATATAAACTTCCCTTTAGCTGCTTTTAGCGTTGGCCAGTTGTTATGTAATACTGCTGTTTCAAGGGTTTTATATTTGCCCCGTACATCGTCGGGGGTTATTACGTATTGTTTGCCCAGGTTATCCAAAATCTCTTTATCCAAAGCGTTAAATGTGGCCGATGTGAATTTTTCGGGGATGGTAAAGCGCGGCTTCTTCATCGGCTCGTCCTTGGCATTCATAGTAATAAAAACAGGGTTATGGCCTGGATGCGTGTCGCTCCATTTTTTTAGCTCCTGCAGGCAAAGTTTAAAGGTTTGACAATTGCTGCGGTAGTCGATATCCTGTATATGAAAAACCTTAAAGCCGGGCGCTTTCATTACGCCATCGGTATCAAAAGCAGGTTGGCCGGGTGCCCAGTCCAATCCTTTTGGGTGGGCGTATTTACCGCCTTTGGCATCAGCGTAAACATCTATTTCCAGGGCGCCCAAACCTAAATTAAGCTGATCTGACAGATCGACGTGTTCGTAATCAATTTTGCTCATGCCCACAGAATCGCGCTGCTGCAAAAATTTAAACAATTTGGGGTCGATGGCCCGCTTATAGCTATTGTGCGATCCGATTACCTGGATCTTGTTGATGGTAATATCATCGGTATCGTTTTTTAAAACCGTGAGTGGGAATAAAAGGCTGATGAGTAAGCCGCTAATGAGTTTCATGGTATTATATTATTTAGCTATCAAATTAAAACGAAATAAGCGCAAGAGACGTGTCCTTGCGCTTATTATCTGTCAAAAAATATTAATAACCAGGATTTTGCACCAGGTTAGGGTTTGTTTTTAATTCGGTTGATGGAATTGGGTATAACCTGCGGGTAGGATCGGTATTCATTTTCAAATCGTCTGTTTTACCACCGGCAACCGGCAGCGGATACTCTTTTTCAAACAACCCATAACGGATCAGGTCATTACGGCGCCATGCTTCCCATGAAAGTTCACGTGCGCGCTCATCCAGCAAGCCATCCAAATCAATGGATGAGGCCAGCTGCGCGTGAGCGCGGGTACGAAGTTTGTTTACTAATGTAAGCGGGATTTGCACTTCGCCGTTTATGGCTGTTGGTGTCGCCCCGCGCAATATAGCTTCTGCTTTCATCAGGTACACATCGGCCAAACGGAATACCGGTACATCATTACTGTTTAACCGGGTTGCCTGGATGATGTTAACATCCGGATAATATTTTAGTGAACGCACGCCTTCTGATTGTGAAGTAAGCACATCGTTGCCCAAATCCATTGGCTTTAACCCGGTTAAGGTTAACGTAGGAATAATGTTTATTTGTGTGTTTGGCGGAACACCTGCGGCTCCCACAGGATAGTAAACCGGCTGATTAGTAAAGCCGCCATTCCCATCTGGATAATATTGCGGTCCAGCCAGCCATGTTTTGGTACGGTCGTCGCCCGGAATATTAAAACGATTGTAAAACTCGGGCGTAGTACTCATGGCAATACTTAAACCCACGTTAAAGCCGTATGCATTAGCCAGGTAGTAAAAGAAACCGAAACGGGTAAACTGGTTGCCCGGTATTTGCTGATCGTAAGGTACTGCAAAAATGGTTTCATTAATTGCCGGGCCATTGGTTGGCAAAAATATGTCCCTGTATCTGGCATCCAGGAAGTAGTTGGCGTTGGCCTGCACGCTATCGCACATGGTAACGGTTTCCTGGTAACGGGTGGTACCGGTATACACGCCGGAGTTGAGGTACATTTTTGCAAGCAAGGCAAACACCATACCTTTTGTTGGGCGGCCATACTGCGATACGTTTGTTGCTGCATTGGCGCTTTTAGCGGGCAATAAAGGTAAAACGGCTTTAAGCTCGCTTTCAATAAACGCGTATACCTTGGCACGCGGCTGGTTGGCAGGTTGTACAGTTACCGGAAAATCGGTAATGATAGGTACGTTGCCATACAGGTCCATCATGAAATAAAGGTACAGGGCGCGCATTGCTTTAACTTCGGCAATAGAGGCTGCCTTTTTTGTGGCCGATGATGATGAAGCGTTAATTACGCTGATGATACGGTTACAGGTGTTGATACCCCCAAAACCCCATTGCCAAACACCTATTACGTTAGGGTGGTCAAACGTCCAGGTGTGGTAGTGTAATTGCCTGTACTGGCCGCCGTCGTCAAAGTTGCCATCACGGGCGGGCAATATGGCCTCATCTGTAGACATGTCCTGCATGCGCCAGTAAGGCACCGCGTAGCTTGCCGATAGGTTTGAATAAATAGTGCCCAGCAATGCGGTATAATCGGCATCGGTAACCGGGAAATTTGTTTTTACGTATTGTGATTCAACAGGTACATCTAATTTTGTACATGAATATGTGCTCATGATCACAGCAATTGCGGCACATATTATAATTATCTTTTTCATCTTTTTATCTCCTTCTGATTTTTTAGAATTGTGCCGTTATGCCTAAGCTAAACGTGCGTGTTTTAGGATAGAAATCCTTATTATCGATACCCGGTGTCAGGCCGCCGATATTAATTTCGGGATCAACACCACGGTATTTGGTGATGATAAAAATGTTATTTCCGGATGCATAAAAACGAAGGCTTTTAAAGGCCTGGATATGTGGCTTGATGGTGTAACCCAGTGTAGCGTTATCTAAACGCAGGTATGAACCACTTTCAAGGAAACGATCAGATACGAGGTAAGCATTGATATCTTTAAATGATTCGCCTAAGGTAAACGTTGGGATATTCTGCAGCTTTGAATCGGCAGGGTTGTTTAATGAGGCAAGGGTTGCATTCAATACCTTGTTGCCATACACGCCACGTACCAGGAAGTTAAGGTCGAAGTTTTTATAGAAGAAACTGTTGCTCCAGCCGTAAATCAGTTTCGGTTGGGCATCGTACTTTATAAACTGATCGGAGGTAAGCGGTTGGGTAGCCGTTGTTGATCCGTCGGCCTTTTGATAGGTACTTACGCCGTTGGCATTTTTACCTAAGTAATGCCACAGGTCAAACGTGCCGATAGCATAGCCAGGCTGAATGATCTGGCTGTAGTTGCCTGATTGACCTTTACCGCCCAACTGTGCTGTTTGAATAAAGTTAAGGCCAAACTGGCTGTTTGACAGGCTTTGTACAACGTTTTTATTATGCGAAACATTGAATGAAGTACGCCAGGTAAAATCGCGTGTTTTTACAGGTACCGCGTTGATAACAACCTCGATACCGCTGTTTTTAATTTTACCTACGTTAGCAGTATAAAATGGATAAAAATACAATGTTGTTGACACCGGGTAAGTGTATATCAGATCGGACGTTTTCTTGATATAGTAATCTACCGAGCCGGTTAAACGGTTATTAAACAAACCAAAATCCAAACCAACGTTGGTGGTTGCGGTACTCTCCCATTTCAAATCGGGGTTATCGTTACGTACAGGGCCAATAGGGTTAACAATGTTGCCATTGCTTAAAAATTTACCGCCGCCCGGAGGAACGCCGTAAATTAACCTTGCGGTAAAGGCATCGAAGCCCAAACTGTTACCTGATACACCATAGCCTGCCCTTAATTTCAGGTCGCTGATAACCGGAATGGATTTCATAAACTCTTCGTTAGTGATCTTCCATCCTGCAGAAACAGCCGGGAAATAACCATGGCGCTGGTTAATACCAAATGCCGAAGAACCGTCTTCCCTCAATGAAGCCTGTAATAGGTATTTGTCTGAAAACTCATACTGAGCACGTGCATAAAACGATACAAACCTTAATGTTGAAATATAGGCCGGGTTAAATACTATTTGCGAAAGCTGGGTAGGATTTGATAACGCAAGATAGTTGTAAGTTAAGGCATCGTTTGAGAAGTTTTGTGTTTGCACACCAAAACCGTCATTGTTACGATCCTGCTGATAAGAGTATCCACCCAATAATTTCAACGAGTGCTTTCCAAAAACACGGTCATAATTAAAATAAGCTTCAACAACATTGCTGGTATTAGTATAGGCACTGCGTACAGCAACGCCGTTTTGGTTAACATAGATACCCGACTGGCTTGTAGAGTATGTGTTTACATTGTTCTGCTCTTTTTGGGTTGACCCAGATATGGTAAACTTTAAACCTTTTAATATGTCGACAGAAGCAAAACCATTGATGAGCGTTTTGTTATTTTCTGTTTTGGTGAAGTTGTTGTTAATTAAACTTAACGGGTTTAAAGGGCCGCTACCTGTACGGGAGTAGTTTTCTTTATAGGTGCCATCAGGGTTAAAGGGGCTAACCGTTGGCAGGTAGAATAAAATACCCGATAACACCTGGCTTTGAAATATATCGTTGTTTTTGGTAACGCTGTTGGTAAGGGTGATACCCAATTTTAAACGATCATTGAAAAAGCGCTGGTTGATATAACCTTTGTAAATAGTACGCTCAAGGCTGGTATTTCTTAGTATACCATTGTTTTTCATATAGTTTACACTTGCACCATACTCCGAATTGGTACCGGCGCCGCCGTATGAAAGGTTATGGTTTTGAGAATAACCGGTTCTTTCGGCAAGCTTTTGCCAATTGGTATTGGAGCCGTCATCATCAGTTGGCTGGGCCAATGCTTTTACACCGTTGTCGGCCAGGTATTGACGCAGCTGATCGCCGGTAAGTACGTCGATGTTTTTTGATACCTTCTCAACAGCACCATAAGCGCTGTAAGTTAGCCTTGTTTGCCCCGCTTTGGCCTTGCGGGTAGTAACTATAATTACACCGTTTGCGGCACGCGAACCGTAAATAGCTGTTGACGATGCATCTTTTAACACATCAATGCTTTCAATGTCAGCCGGCGCAAGCAGATCGATAGAAGCGCCTGGAACACCGTCAATCACATAAAACGGCTGTTGTGCAGCACCCTCGCGCAGGGTTGATGGCCCCCTTAAAATAGTTGCAGGCTGTTTGTTAGGGTCGCCGCTTTTGGTAATGTTTAAGCCGGCTACCTTACCTTGTAAAAGTTCGGCGGGAGTGGTTAAAACACCTGCGTTAAAGTCTTCGGCCTTTACCGAGGTAATGGCTCCGGTTACATCCTTACGGCTTGCTGTACCATAACCAATAACCACAACATCCTTAAGCTGTTTGGTATCGGTTACCAAAGTAATATTTACAACGGTTTTGCCGCCTACGGTTACTTCTTTAGGTACCGAACCTAAAAATGTAAATTTCAAAACATCAGCAGCACCGCTAACCGTAACCTGGTAAACACCGTTACTGTTGGTGGTGGTAGCTTTGCCCGTGCTTTTAACCGTTACCACAACACCGGGCAGGGGGGAATTGGTTTCGTCGGTAACGGTACCTTTAATTTGGGTGCTTTGCGCAAATGCGCTTGCGGAGGCTATCAGCATAAAAAGCAGCAGCATGGCTGCTTGCCTTGCGTGGTAAAATAGCCTTAAAATGAATCTGTAGTTTTTTTTCATAGTTCTTGATTTAATTTATACCCTTTTTGATGTAAGATGATTGCCGACCCAAAGAATATTGGCCGACGATATTTTTGTGCAAAAAAACGCTAATGTTGTTAGCATGAGATAAAATAGATGTTAACTTATCGGCAAATGGGAGCCGGGCAGATAATTGGTTGTACAAACAAAATAAATCAATTTAGCGCTGATTTTTATATAAATTCAAAAAATACAAGCATTTTGCAAATACCAGATATTAACTAATGATTAACAGTGCTTTAAGAGATTTTTAACAAGTGTAAATGTTACACTAAATGAGCCGGGGAAGGCGGTGGGGAGAGTAATATAACGGGGCGGTAACTTCAAAGCCGGTCAGGCAACGTCGTTCGTCACATTTTTTGGATGGTTCATCACATTTTAATAATTGGGCAAAATAGCTTTTGTACCATTGTACCGGAAAACACATACACCTTAATCACAAACGCAATGTTTAAGCAAATAACCTTTAAGTTTAAAAACGACGTAACCCGGATTGAGTTTTGGGTAGTAACAGGCTGCATTATAGCGGCGTTGATACTTTCGATATTTGATATTATACGCAATAATCAGATAGCAGCCAATAACATGATCCAGGCGGGCCAGCAAGCGGTTACCCCCGCACTATTGAGCGCTACGCTGATGCCCATTCTGTTTAGTTATCTGGTAACATTTATCATCTATCTTTTGCTTTGCTTTTACCTGACACCTGCTTTTGAAGGTGATGGCGGTACGGCATTAAACGGCTCGCTGCTAATATTTATTTTCATCGCACTCAGTTATTTAGTGGGTATTATCAGCATCTATTTCGCGGCATTGCTGGCGCTAAAAATTCTGTTCATTTACTTTAACCGTAACCGCCAAAACGGCGAAAGCGCTCTGTATTATGAAGCTTCTTTGCTTACTGCATCGTGGATACTAATTACCATTGGGTTGCTTTATGTATCCACCCCGGTTATGCTGCATTTTTATATTTTGTATGATGTAGCCGCAGCAATGGTTTTATACCTATACGCCGTACATGTGCTATTGCCAAACGAGAAATTAAAAAACAAGAATATCATTTATTATTTCTTCCGGATGTTCCTGCTTGCGGCACTATCGTCTCTTGCGGTGTATCTCATCTGCTTATCCTTTAAAGGCGGAAGCGGATTAAGCAGGCCGGCTGCCATATTTGTGCTGGTTATTGATATTGGCGACGCAGAAAACATCGCATGGTTGGTTTTTCTCAACTTTTTAACGCAATTGTTTATTGTAATGCCGCTGGCCCGCACTACCTACAAAAGGCGCAACGCTAAAAAAGACGAAGAAATTAAAACCCTTAAAACCGAGTTAGGCCAATCAGACGCTAACCTTAACTTTTTAAAATCGCAAATTAACCCACACTTCTTATTCAACGCGCTAAATACGCTGTATGGCACCGCCCTGCAGGAAAATGCCGAGCGCACCGGCGAGGGCATTCAAAAACTGGGCGATATGATGCGTTTTATGCTGGAAGAAAACGTGCGCGACAGGATCCTGCTATCGCGGGATATTGATTATCTTAAAAATTATATCCTGCTGCAAAAGTTACGTACATCTGCTTCATCATCTATCATTATTGAAACCCAGATTGAAGATTACCAGGGCGCCCTCATGATAACACCGATGCTGCTGATCCCTTTTGTAGAGAATGCCTTTAAACATGGCATAAGCCTGCAAAACCCATCGCATATAAAGGTTACCCTGCAAACCGATGGCAACACGCTTTACTTTGATGTGCACAACAGCATCCACATTCGCCATGATAACGACCCCGAAAAAGGGCAAAGCGGCATTGGGCTTGATAATGTGAAACAAAGGATAGCACTACTTTACCCCAACCGGCACGATTTAGTTATCCGCGAAAACGCCAAAGAGTTTTTTATACACCTAACGGTGCAGCTGGATATTATATAGAATTTACTAATTAATCTTACTTTAATCCTTTTATCAAACAGAAAATCAATATATTAGCTTTAGTCTTTGTGCATTCTGCTTTTTAGCTTCCATATAATAATTAATTTTAAAGAATGATAGCCATTGCCATTGATGATGAACCCATAGCGCTTGATGTAGTAAAATCGCATGCAGCCAAAGTGCCGTTTATTGAGTTGGCAGAAACATTTACCAACGCATTTGACGCGCTGACCTACCTGCAAAAAAATAAAACAGATTTAATATTCCTTGATATTAAAATGCCCGATATCAGCGGAATTGATTTTTTGAGCAGCATCACCAGCCCACCGATGGTTGTTTTTACAACGGCTTACTCGGAACATGCGGTAAAAAGTTTTGAGTTGGATGCTATTGATTACCTGCTAAAACCTTTTTCGCTGCCTCGCTTTTTAAAGGCCTGCAATAAAGCCCATGAGCTGTATGAGTTGCGCAGCAAGCCCGGCAGCACCGACGAGGTGACATCTCTATTTATAAAAGACGGTTATGAACAAATTAAAGTTAAAATGAATGAAATCCTGTTTATTGAGGCCGCGGGCAACTATACCAAAATATACCTGCATGGCGGTAGTTCATTAAGCACCCGGATTACCATTACAGATATGTTGCTGATGCTACCCGCCAAAAAGTTTATCCGCACGCACCGGGCTTTTATAGTTGCCCGCGATAAAATCAGCCGGTTTGACAGGGCCCAAATTAATATCAATGAGCACAGCATTCCCATTGGGGCTACTTACGCACAGTGCATGCAGGAGTTTTATTAACACAGCCACCTGCCGAAATCCTGCCTTAAATTTTAATGAATATTTTTTTACGATACATCCAAAACAGGATAAGCCATTGTATTGCCAGCACAAGCGCGCCTTTAATGAGTGTACTGTAAGCATCGCCAAAAATCATATCATAGTTACGGCCCAGGTGGATGTATAAACTCTCGCGGATAAAGGAGCCAAAACCATCGGCCAGCACGTAGGCTGCTATGGAGTTTGTGCCTATCATTACCAGCAACAGCGGCCATTTTTTATGCCCCGCCGCATCAATAACACCGTAAAAAAAGGATAGCAATAAAAAGCAGCATCCGCCGCTAAACAATACCCAGCCGGGTGTCCAGATGCGCTTTACAATGGGAGCGATACCTGTAAAATGTAATAAGGCCGCAATGGCTATAAAACCAATCCCGGTTAACACAAAGCGGCGCACCAAAACAAACGGAGCGGTTCCTTTACGCAGTTGGTTGCCGGCCAGCAAGCCAATAATCATGGTGCCAAGGGTTGGTATAAAGCTTAGGGTGGCATAGCCCCCATTATTGTGAGTAAAGACGGACTCGCGAGGGAACAGGTTTAAAAACCAGCGATCAAAGGCCCAGGCCAGGTTGGTGTTTTTGTTCCAGTGGGCGGCAAAGCCTGTAAAATTATGTTCCCAGTTTGGGGGTACACCTGCCGCCGCGTAATCAAAACCACCGCCCGGCAAAGGGTATGCTGCAAAAGCCGCCCAATACCCTACAAGAATTACAACGAGCGCAATAATTTGTATCCGCTGCCTGCAAAATCCCAGTAAAAAAAGGAAGGTGTATCCCAGGCCTATCTGGGTCAGGGTATCTTCGAAAGTAAAATACGTTTGTTTAGACCACATGGAACGCAAAAAAATGCCCAGGGCAATAAGTATAACCGAGCGCAGCAAAGCATGCTTTAACAATTCGGAGAACTTATCGCCTTTAGCCATGCGGCCGGCTATTGAAAAAGGCAAAGCAAGGCCAACCAAAAATGAAAACGACGGCTGGATCATATCATGCAGCGAACAACCGGCCCAGGCAACGTGATCCTGGTTAAAGGCCAGAACACTCCAAAACGTACTTCCGGGCAGCTTGCTATAAACTTCCTTAAATGATAGCGCCTCGCCCATCATCAGCAACATCACAAAGCCACGGTAGGCATCAACCGAAATTAGCCGGCTGCCGCCGATTTTCGCAGTTTCTGTTGCCGCAGGAGAGTTTTTCATTTGCCCAGGGGTTTTATTTACATGCAATATCGATAATTGCTTGATTTTTAAGCGCCCGGCGCAAAAAAAATAATACCCCGAACGCGCTACCGTGTGTACACATCTCTAAAACAAAAAAAATGTCATTTCGAACGAGGTACGAGGAGAAATCTTATACGCCCTGCATCACAACAAGCCCATCGGAATGCAGGGCGTATAAGATTTCTCCTCACCCCGCCCGCGCAACCCATTGCAGGTTCGTTCGAAATGACATTTTTTTTATTATTGGTACGTTTCCAAAAGATGTGTACACACAGTAGCCGAAAGGGGAGGCAACTGCGCTACATATGACAGATATTGCATGGCGGCGAAGACTCACCCTGCCCCGATGCATCGGGGCAGGGTGAGTCTTCGCCTTCGTTCAACGGAACGATTAAGCCTCTTTGATGAGTGTTTTTATCTGCTCGGCCATTTCGGGTGTAACCTCGGTACCGTGAACAGTGCGGGCATGCTCGGCAGCAATGGTTAATACTTCTTCTTCCGTGTTTGCGGTTACAACAGCATCGCAGGTAAAGCCGGCATCGGCACAGTGTAGCGTTTTCATAATTTTGATTGTTTTAAAGAGTGATTATTTATTATAAACCAAAACTACAAGCGCCCGGCCCCTCAAAACGGTATCAAAAGATACACAGGCAAAAATTTATTTTTAAAGCACATCTATTCGGCCACGGTACAGTTTTATTTTTTGCTGCCGTTCAAAATCCTTTAATATCCGCGATATTACCACCCTGGTTGTACCCAGTTCATCAGCCAGTTGCCGGTGCGAAAAATGAACCGAATTGCTGCCTTCATTTCGCGCCCGGTTTTTTAAGTATTCCATCACCCGCACATCAATATGCTCAAACACGGTCACCTCAAAATTGCTGATCAATTCATCATACCGCTTCCTGAAAATATTCATCACGTACCTGTTCCATGACGGATATTTAAGCTGCCACTGATCTATCAAACCGGCCGGGAATATGAGCACCTCCGTTGGTTCGGTAACTACTCCGTGCGATGTGCTTTTGTTATTAAAATAGGCTGCGGCAAGCGACATGGTGCAGGTTTCTTCGGCCTTCACATAATAAAGTAGAAATTCCCTGTCGTCCTTTTGCTGAAATACCCTGATTGCGCCTTTAATAACAATAGGCAAAAACTTTACATACTGCCCATCGCGCACAATAACATCGCCCTTATTAAAGCTTACCACTTTGGCATGCTCCATCAACTCCGCCTTAAATTCAGGCTCGTAAAAAAACGGGATTTTGGCAAGGAAATCGCTGGTGTTACTCATAAAGCTTCAGGTTAAAACATACCACCTAATTTACAATTATCAGCCTGCTTTACAGCCATATCGCTTTAAATTTCTACCACAATTTTCCCTTTTGCCTGATTGCTTTCCATATAGGTGTGCGCTTCGGCAACCTGGTTAAGCTTAAACACTTTATCAACGTTGAGTTTAATTTTTCCGCCGGCTACCGCATCTATAAATTCCTGTAAGTGGTCTTTATGCAGGTTGGCGGCATCGCCCATATAAACTGTGAGACGGCCGAGTGACGGTATATCGCCCATCGGGGTAAATTCATTCATCGTCCAGCTGCCGCCCAGTATCCCGGTCATGCAAACTATGCCTTTGGGCCTGATGCATTTCAGCGAGTCTTTAAGGCTGGCAATACCAACCAGCTCCAACACCTTATCAACGCCCTGCGGATATATTTGCCGGAGTTTTGAATTAACGTCGCCATCGTCGATGATGACATGATCGGCGCCGTTGTCTTTAAGGTGGACAACTTTAGCTTCATCCCTGGTAGTTGAAACCACCGTCAGTCCCATGCTTTTCGCCAGCTGGCAGGCCAGCATGCCAATTGAGGACGTACCTCCCCGAATAAGCAGTGTTTCGCCTGTTTTTATTTCCAATGCTTCATTCAACGAACCCGATACGGTCTGGAACATTTCGGGGATGGCACCAAGCACTGCCCAGGGCATATCGCTTTCAAACGGGAAAACGATGGTTTGGGGAACAAGGGTGTATTCGGCATACCCTCCATCAAATTCGCGGCCCATGCCGCCCATGATGGCTGCTACTTTCTGGCCTTTCTGGTATGTACCCGATGGATCATTCTCCACCTCGCCCACGCATTCAATACCCTGTACGCGCGGGAACATAACACCCGGCGAGTGGCCCTGCCGTGTAAACAACTCCGACCGGTTTAAGCCGAAAGCTTTTATTTTAATTAATACCCAGCCTTCTTTTGCCGCCGGTATAGGTAAGTCCTGTATCTGGATAACTCCGGGCATGCCGGGTTGTGGGGTTACTGCTGCTTTCATGTTGCTGTTAGTTTTTAGGGGCGTTTAAATGCCAATACTTGTCCTGGTAACTTCGTTGCTTTTGTTGCACAAAGGTGGCGGTATAAGCGGGGAATTGCCTATAAAGTAGTTTAAGAAATACCCTTAATGTAGTTTAAGGATGTAGCTGTTTTTTTGCGATGTCTTTACGCACCTTGCTCAAAAACTCGGGGGTAATGCCCAGGTACGATGCTATCTGCGTGCCTGGCAGGCGCTGGTATAAATGGGGGTATTGTTTAATGAACGACAGGTAGCGCTCTTCGGCTGTTGAGCTGATGGTTTGCAGGATGCGGTTTTCCTGCTCAACAAAACGATCCTCTACAATTACCCTGAAATTTCTGTCGAATTTGGGGTTGTTGGTGAACAGGTAAAACAGGTTGGCCTTGTTTAACTGGTAAATAACAGCCGGCTCAATGGCCTCAATATAAACGCGGCTTGGTTTTTCAAAATAAAAACTATCAATCTCCATTAGCCAATCGCCTTCAGCAGCAAACTGCAGGTTATGCTCAGTCCCTTTTTTATCAACCTGGAATTTTTTAAAACAGCCTTCGGCAACAAAGGTGTAATGTCTGCAAATGTCGTTTTCCTGCAGAATGAATTGGCGACGTTTAATTTTCCGTTCGGTCACCCGTTGGGCAAGGTCGGCCTTTTCTTCCGCATTAAGGGGCAGGTATTTATCGAAACAGGAAAGAAGTTTGTTGATAGACACTATATTGTATTACGAGGCACTAATATACAGAATGATATTAACAAGAAGCCATTCCGGGTGGTAAAGCGTATCATGATGTTTCCCCAGAATATCGAATATTTTCGGGCAAACACATGTGATGCGTGTCTACAAAAAACGGGGCTTCTGTTCCCCGGAATGCCCCGGGCTGCCTCCTTAAATCCCAGCCGATAAAATTACTTTGGGTACTCTTCTTCGGTAGTTAACACCACCCGGGTAGGCATATCTGATGATGTTGGGAAAAAACAGGCCGTTTCAACAACGTCCTTATCGCCCGGGTTTAATACCAAATCGGCTTCGCCTTTTGATTTGGCTACTACATGCCCCATGGCATTATAATAGGTAGCACATACATAAACATTTCTAAATACTTGTTTACCAGTTGTTTTTATAGTGGCGTGCACATAATACAGGCCCTCGGTAACATCATATTTATCACTGGTTTCTACAATTTCAACTCCGTTTAACCCGCCGGTTGTTTCAATATCTACAGGTGGGTTCCCGCTTTCGTTTTGGCAACCGCTTAACAGGGCGCTCAATGATATCATGGTTAAAAGAATTTTCATTTTGCTTATTATTAAGTATTCATAATATATGACACAAGCGTCGTGCCGAAAAAAATATAATTATATAATGCCGATTTTAGCTGTACATCATATATGTTTCTGAATATTAATCAGCGCGTATGTAGCGGGCTTATATGTTAATAAAAAGTTCCGGTTTCATTAATTTGAAAGTATTTAATTGGTTTGTCAGCATTAACACTAATTTTGTTATGTATAAAAATGTTGTGTTGAATTTATTATAGATCAGGGGCAATTAATGGAATTTGAGGGTATCAATAAACGGTTTGAAGAGTTGCGGGTATGTGTCATCATCCCTACGTATAATAACCACCTTACCCTGGCCAGTGTAATTACCGATGTGGCCGCCTACAGCAACCACATCGTCGTAGTTAACGATGGCTCTACAGATAATACCGAAGATATTGTAAAATCATTCCCGCAGGTTCAGCTCATCAGCTATCCACAAAATGTGGGTAAAGGCTGGGCATTACGCCAGGCATTTGCTTACGCGATGGAAAAGGGTTACCAATATGCCCTAACCATCGACTCGGACGGGCAGCACTTTGCCAAAGATATCCCCACCTTTTTAAATAAACTGGAAGATGTACGCGATGCCATTATCATAGGCTCCCGCAATATGGACCAGGCGGCCGTGCCGGGTAAAAGCAGCTTCGGCCACAAGTTCTCCAACTTTTGGTTTTGGGTAGAAACCGGCATTCATTGCCCCGATACGCAATCGGGTTTCAGGCTGTACCCCTTATATCTGCTGGAAGGCATGAAGTTTTACACCGTTAAATACGAGTTTGAGATAGAAGTGATTGTTCGGGCCGTTTGGCGGGGCGTTCATATGGATTCGGTACCGGTTACGGTTTACTATGCCCCTAAAGAAACCCGGGTATCACACTTCCGTCCCTTTACCGATTTTTCGCGGGTGGGCGTGTTGAATGCCTTTTTGGTAGTCATAGCCTTTGCCTGGATTAAGCCGCGCAACTTCTTCCGCGATTTATTTAAAAAAAAAGGCCGTAAAAAAATATTAGCCACCCTGTACAATCCCAACGATTCGGACGAAACCAAAGCCCTCTCTATCGGCTTTGGCATTTTTATGGGGATAGTGCCCATCTGGGGCTTTCAACTTGCAGTGGCCATATTCCTTTCTATTATATTTAAACTAAACAAGGCGCTGGTGGTGTTCTCGGCACATATCAGTATCCCGCCCATGATCCCGGTCGTCCTGTTTTTAAGCTATAAGGCGGGTGAGTATTGGATGGGCGACAAGGTTGCCAATATCGCCTTCAGTTCGGATATCTCTTTTAAATCTATCAGCGCGCATTTAGAGCAGTATATTTATGGCAGTTTAACGCTTGCCGTAGTAGCTTCGCTTACAGTGGGGCTGGTAACTTATGCCCTGTTAAAACTGCTAAAAAAATCACCTGCTGCATTATAGTCGCCCATTTAAATGGAAAAAGGCCTGATCCTGATATATCATTACTTTGCCAAACACAAGCTTGTTTTTTATACAGTATTTGCTGCCTGCTTTTTGGTGATGGGATATTTTGCGTCGCGGGTAAGGTTTGAGGAAGATATCAGTAAGGTTATCCCAAAAGATAAAAAGATAGCCAAGCTGAACGAGGTTTTTCAAAACTCCAAGTTCCTGGATAAGCTGGTGATCATGGTATCGCTTAAAGATAGCACTGCCACAGCCAACCCCGATAGCCTGGTTGCTTACGCCGATGAATTTGCCGCCGCAGTGGGGCCAAAATTTAAAGATTATATAGGCAAGGCCAATTTTAAGGTAGATGATGATGTGGTGATGAAATTGTTTGGTACCATCAGCCAGCGTTTACCTGTTTATTTAACGGAAAAGGACTATAAAACCATTGATACACTCATCACCCCGGCAAAAATTAAGCAAACACTGGCTTATGATTACCGCACGCTTACATCACCGGCGGGCATAGCGCTCAAAAGCATTATTAGTAACGACCCGGTAGGCATCTCCTTTATCGGCCTTAAAAAACTGCAGCAGCTACAGTACGATAAGAATTTTGAACTGTACGATAATTACGTGGTAACCAAGGATCATAAAAATCTGTTGATGTTTATCACCCCGGCTTACCCGCCAAATAATACAGGCAAAAACTCGGTGCTGATAAAGGGCTTAGATAAACTAATTGACAGCCTGGGCAACAGGCCAAAACGCATCGCGACTGCAACCTACTTTGGATCGGCGGCGGTGTATTATGGTAACGCACAGCAGCTAAGGCGCGATACAGCACTTACACAAGGTGCTACCGTTGTTGTACTCATTTTGTTTTTAGGCTTGTACTTTCGCAAAAAAAGGGCGCCCATCATTATCCTCATCCCGGTACTATTTGGCTCGCTATTCTCCCTCACCGCTATTTACTTTTTAAAGGGAAGTATCTCTGTTATTGCATTGGGCACGGGTTCGGTGGTGTTGGGTATCGCCATCAATTATTCGCTGCATGTGTTTAACCACTACCGCCATACCAAAAGTGTGGAGCAGGTAATTAAAGACCTGGTGATGCCGCTTACCGTGGGCAGTTTTACCACCATCGGCGGTTTCCTGTGCCTGGAGTTTGTGGAATCGGAAATGTTGAAAGATCTGGGTTTATTCGCGGCCTTTAGTTTGATAGGCGCATCCATTTGTTCGCTGGTATTTTTGCCGCAATTTATATCCACAAAAAAAGAGCAGGAAAACCACACTTTTACTCAGCTATCGTGGATTGATAAGCTGGCCTCCTTTAACCCCGAGTATAACAAGTACATTGTTATCGGCATCATCCTGCTTACAGGCGTGTTTTTTTACAAAGCCAACGATGTAACCTTTGAGTTTGATGTAGCTAAAATGAACTACATGCCGCCCGCGTTGCAGCAATCGCAAAACAAGCTCAATAAAATTAACCAGTACGCGCTGCAATCGGTTTACCTGGTATCTGAAGGAAAAACATTGGATAGGGCGCTTATCAATAACGAAAAGCTGGCCGGGCAGATTGAAAAACTGAAGGCGCAGGGCATCGTCAAAAAATCGTCAGATGTATCCTCCTTCATCATTTCCGATTCGCTACAGAAAGAACGCGTTAACCGCTGGAATACTTACTGGACAACTGAAAAGAAACAACAACTCTTTGCTACCCTCGAAAGCGAAGGCAAGCTAAAAGGGTTTAGCGTATCGGCGTTTGAAAAGTTTAAAGCCTTGTTGAACAAAAATTTTTCGCATACTAACGATGAGGATGTAGCCGAGATCAGGAAAAGCTTCCTGGATAATTTCATCAATGAATATCCAAGCCACTCCACAGTAGTAACACTAATACAAACATCGCCCGATAAAAAAGCAGCCATATACAAAGCTTTTGAAAACGACCGGAATGTTACCGTTATTGATAAACAATACCTTACCAATAAACTGGTAGAAATCATCAATGCCGATTTTACCAAAATAGCAGTCATGTCGTCACTATTGGTATTTGTGGTGTTGCTGCTTACCTATGGCCGCATGGAGCTGGCGCTGGTTTCCTTTATCCCCATGGCTATCTCCTGGATCTGGATTTTGGGCTTGATGGGCATCTTCGGTATCGGATTTAATATCGTGAACATTATTATTTCGGCACTGATATTTGGCCTGGGCGACGACTACAGCCTGTACATTATGGATGGCCTGCTCCAGGAGTATAAAACCGGTAAAAAGGTATTATCATCCTACAAATCGTCTATCTTTTTATCGGCTATAACCACCATAACCGGGCTTGGGGTTTTGATTTTTGCCAGGCACCCGGCATTACGGTCGATAGCGGCCATATCTATTATCGGGATTGTTTGCGTGGTGATCATGTCGCAGATATTGATTCCCTTCCTGTTCAATATCCTCATTAAAAACCGTGCCGCTAAGAAACGTTTTCCCTGGACTATCAGCGGGTTCGTGATCAGTATTTTTGCATTCACCTATTTTGTTACCGGCTGTTTAATCTTATCAGCATTGGGCTTTATATTCCGGCTGAATCCATTTAGCAAAGAAAAAGGCAAATTAGTTTATCATGCTATACTGGCGAGGTTTTCCTGGTCGATGATTTACATTATGGGGAATGTAAAAAAGGAGATCATCAATAAGCAACTTGCCGATTTTAAAAACCCAGCGGTTATTATCGCCAACCACCAGTCGTTTTTAGATATTTTGATTTTGGTAATGCTGAACCCGAGGCTCATTTTATTTACCAATAATTGGGTATGGAACTCGCCTGTATTTGGCGCTGTAGTGCGTATGGCCGATTACTTCCCGGTAGCGCAAGGTACGGAAGAAAGTATTGATGTATTGGCCGACAGGGTTAAAAAAGGCTATTCCATCGTAATATTTCCCGAAGGCACCCGGTCGGTAGATGGCGAGATCAAGCGTTTTCACAAAGGGGCCTTTTACCTGGCCGAAGCTTTAAAAATGGACATTCAGCCTATACTCCTCCACGGCACAGGCTATTGCATGACCAAAGGCGATTTCCTGCTGAAGAACGGTAAGATCACCCTGAAATACCTGCCCCGCATAAAACCTTCCGATACCAATTTTGGAACCGGCTACGCCGAACGGGCCAAAACCATCAGTAAATATTTTAAGGCTGAGTTTAAGCAACTCAGCGCAGAGATACAACAGCCACGATACTATCGAGAGCAATTGATTTACAACTACCTGTACAAAGGGCCGGTACTGGAATGGTACATGAAAGTAAAAGTACGTTTAGAGAAAAACTACCAGCAGTTTCATGATCTGCTGCCGGCTAAAGGGAAAATGCTTGATATTGGGTGTGGTTATGGTTTTATGCCTTATATGCTGCACTTTGCCGCTCCGCAGCGCGAGTTTACCGGAATTGATTATGACGAAGATAAAATAGAAGCAGCCAATAACAACTTTAGTAAGGATACACAGATTAAATTTGAGCATGCCGACGTACTAAGCTTTGAATTTGAAAAATACGATGCCATTATAATAGCCGACATGTTGCATTACATGCAGCCCGACGAGCAAAAGCTGATCATTGAACGATGCATACACAGTTTAAATGAAGGGGGCAAACTGATCATCCGCGATGGCAATAAAGATTTGAAAGAAAAGCACCGCGGCACCGAGCTTACCGAGTTCTTCTCGACTAAGTTTATCAAATTTAATAAAGCCAGCCGGGGCTTGTCGTTTTTATCTGCGCAACTGGTAGAGGATATTGCAGCGGCTAACAGCATGAGTTGCAAAATAATAGATGAGACAAAGTTCACATCAAATATTATTTTTGTAATTGAATATAAAAACAGGGATTAGATAAATGGAGATTTTTGATGCCGTAATTATCGGCAGCGGTATGGGGGGATTAGTGAGCGCCGATTTATTAGGCAGGGAAGGATTTAAAGTTTGCGTCATCGAAAAAAACCAGCAGATAGGAGGTTCGTTGCAAACTTATGTGCGCGATAAAGTGATCTTCGACTCTGGCGTGCACTACCTTGGCGGGTTGGATGAGGGGCAAAACCTGTATCAGATATTCAAATACATCGACATTATAGATAAGCTGAAGCTTCAAAAGCAGGATGTTGTTTTTGATAAGATAGGCATCCACGGCGAAAACATTGAGTATGAATACGCCCAGGGCTACGATAATTTCATCGCCCATATATTGAAACATTTCCCCGGCGAAGAGGCTGCGCTAAACGCCTACTGCGATAAGATCAAAGAAGTTTGCAGCAAATTTTCGTTGTACAACCTGAAAAGCGGTGATGATTTTAACGAGAAATCTGCCGTGCTTGAAATAGATACCAAAGGTTTTATTGAATCGATAACCGACAACCCGCGTTTACAGGCGGTGCTTGCAGGCAATAACGCCCTTTACGCCGGCCAGGCCGATAAAACACCGTTTTACGTACACGCGCTCATCCTGAACAGCTACATTGAAAGCTCTTATAAATGCATAGATGGCGGTTCGCAGATTGCCAAGTACATTGCCAAAAATATCCGTGCGCGCGGTGGCGTCATTAAACGTAATTGCGAGGTGAAACGCATTGTAGTAGAAGATGGCAGGGTATCGCACGTGGAGATAGCCGGTGGTGGTAAAATTTACGGCAAGCAGTTTATAAGTAACATACACCCGGTGCAAACGCTGGAGATGACGGATAGCGACATTATCAAACTGGCCTACCGTAACCGGTTGAAAGGCCTGGAAAACTCCGTATCGTCGTTTACCTTAAATGTGGTTTTTAAAAAGGATAGCTTCCCATATTTTAACACCAACTATTACGTGGGCAAAGAAGGCCACGTTTGGGATATTGCGGAGTATACCGAGGAGAACTGGCCCCTGGGTTTTGCTTACTTCATGGCACCATCATCTAAATCACCAGAATATGCCGATGGCGCATCTATCCTTACTTATATGCGCTTTGAGGAGATGAAGCCATGGGAGGATACATTTAACACGGTATCAAACGTTAATGAACGGGGTGAAACATATGAGGAGTTTAAGATCCGCAAAAGCGAGAAACTGCTGGACATGGTGGAAGAGAAATTCCCCGGTTTCAGGAGCCATGTTAAATCTTACTACTCGGCAACGCCGCTTAGCTACCGCGATTATATTGGTAATGGCGATGGTTCGCTTTACGGCATTGTAAAAGATTATAAGCACACCTTAAAAACATTTATATCGCCGCGCACCAAAATACCAAACCTGTACTTTACCGGGCAAAACCTTAACCTGCATGGTATTTTAGGCACGGCCATGAGCGCTATTGTTACCTGCACCACATTACTTGGCGACGATGCCATTATAGGAAAAATACGGAATGCTTAAAAGAGATGCAATTATTGCCGATGTGTATTGAATAAACAACTTTACAGCATGTGGCAGATGTAAAACGTAGGTTGTTTCCTGAATTTAAAACTACCCCTTATTCTCCCTTACCCCATTTGGGGTAAATCATTTGTAGAAAAAAATGAAAAATTATTTGTGCCCCTTGGGGGCGCTTCATTAAATTTATGCCTGACTTTAAATCCTATGCCAAATACCTATACTCAATTGTACATTCACTGTGTGTTTGCTGTAAAATACCGGCAGGCAATGATACAGGCCGAATGGGAAGACCGGCTTCAAATGTATATTACAGGCATTTTGCAAAACAATAAACATAAATTATTGGCAATAAACAGCATGCCAGATCATTTACACTTTTTTGTTGGCCTAAGTCCGGATCAATCCATTTCAGATATGCTGCGACTCGTAAAAACCGGCAGTTCGGTATTTATCAATAATGAGGGCTTTACCAAAAGGAAGTTTCATTGGCAGGATGGTTACGGCGCCTTTAGCAACAGCCGGTCACAAATTGATGGGGTTGTAAAGTATATCCTGAATCAAAAACATCATCATTCAAAAATGACGTTTAGGGAAGAATACTTGGAAATACTAAAAGATTACGCCATAGAATACGACGAAAAGTATATTTTTCACGAATTGTTGGACGAATGATGAAGCGCCCTTACAGGGCACAAACGAATACAGGTTAGGTGCTACAAATGAATTGCCCCTACCGGGGCAGGCCTTAATATTCAAAAACGGCGGTGAAAAGCTCGGCCCAAAAATTGCAGGTTGAATATTCTAACAGTAACTTTGTCCTGGCATTGACGTATCAAACATTTATATAAACCCTAAATAATTTCAAACTGAAAAATCACAAAAAATTTAGCTGGAAAAAGTTTGGTAAAAGGACGTTATATGCATTCCTTGGCTTTGTGGGGCTTATTATTATCGGCATGGTGTACCTGTACATTGTTGCCATTGATTACCCGCCCGAGCCTAAAGACCAAAGCAGCCTTAACCTCAAACGGGAGCAGCCATCAAAAGGGTTTTATACCATTAATAACAGCTGGTTCCGCAAAAGTAAAAGCGGCCTGTTCGAGATGTATGTGGAAGGAAAACCCTTTGAGCGCGGCGTTATTAACGGCAAACTGAGCCAGGAATTAGTTGTAGCTCAAGAAGATCATTTTGTGGAGCAGATAAGCCGCATTGTACCATCCAACTTTTACCGTCACTTTTTGAAATACTTTATAGCCTGGTTTAACCGCAACCTGGATAAAAATGTTACCGAAGAATATAAAGAAGAGATTTATGGTATCTCAAAATCCGCGTCGGATAAATACCAATACATCGGCTCTAATTATCAGCGCATTTTAAACTATCACGCAGCCCATGATATTGGCCACGCCTTGCAAAGTATGGCTTTGGTGGGCTGCACCTCTTTTGGTACCTGGGGTGTAAAAAGCGAGGACAGCACCATGATCATCGGTCGTAATTTTGATTTTTACGTGGGCGATAAATTTGCGCAGGATAAAATAGTGGCCTTCTTCGCTCCATCCGATGGGTATAAATTCATGACGGTTACCTGGGGTGGTTTTATTGGTGCGGTAAGCGGTATGAATGAGAAAGGTGTAAGCGTTACCATTAATGCCGATAAAACCAATATCCCAACCAGCGCGGCAACCCCGGTATCGTTGGTAGCACGCGAAATTTTGCAATATGCCAAAAATACGCAGGAGGCTTATGCCATTGCCAAAAAACGCAAAATGTTTGTATCCGAGGCTTTCCTGGTAGCATCGGCTGCCGATAACAAAGCTGTAGTGATTGAGAAAACACCAGATACGCTGGATATATACGACCCGCACCAGGATTACATTGTATGCGCCAACCACTTTCAAAGCAAAGGACTTAGCCAATCTAAAGAAAATAAAGTTCAGATGGCCGAGAGCGCCTCGCCGTACCGTTATAACCGTTTGATGGAATTGTTAAATACCAATGGCAAAAACACCGTACAAAAAACCATAGCCATCCTGCGCGATCAGAAAGGCTTGCACGGCGAAAATATCGGCATGGGCAACGAGAAGGCCATTAACCAGCTGATGAGCCACCACAGCATTGTATTTGAGCCTAAAAAGCTATTGGTGTGGGTAAGTACCTCGCCATGGCAGCTTGGCGAATACGTATGCTATGATCTAAAAAAAGTTTTCGACTTGCGGGGCATGAAGCAGGACCAGGAAATAAATGAGCAAAACCTTACTGTGCCTGCAGATACTTTTCTTTCTACAGTGCAATACCGCGATTTTGTGAACTTTCGAAAAATGCGCCAGCGCGTGTTAGATGGTGAAACTATAAATACCGACAGCTTGGTAGCTACAAATCCACAATATTACTTTGCCTATGTTATAGCCGGCGATTATACTTTTAAACTGAAGAATTATAAAAAAGCTTTGGGGTATTATCAAACCGCGCTAAGCAAAGTAATAGCTACAAAAAAGGAAGAGGAGCATATTAGGATACAGATTAAGAAGTGTAACGAGAAACTAAAAAACAGCTAACAGAATAATCGATCTGGTTTTACAAGATGGTGCCCAAAACAAAAACAGCGATGAGTATTCCCCCATCGCTGTCTTTGTTTTGAAAATTTTTACTACTTATTCGTTTTCAATAGCCGAAAAAACTTCCAGTAAAATATTCCACTTTTTGTTTTGGTCTATTTCCCAAATGCGTACATAGTTATAATTACCCACAACATTGCCTTTGGTTATCCTTGCATGGCCATAGCTATAGGCTAAATCGTTACTTACAGACCTGCCTGCGTCGGTGGTTTCGGCGGTTATGCTTATCGCTTCGTTGTTGATAAACTTCATGATAACATCAGGCCCTGTCATTGGCTCAAAGCCTGGGAAATAATAGCGGCCTTCGGAGCTTAAAAACTCCTTATAACTGGCCATGGTTGATATGGTAAGCGAGTGGTTAAATATTTTATCGGTATTTACAATAACGCTTTTGGCAGTAAAGGGGTCCTTGCTTGGGGCCGATTTTGTGGTGGCATCCGGTTCTTTAAAATCGGTAACTATTTCTCCTTCGGGTTCGGGGTGTTGTATGCCCAAATCTATCAGTAGTTTTAATTTATTGTTATCGTCAGCATCAGCACGCCAGATGGATACATAGTCACCAAAAACTTTGTCGTCATCAGTTTTGCCATTTTGGTAAACGTAGGGGCCGGCGGTGAAGGCAAGATCGCCATTGGCAGATATCCGTGCAAATTTTGGCTGCCAGCTTAATTTACCGGCCTGTTTATCAATATTGCTATAAAAATCAACAATTTTAACGGCATCAGGTTTAAACACAATGCCGTCGGGCGCTGCAACAGCCAAAAAGCCATCTTTTATTCCTTTACGTTCAACTAATTTATTAAATGCTTCTTCGGCACTTACAACTTTATTTACTTTAACCGGTGCTGACTGTGCTAAGGCCAAAATGCTATAGCCCATAAATGTGGCGGCTAATAATACTTTCTTCATGTTTTTGATGGAATGTTGGGTAGGCAATTTAGTAATAAATTTTAAGTCGGTTATGCAATTACAAATTGCTTTAAATAACCATAGCTATATACTATTTGCAATTTATCTGCCTAAAGTGAAACGAAAACCGCTATATTTAATTGTGGCCGAGACCTGTTTATATATATAAAAATTTATTACGGGCATATTAATTATTGTATCAGTTAACAAGCTTTAAAAATCAGCGCTATTGCATAAGCACAAAAACAAACAACCCAATAATATGCATAATGTTTCGTTAAAAAGTCATGTTACGTCTTTAGCTTATAAATTTACGCAATTATGAAAATACGTTCTTTCACCTTGATTGTGGCCGGTTTTATGTGTTACGGAACAATATGCAGCGCACAAAATCAAATCCTGAACGACAACCAGGGCAAGCCCGTTATGGAACAAAGCTACATAGATGTGGAGGGCAGCCCCCACCTGGCGGCAAACTGGCTGCCGGGCACCGTGGCTTTTGCAAATGGTAAAACAATAGCTGCAAAGCTGAAATATGATGTTGTAAAAGACGAGCCAATATTTCAAAGCCCGAGGGATTCTATGGCCCTTGCCTTTGTTGCACCAGTTAAAAGTTTCCGGTTTGATATTGGCTCCATAGATGAAAGTTCTCTTGCTCCGCTCATATTTAGCAACGGTTACCCGGCTATTGATGAACAATCAGAAAACTCGTTTTACCAGGTAATTGCCGATGGAAAAGCAAAACTGCTAAAGCGGTATAAAAAAGTGATTCATTCCAACCAGGCCTTCAATTCGGCAACCACTACCAAAACATTTGCTATGCGCGATGCTGTTTATTACTTGTTTGCAGATAATAAAATAAGCCGGGTTAAACTAAATCCAAAAACAATCGCAGTCGCCCTGGCCGATAAAGCAGACCAGGTACAAACCTTCATAAAAACCAACAAAATTGATTTTAAAAGCGACCGCGACCTGGCCAAACTGTTCACGTATTATAACTCGCTTTAAGGATTGTATAGGAACAGGCACAAATGGAGGTTTTTGTTCCTGTTTCCCCGTTCCAAAGTCTTGATACCTGATACTAACTACTTAATACTTCCTCTTTAACTTTTACTCCAGAGCGTCCCTTCTTTGCTATCCTTTAGCTGAAATCCTACTTTTGACAGGCCTTCACGTATTTTATCGCTGGTAGCATAATCTTTATTTGCCTTTGCTTCGTTACGCAGTTCAACTATCAGGTTAAGTATTTTAGGCAAGTCATCATTGTCCGCCTGTTCGTCTTTAAGCCCTAAAACATCCTGCACAAATGTTTTCATGAGGTTTTTAAGCAAGCCAAGGTTAACTTCGTTAATCTTCATTTTGCCGTCATGTACCGAGTTGATGATACGCGATGCTTCAAACAGTTCGGCAATCAATACCGGGCTGTTAAAATCATCATTCATCGCGGCGTAGCAACGCTCCAGCAGGGGCTCTATTTCAATTTCGGTACTGCCTGATACCTTTAAACCATCCAGTAAGGCATAGGCGTTCATCAATCGCTTAAACCCCTTTTCAGAGGCCTCCATGGCATCGTTGCCAAAATCAAGCGTACTACGGTAATGTGCCTGCAGCATAAAAAAACGTACAGTCATGGGGCTGTAACCCTTATTCAGGATAGAGTTTTCGCCGCTGAAAAGTTCATGGGGCAAAAAGCTGTTCCCTAATGATTTCGACATTTTCTGGCCGTTCACCGTAAGCATATTGGTATGCACCCAGTAATTGGCCGGGTTTTTACCGCAGCAGGCCACATGCTGGGCTATCTCATTGGTATGGTGGGTTGGCACAAGATCCAGTCCGCCGCCGTGAATATCAAACTGATCGCCCAAATATTTCTGACTCATGGCCGAGCATTCCAGGTGCCAGCCTGGGAAGCCCACGCCCCATGGCGATGGCCATTTCATCAGGTGCTCTGGCTTGGCTTTTATCCACAGGGCAAAATCAAGCTTGCCGTGTTTTTCCTGCTGGCCGCCCAGCGTGCGGGTGTTATTCAGCAAATCTTCCAGGTTGCGGCCGCTCAGCACGCCGTAATCTTTGGTTTTGTTATATTTTTCAACATCAAAATAAACCGATCCGTCTACCTCATAAGCATATCCTTTTTCAAGAATAACCTTTACCATTTCTATCTGTTCAATGATATGGCCGGTAGCCGTTGGTTCAATACTTGGCGGCAGCGTGTTCAGTATCTGCATTACGTCATGAAAACCTACGGTATACTTTTGTACAATTTCCATGGGCTCCAGTTGGGCCAATTTTGCTTTTTTTGAAATTTTGTCTTCGCCTTCGTCGCCGGCATCGCCTTCCAAATGGCCGGCATCAGTTACGTTACGTACATAGCGTACTTTGTACCCTAAATGGTTAAGGTATCGAAACATCAGATCGAAAGATATATAGGTACGGCAGTTACCCAAATGCACATCGCTGTAAACAGTTGGGCCACATACGTACATGCCCACATGTGGGGCATTAAGGGCCTTAAATTCTTCTTTTTTGCGCGATAAAGTATTGTAAACAAACATTTTTTGTTTCATGAGGGCAAACTTACGATTTTTTCAATTTTTAGCTAATGCAGGCAGCCCGATTATTAAAGCTTACACCCAAGTGATACTTTTTTTATTGATGCAATAAATACTCGAAAGTATATTGGGGCTGATAACCCAAAACATTTTTTGCCTTATCGCAAACATAGACGCGATCAATACTTTCAGGAAAAAACCAATTTTTAAGCCGATAAATATCTTTGGCTTCGGGGAAATATTTAAGAATGACTTCTTCGGGCTTGTGTTTAAGTTGTACAAGATCGTCATTACCAAATGGCGATCCGCTGGATATATTGAAAATTTCAAAATCAGCAAATTTCATACACAATGCCAGCCGTAATGCCTCGGCGCCATCCCGCTCATCCAGCCCCCTATAAATCCGGTGGTTTATTTTTAAGTTATCCTCCTCGGGCAAAAATCGCCCAACCCGGTAGACTGATGTTTGCAGGCCTTCTTTATAAAAAAAATCTTTGCAAAGCTGCTCGGTAGTTTGCTTGGTAATATCATAAATATCGCGTGGTTTTTCGGGCAGGTTTTCATCCACCCAAACTGCCTTTTCATGGTCAATTAAAGCACTGCCATAAATGGATGTTGTGCTGATATACAAAAACCTGTTTACACCATGTTTAACACAGGCATTAAGTAAATTAAGCGTACCTATAATATTTGTTTGTATAAAAGCTTCCCTTGGGTAATTAAGCTCATAATGTTTGCCATGTACGGCTGCAGTATGAATAATGGCATCAAACCCACGGCAAAGGTTTTCGGTCTCGCTTTTGTTTTTTATGTCGATGATATCATCCGTGGTAGCTGCGGGTATTACATCGACGCCGGTAATATGGTGGCCAAACGCCTTTAAATGTTTTACGGTGGCCGAACCTAACTGACCGGATGAACCTGTGACCAGAATTTTCATGCCCGATATTTAATTCAACATCAAATCGCTCCGCAGCGGAAAGTGATCAGAAAGCTTTTTTTCGATGATTAGGTACGATGCCACATCAAACTGCGGGCTCACCATAATGTAATCTATCTGGTAATTGGGGAAGTCGCCATTATAGGTGCGCCCAAAACCGGCCCCTTTTTCGCGGAATGCATTTTTAAGCCCTTTTGCCATTTGGTTAACCGCAAAGGATGTAGGTGTATCGTTAAAATCGCCGGATATGACATAGGGGTATGGACATTGCGCGGCATGTGCCTTTATTTTGAAAACCTGTTCGCTCCGCTTTATAAATGCTGTTTTTAGTTTGCCGCCAAGTCTTTTAGTTGCTTGCATATCCGTTTTCCCTTTTTTTGATACGCTATCCAGGTATTTATAATCCTCGGGGTTAAATCTTATCGATTGCAAATGAAGGCTGTAAACCCTGAATGTTTTTTCGCCTTTTTTTACATCGATGTACAAACACTGGTTTGCCGATGACCTGTCGGCAGCCAGCTGGATTAAGCCCTTGGCAACAATGGGATACTTTGAGAAAATGGCCATCCCTATTGCTTCTGAGCTATTGAAGTTAAGCGGCTCGAAATAATAGTTATTGGCTCCCATTATTTTTACGATGGAGTCGCGCATATCATACTCGCCTTTGTAGCGGGTATAAAACTCCTGGAAACCGATAATATCGGGCTTTTGATCATTAATAAGTTCCAGGATCTCGTGCTTGGTAGATACATCGTTTTTTGACCCAAAGCGTTTAAAGTTATGTACGTTGTAGGTAATCAACCGTATCGAATTTATACCCGGCGCCGGCGAAAATGTTGATGCTGCGCGCAAACCAATATTGTTATTGAGTACGCCCCAGCCAATCAAAATAGTGATCATAGAAAGCAACGCCGGCCAGCGCCAGCGCAATAGCCAAACCAGCATCATGATTACATTAAGCAAAAGTATTGGCGGGTAGGCAAGGCCAAAAAAGGCAATCAGCCAAAAAGTTTTGGGGTTAACCGAGGGGGCAAGATAACTAAGCAATAAAGCAACGCAAAGCAGCAGGTTTATCCATAAAAATACTTTATCAATAAAACCTAAACCACTTTTTTTATTTTTCATTCTTGCTTGCGCGGGCTAATGTCTCTTTCTCCTGTCTGCTCAGGCTATCAACACCCGTTTGTGATATTTTATCTAATATACGATCAATTTCGTCCTGGCGCGGATACTCCGTGCTGTTTTTACCGGTATTGCTGTATACAACCTTCAATTTTGACTTTGATTTGAAGATGTTAGCAATGCCTGTTATCCAATCATGACCACGCTGTAGCTGTTTAATATATATAAAGCCGAACAGCGCACCTCCCAAATGTGCTATTTCGCCACCGGCATTGGGGCCAACGATACTCAAAAAGTCAATTACCAGGATCACAAAAACAAGCCATTTTAGTTTAACCGGGCCAATCAATATTAACGAAATAGTATAATTTGGCAGTAGCGTAGCGGTAGCAACAACAATAGCCATAACACTTGCCGATGCTCCGACAACCGGCACAGCCAACAGGGTCGGATTTTGAGAAAAGGCCGGGAAAAGATTAAAACAAGTTATAAACAACAAAGCGCCGGAAAGCCCCCCCATAATGTAAAGGCCAATGGTGCGTTTGTTGCCCAGGTACTCCTCAAATATCTGGCCCATCCAGTACAGCCAAAGCATGTTGAACAGGATATGAAATATGCCGTCATGCATAAACATGTAGGTGAATGGGGTCCAAAAACGGGTAAGTAATTTGGGCAGGTGAGCAGTAGTTGCTAAATAATCAAACGCGTAAAATTCAATTGTACTTGGCCTGCTAAAACTTGTAATCATATGTTCAAGCACGGCCGGGACGTTTATCGCCAAAAAAACAATCACATTAATACCAATAAGCAGGTTGAGCTTATTGCCCGACCGTAACATTTTGTAGTGGATATTTTGCCAAAGGGTGCTCATAATAAAGCCGTTGTTAATTTGATAACTCCTGTTTGTTGTTAAAAATTGTTAGTTGTGCTGTAATCTCCAAATTTTTACCATAATATAACCAATTAATGCGCCGCCAAGATGGGCAAAATGGGCAACCGGATCCCATGAAAATTTTTCATATCCCATAAATAGCTCTATAACAATATATATTGGTATAATATATTTTGCCTTGATGGGCACGGGTATAAACATGATCATTAATTCAAGGTTCGGATACAACATGCCAAAGGCTACCAGCAAGCCAAATATTGCACCGGATGCTCCTACCGTTGGTACATAGTAAATAGCAGCAAGCTTTTCGCCTCCTCCAAGATATTGATCAAATGTTGACTGAAGCTCTGGATGCGATAAGGTAAATGCGCCGGTAATGGCATGTACTTCATAGGCCTGAACTGCAAAATTACAAAGAACTCCACCTATTCCGCATAAAAAATACAGATTGAAAAATTTTTTTGATCCCATGGCATACTCCAGGATAGGGCCAAAAGAAAACAGCGCGAACATATTGAAAAAGATGTGCGTAAAGCCACCGTGCATAAACATGTAGGTGATTATTTCCCAAGGCCTAAAAAATGGAGAATTAAAATAATAAACAGGTAAAACCTGCATTATCTTAGGAATATATTTCCCGATGGTGAGATCTCCTATAAAAAACAAAATATTTATAATCAGCAGGTTTTTTACTACCGGTGTGATATTGGCAAAAGGCGATTGATTGTATCCGTTCATAGTATAATTAAAGCCCCGGGGGCTATTTTTCAAAGCGTTCCATTAATTCGGCCAGCGTAAATGTACTGATTACGGGCTTACCGTTCAATGCCTGGTTGGGCGACTGACAGGCAAAAAGCTGGTCGATAAGCTGGTTCATTTCTTCCAATGATAATTTGGTGCCGGTTTTAAGCGCAGCATTACGGGCTAATGACCTGGCCAGGTTATCCCGCTTATCTACTTTTAAAATGGCCATATTGTTTTTAAACCCTTCAAGTAAATGTTCTAAAAGTTCGTGTTCGTCAACATTGCTCAAATCGGCCGGTATGCCATCAACAACCACGGTATTTTTACCAAACTCGCGAATGTCAAAGCCCAGTGCCTTAATATCGGGCAAAAGCTCCCTCAATAACTCAAAATCGCTGCCGTTTAGTGTTACCGATTGCGGAAATAAACTTTGCTGGCTCACGCCCGAGTGATGTTGCAGTTGTTGTAAAAAGCGTTCGTACAAAATGCGCTCATGCGCAGCCTGCTGCCCTATCAGCATAAAGCCCGATTTAATTTGCGATAAAATAAACCGGTTATGAATTTGGAACAATTGCCGCTCGCTGGGTTTGCTTACCTCCTGCTCATCAACAGCAATGCTTTTTTCGTTGTGCATCTGCTGCTGCAGGTTGGTTTCTTTTTTGCTGATCTCGTACAGTGTATCCCAGTTATTGGGTATAGGGGTGTTGCGGTAATCGTTGTTATCCCTCAAAAAAGGATGCTGCTCGCGTGTTCCTGATGATTTTTTCTCGGCAGCAAAGGGGTTAAAGTCGGGGTTAAAGGAAATTGTCGGGGCAATAATCTCCTCAAAAGGTTTAGGGGTTATCAGGTGCTCAATGCTGTTTTCCTGGTCAAAATCCAAACTTGGAGTAATGTTATACCTGCCTAAAGACCGTTTTACTGCCGACCGGATAATGGCATAAATCGCCTTCTCATCCTGGTACTTTATCTCGGTTTTGGTAGGATGCACGTTAATATCAATTTTTGATGGGTCGATATCTATAAACAGCACATAAAACGGGTAACAATCATCGGGCAACAATTCCTCAAAGGCTGTAAGTACAGCGTGGTTCAAATAGGCATCGCGAATAAAGCGGTAGTTTACAAAAAAGAATTGCTCGCCCCGTGTTTTACGGGCAAACTCGGGCTTGCCAACAAAACCACGCAGGTTAATAATGGTAGTATCTTCCTCAACCGGCACCAGGCGCTGGTTATAATTATTACCAAACAGGTGCACTATGCGTTGCTTTAAGGCAGCGCCGGGCAAATGGTAAACTTCCTGCCCATCATGGTGCAGGGTAAAAAATATTTGTGGATTGGCCAGCGCTACCCGTTGAAATTCGTCGATAATATGGCGCATTTCTACCGGGTTACTTTTTAAAAAGTTACGCCGGGCGGGGGTATTGTAAAATAAGTTTTTGATGGATATAGATGTACCGGTATTAGCCGAACATGCCTCCTGGCTAATCACTTCCGATCCTTCGATAAAAATACAGGTACCCAGCTCATCCTCATGGCGGCGGGTTTTCAGTTCCACCTGCGCAATCGCGGCTATCGATGCCATGGCCTCGCCCCTGAAACCCATGGTGCGGATGGCAAACAGATCTTCGGCCTTGCGAATTTTGGAGGTGGCATGCCGCTCAAAGCACATGCGGGCATCGGTAAGGCTCATGCCGCAGCCATCATCAATAACCTGTATCAATGATTTTCCGGCATCTTTAATAATGAGCTGTATTTTACCCGCCCCGGCATCAATCGCGTTCTCCACCAATTCTTTTACCGCCGATGCCGGTCGTTGTACCACCTCGCCCGCGGCAATCTGGTTGGCAACGGCATCTGGTAAAAGCTGAATTATATCTGACATTTAAAAAAATTCCCTTCAATTTCGTTTTCGATGCTAAATTAAATATTTGAAGGCATAACTTTATGATTTTGTAGTATCAAGTAGTAAGTAGCAAGTATCCAGATTTGGCTGAGAATACATTAGTTTTGTAATTGATCAGTATCTACAGGTAATTTGCAAACTATTCAACATTGCGAGCGTTCTTGATACTTGATACTTACTACTTTTAAAAGCTTATGAAGAAATTATTGCCGGCGCTGCTGCTCCTGGCTGCAGCCTGCAAACAAAAAGAGTATAATGCCGATTTGCTAATAAAAAATGCGGTTGTTTATACCGTTGATAGCGCTTTTACTACAGCCAACGCATTTGTGGTAAGCAAAGGTAAAATTGTAGCCGTTGGCAACGCCGATACGTTAGAGCAAAAATACCTGGCCCATGAAGTGGTTGATGCCAAAGGCGCTGCCGTTTATCCTGGCTTTATTGACGCCCACGCCCATTTTTATGAATATGGATTAGGCCTGCAGGAAGTAAACCTGGATGGCACCAAAAGCTGGGGCGAGGTGGTTGATTCTGTTCAGGCTTACGCTACCCGCAACCCCGATGGCTGGATTATTGGCCGGGGGTGGGACCAAAACGACTGGGCTAAAAAACAGTTTCCGGACAAGGCCAAACTGGATAGCCTGTTCCCGGTACGCCCGGTAATATTGAGCCGGGTTGACGGGCATGCTATTATTGCCAACCAGGCTGCTTTAAACATTGCAGGCGTAAAACCCGGGCAAACTATAACCGGTGGTGAGATAGAAACCATTAACGGGAAGCTCACCGGCATCATGGTTGATAACGCCGTAGGCATTGTTACCCGCAAAGTGCCCGAGCCAACGGCTCCTGTTGTGGAGAATGCCCTGCTATCGGCACAAAAAAACTGTTTCGCCGTTGGCTTAACTACGGTTGATGATTGCGGGCTGCCTTATACCATGATTAATACCATTGCCGATTTGCAGCATAAAGGATCATTAAAAATGCGCATGTTTGTTATGCTATCAGACAGGCCTGAGAATTACGATTACCTGTTTAAACGTGGCGCGTTTAAAACGCCGGGCCTAAATGTTCGCGCGTTTAAGGTTTATGCCGATGGTGCTTTGGGCTCCCGCGGGGCCTGTTTACTAAAGCCTTATGCCGACCTGCCAAAATGGAGTGGTTTCTTATTGAGCAGCCAGGCCCATTTTGAGGAGGTAGCAAAGAAAATTGCAGCCAAAGGCTTCCAGATGTGCACCCATGCCATCGGCGATTCGGCCAACCGGGTAATGTTAAAAATATATGCATCTGTTTTAAAAGGTAAAAACGATCGCCGCTGGAGGATAGAGCACTCACAAATTGTGGCGCCCGAAGATGTTGCCCTTTTTGGCGATAACAGCATCATCCCATCGGTACAGCCTACACATGCTACATCAGATATGTACTGGGCGGGCAAGCGCCTGGGTGATAAAAGACTGAAATCATCGGCATACATTTATAAAACGCTGTTACAACAAAACGGATGGATTCCGCTGGGAACAGATTTCCCGGTAGAAAACATTAACCCGATGTATACGTTTTATGCAGCGGTAGAGCGACAAGACCTGAAGGGTTTTCCTGAACACGGTTTCCAGAAGGAAAACGCGTTAAGCCGTACCGAAGCGTTAAGAGGGATAACCATATGGGCCGCAAAAGCCAACTTTGAAGAAAAAGAAAAAGGCAGTATTGAACCGGGCAAGTATGCCGACTTTGTAATACTGGATAAGGATATCATGAAAGTAAAAGGCGCCGAATTACCAACTACCAAAGTAACCCAAACCTATATAAACGGAGTTAAAGTATATGATAAAAAATAAATGGGGCTGTGTCTCTGTAGTACTGTTAGGGTTTGCATTATTTAATACCGCCTGCGCTCAAAATCCACCTTTTACCGGGCGCGCCTATGTTGCCGAAGAACGATTGGTTCAAAACTCAACCGTTTTGCTCAACAACGCTCAATATACTATCCCGCTGCAAAAGCTGGAAGATTTAAAAATTGCCAGCGTACATTTTACCAGCCAGTACGCCAGCGTTTTTGATAGCCTGCTTAATAAATACTGTAAAGTGCAGGTGTTTGATGGCAATGGTAAAAATCTGAATACGCTTGCTGCCGATTTAAAGTGGTACAACACTATTGTTTTACAGGTAAATGATGCCGATCTGAGTAACCCGCAAGTACTGGATTTTATCAGCACCAATCAAAAACTAAAGAGTGTGGTTATTGCCGCATTTGGAAATGGCGCACTATTAAGCAAGCTAAATAATGTAACAGTACCGGTGATCTGGTCAGAAAGGGTATCGCCGGTATCGGCTTCGTATGCGGCCCAGGCCATATTTGGAGGGGTGGCCATTACACAAAAACTGGCCAAAACCTATTCGCCAGTTTATAGTAGCGGAATGGGGTTTGTTACCCAGCAAACCAGGCTGCAATACAGCGTACCCGAAGATGTAGGCATCAACTCCAATAACTTACAGGAGATTGACCAGATAGCCCGTGAGGCCATTACCCAACACGCCACTCCGGGCTGCGTAGTGCTGGTGGCAAAAGATGGCAAGGTGATATTTAATAAAGCCTATGGCTACCACACCTATGATAACGCTATGCCCGATAAGCTGACCGATATTTTCGACCTGGCATCCATGACCAAAATATCGGCTACCACGGTAGAGGCCATGCAACTGGTTGACCAGGGCAAACTAAGTGTTGAAAACACCTTAGGCGATTACCTGCCACTGGCCCGCACCAGCAATAAAAACGATGTAAAGCTGCGCGAAATATTATTGCACCAGGCAGGATTTATTCCGGATATCCAATCGTTCGAAAAGGTAAAACCATCTGACCATAGTACCGATTCCTCGGCCGCCTACCCTACCAGGGTATCTGAACATTACTTTTTGCGGAAGGATTATTTTAAAGACGTAATGTTGCCTGATATGCTCAATTCGCCACTGAAAACCCGCGGACAGTACGTGTACAGTGATGTAAGCATGTTATTTATGCAGGAGGTAGTAGAAACCATCACCGCCACCCCGGAGAATGTGTACGTGCAACAGCAGTTTTATACCCCCCTCGGTATGCAAACTGCCGGCTTTTTACCGCTGCACAGGTTTGGCCAGGCACAAATTATCCCTACCGAAAACGACCAGGAATACCGCATGAGTTTATTAGATGGCTACGTGCATGACCCAACCGCTGCACTTAAAGGTGGTGTGGCTGGCCATGCAGGCCTGTTTGCCAGCGCCAATGATGTAGCTATACTGTATCAAATGCTGCTGAACAAAGGCAGCTATGGCGGCGTACAATACTTTAAGCCCGAGGTGGTAGAACTGTTTACCTCCAAACAATCTCCGGTAAGCAGGCGAGGGTTAGGGTTTGACCGGTGGGATCCTATTGCCGACAGGCACTACCCATCAAAACTGGCTTCCGACCAAACTTTCGGCCACACCGGTTTTACAGGCACCTGCGTATGGGTTGATCCTAAATATAACCTGGTGTATATTTTCCTGAGTAACCGGGTGAACCCTAATGTGGGCAGTAAGCTGGGCAGCCTCAACATTAGGCCGAGGATACAGGATGTGGTGTATGAAGCCATCAACAAAGGTATGTAGTAACCACATGTTCGGTTTTGACACCCCTTTTGTGTTTATTGAAATATCACAACGCTTAATTAATTGATATTCAGAATGTTAAATACTCGGCTTGGTTTTGAATCTAAATAAACACCTGTTGATAATCAGCCACTTAGTTATTTAAAGGTGTACGGGCCATAGGTTACCCGAACAGCATTTTTTTTGAAAAATCCGAACATTGCCATGCCCATTTTTAGGCCCTTTAGCGCGGGTGAAATAAGCCCATTTTTATCGGCGATGAAAACACCAACAAAGTGGTGGATATAAACCTTTTTTAATTGTTCAGGAAATATTTGCTACATTGGTACAACTTAAAACCTCTTATCGTTATGGCATCCAACTACATCCCTAAAGAGATTGATATCACGATAGCTATTAATTCCAATTATTACCTGCACGTATTGATAGGTAACGGGCAGGCAGGCGCAACAACATTTAAAAATTTTGAAGGCCAGATTTATAAACCGGAGGTATTTAACGCTGTTATTGGCAAAGGCAACGATATTAAGGGCAAAAGTACCGATGTCATTTCAAACGTACTGGAAATTAACCCCGATACCGATTCTGTGATAATCACCTATTATGTTACCGATAAAACACTTGGTACAACGGATGACCTTACAGACGATATGAAAGCAGGCGATTCTGCAGCTGCACCAGGGGCCAACAAAAGCCTGATTTTTGATACAACCCTTACATTTTCAGAAGCATGAAACGAAAAATTTTAGCGCTTTTAGTTTTAATATTTGTCTTCGGCCGGTTGTTTGCCCAGGAGCAGGATGTTTCTTCTATAGTACCCTCGTCGGCACCGGCATTTACCATTTTGGGTACAAACCCCACCGAAATATCAAAGCCTAATACCTGGAGCGCACTCCAGGCTGCTGCCTACCAAAGTTTAAGTTCTGGTGATGGCTCTACTGGTTTGCTCAAAAATTTTGCATTGGAATTTAAGCCATACTGGCTTTCCAATCACCCTAAATTTACCTATAAAGATTATCTTAATCAGAGCGGCTTCAGTCTTCGTAACCTTTCGGTGTCCTTCGCGTCGGCAAAAGCGCCTTACGGTAAGGATTCGGCACAAAGCATGGGGTTTGGTTTTCGGATACCCATACTCACAGGACTAAAAAAGAGGAATAAGGTACAGGCAGAATTGAAAGCTTACCTTTCTGCCATTCAAAATAACCTGCTGGCATTTCAAAATGATTTCACTTTTTATATCCTTACAAATAAGGCCGCAACGGTTGATGACCTGCTGAACAACATCCTGGACAGCTTAAAAACACCACCGCCGGGAATATGGAAAACCCAAGCGCCGCAAATACTGAAAATCATGTCAGACACTTTGCAACAATCACTCAAGGGCATGAGCGGCCAAAGCCTGGCATCAAAAAAAGCGGATATTGGTAAAGTACTGGCAGCTTATTTTACCATAGTGAACAAACCCATAGGCAAAGCAGCTACAGACTCCATAACATCTGCCCTGCGGCAATCCAGCAACTGGGAGGTAAGCGGCGCTTTGTCAATTGCATTCCCTACCAATAAATTCAATTATTCAAGATACTCAAACGTGGCTATATGGTCAGATTATTCTTTCGATATTGTTAAAAGCTGGCACCTTGACGGTACGGCAGCCTTGCGTTACGTCCGCACGTTTAAAACCGATTCTGTAAGTGCAGCCAATAATTTCGATGGGATTTTCAGGGTCAACTATGCGACAGATGCCCTGCAAAAATTTACCGTCTCATTATGGGGAGTGTTGCGGCGAAGTTCAAACAACCTGCCCCAACTGGTGGTGAATGGGGTAACGTATACCGCGGCCAAAAAAGCATGGGACAATAAATATGGGTTTGAACTTACCTACAAAATCACAGATCAAATTGCAGCATCTTATTCGGTAGGTAAAAACTTTAAAAACGACCAATTGTTCAACATAAAAAACGGCAATCAACTTATTAACGTTTTGAGTTTGTTTTATTCATTGAATACCAAGCAGGATGCCAAAACCAATAGTTTTAAAACGTTTTAGGCGCTTGTACCTTTAAGGCGCAAAGTATTTCTACAATGATCTATATGAAATACAGAAGTAACATCGGCCCGGCAATATCAATATCCCGAACACCTGCTTTACAAAACGCGGGTGCTCCCCCATCAACTATGAGTATACCTGCTCTTTAATATAACTTATTAGCTTATTAGGTATAAAATATCGCGACTTCTCGGAGTTTTTAATCACCATTTTTAAATAGTCTGCTGTGTAATGCTTTGAAATCAGCTGATACAATTCAGGGAAGTAGCCTGTATCTTTTTCGCTCTTTTTGCCCCAGCCAGAATCGTCATGTTTACGGATTATAGCCTCCATGAGCCGGTTTTTGTCGGTAAGCGCCATTGGTTCAAAGTATTCTAATATGAAGTTGTATGGCGTGTCGTGCTCAATATAGTCAATCATTTTACGGTATGCTTTATCGGCATCAGCCAGCTTAAAATAAAATACCATCGCGTTTTTTTTATAGGGAGCCGATATGCTCCGCGCCCTGGTTAACATTTTGGTGCGCCATTTTTTTCGTTCTTCTTCGGGCAGCCTTTTCGAAATGAACAAATAATCATCAAAGTTGAACGAAAAAGGGAAAAGCAATGCCAATATTTTAGCCAAATTTTCCTCGTCATTTTCAATTAAATACAACTCTCTTAAAAAAGTCCAGTATAGTACGTTGTATTCGTCCCTGAAATTGTATTTAATTTGTTCAAGGCAGTATTCTTTTGCCAGTGTTAACTCCTTGTGTTCAATTAACAACTCCAGAAGCTCCCGGTTATATTCATTATCAAAACGGATTGGTTTAAACATACGGCCATACCTGGCAAACAGGTCATGCTCATTTACCATCGCAAAAATAAACTTGCTATACAAGGTGCCATTCATCAGGGTATCCGGGGTGCATTTTTCAAATTGCCGGGCCAGCCAATCAATTATCTTTAATTGCCGCTCCCGGCTGCTTAGTTTCATGATATTTTGCAGGTGCACCAGGTAATGCATCCTGACCCTATTTACGCCATCCGGGACGTGATTTATGAAAAAGCCAACCGCTTTATCCCAGGTTTCTTCAACCTGTAGCATGGTAACAGGCTCCACAGACTTTAGTAAACACTCCTCAATAAATTTGGAGATTTTATTACTGCCCGATTCAACCTTAAACCCGAAATCGATACAGCCCTCCAATAAGGCGTGAAAGTTCAGGAACGATTTTTCATCAGTAACGTTGTCCTGGTAGTGCTTCACTACCGGGGTTAGCATGTCAGCCCAAAGCTCAACAAGCTTTTTTAATTGCGTCGCATCTATCGTCCTTTTGCCACCGACAACAGCCTTCACCGCGTCGTTAACTATTTTCTGTACCTCGGCTTGCGTTGGCTGCTCTTTAACCGAAAAATAATGCACAAACGAAAGTTCCAGGTCCTTGTTTTTGGCAATAACACTCCTTACCCAGTCTTTCAGCCTATCGGGTTCGGCGTGAATCAGCAGCTCTTCTGCCTTGTTTTGCTTTTTACCAACCTTAACAACAACCTCTTTTGCTTTTTTTCCGTTGGCAATGTGCGTTATTAAAGCCGCCTTGTGCCTGCAAAAACCCGCCGTGCTTTTGCATTCGCAGGTGTGCCGGGTAATTTCGTTGCCTGCCTTTAATGTTACCGAAACATCAAAACTGTCGCCCCCGTCATCCACATAGGCTACAAAGTGACCTTTTTCTGTTTCATCACATTCGCGTACTGTATTTTTCTTCGCCTGCTGTAGTAGCTCTGCCGGTACCGTGGTTGCGTAGTTTTTAAGCGTTAATGCCATGTGTTGTTATTAGTGCAATAAAATTAACAGGTATTATTTAAACATACGGCAAAAAATATGCAGGAGAGGGAATCGCTTTTGAAATTCCCCGGCCCGCCCAGGCGTTTTTCTGCTGCCCCAATAATTTTCGCTGTCATCGACATGCAAAGTAACATATGTGCGAGCCTCCTGTGCTTACCAAAATTTTAATGAAAGTTGGTTGCACTATTTCATAATCTTTGTTAAACTTGAAACACATTATACGCAAAAAAACATCTACTCATGTAAAAATCATTCTAAGAATATATAACTGAGTTTAAAAACCTGCCCGAATTAACCGATGTAATTCCCCCTTTCGCTGCCGCAAGGCTCCAGCCTTGTGGCCCGCTGATAGGTAAACGCCATGCTAAGTAATGAATATGCAAATCCCGGAAGAAACGAGCATCCGGGATTTTGTATTTTTAAACAGAGCAAAAGAGTAATACAAGAACTTAAGGTTAACAACAAACATTGTTGATTTTCCTAAAGGCATGGCGTAAACTTAGCATGTGGGCCACAAGGCTGAAGTCTTGCGGCAGCGGGCATTCCCACATTGCCCGTCGAGTATGACCAGATCCAGACGAACCGACAAGCTATTTTTGAGTGTCCTCAAATTCCTCATCCACACTCTCGCGAAGATCATAAAGCAGCCATTGTTTGTTAGCAATAGCGCGACTTTTTACTTGCAGCAACTTTATAAAATCATTTACCCCGGTTGGTTCATTGCCGTTACCATGTATAAGTACAATACTGCCGGCCTGCGGTTGCTGTCCTTTGGCCAGCCAGGCATCCGTACCAACAGGAATCAACCCAAAACCGGTTATTTTGTATACCAATTGCTGATCAGACACCAGGCCAGGGAACCGGAAAAACGCTGATGGCAGCAGTCCATTTTTGAGCATGTCCTTTTCTGTTTCCAGCACTTCGTAGCTGATATCGGTGCCGGGTTCCAATAAAAAGTTTTCTTTAAGGGGGGCTTTCAGGCTTACACGATGGTTAAAGGAGTGGTTTATCCAGGTGATATAAATTTCATGTTTGGCCTGCATTTGCTTAAGCCATTCCAAATCCTGCGGATGCTGGCGCATCCAGATACCGGTTATTGATAAAGCAACCGGTACCGGCCGCTCCACCTTGTTGAACCCGTTAAAAATATCTGTAAAAATGCGCTTATCCAATGCCCGGTGAGAAGGGCAAAGATCAGCCGTTAAACTAATTCCTTTCTCTTTGGGAATGCCGCTTTCAATTCCTGCGTCCTGAATGGTTACCGATTGTTTTTCGGCCTTGCGCAAAGCCTTCATATATGGTGTTTTATTAAAAAATGAGCGCGCGTCATGTATGCTCATTGGCTTTACCTGGTAAAAATTGGGTTCTTCAATTTTAGTCTCCAACGTTTGTGGATTTACCAACAGGTAATAGTTTTTTCCCTCGTTTTCAAATGACCGGATAATCATCCAATCCTGTGGAAAGCGGTGCGCCCAGCCGTAAAAAACTTTATAGTTTGCTATGTTGCGATAATTGGCCTGCGCAAATAAGGTTAATGGTACTGTTGCTGATAATAAAACAAACAGCAGTGACCGGATAAATAGTTTCATAATTATTGCAAATAAATCAACCCCAAAATTGTTTCGGATGTTTTAAGTTATGGTAGTATGTTGGTTGTAAAAATGTAAACAGAGCCAAAGGCTGTTTTATCTATCAATATTGCCTTTGTAAGTGGTCGTGCCTTAGTCTATCACTGCGGGCGTCGCATTTACAGATAATAACGGGCGAAGTTATCAATAAGAAAGTTTTATTATTCAAAGCGCGGATAAACCAATAGATTAATCTTTTTTACACCTTGCTTTAACGCCTTAATGTATATCAAAATAAACTGTTGCTAAAATTCAATTAATCACCTATTTTTGTGGGGTTATATCAAAGCAAATATGAAACACCAAGAAGAAGTTAAAGACAATCTGGATTATATATACTACCTGATAGCGCTGGTATCGGGCGCGTTTGTTGGGGCAATAATTGAAAAAGGTTTCACCTGGATTGTTGTAGGTGGGGTATTGGGTTTATTAACTGCTGCTTTCTTCCTGAATGTTTTGGTTAGGGGCCGTGGCGAAAAAATCTGATCCGGATTTACCATCGTTTATAAGTAATTGGAACCAGTTTTACGGCATCGTAGCCGCATGGCTGGTTTTTTTAGTTTTTGTATTTTGGCTCATTACAAAATATTTTGAATGAGCTTACCCGACTGGATTGTTTTAGCCCTTACTCTTTTTGGCATAGTTGCCTACGGCATCTGGAAAAGCGGCAATAATAAAAATATCGACCAGTTTTTAATGGGCAACCGCTCGTTGCCCTGGTATCATGTTGGTTTTTCGGTTATGGCCACGCAGGCCAGCGCAATTACTTTTCTTTCGGCCCCCGGCCAGGCTTACTCTGATGGGATGCGTTTTGTACAGTTCTATTTTGGGCTACCGCTGGCCATGATCGTGCTCTGCGTTACGTTTGTGCCCATGTTTAGCCGGCTGAAGGTTTATACAGCTTATGAATTCCTGGAACAGCGTTTTGATTTGAAGACAAGGGCGCTAACATCGTTCTTGTTTTTGGTATTGAGGAGTTTATCAACCGGGGTGGCTATTTACGCGCCGGCTATTATATTATCAACCATATTAAACATCAATACCGTTTATACCACACTGTTTATAGGTGGCCTGGTTATATTTTACACGGTTTACGGCGGCAGTAAAGCGGTATCATATACCCAGCTACTGCAGATGAGTATCATTTTCGCGGGCATGTTTTTAGCCGGAATTTTAGTGGTAAGCCTGCTGCCACAAGGCGTTGGCTTTACGCACGCCCTAAAAATGGCGGGCAAACTTGGCCGCATGAACGTTATTGACTGGAAGTTTGACTGGGATAACCGCTACAACGTTTGGAGCGGACTTATAGGGGGCTTCTTTTTACAACTATCATACTTTGGTACCGACCAAAGCCAGGTTGGCCGCTACCTTACAGGTAGTTCTATTGGGCAAAGCCGCCTGGGGTTGATTATGAACGGGTTGATCAAAATCCCTATGCAGTTTTTGATCCTGCTGATTGGCGTGCTGGTTTTTGCTTTTTACCAGTTTAACCGCCCGCCCATGTTTTTTAACAATTACGAAGTGGATAACGTGCGTAAAGGCAGCTACGCGGCGGCATACAACCAGCTCGATCAGCAATATACCGAGGCCTTTGAACAGCGAAAAGCCAAAACCAACGACCTGATTAAGGCATTTGACAGTAAAGACGCCAACCGGGTAAGCCAGGCACAGGCCGCCCTTAAAAATGCCGACAAGCAAGCCAAAGACATCAGGAAGCAAGCCATTGATGTGATGAAGAAAAGCAACGCCGGCGCCGATGATAACGATACCAACTACGTGTTCCTCACGTTTGTAAAGCAATACCTGCCGCGCGGATTGGTGGGTTTGTTAATAGCCATTATATTCCTGGCTTCTATGGGCTCTACCGCCAGCGCGTTAAACTCGCTGGCATCTACCACGGTGGTTGATATTTATAAACGCACAATAAACAAGGACGCATCTGACCGAAACTACCTGAACGCTTCGCGCCTGGCAACGGTATTTTGGGGCGTAGTTTGTGTAATTATGGCCTTATATGCCAGCAAGCTGGGCAACCTGCTCGAAGCGGTAAACCAGTTGGGATCATACATATATGGTACCGTGCTGGGCGTATTTGTGGTAGCTTTTTACATGAAGCGCATAAACGGCAATGCTGTATTTATTGCCGCTATCATCAGCGAAGCTACCATTATATATTTAGGCCTAACCAAAACTGTGGCTTACCTGTGGCTTAACCCGATTGGTTGTTTCCTGGTAATGATTTTAGGACTTGTGTTGAATAGGGCGGTTGGGGAAAAAAGGGTTGTTGCTGAGACTACCTAAATCTGCTACCTGGAACGCGGAACACACCCCTGCTTACGTGCTATGCCGTCGCCCGCCTCTCGAGAACTACTGTGTGTACACATCTTTTTAGAATCGTAGCACTAAACAAAACTGATGTCGAACGAACGAATCAGAGGTGGATTTAAGTGGTGGGGGTGAGGAGAAATCTTTAACGTCCTACATTCCGATAGGCTTTTTGGGATGTAAATCGTATAAGATTTCTCTTTCGCCCCCTCACTCTTGCCCCACTGCTCTATCGAAATGACAATTTTCTTTACTTAAAAAGATGTGTACACACAGTAGCTCTCGAGAGGGAATAGAAAAAGGCTCTTTGCATCAAGCAAAAAGCCTTTTATATGTGCTATTTAAAGCCGTCCTTTGGAGAGGGTTGGGTGAGGCTCTTAATCCTTCGCGTGATCCAGAGCTTCTTTATTTAAACGTTCGTATTCATCATCTTTACTGGCTTTAGATAGGGCTATACCCGCTTCGGCGGCGGCAATAGCGCCTGCTTTATCGCCTTTGCGTAATAGCAATCGCGATTCCCATAGTTTATACCAGGGGCCTTTAGGCTCAATTTTTTCGGCCTCGTAAACCCAGCCTAAAGCTTTATCAACATCTTTGTTGTTTTCGTAGTAATATTGGATGGCGTTAAAATAGTAAGGCTTCCGGTCGCCTTTCATCAGCTCGTCAATATTGGCGGTTATTTTAGCATCATCATCTGTTTGTAAATGAATCATAACCGAAGTGTGGTCCCAAACCAGGTACAGGTCAGATGATTTGGTGGTCGAATTGGCAAAGGCCATAGTAAAGGTTTCGCGTTTTTCGCTTACCCGCATGGGTTTCACGGTAAAGCGTAAAAAATCTTCTGATTGTTTATAGCTATAAGCGCCCCACTGTTTAACCACCTTGTTTAATATAATAGTCCACTCATTTTTTTCGGGGATACTGAAAAGCGAATAACTGCCTGCGGGCACACTATTGCCCTCAATCAAAACCTTTTCAGAAAAAGTAATTACAGTGGCCGCATTGGCGCCGGTTCGCCAAACTTCGCCCCAGGGGATGATGCCACCAAAAATTTTACGGTCTTTAACATTTGGGCGCGAGTAGGTAATAGTTATTTTGCCCAGGCCAAAATCCTGGATAATGGTTTGCGTAGAACTGGCCTCAGGAATGCGGGGCACCTGGGCATAGCTTTTATAGCTACAACATGCCAATAGCACGGTAGCTACCAATAGGTAAATTTTTCTCATGTTTATGTTTCGGATACTAAGATACCAAATGTTTTTAATTGGAAAATATTGTATTGGAGTAATAAAAAAGGGAATGGTTTAATGGAGTGAGTGGTTGATTGAGTTTGATTAGGTTGGATTAAGTTGATTGGGTTGGATTGAGTTGGATTGAGTTGATTAGGTTAGCTTGAATTGATTGGGTTGGATAGATAGGCAGGAGGTTTATTTTTGGAGAACCGATAGACCTGGCAACTACTTCTCTTACTCAACTTAATCCAACCTAATCAACCACTCACTAATTTACTACCTTTGCACCCATGATTGACGTTGTTTTAAGTAAAGGCAAAGAGAAAGCTGTTGTACAAAGGCACCCCTGGGTATTTTCGGGGGCTATTGATAAAGTAAAAGGTAAGCCGGCCAACGGCGATGTGGTACGCCTGCTTAATGCCAAAGGCGAATTTATGGCCTATGGTTTTTATAACGATCAATCGAGGGTTGCCCTGCGCCTGTTGGAATGGGACGAGGCGGTTGAAATTAATGACGACTGGTTTCGCAGCAAATTGACAATGGCTGTTAAAAGCCGCGCCAACGTATTGGAAAATGGCACCAATACCTGCCGCCTGGTTTTTAGCGAATCGGATTACCTGCCGGGCCTTATAGTTGATAAATACGCCGGACATTTGGCAGTGCAGGTACTTACATCGGGTATGGAGCGCATGATGCCGGTAATTATTGACCAATTGCAAAAGCTGCTGAATCCCGAAAGTATCTCGGATAAAAGCGATGCAGCATCCCGTGCACATGAGGGTATGGGCGAAACCGAGAATAAAGTTTTAGCAGGCAACCCGCCACCCGAAATTGTGGAGGTGCTGGAAAACAATGTGGTTTATGGCATCAATATCACCGAAGGGCAGAAATCCGGGTTTTATTGCGATCAGCGGGATAACCGCCACGTAGTTGCCACTTATGCAAAAAATAAAAAGGTACTGGATTGCTTTTGCTATACCGGCGGCTTTACCTTAAACAGCCTTAAAAATGGCGCTGCATCCGTAACCAGCGTAGATAGCTCGGCCCTGGCCATTGAAACCTTAAAAGAAAACATCCTGCTTAACAAGCTGGATGCAGAAAAACATAACGCCATCAAATCAGATGTAAACACCCAATTGCGCAAATTCCGGGACGATGGCGAAAAGTTTGACATCATCGTGCTCGATCCGCCTAAATACGCGCCATCCCGCTCGGCGCTAACCAGAGCTTCACGCGCTTACAAAGACCTGAACCGATTGGGCATGCTGTTACTGAACGAAGGCGGCCTGCTGGCCACTTATTCCTGCTCGGGTGCTATGGATATGGAAACCTTTAAGCAGGTAATAGCCTGGGCTGCTTTAGATGCCGGCAAACAGGTGCAATTCATATACCAGTTTCATCAGCCGGAAGATCATCCCGTAAGGGCTTCTTTTCCGGAAGGGGAGTATTTGAAGGGGCTGCTTTGCCGGGTGTTTTGAGGGAGAATCAAGAGTTAAGAGTCAGGAATCAAGACAAAGAAAATTTGTTTTGTGATACCTTGAAGATGAACACATATCTATTTCTTGATTCTTGACTCTTGGTTCTTGACTCTATTCCCCTTCATTTTTAAATTCAATAACTCCACCAAAACTGAGAATGCCATCGCGAAGTAAATGTACCCTTTGGGGATATGCTGCTCAAAGGCTTCGGCTAACAGCGATACGCCTATCAGCAGTAAAAAAGATAGTGCCAGCATTTTAACCGTAGGGTGTTTGTTTACAAAGCCCGATACACTGTTTGATGCCCACATCATGATGCCTACGGCTATGATAACCGCCAGGATCATGATCTCGACGTGGCTGGCCATACCTACGGCGGTTATTACAGAATCTAAAGAGAAAACGATATCAAGCAACATGATCTGGATAATGGTAGCCACAAAGCCTTGCGGTTTTACTGTCTCGCTGTTTTCTTCTTCACCTTCAATTTTATGGTGAATTTCGGCAGTACTTTTATAGATCAGGAACAGGCCGCCTATGATCAAGATCAGATCGCGGCCGGATATGGCCAGTTTTTCGGCCCAATCAGGGTCGGTAATATTAAACAAATGGCTCAGGTTAAACAGGGGCGCGGTAAGCGTCATCACCCAGCTAATAGATAGCAACAACAAAACCCGGGTAATCATGGCCATGCCTAAACCAACCCGGCGGCCTTTGCTTTGCTGTTTTGCAGGCAGTTTATCTGATAATATCGAGATGAAAACAATGTTATCTATACCTAAAACAATCTCTAAAACGGTAAGTGTAAGCAGGGAGATCCAGGTTTCGGCCTGGGCAAATATTGATAAATCCATAGGTGCGCGATGTGGTTAAGCCCAAAAATAACAAAACCCCTGCTTTTTAGGGCAAGGGCTTGCGTAAAAGGATGAATTTATCGCTTAATCAAAGTTCACACTTCCAAAGGTTGAATTAATGGTGATGGTTTTATCCGAGCCGCCTTTTCCAAAATGACCTTTATAGTTTTTGGTGGGGTTAAAGCCGTGCTCACCATCGGCAGGGCTTTTGCTGGTAAGGCTTACATCGTGGTTGCCATAGTTAAAGCTGCCGTAACGTACGGTTACATCAAAATCGGCGCTTTGGCTGTCGCCCAGGCCAAGTTTTATGCTGGAGTATGACGACCGTACCGAAAGATCTTTCAGATTTTTGTCTACATCTTCAATACTGATACCGCCGCCAAACTTAACATTGATGTTACCAGATGTTTTGATGCGGCCAATTTTTGCCGAACTGTAGCTTAGGTTGGCATTAAGCTTATCGCAATCGCCCAGGCTTAAGCTGCCGTAAGCAACGTCGAGGTCGCTGCCGCTTAGGTTTCCAATAGTAGCATTACCGTATTTTACCCTTATTTGGTTACCGTTGTTGCTTAATGCCTTAGCCACCAGGCTGCCATATGAGTTGCTGATGATGAGTTTGCCGCCAAGATCGGGCAAATCGGTAGCGCCGTACTTATTACTGATGGTAAGCGGATTTTTGGCAGGCATGTAAACCGTATAGTTTATTTCCATTGACCGTACCGAATTACCACTTCTGAATATGCCACCCCACGAGCTGTTGTTATCGTTATTGGAGTTTATCGAGGTTTTAAAGTAAACCCCGTTGCCATCCTTACTATCCTGTATATTTACGTTATCCAGCATTTTTTGCGCTTTATCGGCATCATTGGTGGTCACTTTTATCTGTACGTCAACCTTTACCTCGTTTTTTGCCCAGGTGTTTACGGTTATTTTGCCAAATTTATTGTCAATATTAATTATATCGTTGGCATCAACACTGTAGCTTTTGCTGTAGCTTTTTGTTTTTACAACTTCGTCGCCGGTCTGTACTTTGATATCATCGTCAGCATCTATGTTGTAGTTAAAATTGAAGTTTTTATCAAAATCCTTAAAGCCATAGGCTATCATGGGGGCTATATGCGTATCAAATTTATAAGCAAAGTTTAGCATGCTGTCGTTAAACTTATAGGCAAAACCTTTTAAGCTGTCAAACTTGAAAGTTTTATCATACCCCTTAAAGATTTTGCTAAAATGCTTCATGTTCTGCTTCATGGTTTTGTTGAACTTTTGCCTGCTAAGCGCGTTCATTTTTGCCTGCAGATCATGCATTTTTGCCTGCAGGTCTTTCATTTTTTGCTGATAATCCTTCGAATCCATATCCGAATCGTCGTCGTCATCATCAGCCGTTTGGGCTGGCTTGGTTGCCGGGGCCGGTTTGGCAGGCTTAGCGGGTTTAGCTGGCTTTTGTTGCGCAAAACCGATGTTGCCTATGGTCAATAAAACCATCAGCATAAACAGGAAAGGTTTAAATATTTTTGATTTCATCTTTTTGATCTTTATTAGTCTCGTTATACTGCTCTATTACATTTAATTGCTGACTAAGCACATCGGTTTGTATTTGCAAGTTCCGGATCATTGCACGTAAAACACGTTCCTGGTTAGGGCTTGTGGCTAAGTCGCTATTTAGTTTTTTATAGGTCGAATCCATTTTGGCAATCTCGGCAGTAAACTCTTTAAACAACTGCGGGTCGCCTTTTGATGCTGTTTTAAGCTGGCTAAGCTGTGTTTTAACCAATGATGCATAATGCACCTGTTGTTTGGCATATTCGGGGTTAATAGCAGCCAGGTCAACGCTTTTTGCGCCTTTCTGGCTTTGGAGATATGCCCCGAAACCTATACCCATCACCACGATGATGGATGCGGCCATTTTTAGCACGAACGTGAGCGAGAAAGTTTTGGCTTCGCGCTTTTTTGGCGCATCCAGCGTATCTAAACGTGCCTCTATTTTACTCCACAGATCTGCCGATGGCTCAATCTCGTCAAATTCATCGTGATTATTTTTCATGAAATCTTCAAATCGCTTGCTCATGACACTTTTCCTCTTCCTTTTAAAATTTCCATTAATTTTCTTTTAGCTCTCAAAAACTGCGTTCTTGATGTGTTTTCAGATATATTCAATATTTGTCCTATTTCTTCGTGATCGTAACCTTCCAGCAGGTAAAGGGATAACACAAGCCGGTAACCATCCGGTAATTGTTTCATAGTCTCTTTAACCAGTGCTACCTGGTATTGTACGTCGTCTTCATCCTCAGGCTCTTCATCGGGGATGTTTTCCAGATGATCTCCCTCTATTTCAATAAGCTCCAGCTTTCGTTTGCGGAGCAAATTTATAGACCGGTTTACCACTATTTGTTTGAGCCAAAGCCCAAAGGTGGTTTCCTGCCTAAAATCCTTCAGCTTGTTAAAAGCATCCAGGAAGGCTTCCTGCAAAACATCCTCGGCCTCGCCAATATTGCCCACTATCCTAAAGGCGACGTTCAACATCGCTTTGGCATACAGGCGATAGAGCTCATAGGAAGCTTTTTTGCTTCCCTGCTTGCACTCCAGTACCAGGCTGTAATGTTTATCTACAAATATTGCTTCCAATTGCGTTAAGCTTCAGGTTAATAGACGCAGGCTATTTTACAACGTTGCACCGGGGCACAAAATAATTTATTGATGTGCAGATTTCAGATGTGAAGATAATTTTATTATTGATTGCAGTGTTTGTGTATTAAATAAATTGTAGCTATTCGGGACTTTAAAACGGGGATTAGTTAACTATGCCTTTGGAACCACCAAAAGCTGCTAATAAAAGAAGTAAAGGCTCGGGGAGTCTGAAATTTCCTGCTTTCGTTATTTTAATCTTTAAGTCGCATTAGATAAACAAAAAAATCCGTTCCCCGGTATTATAGGATGAGTGTTATAAAATGAGTGGCATAATAGATTTAAAAAATTCCCCCTAAAATAAAAGTCCCCTTGCACTCGCTGCTTGGGGACTTTAAACCTAAACCTTATCACTATTTGCAGGCAAGAACGCCCGCAAAGTAGATTAACGTTTAAATTATCAAAAATCGTATGCAGGCAGTAGCCTAATTGACATAAAAATGATAATTTTCATTAATTTATTTTACAATAAATTAAATATCAGTTATTTACGTTTCGCTGTTTTTTTGAAGCCAATTTTGGGGATGATTATAGCCACCAGGCAGGACTTTTGCGCAGCGGGAAGATCAAAGCTCCTGTACAATATTTAATAATGGCTTATATTATCCTTGTGTAAAATATAGGCGAGTCGTATAGGCAATTAATGCAATTTTTTACAGATAAAATGTGCCATTTTAAATGCTATTTATTCATTGTATATTGGTACTTGTTTCTGTTGTTTTGCATGCCAGTTATAACACCATGAAAATAAAAATAGCTATCGCTTTCGCCGGCTTGATATGTCTTACCTTATCCTCATTTGCGTTTCCGGCCAGGCAAAAGGGCGACGATGACGAAATCATTTATCACATTTTTGAGCGCAGTTTTTTCGACAGCAATGGCGATAATCATGGCGACCTGAATGGCATCCGTCAAAAGCTGGATTATTTGCAGGAGTTGGGTGTAACATCCATTTTATGTACGCCGCTTTATGAATCCATTTATTATCACAATTACTTCGCTATCGATTTTAAAAAGATCGACCCCAGGTATGGCACACTACAGGATTACCTGGCCCTGATAAGGGAGTTGCACAAACGGGGTATGAAGTTTTACATGGATATGGAAACCCAGTATGTTACCGAAGATTCTGAATGGTGGAAAGACGCTTTCGGGAACCCCAAATCGCCGTTTTCTGATTATATTTTGTGGGACGATAAGGAAAATAAAAAGCCATCAACCATCGTGTACAACCTTACCGAACTAAAGGGCTATGATGGCGTAACCCATAAAATTACCACGGCCAATTTAAATAGCCCAAAATCAAAAGAATATAATTACCAGCTTTTTAGTTATTGGCTCGATCCGGACAAGGATGGCAAATTTGATGATGGTGTTGATGGTTTCCGGTTAGATCATATGATGGATAACCTGGATAACAAAGGGACCTTGCCCCACTTGTTCGATACTTTCTGGAACCCGCTGCTAACCAAACTGCGGGCTATTAACCCCAAAATAAAAATTGTGGCCGAGCAGGCCAACTGGTTTGGTTTAGGATTGGATTACCTGCAAAAAGGCGGGGTTGACCGCGTGTTTGGCTTACGGCTGGCATTTGCCATCCGCCTGTTCCGGAAAGATTTATTGATGGCCAACGCCGATTCGACCCTGGCCATGCTGCCACCGGGTAAAGAGCAGGTAGTTTTTGTTGAGAACCATGACGTACCGCGCTTTGCATCCGAAGTAAAAGGCAACCTTGCTAAACTAAAAGTGGGCTGCGCCCTTAACCTGCTGATGGGCGGCGTACCGGCCATCTATTACGGGCAGGAGCTGGGCATGACCGGCACCAGCGCCAAATTTGGCGCCATCGATGCCAACGAAATTCCCGAGCGGCAAGCCTTTGAATGGTATGCATCAGGCCAGGGCAAAGGCATGGCTTATTGGTATAAACAAACCGGCCCTTATAAAGATGAGTTTAACGATGATAAACCTAACGATGGCATCTCGCTGGAAGAAGAACGGAAAGATCCCAACTCATTGTTTAACTATTACAAAGCGATAATTCGCCTGCGTAAATCAAACAGGACAATTACCAAAGGCAGCTATAAAACATTAATAAACAATAACGACCAGGTGTTTTCCTTTATCAGGCAGGATGGCGATAAGGCGGTAATTGTGGTGGTCAACTTGTCTGATAAAGATCAGGCGGCAGCAGTAGATGCGCCTTACGCCCAGAGTAAAAAGATAGGCCAATTTACAGGGAAAGAGATTCCAACAATTAATGAGGGAAAGATGGTGGTAAATCTCCCTGCATATGGCATTGCCGCCTGGACAATAGAATAGCATGAGCCGTACGCCGGCACCATTCATCAAGCTTGCCGGTGACAAACTAATTTTGGCCACAACGGTTTACTATGTACCATGGCGAAAAAGCAACTCCTTGAATTTACAGATAGCGGCATTTACTGCGCACAGGGCCGTTTTTATATTGATCCATGGAAACCGGTTGACGATGCTGTAATAACCCACGCCCATGCCGACCATGCTTACGTGGGCCATAAGCATTACCTGGCCCACCATTTATCCCGCGAGGTGTTGTTTTACAGGCTTGGCGAAATTCAACTACAAACTGTGGAGTATGGCGAAACCGTTATGAAAAACGGCGTTGCCATATCGCTATATCCCGCAGGGCACGTCATCGGTTCGGCGCAGATCAGGGTAGAGTACAAAGGCGAAGTCTGGGTGGTTTCGGGCGATTACAAGGTTGAAGATGATGGCATCTCTACACCCTTTGAGCCGGTGCAGTGCCACCACTTTATATCCGAATGCACATTTGGAATGCCTGTATACACCTGGAAACCGCAGGCGCAGATTTTTAACGACATTAACAATTGGTGGCGCGGCAACCTGCATAACGGCGTTGCTACAGTTTTGGTAGGATACTCCCTTGGCAAAGCTCAGCGCATACTGCAAAACCTCGATTTATTTAACGGCACGGTTTATACCCACGGCGTAATTGAAAACACCAACGAAGCCCTTCGGCGCAATGGTGTAATTTTAAACCCCACAGAACGCATCACCGCCGATTCGGTGAAAGAGGAGGTACGTAAAGGCATCATCATTGCCCCGCCATCATCGGTAGGTACGCCGTGGATGCGTAAATTCCAACCTTATAGTTTTGGGTATTGCTCGGGATGGATGGCCATTCGCGGTGCAAAACGCCGCCGCGCCGCCGACCGCGGATTTGTTCTGTCGGACCATGCCGATTGGAATGGCCTCATCAGTGCCATCGATGCCACAGGCTGCGAAAGCGTTTATTTAACCCACGGCTACACCGCCACCTTTGCAAGGTATTTAAACGGGATAGGATTTGATGCGCATGAGGTACATACCTTATATGGAGGGGAAGAAGAAGCCTCAGCCCAGCCCTCGCTAAAGGAGAGCGAGCTTGAAAATCAAGATAAGGGAAATAATATTGAACCTGCGAATAAAGTCCTCTCCTTTGGAGAGGATTTAGGTGAGGCTTTTGGAGGGCTTAACCCATGAAAGCATTTGCCCAACTCTTCCTTTCGTTAGATGAAACCAATAAAACCGGCGAGAAGGTTAAGGTTTTAAAAGAATATTTTACTGCTGTGCCCGATACCGACAAAATGCACATGCTGGCGCTTTTTACAGGCCGGAAACCTAAACGGCAAATTAACTCCACCCTGGTACGCAACTGGGCTATTGAAGCATCGAACATCCCCGCCTGGCTGTTTGAAGAAAGCTACCACGTAGTTGGCGACCTTGCCGAAACAATGGCCCTGCTGATGCCTCAAAGTAACCAAAGCAGCAGCAAAACGCTTACAGAATGGATAGCCGAGATAAACTCGCTTGGCAATAAAACCGAAGAACAGAAAAAGGAGTGGCTGCTAAATTCCTGGGCTATGCTGGATAGCCAGGAGCGTTTTGTGTTTAACAAGTTGCTAACCGGCAGTTTTAGGATTGGCGTATCGCAAAATTTGGTTATCAAGGCGCTGGCCGATATCTCGGGCCTGGAAGCCGCCGTACTTACCCACCGTATTATGGGTAGCTGGATGCCCGAAACATTACAGTTTGCCCAGTTGATGGAAGAACAGGACGCAGCGGCCAACATTTCCAGGCCCTACCCTTTTTTCCTGGCCTACCCCATACAGGAGACCTCCGAAAAACAAAAAACACCTGATGAGGTGGGTGCCTCGCTTGGCCAGGCCGGTGACTGGCAGGCCGAGTGGAAATGGGATGGCATCCGTGCGCAGTTGATAAAACGGGGCGGCGAAATTTTTATCTGGAGCCGCGGTGAAGACCTGGCGACCGAAAAATTTCCCGAGCTGCACCCCTTTTTAAATGCCCTGCCCGATGGCACGGTAATAGATGGCGAGATACTGAGCTTTCAGAACGGTTTGCCCATGCCATTTAACGTGCTGCAAACCCGCATAGGACGTAAAAACCTGAGCAAAAAAATATTGGAAGAGAGCCCCGTAGCGGTTATTGCTTATGATTGCCTGGAATATAATGGCGAGGACATCCGCCCGAAAACGCAAAGCGAAAGGCGGGTGATTTTAGAAACATTGCAGGCTGCAACACCCTTTGCCGAATTGTTCCGGATTTCGGAGCTGATCAATTTTGCCAGCTGGGAGCAGCTGGGCACATTAAGGGAACAATCGCGCGCCATGATAGCCGAGGGCGTAATGCTGAAACGCAAAAGCGCCGCCTACCAGGTTGGCCGCCGTCGCGGCGACTGGTGGAAATGGAAAATTGATCCGCTATCGGTAGATGCCGTGATGATTTATGCCCAAAAAGGACATGGCAGGCGGGCCGATTTATATACCGATTATACCTTCGCCGTTTGGGATGGCGATAAGCTGGTACCCTTTGCAAAAGCCTATTCGGGGCTTACCGATGCCGAGATTAATAAGGTTGATTATTTTATTAAACGCAACACCATCGAAAAATTTGGCCCCGTACGTACGGTAAAGCCCGAGCTGGTGTTCGAAATAGGATTTGAAGGCATCAACAAATCAACCCGTCATAAATCAGGGATCGCACTGCGTTTTCCGCGGATACTGCGCTGGCGGCATGATAAGCCGAAAGAAGAAGCCGATACGCTGGAAAGTTTGAAAGCATTGCTGGGCGACTGAGGCCCCTGTGACGCGCTTACACCCGGAACAAACGCATCTAAATAGCTATGGAATGGGCAATATAAGCACCAAACGACATCTTGTTTTTATTGGCTGATCGTGGTTAAATGATCCGGCTGCCGAAGGGACTTTCTATTGGCCAACAACAGGCACAACTATTTGGATGCACCTATATTGCGCGATAAGTTCAGTGTTAACCATGATAAAATATAAAATATTGATTGTCAAATGCTTGAAAATATTTTATCTGAAATGTGTTAAGTTATGTTAACCCAATTAGATGCATTTGTCCTGTTTTACTCCCGAGATATAGAAATCGAGATTGTTAAATTTTTGTAACTTCGCCAACTTTTAATCAATAAACTGATCATCAATGTTAACCATCAATAACTTCGCTGAATTTGAAGCGCAAATAGGGAACGAGCTTGGCGTTTCGTCATGGTACAAAATTACCCAGGAACAGATCAACAAATTTGCCGATGCTACATTAGACCACCAATGGATCCACGCCGATCCGGAACGGGCTAAAACCGAAAGCCAGTTTGGTGCAACTATTGCGCATGGCTACCTTACCCTATCGCTTGTGCCTTATTTATGGAAAGAGATTGTGAAAGTTGAGAACCTGAAGATGGAGATTAACTACGGCATTGAAAACTTCCGTTTTGGACAGGCTGTACTGGTTGATTCGGAAGTGCGCTTAAAAGTAAAGCTTGGCGGCCTGGTAAACCTGCGCGGACCAATTAAAGCCACCATGATAACCACCCTGGAAATTAAAGATCAAAAGAAACCAGCCTTTACCGGCGAGATAGTTTTTGTGTACCACTTTAACGCGTAAATCAAGTTGATTTGTATAGGCACGTTTAGGCTATCCAAATAAATGAATTGTTACCCTGAGTGGTAAAATTTGGAATGTTTCTAAAGGCCGGAGTGACGTTCAAAAATCAAACACTGTCATCATGAATGCCATGAAGAATCTATTTGCAAACTTTTCAGTAGGTAATGTGTGCCGGTTGATAGAATTTTTCACTTCGTTCAAGAATGACTAAGAGAGGCCTGTGTGTAATTTATTGCTGCAAATTCCTAAATTCGGGTTCTTGCCGATTCCAGATAATATATGAAAAAAATCCTTTCCTTAACCTTACTGTTATTTATCACTGCCATTGCCTTTGCAAAACCTCCCAAAAACCAGTACGTACGCATCAGTACTACCTACGGGAACGTGATCATCAGACTATATAACGAGACCCCTTTACACCGCGATAATTTTATCAAATTGGCAAAAAAGGGTTTTTACAATGGTGTATTGTTTCACCGGGTGATCCAGAATTTTATGATCCAGGGGGGCGACCCGGATTCTAAAAACCCGGCCAAAGCCAAACCCGGTGCCGAATTGGGCAATGGCGATGTGGGCTACACCATCCCTGCCGAATTCAGGGATAGCTTGTTTCACAAACGCGGGGTACTGGCTGCCGCCCGCGATGATAACCCCCAAAAAGCATCAAGCGGGTGCCAGTTTTATATTGTGGAGGGCAAACGCCTTAGCGATGCCAAAATGGATTCGCTGGAAAACGGACGGCTAAAAGGTCATAAAATACCTGCCTGGCAACGCGAATATTATAAAACAGTTGGCGGTACAGCCCAACTTGATCATAGTTACACCGTTTACGGCGAGGTTGTGACCGGCTTTGATATGGTTGACCATATTGCCGCAGTAAAAAAAGACGACAGGGACCGGCCGCTTACCGATATCCCGATGAAGGTAGACGTACTAAGTAAAAAAGAGTGTAAGCAACTGGATAAGTTACTGAGCCAAGGGTCTTGATTTCGGATTTGGAATGTTCGATTTCGGATTTTTATTTTTTGAATTATCATTTGATGTGAACGATTGATAAAATAAAAAATCTAAAATTGTACACTTTACTAATCTTAATTTTAAATCCGAAATCGAACATCCCAAATCCGACATGAAAATAATCACTTATAACGTTAACGGTATCCGGTCGGCAATAAGCAAAAACTGGCTGGCCTGGCTACAGGCTACTGATGCCGATGTAGTTTGCCTTCAGGAAATTAAGGCTACGCCTGATGTACTTACAGACTTGGGGCTGGTTGACCAGATGGGCTACCAGCACTACTGGTTTCCGGCCGAAAAAAAAGGATACAGTGGTACCGCTATATTTACAAAACAACTGCCAAAGCATGTTGAATACGGATGTGGCATCCCCGATTTTGACCGCGAGGGGCGCTGTATCCGCGTTGATTTTGACGAGGTATCGGTCATGAGCGCTTACTTCCCATCCGGCTCAAGCGGCGATGAACGGCAGGTTTTTAAATACCGTTTCCTGGATGAATTTGGCCGGTATTTAACGCTCTTAAAATCAGAGATCCCTAACCTGGTGGTTTGCGGCGATTATAACATTTGCCATCGACCTATTGATATCCACAATCCAAAATCAAATGCCAACTCATCAGGCTTTTTGCCCGAAGAGCGCGAATGGATGGAGAAATTTATCGAAGGTGGTTTTATAGATACCTTCCGCCACGTGAATAAAGAGCCCCATAACTATACCTGGTGGAGTTTCAGAGCAGGGGCACGCGGCAAAAACTTGGGCTGGCGCATTGACTACGCCATGGCCAGTACAGAACTGGAAGCCAATATCAAACGGGCCGCCATTTTACCCGAAGCCAAACACTCCGATCATTGCCCGGTTTTGTTGGAGCTGGAGTTTTAGGATCTGTGCTTTCATCCTTTTGTTAAGTTGTAAAGTCCGCTGATCCGGAATGGGGAATATGCTTCGTTCATCATAATTACAGGCTTATGAGCGACAGATTTTCAACGCTATGTTTTTGAGCAATTTATGCCATTTTCCTCTTCAAATTGCCGCGACACTTTAGTATCTGAGCTTCCTCTGTATTGTTCTTTAACATGGTATGCTTCCCCATTTTTTCCTTTCGCCCAATAACCGTATTTTTGCCGCCTATGCCATCCCGTAACAAACTTTATTTTGCTTCCGATTTCCATCTGGGCGCCGGGGCTCTTGGCAGCAGCCGCGCTCGTGAAGACAGGATAATACGCTGGCTGGATAGTATTAAAGCCGATGCGGCCGAACTTTTTTTAATGGGCGATGTGTTTGACTTTTGGTTTGAATACAAAACCGTTGTCCCTAAAGGATATATCCGTTTTTTGGGCAAACTGGCCGAACTTACCGATGCCGGAGTAAAGCTTTACCTGTTTAAAGGCAACCACGATATGTGGATGTTTGATTACTTTGAAAAGGAACTTGGAGCCACCATCGTTAGCAATGAATTGAAAATAGAGCGCGGCGGCAAAAAATTCTTCCTGCATCATGGCGATGGACTTGGGCCTGGCGATAGGTTTTATAAGCTGCTAAAAAACTTTTTCCGCAGCGGGTTTTGCCAGTGGCTGTTTGCCCGCTTGCACCCCAACTTTGGTGTTGGCATAGCCAATTATTGGTCGACTAAAAGCCGCATCAGCAACGACAAAAAGGACAGTAAACCCGGTGAGCAGGAATGGCTGGTTGTATTTTGTCGTGAAGAATTGAAAACCAACTTTTACGATTATCTTATTTTTGGCCACCGCCATAAACCCTTAGATATACAGATAACACCCGACAGCCGCTACATTAACCTTGGCGAGTGGGTTAACTACAATACGTACGCTGTATTTGACGGATTGGAGCTTAAGCTGGAGTATTTTGAGAAGCTGTGATGGAGAACCGATGATTAAACTGTCAAATCCTGAGTGGTAAAATCCGCGGATTTTACCACTCAGAGTGGCAAAGGGTTATTTTAATTTGTACCCTTCAGTAGCTTGATGATAAGTTGCTACAAGCGCAACTAATTATTCAAACTCCTCACGATCACAATGCCTGTTTCCTTTTAAACTCGCTCGGGGTGCAATTGTACTGTGCTTTAAACACCGTTGAAAAATAATTGGGGCTCGCAAAGCCTACCATGTAGGTTATCTCGGAAATGGAATAACCTTCGTGGGTGAGCAGGTACCTTGCTTTTTTTAGCCTTCGGGTTAAAATATAATCGGTAATGCTACAGCCCAACAGCGCTTTTACTTTACGATACAGTTGTACCCGCGATATGCCAATGGTTTTGCAAATATCATCTACATTAAAGTTTTCATTGGCCAGGTTTTGCTCGACTATGCCTGCAAAATCGTTAAGGAATTTTTTATCGAGCGATTTTGATGCCGGTATTTTGCCGTGGCTTACATCACTGGTAAAATGTTCTTTAAGTATTACCCTGTTTTTGATGAGGTTTTTTACCGTTGCCAGTAACTGGTCATAATTAAAAGGCTTCACCATATAAACATCGGCCATGCTGCCAATGCCATCAATTTGATGCTCAATACTGGCCTGCGCGGTAAGTAGAATAACCGGGATGTGCGATGTACGGATGTCTGTTTTAAGATTTTCGGTAATTGCTTTGCCCGACATACCCGGCAGTACTACATCTGATATAATAAGGTCGGGCACTTTTTCAAATGCTTCAGTCAAACCCTGTACGCCGTTATCTGCTGTAAAAACCTCATAATCGATGCCCAGTTTATCGGAAAGGTAGGTCAGCAAATCGGCATTATCCTCAATTATAAGAATGGATTGCTCCTTAGGGCTGCTAAGAGGGGTGGTATCGGTTTTTATTTCACCTTGTTCAAGATCGGTGGTATAAATGCGCGAGCGCTCATCAATGGCAGCGGTATTAACAACCTTGCCCGGCTGGTCTGTACTGTAATTGTAAGGGTTGCCCAGTGGCAGTGTAATGGTAAAAATAGTTCCCTGCCATTTTTTGCTACTTACTTTAATATTGCCATGATGTAGCAAAACAATCTCTTTAGATAAGGAAAGCCCCAGCCCCGAACCTTTGGCATTGCCGTTATCTGCCTGGTAAAATTGGTCAAAAACGTGCTCGGCCTCTCCCGGCTCCATGCCTATGCCATTGTCCTGGATGGCTATTTCAACATTTTCTATATTTTGTGTAAATGTTACCTGGATGCGGCCATTGTCTTTAGTAAACTTAAGGGCATTAGATAGCAGGTTAAAGAAAACTTTATCCAGCATGTTGGCATCAAACCACGCCGTTATTTTTTTTTCTGCCGAAGTTAAGCTCAGGCTGATGTTCCGTTTGCGGGCATTGTGCTGAAAGCTATCCATAATATCGGTAACAAAAGTTACCAGGTTACCGGGCGCAGCATTAATTTGTTGTTTGTCGTATTCAATTTTGCGATAATCTATGAGCTGGTTAACCAACCTTAGCAGCCTGAACGTATTTTTATGGATTAGTTTTAAGTTTTTGCCTGCTATAATATTGAGTTTCTCGTTTTTCATCATATCCTCAACCGGCGACAGGATGAGGGTTAATGGGGTACGAAACTCGTGCGAGATATTGGTAAAAAAGTTAAGTTTGGCTTCGGTAGCAACCTCGGCCCGGGCCGACATTTCCATCAGCTGGTTGCGCTGCAGCAAAATTTCGTTGTTTTTTACTTCAAGGCTTTTATTTATCTTTCGGTTCTCCATCAGCCAGTAAAACGCAAGCCCTCCAAAAATAATAGCCAGCACCAGGGTTATTACTATAATATTTAAAACTAACTCCTGGCTATTGTAAACCTGTCGCTGCTCTTTCAGTAACGATTGTTGCCGTTCAATATCCTTTTGCTGGCTGTTAATTTTGTTCCACTGCATTTTCATAAGCTGCACATTGGTTGAATCGATAACCAGCGATTGCAGGATGGTTTCTTTGGCAAAAGCTTCTTTATTCAGGATCCTGAATGCGGTGGTAATGGCCTCTTTGCCGCCGGTGGGGTATACCAAACTGGCATCAATAGTTCTTGATGCCACCATTTGCAGGCCTCCGCCGGCGCCGGGCATAGCGTCGACCCCTAATACTTTAACGTGATGGTTTAAATGCAGGTTGTTTAGCACCTCCCTGGATGCGCCTGCCATTACATCGTTATGGGCAAACAGGGCATCGGCATTTTTTAAATCAGGCTGCACCTGGTAAAGTTGTTTTTGAGCATGGTCCTTTAGCCAATCGCCATATACCTGGGCTTTAATATGTATGTTATTAAATTTAGCCAACGCATCGCTAAAGCCCCTGTGCCTTTCAATTGCGGGCGAAGAACCGGGGAGGCCCATCACCTCTACAATGTTGCCGGTGCCCTTTAAATTACTGCCAACGTATTCGCCGGCCATTTTACCAATCTGGTAATTATCGGCACCCACATAGGCTGTGTAAAGGTCTGATGATGTTTTGCGGTCAATTACAATTACCGGGATGCCTTTATTATAGGTTTGCTCAACTATACCGGTTAAAGGTTGTGCTTCGTTTGGCGATATGATGAGCAAATCGATGCCTTCATTCAGCATTTGCTTCACCTGTTCAATTTGTTTTTTGCTGCTGTTATCGGCATCGGCATAAATAAAACGGGCATCGGGATGTAATGAGAGCTCCATTTTCATTTCGTCCAGCATATTGCGCCGCCACAAGTCAGAGCCTACACATTGCGAAAAGCCTATTGTATACTGTGATGTCTTGTCGGCTTTTTTACAGCCGGTAAGCACCATTAGTATACATATGGTTGGCAATAACAGGTTGCGCAATTGATGAAGCAAAGCCATTAAAAAATATTAAGTAAACGTTTAAGCACGGTTTTATTGGTTAATACAATCCTTTTTGGGAGGCATGTATACAAAAGTATCGATAAATGTTTTTACAATACAAATAACGGCCCGCTGCCACAGGCCATCCCTTGTATCATAATGTATCAAAACTGGAAATACCGTGTATCAAAATCAAACATCCGGGTAGTACAGGATTGAAATTAAATTTTATTGCTCTGATAATCAGTTAATTGATTCCGTTTTAATTTTTGTACTGTTTTGGAATAAAATCAATAACTGCCGCCTTACATATCGCCCTACTTTGCAATCGTAAATCCAATTAACACCTTTTATAATTATTATGAGAAAACATTCCGTCCTGGCCTGGTCCATGGTCGTGGCCCTTGGTGGCTTCCTTTTCGGGTTTGATACCGCTGTGATATCGGGCGCCGAAAAATCTATCCAGCAATTCTGGCACCTGTCTGTAATGGAGCATGGGCTTACCATATCTATCGCGCTTATCGGTACCGTAATTGGCTCATTGTTCGGTGCAAGGCCATCAGATATCTTCGGGCGTAAAAATACTTTATACTTTGTAGCCGCAGCCTACCTGCTATCATCAATAGGTACCGCCCTTGCCGATAACTGGTACCTGTTTTTGGTATTCAGGCTATTAGGAGGCCTGGGCGTAGGCATATCATCGGTAACGGCCCCCATTTATATTTCAGAAGTTTCGCCCGCGGATAGGCGAGGGCGCCTGGTTGGTTTGTTCCAGTTTAATGTGGTATTGGGGATCCTGATCTCATACCTGTCCAACTATCTCATTAGCCAGGGCGGCGAGGCTTCATGGCGTTGGATGCTGGGCGTGCAAGCCTTCCCTTCTGCTTTGTTTTTAGCGCTCATTTATTTTATACCCGAAAGCCCCCGCTGGCTCATCCTCAAAAAAGGCGAAACAGGCAGGGCGCTTGAAATATTGCGTGTAATCAATCCGCTCAATTGCGAACAGGAGCTGGCTGCTATCAAAAATTCTACCCTTCATGACACTGCTTCAAGCGGCAATCTTTTCTCGGGCCAATACAAAACACCGGTAATATTAGCGGTGCTCTTCGCTTTTTTTAACCAGGTATCGGGCATCAATGCTATTATATACTACGCGCCCCGCATATTTGAAATGGCCGGGCTTGGCGCGCACTCGTCGCTGCTATCCACAGTTGGTATAGGGCTAATCAATTTCATATTCACCCTGTTGGGTATTAATATTATTGATAAGGTAGGGCGCCGTACGTTAATGCTGGTTGGCTCAATCGGGTTAATCGCGTCGCTGTTCATGGTGGCGTTCACGTTTTACTCGGGCCACATGAGCGGGTTTGCAATCCCGGTTTATATGATGATGTTCATCGCTTTCTTCGCTTTTTCGCAGGGGGCGGTTATCTGGGTTTTTATATCCGAAATTTTTCCCAACCAGGTACGTGCCAAAGGTCAAACATTGGGTAGCTCAACACATTGGGTTATGGCCGCTATAATAGCTTTTTGTTTCCCCTACCTGGCCGAGTCATTAGGCGGCGCGGTCACCTTTTCCTTTTTCTGCGTGATGATGGTATGCCAGCTCATTTTCGTCTGGAAGTTTATGCCCGAAACCAAAGGCCGTTCATTGGAGCAGATTGAAACTAACATGGTAATGCATTAATAATTGAAATGACGATGACCCCGCAAACAAACATAACAACCCCGGCCATTTGCTACGGCGAAATCCTTTGGGATGTATTGCCCGATGGCCCGCAGCCCGGCGGCGCATTGCTTAATGTGGCGTATCACCTGAATAAACTGGGCATGCCCACCAGCCTGGTGAGCAAAATAGGCAACGATGCCAACGGCCACAAGCTGGAAAACTTGATGGACGGCTGGGGAATACCCAAACATTTACTGCAAACCGATACGGAGCACCCAACCAGCCAGGTAATTGCCAAAATGAACAATGGCAACGAGGTATCATACGAGATAGTTTTCCCCGTGGCCTGGGATTTTATAAGCGATAGCGAGCATATCATCAGCCAGTTGCAGCCATCAACCTACCTGGTGTATGGCAGCCTGGCATCGCGTAACAGCGTATCGCGCAATACCCTGTTTGAATTGTTGGCCAGCGATGCTATTAAAGTATTTGATATTAACCTGCGCCCGCCTTTTTTCAGCCGCGATTTGCTGGAAGAGCTTTTGCGCAAAGCAGATATTGTAAAATTTAACCAGGCCGAACTGGAAATGGTGCAGGGCCTTTTCAGGGGATCGTTCGGCAAAGAATCGGAACAGATCAGGTTTATACAAGACCATTTTAACATCCCCGAGATTGTAGTTACCAAGGGGGAGTTTGGGGCATCGTACTACAAGCAGGATAAGGCATACCATGTTGCCGGCCGCGAAGTAAAAGTTACAGACACCATTGGCAGCGGCGATTCTTTTTTGGCCGCGTTTATTGCCAACCATTATAACGGCGTACCGCCGGAAACCTTATTAAAAAACGCAATAGCGATGGGTGGCTTTATTGCAACAAAGAAAGGAGGTTGTCCCGATTATAAAATAACAGATTATCAAGACTTTAAAAGCCAATTATTTTAAATAAACCATACCTAATAAACTTAATTAAAAACCAATGAGAAAATTATTACTTATTTGTTCCCTGCTTATGCTGCTCATAAGTAAGGGATACGCGCAATCCCGCGTCATTACCGGGACTGTGCTGGATAACGCATCAAAACCAATGGATGGCGTTACCATCGTGGTTGTTGAAACCCAAAAATCAACGCTATCAGATGCCAGCGGAAAATTCAGCATCACGGCAGCAACCGGGCAATCTATCAGGTTTTCATATGTGGGCACCAAACCGATACTTGTAACAGTTGCCGCCGATACCAAAGTACTTGATGTGGTATTTAAAGATGCCGCAACCACCTTGAATGAGGTAGTAGTAACCGGTTACACATCCGAAAGGAAGAAAGACCTGACGGGCGCCGTGGCCGTTGTTGATTTAGCACCGGTAAAAAACAACAGCTCGGGTAATACCATGCAGGCTTTACAGGGCAGGGTTGCCGGTTTGTACATCGAAAAAGATGGATCGGCCAACGGTTCAACCAGCAGGATCCTGATCAGAGGGGCAAATACTTTGGGCAATAACAACCCTTTATATGTTATTGATGGTATACCCACCACCAGGCCCGAAGTTTTTCAAAATTTATCACCTTCAAACATCGCATCGGTACAGGTACTTAAGGATGCTTCGTCTGAGTCGATTTACGGGTCAAGAGCATCCAATGGCGTTATCATTGTTACCACAAAAAACGGCGGCAATACCCAGGGCAAAGTCCTGTTCCAGTTTAATAACAGTACATCTGTCCAGTCAGAAAAATCGTTGCGGTTTAAAATGCTGAATTCGACAGACAGAGGTAAGGCGCTATGGCAGGCATCTGTAAACGATGGCCAGGACCCGGCTGCCGGTTATGGCGATATATACACTTTTAACTGGAACGGTAATTATAACAACCCGGTTTTAAACAGTGTTACCCCCAAACAATTTGTAGGTGGCGACCCTAATACCCCTGCCGGCAATACCGATTGGCAAAGTGTATTGTATAAAACAGCCATGGTTTATAACAATGATTTCACAGCATCGGTAGGCAACAAAAACGCATCACTTGAAATTAACTTTGGCAACATCAAAAACACCGGCCTTGTTAGGTTTACAAAATACAACCGTACTACAGGTAGCATTAACGGTGTGGTACGCGCCTTTGACAACAAAGCTACTTTTGGCGTAAACTTAAAAATAACCAACTCAAACGAGACGCTTACTACCACAGATTTGGGCGGCGCGGCAACCACCTTTTTGGCGGTAACACTGGCCCCTACTATACCAGTATACCAAAAAGATGGTGTTACTTATGCAGGCGAATCTGGCGCGGGATACTCTGACAGGAATAACCCGCTGCACATGCAGGATTTAGCCAAGTGGAACAATGCTAACCGGGTAAATACATTTGGTAATGTTTTTTTAGAAATACAACCCATTAAAAACCTGTATTTCAAATCGAATTTTGGTGCCGATAATTCAAATTACCTGAATAAGGTGATAACACCAACTTTCCAGGAAGGTGCCCTGGCGCGTACAACCAATAGCTTGTTTTTTGACCAGAACCATTACCTGAGCACTACTTTTTCAAACACGTTAAGGTATAACTACGATTTAACCACCAACAACCATTTTAAATTATTGGTTGGTACCGAGTATATTAAAACCTTTACCGATTTTCAGACCACCCTTAAACAAGGCTACGCCATACAAACCGAAGATTATTTTACCTTAGATGCCGGTACAGGCAATACTATAGTTACCGGCCGCTCTACCGGGAATAGCTTGTTTTCGCAGTTTTCGCGGTTAGATTATAATTATGCCGGTAAATACTTAGCCTCGGTAACCATACGCCGCGACGGTTCATCAAGGTTTGGTTCAAACAACCAATATGGTATTTTCCCGTCAGCTTCCTTCGGTTGGAAAATTGACCAGGAAAGCTTCATGAAAAACAACACTATCTTTTCGGAATTAAAACTAAGGGCAGGTGTGGGCCGTGTAGGTAACCAGGAAATTGGCGATCAATCGCGCTTCGCGCTTTATGATACCCGCTATGGTACCACTCAAAATCAGTTAACCCCGGGCTTTTGGGAGCAGTACATGAATGTTGGTACTGCTTACTCACTTTCTGGTGCCAATACAGGATCGTTACCTTCGGGCTTTGTGCAAACCCAGGCTGCCAATCCAGGCCTAAAATGGGAATCTACCGAAGAGCTAAATGCCGGGCTTGACTTTGCCATCCTAAACGATAAGATCTCGGGATCATTTGACTATTTTACCCGCAGAACCACAGGAATCCTGATTACACCACCAATTGCATCGGCATTGGGCGAAGGGCAATCAAAAACAGTTAACGGAGCCTCAAAAAGCAATAAAGGCTGGGAGTTTTTAGTAACCTATCATGGCCAACAATCAGGCGATTTTAATTACAATGTAACTTTAAACTTTTCGCACTTCAGAGACAAAATCACTGATTTGCCTGAGAATGTTAGGCCGGCCTATCCGGGTAACATAGCCAATACCATTATAGGACATTCGCAGTTTGACATATTTGGATATAAAACTGCCGGTCTTTTCCAATCGCAGGCCGAAGTGGATGCTGCCCCAACACAAATTGGCGCAGGGCCGGGCAGAATAAAGTATGTTGATGTAAACCACGACGGAAAAATTGATGCCAACGATCAAACCTGGATAGGAACTACGCTACCCGCTTTGGAGTATGGTGCACGGATTGATTTAACCTACAAAAAATTCGACCTGTCTATATTTGGTTCGGGTGTTGCCGGCCGCAAAGGGTTTGATGTATATACCCTGTACAATAACCTGATGCATAGCCGCGAAAATGTTGGCCCCGGTGTATTTGGCGGATGGACACCACAGCATACCAATACCAATGTACCTGCATTAACACTCAAAGATAATAACAACGAAGGCCGCACTTCTGATTACTTTATTGTAAACACATCTTACTTTAAACTCCGCAACATTCAAATTGGGTACACTATTGTGCCTAAAGCGGTATTTACCAGGCTAAGAGTGTTTGCGATGGCCGAAAACGTGTTTACGTTGAAAAGCAAAAGCTATTTAAGCCCCGATCCTGAAAGGATTGACCTTGGTCCGGTTCCAATTCCTAAAGTTTTCAGTTTTGGTATCAACGCATCATTTTAACGATATAAACTATTCAGTATGAAAGCAAAAATATTTTTCACAGCTGTTTTATCCGGACTGATCATCTTCAGTTCATGTAAAAAGGCGTTAGACTATACACCAAAGGGTGTGTTGTCTTCATCAGATTTAAAAACACCAACCGCTATTGAAGGTTTGGTAACCGCAGCCTATGCCGCTATTGGCAACGGCGACATGATAGGCCCCATATACAGCGATTGGGCTTACGGCAGCGTTCGCTCAGATGACGCCTATAAAGGCGGCGGCGGTACCGGTGATGTTGGCGAAGTTGACGCGCTGGAGCATTACAACCTGGTAACCCCATCAATGGATGCCTTTGTTTCACGTACCTGGAAAAATTTGTTCAAATCTATTTCAAGGGCAAATGTGGCGCTAAGGGCAGTTAATTCGCTCTCTGATGCAGATTACCCTAATAAGAAAACACGTTTGGCCGAGTTGAGATTTTTACGTGCCCACAGCTATTTTACCATGAAACTGTTGTATAAAAATATTCCAATTTTTGATGAAAACGCGACGGCGGATGATATCCTGAAAGTTTCAAACACGTTATCAAATGAGGATGCATGGAATAAAATTGCAGCCGATTTTCAATACGCTATTGATAATTTGCCGGTTACTCAGCCCGAACTGGCGAGGGCAAATAAATTAAACGCCCAGGCTTATTTAGCGAAACTGAGGTTATACCAGGCTTATGAACAGGACGATAAGCATCATGTAACCAATATCAATAAAACAAGGTTACAGCAGGTGGTTGATCTTACACAGGCTGTAATCGCTTCGGGCAAATATTCATTAAGCAGCGATATTGCTGATAATTTTTTACCGGAAACTGAAAACGGCCCCGAGTCGGTATTCGCGATCCAGTTTACCATTAATGACGGAACTACCGCCGGCCGTATGAATTTTGAGGATGGTTTAAATTATCCGCATGGCGCCCCCCAGTACGGCTGCTGCGGTTTTCATGCTGCAAGTCAGAACCTGGTGAACGCGTATACCACCGATGTTAATGGTTTGCCTAACTTTGATACATTTAACACCACTATAGCCGATTTAACAAAAGTGACCGTTGACCCCAGGTTAGACCATACCGTTGGTATTGACGGCCATCCGTATAAGTACGACAACACAAAGCCATTTAGCAACAGCTGGGTGCGTGATCCTGGTGTTTACGGAAACTTCCACACCATGCGTAACCAGCAATTGGCTACCAGTTCATCATACTTCAAGCTTGGTCCGTTCATGGGGTCGGCAAAAAATTATGATATCATCAGGTACGATGACGTATTGCTCATGCAGGCCGAAGCTTATATTGAGTTGGGGCAACAGGCAAGCGCTTTGCCACTCATTAATCAAATAAGAAACCGCGCGGCGGCAAGCACCGGTCGGCTTAAAAAAATAGATGGCACCTTTCCATCCAACTATAACGTTAAAGCTTATAGTATTGCTAATTGGACACAGGATTATGCCCGCAAAGCGCTGCAATGGGAAAGACGACTGGAGTTTGCCACAGAAGGAGCACGTTTTTTTGATTTAGTAAGATGGGGTATTGCCGAAAAAACCTTGAACGACTATATCAATATTGAAAAGGGGAGGAGAACATTCCTGGCTACCGCTAAATTTACGGCAGGCCGGGACGAGTACCTGCCTATACCACAATCAGAAATTACATTTACCAACGGGTTGTACAAACAAAACCCGGGGTATTAAATTTGTTAAGATATATTGGGGCCCCGGTTTTATAATTATGCCGGGGCGCCTTTAATACGCACTAAAGTTCATCTGCCTAAATTAAAAGAACTTCAATTATGAAAACAAAAACCGGCGTCAGGTTACTGACGGCCTTTATGATGATTACCATGGTTAGTAAAGCGCAGGATAAATCGGGAATAAGCCGCCAGGAACCCCACCGCCCACAGGTGCATTTTTCGCCGGAGCAGCATTGGGTAAATGATCCTAACGGGATGGTTTACTTTAACCATACTTATCATTTGTTTTTCCAATATTATCCAAACGATATTATTTGGGGACCAATGCATTGGGGGCACGCGGTAAGTAAGGACCTGGTACATTGGAAAGAACTGCCTATCGCTTTATATCCGGATAGCCTGGGGTATATTTTCTCGGGCAGCGCCGTAGTTGACTCTAATAATACTTCGGGTTTTGGCAAAAAAGGAAAAATTCCGATGGTAGCCATCTTTACCCACCATGATCCGAAGGGAGAAAAAGCAGGAACGGAAGTTTTTCAGAACCAAAGCATTGCATACAGCCTGGATGAAGGGACCACCTGGACAAAATATGCCGGCAACCCGGTACTTAAAAATCCGGGGATCAAAGATTTCAGAGATCCTAAAGTGATGTGGTACGCCAAACAAAAAAAATGGGTAATGACCCTGGCCACTAAAGATCATATTACCTTTTACTCGGCACCTGATTTAAAAACCTGGAAAAAGGAGAGTGAGTTTGGTTTAAGAGAGGGAGCGCACGGCGGGGTATGGGAGTGCCCCGACCTGTTCCCTTTAAAGCTGAACGGCAAAACATACTGGATACTGGTGGTAAACCTCAACCCCGGAGGTCCTAACGGGGGCTCGGCCACGCAATATTTTGTGGGGGACTTTAATGGACACCAGTTTACGCCAATGGATACCCAAACCCGCTGGCTGGATTATGGCCCTGATGAGTATGCAGGCATTACCTGGAGCAATACCGGCAGCCGTAAAATTTTCCTGGGCTGGATGAGCAACTGGGAATATGCAAACCAGGTACCCACTCAAAAATGGCGCAACGCCATGACCATTCCGCGCGATTTGCGTTTAAAGCAAAGTAAACAAGGCATCGTCATCGCGTCGGCGCCGGTTCCTGAGTTAGTTAATATAAGTGCCAATACAGCTGTATCAAAAAACGTAGCAGTTAATAAAACACTTGAGTTAACCGACAAGGTGAATAAGTTAAAAAGCCAATACATTTTAAAGTTAGCCCTTGCTCAGTTAAAAGGCTACACCATTAAGCTATCCAACAAAAAAGGAGAGGAAGTGTTAATTGGGTATGATGATGTTAAGGGACAGTATTTTATCGACAGGACAAAATCAGGTAAGGTGGATTTTCAAAAAGAGTTTTCGGGCCGGTTTACAGCCCCAAGATTGAGTACATCAAAAAGCGTCGACCTGACCATTGTAGTTGATAAAGCATCCGTTGAGCTTTTTGCTGATGGAGGCTTAACCACCATGACTGCTGTTTATTTCCCGAATGAAGATTTCACAGGCCTGGCTATAAATGTAGGTGGAAAGTTGAAATTAAATACGCTTTCCATTACAGGTTTGAAGTCGATTTGGAAGTAGAATATTCCACAAATCTAAAGTAAATGAAAAGACCGCCACTTTTGATGACGGTCTTTTTCTTTTATAGCATCCGGTTTTTAACGCCGATCTCAGGTTCCGTATTCCGGGGTGGTCACTTCGCTTTCTTCAAACTCGTAATCGGTTAACGGCGGGCATGAGCAAATGAGCGTTCTATCGCCATAAGTATCATTAACCCTGCCTACTGATGGCCAGAATTTAAAGGCCGCAACGTAAGGCAGCGGGAATGCCGCTTTTTGGCGGGTGTACGGATGTTCCCATTCATTGCCGGTAATTACGGCTACCGTGTGCGGCGCATTTTTTAACGGGTTGTCTGTTTTATCTAACACGCCACTGGCAACATCGGCAATTTCATGGCGGATAGCTATCATGGCATCACAGAAACGGTCGAGCTCATGTTTAGGTTCCGATTCGGTTGGCTCAACCATCACCGTACCCGCAACCGGGAACGATACAGTTGGCGCGTGGAAACCGTAATCCATTAAGCGTTTGGCAATATCTGTAACCTCGATACCGAACGGTTTAAACGAGCGGCAATCCAGGATCATTTCGTGTGCGCAACGGCCATTGGCACCGGTATATAATACCGGGAAATGGCTTTCTAAACGGGTTTTAATATAGTTGGCATTCAGGATAGCGTAGCGGGTTGCATTAGTTAACCCTTCGCTGCCCATCATGGCTATGTAAGCATGAGAGATGATCAGTATAGATGCCGAACCCCATGGTGCTGCAGATACCGCGTGGATAGATTTACCCCTGTCGATATCAACTACAGCGTGACCTGGTAAATAAGGCACCAGGTGTTTAGCTACGCCGATAGGGCCCATACCGGGGCCACCGCCACCGTGAGGGATACAGAAAGTTTTATGCAGGTTTAAATGGCAAACATCGGCACCGATATTGGCCGGGCTGGTTAAGCCTACCTGTGCGTTCATGTTGGCGCCATCCATATAAACCTGGCCTCCATTTTCATGGATGATCTGGCAGATCTCGATGATCGATTCCTCAAATACTCCATGGGTAGATGGGTAGGTAACCATTAAGCACGATAGCTCGTTTTTATATTGCTCGGCTTTGGCACGCATATCGGCCACGTCAATGTTACCATTATCATCACATTTAACAACCACTATCTTCATACCTGCCATAGCTGCAGATGCAGGGTTGGTGCCGTGTGCCGATGATGGAATTAAAGCGATATTACGGTGGGTATCGCCCCTGTCATGATGATAGGCGCGGATAACCATCAGGCCGGCGTATTCGCCTTGTGCTCCTGCGTTTGGCTGTAAGCTCATGGCCGCGAAGCCGGTGATCTCACTCAGCCAGTTGTTAATCTCGTCAAACAGTTGCATATAGCCGCCAACCTGGTCGGTTGGTGCAAAAGGGTGAATTTTGCTGAAATGGTTCCAGGTAACCGGGATCATTTCGGTAGTAGCATTTAGTTTCATGGTACATGAACCCAAAGCGATCATGGAATGGCAAAGCGAAAGATCCTTAGCTTCCAATGATTTGATATAACGCAGCATTTCATGTTCTGAATGGTGCGAGTTGAACAGGCCGTGGGTTAAGTAAGCTGATGTGCGCTGTAATTCAGTCGGGATTACAGTTTCCAAATCAGCCTTTAATCCGTCAAAATCAATATCGTTAATGGTTTTGCCCAATACTTTGGCAAAGAACCGTACAATGGTTTTGATATCTTCGGGCGATGTGGTTTCATCAACAGAAATGGTAACGATAGAACCTTCGTAGTTCAGGTTCATCTCGTTGTTCAAAGCTTCAGAGTGGATAGGACCGGCTAAATGGGCTACGTCGAACTTCAGGGTATCAAAGTAACTTTCGTTCAGTTGTTTGTAACCTAATTCGCCAAGTGCTTTAGCTAACAGGATGGTTAAGCCATGAATTCTTTCGGCAATAAGTTCAACACCTTTAGGGCCATGGTATACGGCATACATACCGGCCATAATAGCCAATAATGCCTGCGCGGTACAAATGTTTGAAGTGGCTTTATCCCTGCGGATGTGCTGTTCGCGGGTTTGCAAGGCCATGCGCAAAGCATAGTTGCCGGCACTATCGATGGTTACACCGATGATACGACCAGGGATAGAGCGCTTGTATTCTTCTTTAGTAGCAAAAAAAGCGGCATGGGGGCCGCCAAAACCCATTGGTACACCAAAGCGTTGTGTGCTGCCAACAACAATATCGGCACCCCATTCACCCGGAGGGGTTAGCAATACCAGGCTCATGATATCGGCAACAACGGTTAGTTTAATGCCTTTTTCGTGACCGGCAACAGCAAAATCCTTGTAATTATACACCGCGCCTTTACCGGCAGGGTATTGTACAATGGCGCCAAACATATTGTCGGTTAATTCAACCGTGCGGTGGTCGCCTATTTGCAGTTCAATGCCGTAAGGCTCCGAGCGGGTTTTTAAAATATCAATAGTTTGCGGGAACAGTTCTTCGGATACAAAGAACACATTGGCAGCATTGTTTTTACGCAGGCTGTACTGCATAAACATAGCCTCGGCAGCGGCTGTGCCTTCATCCAATAGGGAAGCATTGGCAATTTCCATCCCGGTAAGGTCAATAACCATGGTTTGGAAATTTAACAAAGCCTGTAAACGGCCCTGCGCAATCTCGGCCTGGTACGGAGTGTATTGGGTATACCATCCGGGATTTTCGAGGATGTTACGCTGAATAACACCAGGCACAATTACATCATAATAACCTTTGCCGATGAACGACTTAAATACCTTGTTTTTTAACGATGTTTGTTTAAGTGTAGTGAGGTAGTCAAACTCGCTTTTCGCAGGTGGCAAATCAAGCGGTTTTTTAAGCCTGATCTGGTCCGGAATGGTTTGCGCTATCAGTTCATCCAGTGAGCTAACACCGATGGTTTTTAACATTTTTGCCGTGTCGGCCTCATTTGGAGCAATATGCCTTGACTGGAATTGTTCCTGGTAATCTGCGTTAAGCTTCATGAAATAGTCGTCCCCTTAAATTTACCGCAAAGGTACGATTTTACAATATGAGTAACAATTGCGTAATATGATATTGACAAAGCATTTACAGAGAAATTTTATATCTTTAACAGACTTATACTTATCATGTTTGCTAAGAAATTTTTACTATTAGTAGCTATACTGTTTTTATTAAGCAATTTTAATTTTGCAGCCACCATCGTGGTAGCCAGTAATGCCGATACAGGGCCCGGTACGCTTCGCGAAGCACTTGCGGTAGCAGCAGGCAACGGCACCGCTACTCCCGATATCATCCGGTTTAATTTACCCGGTAGTTTGGTATCCGATCGTACCATCAGGTTAAAAAGCCAGTTGCCGTTTATTACCTCCAACGTTACTATCGACGGTACTACGCAACCGGGTATTGCATTCGGGGTATCAAACGCCAAGGTGATTATTGAGCCCGAAACCTCTCCTGTTTATTTTAATGCTTTAAATATTAATGGCGAGGTAAATGCAGGTGGCGCACCAGCCACAAAAATTGCCATATACGGATTGTACATTCGCAACTTTGCTAAAATTAACAGTTTGGCCACTGCCGACCTTAGCCAGGGCTCGGGCTTAATGATGGAAGGAGATGTAAGCGGGATTATTATAGGGGCGCCTGGCAAAGGAAATGTTTTTTGCGGCAACATTAACGGGATTTATAACACCTCCTATTATTATGCCGTAGGCGCTTCAGATATCCAAATTCAAAGTAACATAATTGGTTTACTTGATGATGGCTTTACCGCTGCCAGTAATTATACCGGCATTAACCTTACTTTAGATAAAGATGGTTTGATAGGTGGCACGGATGCCGGTATGGGTAATGTGATAGCGGCCAATGTTACCGGTATTAATATAGCGCGGGCTTATTATTACGGGGTAGCCAATACCATAACCATACAAAACAACAAAATAGGCACCGATTATACCGGCAAAGCCGATTTTAAAAATATCCCGCTTTTGCAACAAAGCGCGTTTATTAAAGCTTATGGCATTAACGTTAACTCGTCAAATACAACGCTAAACGTTACTTCCAACTTAATATCGGGCCAGCGCTATTGCGGCATTTATATCGAGAACGCCACGTTTAAAATAACGGGCAACAAAATAGGAACAGATATTACCGGAACCAAAGGCCTTGGCAATGGTGAGGGTATTCATGCCGGTACAAGTTCGTCTGGTACCATAGGCGGCACTGCCGCCGATATTAATTATATAGGCTATAACTTTTATGGCATCGAAGCTTTAAACAGCACGCATACACTAATTACGCACAACAGCATTTTTTGCAACAGCGATTATGGCATAAGCGTTTTAACCAATAATTATCAGGTTCCGTTTGTGCAGGTACTTAATTTTAGCGGCACTGCTGTATCGGGTATTGCAACGCCAAATTGCAAAATCGAATTGTTTTTGTCGGACGATTGCGGCAATATATGCCAGGGTAAAACCTACATAACCACGGTGACATCAAGCGCAAGCGGGGCATGGAGTTATTCGGGTGCTTTTGGCAAGGCTGTTATTGCCACAGCTACGGATGCCAATAATAATACTTCGCCATTTTCGTCATTGGTGATACAGGATAATGATGTGGTTGTAAAAAATTATACCTGTGCTTACCAGGGGAGTGTAACCATACAGCAACCCCGTACCGGACTATTATTCCACTGGGATAAAAAAGAAACCAATGGATCATTAACGCCAATAGGCGACGCTCAGAATATAAAAAACCTGTTGCCCGGTACTTACCAGTTAACCGTTCAATATCCGGGTGGCTGTCAAAAAACAACACAACTGTTTGAAATAAAAGACCTGCGGATAAAAATACAGAATGTAATTGTGCCTACGCCCCAGTGTCGGCAAAAGTCGTTCCCGTTTGATGTCAATTTTACGGGTGGTACAGGTAACGTAACCTTTGCCTGGAAAGATAAGGCGGGCCTGATAAAATCGACAGATAAGGCCGCCAATTTACCCGAGGGCACTTATACCGTTACTATTTATGACGAGGCCGGTTGTGCGGTTACCTCATCGCCGGCTGTCACTATTAAAGCCAAACCGGGTCCGGACTATGATCTTTCGACTATGCAGGTTGCCCCCGCGCGGTGCGGCATTGCCGATGGCGGTATCAGCAATATAACAACAACAGTAGGCATAGGCACATTAACCTATAAATGGACAAATGATGCCGGGGTAGTGGTGGCTACTACCAAAAACCTGGTAAAAGTTAAAGGGGGCTACTACACCCTCACGCTGTATGACCAAAGCGAATGCAGCCCGTATTCAACGCCTCCTATTTTTATCCAGGAAACCAATTCTGTAAATATTAGCGGAGGTTCTATTACTCCGGCCAAATGTGGCGCCAATAATGGTGCAATAACAAGTGTATATGTTCAAAATGCCGACCTGTATCAATGGTACGATCCACAAGGAAACCCAATTACCACCAATCAAAGCAATTTAGATATTTTTAACCTCGCCGATGGTACTTATCGTCTCAACGCGGTTAACACGGTAACCAAATGTAGCAATGATGGATATTTTACCGTTAACAGGCTAACGCCGGAAGTATTTACCATTAAGAGCCTGGCGAGTGTTGCCACCACCTGCGGATTAGATAACGGGGCAATTAACCTGGAGATTGAAGGAAAAGTAATCCCGGTATCATACCAGTGGATAAAGCAGGATGGTACTTTGATTAGTAATTCGCCAAGTATAAGTGGTTTAGCGGCGGGTTTTTATACACTTAATGTAACCGATAAATATGGTTGCCCAAGTGTACTGGTAAACAATTTAGAAGTAAAAGTAACGCCGCTTTTACAGTTTTCGTCGCTAAACAATCCCATTTCCAATCCTGATCAGTGCGATCAGCTATTTGGGAGCATTACCGGTGTTGATGTAACAGGCGGCGTGCCTCCTTACAAATATACCTGGACCAATACTGTTAACAATGCCGTTGTTGGCACGGATAAAGACCTGAAAAGTGTAGGAGAGGGAAATTACTCGCTGGTTGTTACGGATAATACGGCATGCGCCATCCCGCTTACCGTAGATCGTGCAGTTAGTAATAATAAGTTTACGCCCGATCCGCCCGTTGTTAATAATCAACGGATCTGCGATCCGGAAACAGTTACCATCAGCGTACAAAACCCGGTTGCGGGTACTTATAAATTGTATGCAGATGCTACATCTACTCTGCCGCTTTCAACTAACACAACGGGTAAATTCACTTTATCTATTACTGAAACCAGTGATTTTTACATCAACTATAGCATTGGCAGCTGCGAAAGCAACCGGACACAAACCCATATTGAGGTAGTGCACGTAGATGTTAAAAAACCAAACTCATTTAGCCCCAATGGCGATGGTATAAATGACTACTGGAACATAGAAAGTCTTGAGAAATTTCCAGGCTCGCTGGTACAGGTGTTTAACCGCTACGGTCAAAAGGTATTCGAATCCAAAGAGTATGCAACCGTTTTTGCCGGGAAATTCAACAATCAGCTATTGCCGCCGGGCGTGTATTATTATATTATCAATTTAAATACCCCATGCAGCCTGCTCTCGGGCAGTTTAACTATTGTCAGGTAGGATGATTATTGGATGTGTGAAGGTGGTAAAATCCTAAAGACTAATAACAATGCGTTGCAAGTGTCTGTTTATTATGTTGTTTACATTGCTTTGCCGGCAGGCAACTGCGGCCGTATTTGTAGTTACCAGCAATGCCGATAGCGGGCCGGGAACTTTGCGTGAGGCATTAACTAAAGCTGCAGCCAACGGCAGCGCAGAGAAGGATTTTATTAATTTTAATTTGCCCGGTACTACTATTGTCGCCAGAACTATTACCATAAATAACGCGCTGCCTTATGTTAGCTCGAATATGGTTATAGACGACAGTACGCAGCCGGGTGCAAAGTTTGGCGTTAGCGAAGCGAAAGTTAAGATAGTAAATATTGATCAGCAATATCCCTCCATTGGTTATGATTTATGTGTGTTTAAATGTGATAATGTACATGATGTAATCATCAATGGCTTTTATCTTGCAAGTACCAATTTTTATCGCAATAGCGTCGGTTATATCCTGGTATCAAATAGCAGCAATATAGGCGTGTATCACTGCCTGATGGAAAGCGGTATTTTTACGGCAGAAAACACTCAAAAAATCACCTTGCAATCGTCAATATTGGGTTTGTTTCCGGATGGTTACCAATGTTCAACAGGCAGTGTGGACATCCTGAATTGTAATGATATCACAATTGGCGGGGATGAAACGCAGGGAAACGTAATTGAGGGATTTGTAAGGTTGTATAACGATAAAATTTCTACCGGTTGGAATTACTCTATTGGGAGCAATAAAATGGGGGTTGATTTTACAGGGACTAAAACAAGCATGCACATGTACTCCTACAAAGGCCGAATACAGGTAATTGAGGGTTTTGTTGGGCATTTACCTGTAGTTTCCACCGGCAAAATTTATAATAATATGCTTGCTAATTATTACAGCATAGGCATCAATGTGCAGGGGCGGGGAAATGTAACTATAACCGGCAATATGCTTAATACTGATAAAACCGGCACCGCAAACTTTTGGGTAGATCAAACCGAGTTGCCACCAAGACAGCCTAATGGAATAGTGCTTGATCGGGTTACCAGTGCCATTGTAGGTGGACCAAATCCTGGTGACCCCAATATTATCGGCAATATGTTTTACGGGGGTATACAGGAAGGGTCCGAAAAAGGCGTATTGATTTCACAAAACAGCATTTTTTGTATTTACATAGATGGGCAGCACGGCTATGATACACAGAGTGATTTAGACGCTGCCGGTGTGCCAAAACATCCATCTGTAAAAATGACGAAAATAACACCTGGGTTAATTGTAGGAACGGCTACACCGGGTGCAAAAATAGAGTTATTTTATGATGATATTAGTACCTGCGGATGCGACCCCCGCCATTATTTTGCTTCAACCAATGCGGATGCACAAGGCAATTGGACGTACGCCGGCAATACGCCAACACAAATGATAGTTGCCTCATCTATTTATAATAATAATACCTCGCTTTTTACCCAGCCAGAAATTAACCTCGATCATTTAAAGATAACGCCACCAGATTGCGGAAAAAATAATGGAAGTATTGAGGGTATTGAATTTTACAATGCCGCTGGCGTTACCTGGATAAATGACAAGGGTGTTGAGATATCGCACAATTTAGATATTAAAGATTTGCCGCCTGGGAATTATAAATTAAAAATAGGATCCGGCAATTGTTCCAGGCAATCAAATTGGATAACTGTTATTGACCCCAATCCCAAAATAGACGACTCCGGTATAAAAACTACAATGCCGGTATGTAATACCAATGGTTCAATTTTGGGCTTACAGGCATCCGTAAGCACCGGGGAAGATCTTGGGTTTGTCTGGATAAATAAAGCAGGGACCAAAATAGGCGATAAAATAGACATCGATAACTTACCGCCAGATGAATATACCCTGGTTATTACCGGTGTAAAAAATCATTGCCAATTAATTTACGGCCCAATTGTTCTTAAAAAGACAACCGGACCAACTATCGACGATTCAAAACCAATTATAATAAACACTAATTGCGGCCAAACCATAGGTTCTATAAAAAACATAATAATTACCGGCGGCACCGGCACCCGGCATTTTACCTGGAAAAACGAGCAGCAGCAAGAGGTAGCCACCACGCAAGATCTAACTGGACAACCAGCTGGCAAATATACTTTGCAAGTAACGGATGATAGCCAATGCGCCCCTGTTTTTAGCAAAGCCATAGAAATTTTAGAAATTAATGGCATAACCGTTACCGAATCGCCCAATCCTACAACGCCCGCAAGTTGCGGTAAGGCAAACGGCGCGGTGATCGGAGTTACAGCAACAGGCGGAACTAAATATGAATGGCGAGACACCAATGGAAACTTGGTGGGCAGCAGCCCCGATTTAAAAAACGTACCGGCTGGTGCTTACCAGTTAACGGTATCCAACGCTTTTTGCCAAAAACAATCAAAGGTTTACCAGGTGGCCGAGCAGTCAGGTACCGTATTTCCCTCAACCTATAGCGTTAACCATATTGATGCCTGCTACGGTGCAGCCAACGGCGCGTTGCAGATAAACCAGGATATCCTGATAAAGGCCGTTAGGTGGGTTAACGCCGCCGGGGTTGACGTTGCCATGCACCACGGAGCAACAGGTTTGCCCGCCGGCAACTATAAGCTTTACTTAACCGATCAAAACGGGTGCGAAAGTTATTATAACACCTACCAGGTAAATCAGCTGCCCGAGCTAAAAGTTACTGATAACGGGCAAACAGGCAACGAACAATGTGGATTGAAAAGCGGTTACGTAAGTAACGTAACGGTTGCCGGGGGCTTACCACCTTATACTTACACCTGGCTCAATGCCAACGGTGTATCAATAGGCACAACAAGCAGCATTTCAAATCTGGCAGAGGGTTCATATACATTAAATATTGCGGATAGTAGATGCGGAAGCATAAATGTTAACTACCAAATTCAAAACATTACGCAGGATTTGGCAGCGCCATTGGTAAGTGATATTCAGGTTTGCAGTCCGGGGGATGCCATTCTTTTTGTAAACAATGCCGGGGCCGACGTAGTTTACCGTTTGTACGACCAGGCTAATAGTGCATCGCCATTAACCGAACAAACCGGCGGGCGTTTTAAAGTATCTGCAATCGCAAATCGCAGCTTTTTTGTGAGTGCTGTAAACGGCACTTGCGAAAGCCCAAAAACAGAAGTAAAAGTTTCAGTAGGTTTATCTCCGCTTAGCATCGCCAATTCCTTTACTCCCAATGGCGATGGCCATAACGATTACTGGAAGATCAGCAATATCGAAAGCTATCCTGCCGCTGTAGTACAGGTATTTAACCGCAACGGCCAAAAGCTGTTTGAATCAAAAGGATATTCAACACCGTTTAACGGTACCTATAATGGTAAAGCGCTGCCGGTTGGCACCTACTATTATATTATCAACCTGAATAAAAACTGTAACCTGTTATCAGGAAGCTTAACTATTTTGAGGTAAATCTGAGGTCAGGAGCCTGAGGCCGGAGGTCGGAGGTCTGAGAGGAAGAAACGTTGCGCATTTCAATCCTCAGGCCACAGATTACGCACCACAGATCTCAAACCAACTGCCTTAAATACATCTGGATGGTATTTTCTAATCCATAATATAACGCATCGCAAATAAGGGCATGGCCAATGCTCACTTCATCCAAAGCAGGTATGTTTTCTGCAAAGTATTTTAAATTATGCAGATCGAGATCATGTCCGGCGTTAATGCCCAGTCCGGCTTCGTGTGCTACCTTCGCGGCTTCAATATAGGGTGCTATAGCCAGTTCTTTGCCCTGGTGGTAATGGGTAGCATAACCTTCGGTGTAAAGCTCAATCCGGTCGGTGCCGGTTTTTGCGGCCCCTTCAACCATTTTGGCAATCGGGTCAACAAAAATAGATACGCGAATGCCGGCTTCTTTAAAAACGGCTATCATATCTGTTAAGTAATGATAGTTGGTAATGGTATCCCAGCCATGGTTAGATGTTATTTGCCCTAATACATCAGGTACCAGCGTAACCTGCTCCGGTTTGTTGGCCAATACAAGGTCAATAAACTTTTGTTCCTGGCAGTTGCCTTCAATATTAAACTCGGTGGTAACTATTTTTTTAAGGTCGAAAACGTCCTGGTAGCGAATGTGCCTTTCATCCGGGCGGGGGTGTACGGTAATACCTTGCGCTCCAAAAAGTTCGCAATCTTTTGCAACCTGTACCAAATCGGGGTTGTTTCCGCCGCGTGAATTACGCAGGGTGGCTATTTTATTGATATTGACAGATAAACGGGTCATGGGCTATGTTTACTTTTACAATGGCAAATATCACCATTTACTTAAAACACCCGAAACAATTTTATTTGCAAATTAATTATGAAGGATTGAGAGTTCGGCCCAGCAAAAAAGCCTCAAATCTTCCAACTTGAGGCTTTCGATTTAAATGTAGCGGGAGCAGGACTCGAACCTACGACCTTCGGGTTATGAGCCCGACGAGCTACCAACTGCTCCATCCCGCACTGTATTGGTATATGTTGCATTCCGTCATAACCTCGGAAAGGTGCTTCCAATTGTCAAAATGCAATTTTGCACTCCGTTTTAATTGGACTGCAAAGATATAATTCGTTTCTTTGCAGTCCAAATATATTTTTAATTATTTTTATATGAGTCACCAGGCAGGTTTTGTAAGTATAATTGGTAAGCCCAATGCCGGGAAATCAACCCTTATGAACGCCCTTGTTGGCGAAAAAATGTCAATTATCACCCCAAAAGCGCAAACCACCAGGCACCGTATTTTGGGAATTGTTAACGATGATAACTACCAGATTGTGTTTTCGGACACGCCAGGGGTTATCAAACCACATTATGCATTGCACGAAAGTATGATGCACCAGGTAGACGGATCAATTGTTGATGCCGACCTGATTTTGCTGGTTACCGATATTTACGAGGAGTTTGACGAAACCGACGTGTTAAAAAAACTGGAAGGTTCGCTGGCGCCAATTGCTGTATTGATCAACAAGATTGACCAAAGCGATGAGGAAACCGTAAAAAAGAAAGTGGAGTTTTGGCAGGAGAAATTAAACCCCAAAGCCATTTTCGCCATATCGGCTTTGTTGGGCCACAATATCAAAGCCATTATGGATTTTGTGATCGGCAATTTGCCAGAGCACCCGGCTTATTATGAAAAAGATCAGCTTACGGATAGGAACGACCGCTTTTTTGCGTCGGAGATGATCCGGGCGCAATTACTTAAACAGTACAAAAAAGAGATTCCTTACAGCGCCGAAGTAATAGTCACCGCATTTGTTGAAGGCGAAAAACTGCACCGCATCAGCGCCGAAATTATTGTAGAGCGCGATTCGCAAAAGAATATCATTATTGGCCAGGGGGGCAGTATGCTTAAAATAGTTGGCACTTACGCCCGCCGCGATATGGAAGAGTTTTTTCAGAAGAAAATTTTCCTGGAGATGTTTGTAAAAGTGATACCCGACTGGCGCAGCAAAAAAAATTACCTTAAAAAATTCGGATACGAATCATAGACCGAAAGAATCAAGAGTCAAGAATCAGGATTTTGTCTTGACCCTTTAATAAAATTTCATTTATATATAGAACAGGAATTTTAAGATAGATAGATTTGCATAAATCTTGACTCTTGGTTCTTGATTCTTGACTCTAATTTAAAAGCATGAGTAACATAGTAGCCATTGTTGGCCGCCCTAACGTAGGCAAATCAACTCTATATAATCGCTTAACCGAAACCCGCAAAGCCATTGTTGACGATTTTAGCGGTGTAACCCGCGACAGGCACTACGGTGTATCTGAATGGACCGACCACCAGTTTACCGTAATTGATACAGGCGGCTATGTAGCCAACTCTGCTGATATTTTTGAGGCTGCCATTCGTGAGCAGGTAGAAATAGCAATTGAAGAAGCATCGGTTATTTTGTTTATGGTTGATGTTACAACAGGCATTACCGATCTTGACGATGAAATTGCCACCATGCTGCGCAAAAGCAAAAAGCCGGTTTTTGTGGTAGTAAACAAACTGGATAACAACGCGCTATTATCTGATGCTACCGAGTTTTATAGCCTTGGCCTGGGCGAGATTTACAGTATCTCATCCATGACAGGTTCTGGTACAGGCGAGTTGCTTGACGAAGTTGTAAAGCATTTTGACGACGAGGTGCTTGAAGAAAATACCCGCCCTAAATACGCCATCGTTGGCCGTCCAAACGTGGGTAAATCATCTATCATCAACTCGCTTATAGGTAAAGACCGCAACATAGTTACCCCTATTGCCGGTACCACCCGCGATTCTATCCACATCCATTACAACCAGTACGGGCACGATTTTATGCTGATTGATACTGCCGGGATGCGTAAAAAAACCAAGGTTAAAGAAAACATCGAGTTTTACTCGGTAATGCGTACTATAAAGGCTTTGGAAGAAGCCGACGTAATTATTTTGATGATTGATGCAGTTGAAGGCATCGAATCACAAGATATCAATATCTTCCACCTGGCCGAAAAGAATAAAAAAGGCATTATGGTTGTGGTGAATAAGTGGGATTTAATCGAAAAAAATAACAAAACCGTTAAGGTTTTTGAAGAGATGATCCGCGAGAAGATTGCACCGTTTACGGATGTACCTATCGTATTTACATCCGTTACCGAAAAGCAACGGGTGTTAAAGGTAATTGATGTTGCCAACCAGGTTTACCAAAACCGCGCCCGCAAAATAGCTACCTCCAAACTGAACGAGGTAATGCTGCCCATTATCGAAAACTATCCGCCGCCATCCATCAAAGGCAAATACGTAAAAATTAAATACATCACCCAAATTGCAGGCTCATCGCCCATGTTTGCGTTCTTCTGTAACTTGCCGCAGTATGTTAAAGAGCCTTACTATCGCTTTATTGAAAACAAACTAAGGGAAAACTTTGATTTCAGCGGAGCGCCGGTACAGGTGTGGTTCAGGCAGAAATAAGCGCTTGATGTGCAGATTTTAAATGTGCAGATATGCAGATGATTTTTGATTGTGCAATCGGACAATTTTGCTGTGCCTAATTTCATCTGCACATTTGGAATCTGCACATCCATCCCTACTGTTCCAACGCCTTTTTATAAGCCACATCATTGGTGTTCATCACTTCCTGGAAAGCGTTATCGCCCCATTTAAGCCGGGCTGCGCTTGCTTTTAGGATGTTTTTGATATAATCTTTTGATTGCAGCAATTCGCGCGAATCCATTTCCTTTAGGGTTTGAGATGAGTATAGGATAAAACCACGAAAATCATCATCACTGATGTTATAATGTTTTATAAAGTCTTCGCCATTGGCATACTTGCCCAGTAAGGGTTGCATTTTATCAATCACATAAGCCGAAAATAGCTGTTGTTCGCCAAGGTTTTGCACAACTTGTGTGTTTTGGGTAGTATCAACAGGTACAAAAACGTCGGGCATAATGCCGCCGCCGCTGTAAACTTTGCGGCCACCTGTGGTGTGGTATGATGATCCTTTAAAAACGGAATCACTGCGGTTGCTTTGTTCAGAAAACAATTCGCCTTTTTGCATGCGCTGGGCCAGCTCATTGCGGTAACTGCTAATGCCGCCTTTATATGATTTTTGGATCGATCTGCCGGATGGGGTATAATACCTTGCCACCGTTAAATTAATAGCCGAGCCATCGCCAAACGGAAACTGCTGTTGCACCAACCCCTTGCCAAAAGATCGGCGGCCAACAATGGTAGCCCTATCCAAATCCTGTAAAGCGCCGGCCAATATTTCACTTGCCGATGCCGAATATTCATCTATCAATACGGTTACTTTACCTTGTTGAAAAGTGCCCGAATCCGTGGCAAAATAATCGGTGCGGGGCTCATGGATGCCTTTGGTGTATACAATTAGTTTCCCCTTGCCCAAAAATTCGTCGGCCATTGATGTAGCTGCACTTAGATACCCGCCGCCATTGCCCCGAAGATCAAGTACCAGTTTATTCATGCCATCAACCTTTAGCCGGTTAAGTGCCGTCCTGAAATCAACATCAGTAGTAGCAGCAAACTTGCTTATTTTGATGTAGCCTGTATTGGCCGTGGCCATGTAAGCCGCGTTTATGCTGCTGATATCAACCCGGCCGCGTTTCATGACAAATGCTTTGGTGCCTTTGCCATTAGGGTTTATCACATCCATCACAATGGTGGCATCTTTTTCGCCCCGGAAAATATCATTCACTTTATCGGCCGTTAGTTTTGTGCCCGAGAATTTTTTATGATCAACATTAACAACTTTACTCCCTACAGGTAAGCCCGCTTTATCGGCAGGCCCTCCGGCATATACCTGGGTAATTACCAGTGTATCGCGTAGTAACACGTATTCAATGCCGATGCCGTTAAAGCCCCCCTCTAAGCGTTCGTTGATGTTTTGCGCCTGTTGCGGAGGCAGGTATAGCGAATGTGGGTCGAGGTTTTGCAGCAACTCGTTAATTGATGCGCCTTCAATGCTGTCAACGTTTACGCTATCCACATAATTTTCACCAACCAGGGTTAGCACTTTAGATAGTTTATCATCCCCAGAAAACGAAAAGCCAAGGTTACGGTCGCCATTATTCCTACTAATGTATAATCCAATAGTAATGCCCACCAGCAACAGGATCAGCGTCCTGAAAATTACACCCGCAGTCTTTTTCATATTCAGCAAACAAAGTTAATCAATGCGTTGCCAATAATTTTTATCGGCAGCCTTGCATTTGATGTTTTTTAACGAATTTTGTTATAAATTATTAAAAATTAATGGAACGTACCACCGAAAGGGAATCGCATTATAAAAATCTGGAGCTGCAATCGGTAAAAGAAATCCTGGAAAACATTAACCGGGAAGACCAAACTGTACCGCTTGCGGTGGCCAAAGCATTGCCGCAGATTGAGGCGCTGGCCACCATAACTGCCGAAAGGATGAAGCACGGCGGCCGTCTTTTTTACATAGGTGCCGGTACCAGTGGCCGCCTTGGCGTAGTTGACGCATCAGAGTGCCCGCCAACATTTGGTGTCCCGTTTGATATGGTAGTTGGGCTGATAGCCGGTGGGGACGGAGCAATCAGAAAAGCGGTTGAATTTGCCGAGGACAATACCGAACTTGCCTGGCACAACCTATTGGAGTATAATGTGACAGAAAAAGACGTAGTGGTGGGTATTGCCGCATCGGGCACTACACCCTATGTAATTGGCGGCCTTAAAGCGGCCAACAGCCATAATATGGTTACCGGCTGTATAGTTTGCAATAGCGGCAGTCCGGTTGCGGCCGTTGCACAATACCCCGTTGAAGTAGTTACCGGCCCCGAGTTTTTAACCGGATCGACCCGGATGAAGGCAGGCACGGCCCAAAAGCTGGTTTTAAATATGCTGAGCACCAGTGTAATGATTCAGCTGGGCAAGGTAAAAGGGAATAAAATGGTTGATATGCAGTTAAGTAATGATAAACTGATTGACCGCGGTACCCACATGGTAATGGACGAAACCGGCCTTGCCGAAGCCGAAGCCGCCACCCTGCTAAAAAAATACGGCAGTGTAAGAGCTGCTGTTGATAATTATAAAACTGCTTGATATGCAGATTTCAGATGTCCAAATGATGTTATTAACTTTAACATCTGCACATCTGAAATTTGAAATCTGCACATTTGAAATTTGCACATCTGAACAATGCACGAGATAGAACCATATTACCGCTGGAGGGATGATTACATAGCAGCCGAAGACGAATATTCGCCTTTTTATGCTACGGAGTATAGTGAGTTTGAGTTTGATAAGCAGGTATACAACTATCTGCTGCATCCGCAATGGGATTCGTTCGGCTCCAACACGTTATACATGAAGGTGCTGTATGCCGATTATGAAAAAGGCTATACCATTATTGAGTTTATAGGCGAGTGGAATGATGCCATTAACAACGATATCATGATGCTGAAACGCGAGATACTGGAGTTGATGATTGATAACGGTATCAATCATTTTATACTGATAGGCGAAAATATTCTCAACTTCCACTCTTCAGATGACTGTTATTACGAAGAGTGGTTTCAGGATGTTGAAGACGGGTGGATAGCCGGCGTCAACTTCCGCGAGCATGTGATTGACGAATTTAAGCGTAATAATATTGATTACTACATCAACTTTGGTGGCCAGTTAGATGATCTGGGCTGGCGCAGCCTTAAGCCCATCCAGGTGTTTAAAAAAGTAGAAGAACAGATGGTGAGGAGGCTGAATTAGCCCCCTGTAAATCTCCCCAATGCTATTAAGTCAAGGAATTAAGGCCAATTTAATATCGAACACTGAATATCCAATTTCGAATAATGAATGAAAAACTTCGGTGTTGGATATTCGAACTTCAGTGTTCGATATTATTTTTTCACTTCTGTATCTCTTAACTTAATAGCATTGTAAGTCTCCCCTACCGGGAAGGATTTAGAGGGGGCTGCCGCTCAATACGTTTCATGTATCCATGTCATCACCCTCACCATTTCGCCCCTGATATCTTTAGCGGGCCGGGTAAAATTGTTATTCATGAAAGCGAAGGCCAGGTGCTTGCCCTTACGAGTTACCAGGTAACCGCTTTGATTATGATTATTGGATAACGATCCGGTTTTAGCCCAAACAAAAGCCTTCCCGTTATCTGTTTTATAGGCATTTTTAATGGTACCGGTTAGTCCCCCCGCAGGCATCAGGCTGTGCAGCAGTGTATCACTTTTAACTTCGCCGGCAATTTTGCACAGTAATTTTACCATGCTTCGGGGGGTAAACAGATTGTAACGTGACAGGCCCGATCCGTCTACCCATTGCGGCTCATCGGGTAAATCATTTAAAAAGTGCTTTTTCGAGTAATTGATTACCGAATCGGCGTTCAGCATATTAAACTTTACCGACGAGCAAACCAGCAGCAATTGTTCGGCAATAAAATTATCGCTGGGCTGCAGCATTCGTCGGTACACAGAATCGGCGTTGGTGTTATAAATTGTTTTAGCTGAGTTGCTGATGGGCAAGTATGTTAGGTAAACAGGTTTTTTTAAGGTATCTTCTAACAATTCCTTTGTAAGCATATCGCTTGTTTTCCAGGGTACCAACTGGTTGAATTTTTTAGGAACGTCTGTTTGCGGATATGCAAACCGGTTAGTTAACAGGTCGCGTTGTACTTTAAATCCGGCAGGCTTAAAATCGGGGTCGCGGGTTAAAAATCTTTTAAAGTATTGCGGTTTTACCTGCAGGTTTCCATCGGCATCGCCATATAAAAACACTTCGTTATCTTCTATCGGGAAAACGCTTAGCTCCTGCTGGTAATCGTCATTGTAATCATCCCATCCCCATCCGGGGCCAAAAATTTTACCCGTATAACCGGTGGCCGACCAATACAGGTTTTTACTACTGTTCTTTAAAAAATTAAAACCGTTAACTCCCTTTAGGTCGCTGTGTAAAAAGGATGGGTCGCCGGTGCCCCAAAATACCAGTGAATCATGGCGCACTTCGTACTTTAATGCCGGTATCGAATCGCCCAGCATTTTAAGGCAGGTATAAAAAGTAAACAGTTTGGTATTTGATGCAGGGGTAAAATATTTATCAGAATTTAACTCAAATACCATCTTTTTTTGGTCCATATCGTACAAAGCAAAACCGGTAAAATGATCATTGGACACCTGCGATTGCTCAAACTGCTTTTTAATATTCCGTTTATTAATGGAATGGCTTTGAATACTGCAACTCCCCAATAATAAACCGTAAATTGTTATCAGAAACGTAAATGTTGTGCCCCGCATAAATATTTATTTATTTAACCAATTAATGTTGTAAATTTAATATTACCAATTATACCAAATTGTTACTTAAGCTATTTCATAAACTAAAGCATTTCCGGTCGTTGTGGCTCTTGTGCCTGCTGGCATGTTGTTTCACAACAGCCCGTGCACAGTACTTTGATTTAGATGCCCGCAAAAAAAAAGTAACCATACCTTTTAGGCTGGTGCGTAACCTTATGGTTATTAAATTAAGCATCAACAACAGGGGGCCGTTTAATTTTATTTTAGACACCGGCGTTGGCCTTATGATTATAACCGACCCTAAGTTAGCCGATTCTATCAGCATACCTAATAAACGCACCTTAAAGATACCCGGACTTGGCGAAGGTGCCGATGCCGAAGCGTATGTAACTTCGGCCTTAAAAATAGATATTCCGGGCCTGGTAAGTTACGATGTGGCGGCGGCTATATTAAAAAAAGATCTTTTCAGCTTATCGGGTTATGCAGGCATGCCTATACACGGGCTTATAGGATACGAGTTTTTCAACAACCTTGCCGTTAAAATAGATTTTCAGGATAGCACAGTTACTGTTACGCGGCCAAAAGACCTTAAAGTTTTCAGGAAGGGTACGCAGATACCCATAACTATTGAAGATAGAAAGCCTTATGTAGTAAGTAATGTGGTGTTGCAGGGGGGGCGTGTTGTAAAAAGCAAACTAATTATTGATCTTGGAGCCGGGCACCCGATATCGCTTGAAAAGATTATACCATTATATGGGTTGCCACAAAAATTTATCGCGTCGGCCAACCTCGGGATTGGTTTAAACGGGCCTATTAATGGGTTCATTGCCCGTTTGGAATCGCTCGAGATAGGCAAGTTTAAAATTAAAGGCATTATATCATCCTTTCCCGACGACGGCAATAACCAAACCCGGCTTTCGGTACCCAGGGATGGTAACCTGGGCATTGGTGTGCTTAAGCGGTTCTCGGTTATCTTCGATTATACAGGTAATTCTATGTATCTGAAACCCAATGCCAATTTTAAACAGCCCTTTGAACATGATATGAGCGGCATTGAATACTATGCCGCGGGCGCCAATTTGGATAGGGTAATTATTAACCGCGTGGAGCCCGGCTCGGCCGGCGACGAAATAGGACTGGAGCGGGATGACGAGATAGTTGCCATTAACTTTAAGCCGGTTTCTAAAATGAGCCTTGAAGAAATTGACGAATTATTCCGCTCGAGAAATGACAGGAGCCTTTTGTTGGATGTTTTTCATGATAAAAGGCTGGATAAGGTAGTGCTTACCTTAAAACGCAGAATTTGATGGCCTCTTTTTATTTAATTAAGCCCCTGTTTTATAAAAAACGGTAAACTTTGCATAAGTTTACGTTTTAAGTAGACTAATTAATGAAGAAAAACCCTGTGGCAGGCCAGTTTATCCGCGGCACTGCGTTAATTTTAACCGTTTTGGCTGCCTCCTGCGCCACAAAAAAGCAAACGGCAAATCAAACTTTAACCCTTAAAACAACAGCCGGCCCCGGTGGTACAACTGCTACCGCTACCGTTGGCGCCCCTAAAAAAGAGGGCATCAAGAAATTCAGCGACCTGATTACGGGTAAAATGAAAGCTGATAGCGGATTGTTTAATACCTATAAGGTTGATGGCAAGTATTACTGTGAAATTCCAGATTCATTGCTAAGCCGCGAAATGCTTGTTGTAACCCGCTACGTAAAAACTCCGGCCGGTTTAAGAACATTTGGTCAGCAATACGGCGGCGAACAGCTTAACGAGCAGGTTTGGAAATGGGAGCGCCATGATAAACAGGTTTTTATTCGTGTACCCAGTTATAGTGTAAGGGCCGATAGTACATCTGATATGTATCAGTCGGTTAAAAACTCAAACCTTGATGCCGTTTTGGCTTCTTTTGATATCAAGGCTTTTAATAAAGATACAACCGGTGTTTTAATTGATGTAACAGATTTTTACAACGGCGATATTGCAGCGATAGGTTTATCTGATGATGTAAAAAAAGCCTATAAAATTTCGGGGGTTGATGGCGCACGGTCATACATCGATACCATTAAAAGCTTCCCCATTAACCTGGAGGCCCGTACATTAAAAACCTATCGTTCTGGCGAGTCGCCGACGGATAACTCAAACGGTGCGGTAACGTTCGAATTAAATACCTCAATGGTATTATTGCCAAAAACACCAATGAAACCACGCATCAGCGATGCAAGGGTCGGTTTTTTTGGCCAGCGCCAAACTGATTATGGTACCGATAAGCAAAAATCGGAGGTTACAGCCTATATACACCGCTGGAAACTGGAACCAAAAGACCCGGCAGCTTATGCCAAAGGACAACTGGTTGAACCTAAAAAGCAAATTATTTACTACATTGACCCTGCCACACCAAAAAAATGGGTGCCATACTTAATTGCCGGTATAAACGACTGGAATAAGGCGTTCGAAGCCGCGGGCTTTAAAAATGCCATTGTAGGGAAAGAAGCGCCAACAAAAAAGCAGGATCCTGAATTTAGTACCGAAGATGCCCGCTACAGTGTTATCCGCTACTTTGCGTCTGATGTCGAAAATGCTTACGGCCCGCACGTATCCGACCCACGAAGCGGCGAAATATTAGAAAGCCATGTTGGCTGGTACCATAATGTAATGAATCTGCTGCGCGATTGGTACCTGATACAAACTGCAGCTGTTAATCCTGCCGCACGCAAAGCCCAGTTTACCGATGAGCAAATGGGCGAGCTGATTCGTTTTGTATCATCTCATGAAATTGGCCACACGCTCGGTTTGCCGCACAATTTTGGTTCAAGCTATGCTTATGCTGTCGATTCGTTACGCTCAAAATCGTTTACGGATAAGCACGGTACCGCGCCATCAATTATGGATTATGCCCGTTTTAACTATATAGCCCAGCCTGGCGATAATGTAACGCACCTTTACCCGCAAATAGGCGAGTACGACCTTTGGGCTGTAAAATGGGGCTATAGCTGGTTCCCCGGCAATAAAACTGCCGATGAGGAAAAAGATATACTGGCCGATTGGACAAATAAAAAAGCAGGTAACCCCTTGTACTATTTTGGCCGCCAGGGCACATCAATTGATCCGCGCCTACAAAATGAAGATTTAGGCGATAATGCGATGAAGGCGAGTACGTATGGTATTGCCAACCTGAAGCGTATTTTACCAAACCTTGAAAAATGGACCTATCAAAAAAATGAAGACTATAGTGATGTAAGCGAGCTCTACAACGAGGTTTTGGGTCAGTATTACCGTTATATGGGCCATGTAACCACCAACATTGGCGGGATGAACGAAAACTTTAAAACGTATGATCAAAAAGGCCCGGTTTATGATTTTATAGGTAAAGCCTTGCAACATGATGCGGTGGTTTTTTTAAATAAACAAATATTTACCACGCCTTATTGGCTTATTGATAAAGCCGAGCTGGGCAAGTTTGATAATGGCGTAATGTACAACCGCATTAAAGGGATGCAGGTAGCTGTGCTTGGCAATGTACTAAGCCAATCAAGGCTGGCTCGTATGTATGATAATGAAGCCAAAAACGGCACCGCCGCTTATACCGTAGCCAATTTGCTGGATGACCTGCGCCCAGGTATTTTTTCAACCGGCAAACCAGATGCATTTAAACGCAACCTGCAGCGCGGATACGTGGAAAACCTAAGGAGTTTATTGACTGATGATTTCAGGGGCTTCCCGGGCTTCCCGCCGCAGGTATTAGCCTCATTTGGGTTAACACCAATCAATATGGCTTTATCGGATATCAGGCCTATGGTACGTGCCGAATTAAAGATAATTGATGCCAGCCTGCCAAAAGGAGGCGATGCATTAACTGCTGCACATTATGCTGATTTAAAGCTGCGCATAAAAGAAGCGTTAAACCCAACGAGGCCAATAGTTAATCTACCCGGTGCTGGTGTGATACGTGGCATCAATAGCGAAGAAATATTGAAAGAATATACAGGCAAGGGGTACCTTAATTGCTGGCCAAAAACAAATGTGGATAACTAATTTGTCTTTTAGGTAAAGATAGCCGAATAAAAAGCCTGCTTAAGTAAATTATTAAGCAGGCTTTTTTTTATGATTTTGGCATGCATTGATGCCTGGGAAAAATTCTTTTACTATTGAACAATTAGCAGCAATAAAACAGGCATTATTTAAGCTGACTTATGTTTTCAAAAAATGCAACCTGTATATCGAGCAGTGATTTTACATTTATTTTTTCGCCGTAGGCATCAAAGCAAAGAAATTGGGTGCTTTCTGGATGATTTCTCCTGGCTTTCTCAAAAAAATTGAAAGTTTCAAAAAAATAATGATTGATTGTAACATTATTTTTACCATTAGTTTGCGAGGCATTGAGCCTAAAGCCGATCGCATCCATCCAATTATGGACCTTTGCGTGTAAATTGTTGCTGATCTTGTTCATAGGTTAAATGTTTTTTAAGTATAACGAAATTGCTTGGAGTTTTGTTGCACCGTCTTTTAGACATTTGTTTAATAACTATGTGGATAATCATCACGGCTAAAATTTTAATTAATAATAAAAATAACGTTTTCTGCCGCTGTTTCGTGTAACTAATTATCCACACATCCGTACTAAAGCATACTATATACTACTAAAAATATTTGTTATGGGAAAACTACGACTTTTACTACCCGTTTTATTGCTTTGCATGATTAGCATAAATTCATGCAAAAGGGATAAAACACCCGGCCCAACCGGGGCTACAGGTGCTGATGGGGCACAGGGGCCAAAAGGAGATACAGGTGCAACAGGGCCGCAGGGGCCGCAAGGCGCAACAACGGGTATACCTGGCCCAACAGGAGCAACCGGAGCTACGGGAGCCACAGGTGCTACCGGCCCTATTGGCCCGCAAGGGCCGGCAGGGGCAACAGGTGCTACCGGGGCAACCGGAGCTACTGGCCCTATTGGGCCACAAGGACCGACAGGTCCAATTGGTGCTACGGGAGCAACCGGCGCTACGGGAGCAACCGGCGCTACGGGAGCTACAGGTGCAACCGGCGCTACAGGTGCAGTTGGGCCAAGAGGTCCTGCAGGACCAACTGGGGCAACCGGAGCTACAGGCGCTACAGGAGCAACCGGAGCTACGGGTGCAACTGGTGCTACCGGCCCACAAGGACCGGCGGGGCCACAGGGGCCGGCAGGCGCTGATGGAACTACTAACATCAAAAGTTATATAATAACCAATCAAAATGTGAGTTCGGCTGCGGCAACCAGGCTTAATGTACCGGCAATTACTCAGGAAATTGTTAATAGCGGGCTTGTTTTAGTGTATTTAAGGGTAACTGGTACATCAAGCTTTTACGCTTTACCTTTCATCAGGATTACCAATGCCATATACCAATCGGATGTGGGCTTAGGCTTTGTAAATGTAATAGCTAATTTCAACTCGCCCGGCTATGATTTTAAAGTTGTGGTGATTCCTGGTGGCAGTGTAACTACTTTACAGGTTACCCACCCCGGCCTCAACTTTAAAAACTATAACGAAGTTGCATCGGCATTGCACTTGAATTAATTTAAAACTGACTGATCTTATAATAACACCCAAGCCCGGCAATGCCGGGCTTTTTTTTGCTCATATATGTAACAATAATATGATTGATAGGCCTTTAATAGCCGAATGTGTAACAATTATATGTTTATTATTTAATATGCCCTTTATATGTTGAACATTTGCACTTTAACCGTGTCTTTAACACAAATAAATACACTTGTAGCTCAGCATATATCATGAAACCCCTAATTTTAATTTTAAGTATTTTTTTGTTAAGCGCCTTTGGCGCATATGCCCAAACTGCACGCGATATCAGTGGTACCATTGCCGATACCGCCAAACTTAGCTTGCCCGGCAGTAGTGTAAAACTGGTTAACGATGCCGGCGATAGTTCATTAACCGTTGCCGATGCTAATGGTAAATTCAGGTTCCCTGGCGTTAAAGGCAGTAAAATAACGCTTACGATATCGTCAATTGGGTTTACAGCCATAAAAAAACACTTTGCATTGGAGGATAATACCAAGCCGGTAGATTTAGGTTTGATATTATTAAAGGCCGAAACAAATTTGCTTGGCCAGGTAAACATTGTAGGAGCCGCCAACCCCATTACCCTTAAAGAGGATACGGTAATATACAACGCTGCTGCTTACAAAGTACGCGCGAACGCGCCCACCGAAGATTTGATAAAAAAGCTTCCTGGTGTGGATGTGGATGTAAACGGCAATATTACCACGCAGGGCAAGCAGGTTACCAAAGTGCGGATAAACGGCAAGGATTATATGGGCGGCGATGTGCAGAGCGCTACCAAAAACCTGCCTGCTGATATCATCGAGAACATACAGATGATTGATGATTACGGCGATCAGGCCAATCTTACAGGTATTAAAACCGGCGACCCTACCAAAGTAATGAACATTACCATTAGGAAAGATAAAAACTATGGCTATACAGCCCAGGCTACTGCAGGCGATGGTCGCGATGCCTTGCCACAAGACCAGGGGGTACCCAATAAAAACCGCTACATAGGATCATTAAATATTTTCAATTTCCACGGCGATCAGCAAATTGCGGTGCAGGGAAGTATCAATAACACCAATGTTAACACCTTTTCGTTCGGCACTACAGGTGGCGGCGGCGGTGGTGGTTTTGGCGGTGGTGGTGGCCGTGGCAATGCGGGCCGTGGCGGTGGTGGCGGCGGAAGTCTTATTACCGCTCAAAATGGCTTAACCGATGCAAAATCAATAGGCGTAAACTTTCGCGATCAGTGGGGCAAAAATCTTGCTGTATATGGTAGTTATAGCTTTGCAGATAATACCACAAGCACCAATAACAATATTTTTCAGCAAAACACCTCGGCAGCCAACCCAAGCGAGCAGCACCAGTTAAGCCTCGAAAAAGATCAGAATATAAATCACCGGTTTAACTGGAACATGGAGTATAAGCCGGATACTGTTAATTACTTAAAGGTGGTGCCATCTTTTTCATACGGCAGCACCAATACCAATGAATCGGATAGTGTAAACCTTACCAGGAAAGGAACCCTTGCTTCGGCATACACCTCTACTACCAATGGCGATTCGCAATCGCCTAATTACGGTATTACAGCATTGTATAACCATAGATTTCCGCACCGCCGTAACCTGAGTATTTTTGCATCGGCAAGCTCGGCGCCAACCACATCATATCAAAACCCTATTTATAATTTTGTTCCGGGTACACAGCAAACCGCTCCCGAAAACCAGATTATTAATACGTATAGCCGTACCAATAGCGTTGGCGTAAACCTATCGTACCTTGAGCCATTGGGCGCACGTTCATATTTAGAGCTTAATTACGCCTTAAACCATTCGGCAACGGTAAATAATAAGGAAACAGACACGCTAAGCAACGCCCAAACGTGGAATGTGTACGATTTGCTGTCGAACAAATTTGATTATACGTTTACCACCAATAAGGTTGGCTTAAACTATCGGTTCATCGAGAAAAAGTATAACTATACTTTAGGCTTAGCCGTGCAGCCCTCAACGTTAGATGGCCACTCCGTATCAAACGATAACATCCCGGATACGCATAAAAACACCTTTAATATTATACCTACTGCCCGCTATATTTATAATTTTTCGCGCAGCAAAACATTCGCGGTTAACTATAACGGCTCAAACGCGGCACCAAGCTTTACGCAGTTGCAGCCAGTTATCGATTTTTCAAATGCGCTATACCCGGTTCAGGGCAACCCATACCTGAAACCAGCGTTTACCAACAATATATCTATCAGGTACAACAACTTTAGTTTTACAACAGGTAATGTGTTTTTTGCAAACTTTACTTATCAAAACATATCCAACCAAATTGTAACCAATGCTATTTCGTCAACCACGTCAAGTCGCATTTTTACCCAATATTTAAATGCCGATGGATTTTACAACTTTACAGGCCGTGTAACCTATTCAAAACCATGGGCCGAGCGTAAATACTCGCTTACGCTGAATGGCACTGCCCAATACAATAACAACGTAGGTTATTTAACCACAGTTACCGGCGACCCGCTTGCGGCCACTGCTGAAGAAATAGCTTCTGCACAACAAAAAAACATTGCTAAAAACCTGGTATTTACACCCGAAATTCGCTTCAGGGTAGATTTACCAAATATCATCGACGCGCAAATTTTAACCAACTATGCTATCAACCGTACAAACAACTCGATAAAAAACCCGGTTAACGATGGTTTAACTAATATCAGGACCTGGAACATTGGCCTTAACGGCAAAAACTATTTTGGCGATTGGGTATTTAGCTACGATTATACCAAGGCAACCAACTATGGTTATACTTCAAACATCCAGATAACCAATCCTAATATTTTAAACGTGTATGTTGAGCGCCGTTTTCTGAAAAACAAAGTGGCTACGTTACGCCTCTCCGGATTTGATTTGTTTAATCAAAATACCGGTTTTTCATCAACAACAACTACCAGTTCAATTACGCAATCGAGCGTAAACAGGTTAGCGCGTTATTACTTGCTTACCTTTACCCTGCGGCTGCAAAAATTTGCCGGTAAAGCGCCAACCCAGGACATCAGGGGCGACAGGCCGCGCGGCGAACGTGGCGGCCGCGGCGATGGCGGTGGGCCAGGCGGTGGCGGTCCTGGTGGCGGCGGCCCGGGCGGTCCGCAATAAAAGGCATAAACTAACAAGGCCCTATCCTGAGCAGATGGGGCCTTGTTATATACTGTAGAATAAAAATTTAATGATTATTAACTAATCAGCACCTTGCTGATTACCTTTTCCAATTCTTCCAGGTCAAACGGTTTGGCAAGATAAGTTTGGGCACCGGCATTGCTGGCCAGGATCTGGATATCGCTATTGGCCGAAAAGTAAATTACCGGGATGTTTTTTAATGCTTCCGATTTCTTTAACGTTTGGGTGGCAATAATGCCGCCAGCATCTGGAATCCAGTTATCCATAAGTATAACATCCGGTAAAACACCAGATACTTTTTCCGTTATATTATTGCAATCAGTGAAGGTAAAAACTTCCCAGCCTTGCTCTTCTAAAATATAACTACATATAGAAAGGATGTCTTCGTCATCATCAAAAATGATGATCTTTTTATTCGGGTCTCTCATGCGGATAGTGCAAGTGAAAATATAGCTTATTTTTAATAAAAGCAAATAAATTTAGGTTCTAATTAAATGGTGCTTTTCCGGGTCTTTAACTCGCCCTTTCAAATACACGTTTCTTGTCAGATTAACAGTTCAGACCTTTGTATCCGTGTTCTCTGAAGTCTTTGTGTACCAAATACACGTAAATTGTTGGTTACTTAATAATTTAGGCCTTTATATACCAAAAACAATAATAAATTTACTCAACCAATTGCCTTCCGGCCTTTTTTCCTGTTTTGGATTATGTATAACCCGTTAAATATTTGTTTGATGAATAAACATGTCATTTCGTTTTTATCGGCGGCAGCGCTGATGTGTACCGCTACCATAGCATCAGCTCAAAAAACAACAGCGGCCAGTGTTTGGCTTACTAAAGCCGATAGGTCGGCATTGTTTGCCAGGCAAAAAGAAACGCAGGAGTTTAAAACAGGGGGCAAGCCCAATGAAATTACCATTACGGTGAATGATAAGCAAACTTACCAGCCCATTGATGGTTTTGGCTTCGCGCTTACCGGCGGCAGCGCCATGCACATCATCCGCATGAATGCCGATAGCCGCGCCGCGCTGTTAAAAAACTTGTTTGCCTTTAATGACAACAACATTGGCGTAAGCTATTTGCGGTTGAGCATAGGCGCATCTGATTTAAATGAAAAAGTTTTCTCGTACGATGACATGCCCGCCGGCCAAACCGACCCCACATTAAAACATTTTGACCTTGGCCCCGATAAACAGGACGTAATACCGGTGATGAAACAAATACTGGCCATTAACCCCTCAATAAAAATATTGGGTTCGCCATGGTCGCCCCCGGCATGGATGAAAACCAACAACGATACCCGCGGCGGCAGGTTAAAGCCCGAATATTGGGGTACCTATGCTAAATACCTGGTAAAATATATACAGGGGATGAAGGCACAGGGCATAAACATAGATGCCATTACCGTACAAAACGAGCCTTTACATCCCGGCAACAATCCCAGCTTACTGCTGGTTGCCCCTGATGAAGGTGCTTTTATTAAAAACAACTTAGGCCCTGCCTTTAAGGCAGCAGGCATCAAAACAAAAATTATTTTGTACGATCATAACTGCGACCGGCCCGACTACCCAATTTCGATATTAAACGACAAAGCGGCAGCAAAATATATTAATGGCTCGGGTTTTCACTTATATGGCGGCGATATCAGCGCCCTAAGCACCGTTCACTACGCCCACCCGGAAAAGAATGTTTACTTTACGGAGCAGATGGTGGTTGAGCCCGAAAACGAATCGACCATTGATATGAGGTGGCCGCTAAAGCACCTGATTATTGGCGCAACCCGCAACTGGAGCCGCAACGTACTGGAATGGAACCTGGCCGCCGACCAGGATTATAAACCTTATACCGATAGGGGCGGATGCCCATCGTGCCAGGGCGCGGTTACCATCAACAAAAATGAGGTGAAAAAAAACGTGGCTTATTATACCATTGCGCATGCATCAAAATTTGTGAGGCCCGGTTCGGTGCGCATAGCATCAAACAACCTGGATAAATTGCCAAACGTGGCTTTTAAAACTCCCGATGGCAAAAAGGTTTTAATTGTGGCCAATACCAGCGACGCCGCACAGGATTTTGATATCAGCTACGCCGGCAAAACACTTGCCGCACATTTAGATAAAGGATCTGTTGGTACTTATACATGGTAGAATTAGAATCAAGAATTAAGACATGACAAAGAAAAAAACAGGTAACAGCCTTTTGCGCTTATCTTGATTCTTGACTCTTGGCTCTCTTAAAATAAACGTTTATAATAATCGCTAATAACATGTTAACAAAATCTGTTAAAAATATATTTTCTTTTAAGAGCCTGTTGGTATTGGCCGCGGCCTCTTTTATATCGGTACAAAGCCAGGCACAACAGGGTTTTTTAAAGACTGACGGTAAAAAGATAACCGACGAAAAAGGCAAAAATGTGCTGCTGCGCGGCATGGGTCTTGGCGGCTGGATGCTGCAGGAGGGTTACATGCTGCATGTAACCAAAGATAGCCGCCAATACCGCATCCGCGAGCGGCTGGAGGAGCTGATGGGCCCGGTAGAAACCAAAGAGTTTTACGATACCTGGCTGGCCAACAACACCCGCAAAATTGATGTGGATTCGATGCATCGATGGGGCTTTAACTCGGTTAGGCTGCCCATGCATTATAACCTGTATACGCTCCCTATAGAAAAAGAACCCGTTGCCGGAAAAAATACCTGGATAGACAAAGGCTTTAAAATGACCGACGACCTGCTGGCCTGGTGTAAGGCCAATCATATGTATCTGATACTTGATTTGCATGCCACACCGGGCGGCCAGGGCAATGATCTGAACATATCCGACAGGAATACCGATAACCCCTCGTTGTGGGATAGCGAGGCTAACAAGCAAAAAATGATTGCCCTTTGGCATAAACTTGCCGACAGGTATAAAAACGAGCCCAACATAGCCGGTTATGACATTATTAACGAACCCAACTTTGGCTTTGATGACCCGGCGAATGATAAAAATGGCCTGAAGGAAAAAACCAATGCTCCGCTAAGAAAATTGATGGTTGATATTACAACGGCGATACGCCAGGTTGATAAAAAGCACATTATTATTATTGAAGGTAATGGCTGGGGCAACAACTACAACGGCATTTTGCCGGCCTGGGATAAAAACATGGTGCTTAGCTTTCACAAATACTGGAACTATAACGACCAAAAATCGGTAGAACATATTGTAAAAACCCGCGACCAGTACAACATTCCCGTATGGCTTGGCGAAACCGGCGAAAACTCCAACGTGTGGCTAACCGAAGCTATTGGCCTGTTAGAGAAAAATAATATTGGCTGGGCGCTTTGGCCGTTGAAAAAGATGGGTAATAATAACCCCATCGAGATACCATCGAACCCGAATTATGACGATGTTACCAACTACCTGAATACCGGCCGGAACAAGCCCAAGGAAAGCAATGTTTACAGCGGTACTTTAGAAATGGCCACTTATGCCCAACTGGAAAACGCCATTATTCACCATGATGTGATAGATGCTATTTTCAGGCAGCCCCACACCACAGCAACCAAACCGTTTAAGGCCAATAAGATTACCAATGGCACTATCATCAACGCGGTAGATTATGACCTGGGCCGCAACGGCTACGCCTATTTTGATACCGATACTGCCGACTATCACGTATCAACCGGTAAATACGGCAAAGGCAACAATGGGCACATGTATCGTAACGATGGGGTAGATATCGCTAAAGATTCTGCCGCCTACAATAGTTATTATGTAACCGATATTGAAAAAGGCGAATGGCTGCAATACACACTGAAAACCACGGCATCCGGCAGCTACACCGTAAAGCTTAAAGTAGCGGCAGCAGCCGATGATGGCAAAATAACCCTAAATGTTAATGGAGCCACTCAAGCTATCAATGTACCCGCCACAGGCGGCTTTAAAAAATGGCAGGTTATTGAGCTGAAAAATATCCGATTAAAAGCCGGTATTAATAAAGTTAGAATTTATGTGGATATGGGAGGCTTTAACCTGCATTGGATGAAGTTTGATAAGGAGAAATAATAGAGTATCAGCTTAAAATCCGGGCCAATTCTTTAATAAGAGTTGGCCCGGAACTTTTTACAAGGCAGGTAATGGCCACACTTGACAGGACATAACTGAAAAGAATAAGCACTAAAAATTTGGCGTACATACATATTGATACTTTTACTTTTTAACACTCACCTCGGTAATGGCCGTTCTGCGGGTGGCAGTATAAACAACACCGTTTACCATTTCGTACCCGGTAGAAACACTTTGCGAATAGCGTTTTAAAATAATGCCGGTGAGGTTGTCTATCAATATTGATCCGTTAATGCGGCTATTTAAATTGCCGCCTAAAACAGATGTTTTATAGGTTATTGTGGTAGTACGCCCGCTTACAGCGTAAATAGTATAACTGGTTTCGGCAGCTTTGGTGGCGTCTGTCCACGTGTAACCTTTTTTTAGTGCTGGGTTTACAGGGAAGTCGACCATAAACTGCAGGGTGCTGCCGGGTAATAACCGCTCGGGCTGGATGCCGGTGAACGACAACAGCGTATCATCTACCGATACAGGGCGTTTTAAATTCAATACTTCGCCTTTATGATTTACCGTAACCATTGGCCGGGTATTTACCATTTTTTGCAAACCTGCATGGATAATAGAATTTGGATCGCCTGGCCTGGCCGAATTATATACCAGGTTTTGATCCATCGCATTTACGGTATCAATCAACTTATCGGTTATGATGGTAACGGAGGCGTTCTTTTCGGTTGCATCTATTACTTTGTAGGTTTTTACAATGTTTGAAATCGAACCGACACGTAGCGTTTGACCGCCCCGTTGTAAAACACAATTTGATTTGGTGATAACCTGCCGTTGAAATTCATCGCCTATTTTAAATCTAATCTGCGCACAGGTAACACTGCCAATAAATGTTAGTGTTATAATTAATATATGTTTTAAATATACCATGATTGCTATCTGGCCTATTACTAAGCCAGCCTGTTTTATTTTTTAACTGATTTAGATTTAACTTTTTTTGCGCCTTTTATACTACCTGTTCTGCCTTCTTTTACGGTCACGGTAATCAGCTTGAAATTGGCATTTTCAGGAATCCCCGGGCTGGGCCAAGGTTCTAATCCGCCCCCGTTTGCCGGCGGGTTAGGCATGGCGGGGGTAAGTACCTCAGGCATAGCAGGCATTAATACGTTTGCAGGCGCGGGTTGGCCCGATGGAGCCGGCTCGGCAGGCAAAGCGGGCAATTCGGGCGATGCAGGTATCGGCAGCTCGGGAATTGATGTTACCGGTAAATCACGCAGGGATTGTTTTGGCAACCCGGGAGTTTCGGGCGCTCCGGGCATAGGAATTTCGGGCAGGTTGGCCTCAATACCCAATATAGTTGGCTGATCGGGCGTATTTACCACCGGCGACACCATTGAAACGGCGGCCAAAACCGGCATTTGCACAGGGGGCGCCGGCGGTAACGAAACCGGAGGAATATCGCTCAGGCTAAGCGCAACGGGTTTATCTAACTGAGGCTTGCCATTGTTGCCCCCTTTTGCCTGGGTGCCGGGATGCAAGGGCGGCGGCACAGGTGGCGGCACGTTCCAATCGGACTGATTGTTCCTGCTTTGGGCTACTACCTTGTTCAGGCAGCCAATAGTTATAACAGCAAAAACAAGGGCGATCAGCATTTTTTTGCCACGCACTCTTATTTTTCTTGTTTTTTTGATCAGGTATGTTTCCATTAAATGTCTATCTTTTTTATAAAAGCTGTTAGCTTGTTATAAAATGATTGATTATGTTTTGCTGAAATATATAATGTAAGTTGTTGATCTTTTTATTGGTTTGCTCCCAGCGTAGGCAATCCATATTAAAGTTAGCGTTTTTTAACTTATTAGCACTCAAAATCAGCAGTAACAAACGTTTCCGGCGTTGCGCCCGGCAAGCGGCCTTTTCTGTTTTCCTTTTCATCGTACTAATTATTGTAAATCTACACTTTATTAGCCCTCCCAAAAATACCAATTGCTTTGTATTGTGTGCCTTTTTTATACTCCATAAAATTGTGGTATGCAAAACTCAATAAATATTACCGGTGGGTGCTGGCTGTATTTATAGGTTGCTTAAACCAATTTGTTTCACCTAAAATTAAAGGATATGATAACCATTTTAGAATATTTAGCTTATTGTACCCCGGTTGTTTTTGTGGTATTATCGCGCGTTTACAAACTAAAATTCAATAGGTTACAGGGTACCGGTAAAATCCCTGATATCCAGGACGCTAAGCAACGTCAAACATTGTTTTCGGTATTGGCCATATTATCGGCATTACTGATAGTTGTTATACAATCGGAGTTTTTTTTTCAAAGCTGATAAATTACTATCTTTAACTGGGGTCATACACCCGGATATGAAATACTTGTTTTTGTTTTTGTTTCTTTCAATTATCCTTCCGTGTTCCGGTCAGAATATTGATAGCTTAAAAAAAATAGTGGTTGGTAATTCACCGGTCCCAATGCGCTTAACCGCCGCCGAAAAAACTGTGGCTTATCTGACCGCAAAAAATACAGAAGAAGTTTTGCCTGTTGCCCGGATAGGGCTAAACCTTGCTATGAGGCTTCATGATAAAAAAGTAACCGGTTTAATGCTAAGAAGCATAGCTGCAATTTATTTTTTTAAAGGCAATTATGATTCTACAGCCCATTATTGCGATAAGGCGGCGAATGTGTTGGCGGCCATAAACCAGCAGCATGTTTTGGCCAATGACTATATGCGGTTGGCAGAGGTGTATGCCAGGCAAAAAAATTACGATAAGGCCATTAGTCTTTACAACGCGGCGATAGACCTGGCACCCAAAACAGGCACTCGCCAAACGCTGATGTTTGCCTTAAGCGGCCTTGGCCGGCTGTATGAAGCCAGGCAAAATTACCAGGAGGCGCTAAATTATTACAAGCAATCTTTTGACATCGGCGATTCGATTGATTTTGTAAAAAAAGCGAAGGCAAATACCTCTGAAGCTTACAGCCATAGTTTTATGGGCGATGTTTTGGGGAGCATGAAACAAAAAAACATCCAGGTGCCCGACATTTTAAAAACGATAGAAACTAAAAAAGCATTAAGTGATACCCTTGCGCTTACCATTAATTATTTTAACCTGGGCCAGTTATATAAAAGCAAAAAGATGTATCCTCAGGCGCTGGATGCTTTGCAAAATTGTTTGCAATACGCAACACAGATAAATTATACCGACATGCAAAACAGTGCTGTTAACGAGATAGCCGATTTGTATGGGCAAATGGGCAATTACAAACAATCGCTTTTTTATTTAAAAAAGCATGCCGCATTAAGTACTACAAAAAACTCAAAAACCATTGATGAACTACAAACCAGGTACGAAATAACACAGCGGGAAGACCAGCTGCTGAAACAGCAGTTTGAAATAACCAAACGCAATTACTGGATGGTAGGCATCATTGTTTTTGTATTGCTGATACTTTTGATAGTTTTTATTTTTTATAAGCAAGCGCAGCTAAAGCAACGCAACGCGGCTATGCAGGCTATTATTGAAACTGAAGAAAGCGAGCGCAGGCGAATTGCGCAGGATTTGCACGATAGCGTAAGCCAAACCATGTCGGCAGCAAAAATTAACTTAACGGTTATTGGCGGCGAGCTGCCTTTTGTAAATGAAGATCAGCGAAAGCGATTTGAAAAGGCGATAAACCTGGTTGATTATGGCTTTAGGGAAGTACGAACAATATCGCACAATATGATGCCCTGGGCGCTTCATAAAACAGGCCTTGCACAGGTTGTTAAACAGTTTATTGAGAATATTGAAAACAATACTATAGCCATAAATTTTTACAGCAAAGGCTTTGATGCCCCGTTTGATGATACCATCGAAATTATTTTGTACCGGGTTTTACAGGAAAGTGTGAACAATGTAATGAAGCACGCCAATGCAAGCCGGCTTGATATTTCGTTGATAAGGGATGAGACAAATATCAGCCTTACTATTGAAGATAACGGCCTGGGCTTTGATGCTGCCAGCTCCGAAACCCCGGGTGGAATGGGGCTGAACAACCTGCGGTCGCGAATTAATTTTTTGAAGGGTAAAGTCGAACTTGATTCACAGGTAGGCAGGGGTACGCTGGTATCGGTATATGTACCGGTTACAGGTAAGCCGTTATAAGTTTACCTGGATGCTGCCACCTTAAATGCAGTTAGCCCCGGGGCAATAGTCTAAAAAAGTTCTAAACCGGCGGAAAAAGTGCTGTACTACAGAAACTGTTGATTAAGTAGCTATGCCGATATATGGTTATCCCTAACCATCTTTTCCAGTGCCGAAATCCATGTTGGTGAATCGTTCAGGCTTTCTACCAGCTGTACGCGTTCGCCGCCAAGGGCTTTAAACTCGTCGCCATACTCGGTGGTTACTTCATAAACGGTTTCCAGGCAATCGGCCACAAAGGCTGGGCAAAACACCAGCAGGCTTTTTTTGCCGGCTTTGGCCAGGTTGGCTACAATTTCGCTGGTGTATGGTTGTACCCATGGGTCGTTACCCAGGCGCGATTGAAAACAGACGGTATATTTTTCTGTGGGGATATTCAGTTTTTCGGCAATCAGTTTTGCCGTATGGTACGATTGGGCCGAATAGCAAAATTTATTGGCATCGGTAATTGTTTCGCAACATTTATCGACTTTTAGGCAGTGTTTGTGGGTATGGTCGGCTTTAATCAATTGCCTTTGCGGTAGGCCGTGAAAACTGAACAGCACATGGTCAAACTTTTCGGGTTCGTATTTGGCGCCGTTTTCGGCAAAGGTGGCAATCATCAGTTCATTGTCATGAAACGAGTTCACAAATGATATGGTAGGTTTGGTTGGCCACAGCATCAGCAATTCCATCACCTTATCATAAACAGATCCTGTACTGGCCGACGCATATTGAGGGAAAAGGGCTATCACCTGGATATCATCAACCAATGCATCCTTCAGCCTGTTCAAAGCCGATTCGATAGTTGGGTTTTGGTAACGCATTGCCAACTCAACAACATACTCGTCGCCCAGGCGTTGCTTTAAAGCTTCCTGTTGTAAAATACTGTAGTGCATCAGCGGCGACCCGGTAGTGTCGCTCCAGATAGCCCGGTATAACTTGGCTGATTTTGGCGCGCGGAACGGAACAATTATCCCACGAACCAGTAAGGTACGTAGCACAGGGTTAATATCAATAACCCGCGGATCCATCAAAAATTCATTGAGGTAGGTACGCACATCAGCTGTCGACGCGCTGTTTGGTGTACCTAAGTTGACTAATAAAACACCTTTTTTGCCCATAATTTTCAGTGTGCGAAATTAAGAATTTTTGGCCCGGCAAAGGGGTATGGGATAAATAAATTACAAAAGGGTAACAGGAAGAGAATCAAGAATCAAGAGTTACGACCGGCTACTGTTTGGCGGCGAAGCAAAAAAGGATTTAGAACTAACAACCAAGAGTCAAGGCACCTTTAGTTTTGGTGGCGAAACAAAGAAGACGTTTAAGAGCCAAGACACCTGAAAGCCTGACGCAGGGCTTGCTGGTATCAACAACATACAAGTGCAGCTATTTTGATTCTTGATTCTTAACTCCTGGCTTTACCTTCCACATCATCCACCACGGCGTTCCCGGTGAGTGATGATGCTCATAATGATAGCCAAAAAAATAGCAGCTAAAAAAGGCCAGTACGTGGTTTTTCTTTTGGCTTCGGGCAAAATATATATTATCATGTTCGCCTTTGTGGGGTTGGTAGGTGCCAAAATAGAATAACTGCAATGTGCTCATCAACGATGGCGCTACCCAAAAAAACAGCAGGTTTTGTTGGGGAATCCAAATTTTTAATAAGTTGAATAATATTGCCATTGCCACAATTTGCCATATAGAAAGATAGTTGCGGATAAACCTCACATACCAGTTCCAGAAATGGCCATTGTGGTAATCAGGATCATGATTTGTATGTACGTGGTTGTGATGCAAGTGATGCTTGGCATACAACTGTGGGTACCAGAATGCCGCGTATAAAAAAGTGCACAGGTAGCCAATTAAGTTGTTGATGCCCCGATTGGGTGATATGGTGCCATGCATGGCATCGTGCGCAGTAATAAACAAGCCGGTATATAAATGCATTTGCACCAGTACCAGGATGTAAACCAGTGGATTAGTAAAACTAAAATGCCATTGCATTAATAAAATAGCGGAAGTGGTCCAGCAACCTATTACCACCAGGGCAACCAGCAAACCAATATTGGATGGGCTTTTTTGCATGCGGATTATACAACAGCAAAAAGCGTGCTGCTAAATACTTTCAATAGCTTCTTTTACTTGTTGCATCAGCCACATAGGGGTTGATGTAGCGCCGGCAATGCCCACGGTATCATTTGGAGAAAACATGGATGGTTCTAATTCGTCTGCCGACGAAATGAAATAAGTATTGGGATTATGCTTGCGGCAAACTTCAAATAGTACTTTACCGTTTGAAGATTTTTTGCCCGATACAAAAACTATCTTATCAAAACGGGCGGCAAACTTTGGCAAATCCTTATCCCGGTTTGATACCTGGCGGCAAATGGTATCATTGGCTTTAAGGTTATATCCACGGGCTATCAACTCATCCTTTACATGGTAAAACTTTTCCATGCTTTTGGTGGTCTGGCTGTACAACGTAATATTTTGCGGTAACTCCATATTGTCCAGTTCGGCAATATCCTGAAAAACCAGGGCTTCATTGTTAGTTTGCCCTTGCAGGCCAACAACCTCGGCATGGCCGTGCTTGCCAAAGATCAGGATCTTCTCGTTCGAATCATATGATGTTTTGATACGGTTTTGCAGCTTTAATACCACCGGGCACGATGCATCTATCAGGGTTATGTTGTTCTCCAAAGCGATGCGATAAGTATCCGGGGCTTCACCGTGGGCGCGGATAAGTACTTTCTCGTTACGCAGGTTTTTCAGTTCGGCGTGCTCAATAATACGCAGGCCCTGTGCTGTCAGGCGCTCAACTTCTTCGTCGTTATGTACAATGTCGCCAAGGCAGTATAGGTAGCCATCTTCGGCCAGTATCTCTTCGGCCATATCAATGGCATAAACTACTCCGAAGCAAAAGCCCGAATCCTGATCAATAGTAACCTTTAAGTTATATGCTCCCATGGTGTTGCAAATATACCATTGATTTTGCTGATTATTTAACCGGATTTTAAAGATTAGGTTTGATTGACAGGCATGTGGTTTTGGTGATGAACAGAACCCGGGTACCTGCGGGTTAACATATGGACAATTACATACGTAATTACTATATTTAGCTTTTTATCATACTATGCAATTTGAATTTACAGAAGAGCAACTGATGATTAAACAGGCAGCCCGTGACTTTGCCCAAACCGAATTAAAACCCGGCGTTATTGAACGGGACGAACACCAGAAATTTCCGGCCGAACAAATTAAAAAACTGGGCGAGCTTGGTTTTTTAGGAATGATGGTTGCCCCGCAATATGGCGGCAGCGGCATGGATGCTATATCATACGTGCTGGCAATTGAAGAGATCTCGAAAGTTGATGCTTCTACGGCAGTCATCCTTTCGGTAAACAACTCGTTGGTTTGCAATGGGCTCGAAAAATTTGGCAACGAATTTCAGAAAGAAAAATATTTGGTCCCTTTGGCCAAAGGCGAAAAGATAGGTGCTTTTTGCCTGTCGGAGCCGGAAGCTGGCTCGGATGCTACATCGCAGCAAACCACTGCCATTGATATGGGCGACTACTATTTACTCAACGGCACCAAAAACTGGATAACTAACGGCAGTACCGCATCTACCTACCTGGTAATGGCGCAAACTAATGCCGCCAAACGGCACAATGGCATTAACGCGCTTATTGTTGAAAAAGGCATGGAGGGTTTTACCATTGGCCCAAAAGAAAATAAAATGGGTGTGCGCGGTTCAGACACCCATTCTATCATGTTCAACGATGTTAAAGTACCTAAGGAAAACCGCATCGGCGACGAGGGCTTCGGATTTAAATTTGCCATGAAATTATTGGAGGGCGGCCGCATAGGTATAGCTGCGCAGGCGCTGGGGATAGCGTCTGGTGCTTACGAACTTGCTTTGCAATATTCAAAACAGCGGAAGGCCTTTGGCAAGCCCCTGGCCGACTTACAGGGCATTCAATTTAAACTTGCCGATATGGCTACCGAAATTGAAGCAGCCCGCCTGCTTTGCCTGAGAGCTGCCTGGTTAAAAGATCATAACCATCCGTACGCGCAGGCCAGTTCAATGGCAAAACTTTTTGCATCGGATATGGCCATGCGTACCACCGTTGAGGCTGTTCAAATTCATGGCGGATATGGCTTTGTAAAAGAGTACCATGTAGAGCGCATGATGCGGGATGCCAAGATAACCCAGATTTATGAAGGCACATCAGAAATTCAGCGAATTGTAATTTCGCGCGGAATATTGAAATAATCACCTGAATTTTATACTTTTGATAGTATACCAATTTGGTAGACTATTTTACATCAACATGAAAATAAAATCCATCATAGTAGCTTTATCATCTGCCCTGATTGTGCTGACAGCAACGGCACAAACCAAACTTAAAACAGGTATATGGCGCGGGGCGCTAACAACCAAGTCGGGAAACGAAATTCCGTTCAATTTTGATGTTAAGGATACGGCGGGCAAACAACAGCTGGCTATTATTAACGGTGCCGAAAGGTTTAAGGTTACCGATGTTGCTACAGCGGGCGATTCTGTTTTTATACATATGCCGCTTTTTAATTCAGAATTTAAACTGAAGCTGGATGGCGATAAGCTAACCGGCAACTGGATAAAGCACCTGGCGAGCCAGGATGTGTTAACGCCGTTTGCGGCTACACCCAATACTGCATGGCGTTTTTTGAAATCGCCCGAAAAGCCGGATTATAACGTAGGCGGTCGCTGGTCGGCCATTATCGGCGAGGGCGAAGGGGCCGATACTACAGTAGGCGAATTTAAGCAGGTTGGCGCCAAACTAACCGGCACGTTTTTAACCACCACCGGCGATTACCGCTACCTGGAAGGTATTGTGGCCGGCAATAAATTGTTCCTGTCTTGCTTTGATGGTGGCCATGCCTACACGTTTACAGCCACTATTCAGGATGATAAAACCCTTACAGATGGTAAATTTTACGCGGGCTACTCGGGTATGCAAACCTGGGCTGCTATAAAGAATGGTAATGCAAAACTCCCCGATGCATACTCATTAACCGCGCTGAAGCCAGGCTTTAAGAAAATAGATTTCGCTTTTAAAGACCTGGAAGGAAAAACAGTTTCGTTGCAGGACAACCGATATAAAAACAAGGTGGTTATTGTACAGATATTAGGCTCATGGTGCCCCAACTGTATGGACGAGACCGCCTATATGGTTAACTACTACAAAAAATATCAGCCCAAAGGAGTGGAGGTGGTAGGTTTGGCCTATGAGCGCAGCAGCGATTTTGCCAAGTCGCAAAAGGCATTGCTACAGGTAAAAAATCGTTTTAATGTTCCTTACGAGTTATTGATAACCGGCTATACCAGCGATAAGGCCGAAACATCCAAAAGCTTGCCCATGCTATCAAAAGTAGTAGGTTTCCCAACAACCATAATCATTGATAAAGCCGGCGATGTACGTAAAATCCACACAGGTTTTAGTGGCCCCGGCACAGGAGAGTATTATAAAGAGTTTATCAATGAATTTGAAAAGCTGACTGACGATTTGCTGGCGGAGGCCCCGGAACTCGTAAAGGGAAAGTAGCAGCGAAACAGGGCAAAAAAACTATCATGCTGAGGTACGAAGCATCTATTCGCGAACTTTTCTATCGGTCATGCACAGCTGATAGATCCTTCGTTCCTCAAGGATGACAGGAAAATTGGAGATACCGAATATCCATCAGGGAACCTGAAACATAATGCCCGGATAGATTGACAATGGTGTGTGTGGCGATAATGTTTACGCTAATGATTCTCCTCCTCATCAATCTTATCGATAACCGAAATTGCCGCATCTTCAGTCACCCCAACTCCAAAATAGTCTTCCAGCTCTTTTAACGTTGATGAGTTGGTGGCAATATCTTTAATAATCACACCTTTTTCCATCAGCAGGATACGGTCGCATATATCGGTGATGTGGTTAAGATCATGGCTGGATACGATAGTGGTTATACGGTGAGCCTTATTTAGCTCCTTCAGCATATTTTTTAGCCGGAATTGTGTGCTGGGGTCGATGTTGGCAAAAGGTTCGTCCAACATAAGTAATTGCGGGTTTTGCAGCACGCAGGATGCAACACCTACTTTACATTGGTTGCCTTTGGATAAATCGCGGATGTACTTGCCTTTTTTGAGAATCTCGCCGTTAAAAAAATCAGATAGTTTTAGCAGGGTTTCATCAACAGTGGCTTTGCTTTGCTGGTGCAAACCACCTATAAAGTACAGGTATTCCTCGGGGGTAAGATAATCTATCAGGAAGCCTTCATCAAGATATGATGCGGTGTAGTTTTTCCAGTTTTCATGCCCGGCTACAACTTCCCCGTTAGATAATACTTCGCCGGTTTCGGGCCGGATGAGATCCAGTATCATCCGGAACAGCGTGGTTTTGCCGGCGCCGTTATTACCTACCAGGCCAACACTTTCGCCTTTGCTGATTACCAGGTGCGGCACGTCAACTACGGTTACACCGTTATATATTTTTTTCAGGTTTTTTATTTCAATCATGGTTATTTATTTCTGAAGCCTTCGGCTATGGTATACCTTTTTTGTACAAAATCCTCTTCCAGTTTTTTGATCCAGAAGTTGCGGGTTAAAATGAATATCGCGCCTATAGCACCCAACACAGCCAGGCCCACGTTGGCGTGTTTAAACAGCGCAAAGGGCAGATAAATAATATAGGGCGTTAAAATGAGCGGGAACGATAACAACATCTGGGTTGCCCCAACCCCTTCCCAGTTAAACGAGGCACCTTTTGACAAATCAATTCGCTTGGCGTTACGGTTAGCAAAAAACAATACGATGGTTGTGTTAACACCAATGTTCCACAAATACATCACAAAATGCACCAGTAATATAGTCCACCCGAAGTAAACGTACGGCGTCGTCAGAAAAAAAGCCACGGTTGATACCAGGGTAAAAAGTAAATACTTGGCCTTCAAAAAATCGGTAAAGTTAATTTTGCTCACCAATATACCATCAAAATGCGATGCCTGCCAGCTAAACATAAACTGGCCATAATTAATGATAAAAATACCCGTCATAAACATGCCGACAAACAAGTACCAGTTTTCGCCATAATGTTTGTTGGTGTAAAAAATGAGCCCGTAAAACATAAAAAACAAGCCCATGATAAGGGCCGACCGTGGGCGTTTGTTGCGGAGGATAAGCTTTATTTCGTTGGCAGCCAAATCCCCAACCCGGCCAAAGCGCGAAAGGAACGGAATATCGGTACTGCTTTTGTATGATACCTTTTTGTGAGCGGTTAGTTCTTCCAGGTAAAGATTTTGTTTAAGATAGTGGAAGTTTAAATAATACATCACTACGGCCAGCACAAAAGGCAGCAAAGCCAGTACCGGCATGGTAATCAGGTGACCGAAGAAGGCATAGGAGATATCCCTGGTAGAGAACAGATGCCACCTGAAATCGCAGGTAATTATCAATATTAAAACGGCTGCAGCAATCAAAAACACCCAGCCGTTAAGGTTCGATTTCCGCTTGATGTACAGCGCAAGGTAATTGTTAAACACGGTAAGCCCGGCAATAGCAACAACAAAGGCAGAGCTTACCAATGCACCCGAATCGGGGCCTACTACTTTAAATACAAAAGGTAAAAACAGCACAAAAGGCCATAAATTAAAAACTGACAAAGCCGCGGTTAAGGCCAGGTAGCGCACCAGCGCGTTCCTTTTTATCGGCAGGTGTAAATAAGGCTGCACCCGTAAAGTTGGCAACTCCTGCAACTGCAGCCGCATGAGCAAATCAAACAGGAAGTAAATAAGAATGATACCGCAGAAGGCTTTAACAAGATCTTCATCCGGGAACATGCCCTCCAGCATCTTATCTAAAAGTATGCCCACTACAAGCACGTTCAAAAACAGGTAAAGGATTAAAAGCCCCATTACCACCCGGATGGCAATACTTTTCCCCGTATTTTTTGATCGCCAGAAAGCTTTTAATTCATGACCGATAAAAGTAGATACCATGTTGTGTGTTATAAGTTGTGAGTTATAATACTTAAGTCGGAAATATACGGCATTCATTCTTAAGACTCAAGACTGACAGCTTAAGACTAAAAACTAATACTTATACCTATCGCCCCAAAGTTTTTTCAACTTTTCTTTTGATTCGTTTTCGCGGGCGTTGTTACCCGGCTCATAAATTTTTGTACCCCGGATGGCATCAGGTAAAAAATCAAGGTCGGTAAAATTGCCTTCGTAACTGTGAGCGTATTTATAATCTTTACCATAGCCAATGTTTTTCATGAATTTGGTGGGTGCGTTACGCAGGTGCAGGGGTACGGGCAAATCGCCAGTTTGCTTTACCAAAGCCATAGCAGCACCGATAGCCGTTGTGGCCGAATTGCTTTTGGGCGATGTGGCCAGGTAAATTGCCGTTTGTGATAATATCAGCTGCGATTCGGGCATGCCTATTTTGTTCACCGCTTCAAAACAGCTTTGGGCCAATAACAGGGCATTAGGGTTGGCATTGCCAATATCCTCTGATGACAGGATGAGCATACGGCGGGCGATGAACAAAGGATCTTCCCCTCCTGCAATCATTCGCGCCAGCCAGTACACTGCACCGTTAGGGTCACTGCCGCGCATGGATTTAATAAAGGCCGAAATGATATCATAATGCTGCTCGCCGGTTTTATCATACAGAGCCATGTTTTGCTGTACATGCTCCAGCACAATCTCGTCGGTTAAAACTATATCAGGACTGTCAAAAGCGTTTACCAGCAGTTCGAAAATATTGAGCAGTTTGCGCGCGTCGCCGCCAGAAAGGCGCATAATAGCCTCGTGATCTTGTATGGTAATGTGCTTTTCTTTCAATACCACATCTTCCTGCATCGATTTCTCCAGCAGGTTTAGTAAATCTTCTTCGGCAAGGGGCTGTAAGATATAAACCTGGCATCGTGACAGCAAAGCCGAGATAACCTCGAAGGATGGATTCTCGGTAGTGGCGCCAATAAGCGTAACTACACCTCGCTCAACAGCGCCCAGCAATGAGTCCTGCTGCGATTTGGAAAAGCGGTGAATCTCGTCAATAAACAATATCGGCAGCGTTTGACCGCCTTGCTTTAGTAGGGATGCTTTTTCAATAACCTCCCGAACATCCTTCACACCCGAGTTAATGGCACTGAGCGCAAAAAAAGGGCGATTTAAGGATTGTGATATGATATAAGCCAAAGTAGTTTTACCTACCCCTGGCGGCCCCCAAAACAACATGGACGGCAATGCCCCTGATTCGATGGCTTTACGCAACACCGCCCCCGGCCCAACCAGATGTTTCTGCCCCACATAATCATCAAGCGATTTTGGGCGCATCCGTTCGGCTAATGGTGGGAGGTTGGTCATACTTTTGGATGTGCAAATTTCAGATTTCAGATGTGCAGATGATGAGCTGCAAATGTTTTTGAGGATGATTATTCAAATGTGCAAAATGCTCCTGAATAAACAAAGCCCCGCCGTTCATAAACGACAGGGCTTTCATAAAGTTTTTATCTGAACCGGGATTCATCAGATTAATGGATTACCTCGATTACAGAAACGCAAGAAAATCAAAATCCGATAACCCTGACTAATCTGTTTAATCAGAGTTCAGTCAAAATCATTTTCAAATCCTCAAATTTTCAAATCCTCAAATAATTCGCTCATCTGCACATCTGAAATCTGCACATCCGGCCTTAATCTACGCTAATCCGTCTTCCTGTGCGCGTTTTAGTTTCCGTTTTTCAACTACTGCTGATACCAGGATGCCAACTTCGTACAAAGCAAACAATGGGATACTTACCACGGTCATAGTCATCATATCCGGTGTTGGCGTAACTATGGCCGCAATAACCATGATGATAACTATAGCATAGCGCCTGGTTTCGCGCATAAACTTAGCAGTCAGGATACCCAGGTTTGACAGGATATATACCAAAATTGGCAGCTCAAACACAATACCTGTTGCCAAAGTTAAGGTGGATACAGACGATAGGTACGAATCGATATCAAATAAATTCTTGATAGTTGCACTTACCGTGTAGCCCGAAAGAAAGTTAATCGACTCGGGCGTAATAACGTAGTAGCCAAATAATACACCAATGATGAATAAAGCTGTTGCATAAAACACAAAACCCGATGCAGCTTTACGCTCCTTCTCGTGCAAGGCCGGGCGGACAAAACGCCATACTTCAAACAATAAGTACGGAAAACCCAGCGTAAGGCCAATAATTAATGACGAGTTGATTTGCAGGGTAAACTGCCCGGCCATCTCTGTATTTATTAATTGGATATTTATTTTATCGATGCAAAAACCCGGGCGGTGCAAAAGGTCGCCTAATGCGCAAAGCATCCGGTACGTCCAGAAAGTTGGCTTGCTTGGCCCCATGATAATGGTGTCAAAAATCCAATCGTAAAAATAAAACACAACGCTGGTAATTACTACAATGGCTAAAGCCGATCGTATCAAATGCCATCTTAAAGCTTCCAGGTGGTCGAAGAAGGACATTTCGGCCTCCATCGTTTTACCTTTATCTTTTATGGCTTTAATTAATTTATTGTCGCTCATTGTATGTTAAATACCGCTGTATAAACGCTATTGTGCTAAGTACGTTTTATTGAATGAAGATAGTTTGAATTTAATTTACATTTCAAACGTTTCCATAAACTTGGTGGTAAAATTACCGGCCCTGAAATTTGGATCTTTTAACAATTTTAAATGGAACGGGATGGTTGTTTTTACCCCTTCAATCACAAACTCGCTTAGGGCACGTTCCATGGTACTCAAAGCTTCGTCGCGGGTTTGGGCGCAGCAAATTACTTTGGCAATCATCGAATCGTAGTTTGGCGGGATAACATAACCGGTGTATACATGGGTATCTATACGCACACCATGACCACCCGGCGAGTGAAAGTTGGTGATTTTGCCCGGTGAGGGGCGGAAGTTATTGTAAGGATCTTCGGCGTTGATACGGCACTCAATGGCATGCATGGTTGGCTCGTAATTTTTACCCGAAATTGGGATGCCTGCAGCAACTTTAATTTGCTCTTTAATCAAATCAAAGTTAATTACCTCTTCGGTAACCGGGTGCTCTACCTGTATGCGGGTATTCATCTCCATAAAGTAAAAGTTGCGGTCTTTATCAACCAAAAACTCTACGGTACCGGCACCTTCATATTTAACGGCTTTGGCTCCTTTTATAGCGGCCTCGCCCATTTTTTTACGCAGTTTCTCGGTCATGAAAGGCGAGGGCGATTCCTCAACCAGTTTCTGGTGACGGCGCTGGATAGAGCAATCGCGTTCAGACAGGTGGCAAACTTTGCCATACTGGTCGCCTACTACCTGTATTTCGATATGGCGTGGGTCCTGAACATATTTTTCAAGGTATAAGCCATCGTTACCAAAAGCAGCGCCAGATTCGGCACGGGCCGAATCCCAGGCATTTTCAAATTCTTCGTCTTTCCAAACAATGCGCATACCGCGGCCACCGCCACCGGCAGTTGCTTTTAATATTACAGGGTAACCTATTTTATTAGCTATCGCGATGCCTGACTTAATATCAGATAACAAACCATCGGAGCCCGGCACAATAGGTACGCCTGCCTTTTTCATGGTTTCTTTAGCCGAAGCTTTATCGCCCATGGAATTGATCTGATCGGCCGTAGCACCAATAAATTTGATGCCATATTCGGCGCAGATGGCCGAAAACTTGGCGTTTTCCGAAAGGAAACCATAGCCAGGATGTATCGCATCGGCATTGGTTAATTCGGCAGCCGAAATAATGTTTGGAATATTTAAATACGAATCGCGGCTTGGTGGTGGGCCTATGCAAACTGCTTCATCAGCAAAACGTACGTGAAGGCTATCGCGGTCGGCAGTTGAATATACAGCTATGGTTTTAATACCCATCTCTTTACAGGTACGGATAATTCGCAGGGCGATCTCGCCCCGGTTAGCTATTAATATTTTTTTAAACATGGTTTCTTTGATGTGCAAATTACAAATGTGCAAATATGCAGATGAAAAATATTAATGATTGATGTTAAGTTGTGTAAACTACAAATGTGCAAATGAATTAAAAATCATCTGCACATCTGGAATCCGCACATCTGCACATCGTTATATAGGTTCTACTAAAAATAAAGGCTGGTCGTATTCTACAGGTGATGCGTTATCAACAAGTACTTTAACAATACGGCCGGATATTTCTGACTCGATTTCGTTGAAAAGCTTCATGGCTTCAATGATACAAACCACGCTACCTGTTTTAATTTCGTCGCCAACGTTTACAAATAATGGCTTATCGGGGCTTGACGAACGGTAAAAAGTACCAATCATTGGCGATTTGATTGTCAGATACTTCGATGTATCCGGGCCTGCAGCCGGTGCTGCCGGGGCAACGGGTTCAATTGCAACCGGTGCGGGGGGCAATGCAGCAGGGGCTGTTTGCGCCGGTATGCTGGCATGAATAACCTGCGGCTGTGTTTCGTTGGTTTTTATCGTAATCTTAAAATCCTTTTGCTCAATTGACACTTCGTTTACGCCAGATTTCGACACAAAGCGAATAAGGTCCTGAATTTGTTTAATATCCATAGTTGGGATTAATTGGTTGGGGACAAATTTTATATCTAAAGTTATACAAATGTGCAGATTTCAGATGTGCAAATATGCGGTTTTGATGTGCAGATATGCAAATTCAAGATGTGCAGATTCTTATTTACTATTATTTATCTTATGGTAAAATTAACGTTTATTATCAGATAGATGTTTTAATTTTTTCGACTTGCTATTTCGTCGCCTACACCGTTAAAACCGGCAATTCGTTTTTTCATCTGCACATCTGAAATCTGCATATCTGCACATTTCTTTCATCTGCAAATCTAATACGCCCATCTTAAATAAATGCTACCCCATGTAAAGCCGCCGCCGAAGGCTGCCAATATCAGGGTATCACCTTTTTTAAATTTACTTTCCCATTCCCATAAGCATAGTGGGATGGTGCCGTTTGTTGTATTGCCGTAACGTTCAATGTTAATAATCACTTTATCATCGCTTAAGCCTGTGCGTCTTGCGGTAGCGTCGATAATACGCTTGTTGGCCTGGTGTGGTACAAGCCAGGCAACGTCCTCGCCGGTAAGGCCATTGCGTTCCATTACCTCGTGGGCTACATCGGCCATGTTGGTAACAGCAAATTTAAAAACAGCCTGCCCTTCCTGGTATGCAAAATGCTCGCGGGCGTCAACTGTTTCATGCGATGCGGGCTTTACAGATCCGCCTGCCTTTTGGTGTAGGTAGGTAACTCCCGAGCCATCACTTCTTAATATCGAATCCATGATACCGTTACCTTCATCGTTTGGCTCAAGCAATACGGCGCCGCAGCCATCGCCAAAAATAATACAGGTAGCACGATCCTGGTAATTGGTTATTGACGACATTTTATCGCCGCCAACCACTAATACCTTTTTGTGTTTACCACTTTCGATAAACTGTGAGCCGGTAGCCAGGCCAAAAATAAAGCCCGAGCAAGCGGCAGAAAGATCATATCCCCAGGCATTTTTTGCACCTATTTTATTAGCTAAAATATTTGCCGTAGCCGGGAAAACATAGTCAGGTGTAGTAGTACAAAAAATGATCAGGTCGAGTTCCTCGGCACCTATGCCGCGTTTTTTTAGGAGTGCCTGTACCGCCGGAACGGCCATATCAGATGTACCCAAACCTTCGCCTTTTAATATACGGCGCTCTTTAATGCCGGTACGGCTTACAATCCACTCGTCATTTGTATCAACCAATGTTTCCAGTTCCTGGTTGGTTAATACATAGTCGGGTACGTAACCATGTACAGCAGTAATAGCGGCATGAATTTTACTCATCTTTATATTTTTACTGAAAAGCTTGTTTAATTTTATCAACCAGGCCGCTCTCAACCATGTTTTTTGATAACAGCACCATGTTTTTTATAGCCTCGGGGCTTGAAATGCCATGGCCAACAACAACCGGGGCATTTACACCCAAAATGGGGCTGCCGCCATATTGCTCATAGTTAAACCTATCAAAAAACTCATCTTTAAACTGCTTTTTACGGGTAATAACATAAAACGTCTCGGCAAGCTTTAATATTACATTACCTGTAAAACCATCGCATACAAAAACATCGGCCCCTTCGCTAAACAGGTCGCGGCCTTCAACATTACCAACAAAATTAAACAGCTTGGTTTCCTTCATTAAAGGATAGGTAGCCTGGCAAAGTATATTGCCTTTCTCTTCCTCTTCGCCTATGTTCATGAGGGCTACCCTTGGATTTTCGATAGCATATACCGATTGGGCAAATAAGCTGCCCAGTACCCCAAATTGAAGCAATACCTCGGGTTTGCAATCGGCATTGGCGCCTACATCCAACAAAATACCCAAACCTCCTTTAAGTTTGGGTACAATGGTAGTCATGGCGGGGCGCACAACGCCCGGAATAGTTTTTACACTAAACATAGAACCTACCAGCATGGCGCCGGTGTTTCCTGCCGATGAAAATGCCTGAATTTTATCTTCCTTAAGCAACTGAAAGCCAACCGAAATACTCGAATTTGGTTTTTGTACAATTGCTTTGGTAGGATGTTCGCCCATGCCAATCACCTCGGTTGTGTGCACAAACTCGAAATGATCGGGGCTAACATTATTTTCCTGAAGAATAGTAACCGCGGTGTCTTTATCTCCTATAAGTACCAGTTTTTGGTCGGCAGATAAAGCCTTATAAGCTTCGATTGCTCCTAAAACAGTTGCTTTGGGAGCATAATCACCGCCCATAATATCTAAGCCAATCTTCATTTTCAGAAAATAAACTTAGGCTACTGCTGCTTTCTCAATAAGTACTTTACCGTTATAGTAAACGTTACCATCAACAGTATAAGCCCTGTGCGGCAAGTGTATGGCACCGGTAGTTTGGCACGTGGTTAAAGTTGGAGCTTCAGCTTTGTAATGAGTTCTGCGCTTATCTCTTCTTGATTTGGATATTTTACGTTTTGGATGTGGCATGATCCTGCTATTTTATTATTTATTTATTTTTTTGAGTACATCCCACCGTGGGTCTGTATCCTCAGTTTGTTCTTCGTTTCCTGCCAGGCTGTTTAGCCTGTCAAGCATTTCTTTATCGCAATATGAGGTGTTACCCTCGTCGTTACATACCGATATAAATGGCATGGCAACGTTAATATATTCATATATCAGCCCGGCAATATTAATCTCATGATCATTTTTGCTCAGGGTAATAATTTCGTCATCTTCATCAATCGGCTCCTCGCTAAACTTGGCAATTTGCTGTTCGGTTATATCCAGCGTTTGCGGATATTGGGCCAAACATCTATCGCAGCTTGCATCAACGGTGCCTTTAATGTCAAAGTTCAGGATAATCATTGTCTCCTGTTTATCCAGCTCAACAACGCACTGCAAGTTAGCCTTTTTAACCAGCGAATATTCAAATTCGTCAAAAAAAGCATCATCAACAGTAAAATCAAACCGGTGTTTCCCCAGTTTTAATCCCGTAAAAGGAATCGAATATGTTCTAAGCGATTTCAATGAGCAACAATTAGCCCGCAAATGTATGGAAAAATACCATAACTGGAAAGTGTTTTTGAAAAAAGGCTAAAGGCTAATGATGAAAGGTAAAGGGCCGGTAATATAATACCGAACGCCGGGTATTAACATGGATTGATGAATGGCAATGAAGCTGTAAAAATGGCCGGTCAAATTGGTCCGCCGAAAGCTTTTGATTGCGACCCCGTTATTGTTTTGGCCTCTTTGAGGGCTTCGCCATTTAAAAACTTCGGAAGTCCGGAATTTTCCAGCCTTTTCATGGGTACAAATAAAAAGGGGAATGACGTTATAAAGATGGCCGTTATGCTGAGTGGTAAAATCTCGCGATATTCTGAAGGGAGAATGAGGTACCGGCGAAAGACTTACGAAGTTTTCAAAACTTCGTAAGTCTGGGATTCTACAACATGTCATAGGTAGCTCGTCGAAGCATTGCGGGCAAAGGCTTCTCCACGCGAGTCTTCGGCAGGCTCAGATTGATAGGCCGGCCCACTTGAAAATGTAACAGGTTATAGGTAATTTATGAGTATACCACGTTAAAAATCCTGTTAATCCTGCAAAATCCTTTAATCGTGTTTTGTTATTGCCGGGCTTTCAAAACCAAGCTTTGTTAAGCCGTGTTGCACATCGGGATTGCTCATGAATAGTTTCCAGAGCAGGCCGGTACGATAGTTTTCAATCATCACCACAATAGGGCCCTGGTCAATGGCCAGGTATGATTTGCCGTACCAGTTATGCTGTTCGCTGAAGGCGTCGGTAAAGCCATATTCGCCCCAGATCTTATCGCCCAGGTCATAATAAAAATGGCGCAGGGCCTTCATGGATTGTTCCGGTGTGTACGGAAATGCGGATAGTGCCGCGGTTGGCGTTATCACCCCCAAATCGTTTGTTGGCGAGTGGGCGTTATAGCCTTCAAAATTATCGCTGGCGGTAAGTCCCCAGCAGTCGGGGCCATAGCCTTTGAATTTTTTTGGGTTATCTACGCAGTAGGCATAATTTATTAGCGTATGGTTTTTATTTTGCTCCCAATAATCGGCATACTGATCTTTTAGACCTTTAGGATTTAAACCCATAAAGGAGTATTGCGAAAAGAAAAGCGGGCCGCCGTAATCAAAACCCAAAGGCAGTTTATAACCATAAAAAGTTTTTCCGTTTTTAAAAAAATCGCTTTGCGCCCAGCCCTGGGTGTATACGTTTGCACCTACAGGGTAGCGTTGTGCCGATGCCGCCAATACGTACGTTATAAGGCACTCATTAAAGCCATGGATGGCAAAGTTCATGGCCCAGCCGTTATTGGGGCTCCAGTGCCAGTAAAGGGCGTCACGGCCATCCCGGGTATACCAGTCCCACTCCATTTCGCCCCACATCCAGCTAATCACATCGCGGATGCGCTGCTCTTTCGGGGTATTGGCAGTAAAGTATTGTTTAGCGCAAATCAGCCCCTGGAAAAGGTAAGCCGATTCCACAATGTCGCCGCCGTCATCTTTACGCCCAAAAGGTATCACCTTGCCTGTTTCGCCGTTCATCCAATGCGGAAACGCGCCGTGGAAGGAGTTGGCCTTAAACAGGAAGTTTACAATCTTCACCATCCGGTCAACAGCCTGTTCATGGCTTATCCATTTGCGGCTATCGGCCACAATAAGGGCCATTACCCCAAAACCCGAGCCGCCAGTGGTTACCACTTCGTCGCCGTAATCAAATGATTTGTTGCTGCGCTCGCGGGCGAGGCCGCTTACAGGGTGGCCAAAATCCCAAAAGTAACGGAATGTTTGGCGTTGCACCACATCAAGCAATGCGCTATCGCTTAGGTTTTTGATAATGCCTATAGGTTTAATGCCATCTTCGCCGGTTTTTTTTGCCTGTTTTTGAGCCAAAGAGCATAGGGTAAGCAGTAACAATAAAGGGGTTAATATAAATTTATTCATGTAAAATGGTATTAATCAGGGTTAAAGGTTAGGGCTGCTGAACCCTAAGTTTTTCATGCCCGCTTTTACTTCGGGCGCACTCATAAACAAATTCCACAGCAGGCCGGTGCGGTAATTTTCGGTCATTACCACAATAGGCCCCTGGTCAATGGCCAGGTACGAGCTGGCAAACCATGGGTTAGTTAAATTAAACGCATCATAAAAACCATACTGGCCCCATAATTTATCGCCCAGGGTATAGTAAAAAAACCTTAGCGCCGCCATAGATTGGGTTGGCGTATAAGGCAGCGATGCAATGGCTGCGGTAGGCGCGATAACACCAACATCATTTGTAGGCGAACTTGCTGTATAGCCGTTTTCAATATCGCTTGCGGTTAGTCCCCAGCAATCTGCGCTGTAGCCGTTGTTGCCCAACGGATTGGCCACACAATATTTATAATTGATGGTGGCATGTGCCTCATTTTGCGTTTGGTAATTGGCATAGGCATCGCTTAGGCCTTTGGGGTTGATGCCCATGAAAGAGTATTGCGCAAAAAATAACGGACCGCCCCTGTCAGGGCCAAGTGGCAGGATAACGCCGTAAAAAGTATTGCCATTTTTAATGGCACCGTTTTTTGCCCAGCCCTGGTCATAAACAGTTTTGGGGATACTATGCGTTGTGGATGAAGCGCCTAAAACATAAACTATCAAGGCCTCGTCCCAGCCGGTAATTTTCATGTTGATGGCCCAGCCCAAATCGGGGCTCCAGTGCCAGTACAACACGTTTTGATCGCCCTGCCTGAACCAGTCCCATTCTACACCATTCCATAAGGTATTGATATCTGCGCGTAATTGGGTTTCGTTGGTGTTGGATGCATTAAAATATTGGCGGGCAGTAATGAGGCCCTGCATCAGGTACGATGTCTCTACCAGATCGGCCCCGTCATCCTGTGCACTGAAGGGTACAACAGCGCCGGTAGCGCCATTCATCCAATGGGGGAAAGCACCGTGAAACTTTTGCGCTTTGGTATTTAAAAAGCTCACCATTTTTTGCATCCGGGTCAATCCATCGGCATGGCTTATGAAACCGCGGCTAACGCCTGCTATGATTGCCATAATGCCAAAACCCGAGCCGCCGGTGGTCACCACGTCGCCAGATGTATTACGCTCGCGTGCCAGCCCGCTGGTTGGATGGCCAAAATCATAAAAATATTTCAGGGTTTGCCGCTCAACCAGGTCAAGCAGCTGATCGTCAGATATGGTGCTGAACTTTGGGGTACTGTCAATAGCTGTGATCAGTTGTACGGATAAGGGCGATTGCAAACTGCCATTCTTGGCAGATTTTAAACCGGTAGTAACGTTAAGCGTATATTGGGTAATGGGCGATAAGCCCGTTGGGGTAATCACTACAGTACTATCGCCATTTTGATATGTGGTGCTAAAAGCTGCCACGGTTCCGGATTTGCTGTTCAGGCTGACGCTTGTTGCTATGGAGTTACGGTTAAGCGGGGTTGAAAACGTAATAGCGATAGCCGGTTTGCTATTTATATTGCTATAGCTAAAACCGCTTGTTTTACCATTCACCTTAAGCGCACTAAAAGTAAACGACGAAGGAGTTGGCGTAACTGGTGTGGACTTATTATTTGAACTTTTACCACAGGAAAAAAGCAATACTACAAATCCCAGCGCCAAACAATAATCTTTGATATTCCTCATTCCCGCCTTTTTTAAAAAGGTTGCCCGCCTTAAACGGCAAGGCAACCCCCAAATCAATCAAACCCAATTATTATCTTTTAGCTTTTTCAAGGTTATACAAAGCCAGTACTTGCGTGGCTGTCAAGGCTTTACTGTAAAACCTGATGTTATCCATGGTTCCTGTAACATAGCCGGCCCAATCCTGCGCGCCGGTATTGGCCGTAAGGGAAGGAGTGGTTTGAAACTGTAATGTACCAAATACCATTTTACCGGCTTTGCTCCAATCCATAGGCGCAAAACCAGCCGCCGCGTTTTTACCTACCTGTGTTCCGTTGTAGTATACGTAAATGGTTGATACTGTTTCATCAAAAGTAACCGTAACGTTTATCCATGTGTTCCATGGGTTGGCAACGGCATAGCCACCTTCCCAGCCATCTACCCCGGTTGACATGCCGGCCTTGTTAAACGCATGCACTTTAAGCACCCCCGATGATGCGGAACCACCGTTATCAAAAAATATGGCCAGGCTACCCCAGAAACCCGCACCGCCTGTTTGGTTGTTCTGGATATCCATTAAACCCACTGCCGAAGTATTTTGAGGCATTTTTACCCAAATACTGGTAGTAAAACTGGTTAGCGCTTTAATGCCGGCAGGGGTATCATAAAGCACGTATGATTTATCGGCGCCCTGTAGGCCTTTGCCGTTTAATCCGGTGGCAAAACTGGTTCCTGTTGCTACCCCGGTTGTTCCGGAAACACTATCGGCCAGGCCATTGGTGAACGGAAAATAGGCAACCAGGCTGGCCGGTTCAATGTCCTTACTGCTGCTGTAACCACCGTATGAAGGTAGCGGTTTAGATGGCGCGTATGATTTTGGATCAAAGCCTTTATGGCAGGCTGTTATGGTTAAGCTTACAGCTACACCCATTAACAGCGCAGCTTTAAGTGTATTTTTAAATGTTTTCATCGTTGCTGAATTGATAAATTAATAACCTGGATTTTGTGTTAAAGCTCCACCACTTATGTCGATCTCGTTTTGCGGTATTGGCCACACCTCGTTTTTGCCTGCTTTCCAGCCGCGCGATCCAAATACGGCCGTACCACGCCCCTGGCGTATAACATCAAAATAACGGTCAAACTCCATAGCAAATTCAACCCTGCGTTCGTTGTAAATCGCGATGCGCAAAGCACCCTGATCTGTAGTAGTAACTTTAGGCAGTATAGCGGCATTATTACCCCTTGCCCTGGCACGTACCTGTTCAAGCGGGCCTAACGCGGCAGCCGAATTCCCAAGTTCATTATTAGCTTCGGCATTCATCAGCAATACATCAGCATAGCGTATTACAATTTTATTTTGCTGGCAACCCTCGTTAAAACCAGATACATAAAGGCTAAAAGGCACATATGATTTTTGGTTGTACCGTGGGTTATCGCCATCGGCAGGTATCACATCACCTTCGGGCGTTGTTTCGCCCCTGAAAATGATGGTTGCATCGCGTCGTGGGTCGCCTGTTTCATAAGCTGCTGCCAGGTCGGCAGTTGGTACGTTAAATCCCCAGCCGCCACCGGTTGAACCGCGTACACCCTGCACCTGCGAATATTGCGAGTTTGATGCATCGGGGTTATTTGGGATAAGGTTACACTGGATCTCGAAGATAGACTCCTGGTTGTTTTTGTGTGTAGTCCTGAACATTTGCTCATAATCAGGGTATAAGGAATAGCCCATACCCATTACCTGTGTGGTATAGGTCACCACATCGGTCCATTTTTTAAGGTACAAGGCTACTTTAGCATGTAAAGATAATGCTGCACCTTTGGTAATGCGGCCAATATCTGCCGAACCATAAGTTTGCGGTAAAGCCGTAGCCGCATCCGTTAAATCAGTTTCAATTGCTGCCCAAACCTGTGCTTTTGGTGTACGTGGCAGGTTATACTCGGTAGCATTTTTGGGTAGGGTTAACCGCAATGGAACATCGCCATAAGCCCTTACCAGCCTGAAATAACAATACGCCCTGATGAATTTTGCTTCGGCCAGGTACCTGGTTTTCAATGCATCGTCCATAGTAATACCAGGCACGTTGGTTATTACCTGGTTTGCAAGATTAATGGTAGCATATTGTCCTTTCCAAAACCCTTGCAGCTGACCTTCACCAGCGGTAACGGTAAAGTTATGGTAGCTGTTCATGAAGGTAGCATCGGTAGCGCTGCTGCCTTTTTCCGCATCGTCAGATCCCATGCTTTCGATAGCGATTGGCGGGAACGCGATGTTATTATACTCATGCATGTTGGCATACATGGCACTTACCGCCTTTGTGGCGTCATCCTGTGTTTTAAAAAATTGTGTTGCCGCGGTATTTTGGGCAGGATCGACATTCAGAAAGCTTTTTTTACAGCCTTGGAATGCTATAGCAAGTGCAATAAAACCTAATATAAAGGCTTTTTGCAATAAAGTTTTTTTACTGTTCTTCATCTTTATATTGATTAAAAAGTAACGTTAACACCAAAATTATAAGTTGCATATAAAGGATATACGCTGGCGTCGATACCCATACTGCCTACGCTGCCGCCAACCTCGGGCGTAAATCCTTTATAGCCGAAAAAGTTGAGCGCGTTTTGCGCATTGGCATACAACCGTATTTTGGAGAGCCCCCATTTTTTTGACAATATAGATGGCAGGGTATAGCCCAACTGCGCGTTACGCATCCTAAAATAGGCGCCGCTTTCAACATAAAAAGAGTTTGGCGCGGCATTGGCGGTTGAGCCCACGTTTACCGATGGATAGGTATTTGAGGTACCTGCCCCATGCCAGCGATGGTCATAAAAGTCTTTGGTAAAGTTTTCGTTACCAAATCGGTAAGCAATATTGGCATTGTAAACACTGACATCGGCTACGCCCTGGAAATCTAAAGCCAGGTCGAAACTTTTGTAGGTAAATGAGGTGTTAATGCCGTAGTTGTATTTAGGCAGCGGGCTTCCTAACACTACGCGGTCGCGGCTGTCAAGTATACCGTCTTTATTGGTATCCTGGTAAATAAAGTCGCCTGGTTGGGCACTGGTTTGTTTTGATGCAGCTACTTCGGCAGGTGTCTGGAAAATTCCGGTCACTTTGTACCCGTAAAACTCGCCAATAGGCTCGCCTACCACGGTACGGGTTGCCAAAGCGCCATTGGCAATGCCTGCGCCACCATCATAAATTGGGTTGGCACCGCTTAGTACACTTAGTACTTTGTTGTTATTGATACCAAGGTTTGCGCTGATGCTATACGAGAAATCTTTTGTAGCCTGATCTTTCCAGCTTATTAAAAATTCCGTACCACGGTTGCGGATACTGGCCTGGTTACCAATCAAACTGCTGTTATTGGTACCCAATGAACCTGCAATCGGTATAGCAAATATGGCGTCCTGGGTTTCGCGATTATAATAATCGGCTTCAAATGTTAATCTATTATCTAAAAAACCACCTTCTAAACCAAAGTCGGTAGCAACGGCTTTTTCCCAAACAATGGTTGGTGGTACAAGGCTGTTAATGCTTGCCCCCGGATATGCTGTTTGCGGATTACCGAAAATGGCGGTAAGGTAGGGATCTGAAGATACAACCTGGATAGATGGGTTAATGGGTACAACTGAGTTACCAACTTTACCCCAGCTTCCGCGAAGTTTCAGATTGCTAAACAACTTCTGGTCTTTCATAAAGCCTTCGTTGGTAATTACCCATCCTGCGCCTACCGATGGGAAGTAGCCAAAAGTATGGTCGCCATAAAACTGCGAAGCACCATCCCTACGGATTGAAGCATTTAACAGGTATTTGTCTTTAAACGAGTAATTAGCTCTTGCAAATTGCGATAAGGCCCTTGTGTGCACCTGTGACCCCGGAGTTGCATAGTAAGTAACCTTTGCAGTATCGGGGAACGAGTTGTGTTGGTTACCGCTGCTGGCATAAGGTACGCCCTGCGCGTGGGCATCCAGCTGTTTATCGCGGTTGTTTTGCGCGCTGTAACCCAACAGAGCTGTAATTTTATGATCTTTTATTTTAACATCGTAGGTTAACGTATTTTCCCAAATCCAGTTGCGGGTTTCAGTATGGTTTACGTCGAGGTTTGATACCAGGCTTTTTTGCGCAAGAGTAGCCTGGTAAATTGGGGTATATCCCCTTGATTCGGCCTGACCAATATCTCCACCAAAGCTTGTTCTGAATTTAAAGTTTTTCAGAAAATTAACCTCACCGTAGCCATTGTATGTGAAGCGCAGGTTTTTTGACCTTTGATTGGTAAAGTCAAGGGTGGCTTGAGGGTTATAATTGTTGCCATCGCCAGTGTGGTAATCATTAGGATCGCCGTAGTTACCATCAGCGTATCGCACCGGCAAAGTTGGCGCTGCGCCAAATAACTGGTGGAAAATGCTGCCGTTAACGTCTTTTGATTTGCCTAACAGGCCGTTTGCTGTATAACCAAATTTTAAAGCTTTAGTAGGCTTAAAATCGTTTGAGAGTTTTACGTTAAAGCGCTGGTAGTTGTTAGTTTTTGCAATACCATCCTGATCCAGATAACCGAACGAATAGTTGTAGGTATATTTATCTGTACCGCCGCTTAATGAAACCTGGTGGCTTGTTACAAAGGCATCGCGCAATACCAGTCCGTACCAATCTGTCCCTTTTCCGTAGCTTGAAGGGTTGCTGAATATTAATGGCGATTGGTTATTAGAAGTATAAAGTTCATTGATTGCGGTAGCATACTCGGTAGCATTGGCCATTTTTACCTGGTTGGTAACAGATTGCCAGCCAGCATAACCATTATAGTTAATAACCGGCTTGCCTTTTACACCTCTTTTAGTGCCAATTAAAATAACGCCGTTTGCAGCACGGATACCGTAAATGGCTGTACTTGATGCATCTTTAAGGATACTTACGCTTTCTATATCCTGCGGATTTAAAAAGCTGATATCGCTGTACCAAACGCCATCAACAACATATAGCGGGCTAACATTTCCATACACTGTACCCAAACCACGAATGGTGATAGATGGCGAAGCTCCCGGCGAACCTCCGTTGGTAACCTGTACGCCTGCTACTTTACCTTGTAAGCCGCTAAGCGCGTTGGTTGATGCCTGTTTAGATATCTCTGCACCTTTAACGGTTGCTACCGACCCCGTAACATCAAGCTTGCGCTGAGTACCATAGCCCACTACAACTACCTGGGCCAACTCATTAGCCTGAGCCTTTAATGCTATGTTGATAGTGGTTTGGCTGCCTACCAATACAGCCTGGGGGGCGTAACCTATATAAGCAAATGTTAAAGTTGCTGTACCGGTAGCGTTAATAGTAAATGTACCATTAACGTCTGTTTGGGTGCCTGTATTGGTTCCCTTTACTTGCACCGATACACCTATCAGGCTTTCGCCGGTGGTGGCATCAGTAACTTTTCCTTTAACTGTAACGTTTTGTGCAAACGCGGCGTCTATGGACAAAAGAAACAATAGCATCAACCCTGAAATAGTAAAAATTCTTTTCATAGTGGTTAATAAATAAAAACGGATTAGAAATAATTGGTTTATTAGTTTACAAAGCTGTATAGATAATGCCAGTTAGTCAAAAAAATTAACTCAACATTAATACATCAACCTTAACATACTTTCACAAAGTTTGTGTGGTGGTATTTTATTTATTTGATAATCAGACTATTAAACCGAGGTTTCGTATAGCATACATACTACAATCGGGGTGTGTAGTAAATCGGTTTTATAAATGGTTATGAGAGGTAATGATGTAGTATTATAGTTCGATGAGAAACTCCACCAGGTTTTTATCATGCTCCAGGTTGAGCTTTTTACGCAGGCGGTAGCGCCTTATTTCGACGCCACGTAGCGAGATGTTTAAAAGGGAAGCCATTTCCTTACTACTCATATTCATGCGCAGGTAGGCGCAAAGTTTAAGGTCGTTTGGCACCAGGTCGGGGTGGTCTGATTTTAGTTTTTTGAAAAAGTTTTCGTGGGCTTCGTTAAAACTTTTTTCAAAAATGTTCCAGTCGCGCTCGTCATTCATTCCTTCGTCGATAACCTTTTGAATGCGCCGCAGCTGGTCGTCGGCCAGTTTTTTGCCATAGCTATCTTTAAGGTGTAGTATTTCTTCGCTGATTTTTTGCAGCAATTCGTTTTTGTAAACCAGGTTCATGGCCGAATTGGCCAACTCCCGGCTTTTGCTTGCCAGATCTGCCTGTAGCTGTTCGTTTTTTATGCTGATGATATGCTGCTCGTTCGCAATGGCCTCTTGTTTTAAAAACTCTTCCTTTTCGCGTTGCAACTTTTCGTGAATGTGCAACTGGTGGCGTTTTAGTTTCAGGCGGTAATAGTACCTCACCAGGTAATAAAACAATAACAGCAACAAAGCATAAAACAGCATGGCAGGTTTGCCGGCATACCACGGCGGCAAAATAATGAAGGTTAATGAGGTGATTGAAGATACGTTTTGATCGTTTATTTTAGCGCGTACCTTAAAATGGTAGGTGCCCTGATCAAGGTTGGTAAACTCTTTTTGGCTCTGCTGTGTCCAGTCGCTCCATTGGCGCGAGTAGCCTTCCAGGTAATATTGAAATTTTATTTTAGCCTGTTTATAATACGGTAGTGAGTAGGAAATGCGAATGTTGTTTTGGGCATAAGGTATTTCTATGTCGTTAAGGCTACTGCCACCTTCGCTTATTACATAAACCTTGTCGGTAATATTCTCAACCTGCCGTATGAGTACCTGCGGAATGCTGATTTTATTGGGGAGTAAAGCATCCTCATCATTAAGAATCACGAAACCATCATCAATACTAATAAGGTAAGTTGATGCATTAATACGGTTAATAGTTTCATAGTGCTGCACCATTTGCCCGTTAAGAATGCTGAAACGGTTGGTATCAATACTCAGCTTGCCCGGCACCGAAAAGTCGGCCAGGGCTACACGGCCCTGGTTTATAAACCAGTATTTTTTGCCTATGGCTTTGATGATTTTGCTTGAGGTGGCAAATGTGCCCAGCTTTTTATTAAGTTGCGTGTATTTAAAAAAACGGTCGGTAATATCATCATAAACATAAAAGCCCGAATCGGAAGTAAACACAACCCGGTTATCAAGGTCAAACACATTTACATTGTAGCTGCCGGGCAGGCCATACCGGCTATCGTAATATACCTTTGAAGTTACCTTTTTCAGGTCGGCGCTTAAGGTTAGTTTATAAATGCCTTTGTAAGCATGGCTTACCCAAATTTGTCCTTTGCTATCCTGTTCAACATACCGCGATGGTTCGCCAAAATCTTCTACTTTATGGTCAAATATCCAGTTGCCCAATACATCTTTTCTCAAAATTGCCAGGCCTGTATAGTTTCCCTGGATGAGTTTATCAGCGCCAAATTTTTTGGTTGTCCAGCCGCCGGTTATAGTGGATATTTTGGTTATGGTACTGCCGTTTACCTGGTAGGTGCCATCGTTATGGCCGCAAAGCAGGCGCCCATCCTGCAGTGTAAGTTCCCAAACCTGGCCTTGCGAGCCGGGGATAAGTTTAAAATCAAACGACTGGAAAAGCTTGTTGTTGTTTTCGGGAACCCAATCACTGTAAAAAAGCCCCTGGTTTGTACCCAGGTAAATTTTATTATCAAAAATGATACTGGAGTAAACGGTGCCAAATTTGCCTGTTTTATCAAAGTAAAAGTATAATGGCGAGTTAACCTCGATGCGATCGATGCCGTTGTCGAGACCCGCCCAAAGGTTTTGTTCGCTGTCGGTATATAAACTTAAAACGGTATTGTTTTGCAAGCCACTTGCCTTGTTAATATGCTGAATAAGGTTGCCTGCGGTATCAATAACCACTACACCATTTAATATGGTACCGTAGGCTACATATTTACCGGCTATGAGCGCGCCGTTATTAAGCTGGTATGTTTTTAAAAAATCGTTGGCCTGGTTTGCCCAGGGTTTTATGGTTTGCCCGTCGTAAATGAACAAACCATTTTGGGCAGTGCCAATGATGAATTTGTTTTTTTGGAACGGCAACATTGATAACACGCCGCTTGGTCCCAATATATTGCTTCCGGGTACAAAAACCAGCTTGTTATCCTTAAGCTCAAACAGCCCAACCGAAACCTGTTCGATAAAAAAACGATTAGCAGCCTTAAACATAAACAGGTAAGGGCTGGGTGTTTTTATGACGTTGATTTTTCCTTTGGAATAAATGTATATTGACCCAAACGACTGGAAAATAATGCGCCCGCCATCAATATATATCTTCCAGATCTCTTCATTTATGGGTTTATACTTTGCCGGGACCAGGTTTACCAGCGAGTTGTATTTTAAAATTCCCTTGTTATCGTCGGCCCAGTAACCAAATTCGCCATAAGCCCCAACATAAATTTTGCCTTTGCCATCGGCCGATACCGAACGAACGATTAAGCCGTTGGGCATATGATGTTGCTGCCAGTATTTACCATCAAAGGCAAGTAAACCCTGGGCATTGCCAAAATACATAATGCCATGTTCATCACGCGTAATGCTCCAGTTTTGATTGCCAGACTGGTACATCGTCTTGGTGTAATTTTGTACATAAGGCACACCTACGCTTTTGATATCCACCGCGCGCGCAAGTAGGGGAGCAACACAAAACAACAGGAAAGTAATCAGTAACGATTTACGCATGGGTTATGAAATGGCATTCGCCTGCAAAGCAAACCAATTTTACGAAATTAAGGTTTGAGTTTGGATATAAAAAATGAGCTGAAGCGGATGGTTTAAGGAGAGACCTTTACTGCAAGAGGTAGAAGATTAAGAAAAGTAAAATATGATTTTAAAGTTATTACTTTAGTTTTTGGATATCCATTTAAATGAAACGTAACGACGATATACTTTGGAAGGGCGCCCTGGAAGACCTTTTTGATGACTTCCTTCGGTTTTTTTATGCTGATGCAGAAGAATTATTTGATTTTGAAAAGGGTTTTCAGTACCTGGATAAGGAACTTGATCAGCTGTTTCCACCCGAAGGAGGCAATTATGCACCACGGTATGTAGATAAGTTGGTCAGGTTATTTACAAGAGGTGGAACCGAAGAGTGGGTGCTCATTCATGTAGAGGTTCAAGGTTATACAGATCATGATTTTGCAAAACGGATGTTTCAGTATTATTACCGGATCCTTGATCAGTACGATAAGCCCATTACTGCTTTCGCCATTTTTGCTGATACAGGGATAAAATTCCATCCGCGATTTTATGAGCGGGAGTTTTTAGGAACCAGGGTGTTTTATAAATACAATACATTTAAGATTATTGATCAGGACAATGATGTACTTGAAGCCAGCAATAATCCTTTTGCCATGGCGTTATTATCAGCTAAATTAGCAATATCGCGAAATTTATTTAACGACCAACAGCTTTTTGACCTAGCCTATGATTTGGCTAAACGATTGTTGGGTAAAAAGATGCCTAAAGATAAGATACGTAAGGTAATGAGCTTTTTACGGTATTACTTGCGTTTTGAAAATCCGGAAATGTTTGTTAAATTTGAAGAGGAGATGGCTGTTTTAACCCAAAAAAACATTACAATGGGCATAGAAGAACTTTTATTGGATAGGGCCGAAAAGCAAGGTATTGAAAAGGGCCGTGAAGAGGAACAAACTAAAGTTGTAACAAACCTTATTGTGCAATTAGGGTTATCTGGTGAACAGATTTCGGCAATTGCTGAAGTACCTGTAGATTTTGTTAAGGCAATAAGAAGAGGATTGAAGAAATAAGAAAGATTTAAATGATAAACAAAAAAAGCTTACCAATGAGGTAAGCTTTTTTTGTTATTAATCCGCCAGTTGCAGGTTATTCCTTTTATTGGTATTTACCGGTTGCGGTACCTTTACATAGTAGCCAGTACCATCATAAACCCTTTTGCGTGGATGGCTTTGGCAGGCATCGCTGCAGCAACCTTCCATTTTGGTGCCGCATTCATCGCACTGGGTAAAATGTTCGTTGCACTCGGGGTTGGCACAATTGATCATTTTTGGGGTGATTGTACCACAATTGCGGCAGGTTGATATTACTACCGGGTTCACGCTGTTTACATCAACTGAAAGGCGGTTATCAAATACATAGCATTTGCCCTCAAAATCCTGGCCGCCAGCTTCTTTACCATATTTAATTATACCCCCATGTAGCTGGTAAACTTCGGGGAAGCCTTCGTGCAGCAACAGTGCCGATGCTTTTTCGCATTTGATGCCGCCGGTGCAATAGGTCAGGATCTTTTTATCTTTGTATTTGGCCAGTTCGTTAATCATGGCCGGGAAATCCCTGAAATTTTCGATATCAAGAGTTACCGCGTTTTTGAACTTGCCTAATGAATGTTCGTAGTTTGACCGTACATCCAAAACAACCACGTCATCACGGTCTTTCATCGCCATAAATTCTTTTGGCTCCAGGTGCTTACCTGTTTGTTGTTGTGGGTTGATAACGTTAGGGTCGCGCAGGCCCGAGTAAACGATCTCGGCTTTGTAGCGGCAGTGCATTTTTACAAATGAGGGCTCAGTAACTTCATCAATCTTAAAATCGATGCCCGCAAAACGCTCATCTGCGTGTACGGTATCCATATAGGTTTTGCAAGCTTCGGCGGTGCCGGATACAGTACCGTTAAGCCCTTCTTCGGCTACAATGATTCGGCCGGTTAACCCCAGGCTTTTACAAAATTTTAAATGATCGGCAGCAAATTGCTCCGCATCGGCTATCGTTGAATAACAATAGTACAGTAGTGTATTATATATTGCCATAATCCATTGATACTGCTGTAAACAGTGTTAAATGAGGTGCAAAGATAGACTTTTGAGGCGAAAGGTAAAAGGATAGAGGCGAAAGGTTTAGTCGCGGTTAGCAAATATAAATTCCGCACCAAAAAAATAAAAGGTTGATAAACATTGATTCCTTTTCCAAAGGCCTTTTATCTTTTGCCTTTATCCTTTTACCTCAAAAAACTATCTTATCCCATAAAAGATCCTGAAACCCTGGATGTATTTTTTGTTGCCCATGTAGGATACACCATAATCAACCCTGAAAATAAGCCGTTGTACGCCGACGTAAAATTCTGTGTAATCGCGATTGGCTTTTGTGGTAAGGTAGTTGGCGCCGATAATTTCTTCCAGCTTGGCCTTCCTGAGCAGTGGGATCTTATCGAAGATTGAACCGGCAAAATTGTGCTGGAAGTGGGCTTCAAGGAAAGCTCCGTTGGTACTGTAGGTATAAAAAGGCAAAAAGTGAAAGCTGCCTACATAAGTAGGATCGAAGGTAGTTCCCTGGTTACCTAAAAAGTGGTTGTAATCCATGTAGTACAGGGTTTTATCATTAAAAAAACCGCCTGCAGTTAATTTAAAAGAAGAAAAGCCTGTTAGTCCCACCCGTATCTTATACTGCGATACATCAACGGATGTAAAATCATAATTAACATCGGAGCCTAATAAATTATTTATACCCTTGCGGTAGTTTAACGTTAAAGTAGGATATTTTGATGGCAGGTTAAACTTGCCGGTTGGCCTGGTTACATACTCCTGGTCAAATGTGAAAGTGGCCGAAGTCGCAAAGGTCAAAGCCTGGTTTTCAGGAAATAAAAAAGAATGATCATCGGCTGGTGCGCCCGCTGGGGCCAGCGGATTATTTGATGTAAACTCCCTGTTTTTAACATCTTTTATATGTGAGTACGATGTGTTGTAAAGCTGGCTACGGCTGGCGTATGATAAGCTGCCCGATAGTAATACACCATTGGTCACCTCTCGCTGGTAGCCGAACAATCCGTAATGAGTGCGATAATATTTTACATAGTTATTCTCGCTCAGTAAGGTGCTTAATGTATTGAAGTACAGCGATCGTGTCCCTACGTTATTCAGGTCCAGCACATCGCTGCCAAAGCCGGTAAAGAATTTAGCGTTATGGAACGGGTCATTTTTATAATCGGAATAAATATTGGCGCTAAAAACTTTGTTTGAAAAGCCATAGCGCAGGGCAGGCGTTATACTAAAGGAATGGAAATCGTCAATTTTTTTGGTATACCTAACCTTGGCGTTTATGCCAAAACCCTCTACTGTGTTGTAATAAAATGTTTGTATAAACGGATATACCCACAGCGAGTCTTTATTATTGCGGCTGCTTGCATAATATCCAAATATCAAATAACCGGGGTAGTTAATATGGTTTTTGGTATGTTGCAACGTATCCAGGTATTGTTTGGTTTGCTTATGTGCTGCTATACTATCTTTTTTCTGATAATCCCGCGCTTCCCTTGGTGTTAACGGAACCGGTCGCACAGATGCCCAGTATTCGGCATTTTTAGCATTTGCAACAGTATCCACATTTAGCACTTCGCCGGTAAAAAAGTGATCAGGAAAGGTGGGGTTAACTTTATAGTTGTTGTATATCGCCTCATAATAACCGCCAAACTTAAAACCAAACACCTGCCCTTTAAAATTATATTGTACCGCCGCCGGCATCCAGATACTATCGGTTATAGCTACATATTGCTGGGTAATTTTTAAGGTATCTACCAGGTTAAGGTTATTTACGCCTTTTGTCAGGTACAAATCGGCACTATACAACCGCCATTCGCCATCTACTATATAAATATCACCCTGAAAATACTGGCCGTGGGCGCGGCGCGGAATAACCTGAATTTTATTTATCACCCGGCCATTTTCGTTAGATACACCAAGCAACTTATACCTGTAAAAGGTTAAAGCGTTGGATGCCAGGGGCGATACAAAGCCACGGGCGCTTAAGCCATTAATGCTGAATACGTTTTTGTAAAAATTTACCTGTAAATCAGATGCCTTATTGTAGCTGAAAGCTGTGTTTATACCCGCTATTCTGTTGGCAATGGTAACTTCCCTGATTTTATCGGGCGATTGAGAGTTATAGTTGGATAGTGACTCCTGCTGGTAAAGAATTCCGCGGCCCATCGAATCGAGATCGAGCGTACGGATAACCTCTTTTGATAATAATGATTTTGGGGCGCTCAATAGTTTTTGAACTCCTTTAATATAAACTGCACAGGAATATGAAGTAGCTTCATCCAGGTAATATTTTCGTTTTTTGATAACCTGTTTCATGATGGTATCGGCAACATCGTGATTTTTGCGGTATATGGCAGCTACCCGTTCGGTACCGAAAACCTCATCGTCTAATTGTACGTTTAGGGTTTCGTCATGATCGGCTATGGTTACGCTAATCGTCTTTTCGTTAAATCCAACAAAGCGATAAGTTAAATTATAGATGCCGGGAGCAAGCTTAAACTCATATAATCCGTTTTCATTGGCTGTGGTGCCATAAGTAGAGTTGCGGATATACACCGATGTAAAAGGAATTACTTCGCTTTTGGAGTTGGTGATCCTGCCCGACAAAACATACTGCTGTGCCGACGCTGTAACGGCACATAAAACAGTAAAAATCAATAGTAAGTGTATTCTCATAGTCTATCAACAATCAAATACCGTTAACCGTTGAAATGTTTTGTTTTACACTTAATAAATAATTAAAACCGATGTTGGCCCCGTCAAATGACTGTTATTGCTTAATTTTGCAGCCTTTAACCATCAACTACTATGTACAATACATTACAACCGGTTTTACAGCAGGAATTGGAAGCTATTGAAAATGCAGGCTTATATAAAAAAGAACGGATTATTACATCGCCGCAGGGTGCGGATATTACCGTACAGGGCGGGCAGGAAGTAATAAACTTTTGTGCCAACAATTATCTTGGTTTATCCGGTAACGCTAAAGTTATCCAGGCGGCTAAGGATGCAATGGATACACATGGTTACGGTTTATCATCTGTACGGTTTATTTGCGGCACGCAGGATATTCATAAAGAACTTGAAAAAAAGATAGCCGAATTTTTAGGCACCGAAGATACCATCTTATATGCCGCAGCTTTTGACGCCAACGGCGGTGTTTTTGAACCATTGTTTAATGAGCAGGATGCTATTATATCCGACGAATTGAACCATGCATCTATCATCGATGGTGTCCGCCTTTGCAAGGCCCAGCGCCAGCGTTATAAGCATGACCACATGGCCGACCTGGAAGAAAAACTTAAAGCCACCGAAAGCTGCCGTCATCGTATTATTGTAACCGATGGTGCTTTTAGTATGGATGGTACAATTGCACAGCTTGATAAAATTTGCGCCCTGGCCGAACAATATAATGCTTTGGTAATGATTGACGAGAGCCATTGCAGCGGTTTTATGGGAAAAACCGGTCGCGGTACGCATGAGCACCACCATGTAATGGGTAAAATAGATATTATTACGGGTACTTTGGGTAAAGCCCTGGGCGGTGCATCCGGCGGTTTTACATCGGGCCGTAAAGAGATTATTGATATGTTGCGCCAGCGTTCGCGCCCATATCTGTTTTCAAATACATTGGCGCCTGCTATTACCGGCGCTTCAATAGCGGTTTTGGATATGTTGAGCGAAACTACCCAGCTGCGCGACAAGCTGGAAAACAACACCCAATACTTCCGCCAAAAAATGACCGAAGCCGGTTTTGATATTAAACCCGGTGTGCACCCCATTGTACCAGTTATGCTTTATGAAGCTAAGTTGGCACAGGAGTTTGCCGCCAAAATGCTGGAAGAGGGCATTTACGTGATAGGTTTTTATTACCCGGTGGTTCCGCAAGGCAAGGCTCGTATCCGGGTGCAGATTTCGGCCGCGCATGATACGCATCATTTGGATAAGGCAATCGCTGCGTTTACCAAAGTGGGTAAGGAATTGGGGGTGATTAAATAATACGTGCAGTTTTTTTATATTTGTACGTATAAATGGCTTGTTATGGAAAGTACAAAGCTAACCTTGAGTGTTAAATCAGATTCTGTGCCCCGCATAAAAGAATATGCGAAACGCAAGCATACAAGTGTTTCTAAGTTGGTGCAGGAATATTTTGATAAAATAGAGGAACAAGAAAAAAAAGAAGACCCTTTAATAGAAAAATACAAAAACACAGAAATCCCCGAGTGGATTCAAAGTTTAACGGGTATTTTAAAAGGAAAATATCCCGAGGACATGGATTACAAGGATATGAAGTACGAATATTTTAAAGAAAAATATGATCTATAAACGCCTATTCTTAGATAGTGATGTTTTATTGGATATGTTTTTAAAAAGGGAGTCGTTTTTCTTTTACACTCAAATTTTGTTAATTGAGAGTGAAAAAAGAAAACTCGAATTGAAAACATCGTCGTTGGTAATTGCAAACATAAATTATATATTAAGAAAGCAGATAGGCATATCTACAACTAAAGAAAGCATAAAGAAATTAGCCGGATCAATCGATATATTGCCATTTGAAAAAGATGCTATAGATTTTGCTTTAGCAAGTAACATTGTCGATTTTGAAGACGCGATTCAATGTTTTATTGCTAAGAAGAGTAACTGTGATTTAATTATCACCCGTAATATAAAAGACTATAAGAACTCCTTGATCCCGGTTTTAACAGCCGACCAATTTTTAAGAACACTATAATGCAAAATAAAATAGACCAATACGCCGCCGAAATTAAAGCCTTTGCTTCTGCCAAGGCCGATGAACTGGAGGCGTTCCGCATAAAATTTTTAGGTACCAAGGGAATTATCAAAGATCTTTTTGAAGAATTTAAAACCGTTGGCCCCGAAGAGAAACGCACTTTTGGTAAAGTGCTTAACGAGTTTAAACAGCTGGCGGAAGCTAAATACAACGAATTAAAGGAAACTCACAACTCACAACTCACAACTCACAACTCAGATATTGATTTAACGTTGCCTGGCGATGGCTTTACCGTCGGCTCACGTCATCCGTTGTCGTTAGTACGTAACGAGATCATTGATATTTTTAAACGCCTTGGCTTTGTTGTTGCCGAGGGACCCGAGATTGAAGATGACTGGCATAACTTTTCAGCGTTAAACTTTCCCGAAGAACACCCGGCCCGCGATATGCAGGACACCTTTTTTATTAAAAAGAACAGTGGCAAAGATGATATCGCTTTGCGTACCCATACATCATCGGTACAGGTTAGGATGATGGAGCACGGCAAGCCGCCGTTCCGCGCTATAATGCCGGGTCGCGTTTACCGTAACGAAGCAATATCTGCCCGTGCGCATTGCTTTTTTCACCAGGTAGAGGGGTTATATGTTGATGAAAACGTATCATTTGCCGATTTAAAGCAAACACTTTATCACTTTGTACAGGAGCTTTACGGCGAGGGTACCCAGGTAAGGTTCCGGCCATCATACTTCCCGTTCACCGAGCCATCTGCCGAAATGGATATATCCTGTACCATATGCAAAGGATCTGGCTGTAATATGTGTAAATACAGTGGTTGGGTAGAGATTTTGGGCTGCGGTATGGTTGACCCTAATGTTTTGGAAAATTGCGGTATTGATAGTAAGAAATTTACCGGTTTTGCGTTTGGTATGGGCATGGAACGAATTGCCAACCTCAAATATGTTATCCGCGATCTGCGTTTATTTTCTGAAAATGATGTGCGCTTTCTGAAACAGTTCACTACCGAGATGCTATGAGGAAACTGCTGGCGATAATGCTTATTGGTTTGTGCTGTTTTTCATGTGGCAAAGCAACAGACAATATACCCAGTGTACCGGTAAACTTTTCGGCACCCATAAATGATCCGCGCCTGGCGCCGCTTACCAGTGGCGGCGGTGTGGTTTTTATAAATGGTTATGGTGTTGCCGGGCTTATCATATACCGTACCGGGACTGGCCAATATGTAGCTTATGACCGTTGCAGCAGCTATCAGCCCGAAAAAAAATGCGCGGTTACTTTGGATGCTTCGGGCTTTTCGGTAACCGATCCCTGTAGTGGTTCCAAGTTTTCTTTGGCCGATGGTACGCCGGTAAAAGCGCCTGCCACCAAATCATTAAGAGCATATAGTGTGAGTGTCTATAATTTTCAGATATTTGTATCCAATTGATACATGGAAGCCGATAAAATTAAAGACAGCATAAAGCGGGCAGCGCAAGATTTATTCCGCAAATTCGGTTACCATAAAACCAGCGTTAACGAAATAGCCAAAAAAGCAAGGATCGCAAAAGCCACTATCTACAAGTATTTTGATAGTAAGGAGGCGGTATTGCATATTTTGCTGATGGACTATATTAAAGCCAGCGTTGATGACCTGGTACAGAGCAATACCCCTGATATGGACGAGGAGGCCCACCTCAATAACCTTATCATGAAAACCTGCCGCCTGTCATACACCGTTTGCAACGAATTTATCGGCTGGGATTTTATCCGCGAATCAACCAACTCCCAGGACTTTTTAAAAAACCTGAGCAACGAGCTGGAAGAAATGCTGATGGCATCATTTATTCAACTGCCCGGCATCCGCAAACACGAAACCTATCACCAGCGTTTACGCTTCCTGATCAAATGCAGCAAAAGCATCGTGTTCAGTTTTGCGTTTACCTCGGTAAGCGATTCGGATGTGCGCAAAAACTTTGTTTCTTTTCAAAAAGAGATATTACCTTATTTGGTAAAGGCCGCTATTACGGTGTAGGTTAGCCTATTTTAAATTGAACGTTATCGATCCGCTTTCTTCAACATCCCAGATGGTTGATTCATCAACGTTGATGGCATTTAAATTTAAAAAACTATCTGCTTGCTGTAAATAATCATCGTCGGTATCGCCAAGCCGGGGTATTGCTATAATCTGTGGATCAATGTTAATCCTGCGGATTCTGTCGGTCAGCAGTACCAACGTGGCTTCCGAATAGGTTGATGATGCATCCTTGTTTAATTCACCATTCCCGTCAAAAAGAAAGTAGTCTGTCATTAAAATCGAAAAGAATTGCTTGTCGCGTTTATCATAATAAAACACTTCTGAGAATTTTACCGGTGATTGCTGCAGACCGGTTATTAGCCAATTATATATTTGTTCCTGGGTGGTCATCGCTTAAAGATACGGACTTAAAAATAATTGAAGTATTTTAATAATATACTTTGAAATGCAAAGTTCTTTTATTTAATTTGCTTGCAGAAATAAAGGCCGTGGAAAAGGCCTATCTTTTTACGCTTTTACTTTGAAATACAAAGTGCTTCAATTAAATAAAATGGTACAACAAGAACCAAAAACGCGCGGAATAATGGACTGGCTCAAGGAGTCGGTTACAGTTAAATTACTTTTTATCGGAGTGCTGATTATAGTATTGCTCATCCCCTCATCGCTGATTAATAACCTGATAAGCGAGCGCGCGCAGCGGCAGGACGAGATGATAAATGATGTATCAGACAAATGGTCGGGAGGGCAGTTGGTAGCGGGGCCGGTATTGGTGATTCCTTACAGAAAACATATCCAGAAAACAGATACAGCCAACAAAGTAACCAGGCAGGACGCTATGGAAAACCTTTATATCCTGCCCGATAATTTAAATATTAAGGCAGTCCTTAATACACAGATATTGCATAGGGGCATTTTTGATGTAGCGGTTTACAACTCGCTGGTTAAAGTATCCGGAAACTTTTCAAAGGCCAGCCTGGCCGGTCTTTCTTTAACCGCCGATCAGCTTGTATTGGATAAGGCGCGCCTGATTTTTAGTATTACCGATTTAAAAGGTTTAAAAAACAATCCGGTGATAAAAGCAGCCGGCCAAACCTTAACTGCCGAGCCTGTATTTAATAGCACATTGTTACCGGGCGATGGACTACAGGCGGCCATCGATTTATCAGGAACAAAGGATGGCGAATTTACCTTTGATTATAACCTGGACATGAAGGGCAGCCAGGAACTTAGCTTTTTACACCTGGGCAAAACTACTGATGTACAAGCCGGCGGCAGTTGGGCCAGCCCAAGTTTTGACGGCCGTTATTTGCCAGACGAACGCACGGTAGATAGCGGTGGTTTTAAATCGCACTGGAAAATATTGTATTATAACCGGCCCTTCCCGCAGCAATGGGTTGACGATAACGGCTTGCTAAACAACGAGAAAAAGCAAGCCGACGCTACGTTTGGAATTAAACTTCGTTTACCGGTTGATCAGTATCAAAAAACAACGCGCACCAGCAAGTATGCCATTTTAATTGTGCTGCTTACTTTTATCTCCCTGTTTTTAACCGAGGTTATCCGCAAGCAAAGCATCCACATTTTCAATTATGTTCTGATAGCCGCTGCCATGATCATTTACTACCTGCTATTGCTATCCTTCTCTGAACAAATTGGTTTTAACTTTGCTTACCTTGTGGCCTCCGTTGCAACCATTGGCCTCATAGCAACCTTCATAGCCTCCATATTAAAAAACAGGATGGCGGCGGTGTTATTTGCTTTTATCCTATCGGTATTTTACACATTTATTTTCGTGATCATCCAACTGGAAGACCTGGCGTTGATGGTAGGGAGTATAGCCCTGTTCATTATTGTAGGTGTGCTGATGTATTTCTCGCGGAAGATTAACTGGGATAAGCAGGAAACAATAAAAGCGGATGCGGCCCATAGCTAAACATCTTATTTCATAACAACCTAAACCTTATATTTATATACCATATACCGTTTTGGTATATGGTATAATATTTATTATGTTTGCATAGTAAATTTAAATACTATGAGCCGTGAACTAACAGATTTTTCAAAACAGGTAGACGAGCAGTTCGATATTGAGTTTAATCCATTAACAGATATTGTAAGCTATTTAATGGGTTTATTCCTCTAAGGCTGCTATTGCTTTTTTCGTCTTTTATTCTTGATTCTAACTTCTTGATTCTGATTGTTACCTTTGCAGCCTGATGAATAAAGTTGCAAAACAGAAGTTTTTTGAAGACGTTCGGATAATAGATATTGCCGAAGAAGGAAAAGGCGTGGGCAAAACCGACGACTTTGTGCTTTTTGTTGATAAAGCCATACCCGGCGATGTTGTAGATGTACAGGTTTACAAAAGCAAAAAGAATTTTGGCGAAGGCAAAATTTTTAACCTGAAACAAGCATCGGAATACCGTACCACACCATTCTGTGAGCACTTTGGTACCTGCGGCGGCTGCAAATGGCAGCACATGACCTATGAGGCGCAGCTTAAATTCAAACAAAAATCTGTTGCCGATGCCCTTGGCCGGATAGCCAAAATTGACGTAGATGGCATCATGGACATCATCCCATCACCGGCCGACCGTTACTACCGCAACAAGCTGGAATATACCTTTAGCGATAAACGCTGGTTATATGATGGCGAGAATAAAGAAGATGAAGCACTTAACATGAACGCCCTTGGCTTTCATATCCCCGGCCGGTTTGATAAAATTTTGGATGTAAAGCACTGCTACCTGCAGGCCGAACCCTCAAATGATCTGCGAAATAGTATCCGCGATTTTGTGATTGAGCAGGGGTATTCATTTTATAACCTGCGTAACCACGAAGGAGCATTACGAAACCTGATTGTGCGTACATCGTCAATCGGCGAGATCATGGTTATAGTAGTGTTTGCCTATGTTGAGCAGGAGGATATTGATAAGCTGATGAACTTTATTGATGCCGGTTTCCCCGAAATAACGTCATTGTTATATATCATCAACCAAAAAAAGAACGACACCATTTTTGACCAGGATGTAATAGCCTTTAAAGGCCCAGAATACATTCATGAGGAAATGAACGGCATTAAATTCCGCATCGGCCCAAAATCGTTTTACCAAACTAACAGCATCCAGGCCCTACGCCTTTACGAGATAACCCGCGATTTTGCAGGCTTTAGCGGTAACGAGCTGGTTTATGACTTGTATACCGGCGCCGGTACCATAGCCAATTTTATAGCGGGCAGCGTAAAAGAAGTGGTAGGGGTAGAATATGTGCCCACTGCCATTGAGGATGCCAAAGTAAACTCAGCAATTAATGATATCACCAACACTAAATTTTATGCGGGTGATATGAAGGATGTACTGGTGGCTGATTTTGTGGCCGAACATGGCAAACCTGACGTGATCATCACCGACCCGCCGCGTGCAGGTATGCACCCCGATGTGGTTGCCCGTTTGATGGAAATTGAGGCGCCTAAAATTGTTTATGTAAGCTGTAACGCTGCTACCCAGGCCCGCGATTTGCTGGTACTTAAAGAAAAATACGATACCGTAAAAATACAACCTGTAGATATGTTTCCGCATACGCAGCACGTGGAAAATGTGGTGTTATTGGTGTTAAGAAGTTCATAGTTGATGGGGCATGGTTCATGGCAGAACAACGAAACATTATTGAAATTAACGAAATAAAAACAACAGTTCAAGAAATATATGCAACCCGAAGATCTGTTAAACGAAGGTAATAAAGAGAACCTTGAGCCGGCCAAAAATAGTCCGTTGCTGAGTTTAGAGCGCGATCTTAAATTTTTTAAAGATTCGATACATGAGGTAGCCATCGAAATTATGGTGGAGGGGCTATCATCATATCCAATTTTTATAGCTCATCAACACGAGCTAAAATTGGGCGAATTGATACTGGACAGGCACGATTTGAATTCGGACTGGAGCATTCACGCTTCAACCCTTGAAGAATTTACTGAACGCGGCGTAATTAAACCGGAATTGAAAGAGCGCTTTATCGGCAGCTACAAAAATCCCAATGAATATATGTGCGTGTTTGTAGTAGTACCCGAAGGAGCGAACTTTGTTTATGTGCCGTATAAAAAATAGATTGTGCGGCGTTTAAACTTGAAACCTTAAAACGGACTTGTATATTTACCGCGTATAAAACCAACATTATAACGGTTCTCCGTTAAAACTTACAAAGCTTTCTTCCCATGCCCGAAAAGAAACTCCTGATATTAAACCGGCAGCAGATACAGCAAAAGCTGGACCGTATGGCTTACCAGATACTGGAAGATAATTTTGACGAGGAAGAGATACTTATAGCCGGCATATTGCCCCGTGGCAACCACATAGCCGGTCGCCTGAAAGCCATTTTGGATAACATCGCTCCATTTAGCAGCAAACTATTATCTATTGAATTGGATAAGCAAAGCAGCAGCCTGCAGGCCAATATAGATTTTGACGTAAATGCCTGTAGCAACAAAGTAGTGATACTGGTTGATGATGTATTAAACAGCGGCAAAACCCTTGCTTATGGCTTCGGGGTTTTCCTTGATGTACCCTTGAAAAAACTACGGACGGCTGTTTTAATAGATCGTAATCACAAAAGCTTCCCGATAACTACTGATTTTGCCGGCATGGCTTTATCAACTGTTATAAAAGAACATGTAGATGTTGTGATGGACGAAGAGGGTGAAGAGGACGCGGTTTATTTGAGATAGGAAGGTTAACTAAGTTAGTGCCTCGCTGCCCGTTTATTAGTTGCTGCTCAGTTCTTCCTGGGGCACTACAACCTCACCGCGATCTGAAATATGAAGGCCTCCCCCTGCAAAGTCGCTGTCGCTCAACATCCTGATCCTGGTGGCTGCACTATTTAGGGTATCGCGTTTAAGGCCGCTGTCATGCGTCTGCCTGAATGAAATGATATTACCTTTTAAAAACTCGCCCTTTTTATTAACGTATACTTTCAATAGCGGAGCAAAGCCGCAAACACCGGCAACGCTCACGCTGCGGTAAGTGCAAAAATTGCCCAGGCTGTAAGCGATAAGCCTGTTTTTATACAACTCCATGGCGCGGTTAACATGCGGGCCGTTCCCAAAAATGAGGTCGGCGCCGGCATCAATAGCATTATGGGCAAAGGCATATACATCGCCACGCTTTTCATTAATATAGCTTTCCATTTTACGGGGCACATGCTCATAATCAACACCCTCGCCGCCACCATGAAAAGATACAATCACCACATCACATCGTTGCTTTAATTCGCTGATGATGCTGGCAGCGCCCTTCAAATCAAGTATTGGAACTGTGTTGGCGTTGGGTGCAAATGAACAAAAGCCATATTTGATGCCATTTACTTCAAAAACGGTTGATGGCTTTATCAGCAGCCCTGCATAATGAATACCGAGGCTATCCAATGTTTGTGTGGTGCTGTTGCGACCTTTAATATCAAAATCGCCGATATGGTTATTGGCAAGGCTAAGCACGTTAAATCCGGCGCTCTTTAAAACTGAAGCATATTTTGTAGGCATCCTGAACAGGAAGGCTTTGCTTTTTTGATGCAATTTGTAATGCGCCGGATCGCCGGAATCTAACAGAGATCCTTCAAGGTTACCGAATATCACGTTTGCACCTTTCAGATCGGGCTTTACTGCATTAAAACTGTTTATGGCGCTATCTGGCGGCAGGGTAGCATTATTAGGATAGGAAGTGCCCAGCATAATATCGCCCATGGCGGCAATACAAAGCGAATCGGGTACAATGGGTTGGGGTTTTGGAGGTGTCGGTTTGGGAACTGCAGCCTTTTGTTGCTTAACAGCAACGTGTTTTGGTGGCGGTGTTTGGCAAGCCTGCAAAAGTATAACCAGGCAGGTTACAACAGGCAGTGAACAAGGTTTGGTATAAAAAAAAAGTCCCTTCATGTTTATGACGGGACTAAATTAAGTATTTTATTGAATTTCTTTAGTTGCTATTATCGTCGTCGGTATTTGTTGCAACGTTGCTGTTGGTTAGCTGATCTTTAAATGAGGCTAACAAACGACCGCCTTTATAAAAGTAACGACTGTAATAATTATCGTCGAGGCTGCTTATCGCTACGCCTCTTGATGAGGCATGGGCAAACTTTCCATCGCCCAGGTAAATGCCTACATGGGAAATGCGGCGGCTGTGAATTTTAAAGAAAACAAGGTCGCCTTCTTTTAATTCGTCTTTACCAACAGGGTTAACCATGCTGAAAATATCGCGTGAGCTTCTTTTAATATCCAGGTTAAAAACCTCGCTATATAACTCTTTGGTGAATGCCGAGCAATCGATGCCTTTTCTTGATTCTCCGCCAAAATGGTAAGGGGTACCAATCCAATCATAAACAAAGTGAAAAAGTTTCATGTTTGAGGTTGCTGACAAGGCAACACCCATAATTTGGGATAAGTACGTTTTCGCTAAACCTTCCTGCTCGTCGGTTTTATCCTCAGTTACAGTTGGAGTGGTTTTTGTTTGAGCTTGCGAAGCTAAAACAGTGAACATTAGGGCAATAGCCAGGGCAAATTTCTTCATTTAATCCGTTAAAATTGTTGTTAGGGCCAACAAATTGTTTATTAAATCAGACACTTTGTCTATCGTTGAATACAAAACTATCCATATTTTTTAAAATTGCAAATAAAACGTGCTTTTTTTTCAAAAAATATAAATATAAGGGCTTTACTAAAAATGTTATTAATATAAAGCTAATCCTATTACGAAGGATGAATATTTATAGTTACCCTTTTTGACCACGAATCATAATTTATTTCAAAATTGAGCAAAAAAGAATCTAAAAAACAGGACAATTACCGTTTTTTAACAGTTCAAACACAGAAAGTTAGCAGAAATCCTTTGGCGAAAATTAAAATCAGCCTTATAAAGTTTGGCAAATCAAACAAAATGCTGCCGATATTGCTTACCAAATGCACGCTATAAGAAATAAAAAATAAAACTGCATAACATTTGGTTCCGGTTTCGGTAATTTAAAGGATATAATTAGATTTGCGCTTTACTCCAAGAAATTGACTGTTTAAATACATGAGTTCAATCGAAATAACTAAGGACACTTACCTGATGTGGTACGAACAAATGCTGTTGATGCGTAAGTTCGAAGAAAAGACAGGACAACTATACGGACAACAAAAAATCAGGGGCTTTTGTCACCTGTACATTGGGCAGGAGGCCGTATTGGCCGGTGCCATGTCTGTAATGAAACAGGAAGACAGCATGATAACCGCATACCGCGATCACGCCCATGCTTTGGCCAAAGGCGTTGAGCCTAAAGCTATCATGGCCGAAATGTATGGTAAAGCAACCGGATGCTCAAAAGGCAAAGGGGGATCAATGCACATGTTTGATAAAAGCAAACACTTTTATGGCGGTCACGGTATAGTAGGCGGCCAGGTGCCACTTGGTGCAGGTGTTGCTTTTGCCGAAAAATATAAAGGTACCGAGTTTGTGAACATCACCTACATGGGCGATGGTGCTGTACGCCAGGGCGCACTTACCGAAACCTTTAATATGGCCGCGCTTTGGAAACTACCTGTAATTTTTATTTGCGAAAATAACGGTTACGCCATGGGTACTTCTGTTGAGCGTACAACTATCCAAACTGATATTTATAAATTAGGCTTACCTTATGGTATCCCTTCATCGGCTGTTGATGGTATGGACCCTGCCGCAGTACACGTTGCGATGGACGAAGCTATTTCGCGTGCCCGTGCAGGTGAAGGCCCAACCTTTTTAGAGATGCGTACTTACCGCTTTAAAGGTCACTCTATGTCAGATCCGCAGAAATATCGTACCAAAGAAGAATTGGAAAGCTACAAGGCAAAAGATCCGATTGAAATGACTAAACAAACGATTGTTGAAAAGCAGTATGCCGACGATAAATGGTTTGAGGAAATTGACGCAAAAATTAAAGCTATTGTTGATGAAGCGGTTCAATTTGCCGAAGAATCGCCATGGCCAGAGGCTTCTGAACTATATACCGACGTATACGTTCAGGAAGATTATCCATACATTAGAGATTAATTAAGTCGAAAGTCTTAAGCTCTAAGTCTTAAGTTTTTTGACTTAGAACTTAAGACTCCAGACTTAGGACCTAAAAAGTTATTACTAAAATTATAACACATATAAAAAGTATATGGCCGAAGTAGTTAAGATGCCTAAAATGAGCGATACCATGACCGAAGGGGTATTGGCTAAATGGCATAAAAAAGTTGGCGATAAAGTAAAATCAGGCGATGTATTGGCCGAGGTTGAAACTGATAAAGCTACCATGGATTTTGAATCGTACCAGGATGGCACCTTGTTATTTATAGGTGTTGAAGAAGGTGCAGCTGTTCCGGTTGATGCGGTTATTGCCGTAATTGGTAAGGAAGGCGAAGATTACAAAACCGCGCTGGCAGATAGTGGTAGCGAACCTGCCGCGAAGAAAGAAGAGAAAGCGGCTGAACCAGCACCTGTTGCCGATAAAAAACCTGTAGCTACAGCTGCACCAAAGGTTGATTTATCAAGCATACCGGCTACGGTTATACGCATGCCGCTTTTAAGCGATACCATGACCGAGGGTACCATTGAAAAATGGAACTTTAAGGTAGGTGATAAGGTAAAGGCTGATGATTCATTGGCCGATGTGGCAACTGATAAGGCTACTATGGAAGTTGTTGGTTACGAAGCCGGCACTTTATTGTACATTGGTGTAAAAGAAGGCGAATCGGTACCAGTTAACGGCATTATTGCCATTGTGGGTAAAGAGGGAACCGATATTACGCCTTTATTACAAGACGCTGGTTCGGAATCTGCCGCGCCTGCTGCTGAACAAGCCGCTCCGGAAGCAAAAACCGAAAGTGCTGATGCAGCTCCTGCCGCTTCATCAGCTGCTGATGACAGCCGCGTTAAAGCATCGCCGCTTGCACGTAAAATAGCAAAAGATAAAGGCATCAACCTTAATGATGTAAAAGGCAGTGCCGAAGGCGGCCGCATTATTAAAAAAGATGTTGAAGAATATACACCAGCTGCTAAACCGGCTGCTGAGCCAACACCGGCTGCTGCTCCTGCATCGGCACCTGCTGCTCCTGCAAAAGCACCTGTTGTATTGCCAACCTATACCGGCGAAGAGAAATTTACCGAAAGGGCGGTTACGCAAATGCGTAAGGCTATTAGCCGTCGCTTAAGCGAAAGCTTATTTACCGCTCCGCATTTCTACGTAACCATGAGCATTGATATGGATCAGGCTATTGCAGCCCGTACCCGCATTAATGATGTGGCTCCGGTTAAAATATCGTTTAATGATTTTGTGTTAAAAGCCTGCGCGGTTGCCTTAAAACAACACCCTGCTATTAATTCATCATTCCTGGGCGATAAAATACGCACTAACGAGCATATTCATATTGGTGTTGCCGTTGCTGTTGATGAAGGCCTGCTGGTACCGGTAATTAAATTTGCCGATGGTAAATCGTTAAGCCATATCTCGGTTGAGGTAAAAGAGTTTGCCGGTAAAGCAAAATCTAAAAAATTACAACCTGCCGAAATGGAAGGCTCAACCTTCACCATATCAAACCTTGGTATGTTTGGTGTTGATGAATTTACCGCTATTATTAACACACCAAACGCGTGCATACTTGCAGTAAGCGGCATCCAGGCTGTTCCGGTTGTTAAAAACGGCGCTGTGGTGCCAGGTAATATCATGAAAGTTACCCTGAGCGCAGATCACCGCGTGGTTGACGGCGCTACTGCCGCAGCCTTCCTGCAAACGCTAAAATCGTTACTGGAAGAACCGGTTAGATTGTTGATATAATTTCGATTTCGGATTTCGGAATTTCGATTTCGGATTTTTAAATATAAAAGAGCGATGGGGATACCTCGTCGCTCTTTTATATTTAAAAATAACGCTGTTGCGGGCTATAGCTGCCGCGGGCTTACAGCCCGTTGCAACTATGGTGTCAGCTTCCAGCTAACGTCGTAAAGTCTTGTACAAGGGCATTCAGCTTATGCACATGCCTGTAAGCATGGTAAATAGCAACGGCTGCCCATTCCAACCGGGTAAGTAAGCCTATTCCGGTAAATTCGGGTGCAAGGCAAGTCCCTGTCAGGTCCTGGTTTAGTACAATTTCTTTAAGCTTCTCAGAAACGGACGAAAGTTCATCGTTCAGCAGGGTTTTATCATAATCCTTATCATCGGGTATTAATGTAGGGGCTGCAGGGTATTTGGCATCAAAATCTAAAAATATGCCTTTTATTACATCAACATATTGATCGGGGCTGCGTGGCGTAACTTTTACCGGGCCGTTTAAAGTTGAAACTGCGCCCTGCAATGAAAGTCGCAGATGCTCCAGGTGCTGCGCCGGTGTCCATGATCCTGGTTGTGGTAAACGATTGAAATCGGCGGGTTTAATTGATGCTATAACCTGCAGCAATTCATTAATAGTCGAATCAAGCGAAATAGTTAAAGGCTCTGGTAAATTGTTGCCGGGTGCGTTTATTGTCTGCTTCTCCATAATACTTTGTTGATTGATAATCAAATATCGGCAGGCATAATGTTATTTGGCCGGGGTAATATGGACATTTAAAGGGCGATTTGCGACATGTTTTACTCCTTACTGTCGGCAGAAACAGAGTCGTTCCTTACAATTCTTTTCGCATCACATAATCGTTCATCCAGTAAGGGCCTATGGCGATGTCTTCTTCATAAGCAATTACAAAGCCCATTTTTTCATAAAATGATTTGGCCTGGTTATACCGGTTTACGTTAAGTTCGAGAACTTTTTTTCCTGCCTCCCCGGTCTTTTCCGCTACTTCGTTTATCAATATTTTGCCGTAGCCTTTACCTTGCGTTTGGGGCAGGCAGTATAATTTATGCAGCTTGTAGATGTCGGGGTTTTCATCGCGCGGCGAGTATGCAGCAAAAGCTACAGGTGTGCCCTCTTCTTCCAGTAGCAAGTAGGTTTGCAGGTTATCGCTTACCTGCTTTTCTATTTTTTCTGCCGAATAAATCTCGGCCAGCATAAATTCAATTTGCTCTCGCTCCAATATAGCCGAGTAGGTTGCCCACCAGGTGGTATCAGCTATTTGCAGTATGGTATCAATATCGTTAACTGTTGCCTTTCTTATAATATACATAATCTGTAGTCGGTTTTCTGTTGTCTGTGGACGGTTTTCTGTAGTCGGTTTTCTGCGGTCTGTCCTCAGGCCACCGGCCTCCGTCTCCGGTTCACGCTTTTTCTTCCCATATCATACAAAGATGCAAAATGGTTTCTACCGCCTTTTGCATATCCTGTACCGATACCCACTCCTGCTTGCTGTGAAACGCGTGTTCGCCGGCAAAAATGTTGGGGCAGGGCAGGCCCATGAACGATAGCCTGGAACCATCGGTGCCGCCCCGTATACTGCATAATTTGGCGGTTAAGCCCGTACGGTTTATGGCTTCCATGGCGTTGGCAACAATTTCGGGATGCTGCTCCAGCACATTTTTCATATTACGGTACTGCTGGCTGATGGTTAAGGTATAGGCAGAATTTGGGTATCGCTTTAAAACTTTATTGGCCGTTTTTCGAATTACCTCCGCATGGCTTTTCAAATTATCCTCGTCAAAATCGCGGATTATAAAATCAATACCAGCCGTTTCAATATGGCCTTCTATGCTCACGGGATGCACAAAGCCCTGCATGGCTTCCGTATGCTCGGGCGATAGTTCATCCGGCAAAGCCGCTATAATTTCGCCGGCTATCTTTATAGCGCTTTCCATTTTACCCTTTGCAAAGCCGGGGTGGGCGCTTACACCTTGTATGATCAGCCGGGCGCCATCGGCGCTAAAGGTTTCATTTTCCATATTGCCGGCGCTTTCGCCATCAATGGTATAGGCAGCATAAGCACCAAGTTTGGCAATATCAACATGATCTACCCCGTGCCCTACTTCTTCATCAGGGGTAAATAATATCCTGATATCGCCATGCTTTATTTCGGGATGATTGATTAGCTGGTAACAGGCATCCATAATTTCGGCAACACCGGCCTTGTTATCAGCGCCCAACAGGGTTGTGCCGCTGGCTGTTATTACATCATGTCCAAATTGATTTTTAAGATCGGGATGCTCTGCCAGTTTAATAACCTGGGTGTTATCATCAGGAAGTATAATATCCTGGCCCTGGTAGTTTTTATGTACAATGGGTTTTACATTGGCGCCGCTGCAATCGGGCGCTGTATCCACGTGCGAGCAAAAGCAAATTACAGGCACTTGCTTGTTTGTATTTGATGGAATAGTGGCGTATACGTAACCAAATTCATCCAGGTGGGCGTCATGTACACCCATGGCCAGCAACTCATCAACCAACAGGCGGCTTAAATTTTTTTGCTTTTCTGTTGATGGAAACGTAACCGAAGTGGGGTCTGATTGCGTATCAATGGCAACATACCGTAAAAAGCGGTCGGTCACTGTAAAACTTAGCGGGGAATTAAAACTCATAAGCTATATTAGTAAAAATTTTAAAGCCATTTGTAAAAAACAACAGGTGCTTTTGTAAATATTGATAAAAATTAACATTGAAAAAATATATTCTGTTTTTTGTTTTAGGCTTCACGGTTGCAACAGTTAAAGCGCAAAGTGGGTTTAACTATTACGAGTTTGGTGCAGGTTTTAGCGCAAGCTACGGCAAAGCCGAAGCAGATTTAAAAAAGCAGGACTACCACCCGGCATTTAGTTTAAATTTTGTTTACAATTTTAGCCCCTATTTTCCCATTACGGCCGAATTGCAAAAAGGCACTTTCTCTGGCGGAGGTACAACTCCCGCTGTAGATGCCTCTGGCCGGTATTTTACGAATTCATACCTTTCTTTTAATATCCATGGCGACGTGCAGGCAGGCGAGATAATGGATTATGATGGTAGCTGGATTTTAGACCGTATTAAGGGCTTCTATTTAGGGACCGGTTTGGGTGTTATTCATAACAACATGACCAGGATTCAACGTTATAACCAATATCCGCTAAACGCGGCCATAGGCGATACTGAAGGTTTTAGGGGCGCTGATAACAGCGTGAATATTATTATTCCGATCAGGTTTGGTTACGAATTTAAAATTTATGATGATTATGATCAGCCGCGGTACGGCATTGATTTAGGGATTCAACATTATTTTGCTCCCGGAGAAGGACTTGATGGCTATAACGACCCAACGGCGAAATACAAAAATAACGCCACGGATCAGTACACTTTTGTAACCATTGGTTTTAAATATAACTTTGGTAATACTACTTCTTACACCAAACTTGTCAGAAAATTCCAGTAAATTGAACGTAGAGGAATTGCGCGATTATTGCCTGCAAAAACCAGGTACCACCGAAGGCCTGCCCTTTGGCGAGGAAACCCTTGTGTTTAAAGTTGCCGAAAAGATATTCCTGTTGATTGGCCTTACAGAAGGCAACCGCTTTAACGTGAAATGCGACCCCGAACTTGCCATTGAACTGCGCGAGCGTTATCCGGAGGTAATCCCCGGCTATCATATGAATAAAAAATTATGGAACACGGTTTATATGGATGGCTCTTTAACCCGCAGGCAGCTTTGCGAAATGATTGACCACTCTTATGAGCAGGTGGTAAAAAGTTTATCAAAAAAACTGCAGGCAGAGCTCTCGGATTTAACATAGCAGCGAATGTTTTGCAGCTGTCTTTGAATCTCGATTCTTTTCTCCCCCATTTGTAACGGAATTATTCCACATCTTAAACCTTGAATCTTCACGCTTGATTCTATCTTTGGCCAAAAGTAATTTCATGAGATCATTTTTATCGGCTATACTTCTTTTTTTTGTTTGTATCAGTGCTAATGCCCAGTTAACGCCGTTTGAGCTCAGCAAGGATAAAAACTATACGGCTACCTATGCCGAGGTAATTAGTTACTATCAAAAGGTAAATAAACTGTATCCGCAGCAAATGAAAATGATTAATTACGGTACAACCGATGTGGGTAAACCGTTAACATTGATTGTGCTATCAAAAAATGGTGTTTTCGATCCCGCGCTGATAAAAAAACAGGATAAACGCGTATTGCTTATCAACAACGGTATTCACCCCGGCGAGCCGGAAGGGATTGATGCCAGCATGATGTTGGTGCGCGATCTGCTTAAAAAGAACCAGTTGCCAAAAGATGTTGTGATTTGTTTAATTGCGCTTTATAACATCGATGGCAACCTTAACCGCGGCCAAAGTCGTGTAAGCCAAAACGGACCGGTAGCCTATGGCTTCCGTGGCAACTACCGCAACCTTGATTTAAACCGTGACTTTATTAAAGCTGATAGCCGCAACGCGCTTGCTTTTACACAGATATTAACCACCTGGAAACCGGAAGTGTTTTTAGATAACCACACCAGTGATGGGGCCGACTATCAGTATGTGATGACACTGATAGAAACCCAGAAAGACAAGCAAAACCCGATACTGGCCGATTATACTGCCAAAACAATGACGCCATACCTGTATACCCACATGAAAAAAAGCGGTTATGAGATGATCCCTTATGGCGCAGGTGAAGAAGGCCTGCCAGACTCGGGTATCGTGAGCTTTTTGGAAACGCCCCGGTTTGCAACCGGCTTTACTGCCCAGCATAACATCATCAGCTATATTACTGAAACCCATATGTTAAAAACCTTTGACAAAAGGGTTTATGCAACGTATGATTTTATGCAGCATTTGATTGACATAAATCAGCGTGATGCTAAACTGATTGGCGACCTGAAGAAAAAAGCCGATGCGGCCGTTATCAGCCAAAAAACATTCCCCTTAAAATGGGAGGTGGATATGAAAACGGTGGATACCATCACCTTTAAAGGGTACGAGGCCGGCTACAAAACCAGCGATGTAAGCGGGCTAAAACGCTTGTATTATGACAGGAGTAAGCCTTACACCAAAGTTATTAAATTTTACAATACCTATAAAACAACCGCGACAGCTGATAAGCCCCTGGCTTACATAATACCACAGGCATGGGGCAAAGTGATAGATTTGTTTAAGCTGAACGGCGTAAAAATGCAGCAACTGGCACATGATACCACGTTAAACCTGCAGATGTATTACTTTGGCGATATTAAAACACCAACACGCCCGTTTGAAGGCCATTACCTGCATAGCAGTGTGCAATTAAACCCCGTTGATATGGCCGTGAAATTTTATGCAGGCGATTACGTTGTATATACCAACCAGGCCATTAACCGGTATATTATAGAAACATTGGAACCACAGGGTGTTGATTCATTTTTTGCCTGGAACTTTTTTGATTCGATGCTGGGCGAAAAGGAATACTTTTCGGACTATGTTTTTGAAGATAAAGCCACCGACCTGCTAAAGAAAGATCCCGCCCTGAAACAAAAGCTGGATGATGCCAAAACAAAAGACCCGCAACTGGCCAACAGCGCGCAGGCGCAGCTGTTTTTTGTATATAAAAATTCGCCTTACTTTGAAAAAACATACATGCGCTACCCGGTAGGCCGCATTTTAAATGATACCAAACTCGACCTTAAATAAATGGAATACCTTATCGCAACACCTGTAGCATCTTTAATATTTGCTATAACGCTTATTGTTTCCGTAATGGCGTTTTACAATCAAAACCTGTATGGTAAACTCATGTTGCATCCGTATAATGTATCGCGCGGACATTATGTTTATACCATTATTACCAGCGGTTTTATCCATAAGGATATCATGCACCTGGCATTTAATATGATATCGTTTTATTATTTTGCTTTCGCACTTGAAGCACAAATAGGGCATTGGCAATTTGCACTCCTATATATGGTAAGCCTGGTTTTGAGCGATATGCCATCGGTACTAAAACACCGGGAAAATTATAGTTACTACAGTCTTGGGGCGTCCGGCGCAATCAGCGCCGTAGTATTTGGAGCAATACTGTACTACCCCACAGCCAGGATGGGAATAATACTATTACCGGTTCAAATCCCCGCCTATATATTTGGCATTTTATACCTGGTTTATTGCAGCTATGCGTCCAAATACAGCAGGGATAATATCAATCATGATGCACACCTTTACGGTGCATTAAGTGGTTTGCTGATTACAATTTTGCTAAACCCGCCTGTTCTTCCGTCGTTTATTCAACAAATCAGCGCGGCAATTCAATCAATTGGGCATTAACAAAATCGCCATTGGCATTAAACAGGAAGCTCATGGGTGCATTTGGGTTTTTGATGATCTCTAACAGCAGAAACCCCCAGTTTTTCCAAAAGCTTTCCAGTACCTGGCCATAGGTTTTGTTCATCCAATCATCAAACAAGGGTTTGCTGCTGGTGCCGCGTAAGGGAGCGGCTTCTATGTAAATAGTATCGCCAACGGGCATCACCTCATACTCGGGCAGGCGGTTAAACAGGTAGGCCGAGTAAAAGAAGCGCGCGTTCACCTCCTCAAACTGAATGGGGTGTAAGGGCTGATCGGCAATTTTATCCAGCATTTCCTGGTGATAGCGGCCATTTGAACCATTATCCTGCAGGCATATTACCAGGCCAAAGTCTTTTATCCGCAGCGAGAATGTAAGCGTGTTGATCTCATCGCGATAGCCAAAAACGCTGTCGGCATTGTCAACCTTAAACAAAGCGATGCTGTAAGGTTTAAACCCATCCAGTTCAATAGGCAGGTTAAGCGTTTGCAGCATCAGGTGCAGGTTGCTAAACCGGTGAATAATAGCCTGCGAAATATTAAACTCTTCGCCCTGCGCATGTTGCTGGCGGATGCCGGCCTGTATTTCGTTAAAAATTATTCCGTATAGTAATTTGCCGGCCCATTGAAAAAGTTTAAAATCATCAAGTTGTTTTACAGCCTCATAGCCCGTTTCAAAGGCGGCGGCTATTTCGGCTTCCAGCGGTTCCAAATATTGTTCGTTGATGGCGGCGCTGCAAGGCAGTTTTAGGTCCTTGTAATTGGCCATACTTTCGTCGAGCAATTTAAAGGGCTGGTCTTCCAGGTTATAACGGCTCATGAGCCATTGCGGAAAAACCTGTATCTTTTCTTCTTCAGAATTTAAAGTCTCGCCCGTGAGGAAACATTTGCTGTTGCTGAAATTAAAACGCTGAAACGGTGAATAAATTTGTGCCGGCATGGCCGCAAAGATAAGCACGAAATTCATTCTAAACTTTTAGCTTTGGTTTTTAACATGGAACTGACATATCAACTCTTCGAATTACAACTTAAACACGCTTTTACCATAGCCAAATTTTCGCGCACCACCACGCCGGTTACGCTGGTGCAGGTAAAACATGAAGGCTTTACCGGTTACGGGGAAGCATCAATGGTGCCTTACATGGGCGAAAGCCACCAAAGCGCCACCGAGTTTTTAAGTAAAGTTGATATAGGCCGGTTTAGTTATCCATTTGATTTTGGGTCGATAATCAGTTACTTAGATAGTATTGCGCCCGGTAATCCTGCGGTAAAGGCGGCGATTGACATTGCCCTGCATGACCTGGATGGCAAAATTAAAGGGCAGCCCTGCTGGCAGCTTTTTGGCAGCAACCCGGCCCTGATGCCCGTAACCAGTTTCACTATCGGCATTGATACGCCCGAGATGATCATCAAAAAAGTAAAGGAAGCCGAAGATTTTAAAGTGATTAAGGTAAAGCTTGGCCGCGATACCGATAAAGAACTCATAAGCACCATTCGTTCGGTTACAGACGTGCCATTATACGTAGATGCCAACCAGGGCTGGACAGATTTGCAGCAAAGCCTGGATATGACTTACTGGCTGCAGGAGCAGGGTGTACAACTGATAGAGCAACCCATGCTTAAAACCGACCCGGATAGCAATGCCTGGCTCACAGAGCGCAGCCCTATTCCTATTATTGGTGATGAGGCCGTGCAACGCTTTGAGGACGTAGAGAAAGCCAAAGGCGTATACTCGGGCATCAATATCAAACTCATGAAATCGGGCGGGATGTATGAAGCTAAACGAATGATAAACAAAGCACGCGAACTGGGCCTGCAAATTATGATTGGTTGCATGACCGAAACCAGTTGCGCCGCATTGGCCGGTTTAGCCCTCGCCCCCCAATGCGATTGGGTTGACCTGGACGGCCCCTTCCTGGTAAGCAACAACCCCTACCAGATGCCCGGTTTTGCCGATGGCAAGTATATCTTAAATAACGACCCCGGATTGGGGATTCACACCAATTTTAATTAACACGAATTTCACGAAGTAAAGCGAATTTTCTCAAATCTGCCTGGTAAGATAAATTCAAATAATTTGCCCGATATATAACATTCGTGGAATTCGATTCAATTGGTGAAATTCGTGTCTCATAAATTCGTGTCTGTTTAAGATTCGTGTAATTCGCCTAAATTCGTGACATTCGTGTGAAATGAAAGCATTAATCATCGGTTCGGGCATAGCGGGCATCGCGACAGCGATAAGGCTTGCGGTGCAAGGGCACCAGGTTGAGGTTTTTGAGGCGAACAGCTATCCTGGCGGTAAACTATCTGAATTTGAACAGGATGGTTTTCGCTTTGATGCCGGGCCAAGCCTGTTTACCATGCCGCAGTACGTGGATGAGCTTTTTACCCTTGCAGGTAAAAACCCTAAAGATTTTTTTTGCTACCAGAAGCTGGATAAAGTTTGCCGGTACTTTTATGAAGACGGCACCCAATTAAACGCTTATGCTGATACTGAGCAATTTGCCGCCGAGGTAAGTAATGTTACCGGCGAACCTGTTGCATCAGTAAAAAAATACCTGGCCAACAGTGCAACTATCTACAATATAACCAATCACGTTTTCCTGGAACAATCGCTGCACAGGCTTAAAACATTTTTGAGCCGGGATACTGCAAAGTCGGTTTTGGGGCTACCGGGAATAGATGCCTTCCGGACAATGCACAAGGCCAACGCGGGCTATTTTAAAGATGACCGCCTGGTGCAGTTTTATGACAGGTATGCCACTTACAATGGATCAAACCCGTATGCAGCCCCGGCTACCCTGAACGTGATACCGCATTTAGAGCAGCATTACGGCGCTTATTTTCCTGTTGGTGGTATGTTTAGCATCACCAGCAGTTTGGTTAAACTGGCCGAATCATTGGGTGTTATATTTCATTACAACTCAAAAGCAGATGAGATTCTTTTAGATGACCTCAAAGCTACCGGCCTTAAGGTAGCAGGTAACGTAATCAACGGAGATGTCATCATATCCAACATGGATGTTTGGTTTACCTATCAAAGGCTGCTCAAGTCGTATCCCGGGTTGTTTCCTAAGAGAATCCTTGGCCAGGAGCGTAGCAGCTCGGCGCTGATATTTTACTGGGGTATCAGCAGGCGGTTTCCAGAACTTGATTTGCATAACATCTTTTTCAGCACCGATTACAAAGCCGAGTTTGACCATATCTGGAAGGATAAAAACATCTTTCATGATCCTACTATCTATCTCAATATCAGCTGTAAATACAAGCCGGATGATGCCCCCGGCCGCTGCGAAAACTGGTTTACCATGATCAACGTACCGGCCAATGTGGGGCAGGAATGGGATACACTGATTGCCACCGCCCGCGAAAACATCCTCAAGAAACTCACCCGTATTTTGGGCGACGATATCGAAAGCCTCATTGTTTCCGAAACCATGCTCGACCCGCGGCGTATCCAAACCAAAACTTCATCGTACCAGGGCTCGTTGTATGGCACCAGCAGCAACAGCCGGTTTGCGGCATTTTTGCGGCATGCCAATAAATCGTCCAAAATTGAAAACCTGTATTTTTGCGGCGGGAGTGTCCATCCGGGCGGTGGGATTCCGCTCTGTTTACTCTCGGCAAAAATCGTAAGCGGGTGGATTGCCGATGATTTTTCTCCAACTTCTTAAAGTACGTTTTTTGTTCAAAAAAGCGTGCTTTTATAGCAAAAAACACACACAAACCTGCTATTATTTCAATAAAAAAATTACAAAAATTAACACTTTTTATCACTTTAAAAAGTACGCCTATTTTTGTTAAAAATTTTCCCCCCAAAGTTCCCCCTTCAGGGGGTTAGGGGGCTTATATTTGCGGCATGGATCTTCAACTATTCGATAAGCAGGTTTATGCCGGTAGGCGGCAAGTGTTAACTCAAGGCATGGCCAATGATGGCCTCATCGTGTTGCTGGGCAACGAGGAAAGCAGCATGAACTATAAGGATAACCATTTCAGCTACCGCCAGGATAGCAGTTTTCTGTATTACTTCGGGCTGGATGTTGCCGGGCTGGCCGCAGTGATAGATACCGACACCGGCGAGGCCCTGATCTTCGGCAACGAGTTGAGCATCGACGACATTATCTGGACAGGCGTACTGCCCACCGTGAGCGAAATGGCCGCCCTGGTTGGCGTTACACAAACCCGCCCGTACAACGATATTATCCACTACATCCACAAAGCGCAAACCACCGGGCGCAAGGTGCACATACTGCCGCCCTACCGCCCCGAAAATAAAATTAAACTGGCCGCCTGGCTCAATGTAAGCCTGCAGGATGTGGCCGATCATGTATCGGTAAAACTCATCAAAGCCGTAATTGCCCAGCGGGTGATTAAAACCCCACTGGAGATTGCCGAAATGGAAAAAGCGGTATCCATTAGTGTAGATATGCAGCTGGCCGTTATTAAAAATACCCGCCCCGGCATTAAGGGCTACGAGTTGGTGGCCAAAGCCAACGAGGTAGCCATTGCGGCCAACTCGCGCCTGGGTTACCCGGCCATTATTACGCCCCGCGGCGAAACCCTGCACACCCATTACTACGGCCATACCCTGCAGGAAGGCCAGATGCTGCTTTGCGATATAGGCGCCGAAAATGCCATGCACTATGGCGGCGACCTTACCCGCACCGTGCCCGTTGGCGAACGGTTTACTACCCGCCAGGCCGAACTATACGAGGTGGTGCTTAACTCCATGGACCACGCCATCAGCATGCTGAAACCGGGCGTACGATACAAAGATATTCACCTGGCCGCCTGCCAGAAACTGGTAGAAGGGCTGAGCCAGGCCGGCATCATGAAAGGCGACCCTGCTGAAGCCGTTGCAGCCGGCGCGCATACCATGTTTTTTCAATGCGGACTGGGCCACATGCTGGGCATGGATACCCACGATATGGAGGACCTGGGCGAACACTACGTAGGCTACACCGACACCCTGAAAAAAGAAACCACCGTTTTCGGCCTCAAATCCCTGCGCCTGGGCCGCGAGCTGGAAGCCGGCTACGTGCTCACCATCGAACCCGGCATCTACATCATCCCCGAACTCATCGACCGCTGGCAGGCCGAACACAAATACGTCGATTTTATCAACTACGACGTGCTAAACACCTACCGAGATTTCGGCGGGATTAGGATAGAGGATAACTTTTTGATAACCGATACCGGCAGCCATTTGCTGGGTAAGTACTTACCCAAGAGTTTGAAGGAGATAGAGGGGTTGAAGGGGTAGATGCGCAGATTCCAGATTTCAGATGTGCAGATGGTTTTTTGATTTAGCAATATAAAAACTACCGTCATTGAGAGGCACGAAGCAATTGCCGGTAGTGCAAACGCCTCCTGAAGCTCTGAGCCCCGGCCCATGTGCGATTCCCCTCTCGAGAGGGGAACAAAAAGTAAGGGGTTTTAAAAAGACAAAAGCCCCCTATGCAATTCCCTTTTGAGAGTGGACGTAGAACGACGCTCCCCCTTTTTTAATTTCATTCCCCAACATATTCCTAAATTATTACCTTTAAACAAATTGACTGTTTATGAATAAAGTATTTTACCTGTGTGTAGCGTTAGTTGTTTTGGGTGCCTGGAAATACCAGGACGATCACAAAAAAGGTTTTGTTGATGTTGCCGGCATCGACTCCCTGACAAAACCCGGCGATAATTTCTTTCGCTTTGTTAACGGACGCTGGTACGATACCGCAAAAATTGCTTCCGATCAATCGGGCGTGGGGTCGTACAGCTTCATGAACATCCCGCAAAAATTGCTGCTGCAAAACATCCTGGATAGCGTTTCAAAAGCCCGGAACCCCATGGGCAGTATCGACCAGAAGGTGGGCGATTTTTACGCCTCCGGTATGGATACCGCAACCATTAACCAGCGCGGGTACCAGCCCATTAAACCGGTACTGGCACAAATTGATGCCATTGCCAACGTGCCCTCACTCATCAAATTTGTAGCCGCGCAGCTAAAAGCCGGGAACGGCCTCATTATCGACTTTGGTATTTATCCCGATAACAAAAACAGCAGCATCAATATTGCCCATGCATCGCAAACCGGCATTGGTTTGCCAGAAAGGGATTATTATTTTAAAACAGATTCATCTACGCTTGGCATTCAGCAGGCCTACAAAAAATACATAAGCACCCTGTTCCGGTTAACCGGGAGCAGCCCTGCCGCCGCCTCAAAAAATGCAGCTATTGCTTACGGGATCGAGCAGCAAAATGCGGCATCGCATAAAACCAATATCCAATTAAGGGATGTTAACGCCAATTACCATAAGGTAGCGGTTGCCGCCATCAGCAAAACACAGGCTAACATAGGCTGGCCAACATTACTTGCCGAACTGGGTGCCAAAACCGACTCGCTGGACATGGGCCAGCCAGCTTATTACGATAAGTTGAACGGACTGTTGAAATCGGTGCCCATCACCGACTGGAAAATTTATTTAAAAGCTGCCACCCTCCAAAACTACGCCGAAATATTGAGCAAGCCCTTTGTAGATGCCTCGTTTGAGTTTAACAAAGTATTAAATGGGCAGGCCGTACAAAAAACCCGCAGGCAAATCATGACGCAAAACGTCGACAATTACCTGGGGCAGGCTTTGGGGCAGTTGTACGTAAAACGATATTTTAACGACGATGCCAAAAAACGGGTGCTGGTATTGGTAAACAACCTGCAAAAATCGTTCGAAAACAGGATCAACCACCTGGACTGGATGAGCGACAGCACCAAACAAAAAGCAAAAGAAAAACTATACGCCATCACCAAAAAATTAGGCTACCCCGATAAATGGCGCAATTACGATAAGGTACAAATTAACCGCACCAAATACTTTGAAAACATCCTGTGGCTTAAACAAAACGACTACCAGTTTCAATTGGCCAAACTGAACAAGCCGGTTGATAAAACAGAATGGGGCACAACGCCATCTACGGTTACCGCTTATTACAACCCCTCGTTTAACGAGGTTGTTTTCCCGGCGGGCATCCTGCAATTTCCTTATTTCGACTTTGCGGCAGACGATGCTATCAATTATGGCGGCATAGGCATGGTAATTGGCCACGAAATGACCCACGCCTTTGACGACCAGGGCGCGCAGTTTGATAAAGACGGCAACGTAAAAAACTGGTGGACAAAAGAGGATTACGAAAAGTTTAGGGCTAAAACAAAACAGCTGGCCAATTTATATGGCTCGTTTACTGTTTTAGATACCGTACACATCAAAGGCGCGCTCACCCTGGGCGAAAACACCGCCGACAACGGCGGCATAGCCATAGCCTACGACGCCTTTAAAATGACCGAACAAGGCAAAGGCAACACCAAAATTGACGGCTTTACGCCCGACCAGCGCTTCTTCCTGTCCATAGCCCGCATCTGGCGCGTAAAAACCCGCGATGCCTTCCTGCGCACCTACGTAAACACCAACCCCCACTCGCCCGCCATGTGGCGTGTAAATGGCCCATTAATGAATTTCGCCCCGTTTTATAAGGCATTTAATGTGCAGCCGGGCGATAAAAATTACAAGGCGGAGGAGCAGAGGGTTAAGATTTGGTAGGAAGATAGCAATTGCTGTCCGGAAGAAAATAAAAGCGCAGGGAATGTGCGATTCCTTCCTTGGGGAAGGGGAGGTAGGGCTTAAATCAGGCGTTTGATCCCTACCTCCCCTCGCTTGTAGAAACCCTCAACCAAACTAATTTCATGGGCGTTCCCGTTGGTAGAAACGGGCCGTGCTTTCCCCTCATACGCGCACAAGGCATTAGGCGCGAGGCCGGTATCCGGTTCAATCACTAACGCGAAAACCGTTAAACAAAAAATCCCGACCACAGGCTGAAACATGGTTAACATAACTTAACACATTTTATATAAATTAATTATAAATATTTGATAATCAGTTGTTTGTAATTTATCATGGTTAACATTGAATTGATGCTTTCCGCAGTTTGGGAGCTTGTAAGATGTTTTGTGTTTGTTGGTGCCAGGAGGCAACAGAGGGTATGGGCTTAACCGGGAGATCAGAGGGTTAAGATTGTTAGGGAGGATAACCTATATAAAATCGCATTACCCTTTTAGCCCTGCCTAATAATACAAAATCCCGATGCAGTTAAGCATCTGGGATTTGCATATTCAATACTTAGCATGCGGACCACAAGGGGGACCCTTGCGGTAGCGGGGCACGGCGACTTTGGTAGGCCTACTACCATCTTTTATACAACATTCTTTTACCTTACGGCAATCAATTCACGGCACAACTTGCGGCAGCGGGGGGCTTTGCATTGACACGCCTGCAGGCATTATGCGCTAGGTTCCGATAAAAGTTTACAATAAAACTAATTTGTATTCATGCTGCTAATCAGACCAGTAACTGCCTTATCTTTACCTATCTGAACAACTTACAAACTAAAAGATGGCTATATTGAAAGAACCGGCTTTGATTGGCCGGAAGCTGCACGAATTAGTATTACAGAATTCACACGACTTCAGTCCTCATTTTCAAAGTAGGGAAAAAGAATTTCTAGATTGGTTCCATCAATATAATGGTTTAAAAACGGAAATTCGAGTTAAAGCAGATAGTAAAAATCAATACGAACTGATTAAGCTGTCAGTGCTACTTGCTGATTTTACCTCAATTTATCCCTATCATCCTAAACATTTTCTATACACATTTCATCCAGAAAAAATGGGACAAAATGTCACAGGAGATCAGGAATATCTCGAACTCTTAAAAAAGCAGTTACCAGAGAGTAACCTTTTTGGCGGCTACGGAAGTATTTCAGAGGATCTGTTGGAAGATACATTTAATGAATTGTCTCCCTTAATCGAAGCTGGTAAGATTATGATCAGGCCGGAAAAAATTATTTTTATTATGAATGACAAAAACCAGGTCTTAATCCATCCTGCCGATGCAAACGGAACACATGAAGAATGGCGAGCAATGGTCGATAAGCATGATCAAGCTTCTTATCCCATTTTTGATCGAAAAAGTAGTGTTAACCAGCATCGGGAGGTTGCAGATATATTATTACCATTCCTTTCTGGGACAAGTATTAGTGATTTTGCACAAATAATTGAGGATGAAGAGGACATTTTAGCATCTTTCAGAGGACAGATAAAAAGCTATATGAAAATGTTGGGCGCGGGAGAGGTCACTGCTGCAGAATTTAGGTATGATACTATACAGCCAAAACTTGATCAAATCAGCAGAAAGTTTAATCATATAGCAAATATGCATAAATTGAAAGTCGCTGGGGCAACTGTTGGTGCAGTGGGGCTTGGTTTGATATCCCTTGCACAAACCGGTCTTGCAGCATCGATGTCGCAGTTCATTTCATTTGGATTAGGAACGGTTGGTTTCATAAAAAATGAAACCGAATATCAAAGTTCTATTGAGCAGTTAAAGGATATTCCGGAGTACTTGCTTTGGCGTTTAAGTAAATCCAAAAGATAAAAGCAAGATTACATTACTCCAAGCCGGCGCGTGTGACATGTAATTTTAGCTTTTGGTTGACATATCACCGCGCCAGTCAAAACTTGTATCGATTGCCTTTTTAGTTGTAAACTTATCAATACGTGGATTCGGTAATTTAAACAAAAAGAGTAGCGGTAATCACGCAGATGACCGCCGGAAAAAATTCATTTTTTTTTATTTGACACTATTTCATTCTAATCTATTATAGCACAGTCTTTTTATCAAATAATAAATCTAAATTTATAACCTAGGCCTTAAATATAATTATGGAATATAACTCTCTACAAAAGGATTTCGAATACGTCAAAAATAGATTTAATAATAAAGACAGGAGCGTTAAATGTGTTTTTTCGGAGTTTGAGGAAAATTTTAAAAATTACAATGAGAATATAGCTGAATGGTCAACTCAAATATCTTTTAACGGGCTGAAGGAAGCAAAGAACTTATCCAAAACATATATTGATTTGGACTTATATCTTACTCCAGCTAGTTTACACATAGACTTTACTGAAAAGAGCAAAAAAAAATCCATGTTAGATACATTTCAAAGAATTCAAAGCAATATAATTGTTTTGGGACAACCAGGTGCTGGAAAAACCACCTCTATGAAACGTATTTTTCAGCAATTTAATAACGAGGAATTTAGTTCAAAGTTTTCGTTTCCATTATTAGTAAAATTAAGAGAACTAAAAGACTATCAATATTCAATATTTAACTTCCTATCTAAGAAGCTAAATCTTTTTTTTGAGATGCATGAGGATTCAAATGTAGTTTCGGGTGAACTGCAATTGCGAGCTTCTGTCAAAACTATTAAAGCGAATTACAAAGATGAATTTGATTATTACAGCAACTTTTTTTCGCTATTCTTTAACACAACGAAAGCCTTATTAATCATCGATGGATATGATGAAGTACCGAGAGATTCCCTAGACTATCTAAACCGTGAACTAAAAGACTTATCACAAAAATTAAAAACTTCTAAATTTGTATTAACGTCAAGAAGTAGTGATTATCATATAAATTTGCAAAACACAGACGTATTCGAAATATGTCCATTGGATCAGCATCAACTTAAGGAATTTGCATACCAATGGCTTCCAAATGTGAAAACGGCTGACGACTTTCTTCTTCAAATAAAAAAATCACCTTACTTCGATACTCTTATAAGGCCTCTAACATTATCTCATTTATGTGCAATTTATGAAAGGATAGGCAAAATTCCCGAAAAACCAAAAACGGTTCACCGAAAAGTTGTTAGTTTATTGATTGAAGAGTGGGATGAACAGCGGCAAATTGCTCGTAATTCCAAATATCAAAATTTCGAACAAGACAGAAAGTTTGAGTTTTTGGCAAATTTCGCCTTTTTATTGACGACAAAATTTGAGAAAACTATATTTTCCAAAGAACAATTATCAAATATTTACACAGCGATATATCAAAATTTCGGATTGCCAAAAGATGATCTCAAAGATGTTATAAAAGAAATTGAATCACACACAGGCATTATTTTGTGTGTTGGTCAAGACGAATATGAATTCACTCATAAATCTACTCAAGAATACTTAACAGCTGAATATCTCGTAAGACTTCCGAATATCCCAACGAATTTAAGGCTCTTGGTCAAATTACCAAACGAATTGGCATTAGCTATTTCCTTATCTTCTTCTTCAATGTTATATTTACAATCGCTGTTGTTTGATCGTTTTTATCCTCCAATAAAAAAATTCTTTGACTCCGGTCTTTCAACTAATTCCCTCAGCAAAAGCAACATATCGCAGAAATTTGATATATCACTATACGAGCTTACTGGTTTTTTAGATGTGTTTTGTAATCGGATAGTTATAGAAAAACCAGATTTACCCATCACTCCTATTACAACCATTTGCATTTTAATTATCAACTCGCTTGTAATTGCTTATAATGCAAAAATGGTCCCAAACTCTCTGGTTAGAAAATATTGCTCTTTGAACATACTAAAAAATTACTATGATTTATCTGGTGGATCAAATTCAATTACTTATTTCAAAAAAAATGCTAATGCGATAACATCAAGTTATGACCTGCCTTCAGAACTTTTATTAACAGATGCTCAATACAATTATTTAAAAAATGGAAAGTGAGATTTTTTTTCTTTTAAGAAGCTTGGGAATTATCACTATAGGGAGTTTTAGCATTGTTGCTGTCATCGGCTATTTAGTAAAATCTTTGTATGAAAAATTTTTGCAAAACGATTTTGAGGTTTATAAGCATAAACTTCAAATAGAAACGGAAAAAGTAAAAATCAACCTGGATATCCAAAAAGCTAAAAGCATGATAATTTTTTCTAAATTGTATGAAGAACGTGCACTAATTATCAAAGAACTATATGATAATATAACATCAATTAATGCGATTTATTTAGAAATTATTAAACAGAAACAATTATTTCCTGAAAAAAGCACTTTGATATCCGTTGAAATAGGAAGGGCAAAAGAGTTTCTAAGAATTAAACAATTATTTCTTTCTATATCAACAAGTAAAAGTTGTTTTGATGTATTAATACTATTCGAAAAAGTTTTAGTATTGATAGAAGAAGAATTTAACTATAGTAAAAAAATAGAATTTGCTTTACATTCACCTATGAATACTGAGTTTAAAGATCCTGATTTCTTAATCGAACTAGATAGCAATAAGAACTTACTACTGATGGAGATAAACGCCGTTTTGGTTAATTTAGAAACCCAATTCAAATGTGTTATCGGAATTGATGAGCAATAATATTCTAGGCGCCCGCTGACAGGTAAACCCCACTCCCGCTCCCGCAAGCACTTTTTTGCGCTCCGTCCCCCCCGCTCCCGCAAGAACTTTTTGCGCTGCCGCAAGCCTCCAGGCTTGTGTGCCCGCTGACAGGTAAACGCCATGCTAAGTATACGCCACGCAAATCCCGGATGTTATAATATATCCGGGATTTTTATTTTAAGCGGGGCGAAAGAGTAATATTAAAAAATTGAGGTTAACAAGTTGTGTAGTTGATTATCCTAAAGGCATGGCGTATACTTGGCATGCTGGAGCATGTGGGAGGATCAATGTGACTTTTGTTAATCTACAAACCAAATCGTATTTTAGAATTTCTATGTTAGGATCTACTCAATTTACATGTTCATGCTGCGGCAAGGTGTACAGTGAAATTCCATTGTGCTTTGATAGCGACTATCCCGCATATTATTTCAACGTGCCCGAAAATGAAGTAAAGGAACGAGTTGAGATGGCGGAGAACCTTTGTGTTATTGATAATTACTATTTCCACAAGGGTGAATTGATGATCCCTATAAATGATCATCCCAAAGATTTAATATTTAACGTTTGGCTAACCATCACCAAAGAAAATTTTGAAATCCGAAATACACTTTGGAATGATCCTGAAAGATTAAAACAAGAACCTTATTTTGGATTTTTGCATAATATAGTGCCTACCTATGATAATACCTTAGGCATTAAGGCTCTGGCCTGCGAAAACAATGTGGGTTTCACTCCGGATATCGTGGTGGTTGAAGAAAATCATCCCTTGCGGATAGATCAGCTAAATGGGATAACGTTACATGAAGCGGTTGAAAAAGTGCAGGCTATTTTGAAAGATTGGCAGCATTAACATCTTAGCCCAGTGTTGTGCGGCTGCTCGCGGGCGGATCACGTGTGATTTGGTACACCCCCTCGTCCGCAATAGGGATAGAAGTGGCACCGGCCCTCGCGCTTAATGCCTGCAGGCGTATGAACGCATAGCCCGGACCGCAGGTATTGCCCCGGGAAAAGAATCAAGAGGCAATAATCAAGATTAGCCTCCGCCAGGTGTTATCACCGCACCAGCAAAAGCTTGTATTTACATATGCTTTAGTTGCAAATCGATATAATACCGGGCTTCCGTAGAGCCAACTGGAAGTGGTGCGGTGATAACAGGCTGACCACAAGCTGAAAGCAACAATCAAATTCAATTTTTAAGTACATGTCTTGTGCTGGGGCAGGTACCGTAGCTGACCTTTGCGTGCAATTTGCATGGCTTACAAAAGTCACAAGTGATCCTCCCGCATGCAGCCGCACAACACTTGCGCCAAGGATTGTTTAATCACATTGCTTCAGGGCTTAAAAATTCAGGTAATCCATGGCATTCGATTATTGACCGGCAGTTTTAGTATAATCCAGTTCCCTTACCTTAACAAAATCATTGCCATGCATTTCATAGAACTCTTCTTTATAGTGATTAGCATCTATGATGGTTAAAACCCGGCGGTTTTTTTGAGCCTGTCCAGGAATCAGTTCGTCCTCCCAATCGTAAGTAAAGGCCTGCTTAGCCGCATCAAAAGTTCCCGTTTGCATTTGAATGTCGCTGCCGATATGGTTGTTGATAGAGGTGGTAATATATTTCTTTTGTGGATTGTCAAAACCTTCAATTTGCATGCTTTGATAAAAATCTTCTTTCATTTTGCCATCTGCAACCGGTAGCGGCAATTTTCCCCCCGTCATTTCAACGCTGTAAAATCGCCCGTTGTAAATAACTTTGCGCACAAGGGTACCTTTTACAAAAGCCAGCTTGGCGTCCTGGAACAACCAGGTGCCTGCCAGTTTTTCTAATTGCGCATGGGCATTTCCCGGCCGCGAATAATCAAGCAATTGGGTCATGGTGTCCGGCTGTTTCGGTGCCTGGGCATAAGTCGCGAAATTAACAGTTGTATAAATAAGAGTGGCCAGGCATATTCTGATGGCCGTGCTTGGCCTAATTGTTTTTTTCATAGGATTTTATATGTTGATAAGTACACCTCAAAAAAAGGCAATTATTAACCGGTTTGCCTTACGCATGCGTTGCAAATACTTTAGTATTTGTTGCATTAGCAAAACTTGAAGCCGGATGTTGAACCAGCCCCTGGCGCAAGTGCTGTGCGGCTGGCCGCGGGAAGGATCACTTGTGATTTTTGTAAACAGATCACATCTTAAGCACAGGTCGGCTACCGCTCCTGTCCTGGCATATATGCGCTAAAAACGGGTTTTACTCCGCCGGTTAAATGCAGCATGTGCGCCGGGCGGAGTAATCATATTTATTAGTCTTTTATGCACCTAACCGAGTAGCCATAGTACTTAAGGTTTTCGTGGCGTTCAAAGTAGCCTTTTACATACAGGGCCATATATACCGCGTTGGCGGTGGTAGTGGGGGTTATGCTCCACCATTTTCCGTAGTAGCCTATACTTGTAAAAACACCCTGGAATGCATCAAAATCACGGGCGCCACCGGGCAGGCCGGTAAACAGGGTGCTGTTGGTGGCGCCGGTATTGGCTATCCAGTGGGTTGTGCCTTGTTCCTGTATTTTGCTGCCATCTTCGCGGGTTCCGCCAATATAAGTGTATAGGGTGTTCCACTCCGCATCGGTAGGGATGTGCCAGCCGGCAGGGGCAAGCTTATGCAGGTTGGTTACGGCATACCAGTTATATAGCTTACCGTAAATTTTACCGATGGCTGCGTCATTTTTATAATTGCAATATGCCCCGGTTGATAGTCCTTTCCAGGTGTTGTCGTCGGTTACATTTGGTATCGGGGTACCATCATTGTAATGTGTTACTTTAAGGTTTTCTATCATCCAGGTTTGTGTACCAATTTTTATGGTGCTATAAACGTTGCCGTCAACATCGGTAACGGTACCCGTAGCGGGGCGGTCGGTAACGGTTAATACCGCGCTGATGCTTCCTGCCGTGTAATTACCATTAGTTGCCTGCATGGCGGTTATGGTAGTTTGCCCTTTAGCCTTAATAGTAACCGTATTGCCCGATACGGTAGCTACGGCTGTATTACTGCTGGTATAAGTAAATGTACCGGCACTGTTGCTATTGGGCTTTATTAGCGTAAAAGCTGCTTCGCCAAGGTACTTACCCGGCACCGTAAAGTTTGAAAGTGTTGGAGCTATTGCTTTGGCAAGCACAATCAGCGTTGCCTGTACCGAATCGGCTTTATAAGTGCCCGTTGCCGCCTGCACGGCAGTTATATAGCTGTATCCTGCTCCTTTTATAGTTACAGTATTACCCGAGATTGTTGCCACCGCCGGATTGCTGCTTTTATAAGTAAACGCTCCCGTACTGTTGCTTGTGGGTTTAACAAGAGTGAAAGCCGGATCGCCCATTTTTTTGTTTGGTACTGTAAAGCCGGTGATAGTTGGCTTAATTAAGCCGGTTACCGTAAAAGTTGTTTGTATCGAGTCGGCCCTGAAGTTGGCGGTTGCAGCTTGTATAGCTACAATGGTGCAGGTGCCCGGCCCCTTAAGCACTATTTTATAGCTACTTATGGTAATAGCCACATTGGGGTTAAGGCTTTTGAAAGTGAATGCCCCCGTACTGTTGCTTTTTGGATAAGGAGGTAAAAAAGGTACGTCGGTTTCTTTTTTATTGGGAATAGTGAACGTTGTTAAAGTTGGCGCGGCAAGGCCTACCGTAAAATTGGCTTTCACCGAATCGGCGGTAAAGTTTTTGGTAGCGGCCTGTTTGGCTGTAATTACCGATAATCCGGTGCCCGTAATGGTAATAGTTTGACCGCTTATGGTAGCTACTTTTTTATTACTGCTGGTATAGGTTATAGCGCCATCGCTGGTGCTTTTTGGGGCGGTTATGGTAAAAGGCTTATCGGTAAACTCCTTTGCCGGCAGGGTAAAATTGCCAAAGGTTGGTGCTACCGGTTGGGTAATGTTTGCATTTTGGGCGCTTTTGGAGCAGCCGGCCAGTACGGCAATTAATAAGATAAGGCAGGTTTTTAATAAAAGTTTCATTAACAATATTTTGCACGAAGATAAAGATATTGCTTGTGTATGTAATTTTTTTCTTTGAACTATTGTTAGCCCTCACCGCAAGAACTTTTTGTGCTGCTGCAAGCCTCCAGGCTTGTGTGCCCGCTGGCAGGTAAACGCTATGCTAGGTATACGCCACGCAAATCCCGGATGTTATAATATATCCGTGATTTTTATTTTAAAGCGGGGCGAAAGAGTAATATTAAAAGATTGAGGTTGACAAGTTGTGTAGTTGACTGTCCTAATGGCATGGCGTATACTTAGCAGGCGGGCGCACAAGCCAGGAGGCTTGCGGCAGCGAAGGCTTTAATTTATAGTGTTGGGATTGATATACTTCAACGCGGTAACCTTTAAAAAATCTTTATCATTATCGGCTATCAAGGTTAAATCACGGGTAATTGCGGTGGCGGCTATAATAGCATCGGGCAATTTAAGTTGATGGTACTTTCTAATCCGTATGGCTTCGGCAATTATCTCGGCATCAATACCTACAATATCGGCCTGGGTAACAAAAAGGCTATAAATTTCCAGATCTTCCTCATTGGACGGATTCCAAACCTGTAGCTCAATTTCAGAAATGAAGGATAATTGTGATTCGTCGTCAATAACCTCATCTATAAATTTTAAACCGCCGGCAGGCAATGATTCGTTAAGGTATTTGATTACAGCCGATGTGTCAATCAGATAGGTCTTTGCCGTTCGTCGCGCAGATTATGGAGTTGCTTATCAATATCCTCATTGCTCATTTTGGTTTGTATTTTTTGACGCAACGACGATAGCCGGGCAGGCTTCTTTATTACCTTGATAAGGTTAAGCTCTTCCAGGTCTTTCAGAATTTTGTAAGCCTTTTGATTGGTAAGTTCTATAGTAACCGTTTCCATATACACGTTTTAGGTAACAGTAAAAGTCTATCTGCATTATAAAGTTAGTGATAATCATTTTGTTGAAGGACATTAATTTGAGGAAAACCGCTCATTGTAAGTAGAGCCCTTTCAATACACCCCGGTATTCGCAGTTATTTGAAAACACACCAGGGGCAAAGAACAAGGGTGTAAGAACCTTAAATTTTAACCGGCATAACGTTTTGTGAATAAATACAATATGTTAATATTTGTATATTAAATTGAGCACCTTCAGTTAAATAAACCAATTATGAAATTAAGGCTAATTTTATCATTCCTGCTTTTAACCATTTCTTTTACCGTGTTTAGCCAGGAAAAGCAAAACGTAACTATTGTTGAAAAGGGCTTAATTAAAGTATCAGTGATGTACCCTTATGCCGAAGGTAAAACCTTTAATATGGAGTATTATGAAACTAAGCATATGCCAATGGTAGCGCGGTTTTTAGGATCGAATTTGGTTAAATACACCATCGAAAAAGGGATGGCCAGTGGTATCCCAAACCAACCGCTGCCCTTTATGGCTATTGGCACATTTTATATCAAAAGCCTAAGCGACTATCAGGCTGCTATCGCGCCAAACAGAGATGCCATTCGTGCCGATTTTCCAAATTATACCAATATCACTCCCGTTATTTTGGTAAGTGAGGTGATAAAGTAAACATAACATTTAGCTTCCGGCCGGTGTTATCACCACAACAGCCAAAGCTTGAGTTTTACATATGCTTTAGTTGCAAATTTATATAATACCCGGCTTCTGCGAGGGCCAACCGGAGGGCGTGCGGTGATAATGCCTGCCCGGCTCAATCCGAAATTTTGCCCGGATTAAAAAAATTAACCATTGGTGGTGTACCACCCCGTACCACCCCGTACCACCCCGTTTCAGGGTGTACCACCCCGTACCAGGTCGTGTCACCCTGTTTCAATCCGTACCGGTACACACACCCGCAATTAAACCCATTCGCCCCTTTGACGTAGTGTTGTGCGGCTGCACTCGGAAGGACCGCTTGTGCCCTCCTCCGCAATAGGGATAGAAGTGGGTACCGGCCCCGCGCGTAATGCCTGCAGGCGTATGAACGCATAGCCCGGACCGCAGGTATTGCCCGGGAAAAGAATCAAGAGACAAGAATCAGGAATCAGGATTTTTAATACGTAAATATTTTCCTTCAGCACTTTTTAGTATCAAGTAGCAAGTATCAAGTAGCAAGATTTTGAAGGGGGACAAAGTGAAAAACAATATCGAACACGGAATATCGAATGTCCAACATCGAAGTTTTCGGTTCGTTATTCGAAATTGGATATTCGGTGTTCGATATTAAATTCATTTAAAAACCCCGCAGGCCTTGTTAAACAAGGGCGCTGCGGGGTAGTAACCGCTACGTTACAGTTCTTTGTCGTCTATCAGTTTGGCGTCGCGGGTGTTTTTTTGTACGGCAATGGCCGAGAACATGCTGAGGCAAAATGCCATGGCGTAGAAGCCTTTCTCGCTTCGGGCCAGGTCGGTATTCCACAGGCCGATGGTTAATAAAACCATTGCCGCGATGGTGGCAAACCAGCTGAGGCCGTAGTACAGGTCGGTAACGGCCAACCCTTCGGCCCTGTCCCTTACGCTTTTTTGTACCGAGATAACGGCGAATAAGCCAAATAATAGGATGGTGAAATAATAGCCTTTTTCGTTCAGCTGGATAGTGGCATTCCATAAGCCAACGCAGTAGCCTATTACGCCCACCAATAAGGCAAACCACGAGGCACCTATAAAGGCGGCGGTGGGTTTTAACGGGTTTCTTTTAATCTTGTCGCCATATTTTCCAAAGGCTGAATTTTCTTCTGTTTTGTTTTGTAGCGGTTCCATGTTTGTGTTGTTTTAGTTGTTAATATGGAAGCAAATGTGCGATGTAAAACCGGCCTGCAAAAATCATATTATGTAAATTACTGACGATATAATTTGCCAATTAATGTACATTTACCAGCATTAACACATTGATATGGACTCACTATCGGAACTGGTTAATCTGCTCAATAATACCGATAAAACACTATTCCGGCAGTTTTTGCAGCGCAAAAACAAAAGGGACGACGTAAAAAACCTGGCCTTACTTGATTTAATAGAAACTGACGATATAGCTGGCATAAATAAACTATACAAGCCCGAAAAAAATAAGGATGCTTACCATGCTTTACGCAAAAGATTGCAGGATAATTTGCTGCTGTTTTTATCGCAAAAAACCTTCGAAAGCAGCCACGCCGAAACTTACGACGCCTTGCGCCTGGTGGTGGTAGGGCGTTTTCTGTTAGAGAATGATGTGGTTAAGGTAGCCTTTAAATGTTTGGACAAGGCCGAAAAGCTGGCCAGCCATTTGGAGCAGTTTAATTTATTAAATGAGCTTTTATTGTTGAAACTGCAATATGCCCATCTGGAGGGGGCCGAAGACCTGGATGCTCTCACCGCGCGCTTTATGCAGAACCAATTACACATGCAACGCGAGGCTAAGCTAAACATAGCCTATGCTTTTTTGCGGCAGGAACTACAGGCTATACACCTGCAAGGGAAAATAGTGAATTTGACCAGGCTGGTGATCACCACCATCAGGAAATACAAAATCTCGGCCCAGGACCTGATGACCTATAAATCCATCTACCAGATCCTTTTCATTGCTAATGAATACGCGGCTATACAGCAAAATTATGGGCTGATAGAGCGCTACGTTAACCGTACGGATCAGTTTATGCAGGGCCAGGCGGGTAAAAAGCAGTCGTACCTGTTTTATCATATCTCTATCCTGTACTTTTTGGCCAACTTTCACCTGCGGCAAAAGGATTTTGCCAGGAGTGCATCCTACCTGGAGGAAATGATGGATTTAATGGCGACGGATAGCCGTTACTATGCGGGTTTTTATTTGCGTTACCGGTTATTGCGTGGCCTTACCCTGTTTTTTACAGGATTTGCCAACGATGCCATAGGGATATTGCAGGAATCGCTCAGAAAAACCAACAACAGGAGCAAACCGGAAGATATAGAAGATGTGCGCATATGCCTGGCCATGTTTTTGGCGCTGTGCAACAACCAGCAAAGCTTAAAGCAACTCATGTTACTTACCCGAACCGATGCCTGGTACGAAAAAAAGATGGGTATGTTATGGACCATCCGCAAAAACCTGATGGAAATTCTGGTGCATGCGCAGTTCTCCAATATTGACGTTGCCATATCGCGGCTAAACAGCTTCAGGCGGCGCTATAAAAAGTACCTGTTAAAAACGTCGGAGGAGCGGGTGCTGTTATTTTTGAAGTTGGTTGAAAAATACCTGCAAAAACCTGATGTGGTTTTTGAAACCACCTATCGCGACCAGGTTTTAAACCTGCTTGATAAGCCGGAAAATAACGACATTTTCACCTTAAGCTTTATAGCCTGGCTGGTAGCTCGGCGGGAGAAAAAAACAGCTTTCGAAGTGGCGCTGACGCTGGTACAGGATAGTAACTAAGCGCAATAATATCCGTGGGCGTGGTGCGTCGACTCGCCGCCATGCGGTATACGTCCCCGCCCAGTCAGAATTTCGCAAAATTTTATCATGCAAGGCCCATCTCAATTTCGGGGCTTCCGGATGTCTCCCTTCCATGGTGGTCATGAGGAGGCTATTGTTTAGCCAAAGTCATATCTGTCGTGCCGTTTCGCATACCTGCCTGGTTTAGGTTTAAATTTGTGATATGAGTTTAAAAACATTGGATGAGCTGGCTTATTCGGTACTGGATTTGGCTACGGTAGTTGAGGGGCACCCCATTGCCGATACTTACCATAACAGCCTGCAAAACGCGCGGCAGGCCGAGCAGCTGGGCTATACCCGTTACTGGTTTGCCGAGCATCATAATATGATTAGTGTGGCCAGTTCGGCCACGTCGTTATTGATTGGTTATGTGGCGGGCAATACGCAGGCTATCCGCGTGGGTTCGGGCGGCATTATGCTGCCCAATCATTCGCCGCTGGTGGTGGCCGAGCAGTTTGGCACCCTGGCTACCCTTTACCCCAACCGGATTGACCTTGGCCTTGGCCGCGCTCCCGGCACCGACCAGGTTACCGCTATGGCCATCAGGGGCGAGAATATGAACGCGTCGTTTTACTTCCCCCGGGATGTGGAGGCGTTGCAAAAATATTTTTCGGCCGATAATGCCGACGCCAAAGTCCGCGCTATCCCAGGCGAGGGGCTGGATATACCAATATGGATATTAGGTTCGAGCACGGATAGCGCCAGGCTTGCCGCGGCCAAGGGTTTGCCCTATGCCTTCGCCAGTCACTTTGCGCCTGCTTACTTTAAGGAGGCCATTAAAATATACCGCGATAATTTTAAACCATCGGCAGTATTGCAGCAGCCCTACGTAATGGCCTGCGTAAACGTAGTAGCCGCCGATACCGACGAGGAAGCCGAATACCTGGCCACCAGCGTAAAGCAAATGTTTATGGGCATTGTTACCGGCAAACGCCGCCTGCTACAACCCCCGGTTGAAAGTATGGCCCACATCTGGAACGTGTTTGAAGAAGAAGCCGTGATGCAGATGCTGGCCTACTCGTTCGTAGGCAGCAAGCAAAAAATTACTGCCATGTTAACCGATTTTGTGGAAGAAAACGGGATAGATGAGATTATGGCAACATCGCATATTTACGATCATGGAGCGAAGCTGAAATCGTACAGGTTGTTTGCGGAGGTGGTGAATAGTGAGCGGTGAGAACGGCGGTGAAGACTCACCCGCCCAACGCTTCGCTGGGGCACCCTCTCTTCAACTTCGTTGGAAAGAGGGGCTTGAAATTTTATTATTTATTTTTTCTGTAATGTATTGATATTGAGCATTTATACCCCTCTTTCCGGCGAAGCCGAAGAGAGGATGGCGGGCGCAGCCTCGCCGGGTGAGTATTAGCCGGCGTTCAAAAGTCTTAACTCTTGACTCTTGATTCTTCCCCACTAAGCGTTAGCCAGCGCTCTATCCAAATGCGTGTACCCGCCGTCGACGTATACCAGTTGGCCGGTGGTGTGGCTGGATACGGGCGAGAGCAGGAAGGCAGTGGTGTTGGCCAGTTCCTCGGCGGTGGTCATGCGGTTACCCAGGGGGATTTTTGATTGAATTTCTTGTAGTTTGGCTTCCGGGTCGGCCATTTTGTTTAGCCAGGTTTCGTACAATGGGGTCCAGCACTCGGCCACCACAACGGCGTTTACACGGATGCCATATTTCAACAGCTCCACAGCCCATTCGCGGGTTAAAGCGTTACGCCCGCCGTTTGCCGCGGCGTATCCCGAGGTATGACCCTGTCCGGTGTCGGCAGTTTTGGAGGTGATATTGACGATAGCACCTTTGGATTTGATGAGTTCGGGTAGGGCATAATGGGCCATCAGGTAATAGTGTACCACATTTTTATGCAGCGATGCTATGAAGGCTTCGTAGTTGCCATCTTCCAGGCCTACACCATCATTTACGCCGGCGTTATTTACCAGGCCATCTATACGACCATATTTATCTATGGTTGCATCAATGGCATTTTGGTTAGCCTTAGGATCGGTAAGTTCGGCGGCAACCTGGAATGCCCTGCCACCGGCGGCTTCAATTTCATGAACCACTTTAAGGTTATCCGCCTCGCTGCGGCCTATAATAACCGGAATGGCGCCCTCGGCAGCCAAAACTTTAACAATGCCCTCGCCTATGCCCTTTGCGCCGCCTGTTACTATAATTACTTTATCTGTGAGTTGTAAATTCATGGTATATGGATATTCGTTATAAAAATTGATTTGTTAGTGGGATACGGTAAGTTTCACCTCTTTTACTTTTAAATTGCGTATGGCAAAGTAAAAAACAAACAAAAAGCAGGCGGCCGGTACCAGGTAAGCAATCTGGATATTGGTCATATCAGATAGTTTGCCCATTATCGGCGGGAAAATAGCACCGCCTACTATAGCCATGATCACCAGTGATGAACCCTCTTTGGTTTTGGCCCCCAATCCTCGGATACTTAACGAGAATATCGTAGGGAACATGATCGACATAAAAAACTCGACTCCAATTAACGCGTAAACCGGGAACTTACCGTGTAAAAACACCGAAAGCACAATAAGCGACACATTGGTGATACCATAAATAGCCAGCAGTTTTACGGGGTTGATAAATGACATCAGGAAAGTGCCAATAAACCGGCCTGCCAGAAAAGCGAAAAGGGCCATAGTAAGGTAATTATTGGCGGCTGCCTCATCTACTCCCGCTACCCTTTCAGAAAAACGGATCAGAAAACTTCCTACACAGGCCTGCCCGCCTACATAAAAAAATTGCGCTACTACCCCAAACCTTAAACCCTTTTCGTTCAATAAGTCGGCAATACGCTCCAAAAAAGTGCGGTCTTCGTGCTGTGGCAGGCCTTCGCCTTCTTCAACAATTTCGGGCAAATGCGTACGCCATAAAAGGATAGCCACTATAAGCACTGTAACTGCGATGATCAGAAAGGGCAATTGTACAGATGAAGCCTCTTTATTTAAATAGTTATTCAGTTGAAGTGATGACATGGCCTTCTCCTGGTCGGGCGTAAGCACTTTGCCCGATAGTATAGCCTTGCCTCCTAAATAAGATGCCAATACCGCTGCAAGGCCGTTAAACGTTTGTGCAAAGTTGATACGTTGCGTAGCACTCTCCGGATCTCCTAATACGCTGATGTATGGATTGGCCGCGGTTTCTAAAAAGGCAGCACCCGAAAATATGATGAACAACGCCCCCAGGAAAAACGCGTAGTTACGCACAATTGATGCCGGGAAAAACAGGAATGCACCAACCGAAAAAAGGATTAAACCAAACAGGATGCCCCCTTTATAACCATAACGTTTCATAAACTGGGCAGCTGGTATCGGCAACAAAAAGTAAGCAAAATACGCAGCGGAATCTACCAGTGATGATTGCAGATCACTTAGCTGGCAGGCTTTTTTTAAGTGCGGTATCAGTATCGGGTTAAGATTTAACGCAAAACCCCAGATAAAGAACAGGGATGTTATTAAGACCACAGCAAGCGTATTTTTATTTTTCGACATAGTTGTTTTTTGTTATAATTGGTTTATTGGGTTGCTTTTATTTTAATGCTGATGTAATATCTTTTATTGAAACACCCAGGGTTTTCAGGGCTATTGTGTTAAGCGCTTTTTTATCCCCGGTAAAGTGGAATACGCTGTGTTTGTGTGTTAGTTTTTGGCCGGGTTTTAAAAAGGCGGCGGGCGATACGCTTTCAATTTCGTAAAAAGGGCCCATCTGTTTGCCACCTGCCAGCGGGCCATCGTTATAGGCGTTTACGGCATCGCCGCTGAAAGGGGCGACATCGGTTTTCCACTCCTGGTTAAGGTATTTGGCGCTGCTGTCAATATCAAAAACGGTGATGGTTAACACCCGGTTACTGCCATCATAGCTTCCGGCCATGTTTTTGGCCCGGTTTGGCGGGATGCCCAGCTTGCCGCGCGATTTGCCATCGGCTTTAAACAACAAGATTCCTTTGTTGTAGGTTATGCGCTCTTTAGCAATCTCGCCAAAGTAATTGGTAGTGGCAACCTTACCTGTGGCGCTATCTACGTAAGGCACTACTATAACTGTTTTAGGCGATGGGGTAAACATATCCAGGTTCCATAAGCAGGGTGCGCCGGTGGTTTCGTCCCAGGCTTTGTTGCCTGTGTTGGTGATTGTATTTACCGTAGCAAAGCCAACCGATTTTACCATATCGCCCGGACTGATGCCCAGCAACTGGTTAACCACTTCGGGCTCCAGGATCTCGATATCCCTCTCGAGCTTGATATCCAACTGCGTGCCTGCATAGTTCTGTATCCGGGTAGTTTTACTCATGGATACCCTGCTATCCGATGAGGAAACCAGTTGCCAGCTTTCATTATCAACCGCGGACGGGGTATGCCAGTTATCAAATTCCATTTTGGTACCCGGTTTAAAGAACAGCGAGAACCTGCCGCCCTCGGGGCCGAGCCAAAGCCTGTCTTCTCCGCCAAAAGCGTTCATGTGCGGGTCGGGCTGTTTAAGATCAAAGGTTTCGTATTTTATCCAGCCGAAGCTTTTGCCGTCAAAACCATCAGCGGTGGAGGTAAATACTTTAGCTTGGTATTTGGGAGATACTGCTACCATACCCAAACCATTGTTGGTTTTTAAAATAACGATACTATCATGATGCAATAAAAAATTAAGGTCAAATATAAAGCTGCCTTTGGGTGCCTTGGGCATCATCTCCTTGCACGATGTAAGCGCTACTATTGTTAAAACAAACACTAAAACTTTACCTCCCTTCATGATATCATTGTTTATGTTTTGGATTAATACCAATAGTATTGATCATGGTACCGACGTGGTCTATAGTAATATAAACCTCGTCGCCCACCTGCAAAGTAAATGTTGGCGGTGGCACGAGGCAGGTACCCGTCATGAGGTAACAGCCCTGCGGAAAATCGCACTCGGCATATAAATAGCCCGCCAGTTCGGTAAAGGAGCGTTTAATGCGCGATATGGTAGTTTCATCCTGGTACACCGCAGCGCCATCCCTTTTGATGAGCAGTTTGATGGCCGAATCAGCAGGCAATGGCTCCGCACTTACATATAAGCAAGGGCCGAGCGCGGCACTTTTTTCGTAGATTTTGGCTTGCGGCAGGTACAGGGCATTTTCGCCCTCAATACTGCGCGAACTCATATCGTTGCCAATGGTATAGCCCTGGATATTGCCTTTGCTGTTGATGTACAGCGTCAGTTCGGGTTCCGGCACGTTCCATTCAGAATCTTTGCGGATGTACACCTCGCCGCCATGGCCACTTACCCGGTAGTGCGTGGCTTTAAAAAACAGTTCGGGCCGGGGGGCATCATAAACCTTATCGTACAAACTGGCCCCGCCCGAGCTTTCCGATTCTTCCATCCGGGCGTCGCGGCTTTTTAAATAGGTTACACCGGCCGCCCAAACCTCCTGCGTGCCAATGGGCGGCAGCGCCTGGCTGTTGGTAAATTCCTGGTGTACACCGGCGGTCAACGGTGTAGTGTCGTCAATAACGGATTGCAGGTAGGCGGCCAGGTTATCGCGGTTTACCAGTTTATCCCAGCTGTCATCAATAATGTAAGCGGCACCTTCATGCTCCAGGAGGATGCCTTTGGCAATTTTGTATAGCTTCATCAGTTTACTTCCAGTTCGTCGCGCGAGGGTAATTTGGGGAATGGGTTAGTTGGGCCGGTTTGGTACCAAAATACGGTAGATGCAATATCATCCTGCAAAGGCATATACCGCCCATCGTGTCGCCAGCCCAGTGCCTGGATGGTTACTTTCAGGCTTTTTTCAAACCTGATGGGGTCAACAATGTGCCAGCGGTACAGGCCAAAGCGCTGGGCCACGGTATAATGGCCATCGCCGCCAATTACCTGGGCAAGGCCGCTGTACGGCGTGTTAAATTCGGTGTATTCGGTTTCGTTCTTCTCTTTGCCGTTGGCATCCTTATGCCGGGTATCAAAGTCATATGACCCGCAGAAATAATCCTCGGTACCGGTGCCGTTTATGGTAGGGAATTTGGTATCGCCATCCATAAAAAACTTAATCTCCCCCTCGCCCCACCAGCCATTTTTGTGACTGCCATAAGCTAAATAAGTGCCCACATACTGTCCCTTGCCTACAATACTATCTACCAAAACATAATCTTTTTTATACGGCAGGGGATTGGTACGGCGAAACTGCGCATGAAAGTAACCCGCATCATCCGGGATATCCGTTAGCGTATAATCAACCTGGTAATAGAGCACCATATCGTTATCATCAATGTTTTCCATGGTGATACGGCATTTTTTACGGAACGGCATTGGCCAGTAGCAGTTAAAGGCGCTGCCCGGGTTTACTGCTACCGCTAAACTGGCCAGCGGCGAATATTTGCCCCAGCCCATGCAAAAAAAGTCGCCAACGGGAACTTCAACAGCGGGGGTGGTTTCATCGTCCCAATAAAAACGGAGTATACTGTAGCGCCAGTTGCCGGTAGGCGTCATCCAGATGTGCTGAATGGCACCGCTTTCGTTAATTTCGGCAATGGTAAAGGTGGTGTGCTTTTTAATAACGACACTTGGGCTCACCTTCCAGGTTTCACCCAAATCGCGCGATGCGTTACTTCCCGTACCGGTAGTGGCCATGCCGCCCTTACCCTTTTCTCCATTAAAATTTTCGGGACTTATCGACCGGGTTTTGGCATCGCAGGTACGGTACAGGTTGCCGAGGCCGACATCCAAACCATTAAACTTTTTTTGGGCAAACGCGGCCGGTGTTGCCAGTAAAACAAACATCCAGCTCAGCAATAATAAAACATAATTTTTCATCTTAAAAACATAGGTTATCTGTTAGTAAAAAATCAATAATGCATCAATTGGTAAAATGCAATACCTTATTTATTTGCTGTAACGCTTGCTTTATGCACAATGAGCCCAAAGCCGGTCACAATCATAAAGATAATTTTTTTTATTACAACCCGCTTTATTAGCATAAACTTCAAGGATATTAGCATGGGAAGCCGAAGCCCTGCTCTCTCCAAAGGAGCCTCACCTAAATCCTCTCCAAAGGAGAGGACTTTTGATTTGCGCGTTGGCTTTTTGAGGCTATCTAATATGCAAGCCAAGAACCCTCTCCTTTGGAGAGGGCAGGGTGAGGCTCTTTTCATTACCTTTGTATATGTCATTTACCCTCATACTAAACAACATTGCCAAACACATTCATTTAACCGCCGATGAACAGAGTATTTTTACCGGTATGCTGCGGCCGCAAACCATAAAGCGCAAACAATTTTGGTTGAGCGATGGCGATATATGCAAACACTCGGCCTTTGTTACTTCGGGCTGCCTGCGCGGGTTTACGGTTGATAAAAATGGCATTGAACATGTGCTAAGCTTTGCCCCGGTAGATTGGTGGATGGCCGATATGTACAGCCTGATAAGCCAGAAACCCGGCATGCTGAACGTAGAGGCGCTGGAAGATACCGAGGTGCTATTGCTGAGTAAAACTAACCAGGAGGCATTATATAAACAGATCCCCAAGTTTGAGCACTTTTTCCGGGTGTTGGTCGAGAATTCGCTGGTTGCAAGTCAGCAACGCCTTATTGACGGCCTCAGCCTTACGGCCGAAGACCGCTACAACAACTTTTGCAAACGCTACCCCACGCTGATCTACACCCTGCCCCAAAAGCAAATAGCATCATACATTGGCGTTACGCCGGAGTTTTTTAGCAGGATGAGGAGCAGAAGGTAGTCGCCGGTTGCGAGGTTCGGGGTACTGGTGGCAAGGCGGATACAGTTTCAACCGTTTTTTCTCAGGCTCTGCCACCCGCACCTCGAACCAAGCCACCCGCACCTGAAAAACTTAATCTACATCAACTCCCCCTTGCCAAATCCGCTGTACCTTTATATCGACGAAACAGAGGAAACAACATCATGGCACAAACCATTTTACATAAAGCCGAAACACGTGGGCACGCCAACCACGGCTGGCTGAACAGCTACCATTCTTTCAGCTTTGGCAGTTACTACAATCCCGAAAGAATGAACTTTGGCGCACTGCGCGTTTTAAACGACGATACTGTGGACGCCGGGATGGGCTTTGGCAAACATCCGCATGATAACATGGAGATCATTAGCATACCATTGGAAGGCAACCTGGAGCATGAAGACAGCATGAATAATGTGGCCGTTATTAAAAATGGCGACATCCAGGCTATGAGCGCCGGTACCGGTATTTATCACAGCGAGTACAACCAGGATCCAAACAAACGGGTAAAATTCCTGCAAATCTGGATTTATCCCAACCAACGCAACGTTGAGCCCCGGTACGACCAGCTTACCCTTAATCTTGATGATCGCCATAATAAACTGCAACAGGTACTATCGCCCAATCCGGACGATGCAGGCGTATGGATTCACCAGGACGCATGGTTTAACCTGGGTAAATTTGATGCAGGCGTAAGTACTGATTATACTATCCACAAACCCGGCAACGGCGTATACGCATTTGTATTAAGCGGCGAAGTGCAGATTGATGGGCAAGCGGTTGGCACCCGTGATGCATTGGGTATTTGGGATGCCGAAGGTTTTACTATCACCGCAAGTACCAACGCGGAATTTTTACTGATGGAAGTGCCGATGAGCTTTTGATGTTCTGAGGATCGGGTTGCGAGGGACGTGGTTCGGGTGAAAAATAAATTTTAATCTGAGCTTCCATCCCAACACCCGGACGACGAAACATGAACCAAGATAGACACACCCAAACCCCGCAACACGAACCCCAAAATGGAAACAATACAAATTTTAGTCATCGGCCGTCACCCCGAAATATTGGCAACCGTAGTGCGCCTGGTAAACAACAATCCGGCCTGGAATGCCACCGGCTGCCAAACCGACGATGAGGCTATCCGGGCATTTGATGCACAGGATTTTACGCTGGTGCTCCTTGGCGGCGGCATTCCGCCCGAATCTGAAACCCGGCTTAGCCAATACTTTCGTGATTGTAACTCCGATATCCGCATAGTACAGCACTACGGCGGCGGAAGCGGCTTACTTGCTGCAGAGATATACGAGGCACTTAAATAGTTCACTGGTTCATTAGTTCATTGGTCTTTTCCGGCGGTTAGTTTATTAGTCTGATCTGGCGGAGGCCCGATTTGTTGTGTCGTAGATTGGTCCGCCGGTCCGTTGGTAATTAGTTTGCTTCTGTGGCCCCTTTAGTTTATATATTTGTTCCCCGGTTCTAAATTAATTTGTTGGTCGCCCCGCTTATCGTATTGCTTGCAAACAATTAAGCTACGCGAATATCGAAGCGATGAGTATCAAACTATTCACCAATAAACTAATGAACAAGTGAACCAATGAACTCAAATGAAAGTTATTATAGCCGAAAAGCCATCCGTTGCCCGCGAAATTGCCAAAGTATTTGGTGCCACCACCAAAAAAGACGGCTATATGGAGGGGAAGGGCTATACTTTTACCTGGGCATTTGGTCATTTGCTACAACTGGCAGCCCCGCAAGAATACGGCTATTACGGCTGGAGCGTTCAAAACCTGCCTATGCTGCCGCCCAAATTCAAACTCTCTATCCGTAAGGTAAAATCAAAGGATGGGATGATTGATGATCCATCGGTGAAAAAACAGCTGGATATTATCAAAAGCCTGTTTGACGAAGCTACCGAAATTATTGTAGCAACGGATGCGGGGCGCGAGGGCGAACTCATATTTCGCTATATTTATTATTATCTTAAATGCAAAAAGCCTTTTAAAAGGCTCTGGATCTCATCGCAAACAGATGAAGCTATTAAAGAAGGTTTCCGCAACCTGAAACCGGGCAGCGATTATGATACGCTGTTCAATTCGGCGCATTGCCGCTCGCAGTCGGATTGGTTGGTGGGCATGAATGCCACGCAGGCTTTAAGCCTGTCGTCGGGCAATAGAGGCGTACTGTCGCTTGGGCGGGTGCAAACGCCTACGCTGGCCATGATCTGTTCGCGCTACCTGGATAATAAAAACTTTGTCCCCCAGCTGTATTACCAGGTAAGTATACAGCCCGATAAGGATGGGCAGACATTTAAAGCCATCTCGGTAAATAACTTTAAAACTAAAGAAGAAGCGCAGGTTATTTTTGATAAGGTACAGGATGTGGTATCGGGCTTTCCGCAGGGTGCCCATATTATTAATGTAGAGGCCAAACCCCGAAAAGAACCACCACCCTTACTGCACGACCTGAGCAGCCTGCAGCAGGAAGCCAACAAGCGCAAAGGCTTCACGGCCGATCAAACCCTTAACATCCTCCAAAACCTGTACGAGGGTAAGCTGGTAACCTATCCGCGTACAGGCAGTCGTTATATTGGTGATGATGTATTTGCCGGCGTACCTGATTTGATTGAAAAGTTAAAGGAACACCCCGACTTTGGCAAACAGGCCACCCTGTTATATGGGGCCAAGCTGAGCAAGCGCAGTGTAAACGCCAAAAAGGTAACCGACCACCATGCCATACTAACCACCGGCGAACCTCCTTACCAGCTAACGCCCGATAAACAGGCTGTTTACGATATGGTTGCCGGCCGCATGCTGGAAGCATTTCACCAGGATTGTATCAAAGAGATTACCAAGATTACCATCGAATCGGGCTCGTTGTTTATGGCCAGCGGTACCGTTATACAAACACCGGGCTGGCGCGCCGTATTTAACGATACCGACGAGGAAAAAAAGGACGAGGAAAACCCAACCCTGCCCAAAGTACAACAGGGCGAAATGCTGCCTATTACAGATAAGGCTTTGTTAGAGAAACAAACCAAGCCCAAGCCTCTTTATAACGAAGCCAGCCTGCTTAAAGCTTTAGAAACGGCCGGAAAAGAAATTGACGACGAAGAATTGCGTTATGCCATGAAGGATAGTGGCCTGGGCACCCCGGCTACCCGTGCATCCATTATCGAAACATTGCTGAAACGTAACTACATCCTCCGCGAAAAAAAGAACCTGGTACCTACCCCAACCGGATTGGCGGTATACCAGGTGGTAAAAAACCAGCAAATAGCCCAGGCCGAACTGACAGGTAACTGGGAAAAACGCCTGGAAGAGATCCGTACCGGTGCATCCGTTGCCGATTTTCAGGAAGAAATCAAGACCTATACCCGCGCCATTACCCAGGAGTTGCTGCGCGAAGGCAAGGCATTGAAGATTGAACCGGTTGTGGTGTAATAACCTTCAGCGCTTAATTGTAGCATTGGTTTAACTAATCACATCTATTAAATAAGCTAAAGCATCCTTTGAATGCAGCGCCGCTGTAGATTCCATGGTGGTGGCAGCAACCTGGGATGCCCGCACGCGCATTTGGTTTTCGTAAGCCGCAATTGCTGATGGCAGATCTGTAAAATTATCGCCGGTAAGGTATTGGCTTAGTTCAAGCGCATCCAGCATGGCCATGTTTACGCCTTCGCCTGCATAAGGGGGCATCAGGTGGGCTGCATCGCCAAGTATGGTTAAGTTGGGCAGTGCATCCCAGGTTTGATCAAGCGGCATACAATATTGAGGCCGCAATACAAAGGCAGCATCGGCATTTTCAAACAATTCCAGCCAAATGTTGTCCCAGCCTATAAATTCACGTTTAAACCAGGCAATAACCTGCGCTTTGTCGGTAAAATCAATCCCGCTTTCGCGGTCCCAATGTTCGGGTGTGTTGCAGCCGGTATAAAACACCAGGCTGCCATCGCCTTTTGAGCTTACAATGATGGATTTTTCATTGCCCATGGCAAATATCTTGCCGCCATTTAAAAGCTGATGAATGCGCGGGCTGGCTATGGCCGAATTATAAACAGACCCCTCTACCACCGTAACGCCCGAGTAAAAAGGCTTAATGGGCGTAATATAAGGGCGAATTTTGGAGTTGGCGCCATCCGCAGCAATTACCACATCGGCATAATTGGAATTGCCATTTTTAAAGTCAATGTGCCAGCCAGCGCCCTGGGGATGTAGTGCCGAAAACTGGCTGTCCCATATCACCGTTCCGGGTTGTAATGATTCCAGCAGGATTTTTTGCAATGGGCCACGATCAATTTCCGGGCGGAAATGCGCGCCCTCTTTTTCTTCGTTATCTTCCAGTACGATATTTGCATTTTTATCTGCTATGCGCATCCTGCCGGCATCGGGACGGTAATTGGCCATAAAGGCATCCATAAGCCCGGCCTCGCGAATAGCCTTAAGTCCCGAATCGTCATGCAGGTCAAGCGTTGCGCCTTTTGGGCGTGCATCGGCGTGGGCATCACGTTCATAAACTTTTATATTGCTGCCATTCATTTGCAGCAACCTTGCCAGGGTAAGCCCGCCCGGACCAGCACCTATAATGGCTATTTTTTTACTTTTAATGGTATTCATTGTTTTATTATGGATTAATCATTATCCCTTTTATCAGCACATCGCAGCAATCTAAAAGGGTTTGTTGGGTAATAATTTGAGTTGGACGCTCCTGGTAATCAAAGTATTCGGTAACCAAATCAAAAATGGCCGAAAACAGCAATGCCCGGAGCACATCATGCGGAAAGGTTTTAATAATGTCCGCCGATACATTTAGCTGAAAAAATTGGCGAATAGGAGCAAAAAAATACCCTTCCTGTATGTTTGCCTGCTGGTAAGCCCTGTTCAACAAAGGCGAGCTTTTGCCATGCCGGATAAGCGCGAAGGCATGCCTGTTGCCGGTAAGGTATTCAAACGCGTTTAGCCAAATCTTTTTTAACCCATCGGCAAAGGGCATTGCAGGGTCGAACCCGGCTAAAAGTGCTTTTTCGTAAGCGCCCAAAACTTCTTCAATAAAAAGCTTCACCAGCAGATCTTCTTTGTTTTCGTATTTGATATAGATGGTGCGCGGCGAGATATTGGCTGTCTTAGCCAGCTTTTGCATGGTGAGGTTTTCCAGCCCTTCGTCGGCAATTATTTGCAAGGCTATGGTACGGATGGCTTGTTCTTTATCTAAGTTTTTGGGGCGCATGTTGTGTTCAATTTCCTTTGAAATGAAATCTGATGCAATAATAAGTAAATGTTTATTTACTTACAAAATATTTTCACTATCAGATTTAATCACGACATTCAGTTATAAAATGCGGGAGCGCTGAAGGCGAATGAAGTGTATCGCATGGCGGCCAGTCGACTCACCCCGACGAGGCTACGCTCGTCTGCCTCTCTCCGACTGCGTCGCATAGAGGAGCAAAAAAGGGCTCACCCTCTTTGCGGCGTAAGCCGGAGAGAGGGTGAACCAGCGGAGCTTTGGCCGGGTGAGTCGTGGCCAGTGTTCAACCTGAATGTTCCTGTAGCGTCCAACACGTCATGGATAATTGTAAAATCTTCTCATTTTGAACCTCATTCTCCTTCCTATGCCATCGCTTCAATCATCTTCAAAACGTTTTTGAGGATGGGGCTTTGGTCGTCAGTCCGCCAGTGTACAAACAGGTTGCTTTCAAAGGGCAGTTCAATAAAACGGATGCCCTGGTAACCCTGGTTGGCGTACGAGTAAGGCATTATGCTGATGCCGAATTGCCTGGTGATGAGCGAAATGATGGTTGAGCCAAAATCCGAAGTATAAGAAAATTCGGGCGATATGCCGTAGTGTTCAAATACCTGGTGAGTAAGCTGGCTATAGCTGCTGCTGCGATTAGATCGCGGCATAATAAACTTTTGCGTTTGTAATGATTCAGCAGTAATATCGGCCAGTTCCCTGAACGCATGATCCTGGGGCAATACCAAGGCAAGGTGATCTGTTTGTACTTTCATCGTGCTGATATTATCCAGCCGGTTTATATCGCGGCTGAATTTCAGGTCGATCTTGTACTTGGTTAAAAATTCCTGCTCATCTTCATAAGCCAGCTGTATCATTTCAATCTTCAGTTCGGGATAGCGGATGGAGATATCAAGTATCAGCTGCGGCAGGGTAGAAAAAGAAATCGAATCCGGATGCGCTATCCTGATAGATCCGGTTTCGCCAAGCTCGATTTTTTTGGCAAACTGGTGGATGAAATTAAACTCATCTACAATACCGGTCCATTTGGTTTTCAGAAATTCGCCGGCGGGGGTTAGCTTAACACTCCGCTTGGTGCGTTCAAACAGCTGCACATCCAACTCATCCTCCAACGATTTGATTTGCCTGCTTAATGCCGACTGGGTAATGTTTTGTTTGGCCGATGTGTTCCAAAAATGAAGCTCGTCTGCAAGGGCCAAAAAGTTTTTTATCTGCTGTAAATCCATAATTGTTAATGCATAAAAATCATTAATTAATCTAAAATAAGCATTTTTTAGCATTTATAGATGGGCTACTTTTACAGCAAATAAAAATCCGCTTGGCCTTTTTTAAAAAATATAAAACCCATTACAGCGCTACTATGCGTTTGGCTTACCCGGTAATGATATCGCAGGTGGGGCATCCGTTAGTGGGGTTTTCGGCATCCATTATATTGGGGCACTTTGCCGGCACGGTACCGCTTGCTGCGCTGGCTATTGCCAACGGTTTTTTTAACCTTATGCTTATTATTGCCATCGGCATATCCTACGGCATAACCCCGCTGGTTGCACGCGAAAACGGGGCAGGTAACTACAAGGAATGCGGTCGTTTGTTGTCGCACAGTATAGTGGTGAATGTCCTGACGGGCTTAATGCTCTTAATAGTTACCTGGCTTGGCGGGCAATACTTAATAGCGCATATTGGTTTGGATGCGGCTGTGGTGGCACAGGCCAACCCGCTGTTGGTGTTGTTAGGATTGTCTATTATCCCTTTGATGCTGTTTTTATCGTTTAAGCAGTTTGCCGAAGGTTTGGGTTTTACCAGGCTGGCTATGCAGGTGAGCATTTGGGGTAATGTAATCAATATTGTAGTTGGTATTATATTGGTAAAAGGTTTATTGGGTATTCCGGCCCTGGGTGCCAAAAGCATAGGCTACAGCGCTATTATCGATAGGGGGCTGATGGCCGTAGTTATGGCTGCATTTGTACTTAAAACGCAGCGGTTTAATAAATTCCTGCAAGGTTGCCGCCCTTTTCAGTTTGATGCCGTGCGGTTCAGAAAAATTCTGGCTACCAGTGTTCCCATTGTATTGCAAAACATTTTTGAGATAAGCGCCTTTAGCGCTGCGGTTTTTATAGTAGGGATAATAGGGGCCAGGCAACTGGCAGCGTACCAGATAGCGATGAACTATCTGTCGTTTATTTATTACGCGGTTAACGGTATAGGCACGGCGGCGGCCATTCAAACCGGCTATTTTTTGGGGCAGGTAAAGTTTTATTTACTGCGTGCATCGGCGTTGGCGAGCTATCACCTTACTATTGTATTTCACCTGGTTACCGGGGTGCTGTTGTTGGTTTTAAAAGGTATTTTGCCTAAAGTTATCTCGGTTGATCCGCTGGTGGTGAGTATGGTTGGCAACCTGTTTGTTATAGCTGCCGGGTTAGAGGTTTTCGATGGCCTGCAGGTGGTAAGCCTGGGTATATTACGGGGCCTTGGCGATTTAAAATACCCGGTGTTAATTAACCTGGCCGCTTACTGGGGCGTTGCCTTGCCGGTAGCTTTTTTACTGGGCCTGCATACCCCCATGGGCTTAACAGGCGTATGGCTGGGGCTTTACAGCGGCCTGTTAATGGCATCGGTACTGCTTTACTTACGTTTCCGGCACCTGGCCAACAGGCATGCTGATAACGTGCCGGCAGAACAGGAGAATTTATTTAACAACGTATTAAAACTCGAATCTCAATAATATCATCATGACTGATACAATGACCATAAACAGCGCCGGCATCCGGTTTATTAAAGTGGATATGCAAAACATCCGGGTTTTAAAAGCAATTGGCATCGAAACCTTTAACGAAGCCTTCGCGCATTTGAACACGCCCGAAAATATGGAGGACTACCTGGCAACTGCTTTTGCCGATGAAAAACTGGCCGCCGAAGTTAACAACCCATGCTCGGAATTTTACATGGCGCAGGTTGATGGCAATATAGTTGGTTACGTAAAAATCAACCACGGGCCGGCACAAACCGATGTAAAGGATGATAATGCTTTAGAAGTTGAAAGAATTTACGTGCTGAAAGCTTTTCACGGCAAAAAGGTGGGCCAGCTACTTTTTGATAAGGCGGTTGATATTGCCGTGCAGATGAAGAAAGCCTATATATGGCTTGGTGTTTGGGAGCATAACGCCAAAGCGCTGGCTTTTTATAAAAAGAATGGTTTTGAGGTGTTTGGCTCGCATCCTTTTTGGTTGGGCGACGATTTGCAGACAGATTTGATGATGAAACGGTATTTAGGGTAAGGCTGGGAGGAATAACTGTTTTGAGCAGATAAGAACCGATGTTGAACCAAAAACATACGCCTAAATAAAACTTTTGTCATTTCGAACGAGGAACGAGGAGAAATCTTTTACGACTGTGCTTACGATGAACATACCAAAATGCAGGGCGTATAAGATTTCTCTTCGCGCCACCTCACAGGCCCTCCTCGCTCATCGAAATGACAAAAGTTTTTACATAATAAGCCGATACCCGCACAAGAAATTGCGCATACGTTATGGCTACGATACCGTTATCTCGCCCCTTAAATCCGTTTCCATGTAATGTTTTACCAGGGCCGGGTCGTCAAACTTGCCCAGCAGGTACATCATTTTGGTTACTGCCGATTCAAAAGTCATATCGTAACCGTTGGCTACGCCCATGTCTTTAAGTTGTTTGCTGGTTTCGTAGCGGCCAAGCTCAACGGTGCCCACTTTACATTGCGAGATATCTACAATCACTTTACCATCTTTAATAGCTTTTTCCAGCAGGTTAAGAAACCATGTGTCGGTTGTGGTATTGCCGGCACCAAATGTTTCCATTACCACGCCCCGTACATCGGCATTTAAAATGGCCTCAACCACTTTTGTGCCTATGCCAGGGTAAAGTTTTAACACGCCTACATCGCTTATAAGATTGTTGTGGATGATAAGCTCGTCCCCATCCTGCGGGTGCCTGATATCATTGGCGTTAAACTTAAGGTGTACGCCACTCTCGGCCAGGATAGGATAATTTGGCGACCGGAAGGCCTCGAATTTGGACGAATTATATTTAAAGGCACGGTTACCACGGAAGAGTTTGTAATCAAAATAGATACAAACTTCGGGTACGCGGGCGCGGTCATTCTTTTTGGCTTTGGCAATTTCAATGGCAGTCATCAAATTTTCCTTCGCATCGGTGCGGATGGCGCTGATAGGCAATTGCGAGCCTGTAAAAATGATGGGCTTGCCCAGGTTTTCGAGCATGAAGCTTAATGCCGAGGCAGTATAGGCCATTGTATCTGAGCCGTGAAGGATTACAAAGCCGTCATTATCGTGATAGTTTGACTCGATAAGGCCGGCCAGGTCGCTCCAGATAGCAGGGTTCATGTTTGATGAATCAATGATCTCATCAAAAGAGTGTACTTTAATCCGGCAGTTCAGTTTCTCCAACTCCGGCACGTTATCCATTATTTGCTCAAAGTTGATAGGCTTGAGCACCTTAGTCACAGGATCGCTCATCATCCCTATGGTACCGCCGGTGTAAATGATCAGTATCTGGCTCATTAAATAGGTTTTATGCTGTATAAATCATTTCAATTATTAAACACCAAACACCAGCCTGGAATTTTCGGTTGTAACACGTGCAACCTCCTCCACACTGGTTTGGTGCAGGTCCGCCACTTTTTGGGCAATGTAAATCAAGTACGAGCTTTCATTAGGTTTACCCCGGAACGGAACGGGTGTAAGGTACGGAGAATCTGTTTCTAAAACTATATGCTTTAAATCAATTTCGGCCACAACTTTGTCGAGCCCCGAATTTTTATAGGTAACCACCCCGCCTATCCCTAAGTAAAAACCCAGGTCAATAACCTGTTGAGCCTGCTCCACCGTGCCGCCAAAGCAATGGAATATACCGCGCAGTTTGTCGTCGTTTTCCTGCTGTAACACTTCATAAACCTCGTTATAAGCATCACGGCAATGAATTACGATAGGCAGATCGAGGCTTTTTGCCCAGTTAATCTGCTGTTTGAAGGCTTCAACCTGGTCGGTTAAAAAAGTTTTGTCCCAATACAGGTCGATACCAATTTCACCTATAGCGTAAATTGGATGTTGCCCTTGCGCCGCTTTAATGGTTGCCAGTTCCTGCTTCCAATCTGCCTTTACCGAGCATGGGTGCAGGCCCAGCATAGGGTAACATAAACCGGGATAAGCCTGTACCAGGTCATAAACCAGTGGCACTGATGCTGCATCTACATTGGGCAAAAACAGGCGGTTGATATCATTGTCGATACAACGCTGCACAAGGGCGGCGCGTTTACCGGCAATGGTTTCATAGTATAAGTGGGTATGTGTGTCTGTTAATACCATGGTACAAAAGTAAAAAGCCTCCCCGGTTTATCAGGAAGGCTTTTAAGCTTAATTTTTCTTTTTAGATACAGTTGTTTTTTTCTTTAACGTGTGTTTAATACCGGGCTTGGCAGCAACAGGCGCATGCTTTCCGGGTTTTACCTTTACAATTTCAAGGTCGAACACCAGGGTTGCGTAGGGCGGAATAGCGCCATTACCCATACCTTGTTCGCCATAGCCCAATTTTGACGGGATGATGAATTTTGCTTTTGCCCCTTCGTTCAACAAAGCCAGGCCTTCTTCCCAACCAGGTATTACACCGTGAGAGCCCAATACTACAGGTATAGGCTCATACGGGCGGCCAGGCTGCTCAACACCTGCTGCTTTGGCATTAGCCTGTATACTGGTGTCAAATACCTGCCCGTTTAATAAATAGCCGGTATAATTAACCATTACTGTATCGCCATTTAATGGTTTGCGTAAGGCAGATACCTTGGTTACTATATACTTTAAGCCGGATGCTGTTGTAACCGGGCTTAGTTTGTTTGCTGTTATGTAGGTGTTGGTTTCAGTGGCTTCCTGTGATTTCATCTTCTCGATAGCCGCTGTACGTTCGGCCATAGCTTCCTGTAAAGATTGAACCTTGATAATTTTAAGGATAAACACCAGTTTGCTGCCTTTAGGGAAAAACGGCGGACGCGCTTCTTCGTGCCCTTTAAAAATAGAGTCGATAGGTACTTTCACCATTGCGCTATCGTTCAGGGTAAGCAGCGGGAAAATATCCATCAAATCGGCTACGTTTTGCGATGGGCGGATTTGTGCAGGCTGAGGCTTGCCTGTTTTAAATGAGCTATATAAAACCGAATCTTTATCAGTCATCTGGATATAATTAAAATAAACAATATCGTTCAGTTTAATTTTTTCGCCGGTGTTATGTGTGAAAATCTGGTATTGGGCGCCGGCCGGCGTGGTTTGCATACCGTTTTGTGCACGGGCGGTTAACGTAGCTACGCCAAACAGGGCCGTTAATAAATAAAATATGTTTTTCATAAAAATAAAAAAAGCCTTCCTGACTTGTGTCGGGAAGGCTGTAAAAGAGTTATAACTTATTTTTGAGTAGGTTGTGACTGGCTTGGCGCCTGTTGCATTTGCATCTGCGGCTCAACCGGTTTTGGCGCATTTGGATTAGGTTTCACAATTTCAACCATTTCCATTTCGAAAATAATTGGTGTGTATGGGCCGATTGGGCCAACGCCCTGATCTTTATAAGCAATAGCCGAAGGGATAACCAAAGTGATTTTTGATCCTTTGTTCATCAATTGCAAGCCTTCGTCCCAGCCTGGTATAACTTTACCCTGTCCAACAGGAATGCGGATAGGTGCATACGGGCGGCCTGGTTCAATTGGTTGTTTTTCTTTTATCGCTACTTCTTTAACACTAGTTTCAAATATTTTACCATTTGGAAGCCTGCCGGTGTAGTTAACAACAGCGGTATCGCCAACTGCAGGGGTTGGGCCTGTACCCGGCGTGGTGATAACATAATTTAAGCCAGATGCTGTAGTTGTAACTTTAAGGTTATGATCGGCAATGTATTTTTTGATTTTGCCCGGCTCCTGCGCTTTCATGCCTTCGGTAAGGGTTTTTAAGTAATCCTGTACCCTGCCACGGAAAACCTGTTCGGTAAGCGCACCTTTTACCAATACTTTGTTAATATTAACCTGGAATATTAAGAACTTGCCTTTCAGGTTTGGCGGGCGTTGCTGGCCACCCTTAAATATCGAGTCGGTAGGTACTTTAAAGGTTGCGCTATCGCCTTCGCCAAGCATCTCAAGGCCGGCATAAATATCACCTTTTGCCTGTGGCTTAGGCATAGGCATAATAATGATAGGGTGGCCCATATCATAAGTATTGCTTAATACCGAATCGCCATCGGTTTTTACAATCATATTTACACTTACGAAATCGCCATCTTTAATATGCGTACCGCCTTTAGATGTGTGGATGTTATAAAGTAATCCGGCATCTCCTTTTTTAAAGCCTCCGTTGCAACTTGTAAATCCAATTGCAGCAATGGCCAGGAACATTAATTTTTGTTTCATTTTATTGATTTAATAGTTTTTTATATTCGGGTAATATGGTTTTAAATTGTTGTATAACCTGTTCAAGGGTATTGCTTGAATGACCGCCGGCTGCATTGCGGTGACCGCCGCCATCAAAATACTTTTTACAAATTTCGTTTGCCGGAAACTCGCCTTTTGACCGTAATGAAAGTTTCACCCTGTCGTTGCGTTCAACTATAAATGCAGCCAGCTTGATGTCGGCCATTGATAGCGCATAGTTTACAATGCCTTCGGTATCGCCGGTATCAACATCGTATTTATGCAGGTCGGTATTATTAACGGCAATAATGGCGGTATGGTATTCGGGCAGTACTTCCAGGCAATTTGCCAGGCAATGCCCTAAAAACCTTAACCGGTTTTCGGTTGCGCTATTGTACACCAGTTCATGAATGCGCCAGTTAACTGCCCCCATATCAATCAAATCGGCCACTATTCGGTGTACGGTTGATGTAGTATTGGGCAGGCGGAACGATGCCGAATCGGTCATGATGCCGGTGTATAAGCAGGTTGCTACATCGGCGTTAATAAGTTCCCGATGGTGCAGTTCGTTAACAATAAAATCGTAAATGAGCTGGGCCGTTGCGCAGGCATTAATGTTCCAGTGACGATAATCATCGAAATCCTGGGGTTCCAGGTGATGATCTATCATGATTTTATAGGCCTTGCTTTCGCCTACCAAAACACCCATTTCATTAATGCGGCTTAAGGCGTTAAAATCAAGGCAAAATATTAGATCGGCATCGGCAATTAACGCTGCCGACTTTTCGGCCTGTTCAGTGTAGATGATAACATCGCCATTGCGGGGCAGCCAGCTTAAAAATGCGGGATAATCTGTAGGCGCAATAACCGAGGCATGGTGACCTTGCTGTATCAAATAATTGTACAAACCCAATGACGAACCCATAGCATCACCATCAGGTTTATGATGGGTAGTGATCACTATTTTTTTGGGGCTTGCTAAAAGTTCTGTAAGCGCGGCTAAATCTAACATCAATTTTAAAAAAGAGTTGCAAAGCTAAATAAATAAATTAAATACAAACCATCTATTTTAATACAAAAAGCTTTATCTTACAGATGTAAAAAGCTACTTTTGCGGCAAAATTTAAATAATAAGCAACCGGTGACCGCTAAGCGAATAGCAGGCAGATACTGATTGCATTTCACATTGAAACCCAAAAAAACAATTAAGTATAATGACCACAAACAGAACTTTTACCATGATTAAGCCTGATGCCGTTGCAAACGGACATATTGGTGCTATAATTGACAAGATAACCAAAAGCGGCTTTAAAATAATTGCACTTAAATACACTGCTTTAAGCGCCGAAAAGGCAGGCCAGTTTTATGAAGTGCATAAAGAACGCCCGTTTTATAATGCCCTGGTAACATTTATGTCATCTGGACCAATAGTGGCTGCTATTTTGGAGAAAGATAATGCCATTGAGGATTTTCGTAAACTGATTGGCGCTACCGATCCTGCTAAAGCCGATGAAGGTACCATCCGTAATCTTTTTGCAAAATCAATTGATGCAAATGCCGTTCACGGATCCGATTCGGACGAAAATGCCGCTATCGAAGGCAGTTTCTTTTTCTCGGCATTTGAGAAATTTTAAAAACATGGTACTTAGGGATGTAATACAAACGTTACATCCCTAAATAATTTGCTGCGTCGTGTGGCTTATTAAATATAAATTTTGTAGATTTACAAAACCGGTTAGATTTTTGTAAATCTAAGTTATTATAAAACGGGAGAAACCCATATAATTCATTTTGATATGAAATTGTTTTTGAAGATTATCATATATACACTGCTTGTTGTATGCCTATCTACATCAACAATTTTGCTATATAAGAGCCATCCCGAGGTTCAATTGGCTTTTGTTATCCCTGGCCTGTTTATTCTTGTATATTCTATGATCACCGATGATCTTGGTATCAAGCAACATATCCGCTCTCGTCAGCTTCGCATATCAAGAGAAAGATAGCAATAATTTACCATTTACGTTTGATGCATTTGTTACCCGGTTTCCCCAATCAGGGTATTTTTTTGCAGGTAAGCATTATAAAAATACAATCTCCTCAACCAAAATTCCTTTTGCTTCAGCATTAATTTTATCTATTATCTGGCTGCGCATCAGCATCAATTCGTGTTTTATCACAGATGACTCAATCCGCAGGAACAATTTTTTGTCGCGGATAAATAATTCTTTAGTACGATTTGCTACCGATTTACCAACCAGCTCGGGCCATGCCGCAACCACCCCGGTTTCATCATAGCGGCGCTTAATTTTGTATACATTAAGCATCTGCTCAATGGCCTCTTTTAATGATTTGTCGTTTGTTTTACGCATCGATAGCTCCTTTGCTCACATTAAATAATTTAACCTCCACGGCAATTTTTTCAAATATTTCACTCACCCGCTTTACGCTGGTATCAGTAATAAATACTTGTCCAAAATCATTGTTGCTCACCATTTTCATTAGTTTGGTAACGCGTTCGTCATCCAGCTTATCAAAAATATCATCCAGTAATAACAGTGGCTTAAATCCTTTTTGCTGGTATAAAAAAGTATACTGCGCTAATTTAAGCGCTATCAAAAATGATTTTTGCTGCCCCTGAGAACCAAATTTTTTCATGGCCATGCCGTGTATGCCAAATTGAAGATCGTCTTTGTGGATACCGGCGGTAGTGCGTTCAAGGGCCCTGTCCCGCTCTACCGTCCTTTTCAGCAAGCCGGCAAAATCATCCTGTAATAACTGCGACTCGTAAGCCAGTTCAACCAGTTCGGCATCGTCGCTTAAAAAGCTGTAGTGTTTATTGAAAATTTCGGTAAAGCCTTCCATAAAAGCCTTGCGGCGTTCAAATATACGATTACCCGATTGCACCAGCTGCTCATCCATCACCTCTAATAAGCTTGGGTCATACCGGCCCGTATCAGCTATCAGTTTCAGCAGCGCGTTGCGGTTGGCTAATACTTTGTTGTAGGTTATCAGCTCATCAAGGTAATGGTTATCTGTTTGCGATATTACATTATCAATAAACTTGCGGCGCTCTTCGCTGCCTTCGGTTATAATGCTGGTATCATAGGGCGATATCATCACCAATGGCAGCAGTCCAATATGGTCGGCCAGGCGCTGGTAATCTTTTTTATTTCGCTTAAACTGTTTTTTTTGGTTCCGTTTTACCGAGCATGCTACGGCTTCGGTTTGCTGGTTTTTGTTAAAAACACCGGTTATGATAAAAAAATCAGAGCCTTGTTTTATCTGTTGACTATCTATGGGGTTAAAGTAACTTTTGCAAAGCGACAGGTAATGTATAGCATCAAGCAAATTGGTTTTGCCTGCACCATTGTTACCCGTAAAGGCATTCACTCCCTTGCTGAAAACAAGTTCGGCCTCTTCGTAATTTTTAAAATTGATAACGGATAGCTGTTGCAGATACATGGGGTTGTAAAGGTAAGGTTTTGCCATTGATTTGAAGATTTGAAAATTAACTCCGTTGAGGGCTGCGCCGTTTGAGGATTTGAAAATGGCTGGAGGTAGTTTAAGGTTGCCGGACGACATTTGAAGCCACGAGCCATTGAACAAAAAGGCAAGCACGTTAAAAATAAACCTTCAACGGTTGAAATGTTTTTTTTTGCCGGAGCCGAAAAAGCAGCTTTGATTAATAAATAGAACAAAATATCCTTACCAGCACAATAATTACCATGAAAACCGAACTTATAGTTGAAAAAATAATAGCTATTACTGTTACGTTACTATTGCTGGCTGCGCATTGCCCCAGGGCAATGGCGCAAACAGATACTATCCGCTTAAAAGATAAGCGCCTTATTACGGCTAACCTAAAGCCAGGGCTGCGACAATACCTGGTATATTTACAAAATCTCAAAGACGATAGAAGGCTGCGCATATCGATCTGGCTGCGCAACGTAGAAACTGGCAACCGTAACGGCGAGGAGCTTTTTACCGTAACCCAGCATTGGTATGCTGCCGACAGTGCATCGTATCGGTCAACATGCTCGGTAAACAGGGCATCCGATTTTACGCCGGTTTATCATTCAGAAACCATAGGTACAAAAACCAAAGCATTCAATTGGAGCGCTACTAAAATTGCCGGATCCGATACTGTGAAAAATAACCTGGCGAAGGATTTTTTGCTAAATGTTAAAGAGCCCTATTTTAACTGGAACCTGGATATAGAAACTTTTGAGATGCTGCCCCTTGCAGCCGGCAAAACGTTCGCCATTAATTTTTACGACGCGGTAAGCAACACCCCCGAATACGCGGTATACAAAGTAACCGGCAGCGAAGAGCTGGCCACGCTGGATAACGAAAAAGTTGATTGCTGGAAACTTTTTACCGAAGCCAATTATAAGGGCCAGCATTATACCCAAACCTTTTGGATAAGTAAAAACAGCCATGAGTTTTTACGGGAAGAGGACTTTTTTAACGGCGGCTACCGCTATAAAATTAAACTTGCGGGTGCTGCGCCCGATGTGGTAAAACGGTTTGGGAAGTAAGTAGCCGATTGGCCAACAATATTGAAGCAGTAACTTGAGTTTTTGAAAATGGTTATTAAACCTTTTCCGGATGTTATAGTCAAATTCGGAAACCTGCTGCATCATGAAAAAACTTACCCTCCTCCTGCTATCAATGGCTTTTAGCTGTAATATATTTGCCCAGCAAGCAGCAATATTTAACACCAACGACCTTGCAGTTTATAATGCTGTAAAATCAAGTAAAGACAGTATGTATAACTTCACTTTTGTTTACCCGGATGGTAAGCGGGGTGCCGTAATTAAAAACGGGAAAACAGCTACGATAGTAAATCCCGATGGTACAAATACGGTAGTATCGCAAACCGGGCAAACAACTACTGCTACCAATTCAGATGGTACACATTCGTTGTGGATAGATAATGGTCCAACCATCACTGTTGTTAATCCAAACGGTACACATTCTACAATAATAAAAAATGGATCATCTTCAACAATCGTTAACCCCGATGGCACACACACTACCATGATAGATAACGGGCAAACTGTGGTTATTGTAAATCCCGATGGCACGCACTCAGTTGCCGTTAAAGCAGCCGGTAACACAACTATCGTGGTAAATCCTGATGGTTCGCATACGGTGGTAACAACGCCTTAGTATATGCGCGCAAAATTGCTTTTCCAATAATTGATAACATCGGTTATGGAGTTGAAAAGAAGCATATACGATGACCCTAAATGATATTAAGCCATAGCCATCTGTTTTGAACTAATCGCTATGGCTTAACCCGACCTATTTCTTCCACTCATTATCTACCAGCCTCCAAATCCCCAAGGGGTTGGCGTTTTGCAGTGCTAATGGCAATAAGCCGTCGGGGCAGTTTTGGTAGCATACCGGGCGCACCCAGCGCTTTACGGCGTTGGTGCCTACTGCTGTAAAGCGGCTATCGGTAGTAGCCGGGAAAGGGCCACCATGAACCATACTATGGCAAACTTCAACCCCGGTTGGTACACCGTTAAACAATACGCGGCCGGCTATGGATGGCAGTAATTGTAGTAAGGCTTTATGCCCGGCAAAATCCTCGTCGGTACCCATTACGGTGGTGGTTAACTGGCCCGATACCGATTTTAACACTTTAAGCAGTTCCTGCTCGTCTTTACAGTTTACCATCAGCGAGTATGGCCCAAAAACCTCTTCGTGCAGTAAGGGGTTGGCCAAAAATGTTTCGCCGCTTACCAGGGCAACTGTTGGCAAAGCCTCAATATCGTGTGCTTCCGTAGCCGATTTTTGGATCACCTTAACACCATCCTGTACTAACGCTTCTTGGCTCTTTTTTTCATAAGCGGTATGGATACCCGCATGCAGCATTTTGGCGGGCTTTATAGCTTCAATACCTTTGCCAAGGCTATCCAGAAAACTGTAAAGTCCGTCGCCTTCAATAGCAAGCATCAGACCCGGGTTGGTACAAAACTGGCCCATGCCCAAAGTTATTGAGCCGGCATATTGCGCGGCCAGGTCGGCGGCATTTTTGTTTAGGGTATCAGGCAAAAATACAACCGGGTTTATACTGCCCATCTCAGAAAATACGGGGATAGGCTTTTTGCGTTGCGATGAATATTGCAGCAATGCCAAACCGCCAACGGTTGATCCGGTAAAGCCAACTGCCGCTGTTTCGTCAGCCTGCACCAATGCTTTGCCACTTTCAAACGAGGTACCATGTACATGCTGAAAAATATGTTCGGGCATATTGCTACGTACAATGGCTTTTTTGATAGCGCTGTACACCATCTCCGATGTTTCGGCATGGGCGGGGTGTGCTTTTACCACTACGGGGCAGCCTGCTGCCAAAGCGCTCGCAGTATCGCCGCCTGCGGTTGAGTAAGCGAAAGGGAAATTACTTGCCCCAAAAACAACTACCGGGCCAAGCGGGGTAAGCATTTTACGAACATCGGGTTTGGGCAATGGTACCCTGTCGGGATTAGCCGTATCGATACTGGCCTCAACCCAGCTGCCTTCGCGCAGCATGGTAGCAAACATGCGGAGCTGACCTGTGGTACGGGCGCGCTCGCCGGTTAAGCGGGGGATAGGCAGGTTGGTTTCTTCGGACGCTTTTTGCAGCAAGGCATCGCCTAATGCTTCAATTTCGGCAGCAATAGCCTCTAAAAACAGGCTTTTTTGCTCGATGCTGGTTTGTTGGTAAGCTTCAAAAGCTGTTTGTGCTTGTTGCATTACCTGGTTTATTTCGTCGACGCTTGCTTCTTTAAAATTATTTGCCATGGCAGATGTGTATTTGAATTAACAACGGTTTGCACCGCGCGTATGTTTGGGCAAATATATTTAAAGCAGGACAAAAGCGGTGGGTGTTTTCTAACAGGTACTAACAGTATTTTGTCGTTTTTAATGGTAGTCACAAAAGTTATTTTTACCAACTGCGGCGTTTTCGCGCCATCCATTTTTATCATTTAGAGACCAGCGAAAGCATAACCTTTGGCGGTGGAGATGCGTTTTGTTGCCCGCAAGAAGGCTTTGATTTAATTGTTTTTTTAATTAATATTTAATAAATGCTGATTTTCAGTAAATTATAGTTATCTTACAACAATTCCTTCCTTCAAATACTACTACCTTAGGCATTGCCATATCCAGATACGGTAATAGTTAAGCTTTAACATAATACCAGCCCCTAAGAGGCTGCAATACCGTAAAAAATAATCATATGACAGTTGCTGCTGAAAGATCCATTGAAACCGAAACCCGTATGTACATGTACGACCTGCTGAACACCGCTAAAGAATTTGGCTTTAAGGCCGAAGACAGTTGGGAACTGAGCATGGTAACCAATACCGACAGGGTAAGGATTCAAAAAGATTATTACCCAACCATCGCCGCCAAAGTTGGCCCCGAAATTTTGCTACAGGTATTTCATACCGTAAAAACGCGTCTTAATCAAACTTTCAACAAAGAGCCGCAAAAAATTGACGAGCGTAATCCGCCGGTTGAAGATTTGAATTACCTGGTGGCCTTTAATCCAAAAAGACCGAGAACATAAAGTTTGTTCAATTGCATAGGCTTGTGCCTTGTACGGTTAGTAAAATATCCTGATGCGTTCCTCTGAAAAGGCGAACGCATTTTTTTTTATCATATTAACAAACAGGCAGGATAATATCGTTTCTTTGTTTTTGTGTTGATGATTAAATACGTTGGTGTTTTGGTTAAATGAATGTGAAATTGAACTTAAACGGGCGCATCTGGTTTGAAAGCCCGGATGGAAAGCTGCTTGGCCATGGCCGGGTTGAGTTACTGGAGCGCATCCAGCAGTCGGGATCATTACGGCAGGCGGCTTTGCAAATGAAAATGTCATACAGGCAGGCATGGGACATTGTTAATTACATGAACGAGCATTTTGGTTCGCCTGTTGTCATTTCGCACCGGGGCGGTAAAGGTGGCGGCAGTGCGCAGCTTACCGAAAAAGGGGTTAAAGCCATTGAGCAGTTTAAACAGTTCCAGGCTAAGTTCAAGGATTTTTTGAAGGAAAATAGTTCTCTTATAGAGGTATAGATTACAGCGTATCAGGCCGGTTTTTGGATAGCCGGTTTATTTTTGACTATCGTTATATAAATAAAAGCATATCGAAATTTTAACCAAACAATATGAATAAATACTACGCCTTATTATCAATGATGTTACTTGCAGGAGGTACACTATTTGCCCAAAGCAAAAAAAAGGCAAAAGATACTATCGCCCCAAAAAATGATACCACACAAATCAAAAAGCAGGAACTTGGCGAGGTAGTGGTATCCGCATCGCGCATCAGCGAAAATATTTTACGGTCGCCGGTAAGCATCGAGAAAATAACCGCCGTCGATTTCAGGAGATCTGCCGCGCCGTCATTTTTTGATGCACTGGAAAATGTGAAAGGGGTACAGCTGATAACCCCCAGCCTTGGCTTCAGGATCATTAATACCCGTGGCTTTGCCAATACCACCAATGTTCGCTTTACGCAATTGGTTGACGGGATTGATAACCAGGCGCCGCATATAGGCGCGCCAATTGGCGATGCCATGGGCCCGGGCGATCTGGATATTGAAAGTGTGGAGATTATCCCCGGTACGGCATCAGCCTTATATGGCCTGAATGCCATCAACGGGCTGGCCAATTTTATCACCAAAGATCCTTTTACCAGCCAGGGTATCAGCATTCAGCAAAAAACAGGTATTAATCATATTGGCGATTCGGAGACATCTGCAAAGCTGTTTTCTGAAACCAGTTTCAGGCTGGCCAGGGCTATCTCTAAAAGGTTTGCCTTTAAAATAAACGGAACTTATACTACGGGTTACGATTGGATTGCCGATAACCGCACCGATTTAAATGCCGCCGCTAACGCAAAATTAGGTATAGCAGGCGGCCCCGATAACCCCGGCTACGATCCGTTGAACGGATACGGCAACGAATCATCCGACAGGAAAACCGTAACTCTGGGTGGTAAGCAATATTCTATTGCCCGCACCGGCTATGCAGAAAAGGATGTAACCAGTTACAACCTGCACAACGTAAAGGTTGATGTTGGCCTGGCTTATAAGATTAATGATAATACCCGCTTAACTTACACCTACCGCTTTGCCGATCTAGATAATATTTACCAGCGCGCCAATCGTTTCCGGCTGTCAGGGTATGTTTTGCAGCAACACGCGCTTGAACTGAAGAATAATATTTACCAGGTGCGTGCTTACTGGACCAGCGAAAATACCGGCAAATCATACAACCTGCGCTCGGCCGGCGAAAATATCGACCGTAATTATAAAGACGATAATACCTGGTATGCCGATTTTACCAGGGGTTTTAATACGGCCACATCTGCAGGCGCTACCGTACCACAGGCTTTGCAACAGGCACGTCAGTTGGCCGATGCCGGCCGCTACCAGCCCGGCACTGCTGCATTTAAAGCTACGCTTGATAAACTGGCCGATATAAATAATTGGGATATCGGTTCGGCGTTGCATGTTAAGGATGGTATGTGGCATGCTGAAGGGCAGGTAGATATCTCGAACGCTATTTCATCAACGTTTAAAAAACAAACACGCCTCGACCTGATGGCAGGCTTTGATCATCGCACCTACATCATCCACCCTGATGGTAACTATTTTATTAATTATGTAAAGGGGCAGGAATACAGCAATCTTGATTACAGCAAGACCGGCGGCTTTGTGCAGGTTGCCAAATCGCTTTTTGATGACGAGTTAAAGCTGTCGGCTACCCTGCGTGCTGATAAAAACGACTACTTTAGTCTGAAACTGAACCCACGTTTTACGGCTGTATTTTCGCCGGTACCAGAGCAAAACTTCAGAGTATCGTTTCAGAGCGGTTATCGTTTCCCAAGCATTTTTGAAGCATTTAGTAATGTAAACAGCGGTGGCGTAAAACGGGTTGGTGGCTTGCGGGTTGTGTCAAACGGCGTTTTTGAAAACTCCTATGTGCGTACCTCGATAGATGCTTTCCAGGCGGCGGTTAAAAATGATTTTAACGCGGGAATGTCAACCAGCGCCGCCATCGAAAAAGAAAAAGGCTTGCTTAAAAAGAATACTTATACCTACCTGCAACCCGAGCATATCAACTCGTTTGAGGCTGGTTATAAGTCGTTGTTTTTTAATGGTGATTTGAGTGTTGATGCTGATTTTTACTACAACCGCTACAATAATTTTATAGGGCAGATTGAACTAAACGTACCCGGAACCACCAAACCCGATTCTATCCCTTACTACCTGAACGACAAAACCAAACAAGCCCGCTACCGGGTGTGGACAAACTCGCAAAGTGTGGTTTACAATATTGGCGGCAGCCTGGGTTTATCCTATCGTCTATGGCAAAAATATATTTTGACTGGGAATGTATCGTACGCCAAACTACAGCGCACCGCCAACGAGGATGCGTTGGAAGATGGTTTTAATACGCCGCAATGGATCACTAATTACTCTTTTGGCGGTAATCATGTTGTTGGCAATTTTGGGTTTAACGCCACCTATAAATGGCAAAGCGGCTTTTACTGGCAATCGTTTTTGGTTAGTGGTAATGTAGCCTCATACGGCACTATTGATGCCCAGGTTAACTATGATTTTGTAAAAACGGGCCTTAATGTAAAAATTGGGGCCAGTAACCTCACCAACCAATATTACTACTCATTTTTAGGCGGTCCGGCTATTGGCGGCTTTTATTATACCACGCTTACGCTGAATATAAAATAGCAGAGGGTTAAGCCAACAGAAATGCCTGCGATAATTAAATTGCAGGCATTTTTTATTTGTATTAAAACAAAGGGGCTATTTTATTGATTAACACTTTGTTTACTTAAATTTAATCCGAAACATTGTTTCTTTGAATCATTTATGAAGAACTTTTTTCTGGCACTTTTTATCAGCCTTATTGCACTATTTGCCGACGCTCAAACCGCCAGTCAGCAATACCGGCTGATTGGGAAAAACCATACCGAGATTAAAAATTATTACCTGTTAAACCTGTTCCAAAACTACGCCCCGGCCACTAAGCTTATTGGCAGCGATGCTGTTTTGGTGCGCATGGTGCAGGCTAAGATTAAAAACATACAAGATTCATTAAAGGCGAACAAGAGCTTTCGCAGTATTATACAGCCATTTAAATTTTCGGAGCAGGAAATAAAAGCAGCAGGCGACAGGCTTACTGCTTTATACAAACCCAATAACGCCTTGGGGCTGTTGGTTAAAAATCATCTAATCCCTTCGGGCTGTTATATTAAATACGATTCGCTATCGCCAGCCGCGCTGTTGGTAAAGGCCTGGGAACAGGATGCCCTGGCCATAAACCATACCATTGAAGTTTATGCCGAAGGTAAAAAGCCCAACTTTCCGGATGTGGATTCCATCAACTTTAATGTATACCGCAATACTTACCCTAAATTAATTGCCGATGGGGCCACAGCCATTGTTAAACAATGCGGCAGTGCAAAGCTTTTTTATCTGCCATCGTTAAATTATGCCCTGCATAGTTTGGATGTTAACGGGCGTAACGAAGCCGCCATTGACGAACCCCTGGAGCAAAATGCTAACAAAGCAGCTTACAACCGGCTAAAAAACATCAACTGGAAAAAATATCAATATACGTTGATACTGGTGCCCGGCGAGGGGCCCGATAAGCCAGGGGTATCCATAAGTAAGGGGAGTATTGAGCGCTGTAAAATAGCCGCCTTAAAATTTGCGCAGGGCCTAACGCCGTTTATTATGGTATCGGGTGGAAGGGTACACCCTTTTAAGACCAGGTTTGCCGAGGCCGAGGAAATGAAAAAATACCTGGTTAATCAATTGAAAATTCCCGAAAACGGCATTTTTATTGAGCCCCAGGCACGACATACTACCACTAACCTGCGCAATTGCGCACGCCTGATATTCAGATACGGGATGCCTTTTAATAAACCCTTTATAACGTCGACCAATAAAATACAAAGCTATTATATTTCGTACATGGATAAGCGCTGCATGGCCGACCTTGGTTATATGCCCTATTCCCTTGGCAGACGGTTATCAAATACCGAGCAGGAGTTTTACCCCACTATCACATCGTTACAAATAAACCCGCTTGAACCGCTGGATCCATAAGGCTAAGTCTCTGAAGTCGAAAGTTAAGACTTCTGACTTGGGCCTTCAGACTTTCGACTTAATTGTTATTCTTAGGCTTCGGTTTGTTTTTGTTAAAACGCCTGTTGGGCCTTTTGGGATTTCGTTTATCGTCAGACTGGGCCGATTGCGGCGCCGGTTGTATGGCAGCCAGTTCATCGGGCAGGCCAACTACGCGAATGGCGCGGTCCATCAGTTGCTCAATGTTTTTTAGTTTACGCTCGTCGCGATGGTTTACAAATGTGATGGCGGTGCCGGTTGTAGCGGCCCGTGCGGTACGACCTATGCGGTGAATATAATCCTCAGGATCACCGGGAACATCGTAGTTAACCACCAGGTCGATGCCTTCAACATCAATACCACGCGAAAGGGCGTCGGTACCAATAATAACCGGCAACTGCCTGTTTTTGAATTTCAGCAGGATCTCTTCACGCTCCTTTTGCTCCAAATCGGAGTGAAAGGCCATGGCATTAATTTTTGCTGCCTTTAATTCTTTGTATAACGATTTTACGATCTCCTTACGGGATGCAAAGATGATGGTGCTTGTATAAGCGGCATCGCGCAGGATCAATTGCAGTAAAGGCGTTTTTTGCTGATCGTGCATCCGGTAGATCTGCTGATCGATACCTACGGCAGGCTGCGAAATGGCAATATTGATCTGCTCGGGATCTTTCAAAATAGCCTTAGCCAATGAACGGATACGCCCCGGCATGGTGGCCGAAAACAGCAGCGTTTGCCTGGTTTTAGGCAGATAGCTGATAATCTTCATGATATCGTCGCTAAAGCCCATGTCCAACATGCGGTCGGCCTCATCCAATATCAGGTGGGTTAAATGGTTAAGCTTTAATACGCCCGATGTAAGGTGCGCAATAAGGCGGCCCGGTGTGGCAATAATAATGTTTACATTATTCTGGATGCCGCGGCGTTGCTGCTCGTAAGCCATACCATCGCCACCGCCAAAAACGGCAATGGAGCTAACGCCGGTAAAATAGGCCAGGCCTTCTACCTGTTGGTCTATCTGTTGGGCAAGCTCGCGGGTTGGCGCTAAAATAAGCACGCTGGTTTGGTGTTTGGCCGTACCGGTAATATGATTGAGGGTTGGCAATAAGTAGGCGCCGGTTTTACCGGTACCGGTTTGGGCGCAGGCAATAAGGTCTTTTCCCTGCATAATTGCCGGGATGGCCATTTCCTGTATCGGGGTAGGGGTAGTAAAACCCATACTCTCTATGCCTTCAAATAATTGCTCGTTAAAATTAAAATCCTGAAAAGTCACTATATCTTATAAGTAAATTATGCAAGGTATGAAAATTTAATGGGATATAGAGGGTTACAGAAAATCGATTAACACAAGACAAGCGCCTGCCCTACAATTGTAATGGACAGAATACCAATGGTGGCCATATTTGAATAAATATCCGAAATCAAAAATCTCAATTCAGATATCAGGAATGTATATATCCCCTCAGCTGCTCAATAGTTTCCTGCTGACTTAAAATGGTTTCTTTTACTAAATCGTTAATAGAAATGATACCGCAAAGTTTATCGGCCATAAAAACAGGCAGGTAGCGGATGTTGCTTTCGCTCATGATGTGCATACAGGTTTCTATGGAATTTTCGGGCACAATACGGGGCAGGCCGGTGCTCATGATTTCGCGCACCAGGGTTTCGTGGGATGACTTGCCTTTCAGGATCACTTTGCGTGCGTAATCGCGCTCGGTGAGCAGACCGAGGTATTCGCCATCTTCGGTTATCACTACCGAGCCGATGTTTTTAGCGGCCATCAGTTCCAATGCTTCCAAAACAGATGTACCTGCATCAATGCTGATAGCACCGCCACCCTTACGGGCCAGTATGTTCGAAACTTTTATCATGATACTCAGGTTAAAATTAGGGATTGGCTTATAACCAAATATAACAATTCCCGATTAAAAGCAAATGGATTTTAAATTATATCTATCAACAATTTAAGGGGTTACAGATAGGTTGAACAGGTTGTAGTTGAATCGGTATCCCATTTAAAAGGGGTGATGATTTACGATGAGATATACCTAACTGACGAAATAAAATAAGCTATTGCAACGAAATATAGATGTTTAAACGACTTTTTTACCAATGTCATTACCCCAAAGCAACCCTCAACTGTAATGCTACTGTAAAAACCGGGAGTAGTAATATGCCGTATTTACGCTCAAAAGGGCATTTTGGCCAAGCTTTACCCTGTCCTGACACAGGCCCGTTTACTCAAAAATGATTAATAATTAATATTGCGGCATGGTATTTAACTATAGGATGCATCACATTAGTTAGGCCTTTAATTTATTTAAACTTTATATCGATCTGTACAAAAGCACTACTCCATTGAACAATTTTACATTTATTAAGGCATCAGCCAGCAAAGCTGCTTCGGCCTTTCAGCATAAATCAAAACGGGCCTTTTTAAAAATCATTTTCGGCCTTGTATTGGTATTTTTTCAAAGCTTAACGGCCACCGCTGTTACATTAAACGGCGATACCAGCCGGGCCGATTCGGTGCGTTTATCGCACCATATTATAAACCATGCGTTTGATAATATATTTGAAGAAAACATGCGGCTTTCTTTGGCCGGTAACGAATATTTTCAGCCGGTTAAAACGCAGTTAGCTGCCGATCTTTCGCCAAACTTTATCCTGTTCAGTACGCCAAAGTCTCGCTTCTTTTTTGAGTTTACCTCAAGGGTAAAAATCCGGTTGCTGAATACCCGCGATGCACCGGTAAAATCGCCCAGCTATATGCCCAACGCCAACTTATTTTACAGGCTAAACGAAGACACATACAGGCCAAAGTTTTTATCGTTAGGCTATTCGCACCATTCCAACGGCGTTAGAGGGCCATCGTTAAATAAGGACGGTACCTTTAATGTTGATAGCGGCAAGTTTACCACCAACTTTTATACCCTTACCTATTATACCGGCAAGCGGGTTGATAAACCGGGGCTTACTATTAACCGTTACGATAATATAGCATTGGAGGTGCACGCCGGATTATTCAACCTGGGCCTTTCGCAGGGTTTAAAAGATCACTATGGCTTTGTACGTATTAATGGCAGCCGCATGTACAACTTTGTAAAGGCTTATGATGATCCGTTGGAGCAAGGGCGTAAAACCTACGAAAACTGGCAGCGCATTCAGTTTGATTTTACCTACATAGCCGATAAGTACAATAACTACTCGACTTTTGACGTGAAAAAACGCCTGAACGTGAGCCTTAAATATTACTACTCGTTTCCGTTTATGCAGGGAACAGCCTTAATGGTTGGCGCCGGCTACCGCGGCCAGGACGACTACAACCAAAGTTTTCAGGATAGCTATGGTTACGGCATGATTGGTATTGCCGCCAACTTATCATTCGGCTTTCACAAACACGCTGAGTAAGGCTGAAAGCAAAAAGCTTAAGGCCGAAAGCATGTAAGGTTTTTTGTTTAAGGCCTTCGCTTTAAATAACACGTTAAATAAATTTTGAGCATAAAGCCGATAGCCTTTCCAGCTTTTGGCTTTATGCTTTAAGCCCTTCGCTTTACCTATCCACATTTTTACACAGCTTCCACAGCTGTTTGTAATTTATTTTTCCGATAATCGTTTTAGCATTAACAAAAAGCAGATATATTTAGCCATCCAAACGGTACTATATCTCCAGTTAAATTATAAAATACTATCGATGAAAAAGATCTTACTAAGCCTGATGGCTGTTTCTGCTCTGAATTTTGCCTCATCGGCGCAAACCAAATCGTTATTTGACGGTAAAACAACAGCCGGCTGGCACACCTACTTAAAAACCGACACCAAAGCGTGGAAAGTTGTTGATGGCGCCTTACAGCTTGACCCCAAAGCCGAAGACCAGGGCGATTTGGTTACCAATGATGAATACGAAAATTATGAGTTAACGCTGGAATGGAACATTACCAAGGAAGGTAACAGCGGTATTATTTTTGGCGTGCATGAAGATCCTAAATTTGAAGCCACTTATCAAACAGGTATCGAAATGCAGGTTTTAGATAATAAAGATGCCAGCGACAATAAAAAAGCCAACCACCTTGCCGGCTCACTATACGATATGAAAGCACCATCGGCAGATGTTGCAAAACCTGCCGGTGAGTGGAACAAAGTAAAATTGCGTAAAAAAGACGGCCACCTTACCTTTTGGCTCAATGGTACCAAAATAGTTGATGTACAAATGGGAAGTGAAGAATGGAAAACATTGCTTGCCAACAGCAAATTTAAATCCTGGGCCGATTTTGCCGCATATCCTAAAGGCCACATCGCTTTGCAGGATCATGGGCATGTGGTGTCTTTCCGCAAAATATCGATTAAACAACTATAATTCTTTAAACATGAGTGTATTCTACGCGCAGCGTTCAATATATTTATACCAATAATCCAATTTAACCAATGCATGCCGGGCGTGCATTTTTCCTGTTTTAAAACAAAGGATATTTTTGAGATAATATGAGCGATCTACAAATTAAAAAATCATCTGAAACTTATGATGTAGTAATTGTTGGTTCGGGTGCAGGTGGCGGTATGGCCGGTTACGTATTGGCCAATGCCGGCATCAAAGTGCTGATGCTGGAGGCCGGTGCTTACTTCGATCCGCAAAAAGACTCGGCCCAGTTAAAATGGCCCTGGGAGTCGCCGCGCCGTGGTGCCGGAACAACACGCCCTTTTGGTGATTTTGACGCCGCTTTTGGTGGCTGGCAAATTGATGGCGAACCTTACACCACTAAAGACAAAACTGAGTTTTTCTGGTTCCGCTCGCGCATGCTGGGCGGCCGTACTAATCACTGGGGCCGTATATCGTTGCGTATGGGGCCAAAGGATTTCCAGGCTAAAGATGGCCTTACGGATGACTGGCCAATAACATACGATGATGTAAAACCTTACTATGATAAGGTTGACCGCATGATAGGCATTTACGGTACCAAAGAAGGCCTGGAAAACGAACCGGATGGCATTTACCTGCCCCCGCCAAAGCCAAGGCTTAATGAACTGTACATTGTAAAAGGCGCTAAAAAAGCCGGTGTTACTATTATCCCTGGCCGTGGCTCGGTGTTAACGGAAGCTTTGCCTGGTAATAAAGATCGTGGTGCATGTTTCTTCTGCGGTCAGTGCGGCCGGAGCTGTAAAGTTTATGGCGATTTTTCGGCATCGTCATGTTTGGTTATCCCGGCTGTAAAAACGGGCAACCTAAAAGTGATAACCAACGCCATGGTGCGCGAGGTGATAACTAATAGCGAAGGATTAGCTACAGGCGTATCCTACGTAAACCGCGAAGATTTGCAGGAGTACCAGGTAAACGCCAAAACTGTTATCCTTGGCGCCAGCGCCGGCGAATCGGCCCGTATCCTGCTCAATTCCAAATCGGCCCAGCATCCGGGAGGTTTGGCAAACAGCAGTGGTGTTGTTGGCCACTACCTGCATGATTCAACAGGCTCAAGTGCCGGCGGTTTCCTGCCCGAGCTGATGGACCGTAAACGCTACAATGAAGATGGGGTGGGTAGTGTGCACATCTACTCGCCATGGTGGCTTGATAATAAAAAACTTGATTTTCCGCGTGGTTATCACATCGAATATGGTGGCGGTATGCATATGCCATCATATGGCTTTGGCGGCGGTATTCATAATATGAATGGTGCCGTACCAGGCCGCGATGGTAAAATGAAAGACGGAGGCGGCTACGGTGCATCGTTAAAAGACGATTACCGCCGTTTTTATGGTACACAGTTTGGCATGGCCGGCCGCGGTACTGCTATTGCCCGTTACGATAACTATTGCGAGATTGACCCTAACGTGGTTGATAAATACGGTATCCCGGTATTGCGTTTCCACTACAAATGGGCCGATGAAGAGATAAAACAGGCTAAGCACATGCAGGAAACCTTCCAGGAAATTATGCACAATATGGGCGGCGCCATTTATGGCCCACCACAAGGCCCCGAAACCAACTACGGCTTAGAGGCGCCGGGCAAAATTATTCACGAAGTTGGAACCATACGTATGGGTAACGATCCTAAAAAGTCGGCCCTAAACAAATGGTGCCAGGCGCATGATTGTAAAAACCTGTTTGTGGTTGATGCCGCACCGTTTGTTCAGCAGGGCGATAAAAATGCTACCTGGACAATCCTGGCCATGAGCATGCGTACCGCAGAATACATATTACAGCAACGAAAAGCACTAAACGTTTAACAAGTTAATCCAACAAAATATTATGAACAGACGTGATTCCCTTAAAGCATTAGGCTTTACCACACTTTCGGCAGGATTAATACTGGAAGCTTGTAAACCCGGTGCGCCAAAAACAGAAGAAGCAGCGCCGGCAACCACCGGAGCCGAGGCTGGTCGCCAGCCTTTTGAGGTTGAGCGCGATAAAAAGCTGAATGGCGATAAATTTTTTACAGCGGCAGAAATGGCTACGATCACTGTCTTGGGCGATATTATTATCCCTAAAGACGAAAAATCGGGCAGCGCATCAGATGCCAAGGTGCCTGATTTTATTGAATTTATTGTGAAGGATATGCCCGATCATCAAACCCCCATGCGTGGCGGTTTGCGCTGGTTAGATTTGCAATGCCTTAACCGTTTTGGCAAGGTATTTACCGATTGCAGCCATGCCCAGCAGATAGAGCTGGTAGATATGATTGCCTACCCCGCCAAAGCCAAACCAGAAATGGCCCAGGGCGTGGCCTTTTTTAACCGCATGCGCGATTTAACCGCATCTGGTTTTTATACCACCAAAATGGGTATTGATGATATTGGCTTTGCCGGCAACAACCCCAACAAATGGACCGGCGTACCCGATGATGTATTGAAGCATTACAATATGCAGGATGTAAAAGCTGGCGTATAACAAACACATATGCACAACAAAAGAGGAGCTGTAAAGCTCCTCTTTTGTTGATAGCTGCCGGCTAATTACGGCTATATTGCAAGTTTAAGGGAATGGGGACAGGGTTTTTGCCACTGATGGTGCCGGGCGTGAGATAACTCAACTTGAGTTTAAAGTCCTCATTCTTGTGAAGATACTCCAACCGGAGCGGATAAAATCCCTTTTTTAGCGGTAAAATGTATGAGTACGTATGGCGCCTGTAGTCGCCCTCCCATTGTATCAGCAGCTTATTGCCTATATATAACTTTGAATCTTTATCGGCATCTAAAATAAATATATAATAACCATCTTCCTTTGTTTCCAGCAACCCGTCAATAACCAGGGCGAAATTGTTTTTGCGTGGTAGGTTATCTGCATCAAAATCGCTGGTGGTTATCCCTGTTTTTGCGGGCTTTAAACTTTTAATGTCCGGCCATTTATCCCATGAGCCTTCATAATATATATAGTTAAAGCCACCCGGTTTTGTGTTTTTCTGCCGGCCCATCGGGTGTAGTTCTTTTTCAGTGGTAAAATTGCCGCTTACGGTTTTATCATAGCGGTCGCGGTTGGTGAACCGTTTATACGTTACAGTGGCAGGCTCGCTTAACGTAATTTCGGGTTGTGCTTTTGCCGATGAAATTGTGGGCTCTGTTCCGTCAACTGTGTAGCGCACCTTTGTGGTGTCGTTAAAGTACCATAACTTAATAGGCTTGTCCTTTAAAATTATACCATTCATCGGGTGAAATTCCAACGCCCCTGTATAACCGGCGTAGGTAAATTTCAACCCGTCGTACGTGGTTTTGAGCCTTACCGAGCTATGGGTTTCGTCAGGATAGGTAACTATCTTCCAGTTTAAACCCTGCGGGGCGGCTTTTTCGAGTACGAGATCCATGGTATCAATCCTCATTGATTTGCCATCACGCCCCTCCCGGCCGCTTATGAAAATTGTGGTATTTGAACCGGCTAAAGCGGGCAGTTTACTGCCAGCTATTTTGGGCAGATAACAACTATCCCACCAAAGGCTGGGGTCGACGGCTATATACGATTTAAACGTTTTGGGTTCATTTAGCATCGCGTAAATCACGAATAAACCGCCCAATGAGTGCCCCCAAAGCGTATTATCGCCGTTGGATGGATACGTTTTATTAACATAAGGAATCAGCTCGGTTTTAATGAAACTAAGGAATTTATCGGCCCCGCCGGATGTTTTCCAACCTTCTAAATGAGTTGGTGTAAGATCTTTATTCCTGTCAATACCTAAAACGCTCACAATTATCGTTGGCGGCATATAGGCTTCGCCTTCTACAAAGCGCTGTACCTGTTTAATGAGGCCGGTGTTCCAGTTGCCGCCATCAAGTACGTAAAGCACATCATATTTATCAGTGCTCCCCGGTTTATAATTTGCGGGAGTAAATACCTGTATTAGTCTTTTTTGATTTAATACTACCGAATTCAAGGAGTCGAGTTTACTTCTTTCGGGTACTCTAAGCACAGTATCCTGCGCCTTAACCAGCGTAACCAGGCCGCTGATGATTATTAGCACAATTAAAAATAAGCGGAACGTTTTCTTCATTTTAATATCCATTATTCGCTTCTCAAACTTTTTACCGGGTTCATCAACGCTGCTTTAATGGCCTGCACGCTAACAGTTGCAAGGGCTATTAATATAACAAGGCCTCCGGATAGCGCAAATATCCACCATTGTATGGTGGTACGATAGGCAAAACCCTGTAACCAGCTATTTAGGGCATACCAGGCAACAGGCGATGCAATGAGCATGGCAATTATTATCAAAACCAAAAACTCCGATGAAAGCAACCCGAATATGGAGGCTGCACTGGCACCAAGTACTTTTCGTACCCCTATCTCTTTAATACGTTGCTCGGCAGTAAACATAGCCAATCCCAGTAACCCAAGGCACGAGATAAATATTGCAAGAAACGCAAATATGTTTGACAGCCGGCCTACAATCTGTTCGCTTTTATATAGTTTTTGGTATTGCTCATCAGAAAAATTGTAGTTGAAAGGAAAGTTTGGGTTTAGTATCTTAGATAATTTGGAAATACCCGCCAATGCTTCTTTTGTTTTGCCGGGCTGTGTGCGAATTAAAATATCGCCCCCATCCAGTTTGCCCTTAACCAGGTGAATAATCAACGGCAAAATTTGCTTATGCAGCGACTGGAAGTGAAAGTCTTTCACCAGCCCTATAATCTTTCCCTTACGCCCCCACATGGTAATTGATTTACCAACCGGATTTGTAAAACCTAACTTTTGCTGCGTTACCTGGTTAATGATAAAGTTATTGGAGTCGGTAGGATAATTATCAGAAAAATCGCGCCCGGCTAACATTTTCAGCTTCATGGTAGATACAAAATTGTAGCCAACCGCTATGTTCGGAAAAGCGACGGTGTTGTTAGGGTCTTTTCCATCCCAGGTTACACTAATAGTACTGTTATCAATAAACGTGGGGTTGTTTGATATTTGGCTAACTGATTTAATCTCCGGCAAATTCATCGCCTCGTTTTTAAAAATATCATACTTGCCACCCAGGTCGCCTTCAATAGGGATGTACAGCAGGTTTTCCCTATCGTAGCCCAGGTTCCTGGTTTGGATAAAGTTTACCTGTTTGGATACCACAATGGTGGCGATAATTAATACCGACGAAAGCACAAATTGCATTATAACCAAACCTTTGCGAAACCAAACGGCACCGGCATCGAGCTTTAATGTTCCCTTTAATACCTTTACCGGGTTAAATGACGATAAAAATAAAGCCGGATAACTGCCCGAAACTAAGCCCGTAGTTATTGTTATTATAAAGAGTTTTAGCCAAAAGGAAGCTTCGTTAAAGGGCATGATTATTTGCTTTTGAGTAACCTGGTTAAATACAGGTAATAACACAATGGCTAAAACCAATGCCACTGAAACTGCCAGTACAGTGAGCAACAGCGATTCGCCTATAAACTGCCTGATTAATACCCCGCGCACGGCGCCCATAACCTTTCGTACACCAATTTCCCGCGCCCTTTTTACCGACTGGGCCGTTGTAAGGTTCATGAAATTAATGCAGGCAATAAGCAGCACAAATACAGCAATGATACTAAAAAGCTTTACGTATTCTATACGGCCGCCGGTTATTTTGCCATTTTCAAAGTTGGAGTGCAGATAAACCTGGTCAAAGCGTTGCAAGCCGTACTCAACCCGGTAGCTTTTTTGAAAAGTGCGGTAAGTATCTAAAAAGTGCGTTATTTTTTTGTCGGCTGATGCCGGGTTTGCATCCTTACGTAACATAACAAAGGTTAACGGCCCGCTGTTATCCCATCTTTTTGAGCCGGGATGATCGGCTAAATAGGCGCCCCAATTAATTAAGTAATCAAATTTGCGGGAAGTATTGCCGGGCAGGTCTTTAAATACAGCCGTAACAGTAAAATCTCTTTCATCATCGAACCTGATAGTTTTACCGATAGCCACATCGGGTTGCCCGAAAAACATAACTGCCATTTTTTGGGATATAGCTATGCTCGCCGGCGAATTTAACGCCGTGCCAGCTTCTCCTATTAAAAGTGGATAGCTAAACATTTTAAAGATATCAGCTCCGGCAAAAGTGCCGTTTAGCTTCAATATTTTATTAGCAACCCTAAAAGTATGATTGTCATTTTCATCTTCCATATTGATGGCATATTCAACTTCGGGCAGCGTCTTTTTTAATTCGGCTGCCATTTGGCCCGGCGTGTCGTAGTTGCCATCTATTTTATGATCATAATACTCCTGCTCATAAACCTTATAAAGCCGGTCTCCATTTTGATGATAGGCATCAATGTTGAGCTCATTTTGTACCCACAGCAAAATAAGCAGGCTGCATGCCAGCCCAACCGACAGCCCGGCAATATTGATAAAAGAATGCGCTTTGTTTTTTACAATATTACGCCAGGCTATTTTTAAATAATTCTTAATCATGTTATTTAAAACTTTAAGTTTTTTCGCTTTAGCTGTAATTAACTACTATTCAGATCGCAAACTCTTTACAGGGTTCATCAACGCGGCTTTAATACTTTGATAGCTTACCGTGAGCAACGTTATCATGATAGCCCCTAATGCAGTCGCGCCAAATATCCACCACGACAGCTCGGCGTGGTACTTGTAATCCTTTATCCAGCCTTGCATAAAGTAATAAGCGGTTGGTATAGCTATGATTAATGATACAACAACCAGCACTACAAAATCTATCGACAACAGGCGCCACAGGCCAAATACTGATGCCCCTAATACCTTGCGTACGCCAATTTCTTTGGTGCGCTGCTCGGCCATAAATGATGCCATACCAAACAGGCCCATACAACTAATGAAAATAGCCAGCAGGGTAAAGAAACCAGCCAGTTTACCTATCCGCTCCTCGTTGGCAAACTTTTGAGCATATTGATCATCTGTGAATTTATAATCGAAAGGGCTGGCCGGGTCATACTGTTTAAATACAGCTTCAATTTTACGTAATGCTTCGCTGGCGCTTTTGCCGGTGTTCAGCCTGATATCAACTATCCCGGGAGCATACGGAACCATATAAAATATAGTTGGTTTTACAGGCTCATAGGGTGATGACATAACCATATCCTTCACTACGCCTATAACTTTAAAAGTTTTGTACCATTTAATGGTTTCGCCAACCGGGTGTTTAAAGTTCATAAACTTTACGGCGGCTTCGTTCAATACTATTCCCGATGAATCTGTTAAAACATCCCTTGAAAAATCGCGTCCGTCGGTAAGTTTCCAGCCTGCCGTTTTTCCAAATTCGGGGCTTACGGCAATTGTGCCAAAATCATCCTGCAGATTAGGGTCCTTATCCCTCCAGGTAAGGCCACTATTATTAGAGTATACCCCAGTTAGCGGACTATCAGACTCGGCCATTTCAACTATTGCTCCAGACTGCACCAGGTCATTCCTTACTGCCGTAAAGTGCTGGTGAATGGCATCCGTTTTCATTTCTATTTGTATAAGGCCTGTTCGGTCATAACCTATTGGTCTGTTCTTGGTGAATTGCACCTGCCTGAAAACAATAATAGTACCTATGATTAAAGTAACGGAAACTGTAAACTGTAAAACCACCAGTACTTTACGGGGTAATGCAGCCATTCGCCCGGCCTTAAATGTTCCTTTTAAAACTTTCACCGGCTTAAATGATGACAGGTAAAAAGCAGGATAGCTACCCGCTATGAGCCCTGTTATGAGGCTAAAACCAATTCCCAGTATCCAAAACATCGGGTTGGCCCATAATACCTGCATGGTTTTATTGGCTACCTGGTTAAACCAGGGCAAAATGAGTTGTACAAGAACTATGGAAAACAGGAAGGCAAATGCCGAGATCAGTACCGACTCTACCAAAAACTGACCAATAAGCTGGCCTCGCAACGATCCTACCGTTTTACGTATACCCACTTCTTTGGCCCGTTTTTCTGACCGGGCCGTGCTTAGGTTCATGAAATTGATGCAAGCCAGCAATAATACGAATACACCAATAATGCCAAACATCCATACAAATTGTATAGCCCCCCCGGTATTAATACCATTTTTAAATTCCGAATATAAATGCCATTTGCTTATCGGGTGCAAAAACACTGTTGGCTTAAAAGATAAACCCAGCTTATTGCCCTCTGCGGTAAAAGCATTTAGTTTCAAATCTTTTATCCTGGCCGATACCTTGTTTATATCTGCATTGGGGCTTAGCTGTGCAAATAGCTGCCATGAATTATTGCCCCATTGTGTAATGTTTGTTTTTACATGAGTAGTCATGTATAAATCCCACGGTGCAATAAATGCCACTTCAGCTAAGCTGTTATTATGCGGCAGATCTTCGTAAACGCCGGTAACCTTAACGTTCCATTTATTGTCGATCTTTAAGGCTTTAAACATGGGATCTGTGTCACCAAAAAGTGCTTTAGCCAGTGATGCAGATAGAATGATAGACGATGGATCTTTTAGACCGGATCGTGTGCCTTTAATCATTTTTAAACTGAACACGTCGGGTGCTTCGGCCTGCATATAATTTCCCTGTTGGGTTAGTTTTTTATCACCGAATGCTATGATGTGTGCGTATGTCCAGGTAGATAGTACTACATACTTAAAATCATTCTGATAGTCATCCCGCAGTTTATAACCCAACGGCATAGGTATATCGGATTGTGTGCCTACACTGCCATTAAAGGTTTGGTGCTGCATAACCTGTACCAGGCGGTCATAGTTTTTAAAGTACCTGTCGTATGACAGCTCGTCCCATATCCACAAGCCAATAAGCATAGCCACTGCCATACCAACTGATAGGCCGGTTATATTAATAAAAGTATGCGCCCTGTTACGCGTAAGGTTTCGCCAGGCGATTTTGATATAATTCTTGAACATGTTGTACGTTTTAAGTTGTACGTGATACGTTTTTATTTTACTAATGACCAATGACAGCGTAGCGAAATGACCAATGACTAATTCCGTCTTGCCTCTATTCCGACCGAAGGCTTTTTACCGGGTTCATCAACGCGGCTTTAATACTTTGGTAGCTAACAGTAAGCAGGGTAATTGTGATAGAACCGATAGCCGTGGCCCCAAAAATCCACCAGGAAAGTTCGGCGTGGTATTTGTAATCCTTTATCCAACCTTGCATAAAGTAGTAAGCTGTTGGTATAGCTATCAGTAATGATATAGAAACAAGCACTACAAAATCTATCGACATTAAGCGCCACAGGCCAAATACTGATGCCCCTAATACCTTGCGTACCCCAATTTCTTTGGTGCGCTGCTCGGCCATAAAAGATGCCATACCGAACAACCCCATACAACTGATAAAGATGGCCAGCAGGGTAAAGAAACCGGCCAGTTTACCTACACGTTCTTCGTTGGCAAATTTTTGGGCGTACTCTTCGTCGGTGAATTTGTATTCAAAGGGGCTGCCGGGGGCATATTGTTTCCAGGCGGCCTCGATTTTACCAAGGGTTTCATGCGGGCTCACTTTAGGGTTAATGCGGATATTAATGAGGCCGCCGCTGTTTTTTGTAAGATAGAAAACGGTTGGCTGTATTGGCTCGTAAGGCGATGACATCACCATATCCTTTACTACACCAATGATCTGGAATTTTTTATACCATTCCAGCGTTTCGCCTACCGGGTTTTTCAAATGCATAAATTTAACAGCAGCCTCGTTTACAACCATGGCTGATGAATCGGCTAAGTTGTTTTTGTCAAAATCGCGGCCATCTAATACTTTCCACTGAGCTGTTTTGCCAAATTCTGCGCTTATGGATATCGTACCAAAATCATCCTGAAGAGTTGGGTCTTTATCGCGCCATTTAAAGCCGCTGTTGTCAGAGTATATATCCGTTAGCGGGCTGTCAGATTCAGACATGTCAACGATAGCGCCCGACTGGATCAGGTCGTTTCGTACCGCATCGAAATGATTATGGATCTCGTCGGTACGCATATCAACCTGGATCAGCCCGGTACGATCATAGCCTACCGGCCGGTTCTTGGTATACTGCACCTGCCTGAAAACAATGATGGTACCGATAATGAGGGTAACTGAAACAGTGAACTGTAATACTACCAATATTTTACGCGGCAGGGCAGCAAAGCGGCCCGCCTTGAAGGTGCCCTTTAGCACTTTTACAGGCTGGAATGACGACAGGTAAAACGCCGGATAGCTGCCTGCTATGATACCTGTAAAAATACTAAAGCCAATACCCATAATCCAGAACAGGGGATTAAACCATAGTATAGTAACGGTTTTATCGGCAACCTGGTTAAACCACGGTAATATCAGCTGCACCAAAACTAACGACAGGAAGAAGGCGAAAATGGTTATCAGCATCGATTCCATAAAAAACTGCCCAATGAGCTGGCTACGCAGCGAACCAACTGTTTTGCGGATGCCTACTTCCTTGGCCCGTTTCTCGCTGCGGGCGGTGCTCAGGTTCATGAAATTAATACAAGCCAGTAGCAATACAAATACGCCGATAAGGCCAAACATCCAAACAAATTTAATATCGCCGCCCGTATTGATGCCGTTTTTAAACTCCGAGTATAAGTGCCATTTACTCATGGGATGTAGAAAAATAGCGGCCTTAAAGGTTAAGCCAATTTTGTCGTTATTAAGCTTTAACCCCTCCATTTTCAGGTTTTTTATTTTGGCAGATACCCTGTCCGGATCGGCATTAGGTTGTAGTTGGGCAAACAATTGCCAGGAGTTATTGCCCCAGGTTGTGCGCGCCTGTTTCAGGTAAGGCTGCGTTGTCATAAACAAGTCCCACGGTGCAATAAAGCCAAGTTCTTTAAAGCTGGTATTATGGGGCAAATCCTCATACACCCCTGTCACCTTTACGTTCCATTTATTATCTATTTTTATAGACTTAAACATAGGGTCGGCATTACCAAAAATGGCTTTTGCCAATGATGCCGAAAGTATGATAGACGATTGATCTTTTAATGCCGAACGTGTCCCCTTCAGCATTTTAAGGGTAAGCAGATCAGGTGCTTCGGCCTGCATATAGGAGCCCGCGTAGGATAATTTTTTTTCGCCCGATGCAATTATATGCTTAAAATTCCAGGTAGATAATACCACATATTTAAAGTCGCTGTTATATTCATCCCTTAACTTATAACCCAGTGGCAGGGGAATAGAGTTTTGCGTCCCAACTTCGCCGTTAAAGGTTTGGTGCTGCATTACCCGCACAATTCGGTCGTAGTTATCATGATACTTATCGTATGATAGCTCGTTCCAGATCCAAAGGCCTATCAGCACAGCTACAGCCATACCAACCGATAAGCCGGTAACATTTATAAAAGTGTGCGCCTTATTTTTAATAAGATTTCGCCACGCGATTTTGATATAATTCTTGAACATGTGGTACGTTTTAAGTTATACGTAATACGTTTTTAATTTTAACCTTTTTTCAATGACTAATGACAGCGCAGCGAAATGACTAACGACTATTCAGATCTCAGGCTTTTAACCGGGTTCGTCAGTGCTGCTTTGATGGCCTGGAAACTTACTGTAATTAATGTAATGGCAATAGCCCCGGTACCCGATAATGCAAATATCCACCAGGTTATTGGCGACCTGTACTGGTATTGATGAAGCCAGCCGTTCATAAAATAATAAGCCACGGGGATTGCAATAAGTAATGATATAACTACCAGCAACACAAACTCGGTTGATAATAAGCGCCACAGGTTTGCTACGGATGCTCCCAATACTTTGCGTACGCCAATCTCTTTCACCCGTTGTTCGGCAACAAATGATGCAAGGCCAAACAGGCCAAGGCAACTGATAAAGATAGCCAGCACAGCAAACACCGTTGCCAGGTTGCCTATGCGTTGTTCGTCGCTAAATTTGCGGGCGTACTCATCATCATTAAACTTAAACTGAAATGGGCTGCCGGGGTTGTATTTTTTAAACACGGGCTCAATTTTACCCAACGCTTCGCGCATGGGCATTTTAGCGTTTATGTGCAAGGTGATGACGTTACCCCAAGTCGGGTTCATATGAAAAACGGTAGCGACGGTAGGTTTGTACGGTGATTCCATTACCATATCTTTTACCACACCGGTTATAACGTGGTTTTTACCTGCCCAATGCATAATTTTGCCAATGGGGTTTTTAAGTCCGCTTAGCTTTACTGCCGATTCGTTTAAGATAAACGCCCCTGTATCAGTAGGAAAACTTCTTGAAAAATCGCGGCCTTCAATTATCTTCCAGCCAACGGTTTTACCATAATCATAAGTTACGGCTATTGTACCAAATGTTGGATCGAAGCCCGTGGCTTTGCCAGCCCAATCGAAGCCACCGTTGTTTGACCATACCTGGGTTGTTGAACTGTTTGATTCTGCCATGTCGGCCACCGCCCCGGTTTGGATCAGGTCGTTCCGCATGGCTTCATAATGGCCATAAATTTCGGGCGTGTTCATATCAATCGTAATTAACCCCTCGCGTGTATAGCCAATAGGTCTGCTGCGTGCAAATTGAATTTGCCTGAAAACGATAATGGTGCCGATAATGAGCACAATAGATACCGTGAACTGTACAACTACTAAAACCTTACGCGGCAACGAAGCAAAGCGCCCAACACGAAAAGTCCCTTTTAATACCTTAATTGGTTCAAAGGCCGAAAGGTAAAATGCCGGATAGCTTCCTGCTATAATTCCGGTAAAAAAAGTAAAGCTCAAAGATGCTGCCCAAAACCAGGGATTAGTAAAAGGCATAGCAATTTGCTTATCGGCAATGTTATTAAAATAGGGCAAAGCAACTAAAACCAAAACAAGCGTAATCACCAAAGCTAAAAATGCAAACATCAGCGATTCGCTCAAAAACTGCTTTATCAGTTGCGAGCGGACGGAACCTATCGCTTTACGGATGCCCACTTCTCTCGCCCGTTTTTCGCTCCGGGCGGTGCTTAGGTTCATGAAATTGATACAGGCCAACAGCAATACAAACGTACCGATGATGCCGAACAGCCACACCAACTCAATGCGGCCGCCAACTGCTTTGCCGTTTTTGAAATCGCTGTACAGGTGCCATTTGGCCATGGGATGTATTTGCATTACCTCGTCGTTCATTTTGAAATGAGGCTTGGTAATATTCCTGATCTTTGCTGATACTTTGGCAAAATCGGCATGCTCATTCATCAAAGCAAATAAATGGCAGCCATGGTTATCCCAGGCAGTACTTTGCGTATTCCACCAGTTTGCCGGGTTGCTCCAGGGTAACATAAATTTAGTTGGATAAAAGCTGGTATTATAAGGCAAATCCTGGTAAACTCCGGCTACCTTCATATCGGTTTTGTTATCAATCCTTACTACCTTATTTATGGGGTCGGCGTTGCCGAACAGGGCGATAGCTACAGATTGTGACAGTACAAAAGATGAAGGATCGTTAAAATTGGCGTAACTACCTTTTATCATTCTTAATGAAAGTATAGCAGGCAAATCGGGCTCGGCCCACATCCCGTTTTGTGATATTTTTTTATCGCCAACGGCTAAAATATGTGTGCCCTCCCAGGTAAGCGCGGTTAGCTTAAAATCACCCGCGTATTTGGTACGCAGTTCGGCGCTAAGGGGCACCACGGTCGACCCGAATGTGACTGTCTCGCCGTTGGCCGTTTGGGTGGTCATCAGTTGGGCTATGTGGTTATAGTTTTGATGATACTTATCAAACGATAACTCATCCCATATCCAAAGCCCTATCACCATAGCCACCGCCATGCCCACAGATAATCCGGCTACATTAATAAATGTATGCACCTTGTTTTTGGCGATGTTTCGCCATGCGATTTTGAGGTAATTCCTGAACATGTTGTACGTTTTAAGTTGTACGTGATACGTTTTTTAACTCAACTAATGACCAATGACAGCGCAGCGAAATGACTAATGACTAATTCTGTCGTGATTCTTGACTCTTAATTCTTGGTTCTATTCCGATCTCAAGCTCTTTATAGGATTAACCAACGCTGCTTTTATGGCCTGGAAACTTACGGTTACCATGGCTATTACAATGATAATACCACCCGTTATGGCAAATATCCACCAATGCATGGGCGTTTGGTAAGCAAAATCACGCAGCCAGGCGCTCATGGCGTACCAGGATACCGGCAGGGCGATAAACAGCGAAATAACAACCAGCAGCAAAAACTCTGACGATAGCAGGGTAAACAATGAAGCCGCACTTGCACCCAATACCTTGCGGATGCCTATTTCTTTGATGCGTTGCTCGGCAGTAAATATAGCTAAGCCCAACAGGCCAAGGCACGATATAAATATAGCCAGGAACGCAAACGCGTTTGAAAGTTTGGTTACTATCTGTTCGTTTTGGTAAAGCTTTTGGTATTCGTCGTCGCTGAAGGTGTAGCTGAACGGGAATGCGGGATTAATTTGCTTAGCCAGGGTTGCCAAACTGGCTAATGCATCGCGGGTTTTGCCGGGCTGGGTTTTAACCAGGATATTACCATAGCCTTCCTGCTCGCCATACCTGATAATCAGCGGCTGGATCTGCTCATGCAGTGATGCAAAATGAAAATCTTTTAATACGCCGATGATTTGCCCCTTTTTGCCCCAAAAGGTTAAAGGCTTACCTATAGGATCGGCATATTTTAATCTTTTTAAAGCTGTTTCATTAATGAGGTATCCTACCGAATCGGTACCGTAAGCCTTCGAAAAATCGCGGCCCGCAGCCATTTTAAGTTTCATGGTTTTTACAAAATCGTACCCTACCGATACCTGTGTAAACTGGATTTGCACGTTATGATCTTTGCCTACCCAATCAACATCGCTGGTGCCGTTATCGAGCCCCGTTGGTGTAGCCGTGATCCGGCTTATTGACTTGATGCCCGGCATTTGCAAAGCTTCATCTTTAAAAGCCTGGTATTTATGAATCAGTTCGCCATTCATCGGGACGTAAATAAGATTTTCGCGATCAAAGCCCAGGTTTTTTGATTGCACATAATCCATTTGCTTGGATATCACAATGGTAGCGGTAATCATGACTACCGACAGGAAAAACTGGAATACCACCAGTCCTTTACGGAACATAGTTGTACCGGTATCTAACTTCAATGTTCCTTTTAAAACGTTTACCGGGTTAAAAGATGATAAAAACAAAGCCGGGTAGCTGCCTGATATAAAGCCGGTAACTAAAGTGATGGCTACTAATTTTAACCAGAAGCCAGGCTGATGAAATGGCAACGCTATCTCTTTTTGTGTAATGCTGTTAAACACCGGCAGCAGCAATACCAATAATAATAATGAAACCATCACAGCCAGCGTAGTTACCAGCATAGATTCGCCTATAAACTGTTTGATTAGCACCGAACGCACCGCACCGACAACTTTGCGCACGCCAATTTCACGGGCACGCTTAACTGAGCGGGCTGTTGTAAGGTTCATGAAGTTGATGCAGGCTATCAGCAAAATAAAAATAGCCACAATGGTAAACAGGCGCACGTATTCAATACGGCCTCCTTTAAATTCGCCGTTTTCGAAATTGTTATGCAGGTATCCATCTTTAAATGGTTGCATGCCTAACTCTTCAGTAAATGTGCCTTTCTTTTGGTTTTTATTCAGGTTGTCTAAAAAGTGGGTGAGTTTTTTTTCTACTAAAGCCGGGTTGGCATCAGGCCGCAACATAATAACGGTTGAAGGGCCGTTGTTGCCCCAGATTTTTGCCCAATCGTTATCTGCTAAAAATGCATCCCAGTTCATAATAAAATCGTACTGCTGCGAAGAAGTTTTGGGCAGGTCGTGGTAAACGCCGGTTACTTTAAAATCCTTCCGATTTTCATAGCGGATGGTTTTGCCAATAGCCGCATGCGCGTTGCCAAAAAAAGCTTTTGCCATTTTATTGGAGATGGCCATGCTGACCGGCGTATTTAAAGCCGTTTGCACGTTGCCCTCCAGTAGAGGGATGGTAAACATTTTAAAAACGTCGGCACCTCCATTAACCCCGCCCATTTTCAGGATTTTATCGCCAACACGGAACGTGCTTTCGCCGCCGTAGGAAATTCCTGTTGATGCCTCAATTTCGGGAATTTGCTTTTTAAGCTCATCGGGCAACAAGCCAGGGGTGTTATATTGGCCAACAACCTTATTATCATAGTACTGGCGTTCATAAACGGAAAATAAACGGCTGCTGTTTTTGTGATAAGCATCCATCTCCAGTTCGTTTTGCACCCATAGTAAGATCAATAAACTACAAGCCAACCCTACAGAAAGTCCCGCAATATTTATAAACGCATGTGCCTTATTCCTGATAAGGTTTCGCCATGCGATTTTTAGATAATTCCTTAACATATGTTAGTTCATTGGTTTTAGTTCACTGGTTCATTGGTCTTGTCTGTTGGCTTACGCCACCAGTATGAACAATGCTTCTCTCTTGATTCTTGACTCTTAATTCTTTTTTATTCCGCTTTTAAGCTTTTCACCGGGTTCATTAGTGCTGCTTTTATAGCCTGGAAACTTACGGTAAACAGGGCCACTATTACTGCCAATACACCGGCCAGGGCAAACATCCACCAGCTAATGGTTACGCGGTATTCAAAATCCTGCAGCCATTTGCTCATGCCCCACCAGGCCAAAGGTGTGGCTATTACAAAGGCGATGATCACCAGCTTTAAAAAATCTGTCGATAGCAATTGTACTATGCCGGTTACGCTTGCGCCTAATACTTTACGGATGCCTATCTCTTTGCTGCGTTGCTCGGCACTAAAAGCTGCCAGGCCGAAGAGGCCAAGACATGATATCACAATAGCTACCGTCGTAAATGAATTGATGATTTGCGATAGCATGATCTCGGTTTCGTATTGTTTTTGAACCTCGGTATCCAGGAAAGTATATTCGAATGGCACCTCGGGGAAATCTTTACGCCAAACTGCCGATATTTTATCAAGCAGCGCTTTATAATTACTACTGCCTACCGATACCAGCATGCAATTAAAATAGCCGGGATCGTTTTGGTAAACCATCATAAAGGGCCGTACCTCGCTGTGCAGGGAATTGTAATTAAAGTTTTTCATTACGCCCGCTATCTCAACAAAGGTGGCAGGTTTGCCATCATATTGGGAGTACAGCCTGGTGCCGGGTGCTTTTTGCACATCCAGGCCAAGGCGTTTGGCCAAAGTTTCATTGATCAATACGCGGTTGGTATCGTTCAGCCTGAAATCGCGGCCGCTTATTAAGTTTACGCCATTGGCTTTTACAAAATGTTCGTCGGTATTAATGTTTTGGGCATCAACAGCGGCAGCCATGTTGCCACCTTCCAGGAAAACGCCGTGATCATGCGGTACAAATTGCCCTAAATAGTTATCCGCATTATTTACCGCTCTTACTTCTGATAGTTCCTTCAGATCATTAGTAAAAGCAGCCATTTTTTTCTGCGACGCTTCGGTGTAAAAATTGAAGATTAGCTTTTGATTTTTATCAAAGCCAAGATCTTTATTCTTGATGTAGTTTAGTTGGCTATAGATAACAATGATACCTGTAGCCAAAACTATAGATAAAACAAATTGGAAAACAACCAGCGATTTACGAATGCCGGTTGCCGAAACCTGGTTGGTAAAATTCCCCTTGATCACTTTAATTGCTTCGAAAGCCGACAGGTAAAATGCAGGATAGCTGCCCGCCACCAAACCGGTAACCGCTATAAGGCTTAACAGCATTATCCAGATTTTGTAATTGCTAAAAAAAGCTAATTGGATATCGGCCCTGGTAACCTGGTTAAGGTAAGGCATCAGTAAGATGAGCAGCGGCAATGCAATGGCAACACCCATAAATGCCAGCAGGAACGATTCGCCTAAAAACTGTTTGATCAAATCGCCTTTGCCTGCGCCTATCACTTTGCGTACACCAACTTCCTTGGCGCGTTTTGAGGCGCGGGCGGTAGATAGGTTCATAAAATTGATACAGGCAATTACCTGGATCATCACCGCTATTAATATCAACAGGAATAAAAACTTTGGATCGAGTGTTTTGCTCAGTTCGTTTTCGAACCCCGGTGTGGTGTGAATGCTGTTTACCGGCTGCAGGTGTAGTACCTTTTTCATGCCGATAGCTTTTAGCTGTTGGGCCGCATATTTATTCAAAAATTCGGGCAGCTTTTTCTCCAAAGCCGCCGCACTGGCATCGGGTCTTAATTTGATGTAGGCATACAGGAAGTTATTACCGGCCCAGGCATCATTCCTCCGCACCGATTCGCCAAACCCACCGCTGTTCATCGCTATGTACATATTGCCATGAATGTGCGATTTGCCCAGGCTTTCGTTAACCACACCCATAACCTTATAATCGTGTTTGCCGAAGGAATTATCAATAGATATCATTTTGCCAACGGCATTCTCACTGCCAAAAAGCTTATCGGCCACAGGCTTAAACAGCACTATAGAATATGGCTCGGTTAACGCGCTGTTAGCGCTGCCACTCACAAAGTGGTAGCTGAATACGTCGAAAAATGTAGAATCTACAAACAGCGCGTCCTTCTCATAAAACGACTTTTCTTTGTAGCGCAGCAGGTGTTGTTTGGCACCAAACTTTTCGGTGGTTACCACGCGGGTAAATTGCTTTACCTCGGCAAAGTCATTCCGCATAGCCGGGGTTATCGGCGGCGAACTTGCCCCGCTATGGTGTTTATCGCCGGTCAGCTCCAGGTCGGTAGTCACCCGGTAAATATTCTCGACACCCTTATGTTGTTTATCGTAACTATACTGGTCCTGCACATACAACAAAATATACAGGCAACACAAAGTCCCCGTAGCCAGGCCTATAATGTTGATGAAACTAAAGGTTTTGTTTTTTAACAAAAACCTCCACGCTGTTTTTAAATAACTCTTAATCATTGCACTTTAATTTAGCTTAAAGCTAAAGGCATAAGGCCTAAAGCTTTTTTTTATTCTGATTTTTACTGCTTTTTGCTTTAAGCCTTCGGCCTTAAGCTTTTATTCCGCTTTCAAACTATTTACCGGGTTCATCAGCGCGGCTTTTATGCTTTGGTAACTTACCGTAAATACGGCTATTAGTATGGCCATTATCCCCGCCAGGGCAAACATCCACCAGCTGATGCTGATGCGGTTGCTGGGATTAAAATCCTGCAGCCATTTGTTCATGGCCCACCAGGCAATAGGGGACGCTATCAGGATTGCTATAAATACCAGCTTAACAAAATCGAGCGAGAGCAGGCGGGTAATGTTAGCTATACTTGCGCCAAGTACCTTCCGGATGCCTATTTCGCGGCTGCGTTGCTCGGCCATAAAGGCGGCAAGGGCAAACAGGCCAAGGCAAGCTATAACTATAGCCAGTACGGCAAAGCTGGTAAATATGCTGCCCATGCGTTGCACATCGGCATACATGTTGGCAAATTGCTCATCCATAAAGGTGTAACGGATAGGCTGGTTTGGCGAAAAGCTTTTCCAAATAGTATTGATTTGAGCCAGGGTGGCTTTTACATCAGTGGGGTTTATTTTTACCGATACAATTGTAGGGCTATTGCCCAGATGCATTACCAATGGTTCGAGGCTACCCTTTAGCGATTCAAAATTAAAATCCTTTACTACACCAATAATTGGCACAGGTGCGCCGTAATTACTTATCCGTTTACCAACGGGGTTTTTAAGTCCTAATTTTTGCGCCATGGTCTGGTTAATGATCACCGCCTGCGAATCGGTTTTTAGTTTAGGGTTAAAATCCCGGCCGGCCACTATGGTCATGCCCAGGGTTTTTATATAATCGGCATCAACATCCCAAAATTGGCCGCCGGTACCGGCTTCCAGTTTCTGTTTACCCTCGTTATGAAACTCATTGCCGTTGCGCTTGGTACCCGATACGGGTAAAAAATCGCTCACGGTGGCGCTTTTTACTGCCGATAGCTTCAGCAACTCGTTTTTAAAGTTTTTCACTTCGCCCTCCAGCGTTTGCGTGCCCTGTATCATCAGCACCTGGTCTTTTTCAAAACCTACCTTTTTATTCAGTATATAATGCATCTGGTTATAAATAACCACCGTACTGATAATTAATATAATGGATGTGGTAAATTGAAAAACCACCAGCCCGTTGCGCAAAAAAGAGCTTTTACTGCCCGTAGCCAGCTTGCCTTTCAGAACATCTACCGGTTTAAAGCCGGAGAGATAGAATGCGGGGTAAACACCGGCCAGTATGCCAACTACTACCGCGGCAGCTATTATAGCAGGCATAAACCACCAGTGTTGCCATGGTATGGTCAATGCTTTTGCTGCAAGCGTATTAAAATAAGGCATTAATAATGCCGCCAAAATAATGGCTATAATAAAGGATATAAAGCTGTAAATTAATGACTCGGTTAAAAACTGGCTGATAAGCCCGCTGCGTTGCGAACCTACCACCTTACGTAGGCCCACCTCCTTTGCCCTGTTGGCAGATTTTGCCGTGGCCAGGTTAATAAAATTAATACAGGCTATCACCAATATAAAGCCTGCCACCGCGCCAAACAGCCACACAAAACGTATATCACCGTGCGAAAGGCCATCGCGGATATCATAAGAGTATAGGTTGATATCTTTAATATTTTGCAAAAACATGGTTAAAGCGGCGGCAATCCTATCCGCGTTTTTATCACCGCCCCTTCTCATATCGGGTATGTAATAGCCTTGTATTATGCCATCAGTTATCTTTTTATTTAATGCTTTAACGTCTGCCCCCGGCTTAAGTAACACATAAACATCGTAATTGCTGGCTCCCCAGGTTTCCTGTTCGCCATCCCAAAACTTAACACCGGTTAGGGTAAGCAAAAAGCTGTAATGGAAATGTGATGTAGTGGGAAAATCCTGCATCACGGCCCCAATTTTATAAGGGCGGCTTTTATTGTTGTTGAGGTACATCACCTTGCCTACCGGGTTTTCACCAGGGAAATATTTATCGGCCTTGCTTTTTGATATCACCATGGTTTGCGGCTCGGTAAGCGCGTGCGCCAGGTCGCCGTATACCATGGGAATCTTTAGTATTTCCAGCAGCGACTGATCCGCGTAAGCAAAACCATCTTCATGGGTGTTTTGTACGCCATCCGCACGTTTCAGTTCGTTACTGCCCGCACCCCAAAACAGCGAGTTATTCATTATCCGGCCCGATTTTTCCACCTCCGGATAGTCGTTTTTTAACGTCTTGGCCATAACTGCAGGCCAGGAGGTACCTTTCTCGTGTATGGCATCTATGTTATAGGCACCCACAATCCGGTAAATCCTATCGGCATCGGGGTAGCTTTTATCAAAGCTAAGCTCATCCCGAATGTATAGGGCTATCAATAAACATGCGGCGATGCTAAACGCAAAGCCTCCAATTTTAATGGCCGCGTACATTTTTTGCTTTTGCAACTGCCTTAAGGCAACTTTTAAATAATTCTTGATCATACCGGTATTAATTAAAATTGAACTTCTTTTATCCGATTTCTGGTGTTCTTTGTATGCCGGCAAATAAGGTGGTACAACCCTGGTGTCTTCTTTGGCCACCGTATCTGCAGGTTTTATATTTTGCAGTATCCTTTCAAATAACAAGGAGCTGTTGGTCCCGGTATCCTGCTTTTCATCCTGCCACCAATTGAAAATTAACATTAACGAGGTTTTCAGTTCTGGATTTTCCATTAACAGCCTATCCAGTTCGTGTAATTCCGCTGCCGATGCCTCGTTAGCCAGTTTTTTTGTTGCCAGTTGCCAAACGTGTTCCTCTATATCCATAGCTTACAGGTAGATAAATTATGATACCAGGTTATATCCTACTAATTACATAGAATAAAATATGTGCCATTTATTTAAACAGCAGTAAATCAGTCGTTTGTGTCGATCCAAATGTGCTGGGTGTTCGAATACGAACATCTGGTGTTCGGTTTTATACGGAAGGTTGAGCTATACAGTAAAGATTTGAGGAAAATTATCATAAATTAGCTTAAGTATCAGTCACCTATCTTTATATGCAAAAAATCATACTCCTCATTTTCCTTCTTTTTGCCGAAACCGCCTTCGCCCAAAAAACTTACATCCAATGCGGAAAACTGATCGACGGGACCTCGCCGGCAGCGCAAACACAAATAACTATAGTTGTTGAGGGTAAAACCATTGTCGATATTCAAAAAGGGTATACATCAGGAACCGCTACAGACAAGGTTATTAACCTGCAAAACAAAACGGTAATGCCGGGGCTAATTGATTGCCATGTACATCTTGAATCTCAATTTAATAAAAATTCAGCTATCCAGGGTTTTACATTAACTGATGCCGATATTGCTTACCAGGCATCAGTATTTGCCAAACGCACCCTGATGGCTGGCTTTACCACCGTGCGCGACCTGGGCGGCACCGGCGTAAATATCAGCCTGCGTAAAGCAATAAGGCAGGGGCTGGTTGATGGGCCCAGGGTAATAACTGCCGGCAGGGCAATATCAGCAAGCGGCGGCCATATGGATCCATCTGATGGGTTTAGAGACGATGCTTTTAACCACCGCCCGGGGCCCGATGAAGGCGTAGCCGATGGTAAAGACGAATTGGTAAAAGCGGTAAGGCTTCAATTTAAACGCGGATCTGACGTAATCAAAATAGCATCTACCGGTGGTGTACTGGATTTAAGCGAGGATGGTTCGGGCGCACAGTTCAGTATCGACGAAATAAAGGCTGTTGTAGAAACAGCCAAAGATTACGGCCTTAAAGTAGCCTGTCATGCCCATGGCGCCGAGGGCATACGAAGGGCTATATTGGGTGGCGTAACCTCGATAGAGCACGGAACCTTTATGGATGATGAAGATATTAAGCTGGCCAAACAATACGGCACCTGGTATGTGCCCACCATCATAGCCGGAAAATCGGTTGCCGATTCGGCCCGGATGCCGGGATATTTTCCGCCGGTAATTGCCCGTAAAGCCCTTGAAATAGGGCCCCAGATACAACAAACGTTTACCAAAGCTTATAAAGCCGGGGTAAAAATTGCCTTTGGTACCGATGCAGGAGTATACGCGCACGGTAAAAACTATATCGAATTTCAGTACATGGTTGAGGGCGGCATGACTCCCATGGAAGCCATAAAAGCGGCAACAAGCAGTGCCGCTGATCTGCTGGGAATGAGCTCAAAAATAGGCAGCATAGCCAGCGGGAAATCGGCTGATATTGTTGCGGTTGACGGCGACCCTTTACTTGATATAAAAGCGATGAAAAACGTAAGCTTTATCATGAAAGAGGGAAAAATATACAGCTTATAATGGTAAATAAATTCTTGTAGCGGTAACATTAATGTTTGCCGCGCGTCTTACGTGCGTTAAAGGGCAAAACTTTTTGCCCCCGGCGGGCGTATTCATTTTATAACACGCCCGCAGCTGTTTGTTTACCATTTTTCATATATGACTGATTTGAAACTATTATCTACACTACTGCTTTCCGCGGCTTTGTCTGCCACGTTTACATCATCCCAGGCCCAGCAAGCGGCCCAACCCGAAGACCCCGCCCTTAAAATTTACCGCGAAACACCCCGTAAGGTAAACGATTTGGTGCACACCAAACTGGATGTTAGGTTCGATTACAAAAAACGCTATATGTACGGCAAGGAATGGGTTACGTTAAAACCACATTTTTATCCTACCGATACGCTCCGTTTAGATGCCAAAGGCATGGACTTAAAAACAATTGCCGTCGTAAAAAACGGTAAAAACGTGCCGCTGAAGTTTACTTATCAGGATAGCCTGACCGTGGCCATTAAACTGGATAAAGTTTACCGCAACAACGAAAGCTATACTGTTTACATTGATTACACTGCCAAACCCAATGAGCTTAAAGTAAAAGGCAGCGCAGCTATTAACGATGCCAAAGGTTTATATTTTATTAACCCGGATGGTACCGAAAAGGATAAGCCAATCCAGATATGGACGCAGGGCGAAACCGAAAGCTCATCGGCATGGTTTCCTACCATTGATAAACCAAGCCAAAAAACTACCGAAGAGATTAGCATGACCGTGCTATCCAAATACGTAACCTTATCAAATGGCAAACTGGTATCGCAAAAAAACAACGCCGATGGCACCCGCACCGATACCTGGAAACAAGATTTGCCGCACTCCCCGTACCTGTTTATGATGGCGGTTGGCGATTTTAAGATATTTAAGGATAAATGGCGCAACAAAGAGGTAAACTATTACCTGGAGCCTAAGTACGCGCCATACGCTAAGGAGATTTTTGGGATGACACCCGAAGCTATCGAGTTTTACTCCAAAACTTTGGGGGTAGATTATCCCTGGTATAAGTACTCGCAAATTGTGGTTCGCGATTATGTAAGCGGTGCTATGGAAAACACCTCGGCTACCCTGCATGGCGCTTATGTGCAAGGCACCCACCGCGAACTGTTAGATGCTTACTATGACGATGGCCGCAGCACCATCGTGCATGAGCTTTTTCACCAATGGTTTGGTGATTATGTGACTGCCGAAAGCTGGAGCAACCTAACGGTAAACGAATCATTTGCCAACTTTAGCGAAACCCTTTGGGCCGAACATAAATACGGCCATGATGTAGCCGACGAGCATAACTATATTGATATGCAAAACTACTTCCGGTCGCCAGATGCACGTACCAAAAACCTGGTGCGCTTTTATTATGCCGATAAGGAGGATGTATTTGATGTGGTTACCTATCAAAAAGGCGGTCGCATATTAAATATGCTGCGCAACTATTTAGGCAACGAAGCTTTTTATAAAGGTTTGAATATTTACCTGACCACCAATGCCTTTAAAAATGGCGAAGCCCAGCAATTGCGCTTAGCCCTTGAACAAGCCAGCGGGCTTGATTTGAATTGGTTTTTTAACCAATGGTATTATGGGGCAGGCCACCCGATACTGGATATCAGCTATAAATGGGACGATGCTACCAAAACACAAACCGTTTACCTGCAGCAGAGCCAGGACGGGCAGATATTTAAACTGCCAATGGCCATTGATATTTACACAGGCGGCAAAAAAACACGTCATAAAGTTTGGATGAACAATCAGAACGATACCCTTACTTTCAAACTGGCATCTAAACCCGACCTGATAAATGTCGACGGTGATAAAATACTCTTAACCAAGAAGACTGACCATAAAACTTTGCAGGAATTTGCTTTCCAGTATTTTAACGCGCCGCTTTACCTGGATAGATTGGAAGCCATTAATGCAGCTGCCGATAAGCAAAGCGAAAAAGACGCGCAAAAAGTTCTGATTGCAGCATTGAACGATAAATATTATGGATTGCGGGATAAAGCCATCCGCACAATTAAGCTGGATAATGATGCCATCCGCAATGCGGCACAGCCTATTTTGGCCAGGTTGGCGCAAACAGATAATAATACATTGGTGCAGGCCCAGGCCATTGCCGCGTTGGGCAGCCTTAAAGCATCCGGTAATATGAATTTATTTAAACAGGCCTTAGGCAGTCAGTCATACGCTGTTCAGGGTGCTGCGTTAAACGCTATTAATTTGCTCGACCCGGCGTTGGCCATGAACCTGGCAAAAAATTATGAAGCCGATAACAAAGGCGGCCTTACTGCAGCCATGATGAATGTTTACGCTACCAGCGGCACGGATGCCCAATGGACATTTGTTTACAAGCAATTTGATGAAGCTGCACCGCAGGCTAAATATAATGCCCTCGATAAATTTAGCGCCATGGCAGGCCGTGTTCAAAAACCAGAATACGCCCAGCAAGGGATCAGTCAGATTAAAGATTTTGGCATAAAATATAAACCGCAGGGTATTGCCGATCCCGCTATCAAATTTATAACCGACATTAAAGAAAAGCGTGCGCAGATGCATGATGACGCAACTGTTAAAGTTGCGGACGATGCTATTAAACAGATCAACGACGCTAAATAGATGTGCAGATTTCAGATTTCAAATGTGCAGATGAAGAGAATTTGAAAATTTGGTAATTTGAAGATTTGAAAATGAAAAAAGACAGATTTTAAATTAAAAGAAAAAGCCCGGGAGATTTCAAATCTTCCGGGCTTTTTCTTTACTGGCTTAAAATATGATGTGCTTTACCCACCTTTAACCCTTCGCCTTTAACCTTTCACCTAAAATTAGCAGTATTGCTCAAAAGCGCCAATCAGGTTATCGGCAATCATTTGAGCAGGGCGGCCTTCAATTTGGTAGCGCTCAATAATGTGTACCAGTTTACCATCTTTAAACAATGCCATAGCTGGTGACGACGGAGGGTAAGGCAACATATAGTTACGTGCGGCGTCTACGGCTTCTTTTTCCATACCTGCAAAAACAGTAACTAATTTGTCGGGATGTTTTTCATTTGCAGCAGCAATCCTGGCAGCGGGGCGGGCATTTGCGGCAGCGCAACCACATACCGAGTTTACCATTACAAATACAGTTCCTTCGCTTTCAATAGCGTTTTTTACTGCCTCGGCATCTTTCAACTCCTCAAAACCAACCCTGGTTAAATCTTCCCGCATGGGGGCAACTAAATATTCTGGATACATGGTATGTTTATTTTTTTAAATTTTATCAACCACAAAAATAACAAATGATTAATAGTTTCCGTTTAAAAAACGCAATAATAACAATGTGCTGACTATGTAGCTTTATTATAACCATCAGGCCGTAAGGCGTTTGTTTATAATGACTATTGATTTGTTCGATGTTATCGTTATATTGCCACCCCTAATTTATGATTTTGATGAAACAAAAGACATCTGATATCAGTACCGTTGTTGTTATTAATAAAAACCAGCAGCCTACACGGTCTTTACAAATTAAAACAAAACACCTTAACAATCTTAAACATTACGCGCTTGGCATCCTGTCAGTTGTGCTGGTTTTGGTAGGAGGTATTATTTATTTAAGATGGCAAAACCAGCAACAGGAAGTTGAAAAACAGGCGCTGATGGCCCAGATAGTAAAATTAAAAGGTGCAGTACCTGCCCAGGTTGCAGCGCCGGCCGAGGCTAAACAAGGCAGCGCGCAAAGCTATATCCAATCGATAGAAGGTAAGCTTAAAACAATCAACGATTACCTGCGCCGCCGTGGCTTAAAAGGTTTCAGCACCAAAGGCATTGGCGGTGATAACAATACAGAAGGTAAGAAGCTAAATGATGGCGAAGTATACTCGCTGTACAATGACTACCTTAACCACCTGATGGGAACCATTGCTTTTACCCCCATGGGTTACCCGCGCATCAGCTCATTCACCTCCTTTTTTGGCTACCGCAGCGATCCTTTCGATAGCGCAAGCGCCGAGTTTCATCCCGGGATTGATTTTAAGGGCAAACGTGGCGACGAGGTGAAATGTACTGCCAGCGGCAAGGTTGTTTTTGCCGGCTGGGCCGGCGGTTATGGCAACTGCATCCGCATTCAGCATATTAATGATATCCAGACCGTTTATGGGCACCTGTCTAAGATAAAAGTAAAAGTAGGACAGGAAGTAAACCTGGGCGATGAGATTGGCCTTGTTGGCTCAACTGGCCACTCAACGGGTGCACACCTGCACTACGAAGTGCGCAGGCACGGCAAACCCGTAAATCCGGTTAATTTTTTAACACTTAATAAGTAGTAGCAAGAAGTTAGTAGTAAGTATCAAGACAGTGTTGTCGTACTTGCTATTTAATACTAAACTATAAATAACAGTGGAAGGTAGCAAAGTAAAAAAGCTGCGGTCTTTATACTTGCTACTAACTACTTGATACTAAAAAACTATGGCTATTTTCGGTAAAAAAGACAAAGTATCGCTCGACCTGCAATCGATATCAACCCTCATTAGCGAAGGCTGCGAAATTGGTGGTAATTTTAAAGCCCCGGCGTTTGCCCGTATTGACGGACAGGTAACCGGCGACGTTACTGTTGACGAAGGTATTATCCTTGGCGAAAAAGGCGTTGTCAATGGCAATATCAATACCAAAGAGATTGTGGTTTACGGTACAGTTACCGGCGATATCCAGACCTCATCCCTTGAAATACGAGCCACCGGCAAAATCACCGGCACCATAACCACCCAAACCCTGCTGGTTGAAACCGGCGGCGTTTATAATGGGTTGTTAAGCATGGGGGTGGTGGAGAAGTAGTAGCGTCGTCTATCCCCAATGTCATTTCTCCTCGTACCTCTTCGTTCGACAACAGGGCGTAACTTGCCCTATGGCAACTAATAACCCCTTAACTTGCGGCCTATTTCATTTTAACCCGGATATGATTTAAATTTGCTGCACAAAATTGAAAACGATATGTCATCAGTAGAAACTGCTTTTGTTAAATACAAGGTAAAAGACCTTTCACTGGCCGAATGGGGCCGCAAGGAGATTGAACTGGCCGAGGCCGAAATGCCGGGCCTGATGGCTTTGCGCCAGGAGTACGGTCCAAGCCAGCCGTTAAAAGGTGCCCGTATTGCCGGCTGCCTGCACATGACCATCCAAACCGCTGTTTTAATTGAAACTTTAATTGCACTTGGCGCCGAAGTTACCTGGTCGTCATGTAATATATTCTCAACCCAGGATCATGCGGCTGCTGCTATTGCTGCTGCCGGTATTTCTGTTTACGCCTGGAAAGGTATGAACGCCGAAGAGTTTGACTGGTGTATTGAGCAAACCCTTTGGTTTGGCGAAGACCGCAAACCGCTGAACATGATATTAGACGATGGCGGCGATTTAACCAACATGGTGTTAGATCGTTTCCCTGAACTGATTGCTGATATTAAAGGTTTATCTGAAGAAACTACTACAGGTGTACACCGTTTATATGAGCGTATGAAAGCGGGTACATTACCAATGCCTGCAATTAACGTTAATGACTCGGTTACCAAATCGAAATTTGATAACAAATATGGTTGCCGCGAATCGCTGGTTGACGCCATCCGCCGCGCAACTGATGTAATGATGGCCGGTAAAGTAGCCGTTGTTTGTGGTTATGGCGACGTAGGTAAGGGTTCTGCAGATTCATTGCGTAACTCTGGTGTGCGTGTTATCGTTACCGAGATTGACCCTATCTGCGCATTACAGGCAGCTATGGAAGGTTTCGAGGTTAAAAAATTAGGTACTGCTATTAAAGAAGCTGATATTGTTGTTACTGCAACTGGTAACAAAAACATCGTTCGTGAAGAGCACTTCCGCGCTTTGAAAGATAAGGCAATTGTTTGTAACATCGGTCACTTTGATAACGAGATTGACATGGCCTGGTTAAACGGCGCTTATGGCAACACCAAAATCGAGATTAAACCACAGGTTGATAAATATACCATTAATGGCAGCGATGTTATCGTTTTAGCAGAAGGCCGCTTGGTTAACTTAGGTTGCGCAACAGGCCACCCAAGCTTTGTAATGAGTAACTCGTTCACTAACCAAACTTTGGCTCAGTTAGAGCTTTGGACAAACGGTGCCGCTTACGAAAACAAAGTGTACACCTTACCAAAACACCTTGACGAAAAAGTTGCCCGCTTACACCTTGCCAAAATTGGCGTTGAACTGGAAGTTTTAGACCAGGACCAGGCCGAATATATTGGCGTAACTGTTGATGGTCCGTTTAAACCGGAGTACTATCGTTACTAATTTTTTAGGTAAAAGGTTAAAGGCGAAAGCTGAAAGGTTTTTGCATGGATATAAAAGGCATGGTTTTACGACTGTGCCTTTTTTTGTTTGAGAAAGGCATCTGCTAACGATCCTATTCTGCCTTCGTTATGCCACTATACATTAAATTTCCATCCTGAAACTTATATGCTAATTTTGATGACAGAACACATTTCACATCAACCCTGATACCATGCCTATCAAAAAAATCCACATCAATTTAATTTATCTCGTCCTTGCTTTTTGGTCAACGGCCGCATTAGCAGCCGAAATAAAAATCACCAATCCCAAAATGACCATGGTACTTAACTACGGTGGTAAGGCAAGTATCACCTCGCTGGTGGTTAATGGGCAAAAAGTAATAAGCAGTGCCGATGGGGTGTTTACATCGGTGAACATTAATGGCATTACGTATTCGTCGCTGCATTTAAAGAAAACGCCGGTATTATTAAAAACAGGCAATGTTTATAAGCTCAGCAACATAAGCTATGGCGATAAAAGCTTCACCATAACTGAGAACTGGATTTTTACCATCAACGATAAAGCCATCAGGTGGACAATCGAACGAAGTTCAAACAAGCCATTGCAGGTAAATGAATCTGCTGCGCCTGTATTTAATTTTGATAACATAAATACATGGGAAGGCGCTTACCAGGGTTATGGCGGGCTGGCCTGGTTTTACCTTTTTAACGAAAAACTGTGTACCTACGGCGTGCACACCCGGTCGTCTGATTTTTGGAACAGTAAAACCGGTAACGGTTTAAATATAACCGTGGCTGCCCCGGGCAAAAACGTGGCTATGAAATATAGCCGTACTGCCGATGATAAACTTGCTTACACCATAAGTGTAAGCAATAATGAAATGGCATTAAAGCAGGATAGTGACACCCAAAGGCGCAGGTTTTTAAGAGGGCGTACCGATGTTTGGGCGCCATTTAATCTTGCGGCCGGGCCGGGCAGCCAAAGTATTACCCTTAGCTATTTTAATTTTGATGAAAAGTATGGCCGCGGTAAATTTAGTGGTGTTGATGGCGCTAAAGTTGGCGCGGTGCTTAACACCATTGCCCGCATAGGGGTAATTGATTCGCTGCATTTTGGCGGTAATAGTTGGGCTACACCTTATGGTCCTATTTGCCTGCATGAGCAATATATAGCGCAGCTTGGCCTTGCCATAAATGACGCTAAATATTTAAAGGGCGATGAAACCTGCCTTGATTATTACCGCGATCACGCCATAAAACCCGATGGCCGGGTATACCCGCGTTGGGCTTACACTAATGAGGATGCCATGCCTAATCAATTTAACAGCGATGGTTTTTACGAGGCACAATGGGGCATCCTGATGGATTCGAACCCCGATCTGGTGATAAATGTTGCCGACCTGTATGATATGACGGGTGATAAAAGCTGGGTTAAGCAACACCAGCTGTCGTGCGAGAAAGCTTTAGATTGGATACTGAAACGCGACAGCAATAACAATGGGCTGGTTGAAATGATGACCGATAACCATACCCAAAAGCGCAGCAGCGATTGGATTGATATTGTTTGGGCGTCGTACGAAAATGCTTTTGTAAACGCCAAGCTTTACCACGCGCTGGTAAAATGGGCCGATATTGAGCAGCAATTAAATAACGATGCCAAGGCAACTTACTATAAAAACTTTGCTGCTAAACTAAAGGAAAGCTTTAACAAGCCGACTGCCGACGGCGGTTTTTGGGACCAGGAAAAAAGCTGTTATGCTTATTGGATTGATAAGGACAAAAGCGTGCATGGCCGCAATATGGTAACACCGGTAAACTTTATGGCCATTGCCTATGATATTTGCAATAAGGATGCCCGCAAGCAAACAATACTGGATAATATTGAAATGCAAATGCAACAGGAAAAGCTTTTCTTTTGGCCCTTGTGTATGACAACATATTTGCCGGGCGAAGCTAAGGAATACCAATACCCTTTTCCATCCTATGAAAATGGCGACTTGTTTTTATCGTGGGGGTCTATCGCGGTAAAAGCCTATGCCGAATATAAACCAGCCCTTGCCCTTAAATATGTGCGCAATGTGCTGGAGCAATATGGTAAAGATGGTTTGGCTTTTCAGCGTTATGGCAGGATAAAACAAGATGGCCTTGGCGACGATATCCTATCGGGCAATAGCCTGGCTATAGTGGGCTTGTACCAGGCCATTTATGGTATCAATCCTTTGTATAATCGTTTTTACCTCAACCCTCATATCACGCCCGAACTTGCGGGCACCGTGTTGAATTACAGGTTCAGGGATAAAAAACTAACTATCAACCTCAACAATGATAACTATGCCATTGCCGACGGAAAATTTAAAGTAACCGCCAAACAAAGCTTTGGTTTTAATAGCACCAGTACCCAGTTATCATACTTTAATGGCGGCAGCCCCGCTGTTGCTTTGAATGCTGCTTCGGCAGGTAATTTAACCATCGATATAAAAAACTGGGATGGCGATAAAATGGAATGGCATCAGCAGGCAGCCAAACCGGTTACCTATGTTTTGCATCAATTAAGCCCGAATACGGATTATAAATTTGCAGCTAACGGGAAACAGGCCGAAGTTTTAAAAAGTGATGTAAACGGTGAATTAAAGATAGCCTATAAATCCGCCGCGGCTAATGACGATATGACGCTTAGTAAGGCGAATTAAGAAGACATCTTTAACGTAAAAAGCAGCGGATTTCCCGCTGCTTTTTTCATTTGTATCGCTTATCGCTGTTTAACAGGGATAATATCTATAATAACGGTTCGGTTGTAAAACCGCTCTTCAACTAAATTATTTTCAAATGGTGCGTTGCCTGCATCTTCGCCAAATCCTATGGTTTCGAATTTAACATTGGTTTTGCCGGCTTTAGTTAGGGCTTGCTCCAATGTGTGCTGAACATCCATAGCGCGGGCTTTGGATAGTTTCATGTTATGATCTTCTTCGCCGATGTTATCGGTATGGCCATGAATAATAACTGTCGATCCATCAGTAATTGAAGCTGATACAACATCGGTTAAAAACTTGTCATAGGATACAATGGCGTTTGATCTGTCAAAATCATACAGAATGCTATAGCGCAAGCCTTTGGTTGGTGTTTCGTCCTGGCGTATCAAATGCACAGTGCTTTCTTTCCTTACAGGCACACCGGCACGGGTTTCGCCTGTCATTACAATTTTGTAATCGCCAGAAGGGTTGCCGCCTAAGATAGTTGTACCCGGAATGCTGGCCTGGTCATCAATAAATGGTCCGAAGTGCTGAACGGTACCTTTATCATCTGTAACATCTACAGACCATGATTTAAGCAACTGTTTGGCGCTATCGATATTTAAAATCACCTGGCTATCAAGCGGGTTAGCTTGTGTAGCATTTATTTGAACTGGCTTCATCATGTCGCCGCCCACCTCGGTCAATAATTCGGGCGAAGTGCTGGTAATATCTACCCGGCGGTCGCCTGCACGCAGCAATACCAATTCTTTAGTGCCGCCTGGTTGTTCCGACGGGATAAGCGGCCTGTTACGGCCGGCAATGGTTATTCTTGATGCATCAACTGCAAATTGAGTAACCAGGTATTGTTTTACAGCTTGTGCCAGTTCTTTACCATCTGCAGGACCTTTGGCCGATGCACCGGTTAGTACAATTACAGCGCCTGGGTTTGCCCTTAACCTATCGCCCAAAATATTCAGGATGTTGTGGTAAACATTCAGCTGCCTTGCAGACCGGCCGGCCGTGTTATCGGCCTGCTCATTTTGCAGTTGCTGTTCTTTGAAAGTGATTGCCTGATCTGTTGACAACGTAATATATCTGGCAGGGATCTGGGCCGATCCTTCATCAAAAAACACCGAATTACGCAAAGGCAGCGTTTCGCTCACCTGGCGTTTTAAAGGTACTGCTGTTGGTGCGGTTACCGTAAAAACAAATACATGCATAGGTGCCGGTACGCTGGTTACCGTTTTAGGTGCAATTTTTGAAGCTTTACCAAATTTAAGCGCTATCCCGGCGCGTAGCGTGGTAACCGACCAGCTTTCGATACTGCGCGGCTCCTGTCCAAAGTATGGATGAAAAGAGACAAATGGCGAGATGCTCACCTTGGTAGTACTACTTGCCGGCGAAACCATAATATCGTAACCGGCGCCAACCTGGCCCGAGATGAGGGTTTTGTGCATGGCGCTTAACTGGCCATTTGTATTTGGTTGCCTAAGCTGGGTGTACTCAAAATCTTTACTGATGTTAAAAGCAATCCTTGGGCCGGCAAAAAAGTATAAACCGGTTGAAGGCACCGTTAAACGCAGGCTTGGTTCAACAGCAATATAGCTGGTGTTGGTTTCTAAAGTAGCGGGGCAATTACAGGGGGCCACCACATCTTTAAATTTGCCACCGCGGCCATCATAAGCTACGTTAAGCATTACACCCAACACACTTGCCGGGCGGTATTCCATCAAAATAGACCCATAAGGGCGTACATCATGGCCCTTATGAAAAGCGGTAGGCGCTATTAGTGAATTGTTTAACCGTTGGGTGGTGCCATCGTAAAAGTTAAAATTTGCGGCGCCGGATACACCAAACCACCATGTTGGTACAGTAGTAGTTTGCGCTTTAACCGTTATGCCGGCCATAGCAACCATCAAACAGCAGATGATGCTTGTTTTAATTATTTTATTGATTGTTAACATGAGATGTTTCTTTAAATATTTTGTTGACAGATAGTATTCAATCCCCCAAATAGGGATTGAATACTGTTGATACCGATGTTGGCTTATTGTGGTACGTTAACAGTGGTATTTACCATAGTAACCGAAGCTACCAGGGATATGGCCCTGCCATTTAATACCGTTTGTACCGCGTTACCGGCTGTTGAAAAGGTGATGCCTGCACTGGATATGATAGTACCCGTCATGATGCCGCCACCCGCGCCGTTGATTACAGCCGAACTGCCTACGTACCAGTAAACGTTTTTAGCAAGGCCGCCATTTTTCATAATAACACTCCTGGCGCCTGCCGGGCCTGCTGTACCTACCGTAAGGCCGGCAGCTGTCTGGAATATCCAAACCGCGTTCGGATCGCCTTTGGCATCCAGCGTAAGGTCGCCATTGGTTACTTTGAATGTGCCGCTTGCAGCTTTATATACGCCGGGGGCTAAAGTTAAGCCGCCTAATTCGCCTGCGCCCGGGTCGATACCACCTGGTTTCGAGGCTGGGGATATACTGTTGTAAGCTATGGTGGCATCAAGCAACCCTTGTGTAGCAACCGCAAAAGAGGTAGCAGTACCAGGGGCTGGCGGTGCTGTAAATATACCGCCCTTAACATTGCCCTTGTTTAGTGGTGTTTCGGTATAAATATCGGCAGTTAAACCATCGTGGAAACCCGTAACCAGGGTTGATGCGGCCGTTGTGCCTATCGCTCCATTATTGATTACTGTGTTTAGGCCCTGGTTGGTTACGCCTGCATTGCCGCCGAAAGCGCCAAATTTTGCAGCATCACCCAAAAGTGGGGGTATAATGATTACGTTGAGCGTAAAGTTGGCCGTTACATGTTTGTTGGCACTCATAACAATAGTTAACGGGTTATTGGTGCTTGTTGCATCGCCGCTCCACGAGGTAAAGGTATAGCCGGGGCTTGCTGTTGCCGTTGCGCTTGCTGATGAACCTGCTGCGTATGCACCTGATCCGGTTGTTGAGCCGCCTGCCGCCGGGCTTGATTTTAATATCAACGCAAATTGCGATGCCGGTATAGCTTTAAAGTTGGCCACTAATTTACGGTTGGCTGCAAGTATAAACTGGTAGCTTGAACTTGTGGAGGCCACGTTGCCGTTATCTGTCCAGTTAACAAAGGTAAAGCCGTTATTAGGGTCGGCGGTTACGGTTACGGTAGTGCCGGCATTGTATGCACCAGATCCGCTGGTTGTACCGCCAATAGCCGGGCTCGAGGTAAGTACTACCGCAAATTGCGATGCCGGTATCAGTTTAAAGTTGGCCACCAATGCCTTGTTCCCCGCCATGGTAAACTGATAGCTGGAACTGGTTGAAACAATAACTCCATTATCAGTCCAGTTGGTAAATATGTAGCCGGTATTGGGCGTTGCACTAACCGTTACTGCAGATGCTTGTGCAAATGTGCCTTCACCTTCAGTAACACCGCCAAGGGTAGGGGTTGCTGTTAGCGTAACCTGCGGAATGGTAGTGAACGTCCAGGTATAATCGCTTACCATTGCGGTGCGCAAAGTGTCGGTTACGGCTGCCTTGATGGTGCCAGTATAAATAGCGAAAGGCAGCAGGGGCTGGCTTGGGGTAAAAGTAAATACGGTGCCGTTGGTGGCATTTGTTAGGGTACCTGTAACAACAGTAGCGCCTTGTTTTATTATAAATGTTTTGTCGGTAATTGTTGACGGCGCCATGCTGGTGTTAAAGGTTACCGAGATGGCTTTGTTTAAAACAACGTCAACAGCTTTATCCGCCGGGTCGGTTGCCACCACCACCGGGCAGTCGCCCTTGATTTCGCCTTTATAATTGTCCTTTTTGCACCCGGAGGTTAACATAGTAATAAGTAACACCAACGACAAAATTGCACCGAATGTTTTGGAATAACCGCCGCGCTGACGCATGCAGATGACTTCCATTGGCATAGTAAATGTTTTTTTCATGAATATATTATTGAAAGATAAATTGTAAAGTCCCGGGGTCCTATTGGGTCAGATTGCAGGATGGTACAAACTTATGGCTACCTGGCGGCAGGCATGTTATACAACTTTTTGTATTAGTTATATAATTCACACATTAGCAAAGCTGCTTTGGTTTTGAAAATCAAAATGTTTAAACTGCGAGGGTGTTAAACCGGTAACTTTTTTAAACTGGGCAGATAGGTGCGCCACACTGCTGTAATGCAGTTTCCACGAAATTTCGGTAAGGGTTAATTCATCCTGCCATATTAACTGTTTTACCAGTTGAATTTTATTCATGATGATAAACTGTTCAATAGTGGTGCCCTGCACATCCGAGAAGGTATTGGCCAGGTAAGTATAATCGAGGTTAAGCTTGTTGCTCAGGTAATCGGAGAAGTTGGTTTTTAACGGAATTTCTGAATGAAAGATCAAATCGGTAACTACCTGCTTTATTTTTTCAACCAGGATGTTTTTCTTATTATCCATTAATACCAGGCCGTATTTTAATAAAGCGATGCCCGCCTGCTGAATTTGGGCCAGCCCCACATCACCGGTAATAATTGCCCTTCCCTGGTCAATAGCGGTGCATTTGAGCCCTGCCCTTCGCAATTCGAATTCGACGATAATTTTGCAGCGGCTGCTCACCATGTTTTTTATAAAGAGGTTCATTGTTTCCTTGTATTACAAAACAAGTGCCTCCGAAAGTTTTTTGCCAATCGCAGCCTGTGTTAATAAAATCATCCCCATATATTTTTATTAGATAATGCCCCGCGGATACGAAAAGGGCATTAATACCGGTGCTGAACACGGGTGATTAAATTTGATAGTGGGTACGATTGGTAAAACCGCAAGTTGTAATTTATGCCAATAATGAGTAGAATACAGGATTTCTTTAGTCTTTTAACGAAAAATTGGTCTTGTAGGCCGTTGCAAAAGTGCTTTTCATATGCCGCTATTGAATGATGATATACCGGGTTAAATAAATACCGGTACATCATTATTCAACATGATGTTGGTAATCAAAATTCGTCGGTAGGTACTTTCAGGTTCTTCCGGTATCCATCAAGCCGTTTTTGCAAATCGGCGGTAAGTTTTTCATACCCGGGTTTGCCAAAAAGGTTATGAAGTTCCTGCGGGTCGGTTTTTAAATCGTAAAGCTCATTACAGTCAATATCCGCATCATTAGTTACGTAGCCCGCATTGTTGAGCAGCTTAAGAACAGTATATTCCCTGTAGCCGGGAGTTGTTTGGTATTTGGTGGTTGCGCCACGCATGCCGCCCTTGCCATAAAAATGAATCAGTTTATAGCGTTCGGTACGTATACCATCGTGCTTGCGCACAAGGTGAAATGCCGGGTAATCATAGTAGTGATAATATAAGTCACTGCGCCATCCCGCAGGCTTAGGCCCCTTAAATGTTGGATCGAGCGAAGTGCCACTCATTTGTTCTGGCTTTTTAATGCCCGCGAGCGATAAAAATGTTGGTGCATAATCAATATTTTGTACCAGGGCTTCGCTTTGCGTTCCTGGTTTTATAGCCTTTGGATATCTGATCAACAGGGGCGTCCGGAATGATTCCTCGTACATAAACCGCTTGTCAAACCAGTTGTGCTCGCCTATATAAAACCCCTGGTCTGATGTATAAACAACCATAGTATTGTTTTCCAGGTTATTATCCTTCAGGTATTTCAAAATTGCGCCTACACCGTCATCTACCGATTTAATACAGCGCAGGTAATCCTTTAAAAACTCCTGGTATTTCCATAATGCAAGCGCCTTCCCGGTCAGTTTAGCGTTTATGAACTGCTGGTTTCTCAACTTATAATGCTTATCCCACGCGGCACGCTGCTCTGGTGTTAAACGGCCAAGTTCGCTCATTAAAAACGTATAAGAAAGTTTATCATATGGGCTTACCAATTGATCTTTCAGCTCTTCCACTTTCAAATCCTGAACCAGTTCCATATCATTGCTTATTGACATTTTTTGAGTCTTGGCGGCGTCGCACCGCGATTGGTAATCATCGAAAAAAGTTTCGGGGACAGGAAAATTCACATCGTTGTACAAATCAAGGTATTTGCCGGGGGGCATCCAATTGCGGTGGGGGGCTTTATGGTGTATCATTAAGCAAAAGGGTTTGCCCTTATCCCGTTTTTCTAAAAAATCAAGGGCATGTTCGGTAATAAGGTCTGTAGCATAGCCCTGTTCCTGTACAAATTTATACCCGGTTTCGGGGCCTTTAAAAGTGGGGTTATAGTATTTGCCCTGATCGTCAAGTATGTGGTAGTAATTAAATCCCTTAGGGCTTGTAGACATATGCCATTTGCCAACAATGGCCGTTTGATATCCAGCCTGTTGAAGCAACTCGCTAAAGAATACTTTCGATGAGTCGATGCCCTCGGCAAGCTGGCGCTGGCCATTTTGGTGGCTGTACAAGCCTGTCATAAGGCAGGCCCTGCTGGGAGTGCAAAGCGAGTTTTCTACGAAGGCTTTTTTGTAAATGATGCCTCCGTTTGCAATTTTATCAATATTAGGGGTGGGTGCCAATTTGGAAAGCATCCCGCCGTATGCGCTGATGGCCTGGTAGGAGTGGTCATCGCTCATAATAAAAACTATGTTGGGTTTTTTGGCAGCATTTTTTTTGTTCTGCCTAACTTGCGCCTGTACCAAAACGCTTGTAAGGGCTACAGTAAACATTGTTGCCAGGCAAAACTTGGCCAAAAAATACCGCTCCAAAAACTTCTGAAATTTCATAGGTCAACAATTTAGGTTATTATCAAATTTTGTTACATTCAATGATCTATAGCCGCTGTGCAACTAAATATACGGGTATGTTTAGTTAATTAGCATGTAATATTCGGTTGTTTTTATTAAAACCAGGTATGCCGAAAGCGATAACAAATATTAATAAACTTTGGGCAAACTGTGAATATTTGAAAATTAAATTTAAACAGGTAGTGAGAAGTATATTTAGGCACCAGTCCCTGTAAAAAAAATAAAATTTCCAAAATAATTGTGTTTTTGACACTTTTAAATTAATATTGGCATCGGATTCGCCGGGCGTATAAAATTGCCCCGGTTTGATATCAAACACCATTATAACCTGTATATTTTTAAAGAAAAGACTTATTACGTATGAACATCCTGAAATGCACGCGGCTTTTTTTAATTGTATTTTCAACAATATTTGCACATGCGTCAGGCGTTGTTGCTCAGTCGGCCGGTAACAAGCCCGCTAAAAAGGCCACTAAAGCAAATGCGTATTCGGCGTATTTGTTTACCTATTTTACCGGCAGCAAAAAAGGCGAAGCTATCCGGTTTGCCTTAAGTAATGATGGTTACCACTACCGCGCTCTTAATAATAACCTGCCGGTTTTAAGTTCGGCGGCTATAAGTACAACAGGAGGCGTACGCGATCCGCACATCCTGAGAGGGGCCGACGGGAAAACGTTTTACATGGTGGCTACCGACATGAATACCGAAAAGTACGGCTGGGGGCCGGACACGGCTATGGTACTGATGCAATCTACCAATTTAATCAACTGGACATCGCATACGGTTGTTGTGCCGCAGGTATTTAAGGAGTTTGAAGGTGTGAACCGGGTGTGGGCCCCCCAAACTATTTACGACCCCAAGCTGCACAAGTACATGATATATTGGTCGATGCGTTTTGGTAACGAGCCCGACAAAATTTATTATGCCTATGCCAACAAAGATTTTTCGGGCCTGGAAACCGCACCTAAACAACTATTTTTTAAACCCGACAACGGTGCCTGTATTGATGGGGATATTGTTTATAAAGACGGCAAATATCACTTGTTTTTTAAAACAGAAGGTTCGGGATCTGGAATCAAAATTGCCGTATCGGATAAGCTGACCGAAGGTTATGTGTTGATAGATAAATATGTTCAGCAAACCAAATCGCCGGTAGAAGGCGCCGGTACTTTTAAACTGAACAATAGTGATGCCTATATACTAATGTATGACAGATATACCGAAGGTAAATACCAGTTTACCCGCACTACCGACCTGGAACATTTTACTGCTATTGATAACGAGGTAACCATGAATTTTCATCCGCGTCACGGTACTGTTATGCCGGTTACTGCGCAAGAGGCTGCCCGCCTAACCGCCAAATGGGGAAGCACAGATGATGTAATGCTGTCGCCCCGGTCGGGCCAGGTAAAAAAGATTAACATTGTGTTAGATTCTGCCACTCACACTCTCACGTTGCCGGTACTGCCTGGCACGGGTTTAAAGGCATTTAATCCGGCGTTCAATGCGTTGCCCGGTATTACTGTGACACCAACCGCGGCACAAAACTTTACCAAAGGCCCGGTAAAATATACAGTGACCATCAAAGGGAAAAAGCCTGAAACCTATAATGTACAAGTACAGGAAAATCACAACCCGGCAATTGAAGGCTACTATGCCGATCCCGAGATATTGTATGCCGAAAAAACGGGCAGGTTTTATTTGTACCCTACCAGCGATGGTTTTGACGGCTGGAGCGGCAATTATTTTAAAGCCTTTTCATCGGCCAACCTGGTTAACTGGAAGGATGAAGGTGTGATACTTGATTTACCCAAAGATGTAAGCTGGGCAAAAAAGAATGCCTGGGCGCCCTGCATTATCGAAAAAAAGATAAACGGCAGCTATAAATATTTCTACTACTTTGCTGCCGCCCAAAAAATTGGCGTAGCTGCCGCCAATGATCCGGCTGGTCCTTTTGTTGATTCCGGGAAACCGCTGCTTGATAGTTTGCCTGCGGGTGTAAAAGGCGGCCAGCAAATAGATGCCGATGTTTTTACCGACCCGCAAACAGGCAAGAGTTATTTGTACTGGGGTAATGGTTACATGGCCTGCGCCGAGTTGAATGACGATATGATCTCGTTAAAAACCGGTACCACAAAAATATTAACGCCCGACAGGCATTATAACGAAGGCACTTACGTAGCTTACCGTAAAGGCATCTATTATTTTATGTGGTCGCAAAACGATACGCGCAGCCCCGATTACACGGTGCATTATGGCACATCCAATTCGCCCGTTGGGCCAATAATGGTACCGGCAAACAATGTGGTAGTTGCCAAAAATGCTAAAGAAGGCATTTACGGAACCGGGCATAATTCGGTTATACAGATTCCCGGCCGCGACGAATGGTATATTGTATACCACCGCTTTAATTACCCCAAAGGCATTACCATGGGCGATGCCGCCGGCTACAACCGCGAGGTTTGTATAGATAAGCTGGAGTTTAATAATGATGGTAGTATAAAGGAAGTGGTACCTACGCATAAAGGGATAAGCCCTGTTGTTATAAGCAAATAGGGTTGCGTTAATAGTGTTAAGTCCAGAGTCAGAAGCTAAATTTATTCTTTTTTGGCTGGATTCAAGACTTAACACTTTTGGCTAAAGACTATCAATCGCCCGTTGTGCAGGATTTGTACTCAAAAACATCTTCCTGTTTTTGAATTTTTATCAATTGTTAATAATAAGGCAGTACAAATTTTAAATTAGTATAAGACACTACACATTTATTATACACTATTGTACACTTTTAATACAACTTGCAAATGGTGCACTAATAATCAGTTAAATGTTCTGATATTTAGCTAAACGAGATTAATTAGGGGTGGGAAGGCTTGAGTCGTGTCGGTCTTCCCATTATTTAAGCGATAATCATAAGGCCGCAACGCAGGCATGCACTAAAGTGCGCACACAATTACCTTATTTGTGTTTATTGCCAATCATCTTACCGGGGTTTTTGTCTCTCGCTATTGCGTCTCTTTAACAAAGCAAACTGGTTGGTTAATATCCATGCTAATACTAATAATATGGCATAGAAGCCAATATTTTGCCATATTCCTCCAACAGTTAGGTAATCAGTTAAACTTATGAGGATAATGATTGACATTGTTTTATTAATAGATGATTAAATTAAATTGCCTGTTAAGACAAACATTGCTTTTCGAATCAAATTTAATGTGTTATTTAATCTAAGTGAAAGAAAATAATCACCCGCAAACGTGATACTTATCACGTTTTTATCATACTTATATCATATGTATATAATACGCTGTTTCTGTAATTTTGCACATGAGCCTAAACAGGATTTTTCCGATCGAGAAATGGAACTTTATTACGGCCTCTGCTTTAAAGTTGTTGACAGTTGATGACTATAACCGTTTGCTTATAAATAGCACTTGTCATATCTATAAAAAAGGAGAAATAATTTTCAGGGAAAATACTTTGCCGGCCGGGGTTTTCCTGATGGTTAATGGTAAGGTAAAGAAATATAAAGTTGACCACGCCGGAAAAAAGCAGACCATATATGTTGCCGGTAATGGAGAATTGGTGGGTTATCACGCCGTACTTTCGAGGGATCGTTATTCCGACTCGGCAGCAGCATTGGAAGCCAGCCGGATATATTTTATTCCTATCGAAGACTTTATGTTTACCATAAAAAACTGCCCTCCCTTTGCACAGCAGCTGCTGGGTGCTTTAAGTCATGAGGTTATGGTTTTGGCAAATACTGTTTTAGTGTTTGCCAAAAGGAACGCAGCAGAGCGGCTCGCGATAGCGTTAATTGTGCTTCGCGAAAAATACAAAGAGGACACTGTTAATCCAAACGTGGCCCTGACGATTTCAAGGGCCGACCTGGCCGATATAACCGGCATTGCCGAAGAAAATGTAACCCGACTGCTCAAAGAATTCAAAGATGAAAGCTTATTAATCAGGGAGGGCCGAAAGATTGTGGTTACGGATATTAAAGGCCTGGTAAAACGGGCCAATTACAGATAGTATTATCCATTTGTCACGAACAAATCAGAGGTGGTTTGAGCGGCGGGGGGGAGGAAAATCTTATACGCCCTGCAATACGTTAGGCTTTTGGGATGCAAGGTGTATAAGATTTTTCGCCACACTCAGGATATAGTTTCTCTTTCGCGCCACACAATCCTACCGCGTGCGCTATCGACATTTTCGTTTAGTTAAAAAATGTGTACACAATAGTTCTATGAACAGGAAAACACCTTTGTTGGGTGAATGGTTAATCGGGCTAAAATATTCTTACATGGTGAGTAGTTGATTATTGTTCGCGGCAATCACTCACATAATCCCATCCAATAAACTTGCCCTTAAATAATTAACACTAAGCTATTGCCAGAAATTTTGAAAACCGTAACTTTGCAAACTTAATTTTGTTATAACAATGTCAAAAACCCAGGCGAATACCAAAGTTGCAACACCGGATACTACTTTCGGCCAGAGTGGCAACTTCGTACGCGAGAATCAAAAAAGCTTACTTTTTATAGGCGGTGCTGTAGTGGCCCTTATTGTAATTTACTTTTTATACCTTAAAGTGTACTTAGGTCCGCTGGAAACCAAGGCCGCCAATCAAATGTATGTTGCGCAGGATTTTTGGGCTAAAAAAGACTGGGACAAAGCCATCAACGGCGATGCCAGCTACCCGGGCTTCAAAAAAATAATAAGCGATTACAGCAATACCAAAGCTGCAAACCTGGCTTATTTTTACCTGGGCACCGCTTACCTTAACAAAGGCGAATACCATAAAGCGATAGAAAACCTGACCAATTACCGCGGCGATGACAGCATGGTTGCTGCCGAAGCTTTTGGAAGTGCAGGTGATGCTTATGTTGAGCTGAAAGATTACAGCAATGCCGCAACCTATTTTAACAAAGCTGTTGATAAAGCAAAAAATAAATTTTTATCGCCGCTTTACCTTAAAAAATTAGGTTTGGTTTACGAAGAAACCAAAGACAATAAATCGGCAAGCGAGGCTTACAACAGGATTAAAACAGAATATCCTGAAAGCGCCGAAGCACAAAATATTGACGAGTACATTGCTCGTGTAGACGCGAAGCTATAATTTCGGATTCGGAATTCAGATGTTCGATTTCGGATTTGCAGATTGGTAATATTACCTTTGGCAAATCAGGAATCGAACATTTGGTTTATAACCACCTGTCATGCTGAGGGGTAAAATTTCCGAAACTCTGAAGGGGGAATGACAATCAAAAATAAACGACTGTCATCCTGAGGTACGAAGGATCTAGTCGCGAACTTTTCTATCGGTCAGGCACAGCTGATAGATCCTTCGTGCCTCAGGATGACAGGTTAAAAAAATAACGACAATAAACAATGGCATCGCAATTAAAAAACCTTTCAGATTTTTCGCATACCACCATACCATCTGCCGCGCCGTACCGTTTTGGCATTGTGGTGGCCGAGTGGAACGCCGAAATTACCAACGCGCTATACCAGGGCGCTTACAATAGCCTGGTTGCCAATGGGGCTTTAGCCGATAATATTATGAGTTATACGGTACCCGGCAGTTTTGAGCTTACATCCGGCGCCGACCTGCTGCTAAAAACCGGAAAGCTTGATGCCGTAATTTGTTTGGGTTGCGTAATACAGGGCGAAACCCGCCACTTTGATTTTATTTGCAATGCGGTTGCAAATGGTGTAAGCAATGTTGCCATAAAATATGCAAAACCTGTTATATTTGGGGTATTAACTACTGATAATCAGCAGCAGGCTATTGACCGCGCGGGCGGAAAGCATGGCAATAAAGGCGACGAAGCCGCAATTACCGCTATAAAAATGGCAGCGCTGGCCGAAACATTGAAGGGTTGATTTACGTTATACTGTTAAGCACAAAACACAATGAAAAAATTTATTTACATAGCTATTATAGCGCTTGCGGCTGGTAGCATATCGTCATGCTCCAACAAATTATGCCCTGCTTATGGTTCATACCCTAAGAGTGGCCGCTAACAGGAAAATGTCATTTTTGTAATCTGCCGACCACTATCGGCAGATTTTGTGTTATAATTACGTTTGTGACAGAGTCAAGAGATTAGAATAAAGAGTTAAGACAAAAATAAAATATTACAGTCAGGCAATGTATGCCCATGTAATATTTATAAAAACATCTTATACCTTTTAGCAGAAATTGCATACATCATTGCAGCTATGTTGATACTAAATACTAAAAAAAATGAACTGGATATTGCTTACGTCGGCCGACCAGCTGCACGAGATAAAGAACCGTAATGGTTACAGCCTGATTTTTAAACATAGCACCCGCTGCTCTATCAGTATGATGGCCAAGCGCCGTTTTGAGCTGGATTGGGAAGACCTTCCCGAAGATATGCCCCTTTACTTTTTAGACCTGATTAGCTACCGCGAGTTATCGGCCCAGGTGGCCCAGCTTTTTCATGTTCACCACGAGTCGCCGCAATTGTTACTGATCAAAGACGGCGAGTGCGTGCTTGATCAATCGCATGGCGCCATTTCTGTAGAAGAAGCGCTAAGTGTTTTAAATTAATGTCCCTCGGCAGGCAGCCAACAGCCCGCCAACCTATAGTGCCGGCGATACAATACGTTTTTACCGACGACAGGAGGCCCGTTTTCTTATGAAATTGGGGCTGCAATTGTTTTAGGAAGCCCTGGCTTACCTCTCCCTGATAGTATCTGCATCAAGTTTTGTTAAAAGGCACATAATCCGGTGAACAATATTTTCAATATTGGATATCCGCCGGAAGCCCTGCCAGCTATTGACGTATAGAAAGTTCAATAGAAGTGTGCAAATATTTTCAAAAAAAAAATCTGAAAAAATTGCGTAGTTAAATAGCTACATTTATATTTGTAGTCAAATAGCTACGCAATGAATTTAAGACGAGACGTGTTTCAAGCCATAGCCGATCCAACAAGAAGGGCTATATTGCTGTTGGTTGCCTCACAATCTATGACGGCAGGCGCAATAGCATCAAACTTTGACACTGCGAGGCCAACAGTTTCAAAACACCTGCAAATACTTACCGAGTGCGAATTACTTGAGCAAAAGCAAAACGGCCGGGAAATATACTATTACATTAATGCAAAGAACATGAAAGAAGTAGCCGACTTTATTGAGCCATTCCGCAAGATGTGGGATGACCGGTTTAACAAACTGGAAGATATCATGAAAAACTATCAATCAAAAAAATAGCATATATGGAACTGAAAACAAAAATAGATGCCGGGGAAGGTCAACAGTACCTGGTGATTACCAGGGAATTTGATTTGCCGTTAGAATTACTGTTTAAAGCTCATGTAGAGCCCGAAATTGTTGAGCAATGGATGGGGACCAAGGTTTTGAAGCTCGAAGGCAAAAAGCACGGCAGCTGGCAATTCGAAACATCTGATGCCAAAGGGAACGTAGTGTTTAGGGCCAATGGGGTTATCCACGAGTTTGTTCCGGAGCAAAAAATTACCCGCACATTTGAAATGGAAAACACGCCTTTTCCTGTTCAGCTTGAGTTTTTGGAATTTGAGCGGCTTACCGATGCTACCAGTAAGATCAGCATTCGCATTGTATATAAATCAGTTGAAGACAGGAACCAATTGCTGAAGCTGCCCTTTGCCCAGGGCCTTAATATGGCGCATAACCGGTTGCAGGATATAGTAAGCAAATTAAAATAACACACATCATGACAAAAAAAAATAAAATCATTTATTGGGTTGCCACTATCTGGCTTGCATTAGGTATGGTATCAACCGCGGCAGTACAAATGCTTAAAATGAAAGAGGGGCAGGGCGGGGTTGATAGCATAATACACCTGGGTTACCCCGTCTATTTTTTAACCATAATAGGTGTTTGGAAATTTTTAGGGGTTATAGCGGTGCTGATACCTAAATTTACTTTGCTGAAAGAATGGGCTTACGCCGGATTTTTCTTTGTGACATCGGGGGCGGCATTTTCGCATATTGCGTCAGGCCATCCGGCTATTGAGATATTTCCGTCATTATTATTGTTAATCCTGACCGTAGTGTCGTGGTATTTCAGGCCTGCCGATAGAAAGATCAATTCAGTTAACCAATAAAAACGAATAGCATGAATCTAAATTTGTCGCCAGAACATCGCGAAGATCTACTCAAAGTATTGGAAGCCCGCTTTGAGAAAAACAAGAACCGCCATAGCAGTGTTGAATGGATTAATGTACAAGCAAAGCTGGAAGCGGATACAAAAAAATTATGGTCGCTTAACGAAATGGAAAAAACCGGCGGCGAACCGGATATTGTTGCTTATGATAAAAGCACAAACGAGTACATTTTTTTCGATTGCTCGGCCGAAAGCCCCAAAGGTCGCAGAAGCCTTTGTTATGACCGTGAAGCGCATGAGGCAAGAAAAGAATTTAAACCGGAAAATAACGCCGTTGACATGGCGGCTGCCATGGGTATTGAGCTTTTAACAGAAGAGCAATACCGGGAATTGCAAAAGCTTGGGAAGTTTGATTTGAAAACATCGAGCTGGGTAAAAACACCTGCCGGTATCAGGAAACTTGGCGGGGCTGTTTTTTGCGATCGCCGTTATGATACCGTATTTCTTTATCACAACGGGGCCGAATCCTATTATGCTGCCAGGGGTTTCCGTGGCTGGCTAAAAGTGTAAATTTGTGCAAGCGATAAATTTAAACCCGAGAATATGATAAATCCTAAGGTTGATTTTTATTTTAACAAAGCCCAAAAGTGGCAACAGGAACTGGAACGGCTGAGAATGATTGTTCTTGACTGTGGCCTTACCGAAGAATTGAAGTGGGGCGTTCCTTGCTACACTTTTCATAAAAGTAACGTTGTTTTAATACATGTATTTAAAGAGTATTGCGCGGTTTTGTTTTTTAAAGGCGCGTTGTTAAATGATGCCAATGGTATTTTAATACAACAAACAGAAAATGTGCAGGCGGCGCGGCAGGTGCGCTTTACCAACTTAACGGAGATAGTTGAAGTAGCCTCCATCCTGAAAACCTATATTTATGAAGCTATTGAAGTAGAAAAAGCAGGTTTGAAAGTAGAGTTTAAAAAAACTGCAGAATTTACAATTTCTGAAGAGTTTCAACATAAATTAGATGCGATGCCCACCCTTAAAATGGCATTTGATGCATTAACCCCCGGACGGCAAAGGGCATACATGCTGCATTTTTCGGCCCCCAAACAAGCCAAAACCCGGCAGGAAAGGGTTGAAAAATGCATACCGCAAATTCTTAACGGAAAAGGCTTAAATGATTAATCTTGATAACAGATAACCAATCTTTAAAGGTCATCACTGCATCATGCTGGCCTTTGAAGTTTTAAAAATGGGATTGGGAAATTAAATTCTATATACTTACCTGGTGCCATGCGTTAAATGCACCTTTTTACGGGCAGCTATAATCAACCGCCTGAAACGAGACTATAACCATTATATACTACCCAATTTGTTTTAGGCATACCATTTAAGGCCCGCACATGGGCAGTTTTTTTGCCTGGCTTACTTGCTATCGTACCCGTCGCCATTGCAATTTTAAAATATTCTGAACTGGCCAATATCACTTCGCGGCCAAATTTTTTAACGGGTTTATACCTGTTATTTTGAAACTAAAACCTGTTTTGCTCAAAACATAACCTTGACTGCTCATTATGCGTTAAAGACCAATAAGTTAAATAAACACGCTAATTAATTGGCTTATACATGGAAAATGTTTCTTTCGAAAATACTTTAATAAGCAACACCGGTATACAGGTACTGATTAGCGGCAGCCTGGAGATCAGGGATGCTGCCGAAATAAAAAATGAGCTTTTGTTGCTCCTTACCAATCATGGCCACGTTGAGTTGCATTTTAAAAATATCGAAAAAATAGACCTCACAGCTTTACAACTGCTCATGGCCTTATCGCGAAGTGCATCAGACCAGGGCAAAAAAGTTGACTATATTTTTGAGCCAACGGCATACATCAGCGAAGTGTTAAATAATTCGGGGTTTAATAAATTCATATCTGTTTAATGAACGGTGCAAGCAAAACAGTGTTATTGGTTGATGACTCTGAAATGGTGATAAGGTTGATAAGTTCCATGCTTAAAAAAGCAGGCTACCAGGTTTTAACCGGGTGCGATGGCGAAGATGCTTTAACTCAATTTGATAAAAAAAATATCGACCTGGTGATCACCGATCTTAACATGCCCAATAAAGATGGCCTGCAACTGATTAGCGAGATAAGAAACATGCAGTATTACCGCTTTTTACCTGTTGTGCTATTTGTTTCGGATAGTACCATCAGTATTCGCGATTACATCAAAACTTCTGGCGCAACTGTGTTATTGAACAAAGATGCTATCAAAGAAAAATTGGTTTCCACGGTTAAAAAAATGATAGGATAATGGACCAATACCAACAAAACTTTAGCGACGATGCCATGGAGGTGATAGCCGATATGGAAAAGAGCCTGCTTTTAATGGAAACCAGTCCGGACGATCCTGCGCTGATACAGCAGGTTTTTAGGGCCATGCATACCTTAAAGGGCAATAGCTCGATGTTTGGCTTTAAGGTAATTACAGAATTTACTCACCACCTTGAATCAATATACGAGCACGTACGTAGCGGGCAGAAAAAAATCACCAAAGAAATTATTGATGTTACCCTCGATTCGCTTGACCACTTAACTTACCTGGCAAAAAACCAGGGCGAATTGGATATTCAGCATCAAAAAACACACGATAGCCTTACTGCAAGGGTAGTGAAAATTTTGAAGGATATTTTGGCCGGAGTAAACATAGAAAACAACCCGCTTGGCCCGGTTGCCCAAACAGCAGCATATGAAAATAACGGGTTAAAAAATTATCACATCATTTTTGCGCCCGATAAAGAGATATTTTACAATGGCACTAATCCTGTTTACCTGTTAGAGGAATTGCAAACACTTGGTAACTGTACAGTTATTCCAAATATCGACGACATCCCTTCGTTGCAGGATATCGAGCCAACATATTGTTACACCTCCTGGGATATTTACCTTGCTACCGGCGTTGATATCGATACCATCAGGGAGGTGTTTGTTTTTGTTGAAGGCCGGTGCAAGCTCGAAATTAATTTAATGCCCCAGCCCGAAGAGGCCATGCTGCAGCAAAATGAGAGCGCCGGCTATCCCGAAGAAGCTAAAGATGTTGTGCCGCAGGTTTCAAAAACGGCAGCTGCAGAACCAGTCAAAAAAAACGTGATATCGAGCATCAGGGTGCCATCCGAAAGATTAGACAGCCTCATGAGCCTTGTAAGCGAGTTAATGACCTTACAGGCCAAGCTTGGCACACTTACCGACCAAAACCCGCAATCGGAGTTATTGGCAGTTACCGAAAACCTCGAGAAAATATCAACCAGGCTTCGGGACAACGCATTTAGTATGTGCCTTGTGCCTATTAAAAATATGCTCAACCCGTTTAACCGCCTGGTTAGGGACCTGGCTAACGAGTTGAATAAAGAAATAGATTTTGTTACCGAAGGCACCGATACCGAACTGGATAAAAATATCATGGAGGGCCTGGCCGACCCAATCATGCACCTCCTCAGAAACAGCATCGATCATGGCATCGAATACCCGGATGACAGGGTTAAGGCTGGCAAAAAAAGGCATGGCAAAATTTTATTCAAGGCCTTTTGCGCCGGGGTTAATGTTTACATCGAAATTCAGGATGATGGAAAAGGCATCGATCCGCAAAAAATAAGGGATAAGGCCATACAAAAAGGAATTATTGGCAAAGATGAAGTACTGAGCGAAAAAGAAATATTCAACCTTATTTTCCTCCCCGGTTTTTCAACTGCAGAACAGGTAAGTGAAATTTCGGGCCGGGGTGTGGGTATGGATGTTGTAAAACGCAGGATTGAAGATATCAGGGGGCAGATTAAAATAACTTCTCAGCCAAATACCGGCACAACCATTACTATAAAATTACCAATCACGGTATCTATTATTGATGGCCTGCTGGTAAAAATTAACGATGTTTCATTTGTTATTCCGCTGGCGGCCGTCGATCGTTGTTTTGAAGCGCCTGCCGTGCAGCAACTAAACCGCTTCAACAACCTCATCATACTTGATGGCGAACAAATCCCTTTCATCAGCTTAAGCGAAGAATTTGATGGCAAAGAAAACCTGTCGGGTTCGCAGGAAATCATATTGGTATACTACGATGAAAAAAGGGTAGCCTTAATTGTCGATAATATCGTTGGGAAATTTCAGGCCGTTTTAAAGCCGCTTGGGAGATATTTCCAGAACATGGACCACATTTCGGGGGCAACCATATTGGGGGATGGCAAAATTGCTCTTGTATTAGATACCAATAAAGTTGTTGAAGAATACTTACACCAAAAACGCCTTGCAATATGTCAATAAAACTGCAAACACAATCTTACTTAACGTTTAAGCTTCAAAACGAGCTTTTTGCTATCAACGTGGGCGATGTATTAGAAATTTTAGAAATGAGCCCTATTACTAAAGTGCCCAAATCGCCGGCATTTATGAAAGGGGTAATTAATTTACGGGGCAACATTTTGCCCGTAATGGATGCCCGCAACAAGTTTGCCATGCCCGACGCCCAATTTACTATTGATACCTGCATTGTGGTATTGAATATCGATAGCGGAAAAGAACCATTGCTGGTAGGCGCCATTGTCGATTCGGTACAAAAGGTAATCGATATTCCTGATGAGGACATACAGGTTTCGGCAAGTATGGGCGCTATGTACCGCGAAGATTTTATAACCGGCATTGGAAAGGTAGAGGATAATTTTGTGATGATATTAAATATCGATAAAGTTTTCTCGGCCGACGATGTGTATGCCATTACTGAAAGTTAATATTAAAACGTGATATGATTTTACAAAACATAAAAGTTTCGGCCAAACTTTACATCCTGGTTGGTGTACTGTTCCTGACCATTGGAGCAATTGGCATTACCGGGCAGCTTAATTTAAAAGAAGTAAACGGATCGCTGCAAACTGTATTTGAAGACCGGATTGTGTGCCTTAAACAATTAAAAGTTGTTTCAGATATGTACCTGATTAATATTAAAGATGTTACTCAGCAAATAAATGATGGCAGTATCAATTTTAAAACCGGCAAAAAAAGAATAGCAAAGGCGCAAAAGGAAATTAAGACTAATTGGGCGGCGTACGTAGCAACAGGCGCTATTCCCGAAGAAAAAAAACTATCGGCACAAACTACAGAGCTGATGGCCAGCACAGATGAATCGTTAGAGTCGCTTAAAGTTCTTATGGACAAAGAGGATAAGCCCGCGGTAGCGTCCCTTGCTTTCAGCGATGTTAACCCCAAAATTGATTCTATTCTCAATAATGTTAATGCGCTTGTTGATATCCAGGTTTCAGTAGCAAATGACGAATATATAAACGGCCAAAATGTATATTCAACGGCTAAAACCCATGCCTATATCGTGATATTTTCGGGCATAACCATTTCGCTATTACTGGCCTTTTTTATCATTAAAAACATAAACAGTATTGTTGCCAAGCTTAAAGCCCTGGTTTCATATGCCCAGGTAGCTTCAGAAAATATTTCATCGGCCAGTTCGCAAATGAGTTCATCGGCGCAGCAAATGTCTGAGGGCGCTACAGAACAGGCTGCATCTGCCGAAGAGGTTTCGTCGTCAATGGAGGAAATAGTATCCAGCATACAGCAAAACACCGAAAACGCTTTGCAAACCGAAAAAATAGCCCTAAAGGTTGTTGAAGATATTGTTGAAGGCAACAAGGCGGTTAATATTACCGTACAATCCATGAAAGAGATTGCCGAGCGGATTTCAATTATTGGTGATATTGCCCGCCAAACCAATCTTTTAGCGTTAAATGCCGCTGTTGAGGCCGCAAGGGCCGGCGATAACGGGCGCGGTTTTGCCGTGGTAGCTGCCGAAGTAAGGAAACTTGCCGAACGCTGCCAAACAGCAGCCCATGAAATTAACAACCTGTCTAAATCGGGCGTAACTATAGCCGAGAGATCGGGTAAGTTACTCGATTTAATTGTGCCCGAAGTTCAGAAAACGTGTAAGCTGGTGCAGGAAATTAGCATATCCAGTATGGAGCAAAATACCGGCGCCAATGAAATTAATAATGCCTTGCAGCAATTAAACCAGGTTATACAGCAAAATGCTGCAATTTCCGAAGAGATGGCTGCGAGCTCGGAAGAGCTTTCGGGCCAGGCAGATCAGTTGAAGGATATTGTAAATTTTGACATCGGAAACGATGTTAAATCCCGGACAGAGATACGACGGGTTCCGGCTGTTAAACCATACCAGAAAACTTTTGCCGGTAGCCATTATCCGGTTAAGAAGAAACCCGTACCCGAACGTTTTTATAAAGGTATCAACATAGATATGAACGGGAAAGACCCGATAGACGAAAAATATGAGAAATATTAAACCGAACTTAAACGACCAGATGTTATGAACAATATTAAAATTTCGACAAAACTATTTGTCATGGTTTTCCTCACTTCATTTACCCTTGTGGCAATAGGTTTATATGGGCTGAACAACTTAAGCAACGTAAACGGATCGCTGGAAACGGTATTTAAGGACCGCGTAGTATGCCTTAAACAACTGACTTTAATTGACGAAATGTACGCTATAAATATTGAAGGCGTTACTCAAAAAATGAAGGACGGCGTTATTGATTTAAAAGCGGGTAAAAGAAAAATCATCAGGGCCCAGGAAGAAATTGATGCCAACTGGAAAGCCTATACAGCTACCTATGCCACACCTGAAGAAAAAAAACTGTCGGCTCAAACCGAAGAGCTGATGCGCAATTCCGACGAATCGTTGGAGTCGCTCCAGTCGATTATAGACAAAGAGGATAAAGTTGCCCTGTCAGCTTTTGCCCAAAATGAGCTATCTCAGAAAATAGACCCCATTATAAGCAATATCAACGCATTGATTGACCTACAAGTAGCGGTATCTAAAGAGGAGTATGACAAAGGCCAGGAAATATATTCAGACGCAAAAGTGCACTCTTATATTATTATATTATTTGGCATAGCCATTTCACTATCAATATCATTGCTTATTGTATACAGCATCAAAAAGGCCATTTTAAATGCAACAACAGTAGTATCAAAACTTGCCGAAGGAGATTTAACTGTTGATATTAACGTGGCTAACAATGATGAGATTGGCTTTTTGCTGGAAGATTTAAAAGGCATGATCAATAAGTTTAAAAATGTTATTTCGTACGTAAGCTCGGCGTCTGATAATATTGTGGCGGCAAGCCAGGAGTTAAGCTCATCATCGCAACAAATGTCTGAAGGGGCTACCGAACAGGCTGCCGCTACCGAACAGGTTTCGTCGTCGATGGAAGAGATGGTGGCAAGCGTACAGCAAAACACCAACAACGCCCATCAAACAGAAAAAATAGCCATTAAGGCCTCGGCCGATGCCCAGGATGGCAGTGTTGCTGTTAATGAAGCGGTTAGCTCGATGAAGCTTATTGCCGAGAAAATTACCATTATAAGCGATATAGCGCGGCAAACAAATATACTTGCCCTTAACGCTGCCGTTGAGGCCGCGCGCGCCGGCGACCAGGGACGGGGCTTTGCCGTTGTTGCAGCCGAGGTAAGGAAACTGGCAGAAAAATCGCAGGTTGCCGCAACCGAGATTAATGAACTTTCAAAATCGAGCGTTACCATTGCCGAAAAATCGGGCAGGCTCCTGGGCGAAATTGTGCCTAATATTCAGCATACGGCCAAACTGGTTGAAGAAATTAACGCGTCAAGTTCTGAACAGAACCTGGGCGCCGGCCAAATCAATAGCGCCTTGCAACAACTAAACCAGGTTACCCAGCAAAATGCCGCTACCTCCGAAGAGATGGCTGCCAGCGCCGAAGAGCTTTCATCCCAGGCCGATCAGCTAAAGGAAATTATTTCATTTTTCAGGTTCGAAAACGGCTCAAAATACAAGGCGTCAATTGCCCAGCCTAACTCGTTAACAAGGCCCAGGAGGAATACAGCGAAAGTAAGCCATCTTCCAAAATACAAATCATCCTCAAACGGGGTTAGCTTGAACATGGATAGCCTTGATGCAGATTATGAAAAGTTTTAACATGATGTTTTGAGCTGTCCCGTATGGTATATTTTAATATTGATAGTTTTGATAATTCCAAAATGACCGACCTGGACTTTAACAGGCTAAGTACATTTATTTATACCAATTATGGAATTAAGTTGCCGCCATCAAAAAAAATAATGCTGGAGGGACGTTTGCTTAAACGGCTCAGAACTTTAAATATACCATCATATAAAAAGTATTGCGAGTTTATATTCAGCAACGAAGGCCAGCGTTCTGAACTTATTCACATGATTGATGTGGTGACTACCAATAAAACCGATTTTTTCAGGGAATCTGTACACTTTGATTATTTATCAAATAACATATTGCCCGGGGTTTTTCGCGATTATTCCGCCGCAAAACCTTTTAAGGTATGGAGCGCCGGCTGCTCTACCGGCGAAGAGCCCTATACATTGGCCATGGTTTTAAGCCTGTTTGCCGAAACACATATGGGTTTTAGCTTTAATATCTGGGGTACCGATATTTCGAGCAGGGTTTTGCAGGCTGCGGCATTAGCGGTATATACCGAAGATAAAGTAGCCCCCGTGCCAATTGCATTAAAACGCCAGTTCCTGCTTAAAAGCAAGGATGTGCATAACAAAACTGTGCGCATTGTACCCCAGTTACGGGAAAAAGTAAAGTTTGGCCGTTTAAATTTCATCGACGAAGATTTTGGCCCGATAGCAAATTTCAATGTCATTTTCTGCCGCAATGTTTTGATTTATTTTGACCGGCCAACACAGGAAAAAGTTATTCTGAAGCTATGTTCGAAATTAGAGCCGGGAGGGTATTTGTTCCTGGGCCATTCAGAATCCGTGTCGAATATGAATTTACCATTAACGCAAATACGGCCCAATATTTTTAAAAGGAAATAAACAGCCACTATTATTTTTATAATGGATAGATATTATTTATACCCCGGGTCGATTTTTGCGAGCAGAAAGCCTCACATTGTCGATACTATTTTAGGCTCATGTGTAGCAGTGGCCCTTTGGGACCCGGTATTGGAATTTGGAAGTATTAACCATTATATGCTGCCGTACTGGAATGGTGAAGGCACACCATCAAATAAGTATGGCGACATTGCCATCCCGGCTATTATTAATAAAATGCTGGCCTTGGGCAGCAATAAAAGTAATTTAAGGGCCAAGGTATTCGGAGGTTGCGAAACTGGCGCCCCCAATGGCGTATTCCATATTGGCGAACGCAATATCGGGCTGGCTATTGAGGTGTTAAAAAAGGAGCAAATACCGGTTTTAAGCCATAATGTTGGAGGATACCGTGGGCGGAAGGTTTTATTTTACTCGGAAAGTGGTAAGGTAATGATCAAATATATTAAACAAAACTTTCCTGATCAGCAAATAGATACCAAGGGCTAATACCTCACCCGTATGAAGAATAAAATTAAAGTTCTTATTGTTGACGACTCTGCCATATTCAGGCAATTGCTGGGCAAAATTTTAAGCGCCGACCCGGTAATTGAAGTTATGGCCACAGCAGCCGACCCATATATTGCAGCAAGCAAAATGACCATGCAGGTTCCGGATGTTATTACCCTTGATTTGGAAATGCCCCGCATGGATGGGATTACCTTTCTCAAAAAAATAATGTCCCAGCATCCTATTCCGGTTATTATCATAACCGGGCACACCGGGAGGGATATGGAAGTAACGCTGAAAGCATTGGAGTATGGTGCTGTTGAGGTGCTTACAAAAAAGATGTTTGACGAGCAGGCGCTTACCAGTGAAGCCAGGAGCCGGATTTGCGAAATTGTTAAATCGGCAGCACTTACCAAAATTGCCCGCAAATCCATTGCCGAAAAACCTTCGGTGGTGCCTAAATTATCAGCCGATGCCGTGCTGCAATACGTTAAACCTAAAAACCAAAGCATTATTAGTGATAAAGTAATTGCAGTAGGGGCATCAACCGGCGGTACCGAAGCCATAAGGGTATTTTTAGAAGGCCTCCCCGTTGATATTCCAGGTATTGTAATAGTACAGCACATGCCCGAAAACTTTACCCGCCTGTTTGCCGAGCGGCTGGACAGTTTGTGTAAGATTGGCGTTAAGGAAGCAGAAGACGGAGACCTGGTTAAGCCCGGCATGGCCTTAATAGCCCCCGGGAACCGCCACCTTTTACTTAAAAGAAGAGGATCGCAATATTATGTTGAGTTGAGTGATAGTCCGCTGGTAAACCGGCATCGCCCGGCTGTGGATGTATTGTTCCGCTCTACAGCTATTTATGCCGGGCAAAATGGCATCGGAATAATTTTAACAGGCATGGGCGACGATGGCGCGCGGGGCTTACTTGAAATTAAGCAGGCAGGCGGTAAAACCATCGCACAGGATGAAAGTTCCTGTGTTGTGTTCGGAATGCCAAAGGAAGCTATTTTGCTGAATGCTGCCGATAAGATTTTACCGTTAAAAGATATTTCGCGATACGTAGTCCAACTGGTGAACGACAAGAGGTTTGTTTAAACGGAGGCTAATTGCATTAAAGCCTGAAAATTAAATGCGGCAGATGTAATTCCTCGTCAGCATAAAAACAGCTAAATTGCCGTATGAAATACATCACCATCTCCCTGCTGTTGTTCATTACTGCAGCCGCCTCGGCCCAAACCATCATCAAACCCGATGCCCGGATTAAACAAATGGCCGATGAGGTATCCTCCCAAAACATTGAAACAACCATTCGCAAACTGGTAACCTTTAAAAGCAGGCATACCCTAAGCGATACCACCAGCAAAACCACCGGCAGCGGCGCGGCACGAAACTGGATAAAGGCCGAAATGGAAAAATATGCCCTGGAATCGGGCGGGCGGATGACTGTAGCTTTTGATACATTCACCCAGCCCAAAGGTACAAGGATTGATAAGCCGGTAAAGCTGAAAAATGTACTGGCTATACTGAAGGGTACCGACCCAACAGATAGCCGTGTTTACCTGGTATCGGGCCATTATGATTCGCGGATTAACGATGTGATGGACGCAAACGGGGTGGAGCCTGGGGCTAATGATGATGCATCGGGCACGGCGCTTTCGATGGAGCTGGCCAGGGTGATGGCCAAACGCCAATTCCCGGCCACCATAATTTTTATGGCCGTGGTAGGCGAGGAGCAGGGACTTTACGGTTCAACCAATGTGGCCAAACGCGCCAAAGCCGAAAACTGGAACGTAGATGCCATGCTGAACAATGATATTGTAGGCAACACTCATGGCATGGAAACCGATTTAAAGGATAACCGCAGTGTTAGGGTGTTCAGCGATGGTATCCCCACCAATGCGACCGATAAGCAGGTGGCTGCGCTAAAATCATTGGGCGGCGAAAATGACAGCCCATCGCGCGAGTTGGCCCGGTATGCCAAAGAAACCGGCGAACGCTACGTTGACCAGCTGGATGTAAAATTGATATACCGCCGCGACCGCTACCTGCGCGGCGGCGACCACCTCCCGTTTTTAGAACAGGGCTTTACCGCGGTAAGGTTTACCGAAATGAACGAAGATTTTAACCGCCAGCACCAGAGCATCCGCACCGAAAACGGTGTAGACTATGGCGACCTGCCCGACTTTGTTGATTTTAACTACGTACAAAAAGTAGCCCGCATGAACCTGTCGGTACTGGCCAACCTGGCATTGGCCCCTGCCCGGCCCCAAAATGTAGGCATCATAACCAGCGACCTTACCAACAAAACCAAACTTACCTGGGAAGCGCCATCTACAGGCAAAAAGCCCGCCGGCTATTACGTACTGATGCGCGAAACCACCAGCGCCTTTTGGGAACGTAAGTTTTACGTAACCGATACAACGGCTACGCTGGCCTACTCAAAGGATAATTACTTTTTTGCGGTGCAATCGGTAGATGCTGGCGGGCATGAGAGTTTGCCGGTGTTTCCGAAGCCGGTGAGGTAAAAGCATATCTTACATCCATCACAACAACTACTTTAGTCATTACCCAAGCACAGGATTAACAGTCGATGCGATTGGAAGCTCGGTAAATTTTGACAATAAATAAATACTTTACACAACTTTATAGTTGTGTAAATGAATAAAGGTTACTACATTGCATCTATTATAAAAAAAATCATCCAGCAGTATTGTTATGATTCCAGCGTTTACAAATGAAGGCATTCTGCCGGCGGGCGAACATGATACCACCTTAGATGATTTTAGAAGCCGCTTTGTTTACAATAGCGTTAGGGCAAAAATATATGCTGGTTTCCTCGTGCTGATAAATGATTTAAGAGATATTAATTGCCAGGTCATTTATGTGGATGGAAGTTTTGTAACAGACAAGGAAGAGCCAGGAGATGTGGATGTATGCTGGTCTGAAAACGCCAATGTGGACTGGGATTATATAGATAGCCACCATCCCATAATACTGGATATGGATTATCCGCGAAACAGGCAGCAACACAGGTATTGTGCCGATGTCTTCCCTGCTGAACTTACGGAAGGCAGTTCAGGATACTTATTTAAAGACTTTTTTCAGTTTGATAAGGCTACTAACAAACCAAAAGGTATCATCAAAATAAACATATCGATATGATTAAGAATCAAAAGCAAGCAACAATCACTCAAAATAAAATTAACGAGTTGGAAAAGTCGCTGATCGATTTTGAGTCTCAGCAATCAGCCTTACACCCGGTTAAATTTAAGGCAGGCAAATCGGCATTTAACGGGTTAATAAAAGAACTTCAGGTACAACTTGAACATTACAATGCATTGGCCAACGGCAAAATAACCGAGATTAAGGACAAAGACATTAATTTTTTGCCAACACTATTAATCAGTGCCAGAATTGCACAGGGTATTTCCCAAAAGGGACTGGCTGATAAATTAGGTATTAAAGAGCAACAAATTCAAAGGTACGAGGTTAATGCTTACGAACAGGCTTCGTGGTTAAGGATTAAACAAATTGTCAGAGCTTTAGATCTCACTATCCCTTTGGAAAATATAAGGATCATCAAACCACAAGCAAAAGTGGTAGAAATGAGGTTCCCTGAAGGTATTGCAGCAGACGAGGTGCGCTTTGCAAAGCAAACTGCAAAAAGCAGAGGTTCATTAATACTTTAATCAGTCATGAAAACCATAACATTTTACTCCTACAAAGGCGGAGTTGGCAGATCATTGGCATTGTCAAAAATCGCGACAATGCTTTCGGAGTTAGGGCAGCGGGTATGTGTCATCGATTTTGATCTGGATGCTCCTGGACTGCGCTTCAAGTTCAGGAATTATACTTTCCCCGGTATAGAAAAGGGTATAGTTGATTATATTTATGAATTTTCTGAAAACGGAACGGTTGGCCGCATTGTGGATTATACTGTTACGGCCAAGGCTCCAAATAACTATTTTGAAGACATTGCTTTTATATCCGCAGGAAATATTCACAGTGATGACTATTGGAAAAAACTATCAAAAATCAGGTGGTATGAACTGTTTTATAGCGAAGATCCACAAGGAATTGAGTTCTTTCTGGACATGAAAGCGCAGATTGAACAACAATTTAAACCCGATTTTCTACTGATTGATTCCCGCACGGGCATAACTGATATTTCCGGTATTACCCTCCGGATACTGGCCGACCAGGTGGTAGTTTTAGGCATAAAAAATGAAGAAAATCTATTCGGGTGTAAAAAAATCATAAAGTCTCTGTTGAATGCTCAGAATAATCTTTTTGGTAAAAGCCCCGTCGTAAATTTCGTGCTTACGCGCCTTGCATTTTTCAAAAGCTACACTAAAGAGAAATCGCAGGAGATAGAAACGATTGACTATGAAAAGGAACACCTGGTTGTTGAGCAAATAAGAAATGACTTTAAAGCCGATTTGAATCTGGACAGTTTTGATATTTCTGTCATACATACTGACCGCAACCTCGAGGAGGAAGAGAATCGTATTCACGGCTTGTCTTATGAAAATAAACCAGGGTCGGTGAATCGGGATTATCTGCAATTGTTTGATAAGTTGACAAAAGACTATTTAACGCTTGATGAAAAATCCTTAAATATTAAAAAAGCTCAAATAGAATATGTTAAGTCGTTACAGGAATCCAGCATTGAGCGGAAGTTGAGTTTGATTAACAAAGCCATCGAACTGGATAAAAACAAATTTGAATATTACACACAACGTGCACTGCTGAAATTTAAATTAACCGATTATAATGGCGCCCTTAAAGACGATTTAGCTGCGTTGGAGTTGGCCCCGGGGGCACCTGAGATATTATTCAATATCGCGGTAACAAACCTTCGCTTAAAGCAATACGGGGAAGCCTTAGATTATTTGGAAAAAGCAGATGATTTTGGATACAGGGCTATTGCATTAAAAGGCGGTATGTACAAACGAATGAATCGATATTCTGATGCGTTGGCTGCCTTAAATAAAGCAGTGGAGCTAAATCCTTCTGATGCCCAAATACTCAACTCACGTGCTGACCTTCAGAGGGCGTTGGGGAATTACCAAGCTGCGTTAAGTGATATTTCTAAGGCCATCCAACTAAACTCCAACGATCCAATTTGTTTTGCAACATTAGCTGAAATTTATTCATCGATGGGTAGAGATGAGGAGTTTTTCCTCAATCTTGGTATTGCGCTCTCAAAAGATATACCTGTATCAGCCCTTAATTCGGCCTATGATGTATACCAAAAGTACCTACTGGATGAGCGATTTATAGCACTGCTCAATAAATACTCTATTGATGTTAATGATATTGCCGATGGGTTTTTTTTTGAAGGGTTTGGATGAGAAACTATTGTTATCTGTTAAAAGTAGAATCGCATGCCTTAAAGGGGGGCATTTTCGTTGTAGTATTGATTAACTCAATAAATGTTTAAGCGCCGTTAATTTTATTTTCATAGACTGATTTGAAAAGTAAATCTGTAACTCGCCGTCAATGCAAAAAAACAAAATACCCATACGCCCCTTACTGGCGGTTTTAGGCTCGATATTAAGCGTTCAGGTAGGGGCTGCTATTGCTAAGGGATTATTTCCGGCTCTCGGTGCTTCAGTTACCGCCACCTTGCGGATAGGATTATCGGCATTGATACTGCTTGTCGTGAACAGACCAGGGTTAAAAACATTAACCCGCGAACAATGGAATGCGGTTATCCCTTACGGTTTATGCCTGGGTGCCATGAATTTAATTTACTACCTGGCCTTATCGCGCATTCCGTTGGGGATAGCAGTCACCCTTGAGTTTATGGGGCCGTTGCTGCTTGTGGTGTTTAGTTCAAAACGCGCCATCGAATTTTTATGGGTACTACTGGCCGCAGGCGGAATTGTATTGATGACACCCTGGAATAACACCAATATTGATTTGTTTGGCGCGGGCATGGCTTTGCTGGCCGGTGCCTTTTGGGCCGGCTATATTGTGTTGGGCCGCAGGGTATCAGCGGTGTTAAATGGCGGTCAGGCCGTTACCATAGGTATGCTGTTTGCATTAATGGCGACATTGCCATTTGCTTTCGCAAGTGACGGCATGATGAACTTTAAAAGCAGTATGATTATCCCGGCTGTAGGGTTGGCGTTATTTTGCAGCGCCGTTCCGTTTTCTTTAGAGATGTACGGACTTAGATATATCCCCACCAAAACCTTCAGTATCCTCATGAGCTTGGAACCAGCCGTTGGCGCTATCTGCGGATTGATATTTTTGAAAGAATATCTTTCGATACAGGAATATGCCGCGGTTATATTGGTTGTAATCGCCAGCGCCGGGGCAACAATTGGTAACCGGCAGGAGATGGGTAACATAACACCCGAAGGTTAATATATTGCAGGCAAAAAGCTTATTTAAAGAACCTGGTCATTTCGAACCCTTGAAGGGTGGGCAGCAGCGTAGAAAGAGCTCGAAATCTTTTACGCCCTGCATCTCAAAGAGTTGTTCGGAATGTAGGTTGGATATAGCAAACCCAAAATTGGCATGGCGTAACTCGTAGGGGCAACCAGGTATAAACATATCAATACCCGCTTGGCATGGGCAGCTGAAAGCTGCAACCATGGTACCCACGAGCTAAAAGCTCGCGGGAGCGATGTACGCAAATCAAAAGCCCTCTCCTTTGGAGAGGGTTGGGTGAGGCTCTTTTTTTTACTAAGTTTGTATTATGTATTTCTTTAGAAAAAAAGATCCCAACAGACCGGATAACATTAACCTGCGCATTATGCATTTTATAAATGCACTGGCCATCCTGATGTTTTTAGCGGGCATCATCTATAAGCTGATACAAGTGTTCATACTCAAAAAATGATGGAAATAATAAACACCAATAACGCGCCTGCACCTATCGGGCCGTACAGCCAGGCTACTGTTGCCGGTAATTTTGTATTTGTATCTGGCCAAATACCCCTTAACCCCGCCACCGGCGAGCTGGTTACCAGCGGTATTAAAGATGAAGCCGTTTTAGTAATGGAAAATATTAAAGCTATTTTAACCGAAGCAGGCATCGGCTTTGCCAACGTGGTAAAAACCAGCATATTTTTAACCGATCTGGGTAATTTTGGCCAGGTAAATGAAGTATACGGCACCTATTTTACATCAAACTTCCCTGCCCGCGAAACGGTACAGGTATCGGCACTGCCAAAAGGCGTTAATGTAGAGATATCGGTTATTGCGGTAAAATAAAGCCTCACCCCGGCCCTCTCCAAAGGAGAGGGAGGAGCGACTATATGTCATTGCGAGGAACGAAGCAATCGCGAACTACGAACATCCGCCCTGAAAAGTAGGAGATTGCTTCGTTCCTCACAATGACATAATCCTTTGTGATGGAGAGATACTGAGGATGACGATTGTAACACATGGTTTAACAAACACGCAAATCAAAAGTCCTCTCCTTTGGAGAGGATTTAGGTGAGGCCTATGGATCCTTTTCAAACACCACTTACATATTTAAAAGGCGCGGGCCAAACCCGGGCCGAGGTGTTGAAAAAGGAATTGGGTATTGCCACTTTTGAGGATTTGCTGCGCCATTTCCCCTTCCGGTATATCGACCGGACTAAATTTTATAAGGTAAAAGATATTAATCCCGACTTGCCTTACGTGCAGGTTTTGGCCCGTGTTATTAGCAAGCAAATTGTTGGCGAGAAGCACACCAAACGGCTGGTTGTACAAACCCGTGATGATACCGGCACGTTGGAACTGGTTTGGTTTAAAGGCATCAACTGGATAGATAAAACTATTGTGCCCGGCACGGTATATGTTGTGTTTGGCAAGGCAGGCTCCTTTAACGGGCAAGCCCAAATGGCGCATCCCGAAATGGAAATCTACTCGCCTGCCAATATGCAGCGGCAGGGTAATGCTACCTTGCAGCCGGTTTACAACTCTACCGAAAAGCTTAAGCAATTTCAGCTGGATAGCAAAGGCATCCAAAAGTTAACGGCTACTTTACTTGGCCTGCATGCTAAGGATATTAAAGAAAATTTGCCCCTGTACATTATCCAGCACTTTAAACTTCTGGGCAGGGCCGATGCTTACCGTAATATCCATTTCCCGGCCGATGCCAATTTGCTGAACGAGGCGTTGCACCGGCTTAAGTTTGAAGAATTGTTCTTGCTACAGCTTAAACTCCTGCGCAATAAAATGTTGCATACCCAAAAGTTTAAGGGGAATGTATTCGGCACTGTAGGCCATTATTTTAATGATTTTTACCACCATAAACTACCTTTTCAGCTAACCACACCGCAAAAGCGGGTGTTAAAGGAGATAAGGCAGGATACCCAGCGCGGTGTACAAATGAACCGACTGCTGCAGGGCGATGTAGGCAGCGGCAAAACCGTTGTTGCCCTGATGGCGATGTTGATTGCTGTTGATAACGGCTTCCAGACCTGTATTATGGCCCCTACCGAAATATTGGCAAGCCAGCATTACCAAACCATCAGCAGTTTGGTTGGCGATGGTTTTATCGAGGTGGCCCTGCTCACCGGATCAACCAAACAAAAAGACCGCAGGGTACTGCACCAGAAACTGGAAAGCGGCGAAATGAAGATACTGATTGGTACCCACGCCCTGATAGAGGACAAAGTACAATTCAAAAACCTGGGCTTCGTGGTGATTGACGAGCAGCACCGTTTTGGGGTAGAGCAAAGGGCGAGGCTTTGGCGTAAAAACGTTGTACCGCCCCATATCCTGGTGATGACGGCAACCCCCATCCCCCGCACCCTGGCCATGACTCTGTACGGCGATCTGGATGTATCTGTAATTGATGAGTTGCCGGCTGGCCGTAAGCCTATTCAAACACTGCATTTTTTTGATAACCAGCGCCTGCGGGTGTTTGGTTTTATGAAAAAGGAAATTGCCCTGGGCCGGCAAATTTATATTGTGTACCCGCTGATTAAGGAAAGCGAAAAACTGGACCTTAAAAACCTGGAAGAGGGCATCGAAATTATCTCGCGTGAGTTTCCGTTGCCTGAGTATAAGATCAGCATTGTGCATGGCAAATTAAAACCCGCCGATAAGGAGTTTGAGATGCAGCGCTTCATCAAAGGGCAAACTCAAATTATGGTGGCCACCACCGTGATAGAGGTTGGGGTTAACGTGCCCAATGCCTCAGTAATGATCATTGAAAATGCAGAGCGTTTTGGCCTGTCGCAACTGCACCAGCTGCGCGGCAGGGTGGGGCGCGGCGCCGAGCAATCGTACTGTATTTTGATGAGCAGCCATAAGCTCAGCCACGATGGTAAAATTCGGCTGGATACCATGGTGAAAACCAATAACGGTTTCGAAATCTCCGAGATCGACCTACAGCTGCGCGGCCCCGGCAACCTGGATGGTACCCAGCAAAGCGGCGTGCTCGACCTGAAGGTTGCCAACCTGGCTACCGACCAGGAGTTGTTGTTTAAGGCCCGCAAAACGGTGGAGCAAATTTTTGCCAAAGACCCCCAACTGGCCCTGCCCGAAAACCAGGTGCTGCACCATGCCTTCGAAACAAAAAATGCCGGTTTAAGCTGGGATAAAATTTCCTGAGGCTTCCATTATTGCCGCAAAATATTAAATTTGTTTCCGACTGACTTTGCTGTAAAATAAACTTGTCAAAAGTTGATGAAAAGTGTCAATTTTTATCAAAAAATTACAAGTTTATCGCACATTATTATCCATTCTTTGAACATTTTTGATGAAAAAAACATTTACCCTATTATTCGCCGCCATGCTGTCGGCCACCTTTGTCCATGCCCAGCAGGACTCCCTCATGATCCGCAAAATTTACGACGAAGCCCTTGTAAACGGCAAAAGTTATGAAAGCCTGCGCTACCTGTGCAAAAACATAGGCCAGCGTATCAGCGGCTCGGCAAATGCCCAAAAAGCTGTGGAATACAGCAAAAAACTGATGGAAAGCTATGGCTTCGATAAGGTTTATTTACAGGAAGTTATGGTGCCCCATTGGGTACGCGGTGCCAAAGAAACAGCTTTTATTATTGATGGCAAAAAACGTATCCCGGTGCCTATTGCCGCCCTGGGGATGACAGTTGCTACCCCTAAAGAAGGTATTACAGCCAATGTTATTGAGGTACAGAGCCTTAAAGAACTGGCAACCCTTGGCGAAGCGGCTATTAAAGGCAAAATCGTATTCTTTAACCGTGCTTTTGATCCACGGTTTATTGAAACCGGACAAGCCTACGGAACCGCTGGAGATCAGCGCTTTATGGGGCCTGCTGCCGCCGCCAAATATGGCGCAGTAGGCGTTATAGTGCGTTCGCTGACAGAGAGTTTAGATGATTACCCCCATACCGGCGCTACCCTGACCGATAAGGATGGCAAAAATATCCCGGCTGCGGCAATATCTACCAAAGCGGCTAACAAGCTGAGTGCCATGCTTAAAATGCGTAAATTCCCGGCAGCTAAATTTTATTTTAAACAAAGCTGCCAGTTATTGCCCGATGTTTTATCCTACAACGTAATTGGCGAACTTACTGGTACAGAGCATCCTAATAAGTTTATATCCGTAGGCGGCCACCTTGATTCCTGGGACCTGGCCGAAGGCGCGCACGACGATGGTACCGGTGTAATGCAATCGGCTGAGGTGCTAAGGATCTTTAAGGCAATAGGTTACAAACCTAAAAACTCCGTTCGGGCGGTGTTTTTCATGAACGAGGAGAATGGCCACAAAGGCGGCACCAAATACGCCGAACTTGCCGCTCAAAATAAGGAGGAGCACATTGCCGCTATAGAAACCGACGAAGGCGGCTTTACCCCGCGGGGCTTCAGCTTTTCGGATGTATCTAAAGATTTTATAACAAAAGTGAACACCAACTGGAAATCAATATTAGAGCCATACGAAGTTGACCAGCTGACTATAGGTGGGTCGGGAACAGACATTGAGCCGATGAAAGAAAAGTTGCCAAGCGTTGTGCTGATCGGCTTTCGCCCTGATTCTCAGCGCTATTTTGATATCCACCACACACCAAACGACGTATTTGAAAACGTAAACAAACGCGAGCTTGAACTGGGGGGTGCCGGTATCGCAGCGCTGATTTACCTGATAGATCAGCACGGATTTTGATGCGTAGATGATTATTTATTGATGAATTAATTTTTCCGCCGCATGTGTCCTCACATGCGGCTTTTTGCATTAAGGATAGTAGCGGATACCCGTCAATGTGGCTAAGGCCCGTGCAGTATAAGCGCATAGCCTGACCTGAGGAACGAGGGTAATGCCCCAATCTGAATTTTAATAGGTACGATTTACCACCGGCACTTCCACAGGCGTTTTTTTGCTAAAATCTGCACATTTGTAATCTGAAATCTGCAGATTTTTTAAAAATCCTGAAAATCGTGTTGTAAATTTGCGGCACATCTAAAACAACACTGTGACCGAAGAAGGCGAGAGTAAACACAAAATTGATTCCTTTGCAGCATTGCGATATAAAGATTTCCGGTCTTATATCGGTATGCGTTTTTGTTTCACCTTTGCATATTCTATGCAAGCCGTTATAATCGGTTTTTATATCTATGAGTTAACAAAAGACCCATTTGCTTTGGGTTTGGTAGGCTTATGCGAGGCTATTCCCGCGGTTTGTATCGCTTTATACGGCGGTTATATTGCTGATAAATCTGAGAAACGTAAGATGTTGCTGTTAATATTCAGTGGGGTGATATTCACCTCGATGGTGATGTTTACTGTTACGCTTAAAAGCATGAGCGATATTATTCACGTAGGTTGGGTGGTTCCTATAATTTACGTGATGATATTTTGTAACGGAATTGCAAGGGCGTTTTATGGTCCGGCTACTTTTACTATTTACGCGCACAGTATTCCTAAGGAAGTTTACCCCAACGGCAGCACCTGGAGCAGTTCGAGCTGGCAGGTGGCATCCATTGTGGGCCCGGCTGCGGGCGGGTTGATCTATGGCTATTCTGATAAATTTTTTGGTATAAGCGGCATTACTGCAACTTTTGGTTGTATTATCTTTTTTCTCATAGTATCATTAATACTGGTTGCGCGTTTACGCAAATATCCGCCTGTTTTTGTGCCTAAGGAGAGTATTTATAAAAGTCTTTCAGAAGGAATTTCCTTTGTGTTTGGCAATAAAATGATGATAGGGGCCATGAGCCTCGATTTATTCTCGGTGTTTTTTGGCGGCGCCGTTGCGTTACTACCAGTGTTTGCCAACGAAATATTGAAGGTAGGAGCCGAAGGTTTGGGAATTATGCGGGCAACATCGTCATTGGGGGCTGTATTAACCATGCTGGTGATGACCAGGTTTTCGCCTATGGGCAAGCCATGGCGCAATTTGTTGATAGCGGTAACCGGGTTTGGGTTGTCTATCATTTGCTTTGGTTTATCTAAAAGCTTTTACCTGTCATTGTTGTTTATATTTACCGAAGGAGCTTTTGACAGTGTAAGCGTAATTATCCGTGGTACAATTATGCAGTTATTAACGCCCGAACATATGCGCGGGCGGGTATCGGCTGTTAACCAGATGTTTATCGGCTCATCAAATGAGATAGGAGCTTTTGAATCGGGCACGGCGGCACGTTTATTAGGCACGGTGCCGTCGGTTATATTTGGCGGTAGCATGACTATGCTCATTGTGGGTATAACGTATTTAAAAACCAAACGGCTTGTACCGCTATCCTTAAGCCAAATACAGCCACCGAGCGTTGCCAAGGGAGAAATGGCTGTTAAATAAAATAGCGCGCGGAAGGAACTTGTTTCGGTAACCCAATACCAAGTAGTACACTTCAGGCGGGCCACCTACCCTCTGGGGCCCGAAAACAAGTCCGAGATAACGTTTATGTCATTGCGCTCTACCCCAGCACGTTATCTACCCAGGCCTTGCCCCAGTTTTCCACTTCATCGGCTGTCCAGAGTGATGGGTAAAAAATACGTTTCTGAAAGCGCGGAGGCAGGTATTTTTGCCAGTTGGTACCGCCGGTGGCTTTTATTTCTTCGGGTTCGCGGTTAAGATAGCGCACGGCCGATTTGTAGTGCGATAGCGGCCAGTTTACATTTACATTTACATCCAGCTGGCGCAATTCGGTTTTTAACTCAGGTGTAAGCTGGCCTTCGGCCCCAAATTTTAAAGCCAGTGAGTTAAAATTATAGTTAGCATTTGCCTTACCAAGCTCGATAAATGTTTTAGCGTACTTTTTTTCGAACTGTTTAAGTGTCAGCGTTTTTTTACCGGTTGATAATTCGGTAGCGCCGAACTTCCAGTACAGGTATTCAAATTGCTCTTCAATAGTGGCTGTATTTAGTTCTTCGCGTTTATCCTTAGCTACCAGGTTAATAAAATCGGTGGCGTATATCTCGATCATCCTGTACTGGCCCGATTGAAAACCGCTGGCGGGTAATAACGACATCCTGAACTTCAGGAACTGCTCTTTTTCCATCCCATCAACCATAATCTCGAACGATTGGGTTAGTGCGCCGAAATACCTGTTAATGCGTTTTAAACGTGCTGTTAAAAAATCAACAGTTAAGAGTTGGACGGCAGCTATCTGTTGGCATTCATGCAATACCAGCTTAAAATATAATTCGGTTATCTGGTGATAGATGATAAAAATCTCTTCGTCGGGAAAGGGTGTTTTAGGGCTCTGCAGGCTCAATAATGTATCCAGGTGTATGTAATCCCAGTAGGTTAAAAAATCGGCATATAGCAGGCCGTCAAGGTAGGAGTTCATATCCTGGCCCATGGCCTCGTATTTTTCCTGTAACTGCGCCAGGCGCCCTTCAATTTCGGGAGAGAATTGCATAATCAAAGGTAGCAAAAATGGTATGAGGTTAAATAGGGTAAAGTGACATCAAAGATTAAAACATTTTTTGCTGCGGGCTGTCTTATTTCTGAATCAGAATTTACAGAATTAGAGGATTCTCAGAATTAAAAAAATGAAAACGCGTGGCTTAATATTTTGTCCGATTTATTCTGTTCATTCTCAAATTCTGTAAATGGCATAGCCCTCTTGAACACCTTTGAAAACAATATACGTGTGAAAAATTCTGATTCAGACAACAACCTTAAACATCATGAAAATCAATAAAATATTAATAGGCATTGATGATAGCACATACGCGCATAATGCCGCAGCATATGGGTTTGATATTGCACATACTTACAAGGCTGCAGTTGGTTTGGTTCATATTATCGAGCCGGCTGTTTTTCCGCCAGACGCCAATGATAGCTTAGTAGGGATGCCGATGGGAACTATAGGGATAGATCAGGCTGAGTTAATTGATATCCAATCCAGGCAATCTTCATCGCTAATTGATAGTATTAAAAAAGAATACGCGAGTGAGCTTGAGGTTACCTCGTTTACCGATTTTAATATTACCGCCGATGGTATACTTAGCTGTGCAAAACAATTTAATGCCGACTTGATTGTGTTAGGCACGCATAGCCGCACGGGCCTTGATCGTTTCCTTATGGGCAGCGTAGCCGAAAACGTTGTTCGCCATTCAACTATCCCGGTATTGGTTGTTCCTTTTATCGCTTAATCAGGGTCGGGGTTCGTGTGGTCTGGCTCGGGGGGCGAGTTGCCAGGTTCGGGGTTCGGGCAGCGAGGTTTGTGTAAAACTTTAAATCGGGAGTGCAGGTCAATAACCCCGTAACCCGAACCGCGCAACCCGATCCTCGTAACGCTAATAAAGCAGTCTGAATTTAATGGTATGCTCAATCGCCTTTAACTCGTTGAGCACCTGGGTGTCATAGCCAGTATTTACATCGGTAATTACGTATCCTATTTGTGGATTGGTAACCAGAAACTCGCCAACAATATTGATATTGTGGCGGGCAAATACATCGTTTATTTTAGCCAGGATGCCGGGCACGTTTTTGTGGATGTGGATTAAACGGTGTGCATTGTTAACCCTTGGCGGCTGTAAATCCGGAAAATTGCAGCTGGTATGTGTTTTGCCCTCGTTCATGAAAGCCAAAACCCTTTTTGGCAAAAAATCGCTGTTATGCGGGTTATGCCTCGGATCGTCAAATATAATAATGCCATTTTCGGTGGCTGTTTCGGCAAGTTTGTTATTGCATTTGCCAAAAATACCTATCACTTTTAACCGGCCGGAATTTTGTACCTGCTCGGGCGTTGGCTGGTGGTCTTCATCGCAAAATAAAACACCGGCTTCTTCTAAATATTTATCTTCAATCTCATCCCTGTTGCGGATGTTGTACCCTTCTTTTTTCATTTGAGCTTGTGCCTCTTCATCAATTGCACCAACTACCAGGCATTTAATGCGGTTTTTGGGATATGATATGGCGCGAGGTAATTTGTTCAGGTACAGGAACTCGTCAAAGCTTGGGGTAACGTGGTCGGCCTTTTCGGTTACCGATTTACGCTCAATATTTTCGGTAAAGGCATAAAACTTCTTGATCATGCCCGATTCCTTCAGCTGGAAATCGGAGTAGCCATCGCCTATGCCATAAATATCGCCGGGCAACTGCAGCTCTTTAAGCAACTTAACTTTACCTCCCTCCTGCGAGAGGGGGTTGGTGCGATCATATCCTATAATATTACCTTCGTCGTCAAACTCGAAAGTATTAGCGTAAATGTTTTCTTTTTTAATATGATACTCGGTAACTACAGGTGTAATAAACTCTTTAAAACCGCCGGATACGATCAAAACCTCGTCCTGGTGATTTTTAAAAAAGATGGTATTGCGCGAGAATGAAGTAGATACCTTTTTTTTAAGATGGCTGATGAGTTGCTTTAAATGATCGCGGTTGGCACATAATAATTTAACCCGGGCTTCTAAACTTTGGGTAAAGGATAGCCTGCCTTCCATCGAAGCATTAGTTAAATCTTCTATCTGCTTGTAAATACCCTCACGGTCGGGATGATTTTTGAGGGATATGCGGGCCAGTTCGTCAAGGGCCTCAACCTGTGTAAACGTGCTGTCGAAATCAATAATAAAGTACTGCTCCATCTTGGGTGCAAATGTGCGAATTTTTTTGTTGATAGGATAAGTAGAGTTTTTTTTGTTGTCATGTGGCAACTCACTTCCCAAACCGCTTGCCATATTTAATAGCGGGCAATTCGATATACCGGTGCATTAGCCCGGAAATAAACACCAGGAATATCAATATCGCCACGTCAAAAACAATATTTAAAGCAACATTGGTTTGTATCGCGGTGGTTTTCAAATGCCCTAACAAATAGATGCCGATGGGCACGTGTACCAGGTAAAGCGAATAGGAAACATCGCCATAGTGGCTAAATAAATTGCTTTTTAGCGGTTTAAAGTGGTTGATAACAATAAGCGCCCCGGTAATTAAGCAAAGTACAATGTAAATATAGGATTGATGGGTTGCATAAAAATCAACTGCTGTAAAAGCCAATAAGGCTATATTAAACCATTTATAGGCAGGCTGATGCAGCAACTGGTATAAGGCTACACCAAGGCTAAACAATGGCCACAGGTTTAAAAAGAACAAAGGCCCCGATTCAAATCGGGGTAAAACGATACTCAACAGCGTAACCACTGTTAAAGCAATTACAAAATATTGTTTTTTAAAAAAGGCGCAGGCAAACACAGCCAGGTAAAAAAATACCTCGTACGATAGTGTCCAGTACACCCAGTTGATGGTTTTTATACCGGTTATGGGCGTTGTGGTAAGTGTAATTGTGGCTAATATGCCCGAAAAATTTTTAGGAAGCACTGTTACAGAATTTACATGTTTTATCACCTTGAGTAATAAAACTATACCAGCAGTAATAACCAGGCTAAACCAATATGGCGGGAAAATACGGAAGAAACGCCTTGCCGCAAATTCGGTTGGTTTTTTGGCATGGTGCAGCGCAATGAGTATACAATAACCGCTTATGATAAAAAATACAGGTACCCCCAGGTGTCCGTATTTACAAAAATTGCGATACCAGTTATCAATAGGTTTTATAGGCTGGTTAAGATGAAAAAAAACTACCCATGACGCTGCCAGTATCCTCAGCAAATCTATCAGGTGGTTTCTTTTGTCGGGTTGCATTTGAAAAATGAATGGGCAAGGTAATGATATTGTATTTGAATCTGTTTCGAAGCAAAACAGATTTGTTGTAGTTATCTTTTCTTGTTTTTATTTTTTTTTGCCTTGTGGGGCATCTGCTTTTGTTTTATCGCATCATAAGCTTCCAAAAGCTCTTTTCTTATTTGTTTTAGTTTGGCCGGAAAAAGTAAAGACAAATCCTCATGGTTATCGAATTTTAATTTTGCTGCCCAGCTTATAACTAAAGTAAAGAGTTTTCGAGTGCAAATTCAACTGTTCCTATACAATTATCAACAAAACGAAAGCATTTTAAGGTGATGGACTTGTCATTTGCATCAAATGTTTTGCGTATATCTTGCAAAACAACTTACTTGTAGTAGAAAAAGATCGTCATAGTCCTCGTCTAAAACTTTATCTTTTATTTCAGAAGATTTGGCAAGGTCCCGGTTTGAAAATGAATATTTCGGTTCTCCGGTTTGGGTAACACCCCTTCTAAAAAATGGAAGTTCATTGCTGTGCTATAGCGGTGCACTTTGTGCTACTTCTTATCAGGTTTGCGGATATCTTTCGCCTTATTAAAAGTTGCTAAACAGCTATCCAGCGGTTGACCCTGTTTATAAATGCAATCGCAGAAAACTTCACAAGCTGCGGGGTTTTTGCTGGAAGTACATTGATTTCTGCATTCAGCTTCAGAGTTGCCTGGTACGATCTCATATAAATAGAAAGAACCGACAATGATAAAAGCCAGGACTGCGAAGGAACCTGCAAAAAATATGATCCGATGACGCCTGCCCAGGGGCTTTTTTAACACCTGAGGCGCCGTTTTCGGCTGCTTAAATGGCAAAATGTATTTTAAACGATCGTAGTCCCAAATTAGTAAAAACAAGTTTGCCAATAACAGCATCGTGACGCCCCGGGTACCGTCAAAGCGGGTAGCATAAGTCAGCACGCAAATGTTGACGATGAAGCAAAAATACATCAGTGCACCGAGAAGGGCTGTTCTCGGGATCAGTAATAATATAGCTGTTATAATTTGAGCAACTCCAATAAAGGCATAGTAATATCCTGTGAGATGTAAGGCATCGAAATAATGTCCCAGGGGGTTATTGGACGGCAGGCCTGCGGCGAATCGTTCGCCCATGATTTTAATATAGCCTGCGGGAATAAAGCTGGCTGCCAGAGCGACGCGGCAAAAAACAGCAAACCGTTTAAACCACTTATCAGCTTTGACCTCGTAGTATAGTTCTTCAATTCTACTCATGATTTTTACGGGTGATTATTTTACTGAGGAGATAATAAAGAACTAATGCCATGGCGGTCCAGTATAAAGCAAACGCAAAAACCAAAATTGGAGGTGCCGGATCCGGCTCTTTAAATAAAGGCGGCAAGGGTCCTATCAAAACCATTTTGATAGGGTATAAAATTGCGGCTACGGTGCTCTTCCAGGCTATTGATGATCCCGTTCCCGGGAACCATTCGCCGGTTACAGGAAAGAGCCGAACTTCAGATCCCAAAATTGAATTAGACATAAATTGAAATGCAAACGCCGAAACGAGGAAGAGAATAACGAATTTTGTTCTTGTAATCTTCATATCGCTGGTTTTTACATTTAACAAAAGAACTTTGAAAAACAAAGTTAAATAAGTTATTTTATATTTCAATGTATTTTAAGAAAATTTTAAACTGAGATACTACCGGAAAGCTCGTTGCAAAGCATCAATAAATTAGGCTTTAGTTTTTTTGATAATGAATTATTATTGGCCTAATGCTTCACAGATTTCCAGAACGGTTTTACTTATTGGCTTAAACTCAATCCCGATTGCATTCTTAATTTTCGAGTTATCAAACTCCCGTGTTACCGATGCCGCCTGTGCCGATGTTTTGTCGATAGCCGGGTCGCTACCGGTTAACGCGGCAATTGCTGCGGCACCGCGCCAGCCAATTTCCATCAGCCAGGGTTTGGCTAAAATGGCGGGCGGTTTAATCCCAAATCCGTTTGCTGCCTCGGTAGTTATAGATTGATAGGTGCGATTTTCGGCGCTGATAATGTAGCGCTCGGCGGTGATATCGCTGTTCATGAGGCCAACCATACATTTGGCTACATCTGCTACATCAACAAAGCCAATGGTGCCGGCAGTGTAAAATTTAAGCCCCTTACGGATGGTTTCAAACAAAGCACCGCTACCAACTTTGCCCGCGCTTGCCCCAATAATAAGCGATGGATTTACAATTACAGCATCCAAACCTTCGGCAATACCGCGCCATACTTCCATCTCGCTTTCCAGCTTTGATATGGCATAACCATCATTTTCTGTTGATTGCTCCAGGTGGTGGTTTTCGGTAGTAAGATCGCCGGGTTTGGCCAGGCCGATGGCGGCTATCGAGCTTACGTGCACTATTCGTATGCTCTTTTCGGCACATAAATTAACCAGGTTGGCCGTGCCGGTCACATTAGTATTGATCATCGCCTTTTTATCAGCTGATTTCAATGATACCCATGCCGCACAATGATAAACCTGGGTTACGCCAGCCAAGGCATTTTCCAAAGCAAAAATATCAAGTATGTCGGCCTCAACCCATTCAATTTTCGATTGAAAAGGAGCAAGCAACGCCGGTATATTTGAAGTAGCCCGTTTGGTGCAACGAATGTTTGAGCCAGATGTAACCAGCAGTTTCGCCAGTTCTGCCCCGAGAAAACCTGTTGCGCCAGTAATTAGAATCATATATGCGGATTTCAGATGTGCAAATATGTTCATAAATGTGCAGATTTCAGATGTGCAGATATGCAGATGAAGAATTTTGATTTATGAGTGCCTGTTTGGTTTGTTATTCGTCAATTCTACTCATTCATTAATTCTGAAAATTCAGTTCAGACAAAAAATGTTCACCTGAAATCTGCCCGTCAATCATTTGCACATCTGCCCGTCAATCTGCACATTTGCACATCTGCATATTTGCACATTAAACATTATGTCCTTAGCTGATTTTTTTAAACCCATCGATCTGAAAAAGATCACTCCTAAAAAGGGCTACTATACCAGTCAGCTTGGCGATAAAATTGTGCATTATTCTGTCGATTTTCCCGACCTGGAAGAGAAAACCGACCTGGCCATCATTGGCGTTATGGACGACCGTAATGCTACCGATAACCAGGGCTGCGCCCTTGGCCCCGACTATATCCGCGAAAAACTTTACCAGCTTAATGAAGGTGGCTATAACTTAAAAATTGCCGACCTGGGCAATATCGCAGCAGGCGCATCAGTTACCGATACCTACTTTGCGCTTAAAACCGTGGTATCCGAACTGGTAAAAAAAGATATTATCCCCATTATTTTAGGTGGCGGGCAGGATTTAACTTACGCCCAATACCTGGGTTACGAGGATTTGGAACAGAAGGTTGACCTGGTGGTAGTAGATGCCCGTTTTGACCTTGATGAGGACGAAACCCCGGCCGGATTGGAAACAACATCGCAATCATACCTCAACAAAATATTTTTGCACGAGCCTAATTACCTTTTTAATTTTAGCAACCTGGGGTACCAAACTTATTTTGCCAGCCAGGAAAGTTTGCGGGTGATGGATAAGCTTTATTTTGATGTACACCGCCTTGGCGAACTAAGCGGCAACATTGCTGTAACCGAGCCCGCCATTCGCAACGCCAGTATGGTAAGCTTTGATGTGGGGGCCATCCGATCGGCCGATGCTGCAGGCAACGCCAATGCTACCCCCAACGGCTTTAACGGGCAGGAGGCCTGCCAGCTATGCCGGTACGCCGGTTTTAACGATAAGCTAAGCTCGATAGGTTTTTACGAGTTTAACCCGGCCTACGATAGTAACGGCCAAACGGCTATGTTGCTGGCGCAGATGATTTGGTATTTTATTGATGGGTTTTACGGCCGTAAGCGCGATTTTCCGCTCAATCCAAAATCGCAATACCTTATTTACAAAACCAGCCTGAAGCATGAAGACCAGGAGGTTGTATTTGTAAAAAGCAAAAAATCCGACCGCTGGTGGATGCAGGTGCCCTACCCAACAGGGGGCTCAAAAAACGAACGCTTTCACCTGGTGCCCTGCAGTTATGCCGACTATAAAACGGCCACATCCGGCGAGTTGCCCGACCTTTGGTGGCGCACTTATCAAAAATTAAACTGATAATTGCAATTATAGCAGCATTTTAACGTTATCAATCCTTATAGTTTTTAACACTGATGAAGAAAATATTTTTTTTAATTATAACCTTATTACCGGCCATTGCATATGCCCAAAGTACCGATACCTTTACTATAAATGGTAAATTGGGTAATATAGGCGCGCCTGCAAAAGTTTATTTATCGTATCAGCTGGGCGCCAACAGCGTTATTGATTCGGCCGATATTGTAAATGGTGTTTTTAGTTTTAAAGGTTCGATGCTAAACCCGGTTAATGCCACGCTGGTGGTTGATTACAAAGGCCTGGGAATAGAGAAGTTTACCCAGCAATATAGCGATGGCCGGGCATTATCAAAAAATGCCGATAACCTTAACTTTTTTATTGATAAAGGCACGCTGACTATTACCAGTAAAGATTCTGTTTCAAAAGCGCAGATAACCGGCTCGCAGCTTAACCTTGATAATATTAAACTACAGGCCCAGCTGAAAAGTATCAACCTGCGCGGTGAGCATTTGATGGCCGAAGTGAAGGCCGCTACACCTGAGCAACAAAAGTCGCCCGCATTTCAGAGTGCTATACAAAGTAAGTATAAAGCATTGCAAACGCTGCAAAGCTATACCTTAAAAAGCTTTATAACCGATAATCCTAATAGTTACCTAAGCCTGCTGGCTTTAAGTTCGGTAGGTGGCCCGGCTCCTGATCCCGGTGAAATTGAGCCTTTGTACAACTCGCTTTCGGCCGATGTAAGAAATACCGAAGCAGGTAAAGTGATGAAAGCGCAGCTTGATGCCCTGAGGGTTACGGCAATAGGTGCCACAGCGCCCGATTTTGTGCAAAATGACGTGAATGGTACGCCGGTTAAACTTTCGTCATTCAGGGGCAAATATGTTTTGCTTGATTTTTGGGCTTCGTGGTGCGGACCCTGCCGCCAGGAAAATCCTAACGTGGTGCGTAACTATAATAAGTATAAAACCAAAAACTTTACCATTGTTGGCGTATCGTTAGACAGGGCCGACAGCAAATCGGCCTGGCTTGCGGCTATCAAAAGCGACGGATTGGACTGGACCCAGGTATCTGACCTTAAGTATTGGAATAACGCTGCCGCGGCCCTTTATTCGGTAACCTCCATCCCACAAAACTACCTGATTGGCCCCGATGGAAAGATCATCGCCAAAAATCTTCGTGGCGAAGACCTTGATGCCAAGCTGGCTGAGCTTTTTGGGAAGATATAGGTTGGTGAGTGGTGAATAGTGAGTGGTTGATTAGGTTATTCTATGAGCTAATGCAGCTATAATCGCAAAGTTCGGCAACATTTGAGTAAATTCAAAACAATGTAACTTTTTGTTGACTATAAGTAATATATAGTTTTTACATATTATATTGCAGTTTAAACTTTATCGCTTTATGAAAAAGATAATATTATTTGCGTTAACTACTTGGCCTGCTATCGTTTTTGCCCAGGATAACAAGTATGATATACAAGGTAAAATAGGTGATTTTAATGCTCCTGCCAAAATGTACCTGGAATACAGGTTCCCGAAGGGTAAACCCATTTATGATTCATGTACCGTGGTTAATGGTAAATTCCATTTTGCAGGCTCGGTTGGTGCAGCACCACTTAACGCTTATTTATTGTTTAACTCAAAAGGTACCGGCACGGGTAAGGCCGATGGCTATCGGGCCATTTATCTTGAACCTGGCTTAATTAATGTAAACGCTGTGGATAAAATTGAAAACGCCACAGTCGACGGCCCTAAAACCAACCAGGAAAACGAAAAGTATCAGCTGTTACAAAAGCCTGTAAACGATGCTTACACTGCTTTGGAGGAAAAGCAGAAAGCAGCTACGGCTGAGCAAAAAGCATCTCCGGAATATCTCAAAAAAGAGAAAGCTGATGAAAAAGCGATAGACAATTTAAGCGCGGCGACAGATAAAAAATTCATCCAGGAAAACCCTAACTCAATCATCAGCCTGAATGCGCTTGAAACTTTGGCCTACAGTGCCGATTATGTTGATCTTAAACCTTTATATGACGCCCTAACGCCTGCTGTAAAAAGTACCGACGCAGGTAAGGCATTAGGCGAGAGGATGCCTAAGCTTAAGGCTGTAGCCCTGGGCGCTGTTGCACCGGAATTTGCCGAGGCTGATACCAGCGGAAAAGTTATCAACCTGTCTTCATTCCGCGGGCAATATGTTTTGATTGATTTTTGGGCATCATGGTGTGGCCCCTGCCGCAGGGAAAACCCCAATGTGGTAAAAGCTTATAACCATTACAAAGGTCAAAAATTTACCATCCTGGGCGTATCGCTTGATAAGCCAAATGCTAAAGACAAATGGTTGGCTGCCATTCACAAAGATGGCCTAACCTGGACCCACGTTTCTGACCTTAAATTCTGGGATAGCAAAGCGGCGGGTTTATACGCTGTTCGTGGCATCCCACAAAACTTTCTGTTAGATCCCAACGGAAAAATAATTGCCAAAAACCTGCGCGGCGACGACCTGGAAGATAAACTTGCCGAGATTTTTGGGAAAATATAGTTTGGTGAGTGGTTGATTGAGTTAGATAAGGTTGATTAAGTTAGCCAGGTAAAAACCCAATCAACCACTCACTTAATCAACCTAATCAACTGCCCTCTAAAGAAGGTCAAATCCAATGTCTTTCCTGAAGTACATGCCGTCGTAATAAATACGGCTGGCATCGGCTGTGGCTTGTTGAAGGGCGTTAAACATGTTGTCTTGCAGAGTAGTTATTGCCAAAACTCGGCCGCCTGTGGTAATCACGTTTTCGCCGTCAAGGCTGGTGCCTGCGTGAAATACTATACTGTCGCGCACGTTTTCGGTGCCGGTTATTACTTTGTTTTTTAGGTATTCGCCGGGATAGCCGCCTGCTACCATAACCACGGTGGCGGCAGTTTTCGGCGAAATAATCAGCTCTTTTTCGTTAAGGTTACCTTCGGCTACGCCTTGCAGCAGGTCAACAAAATCGCTGTCAATACGGCGCATTACGCTTTCTGTCTCCGGGTCGCCCATGCGGCAGTTGTATTCTATCACCCAGGGTTCGCCATCTTTATTCATCAGGCCTATAAAAATGAAGCCTTTGTATGGGATGCCATCTTTTTTCAAACCCTCTACCGTTGGGATGATAACTAAATCTTCAACCTTTTTAATATAGGCGGCATCTGCAAACGGTACGGGCGAGATTGAACCCATGCCGCCGGTGTTCAGCCCTGTATCGCCTTCGCCAATACGTTTATAGTCTTTAGCTTCGGGAAGTATTTTGTAGTTGCTGCCATCTGTCATCACAAAAACAGATAGTTCAATGCCTTGTAAAAACTGCTCAATAACCACGCTCGAGCTGGCATCACCAAATTTGGCTTCGGCCAGCATCTGGGTAAGCTCCAGTTGGGCTTCTTCAAGCGAGGTGCAGATAAGCACACCTTTTCCGGCGGCCAGGCCATCAGCTTTAAGTACAACGGGAAGGCCGGCGGTGGCCAGGTAAGTAAGACCCTCTTGCAAAGTATCTTTAGTGAAAGTTTTATAAGCAGCCGTAGGGATGTTATGCCTTTGCATAAACTGCTTGCTGAAATCCTTACTGCCCTCTAATTGGGCTGCTTCCTGTTGGGGGCCTACAACGGGTATATTTTTTAATTGCTCGTCGGCCAAAAAGAAATCATGAACGCCTTTTACCAGTGGCTCCTCGGGGCCTACCAGTACCAAGTTGATGCCTTGTTCCAATACCAGTGCCTTAATGCCCTCAAAATCGGTAACCTTAATGTTAACGTTGGTGCCGTACTGGTGAGTGCCGGCATTGCCGGGGGCTATAAAAAGCTTTTCACATTTAGGGCTTTGCGCAATTTTCCAGGCGAAGGCACTTTCCCTTCCGCCCGAACCGAGGATCAGGATATTCATGGGGGCAAAGATAGTTTTTTTGGATGAGTAGCATTACTATGGGTGTTCGCTTTTTTGAGTGGATACAGGTGGTGTTCGGGCTTTGTTTGTTAATTTGTTGTTTTACAGTTGTTTAGGCGTTCGGGTTGTTTAAGGTGCAAAAATAACTTTTGTTGATAATCAATTAGTTATGTATTTTGGTTTAGTTTGCCCCGAACACCTGTTTTGAATAAAATTTCGAATTTTCCGGGCAACATTACGGTGCGATGTTTGGTACCTGCCGACTCCCGAAATGAACCCAATGGGCACCCGCTGACCCCCGGTAATACACCGCAGTATACCTGCAATCACCCTATCGGCACTGCCAGAAAAAAAATATTTTTGCGTATTGACGGGAATAAAATATTGAGATATATTTACGTTAAATAGCAGCCGCGCTACCTCGTGTTAATAACCTGCCAACCTTTATCATGAGTAAAATTTTGCGCATATTGCTTCTAATAATTGCTACTTTATTTGCGGGCTGCAACAAAGATGTAGTAGAAATAAACACAAAATCTACAATTACGTCTAACAGCCAAAGCCTGAAAATATCGCCGGTACATACCGATATTCCTGTTGTGAGCATTTCGGCATCATCAACCTATCCTACGTGGGACGCATCAAATGCAATTGACAGTAATACTGCTACCAGCTGGAGCTCGGCCAGGCATTTAAGTTCAAATGGTGTGGAGTTTGTTCAATTTTATTTTAGCGGAGCCGTTGATATAAATTACGTGAAGCTTACCCCAAGGTACGGCAGCAATAATGCAGGCTTATGCTTCCCCTTAAATTTTACAATTTATTATTACACGGGTTCATCATGGGTGGCGGCAAAGGCGTTCACTAATTTTGCTAATCCGCAAAAAAGCGATAACTATGATTTGCCGGTGACCATACCGCTGCCGGTTACTGTGCATGCCAGCGGCATAAAAATAGAAGTTACCGGGCTACGCGCCGATGGCCCCAACTATTATTTCCAGCTGGCGGAAGTTGCCGCGGGATTTGATGACGGCTTCAATCATTTTAAATGGACCGGCAATGATAACGCGGTCAGGCAAAACCGGATTAATAACGCCGGTTCGGACTCATTTAATCCCGACCGCATTTTCAATTGGACACAAGACGACCGCGACCCCATAATCCGGGGCACAACCAACGCTATTAATCCTAATATTTATGCGCCAAACATAGTTTATAACGGCGGCAACTGGCATATTTATTATGGTGGCTGGGACAATACATCTGCAAAAAACGACCGGATATTTACAACGGTTACTTATGACGATTTTTTAACTTTTGGCACCCATACCTTAGTGATTGGCAATGGCGACAGGCGCCATGTAAACAACGAAACTGTATTAAAGAAGCCAGATGGCAGCTGGCTGATGTATTATACTTCGTTAGCTCAAAACTCGGTTGCCAACAAGCCCAGCTTTGCAACCTCGACCGATGGCATTGCCTGGGCCCCAAATACCGGCTCGGGCAATGCCTTTTTAAATATGGCCAATTACCCTAACTGGGCCACTGCTGATGTAAACGGATCAAATGTTGCCTATCTTGAAAACGGCATCTATCATTTGTATTTTAATGATTTTGCAACCAGGCCCAAAGCGGTCCATCATGCGGTAAGTACCGATGGGATAAATTTCAATTACACCGGCGATGCGCTGGCCGAGAATCTTGTTGCACAGGACGTAAAAGCCTTTACGTACAACAATGCCACTTACTATTTAATGGGAATGCACCATAACCGGCAGGAATTAAGATACAGCCTAAGCAACAGCCTTACCAGTTTTCCGGCCAGCAGCTTTTTGCTGGGCAATTACAATGCAGCCGATTTATATATTGTGTCGATGGGGTTTGTAACCAATGCCAACAGGTTATACGGCATTATTTATGGCGCAGGGCCTACCGGCGATTTGAGCCACAATTCGTTACACGCCAGGTGGCTTACAAAAAAAATAATTTTTATAAGCGACAGAACAAACGCCCGCTGGGGCGATATTGAAAGAGCGCACGGGCCCAACCAGGTTGTACTATACATGAGTACCGTGATGGAAACCGGCCGCTTTTATGTTTACGATACCGACGGCACCACCCTGCTGTATACCAGCCCGCAGGTTACTATGCGGTCGGGTGATGTGTGGACGTATAATCAATAATTGATTAGTGGTTTTTCCTTTTTTATGTTTATTTTAAGGACGACCTTTTTCACCGCCTTGCACATGATGATCATTGTAGCCTTTATTTTTGTCAAAATCGGCTCGAAGCGCGTTATCGGGGGCTTCACCAGTTTTTTGCTTTGTTTATTTTTAGCGCCGGCAGGCTGGTATCTTGTTTTGTCATCAAGGCGATTGGATGACCAGGTGTCAGACGCTACGTTGATAATTGCGTTTAGTCCGGTAAAAAAGGAAGTATAATTTGCTGCAGAAATACCTTCTGATAGAAGGTGTTGTTATTTATACCGAAGTAAATAGATTTATTTGCCACATCAAATAGTTCAATGCCCACCATCCTGCCTCGGGGCTTTTTTCAGGTAGCCCGCATGGCGCAGTTGAATGATTAAGATTAGATACTTATCAGATATAAATAAAACACGATGTTATTTCGCCTGTTAAACAGAGGGAGGTAAAATAAAAATGATGTGGCAGGAAATTGATAACAAGCTTTACAGGGCATTTAAATTTAAAGATTTTTCGGAAGCATTTTCTTTTATGACCCGGGTGGCCTTGCTGGCCGAATCGAATAATCATCACCCCACCTGGAAAAATGAATGGAATAAAGTTGAAATCTGGCTGTCGACCCACGACCAGGGAGATATCGTTACTGATAAGGATAGATCGTTAGCCTCCTCTATTGATAAAATATTGGAAGGTGTTTCGGTTTAAGGTTTTTGTATTCTGCGAGATCCTTTTGCAGATGAATCTATCAGAATGCCGGTTACAAAATAGTTCATAGCCCGGTACGCGGCCTCAGGGTCCTTTTTTCAAAGAGACCCTGACGGGACATAAGAGCCCCTCAAAGCAATTGAGCGTTTTCAAACCCGTAGGGGTATAACATTTGTAGAAAAGATAGAAAAATAATGCCCGTGCCGTAGGTACGGAACTTATGTGGCGTACCTACGGCACGCAAAAATGTTAAATTACGATTGCTACAAATGTTTTGCTCCGATGGAGCAGCCTGTCATTTTCTTAACTTAATAGCTTGAAGGAGAGGAACCAGAGGGAGGATGCCTGTTGTATTGAAATAGTTCATCGCCTTGCATGCGGCCTAAGGGGCTTTTTTCAAAGAGACCCTGAGAGGACATAACTTCGGTGTTGGACATTCGAAATTCAGTGTTCGATATTATTTTCACTTTTATCCCCTCAGGTGCTCTCGCAGAGGAACCTGAAGGAGAATTCCTATCGTATAAAAATAGTTCATAGCCCGGTATGTGGCCTCGGGGTCCTTTTTCAAAGAGGCCCTGAGAGGACATAAAGTTGAATTTTTTACCTTTTGACTTAGTACTTAAGACTTTGGGCTAAATACAATCCGGCAATTTATCGTTGACACGTCACTAACTATATATCCACATCAGCATCCGTTTTTTTTGCTTCCTGATCAGCGCATCGACAATTTTAAGGGTGTTGTTTGATATGGCGGGGCAGCCCCAGCCTTCGGGCGTACCGTTGGGATATACATCGGCCTCGGCAACTTTTTCCCAGGAGTGGAATACGATTTGCCTGATCAATGCATTATTATTGGTGCTCTCCAACCCGGTTAAAAAGTATTTTACGTGGATGCCCCAGGCGCTGTAAGCCCGGCCATTAATCTGGTATTTTCCCAGGGCGGTACAATGGCTGCCATCACTGTTGCTGAAAACGGGTTTATCCTTTGTCCACACGCCCGACCATGGTGCACTGGCACAGCCATGGCTTACCAGGCCGGTAATCATGGTATCGTTTTTGCGAAAATCCCAAACCATAAAGCGCTTAACGCCCGAGTGTAGGCTCATGTCTATCAAAATACAGTAACGGGTATTGTAGCCTTTCTGTTTGCAAAAAGCAAGGCTTTGTTTGGCCTTTTGCCTGGTACGGTTAACGTCGATATGCGGGGCAGCAGCGTTAGCGGCTGCGGTTAACAGCAGGAACTGCAATAGGGCGAGGAATTTAAGATAAGGTTTCACCGGTAATTAATAAATATTGTGATGATGTGAAACGTTTGAAAGAAGCGATTAGTATTCAGGGGGTGCGTTTTAAATTTTCCGGGCCTTTTGGCCTCTCAGGTTCTCTCAGAGAGGAACCTGAGGGAATGGATGCCTGATGTGTAAAAATAGTCCATAGCCCGGTACGCGACCTCAGGGTCCTTTTTCAAAGAGATCCTGAGAGGACACAAGCGATTAAGCATTTTCAATCCCGTAGGGGTATAAGATTTGTAGAAAAGATAGAAAAATAATGCCCGTGCCGTAGGTACGGAACTTATGTGGCGTACCTACGGCACGCAAAAATGTTAAATTACGATTGCTACAAATGTTTTGCTCCGATGGAGCAGCCTGTCAATTTATTAACTTAATAGCTTGAAGGAGAGGAACCAGAGGGAGGATGCCTGTTGTATTGAAATAGTTCATCGCCTTGCATGCGGCCTAAGGGGCTTTTTTCAAAGAGACCCTGAGAGGACATAACTTCGGTGTTGGATATTCGAAATTCAGTGTTCGATATTATTTTACTTCTGTTTTTCCTTAACTTAATAGCATTAAAGAGACCCTGAGGGGACATCATGCAATAATTAGTTATTAAAGCCTGCAACCGCCGCAATCTCAATCTGTGCCTGGCGTGGTAACTCCTTAACGGCTATGCAAACCCTGGCCGGGAATTTATGGTGAAAATATTTGCTGTAAACAGTGTTGGCAGCAGCGTAGTTATCCATGCTGGTAAGGTAGATGGTTACATTGACCAGGTCCTGGTAGTTAAGTTTATTTTTACGCAATACCTTGCCAAGGTTTTCCATTACCTGTGTTGCTTCTGCTTCAAATCCGTTGCTTACCAGTGTGCCGGTGTTATCAATTCCAATCTGCCCGGATATATACAATGCATCGCCGTAAATATAAGCATCAGAAAAGGGCAGGCCTGTTTTAGTTTCGCCGGATTTAGCCTTCCCATTATTCTGTTGTTGAATTTCTGTACCTTTCCTGTCAACCTGCACCCAGTATTCAACTATTTTTCCGTTGTAAACCCTGTAAACTGCGCTTCCTATTTCAGTTACAGGCAGCCCTGTAGATTTAAATTCGTCCACATCCCCAATTTGATTACCGGTTTGTTTCCAGCGGGCATAAACTTTGTCGTTACCGGCAATAAGTTCGGTAATTTCAAATTGGTAACGGCCATAGCTTTGCAGGAATTCATTGACATGCTGCCTGTAGTTTTCCGGTGTCCTGACAACGGTCTCCGGGTGCTCTGCATTAAGCTGATGTGCTTTTACCGAATCTGCCATAAATTCTGCAGCCCTTTCGGGTGATTTTCCGGAACGGACGATTTCTAAAAAATCCCTTACTGTTTTTTCTGATTGTTGTGTAGTGCTCATAGTTGTATTTTGTGCTTTGCTGCCAAAGGATATTGCCAATAAAAGCAATAGCGTAATGGTGTAGTTTTTCATGATCCTGAGTTTAAATTAACGCAACAAATTTGAGCAAATATTTAAAAGCATAACAGATACAGTTTTTGCTTATTTGAGCATAACAGATTGGTTTTTGAAGCATAAAGTGCGGGAGAGGATGCGCCTGTACGTTGAGATGGCTCATTCACCTGGCATGCGGCCTCAGGGTCCTTTTTCAAAGAGACCCTGAGGGGACAAAAGGACAAATAATATCGAACACTGAATTTCGAATGTCCAACGCCGAATTTTTCCTTCATTATTCGATATTGGACATTCGGTGTTCGATATTAAACCGACCTTAATTCCTTAACTTAATAGCATTAAAAAGGGCCCGGGCGACAAAATTGTTTTGAGTGCTATCTATTATCAAACAGCCGTAATCAGCGCAGCTCCGGCTTCGTCGATGTGTACGCGGCAATCGGCAATAGAAATATGGTGTTTGAATTTGCCTATGGGTTCAATCCAATCGCGCGAGGTAAAAACAGGGGCCTGGATGTTTACGGATTCTACCAGGATCTCTTGGCCATCCAGCACCAGCCGCCAGCATTTGTCATGGCCGTTGCTTTCGGTATTAAAACGGATTTGGGCAAGGTTAACTTGTATATTCATTGTCAATAGGGGTATTGTAAATAATGATGTAGAAACGCCTGGCTTTAAGGATTATTATTTTGACGGATGGGGCGTTACCAAATTGTTACAAAATCTTGTTTACAGCCTCCGCAGCTCAAAATTCAACATATCATGGTAGGCGCAAAGGATTTATCGGGAACCTTTGTATTGGTAATGAATAGCTGATAGATCCTTCGTACTTACCTATGGCAAATTGAAAGGCGGAAGTCATCCTGAACTTGTTTCAGGATCCCATAGGACAGGTAGCCGACATGTTGTACACCTTGCATTTGGGGTGCTAAAACAAGCATGACATTGGGGGATTAAATCGTTGTCATTCCTCCTTCATAATTTACCTAAATTTGATAACTACCCACGACATATTGGGTTTTAGACAAACATTGGCTTTGAACGCCGGCTACGACTCACCCCGGCTACGCTACGCTGGCCGACCCTCTCTCCGGCTTACGCCGCAAAGAGGGTGAAGCTCAATTTTGGTTTTTCACCCCTCTATGCGACGCAGTCGGAGAGAGGGCAGACGGGCGCAGCCTCGTCGGGGTGAGTCGTCGCAGCCATGCCCATTCCCATTACAATTTTTCAAGAATATATAAGTACTTTTACAAAGTCAAATACTTGTTACGTACTGTTGTAAGTGCTTCACTTACAACAGGTAAAATTCTTTTGGCAAAATACAAACATCACATTTAATCAAAGCAGCAGGCCTGCTTACCCCTATGGATAAAATTACCGATAAATACCATCAGCCGGTTAATGCGGGCGCTACGCGCCAGGATCTTTTGTTTGATTTAAAGGAAGTATCCAAACGCACTTACCAGCTGGGGCTTTCGGCCTTGTCGCTGGGGGTGTTTTTGTCGGTTTATGATGCCTTTATCGGCATGTATGTGTCGTCATTTTTGCTGGCTTGCTTTTGCCTGGCTATTTTAATGTTTGTGGTATTAAAATGGCAGGATGCAATTAAAGACCTTACCATCTCCATATTTTCGGTCATCTGCGGGTTGTTGGTGTGCCTGGTGCTGCTTGAAGGCTTGCAAACCGACCAGTACCTCTTCTTTTTCCCTGCCCTGATAGCCGTACCGCTGGTTGTCGACCTGAAGCATAAGCACGCCAAAAAGCCCGGCATTTTTGTGGGTATCATGATTTTTGCTTTTGTTGCCTGTATTGTTATTGGCAATTACGTACCTCCGCTGGCCAGTTTTACACCCGGCCAGGCAGCGCGGCTGGCCCTGGTTAACCGCTTTACGGCGCTTGGCTCAACTATTGTGCTGGCGGCGTTGTACACGTTTTTCGAAAAAAAGTATATCGAAGAGATTGTTACCCAAAGCAACCGGGTTATCAATACCAAAACCCAGTTCCTGGCCACTATGGGGCACGAGCTACGCACCCCCTTAAACGGCATCATCGGTATTGTAAACCTGCTGAAACAGGAAAACTCGGCCACGCGCCAGGCCGAGTATATCAGCATCCTCCAAAACTCGGCCGACCATATGCTGCAGCAGGTAAATGATATCCTCGATTTTAACAAGATAGAAGCCGGCAAACTGGAACTGCACCCCGTCACCATAAATTTAAGCAACTTTTTGCTCAACGTATGCCTGCCCTTTAAAGTGCTATCGGCAAACAGCAATGTGGAGGTACTGGCCGAGATTGACCGGCAACTGGATACCCTGGTACTGGCCGACGATATGCGCCTTACGCAGGTGCTCAACAATATTTTTGCCAACGCCCTTAAATTTACCGGCAACGGCTACGTAAAGCTAAAAGCCACCTGCCTTAAAAAAACCGACAAGCAAATAGCCGTCGACTTTGTGATTGAAGATACCGGCATCGGCATTGATAAGGCCGACCAGGAAAAGATTTTTGAGGGCTTTTGGCAGGTGTACCACGAAGGCACCCGCGAGCTTACCGGCACCGGCCTGGGCCTTACCATTTGCAACCGCATATTGCAGATGATGGGGTCCAAACTATCGCTCGAGAGCGAAAAAGGCATGGGCAGCAAGTTTTCGTTCGGTTTAACGTTTAGCATTGCCGATGCGGCGCCGCTTCCTATACCGCTAAAGCCCGCAGCAGGCAACGGCGACCTTAAACTGCTAAGGGTACTACTGGCCGAGGACAATAAAATAAACATGATGGTAGCCAAAAAGGCCCTCACCAGCTTTGGCGCCACGGTTGATGCCGCCTACGATGGCATGGAAGCCCTGGCCCGGCTGGAAGATTTCCCCCACTATGATGTGGTACTGCTCGACCTGGAAATGCCGGTAATGAACGGCTACGAAGCCGTGTTCGAAATTAAAAAGAAATACCCGCAGGTACCCGTTATCGCCTTCACCGCCTCGCTGGTAGACCAAAAAATGCTTGCCGACCTGCTGGCCAGCGGCTTTAACGATTGCATCCTGAAACCCTTCAACCCGCAGCAGCTATCAACCGTTATTAAAAAACATACGGGGATTAAGGAAGGGGTGTAGGGTGATTTCGGATGTCGGATGTTCGATTTCGGATTTTTTATTTTAGGATTTAAGAGAGCCTGGCCCGTGCGATTCCCTCCCCTGGGAGGGTAGGGAGGGGTTTCTCCACCCTGCAAATCCCAGTGTTATCACTAAACAAAAACGGTGTCATTTCGAACGAACCAGAAGGGGCTTGCGCGCAAGAGGTGAGGAGAAATCTTTAACGCCCTGCATTCCGATAGGCTGGTTGTGATGCAGGGGGGCACACTCCGGTATTACCGGGGCGGCAGCGGGAATACTTACGGTAGCGATGGGTTAATCTGTTTTTTGTAATGTAGCATATACCTCCAGTAATTTATCCAGCTCGGCCTTTGATTTGCAACTGCCAAAGGCGTGTATGTATGCAGGCCAGTCGGTGCCGCTGTTGCTTTTGGTAATTAGTTGAACCTGGTATTTACCGTTGCAATCATTAAGCGTCCAATTCTCATTGTTGCCAAACAAGTAAGCTTTGGTTTTCTGCTCTTTACAACTGTCATTTGCGGCAGGGAACATGGCAGGGTTGTTACCCATATAAAAGCCGCCTTCAAACCCTGTTCTATTGGTAGTATCGGCGGGATAAAAGTAATAAACCGAAAAATCTGGACCCTTACTTTTTTTAATGATATAACCAGCCGGCAACCCGATGCTGTATTTTAATCCGGGTATTTGTTTCGTGGTCAACGTTTTTTTAAAGGCGTTATCGGGCAATTTATGAGCGCCGGGTTTGCAGGCAATTAATGTAAATAATAGATAAATAATTGTGATTTGGTACTGCTTCATTTTGTTTAGGTATACAAAGCCAAGTTAATGTAAATTATGGATAGCCCGGTTGCCGAGGGAGACAAATTACCTGTCGCTGGCCATTTGTTTTCTGTCCCCTCAGGTTCTATCAATGAGGAACTTAAGGGACGATGCCCGTTGTATCCAAATAATTCATCGCCTGGTATGCCGCCTCAGGGTCCTTTTTCAAAGAGACCCCGAGGGGACAAAAGGGAGTGGTAATATCGAATAATGAATTTTGAATGTCCAACATCGAAGTTTTTCTTTCATTATTCGATGTTGGGCGTTCGGTGTTCGATATTTAAATCCTCCTTTTTCTGTCCCCTCGGGTTCTCTCAACGAGGAACCTGGGGGACGATGCCCGTTGTGTTCAAATAATTCATCCATCGTATGCCGCTCAGGGTTCTTTTTCAAAAGGAGACGAGGGAACAAAAATCGAAACTTTTCTAAGATTCTATTTTTTCTATCAATTCTGCTCTTATTCCTTTGATAAAAAAATGTAACTTAATTTTAAATTGATCACCAGCTTTTGGATGAAATTTTAAATACGATTCTTTCATAAGTCTACATCTCAATTGCAACTCTGAAACCTTCAAGTTTGTAAATCCACGTTGCGTATTGAAAATTAAGCCTGTGAAAATGCTTTGAGACCCATCTTCCTCAATCCACAATTCATGTAAATCAGGATTAAATGAAGTATCCATTGAAAATATATTTTGTACATTTTCATCTGCATAATTAAAATTGCGATTGTAAGATTCCGCTATGTACGAGTAAAAATAATACCTGAGGGTTTCATACTTGCGAAAATCGTATCCTCCTTTTACTAGTTTAAAGAACTTAGATCTATTATCGAATACATTTAAATTTCTTCCATAGTATTTAAAAAGCAACTTGGCAACCTCATCATTATGGGTCAAGCTTTCAAGTTCCGCTATAAGCTTAATTGATTCGTTTGTTTTTTCTTTTTCTTGTAAATAGTTATACTTTAAAACTAATGAATAAGGTCGCGTTTCTTCACTTTCATATAATTCGTCTAAATATTCTTGCATAGAAGTATTTGACGGACTGGCTGCTGTTTCTAAATGTTTATAGTACTTATATTTGAGTTTAAAAATTCTGTCAACATTTTCATAGACTGCATTTACAGCCCAATCCAATAACTCTTGAATTTTAATATGTAGTAATAAAAGATCGTTTCGCTCGGAATCTATGTTATTTAACACCCATAATTCTAAGTTAATATAGTCAATATAACTGAAGGAACTTCCTGGATCATCTAAACGTTTTATTTCGAATAATTCTCTCGCTTCTTCAATATTAACAATTGTATTGGGATAGTTATTTTGATCAAAATATAGCTTAGCCAGTTCATAATGTAAAACAGCTCTTCTGTGAATCAATTTGCTATTACGGTAATCTAAAAAACCCTCGGCAAATCTGATTTTTTCGATGCCTTTTTTTATTGCAGACATGTTCTTTCTAAGCTGCAAATTAATTGCGTAATAGAGCACAAAATGTGGATTGCTCTCAAATATTTTATCTGCTATATCAAAGAGTCTATTTATTTTCTCGTGAGATAAAACATGGTCATCTCTAATTGCTTTTATGAGATTTACAAAAAGTTGTGCATTAAAATCATTATCTACTAGGTTTTCGACTACCCTCTTTATTTTATCGTTCAGCTGATCTTGCGTTTTTAATATTTTTTTTATCAAATGTTGAGATATGATTGAATGCCGTGTTCTAAAGTATAAGTCGGGTGTTAGCGCGGTATCCAGATATTCTTGTATGATAATACCCTTTGAATCATATTTTAGCACCTCATTGTCGAAGTCTGTCCAGTTTTTAGAAACTAAGCGCATCAATAGTCCTGACGGCATAAGTAATTTATATTGATACAGAATTGACGTATATAAAAATGCGTCTTTTGCCGTTTTAGATAATTGATGATAGGCACTTAGAATTATATCCTCAAAACTATTATTTGTAATTAAGGATATTAAAGATATAAATGTGTCGCCGCCAAAATCTGATGTTATTTGATTTACAATTTTCTTTTTCTCCGAAACATCGCGGAAATGAACCAAGTTCAATTGATCGAGTTTGCTTACCAATTCTGTTGCCTCAATGTTGTTTATTTTAGAATCAACGTTAATGATATGTGTATTTTTGTATTGGTAGTTTTTAAAAAATCTAGTTAATATATTTTCTCTTATGGAAACAATAAAATAAATATTAAACATTGAAAATTGTTCAATACTAACTTTATTTCTGAAGTCCATTAATTCTTTAAAGCTACTGTCAATCTCAATTTCGGAATATGTAATAAAAATTAGCTTGGCGAAAGTCAATGAGAATAATTCACCAATATCTTGCGGGCGTAGTAAAGAAAGATCCTGAAATTCAAAAGCCACGCAGCTAATTGTTGCATCCGTAGTTAGACTATGTAATAGCCTATAAGCAAATGTTGACTTACCGGTGCCAAAACTTCCTGTTAGAAATATTACAGGTACTATTTTTTCATGATTTTTATTTATCAAGTCTAATACCTCTCGTTTCACCGTGTCAAGTTTTCCTGATTTTACGACATCAATGTTTTTTCTAACGATGTCGTACGACGGCCGCTCTCCTTGATAGAATTGTACCGGATTAGCTGCAGGCAATCTTGATGTGTCACTTAATTGAATTATATTATTACCTAAAGCAAGTTTAAGTTTAGAGGGTAGGCTAATACTTTCGTTATTGATATTCTTAAATGCAATTGACTTTCTACTTACGATTGTAGCCGCGTTCTCCTCCTCCCAAATTTTGTATTTCTCTAATAGTGTTTGTACGTCCTGTTTAATTACAAAAATCCCCTGTTCTTTTAAGAAGTCGAGTCGTCCAAGTTGAATAAAGGGATCGAAGCAGATTATTGGCTTTTTGTATCTGTAATTAAAGCTATCGAAATATTTAAGAATATAATTAGAAACATGGTCTGTGAACGAGTAACCAATCGTCATGAATTTGGCATCTGGTGGCAAATCTGACAGTGGCTTTAGCGTAGCGTTGTAAAATTTTTTGGACGATAGGAAGTCTTTACTGGAGAATACTAAAGGGTACTTGTTTTTATTGCTAATGCAGCCATTTAGTTTTGTGTACCTAATATGTGAATTCGTCAGTTGGGTATGTGTTTCTGAGACATTACGAACAACTTTGACTTTTCTGTTCTCATGTGTTGTATTTTCGATTTCGTCGAAAGCCCGCTCTAATATTAAATCAACATTCGTTGTTATAATTTGATTCCAATTTGCTCCTGCGATAATTTTATGTGACTCTGTAGGGGTAAGCTTGTTCAAAACCGAAACTATATAATTATCGAAATCTTCTCGATTAAATTTGGGGTTGGCACTTATAATATCTGTAAATTCAATTAGATCAGATATGCCCAAACTTACACCGAGTTTGTCTTCGTAATAATCAATGAGCGAGCGCCCAAGAAATTGCATTTCCGTTACTGATGCGCCCGCCCCTAAAAATAAGGTAACGTCGCCCTTTTTTATCGAGGGGAATAAGTCATCGTGTAAATATCTACGTAAATCTTCGTTATCGTCTAAAATGTGATCCATGTTTAAGGTCTTAGTAAAATTGGCGACCTCAATGTATGAAATAGTTAATGATAAAGCCTAATATAAAAATAAAGATGTTAAGCTAGGCCTTTGCTGGTTTTCCAAACCGCACTTTGTTGGAGTTGCCCTCTAACAAACTCGTTACCCTTTATGTTGTAGCAGGAAACCGATGCATCATCCGCAGTGGCATAAAATCGGGTCGGCGAACATTTAAAACCTCCAGCCTATTGATGTTGTTACCGGCCAGTATACGGACAGCCAACACACACACATACAAATATTAAAGTCATTTCACATGCCGATTTTGTTGGCGACAACGCCAACAAAGTGCAAACAGTTGATATGACGTTAATAATCAATGATTTGAGGTAAATATCATTCATATTAATCAACATTCTCGAGAATTACTAACATGTGTTTAATTCATTGATTATCAGCATTTAAAAACTAAACCTAATAAATTGCTAACATTTAAACATTAACATTCCCCTCTAAATCGTTAAACGAAAGATATTTTGATAAAATATCAATACACTATGTTGATGGATTTAGTTTTACATAGACTTAATCATCCAGTATCTTTACAAATAGAAAAGGAGCCGTAAAGCCCCTTAACTGCAAAACTGAAGGTCAGCCAGCAAAGCTGATTGAAGTACAGACTAAACATATCACAGCAAATGTTATGGTGAATCTGGGAAACCTCAAAGGTCTGAACTTTGAGGTTTCTTTTATTAGTCAAACTTACCCTATCGTTATCACTTATCCAAGGGAAGTTTTAATTGGGTTGTTAACGGCTACTAACCATTTGCAGATGCAATTGTTAATCATATTGCAATAATCGCAATACCCTCGATTTTGGCGCAAATGTTGCGAGGCAGCCTGCAAATTAGGCTACTTGTGCCTTTATAGTCGAAAGCATATCGTGAAGCCCAGGTTTGGCCAATGCCAAGGTTTCTTGCTAAAACATTTTAGCACTATAGCCATCTTTTGAAAGACCAATACACCCCTTAATAACCTGCACGAAGATCAGTACAGCTTGTATGTAGTTTAGCCCCTACGCAAAGTTCGGCGGCTGATATGTCACCCTTTCAGGGCTGTGTAGCCGGATTGTTTTTGAGTACGGCGCTTGTTTAGTACAAGACATCGTTTAAAAGAAATCCGTCTATTACTGCCGAACGGGAATTTTCAGAATATAATTAATGGTAATGATTAGATTAGAATATACTTATCCGTCAGACAGATCGATAGGTTTGCTATAATTACAAATGCCACTAAAAAGAGAAAAGGCCGGATTAAATATCCAGCCTTTAATTTATAAACCGTCAAATACGCTATTTCTTTTTTTTGCCCGGCAAACCAATCCTTTGAATGGTCTTGGTGGCTTCCTCGACCTTTTTTACCACGAAAGGATCATTAGCATGACTTTTAACCTGGTCGCTGACAGTACCGGCACCAAATCCTTTTTTTACAGATAAGCTATTTGTTATCGTTGCCATTTTATTTCCTTTTCTTCTTTAGTTATCCAAATTTAATCAATTATATACGCTTTACCAAAAAAGCATCATAATTATAACTGTTGGGTTCAAAATCCCACCAGTCGTTATCTTTAAGTCCGTACACCTCAAAATCTATACTGATTTCTTGCCATAAGCTTGTTATACCCATTTGATAAAGCCTTGTACGGGACGGCGTACTGCCTTTGGCATAGATGTAATGGTTACCATGATGGTTACAAAACTCCGCAATAGTGTTGGCTACAGTGGCCAATACTATATCTCTGTCCTGATTATTACTAATTACGGTATCGTCCAATTCTCCGGTATCGGTATTTAGATCGCCAAATGCTAAATTATAAATAGCCGGGTTGGTATTTGGGATACGGGAAAAAGTAACCATTTTACTAACTCGTCCATTGGGCCCCTCGCTATAAAATTCATAATCATGATAATCATTACTGTTAAAATATTGATAGCGTTCTAAATTCATTTTATGGCATTCCGTAAATAATCGGTTTTAAAAATAATATTATTTAGCCGGTTTCTTTGTAACTGTAGCTTTGCTCTTTATTTTTTTAAGCTACCCTATTTTAGCACAAGGTATGCGCGGCTGCTTGCAGGTTAAGTCACTTGTAACAGCCCTCCCGCGGCCATGAGCGGGCCGGTGTTGTAGTTTCTACAAAGTGTTTTCGTAACCCACAAAACGTGAAGTAAAGCATAGCACTGGCTTAGTGACATATTTTGCTAAATCGTTCCCCCGAAAGCAAATAGTTCATTAACCCCTCCCTGCCTTTGCCCGCATTGCTATCGCGCCCCTCCCGTGGGGAGGGAATTGGGAAAAGAGCCTTTGGGATTCGAAAGGGCATCGTGTTCCTCAAAGTGTCGGCAGAACAGCTTCGGGCGAAAACGGGCAAAACAATGCGGGGTGGTGCGGCTGCAGGGCATAGGAAGTTTTTGCATGCGCGCGGGAAAAGGAGCCTCGGGGCAAAATAATTCCAGCCCAGGTTTTGCCCGTTTTGCAGGGCAGAGGCCAGGAGCGCTAAGCATTTCTGGTGACTTGAATTATTCGCTGTCGTTTGTTTTTTATAGGTGCTCATTATCTCGCTACGCTCGGTCTTTTGGTCCTTTTTGTTTCAAGACAAAAAGGACTAGGCCCTCCCGCGGCCATGAGCGGGCCGGTGTTGTAGTTTCTACGAAGTAATTTCGTAACCCACAAAACATGACGCGGAGCAAACAATAGTCTTTGTTTTGCTAAATCGTTCCCCGGAAAGCAAATAGTTCATTAACCCCTCCCTGCTTTTGCCCGCATTGCTATCGCGCCCCTCCCAAGGGAGGGAATTGGGGAAAAAGCCTTTGGGATTCGAAAAAGTTCTCGTGATCCCCAAAGTGTCAGCAGAACAGCTTCGGGCGAAAACGGGCAAAACAATGTGGGGCTGTGCGGCTGTAGGGCATAGGAAGTTTTTGCATGCGCGTAGGGGAAAGTGCGTCGGGGCAAAATAATTCCAGCCCAGGTTTTGCCCGTTTTGCAGGGCAAAGGCCAAGAGCGCCGAGAAGCATTTCTGCTGACTTGAATTTTTTGGTCCTTTTTGTTTCAAGACAAAAAGGACTAGGCCCTCCCGCGGCCATGAGCGGGCCGGTGTTGTAATTTCTACAAAGTATTTTCGTAACCCACAAAACATGAAGTATAGCGATGTTGCTGGCGAAATGACATGGTTTTTGTTTTGCTAAATCGTTCCCCCGGAAAGCAAATAGTTCATTGACTCCTCCCTGCCTTTGCCCGCATTGCTATCGCGCCCCTTTAGGGACCTACTGTGTGTACACATCTTTAAAACAAAAGAAAATGTCATTTCGAACGAGGTACGAGGAGAAATCCTATACGTCATGCATTCAACCACGCAAGTTTGCAAGCATGACGTATAGGATTTCTCCTCACGCCAACGCTCAATGCCCGCCCCAGTTCGTTCGAAATGACATTTTTCTATTTGTTGATAAGTTTCCAAAAGATGTGTACACACGGTAGCCCGGCGGGAGGGAATTGGGAAAAGCAAATTCGGAATTCCCGGATTTTACAATTTATAATCACATAGAATTATATACCCCGCAGCCTGCGTTAGGGATGGCAGCGGATACCGGCCCGGCGCCTAAGGCCGGTGTAGTATGAGCGTACAGCCCGGGCCCCGTTTCTACCAACGGGGGCAACGCCCATATGATTTTTTTTATGGTGTAAGTTTGGTGCCATAACGGTGCCGGTTTGGTGCTGCGGCGGGTTGGTTTGGGATGTTTCGGGGGTGCCGGAGGTGGGGCAGAAGTGTTGCTATTTTGGGCTTTTTCCTGTTTTAAGTGTGAAAATAACACTTAATAACCTGCCAAAAACTGGTCGTTTTTTAAGGAAATTACCGGTTTGAATTTGTGTGCTATTTTTGTGTTTTTTTGGGAACTTTTTGAAACTTTTTTGGATATTTCTACACCATTTTAAAGCTTTTTGTATCGTACATAAAAATCGGGGCGATGGAGGGTTTTTAAAACCAACGCCGGTTTTGCCCGGCTATTTTGTTATATTAGCGTCGCAACTATTTTAACCATTGCCCTTGAAAAACAAGCTGATTTTTGTACTGGTACTCCTGCTGGCATGCACGGCCGCCCATGCCAGTAAGCCACACGCCGATACGGTGAAAACCGGGGTGTACATTACCAGTATTCATGACATTAACTTTAAGGATAAAGAGTACACCATTGACCTTTGGCTGTGGCTTAAATACAAAAACCGCGACTTTGATTTTGTGCAAAACCTGGAGGTACCGCAGGCCAAAACGGTTACTAAATCGTTTTCTACCATCGATTCGTCGGGTAGCAAGGTGTACCTGCTCATGAAACTGCAATGTGTAATGAAGGATTCCTGGGCCATTAATAATTTCCCTTTTGATAAGCAGAAACTGCGCTTCTCGATAGAGAATTCGCAGTTTGATTCGCACTCGCTGATATTTGTGCCCGATACGCTGGGCAAACATTTCGACCCCCGTTTTACCCTGCGCGGCTGGCGTGTTGACAGCCTGGGCATAGCCGCCGGCATTAAGAAATACGAAACCGGCTTTGGCGATACCACATTGGCCAAACCCCATACCGAATACAGCAACTTTAAAGTTACCCTAAAAATTGCCCGCGACGCGATGGGCCTGTTTTGGAAGATGTTCCTGGGTATGTATGTGGCCTTCCTGATAGCGTATATGTGTTTTTATATCCACACCGATAGCATCGATTCGCGGTTTGGGCTTAGTGTGGGCGCACTGTTTGCGGTAATTGGTAACAAATACATCATCGATTCGTCGCTGCCCGAGTCGACTACTTTTACGCTGGTGGATACGCTGCATGGCACAACGCTGTTTTTTATACTCTGCATTATTATTTGCACCGCGTACTCGTTACGGCTGATTAAAAAAGAGCAGGAGGCCAAAGCCAAACGTTTTGATTTTATATGCGCACAGGTGCTGCTGGCGGTTTACCTGCTATTGAATGGCTGGTTTATATACGGTGCTATTGATTGAAGTTCTGCATCTTGAGTCCGAAGTTCTAAGTCTTGAGTTCTAAGTCTTAAGTCAGGAAAGTCTTTTTTGACTTAAGACTTAGAACTCAAGACTTCAGACTCAAAACTTACTCCCAGTTTAACTTCAACAGTGCTACACCTTGCCGGGGCAGGGTAATGGTGGTATTTAAAAGCCCGGCTTTAACCTGCACTTTTTGGGGTTTGCCGACGGTTTGCAATTGCCCGGCCTGTTCCAGCTGTTTCACCTGGCCGGGCGTGGGGTTTTGCGGCGATCCCATTTTTTTCCATACCTCGTAGGAGTTACTGTGCTGGTTATCAATTTGGTATTGTACAAGGGTTGCGGTGCGCGCGGGCAGGTTGGTGAGTGTTATGCTTACCGGTTGGCCCTCGGCCTGGATATCATCGTCGTGGTAATTCCACACCATTACGGTTGCCTGTTTTTTGCCTTTGGCGGCCAGCGCGCCAATATCGGTGTTGGCCCCCCTCAGGCCCGAGTCGATAACGGCGGTAAGCGGGTGCATCTGGCTGGCATTAACTTTAAGCCGTTTGCCCTGCATCATCCCAAACATCCGGAACACGTTAAGTACCGGCTTATCAACCCCGTTGGTAGCCAAATCCCTGAACCCATAAAACCAGGGCTGGTTTTCAAACTCAAACGACCAGGATACCGCCCCCATAAAGTTAACGCCCAACGAGTCGGCCAGTAAGTATTTGCGTGCAAACGAGGCCGCCGTATAGCTGGAATACATGGTGCCGTTGCGGTATGCGTTGGATGGATTGGTGGCCATACCACAGGCCGCGCAGCCTTCCGGGTCAGATTCGCCGATAACAATGGGAATGTTTTTGGTTTGCGGGTACGATGCCACTATTTTAAAACCCTCGCGGATATCGCGCATCTGCGGGGCCATATTCATGCGTACGTGGCCATTAACCAACGTAGGCTGCCCCTTGGCATGAAAGGAAATAACATCCAACGGCGAGCCTGTTTTGCCGGTGGCATAGTTGGTGCCGGTGAGGCAATGTTCAATAAATGCCCTCAAAAACTTCATCCCGCTCTGGCTCGATCCGCCTGCTATTTCGGGGCCGCCAATTTTGGCGGTAGGTAAAGCCCTGCGCAGGCCCTGGGCCGCGTAATCATACATCTTAAAAAACTCGGGCATAGTGCCTTTCCAATAGCTAATGTTGGGCTCGTTCCATACTTCCCAGTACCAGCTTTCTACTTCTTTTTTGCCATAGCGGGCAACCGAGTGTTTTACCCACTGGTATATCAGTTCTTCCCATTTGTTGTAATCTTTAGGCGGATAGGCCCAGCCGGTGTAAATGTCATTATAGTCATCGCCAGGTTTCCAGTGATGGCGGTAAGGCTCGGGATGGGTGGATAGGGCCTGGGGCATAAAGCCTATCTGGGCGTAGGGTTTCATGCCCAGTTTAATGTAAGTATCAAATATGCTATCAACCAGGTGCCAGTTGTAAACGGGTTTCCCCTCAGCATCTTCAGTATACGCATTAGTCGATCCCCACTTGAGGGCGGCCTCGCCATCGCCGGTGGTAAGCAGGTTATGTACCCGCATGTGCACCGGTGTGGGGCTTAAAGCGGCCAGGTGGGCAAGCAGTTTGCGGCCATCTTTCATGTAGGTGTAGTTGGGCTCATCGTGCCCAAACCATGCCCAAACGGGGCTCATGTTGCCGGTTTCGGCCTTTAAATCTATGTTAATAATGGCGGTTTGCTGCTGTGCGCAAATGCACTGGCTTTTTAGCAGCAATGTAAGTAAGCTTAAAAGCGCAAATCTTGTTTTAATTTTCATGGCTGGCATGTATGGGTTTATTATCGGGAATAACAAACATAGTACATTACTTGTAATTTACACACTTAATTAACAAAAGTTTTACGTTGATTAATTCTTGACTATTGCGCAGATATTCATTGCAGTACGGGTCACAAAGCCCAGTTTTTCATATACTTTAATGGCATTTGTGTTGCTTTGCAGCACATGTAAAAACGGGATTCCGCCTGCTTCTTTAATCAACCGTACCTGGTGCATAATAAGGCGGCTGGCGTAACCCTTCCCCAGGTGATCGGGGTGATTGCAAACGGCGCTTACTTCCATATAGGGTAAAGGCTGTAACCTGCGCCCGGCCATGGCCGCCAGTTCACCGCCAATAAAAATGCCAAAATAGTTGCCAAAATCGATAGTCCGGTCAAAAAAGGGACCCGGATTTGTTAGTTTGGTGAGCGCCAGCATGGCGGGTATATGCCCGTCATTTAACAGGGTAAAGGCAATGTCGGTAATTGCCGGCGGCGTAGCGTTTTGATACACCATTTGCAGGCATTTCATGGGGTTTACTACTTTCCACGGATGGGGTATTTCGTAGTCTCCGGGGCTGAAAACAGCAACCGTGCGTTTGGGTTGAACAATATCGTAAAGGGCAGCAAAGTTTTCGGGCGTGTTTTGTATCATCCCGGCAAAAGGCGATACGTCAGGCAAAAAACATTTAACCGTATCCGTACCTTCGGCAAGGTTTTGATTGCCGGTGATTGAGGCGTTCCAGGCAGGATTATCAAGCGGGTGTTCCATTGATGTAAATGTAGTTATTGGTAATAAACATATATTTATCGAAAATTAAAAGGCACGCCATTTAAGTGAATCAGTTTAGTGTAAAATTTCAGGACAGGATAAATAACTTTTTTGATTCAGCAACATCTGCCGGAGAAAATACCGGGCTTTTAATCGATGTGCTTGAATATGCAAATGCCGATCCCCATCGCTTTAAAAAAGAGATAAAAGAATTGCAGTTTGGCTCCATGCTATCATCGCCATTGCCTGTTGTTTTGGAGGCCCTTGCCGTTGATACCGCGAATTGGGGCGAATTTTACGTAGATGTTTTAAGCGATATATTTGAAAAGGCCCGAGAAGTTAAAAAGCCGAAGGAGGTATTGGGTTATTTAATGGAGTTTTATTATATCGAAAATGATCTACTGCCTTTTAATCAAAAGATTGTAGATATATTGATGCGGGAGATGGAAACTGAAATAGTGGAGATAAAAATTGCTGTTATCAACACCCTGGCAAACTATATTTTAAACCCATCTATTAAAAATAAAGAGTTAATTAATACGGTTCTGTTCCAAAGCCTGAATGATCGGAATTGGAAGGTCAGATGTTTTACTTATGAACTTTTAAGCATAGAAAACATCCTGCCCCAAGGGCAACGTTTATCTGTTAAAGACCAGTTGCTGAAATTGGTTTTCGGCTCACCATCTGCCGTCTGAGTATTTTTGTTGTTAGCGAAAATGATGCAGTCTTTTTTACAATGTACTGAAAGCCAAACAATCGTTACCTATCTATCCATATTTCAAATTAAAAAATGTAACTAATTGATTAATAATGTATTTTTCATGAATTTGGTTTAATTTTTGTTGCATACAACGTAACAAAACATTCTAAGTTTACGTCTATTATCTGTAAAAATGATCGATCATGAAAAACAATAAAATAAAACTTAATAATCAACTCACCAGCAGGGTGATAGACCTGCATAACCAGGGTTACACCGACGATTTTTTGCCCGTAAAAGATGAATTCTTTTGCCTTCAAAACAGCGAAAACTTTTCGCCTGCCGATTTAAACATCCAGGTAATTGACCAGTGTTTTGATCAATTCAGCAATACGTATAAATATATCCATACTATTGAAACCACCACCGGCAACAAGGGTTTGTTAATGGCCGATTTGATGTTTGCTGATATGGAAGTGGTAAGTTAACATGCATGCCCGTATAATGATGGGATTCATTGCGGTTAAAATCAGTTCTCACTTTAAAGAACACCGGCCTGTTTAAATTTAAACAGGTGGGTAAGGGGCGTTTATACTGCTGCAATAACGGCCCCGCGCTGCTCTAATTTCTACATTGATAAATTACTTAAAACGATTTTTTCTGATCCGGCTTAAATTGTTAAAATTGCAGTACTGAAAGCGTTACATTTATACTGCTAAACAGGCAATTTCATATACTGAGAAAATTAACCGGTTTGAGTATACAGGATTTGATCAGACGTATCCAGATTAATCAAGATGAATCTGCATTTAATGAACTTTACAGGCAACTGTTTGGTAGGTTGTTTCAGTTTGCCTATTCGTTTTTAGGAGACAAGGAACCTGCGGAGGAAATTGTTAATGATATATTTGTTAATGTTTGGTTAAGGCGTAAAGATGTGGGCAAGGTGCTCAATATCCAGGTATACCTTTATGTTACTGTAAAAAATGCCTGTTTAAATTATATAAGGGGCACTTCATCAAAACAACTTAAAGAAGTAAACATAGCCGAAGCGTATTATTTCCACCTATCGGTTGATCCGGCTCAACTGCTCATTAGTAAAGAATTGCAGGCAGTGCTTTTAACGGCTGTTGATAGCTTGCCCCCGCGTTGCAAGCTCATTTTTAAAATGGTTAAGCAGGATGGCCTGTCCTGCAAAGAAGTGGCAGCCATCCTCGGCCTATCCGACAAAACCGTATTTGCACAACTGGCCATCGCGCTAAAAAAGCTCGAAAGTATCCTGTTATAGGCCTCTTCACCCGGTTTTTTTTGTAAATGGCATAAGCCGAGTTTACACCTTTTACATTATAAGACTTTACACATCAGGACATTTGTTATCAGGCAATCGTTCACCACTCAAATCGGGATTTGAGCGTTATACTAATTGGAATTCGTCAGGAACTCTTGCAATTTTGGTCCCTTAGAAAGATCCCAGGATAAACCTTATGAAAAAAATTGTATTCACCTCGTTATTGCTGATCGCGTATGGTTTGCCCGTACAGGCGCAGGATAAAGCAACTCAAAAAATGGGCGCTGCTGAACGTAAAGCAGTGATCGACACGCTCGTCGTCAAAGTCAATGCTCTTTATGTCTATGAGGACGTCGCTAAAAAAATGGCCACAGCGATCCGGCAACATCAGCAGCACCATGACTACGATACGATAACCAGCCGCGAGGTGCTTGCTAAAAGATTAACCGCAGACCTGCATGCCATCGCTGGTGACGGGCATTTAGGTGTAGAAGCTTCGGCTACGCTGATCATCGAGGAAAAACCTGAAGCGCCGTCGCAGGAAGCTACCGATGCCTTCCGTAAAACCTGGGCACGCAGTAATTTTAATTTCAAAAAGGTGGAGCTGCTGGACGGCAATATCGGCTTGTTACAGGTGGACTCCTTTTTTCCCTCGGACTGGATCAAGGACCTGGCCCTGTCTTCCATGACATTCCTCGCTAACTCAGACGCCATTATCATCGATATCCGTAAAAATCACGGTTTTGCCGACGGCGGTTTTTTGATTGCGAGTTATTTCTTCAATGATCCGGTACACTGGAACGATAATTATGACCGCGATGCCAGGACGCTGCGGCAGTCGTGGACCTTACCGGTGGTTCCCGGTGTAAAGCTGGCCGACAAGGAGGTTTATATACTGGTCAGCAAGGACTGCTTTTCTGCATCGGAAGATTTCGCGTATAATATGCAGGCCCTCGGCCGCGCAAAAGTCGTCGGGGAGGTCACTGGCGGCGGGGCGCACCCTACCAAACCCTACAAGATAGGCACTTATTTCCTGGCCGATATTCCATTTGCTTACAGCGTAAACCCTGTTACACACACCGATTGGGAAGGCAAAGGTGTACAGCCGGATGTACAGGTACCCGCGGACGAGGCGCTGCTCACTGCGCAGCTCATGGCGATCAAAGCCCTGGTCAAAAAAATACCTGCCGGAACTGACCGTACCGCCGGGCTCCAAAAAGTGATCGCGCAAAAAGAGCAGGAACTGGGTCTACTCAAAGCAAAAAAGCAGAGAGCCGTAGAAACTTTTTGAGTGTGCTGCCCATTGCTTAGCTTTACGCTAAGATTCAGCCAGCCATGGGTATTCACTTTAATCTTTTTAATATTGTCCTGCTTTTTGGCATCGTACAAGGGGTGATTATCAGTTTCACCCTATTGTTTCCCGGAAAAGATCACCGGCAGGCTAAATATTTCCTCGCGGCTTTCCTGCTGGCGCTGGCCTATAATAGCTTTGGTACCTTTTGCTGGAGTTCCGGGCTCAGCCTTCCCTGGTTTTATCTTTTTGACCGGAGTTTCCCTTATACGTTTATTTTCACGACCGGGCCCAGCTTATACCTTTATGTCAAGACGATCACAGGCGCCGAAAAAATACCGGCAAAAGTTATATTGAAAAACTATTTGCCCGCTATCGCAGACCTGGGCCTGCGGTTGGCTTTAATGAGCTACGGCCTAAAAAAGACCAATCATCTTTACCACCCGGCGGCCCTCATCCTGATGGTCGTTATTTTCTGGGCTTACCTGCTATCGGCAATTCGCCTGTTCAGGCACTCGTCATTGCAGATGCCAACGGCAGAACAATTTCAGTTAGCCTCCTGGACCAAAATATTCCTGGCCGTTTTGATGGGTGTCGCATCGCTTTGGGCAGTGACGATCTTCGGCACAGTGCTGTTCCAATTGCGCACACTGGCGTATTTTGAACCCATTGAAGTCCTTTTGGTCATCTTTGTTTACTGGATAGGGTTGAGAAGTTATCATTGCGCAAGGGTTGTATATATCCAGGCTCAACATGCCGTCAAAGCGACTGCAGATAAACTGACCATGGAAGATGCGGAGGTTTATATCAACTTGTTAAAAAATGCCATGGAGACCGACCGCTTATATCTTGACCCTGCACTGTCGGTCAGCAAACTTGCCGATATATTGAAACTCAATGTCAAATTGCTGTCGGCTGTTTTGAATGGGCATCTGAACAAAGGATTCAACACCTTTGTCAACGAATATCGCGTGAATGACGTCAAACAACAACTGCTTCAACCAGCCTATGACCACCTGACCAATCTGGGTATTGCTTTGAATTGCGGATTTAAGTCGGAGGCAACCTTTCATCGTGTCTTTAAAGAGATTACCGGCATGTCTCCGTCCGCATTCCGGAAAAACAACCATCAACATGCCGCTGACAGTTTAACTTAATCAATCCAGATTTAGCAATAATAAGCTAAACCTAACCAGATGTACGCGGAACACTTGGTCCCGTCTGGTTATGATGTCCAAAATGTTAGCAGTGTAAAGTCTTCTGATGTAGAAAGTGTAAATTCACCTTATGTTATTTACATTTTTGGTGCGGTTAAAATTTATTTCAAATTCTTTTAGGAAAATCGCGGTTGCCAGGTGTCCTTACACCAGATCGACTAAATTATGGGAAAATCAAGGTTTATTGAGCTGATGGCTAAAAGTATGGACGGATCGGCCAATAAGGAAGAGTTGGATGAACTCGAACTATTTTTAAAACAACACCCCGGATATAAAAAAATTCAGCAGGTAACCGATGCCTTAACAGGTACACTTAATAACAACGACGAAATTTTGCCCACAACCATAAACAGTAAGCTGGATGAGTTATGGGTTAAAATAAAAGATTCTGAAGAAACAGAAACCGAAATTTTTGCAGGCAATGTACGGCCATTTAACTGGAGGTGGATTGGCGCGGCTGCGGCTGTCGCCGTGCTCGGTTTGTTTGGCTTTTTGTTTTATAGCCAGCGGGCCAACCAGCAACTTAACGCCGCTGTAACAAAAAAAATTGACGTGCCTTTTGGCAAAATGATGCAGGTTACTTTATCAGATGGTACCAAAGTGAAGCTGAATGCGGGCAGTCATTTTTCGTACCCTTCGGTTTTCGAGGCCGGGCAAAGGGAGGTTAATTTAGAAGGTGAGGGCTTTTTTGAAGTGACCAAAAATCCGAAGAAACCATTTTTGGTGCACACCGCCGGCTTTACGGTAAAAGTTTTAGGTACAGTATTTAACGTAAAAGCTTACCGCGATGATAAAACTACCGAAACTACTTTATTAAAAGGAAAGGTGCAGGTTGAGCTGGCCGATGACCCGGAAAAGAAGATCATTTTATCGCCGCATGAAAAACTGACCATTAATAACCCGGCACAAATTGTACCTAATCAATTTGCTAAGGCTACTGTTGCCAAGATAAAATATGAAGTAGCCACGTTACCGGTTGTAAGCAATGATGTGTATGCAGAAAATGCGTGGATAGACCACAAAATAATGTTTGCCAATAATGATTTTGAAGATGTTGCCCGGCAAATGGAACGCAAATACAACGTAAAAATAGTTTTTGCAGACGAAGCACTTAAAAAAGAGCAGATAAGCGGCGTGCTTGAAAATGAAAGCCTGGATACTGCCCTGAATTTCCTGAGACAAATTGTGCCGTTGCAATCAAAAATTGATGGTAGTACGGTGTACTTATCCTATAAGAACAAAAAATAAAACAACATAACTAATATTAACTTAACAGCAGCACATGAAGAGAAACAATTACTTATCAGATTCCTGAAAACCCATAAATAAACAAGGGAAGAGGTGCAACTCTTCCCCGCAAAAATCTGGGATTTATCATTGTGAGTAAGCGAGTTGGAACCGAGCTTACTCTATCCATTAATTTTCAAAACAAATGTAATGAAAAAAACAAGAAGGGCATTTGCCATTCCGGGTGCCCCCGTATGCCTTAAAGTTATTTTGCTAATGAAAGCAGTTTTCTTGCTAATCCTGGTTACCTGCATGCAGGTTTCGGCCAGTGTTTATTCACAACAGAAATTTACACTCAGCATTAAGCAAACCGAGGTAAGTACTATACTTGCCAAAATTCAAAAACAAAGCGATTACCGTTTCTTTTACAACTATGCCGCCATAAAAAAACTGGGCAAGGTTGATCTGGACGTTAAAAACGCTTCTATCGAACAAGTGTTGAGCTCGCTTATGGATAATAAGCTGCCCTACAAAATGGCCGATGATCACGTAGTGATCATATCAACAGCCGAAACCACTAATACCCTTTTGCTTGTAAAAGGAAAAGTGGTTGATGGCAAAGGCGAACCGCTCATTGGCGTAAACATAAGGCTGCAGGGTACCAACCTTGGGGTAACAACTGATATTAACGGTAACTTCGTAATAAATGCCCCGGTTAACGGTGTATTGGAGTTTAGTTATATAGGCTTCGAGAAAAAGATAGTGACCGTAACCGGCGATCAGGCCTTGTCTATCACGCTTGTTGCCCTGCCATCTGCTTTAACTGAAGTTGTTGTAGTAGGTTATGGTACCAGTAAAAAAGTAGATGTAACCGGTTCTGTAGCCAGCATTAAAGGTACTGATATTCAAAACTTGCCGGTGGCATCAGCTGCACAGGCTTTGGATGGCCGCGCCAGTGGTGTAAACATTGTGCGTAACGATGGTTCGCCGGGTGCTGCGCCAAGTATCAGGATCCGTGGTACGGGTACTATTAATGATGCCAACCCCCTTATTGTTATTGACGGCGTACCAACCAGCAACGCCGATGCGTTAAGTGATATTAACCCTAATGATATTGCATCTGTCGAAATATTAAAGGATGCATCCTCAAGTGCTATTTATGGTACAAGGGCTGCAAATGGTGTGGTGCTGGTTACTACCAAGAAGGGTACTTACAATCAAAAGCTATCAACATCGGTTAATTTTTACAACGGTTTTCAAAATACAACCAAATACATTAAGCTGCTTACCGCTCCTGATTTGTACAAATTGAAAAGAGAGCGGTATACCAATGATGGTGCTACTATAGATGCGCCATGGACCGATACCTATTATGCAACTCAGCGTACTGATTGGCAGCATGCCATTATGGGTACAGGGCATGTAACCAATGGCGATGTAAGTTTACAAGGTGGTAACGATGTATCTAATTATTATCTTTCGCAATCAATTTATAACGAAGACGGTATCATCGACAAAACCAACTTTAAACGCTACGTTACCCGTATCAATTCTGAACATAAAATAACCCCATGGTTTAAGCTGGGCGAGAATGTGCAGTTATCTTACGGCAATCAAAATGGATTTGATAATAACAACTCGCAAACAGGTTTAATTTTCTCGGCTTTACGGTTTAACCCCGCTATACCCCTGGTTAATCCCGATGGTACATACGGAACATCAAAAGCTTATGCCAACCAGTTAGGTGATATTAACAGCCCTTATGCCACCATTCAGGAGGCCGATAAGTACACAAAAAAATATCGTGTACTGGCTAACGCGTTTGCTGAAATTTCATTTTTAAAGGAATTGAAACTGCGTGTTAACTATGCGTTTGACGGCTCGCTAATACGCAATTACAACTTTAATGTTGCCGATGTTAACCAGACAAGGCCAAACCAAACATCTACCCTTACACAAAGCGAGGAGGAAGTATCGTCTCAGCTGCTCGAATCATTCTTAACCTACGATAAGGTTTTCGGTAAAAGCCACGTAACCTTTACTGGTGGCTATTCTTATCAAAACTTTAAAGACTACGGCTTTACAGCGCAAAGAGTTGGCTATGATGATACCGACCCCGATCAAAGAGTACTTAACCAGGGTGCCCTTCAGCTTAACTCAAATATAATACCACAGCCAACATCTCTTCAGTCGGGTTTTGCAAGGCTGTTTTATGATTACGACAGCAGGTTTCTGGCAACGATAACTTTCCGCGCGGATGGATCTTCAAAATTTGCCCCCGGTAACCAGTGGGGTTATTTTCCGGCCTTTTCATTGGGATGGAGGCTGTCTAACGAGCAATTTATTAAAAACATAACCTGGATAAGCAATCTTAAATTAACCGGTGGTTATGGCGAACTCGGAAATCAGAATGTTAGCCCCTACCAATACTTAAGTTTATTAAAAATAGGAAGCACCTACGAAAACAATGGCTACGCATTTGGCGGCTCGGGAGTAAGTGGTGCCGCAGTTACCAGCATTGCCAACCCCGATATTACCTGGGAAAGGGCTGCCATGACCAACATTGCACTTGATGCCGGTTTTTTAAATAACCAGTTAAATACTACTGTAACGTGGTTTAATAAAAACACCAAAGATATGCTGATATCGCCTCCGGTAGTAGGCACATCAGGTTCGGTAGCAATCCCTAACCAAAATATTGGCACCATGAATAACAAAGGTGTTGAGGTTGAGGTTAATTACCAGGGCGGCGATGATAAATTAAAATACTCGTTTGGCGCAAATGCATCTTTCATTAAAAACAAGGTAACCCAGTTAAATGGCGAAGGCACGTTTATAGGTTCTACTGTTTACGGCCGCTCAAGCCAGGAAATTTCACGTACTTACCAGGGCCAGTCGATAGCGTCGTTCTATGGCTGGAAAACAGATGGATTATATCAAACCCAGGCCGAGATAGACAATGATCCCGCGCTTAAAAATGATTCGCGCAAAAGCTCGATTAGGCCTGGCGACGTTAAATTTCTGGATTTAAACAGAGATGGTTTAATTGATGGTAACGACCGCGCCAACCTGGGCAATCCTAACCCGAATGTTACAGCAGGTGTCCAGGGCAGTATATCGTACAAAGGGTTTGATTTATCGGCCAATTTTACCGGTGTATTTGGCGTAAGCTTATACAATGCAGATAGGATGCAGGGCATCGATCCAACTTATCCGTTTAACCTGTATGCCGAAGATTTAGGTCGCTGGACAGGCGCCGGTACAAGCAATACCATTCCCCGTTTATCGCTTGACCGTGCTAATGATAACTACCGCACATCCGATCTGTTTGTAGAAAGCGGTAATTATTTCAGCCTTAAAAACGTCACGTTGGGCTATACTTTACCTTTAACATGGTCTAAAAAAGCCGCCCTTAAAAGTGTAAAATTGTACGCTTCCGGGCAAAATGTCTTTATGATAACCAAATACAAAGGCTATACACCCGAGTTAGGTTATACCAACGGCAACCTGCAGCGCGGCGTTGATGTGGCTCAGTACCCATCGGTACGTACAATTACATTCGGTGTAACAGTTAAATTATAAAATCATGAAATCGAACAAAATATTATATATAGCAATAGCACTGGCTTTATTTAACAGCAGCTGTAAAAAAGCACTCGATTTAAAGCAGCAGGGGGTTTATACCTCTGATAATTATTTCAGAAATGAAACAGATGCCGTTACCGCCATTAATGGGATATACAGCATTTTACCTGAAGAAGATTATATTGGCCATGCCGAATGTACATTTGATGTACCATCTGACGATTACTGGCGCTCGGGCGACCACGGCGAAGATGAAGGCATTGAAAATTTAACTTACGATGCTTCAAACGCGGCTATCAGGTACCCCTGGAAATGGCGCTACGAAGAAATAAACCGCGCTACCAATTGCATTATCAATATCCCTAAAATCACCGCTATATCTGCCGATATTAAAAATCGCAGCATGGGCGAGGCTTATTTTTTAAGAGCGTTTGGCTACTGGCGCGGAATGTTAATTCATGGCGATGTACCAATTATCACAGAGGATGATTACTCGAAACAATTATTTAACGTTCCCAAATCGCCGATTGAAGAAGTTCGTAAACAAATAGAAAGCGATTTGCTGAAAGCTGTTGACCTGCTGCCGGAAAGTTACGATGCTTCAAATCTCGGCCGGGTAAGTAAAGGCACAGCATTGGGGCTTTTAACCAAGCTTTACATGAACTGGGAAAAACTTCCCGAGGCTATTGCAACCGGGCAAAAGGTAATATCCAATTCGCATTACGCATTGGCTCCCAATTACACCGATAACTTCACCCGTGCAAATGAAACCAGCACCGAAATGCTTTTTTCTATCCAGGCGGTACAAAACGTGTTACCAAATGATTTTACGGTTTACTATATCCCAAGGCCATGGGGCGGTTACGGCTTTAGCCAGCCGTTACAGGGATTGGTAAATGAGTTTGAAGCTAATGATCCACGTAAAGCTGCAACTGTATTAAGTGTTGGCGACAAAGTTGATCTTGGTGATGGCAAAGGCTTAACTACCTTTACCGCTGATCTGTCGGCAACCGGGTTCGCATTTAAAAAATACGCAGTATTTAACACGTTCGCCGATGGTGGCGGTGTTGATCATAGTTTTGCTGTACCTTTAATGCGGTCGGCCGATATTTACCTGCTGGTAGCCGAAGCTCTTATACGTACACAAGGTGCCGGCGCGGGCGATGTGCTGATAAACCAGATAAGGCACCGGGCTTCGCCATTGTTGCCACCTGTTGTAGGTGCAGGTATGACACAGTTAATACATGAGCGCCGTGTTGAACTTGCCGGTGAAGGCGAGCGCCATCAGGATTTAATGCGTTGGGACAAGAAAAACATTGTTGATATAGCCGCCATATACAACAAAGCGGTATCAAAAGCACCTATCGACCAGTCGAAAACAGTGACTTTTGTTCGCCCTAAAAATTATTATTTCCCGCTGCCGCAGGTAGAAATTGATAAGAGTAAAGGCGTTTTAGTACAAAATCCAAACTTTTAAGTAAAATGATCTATTAAATGCCGGTAGCCAGCAATAATTTGTTAAGTCAATTTGTGTTGGTCACCGGCATTTTTATTCTATAAAAACCCAAACAAACAGAACCAGCTTAAATAATGAAAAAAGGTTTATTGATACTTATTGTTACCGTTTTTAGCTTAAACACCTATGCCCAGGTTGATCAGAAAGCATCGTATGAGTTTATTGAACGTATCATCCCCGGCAAATCAGGCGCGTTCCTGGTTGAGCCAATAACGGCAGATAACAATAAAGATGCGTTTGAGCTGGATAGCCGCGATGGTAAAATAGTTTTACGTGGTAACAATGGGCTATCTGTAGCTGCAGCTTTAAATTATTACCTTAAAACCTACTGCTTTTGCGATATAGGCTGGAATGGTACTAATTTAAACCTGCCTGCAAACCTGCCCGGGGTAACCGCCAAAATTCATAAAACCACGCCGTATCAATACCGCTATTATCTTAACTACTGCACATTTAATTATACCATGGCCTGGTGGGACTGGGCCCGCTGGCAAAAAGAAATTGACTGGATGGCGCTCAACGGTATCAACATGCCTTTGGCCATTACCGGCGAAGAAGCCATTTGGCAGGATGTATACAAAAGCATGGGCTTTACCGATAAAGAACTGGACGCATTTTTTTGCGGGCCGGCCTATTTTTCCTGGTTTTGGATGGGCAACATTGATGCCTGGGGCGGCCCGCTGCCACAGCATTGGATGGATAGCCACAGGGCACTGCAAAAAAAGATCCTGGAGCGCGAACGTTCATTCGGCATGAAACCTGTATTGTCGTCATTTACCGGCCACGTACCGCCGTCGTTTAAAGACAGGTTCCCGAAAGCCAAAGTAAAAAGAACAAACTGGGATGCAGGCTTTCCTGATGTATTCATTCTTGATCCTGATGATGAACTTTTTGAAACCATCGGCAAAAAATATATCGAAGCTCAAAACAAGGAGTTTGGTACCGACCATTTATACTCGGCCGATACTTTTAACGAGAATGTACCACCCACCAATGATTCAACCTACCTGGATGGCATGAGCAAAAAAGTATTCCGCTCCATGACTGCCGCCGACCCAAAAGCGGTTTGGGTAATGCAGGGCTGGATGTTTCATTACAACAATAAATTCTGGCAGCCGCAACAAATAAAAGCCTTGCTGAACGCGGTACCTAACGACCAGATGATTGTACTTGATTTGTACAGCGATTCGCACCCGGTATGGAATCGTACCGAAGCTTACTACGGCAAGCCCTGGATTTGGAGTATGCTGCAAAATTTTGGCGGCAACATCAGCCTGTTTGGCCGCATGCGCCACGTAGCTGCTGATCCGGCCATCGCCCTGCATGATCCTGAATCAAAAAACATGGTAGGCATAGGCATAACCCCTGAAGGCATTGAGCAAAACCCGGCCCTGTTTGCCCTGATGCTGGAGAATGTATGGCGCGATACCCCTATTGATGCCGATGCCTGGGTAAATAATTATGCCCACAGGCGCTACGGGCAAACAAATGCCAATGCATCCGAAGCATGGCATATATTACTGAACACGGTTTACAGCAGCGGCCTGAGCGAGGGCGGCCCCGAATCAATCATTGTGGCCAGGCCAACGATGCAGAAAACTATCGATAGGGTTTTAACCAAGCTGAGCTATGATCCCCTAAAGCTGGCCAAAGCCTGGGAGCTATTGGTAAATGCCGCCGATAGCCTGAAACAAAGCGACGGCTATCAATACGATGTAATTGACGTAACCCGGCAGGTGCTGGCCAACTATGCGTCGCCATTGCAGCAAAAAATGGCATCGGCCTATAAAAGCGGCGATAAGGAAGCCTTTAAACAATACAGCACCGCCTTTTTACAGCTGATGGATGACATGGACGATTTGCTGAGTACCCGCAAAGATTTTTTATTGGGCAAATGGATTAACGAGGCCAGGGCCAACGGCATCACCGAAAAAGAAAAGAATTTGTATGAACTAAACTCCCGCGACCTGGTAACCCTTTGGGGCGATAAAGAAAGCGGATTGAGCGAATACTCCAACAGGCAATGGGCGGGCTTAATAAAAGGCTATTACAAACAACGCTGGGAACTATACTTTAGCCAGCTAAACAAAGCCATGGCCACAGGCGCCGCCTTTGATGCCAAAGCATTTGACGCCCAGGTAAAAAACTGGGAATGGCAATGGGTAAACAAACACGATAACGCCTATACCGATGTTGCTAAAGGCGACGGGGTACAAAAGGCGAAGGCGCTGTTTGCAAAGTATAATAGTTTGGTGTTGCAGGCGACGTATTGATAAAGTAGGTTATTTTCCATCTGTCATAATGAGTGGTAAAATCCATTGATTAGGAAGGAAAAGTGACGACTATCGCATGGCGGCCAAGACTCACCCGGCGAGGCTGCGCCCGCCACCTCTCTTCACCTGCGGTGGAAAGAGGAACTTGAACGCTAATACCAATACATTAGAAAATAAATAAATAATATAATAAATTTTCAAACCCCTCTTTCCGGCGAAGCCGAAGAGAGGGTGGCGGGCGCAGCCTCGCCGGGTGAGTCTTAGCCAGTGTTCAAAGCCGAGCGTGTCGGTGAAGATGCCTGTGGGGACACAGGCATCGGGAAAAGAATGACGTATGTTGCAGGCGGCGACGACTCACCCCGAACATCGCTACGCTCGTTCTGCCCCTCTCTCCGACTGCGTCGCATAGAGGGGCTAAAAAAGAAAAAGGTAAGAAAATAAAAATGAGCTTCACCCTCTTTGCGGCTTTAGCCGGAGAGAGGGTCGGCCAGCGCAGCGTAGCCGGGGTGAGTCGTCGCCTGCGTTCAAAGCCGGGCGTATCAATAATAATGACTGTTGGGTCACTGTCATCGGAAAAAATATCTCCGTGTCATTTCGAACGAGGAACGAGGAGAAATCTTATAAGCCCTGTAAACCGAATATGCATATAGAATGCGGCTCGTATAAGATTTCTCCTTCGTCGAAATGACATGGTTGTTTTATAATTTATAACAACAATCAGGTTTTCGTAACTATGATGAAACATCACATCCTTTTAGCTATCTTACTATCAGTAACCATTACCACTGCTCGCGGTCAGGATAGCAACGATCACATTTTCCCGCCATCTGCAGCGGCTAAACCCTATATCAATTTTGATAGTAAAGGTTTTTTAGTAAATGGTAAACGTACGTTCATTGTATCAGCTGGGTTAGAGTATGCCCGTATCCCTCACCAACTTTGGCACGATAGGTTGCTGCGTATTAAACGTGCGGGATTTAATTGTATTGAAATTTACACCATCTGGAACTTTCATGAAGCCCAGGAAGGCAAATTTGATTTTACCGGCGACCGCGATCTGAACCTATTTTTAAAACAAGTTAACGACTTAGGCATGTACGCCATTGTACGCGTTGGCCCGTATTACTGTGCCGAATGGGATAATGGCGGCTACCCCATCTGGCTTAAGTTTAAAAAGGGCCTGAGTGTTCGGGAAGATAATCCCTTGTTTGAAAAATATGTCGACAGGTTTTTTGATCACCTTTTACCTATCGTGATGAATAACCAGGTAAACAAAGGGGGGCCGGTAATACTGGTGCAGTTGGAGAATGAGCATCCCAAAGGATGGGGTACCGTGATGCCCGATGGCTATTTTAAACATTTGCAAACCAAGGCGCTGAGTATGGGCCTGCAGGTGCCTTACTTTTTTAGCGGCCTGCACCACGCCAGCGATCCGGCAGGCGATGGCAAGCTGGATGACGCTGCGCGACCAAACCCATGGTTTTCTACCGAGTTTTGGAGCGTATGGTATTCGCAATACGGCGCCAAACCGGGCGACGACCAGCTTTACGACAGGCGCACCTGGAAAATCATCGCCAACGGCGGCAATGGGTATAACTATTACATGGCACACGGCGGATCGAACTTTGGGTACACTAATAACGACGAAGACGCGGCATCATACGATTACGGCGCAGCTATTGGCCAGGCAGGCGATTTAAGGCCAATATACTATGCCTTTAAACGGGCTGCCTGGTTTAGCCGTAGTTTTGAAGAGGTGCTGGAAAATAGTGTAAACAACAGTGACGCTTACAGCAATATAGTTTCGGAACCTGCCTTAAAAGTGAGCGCACGTAGAAGCCCAGCCGGTGCGATTATATTTTTGGATAACACGGGACAGCAACCCATAACCACATCATTGGATATTGCTGATAAAAACCTGACTGATAAAAAGGTAAGCGTTTTGCCCGGCGAGATATATCCCTTAGTCCATAACTATAAACTGACAGATGAGGCTACCCTCAATTGGGCGCTGACAAGGGTGTTTGCCATTGTAAGACAGGGTAATACCACTACGGTTATTACGGATGCCGAAGTCGGATCGCCCTTGTCTTTATATTTTAAAACCCAGGGCAAGGCATCAACAGAAAACCCAAATGTAAAAATCAATGGCGAAAATGTAAGCATCAACCTAACTATGCCCTCCATTACCCAGCCATTAGCGTATAGCTTTAAAGCCGGTACGCAAACCATCCGTGTGCTGGCCATGAACAGGCAGCTAACAGATAAAACCTATATCGATAAACCGCACAATACCCCCTACATTATATGTGGTGCGGATTATGTAGGAAAAATTGATATTAATGATCAGCCTTTTTCCGCTGATATAGAGCAGCCATTATTAAAAGATAAAAAAGACCCGGTTTGGATTTACACGGCTCAAAAAACGGTGCTTTTAAACCAGATTCCATCAACAACAGTCAATCAACCCAAAACAATAGCACTCAGCAATTGGGAATTTAAAAATGCATCGGGTGCGTCTGCCGTAAATTATAACGCGGATAAATGGCTATCCTCAAAGAAGCCTGTACCGATGGGAGCCGACGGCGATGTAACTGCCGATGCCTGGTACCGTACTACACTCATAACCCCGGTTGCAGGTAAATACACCTTGCAGGTAAAAGGTGGCGGCAGAGGGCAGGCTTTTGTTGACGGTAAGCCTGCTGCTAAATGGAAACTGAATGATGGGGAGCTAACACTCGATCTGAAAAAAGGTAAACATACCCTTGCTATTTTTGCGGCGCATGATGGTAGGGACAAACTGGCAGCTTATCTTGGGCCGATCGATGAGGTGGACAGTAAAGGTGTGTTTGGTGTGGCGCTCATCAAAAAAGGAGGTCCGTTTATCAGCGAGTTAAGCAACTGGTATTTTGCCAGGGCCAATAAAATAAGCGATGTTAAACAAGGGCCACCGGCGTTTGATACCACTATATTTAAACCGTATAAAATAAACACCGATGTTTTTAATTTAAAGGAAGGGTACGGCTGGTTTACTACAATTATACCACAACAGCCCGCAGGCACATCAAAAATCACCCTGCAGTTTAAAAGTGTGGACGAAAATGCTACGGTATTTATTAATGGCAAACAGGTATTTAAACACGATGGCTGGAACCAGCCTTTTGAAGTTGATATTGCAGATGCATCTGCTTTAAAAGCACCTATCCGGCTTGCTGTGTTTATAGAAAACTACTCTAACGAGGGCGGCATTGATCAGCCTGTAAAAATTGATGCCATTGGCGACGCGCCGGCCGTAACCGGCTGGAAAATGAAAGGCGGCCCCGGCGATGCGCTGGCTGTAAAAGGCTGGCAAAAATTTACCGGCAAGGTTAAAACCAATGCCCCTGCGTTTTACCGGTCAGCCTTTACCGTACCACGGGCAAAAGGAAAGACCTTTATCTGGCGGTTTGAGCCAAAAGGGCTGGGGCATGGCTCGGTATGGGTTAACGGGCATAACATTGGGCGGTACCCGGAGAAGATATCCATTACCAGTTTATACATCCCCGAATGCTGGCTAAAAACAGGCCCGAATCAATTGGTGATTTATGATGAAGATGGAAAACAACCCGGTGATACAATGATTGTGGCCGAACAGGAAGCAGGCCGCACTATAATACAAATAAATACAGATATTAAATAATCAATGAGTATTCGTTATTTGGTTTTAAATTCCACTCTTGAGAGGGGGCGGGCAGGAATGGTGTAATGGCAGGGGTGTGTTTGAACGCGCGATAACACACCCCTGCCCCTCTCGAGAGGGGAACCCACTGCACCGGGCCGTTTGAACCAAATAGCAAAATAGCATATAGTCAATAAATAATCAATACAACATGGCAATAAGTACTGAAAGGTTTACCGCATTAGATATTTTTAGGGGGATGACCATCTGTTTCATGATCATTGTAAATGCCCCCGGTTCGGGCGCGGATGTATGGACACCGCTCGACCACGCCCCATGGATAGGTTTCACACCAACCGACCTTGTTTTTCCGTCGTTCCTGTTTGCGGTGGGTAATGCCTTAAGCTTCTCTAAAAAGAAGTTTGAATCGGATGCCGCCTTTATAAGCAAAATATTTAAGCGTACGGTTATCATCTTTTTATTGGGCTACCTCATGTACTGGTTCCCGTTCTTCCATCGCGTTGCCGATGGCTGGGCTTTTAACCCGCTAAGCCATACCCGCATTATGGGCGTGTTGCAGCGAATAGCCTTATGTTACTTTTTTGGCGCTTTGATTGTTCACTATTGCTCTCAAAAAACAGCGGTTATCATATCGGGTTTACTGCTTATTGGCTACTGGCTGTTTTTAATGCTATTTGGCGAGGCAGGAAAAGAATATACCATGTTGGGCAATGCGGGTACTAAACTGGATATTGTGTTGTTGGGCAACGATCATTTATACCACGACAAAGGCGGCCCCATAGCTTTTGACCCCGAGGGCTTGTTGAGCACATTAACCGGGATAGTAAATGTGATAGGCGGTTTTTTAGCGGGCGCGTTCATCCAGCGTAAAGGTAAAACTTACGAAACCGTGGCCAAGCTCATGATGTTTGGCGGGTTGCTTATTGTATCGGCTTTGTTCCTTGGCCAGTTTTTCCCGATAGCCAAAAAACTGTGGACAAGCACCTTTTCGCTCCTCACCATCGGTATCGACCTGGCCATATTGGGCCTGCTGATATTTGTTATCGAAATAGAAAAAGTAAAACGCGGCACCAACTTTTTCCTCATCCTGGGGCGTAATTCATTAGCCATCTACCTGCTATCTGAATTGCTGCTTACCGTTTTTCAAACCATATGGGTAGCCCCCAAACTGAGTTTTTACGATTGGATAAACCAGGTATTTTACCAGCGGGTGTTCCCCGGCGCACTGGGCACATTGGTATTTGCCATTTGCTACATGATGCTGTGCTGGCTGGTGGCTTATGTATTGGATAAGAGGAAGATATATATTAAAATATGATAATGTTAAAAGCATTAGGATCTTATTGGAGAATGGTATTATACGGAGATAAAATGTCTATCCAGCCGTTACTTCAAGCAATTGAGGCTGGGAACTATGAGGGGACAAATGGCAAACCGGCGAAAGACTTACGAAGTTTTAAAAACTTCGTAAGTCTGGGATATTCCTATAAATCACATTTTCAACCGTCATTGCGAGGTACGAAGCAATCCCGAACTATTCAGGGTGGGCCTGCAAGTCCGCTTAGCATGTCGGGGATTGCTTCGTACCTCGCAATGACGGTTAGTTTGTTTAACTCAAAACATTTTTTTAAGTTATTTTTTTCTTTAACCGCCGTTTTAACCGTCCTTCTAACCCAAACCGCCCAGGCCCAACAAGCAAACCATCTTCCATACGTAAACCCTTTCATCGGCACTGCCCAAAGCAATGTGCTCACCAAATGGGGCAGCGAAGGAGGCACTTATCCCGGCGCTGTTGCGCCATCGGGTTTCATGCAGTTAAGTCCCGAAACCAGGTTTGGGAAGGGCTATAACTATGGGGATAGTTCCATTTGTTATTTCAGCTGCTTCGGTCATATGAGCGGCTTTCCAGAGGGCTCAGCCGGCAGGTTTTATGTGATGCCCATTAACACGGCAGGTGAGTTTGAGCCGCAGAAATACAGCCGAAAGTTTTCGCATAATCACGAATCCGCAACTCCCGGCTACTACAAGGTGATGTTTGATGACGACCACAGCACCACCGAGGCAACAGCTACAACCCGTACGGGCATGTTCCGCTTTACGTTTGCTGCCGGTTCATCACCTCAGTTATTTATCGGCGAAGCCGGCGAGATCAGAGTCATATCTTCCAAAATATTGCATGCGGCAAACGGTAATATGGTCATCAACTTTACCGAAGCGTTTACCTCAAAAAAGCAGGTTAAAGGCGGTTGGGTATTCAGTTTTGCAGCTGCGGTAAATGGCACTAAAACTATTGGGCTTAAACTAAGCGCTTCGGCCGTTGGTTACGCAAGTGCCCAAAAAAATATCGATACGGAAATTGGTACATCGTCTTTTGATCAGCTGCGTAAACTTACTGCTGATGAGTGGCAGAAAAAACTGGCCGTTGTTGAAGTAACCGACAGCAACTATGCAAATAAAACCGTTTTTTATACCGCCCTGTATCATTCGCTTTTAATCCCCTGGGTTATCGACGATGTGGATGGCCGTTACCGGGGGGCAGATGATAAAATTCACCAAAAAACAGGCAATCACCAATATGGGGCCTTCTCACCCTGGGATACTTTCCGCTCCCTGCACCCCTTGCTTACCCTGCTTTACCCGGATAAGCAGCAGGATGTAATTTTATCTATGCTGGATATTTACAAACAAACCGGTCACCTGCCAACCGAATCGATGACGGGTAACCATGCTATACCCATTATTGTGGATAGCTACCTGAAAGGGATTACCGGTTTTGATAAACAGTTGGCTTATACCGCCATGAAAAAAAGTGTACTGGAGCCGCCGTTTATCCAGCCCGACATGGAGATCTTTAATCAAAAAGGTTATATCCCCTTTACCCGGTCCGAGTCGGTTACCCGCACGGTTGAGTATGCTTATGACGATTGGGCTTTATCGCAATTTGCCAAAAATGTTGTTCATAGTGACGAAGACTACCGGCTTTTGGCAAACCGCGGCTACAGCTACCGCAATCTTTTAAATAACGATCAACTATTACTATTGCCCCGCAACGATGATGAATTTAAATTACAGCCGGGCATGTCGGGTTATAAAGAGGGGGATAAGTGGGTGTATTCCTACTTCGTGCCCCAAAACATTAACGATCTTATTAACCTCACGGGCGGCACCGACCAATTTGCCCGCCGGCTTGATTCGGCGCTTAGCAACAATGTGATCCTGTTTGATAACGAGACTGTGTTCCATTTGCCTTACCTTTTTAATCAGGCAGGTAAACCGGCTTTAACCCAAAAATGGTTAAGGCAAATTATGCTGCATCGTTTTAGCAACAGCCCCGGCGGCTTACCCGGTAATGACGACCTGGGCTCAACCTCCAGCTGGTATATTTTTAGTGCCATGGGTATTTACCCCGTTTGCCCCGGCAGGCCTTACTACGCTATCGGCACGCCCTTGTTTAAATCGGTTACACTGCATCTGCCAAACGGAAAACGGTTTAGCATAAATAATAAAGCGGCATCAATTAAGGACGGCTATATAAAGGCCTTAACCGTTAACGGTAAACCCTGGCAACAGCTAACCCTGCCGCATTCAGTATTAACGGCAGGCGGTTCAATGGGTTTTGATTTAACGCATAAGGCGGGCAATTGGCCAAAGGATAACAACCCTGTTGAGTTATCCGAAACAAAACAAAGCCCTGGTTTTAAAATGTTGAATTGGTCCGTTTCAAAAAACAGCATCGCGCCCGATGAACCTTTTACCGTTCATTTTTCAATCAGCAACGCGGGAGCTACCGGGGTTAAAACTGTTACGCTATTGGTAAATGGCAAACCATATGCTCGCAAAAACTGTATGGTAGTTTCGGGTGGTACTCAAAAAGATTCGCTGGTATGCCGGCTTTATCCCATCAGGAAAACGGAGCTTAAATTGGAGGGGCTGCCTCCGGTTGTGGTTGACGTAAAACTGTCGCCAAATCCGCCGGTGCATCCCTTTAAAATTACAGACCTTGCCGCTACCGCAATGCTTAAAGTTAATGAGCCGCAGCGCCTCGCTTATGTTGTCCAAAATATTGGAGGCATAAAGCAGACTTTTAACATCCCCATAACAAAAAACGACACCTTAATTTTTACCGATACCGTTGTTTTGGAACCCGGCGAAAAAAAGGTGATCGGGCATGTACTGCCGGGTGCTTCAAAAGGGTTCCAAAGGATATTGGCAGGTGATCAAAAGGTGGTTTACAAGGTGTACCAGGACAACACAGAATCACTTTTGCTTGATCTTTCTCCCATAGATTATTCCGCTAATAGTTCAGTAAAAGACAACTCCGGGTTTCAAAATAACGGGCAAATAGTTATCACCCAAAATACAAAAAACAGCGGCAGGCTCGGGTTTAATGAGCACACTTTTGTTGAGGTTCCCAGCACTCCCGCCCTTGATAATATGGGCGAAACCATCACCATGATGGGCTGGGTATACCCCACCGGGAACGAAAAAGGATTGGTGGATATGATAACCAAAGGCGATAGCCATGTTTTGCAGGTAACTGATCACCAAACGCTTACTTTTTTTGCAGGCGGCTGGGGTCGTGGCGATTGTACCGTTAACCTGCCCGCCAACTGGAATAACCATTGGCACCACATTGCCGGGGTGTGTACAGGTAAAACACTCTACCTGTACATCGATGGTGTATTGGCGGGGACCACCGTGATGGAAACCACCGCAAACCTATCGGTAACCAACAAATGGACTTTAGGCAGGAATGAAGAATTTCCGTCTGAAAGAATTTTTCACGGATATATGGATAAGGTAAAAGTGTTTAAAGCGGCTTTAACAGCCGGTGAAGTGTCGGAGATAGTAAAGAAAGAAAAACCTGATCAGAATCGTTAAAACCCCGTCGATTCCCTTTTTATTATGGTTGATTTAAGTACCAGCGTTTCGTTCGGTTCAAAATACTTTTTGTTCAATATTTTAAAAAGGATGTTTGCGGCTTCTTTGCCCATCTCAAAAGCTGGCTGTGTAATTGTGCTGAGTGAGGGGTTTAAAAGCGGCGCGGTTTTGAGGTTCGAAAAGCTTATTATTTTAATGTCCCGCGGGATATTCAGGTTAAGATCCTTACAGGCGTAATAACATGGCAGGGCCAGATTTTCAATGGAGGTAATAATGCCGTCGGGTTTTTCGTTAGCGAGCAGTTTTTTTATCAGCTGATAGTTTTCATCTTCATTGTTGGTGTCATGTACAATTAATGCATCGTTTTTGGCAATATGGTTGTCGTTTAACGCTGCGCAATATCCTGCAAACCGTTTTTTTCCTGTAGATAGGTTATTTAAGGCCATAAGGTAGGCAATTTTCCTGCACCCGCGTTCAATTAAATGGCAGGTAGCGCTATAAGTGCTTTCGTAATCATCTGTAGTTACCTTTACGGCGTCTATATCTTCATTTACCCTGTCAAAAAAAACAACCGGCAGCTGGTTAATAATATCCTTAAAATTTTGATCGTTATTGGTTTCACTCGCTACCGAAATAAGGATGCCGTCAACGCGTCCACTCAGCAAACGGCGCATAAAGGCCATTTCCAAATCGCTGTTTTCGTGCGTTTGGTATATTAAAACATGGTATTCATGCTGGCGTGCTATTTCTTCGATGCCATTGATGGCCTGCGAAAAAAAATTATTGGTTACTTCAGGAATAATTACGGCAATGGTTTTTGTTTTGTGGCTCCTTAAATTACTGGCGGCCGGGTTGGGCTCATAGTTTAATTGTTTAGCCAGTTCCAAAACCTTCTTTTTGGTTTCGGGGCTTATTTCATGACTGTCCCGCAGCGCCCTTGATACTGTGGCGGTTGATAAATTTAGCGCTAAAGCGAGTTCTTTTAAATTAATGTTACCCATTGCGGATACCTTTTTATAACGGTATAATTTTACTAATATAAAGGAGTTTATGCAAACGTTTACGTAAATAAATGGATGCCGTTGCCCCAAACTAAAGTAAAAGTTTAACAACTTAGGTGCCTGATGTAAAAATAAACCCCTGTCGTGTGGCATACACAGGGATAATAAACCTGCTTAATTTTTCTTTATCGATAGTTTATCATGAAAATATTTTCTTTTTTGGCTTTGCTTGCAATGCCTTTTGCCGGTTATGCGCAGCAAAAAGTTTTTAAAATAACTGATTATGGCGCTAAAGCCGATGGTATTACCAATAACACCGTAAGCATTCAAAAGGCTATTGACAATGCAAACGCACAAGGCGGCGGTATAGTGCATGTTCCGGCAGGGAAGTTTTTAACGGGGGTTATCAACTTAAAGTCAAACGTTACACTAAACCTGGCAGCCAACGCAGTATTGCTGGGGAGCGCAAAACGGATTGATTATGGCGAAGGGCATGCTTCGCCATTAATATTTGCCAAAGATCAGCAGCACATTGGTATCACCGGTAAAGGAACAATTGACGGCAACGGCGACGAATTGCTGAAAGACCTTTTCGCGATGCTGAAGGCCGGGAAATTGCGCGATTCGTTGTGGCAAAGAACTAATCCCTGGGGGCAGGTCCAACCCGAAGAACCCAACCGCCCCAAGCTAATCGGCTTTTATAACTGCGCTGGTATACAGGTAAAAGGTATAACTATTCAAAATGGCCTGGTGTGGATACAGGATTATCGGGAGTGCCACGATATGGTTATCGACAGCATTAAAGTAATAAGCAACACCTACTGGAATAATGACGGCATAGACCTGGTAGATTGTAAAAACGTAAAGCTCACCAACAGTTTTTTTAATGCCGACGATGATGGCATCTGCCTGAAATCGAGCAGCCGGAACAGCTGCTGCGAAAATATATATGTAGCCAATTGTACCATACGCTCAAGCGCCAGCGGTATTAAATTTGGCACTGCTTCATGGGGGGGCTTTAAAAAAATTACCATAAAGGATATTAAAATTTATGATACCTACCGCTCGGCAATTGCCCTGGAGTGTGTTGATGGCGGCGTGATGGAAGATATTGACATTAGTAACATTAATGCCGTTAATACAGGTAACGCAATTTTTATACGTCTTGGCCATCGCAATAAAGATACGGTAGTAAGCAGGATTAATGGCATCCGTATAAGCAACGTAACTGTTGATGTGCCCAAAGGAAAACCCGATAAAGGATACCCAATGGAAGGGCCCGAAGTTAAAGGCAGGCACAACCCCTTCCCATCATCAATTGCCGGTTTACCGGGGCATCCTGTTCAAAATGTAACCCTGCAGAATATCAAAATAGTATATCATGGCGATGCCAGTAAAACTGTTGCCCGTGTAAGTTTAGATTCATTGACCAGGATACCCGAAAATCCGCGTGATTACCCTGAGTTTTCAATGTTTGGCGAATTGCCCGCCTGGGGTTTTTATGCCCGCCATGCGGCAGGGGTAAGCTTTAAAAATGTAACACTTAGCTGCGCCGGGCGCGATTTTAGGGCTGCCTGCGTGTTTGAAGATATTGATGGGCTTACCCTTAACTCGCTCAAAATACCGCAGGTTAAATCATTACCCGTAATAGCGCTTTTTGGCGTTACTAAATCGGTAATGCAAAATATTTTGATGCCCGGAAGCGCTAAAAATAAGGTACTTACAAAATAGGTAAAAGGTTGATGTACGTAATCGTTTACGTAAATAAATACCCCCAATTATGTAAAACCGATGTTTTTTTTAGTGAATTTTAAAACATTATAAAGCTAAACTGTGCCTTTAAGCGCAGCTCATTTTAAAATTTATTTATTGGATTACCTGTTTATGAACAGCCTGCTGGAGTTTTTACTCCACAGTTTCCGGGGGTAGCGATAAGTATAATTTAGAGTTCAATAGATGAGGGCTTTACCAATGTTTAATAATTAATTGTTTGAATGGTTTACGATATGGAAAAGTTAACTGAAAAAGAAATTTCGCCGCTGCCAAGTTTGGATGTTTGGGAAGATGATGTATTAAGCAGATACCCCGAGCCTGGTACCGCTAAAGCCAAAGAGGAGTTTAGGGTTTATAACGATGCCGAAGACAACCCGGTAAGGGAGTTTTACAGGCTTAACCATACCTACCAAACCTATGGTAACGTTTTAGCAAAAAAGGCTAATTTTTTACAGTTTGATAAAATGGAAATGCCATGGTGGTCGGCAATGGAATATTTGAATACGCTGGTTGATGAATCCGACCCGGATATTTCGCTCGATCAGTTACAACACTTACTGCAAACATCTGAGGCTATTCGTGCCGATGGTCATCCCGATTGGTTTGTACTAACCGGCTTTATTCACGATTTGGGCAAGGTGCTTTGCCTTTTTGGCGAACCGCAATGGAACGTAGTAGGCGACTCGTTCCCCGTGGGGTGCAAGTTTTCGGATAAGATAGTTTACCCTGAATTTTTTGCGGCCAACCCTGATAGCACTGATGAGCGCTATAATACCAAATATGGTGTTTACACCCACCAATGCGGGTTAGATAACGTGCACATGTCATGGGGGCACGATGAATATCTGTACCACATTACCAAAGATTATTTGCCCGAAGAAGCGTTGTATATGATCCGTTATCACTCCTTTTACTCGCAACACCGCGAGAAGGCTTACGATCATTTGCTGAACGCGCATGACCAGGAGATGTTTAAATGGGTTGATAAATTTAACCCGTATGACCTGTACTCAAAAAGCCCAAAACCACCGGTAGTATCGGAGTTAAAGCCTTATTACGAGGATTTGATTGCCAAATATTTGCCGGCTACAGTTAAATTGTAATTAATGTACCCCTATAACAACGAGTTTTTTTGATTTATTTGATTTTAGCCTGTTTGCTTAACCTGTAAAAAGCAATGCCTTTTTACAGGTTAAGCTTAAAACAGGCCATCTTAAAAAAAGCAGCAATCGTGCTTTTGAAGTTATTGCTGAAAAATTAAATAGATTATCAAAAAAGCCGGTGTGGGGCACATTTGTTGGTAAATAAATATTTGTACTTTTCACAATAATTTTTGCTTGTTGATTAATGATTAAATAGTTACCCGTTTGTTATGAATATGGATGCAGATAAAGATTTAGTGCTTCGCCTACACGATGATGACATCGGCGCATTTGATCTGCTTTATCAAAAGTATCACCAGGCCATTTATCGTAATATTTACAAACTCACTAAGGATGATGATATCTCCTGCGATATTTTACAGGATATTTTCATTGCACTATGGGAAAAACGCGCCGAAATTAATGCCGATCAATCTGTAAGTGGCTGGCTTTTTGTGCTGAGTTTTAACAAATCGATATCATATTTACGTAAAAAGCTGCGGGAAGCTACGGTTGTTAATACGATGCCTTTTGCCGAATTTGAGCAGGAGGATAACAACGTGCATTTAATTGACGATCAATATTATTTATTGCACCAGGCTATTAACCAGTTATCGCCCCAGCGTAAAAAAGTTTTTACACTTTGCAAGTTAGAAGGGAAAACTTACGAGGAGGCTGCCGAAAAACTGAACATATCTAAACATACCGTTAAAGAATATCTCGGGCATGCGGTTGCTGCCGTTAAAAACCATATCCATGAACACCAGGCCGAGTGGAAAACCGCCGGCGTATTGCTGGCGTGTTATTGGATTGGTATCGACCATTAATTTCGATCTATGAAATATAGTTTGGCAGGCAAAATTAACAGAGCCTGCCTCTCACAAATTAAAGCAGAATCCACAAAGTGAATGTTGTACAAAACAGCATCAAAACTCTTTTTCTTTGTGGGCAAACAGTACAAATTTACACGCTTCTTTTTAAATATCAAAACAGCCCTTTATTTATGCATAAACAGGTAAAAATAAGGTAATTAGTATGTAGTTTTCAGCAATAAATGCGCAATTTATTGACACAAAAAGTACATTTATTGACACAAAAATAAAATGAAGATTTTCACTTAAAAGTTCAAAAAAAACAGCCCGAAAAACCGGGTATTTTACACTTTAAAATACCTGTTTGTCAGTTATGCCGTATAATGGTACTGTTTTAATAGACCTTTATGAGACATTCCAGCCACCCGCTACGGGCGGTGCAATTCATACACATCATCCACGTCCTGCAGCAATAACCGCTTGCCGCCATCATCAAAATAAAAGAAAAAGCCGAAAGGTTTGTTCCAGAACTCGTTTGGTGAGATCGCGGTCAATTCAAAATCCTTGCCTTTGACCGAAATCAGCAGTTTGCCTTTATCTAAACGGTTAGCAACCTGCATGCCGGAAGGCGCACTATAGGTGCCAGTAAAAGCACTTAACCGGGTGCTATCGAGTTGGACGCTTTGGAAGGTTTCCAGCGTATCGGAGATATGGAAGCAGGCTTTAAAAATGTGATCGAGGATGCGAGCTTTCGGGAATACTTCGCCGTTTGTGCAATATGCAATGGCCAAACCTTCCTTTGGATAATATTGCATCGAGCTGCCAAAACCTTCGGTCTTGCCGTTATGGCCAAAACCGGGATTTAACGCATCACCGTAAGGAAAAAGGCCTTTACCATATCCGTCCCGCATGGTTTTCATGATCGCCAGGCTGCCGGCACTAATCAGTTTGCCGCTGAAAAGTGCGGTGATAAAGCTGCAGAGGTCCCGCGGCGTGGAAATGAGTGCGCCCGCTCCGCCAAAGTTATCGAGGCAAACGGCGCGGTCGGGCTTCCAGTTACTGTCAAAATATTTATAAGAGGTCGCTTCGCCAGGCATAAATCCAACTTTTTCACCATAATAGGTATGCTTTAATCCCAGTGGCCGGATGATCTGGTTGGTCACTACGTTTTGATAGGGCTGGCCGTATAATTTCTCAGCGATGTAACCCAGCAGCAAGTAATTGGAATTATTATAATCTGCTTTAGCATCCGGTTCAAAATCCGGCTTTTGCCTGCTGATCATTTCCAGCAGTTCAGCATGCGTTTTAGGCTGGTCTTTCCAAGTATCAAAATCGGTGTTATTCGTGAAGTTCGCTAATCCGCTTCGGTGCCCCAGCAGTTGGGCGATGGTGACCTTATCCGCATTAGGCAGACCCGGAAAGAAAAGGCTTAAACGATCGGAAAGCGTTAAACGACGGGCATCGATCAACTGGTAAGTGAGGATTGCCGTGAATACCTTGGTGATCGAGCCGATACGATATTCAGTGGATGGGTTCTGATCCTTGCCAAAGGAACGCTGGTAAATCATTTTACCGTTTTGAGTGATCGCCAGGCTTCCTATCGCCAGGTCACCTGTGCTGAGATAGTGAAACAGGCTGTCCAGGCGCGCACGATCTATTTGGGCCTTTGTTAAAATCGGAATAAGTAAAATAATAGCAAATAAAGACAGGCGTTTCATGCTGTATGGTTTAACGGTGAGACAATCTATGCCTCGTACAAGTTACAGATAATTGGCTAACTGTAACCGAATAAGAGTTTGCTGTCGTAATCACCAGAATGTTTTTTCGCCAACAAAAGTACCGTCAAGATTTATGAAAACAGCATCTGCAAACTACATAATTGACACTATTTGTAATTTTTGATTTTTTTTTAAATTATTTACAAAACCATCCCCCCGTTTTAAACCTCCCGACGTATTTATATAAAAATTGCTCGTGGAAACCATTGTTCAACGTTTAGAAAGGCTTTATAAAACTGATATCCTGACCCAGGACGACAAGCGCTGGCTTGCCGAATACCTGAAGGGAGATATCTCGGAGTTATATCTTATAGCCCTTGATGGTTTCAGTAAAGACGTGCTGGAACAAAAACTCACTCTTAGCGATCAGGCATCCAGCCAAATATTAAAAAACATCCACCAACGTATAACTAAACCGCCTGGACAGGCGTTTCCCATAAGGCGTTTATTAGTAAAAATGGCCATTGCGGCATCTGTTGCCACTGTTTTTTGTACCGGCTACTTATTCAGAAAACAATTGGATAATTGGATAGACCCGGTTAAGTACCAGGAGACGGTAGCCCTAAACGGCGAAATAAAACTGATTAGTTTATCTGATGGCACTACCATATGCCTTAATGCGGGCAGCCGGTTAAGCTATCCAGATAAGTTCAAACAAAATACAAGGGAAGTGACCCTTACAGGCGAAGCTTTTTTTAAAGTAGCGCATAATAGCGCTAAGCCATTTATCATCCATTCGGGCAAAATTACAACCACAGTTTTAGGTACCAGCTTTAATGTTAAAGCTTATAAAGAAGATAAAGCAATTAAAGTAACCGTGGTAAGTGGTAAGGTGGGGATATTAAACACAAAAGCAAAACAGCCTGCCGTTTTGCTTACACCTAATATGCAGTTGGTATATTCCAAGACTGATGAAACACTGGTTGCAAAAAAAATTGACGATGCCTTATCGGTAATTAGCTGGCAGGAGGGTAAACTACAATATCATAATACACCATTGTCTGATGTTCTGGCCGATGTTCAGCGCAAATATAACGTAACGATCAAGGCCGATAAAAATCTGCTCAACTGCACTTTGTATGCCGATTTTAACAATATGCCATTGCAAAAAGTATTAAAGCTGATAGAAGCACTTATAAATGCCCGCTTTAAAAAGGAAGGCAGCATCTATACCTTAAAAGGTAAGGGATGTAACTAAAACACCAATTGTATAAAACAAATAATGTTTGACACCTAAATAAAAGCTATGAGTTAAAACCCAGGGAAAGAGAAAATGATCCTCCAAAATGGCCGGGCCAGTTTTGGAGGAATAAAATGCCAAAGATTTATTAATGGAGCATGCAGGAGGCCTCAAGAACCATAGCACGTTCCAGCTTGACCTATAACACTTTAATATAGCAAAAATATGAAAAAAACCATACCCGAAAGATTCTTTCGAGCCATAACACTCGTTATGAAAATTAATGCGATTATTTTATTAGTTGTCTGCTCGCTATCGTCCATTGCTATGGCCGATAACTCATACGGACAAAGCGTACTGGAAAAGCCAGTTACCCTTAAGTTGAAAAAAATGCCGCTTTCTGATGCGCTTGAACGCATTTCGGCAAATACGGGTGTACGGATTATGTACACCGGTAAAAATATAGAAAGTGATGTTAAAGTAACGCTGACAGCGCGAAATGAGAAGCTGGAAGCCGTTTTAAAGAAGGTTTTGCTGGACAACCAGTTTACCTACACTGAAGTTGAAGGCAGCTTATTGGTTAAGCCTGCACCAAAGCCACCGGTAGAGAAAAAAGAGGAATTGCCACCGCCTACCATTATTACAGGTACCGTTGTTGATGATAAAGGACTGCCGCTTATAGGTGTTTCGGTAAAAATTGCAGGCCTTTCAACAGGAGCTGTTACAGATGTAGACGGTAAGTTTAAGGTACAGGTTGCCAACGAAAATGCGGTGTTGGTATTCTCCTACATCGGTTTTGATACGCAAAGAATAACCGTGGGGTCGCAAACCGTTTTAAAGGTTACTTTGGTGCCTTCGGCCAATTCATTATCAACCGTAGTAGTTGTAGGTTACGGTACCACAACCAAAAAGGAGCTAACCAGCGCCATTGCTACGGTTAAGGCCGAGCAATTTAACGCCGGTGTGGTATCAAGTCCTGCCGACTTGCTGGAAGGTAAAGTAGCCGGTTTAAATATTACCAATGATGGTAACCCCAATGGAAAAGCTTCTGTTACCCTCCGTGGGCCATCATCAATAAGAACAGGCGACGCTTCGGTACCATTTTATGTGATAGACGGTGTACCCGGAGCCGATTTTAACTTGCTTGCTCCATCGGATATTGCTTCGATTGATGTGCTAAAAGATGCCTCTGCTGCTGCAATTTACGGAACCAGGGCTACCAATGGTGTAATTATAGTAACTACCAAAAAAGCCAAAGCCGGGCAGATGAGGATGACTTACAATGGTTATGGCGCATTTGAAAAAGTATCTAACCAGTTTGATGTAGCCAGCGCCGACCAGCTGAGGGCCTACGTAAAAGCTAACGGGCAAAGTTTTACCCCCGCAAATGATAATGGCGGAAATACCGACTGGCAAAAAGCGGTTGAACGCAACACTGGTTTTTCGCAAAACCATAACCTGTCTTTTGGTGGCGGTACCGATAAAACTACTTACAACGGAAGCTTAAATTATCTTGACAACCAGGGTATTGTAAAAAGCAGCGGTTTAAAACGTATTACGGGCAGGCTTAATATTACCCAAAAAGCGCTGAACGATAAATTGAAACTGGATTTTTCATTGAGCAATGCGGTTACCAATTCAAACCTGTTGGTTAATGATATTCCGTTGTCAAGTGCAAATGGTCAAAGCCCCGGATTGTTTAAGTCAATAGTTCAGTATTTGCCTACCCGTACCATTTATAATGCCGATGGTACATTTTATAACGACCCTACTTTAAAACTGGGTTATAACCCGGTTGGGCTTATCACCAATGATACCTACAAACAAAAAGTGAGCTTGTTGTTGGGTAATGTGCGCGGTGAGTTGATATTACCTGCCGGTTTGCTTTACAATTTTAACTTAGCTTACCAGGAAACAAATACCGATAACAATACCTATTACAATTCGGCATCGGAGCTTGCTCCCGGCCTTAACGGTAAAGCTATCCGGTCGACTTATACAGACACCAAAAAGCTGTTTGAAAACTATTTAACTTACTCACATAACTGGAATGAAAAGCACACCTTCAAAGCGTTGTTTGGTTATTCAATAGATCAAACCACAAAGGGTGACGGTTTCCAGTCAACTAATCAAAACTTCATTTCTGATGCAACCGGCTACAGTAACCTGGCCTTAGGTACGCCTGCCGCCGGTTACCGGGTTGATTACGGTAGTGTTAACCAGGAAACTTTACGCCTGATATCATTTTACTCCCGCCTAAATTACAGTTACCTGGGTAAATACCTTTTGCAGGCATCATTACGCCGTGACGGATCAAACGCTTTTGGTACCAACAACCGCTGGGGATATTTCCCGGCTGCATCGGCTGCATGGCGCGTGATCGACGAGGGTTTCATGAAATCGCAATCGCTGTTTGATGATCTAAAACTGAGGGTTGGATATGGTAAAACAGGTAATTCATTAGGTTTCTCGCCTTATACACCAATAACGCTTTACGGTACTACAGGTAGTTTTTATTACAACGGTGCATACATAGGTGCTATAGGTGTTATACAAAACCCCAATCCCGATTTGAAGTGGGAAAGTACAGCCACGCTTAACGGTGGTATCGATTTCTCTATACTAAAAGGTAGGTTGGGTGGCTCGGTTGATATCTACAATAAAAAAACAACCGACATGATCACTACCGTTCCGGTATCACTGATCAATAACTTCGTATCTACCAAAGTAGAAAACGTAGGCAGCATGTCTAACAAAGGTGTCGAGATTGCCCTTAATGGTACACCTATCAAATCAAAAGACTTTACCTGGAGCAGCTACGGCAATATTTCATTCAACAAAAATAAGATCACATCACTCGCCCCAAATCTTTCTAAAATATATGTGGGCGATCCTGAAGGACCCGGACAAAGCGGTATAAAAGTATCTATTATTGAAGCCGGCTATCCGCTTGGCGAGTTTTATACGCTGAAATACCTTGGCCGTACAAACGGCGTATCCACATTTTTAGGTGCCAACGGTCAGTCAACCACAACACCTACAAGTGCCGATCAAACTTATGCGGGTAATGCACAGCCAACCTATACATTTGGTTTGGGTAACGATTTTACGTATAAAAACTTCAGCCTTAATTTCTTTTTCAGAGGTCAGGGTGGTAACAAAATCATGAACGCATCTTTGGCCAGCTTTAACCAGCCAACCCAGGCTTCGGCACATGGCGTGCCTACTTTAACATTGAGTGAGCCAGGTACCGATGTTAACGCCAACTTGTATTCAACACGTTATCTTGAAAGTGGCGCGTTTATCAGGTTAAGTAATGCAACACTTGCTTACAAATTTAATGTTGCAGGTAATTATGTACATGGCATCCGTTTGTATGTTACTGGTACCAACTTATTTATTATCACCAAATACAAAGGGGTTGATCCCGAGTTGAATTTGAACATCGATAACCAGGCAAGCGGCCAGTTTATCGGCGTTGATAGTAATAATTTCTATCCAAAAACAAGGAGCTTCCTTGCAGGTATACAAGTTGATTTATAATAACCATTAACCTAACTGACATGAATAATTTAAAAAGATATATAAAACCTGGCCTTATTGCCATGGTTGTGGGCGCTATTTACCTTTCGGGTTGTACAAAATTAGATATTACGCCTAAATCAGCACTTACCCCATCTATTTTCCCAACTACCCCGGCGCAGTATGTAGCAGCCACCGGGCCTATTTATACCTCGTTCCGCGGGGCGCCGGGCAGGCAGTACTGGTTATTGCAAAATTTAAGTACCGATGAAAATGTGCTGGTAGCGCGTGGAGGCAACTGGCTTGACGGAGGTACCTATTCGACCGTGAACCTGCATACGGTAACACCTGATAACGGTATGACAGAAACATGCTGGCAGTGGGGTTACGGAACCATAAGTTTATGTAACCAGGTATTGTCGTTATTTGACGCTACACCGGCAAGTGATGCTAAAAAGCAAACCGTTGCCGAAATTAAAACTATGCGGGCATTATCTTACTTTTATTTGATGGACCTTTTTGGAAATGTGCCTATCAGCAAAAAGTTTGGGGATACCACCAACCTGGGAACTCAGCCAAGGGCAGCTGTGTTTGCATTTATAGAAAGCGAATTACTCGCGCAGATTCCGGATCTGAGCGCTACATCCGGCGTAACAACCTACGGCAGACCAACCAAAGGTTTAGCTTATGCCATACTTGCAAAAATGTACCTTAATGCCCAATATTACATTGGCACAGCAAGGTACCAGGATGCGGTTACCATGTGCGATAATGTCATAAAACTGGGCCAGTATTCTTTAGATGCCGATTATTTGGGCATGTTTAAACCAAATAACGGTCCGCAAATCAAAGATTTTATTTTTGCAGTGCCTTATGATGGCGTGCAGGCGCAAGGCCAATATTATGCCCGCTGGACAATTAACCCTAATTTGAAAAATAAATATAAAATGCCGTACACGCCCGATGGGCCGGTATATACATACAAAGAGTACTATGCTTTGTTTAACGATGATAATGACATCCGTAAAAAACAATACCTGGTTGGCAAGCAGTACAACAATGATGGCACGCCTATAAATATTACGACAACCAACATTGGGCTTGACGCCAGTTATAGCGGTCCTAACCCCAACGCTACGGTTGTACACCAACTGGAGTTTACGCCCGATATTGTTTGGAAAAACCCTGCCACTTTTGATATCGGTAACGACGAACTTGCTAACGAAGAAGGCTACAGGAACAACAAATTTTATCCGGACAGCTTAAATACAGATCGTAACCAAGGTAACGATGTGCCTATGTTTAGGTATGCCGACGTGTTGCTGGAGAAAGCCGAAGCCATTTTAAGAGGGGCAACTGCAACCAACGGCGATTCGCCTTTATCATTGGTTAACCAGGTTAGGGCACGTGCAAAGGCTTCGCCAATGGCGGCTGTTACCTTGCAGGATATTTTAGATGAGCGCGGCCGTGAGCTGGCGATGGAAATGTGGCGCCGGAACGATATGATCCGTTTTGGACAGTTCGAGAAATCATGGGGTATCAAAACCGATGCAAATCCCGCAAAACGTATTTTCCCGATACCAAGACCCGAAATGCAGTTAAATCCAAAACTGGTTCAAAACCCAGGTTATTGAGCAGTATGTTTAGTAATAAATACAGGCCGTACACCGGCCTGTATTTGTTTTTTACCGTCTTTTGTTTTTAATATAATTACTTAATATGTTGTTGAACAAATTGCCTGCAAAGCTTTTTTTTGCCCTGCTTGTTATTTTAATTTTTACCGGAAGGGTAGCAAATGCCCAGGTTAACAAGAATGCATCATATGCGTTAATTGGCCGCGTTATACCCAAAGCAGCAGCACATTTTAAGGTAGAAGAAATCCCGGCGATAAATGGCAAAGATGCGTTTGAAATAGAAAGCATTAACAACAAAATTGTATTAAGGGGTAATAACGGTGTCGCGATAGCATCGGCATTATATTATTATTTAACCGAATACTGCCACTGCCAGGTAACCTGGAATGGCACCAATTTAAACCTGCCCGCAAAATTACCCGCGGTAACCACTAAAATTCGTAAAAACACACCCTACCAATACCGGTACTACTTAAACTATTGCACGTACAACTATAGTATGAGCTGGTGGGATTGGAAACGATGGGAGAAAGAAATTGACTGGATGGCTTTGCATGGCATTGATATGCCGCTTGCACTAACCGGGCAGGAGTATACCTGGTACCAGGTTTATAAGGATATGGGGTTTACAGATAATGATTTGAAGTCATTTTTCTGCGGCCCGGCTTATTTTTCATGGTTTTGGATGGGCAACCTGGATGGCTGGGGCGGCCCGCTGCCGGTAAGCTGGATGACAAACTACCGCGATTTGCAGCAAAAAATATTAAAGCGCGAAAGAGCGCTTGGCATGAAGCCCGTTTTACAATCATTTACCGGCCATGTACCCGCCGCGTTTATGACACGCTTCCCCAAATCAAAACTGAAAAAGACTAACTGGAACAATGGTTTTGGCGATACCTATATATTGGACACCCACGACCCAATGTTTGACTTAATTGGCCGTAAGTTTTTAGAAACCCAAACCCGCTTATACGGCACCGATCATCTATACTCGGCCGATACCTTTAATGAAAATGAGCCGCCAACGGACGATCCTGCTTATTTATCGGCTCTAAGTTCAAGGGTTTACCAGGCCATGAGCAGCGCCGACCCGAAAGCCGTATGGGTAATGCAGGGCTGGCTTTTTTACAGCGACCGCAAATTCTGGAAAACGCCGCAGATAAAAGCTTTGCTTCAAGCCGTGCCCAACGATCACATGATTATGCTTGATTTGGCAACCGAGATTGAACCCGTTTGGAAGCGTACCGAAGCCTATTACGGCAAGCCCTGGATCTGGAACATGCTGCATAATTTTGGCGGCAATATCGGGATGTTCGGCAGGATAGAAGGTGTGGCAAACGGTCCCGCGCTGGCCCTTAAAGATACCGCATCGGGCAAGCTGGCAGGCATTGGCCTTACCATGGAAGGCATTGAACAAAACCCCGTGTTGTATGAACTAATGACCAGCAACACCTGGCAAAGCGAACCCATTAACCTGGATAACTGGCTTCGGTCATACATTTTAAACCGCTACGGAAGTGTAAACGAACATACAATCAAAGCATGGCAGGTATTAAAAGAAACCGCTTATAACGGTAAAGATATCCGCGATGCCTCGGAGTCGATCATAACAGGTAGGCCAACGTTTGATTCGGCAGCAGTGTGGACGAGGACTAAGCTAAATTATCAGCGTAAAGACTTACTACCCGCCTGGGACGAACTGATGAAAGCAATACCTGCAAACAGGAAGAGCGATGGTTTTCAGTACGACCTGGTTGATTTATCGAGACAGGTGTTGGCAAACTATGCCCGGCCATTGCAGCAAAAATGGGCAAGGGCTTACGAGGATAAAAACATAACCGACTTTGATAAATACAGCAGTCAGTATCTTCAGTTAATAACCGATATGGATGCGCTTTTGGCAACACGTAAAGATTTTTTATTAGGCCCATGGCTTGCCGATGCCCGTAAGTGCGGAACTACCCTGGCCGAAAAGGCAATTTATGAACGGAATGCCCGCAACCTGGTTACCCTTTGGGGCGACGAAAAAAGCCCGCTTCATGAATACTCCTGCCGCCAATGGAGCGGCTTGCTCAATGATTTTTATAAAGTACGCTGGCAAAAGTTTTTTACAGAGGCCAAAGCCGCGTTGAAAGCCGGAAAGCCGATGGATGCGGCAACATTTGATAAAACTATAAGCGCCTGGGAGTGGAACTGGGTAAATATGCAAAAGCCCTACCCGGTAACCACAAAGGGCAGCAGCATATTGCTGGCCCAGCAATTATATAAAAAGTACCGCACCAAAATAGGGGCAGACTTAAAATAACATTAATATTTAAGGCATATGGCCAATGCACCAATTGTATCTGATCCTTTAATAAATACCGGCAACGATAAAAATACGCCAGTAAAGTTACCCCGCTTACTATCGTTAGATGCGCTGCGTGGCTTTGATATGTTTTGGATAATGAGTGGCGAAGGGGTGATACACGCCCTGGCGAAAGCAACCAACTGGCCGGTTTTACTGTGGATGTCGGGCCAGTTACACCATACCGATTGGAATGGGATTACATTTTATGATATGATCTTTCCGCTGTTTTTGTTTATAGCCGGTGTGTCTATGCCGTACTCTATGCACAATAAAATGATGAAGGCCGGTGTGAGTGATGCGCAGTTTTTGCCTAAAGCCGATAAACGGAGCATCTATTTATCCATGCTCCGCCGTACCGTGATACTGCTTTTTTTAGGGGTGATTGTTAACGGCCTTTTTAAGTGGAACGGTTACGAGCAAACGCGCTTTGCAAGCGTGTTGGGGCGCATTGGCCTGGCCTGGTTTTTTGCAGGCCTCATTTATTTGAATTTTAATACCCGGCAGCAACTTGTTTGGTTTGCGGTGTTACTGTTAGGCTATTGGGCTGCTATGATGCTTATTCCGGTGCCGGGTTATGGCACAGGGGTTTTAACCATGAATGGCAGCCTGGAATCATATGTCGATCGTTTACTACTTCCCGGCCGGTTACATGATAAAGTACATGATCCCGAAGGGGTGTTATCAACCATCCCGGCAATTGGCACAGCCATGCTGGGCATCTTTACCGGTCAGTTTTTAAAATACCAGTCGGTAAAATGGCCCATGTGGAAAAAGGGCGTGGCTTTGTTTGTGGCCGGACTGATACTAATTGCCATCGGCTCCGTATGGAATTTAACCTTCCCTATCAATAAACGCCTCTGGACAAGCTCATTTGTTTTGTTTGTGGGTGGATGGAGCCTGGTTTTCCTGTCGGTATTTTATCTGATTATCGATGTGGCGGGCTATCGCAAATGGGCTTTTCCTTTTGTGCTTATCGGGGTAAATTCAATCTTTATTTACCTGGCATCCGAAGGCATGATCGATTTTCAGCATACCGCCCATTACTTTTTTGGCGGACTGATCCAGTACGTATCGCCACTGTGGCAAGCGGTATGGCAAGCTATAAGCATAGTGATTGTACAGCTTGCACTACTATACTTTTTATATCGCAATAAAATATTTTTAAAAATATAACAATTCATTTCAAAAAAGTCTCCCCTGCCGGGGGAGATTTAGAGGGGGCTATATGATACTATTTAAAGTGCAGCGTTTATATTTTACTTTATTGCTATTGGCTGGCTCAGCGGCTGCATTTGCGCAGGACGTTGTTAAATATGTACAGCCACTGGCCGGTACCGCTGTTGCCACAACGGCATCTGCAATAAAGCACGGTTCGGGCTATGCCGCATCGCAGGCTAATACTATCCCTGCTGTAACCACACCATTCGCCATGACGCAGTGGACACCGGAAACCCAGGCAACTGAAAATAAGTGTGTACCACCGTATTTATATAAAGACAGCCTGTTTTACGGGCTGCGCGGCTCGCATTGGTTAAGTGGTTCATGTACGCAGGATTACGGCAGCTTTACCATTATGCCTCTTACCGGTACGTTGAAAACCAAAGGGTACGAAACGCCTTTTAAACATGCCGATGAACTGTTAACCCCGTATTTATACCAGGTTAAATTGGCCCAATATAGCTTGCATGCCGCCGTAACTGCTACCCCGCGTTGCGGTATGATGCAGTTTACCATGGGTAAGGCAGATAGCCTTTATTTACTGATTACGCCCAACAGCGACAGGCACGAAGGCTATGTACAGGTGGATGCCCAACGCGGAGAAATATACGGCTACAACCCGGCGCATCGCATTTACCAGGGATGGGGCAAAAGCGCGGGTTTTAATGGCTTTTTTGTAATCCGGTTTGAAAAACAGGCCGATCGCGCGGGGACTTTTACCGGGGAGAAGATTTTATCGGCCACAAGCCTGAAAGACATGCCAGGTTTAGGCGCATTTGCTGGTTTTAAAATGAACAAAGGCGACAAGCTGGTGATCCGTATAGGAACATCATTTACCAGCCTGGATGGCGCCCGTAGGAATTTACAGGCAGAAATGCCCGGGTTTGATTTTGACAAAGCAGTTGTAACCTGTAAGGAGGTTTGGCAAAAAACCTTAAGTCAAATTAGTGTAGCTACCGATAACCTGAAGGATAAAAATATTTTTTACACGGCCTATTACCATACCATGCAGCAACCCCGCCTGTTTAGCGATGTGGATGGCAAGTACCCGATGTTTGCAACCGGTTATAAAAATGCAAAGCTGGCAAAGGGCAACTATTACGATGATTTTTCGATGTGGGATATTTACCGTGCCGAAATTCCCTTGCATGAAATACTGAAACCTGCTTTTGTAAATGACCTGGTACGCTCGCTGATTATTAAAGGCAGGCAAGGGGGGTGGATGCCTATATTCCCCTGCTGGAACAATTATACATCAGAAATGATAGGCGACCATACAGCCTCGGTTATCAGCTCCGCGTATCTTAAGGGCATCCGCGATTATGATATAAACGAAGCATATGGTTTATTGCGGCACAACGCATTTGACATACCGGCCAATAAAGCCGATTATGTAGAAGGCAAAGGCCGCCGTGCCCTGGACAGCTATTTAAAATATCACTACATACCGCTGGAAGATAGCGTACCCGATGCCTTCCATAAAAAAGAGCAGGTTAGCCGTACGATGGAGTATGCTTATGATGATTATGCCTTATCGCAATTCGCTCGGAAATTAGGTAAAACAGCAGATTATAAATCATTGATGAGGCGGGCCGGCTACTATAAAAATGTATTTGACCCGGCAACAGGCATGGTACGGGGCCGCTACGCCAATGGCAATTGGATAACGGATTACAACCCCGACAAAAAAGAAAGCTATATTACCGAGGGCACGCCCCGCCAATACACATTTTACGCACCCCAGGATATTCCGGGTCTTGCAAAACTAATGGGCGGCCCTGCCAAACTGGAATCGGCTTTGGATAGCTTGTTTTTGAAAAAAGAATACTGGCACGGCAATGAGCCGGGGCACCAGATTCCGTTTATGTACAATTACACTGCAGCGCCCTGGAAAACCCAGCAGCAGGTTCGCGAAATACTTGCAACAGAATATAGTGATGGTCCGGGCGGCCTTGGTGGCAATGACGATGCCGGGCAAATGTCGGCCTGGTACATGTTTGCATCCATGGGTTTTTACCCCGTAAACCCGGTATCGGGCCAATTTGCATTATGTTCGCCCATTTTTGATAAGGTGATATTGAAGCTGCCCAACGGGAAAAGCACAACCATAACCTGCCACAAGAAAAGTAAAAATTCAGCATACATTTACCAGGTTAAGCGGAACGGGAAACTAAGCCTGAGTAATTATATCAGCTATAAAGAGATCATGAACGGCGGCAGCCTGGAATTTTTTATGCAGGATAACCCGGACGCTAAATGGGCGACACAACCTCAATATCAGCCTGGCCGGTAAAACTTGAATAAGGGTAAGTCAAATAAAAATAGACAACGACCTTATTCACCAATAAAAAGGGCAAATTGCGTTTAAGAATTCATGATCAACTATATTGTGCTATATAGGCATCAATGGTATCAAGTTATTAGATTTTTCGCGCAAAGTCGCAAAAGAAAAATACGCAAATCACTTTGCGTCTCTGCATCGTTGCGCGAATTAAATCTTATAAATTTAAAACGCGATTTCCTGCACAGCTAATAAGTTTTGGCTTAATGCCGCCAAGCTAAATTATGCAACAACTTTATTCTTCAATAAAAAGGGCTCTATGATGTTTTGTATGGTTGTTCGATTTCAATTAGCTTTTACATAATTATTTCTAAGGGCCATAGGCCCGACACATATTGTAGCCACGGGTTTCAACCCGTGGATGATTGGCCAAAGGACAGCGAGAGTGCCATCGGCACGGCCCATATTTTGGGGTAAATCCACGTATTTCAATTTTGCTCAAACGATATATACGCATTGCTCATATGGGTCGAACCTACGACTCTCAATCGTTTTCTTCGTTTCTGTCCCCGGGTTAAAACCCGGGGCTACAAGATTGGCCGAGGCTATGCCTCTGATTCGTGTAGAACAAGCTCGGACGTGTCAACAAAGAATATCTTTAGAAACTAATCAGTAACCGCATCTGTGTTACCTATACAATCCGACTTAAAATAATAAAAGGGATACCCGATTTTTGAATTGCTCTAAAATTTACTCCCTGTCGTACCGCCTCAAAAGGAGCATCATTATTGAACAGCGAATAGCTATACAAAAGCTCTCTGTCTTGCAGGACAGAAAGGGACGGTTATCATATCTGCTTAATTTAATTTTGATTAACCATTTATAATCTATCGAATTGCCAGGTTGGCAACCAATGATAAAATATTGTTGAATACGTATTGTTTCGAGTGATTGTAATTGAATTGTTTTGGCTTTTAACAACCGGTTATGCCCTTTGTGGCGAGTGAACCAATAAAGCCTGTGATAACCCATTTGCTTCTGAAGGATAAAGATGAAGTTGGAAAACAAACTATGCCAGCATGGCCGCTAACCGGGCTATCCCGGTTTTTGATGGTCGACTTTAGACAATAAAAACATTAACCTATATATGAGAATAACCCTTGCCACGGCCTGTTTTTTATTAGTATGCAAAATTGGTACAGCACAGGTAACCGCCACCAATCTTTTAACCGAAGATCAGAAAAATCCCATCAGCATTGATGCCCGCAATCCCCGGTTTAGCTGGCAGCTGGCCGCAAATGGCAACAAGGCCAATAGCCAGGCTGCTTACGAGGTGCAGGTAAATGCTATTGATGCGGAAGGTGGCAAGCCCGTTAGTTTATGGTCAACCGGTAAGGTGTTATCAAGCCAAACGTTGTATGTGCCATACGGGGGCAAAACTTTGCAATCGGGGCATAGTTATTCATGGAAGGTAAGGACCTGGGACATCAGCGGCAAACAATCCGCCTGGAGCGAACCTGCCTTGTGGACGATGGGGCTATTATCACCGGCCGACTGGCAGGCAAAATGGATAGGCCCTTCAACTCCCGATGCAGTGAATGGCCCTGTCCCGTTATTAAGGACGGGGTTTTTGTTAAACAAACAGGTTAGCAAGGCAACCGCCTATATCACATCCCACGGGTTTTATGAGGCTCAGATCAATGGCAAAAAGGTGGGTGATGCCTACCTGACACCCGGGTGGACAAGCTACAACAAAAGGCTGCAATACCAGGCTTATGATATTAAAGATCTTTTAAAATCGGGTGATAATGCTATTGGAGTGTCGCTTGGCAGTGGCTGGTACCGCAGCCCGCTGGGTCCGTACAATCCACGGCCGGATTTTTATGGGAAAACCCTTGCGCTTTTGCTGCAAATTAAAATAGTTTACACCGATGGCACCGAAAAGCTGATTGTATCCGACGAAAGCTGGAAGTCATCAACCGGCGCCCTGCGCTTTGCCGAAATTTACGATGGATGTATCCTGGATACCCGGCTTGCCCGGCAGGGTTGGTCGGAGGCCGGTTTTAACGACCGGGATTGGCAGGGTGTAAATGTACAGACCCTGGATAAAAACAACTTGGTTGCCACCATCAATGAACCGGTTAGGCAGCATGAAATATTTAAGCCTGTTAAAATCATCACCACCCCCCGCGGCGAAAAAGTGATCGATTTTGGTCAAAACCTGGTAGGTTGGGTAAAAGTTACCGTTCAGGGCCATGCCGGCGATTCCATTATGATATCGCACGCCGAGGTATTAGATAAGGCAGGCAATTTTTATACCGAAAACCTGCGCGCTGCCAAAGCGCAAAATATTTACATTTTAAAGGATAACAGCAAACAAACTTTCGAGCCGCAGTTTACCTGGCAGGGTTTCAGGTATATTAAGGTGGCAGGCATTAAAGGCGAATTAAACCCCGCCGATTTTACCGGGATAGCCTTATATTCAGACATGAAGGTGACGGGGAGTTTTGCATGCTCAAACCCATCGCTTAACCAATTACAGCACAATATTCAATGGGGGCAAAGGGGGAATTTTTTAGATGTGCCTACTGATTGCCCGCAACGCGATGAACGGCTGGGCTGGACGGGGGACGCGCAGGTTTTTTCGCGCACGGCATCGTACAACATGAACGTGCACAACTTTTTTACCAAGTGGCTTAAAGATGTGGCAGCCGACCAGTACCCCAGCGGAAGTATCCCTTACATCATCCCCGATGTTTTTACTAACGGCAATAATGAAGTTGGCGGCAGTACCGGCTGGGGCGATGTATCAATCATTGTACCGTGGACGGTGTACTCGGCTTATGGTGATAAACAGGTTTTGGAAAATCAGAACGCGAGTATGAAAGCCTGGGTTAAGTACATTGAAAAGCAAACCAAAAACGACCTTTGGGTTACCGGAAATCATTTCGGCGACTGGCTGTTTTACAGCGTTAACAACGACAGGGACGGTACATCTGCCATAACCAATAAATATTTAATAGCCCAGTGTTTCTATGCCCACTCAACACAGCTTTTACTTAACAGCGCCAAAATTCTGAACAAAAAGGCCGACGAGCAGTATTATACGCAATTATTGCAAAGGATAAAAAATGCCTTTATAAACGAATACGTTACGCCAAATGGGTTGATATCATCTGATACACAAACAGCCTACGTGCTGGCGCTTGAGTTTGACATGCTACCTGTAGCCCTAAGGCAACAAGCTGCCGAACGGCTGGTTAAAAATATAAAGCAGTATGATTATCACCTTACAACCGGCTTTTTAGGTACCCCATACCTTTGCGATGCCCTCAGCAAGTTTGGTCATGCCGATGTGGCTTACAGGTTGTTGTTACAGGATACCTATCCGTCGTGGTTATACCCCATAAAGGCTGGGGCCACAACCATTTGGGAAAGATGGGATGGCATCAGGACCGATGGCAGCTTCGAGGAATCGTCTATGAACTCCTACAACCATTACGCTTATGGCGCTATTGGCGATTGGATGTATCAAAACATAGCCGGCATACAGGCAGGAGAGGCGGGTTATAAAAAAATAATCATTAAGCCTGCAATAGGCGGAGGCCTAACCTGGGCCGAGGGTAATTATGATTGCCCGTACGGACACATTAGCAGTAAGTGGAAAATAGAAGGCGGCAAGCTTGATATGACGGTTACCATCCCACAAAACACAACCGCAGATATTTTTGTGCCCGACGCGTTGGGTAAAACCTATCAAAAGTTTTCTGTTCAGGGCGGCGATTATCATTTTCAGCGATGAATGTTAATTGTGTTATCAAATAGGATGGTTATGGAGGTGATTGGTTATGTTTGATTTACCAGTTAAAATTTACTTGAACAAGGTAACAATATATCATTTTTCTGTCCGGGCCGCCATGTTTCAATGCAATTTAAGCAGGCTTTATAAGCGGTTTGAATTTTATTCAAAAAAGTGTTTAACGGTATTATTTATCTGGTTAATCAAGCTTTAACTGAAAATTCCATAAATTAAAAAGATAAAGAGGATGACTGATAAAAAATACAAACTTGCACTTAAGGTTGGCTTGTTTGGTATAGGCTTGCAGGCATATTGGGAACAATTTGAAGGGCTTGAAAAACGCCTTGCGGGCTACGTTGATTTGGTGGCCGCCAAGCTAAATAGCTACGGTGCCGAAATTGTAAACCTTGGGTTGGTAGATACTCCTGAAAAAGCATTTGAGTCGGGCAGTCGCTTTCGGCGCGAGGAGGTTGATTTGGTATTTTTATATGTTACTACTTACGCCCTGTCATCTACAGTACTTCCTGTTGTAAGCAAAGCTAAGGTGCCGGTTATTGTACTGAACCTGGCCCCCGGGGCAGCTATTGATTATTCAACGTTTAACCAAATGAACAACCGCACCGCCATGACAGGCGAGTGGCTTGCCTTTTGTTCGGCTTGCCCGGTGCCCGAAATTGCCAATGTATTCAGGCGGTCAAATATTCCTTTTTACCAGGTTACAGGCATGTTAAACAACGATCCCAACGTTTGGGATGAAGTAGAAGAATGGATAGCCGCTGCTAAGGTTGCCCACATGATGTACTACAACAGGATGGGGGTAATGGGTAATTATTATAGCGGCATGCTGGATATTTACGCAAACCTAACCTTGCAATGTGCAACATTTGGCGGTCATATTGAAGTTATCGAGGTTGATGAGTTGTCTGGTTTAAGGCTGGTAGTTACGGAACACGAGGCAAAGAAAAAAATTGAAGAGTTTTACAACAGGTTTGATGTACAAGCCGATTGCCCTGCCGGTGAGATAAGACGGACCGCCGTAACCGCAGTAGCACTTGACAAACTGGTTGAAAAGCATAAGCTGGGATCGCTGGCCTATTACCACAAAGGCACAGGTAACGTGCAAAATGAAGATACCATGAGTTCGGTTATCTTGGGAACATCATTACTTACGGCAAGTGGTATTCCGGTGGCCGGCGAATATGAAATAAAGAATGCACAGGCCATGAAGATTATGGATGGCTTTGGAGCCGGAGGTTCATTTACCGAATATTATGCTATGGATTTTACGGATGATGTGGTTTTAATGGGGCATGATGGCCCTTGCCACCCGGCGATTGCTGAAGGCAAGATAAAGGTAAAGCCCTTACAGGTTTACCATGGTAAGGTTGGCAGCGGATTATCGGTGGAGATGTCTGTTAAATACGGCCCTGTTACCCTATTATCCGTTATCGAAACTATCGATGGGAAGGTGCAGTTACTTATTGCAGAGGCCGAATCTGTTGCCGGCCCAATACTGGAAATCGGCAACACCAACAGCCGCTATAAATTTCCTATTGGGGCCAGGGGATTTGTAGAGGCCTGGAACTCGCATGGCCCGGCACACCATTGTGCTGTGGGCAAAGGGCATATCGCTTCAAAAATTGAAAAATTAGCAAAACTGCTGAATATACAGGCGGTTAAAGTGTGCTGATTAGTTTTCGTATGACAGGTAATTAGCGATTATGCAGGTGCATGATTTTTTTCATACGTGCGGGCGTATGAGATCAGCAGCCAGTATGTGTCCTACAGATAAGGGCAAGTGTATACTAATCCTTTAGTTACCAACAAACCAACGCGCGAAGGCTTTTTGCAGCTCGCTGTAATCCAGGTTGCCCTCACAAGCCCACGCGATAATCCCATCCGGGCGTATCAGCGCGGCGCTTACACCTAATCGCTCTTTTGTGTTGCCAGAGATGTACTTCATCCGGTTGCTATATCGGTCAGCTAAAGATTTAAGCGCAGTGTTGGCATCAAAATCCAGCAGTATTCCCATGCCATCGTGCATAAGCTCGCCAATTTTTGTACCATCCCCCAGCTCAAAGTTGGGAACACTGTAGCCTGCCAGGGGGTGATGACCGCCAAGATCATAGTGGGTGGAAACACCCCAAACGCGCCCTGCAAAATAGGTGGCACCATCACGTGTATTCATCAGTTCGCGCATAATTGCTTGTAGCGCGCGGGCTCCCGGGCTTGGTTTCATGATAGCAACCTGCGCGCGCGACCAATCCAAAACCTGTGCGCCAATTGGGTGCCGTTCGGTATTATAACTGTTCAGCAGGCCTTCTGGCACTTTATTCTGGATAGTTGCAGCAAGTTTCCAGCCCAGGTTCATGGCATCGCCCAGCCCAAGGTTAAGCCCCTGGCCTCCCAACGGCGAATGAATGTGAGCGGCATCGCCGGCCAAAAGTATCCGTCCGTTGCGGTAGGTTGTGGCCTGTCGTGCCCTGTCGGTCCACGTGGTTGCTATATGCAGGGCATTGATGGTAACATCGGTATCCGAAATACGACGTAACACCTCCTGCACGTGTTCACGGGTTATTGGTTTTTCTGAGCCATGAAATGCCCCGCCATCAAAATCCTGTATCATTAGGTAACCTGGCTGAGATTGGAGGTACATGCCCCTGGGCGTCACGTTCCGGCCCGGCTTTAACTTTTCAGGATTCGCAATGTCAACCCGGGTTGTGTAGCCGGTAAATTCAGGCTCGGTGCCCGCAAATTCAAAACCGCCCAACTTGCGAACAACGCTACGGCTTCCATCGCAACCTACCAGCCATTTACCTTGAAAAGATTGGCCGCCAGACTGAACAGTTACTCGGTCTTCGGTTTGATGAATGTCAGTAACGGCAAGGCCACGCTTGAGTTCTACGCCAAGAGTCTCGGCGCGATGGGCCAGTACAGTTTCAAGCTCCGCCATTTCAGAAATTAAGCTGGTATCTGTCGAGCCGGGCAGACGATTCGTAAATTGAGTGTTGTCGATATCGCCTTCATGAAACGGAATGCCGGCAAAATGCCCCACCTGTCGCCGTAACCCTTGCGCGGCATTTTGATGAGGATTTTTAAGGCGCTTGTGTACCTCAAGTTCCTGTAGCAGCCCGCGCCGGTACAGCGCTTCGATAGTAGGTGCCGAGAGCCCCCGGATCCCGAATGGCAATTGTTTTAGTGGTGAGTGCGGGTTCTCGGCTTTTTCCAGTATCAATACCGAACGTTTGGCCAGGGCCAATTCGCAGGCCAGGAACAGGCCTACAGGCCCGGCACCGGAAATGATCACGTCGTAGATGGAATTATTTTGTGCTGATTTATCGCCTTCAAGTGTAACTTTCATATGGAATGATTTGATACACAAAATTCAGCAATGCCGCTGTTTCAGGCTTGTACAAACGCGACAAAATCGTTGCCTACAGGAGGCTTCCCTTGCTTTGCTTTCCGAGCGAAGGCGGCTGGCGTACTGCCGCTGTACCGCTTAAACTCGCGGCTTAGGTGAGATTGATCTGTATAACCGAGCTCATGGGCTAAACCGGCGAGGTTGATATCCGGGTAAAGCCATAATTGGTTACGTACCTGCTCAAAACGCATTAAACCGGACACATCTTTAACAGTGTGGCCAGACGACTGCTTAAAGTTCCGTTCCAGCGTACGAACGGTGGCATGGGCCGCTGCCGCTACCTGGCGTACCGGCATGGTACCCTTTGCTTTGCTCATAGCAACTCCTGCTTTAAATAGCATACTGTTGGCTGCAACCGCCGACCGGGCATTAAGGAAATATTGTTTTATCATGGACAGTGCTTCATCTATCCTGCCGGCTTCAATGCCTTTTTTTAACGTAGGGTGAAGCTGCGCAATAGGATGCTCAAACATGTGCACACCGCCTTTAACCGCCTGCAGCCCAAGTAAATCGAACACCGTCCAGGGAAAGCACCTGATGGCAATAATTTCCAGGCGGTTTTTGGCGTAAAAAACAACAGGCTGGTTGAGCAGGCCCATCATGAACGGGGATGGCAATGGCTGCAAGCTGCCATCCCGGGCAATGCTGCAACCGTTCCCGAAATGAAAAATAATTTCGGCATAGCCATCGGGTTGTACTTCAAAATCAGATAGCTGTTCCCCGAAGTCTCTGCTGTTGTACCAAAAACATTTTATGGAATCTTGTAGCTCTTCGGGAGGCGCAAATTCTTGGTGCTGCATATGGAAAGATAGTGTATTTTATTTTGCATAAAATACAGGAATTTAAACTGAAAATAAGACACCTGTCATTGTTCAGCCCGTCATTGTGTTTTTTCTAAAGAGCACCCTGCGTATACCTGATGATCTTTAGGTTAGACTTCATTATCTTTGATTCCCGCTATACATACCGCCTTTAAAAATTTCTCCTTCTTCATCTGTTACAAACAATACCAATTCAGCATCTTTAGGTGCTGTAATTACAATATGTTCGTCTTTGAACACAATGGCCTCCTTTTTTTTCAGATCGATACTTTCATTCACCCGGATTGCTCCCTGAAATACATACAGTAATGCCGTAAGGCCATTTTTAGGTAATTCGGGTATTTCTGAGCTACTGCCGCCCAGCAGCTTCATATCATACAGCCAGGTTTGGCTGCTGAACTGAAAAGTTGTTGCTGAAGTGGGAGAGGCAAGTAACCTCCATTTATTTTCGCTGTGGATAGTTTCCAGATCAAGAAAGACCACTTCGGGCTGCAAATCCTTTTTGCCGGGACGGATAAATATCTGTAGCCCTTCCAATGGCTCGCTTTCACCAATTATTTTTTCTTCATGGTAAAATGACTTACCGGCTTTCATCAGCATCAGTGTTTTTTTGCCAATCATTTTTACAAAACCTTCAGAGTCGCTGTGCTCTGCTTTTCCGATCCTGAAATAGGAAAGTATTTCGTCATTGATATGCGGATGCATCTTAATAACTGTGTTTCCGTGAATCTCGGGATGGTCAATCCTGCCGATACTGCCAATGCCGGTATCTGTATTTGAAACAGCTAAGCCAGGGTACAGTATTTTGATGGGGCCGTTACCGACAAACAGGGAATTGCTTATTTTTTGTAACATAAGTCATTTTTTAAGGGATCAGGATAATGAGATAGCATTGTCCTGATCCTGATTGTTATCATTTAATTTCAGGCAAACTGCCCAACCTTTGACATAACTTCTTCAAAAAGAATCGGCAATACTTTCTGCCCTTCTTCTGTAGCCCAGTTATGTACCATTTCTGATATCAGCTGGTTAATTGTTGTTGTCCTCACGCCTTTGCTTTCCCAGGTTTGCTGAGCTATATCATCGGCAATTTGAGAAGGGGAGCCACCGGCGTCGATGACTACCTGAACGTTAAATCCTTCTTCCTGCATGGAGATAGAAGGCCAAACGATACAAACATCATTAGTAAGGCCTGCCATAATAACATTTTTCCTGCCGTTGGCGGCCTTCAATACCGCTGCTTTGTAAGCCTCGTCATCCCAGGCATTAGTAATTCCGGCCCTTTTTACACGATCAGCATATTCTTCGGGAAGCAGGTCTTGTAAATCCTGTAGTAAAGGGCCTTGGGCATGGTCTTCCTGGCTGCTTGTAAGTACAACGGGGATATTAAGTGCCTTAGCCAATCTCGCCAATGCCCTTGTTCTGCTTATTATCATTTCGTGTGGTCTGTTTGCACAAAAATTAAGTGTACCTACCTGATGATCCACCAATAACATTACTGTATCATCCTTTTTGAATTGTTTCATTTTCTGAAGTTTTAATTGTTTACAAAATCTTTTTTACTGATTTATAAAACAAAGTTAGCGGGCCGGAAAAAGAAGAACGATGACATTTGTCATTAAAGAAAATTGGATCAGTGGAAGGACGAATATTAGCAGGAGATAGCTGTTATTTTTTTACTAATTTACTGCGAACCCGGCTAAGCGTTTCTTTATTTATACCTAAATAGGAGGCAATAGTATGTTGCGGAAAACGCTGCACAAATTCCGGGTAGTTTTTTAACAGTTCTTCATACCGCTCTTTAGCAGGTAAAGTAATGGAGTAATTTAATCTTTTTTGTGAAGCGATGAAATTGCTTTGATTCATTTGCCAAAACATTTCTTTGATGGCTGGAATGTTCAAAATTTGCAATAAACCGTCATGTTTTAAAGTCAGTAACTCAGTATCCTCCCAGGCGTCAATATTATAAACAGAAGGGGTTTTCATCAAAAAACTTTCACGGTCAACCATCCACCAGTTTTCAATAGCTAATTGTATAATGTGCTCGGTGCCATTTGAATCGATGCTATATAGCCTCATGGCACCTTTTAGGATAAAGCCGGTATACTGACAGACGTGCCCCTGCTCTAAGAACATTTGTTTCCTTTTTAAAGCCTTTGGAAAAAAAGAATTTTTGATCAATTCCTCCTCCGCACTTGTAAGTGGGGATTCGCTATAGCGATGTATATAGTTAAATAGCGACTCATACATAATGGCCAAACGTTTGATTAAAATTAAAAAAATGTTTTAAGAAGCCGAACAACAAACAGGTGACTTCAATCCGCACATCATAAGAATACCTTCTCCTATATGTTCCACATAACAAATTGTTAAAAATGTTAAAGCAATTTGATTTTTTTTCGCTGCTTTTTTTCTTTGCATCGTCAGCTTTTAAACATTGAACCAATTATCGAAAAAGCATTTTTTGAAAGCTATTATTAAACATTTTAGTTGTTAGATCAAGTTACCCCAATTCACCATCACCCGTTTTAGCGTAGTACGCCTTTTTACATTTCTTTTGGTATTCTTTCATTGATGAGATCATTTGCAAAACTGACAACAGAACAATTATTTGGGCAAAAAAAGATAGTGAACAACATAGAACCGTTAAAGGAAAACGAAGAATTAAGTTGATTGTGATACGGGTAGGTAGAGATTAGCGGTTAGTTAAATAAATACATTTATGTTTTAGGTACATGAGCAGGAACGAGGTTGGTATTCAATTAAAAAAAATAGAAAGCAGATTGGAAAAGGAGAAACCTTCAAATACGCATTTCAAGGGGGTTTTTTGCCTTAGTACCGGAAGATAAAAGATCTTCGATTGATTTTCAATTATAGTTGTTTGTCCAATAGGTCATTTTATTAAGATTGTTGAACATGATAATCCTTCGCGTGATGGATTAATAGCTGCGCCAGTAATCGCGCTGCTTTTTTGCGATATTGACCTGCCGGCCAGGAAATAGTAGCCAATCGGGTCATGCCCTCGCCTGTAATTTTAAGCGCTTTTAATTCGGGATAGTTAAAAATCGACGAACCCATTAATATCGTGGCCCACCGACCGCTATCTACCAATTGTAAAAGTGTATTGATATCATTTACTTCCATCTTGATATCAGGTATTAAATGATGATCGCTCAATAATAGATCGAGATAATTGCGGATGCTATATCCCCTGGTAGGCAATAGCAAAGGCAAACCATCTAATTGTTTAATGTTGATTTGCTTTCTATTGCCCATCGGGTGGCTTTTGTGAACTACAAGGGCCAGGCAGGAAGAAAACAGGCGTTCAATTTCAAACCCTTCGCCTTTCTCGCCCTGGGAAAAAGATAACATCATATCAATATGACCATGGTTAAGCTTGTCCAGTAAATCCTGAGTAGTGCCAAAGATGATTGTTATGCTGATTTTTGGACATTCTTGTGAAAAGTCGAGTATAGCTTTTGTTAACAAATCCATTAATCCGTAAGTTACGCCGATGGACAAAGTTCCCGTATTCAGATTCATCAAATCCTTCAGCATATCCTTGCCATCACTGGCATCTTTCGCTGTCTTGAGGGCATAAGGCAAAAACGTTCTACCTGCCTCTGTGAGCCGCACCCGCTTTGCAATTCGGTCAAACAAAGGTATTCCCAGTTCATCTTCTAATTGTTTGATTTGTTGAGATAGCGTGCTTTGTGTAATAAATAATGCACCCGAAGCTTCAGTGAAATTTTGTAATTCGGCGGCTTTGATAAAGTATTTCAATTGACGAAGTTCCATCTTTAAAAATATCAAAAATAATCGGTTTTGCCGATCAAGTATATCGAAAATAAGAGTTTAGACGATTAACAAATTTCGGTGACCTTTGAATTATTAAACAAAAAAGATTATGGAAATTCAACAAACTACCGAAAACGCGCTTTCTCACTCAACTGTAAAAGCGATTATTAACGCGCCAATTGAAAAAGTAAACATTGCAGATTGGTTATTCAATCTCCCTGATGAAGAATATCAAAGGTGCTCCACAGCTCATATCGCTGCCGGTTTTACCCGCACTTTAGCTGGCGAGCCCATGTCAATTAATGTAGAAACAATTGGTAACGCGCTCATCATCCAGCATTATGTGGCTACCGAGTACAAGGCGGATTATTGCCGTATGTTATCGGTTTCTGATACGATCACTGCCAATGGCCGTAGTAAAGTTCAGGTGTTATGGGAACTTAGAGTCACCAAATTGGACGATCAAACCTGTGAATATACCAACGAAATTCATGCAACAGCTACACCTGAGTTTTTTGAATTTATGAAGGTGCACAATGTTACTTTAGCACAGGCGGCTCATGATCGTCAGGTTGCATCTGACGCTCATAATCACGAAGAAACTCCTCTGTTTGCAAAAAGCATCGAAAAGAAAGCCCTTACCGGCAGTTATGGTATTTGATTCAATAGCTAACAAAAATGAAATCAAAACTGATCAGATTGGTGAACATGCCGGAAGGCATACCGCAGGCCAATGACTTCAGGCTCGAAGAGGAGGAGCTTCAATCAATGACCAATGGTCAGTTGTGAGAATAGAACAAACATTTAGCAAGGATAATTTTGATGAGACATCGAACTATTAAAGGCGAAGAATAACAAGTTAATTGATTGAAATACAGTTTAGTATAAATGATGGGTATTTGGTTTCGAAAGTATCCTTGCTTTTGATACTGATGTAGTACATAACTTGGTATTGTGTTGATTTACAGAATGATATGAATTGATGAAAAAGCAGCGGCCTTGAAATATGCATTTCAAGGCCGCCTTCTGTCTTAGTGGGGTCGAGGGGTAAAAGTTCTAACTTTCACATCGATATAGAGGCAGTAATGGATGCCAAGAGCATAGATCAATATAATTTCCTTTCTAACAAGTCTTTCCAAACAATAAACCCTTTATGATCATTTATGTAATCATGTACGACCCGACTAAATTGTTCAGGATTAGTTTCAAGATATTGCTGTCTTGTCGTGCAGATTTGCCCGAGCCCCGTCTATCTTAATTTGCCATGACTTTGTTAGTGTCCGGCTTTCTTTATTACAGCCTCTATTTTTGTACTTTTGCGATTGAACCATAATTCTTCCTACAATGCTAATTAACCAATCTGTCATAGCTGATATTCAAGCGATTATTCATGATGCTAAAGACAAGGCGATTAGGTTGGTTGACCATGAGCGTACGTTAATGTATTGGCAAATAGGGCAACGCATTTTCGAGGAGGAACAACAAGGGAAAGACCGGGCGGATTATGGCAATTACCTCACTAAATTTATTGCTGATCAATTAGAGCCGGAGTATGGCAGTGGGTTTTCAAAACGTCAAATAGAATTATTTCGTCAGTTTTACCGCACATTCCCAATTGCGAATGCACTGCGTTCGCAATTGGGCTGGACACATTACAAGATATTACTGCGTGTTGATAGTCAAGATAAAATCGACTTCTACATAGCAGAGTCGATAAAAAACAACTGGACCACTCGCCAGTTAGAAAGACAAATTCATAGTAGTCTATGGGAACGGCTGTTAATGAGTAACGACAGGGACAGTATATTAGCTGTAGCACGAAATGAAAAGCAACCATCCGATGCTAAAGAAATCATTAAAGACCCCATGTAATTAGCTGCACCTGCGTCAACCGGATAACTGCTGAAGAAAATTTGCCCATAAGTATAGACGAGAGCAATTTTTTCGGTGTAATTTTTGTTTCTTTCATGTATCAAATAAAGCAAAATTGATGATTTAATATGCTATTTGCGCCGGCAGTGTTTTAGCTGATATTATACTTGACTTCCTATACATCATGGCAAGGAATCATAACAAAAATGAGAATAGGCAAAATGCGCTTAACCTTAAGGAGAGTTTGAACCTTGAAGAAACAGCGTAAATACACCTTTCAGTCCATCTTTTAGACTATATTGTATAAGGGTCCAAAGATTTTTTTGGGAAATTTCGAACTAAGAATGTCCGACCGTAAAACTCTGGCTAATAGATATCTATTGGCATAAAAAAAGGAAACAACCACGAAGTGGTGTTTCCTTAAGTAGCCGAAAGTGAAAGATTTTCGACCGGATTTGTGGAAGATTTGGAGCGTTTAAGCCGAATTCATAAACTAATCGAGAATTCGTAAATCTTTTGCTTACGTGAAAGTGCTTTTAATCGATTCCATAAAAGTTGAACTTTCAATCGATTGATAAAAACTAAAGGGTGTTCGAATTTCCTAAACCCCGCAGAAAAAGTTGAGTAGTACCCTAAACTACTTGCTTGCTTATTTATCGTTTAATGAGCTTGTCGGTGTAGACGGCATAGTTGATGGCGAACTTTGCGGATTTATCGGTCCAGTGTTCGGAATCGCCGCCATAGGCGGGGCTGAACCAGCCTCCGAGTTTGGGTATTTTAAATTCGGCGACGACGGCAAGGTGTCCCCAGTTCTCGTTTAGTCCGGAGTGTGCATATTTTGAATAAATGCGGGAATATTCCCAAGATAAGGCAAAGGATTCGCATAGGAAGAACCTTGCTCTTGCGCTTGCGACATAACGCTGGCGTTCAGTGGTGTCGCTTTGATGGCTGGCCCAGGCACTGTTACTGCTTATGGTGATTTGACCTTTATTTTTAAGAAATGGAAAGGGAAATCCGGCAGCAGTCCAAAGTCCGATCCTGTCTTTAAAGAGGCTGTCGCCTTTCAGGTAGCCGGACGCTGCGCGGTCAGAAGCGCCGAGGCCGATATCCCAGCGGGTAGCATTCCATGTATCATTGGCAAATTCATCCCTTATTTTCTGTACTTCGGCTGATTTTGCTGCCAGGTCAACGCGTTGTTGCAATTGTGCAGCGGTTTCGGTTTGGCCTGCAGTGGATAAATCACAGATAATTGACCTCAGTTGACCGATTTTATACTGACCACCTTTAGTGCTTATCCTGTGGCTTTTAGTGAAATAAAGTGAATTGGCGAATAGGGGGCAACGAAATTGGTTTTTCCACCAGCGGCTTATACAGATTTATTAATAATAGTTAATGATAAAAAAGTGACGCATAACCATAGTGGCTGTGCTCAAGATTGGATTCATTGTGGCCGACATATCGGAAAGCATCTTTCTTAAGTACATATTGCGGCTCTGCACCTTTAGTCCGTTCAGTTTCCGGTGTGTAGTTCTTTAGAATATTGTTTACTGCACGATAAAAATTCTGAAAACCGTAGAACCAATTATATCTTTCATACGAGGATACATCGGAAAAGTCAAACAGATCATTTTCAGGAGAATATTCAGAACAAGCAATCGCTTGCTTTTGAACGTCGTCAATTCGAGCAAGAAATTCACGTGCCTGCTGCTCAAGTTCAGCGTAAGGTGTATCAGCATTTAATGATCGCTCCCTAAAGAAGTCGAAAATAAGTTCATACGCATGGTTGCGGTTTAAAGAACTTTCACGATTTAGTTTTACTGTCATAACACTCATTTGACGGTTAGGTTAAAAACACAGCTCACAGATTAATGTTTTTGAAAATGCAAAGATAGAGATGTTTATAGCATATTTACTATACTGAACATCAATTATTTGCAAGATAAATGTCATTGTCTGGCGGCAGTGTTTGATTTTTCTTATAAATTATTTAATTTGACTTATCTTATATTGTTTTGTTACTCGATCCCGATCAGTTTACAATGAAATTTGGCAAAGTATTCCGCCAAAGATTTTCAGCCACCCAAAACGGTAAAATCGTATTAACGAGCCTGCATTCACGGAAAATCTCGAAGACCGGGTCAAGTTTTGAGGATGTTTCAAATTCATCTTCAAAACTGTTGAAATACTCGTGACGCATCACATCGAACATATCATCTGCAAGTGTAACGCGTTGTTCCAGTTGTTGCCAACGGTCAACCTGCAGGTAAACTTCTGCAGCATCGGGGCTCAGTTCACTTAAATCCGCATCATCCACAAATATATCCGGTACCAAAAATCGGATCACTAGGTTTTTGTCCGAAATCATTTCCATCAAGCGACGTAGCAACGCAAAAAACTCCGGACTCCGGAAATATTTATACGCCGAACCGGCTAAAGCGAAAAAGCATAGCTCTTTGTGCTGATCTCGTTCCAGTAAAAATGCCCTCATAGCAGCTGTCGTTTCTAATTGCCGCGCACTTTGCACAGGGTTAGCATTATCCCACAACCGGTTCAGAACGTTTTGAATAGCGTGCTGATCCGTCTTCTTAAACATCATCTCGATATGTTCCGCTCTGTCAGGATGCAATAAGTACCTATCTCCCGTTTTCTTTAAACGATATTGTTGTTCGCGGGATTTACGGGCCATGATATCATGCCAGTTCACTGCCGGGCCGTTATCCAAGTAAAAGTATTTATCCTGTTCAACAAGTACGCGCTCCGGCTCGATATGTAGCACTGAAAACCACCCGTTAGCTAAGTTCACTTTGTAATTTTGGTTATCGAATAAAAAACAACCGCTTTTTAAAAGCAGGCAACTTGCGGAGCGAAGTTCGCTTTTAATCTCCTTGGGAACGTGCTCATGACCGGTAAGCACCAAATTACTCATCTTCAACAATGATTGCATACGATTCGCATTTTCGCGGGTATCATCCCTAAAAGAATACAATTCGTCCCATTTCAACCAGTTAAACGGATGATGCATACAAGTTATTACAAAATATTCACTATACATAGTCTGATGAGTAGTTAATTCATCAAACTCAAACATATTGATACCTGTGATCTGGTTGTTATATTCACTAATAAACTCTTTCTTTCGCAGGGTTTTTTTAAGTTGTTCTTGCGTATTGTAGCGGATTTGCTCGCCAATGGTAGGAAATTTAGCTGGATCTTTACTATTAACCAAGCCAATAAGCCAGCCACTGTCATGAGATTCAAGCTCCGCTAAAATATGGTTGAATCTTCCGCCAAGAGAAAACCAAGCAGTGTTCAGCAAATTTATGATCATTCGATTCTGGTGATCGATAAGATATCCAAATAGGCGATTTTGTCGATACATGGGGGAAATGTATAGCGTCGCGGATTCATTCAGCTCGAAATACTGTTTATAACGGCCCCCATCATAGTCCATTACGTATTCCAGCAGAAACTTGCTGTAATCACTGAACAGTTTCTCGAACTTGTTGAAATGTTGTTTCAGAAACAATGATCGGTCCTGATCTTGTTCAATAAGGGGTATGATGCCTTCCAGATATGTTTTAAGAAAATCGGTTTTAGACCAATCTACATCGTGATTTCCGGGGATCACCACCACTTTCGGTTTATCAACAACTGTGGCAAATAAGTCAAGAAGCGGTTTCAAAAATTCCTTGAACATGAGCTCATAATCGGCCATTATCCCTGCCTGGGCGAGATCACCGGTCAGGAAAATATACCGGAAAACCTCACCCTCATTAAGACGGGTACTTATCTTACTTAAAAACTGGCTGAAATAATTTTTCAACTCACCGCTTTGGGCCAAAACGTCCTTATAGGTTTGGGAAAAATGGATATCGCTAATCCATAAAATACTAACACGGTTATTTTCCATCTTTGCCAGCCAACATATTTAAAATAAAATTCTTTTTACGCTTTTGCGAAAAATCCCATATATCGCTAAGCATTGTACAACTTAGCCGAAAATACTCTTGAATAGATTCTGTATCGTCAAAGAAGAGTCCCCCGGTTTGGTCCACAGCATACAAATGATCACTGGCCCCTTCGACAAAGCTTCGTAGCGGTTTCCCGTTTTTCCAATTGCGTCTAAGAAATACGATCTTACGATTGCGGGCAAAAATGGTTTCTAAACCATGCAGGATATACCATTGCAGATATATGGCGGAATCCGTTTCAACCATATTTGCTGCATCACCGCTATCTAAAGCGGCATAGGCATCCACAAAGCGAGTGAGCCTTTCTAAAAACTTCATGTCGTTGTTATCGCTTTGATACCTTTTTTGAATTTTATTTAGAAAGTTAGCCCCGTTATCATATTGTCCTCCGGGAATGTTCAAACCGGTCATCATCTTTTCCAGCGCGAGATCAAGAACAGAGATGACGTAATTCATTATTTCTGAACAAAGTCCAACCGGACCCATGAAAGCAAGCAATTCTTGCACCGCCGCATACGTTTTTTCAAAATTGCGATCCCATAATGTGTAAAGTTCCGGCAAAGGACAGGTCAACAAATTTTTATCATGCCCGAAAAAAGCGTTTATAAAAATTATTCTAAACAAGTCGAATCTGAAACTTTCTTCATTAAGGATACCTGTTTCATCATAAAGAGAGGTGTTCTGGAGGTTGTACGTCCAAAACCAGTACTGATAAAGTTCAAAGCGGTTAACATACGTTACAACGAAACGTGTCGCGTCATTTAGCAGGTAGCTTATTTTGACCTGATTATGAGCGATCAAATTTTTAAGCATATCGTTATCAATCGCATACCGCCTCATGTCATCTTCATATTTTGTAATAACCCTGCGATTGGTTCTGTCGCCAAGATAAAGGAAGTTTATTACCTCCTTGGTTAAGGTTGCGAAGACAAATTCCGGCGATGTCAGATGATGAACATAATAGTTGATAGTGACATAATTAGATACGGTATCTTTTAGATTAAGCGCAATAATCGGCCCATAGAAGTAAGGGTCTTTGTAAAACAGATTTCCCACCTCAATCGCTACCGAACTAAATGCAGACAGTAACTGCTGCAAGGAACTGTTAAAATCAAGATCAAAGTCGTTAATATCCTCAAACTGATAACCGTTCAGCATGCGGATATTGTAGCCCTCCTGAAAAATGCCGATCAGATGCATCAAAGCATGCTCGATCTCCGCCATGTTTAGTTCGGGATAATGAGCGTTCGGCGTTTCAAACTTGTTACTAAGCTTATCACCCATTTCGTTGATGTAACGCATCAGGTAAGATATAAATAGCTTGAAATCAAGGAAGTAGGGAAATAAAATAATATCCTGAATTCCGTTATTGTAGTTGGAGAATATTTTCAGGATTTTCGATCTGATTTGCCGTGAAATTTTTAACGACTTCAACTTACGATCAAGTTTACTGAACTCCTCGATCGTAACTGCTTTTTTTACCAGCTTTTGGTGCAGGTCCAATATTTTACGGGGCGGCGCATTTTGAATTCTCCCGTCCTTAAACTGAACTCGTGTTTTTATCTTTCGTACATGGTTGTACAGTTCAGAAGTTGGGTCTTGTTTGAAAATGAATCTCAGTAGTTTAACGTTAAAACTAGCTTCATTACATTGACTGCGGACATAATAATCGTTTTTGCCTGCTAACAGGAATCTGTTGTCAAGATCAAATAGCTCCGATGCGTTCCGTTCTAAAAAACGCATTAAAAAAGCCATATGACCGGGCTTTACCTGCCACTCGACTTCGGTTGTCAGTTCAATGGTTTTGGCATAGAAATCTTTGAGGTAGCTATCGTCATCGGGACAATCAACGAGATCGGCGTTTACCCCAAAATAGCTTTGCGTGTCTGAGAATATGTTAGCACTCGAAATTTCTTCCTGGGTATGCTCACCTTTAAAAATCCCCGTGTATAATGAATCTTTTACTATTTGTTCTGCGCCTGTTAACGCAGAAACCGTACTCCTCCTCAATAATTTGAGGACATTTGAAATATGTAATGGGTCATCTGCAAAAATCAGTACGGAAAGCTCAAACCATGAAAATGACTGCATGATTAAAAATTCTACTGGTGCTACATTGCGGATCTGCCTGTTGTATCCTTTAATCAGATCTTCTACATGTTCGATAGCCTGCCTTAAAAAATTGTTTCCGTTCCCTATCAGAAAGCCGTTATTAAGTTTAAGGTTTGTTATACTAAGAAAATATTTACGCTCTTCGCCGCCAAGCTTTTTTGCGAAAAATCGGCGAAGGTCCTTTTCTCCGGGATAGGTAATCCCTGACGAACTTTGAAAAGTATGCGGCGCAAAAAGATCGATACCTTTCTTTTCTGTTAATAACAATTGCGGTTCGAAAACGCGTTGGGCGAATTTAAAATTATCTATGAGCGATATGTAAGCAACGTCGTAATTACCCAAAAGGTAATAGCGCATTGGATTATACAACACTGGTGTTGTCGAATCACCTGGCCCGTTCCAATAACTATTCTTATTTTCATCATTTAAATACTTGGTTGCATTCTTACGATATTCGCCATAAAAGTCATGAACGATGCATTCATTAAAAACTTTTTCTTGGCGCTGTGGTACTGTGGCAAGTACGATGTGTAGGGTAAGAGAACTGTAATCAGCGCTTTTTTGTGTAATCGTTTGAGTTGACAAGACTTTTGTGCTAGGTTTATAATAGCGAATATAATAATATCTTAATGTTATATAAACACAATGTTCATAAAATTATTTGACTGTAGAAGTTGTTGCTTTGGCAGGTGATGCAGCAGAGTGAGGGCATTAAAAATAAGCGACGTATTTGCCCTTGAATAAAAACACCTTTTACGTATCTTCCGTGAGATAGCCGATATGCGGCGTAGCCAGCACATTATCCAGCTTGCGTAAAATATTGACAATTAGTTGTTTATAAAAAAAACGCGAGCGAGATCGAACGGATGGTAGATAAGAATTTTACCGGTTAATTAATTGATATACAGTTATTTATAAAATATATTTTATAGCCGATAGTGAAAGATTTTCAACTCGTTTTGTGGAAGATTTGGAGCGTTTAAGCCGTATTGATAAACTTATCGAGAATTCGTAAATCTTATGCTTATATAATAGTGGTTTTAAATCGGTTGATAAAAGCGAATAATAAATATGAGGATTCCGAAGACCCTGACCAGATCGTCTGTGCTTTTGGAAGACCGTTTTGTATAAATTAATATAATCAAAATGTACCAAAATCACCAACCCTGTATTTTCGGAATGAGATAGTCGCCAATGGTGCCAGAAGGTCCAATATGATTGTCGTAATCTCGAAAATGCAAGTAGTTTATTCTTGGTTTTATCCAGGCCAAGCTTAGTAGTCCGCCACTCTTTTTTTTAAGATCACATAAATTCTAAAATATTTGGTTCCTTAAATACTTTAGAATTTATTTATATAACCTATTGATAATCTGAAACTAAGTGATTATTTTTAGATATTAAAAACTAAATCTTTTCATAATGAGAAATCAAAAAAAAATCGCCTCGGCTCTACTGTTATTTTCCCTGTGTTATGCAATTCCTTGTGTTGCGCAAATTAAAATGAAGGAAGTAAAATGTCAAAGCGGAGAAACAGTTTTTGTTCCAAAGAATCCTGATAAAGCTTATCAATTTTTTGCTAAACAAACCGATTTAAGTCTGAAAGCAACAATCTCCATATTAGATAAGGTAAAATTGACTGATATAGATCTTGGTACCAAAACGCAGATTACCAAACTTCGGCAGGATCTGGATAATTACAGTTCCAGGACAGAAGATCTTATCAAAGCGGCAGTGATAGGTTATGCCATGACCCCCTGCGACACCTCAATTAGAAAAGTTTATTTTGACTTATTAGCAAATATGGCGAAAGAAAATGCCGCTTTGGAAGAAATGAAGACCAAGTTAAATCAAGTTGTAACTTCCGGGAACGCTGCAGGAATTGATGATGCACAGGTTAAAAAAGTAATAGCTGATTATCAAAATAAAAATGGTGAAAAAATGTTTGAGAAAAAGTAGCTGGTTGCTGCTGATCTTAATATCACCTCAAACAATATATTCTCAGACAAAAAAATATGAGGACGACGTAATTAACCATTATTTCGATGCGTTCAGAAAAACTATTAACGAACATATTTCGCCTTTTCTGACGAAAAAAGAAAAGAATATTTTAAACGCGGTAAAAATTCAGATTGATACAGCCGGAAGTGGAAATTATACGATTAATTCCAATTCCGATAACCAAACGATTACCATCAGCACAAATTTATTGAGAATGCTTACGCGATTTTCTGTTGCGCAGGTGATCGATCTTGATACATTAAGTTTTAACAGAAAAAGGTTTAGTGGATTTTATTTGTCGGTATACCCATTTCTGTCATCAGGCATTTACCCGGAAGACGCTGCGGAGATCAGCGAAGATAAAAAATCAATTCTTTTCAAATTTTGTGGCACCGCAGACTTTCAATGGATGATTGAGGGCAAATGCCTTTTTTTATATCTGCACGAACTCGCTCATCAATTTCAGGGCGTATCAGAACAACTGAAAACAATAAACGAGTCGAGTGAATCCGACTCTTCGAAAGCCGCAAAACGTCTTGCGCTGGAGACCGATGCTGATACATATGCTGTTGATAAGATCATGAGGATGAATTTAGATCCGAGGGAATACGCCGATGCTCTGACATTTTTCACTTTTGTAAAAGAAAGAAAATTTTCTACAGTAGAGGATGTCGTATTTAGACAAATAAATTATTACAATTTTTGCTTGTGGGGGCTGCAATGTGAGCGCACGAAGCAGGATGAACTTTGTATGAGCCTGGCAACACATTCTAAAAGCCTTACTCGATTATTTGGATTTTATAGTCAACTGCATTCGGTTGCCAGCCTCAAGAAGATCGAGCAAAAAGCAATATCCTCACATGATTTAGGTTCCATCTATAATTTGGGCGATTTTTACCTTGGAGGTACAAGTTTGCATAATGAAAAACTGGACTCCGCACTTTATTTTTATTCGTTAGGTGCATCCTTAAAAAAGCCGGGAACTGCCCTTTCAATGCAAGATTCAAAACGTTTCGATCAGGAATATGAATATTGTTGTTTACTCAGTGGGAAAATATATGAGTTGAAACAAAACGATATCCGGCAAGCGATTAGCTTTTATAAGAAAGCCAGTGACATATCCTTAATGTTTTCTAAAGAATTCTACGACGCGTTAATATTAAAATTATTAAAAAAGTTATGAAAATTAACAAGCTTATTTCTTTTTCGTTGCCATTGATAGTGACGTTTGTCTGCTCTAATCATTTTTCATCCCGAGCGCAGGTTATTCAGAATCCAGCACTTCAGGAAAAACCGCACTTTATATACTACGATGATTCGGTTGCAACATATTTTAATGATGCAATGAAGGATATAAAACGGAAAGTTAAAACGGTTTTGCCTTCGAAATATATTCCGTATCTCAATAGAGTGAAGGTAATTTTAGACACCGTCGGCTTTGGTTTGCAGCTGAACAGTGATTCAAAGAAACACACTATTACTTATAATTGGGGAGTATTCAAGACACTGACCAGAGATCAGCTGGCTTATGAGATCAGTAATCCAAAAGAAATGACTGATAACCTCATGGAGATACCATGTGTTACAAATTTTGAAAGACCTTATTTTTATAAATTTTATTCGGATTACCTCAGTAAGATGACTGATAATATTGATATAGCTATACAGGCAGAATTAGATACTGAAAAAACAGAACAATTGGACTGTTTGCAACAAGCTCCAGATTTCAGATGGATATATAAGCGTAGAATTGTTTATACATTTCTTCATGAATTTTATCACCAGATTCAAAATTACACCGATGTGCTTTCCAAATTAAATAATTCTACAACAATTAGTTATGATGAAAAAAGAAAGATAATCGAGAAGTATGAGGAGGCTGCTGATGCCTTTGTTTTTCGGATAGCTCCTAAACTACGTCTGCGCCCAACAAATTATAGTGAGATACCATTTCTTTTCAGAATTTTTAAGGAACGGCAATTTGACACGGCGATTGACCTTATGAAAAGGCAGAAAGTATACTTTGAACTACTGGAAAAAAATTGTCCGGTTATGCTTTCCAAGCAGGGCTATGATTGTGCTGCCTTGGCTCGTGAAGTCAAATTGCAGCAAAATGATATTGACAATGAGAATTTTGAGGTCGCACGTGAAAAGACATCCTATGATTTGCGTTTTGAAGCAATGAAAAATGAAAATTTACAGCAGTTGTTTGATACAGGAAAATCGTTTTTGGTCAGAAATACTTTGGTTATTAAAAACATTGACAGCGCCTTATATTATTTTACAAAAACAAGTGAAATCGGTTCCAGGATGCCCTCTGAAAAGGCCAACGTTACTAATAGAAGGATTTATGAATTATCTTCGCTTATCGCCGGGAAAATCTTAGAATTGAACAAAAACGATAAAGACTGCTTAACTTTTTACAACAGAGCTAAAAACATCCATTATTATTTTAAAGAGGACTTCTATGCAAGTCTTATTAGTAGGATAGATGTAAACAAGCGGCATTAAATCGCCCTTTTTAATTTGAATACTATTTCTAATCATCATAAACAAAACAAATACTAAGTTTAAACGGGAATAGGTGTTTAAGAAAATTCTTTAAACCTTGAAAAAATATAAGGATTAAACATTATTCTTCGCCGGAAAGATTTTCGGGCGAAGCTGGTCTGCTTACGGGGAATACACGGTGGCGTTACAGATCAAATAAAGTAACCGGAATATAATCCAGACAATTTTTTAGTTTTCCGTCATTTTTTTTTGTAGTCTTTGTAGAACTCAGTGTAAAACTTTGGCTCAGCAACTTGGTTTTTCTTTCGGAAAGGTTTAGTAAGTGTTTGCAGGAAATCCCGATATCCTGAAATAGGTAAGCCATTTAAAAATATGGTATATGGTTCAATAATTTTTTTTGTCAGTAATTGATGATTAATTGACTTTCGAATTGTTGCTTGTGACAGCCCAGCTGCTTTTAGCTTATTGTATTGCTCATAACCTTTATCCGGTGTCGCCGATAAGAAAAAGCTAATAATCCAATTAAAAACTGCGTTCCCAAAGAAAATTGGCTGACCTAAATTTGAGAAATAAATTGGCGCTAGACTCTCAGGGCCAAATTTCTGAACAAATGTTTTCATTAACGACAGGTACTTTTCTTCTGTATCTACTGTTTTGAAATAACGAAGTAAAAAGAGCTCCGGAGATTCCTCAATATCTGTTAACGTTGCGGCCAATGCAATAAACTCATCGTTAATTATGGGGTTAGAGAATTCATAAGCAAAGTGGACTAATCGTTCGACAGAAATTTGATTATTTTGCAATAAACCTTCAAAAGCTCTTAAGAACGCATTTCGGAATCGTGGGATAAAATAAATATTAGACAAATGGGCAAGCAATACACCCCTGTGCTCAACTTTACTTTCTTTTAAAGGGAAGTAATCATCAAAGCACCTTTTGATTGCTAATGAAATTAAAGTATGACTAATTTTCTCATTAACATTTGTTAAGTATCTGAGAAGCTGCAAGAAGAATAGCAGTGCGTCGTTGCTATTTTTCTCTAACTGTGTTTCGATGATTTTGGCCATCGCCCTTGAGTCAATCAGGTTGCTATCGATTTTACAGATTAGTAATTCTAAAACAACCGTCCAAGAAGACAATCCTACGTTTCTATCTAGAATTTCATTGAATCGACGTTGATTTTGTCCTATATAATATTGGCTGAAAATATAATATGCGGTGAAATATTCAAGAAAAGTTTTGTGGGTGAACTTGTTTTCAAAATATATCGAACGCAATTTCGCAAAATCCAAGAATTCAATCGCAGCTTTTTCCGCTTCATGTTCATCTTCAATATCCCCGTTAGTCATCAGATATTGTTTAACATGTCGTTGAACTGTGATGCTATCTAGTTTTTTATTGGAATTATCGAACTGCCAAAAGGCTATCGAAGAAAACACAGATGTCTTATTACTAATCTGCAAATTAATTCTAAGTTTTTTCTCTTTTTCGTCCCTATGTTCAACAATTGTATTGGTGCAGCCTTCGTATATACTAAGTTTGTTAGTTGGCAATTCGAGTTCATTACGGTAAAGAATAAGAATTAGAGATAATAACAAAGGATTATATTTAAGTTCGTTGTCTACATGTTTTAGCTGGGACAGACAACCCGCAATTTCTTTTTTTCTAACTTCATTATTAGACTCCTCCTGTTTATACCATTTATGGACATAATCTTCAAGTTGTTCTTCATTGAAATTACGAACCTCTAATTCCTGGAATTTACTAAAAGATACCTCCTCATAGGATTCATATCGGCTAGTAACAACAACTCGGGCATCAGGATAAGTAGATACAAAGTTTTCAATTTCGTTTCGGACATTAACCCGTTCCTGAATGTCAAAAATTTCATCAATCCCATCAAAAAAAATTAGGCAAGAAAAAAAAGTTAGAATTTTCAACATTCTTTCCAATGATATATTAGTCTGGTATTCCGTTGCCAAAATTTGGACCATGAATTCCGCAAAACTTCCTCCTTGTCCAACTTTTGCTAGGTTGTATTTATGCAGTTCAATACGGAAAGGGAGGTAGCGGTATATATCATTATTATCAAAAATACTTTCATCATTTTCTAGGATTTTACAAATGGCGTACTTGACTATAGAAGATTTGCCAGCTCCAGGATTACCTAGGATTACCAAATGTTTATCTAAGCTGAAAAGATTCTCAAATTTCTGAGAATCGTAGGGTTTGGAATAGTTAAACTTATAGGTTAGAAAAGAGTCGTGGCTATTTTTGGCATCACTATCAAATAATTTTTTAATTATTTCAGCGCCAATCAATTTACTATGACCTATATCTTCAAATTTAGATATTTTGTCGATATAATTAAATTGGTGATTCGCTTTTCTAAAAAAACCATCACTGAACAACGGCGGGACAAATAATTCATAAAGCTCAACCTCCCGCGGCCTTTTGCTTACTGAAAGGCCGAAAAAGTTTAGACGGGTAAAATTATTAATGCATTTTTCTTTGTAAGATGCCCGGAAGGTTTCAAAGTTGGTATAATTAAAGTCTCCTGCAATTTTCAAGTCCGAAAATTGAACTTCCAACAATTCATTGATACGTTGAAAAAGATGAACATCGTTCAAGCTTTTTATCAACCCATACAGATCTGTTGCATCCAAGATATGACTCGCAGTATCAAACTGAAATCGACCTTTAAGTATTACGTCAACGGCCTCTTGTGAATAGCTGTTTTGCTTTTCAGTTAGAATGTATATATATATCCGCTTTACTCTCTTTTGAAGTCCAGATTTTATGAACTGGGTAAGTGTCGATTTAATTTTTTCCAAAGATCTTGTCGATGTAACTTGGATACCTGTTAGGCTTAATTCATCATCTATTAGATCCAGACTTTCAAAATTTTTCTTTTCGGAATCATTGGCGTTTCTGAACTTCGCCTCAAATACAATATTAAAAATGGGGATTATAATATTTTCAGCATGTTGATTGATATCGTATTCCGAATTAGCGGTTGCTATCTTTACTTGTAGCTGAAACCGAGCGAGGTAATCACGTATAGAAACGAGTAGTTTATTGTGGTTTGACATTTTAGGTGCAATAAGGAGGCTTATAATGCAATAAGCGTAAAAATATATATTTGCTCAAAGACTGACAACTGTTATTACTCCTTATTAGTACACTATTATCTATTATTAATCATCTTTTTTAGATTTGCTTATGTCGGGAAAAAGATTTGCCATATTAATAGGAATAAACGATTATCATCGTGCCCCATTGCGGTTTTCGGTGAACGACGTTTCGTTGATTAGATCAAAGTTAATTTCTAATTGTAGTTTCGAACCTGATGATATTTTTTCGATAAGTAGTACGGTGGACAAACCGATTGAAAATGTGCAGGAATTGTTGGAAAAAGTATTCAATAATCTTCGGGACGTCGTGCAACCAAACGATTCCATACTATTTTATTTCTCCGGACACGGGAAGGTAATTGACGAATTCTTACTGGAATTTCATGACATTGATGTCAGCTTATCATCAGTGCAAACAAAAATTGATGCTTTAAATAATAAAAATCAGTTTTTTATAATAGATGCTTGCCATGCTGGTGGAGCAGAAGTCAAGGGAGAAGAGATTGAAGCAATAAATCAATTTTACCGTGATAAAATAGCTCAACGTACAGGTGGGCTGCAAATACTTTGCTCCTGTAGCAAAAACCAAATTTCATTAGCTAGACCTGAGCTACAAAATGGAGTATATACCCATTATCTGGCGAAGGCTATAGACAATGCAGCACTTTATGATATAGATTATAGAAGTTTATCTCTTAACCAGATTCATGAATATGCAGTCAAACAACTTGAAATAAGTAAAGAGGAGCAAATCCCTTTTTTAATAACAAGGATGGCCGGATATTTTCCTTTTGCTCATTTAACTGTAAACACGAAATTCAGTAAGCAACTTCAGATTACGGAGATTTTCGAAGAGAATGACATTTACGCATTTATGCAAAATCAAGCATTACAGCTACCAGAGGAATTTGGACGCGATTTCGCACAATTGTTTGCTGAATTAAGTATGAATCTTTTTACACACAATCATTCCAAGAAAATCTCTATTTCTTTCCAAGAAACTACAATTGAAATTCAAGATCATAGCCCAGCAAGCTTTAATCCGTTCACAGCAACGCCGACAGAGATGGGCATGGGGATAAAGGTGTATCAGGTTTTTTTGGAAAAATATGAAGGGAAAGTAATGACGTATTATCAGTCTGGCAACCCGAATATTATCCGCTTCGTTTTTGCTCCCTCTGTTTTTTCTGATCTTCCGCTTAGCCCATGTCATATTTATATATCAGGTATGTTACTAGGTTCCACCACACCGATCAATAAATATGATTTGCCAACATCATGCGAAGAATTAATCATTGATGTTTCTAAGTCTATTACTCCTCTTAGTTTATATCCTAAACTTATCCAAAATCTGTTGTCCAGAACAGAAAGCTCCAAACCATTAATTATTATCAAAATGCATCATGATGACATGTTGCGAAGAAAGGTTTCCAGCATGATCCATCAACAGCATCAGTCGCGTATACTGTTGCTTTAACGCAGCAAATAATATCTCCCATAAGATTACCGTACTTATTGTCTTATCAAAAGAGGGATAGGCTGGACATTCCGGAACCATTGATCACTGCGTTCTGGAAAAAGAGTTCAGTGTGTTCCGTTACACTTTGACCATGTTAAATAGCTGATTTAAAATTTTTGAAACTATTATTCAACAACACAACTCATTGATCTAATTCGCACGGAACAGCCTGGTCAAGTATGACGGAATTTCCAATTTGGGGGAATTGTGGGTATCGGGGCATTTTAAGGCGTAGAAGGCAATTGACACCGCTGTCTAGTTTCTTATAAATCAATGGCAATCACTTTTTTTGTTGGGTTATGTCTTATAAGTTCTTCAAACGTCATCAAGTCATCTTGAAACGTTAGATTTGATTTAACAAAACAATATGGCAGCCATAGATACAGACCAACCTAAAATCAGTGCGGAGCAAGATCGATTTAAACGTTATGATTTTGCGAAACGAATCGCAGGTATTATACAACACAGCCAACTCAATCAATCCCTTGTTGTTGGGCTTTATGGAAAATGGGGGGAGGGTAAAACCTCGGTTATGAATTTTATAAAAGCAGAACTCCCTAAAGAAACTGTTATTGTCAATTTTAATCCGTGGCTATTTAGTGATCAGGAACAGTTAATTAAATCATTTTTGACAAGTGTTGCCTTCGAACTCGGAGAAACCCTTAGCTCAGATAAGGAAAAGATTGGCAAGGCATTAAAAGAATACGGTGAAGTTATAGGCTCGGTAACTAAATACCTCGGCGTTCCTCTTGATGGATTTAAACAGATCGGCGAAAAATTGCAGGAAGTATCAGCCGAAAAATTAAAATCGCGGGTGGATGAAATGATCCGCGATACTGGAAAGCGACTGGTGATTTGCGTTGATGACATCGACCGTTTAGACGTCAAAGAAATTCAATACATTTTCAAGCTCGTAAAATTGGTTGGGGACTTTCCGAACAGCTGCTATATTCTTGCTTTTGATGATGAGTTAATAGCGACTGCACTTGCCCCCCAGTATGGTAATATGCATCAAAAGCATGGATATCAGTTTTTGGAGAAGATCATACAACTCCCTCTGAAAATTCCAAAAGCAACCAGGAAAGCACTAAAAAAATACACCATTGACATGTTAGATCAAGTGTTAAAGGAATTAAAGGTTCAATTTAAACAAAAAGAGGTCAGCAAATTCCGGGATGTGTTTGACGAACATTTTTTGCCATATATAGACAACCCCAGGCTTGCCACACGTTATGCCAATGCCGTTCACTTTGCCCTTCCGATGTTATTGGGGGAAGTAAATCCCGCCGACCTGATGCTTGTAGAGGGACTGAAAATTTTATTCCCGGCATCCTATGATTTCACGCGGCACCATTCGGCGTTCCTTCTGGCAGACTCTTTAAACGAAAGCCACAGGTCATTTTACAAAGGCAATACCAAAGAGCAGGCCCTACAGGTTATTAACGGTTTCTTAACCAGTCAACCGGAAAAAGATCGCGAAGCTGTTAAATCTATCTGGCAAGCACTGTTTCCACAATACCGTTACATGACCGGCAAACATGGTTACACTAATGATAGCCTGATGAAATGGTATAAGGAAATGAGAGTTTGTTCCGGAAAGTATTTTGATAGATATTTTACTTACGCAGTACAAGAAGACGAAATTTCAGATGTGCAATTTGAGCAATTTTTAACAGTGCTTGAAACGGAGGCCACCGGAGATAGCCTAGAGGGATTTTTTCTAACCAATGATGTTGCTGATGTAGTTTTTAAATTAAGAATCTGGGAAAAGGACTTTAGTGTGTCACAATCGAAAAACCTTTCTTTATTGATCGCCAGGCAGAGTAGGGATCTCCCGGTTGAGGCTGGTGCATTTAGCCTATTTACCACACAGGCGGAGGGTGCCAAAATCGTTACGCAACTGATTCATAATCTACCATCAGATGAACGCGCCAGCCATACCAAACTAATTTTTACTGAGGCTAAAGATTTTCCTTTCGTTATGGAGGTTGTTTACCGATTGTTTTACACTTCAGGTAAGCCATCGTTCGACATTTTATCCACAGATGAGCAAACGGCCATGAAATCATTTTTAGTTGAACGGTTTCAATCACTATTTACCGGACATAACTTTTTTGAGATACTGCCGGACACCGAGGCCTGGCGTATTTTAAGCTGGTGGAAAGAACTTGACCCAGCGGGATTACAGAAAGACATTGAATCGGTTCTTAATGATGATGTTGGAAATGCAATCCGCCTCATTAAGGTGTTTACTCCTACTATCACCAGTTGGGGAGGATCTGAAACAAAAACCTTTAAATCAGACTTTGGGAAACTTAGTTACGACAATCTTGCAAAATCAATTGATGTAAAACAAATCTACCAACACCTCACAGCTGACCAGGATTTTGAACGAATAGAGTTTGACCTTGCCAATTTACCAGACCGCGATCCATTGTCAGATGTGGCTCTCGCAAGCATATTTATGCTTTTCTATGAACAAGAAAATTCGATACCTAATTTATAATTAGCGAAATAATAAAACTATAGCCTTAAAAAATTTATTATTCTGGAGGTGTCCAATTAATTTCATTACCATCATCCATTAAAAATACACTTACGATTGAAGTTGGGTCAAAGGTAGTGTCCTTTATTTGACCAGTAATCGGATCGATAGATACCACATTTTTCAAATCCTCCGGATCAAATTGGAATCCAACAATCTCCTGATCATCTTTAACTGATTCCAGACCGCCCATTGCTTTCATTGTCGCACTAACTATACTCTGAGGCATAGTTGGTTCTAAAAATAAAGGAGGAGGAAAGATACATTCTATCTTAGTGTAACATCCGTTCTGCAAATCTGGCAAGCTAAACGGTAAGGGATAACTAAAAACTTGGTTAGCATAATAAAAAATAAAAAAATGCTTTGGGTTTCTGGCAAGTGGTTCTTTTTTACGAAAAATAAATCCATATGGCGATTTTGCCTGTTGTTCAAGGGGTAAATGAAAACAAAGAACGTGAGCAAAACGTAAAAATTCTGGATGAGGTTTCGGATTAACCAATACTTCCAATACCTTTTGATAATCTTTTAACTCATCTTCCTGTAAAGATGCAAATGCAATTTTTAACAATATCCTAAAAACGTTAAAAGGAATATATGACCTTTTCAAATAAGTTATTGTAGTTGTACCTTCCTTGGGGTCAATAACAATAGCGTTATCATTTTCAAATACGCTGGTAATTTTAGTTCCTTTTCTATTTAATAATTCCTCGTTTGCTGCAACAATTTTCCCCGAGCCAGATTTAAATTCCGGAATATTGTTCTTCCTGTTTCGCGTACCTACAATCGTTCGGGTAATACCCAGCCAATTGACGAAGGCACTTTCATACTTTGAAAACAGCGCATTGCAATTATCACATTCGTAATCGCATAGCAAATTATTTTTACCCAATAATTGAGAAATTATATGTGCATCCTGGTCAAACGTCACCTGAGGCCAAGCCTGTCCGCAATATCTGCATTCGCGTTCTTTTGGATATTTCAAGGAAACAGGAGCCAAGTTTTCTATCCCTATAAATCCAAGCGGTTCATAGCACTTAAAAAACTCCTGCATTTGTGGCAAGAATTCAGTGTAGGTATAAAATTTCATTATTAAAAATATAAAATAAACATTAAACTGATCCGTTTCTTCGCGAATCAGGAAGTCTACCAGGATTCCAGTAAAAAATTTTGTTATCTGCAAAGAATGAAATCGGATGCTGGGAAGTTATCGAAGGTGTGCCTTCGGGAGAGAACATCAGGTCAGTCATCTTTAACTCAATCAGTTCCCAAACTTTTTGTTTCAACGCTTTTACGCTATCTGGTACACTACCAACGAAATCGCAATAAAAGTTAGCAATGGTATCGAATCCATTAGATTGCATAACCTGAGAAAATACAAATGCAAATTCCACAGTCCTGGTTTGGTGGATTAATATGTGATTGACCATTGATTTAAAAAGATCATCCGGTAGACTGAACATTCCCGTATTCAATAAGATTATGCCTGCTGACTTAATATTATGCTGATTTTTATAACTTTTTATTTGACTGGAGGCCTTTTTAACCTGATTTTGAATTGTATTCCGGATTTGAGCATGGTATTTCGGCGTTAATTCGCCATAGTCAGCAATTGGATCAAGGTTGATCGTGTGTGCCTCCAAACCACCAAAGATTTTAATGATAGCTTTGCGCCTTTCGTCATCAAATAGTCCTTCCTCCTGAAGGTCCTTTAATTCAATCACAATATCATCAAGTGAGAAATCCGGAGTTTTAGAGGTGGTCTCGGGTATCTTTTTTCCTCCCATTTGTGTGAGCAGGAGTTCAAAATCAATTTCTCCAAAGCGTGGCGTGTTGGCGAAACCCTGCCTGCTTTGCAACTGGTCAACAAGGCAAATAAAGGCGCAACCTGTTTCCCTTGCTATATAAAAAGAATCTAATAACTGGTCGTCGGTCGCGGCGCAAAAATCTTCTGTGATTTGCTGTACCTCTAATTCTGAGCATACGGGATAATCGAATTCGATGGAACGTTCATAACAGTAATCGACATTGCATAACTCCGCCTTAACCAGGAGGAAGCATTTAGCAAAATGGTTATGCTTTTTGTTATAACCCTCATAAATTACACTGTAAATTTCCATTCTTTAAATATATTATTGATCGTTTTCCCGTCTATTTTTTATACTGAAGTTTATCACCATGTCTTTTACAATAATTTCATCAAACTCAAAAAACATCCATTCTTTATCCTTGCGGAATTGGTTGAAAATCTTCCAAAATCCCTGATGGGCGGTTTGATCAGAAAAATCGATCTCATCTTTTCCGGAGAAAGGGATCACAAAAACCATAACAATATGCGCGTAATGAAACTCTCCAACGAGGTATGGAAACCTTTTATCCTTTATTTTTCTTTGGTAATAAAATAAACCTGACCGTTCTTTAAAAAAAGAGTTATCCTGCAATAAGGCGATTAATGGTAATTTTTCAGCATTAAAATCACCATTGATCCAATCCAGGGTACGGCTGAAATGCCGGAGTTGCATCTGCGGAACAACGCTCAGCACAAATTTGCAGAGACAACGATAAACGTCCTGTGGCACAAAACCTTCCTTTAGTCGCAGTTCAACTGGTTCGTTAAAGGGTAAGCCATTTTTACCGGAATCATTAAATTCACCATCGTAAATTATTTTGATTAGTTCATTATCGGCAGACAATTCAAAATTCTCACCCCTCAATTTTTTATAACTGTCTTTTCCTTTTAAACCGTAAATTGCCCTGAAGACACTAAAAAAGGTGATAACAGCCGGTTCTATCGTAATACTAAAACGATCATTACAGGCATCGCATTCCTCAGTCAGAACCACCGATTTATTTCCTAAAGCCTCACTGTAGGCGTGTGCTTTATTTCGAAAAGTAACTTTCGAACCATACCTATTGGTATTTCCCAACGTTTCTGCACAAAAACGGCAAATTCGTTTATCTATAGACCCGGTGCCTATCTTACGACGCTGGTGGCCAAAAAGATGCATATTATAAATCAAAGGAATTGGGCCAAAATCAAGTTCTCCGGGCGCATGATTTACAGGTAGACCTTCCCTGATATGGAGCCGCCGCAAATGGTGGTAGTATTGAAAATAAAGGGCGGTATCGGTTACCTGCCCAAAAACAATCAAAAAGAAACTGTTAGGTAATAATTTCCTGAAAAAATGTTCTACCTGATGTAAAACCGGCAGCTCTTTTTGATTTAAAACGATAAACTGCTGTAATTCTAAAAGAAACTGCTCGGTACACTGCTGAACTGGTTCTAAAATACGCTGCTCTTCCAGATTATCATTTGTTGTAGCGAACAAAGTAGTAAATCCATCTAAAAAATAAACATTAGGGCTTATCGTTAGAAAAATGCTCTCCTGTAATGTCAGAAACGTTAAATTAAATAACCTATCTTCCGGAAAAATGTGGGTGTCAGCCATTAAATGTGGATTACAAATTTCTTGGATTTCTAAAACGCTTAAAATTAATTCGCCAATAATCCTTATTTTGAATACTAGAAAACTGTAGTAATCGAATATTGTTGATTTCCTTTTAGGTCTGGTTTTATGGGATAAATAGTGTCCAACGATGTCACCGTATTTTTAATGATAAACTCGCGCGGGGTTGATATATTATGATATTTACCTTTTGAATCGATAGCGTCATACGATAATTCAACATAGTTAATAATTGGTCTATTTGTTTCCTTCATCTTGTTCCTGGATAAGTAGACCATATAAATTAAATCCATAGGGATTTTAAACTTCAACGTCGCCATATGGCATGCTTGCAGCACCATAGGCAATTCAATACTTCCGCTAGCATCTCTCCATAAATAATCATTTTTAGCAGAGCTTTCTTTAGCTACAAAACTGTATTGAAGCCTCGTAATCATACAATCCCTATTCCCTGAATTTATAAAGCCAATTTGGATATAACCAGTATCCACCTGTAAGTTATCACCCATTTTTCCAACCTGAACAATTCGCGCAGTGAGGTTGTCCTCTACTACAAAATTGCTTAAATAGAGGTTGTAACCACTTACAAATAGGGCAAATACCGATATTATAACCGGCAATGTAATATTAGCCCAAATTTTCTTTTTTGGGGTAGGTTCCGGAGTTGGTTGCTAGGTGTTATTTGATCTTCCATGATTTAGGTTTTGCCTAAGATAAAAAATTATTATAGGTGATATAATACCCAATAAAATATTGGGCATATATTTCCCCCTTTTTATTAAGTTACAGATATCAATATATCTGAAAAGGATGCCGAGGTGACGAGGCAATGCTTTTTGGGGTTTGTGGCGGGAGGCTAATTTGCGTCGTAAAGGCTGGAGTGTGAAATGAAGAAGGAATGGATTTATCCTTGATACTGCGGTTTTCAATTTGATCAGAAACTTTAGTATTTCATCCCGATCCAATCCTGAAAGGAGATCCAGGCTTTTTGCCGGAACGGCATGGCCATAAAACAGTGAATATATTAGAACGGTTTGGTTCGGTTGTTCCATGAATTAAAAAGATGGCTTACAACTCTAAAGATAAGGTTTTAAATGGTCTTAATGCCCGTAAGGGCCGCCCGGGATTTTTGACGATTTTAGCGGTTGTTTAAAGCTATAGAGCAATTGGTATAAGCGACTATAAATGCATAATGATGCTGATTAACCCCACGACTATAAGCAGCGCACCTAACAAATTTACCAGCGTTTCTATAATAGTGGTTAGTAAACCCTTTAAGTAACTGCTGAAGATTTGAACCGCTGCCATACTACGGCGGTTAAACCTGCGCCGTACGATTTGATAGCGGATAAACAAGCCGATTATTAAAAGAATGATACCGTAATGGTTTGAAAAATTGATATGCAAAAATAATTGTGTCATTATCTTAGAATTAGGGTTAAGATTAGCCCCCTTTTCGGGGGCTACGGGCGATTAAGGCAGGATGAATAAGACAATAGCCTGTTTAAATTTTGCGGGACAATCGGGATGTTTGGCGTAGAGGTCAAAACAATTATTGGTGTATATCGCTAAATAGCCATCAAACAATTGCTCTGAAAACAATTTACTGTTAGTTACCAGTTTACGGTTATAGAATTTTGTTTTCTTGGCGACCTCTTCGGCAAGTTGTAGCCAAAAATTAAATTGAAAGGGTTGGCTATCCCAATTTTCGGCTAACTTATCCTTTTGCTCAATGGTTTCTTCTGCGTGTGCTTTAGCAAATGCAATAAAACCTTTCATTTCATTGGGGAAAAGTTGGTGTAAGGTTCTCGCTTTTTCGATGTTCCTATACTGATTAATGGATTTCATAAGAATGGGTATTAATTAATGATGTAAATACAGGGGGACAAAATCCCCCCCCCGTTAAGGATTAATTGAATAATAAAGCATCTGCCCCGTGCTGTGTAAATTCATGGCACAGGTCGAAAGCTGATTGGCTTCTTTGTAATCCTGTACCATACATGATGGATTTAAATTTGGCTTCGTCGTTCTTAAAATTGCGGACGTTCTGAAAATACCCGGTAACCGCGTTAAAAGCCCCAAACACCGTTCCTTTAGTGGTATCTTCCTGTTGGGTCGGGCTGATCATGGCATATTGAAAAACATTATCCACCATGTTGTTAAAATGGCTTGATAATTCATCGTTAGCGCCGTTTTGCACGTTGGTTAATACCTCTTTGCTTGGCGCCATTGCAAGTTGAATCAGTTTTTTAACTTCCCTGTCAGTGATCCGCATCCTTGACCAACGGTTATAAATCGCCTCCAATTCGTCCGCTAAACTGTTTGCGATACCTAACATTTTATGCGCTTCCTTTAGCTTATCGTTCGCACTTGTGGTATGACGTATTTTAATGCAGTTGGTATGGTTGCGCAAAGCAGCGTTAAGCGTGTTGGCGCAAACAATTCTTATTGGTGTAAATGCAATTTGAATACTCCCCAAACCATCATGCGAAGTTGAAAGAAAAAGGTATTTTTCCACGCAATCGTTACGTCCGACTCGGATATAATCAGGCAATTTTGCCGTTATGAAAATCTTAGAGCCATTCGATAAAGCGCCTGCGGTTTCGTATAAAATGCCGTCCTTACCCCCTATAATAGCATCAAAAAAAGTAAAGGCGTTAACGTTCTGCAGGATTTGGTAATCATTACCGACTACGCCCAAAACCTGCTCGGTATCGGTGCGCACGGTAGCGTAAAAATTCGGTACTTCTATTTCGGGAATAATAATATCCGTTTCAGGGTCGCCGTTGTGGTTTGCCGTATCATAAGTAAATAAAGGTCGTTTCTCTACATGATAGTCTAAACAGGCGTGTTTGATTGCTTCCGCACTGGTGGGGTAATCGCTGATGATCTGCCCCAATCCGTGCCACGCTTTTTCCTTAACTGAAAAAAAGCTGTGTTTACCTGTTTGTTCATTGAAATTAATATCGTGTGCCATGATGTTTAAGATTTTAGTTTATAGTCCATAAATTTCAGTTCGTGTATTTTTACCTTTTTGGTGTTGCTGATGGTACAGGTGGCCGTTTGCTGTATCTCGGTAATAGCCTCGTGTACATTCTTATGCTTGGTTTGTATGGTCGCTTTGACCAGTAAGAAAATGGTATCGTACATGATTTTATAAGTTATAATCGTTTGCAAATTGTGCCAGTTCGAATTGAAAACCTGCGGGGTTTTCCTTAGCTAATTGTTCTGCATAACCCTCCCAAAATAGTTGGTTGGTTATCTCGATAAATATTTCTAACATTGCCATAGATTAAGATTAGGAAAGTCTTAAATGACGCCCCCTTTTAATGTTTTGGGTAAAGGGGGCGTTTCCATTTTTAAGCCTGTGGGATAGTGATACCCGCCTCGATTTCTGCCAGTTTATTCACGCAAAGGCTGTTTACATACTGCGCAACCGATTCAATAATTACAGGGTTCTTCGTTACAAATTTGTGGTTGGCATCATCCTCAATAGTCAGTTTGCAGCCCTGGTAATAATTACCGCCCAATTCTTCGGCATCTTTTTCAATGTCTACCTCAAAGGCTTCTAAAGTATTAATGGTATTCAGAAGGTTATCACGTTGCACCATACGTTTATGCAGGATTTTAACCAGTTCCAACGTGCCGTCTAAATTCAATACCGGTTTTTCGGGTTTGGCTTCCGCCTTTACCGGCCCGGCTGGCGGTTGCGCCTGTGGCACGGACGTTACTTCTTTGGCAGGGCTTTGTTGTTCCTGTAGCGGCGTTACTTCTTCTTTGTCCGCACCTGTTGATACTTTGTTAACAGGATTGCCCGCAACAAATTTTTCCACCTTGTCCGCTTTAACGGTGTTAATTCCCTTAACTGCACCGTTGTTGTTTTTTGCATTAGTTTCCATTTTTTTAGATTTTAAATTTTCCGTCCTGCGTACTACCTTTCGGCAGGAGCCATTTCTGGCTTTTTGTTGAGCACCTGTCCTGATTGAGCGGGGATAACAGGCAAGGCTTTTGGAAAAAAAATACTACCCGAGCGTAGCGAGGTGTGGAGATTTTTTTTCCAAAACCCGCAGGGCCTGGCCTTGACTGGAAGCCACGCGGATCAGAAATTTGTTGCTCAAACAGCCTAATTACAGCTTGATCAGTCTTTAAAAATGCTTTATAGGTGGAAGGGAGAAAGTGCTTGCGGTTTGAGCTATGCGATAGCGACGCCCAAAATGTAAGCGCTTTTAAAAAGCGGTGAAGCTGCTGAATGGAGGTACGTGATGAAGCGGCTGGAACCGCTGTCTTTAACCATCGAAAAGGGTAGTATACCTATTTACCACCCTTTTACCACTGTTCGTCATTAAACATTTTCTTTAAATTCGTATAATTCAATCTACAGTTATGAATGAACACATTTTAAAGGTCACCAGTGCAATGTTGGCAGGCGGGCTGTCTGGACGTGAACAGGAGGAAAAAGAGTTTATGGTCATACAGGAATTGTGTGGTGCCAATGCCCCCGAAGATGTAGCACAACTCCTGGACGCGCTCTGCGCATCCGGGACAATTCTATCCATACCGGCAATATTCGGACAATGGGATACCGGCAACGAGGAAACCAAAATGCTATCTGGAATTGCCATCGATCTTATTAAGGCACGGGCCAGAACAAGGGGAAGTATCCTTCCTGATGAATATTTTAAGGCTAAACATTGGAAGCCCGGCTGGAATGGCAGTATAAATGCTTTCCTAAGCTATGTGCATGTTATTGCGGACATCTGTATCAAGGCCGGGCATGACGAAAACGAAGTCAACCGGATCGGTGAAATATTTGCGGAGGAGATGAATATTGACATGTCACCATACGAAACTTTTGCTGATTTTAAGATATGCCAGGCCGGTTGGGATTTAAAGAAAGACTACCAGGTCGTAATGGATAAGATGGCGCAGGAAGAATTGCTGGCCGAAATGGAAGATATGGGCATCGGTGAAAGCATAGTGAGTTTACTTTCCGGCACGTTAATGGACCTGCAATACGATTACGTCATAGCCCGTTTAAAACTGAAAGGCAGCTTAGCATACTATCGTTTTGTCTTTAAGATGGCAGAAAGTCTCAATCAGTAAAGTACGAAGAACTATCCTCAAAATAGACCATTAACCATCTAAAAAACAAATTATGAAAAAGACAGAATTGTATGAATTTCTCGATAGCTGGAACCAATTGGACAAAGCTGAAGGCGATTATAAGCCAATCAATCCTTATCAATTACACGCCATGTTTTTAAGCCCCGGCTTTTACCTGAAATGGTATTTGTCTCCCGATAAATTCGAGGCGCTTGCAAAAGAACTGGAATATGAATTTGAGCCCGGCTATGAAAATAAGATTGCGTTTCAGTATAGTGACCAGCGCGTAGAAATAGAAAAAGGGGTTGAACCGGAATCCCCGGCTTTCTATCCGGCAGAAAATACAGCAACTACCTGAAAAAACAAACAGGCCGTCAGTAACTGACAGCCTGTTTGTCTGGACAAAATTGTTTATGCCCTGCGTTTCAATTCCGAAACCTCGTTTCGGCCCTCTTGCGCAATTGCTTTTATATCCTGTAAAGCTTTGCGCAATCGCACGCCAGCCGCTTTATTACCTTTCAGGTAAAATGAACCGGCGTCTTTTTCTGTTCCCTCTACTAATGCTTTTAATTTTTCAAATGCGTTCATAAGTTTTAATGTCTTAATAAATGGTGTATAAATGGGTTAATTACTGTCAAAATGAAAGGGCTAAATACCCATTTCCTGGCCTTGTGCCTGTTCTTTGGCATTGCTTTTGGATTGTGCTTTTTCCTGCTTTGGCACCTTTAAAAAGTCCTCGCGTTTTTCAGGCGCGCCATTGTTAACCTGGTAAAAGTTAAGGTTGCCGTAACGTGGAACCGCTTCGATGCGCAGTTTAACATCCTTGCCGTCTTTGCCCTCTACAGTTACCACCGGACGGTTACCGTTTTTCAGGTCGGCAACTAACTGTTCCTGTTTTTTAGGATCGGCATCCAGCTTGATCTTATATTCTTCTATGGCTTTTTTGACGTCATAGCCCCAGCCTTCGCTGAACTGCTTAACCTCGTAATTGCCGTATTTATCTTTAGGCTTGTCAAACAGGAATGTTGACCACGCTTTGTACTGCTCGCCGGCACGATTGACCAGATCCTCACGATAAACTGAACGGCCCTGTAAAAGATTGGCAGCCTGGTTAACCGGGAATCCCGCACCTTTTTCCACATAGAAATGGTTGCTGATAGCAGGGCTGTAGTATTCCTTTTGAAAATCCTTGGCCACATAATCAACTTTACCTTCTTTCATGGTGGCTAAAGTAGTTTTGAACGGCAGGTCATTGCCGGTAGCTTTGCCGATAGCCAGTTCGCTTTTCCCTTTTTGTGATTTGAAAAAGTCAATCGCTTCAACCGGACTATCAAATTTTTTCATGCGGTTTTTGTTATCGTCTCCCGGCGAGATGACAATGTATTTCTGATCATTTTCAAGTGGTTTAGCCTTACTCCAGGCCAGGTCATAGCGGTTGAAATAATAGTAATCCGACTGGCCGGACTGCCTGAAATTCAGGGTCGCATCGATCTGTCCCCTATCGGCGGGCAATTGCGCTTTTAACTGGAAATTAGGGAGGTTCTTCTCCATACCAGCTTCCATGTCTTTAATGATCTTTTCATCAAAGCCCAGGGCTTTTAATTCGCCCTTTAAATTCTCCAAATTGTTACGATTCATCGATTGTCGTTTTTAAATGAATAATTACTGTTGATTTTTTCTGGCGTTATCCCGCAGAAGTAGGGGATAACCTGATTTAAGTTTCACCTTAATGCGTTTTACTTTTTTGGAAAGCAAGCCTTTGGCAGCCTCAATGCCTGCACCTGCAGCCTGTACGCCTAACGATTGATCCATGGAAAGAAACTGCATACTTTGCAAGGCATTGCTGCTACCGGTACCAACCGCTCCGCCTAATTCCGCCTCTGGTGCATTGATACCGATCAACGAATCCTTAGCGTCGAACACGGTAAAGTTTACCGGGACTATCGAAGTCCCCAAGCCTATGTTTTTGATCTCCAGATTAAGGCGCTGGTTACTGATAGATGCCAGGCCGTACACCTTGTGGTTCTTAGGTATTACCTGCCCGTTAACAATCACTGTGTCCAGCAAGCGCAATTCGACAACCGCACCCTCGCTAATCTTTTGGTCGTGGGAGATCACAGCGGGTATCGCTTTAAATATGCTGTCGGGCACAATCACATCATCCTTTTTGGGGCTTTGCTTCGCCAGTTCCGGATTTTGGATTTGAAGTATTTTATCCATCATGCCGTTTAACTGCTTCATTTCCGGGTCTTCATCGCCGTTCTGCTGTTGCATGTTCTTCATCAGGGTTTCCAGTTTAGCCACATCTTTGGAAACAGACACATCCGGTGCAGATGATGGCTGCACCGGCGCATAGCTGGTGGGCGCAGGAACCGCAGGCGCGGCGATCTGTTTATTGATAGCCGCCAGTTTTTCGTTGATCTGTTTAGTTTGCAGATCATCGGCAGGATTGAAACCCAACCGCCCAGCCACATCCGCAATAGCATTGCTACCCTTTTTAACTGAATCGCGCTCCGCCTGGTTATAAATATCCATTTTGTCGGTCGGCCCCGTTTTTTTGAACTGCGCTCCAGGCAGTTCGGTATTAATGCCTTTAGAAGCTACTTTAGCCTTGCTATCAATTCCTTTTCCTCCGCCAAGCGCATAAAAGGCGAGTGCAAGGAAAGGCAATAACAACAGTGGCAGGAATAACAAGACCTTTCGCCTGTCCACTCTTTGATTTTGTGTCATAATAGTTTTATTGTTTTTTATTGGTGAATAATTGGGTTATTGAAATGCCTGAATAAGTACGAACAGGCAATAGCTGCCGAAGGCCGCGCAAAACAGGATGAGCAGGCAAAGCCTTGCTTTACCCGATAAGTGGACCGTTTTGCGGTTCAGGTAGTCCGCTGTGCGGCGCTGGTATTTGAGTATGCTGCCTGCAATCCGGCCTGCGACCTGTTCCTGCCTGGCGCTCACCGGTCGCTCTTTTTTCTGGAACAGCTTCATTGTTTTACGGCTTTAGGGTCTACGTCCGTGTTAACCAGGGTTTCCCAATGCTGGATCAAAAAGCCATGCGGGTTATTATCCGTCTGCGTTTTAATATCCCTAACCTGTCCCTGTGTGACCAGTTTGCGGAATACGGTACTTGTTGAACGTACCAGTTTTTCTGTAGCATAGCAGGTAAAACTATAAGGCGAACTGTTTACATCAACCTTAATACTGTCCACTGTAATTTCCTGCGAGATATTCGCCGAGATCAGGTTATTATAGTAACCCTGTTCCCGCAAATTATCATAGGCCTGCTTCGCACTTTCATCTGCTAAATACAGTGCTTTGGTGATACCCGCCTGAATGGCCTTTTCATCGGGCGACAGGTTAAAGAAGTATTGGTGAAAGGATTTGATATGATCTCTTAGCTCCACTGGCAGGTTTAATTTCCGGTCGGATGCCAATGCTTCCAATACTTTACCGTTGTAAAGGATATGTACCCGTTTTTGTGCTTCCTCCACGATGCTGTAGCTTTTCCAGATACAGAAACACATGGTCAGTACATTGGCGCCAATCAAAAACAGGCTGAACCGTTTGATATGCTGAAAAGCTGTATCTATATTTCTGAGTTGTTTGAACATAATTGCCCCCTAACCCCCCGAAGGGGGAATGATTTAATGGTTAATAATTCTGTTGTTTACTTGCCTGCCAGCTTATCCTTTTGGTAATCGTTGCCTTGCCCGGCATTGCGGTATCCTTCAGCGATATCACCGGGTGCGGATAGCAGATTGATTCCACCTCTTGCCATACGTGATCCTGCTGCCATGCCGCCAGATTGGCCGTATTGCATTACTGAAGATGTCGTGCCTGAAATAATAGCCGTTACTTTTTGCAATAAAGCATTGCCGCCACCGGCATGAACGATATAATTGGCCACATTTGGCACCGTGAAATAGCCTACTATTCCAATAACCATAAAAATCATGTACGCGGTATCATTCACAGAAAAGAAGGTATCACCCTGCTGACCGATCTGGTTAATATCTATTTTGAGCATGTTCTCCTGGATCTTACCCAGGATCGCACTGAAGATATTGGCCACCGGCAGCCACATAAATACATTGACATAGCGGGCGAGCCATACCGACAAGGTTTGCTGGAAACCGTCGTAAACCGCAAAGCCAAATACCAGCGGGCCCAAGATGGCTAAGACAATCAGGTAAAACGTGCGGATAGTATTGATACAAAGCGCCGCTGCCGCAAATAAAACCTGCAACACTTCCGAAAGCCATTCCTTGATGGAATTGCGAAAGTTGTAATAGTTCTTATCCGCCCAAAATTTAATATCATTGCCCAAGCCCTCCAACATGCTTTCATCTTCCCGGTTCGGGTCTTTTGGGTGCGTATAACGATACCACTTGTCAGCATCACCGCTGCCTGTTTCCCCCACATACATTCTCCATTGTTCGCTATTCTTTACTGCTTCCTCTTTCTTTTTGAGTAGCGCCGCTACCGCATCATTGGAACTGGTCACCATTCCGGCCGTTGCAGAAACCACCGGCTGCAAAACACCATTCAGAACAGGGATAACCAGGGATTGAAAACCAATGATCGCCAGCCCTAAGGCAAACGGACGTAACAAAGGATAAAAGTCTATGGGCTCGGCATTAGCGATCTGCCGCCATACCCGGGAAGCGATATACCATAATGCCCCAAATCCCGCCAGTCCCTGTGCTACGCCAATCAGCTTACCACAAAGTGGTATCATCTCGTTATAGACGTTATCCAGCACCGGTTGCATCCCGCCAATCGTATCGGCGATGCCTTCGGCATGAGACAAGCAGGGCAATAGTAAAAGCAACAGCAAGCCCCCCAGCCTCCGCCCACTGGCGGAGGAGTTAAGAAATCTTTTCATAGGTTTTGTTTTATTTAAGGTTATAATACTGTTTCATGCCGGTCAAATCCATCTTTTCCCGCTGCCGCTGGTAATCAAGGACACTCGTTTGCCTGTTAAAGGATCGTAGGAAAACCAGCTTGTCATCCGTATCAGCATAGATCCGGTCAATGGCCTTCAAACGTTCATCATCAGACATGCGCAGTTTATTAGCGGTGATCACCAAAGCCAGTTGATCCATATTCGCGCCGCTTTCTTTGAGTAGCTGGCCGTAAACCTTACTCAAATAATCCAGCTCGGAGGCTGAGAAGTTTCCGCCCGAATTAAAGCGCCGGTAAGCGGATTTGTATTCAGCGATTAAAGCGGCCTGCTCATTAATTATATCGGCGATCCGGCCATACTTGCGAACCTCGGGGCTGACCAGCCACAAACCATCCAAAAAAGCTTCGTGCAGCGAGAAATTACCCTGGGCAATGTTCTTTACGGAATTGTAGCCATTGCTTAAAATGGTATAGCCTTTTTTCATGTCCGACAGGATACTTTTGAACTGCGCCAACTTTTCGACATTGAGTAATAATTGCTGTATTTCGTCTGACTGGGCAACCGCAGGCTGGTACGTCAAAGCAGATGAACCGGCAGCCATAGATAATCCAAATAGGATCTTCTTAATTGTTTTCATAATACCTCCTTAACTGTTTTAGAGATTCGATTTTCATCGCTTCGTTGACGGATAAGCAAATTCACCTGGCTGCAAAAACGCTGCGTGAAAGCTGTTTTATCCTGCATGGACAGGTACACTTTATTGAGCCGGGCGATTCGTTCATCGTCTTTCATTTCAACTTTATCCGATGTGATTACCAATAACAATTCGTCCATATCCCCATCGCATTCGGCAAATACTTTATCTTTTACGGAGTTGATATAAGCATGATGATCAGCACTTAGAACCGAACTATTAGTGATGTAGCCAAATGCCTCACTGATATATTCCTGCATGGCCACAATTTCATCGATACGCTTATCCTTTTTAATAACGGGGTTTACCTGTTTGAGCGAACTGATGTACAGGTCATGCAAATGAAATTCACCATTAGTAATATCCTTTATGGTATTCAGGCCCGTGTGAGCGATGTTATACCCACTTTGGAGGAAACTGATATAGACCTGCAAAGCGGCAATTTGCTGGATCAGGTACTTTTTCTGTGTGCTACTCTGGCTCCACCATTCTGCAAACGTCTGCGCATTGGCAGGCTGAAAGCTTAAAATACAAAGCCAAAAGCAAAACCAACCCAATAAAAAAGCTTTAAACTTTCCGCTGACAGCTTTCGGCTTTAAACTAATTGATCTCATACATTTGCTTGACTTGTTTTACTTCTAATTGGGACCTCGACCGCTGGACGCTAAGCGTAATGTTCTGATTATTAAACTCGCGCAGATCACTATAATTGGCATCCATTCGGGTAGCCGCCCCGTTAATCAGTTCCAACCTTTTGGCATCGCTCATCTGCGTTTTAAATGAGTTCACCACGATAAAGATCTGATCAAGGTTTTTGATGCTTTCCTCCAAAATCCCCTTGTAAACACTCTCCATGTGCGTGAGTTCATCCGGCGTAAAATGCTTGTCCTTGTTGAATAAGGCCATTGCCCAATGGTACTCTTTCACAATGGCGGTCTGTGTTTCTGTAAGGTCTTTGATCCGCTGGTAGGTGGCCAGCATCGCCTTTACTTTCACCAACTCATCATAATAGGTGGCATATAGCTTCCGTTGCTTTTCTGTCCAGTCCGAAATTTCGTTGAGCTTTAATTTGGATAACTGGTTTTCTATGGTTTTCTGCGCGTTTTGCAACCAGATCGTATTGTTCTGCAAACGCTGTATCTTCAGGTCAATAGCCTTGATCACTTTCTTAATTGCCGCTTTGATCACCTCGGCTATCGCCACCTGCGCATTGACCCCCGTGGGCAGTGCAACCAGGATAGTCATGGCACTAAGCGGCAATACAACCATATAGGTTCTTAATTTTTTATTCATGAAATATAGTTTTGATAAGCACCTGCCGAAGAAATGCAGGTGCTTATTGGTAAATAATTGGGTTAATGCAACCGCCGGTAGAGCCGTTTACCGACGGTCATACTGTGACTGTCAGGAAAAGCGATAACCTTTCCTTTTCTGCTCTCGGTGAGTATGCTGGTTTTAGGGTCAAGAACCGCTGTCCATTCCTCGGTTTCATGCAGCTGCTTACCAAGCTTGCCATTTACGCTCAATTGGAAACCAGTCTTTCGGTGTAGCAGGTAGGTATTTTCCTTGCCTTGCTCAACGACCAGGGTATCATGCGCGATACTGGCTTCGCTTTGCGCATCGTTAACGTAAGTCCCCGCTATGTCGCCGGATGATAGGCCACTTTTACAAGCATTGAACGATAAGGCAGCTAAGCCTAAAAGGATAAATGATGATGATTTGAATTGCTTTTTCATAGTCTATAATTTGTTTTTTAAAGGATATGAAGAGCCCTTCGGGGTTTTCATATGATTGATGATTAAAAAAATTACAATACACTTTTCCCGCTGCGGATGTCAGCCGCGAGGGCGGCGATCCCCTTGCGGATATCGTCGAACCTCACGGCGTATTCCGTAACTTTCATTTTCTCTTTTTCCTCCGTGGTGTAGGCCAAATACTCCTCTAAACAGAGTTCGTTACGGTAAACATGCATGAATTGCCCGCCCTGGTCAACGAAAATTTCGCGATAGTTTTTGCCTGGCTCATTGGACTTATTGAGCGATAGCAGCATCGTTTTGGCCTTATCTGATAAGCCTAACACTTCCTGAATCTTGTCAAACTTGTTCATGAACTTCCTCATGTCCAGCAGGATCTTGGTATCAGAAAGATTAATAACCGTTTCCTTGATGATTGGCGAACTGATCAGGTCTTCTACCTCCTGGGTAATGAGCGCGGCAATCCCGTTGAACTTGCGGATCGTTTTATAAAGGAATTTTATAAAATGGGCCATACCGGACTTAGCAATGGCAACCCAGGCTTCATCTATCGCCAGGATCTTGCGCTTACCTTTTAGCTTGCGCATCTTGGAAATGAACATTTCCATAATAATGATGGTTACAACCGGGAAAAGAATTTCATGGCTCTTGATATTGTCCAACTCGAACACAATAAAGCGTTCATTCAGTAAGTCAAGGTTCTCCGTAGCGTTCAATAAGTAATCAAATTCACCGCCTTTATAGTATGGATTTAAGACATACATAAAGTTGCCCAAATCAAAATCTTTTTCCTTTACATCGCCATCCCTCAATACCTGTAGGTATTCGCTCATCAGGTAATCATAAAAGGAGTTGAAGCTGGGGAACACCTCATGATTAACCGCGAGGTATTCGTAATAGCCGTTAATGGCACCGGAGATGGCCACGTATTCTGACCGGTTATAATCGCTGCTCTCTTTTTTCCATAAAGCGAGTAAGAGGGTTTTCAAACTTTCCTTTTTCTCTACATCAAGTACATCATCCTTACCAATGTAAAAAGGGTTAAAGCGGATGGGATTGTCCTCGGTATAAGTGAAGTAATAACCGCCTACCAGGTCACAAAGCCCTTTATAGCTGCCGCCAATATCAATCGTTACGCAATGGGTACCCTCTTCGTATAAGCTGCGCAACAGGTGGTTCATTGCAAGCGATTTACCTGCACCGGATGAACCGCAGACAAAAAGGTTCCGGTTGGTAATCAGGCCTGACTTCATCGGCGCGTTAAACAGGTCGATATGTACCGGCCTGCCATAACTCCGGTCGCCTAAGCGCAAGCCAGAACCATCCGACCGGCTCATGCCCTCCAGGTTAAAAAAGCAGGTGGCCTGTTCTGCGAACGTATCAAACGTGTCATTCATTGGGAAATCCGCTTCGTTGCCGGGCATGCCCGCGTACCAAACCTGCGGTGCTCCGTCGGTTTCCTGCTTGCATACTGCGTCCATTTGCGCCATCGCCGAACCAACCTTGTTTTTCAATTCTGCCAGTTCTTCCCGATTATCCGACCAGGCCAGCACGTTAAAGTGCGCTTTTACAGGCAAGCGCTGCTGACTGATAGCCTCGTTTAAAAAATCATTGCAAGCATCACGGGATATGGCGTTTTCTCGGGAGTAAGCGGAAAGCGATTGTAACCGTAGCTTCTTCGCCTCTAATAGTTTAATGGTTTTCTGCGTATCGCCAATAAACACGAACTGGTTGTAGATATGGTCACAATCCAAAAACTGGCCCAATGGTGAAGCAAAGCCAATACTGTATTTTGTCCGGTCAGTAGAATATTTATCATAATTGATCCGGCTGCCGCAAAGTGGAGGCAGATCTTCCGCATCGGCCAGTGTGTATAATTCCACATGCTTATCGCCAACCCGTATCTCGTCCTTAATATGGATATCCCGGATAATCGGCTGTTGTCCCCGGTTCAACAAAAAGCAGTATTGCTCAATAATACCTGCCTTATTCGCCGTTCCTGCCAATTCATCATCGGTAAGCCGGTTTAAAGCAAATAAACCGCTATCGGTCAATATCCTTTCAAACTGCCCGCAGGTAGACATAAAGTTTTGAAACAGGCGCTCGTCTTTCAATTCCACCGGGGCGATGGATTTTCGTAGGATATTGGAATAGGCTGAACTGGATAGCTTGCGGCCCAGAGGCTGTAAGGTCAAAAAGATATAACACCGGTGGTCTAAATATGGCCTGCCGGCAAAATGCTTTTCTGCTGCCGCGCCCAACATACTTTCGGCTGCTCTTTTGCCGTCCGCTTTTACTTTCGCCGTGGTGAACCAATCCAATTTATGAAATATGGTGCCCGGTAAAAATCCTCGCATCGCTTTAACAAATGCCTGGTGCCCGGCTTCAAAGTCCTGAGCTGCCTGTGTACCGAACTCCGGCAAGTTCAATTCATAGCCAATTGTCCGGTCCCCCTGCATGGAAATCATCGTACCGTTCTCTACTTTCCAAATGGGCAATATTTTCTCGATATCGATCATACAGCAGCCTTTCCCGACGTTTTTAATGTCGTAAATACCCGCCTCGACTTAAACCGGACATAGGTTGGCAGCCCGCGTTTTGCAAAGAATTTCCCTAAACCATGCACACCAAAGCGTTTTGATAAGCGGAATACGCTAAATATCAATACACCGCCCAACGCAAATACCAGCGGAACGGTAATAAGCAACCCAGCACCCAAAAGATATAAAGCCACGAAGGTCAACAACAAAACCACCAGGCCCCCGGCAAGCCAGCCTATGTATTGACCGTACAGCCCCTTAAACTCAATTGGTTTATTGATACCTTTGTTTATTTGATATACTGAACTCATAATTTCTGTTGTTTAAGGACCAGGTACGAGCAAAGCGATCTTGCCATTCTTTTTGCAGGCTTTGCGCTTTGCCCGTCCTGATCCAGTTAATTTTTTAAACCGGCTTTATATCCCGAAAAAGGATTTTAGTACCGTTGCCACCACCACTAAAAAGATACAGGAGCCGAACCATGCCGCTGCCACCTTGTTGGTATCAGGTTCCCCGGCATTCCATTTATTGAAGACTTTTACTGCCCCAACCAAACCGACGACTGCACCGATGGCATACATCAAGTTACAGCCCGATTCAAAATACCCTTTGACCTTATTTGTCGCTTCATCGATCCCAGCTGAACCGTCGGCCGCGTAAACTGATATGCTGCAAAGCATATTGTACACGCAAAGCGTCATCGATAACAGCCACCATTTCGCCAAGACTTTTTTGTCCGCTTTCTTAAAGATTTTTTTCATGCAGAATAAATTTTGTTTTCGTTTCCTTGCAGGCCGCACCATGCGGCCCATTTTCTCGTCAAGGATTTGAAACCAAACCTTACTTGCTCAAAAGCACCCCGTTAAAGTGCGCCTTTCAGCTCTGTCGCGGTAACCTCGAAATCCAGCGTGGCGGATTCGTTCACCTGATCGGCCACCATCAGGTAAAAGGTTTCCAATAGGTTACTTTTCCGCAACCGCGGGTACCGGCGTACCTCAGCATTAACCGCTTCAATTAAATCAGTTTTATCCAGTTCCTTCGAATCAAACAGCTGTTTAACGTCTTCCATCAGGTCGAACAGATCCGTTTGCAACACTTCGGCAGCCTGACCGGCATCGTCAGCAACCTGTGCTGCGTCAAATGTTTCAGGAGGAAGGAAACTGAAATGGTTTTGATTGACCACGCTTACCCCATCAGGTTCGGCAACCTTGCCCATCAGGTCGTCGGGGCCTTCTTCAAAATCGTCCTGCCAGGCATGTTTTAAAGGGTCGACTTTAGGCTTACTACCGGACAAAAAAGCGAAGACCTCTTTACGGTAAAAGAGCAGTAAAATGACCACCAGCCAGATCAGGCTGAACACCCATGCGGCAATCAGGAATTGTTGCCATGTGAATAATTGTAACATAAAATATTTTGTTTTTAACCCGGCACGACATTGTACCGGGATGACATTTCAAAAGTGGGGTAATTGTCAAAACTGGTTAGGGGACTTAGATGGTGTCACCCTAAGGATTCAAAATAAGTCATTGATTACCAGTGTTTAAATTATTGCTGTTTTCATCTTGTTTGTGTCTCGACTTAGCTGCCGCCTTTGCACGCCGTTCCTTACGTGCGCGTTTTTCTTCCTCCGCTTCGGCATCATAGACGTTTTTACGGTCGATCCTTGCAATGATTTCCCACCGCATCCTGTCTAAAAAATCAGTAGGGCTGATCTTTTTTCTGCGTTCTATTTCTTCGAACCGCCGCGTAGGCCTGCCGATCCTGATGTGCAATGACTCTTCCATCCATTCGAAGATTTCCGATAGTGTTGCATTGCCATCGTTGACCTGTTTCGTTTCATAGATTCCATAAGCCAGTTCAGCCAGGTTGATACTATCTCCCGTCCAGCGCATTTTGCGGGCCTGTCTTTGTTTTGGTAGCGGAATATCAACCGTGCCACTACTTTTATCTAAGATGTTCTTGACCGCTATGCTCAACATTTCGTAGGCTCTGAACTTCGCAAACAAGTAACCACACGTGGTAGGAAAGATTTGATCAAATTCCGGGATGTCAGGCGCTAAACTACCGGCGTCAGCATTTTTTATAAAAAATAATTTGTCCAGTTCAGTTCCGCAGTTTTTATAATAGCTATGGTGTAAGGGGTATCTTGCGGTTAAACGGCCAAGCATACGTAATTCATCAAGCCAAAAAGCTTTCATTTTTTTTTGCGTGGTACAGGGCCGTGTTGTATTCATTAGGTACCATTCATGATGATAAATAGACCAGGCGTAAAATTTTGGCAATACAGACTTGCAGTAAATAATAGCCTCTTCACCCGACGCAATTGGATACTTATACAAATGATCTGATAAGAAATGAAGAGAATTACGGATGATACCTAGAGCTTTTATCAATCTTTCGTGGGAAGACATGGTTTCCTCTGCCAGTATTTGTAAAGCTGCCTCCATGCTTTCATAAGCCCGTTCACATACATCTAATAACATAAAACTGAGAATTAAAATGAGTATCCTTTCGGCCCCTGTATACCGGGGTGTTAACTCTCACCCGAAAAGAATAATGAGTAAATATTCATCCATAGGCGACCACTTATTAAACACCCACACAATAAAAAACAAAACCAAATGTTAATTATTAAGCAAGTATTATTTAATACAAAGTAAATTGATCGGTATTTTTTCTGATTTGACATTTATCAAAAACAAATTAAATATTTAATAGCGATGGATACAGAACTGATCATGCAGACCGTCAATCATATTTCGCCGGTATCAGATGCCGTTAAAATCCGGCTGAAAGAATATTTAAAAGAGGAACGCTTTCCTAAAAAGTACCAACTATTGCAGGAAGGCCAGACAGCAAAAAAAATTTATTTCATCAAGGAAGGATTTGCAAGAGCATTTTACTATACTGCCGACGGCAAAGAATGTACAGCTTGGTTTATGGGAACCGGTGAATTCATGATTTCCGTATTCAGCTTCTTCACCCAAAAGCCGGCAGCAGAAAATATCGAACTATTGGAGGACAGTACTCTGCAATCTATTACCTGGGCACAATTGCAAACGCTTTATAAAGAATTCACAGAATTTAACCTTATCGGTCGGATCATTACTGAAAAGTACTACATTGAAAGTGAAAAAAAATCGATACTACTACGAACCCTAACAGCCAAGGAACGATACCAACAACTTGTCAAATCTAATCCTGACATTTTGCAAAAAGCTTCGCTTAGCCAGATCGCGTCTTTCATTGGCATAACACTCGAAACACTTAGCAGATTAAGAGGTAAACGAGCACATTAGACAAAAAAAGAGAATAAGCTGAATAGCTTTTGGTATTATTTCGTTAAGGTTAGTTCATCAATCGTTAACAATGAGGCTTTAGATTCGCACTGCGAGAGAGAATTATACCTGGTTTAAAGCTCTAAGGCTTACCCCATAAAAGAATCTCTCGCATCTTTAATCAATACAAATATCATCGTACTTTGACAATTCAACTTAAAAAGATTTTTTTCAATCTTTTTAACACCATATCTTTTCAACTTTAAGTCAATAAAAAAAGAAGGAGATACTTTATCCTTTTAATTATTGATTTCTTAAAAAACGGTTAAAAGTTTGTTAACACTACCCCCATAGTTTTGCTTCGCGAGAGGGAATTATACGTGGTTCGAAGTTTTAAGGCTTACCCCATAAAATAATCTCTCGTATTTTAAACACAAACCCATATCACAATACCTTGACAACTCAAACTACCGAGGACTTCTGTAAAGTCAATCCACCTAAACCACGAATTTTTTCTTATTTCATTGGTATAGATGTTTCCAAAAACAAGTTGGATATCGCATTATATCAAGATAATATTTTTATCAGCCATAAGGTAATTGAAAATAAAGTTGAAGATATTTCAGATTATGTCAAAGAAATTAAATCGCATAACAGATATATGGTTAGCAAATCTGTTTTCTGCATGGAGAATACCGGCAATTATTGCAATCCTCTTTTAACATTTTTAAGTAAGATTAAGGCAAACATTGTAGTCGAAAGCTCGCTTCATATACGTAATTCATTTGGGACCGTCCGGGGTAAATACGACAAAATAGATTCCATGCGTATAGCTCAATACGCTTATAAAGATCGTGATAGACTTCGAATATGGGAGCCAAGAAGGCCGATAATTAACTCACTCGCTAGCCTATTTACGTTGAGACGCAAACTGTTGGATTTGAAGGGAGCAGTAACGATACCACTGACCGAGCAACTTGCCTTTTCGACCCCAATAATTAAGCAGCAAAATAAAGCGCTTTGTAAAAATAGCCTTGATGCAATATCTAATGACCTAAAACAAATAGACGGTTTTATAGCTAACGTTATAAGGTCTGATCCTCGTTTGAATAGATTAATGGAAATCATTACCTCAGTTTCCTCTGTGGGGCCGGTAACAGCTCTGTTAATTATAATAACAACAAATGAGTTTAAAAATATTAGTGACCCAAAAAAATTCGCCTGTTATGCCGGTGTTGCTCCGTTCGTTAAAGAATCCGGAACAGTTACAGGAAAGGCAAAAGTCTCCAATATTGCCAATAAAAAAATGAAAGCTCTGTTAAATTCATGCGCAGTAAATGCGAGTCGCTTTAGCCCGGACCTACGCGAATATTATATAAGAAAGACGGAAAAAGAAGGTAAAGCTAAAATGTCAGTTCTAAATGCCATTCGGAACAAGTTAATATTAAGAATATTTGCCTGTGTAAAGCAAGACAGGCTATACAATATAAAGCAGCCCGACATCAAATATAGTAGTAAAATTTATTTTAATGAATTTGATCCAGTTTCCTAATTGGCAAGGTCCACTATAAAGATTTAAACGGCTTGGAATTTTCAGAAATCTCAGGAGCAAGACCTAATCTTGGATATAATTCAAGCCGTTTTTCATTATTTAAAATAAGTGGTAAGGGAATTATCAGAAGTCGCAGATTAAAGATCTAATCCTTGATAAAATCTTATCACTTATTTTAATCGTGTTTTTTGTGTGGTGCTATCTGTTGTAAGATTTCAACTTTTTCGCGTTCGCTCGCTAGAAGTCGTTCATAAAGTTTTTTATTTTCTTCAATCACTTCAAGCCATTTGTCTATCGGGTTAAACGTACAGTGCAAATTTGTAGAGGAAAAAAACGCCCCTGCACCGCTGCTGTCATAAAAAGAATTAAAATAAGTCACAGCCGCTTGTTCATCAAAATTCTTGATCGCTTCTTCAGGCACTTTCAACACTCTTGCTACTTGTGTTAGTAATTCAGGCTCTAATGTTTCCTTGGATTCAAGTAACGACACCCTTTTCTGACTCCATTCCTCACCAAGTGCATAGGCTAAGGCTTCTTGTTTAAGGCCAAGCATTTCCCTGAAACGTTTAATGTTACGGCCTTGATGAATGTTCTTTGGTGTGTCAGTGGTAGCGCTCATGGGTCAGATATATGATAGTATGATATATAAACAAATGTAACAAAAAAATATGCTTGTGTTGAAACGCCTGTTTTAGAAATACCAGGAGAATAAATTATGCCCTGATATTTCTTCGATAGAAACAGGCGGGAATGGTTTAGCATTTTCCGTCTCGTCAACTTTGTATTGTCGGCCATTATAGACAGGAGTGATTAAAGCATATCTACTGTATTTATACGCATTATCGCCGCGAAACTAACGATTAAGGTTTGCACAACCTACATTCTATGGGGTATTGAATTCTTTAATCTATTTAAATATTGGCTCTGGTGATGTTAAGCGGCTCAATGGTTGGGTGGCAACCCAACCTTGACCGCTTTCAGGAATTAAAAAGCTTATACAATGTAGAGGGTTTACAGTGCATGCAGATTCCCAATAACATCTTGTTGGACTACAAGATGATTGGCTGAGACAGATTGAAAACGTATTTAAAAAATGGCTTAAATCGATTATTTATGAAAAACAACGACTTTGCACCATGGGAGTATTCGCCAGGATATTTACGCCAATTTGAGACACAAAATCCACTTTTGGTATTAACAAAGAGCTATAACTCAGAATGGACACCCCATTTTAATAAATATTTCAAGGAGTTGAAACCTTACGGATTTCTTGGAGAAGATAATCATACAATTGATGATGGTCCTATTTCAGAAGCTTATGTCTGCGATCACAACAGTATTTTGATAGAATCGGCTTATATGCTTTTCCTTTCGAATGATCATAACGGCAAGATGTTGTCTATTCCAACAGACCAACAGCTACAAAAGGAGAGGGCGACATGGTTATATTTCCCCAAAAAAAATTCCACCGCTGAATTGAAGAATCCGTATCTCGCTATTGAAAGTGTATTTAAACAGTTAAGCCCCTTTGCAATGCACGGAATTCTTTATAAATTTTTTAATGATAAATTAAATAACAGGACACCGAATCCCGAAGAAGATCCGATCTCCCCGGTTAGGTTTTACGAAAGCATTACAAAATTGTATTCAGCATTTTGGGTAATTTCTCAGAGGAATTCTAAAAATCCATACTTGAAAATCCCAATTAAGAAGAATGTTCAAACGAAATCCGATCGATTAAAAAGAAGTTTTTTTTCTAAGGGCTCATTTCATGAAACTTATTTCACTAATACTATTAGTCAAATCGAACAAATGATCCTCGATGAATTGATTAGGATAATTACCAGAGAGATACCGGCAATTTCAATGATGAGTTATTTAGGTAAGTATTCAAAAGTCTTTGCTTATTTTCTGCTTGTAATCATTGATGATAAAAACTCGTCCTCTTGTATTGAAGTTGCCAATAAAATTGAGAATCTGTGTAATAAGCGTGTACCGGTTCTCGTTTTAGTGCATTTCGGCAAAGATTTCAAAACTGGGATATCCGTTGGGCGGCGTTTTTTTATCAATGCATTAAAAAACGGAATTATAGTTTATAGATCACAAGATTATCAAATGGCTGATCTGCCAATTTTGGCTCAAAATATCATTCGGATCGAGGCAAACATGGATTGGTTGCACTGGGGCAGCAAAGCGAAAGATTATCTTCAATCGGTCGAATTTAATTTTGAGAAAGAAAATTATGGTACGGCTGCATTTCATTTGCATCAACTGGCAAAGAACACTTTAGTTCAAATAATTAAAGTTATATGTGGCTATAATACAGACACTAATGACCTTCTAAAGTTATTAAAAATAACCCTTATTGCTACAAATGAGTTATTTAAAATCTATGAATCTGACCAAACAGATTCAAATTTCATTGTGATTCTTCAAAACGGCTATGTAAAATATATGGTCAAATCGGTTTATCGGCCGGAAAGACATATAATCGAAAATGCCATAAAAAAAGTGGGTAAACTGATCGATACAGCGGAAGGGTTGTATAAGGAATTCTTAAGTACACTTAATGTAGGTAGGTAGCGTATTTATACACCCAAAGTGATCATTTGTTTTTTTTATAATACGTCAATTAAGAAACCTAAAGCTGCATTGTCTCAGGTATGGCCGGCCATATTATTTTGTAATTAGTAGCTTGGTCAGGCGTGGCATTTTAGTTGTAAATTCGCATACCAATCATTAAGCAATGAAATATCTCAGGCTCAATAATAATCATGAATACTTTAAAGATGGGCTACCTGCGCGATTTCTGGGCAATATTGGCGACCTGAATATCATAATCGGGGCTAACAATACTCGCAAAAGCAGATTCTTGCGCACCATAATTAACCAGGAGCACAATGTATTATTTGAGGCACCAGAAAATTTCAATTTACTTTATAATGAAAGCCTTTGTCTTTTTGATGAACTTTCAAAAAAAGGTAAAGAGACATTGGATGAAAAAATCCTGCAATTCCAGTTTGTCCCTGGCGGAGAAGGTCAACCTATCTATGATAGTATTAAGGAATACTTTGGTGCTAACAGCCAAATAGATTTTTTTCAGTTTAAAACCACATTAAATAATCTAAATGAGTCTTTAGTAGCAGTAGCTATTCCATCTGGTTTCGACTCGCTAAAAACGATTGCTAATCGGGCCTACCATGCCGTAAATTTATTTATATGGGTTTATGACCTTTTAAAGAAGGACGTTCCTAATAGTAGGCATTTTGAAAAAACAAACGTGTTAAATGTGCATTGGAAGCATAATTTAAGGGACAACGAAGCCTTTCCTGATTTTGCCCTAAAGTTCAGCATATTGAAAAAATTGCAGAAATATCTAAAAATAATTTGTGATCTTAAATTTGAAGATTTCAATAAAACCTTAATTTACATTCCTGTCTTACGCACTTCCAGAATGATTGTGGGCTTTAAAGATGATGTTTATGCACAAACGATATTAACACAACATTTCTCCGGCCCGACCAGTAAACTTAAAATTGAAACTGGAATGGAATTGTACAAAAAAATAGGGATGGCCAGGAATACCAGCCGTAAACGGGCAAACAGTTTTCGCGAATTCGAGAAATTTATCGGAAAAACATTTTATCAAAACGAGGATATTCATATTGTTGCCGAGCAAACAGAAAAAGGCGAAGAACGAAATATAAAAGTCACTCTGCCGGGGGAAAATGAGGATGTGGCTATGCATAATTTGGGAGATGGGGTACAGGCGGTCATAAATTTATTGTTTCCCATTTTCGACGCCGAAGATGGAGCTTGGGTATTTATTGATGAGCCAGAAAATCATTTACATCCTGGTTATCAAAACATTCTAATTGATGCCTTAGCGAATAATAATTTTTTAAAAGAAAAAGAACTTCGGTATTTTATCAACACGCATTCAAATCATATTCTGTCCGCTGCCCTAATGACTGCAAGCGCGGGGGAAATCATGGTATTTAGTCGACGTGACAAAGATTCATCATCTATCCAATCTTTTAATGGGTTGGCTTATCATACGCTGGAATTATTAGGCGTATTTAATACTTCAGTACTTACCAGCAATTGCAGTATTTGGGTCGAGGGGGTTACAGATCGCTTTTACCTGCAAGCATTCTTACATGCTTATGTTCAAACTTTGGCGGCCGATAAAATAAGGCCTATTGAAGGCCTCCACTTTTCGTTTGTCGAATATGGGGGAATAAACCTACTGCATTATGAGTTTGACCATGAATTTCATACAACTGAAAAAATAGGAATTGAAAACAAGATCGAAGCCTACTTCATTAACAGCAACGTATTTTTACTTGCAGATAACGATTTAAAGAATAACAAGCACCTGCCCTTTGAGAATATAACGCGAGGTAATTTTATCTACTGCCAAACTGAAGTGCCAGAAATTGAAAATGTATTGCCTGACTCCATTATTAAAGGCTATTTAGAGGATGTATTTGGTTATGAGGATAGCATTTTAAAGAAATGCTTTCCGATAAAAGCCGGTATAAAATTAGGTCGTCATTTTAAAGACAAGCTGCCTTATGGAAAAGGTTTTAGGAAAATCGAAGGTGATGGTGGTACATTGAAACCATTCTATAAAAAAGGGCTGGCAGATTATGTTCATAAAAAAATTATAGCGAACAAGTTTGAATGGAAGGATCTAGAAGCCTCGTCTTTTTTGGTAAAAAGGATTCCAGAACTCTATGAGTTTATCAGCAGTAAAAACCATGTTGTCAGTTGATACCCGATTTTGGCGTTATACAACCGTTATTGATTATAAACACTGGTTTCTTTTGCTTTTCTCTCAGGCGAATGAAAGTAAAGTAGTCCAAATCTGTAATCTCAATGAATAAATTATAAACTCCAGGAATAAATCGCAATGCTCTTAATGAATAAGGTTCTTTCAAAATAACGATTAATACGGATTGTTGCAATGTAGTCTAACATCAATTTCCTCCCCAATATCCTTTAAGATGAATGAAAATTGGAGCCTCACATTTATTTAAAGGCGAAGTACCTCCCTTTTTTAGAAATACCGGGAGAATAAATTATGCCCTGATTTTTCTTCAATAGAAACAGGCGGGAATGGTTTAGCAGTATTCAAGTGACCAACTTTGTATTGCCGGTCAATGGAGGCCGGCTTAATGAATTGGTTATGTATTGCGGTGTTTATGCTCCCTGGGATCACTACCCCAAATTTCTTCGCCAATCAGAGGTTAGGAATCCGCTGATCACTCTTAAAGGGTTCTTCGATGCCAATGATGTCGAAGGCCATTATGAAAAGCTGAAAAGGTGGCGACATTACGTTGTTAATGATGAGCATTATGATGACGAGCGCTTCGGGCCGGGTAATCTGCTCTATGATTACGAACTAAATTTGAGGTTACTGGAATCGCTTTACCTGCTGTTATTGGAAGACGAAGAGCCGTCCTATAGTGATGATAAGATCACCGAAGAACAGCTTGCCAGCGAAAAAGAAGAATGGGCCTGGTATCCCAATCATTTTACTAAGAAGGAATTGCTTAACCCGTACCTGGTTATAAAAGCCGCCTTTAATGAAATACAGCCGGAAGCGTTCAGAGATCACCTTTGGGAATGGATAAACGCAGCTTTATCAAGTAACGCGATAGACGAGACAACAACACCCGGAGAGATCATTACGGTATATGAGCACATTAAAAAAATGTACTCGGCAGCGTGGCTGATCTTTCAGCGGGAAACGGCACAGCCATTTTTAAAAGAAAAACCGGTAGAGGATAATAAGATATTGTGCGAATCTGAAGATAAAAAAGCTTTAAGCGTTATGGCAGACTCGGTCAGAAAGAACGTTTCGATTAAAGCGACACCGGCCCAAAAACTTGGGTTAAAAGAAGTCACGAAACTGATCTTAAAAATAGAGCCCACCGTACAGATGGTATGCCACTTCCATACTTCTGAGGAGCCTTTTATTTTTTTCCTGCTGATCATTGTTGCAAACGACCAGGCATTTACTAACGATGAAATCGCCGCCAGGATAGAGCAGGGCTGCGCTCACCTGGTAACCATCGCGGCGTTTGTCAAAAAACAGAAGTGGTTTGAAAAACCAGAGCGTAAAAGTTCAAGCTTTTACTATTATGCCTTTAGACTAAAGGATGTCACCTACCAATCTACATCTGTAACGATACCGGAGTACCCGAAATACGGGCCGTATATGACCCAACAAGAGATCGATGAAATATGGGATAGAACGGGTCATCATGGACATGAACTGTACTTTAAAGCACAGCAATTGCAAATGGACAAGAATTACACTGAGTGTCTTTCAACAGTAAAAGAAGCCATAAACTATACACTGAAATCAATGATTGCGATGATGACAGGCTTCATGCCGGCAACAAATGATCATAACCGGTTATTAAAAATGTCGCTGCTTTGTTCCGTAAAGATCTGGGGGATTTTTCATAAAGATACAGAATCCAGTATTGCCGCTATGGACTTGCTCAATCTGAATGAACCTCTCCTAAATGGCCCTATAGCACAAACAGAGAATGAAACAGGTATGAATGTATTGATGCTGAATGCTTACCTTCTGAATATGATAGCAAGGGATGAATACCAGGAACGCATGGCAGATGTGAACCACCATTCAACCTGATAACTAAAAAAAAGTTTTTGATATGGAAAAACAGCCGATAAAACTCAGCGACGGGCAATATAACGAACTGCAGGAAATTGCAAAAGTATTGACCAGCAATTATCAAATTGAAAAGGTTATCTGCTTTGGTGCGTTAAGTTCCATGACTACAGGTAATACCTGTTTTATGCAGCCAGATCATAGTATGAAAAATACCTATTATCTGTTAGTCCTGACCACAGAGACCAAAAGGATTGAATATGTCATGCAGGATTTTATCAGTAGCCATTTTCCCGGCGTATTTATCATTGCGCATGGGCTGTCTACGGTGCTGGAGGCGGTGTACAGGTACGACCGGTTCTTTGTGGATGCCTGCCTGAATGGTCTGTTGGTATACACGTCTGATGGTTTTACCATGTCCCCGGAAGGTAATGCAGACAATACGGAGGGAAGTTATTTAAAAGACGAGGAAGCTTTTTCCCGAATGTATAGCATGGCTTCCGGCTTTTTAGAAAGCGCCTTAGACTGCTTTGAAAAAGGATTTTTCAACAATGTGGCTTTCCTGCTGCACCAGTCAGTGGAACAAGCCTGCCGGGGATTGATCCGGCTGTATACTGGTTACAGGGCCGATATACACAACATTGAGCGTTTGTTATACCTGTGTGAATGTTTTTCCGCCGAACCTTCAAGGCTGTTTAAGCGGCACTTTAAAGAAGATAAAAGACTGTTCCGGGTATTGGCCGGAAGTTATACAGAGGCAAGATACAGGGACAATTACGAGGTCGGAGATCAAGATGCAGACAAACTTTGCTCACTTGTCAAAGCATTCCTTGACTTGACGCTTGAATTGTCATCAAAAGAACCGAACCGGGAAACTGCTAAGAGCACAGTGGTAGAACAGGCAGCGGTCGTGGATTATTCCCCGGCCCTGCCTGCCTCCCTGTGAGTATCAAATCTTGTTGGGATATTATATAAAAACGATGTAACCGAAAATAATCAGTTAAGACACTGAGGTTGACAGCCAGGGGCCGTGACATTTGTCCGGCTCCCCTGTCTCTTAATCCCCAATTAATAAATGAGATAAAATATCAGTTCAAAACAGCTAAATAAAACGAATATGTATTGCGGAGAAACAGCGCCATGGGATCATTTCCCTAAGAATTTACGGATAGGCGAATTCCTTGACCCCTTACAGGTCATCGTTGAATTTTTTAGCACCGGGCAGCCGCCTGAACAGTTGAGGAAATTAGAAGCGTGGCGATATTTTGTAGTTGAGGAAGAATACTACAATGATCCGAAATTGGGTCCTGAGCCACTCTTGCTAAGGTATGATCTGCATTTAAGATTGATGGAAGCTGCTTACCTCAAACTACTGAAATTTAAGGATGACAACATAGATACGCAATCAATACAGCCCGGACAGCTCGAAAACGAACGCCGTATGTGGCCATACTTCCCGGCGGATTTCTCAGGTGAAGAATTATCTGACCCCTATGCAATACTCGAACAATCTTTTGATCGTTATCCGCCGCAAGCCTACAGGGACAACCTCCATGCCTGGCTACATGTTGCCTTATCTACTCGTACAGATTTCGAAACGCTGCCTCCGGGCGAGATCATGTCATTTTACGAAAACATGCGACGATTATGTAATGGGGCATGGTTGATACGACAACGAGAATCGGGAAACGCCATAATGAAAAGTTAAAAGGAAGCATTGCCATAATTATCCGCTAATTAGCGTTACAACAATAGCATAGCATCATAAGCAGTATTGGCGGGCGGTTCGGGTTCTCAGGCCGCCCTGCCTTGCTGCAAAAGGGGCAGTTTTGGTTTCGCGAAATAAATGGCCATATTTGAAAATATAAAAGGGTCAACTCTGACCCTATTGTGATAAGGTTTAGGTTTAAAGTCCCGGCGGCGAGCGCTTAGGGACTTTTATTCGTTAACAGCAAATTGATGTTGTGCTAATTTACTTCAGGGTTTAAAAATCTAGGCGTAAAACGTGACAGAACTTATAATGAAACAGCTCGTTGCGATTCCTCACCATTTGCCTGCGTTTCATCAACCGCTTCGGGTTCGCTGACATCCAGCTTTTTAAGTTCAGTAGTCAACAACCTTTCAATATCCCTTTTGATACTTTTATATTTTTCGTGAATATCTTGCTCCGTTACCTTAGCGATTAAGGGAAGTGGCTCGTAATTTTCTTCTTCCCGTTTAATAGCCGCATGGTCATTTTGTAACTCCGCATGGAACATCTTTAATTCGATTTTACAATCCGGGTTATCCGCCACAATTCCCACAAACTCTCCGGAGGAAAGCGCAGCTATCTTCGATGCAGGTATAGCATAATCCAACTGCGTTGACTTGGAAATAGATGTATCTGAACTGTTAATACTCAGGCTTTCGCGGTTTTGCATGATCTTCCCGAAATTTTCGCTCATCTTTTTCGCTGTGTCGCCGGTTACCTGACCGCAGATAACATTACCTACGATTCCCGTAATCACATCTGCGTGATCGACCCCGTAATCCTTCTTTAACTGGCTGAAATCCTGGATACCGATAGCCACACTGATCAAATTCGATCTGCCGGTACTGATCGTGGGGATCAGGTCGGCTGTCAAGGTTGGGAATTCATCGAAGATCAGGCTACTTTTTAATTTTCCTTTCTTGTTGATCAGTTTAAGCATCCTGTTCACATACAAAGAAAGTACCGCACCATACACCTGCAATTTTTGCGGGTTGTTACCCATACAAACGATCTTAGGCTCTTCGGGGTTATTAATATCTAAGGTAAAATCATTACCGGATAGCACATAATACAATTGCGGTGAAGCTAAACGGGCCAGACCAATTTTGGCGGAAGCTATCTGCCCCTCTAATTGCGCCATTGCCTTGTTATGATAGGCCGATATGAACGGATTGATCAACACCTTGATCTCTTCTTGCTGTTCCAATACCGCGAAAAGCCTGTCATAGTCCGTTTGCATCAATTCGATGACATGCGGTAAAGTACAATACTTGCCGTCCTCATATTTGCGCAAATACCATATAATAGCCGTCAGGAAATTGATCGGGCTTTCCACGAAGAAGTCACCTTGCTTTTTTAGCCATTCCCGGTTTAAACCCAGCATAATGGTGCGGCTGGATTCAGTAGCATCCGTAATATCCTCCATGCTTTGTGGATCGAGGGGGTTACAGCGATGGTAGATTTTGTCAAAGTCAATCACCCAAAAAGTGGGTTTGATCTTATAATTATTTTTATATTTTAACAAGGCGTTGTAGGCGATCCGGGTCAGGTCATCAAACTTGAAATCATATAAAAATATACTATGGCCTTTACGAATGTGCTGGTCTATAATGTGACGGATTACGAAATATGTTTTTCCGGCACCTGCCAGGCCCAAAACCGCCGTTGAGCGATGGGGATTTATAACGTTTACCCAAGAATCCCTTATCTTTCCGTTCAATTTATACTTAGCGGGCAGGTTAATGGAGTACTCATTTTCCAATAGTCTTTCTTCCTGCGGGAATGTCTCATTGTCCCTGTTAAAAATGTCCTTATTTAGGTTCGCCTTAATTAACCTTGACAACCAGGTGCCGCCGGTCAGGATCAGCAGGTAGCCTATTCCGGTGATGCCCATGTATAGGGTAGCTAACATGCTATTTCCGGCAGGCAGATGGAAAACCAGCAGGCTCGAAAAGTAGATAAGCAGCCCACAAAGCAGGTAGGCTACGATGCTGTTCCACTGGATTTTCTCGTCTTTTTTACCCTTTGCACCCAGGAGCGATACGAACAAGAGAAGTAATGCTGCCAGTTTGGGTATGAGCAGGCCCCTGAATAAGCCGGTTTTGGCGATGTTGCCGATAATACGGTCAGTAAATAACGCCGTCCAGTGCCATTCTTTGAACGCCTGGTAACAAGCCAAATAAAAATGAACGCTTAATATCAATAAGCTGATAAGCCTGGTCAGATCAATGATCTTGCGTAAGCCCTGTGTATCCTCGCCTGTATTCATAATAATTTCTTATAGTGTTAATTGGTTGTCTTGTGAGATGCCCTTACGTTTCTTTCTCCGGCGTTTTCGCGACATAGCTGCCGATGGTTCGTATTCTGACTTTTCAAAAAGCGCTTCTAAAAACTTTGTTGGCTCCGGTGGCCGGAGATAGATATTATCCGGTTCGCCTTTTTTGAGGTATTGCGTTTGCTGCTGTGCTTTTAAATAGCTTTTTGGCTTTACGGATTTGTCGGTTAAAGCGAACCTTTCCGTTAGGGCTTTGGCACTATATGCCTTGCCAAGGTCGCTGCCATTAAATACCGTACGGTTCTTGTTATCAATAACGGTCAGGCCATAAACAAAACCGTTTTCGTTCTGTCGGAAAACTGCATGGATTTGATGCCGTTGTAGTTCTTTCAGAAAAGTGGCTTTGGATATGTCCGTATAATTACTGAAGACTTTATCAATAGATTTCTTCAAGTCATCTTTAAATGGCTTCCGCTTCTCGTTGTTCGGCTCAAATTTTTCTTCGAGGGTTTTAAAAGTCGGCTTGCCGTTCAAACTGCTGGACTTAAATGGGATCCCGATCTTGTTACCGTCCTTGTCCAGTATCGAATAGATCAATCCTTTCTTTTCAAACATCAACGTATCCTCCCGGCCCCGGTCGGCAACAACGTTGAATTGTTTGAGTACCGCATTTAGTTCTGCTATAGAGGTGAATTTGTAGGTGCGGGTGACTTCGTTGACAATATTGGTGATCGCCCTTTTGGTCGGTGTTTTTCCGTAAACCGCTTTTTCTATGTTAATCGGCTTGATGCCTAATGCTTCTTTTAACCCTTTACCCTCGGCTTTAACCAGGCCATATGCGACCTCCAGTTCTTTACGGGCGGGTTCAGAAAGCAGCGTGCCGATGTTATGCACATCAATACGTTTACCGTCAGCCTGCATATTGGTGGTGACGATATGTACGTGATCATGTGCCGCATCTCGATGCTGATACACCAAATAGGGCTGGTCGTCAAATCCGATCTTATCCATATAGGCAGCCGTGATCTGTTGCAGCTTCGCCGTGCTGATCTTTTCCGAGGTATCAAAATTTAGCATAATATGCAGTGCATTGGTTTTTACCCTACTGTTGAGCATTGTCAGGTTTTCGAAGCGGGTTAGCTTGTTTTTAAAACTCAATTGTTCGATATCGCCGCCAAAACGGCTCGCCATAATGAGTACGGCTTTGTTAGCCTCAACCTTTTTCTCATTATACATCAGCAAGCCACGGATATTTTTACCGGTGATTATTTTTGCAACCATTTTGCAGATAGTTGGGATATGATAATTAATAACCTGTCTATTTTTTCTTCGACTTTTTCATACCGCTCGGCTACCTTTAGGATAAAAAAGTTCTTTTGTGCCTCATTTTGGGAGATGTGAAAACTGCGGGTCAGCTGGTTGATGTTTATGCCAATGGCTTTCAGTTCTTTTCGGATTGTGCTCAATTCTTCCATCGGGCCGTTGAGACTGATGTCTTTATGAAAATAGAGGATGCGTTGTTTTCGCAGGATCTTCCTGACCACTTCGCCTAATGACTGACAGTTGCTGTTGTCCCGTATCTGTTCCAGCTTTTTAAACTGGCTTTCGCTCACCCGCATGATGATAGGGTGGCTCAAAATCTCGTCCTGGTCTTCGGCTTTTTTACGGCTCATAAATACATGTTTACTGGTGTCCAGAAACCGCAAGCTCCGAAGCGGTTTCCCCGAGGGATGAGGGCAAGATCTTTTCGTGTATACGAAAATACATCTTGCCGTTAACTGGCGTTAACAGTCTCCTGGGAAAAAGTCCTTCATTTAAGCGAAGTTTCTGATCTAATTAATGTTTGTAATTTGCAGCCTTGCGGCAATTAAATGATGGTGTCCAAACTTTCCATTTCACTCCGTGAAACGGAAAGGCGTAAGCGCCTTTTGACTGTGTGCCTGGGATGCTCCCGGACACGTTTAATGATGGGCTTGTCGTTTAACTTTGGTTTCCATTTAGTATGCGTTCTTGCGATTGTTCTGCTCATGGTGATTCGTTTCAATGAGCCAAAAGTGAAGAAGGGGGAGTTTGTTATTTGGGGAGTTTAATGGGGTGACCCCTTAGATTTCATCGTCTTCCTGCTCGTGCCAATCACCAGTATCAATATTAAGGCCTTCCATTTGTATGTCACCTTTTGGAAAGTTTTCGTCTATGACCATCGTTAAAGCACTGGTAAAAGGGAATGAAGTCGGCGCTTCTAGGCCGTCACCATTTCTCAGATCACTGTTGGAACCCCATTGTAAGATCACCTCAATGTTACCGCTGACTTCGATATAGACCAGGTCGCTGCTTAATCCGGTAATTTTGATCATGGTGGTCTCAATATCTTCCAGGCTGTAATGGCTGGCTAATTCATCTAAGGCCTCCATACTATCCACGATTGCGTTTCTAATGAAAGCTTCATCAATATCGCTTTCCAGTACATCGATCAATTTTTCTCGACAATTTTCAATCGCAATCATAAATTCCTGGAAGGCGCGGACTACCCCAGAGGAAAGTTCCGCTACTTTTTCTTCCGGAATCCCGAATGTGCTTTCATTTACGTGGGTATATTTGCTCAAGAGCGCAACCGTGCTAATCACTCCTTTAATGTAAGTCTTGATATCAAAAAGATTTTCTTCTATATAATCTATGTCAAGGCCACCATGTATTGCATATCTAACACGCTGGGCGCGGCTAATGCCATTCTCCTTATCTGTTTCGTTTTGATACCAGGAACATGCTAAGACTTCTTCATCCGGCGCTAGGCTGCTTAATACATGCCTGGATAGCTCACGTATACCGCAAGCAAAATTATTGAATCGAAGCTTGTTGTTTTGATCTGATAGATTGTTAATTGATGCGATAAGCAATTCCTTTTGAAAATCGTTTGTGGCAAACTGTTCTGACTGATGTAGAAACTCTTCTATCATAATGGATGAATGTAGCTAATATTTAAAATTAACTGCAATAAATTTAAGGGGTGACCCCGTTTATCACCCCTTTGTAGAAATCATATTTGTTCGATTATTGGTCTTTAATATTTACTAGATGAGTAAACACTATAAACCATATACACCGGAAGAAGTGATTGAAATACTAAAAAAGCACGACCCAAATATTACCCTTGAAAAGGCAAAATTAATCTTGGATGCCATGCGAAAATTGGCTAAATTAACGCTGGAACAAGAATTTAATATATGAAAACAGCACATTTATACGTGCGGGTCAGCACGGATGAACAGGCCGATAAGGGTTATTCTCAACGTGACCAACATGACCGGTTGGTTCGGTATTGTGAACATAGCGGATATAAAATCGGAGAGGTCATATTTGAAGATCACTCGGCTAAAACTTTTAAACGCCCAGCATGGGAAGCGTTTTTAAAAACCTTAAAAAAGCAAAAGGGACGTGCCGACTTGGTTCTATTCACAAAATGGGATAGGTTCAGCAGAAACGCCGGTGATGCTTATGCCATGATCAGTAAGTTAAAGTCTATAGGAATCGATCCGCAGGCTATTGAACAACCATTAGACATGTCTGTTCCCGAAAGCAAGATCATGTTGGCGGTCTATTTAGCTACCCCTGAAGTGGAAAATGACCGTAGGGCAATGAATACCTTTAATGGTATGCGGCGGGCAAGAAAAGAGGGGCGATATATGGGACCAGCGCCAGTTGGCTATAAGAATAAGGTTACAGAAAATGGCAAAAAGTATATTGCCGTGCAAGAACCGGAAGCCAGTTTAGTCAAGTGGGCATTTGAGCAGATAGCGGAAGGGGAGTTTGCCGCCGATCAGGTGCGCAAGCAACTTAATGCGAAAGGTCTGAAATGTGGCAGTGCGCATTTCTGGGGTGTGATCAGAAATCCTACTTACTGCGGCAAAATTGAGATTGCTAAATATAAAGATGAAGAAGCCTACTTGGCCGAAGGGCAGCATGAGGCGATTATTTCTGAAAGTTTATATTATAAAGTGCAGGAAATCCTTGCATCACGCGAAAAGGGGAGATACGGGCCAAAAATGGTTTCTTTAGATCATTTGCCGCTTCGTCAACTTATCGTGTGCGAAAAGTGTGGCAGACAATTGACCGGCAGCTCTTCAAAAGGGTATAGTGCGTATTATACTTATTACCATTGCACGAAAGGATGTAAAACGAGGTTTAAGTCGGAAGAATTAAATGAAAGATTTGAAAAGTTGCTTTTCTCTTTCGAAGTTAAGCCAGGCATGCTGGAAATTTATGAGAATGAATTAATGGCCGAATACAGTAAAAGGAATACCAATAGAACTGTAGCTGGTAAGCGTAAAGATATTATTGCCCAGATACAGACCGTTAATCTCAAACTGACCAATGCGAGAAATAAATATTATTCAGGCGAAATAGATGCGGATGAATACCGGAAATTTAAATCGGATTGCGATCAAAAAATCAGACAGTTTGAAGTTCAGCTTGAAGGTGTCGTTTCGGGGGCTGTCAAGATAGAGAGATTGCTTAAAAATGCCGTTTCCTGCGTTTCAAGGCTGCTTTTATTGTACAAAAAATATGATTCAGTGGGCAAAAGACAGCTGATCATGTATATTTTCCCTCAAAAATTATACTTTGATGGAACACGTTTTCGAACTGTTTTGCTTAATGAGGCTATTGCTGAAATGTTCCTGATTCCCAGTAGTTTACGGGCGAAAAAAAAGCAGGAAAGTGAAAAATTTTTCACGTTTCCTGCTGTAGTAGCGGGGAGCAGGATCGAACTGCCGACCTTAGGGTTATGAATCCTACGCTCTAACCATCTGAGCTACCCCGCCGTTTTTATTTTAATCCTCTTTTTACATGGTTGTTAAAAAGAGCAGCCCTGTTTATAAAACAATGGGCTTCCTTAAAAAGGTTTGCAAATATAGCAGAAATTCGTTTTCTTTAGAAAAAATGTTAACATTTACTGCATAACCTGTTTTCAAGTATAAACCCCGATGTCCGAAAAAAAGAAATTTACTATTGAGTATGAGATAAAATCATCTCCAAGAATACTGTTCACGTTCCTAAATGAGCCTAACGGGTTAGCACAATGGTTTGCCGATGATGTAAATGTTCGTGACCAGGTTTTTACTTTTACCTGGGACGATGAACCGCAAAAAGCCAAACTTATTTTAGTTAAAGAAAATAAACTTGTAAGGTTCAAATGGCTTGAGGACGAGCCGCAATGCTATTTTGAAATGGAAATTTTGCAAGACGAACTAACCAATGATGTAGCCCTGAGCATCACCGATTTTGCAACGGAAGACCAGATCCCCGAACGAAAACTGATATGGGATAACCAGATTGATTACCTCATTAGCGTACTGGGCGCGTAAGGCCAATTTAATTTTAGCTAATTTTGTATTATCAAACGCTAATTTTGCGTTAATGAAAATTAACCTGCACGGTTGCGCGTTTTTTATCCTGTAAATACAAATTGCCCTGATGAAAAAGATCCATCTTTTACTGCTTAAATCATTTATAAGGCCTTTTGTAAGCACGCTGTTCATCGTAATGTTTGTGTTGCTGATGTTGTTTTTGTTTAAATACATCGACGACCTTATAGGCAAAGGCTTTGCCTGGTATATCATCCTGGAGCTGATGATGTACAACTCGGCAACCAACGTGGCAATGGCGCTGCCGCTATCGGTATTACTATCAACCATTATGACTTATGGCGCACTGGGCGAAAATTATGAGTTGGTGGCTATTAAAGCTGCTGGCATTTCGTTACGCCGGGCAATGTATCCCATGATAATTGTTGTATCAGTATTAAGTATCGCTGCATTCTTCTTTTCAGATTATATGTTGCCGATAGCTAACCTGAAATATTACTCCTTATTGTATGATGCCCGGAAGCAGAAATCGGCCGATTTACTGCCCGAGATGATATTCAGTTCCAGCTTTCCGGGTTACACCATTCGTGTAACCAAAAAAGATCCAGATGGGCAAAGGCTGTATGGTATTATTATTTACAAAAAGAACGAGGAAACCAATAATACCGAAGTGACAATGGCCCATGAAGGTACCATGTTTCGTACTATGGGTGATAAGTTTTTGGTGCTAAAACTAAAGGATGGTGTAAATTATGTGGAATCAAAAAGCGACGGTGCCAACTATGATTTGCGGCAACGCTTCACCCGTTTCCGTTTTAAAGAAATGGAGCAAAAATTTCCGCTGGATGCCTTTAAAATTAGCCGCACCGATGAAAATGAGTTTAAGTCGGCATCGCAGATGATGAATTTAAGGCAGCTTAAGTTTTTTGTTGATTCGAGCCAAAAGGCCACGGATGCCGCTGTAATGCTCAATTATAAGCTTATTACACCCTACATCAAGTATTTTAATTTGCCGGCCAAATCAAAAGTGAAATATATTGCTGCCGATAAAGATGTACTAAAAAGTATGAAAATTGCAGATCAGCAGATGGCCTTATCAAGCGCTGCATCTGAAGTACGGTCGGTAAAAGATTTTTTGAAAAATCGTGCCGATAAATATAGTAACGATGCTTCCACCATCCGCCGGTACGACTCGGAAGTGCAAAAGAAATATACCTTATCCGCAGCATGTATCGCTTTATTTTTAATAGGTGCTCCCCTGGGCGCTATTATCCGCAAAGGTGGGCTGGGGCTTCCGGTGGTAATTTCGGTGATATTTTTCCTTATCTATTATATTATATCAACCATAGGCGAAAAATCAGTAAAGGCAGGTAATGTTAATACGGTATTTGGCATGTGGGTAGCTATTATTGTGCTAACGCCCATCGGGCTCTTCCTTTCCTATAAAGCCGCTACCGATTCGGTGATATTTGATATGGAGGCCTATAAAAGATATTTTAATAAAATCTTTAAACGCAAGGACGCCTGACACGCGCCCCGCCTCCAAAATCATTTTACATAGTACCGACCAGAATCATTTTAATATAGTTTAAATTTGTTTAAACTTTAATACATCATGGCACCCTTTTAGGCTTGCCATACGTAATATACAGATAATGTTAAATACAATACAAGAAGCTATAGAAGATATACGGTCAGGTAAAATGATCATTGTGGTTGATGACGAGGACAGGGAAAATGAAGGTGATTTTTTAACCGCTGCCCGCAATGCAACCCCCGAGGCAATAAATTTTATGGTACGCCATGGCCGCGGCCTGGTTTGCGCACCTATTACGGTAGATAGAGCCCGCGAACTTGAACTGGAGCCGATGGTGAGTCACAATACTACGTCGCACGAAACTAATTTTACGGTCTCTGTTGATTTATTAGGGCACGGTTGTACAACCGGCATATCGGCTACCGACCGTTCAAAAACAACACTGGCATTAATTGACCCTGCCACTAAGCCCGAAGATTTAGGAAGGCCAGGCCACATATTCCCGCTTATTGCCAAAGATGGAGGCGTTTTGCGCCGGTCGGGCCACACCGAAGCCGCTATCGATTTGGCTGTTTTGGCTGGTTTTGAACCCGCCGGAGTTATATGCGAGATCATGAAAGAGGATGGCGACATGGCCCGCCTGCCCGATCTGCTGGTTATGGCAAAAGAATTTAACCTGAAGATTGTATCTATAAAAGACCTGATAGCATACCGTTTAAATGCCGAAACACTGGTTAAAAAAGAGGTTTCGGTGAAAATGCCAACCGAGTGGGGCGATTTTGAAATGATTGCCTATACCCAACTGGATACCGGCGAAAATCATCTTGCCCTGGTAAAAGGCACCTGGGAGCCCGGTGAGCCTATTTTAACCAGGGTACACAGCTCATGTGTTACCGGCGATATCTTTGGATCATGCCGCTGCGATTGTGGCCCACAGTTGCACAAAGCAATGGAGATGATAAGCAAAGAAGGCAAGGGGGTTGTTGTTTACATGAACCAGGAGGGTCGTGGTATAGGCCTTATCAATAAGTTAAAGGCTTATCACCTGCAAGAGAACGGTTATGACACCGTTGAAGCAAATGTTAAATTGGGCTTTAAAATGGATCAGCGCGATTATGGCGTTGGGGCGCAGATATTACGCAGCCTTGGAATTTCAAAAATGAGGCTGATGACCAATAATCCTAAAAAACGCGCAGGCCTTATTGGCTACGGGCTGGAGGTTGTTGAAAATGTACCTATCGAAATAGCATCAAACCCACATAACGAATTATACCTGCGTACCAAACGCGACAAAATGGACCATGCCATTATGCGCGATCATTAAGATTTTAGATGTGCAGATTACAGATGTGCAGATTTTAGATTACAGATGTGCAGATGCAGAGAAATTAGATAATAAAAAGCAGGTTGATTAATGTCAGCCTGCTTTTTTGCATTAAAATCTGTCTTTTTCATTTTCAAATCTTCAAATTACCAAATTTTCAAATTTTCTTCATCTGCATATCTGAAATCTGAAATTTGCACATCAATATTCCATCTGCACATCAATCTGCTAATCCTCATCATCCGGTTTGGTAACAATAGGATTGAGGTTTGTTACCGGTAATGGTGTTACCGGGGCCTGGGTGCGTTTGCCGCTTCTGAAAAGGTTGCGGATAAACTCGCGGAAGGTGTCAAAATCCCGTTGATAAACTAAGCCCAACCCGTTTACATACTGTGGTAGTAACTGGTTATTTAAATTGTTTAAGGTGGTACTGTTTAATATCCGGTACGAGTACCTGGCAGTTAAGTTACCATCTTTCCTGATGCGGTACAGGGCTTCAAAATCCTTGTTAATATTGTTAAAGCTTTGATTGAAAAGGGTAGTGTTATTGTTGTTAAATAAATCGTTTGAGGCCGTGTTGGTAAACAAACTTCCGTTGAAGGAAAGCCTGTCATTAAAGAAGCGAAGCGAAGCGCTGGCTTCATTAAACGAACGGATGTTTAAATCAAAGTTTTTAATGTTTGATTGCGCTATCAGGTTATTTAGTTTATTAAAAGCGAATTCGGTAACAGCATCGCCGGCTGTACTTATTACCTGGTTGGTTAAACTGTTATTACTGCCCGACGAAAACTGCCTGCGCACAATGATGCTTAACGCCTGCTGGCTGCGGTTGTTATTATCAGACAGGTAAGTAGCCACATCATCCTTTACCGAAGGGTCGGTAGGGAAGTTAAAGTCAAAGTCGATAACAGGTAATAATAACGATTTGGTTAGTATCAGCTCGGCCTGCACCAGTACCTGCTTGTTGCCCTGCGGCGATTGCAAGCCCGCGGCCGTATATAACGGCGAACGATCTGTACGTACCTCGTATAACGCTTTCAGGTTTATTTCGGCGTTTGCCGGGTTGCCTGTCCACCTGATTGTACCGCCCTGGCTTACTGTAAAATTTTTACTGATAAAGTTTTTGGCCGTAAATTCAAATTTGCCCGTGGTTATTAAAAAGTCGCCATACATTTCAAAATCGCCCAGGCTGTTAATGTTCAGCTTTAGGTTATTGGCCACGCCGCTGCCTTCCAGCAAACCATAATCGGTGGCTATTCTTACAACGGTTTTTTCATCGGCGGTTAAATCAAAATTAAGGGTTACGCCATTAAATGCACGCTCTTTGGCAACAACCTTCGCGGTATCGCTATGACTTACAAATTTTATAAAATCATATTCGCTTGCTGTTGATGAGGTGTTAAGCGGGATATTGAAAATTGTGCCGGCCTCGGTACGCGCGGTTATATCAATCTTCATGTTATCAACCGGGCCTTTGAAACTAAAATTCCCGGTTCCGTATGCTGTGCCATAGTATACGTGGTTATTCTTAAATGTGGTATTCAATGCCAGCAGGTTTTTGGCAACAAGGTCAACCTCGATATCCGGGTTAGATGGGTTGTTCAAATCTATAGTGCCATTGGCAGTTCCTGTGCCGCCTCGCTTATCTTTAAGCACCATGTTATCTATCTTAATAATGCTGTTAGCCACGTTTACCCTGGTATTAACCGTATACGCTGTTTTTAAATAATTAACCGTTACTCCTGTATTTACCAAAGTCACATCACCGTTTAATTTTGGTTTCGACGGGCTGCCCGAGAGCTTCAAATTGGTAGAAATATTTCCTTTAACATCCGACACCAGGTCTTTAATGAATGGCTCAAAAATGATGGCCTCGGTTTGATTCATTTTTACATCAAAGTCCAGGTTATCTTCAGTGTCTTTACCGAAGGCGTATATCCCCGATAGGTTCATGGTTTCAAGGCCGCGGTTAACAATGTTTAATTTCATGTCGGCCTGCTTGCGGTCGTTATCCAGTGTTGATACCAGTTTTACATTACCAATAAGCGTTTTGTTCATGGTAAGCGAATCGATAGTCAGCTTGGCATCAACACCTGGATCTGCGGTAATGGCGGTCATATTTACATCGCCATTGAGGTAGCCCTTTAAAAATATGCCCGATGTTTTGGTGAGCTGGTTAAGCGTACGCATGTTAAATTTCTCAAACGTGAGTTTTAATACATCAGTAGGGTTATCAGATATAAAGCCATTTATCCTGACCTTTTGACTTCCGTTTGATAACTCGAACCCCGTTACCTGTGTTTTGCCATTAAGTAGCCGGATGCGTACCTGCTCCTGTATTTTCCACTTTTCATGCTCCAGGATCACGTCTGAGGGTAGTAGTTTTAATTTGGCTGTAGTGTCTTTGCCAAATTCAACCAGGCCGTAAAGATCCAGCTGGTTTACAGCATTTTTATCGGATAGCTTAACGTTAAAGTTTAAACTATCGTTTTTAAGAAAGTTGGTTATGTTAATGTCCTTGATAAAAAGGCTGTCGGTCAGGTCAACCCTTTTTAGCGAAACGTTAAGTCCCAGCAAATTATCGGATGTGCTCTCGTCAATAATAAAATCATGAAAAACCGTTTTGCCAATTTTAAACGTTTTTATATAGCCCGATAGCGTAGCTGTTTTGTTATTGGAGTCAAAATGGCCCGTAAAATTCCCCTGATCAGGTATTTTTAATTGAGGTAAAAATATCGATGTCAGCGGATCGAGTTTTTTTAGGTTGAGGTTAAAATCAAACTCTTCTGGTTTAGGCGGTACAATAGTAGTTTGCAACGATGGAATGTACTTTTTAACAATGGTTTTAAAATACGATGGGAGGGTAGCAAGGTCAAAACTGCCTTTAATATTGGCATCGGCAAAGTCAGATTTGAGGGCTATTTCCCTGGCATTACCGCTGCCGCTGGCCGAAAGGTACAGTGAATCGGCCTGGTAATTATTACGTGGGTCCACAATCTTTATCGGCGATAGCAAAATATTGCCCTGTAAATTTTTAAGGTCATCACCCCTGAACGTGGTTTTTAGCTGTGTACTAAGGGTGATGGTATCTTTTATCAGTTTTAAGGCGTTTAGTTTGGCATCCTTAATGGTGGCTGCCAAATCATACGCGGGCAGTTGGCCGTTTAGGTTTACCTTTCCTTTCAGGTCGAGCTTTATGTTTTTATCGTTAATGGTGATATGCCCGTTAGCAAGTTTTTTTATAAACGAGCCATTGATGGTAAGGTTATTATAGGAGTAATTATTAAAATCGATGTATTTAATTTTAGCATCGCCTTTTTCGCTCAAGGTTTTAAGGTCGTCGCCGCTACCCTTTATGTTTGATGTAAACGTGGTGCGGCCCAGGCTGCTTTCATCAAGCAGGGTGCCCAGGTCAAAGTTAAAGGCATCCAGTTTGCCGCTGTAACTGGGGTTTCCTTTTTTGTCGATTTTTAAATTAATGTCCGAATCAAAACGGCCAAGCTTAGTTTTGAAAATACCGTAGGCCACAAAATCGTTTTGCAAACCGCTAAATCTGCCTGTGAAATTGACGTTACCAAACTTGTTGATAATATCAGGCACTTTTAGGTTGGACTGGCCCGAAAAATGACTGATAAGATAATCGATATCCTTTTTGTTAGATGCTATCTGGTCAAAGCGCAGCTCCAGGAAGGTATTATCCCAATCGGGCAAACCTCTTAAATTAAAGTCGCCTTTTATAAAGGTAGCCTGGCCGCCGGTTATGGTAACTCCTTTTGATTTTATGTTACTAACCGTCCCGTGGGCACGACCGTCTAAACCAAGGTCGAAAGTTACTTTTTCGAGCCCGCTGGTAAAGTAGGCAATATCTGCCGACGATACCCGCGACGATTTAAAATCGCCATCCATATAAACCTTAGTGTTAAACTCGTCAAAATCGCTAAACGATTTGAATTTCATCCTGAAATAATCTTTCAAATCAGAATGCCCGGTTTTTAAATGAAGGTTTTGTGCCAGTATCTGGTTAGTATCTATGGTGATATTTGATGTTAAATTTTTAACGTAAAACCCGCTTTTTTCTGCAAGGGTTAGCTTTTGCACATTGCCCTTAAACAGGTGGTTTTTGATATCCATATTTAAAACCACCGTGCTAAAATGTTTTACGTCAATATCGTCAAAATTAACCTGGGCCATTGCGGTATCAATCAGCTGGTTTTTGTACCGGAAATGGAAGTTATTAATGGTGATCTTATCAAAATTCAGCGTCCAGGGTTTGCTGGTGGTTTTTGCAGTATCGCCCGAGTTAAAATAGTTGATAATAAAATCGAGGTTGGTGGTACTATCCTTTTGTTTTTTCAGGTAAAAAGACCCGTTATCAAGCTCAATGGCCGAGAAAGTAATAAGCCGTTGTTTGATGCTGTTAAAAATAGAGAACCCATTAATATCTACCGCCAGCTTTGGGGTATTTAGCAGCGTATCCTTCTTTTTATCCAGTACATATAACCCTTCAATAACTACGGTGCTAAAAGGCCTTATATAAAGGCTTTTTATGCTTACGGTAGTACGCAATTCGTCCGACAAATATTTGGTCGCTTTTTTAGCGGCCCATGTTTGTACGGGTTTATATTGAAAAGCCAATAAAAGTATGCTCAGTGTCAATAATATCAACAACACCAGCCCGAATACTATTTTGAGTGCTTTTTTAATAACTTTGCTTTTTATTTAGTGATTTAGCGAATTATTGAATTAGTGATTTAAAACTCATCAATTACAATTAAGGCATTGATTAGTTTGATGATCTTTTATTGAGATCGGAAAATTCAGCTAAACAGGAATTCACTAACTCACTAATTCATTAATTCAATAATTAAAACAAGTGCCTGTAATATTAGGAATTGAATCTTCTTGCGATGACACATCTGCCTCTGTTTGCGTTGATGGGGTTATCCTGAGCAATGTTATTGCTAACCAAAGCATTCACGAGGCATATGGTGGCGTTGTCCCCGAGCTTGCCTCAAGGGTGCATCAGCAAAATATTGTTCCTGCCGTTCAACAAGCACTATTGAACGCAAAAGTAAACAAAAATGATATTGATGCGGTAGCTTTTACCCGCGGGCCGGGCCTTTTAGGCTCATTATTAGTTGGTGTGTCATTCGCCAAGGCATTTGCGCTTGCCCAAAACGCGCCATTGGTCGAAATTAATCACATGCAGGCCCATATCCTGGCCCACTTTATTGGCGATCATAAGCCCGTGTTTCCATTTTTATGCCTTACCGTATCGGGCGGGCACACGCAAATAGTTTTGGTAAAAGATTATTTTGAAATGGAAATTATTGGCCAAACACTGGATGATGCTGCAGGTGAAGCAATGGATAAAACCAGTAAGATATTGGGCTTACCTTATCCGGGCGGCCCGCTTATAGATAAATACGCGCGGCAGGGTAATGCGGATGCTTACAAGTTTCCCGAGCCGCAGATCCCGGGCTTTGATTTTAGTTTTAGCGGGTTAAAAACGTCGATATTGTATTTTATTCGCGATAACGTGGCTAAGAACCCCGATTTTATCAGCGAAAACATGGCCGATATTTGTGCCTCGGTTGAAAAACGGACAGCAACCATACTGCTTAATAAATTTGAAAAAGCCGCAAAACAGTACGGTATTAAACAATTGGCTTTGGCCGGCGGTGTATCGGCCAATACAGGTTTAAGGTTGGGACTACAGGCGCTTTGCGAAAAAAACGGCTGGGAAAGCTTTATTCCGGCTATGCAATATTGTACAGATAACGCCGCAATGATTGCAATTGCCGGCTACTATAAATATTTAAAAGGTGAATTTTCGGGGCAGGAAATTGCACCCATGGCAAGGATGATATTTTAATTTTGAATTACTGAATTATTGATTTATTGAATTGAAGGGAATGTCTAATAATTACTTTGCAATTCAAATCAGTAATTCACTAATTCAATAAATCAATAATTTATGACTATTCCATCATTAATATTCTGGGCGGTATTTGTGCTGCCGCTGGTTGCATTTTTAGTATGGCTAATGCGCCAGGATAAAAAGAAAGGTGTTACCGGGCTTATTGTATTGGCCATTACCGTTATTGGCGGTATTATTTATATGTACGTTAAAACGGGTGGCAAATAATTAGTTGAGTGGTTGATTGGGTGATGAGTAGTTGATTAAGTTAATGGCTTACACATGTTGATTATATTTTATGAAACTGGAAAATAATTGGCGCTACAAATCACTGCAAAACCTGGAAAAGATAGGCGTTGAAGATCCGGCAGCGGCGCCAACAACACTTGTACGGCGCTGCCAGGAGCTATTGAAGCTCCCGCTAAATGAATTTACTACCGGGGATTTGCGTTTAATGATAGGGCAGGAGTTTAGCTTGCCATATCTTGTACCGCTTGCCATCGAAGAACTTACAGAAGATCTTTTTGCCGAGGGCGATTACTACCCCGGCGACTTATTAGCGATTGTGTTAAAAATTAAAACTGCCTTTTGGGAGGAAAACCAACAATTATTTAACGCTATAACAAGCTTAATAATCAACCGGCATGGCCAAATTAAGGAAGCCGGAATTTCACTGGGCTCTTTCGCCGCCTAAATTCCTTTGGTTATTTACACCGGGGCAGTTAACCCTTTATAAAACGTTTGAGCATATCCTGCAATAGTTGCTGCCTGGTCAAGGCCGTTAATTATTTTGCGGGCGTTTACCCAGTCGGTTAAGTCGGCTGTGAAATATTTGCCAAGGCTCTTGCCCGTAAACAGGCCACCAACCATCCCTTTAACCATAATGTTTGCAGCTATAGTTGGATCTAAGGCCAGTTCTGGATTTCCGAGCAGGTCAACATGCAGTAAGTGGCCCATGCTCTCGTAATTCTCATACCAGGTTAGTTGTACATAGCCCCTGCCGTAATATAATTTATCGGGAGTGGTATAGGGTATCCGGTGACCGGGGCCGGTCCCCATTTTTAATTTTTTACCATAGTCATGGCCTGCCCCCTTGCCAAATTCGGCTATTGGCTGCATTTTTTTGGCGCATTCATGAAACACAGTAGCCAGCATGTACGCTGTTTTGCGGTTATCGGTTATACCAGCTGCAGCAATAGCCGTTAAAATAGTTTCGATGCCATCAATCTGGCTTTGAGAGAAGTGTCCGCCAAACATAGGACGAATGGTGTCATAAAGGTGTTTTGTACCCGACATAAATTGAAGATTTAGAAGTTAATAGCCTGTGGCCGTTATCGTATCTTTTACAGATAGATATTGTTGGAAGAGGAAAAAATAAGATGTTAGGCCGTGTTATGTAAATATAAGCATTAGCATAACAAATATCAACAGCAAATTAACCTGGATTGATAATAAGGACAAAAAAAGGCCCTTACAGTGTTTATGCTGCAAGCGCCTTGTTGTTATAGCTTGATAGGGCGGTATTACTTTACAAACCGCTCTTTTAAATAATGCCCGGTGTGCGATTTTTTTTCTTTGATAAGGTTTTCAGGCACGCCTTCAAATACCACTTTACCGCCACGGTCGCCGCCTTCGGGGCCAATGTCAATCACCCAGTCGGCGCATTTAATAACGTCCATGTTATGTTCAATAACAATAATGGTATTACCATGCTCCAGTAAGGCATCAAATGATTTCAGCAGCTTTTTAATGTCGGCAAAATGCAGCCCGGTAGTGGGTTCATCGAAAATGAACAGCGTTTTGTGCGTGTTGTTACCTTTTACCAGGAACGATGCCAGCTTAATACGCTGCGCTTCGCCGCCCGATAACGTATTTGATGATTGGCCCAGTTGTACATAACCTAAACCAACATCAACCAGGGGTTTTATTTTTGAAATGATCTTTGGCTCTTTGGCAAAAAACTGCAAAGCCTCATCAATGGTCATGTGCAGTACTTCGGCTACGTTCTTTTCGTTGTAGGTAATATCCAGGATGTGCTGTTTAAAGCGATTGCCTCCGCAGGTTTCGCAGGTGAGAAAAATGTCGGCCATAAACTGCATTTCTATCTTCACTTCACCCTCGCCCTGGCAAACATCACAACGGCCACCCTCTACGTTAAACGAGAATGCGGATGGTTTTAAGCCGGCTGCTTTGGCTGCTGGTTGTGCAGCGTACAGGTTGCGGATCTCGTCCCAGGCTTTTACGTAAGTAACCGGGTTTGAACGTGATGAACGGCCAATGGGATTTTGATCAACCATTTCTACCTGTTCTATCTTGGCGTAATCGCCTTCAATACTATCGTATGATCCGGTTTGCTCGCCCGAGTAATTGCCCAGCGTTTTTTGCAGGGCAGGGGCCAGTATGCGTTTAACCAAACTGGTTTTACCAGATCCGGACACGCCGGTAACCACCGTAAGTACGCCCAACGGGAATTTGGCATTTACATGCTGCAGGTTGTTTTCGCGGCCGCCCTTTATCTCAATAAAATCGTGCCATTTACGGCGGGTGGCTGGTATAGCAATTTCGTCCTTACCGCTCAGATAGCGGCCGGTTAAGCTGTTATCGTCTTTTATAATCTCGTCATAAGTTCCGGTAAAAATCAATTCACCTCCATGAGTGCCGGCTTCGGGGCCAATATCAATAATATGGTCGGCCGCCTTCATAATCTCTTCCTCGTGCTCAACCACCAAAACGGTGTTGCCCACATCGCGCAGGGATTTTAATACGCCAATTAAGCGCTGGGTGTCGCGCGGGTGCAGGCCTATGCTTGGTTCATCCAATACATATATCGAGCCCACCAGGCTGCTTCCCAATGAGGTAGCAAGGTTAATCCGTTGCGATTCGCCACCCGATAGCGTGTTAGATAAACGATTTAGCGTTAAATAGCCCAAGCCAACATCATTCAGGAAAACCAAACGATTGGTTATTTCCATTAATAAACGTTTACCAATTTTGGCGTCGGTTTCGTTCAGTTCCAGGCCCTGGAAAAACTCCAGCGCTTTATCAAGCGGCATCAAAACCACATCGGTAATAGAGCGCTCATTAATTTTTACATACGATGCATCCTGGCGCAAACGGCTGCCCTTACACTCGGGGCAGGTGGTTTTGCCCCTGTATCGCGATAGCAAAACACGGTACTGGATTTTATAGGTTTGCTCTTCCATCTCCTTGAAAAATTCGTCAAGGCCACGGAAAAACTTATTACCGGTCCACAGTAATTTTTGCTCTTTGGGAGTAAGCTGATTGTATTGGCGATGTATCGGGAAATCAAATTTCAGGGCATGCCTAACCAGGTTGTCATTCCATTCGCGCATTTTTTCGCCGCGCCACGGGGCAATAGCTCCTTCATATATCGATTTACTTTTATCGGGGATAACCAAATCTTCATCAATACCAATTACCTTGCCATAGCCCTCGCACTTTTTGCAGGCGCCGTAAGGGTTATTAAAGCTGAAAAAGTTGGGGGTAGGCTCTTCAAACTTAATGCCGTCCAGTTCAAAGCGATCGCAAAAAAAGCGCTCGGTTTCGTGCTCCGTGTCGGTCTCCTGGTAACGCACGTAGCAATCGCCTTTACCCTCAAAAAAGGCGGTCTGGATAGAGTCGCCCAGGCGACTTACCGTTTCATCCTCTTCGTTTTTGCTTATACGGTCGATAACGATGCGTACAGCGTTATAAGTGGTGAGTGGTGAGTAGTGAGTGGTGAGTTGATCTGTTTCATTTTGCTTTTCGCTTTCAACCTTTTGCTTTTTGCCTTTCGCCTTTAAGCTTTCACCTTTTACCTCTTCTATCAGCCATGACCCATCATCAACAATACTGGCGTCCTCTAACAATGCCTCTATTTTCGATAGCTTTCCCTGGTATTCCACGCGTACAAAACCTTTTTGCATCAGCACGGCCAACTCTTCTTTCAGGCTGCGGTTATTGTGCGGATATAAGGGAGCCAATATGGTTACCTGGCTTTCGTTGGGCAGGCCGAGTACAAAGTTTACCACATCGGTAACCGAATCTTTTTTCACCGGCAGGCCGGATATAGGTGAAATGGTTTTGCCAATGCGCGAGAAAAGCAGTTTCAGGTAATCATAAATTTCTGTCGAGGTGCCCACAGTTGAGCGTGGGTTTGATGTGATTACTTTTTGCTCAATAGCTATTGCGGGCGCTATACCTTTTATATAATCAACGTCGGGCTTGTTCATGCGGCCCAGGAACTGGCGGGCATATGACGAAAGGCTTTCTACATAGCGCCGCTGGCCCTCGGCATATAACGTATCAAAAGCAAGCGACGATTTGCCCGAACCCGACATACCCGTTACAACAACCAGCTTGTTTTTGGGGATGGCCACATCCATATTTTTAAGGTTGTGTACACGCGCCCCTTTTATAATAATATGTTTTGATGGATCTTTTTCTGCTTCTTTGCTCATGCGTTGAATTAGTTCATGGTTCATAGTTCATGGATCATAGCTGTTAGGAAGCTAAATAGGTTGATGGCAAAATTTATACCATGAACCATGATCTATCAACTATGAACTTTTTGCGAGTGCAAAAATCCTAAAATATTTAGCATAATCCAAATCGCTTTCACTTTGTTTAGATGATTATTGCAATTAAATACCCGAGTTTACAGTTTGTTGACTTTTAATTGTTTAGGAAGGATTTTTGGGTTTTAGCCCCCAAAGCCCATTACGACAATTTGATTTGCACCTTCCGGTGATAGCCATGTTGATCTTATAAAAATTCTGCCCCTTTGTTTGTCCCGATGTTTAAATAATAATTTGCCCGAAAAACTGTATTTGCTTAAGCAGTTATAAATTTAATCAGTGTAGCGCCACTTTAAATTTCCCATTTAAAAACTGGAGCGAGGCGGGTTTATCAGCGGGATATGTGTGTTTGAATTTTAAGTTGAAAGTTCCTGTTGCCACTTTGCCTGCCTTGTCATATGCTGTTATATTAACCGTATTTGCATAAGTATCGTCTAACCCATATTCGCTGGATATCACATCGCGCCCTATGGTGTTATAGTATAGTGCCTGGCTGCCTTTCAGGCTATAAATTCCTGTTGCCGATGCCTTAAATTGCAGGGTAGGGCTTCTTCCAGCTGCGTACTAAAATTGCTGCCAAATAAAGCGATGGTGTCCTGGCTTATATTACTGCCGGATGCGTCGGCACTCCACTGGGTATTGTTTTTATCGGCCACCATATACGTAGTTTGTGGTAAAACGCAGCAGTTTTTTTGCCGCAGTCAGTTAAAAGTGCTGTTAACACAACAAAAGACAGGATGTATTTTTCATGATGCAGGAGGTTTGAATAGCATACGCTCAAAAGTTGCCATATGATACATTCTGTGCCGAAAACAGTTATCTGCTGTTTATTCATAGCCTAATTGCTTAAGTTTGCCGTCATGAACCCTAAAGTGAGCCTGGTTATTGGCATTTTATGCATCTCGTTTTCGCCAATATTTGTAAAGCTTGCAGGGGTATCGCCAATTGGCTGCGCGTTTTACCGGGTTTTTTTTGCCTGGCTTTGTTTGCTGCCCTATTGCATCATCAAGGGCAAGCTCCGGGTTAAAAAAAAGCAATTGGTAATTGCCGTCATCGCGGGCGTAATTTTCGCTGCCGATGTAGCCGTTTGGAATTTATCACTGTTAAAAATAAGCGCTACCGTATCAACCCTCATAGCTAACCTGGCACCGGTTTGGGTTGGGTTGTTCAGTTTCCTGTTATTTAAAAAAAGTTCGGGCAAGTTGTTCTGGATAGGTACCGTAGTGGCCATAGCAGGCATGGTGGTGCTGGTAGGCTATCAGCATATTTTACACCTGGAGCTTAACGCGGGTATTTTGCTTGCCGTGTTGGCCAGCCTGTTTTACGCTACGTACATCATGACATCAAAAAACATCATGAGCGGTATTGATGTATTTACCTTTATGTTTTACAGCATGATGGGGGCAAGTGTGTTTTTACTGGTAGTTAACAACTTTATGGGCACCAGTATTTTACATTTTTCGTTAAAGGTTTGGTTATGTTTTTTAGGTATGGGGGTAATATGCCAGCTTGTTGGCTGGCTTACCATAAATTATTCACTACGTTACCTCGAATCGACCAAGGTATCTATCGCCTTGCTGAGCCAAACTGTTTTTGCCGCCATCCTTGCCGCTATTTTACTGAGCGAAAAACTGGAACTGAACGAGATTATCGGCAGCGTAATTGTGCTGGCCGGTATTGCGGTAACATTTTTAAAGCGCAGGCAAGCAAACATGGTTTAGGTTAAGGATATAATTTATTATCTTCAATTAATGAATTTTCTTCCCTTCGAAAACCTTGTCATTTTAACTCCTCATCAGCCAGCCGAGGTTGAAACTATATTGCAAAAGGCTGTAATGCCCTCCCACTTTAATTATGAAAACTGGGCGTTTTACAACAAAAAGGAACCATTATTTATAGGTGATGTATTTAACCTTCAATTCAGGTTTAAGCCGCTACATAGTCCACGCGCGGCCATGGTGCCCATAGCCAAAGGCGGTATTGCGCCGGATTTGCAGGGAAGTAAAATAAGTTTGAAGATTTTTCCATCAATGATCATCTTCGTGGTGATTGGTGTTTTTTTTTGCTGGGAAGTGGCTTTTATATTTATTTCAAGGACAGTTAAAGATAATTTTAGTTATTGGTTGCCTTTCGTAGCCCCAATTTTTGCTTACCTGCTACTTATCGTTTTCTATAAATATGAAGCAAGCGGTGTTAAATCATCACTGCTTAAATTGTTAGATGGTAAGTTTGCTTAGCGTTGGCGTTTGAATTTTAAAGCCCTCGCCATCAAATAAAAGTGTAATTTAACGTTTGCGGATTTAGGGCAACGCGCATCTTTGCCTACATTTGCATTTTAGCGCATGATCATAAAATCCACCATCGACCGTATTATGGAAGCCACCGACATTGTGGAGGTGATAGGGGAATTTGTGCAGTTAAAAAAGCGCGGGGCCAATTACGTGGGCCTTTCGCCATTTGCCAATGAGCGTACACCGTCGTTCACGGTATCGCCCGCAAAAGGCATTTTTAAAGATTTTTCTACAGGTAAAGGTGGCTCGGCAGTTACTTTTTTAATGGAGCTGGAAAAATTCAGCTATCCCGAAGCCTTAAAATGGCTGGCAAAAAAGTACGGCATCGAGGTTGAGGAAACCGTGGAAGCCCCCGAAAACCGCGAAGAAGACCTGCGCCGCGAAAGCCTGATGATTGTATCGGGTTATGCCGCCAAATTTTTTCACGAAAGTTTGCTTGAAACCGATGAAGGTAAAAGTATCGGCCTAAGCTATTTTAAAGAGCGCGGTTTTAGTAACGATATCATCAAGAAGTTTGAGCTGGGCTACTCGCCCGATCAATGGGAGGCATTTACCGGCAGCGCCCTGAGGGAGGGTTATAAAGAGCAATTCCTGGTTGATAGCGGCTTGTCTGTTAAACGGGATAACGGTACGTTGTATGACCGTTACCGCGGCCGGGTAATGTTCCCGATACATAATTTTACCGGCAGGGTTATCGCGTTTGGCGGCCGTACCTTAAAAAAAGATAAAAACGTACCCAAGTATGTAAATTCGCCCGAGAGCGAGATCTACCATAAATCGAATGTACTTTACGGCTTGTACTTTGCTAAAAAGGCCATCCGCGAGGAAGATAACTGCTACCTGGTTGAAGGCTATGCCGATGTGCTTTCGGTAGTGCAGGCCGGCATCGAAAACGTGGTGGCATCATCCGGTACATCTTTAACCGTTGAACAGATCAAACTCATAAGCCGGTTTACAAAAAACATTACCATTTTATATGATGGCGATGCAGCGGGTATAAAAGCGGCCATCCGCGGGTTGGATATGATCCTGGAGGAAGGTCTTAACGTAAAGGTAGTTACCTTTCTTGATGGGCACGATCCCGACTCGTATGTGCAGGCCAATGGCTCAAGTGCGTTTAAAAAATATATCGAGGAGAACAAAAAGGACTTTATCCTTTTTAAGGCTAATACACTGCTAAAAGATGCAGGCAACGACCCGATAAAAAAGGCTGGTGTTATCCGCGAGATTGTAGAAAGTATTGCCAAAATTCCCGATTCCATCAAGGCATCGGTGTTCATTAAAGAGTGTAGCTACATTTTGCAGATTGATGAACGCGCGTTGCTATCCGAGCTTAATAAAATGCGGCAGGCCAAATCCAAAAAGGATGGCCAGCAACAGCAAAATCATAACCGCTACCAGCCGGAGATGCCGCCTGATGAGCCTCATTTTTTTGACGAGGTTGATCTTGCGCCAAGCGCCCCTAAAAAAGAATATTTCCAGGAGAAGGAGGTCATTCGCCTGCTGTTATTATACGGCAGTAAAATGATTGACTGGGATGGCATTGCCAATACCTACATTGGCCCCTTTATGATAGCCGAATTGGGTGATGTTACCTTTGAGCATGAAACCTGCAAGCTATTTGTTGAACTATATCAAAAAGAGGTTGAAAACGGTATTCTGCCAGAGGATGCCTATTTTATTCATCACGCAAATAAAGGCATTGTTGATATCAGTATTGATTTGTTGAGCTCCAAATATACTCTGAGCGAAAACTGGTACGATATGCACAAGATCATGATACATGATGAGCAGCATAATATGAAGGCCACCATCCTGGGGGCTATTTTTCACCTTAAAAAGCATAAGGTTGAGGGAATGCTGGATAACCTGCGGATTGAACTTAAAAATGCACAAACCGAAGCCGACCAAGAAATACTGCTTAACCAGTATATGCGTATGAAAAAAGTTGAAAAAAGTATCTCCGACTTTTTAGGGTCAGTAATTATCAAATAATGGCCCAACACCTTGATCTTGGTCGCGCGGGCGAAGCTTTAGCCAAAACACACCTGGAAAATGCCGGTTATGAGATCCTGGACGAGAACTGGACACACGGCAAAGCCGAAATTGACCTGATTGCATATAAAGACAAGGTTATTATATTTACCGAAGTGAAAACGCGCACCGGCACTGGCTTTGGCATGCCCGAAGATTTTGTTGATGCGCGCAAGCAAAAGCTACTGGCCGATGCCGCCGATGAATATATTTACATCATGAACCACCAGGGCGAGGTGCGGTTTGACATCATTGCTATTTTGTTTGATAAGGATAAAAATTATATACTAAACCATATCGAAGACGCGTTTTGGCCGTCGGGCACATTATGAAAAACATGAATAACACATTAAAGATATTTTTTGCAGCAGGTTTACTTTTGGCTTTGGGCTGTAACAGTTGCAAACAAAAACCGGCCGATAACGGTGCCGATTATACGATCAGCCCGGAAGCGGGCACTACTTACAAAGCGGGCGATGTAGTAAAAGTAAAAGTGGGCCTGCCTGCCGATACCAAACCCGATTCGGTAGTGTACCTAATGGAAGAAACCCGTTTAGGCGTAGCTAAAGATTCATCGGCCATCAGCGTGAAAACAGATACCATCCCCCTGGGTATAAAATTGATAACCGCCAAAGTTTACCAGGCAGGTAAAAGCCAGGATGTAAGCACCAATATATTGCTGCTGGCTGCAAAAGCACCTGAGGCTTATACTTATAAAGTAGAGAAAACTTATCCGCATGATACCAGTTCATACACCGAAGGACTGGAGTATTTAGATGGGATTATGTATGAAAGTACCGGTGAGGCTGGTCATTCTACTATTCGTAAAAACAATCTCGAAACCGGAAAAGCCATACAACTCACTAAATTAGGGGATCAGTATTTTGGCGAAGGGCTGTCAGTTGTTGGGAATAAGGTGATTCAGCTTACCTACCGCGAAAAAGTTGGTTTTGTGTACGATAAAAGTTCCTTGAAGCTGCTTAATACTTTTCCAAATAATGTTGGAGCCGAAGGCTGGGGCATGTGCTTTGACGGTAAAAAGCTTTACATGGACGATAGCACCAACAAAATCTGGTTCCTGAACAAGGATACTTACCAGGAAATGGGATCAATCAATGTATGCGATGATAAAAAACAAATAGATTCGGTAAACGAATTGGAATACATCGACGGAAAGCTATATGCCAATGTTTACCAAACAGACGATATCCTGGTTATAAATCCGAAAACAGGCGCTGTTGAGCAAAAAATTGACATGAAAAACCTGTACCCCGAATCGGAACGCCCCGCTGGCCGCGATTGGGGTAACAATGTACTTAACGGCATAGCTTATGATGCTGCAACCAAACGTGTTTTTGTTACCGGAAAAAAATGGCCCAAAATGTATCAGGTAAAGTTTGTGAAGGAATAGTTTATAAGAATAATTCGATTCTGGTTGAAGCCAGTTTGCGTTTTGTACCCCGTCCCATTTATGGGACGGCAAAGAACCTGAATAGTATATATTCATTGCCATTAATAAAGCCTCTTTTGATAAAAGCAGTAGGGGAAAATATCGGATAAAATTAAAAATCGAAATTCATTGCCGTTGGCTTCAGCCGACGGGTCTCAAAGCGTGAAACTGGTCTTAGACCCAACTATTATGCAGTTTGGTCATATTGATTGCTTTCTGTCAATTAATATTTATCCTTTGATAATTTGCCATCCATATTTCGTCATAAACTCATTTACCTCATCATCGAACGATTTTTTTGAATGATGAATTTCTTGGTTTTTTATATAGCTGATAACTGTTTCTACCTGTGATTCACTAACCGATACAGCGAAATAATCATCCTGCCAGCTAAATTGTTCATCAACTAAGGTATTCTTATTGATCCAAAACGAAGACTCGCCTTTTATAAGTTGCGTTATTTTGGCAATATTTTGATCTTTTCCTAATGAAATCAGGCAATGTACATGATCTGTATACCCATTAATAGCTTGCAAGAATATTTCTTTCTCTTTACAGTTTTCGGCGATGTGTTTGTATACATCGTGTCTAAACTCCTTTTTAAGCCAAGGACTGCGGTTCTTGGTTGAGAATACTAAATGGATCCAAATTTTTACGAACGACATATTCGTGATGGTTTTATAAACTGATCAAAATTTAGCTTACTTCTAAGGTATAGTTTAATTTGGCTAAAGCCAAAGCCCGTTGTTTTATAATCCGTCCCATAAATGGGACGGCAATGAATCTGATCAAGATTTATTCAAAACCAAATTCATTGCCGTTTGCTTCAACCAATGGATCCAAAAATGAGATGGCACTGAATCAAATTGGGGTTTATGTAAACCAAATTCATTGCCGTTGGCTTCAGCCAACGGATCGCCCACATGCAAATCTGGCTTTAGCCTAAAATCAACGCCACGCCTTATACAAATTAATCAACCCATTAGTTGATGAATCGTGGCTGCTTATTTCACTATCATCCTTCAATTCAGGAAGAATTTTGCCGGCTAATTGTTTGCCCAGCTCAACGCCCCATTGGTCAAAGCTGTAAATGTTCCAGATAATGCCTTGAACGAAAATCTTGTGCTCGTACATGGCAATCAGTGAACCCAGGCTGTGCGGGGTGATTTTTTTAAGCAGGAATGAATTTGTTGGGCGGTTGCCTTCAAATACTTTGAATGGCGCTATAGCTGCAATTTCTGCTTCGGTTTTGCCGGCGGCTTTTAATTCTTCAATAACCACTTCTTCTGTTTTGCCGTTCATTAATGCCTCTGTTTGGGCGAAGAAGTTTGATAGCAACATGTTATGGTGCTCGCCAAGCGGGTTGTGCGATTGCGCCGGAGCTATAAAATCGCAAGGGATTAGTTTGGTACCCTGGTGAATCAATTGGTAAAAAGCGTGCTGGCCGTTGGTGCCGGGCTCGCCCCAGATGATTGGGCCGGTTGAGTACTCCACATGTTTGCCGTTACGGTCAACATGTTTGCCATTGCTTTCCATATCGCCCTGTTGAAAATAGGCGGCAAAACGATGCATATATTGGTCGTACGGTAAAATGGCATTGGTTTCGGCTTCGAAGAAGTTATTGTACCAGATGCCCAAAAGCGCAAGCGTTACCGGGATGTTTTCTTCAAACGGCGCGCTCTTGAAATGGTTATCTGTAGCGTGTGCGCCGTCCAGCAACTGGGCAAAATTATCAAAGCCGATGCTTAAGGCAATTGACAAACCAATGGCGCTCCATAGCGAGTAACGACCACCAACCCAATCCCAAAACTCAAACATATTTTTTGTATCGATACCAAATTTTTCCACGGCGGCAGCATTGGTTGATAAGGCAGCGAAGTGTTTGGCTACATCAGCCTCGGTAGCACCGGCAGCTAAAAACCAGTCGCGGGCGCTGTGGGCATTACCCATAGTTTCCTGGGTGGTGAAAGTTTTGGATGCTATCAGGAATAAAGTAGTTTCGGGGTTAACCGCTTTTAATGTTTCGGCTATGTGCGTACCATCAACGTTACTTACAAAATGCAGGTTAAGGTGGTTTTTGTAAGCTTTTAATGCTTCGGTAACCATTACCGGGCCTAAATCAGAGCCACCTATACCAATGTTTACCACATCGGTAATAGGTTTGCCGGTATAGCCTTTCCAGGTGCCGGATATAATGGCTTCGCTGAATTCCTTCATATGATCAAGCACCTTGTTAACATCGGGCATTACATCCTTGCCATCTACATATATAGGTGTATTGCTACGGTTACGCAGCGCAATGTGCAGTACCGGACGTCCTTCGGTTACGTTGATGGTTTCGCCGGCAAACATGGCTTCTATTGCCTTATTTACAGAACATTCTTTGGCCAATTGTATTAATAAAGCTATAGTTTCATCGTCGATGCGGTTTTTAGAATAATCCAGCAGGATCTCCTCAAACTGGATAGAAAATTTATTAAATCGCTGATCATCAGCATCGAATAATTCTTTCAGGCTTTTTGATACGATATCAATGTAATGGTCGGCTAAATATTTATAGCTCTGGGTGGTTGTGAAATCGATATTTGGCAACATAGTTGAAGTGTTTTTGACAAAAGTAACAAGTTAATTGTTAGATGGATATTATTTATCAAACTTACTATTCTCAGTGTTATTTTAACACTACGCACATAGTGTTTAGTTTACACCTTTAAATTGCGAATTTTTAAAAAATATTTGCAAATTGTTTGGAGATTTAAAATTATTATTTAATATCTTTGTATTGTTGGTAATCAAATGAGTGATTTATCATCAATTTGTAAATTTCGGTATAAAATTGTTGCTGCTTATGTTTGGAAAACTTTTTTTGCTTGTAAAAAATAACGCCGGGACGGCTGTTATTAACAACCCCTCAATCCCTGTAAAACACCACGAAAGCGTGCTGATTGAAGCATCGAGCGCTATCATCGAGGTATTAAAAGGACAAATGGAAAACGGTAAATTGAAAGATTTAGTGAAGTATTTTCGCTCGTCGGGTATTTACAATCAATCATTGGTATCCAGTATGGTTAGCAGGTTTGCCAACCGGCTCAATACTTTTTATCATATCGACCCCGAGCAGGCGATGATCGCGTCAAAAGCATTGATTCCGGCTGTGATGACCGAGCTGGTAAAAGCTTCAAAAAGCGAGCAGGTTAAAGAATTTGGCCTTAAAAATATGCTTACCAAGCTAAATGGTAACCGAGCCGACTTAAGTTTGCTGGTTGACCGCGCTATGGTTGCTTAATATATTCATCTACCTTTTAAAAACGGGTCTGCAGATTGCTAAACAATTTGCAGGCCTTTTTTTATTTATGCCGATAATCTAATTACCTATATTTGCCACATGACTAAAGAACAGATTCAGGATTTAAGGGATAGAGCAGCTTCCCTGAGGAGGCATCTTTGACATCGACAAGAAATTAGAGCTACTAAAAGCCGAACAGGAAATAACCATTGGCCCGCATTTTTGGGATCACCCTAAAGAGGCCGAAAAGGTACTGGCATCCATCAAAGTAAAAAAAGTTTGGACAGACGAGTTTCAAAAAGTATTGGCAGTAATTGAAGATACCGGCGTGCTGTTTGAATTTTACCAGGGCGGTGATGCTACCGAAGCCGAAATGCTTGAGCAGTATAATATGGCTATAAAGGCCGTAGAAGAGCTTGAATTTAAAAACATGCTCTCGGCCGAGGAAGATCAGTTTAACGCCGTACTGCAAATAACAGCAGGCGCAGGCGGTACCGAAAGCTGCGACTGGGCCGGCATGCTCATGCGTATGTACATTATGTGGGGCGAAAAGAACGGCTACAAAGTTACCGAGCAGGATTACCAGCCCGGCGATGTGGCCGGAGTAAAGACCGTAACCCTGCAATTGGAGGGCGATTTTGCCTACGGATACCTTAAAGGCGAAAACGGAGTACACCGTTTGGTCCGCGTATCGCCATTTGATGCCAATGCCAAGCGCCATACTTCGTTTGCTTCAGTTTATGTTTATCCGCTGGTTGATGATACCATAGAGATTGATATTAACCCGGCCGATATCGAGTTTGAAACCTTTCGCTCGGGCGGTGCCGGAGGACAGAACGTGAACAAGGTAGAAACCGCTGTGCGTTTATATCACAAACCATCGGGCATTATTATCAAAAACCAGGAGTCGCGCTCACAGTTGCAAAATAAGGATAATGCTATCCGCTTGCTGAAATCGCAGCTATATGAAATTGAAATGCGCAAGCGCATGGAAATAAGTAATGCTATTGAGGGCAACAAAAAGAAAATAGAATGGGGGTCGCAGATCCGCAATTATGTTTTGCACCCTTACAAGCTGGTTAAAGATTTGCGTACCGATCATGAAACCTCAAACGCCGCCGCCGTATTGGATGGTGAACTTAACGAGTTTTTAAAGGCTTACCTGATGGAGTTTGGTGGGCCGAAGAGTTAGTAGTAAGTATCAAGTAGTAAGTATCAAGATCGCTTTTGCGTTCGTAAAAAATAGCAATATGATAGCGATGGGTTTATTCCATCGCTATTTTTTTTGCTGATGTTCAATACATAATTTGTAATTTGCCCAAGCCTTTTAGCTACCTAACAAGTTATGAAAACCATTTTATCAGCCTTTGTTTTGACCATTGCAGCAACTATAACCTACGGCCAGGAAAAACCGATGCCCTTATATCCAAAAGGCATACCCAACTCAAAACCAACACCGGCAGCCTATGTAGAAAAAACGGATGCCAATAACTGGATAACAGGTGTAAGTGTGCCAACCCTAACCACCTACCTACCCGAAAAAGGGAAAGCCAACGGTGCTGCTGTTGTAGTTTGCCCCGGCGGCGGGTATTCTGGCTTAGCCAATGCGCACGAGGGGATGGCCATATGCCGGGAGTTTAATAAAATTGGTGTAACCGCCTTTTTATTAAAATACCGTTTGCCAAGTGATGATATTATGGTTGATAGGTCAATCGGTCCGCTGCAGGATGCGCAGATGGCTATATATACTGTACGTAAAAATGCTAAGGAGTGGGGCGTTAATCCTGCAAAAATAGGCATCATCGGTTTTTCGGCCGGCGGTCACCTGGCATCAACCGAGGGAACGCATTTTGATAAGCCTGTGATTGATGATAAAGACAACATCAGCCTGCGCCCCGATTTTATGATGCTGATATACCCGGTGATTAGCTTTGGAGAACAGGCCCACGTTGGCTCTCGCGAAAATTTGATAGGTAAAACACCATCGCAGGCGCAAGTTGATTTGTACTCCAACGAAAAACAAATTACCACCAACACCCCGCCCACGTTTTTGGTACATGCCGAAGATGATAATGTAGTGCCTGTGCAAAACAGCCTGATGTTTTATGATGGCTTATTAAAAAATAAAGTTAAAGCCGAGATGCACATTTTCCAGGAAGGCGGCCATGGCTTTGGGATGAATAACTCAAAAAACAAAGGCAAATGGTTTGACTGGGCTACAAGCTGGCTTGAAGAGAATGGTTTTTTGAACGGGAAGTAATTATAGGTCAGTAAGTCTGATGAAGAGTTTTTTATTAACAATACTGCTGAGTGCCTTGGTTTTGCCTGTGCTGGCGCAAAAAATTACTTACAAAAGGGTTGCGAATGAAGGCCTTGTGGAAGTTTTGAATAACATAGAGAGTTATCATACAATTGAAGCAAATAGCTTTGCTGTTAATGTTTTTGTTGTGGCCAGGCCCCATGAAAGTGCCGAAAACCCCGAAACAGATGAAACTATGGAAGCCATTTACATCGCCACTTCCGAATTTGATTTGGCACCGGAACAACATTTATTCAAGCTTACATCGGTTTATAACGCTAAAATTATCAGTTGGTCTAAGTCAAAAAAAAATCCGCAGTTTGTATTTACCTATGGGACTGCGAATAAGCTCAGCAAGGTAACAGTTTCGATATCGTTAAAAGGTTTGAAGATAGACGAAAAAGCAATGTAAAAGGTACAACGTGGTGCAGCATTTGGATGTATTTTAATTTATAAATCTTAGTTTTCAAAACTTCACGATCCTGGATTGGTTTAAATTACGATGCAACACAAACTGCCTTTTATAACTCTCTTTCTTCTCCTTTTTCTTAAATCAAGTGCACAGCAAATCGTTGATAGTACTTCTGCCGCCCACCCTAAACGTGAGTTCCGTGGCGTTTGGGTAGCTACCGTCGAAAATATCGATTGGCCGGCTACGCCCAATGAAACTACAGCCCAACAGCGACAGGAGTTAATAACCATTTTAGATGCCCATCAAAAAACGGGTATCAATGCTATTATGCTCCAGATTCGGCCTGCTGCTGACGCTTTTTATGCCAAAAGTCGTGAGCCCTGGTCCAAATGGCTTACCGGGAAGCAGGGCCTGGCGCCTAACCCCGTTTACGATCCACTGGAATTTGCTGTTAGCGAAGCACACAAACGCGGAATGGAGTTGCACGCCTGGATAAATCCATACAGGGCAACTAAGGATAGTGCCTATTCGCAGCTTAGCCCACAGCATATTACCCGTATAAAACCCGAATGGTTTTTTACTTACGGCGGCATGAAGCTGTTTAACCCCGGCCTGCCCGAGGTAAGGGAGTATATAGTGCAGGTGGTGTTGGATATGATAACCAATTACGATATCGATGGCATTCACATGGACGATTATTTTTACCCTTACCATGTAGCCGGCCAGCAAATAAACGATCAGCAAGCTTACCAGCAATACGGCAAAGGTTTTGCTAATATTGACGATTGGCGGCGCGATAATGTAAACACCTTGATAAAAATGCTGAACGATAGTATCCATCAGCATAACCCACGGATGAAGTTTGGCATTAGCCCATTCAGTATCTGGGCCAACAAAACCCAGTTGGCCGATGGCTCTGATACACATGGCAGCGACTCTTATTTTGCCCTGTATGCCGATTCGCGCAAGTGGGTGCAGGAGGGCTGGGTAGATTATATTAACCCGCAGCTTTACCGCCCAATTGACGATAAACTGGTGCCGTTTAAAACGATGATTGACTGGTGGGGCAACAATGCCTATGGCCGGCATTTGTACATTGGGCAGGCACCATACCGTATTATCGAAAATAAACTGCCCGGTTTCAGGTTGCCGGGCGAACTGCCGGGCCAAATAAAATACCTGCGTAAAAACGCGAGGGTGCAGGGCAGCGTATATTTTAGTTCCAATTCATTAATGAATAATCCGCTGGGTTTTACAGATTCGTTGCGGGCAAATTATTACCATTATCCGGCCCTGCCGCCGGTGATGCTCTGGCGCGATTCAATAGCGCCAAATGCGCCGGTAGGGCTTATCGCGAAGCCAGAGGCCAATGCCGTTAAACTGATGTGGCAAACACCATTGATAGCAAAGGATAATGAGCCGGTTTATGGCTATGTAGTTTATCGTTTTAGCACAGTTGCTAAACTAAACTTAGATAATGCCGAAAACATATTAAGCATTCAATATAACAGCAATACATTCTATTTGGATACTACCGCAGAGAAAGGGAAAACGTATATTTATGTGGTTACTGCTATTGACCGGCTGAAAAATGAAAGTGAGCCAGCATTGGCTGTTGATGGGGCGAGGTTATGAATTTAGACTTTGGCTATACTTGAATTTAAAAAACAATGGAAGTATTAGGAACTATTTTTGTTATTGTATTTTGCCTGGTACCTTATTCCTGGTTTTTTTATAAAGGAGTAAATATCCGTATCCGATTGCTATTTGCTTCCATGGCATCCTTGTTAATTTTATGTATAATGGTCACTTTGGTTTCTTTTGGAATCGAAAATTTAATCGGGATAACCAGCTTATATGGCATGTTTGTTTCAATAAGTGTATTGCTTAATATCGCCGTGATTATTGTGAGCTGGGTAGCTTCAAGATTGGCCAAGTGGTTGTAATATAGATTTCATAAATACTATAACCGGATTTACTACCCTACGATATTTGCTACCCCAATATCCCCAACAATTCATTCAACTCCACCACTTTCTCGGCCGCCCCTAAGTTTTCGTAGGCGCTTATCAGGTTACGGATAACGCGTTTAATAATATCGGTGTTGGAGCAGGGCTCATAAAACTGCTTGTCGAACTTGAGGTTAAGCTGTTTTAAAAACATATCTACATCGCGGCGGCCAAAAATAAAGCCTTTGTTAAAGGCATTGATATAAAACAGGATACCGCCTTCAAAATTAGTTTCCATGCTTTCGTCAACATAGGCCAATATAAAGTGTTGCGGCAGGTTTACGCCGTATACCGGGATATCCAGTTTTTGGGCTATGATGGAGTAGATGATTGCCATCGAGATCTGGTTGCCTTTTTTTGTTTCAAGAACCTGGCTCAGGTAGCTGTTTTGCGGGTCGAGGTGGTTGGAGGTATTGCCGCTGAAACCATAGATATTGTAAAATACATGGTTGATGAGCTTGATCTGCTCCTTAGGGCTGGCCTCGTTCATCATCTGGATCCAGATATCGCGTTTAATGGATTCTACCTGGTTAATAACCCTTTGTTCGTCCAGGTCGGGGTATTGATAGCGGTTAATGATCAGGACGCCTTGCAGCAGGTCAAATGCGCCGCTTTGATGCCACAACTGCAAGTCGGTTTTTAACGATCCAAATTGAATTTCGTGCACCAGGTTAGCAATCCGCTCCTGTTGTATGGCATCAAAAGCCTGCTCAAAAGCGGTTTCCAGGTAGGCTATCACTTCGCTGCCGTAACCAAGCAATTTTTCGTGCACGTGATCATAGATCTCGTTATCGGGATCATCCAGCAATCGGATCAAAGAGTTTACTTCTGTCGGATTTATCATATGCTATAATGCTAAAATACTAAACTTTTTTACTTTTGCGGGGATGTGGAATCTCAGATTTGTGCAAGATTATTTACAACACCGGATTACGGCCAATAACCGGCATGGCATTCACTCGCCATTTGTTTACAAACTGATTGACCACGTAATTTATGATTACACCGACCAAAAGGTATACCACGAGCCCGGATTTGTACAAAAAACAGGAGAGGGAAGTGTAGGTTTAAAGCCCAAAGTAGTCCGGCTAATTTACCGGCTGGCAAAATATTTTAATCCGGCCAATATTATCGAACTGGGAGCAAAAGGGGGGAAGGAAAGTGTTTATTTGCAACAAGCAGCTCCCAACGCCAATTTTTTCCTGCCAAAAAACGATGCTGAATTTGCGCGCCTTGATAAAACACAACCGGCGCTTGTGATTTTTCATGTCGATAATTTACGGCAAGAAACAATAAGATACTTCGATCAATATCTGCCCGAAGTACATCCGGATACCATTATGCTTTTTACCGGCATGTACCTGAATAACCAACTGAAGCAAACCTGGAACCAAATTAAGCTAAATCCCAACGTTACCCTCACCATCAACCTGTTTTGGATAGGCCTGGTGTTTTTTAAGCAAGACAGGAAAGAAAAGGAACATTTTAAAGTGAGGTATTAAAAATACGCTCATCGGGAAGGTTATCGCCCGGCATCACTCTGTTGCAGGGTTATTCTTCTGTTAAAACTGTAAACTCAAAATTAAGCGGTTCAAAATGGCGGATGAGTTCGTCAATGAACATTTGTCCCCACCTTACATACATCAAACCAAAGTTTTCGGTGCGTTCCTGCAAACTGTCTTTAGGGAAAAGCTCGGCTTTAACTACAGCCAATTGTTCAAGTCTGGTAGCATAGTTGCGTTTTTCTGCTTTGATCAGTTTTTTCTCCAGGTTATCTATGGCGTGTTTTAACCTTGCCTGTACTGCAGCTGCAGAAGGCGATAGCGTAGGGTCAATTTTATAGGAACGGAGTTTTATCTTTTCGAACAAGGCGCTCATTTCGCGCCATTCGCCGTCAAGGCTCAAGGTATGGTTGCTGTGTTTTTTTATCCAGTCGGTTTTAAGCGTATCGTTTGGTTTAAACAAATCGGCAGTTGTAAGGTCCATGTGTTTAACTTTGGCTGCCTGGTCTTTCTTTACAACCAGTGCCGAGTTACGCAGGATGAGTATGGGGAAATCAACCTTGTAGAAATCGAAATTAGATTTTAGTTCCAGCCAGTAAACCACCTCCGCACCGCCGCCAATGTAGGCTATGTTTGGCAAAATGCATTCCTGATACAGGGGGCGCATTACTACGTTAGGGCTGAAACGCTCCGGGTAAGTGGCTATTTCTTCCTTCAATTCCGCTTCAGTAAAACGGATTTCGGTATTCATCACCTGATAGCTGTCATGCTCAAATATTACGCGCTCGCGCAGGCTATCCTTCAGGTAAAAAAAGTTAATCTCGCGCGGGTTTACCTGGATGTGCACACTAAGTTTGTGCAATTGCTCGTTAGTGGCCGTGATGTTTTTAAAGCTGTTTTGATTGATGATATCCTGCTCCATAATTGGGGCAAACTGCTTTTTAAACTCATGGTCGTCGGCATCGATGATCACTAAACCATATTGGCCAAACAGCGCGTTTACCAGGTAACGGGTAGCATCGGCCAGTTTATCAAAACGGGTGTAAGCGGTTTCTACAATTTCGGCAACCTCTACGGCGTGGCCCTCCATCCCTAACACACCTTTATACTGGTTTAGCGCCTGCCGCATAGTATCCGGGTTAATACGGCCCGTAGCTCCCGAAGCTTCATACCACCAATGCACTTTTTTGCCGCCGATGTTGGTATAGTTGATCTCGGCAAAATCATGGTCTTCGCTGGCCATCCAGTAAACGGGCACAAAGTTTTTGTCGGGATGAGCAGCTTTTAATTGTTGGGATAATTTAATTGCGGTTGCAATTTTATAAAGAAAATAAAGCGGGCCGGCAAAAATATTGAGCTGATGCCCGGTTGTAATGGTGTAGGTGTCGTCGAGTTTTAGGAGTTCTAAGTTTTGGGCGGTAAGTGGTTGTACGTTATACGTTATACGTTTTACGTTACCCTCACCTTCAGACTTCCCGACTTCCGGACTTCCCGACTTCCGGACTTCCTGACCTTCGGACTTCTCCGCGTATTGCTTTGATAAAACTCGGTATAGAATTTCACGATCGGCAACAACTTTTTTATTTTTAAGCAGTTCGGCAAATCCGTCCATATCAGGGCGGTAGCCGTAAAAAGGTTGCAGGTCGGCCCGGTTTTCGATGTAGTCAATAACAGTGGGCGAAAAAAATCCGGTTTCTTTATAACTTATACAGGAGGCTTCCATCTTGATTTTGGATTTCGGATGTTCGATTTCGGATTTAAAAAATCAGATAAGAAACATCGGCTAAGCATCAAAATATTAAATGCTGGTGTCGAAATTAGATTTTTAATCTCAATTCACTCAACAGCAAGCCGCAAATTAATATTATTTTACAATTTGTCCATAAAGATCAAAGTCTTCGGCACTGTCTATCTCCACGTTAACAAAGCTGCCAACGGTTGCATAATCAATGCTGGCATCAATTAACACCTCGTTATCAACCTCGGGCGAATCAAATTCTGTACGGCCAACAAAGTAATTGCCGTCTTTTTTATCAACCAAAACCTTAAATGTATGGCCAATTTTTTCCTGGTTCTTATCAAAAGAAATTCCCTGCTGAATCTCCATAATGGCGTCAGCACGTTCTTGTTTTACTTCGTCGGGTACATCATCAACCAGTGAATGGGCATGTGTTTTTTCCTCGTGCGAGTAAGTGAAGCAGCCAAGGCGATCGAATTTGGTATCCTCAACCCATTGGGCCATTTCTTCAAAATCTTGTTGGGTTTCGCCAGGGTAGCCGGTGATGAGGGTAGTACGCATGGCAATGCCGGGCACTTTATCACGAATCTGGTTTACCAGGTCGATAGTTTTTTGTTTGGTGATACCGCGACGCATAGATTTAAGCATATCATCGCTGATGTGCTGTAAGGGCATATCCATGTACTTGCAAATATTATCACGCTCGTTCATTACATCTAAAATCTCCATCGGGAAGCCGGATGGGTAAGCGTATTGCAGCCTGATCCACTCTACACCGTTAACGTCGCTCAGGCGGCGTAATAACTCATCCAGATTACGTTTACCGTACAGGTCGAGGCCGTAATAGGTTAAGTCCTGGGCAATGAGTATTAGTTCTTTGGTGCCGTTTTTTACCAGGTTTTGGGCATCTTTAACCAATTGGTCAATAGGTGTGCTCAAATGCTTGCCGCGCATCAGCGGAATAGCGCAGAACGAACATGGGCGGTTACAACCTTCGGCAATTTTAAAATAAGCAAAATGGGATGGAGTGGTTAGCAAACGTTCGCCAATCAGTTCGTGTTTGTAGTTGGCACCTACAGAAGCCAGCAGGTTTTGCAGGTCATTGGTACCAAAGTAAGCGTCAACATTGGTTATTTCGGCTTCCAACTCGGGTTTGTAACGTTCGCTTAAGCAACCGGTAACTATTACCTTACCAACTTTGCCTTGTTCTTTAAGTTCGCTATATTGGAGGATGGTATCAATAGATTCCTGTTTAGCGTTATCGATAAAGCCGCAGGTATTGATAACTATGATATCGTTTTTACCCACTTTTTCGGCCTCGTGTACCACGTCAAACTGGTTGCCTTTCAGCTGGCCCATCAATATCTCAGAATCGTATATGTTTTTTGAACAACCTAAAGTAACCACGTTAACACGTTGTTTAACAGGTTTAGCTATCGGCCGGGAAATTTCTTTTGTCTTCATAACACACTAATCATTGCAATGAAAAAATTGTCATTGCGAGGAACGAAGCAATCGCGAACTATACAGAGTTGAATTGCAAGGGAAGAGATTGCTTCGTCGTTCCTCCTCGCAATGACATGATTTTATTGCTTGAATAAAGAATCGACGAAAGCCTGCCTGTCAAACAACTGCAGGTGCTCCATGCCTTCGCCTACACCTATATATTTTACCGGGATTTTAAACTGATCTGATATCCCTATCACCACGCCACCCTTGGCCGTGCCATCAAGCTTGGTTAAAGCCAGGGCGTTTACGTTGGTGGCCTCGGTAAACTGCTTGCATTGCTCAATTGCATTTTGACCGGTTGATGCGTCCAATACCAATAGTATTTCGTGTGGCGCGCCGGGAATTACCTTTTGCATCACATTTTTAATTTTGGTAAGCTCGTTCATCAGGCCCACTTTATTATGCAGGCGGCCGGCGGTATCTATTATCGCTACATCATCACCGTTGGCAACAGCTGAGCGAAGGGTATCATAAGCTACAGAAGCAGGATCGGAACCCATTGGCTGCGCCACTACTTTTACATCAACCCGTTTGCCCCAAAGTTGCAATTGATCAACTGCAGCCGCACGAAAAGTATCGGCAGCGCCAAGCACTACTTTATTGCCGGCTTGCTTTAGCTTATGTGCCAGTTTGCCAATAGTAGTAGTTTTACCTACCCCATTAACGCCAACCACCATAATTACATAGGGCTTATGATCGCCATATTCAAAATTACGGAAATCGTTACTGTTATTTTCGGCCAGGAGTTTTTGGATCTCGTCTTTCAGTAACACATTCAGTTCGCCGGTGCCGATGTATTTATCGCGGGCTACACGTTCCTGAATGCGTTCGATGATCTTGAGCGTGGTTTTTACACCCACGTCTGATGTTACCAGGATCTCTTCCAAATCATCCAGCACATCATCATCAACGGTTGATTTACCTGCGACGGCCTTGGTTATCTTTGAAAAAAAATTATCCTTGGTTTTTTCTAAACCGGTATCAAGGGCTTGCTGCTCCTGCTGTGTATTTTCCTTTTTCTTAAAAAAATCAAATAATCCCATTTTAGATGTGCAGATTATATTGTCTGAATCAGAATTTACAGAATTAGAGAATTTTCAAAATTCTAATGGCCTGATTCACCCAACAATTATGTCATACAATTATTTTGTCTGAATTATTTTCAATTAAAGATACAAGGATTCTGAAAATTGAAAAATTCTGTAAATTCTGATTCAGACCTCAACAAAAAAAGCCCTCTCGTAAAAACAAGACGGCTTCGATATTTTGATCAAAAGTTTAAGCAAATATTATTTGCCTGCAATGATGTCCTTAACAGCGTCGTTAGGAACAATTTGCTCTTTGAATGAATAAGCACCGGTTTTTGGTGATTTGTTCATTGTGATAACTTTTGAATATTCTTTGCCTTTACCTGCTACTTTCAGTGTTGCAACTACTTTCTTTGCCATTTCTTTTAATTATTGAATTAGTGAATCATTGAATTAGTGAGTTAACTGATGCCAGGGATCTAAACCTAATCAACCAATCAACTTAATCAACCAATTACTTAATCTCTTTATGAACAGTTACTTTCCTTAAAACCGGGTTGAATTTTTTCATTTCCAGTCTTTCAGTGGTATTTTTTTTGTTCTTGGTGGTAATATAGCGAGACATGCCTGGCATACCGCTTGTTTTGTGTTCAGTGCACTCTAATATAACCTGAACCCTGTTGCCTTTTTTTGCCATTTTCTTTTTATGTTGTACGCATCACCGTCACGGCTTACGTAATTTTTCAAATTATACCTTGTACGCTTTTAATTTTACAATTTGTAAAACCGTTAACGTACAACTACTAAATGTATCCTTTTTTTACAAATTTATTGATACATGCAGTAATACCATTTTTTGTGATGGTTTTTACAGCCGAAGTAGATACCTTTAAGGTAATCCATTTATCCTCTTCAGGGATATAAAACTTTTTAAGTTTTAAGTTAGGATGAAATCTGCGTTTAGTTTTAACGTTTGAGTTAGAAACGTTGTTACCAACTATAGATGCTTTTCCTGTTAGATCACAAATTCTTGACATGACAAATATTTTTAATTATCAACCCTTTATTCAAAAAGAGTTTGCAAATATCAGACTTTTTAATCAAATATTCAATAGCGGTATTAAAAATAATTCAAAAAGATTTTAGATAGGCTAAACACCTCAATAATAGCTGATTTTACGGGTTATGGTATCCGTTCTTGAATCAGCTTCTGAGGTCATGTAGTTTTTAAAGTGAACTATAGCCTTAACCCAGTTTTTCTTTGAATCTAAGGTTTTATATTCATAGGTCGTTCTTTGATAAGTGCCACCGTAAGGAGAACAGAAGCTCGCGTCAATGACACGACCTTGATTGTCATACATAAATTTAAAGGTAGTAGGTTCAACTTTTATTCCTGATTCATAGTTTACACACTCTGTCAGGTTGTTTTTCTTATCATATTTGTAAGTGTTAACGTCATAGTTCTCTGCCGTTGTATCTCCCTTGTTATTCATTAATCGCCCTAAAGCGTCAATTTTTAATGTTGATGAAAATTTTCCATCTGAAGAAACCTTCTCACAAATTATCGATGCTACCTTGTCACTTTCGTATTGATAATTGTAAGTAGTATTTTCTTTTTCTTCGGTTGAGTCTGTTTTATATTCTGTTGTAACAACACGTAGCCAGCTAACACTCAAAGCAGACATGCGGCCGTCACTATCAAATGTTAACCTGGAGAAATTGTGTTTTGAATATGACGATGAGGAATATATTTCTTTCACGTGGCCGTTCAAAGTCTCTATCCCGCTGCTGCTGTAAATCTTTACTTGTGTTGGTGCTGGTTTTTTGCAAGCAAATATTAGTAGGCTAATAGCTGTTAGTAGTGTTATTCTGGATGTCATGATTCAGGTTTGTTAAGCATTGTCTAAAACGAAAGAAATTCTTTAATATTTCGTTTTGTCTAATCAGCTGCGCTTATAAAAATAGCGTTTTTATTGAATATCAGGAGGACAGCGGAATTAATCTTTTATGTACTTTTTAAATAATTTTAAAAAGTTACAGAATTAATATTTACATCATATATAAATTATTAAATTAGGCCCTCCATTATAAACACTATGAAGATTACATCATTTGACGAATACAAGCAGGTATACCAACAAAGTATTGAGCAGCCCGAGGAGTTTTGGGCTGGTATAGCCGAAAACTTTTTGTGGCAAAAAAAGTGGGATAAGGTATTGGACTGGAATTTTAAGAAGCCTGAAATAAAATGGTTCCAGGGTGCCAAACTTAATATAACCGAAAACTGTCTCGACCGTCACCTCGACACTATTGGCGATAAGCCCGCCATCATCTGGGAACCTAATGATCCGCAGGAAGATCACCGGATATTAACCTATCGCCAGCTGCACGATAAAGTTTGCCAGTTTGCCAATGTATTAAAAAATAACGGCGCAAAAAAAGGCGACCGTATTTGTATTTACATGCCAATGATTCCCGAATTGGCTATAGCCGTTTTGGCTTGTGCCCGTATTGGCGCTATCCATTCTGTAGTATTTGGCGGTTTTTCGGCACAATCAATTGCCGATAGGATAAACGATGCCGAGTGTAATATAGTTATTACTGCCGATGGCGGCTTCCGTGGCAATAAGGCCATACCGTTAAAAGGTGTTATTGATGATGCGTTGGTGCAATGCCGGTCGGTTAAAAGAGTAATTGTGTTAACCCGCAGCCGCACGCCGGTATCCATGATAAAAGGCCGTGACGTTTGGTGGGAAGATGAAGTTAAAAAGGTAGAAACCCAGGGTAACCCCGATTGCCCTGCCGAGGTAATGGATGCCGAGGATATGTTGTTTATTTTATATACCTCCGGCTCAACAGGTAAACCCAAAGGTGTGGTGCATACTACAGGTGGTTACATGGTTTATACAGGTTATACCTTTGCCAACGTATTTCAGTACAACAAAGGCGAGGTTTATTTTTGTACTGCCGATATAGGCTGGATAACCGGGCACTCATACATTGTTTATGGCCCGTTATCGCAGGGCGCAACGACCTTGATGTTTGAAGGCGTACCAACCTACCCGGATGCCGGCCGTTTTTGGGATATTGTAGATAAGTTTAAAGTAAATATATTATATACCGCGCCAACCGCTATCCGTTCATTAATGAGCTTTGGCGAGGAGCCTTTGAAAGGTAAAGACCTAAGTTCGTTAACCAAACTGGGTTCGGTAGGCGAGCCGATAAATGAGGAAGCATGGCACTGGTACGATGAAAAGATAGGCCACGGCAAATGCCCTATTGCTGATACCTGGTGGCAAACAGAAAATGGCGGGTTAATGATATCTCCAATTTGTAATGTTACGCCAACAAAACCGGGGTATGCAACTTTACCATTGCCAGGTGTACAGCCGGTACTGGTTGATGAAAATGGTAAAGTGATTGAAGGTAATGGCGTAAGCGGGAACCTTTGTATCAAATTTCCATGGCCGGGAATGCTGCGTACTACCTATGGCGACCATGAACGCTGCCGCACTACCTATTTTGCTACCTATGAGAATATGTATTTTACCGGCGACGGTTGTTTACGTGACGAAGATGGATACTACCGTATTACAGGCCGCGTTGACGACGTGCTGAACGTATCGGGCCACCGTATTGGTACCGCCGAGGTAGAGAATGCCATCAACATGCACAGCAGTGTGGTTGAATCAGCCGTTGTGGGTTATCCGCATGATATTAAGGGGCAGGGCGTTTATGCCTTTGTGGTATGCCCCAACCAGCATGGCGATGCCGAACTTGCTCGTAAGGATATCACCATGACGGTTGCCCGCATTATAGGCGCTATAGCCAAGCCTGATAAAATCCAGTTTGTGACCGGGCTGCCAAAAACCAGGTCTGGAAAAATTATGCGCCGTATTTTGCGCAAAATAGCCGAGGGGGAAACCTCCAACTTAGGCGATACATCTACCTTGCTTGACCCGGCCGTGGTTGAAGAAATTAAAGCAGGAGCGTTGTAAGGAAGAGAGTCAAGAATTAAGAGTCAAGAATCAAGATAGTTAAATCTTCGGTTCTTGGCTTTTTGTTTTTATTCGATGATGCTTCAGGCCTTAACTCTTTTTTTAAATAACTTGCGCATCCTAACTTATTGTATGAATAAACGACAGTTGTATCGTACACTTTTATTCCTTTTCATAGGAGCATCAATGGCTTTTTTTTCTTTTAAAAGCCGACCTTCTGCACGATACCGGCTCGATTTTTTTACCAAAGAGAACCAGTTTTACCTTTGTGATTCGGCGTTTACCGGCGAAACAGGCGACCCTGGTTTTTGGACATCCTCGGCATATAACGATAGGATGGCGACAGCAAAAGACAAGGATATAGTTGGCCTCAGCATTGGAAGCTTTGGTCATGTAAAAGCACAGCTTGATATACTGGATGCCGCAAGCAGGGAAAAAGATTTTAAAAAATATGATCACGTGGTTGAGGCCGGGGTAAGGATAAGCTCAGGGATACTGGAAGTACTTGATTATCCGGATAGCAAAATTCAACTGAAAGCTATCGTAACGCCCGGCTACTACCGCATCAGGGTTTATTCGTACGATTTGGCCAATAATGATCCCGAAGCGGATGAGGGTACAGATCATTACAAAATAGAACTTTGGCCATCTCATGATTTTGAACGAAGGGTGCTGAAACAGTTTGTGGAAGAATAGGGGGAGAGTCAAGAGATTAGAATCAAGAATCAAGAAGCTGCCATGACATGCATTAATTTGGCTCTTTATGCTTTTCGTCTTAACTCTTGATTCTAATATCTTGACTCTTCCTCAAAAACCATATAGTTTCCGGGGTGTTATACAAATACATCTAAATAGAAAACATCATGGATAAATTACAAATTAAGGGCGGCTGGAACGAGTTGAAGGGTAAAATAAAACAAGCCTACGGCGATCTTACCGACGATGATTTAACTTACGAACAAGGTAAAGACGACGAAACGTTAGGAAGACTCCAGCAAAAAACCGGTAAAACGCGCGATGAACTGGTGAAATGGATAAACAGTTTATAACATTGAAAAGGCTCCGGGAACGGGGCCTTTTTATTTGAAAACCTTTGCAAGTTCAATTGCAAAGCCAGGCAAGATTAAAGAATGGACTATCTCATTTTTCTGCGTTTTTTGATGAAGGTAATAAACGCCATCCCTTAATACATAAAGATCGGCGTTCTGCGCTATAGGGTCAATAATGACGTATTCTTTTACACCGTATTTTTCGTAGATGTCTTTTTTAGGGCGAAGGTCATAATAGGCGTTCTTTTCCCATAGAACTTCAACAACTATATCGGGCGCGCCGTAAACATAATCCCTAATGATATCGCGCCTTTCTTCGGCAACGTAAACAATGTCTGGCTGAAAGGAGTTTTGATTGCCGAGTATTACTTCAATTGGTCGCATTAAATAAGTGCCTTCGTTTTTAACCCTGTCTTCATAAGTTATAAAGGCTGTAGCTACCGCTGCAAGGGTAAGTTGATGATTTACTGTTCGGGATGGCCAATCAATCAAGCACCCGTTGATGTATTGGTAAGGTGCACCAACGGGCATCTGCAGATATTCATCAAGAGTTATTTCTTTTCAGTCGTCAGCATAAATCAAATATAATTAATTTCGCATGATGAAATCAATCAAACCCACCATACTTGTTGTTAACGATGATGGCATAACCGCCCCCGGCATCAAAGTATTAATTGAAGCCATGAGCGAGATAGGCAGGGTAGTGGTTGTTGCACCCGATAGCCCGCAATCGGGCATGGGGCACGCCATTACCATAGGTAAACCCTTGCGTTTAGATAAGGTAGATATTTATGAGGGCATCGAAATGTACCGCTGCTCTGGTACGCCGGTTGATTGTGTGAAGCTTGCCGTAAATAAAGTATTTAAAGGGCTTAAGCCCGATTTATGCGTATCGGGCATTAACCATGGCTTAAATAATTCCATTAACGTATTGTACTCCGGCACCATGTCGGCAGCTGTTGAAGGCGCTATTGAAAGTATTCCATCTATTGGTTTTTCTTTAGATGATTATAACCTGGATGCTAACTTTAGCCATTGCGTTAAATATATTAAGGAACTTGCCCTGCAGGTTTTAGCCAATGGTTTACCGGCAAATACGCTGCTTAACGTAAATTTTCCGAATACGCATGATATCAAAGGGATAAAAATTTGCCGGCAGGCTAACGCCAAATGGGCCGAAGAATTTGATGAAAGGGTTGATCCGCATAAGCGACCTTATTACTGGCTCACCGGGGTTTTTCAGTTAAACGATGGTGGCGAGGATACCGATGTTTGGGCTTTGGAGCACAATTACGCATCGGTGGTACCTGTTCAGTTTGATATGACGGCGCACCACGCCATCCCGTTTTTAAACACCTGGGCATTTAATGTGTAAATTGCTGTGCTAAATAAAATACATGCTTAAAAATAACAGTATATTGGTTGGTTTACTTGGTGGCTCGATATTGCCGGGTATCAGCCTGTTTATTTTTTTATACCTGCTTAAAGGCAGCTTTTTGATATTAAATAAGCCGGGTATTCCGTATTTGGTTGCCATAGCGCTGAATCTTTTTATCATCCGATATTGTTTTAAGCAGGGGAAAGACAATACAGGCACGGGGATGATATTGATCACCTTTGTATTTACGGCAGCGGTGTTTTTACTCAAATTACAATCCATCCGATGAAGTATTACCTGGTAGCCGGCGAAGCCTCGGGCGATTTGCACGGGGCCAACCTGATGAAAGCACTGAAGGAGCTTGATCCGGCGGCCGAATTTCGTTTTTTTGGTGGCGACCTGATGCAGGCCGAAGGTGGAACCCTGGTGAAGCACTATGCCGATATGGCCTTTATGGGTTTTGTGGAGGTTGTTGTTAACCTGCGTGCCATCCTCAAAAACATGAAAGCCTGTAAAGATGATATTGCGGCATACCAACCCGACGTTTTGGTGTTGATTGATTTTCCGGGCTTTAATTTAAAAATAGCAGAATACGCTAAATCCATCGGCCTGCGGGTTAACTACTACATTTCGCCCAAAGTATGGGCCTGGAACCAAAAACGGGTATTAAAAATCAAGCGGATAGTTGATCATCTGTTTTGCATATTGCCTTTTGAAGTTGATTTTTATAAAAGCTGGGGAATGGATGTTGATTATGTAGGCAATCCGTTGCTGGATGCAATAACTGCATTTGAGCCTAATCCCGAATTTTTAAAGCAAAATAATGTATCTGGTAAAAAGATCATAGCGCTGTTGCCGGGCAGCCGCAAACAGGAAATAAATTATTTATTGCCGGATATGATTGCCGTAGCCAGGCAGTTTAAAGACTATCAGTTTGTTATAGCAGGAGCGCCATCATTTAAGCCAGGGTTTTACAGCCAGTTTGTTAAGGATACCAATATTCCTGTAATATTTAATGCCACATACGATTTGTTAACCAACGCGCATGCCGCCATTGTTGCCTCGGGAACTGCAACTTTAGAGACTGCCTTGTTTAACATACCACAAGTAGTAGTATATAAAGGCAACGCGTTAACCATCGCGATAGCCCGTATGTTGGTAAAAATTAAATTTATATCGTTGGTTAATCTTATTGTGGATAAGGGCATAGTAAAAGAGCTTATCCAGGAAGACTGTAATGAGCTGAAAATAGCTGCCGAACTTGGTGCACTGATTAATGAAGGCAGTTACCGTGAAACGATGTTGAAAGATTATGATGCCCTTGACCGAAGGATGGGCCAACCCGGCGCATCGGCCAAAACTGCGAGCCTGATTGTGAAATACGCCACAAAAAATAAAGCCCTGTTTTAGCAGGGCTCTATCGTTTTCATAGGTGCGATGTTGTACTTTAATAGGTAGATGTAGATATATGATGGTCAGGCAGCTTTACGTGTTGATTGTACTGCTACCTTCTTGTTGTTGTGCACAAATTGATTTCTTTCTTTGAAGTTCCTAAGATCTTCCAATAAAATGTTCAGTAACTCGTCGTCAAAGCGGGCAATTAATTCGCTGATGGTTGGGTTTGTTTTAGAAGCTTTCATAGGTAGATGTTTTATATATAGGTAAGTGTGTTGTAAGTTTTAATTAGGCTGCGGTTGCTAAACGGGTTGCTCTAGCTTTTATAGATTTCAAATCATTCATCAGTAACAATTTTAATTCGTTATCAAAACGCGCTACTAATTTGTTGGTAGATAATTTTTTGGTGCTTTTCATAGTTTTAGTTTTTTTGTATGTTTTAAATGTCTTTGTTTAATCTTTCTTTTCAGTTTCCTGGTTTTCGGTAAGGTTATTTTTGCGGCGTTTTGCTTCATTGTATTGCCTTACAATTTGCTCCTCATCGCGTGCATCTGTTGTTTTTGTTGGCTCCACCGGGTTTTCCCATTCCTTTTCGCTTTCCTTAACCGTTGTTTTCTTAGTTTCCATAACAGCTACGTTTGCTGAGTAGTATTCCAACAGCGTGCCAAAAAGTCAAAAAAAGTCATTGGTGGCTCAAAATATTTTTACAATAACATGTAAATATCTGTTTTTGAGTAACTTTTATTTTTAATAAAAATTCAAATTTTTGAAAGCGTGGATTTCAAAACGCAAAAATCACTGTTCGCTTAGTACTCAATAACCGAACACTTGCTTTAATTCCGAACGTTTTTTTTGTAGTTAATAAAGTGCGCAGCCAGCGCGATGGCTGCCAATGTAACACCAATGGCACACAAGCCGGTCCACTGGTAAGTTTTCCAAACCAGGCTGGCCAAAAATGTGCCCGATGCGCCGCCTATAAAATAACACACCATGTATACCGTGTTTAGCCTGTTACGCGCCTCGGGGATCAAGCCGAATATGATAGATTGGTTAGAAATATGTGTAGCCTGCACACCCATATCCAATACAATTACCCCTATAATTAAACCAACGATGCTGCTGTTGGAGAAATAGAAGATGATAAAAGAAACGAGTACTAATAATAGTGTATATCCTGACAGTTTGTATGAATCCATTCTGTCGCTTAACCTGCCCATTAAGCCGGCTGCCAACGCGCCAAACGCGCCGACTAATCCAAAGAGGCCGGCAACAGAACTACCTTCGTTGAATTGGGGCTGTTTTAGTAAAAATACCAGCGTTGTCCAAAACGCGCTAAAACCGGCAAAGCATAGGGCCCCCCGGAAGGCAGCCATCCTGAGTTTTGGCTGAGTTTTAACCAGGTGGATGAGCGATTTCATCAGGTTTTTATAATTGCCTTTATAATCGGGTTCAACTTCGGGCAAAAAGAAAAATATCATTAGCCACATGGCCAGCATTAACCCCGTAGCTATATAGTACATTGTACGCCAGCCAAAATGTTGGCCAATAAAACCACTTAACGTACGTGATAATAGTATACCTATCAACAGGCCGCTCATTACAAAGCCAATTTTTTTACCGCGTTCGGCCGGTTTGGCCAGGTGCGCGGCCATAGGTATCAGTAATTGTGGTATTACCGAAGATACCCCCACTAAAAATCCGGCTATTGTTAACACCAGCACCGATGGTGCTACCGCGCTTATTAATAACGAGATAATGACAAGGGCAAAATCCATCAATATTAATCGCTTACGTTTAAGCATATCGGCCAGTGGTATAATAAACAATAAACCGGTTGCATATCCAATTTGAGTAAATAGCGAAACCTGCTGGGCTTTTTTATCAGAGATTTTAAAAGTGTGTGCAATATCGGCCAGCAAAGGTTGGTTGTAGTAAATATTGGCCACCACCAGGCAAGTGGCAATGGTCATGATCCATAAAGTGAAAGACGTTAAATGCGGGTGTGTTTTTGTAGGCGTGGTGGCAGTCATAAATTGAAAAACGTTAAAACGCGCTGCAAAAATGGGGAAGCCGTTTTTAAATTGTGCTTATTTAAAGTAAATTTTATACCCAAAACTCACAATATCTTCGGATGTAGGGAGTTTAGATTATCAATAAAAAATCGGATTTTTTTGATGGATGGGATAAAAAAAAATGATTTTTATGTATTTTTTTATTTAAAGATGATTTTTTGGAATAAAATTTGACATAAATTCAATTGAAAATCATTTTGAAATATTTTTTAAGTGATTTTTTGATTTTTACTCTGTTTATTTTGGCTTATTTTAACTTTTGATGGAAAAAAATGAATAAAAGTATAAAATTCTTTTTGTCTTTTTGGTTTTATAAAACGTAAGAATTAATTTTTTTAAAAATTATCACATTAATAATGAATTATTTGTATTTTTGAAAATCGAACAGCGGTATTAAGGTGTTTTGATAAAAGTTACAATAAAATTACAAAATAATTTTTAATAATATAAAAACTTAGTGTTACTTTTACACCGTAACACAAACACAAAAAAAGTCTTCTCATAATTTAGGTTTATAATTGGTTAGTAAAGGCCCCTGCCCATCAGGGGCTTTACTTGTTTTAAGGACTTGAGTTTAAAACCATCGTTTGAGTAATTTTGACGAAAATCTTCAGGGGTTAAAACTATTGAAGAATGCTTTCAGGGTTTATGTTTATATAATGGATTAAAATACTATGGAAAACAGAAATACTGATTTGACCATTCGGCTGGCATCAATCAAAGATGCCCAAGGTATACTTGATATTTACAATGATGCCATATTGAATACAACGGCCGTTTATAGTTATGAACCCCATACTATAGATATGCGCCTGCAGTGGCTGGAGGATAAGCGCCACCACAATATTCCTGTTTTAGTGGCCGAGGTTGATAGCATGGTAACCGGATTTGCAACTTATGGACCCTTCAGGGCGTGGCCTGCCTATCAGTATACCGTTGAGCATTCAGTATACGTTCACAAAGCCTACAGGCAACAAGGCATAGCCGAAAAACTTTTGCGGCAACTCATCGAAATAGTAAAACAGCAACCAATACATACTATCGTTGCGGGCATTGATGCCGGGAATGTCGCGAGTATTAAACTGCACCAGAAGCTTGGTTTTACAGAGATAGGTACTTTTAAGCAGGTTGGTTATAAGTTTGACCGTTGGCTGGATTTGAAATTTATGCAATTGATATTGGATAGCGATTTTAAGCCCGGTAGCTAATTTTTTAAAATCAAATTCTTTTTTAATACTTAAAATTATATATTTGCCACCCGCAACGGGGGATTAGCTCAGCTGGCTAGAGCGCTTGCATGGCATGCAAGAGGTCATCGGTTCGACTCCGATATTCTCCACTAAGATAATCAAGGCTTTACGATAATCCGTAAGGCCTTTTTTATTGTTAATAAAAAAATAAAAAATGTTGAAGCTGCCCGCAAAGAATCAACGTTAAATTTACTTACAGGAAAGTCTGGGTGTGATCATTAAACGTGACCTGCAACGATTTTTGGGCGGATTTATCCCTGTAAATTAAACAAGTCGCCAAAGAGTCAAAGATTATTGTACCCCAGACGAAGGAGCGCCTGATTATCAGGTGGTGATGGTGGTAAAAGGCTGTCTTGTGAGCAAACGGAATAATTTCGGTTTATTTTAATCCCGGCGCCGCCATTATTTGTATGGGGAACAGGCTTATCGCAAAAACTTATTAGTTATAACTGCTTGTATAACAAATTATATTGCGCCAATTTCCTTGCAGGTAAAATCTCAAATTACTTCTGTCTCAAATCTCATAACTCACATCTCAAATCTATCTTTTTAGCTAACTTAGCAGCGTTAAAAACACACAATGAAAAGAGATAAACTGATATTTAAACTTTTGGATGAAGAGCAACAACGCCAGGAGGAAGGCATTGAGTTAATAGCATCTGAAAATTTTGTAAGCCGTCAGGTAATGGAAGCAGCGGGTTCTGTTGCTACCAACAAATACGCCGAAGGTTTACCGGGCAAGCGCTACTACGGCGGCTGCGAGGTGGTTGACGAAATTGAAACCATTGCTATTGAGCGTGCCAAACAATTGTTCAACGCCGAGTGGGCAAACGTACAACCGCACTCTGGCGCGCAAGCTAACGCCGCGGTAATGCTGGCCTGCCTGCAACCTGGAGATAAAATATTGGGCTTTGATCTTTCGCATGGTGGCCACTTAACACATGGCTCACCAGTGAACTTTTCCGGCAAATTATACGAGCCGCATTTTTACGGTGTAGTAAAAGAAACCGGTTTAATTGATTATGATCAACTGAAAAGAGTAGCTTTGGAGCAAAAACCAAAGCTGATCATCTGCGGTGCTTCTGCCTATTCACGCGATTGGGATTATGAATTTATCCGTGCCGTTGCCGATGAAGTCGGCGCTTTGGTATTAGCCGATATCTCGCACCCATCGGGCCTTATTGCCCGTGGCCTGCTGAAAGATCCGCTTCCGCATTGTCACATTGTTACTACAACCACCCATAAAACCTTACGTGGCCCGCGCGGTGGTTTAATTTTATTGGGTAAAGATTTCGAAAATCCATTCGGTGTAAAAACGCCAAAAGGCGAAACCAGGATGATGTCGTCCTTACTTGATATGGCTGTATTCCCTGGTACCCAAGGTGGCCCACTGGAGCATATTATTGCCGCTAAAGCCATTGCTTTTGGCGAGGCTTTAAGCGATAGCTACATGAAATATATTGTACAGGTTAAAAAGAATGCAGAAGCTATGGCCGAAGCATTTGTAAAACGCGGATACCAGATCATTTCGGGCGGTACAGATAACCACCTGATGCTTATTGATCTTCGTAATAAAAACATTACCGGTAAAGCTGCCGAGAATGCTTTGGTTAGTGCCGATATCACGGTAAATAAAAACATGGTGCCTTATGATGATAAGTCGCCATTTGTAACTTCGGGTATCCGTGTGGGTACTGCTGCCATCACTACACGCCATATGAAGGAGAAGCATATGGAAGAGATTGTAGAGTTGATAGATGCCGTAATTTCTGACCCCGAAAACGAACATTCTATCAAGAAAATTCGTAAAAGGGTGCACAAACTGATGCACGACTTCCCGTTGTATCGCCAGGAAGGATCAGAATAAATAAATGGCAACAAGGCAGCATGGATTTATAGATGATGAGAAAGGGCGTTTAACCGCGCTGCAATCATACCATGTGCTTGATACACTGCCCGAAGAAGAATATGACGCTATAACGCGCCTGGCATCCTATATATGCCAGGCGCCTTTAGCCTTTATCACTTTTATCGACGATCACCGGCAGTGGTTTAAATCAAAAGTTGGCCTGCAGATTGATTATATCCCCAAAACTGATTCCTTTTGCCGCCATACCATTTTGGGCGATGATATAATTGTCGTTCCCGATGCCTCCAAAAATGATTTGTATGCCAATACCGATCTGGTAAACGGCGATATGGGGATCCGATTTTATGCGAGCGCGCCTTTGATTGACCCGCAAGGTTACCGCATAGGTACACTTTGCGTTTTTGATCAAAAAATAAAGGTTCTGAACGTTGAACAGGAAGACGCGTTAAAAACACTTGCCAAAGATGTGATGTCGCACCTTGAATTGCGTAAACAGAAGCGCGAATTGGAGCACAACCTGCAAATTCATAAAGATTTTTACAACCTGTTTGATAGTTCGCCCGATGTTCATTGCATTATGGACAGGGATTTTAACATTGAACAGATCAATCGCTCGGTTGATACTGTTTTGGGCATCAGTCCCGAAAAGGCTATTGGTCAGCCCATCTGGAATTTTTTCCCCGAAGAAGAAAGGGTTCGGACTTTGAATGTGCTTAAAACAGGGCTAAGTAAGCAACAACGTAAATTTGATATCGAAACCATTGTTTTAACACCCGAAGAAGCTATTAAATGGGTAAGCTGGTCGGTTAAATTTAGCGGTGATAAATGGTTTGCCAGTGGACGCGATATTACCTATCAAAAACATATCTCGCAGGAGTTTGAACAATTGGCGCTGGTGGCAAGTAAAGTTAGTAACGGCGTTGTAATAAGCAACGCTGCCGATGAGGTTGTTTGGGTGAATGATGCATTTGAACACATTACTGGTTTTACCTTAGCCGATGTCAAAAATAAATGGTTGGGTGCTACACTCAAAGGCACCGTTGTAGATGCGGCTGCCGAGGCTAAATTGATCGCCTCGATAAAAAATAAAGAGTCATATGAGGTTGATCTTTTAATAACACCCAAAAACAGTAAGTCTTTATGGGTTACGGTTATTAATTCTGCAATACGTAACAGCAAGGGCGAAATCGATAAATATATCAGGGTGATTATTGATATATCGGTCCGCAAAAAAGTTGAGCAGGATCTGGAGATATTATCATTTGCAGCCCGAAAATCGCCCGGAGGTATATTTATCCGTGATATCGAGGGGCGGTTTATGTGGATGAACCAGGCCCTTGAAACTATTATAGGTTATTCATTTGCCGAGCTGGAAGGGAAGGCAATTGGTACATCGTTGTTGGGAAAGGACTCTGACCTGAGTGTTTTTGAAGGCGCTGTACAGGCTGTTAAAGAAAACCGGCCGTATGAGGTTGAAATAAAAATATACAAAAAAGACGGCACGCCAATATGGGTATGGCTTTCAAACAGCCCTATATTTAACGAAGTGGGGAAAGTTGACCGGCAGATAGGCGTAATGGTTGATATCACAGAACGTAAAAAGGCCGAAGAAGAGCTCACGCTGTTATCCCTTGTGGCAAGCAAGGTTACCAGTGGCATTGTTATTAATAATAGTGAAGGCCGGGTTGAGTGGGTTAACGAGGCTTTTGAGAAAATTACAGGCTACCGGATAAATGAGGTAAGTGGCAGGCATCTGGGCGATATATTAAAAGGGGCGCTAACCGATGTTGCCATTATCGAGCGTGCACGTGAGCTTTCCAGAAACAAACAATCTTTTGAGGTTGATTTGCTAATTTACCGTAAAGATGGCCAGCCTTTATGGGTTTCTGTTATAAATTCGGTGATATCAGATGCAAGTGGAAAAGTTGACAAATACGTTGAGGTAATTATTGATATCACCGAAAAAAAGAAGGCCGAAATTCAATTGATTGCCGCTAAAGAAGAGGCGCTGCAACTGAGCAGGGCTAAGGATATGTTTATATCGGTAATGAGCCACGAAATTCGTACGCCGCTTAATGCCGTTATTGGCATGTCGCACTTGTTGCTGGATGAAGATCCATTGGAATCGCAGAAAGAAAACCTGGGCATTCTTAAGTTTTCGGCCGAAAATTTACTGACGCTGATAAACGATGTGCTTGATTTTGCTAAGATGGAAACGGGTAATGTGGAACTTGAGTATGCGCGGATGGACCTGCGCGATGTTGTACAGAGTATCAATAACTCATTGCAATACAAAGCAGTCGAAAAAAATATATATCTTAGCAAAAGCATTGATGACACTGTGCCGTCAATTATTTTAGGCGACCGAACCCGTTTAAGCCAGATAATTTTAAACCTGGTGAGCAACGCGGTTAAGTTTACCGAAAAAGGGGGCGTTAACGTTGATTTGAAAGTTATCCAGGAAACGGATAAGGATGTAAGGATTAGGTTTTCGATCACAGATACCGGTATAGGTATTGCGCCTGATAAAATAAATGTAATATTTGAGCAATTTAAACAAGCCGAAGCCGATACTACACGTAAATACGGGGGCACAGGATTAGGCCTGGCCATCAGTAAACGCCTTATTGAATTGCACGATTCGCGTATTAACGTGGATAGCGTGCCAGGTCAGGGTTCAACTTTTTGGTTTACCATTACTTTCAATAAAGCAGATAAGCAACTAAATAGCAATAATAACAAAGTGGAAGAAGGACTGAAAATTAACGTTTTAGTAGTTGATGATAACCAGATAAACAGGTTATTGATCAATAAAATCCTTAAAAAATGGGGCGCGGATGCCGATTTTGCCGAAAACGGGCTCGAGGCAGTAAACAAGGTTGTAGCCAACCAAAATTATAATGTAGTGTTGATGGATATACATATGCCCGAAATGGGCGGCCTGGAAGCTACCCAGGTGATCCGTTCAAATCCCGAACCATATTTTCAGCAATTGCCTATTATCGCTTTAACCGCATCTATGCTTAGCAACCAAATGGGCGAAATAGATAACGCCGGGATGAACGATTACATCCTGAAACCATTTGATCCAAAAATACTTTTCGAAAAATTGAGCAGGTATCAGCATCAATAGGCCCCCCCAGCCCCCTGTAGGGGGAGCTAAAATAAACGCAGCTAACCGCTGCCGCGAGCTTCCAGCTCGTGGTTGCACATAGTTTCAGCTTTCAGCTGAACTTACTGGCAGGCTAAACCGCATAGGCAATTGTAGCAATACTCAGCTTCAGGCCAGGTACCTTCAATAATTCTATCCCGCAAGCTTCCAGGGTTGAGCCGGTAGTTACAATATCATCTACCAGTAAAACGTGCTTACCTTCCAGTCTGTCTGGTTTATCCACTGCAAATACTTCCTGCATGTTTTCAAACCGGGCAAAGCGCGATTTATGGGTCTGGGTAACTGTGGCGACTTTCCGTATCAAATTATCCAATTCAACGGTAGCTGTCAGCTTATCGGCCAATCCATCGGCAAAACAGGCACTTTGATTGTAGCCGCGCTCTTTTAAACGCTTTTTATGAAGTGGAACTGGGATAATGTAATCTATGGTATTAAAAATCGGGTTCTCTTTTAATTGGTTGCCGGCAATATTTCCTGCCAGGTTACCAATTTGTTTCATGCCGCTATATTTAAAATGGTGCATCAGGTTTTGCACCCGGCCGCCTTTATTAAAAAAGTAAAGGGCATAGGCTGCTTCAATCTTTATTTTTCCATAAAACTGTTGCGCAACAATGTTATCGGCCTGGGTATGAAAGTTGGTAAATGGCAAATTATACCGGCAGTCCGAGCAAATGATACGCTCATTAGTTACCAGGCTGGCATTGCATGCGGGGCAAAGCTGAGGGAAAAGTAACGAAACAAAATCGGCAAGGTAGCCGCCTGGTAATTTCATGCCCTTAAGGTAAGGCTGATTTTTTTAAACTTCTACAGTTTTTGCTTTTTCTTTAATAGCAAGCTGGCCGCATGCCGCGTCAATATCTTTACCCCGGCTGCGGCGAAGGTGCGTATTAATACCTTGTTTAGTTAAATAGTTGGCAAAAGCCTCTACCTTATCCTCATCGGCATTAATATAACTGGCGAAAGAAATGGGGTTATACTCAATGATGTTCACTTTGCAGGGCAGGTGCTTGCAGAATTTGGCAAGCTCCATTGCATCCTGGATGCCGTCATTTACACCATCAAAAATAATATACTCGTAGGTTACCGGGTTTTTGGTTTTGGCGTAATAATATTTAAGGGCTTCGGCAAGCGCTTTTAACGAGTTTTGCTCGTTAATGGGCATAATCGTGTTACGCTTCTCGTCGTTAGCGGCATGTAATGAAAGTGCCAGGTTAAATTTTACTTCGTCGTCGCCCAGTTTTTTTATCATTTTAGCTATCCCTGCAGTTGATACGGTGATGCGCTTTGGCGACATGTTCAAGCCATCTTCGGCGGTTATGCGTTCTATTGAGTCCATTACATTTTTGTAATTCAGCAATGGCTCGCCCATTCCCATGTACACAATGTTTGATAGCGGGATGCCATAATTTTCTCGTGCCTGCTGGTCAATCAGCACCACCTGGTCGTAAATTTCGTCGGGATTAAGATTTCTTTTACGCTCCATGTAGCCCGTAGCACAAAATTTACAGGTAAGGCTGCAGCCAACCTGCGATGATACACAAGCCGTCATGCGGCCGGGGGTTGGAATTAAAACACCCTCAATTAGGTGAGTATCGTGTAAAATAAAAGAATTTTTTATAGTTTTATCAGCACTAACCTGTGACGTGTTTATTTTAACGTTGTTAATGACAAAGTTTTCATTCAGTTTAGTGCGCAGTTCTTTTGAAATATTGCTCATTTCATTAAATGAGAAACATGATTTTTTCCAAAGCCATTCATAAACTTGTTTAGCCCTGAAACCTTTTTCGTCCATGCGGATAAAATGTTCCTGTAAAGCACTCAAACTCAGGCTGCGGATGTCTATTTTGTTTTTTGCAATATTCACGTTGCAAAGGTACTTAATTTAAAAAAATGTTTTTCTTTTTTAAAGTCATTCTTTTTGATGATAAAAAACAATAACTAAAAGTTAATTGTATTAATTGAAATTGGGCATATTTTGGAAAAACTTTTTTAGACAGATACCAAGTTTTACAGATGAATGAAAAGTTTTAGAGCCGATTACATTTTCCCAGTTTATGCCGATCCTATTAAGAATGGAATTGTTACCGTTGATGATTTTGGTAAAATAATTTCGGTTACCGATTCAAACAACCCGCCAGGCGGCCCGATAGAAAATGTTAGCGGTATTATTTGCCCCGGATTTGTAAACACCCATTGCCACCTTGAACTTTCACATCTAAAAGCCAAAATTAAAACCGGCGGTGGGCTGGTTTCTTTTATAAAAGATGTTCAGGCTTTCAGGAATTCCGACGGGCAGTTGGTGACAGAAGCCATTGAAAAGGCCGATCAGGAAATGTATAACAATGGCATTGTTGCTGTTGGCGATATTTCAAATACCAATTTAAGCTTAGCCACAAAAGCTAAAAGCAAACTTTATTACCACACTTTTGTAGAAACCTTTGGCTTTTTACCGCAAAATGCCGCAGATGTTTTTGATAAAGCTATGGCCTTGCTTAATGAGTTTAAGCCACTATCAGCTTCCATAACGCCACATGCGCCATACTCTGTATCCAAAGAGCTGTTTAAGCTGGTAAGGAAACACAGCGAAGAAGGGCACAATCTTATCAGTATCCATAACCAGGAGTGCGAAGACGAAAATAAGTTTTATCGTTATAAGCTCGGCGGCTTTTTGGACCTGTACCAGCATTTTGGCCTCGATATCAGTTTTTTTAAGCCGCAGGCCCGCAACTCTGTGCAATCAATTATTCCGCTGCTTAGCAATAAGCAAAAGGTGCTGTTGGTGCATAATACCTGTACCAATTTAAAGGATATCTATTTTATTAAACGTTTTGACCGAAAAGTTAATTTTTGCTTTTGCCCGAATGCCAATGTATATATTGAAGGCAAACTGCCTAAAATTGAACTTTTTGTTGACCAGGGTTTTAATATTACCCTGGGCACCGATAGCCTGGCATCCAATGATAGCTTATGTATATTAAGCGAAATGCGCGCTATTCAAAAAAAATTCCCGGCTTTAAGTACCGAAAGGTTAATAAAATGGGGCACACTTAACGGGGCTGAGTTTTTAGGAATCGACGATGAAAAAGGCTCGTTGCAAGTTGGCAAAACACCCGGCCTTAACTTAATAACCGGCCTTGATGGTTTGAAGATAACACCGGAGAGTAAAGTTAAGAAGTTGATTTAGTTGGATTAGGTTGATTGAGTTGAATTAAGTTATTTTGCATGTTGAGAACGGTTAGTCGTTTAAAGTTTTTAACTGCTCACCTAATCAACTTAATCTAACTCAATCAATCACAAATGAAACATCTCAATATAACAGTTAAAGGCAAGGTACAGGGCGTTTCCTTTCGTAAATCAACGAAGGCAACGGCCGATCAGTTGGGTGTAAAGGGCTTTATTTTGAACGAACCAAATGGCGACGTATACATTGAAGCCGAGGGCGACGATTTTGCGATGGGCATGTTTATGGATTGGTGCAATGAAGGCCCCGAGTATGGCGAAGTAACTTCTGTTGAAACCCATGAGGGCGAATTAAAAAACTATCGTAATTTTGAGGTTGTAAAAAGGCGCCCGTAATTGTAACGGAAGCAGATTAATTACACTGAACATCAACATTGTCAACCGCTAAAAAATTTGCAGGGCAAACCGCCGTTTATGGCTTAAGCACCATTGCCGGGCGAGTGCTTAGTTTTTTCCTCACCCCGATTTATACTCACGCCTATGCCGCCGGTGTTTACGGCATATTAACAACTATGTTTGGCTGGGTTTCTATCTTAAACGCGGTATTGTCTTTCGGGATGGAGACAACTTTTTTCAGGTATCTGAATAAGTATCCCGAAAATAAAAAACGGGTTTACAATAATTCCTTTATAGCCATTTTTGCAGTTACACTGCTCTTTTTATTAATTACTCTTCCTTTTTTAAATTTTATAACTGGCTTTATTAAAGTTGGTGAGCTTACCAGTCACGATGATTTTTTAATTTTTATAAAAATCTTCATAGCCATATTGGTATTAGATGCCTGGGGCACGGTACCGTTTGCCAAATTACGAGCTGATGGCCGTCCTGGCCGGTACGGAGCTATTAAGTTTTTGAACATTATCATTTTTATCGGTTTTAATCTTCTTTTTATTTATGTGCTGCCGTTTTGGCTTAGTCATAATCTTGTTGGTGCGGCTTGGATACATACGTGGTATGTGCCGGGTTGGGTAGGGTATGTTTTCGTATCTAACCTTATAGCCAGTATTTTTTCATTACTGATGCTGTTGCCCGAGTTTTTAAGGCTTAGTCTCGATTTTGACAGGAAGATGTTTGCAGAAATGTTTAAATATAGCTGGCCTGTGCTTATAGCCAATTTATCTTTCCTGATTAATGAAAATTTAGATAAAATACTTTTGGGCAAGTTGCTGCCCCAGCACATCAGCGTACGCGAGGTTGGCATTTACGCTGCTTGCGCCAAGATATCCTTATTCCTGAGCATTTTTGTACAGGCGTTCCGATTGGGGGCCGAGCCATTCTTTTTTAGTCATGCTAAGAATAAAAATGCGGGGCAAACCTACGCCCGCATTATGGATTACTTTGTAATTACTGTGTGTATAATATTTGTAGCCCTGGTGGCCAATATCGAAATCCTTAAGTACTTTGTTAAGGGGCACGATAAAACGCAAACTGATTTATATTGGACTGGTTTAAAGGTGGTCCCACCATTGGTGTTCGGGTATGTCAGTCTGGGTATTTATATGAATCTTTCGGTATGGTATAAGCTATCCGATCAAACTAAGTATGGTCTGTACATTTCTGGTATAGGAGCAATTTTAACCATTGTTTTAAATGTATTGCTTATACCTAAATACAGTTATATAGCCTCTGCCTGGATTTCGTTTGCTGCATATACTACCATGATGATATTATCATACATCTGGGGACAAAAAAATTACCCAATCCCGTATAATATCAAAAAAAATCTGGCTTACATTGTAGCGTCAATAATACTGGTGTACATATCGTTCACTATATTTAAACGAAATATATTTGTAGGCAACGCTTTAGTCCTTTTGTTTGCGGGCACAGCTTTTTATTTTGAACGTAAACCGCTTTTAGCTATTTTAAAAAGATAATGAACATACGCATAATCAACAAATCAAGCAACAGCTTACCTGCCTACGAAACCGCCCATGCCGCCGGTATGGACTTACGGGCCAACCTGGAACAATCCATTCGGTTGAACCCAATGGAGCGCAAACTGGTGCCAACAGGTTTGTATATTGAATTACCGGTAGGGTTTGAAGCGCAGATACGGCCACGTAGTGGTTTGGCGTTTAAGCATGGTATAAGTATTGTTAATTCGCCGGGCACTATTGATGCCGATTACCGGGGCGAAATAAAGGTACTGCTCATTAATTTGGGCGCAGAATCGTTTGAGATTAACCATGGCGACAGGATAGCCCAGATGGTAGTTGCCAAACACGAAACCGCAAGCTGGACCCAGGTTGAGGTATTGAATGATACCACCAGGGGTGAAGGTGGTTTTGGACATACAGCGGTAAAGTGAAATAAAACAAGAGGTTAGAGTCAAAGAATTAAGACTTTTTGAGAATAGGTGAGCAGGCGAAATGAGCAATTTAGTGTAAATTTGAATATGAAGGACAAGGGTTTGGGATATAGGAATACAATAAACAGGACATGGCACTTGCAAATTGCAGCTGTCTTGATTCTTGGTTCTTGCTTCTTGCCTCTTCACCTCATTGCCCAAACCACTGCTGCATCAAAACAAATGGGGGGCCTCGATAGCAGCGAAATCAGGCAGCTGTTTTTCTCGGCTTTGCGAGAGAAAACGGTAGAAAACCTGAAGCATGCATCAGAGTTGTTTGAGCGCGTGATTCAGGCCGATCCGGCGAATGATGCCTCGCTGTATGAACTGGCCAATCTTAAAAAAATACAAAACGATTATACCGGTGCACAACCATTACTTGAACGTGCCGTTGCCGTAAAACCTAATAACGAATGGTACTGGAGCGCACTTGCCGATAGTTATGAAAAAAGTAACAACATCAATAAATTGGAGAACGTGTTTAACCAGCTTATTCGCCTTAATCCAAGCAAGCCCGAGTATTATTTTGATAAAGCCAATGCGTTCGTCATCTTGAAAAAGTATGATGATGCGTTAAAAGTTTACGATCAGTTAGAGCAAATTACCGGCCCCAATGACGACCTGTTAGGTAGTCGTCAAAAAATATACCTTAAACAAGGCAAGGTTGACCAGGCCGCAGCCGATGTTGAAAAAGCGATAGCCAATAATCCCGGTCAAATTCGTTATTACCTGTTACTTTCAGAGATATATAACTCAAACGGATTTGGCGATAAGGCATTGAAAGCTTTGTTGCAGGCCGAAAAAATTGATCAGGGTAACGGCATGGTACACCTGGCACTTGCAGATATTTACCGCGAAAAAAAGAATAATGATGCAAGCTATAAAGAACTTACCCAGGCGTTTGCCATACCCGAGGTCAGTATCGATCAAAAAATAAGAATCATAACCGGTTATTACCCCAAATTTCCAGATCCGAATGCCAAAGCCAGCGCACTTGAGTTAAGTCGTATACTCACAATTACGCATGCCAGGGATAGTAAAGCTTTTGCCATGTATGGCGATATGCTGCTACAGAGCGATAAATTGAAGGAAGGAAAAGACGCCTACAGAAAATCGATAGAACTGGATGGGCAGGTATACCAGGTACATGAGCAATTAGTGCGTATTGAGCTAAGTATGAATGATTTGGATGGTGCTGTTAAAGACGGGGAGAACGCCCTTTCGCTGTTCCCGAACCAGGCCTGGATGAATTATTTGGTAGGCGTGGCCTGGGCGCAAAAAAAAGATTTTAATAAAGCGTTGGGTTATGTTAAAAATGCAACTTCATTAGAAATTCAGGATAAGGAACTACTTTCGCTAAGCTTTTCGTTATTAGGAGATTGTTATCACGACCTGAAGAACAACAAAAGTTCGGATGATGCTTATGATAAGGCCCTGGCCATTAATCCCGATAATGCATATACCTTAAACAATTATGCTTATTATTTATCGTTAAGAAATGAACAGCTGGATAAGGCGGCCCAAATGTCGGCAAGATCAACACAGCTGCAACCAAACACGGCATCATTTGAAGATACTTATGCATGGATACTGTTTATGCAGAAAAAATATCCCGATGCCAAAGTGTGGATGGAGAAGGCGCTAACGCACGATAAAGATAAAAGTGCAGTTAAGTATGAACATTACGGCGATATTTTGTTTTACCTTGGTAAAGCAGATGAAGCAGTAGATAACTGGAAAAAGGCCAAAGGCTACGGTGAGCAATCGCCGGTTTTAGATCGAAAGATAAATGAAAAAAAATATTTTGAATAGGTTGCTGATAGTTTGCGGTTTGCTTGCCATAGTAAGTTGTAAAGCACGCAAGCAGGTTATGGTAGCCCGCAAAGCCGATGTTGTTGCTACGCCCGATAATAAAATAAACACAAAACTGGCAGCTATAAAAGCGCAGCAGGTAAACTTTAATACATTTTCGGGCAAGGCCAAAACTAACCTGGATATTAACGGCAACAGTAATGATGTTACACTTAATATCCGCATCAATAAAGGTAAAAAAATCTGGGTATCTATCACAGCGATATTAGGTGTGGAGGTTGCCCGCGCGGTAATTACGCCGGATAGCATATTACTCATAAACAGGCTGGAGGGTGTTTACCTCAAAAAGCCATTTAGCTATGTTTACGCATATGCCAGCAAGCAGGTGAATTATAAAACACTTGAATCATTACTGATAGGTAATGCTATTCCTGAACTGCTTACCGAAAATGCCGATTTGACAACCGTAAACGGCAATACTACATTAAGCGGCACCCTTGATGATTTGCTTTACAAATTGATAGTTGGGGCCGATAATAAGGTAACGCAAACCAACTTGAACAACCAAAGCGAAGGGCAATCATTACAGGTAGCCAATAATACTTTTATACAGGCCAATAACCGTATCCTGCCATCGCAGATAGATATAGCATCAACAGTAAAAGATAAAAACATCCATGTAAACCTGCATTATACCAGGGTCGATTTTGACCAGCAACAGGAGTATCCATTTAGTATTCCGGATAGATATGAGCCGGCCAAATAATTCCTATTTTTGTTTGATGAAATTTTTAAAAGCAATTCTCTTTTTTATAGCAGTACTAATCGCTGTTGATGCACATGCACAAAGCAGTGCCGAACTAAAGCGCAGGCGCGATAAATTATCGGAAGAACTTGACCAATTGAATAAGGATTACCAGGAAACGTCAAATAACAAAAGGGCGACATTAAAGCAATTAAGCTTGCTAAAGGCGCAGATAAGCCTGAGAGAGGAAAAAATAAGCAACATTAACTCCGAAGTAAGAAATTTGGATAGCCAGATATCCGAAAGCAATAATACTGTACATAGCTTACAAAGCCAGCTGGACCAGTTAAAAAAGGAATACGCGGGAATGATACTTTTTGCCTACCGTAACCAAAGTGCTTACAATAAGCTGATGTTTATTTTTGCATCAAAAGATTTTAACCAGGCTTATAAACGGCTAAAATATTTACAGCAGTTTGGCGCCTACCGTGAGCGCCAGGCCGGTTACATACAGGGAACGCAAAAAGAACTGCATGTAAAAATAAATGAGCTTGATAAAACCAAGCAGGAAAAAAGCAATTTGCTTCAAGACCAGGAGAAAGAAAAGAAAACCCTGGGTGCGCAGAAAAACGATCAGGTTAAAGTAGTTAAAGACCTATCTCAACATGAGGGGCTGTTAAAGCAGCAACAAAAGGAGGTTCAAAACAAACTTGCTAAAACAAACCGCGAGATTGCCAATGCTATCCGCCGGGAGATAGAAGAAGCACAGCGCAAGGCAGAAGCCGAAGCGCGGGAAGCAGCAAGGTTAGCCGCCGCGAAAGCCAAGGCTGAAAATAAACCGGCCCCGGTAGCTCCAAAGGCGGTTGCCAAAACAAGTTCCGGGTATTTGAACGCTACCCCCGAAGCGGCAAGGCTATCCAACGACTTTTTGGGCAACAAAGGCCGTTTGCCATGGCCGGTAGCCAACGGTATAATAACCCAGGGATTTGGAACTTATACTTCTGAAGGTATCAGGAGCGAAAATACAGGGGTAGACATCCGCACGAATGCCGGCAGTGCTGTAAGAGCAGTATTTGAGGGAGAAGTGATCAGGGTGGTTGATGTGAGCGGTACGTACCTGGTAATGATAAAGCACGGAGAATACTTTACAGTGTACGGGAACTTACGCTCGGTTACTGTGGCACGCGGACAAAAAGTAACCACCAAACAAAATTTAGGTGTTGTTGCCACCGATCCGTCAACGGGCGAAACTGAAGTTAACTTTGATATATATAAGGCTAAAGATGCGCAGAATCCTAAGTTTTGGCTGGCGCCTAATTAGTTGTGAATCAAAAAGAAGAATCAAGAATTAAGAGTCAAGACAGGAAACAATAATAGGCTAAATTATGCTCAGCTTAGCTGAAGAAACAGCTTACAAGGCAGTAATTTAATATAAAACTTTTTTGCAGTTATCTTGATTCCTGACTCTTAACTCTTGATTCTTAATTATAAAGATATTAATTGTTTATATTTGTAACCTTAAAAAAAATGCAATGCTAAGTACAGTTTTTTTATTTTTAAATATTGGTACGGGCGAGATGGTACTGATACTTTTTGCAGCATTAATGCTATTTGGTGGCGAAAAGCTTCCGGGTATGGCGCGTACGCTGGGCAAAGGCCTGCGCGATTTTAAAGATGCATCCGAGGATGTTAAACGCGAAATCAATAACCAGATCAATAATTTTCAGGAAAAACCGGAGGCTACTAAAACTGTTGAGCCGGTAATTGAAGAGCATGTTACGCCACTTATTGAAGAACACTCTGTTGACGAAACGCCGGTTGCCGAAAGCGTAGAGCATCACCCTAACCCGGTGATTGCCGAAAATAAAGTTCCAAATACAATCCCTGCAGCCGAGTTTCACGTAGGTACCGATCAGGAACCGGTTACTGAATCAAAAATCGACCTTAACAAACACTAAAAAAGCTGCTTCGGCAGTTTAATAAAAAGGACATTCTATCATTAATAATAATATTAACTTATATAAAACTTAAAATCATGGGTTTAGGGGCACCAGAAATTATTCTTATCATCTTGGCAATTCTTTTATTATTTGGCGGTAAAAAAATACCCGAACTAATGAGAGGTTTAGGAAAAGGCGTTAAAGAATTTAAAGACGCGCAGAACAACGAAGGCAGCACATCTTCTACAGAAGAGAAACCTAAAGTTTAATACTTTAGACCGCTGTTTTTTAATACCTTATTTACGATATAAACTTATCTGTTGAATTAATTTGTTATTTCAACGGATAAGTTTTTTATTTTAGCCCCATGGCTAAATTTTATTCCTCTTTAACCGAGATAAAGAGCGGGTTGCTGCGTGCGGAAATTACTGTTCAGGGCTTGGTGAAAAACTATTTGGGCGAAATTAAAAAGAACGCCCATTTAAACGCTTTTAATGAAGTGTTTGAAAAAGAAGCGCTTATCAATGCAAGAAATGTTGATGAACGGATAAAAAACGGAACAGCCGGTAAACTGGCCGGTATGGTGATAGCCATAAAAGACAACATTTGCTACAAAGGACACCAGGTAACCGCCTCGTCAAAAATCCTTAAAGGTTTTACGTCCATATATTCATCAACTATAGTTGAACGCCTGCTTGCCGAAGATGCCGTAATTATAGGCCGTTGTAATTGCGACGAGTTTGCTATGGGAGGCTCCAATGAAAATTCATTTTACGGACCGGTAAAAAACTACGCCGATCAAAAAAGGGTATCGGGTGGTTCATCAGGTGGTTCGGCGGTTGCTGTACAGGCCAATATGTGCCATGCGGCCATTGGTACTGATACCGGAGGCTCTGTTAGGCAGCCGGCTGCGTTTTGTGGGGTGATAGGCTTTAAGCCTACTTACGGTCGCATCTCCAGGCACGGCATTATTGCCTATGCCTCGTCCTTTGACCAGGTTGGCCCAATTACCCGCTCGGTTGAAGACACCGCCCTGTTGTACGAAGTAATGGCCGGTCCGGATGATTACGATAATACGCTGATCCAGCAAAAGGTATCGCCAATAACCGTTGATACTGAAAAACCGGCAAAGAAAAAGATAGCTTATTTACAGGAAGCCTTGTCAAGCCCAGGCGTTGATGCCGAGGTTAAGGATGTCCTGGTACAATACATTGAAAAATTACGTGCAGAAGGCCATACGGTAAAACCCATCGCGTTTGAACAATTGGATTACCTGGTACCTACTTACTATATATTGGCAACGGCCGAAGCTTCGTCAAACCTGGCGCGTTTTGATGGCGTGCATTACGGGTACCGAAGCCCGGCTGCCGATGATTTGCAATCAACTTATAAACGTTCGCGTTCCGAAGGTTTTGGCAAGGAGGTTAAGCGCCGCATTATGCTGGGTACCTTTGTACTTAGTGCCGGGTACTATGACGCGTACTACGCCAAAGCCCAAAAAGTACGTAGGCTAATTAGGGAAAAAACCAACGAGATACTGAACGAATACGACTTTATACTTATTCCAACCGCGCCCGAACCGGCCTTCCCGATAGGTGCCGAAGAAAAAGATCCCGTGGTAACGTATCTTTATGACATTTTTACCGTACAAGCATCTTTAACCGGGGTACCCGCCATATCGTTGCCAACCGGCAATAATAGCCAGGGTTTGCCGTTAGGATTACAATTATTAACAAAACATTTTAACGAACAACAACTGTTAGATTTTGCTGAATATTTCTTAAAGCTATAAAAAAGCCATATTTTAGTAAAATTAACCGATGCAGGAAGCATCATTACTTAATCAAATCCCACTAATGAAGAGATTATTTACGCTTACCATCTGCCTGTCGCTGTTACAAATCATTCAAGCTAATGCTCTCCCGTCTGTAAAGCAAAGTCATCATTTTGCTGCTTTTCATGGCGAAATTAATGCCGATACCATCATTTTGCCGGTTATCAACCATCCGCTGCCAATAGGCGCGCAAGGCAATATTTATAAGCGCCGTCTTGACTCGATCAGGAAGGATATCCAGCTTGATTATAATGAGTATGTGCAAAGCTACATTGAGCTATACATGCACAACCGCGATGAAATGGGCCAGGTTGCCGGCCTTACCAGGTATTATTTTCCTATTTATGAGAAGGCCTTTCATGATGCGGGGATTCCCGACGAAATAAAATTTTTATCGATAGTTGAATCCAAACTTGATCCAAACGCGGTATCAAGGGTAGGGGCAACAGGTTTGTGGCAATTTATGGGCACTACCGCAAAAATATATGGCCTTAACATGAATGAGTATGTTGATGAACGCCGCGACCCAATACAAGCAAGCTATGCTGCAGCAGCCTATTTAAAAGATGCCTACCAGGAGTTTGGAGACTGGCTTTTGGCTATAGCATCATATAATTGCGGCAAAAGCAATGTGGAGCATGCTATGGAAAAGGCCGGTGGCGGCAGCGATTTTTGGGCTATACGCCAATACTTACCCGCCGAAACCCGTGGTTATGTACCTGCTTTTATAGCCATGAATTATGTGATGAATTATTTTGGCAAGCACAACATTGTAGCTCAGGCATGCAACTTTTCGTTAAAGACGGATACCGTTATGGTTAAAAAGTTTGTGTCGTTGGGTAATGTTGCCCGGGCTTTAAATGTGGGCATCGGCGAAATAACCATTCTTAACCCGGCCTATCGCAGGTTAATTGTAAATGGTACGCCAAAAACTCCACGCAGGCTTATCCTGCCGCAAACCTCAAAAGAAAACTTTGCTGCTTTATATAATGTGCTGAACAGTGCCGGCGATGCGGTGGCCCCTATGGAGTTTGCCAAACCTACCCCGGTTTATGCAGTAGCGGCTCCTGCGGCCCATCCTGCTTATGTGGACCTGCCTAAGTCTGATCGTAAGATAACTACCTATCATAAAGTAAAAAAAGGGGAGACTTTGGCTGGTATAGCCGACTTGTTTGGCTGCGAGGTACGTGACCTTAAATTATGGAACAACCTGGAAGGTAACCGCGCTCCAGTTGGCAGAACAATAAGAGTAGCTGCCGGCGGCGATATTTCGGCAAGTGTATCTGCTGATACAAAACCTACGTTGTAACCGCAGGATAATATCTGCTTAAAGACTAGCCCGATTTTGACATGTTTCAAAACCGGGCTATTTTATTTCAGGTTACCATAAAAAGAATTGTAATTTTGAGCGCTTGAATTTTGAGAAGATGAACAAGAACAACCGTAAACAGGACGCGCTGAATTACCACTCCATGGGCCGCCCTGGTAAGATACAGGTAGTGCCCACCAAGCCTACCAATTCGCAACGAGATTTAACCATGGCCTACTCGCCTGGTGTTGCCGAACCCTGCTTGCGCATAGCCGAAAATGTTGATGACGTATATAAATATACTGCTAAAGGCAACCTCGTGGCCGTTATCAGTAACGGTACAGCCGTGTTAGGCCTGGGCAATATTGGCCCCGAAGCTAGTAAACCGGTAATGGAAGGCAAGGGCCTGCTGTTTAAAATTTATGCAGATATTGACGTGTTTGACCTGGAGGTGAATGCTAAAAGTGTAGATGAATTTGTTGCGATAGTAAAAGCGCTTGAGCCTACATTTGGCGGCGTAAACCTTGAGGATATTTCGGCTCCAACCTGTTTTGAGATAGAGCGCAGGCTTAAAGCCGAAATGAACATCCCGGTAATGCACGATGATCAGCACGGTACGGCTATTATATCGGCCGCTGCTTTGATGAACGCGTGCGAAATTCAGGGTAAAAAACTGGATAAAATAAAATTGGTAGTTAATGGTGCAGGTGCCGCCGCGGTGTCCTGTTCAAAAATGTACCTTTCCATAGGGGTTAAAAAAGAAAACCTGGTAATGTTTGATATCAACGGCGTGCTCGACCAGCACCGTACCGATCTGGATGATATCAGGATGGAATTTGCCACCACCCGTACCGATGTGAAAACATTATCGGATGCCATGAAAGATGCCGACGTATTTGTTGGCCTGTCTGCCGGTAATGTGGTTACCCCGGCAATGCTCAAATCGATGGCTAAAAAGCCGGTGGTTTTTGCAATGGCTAATCCCGTTCCTGAGATTGATTATGATTTGGCAACTGCCGCCCGCGAAGATATTATTATGGCAACCGGCCGATCCGATTATCCTAACCAGGTAAATAACGTGTTGGGATTCCCGTACATTTTCCGTGGCGCACTTGACGTAAGGGCTACCGCTATTAACGAGGAGATGAAGATAGCCGCTACCCACGCTATTGCCGAAATGGCTAAAAAGCCGGTTCCCGAAGCCGTAAACCTGGCTTACAATATCACCAACCTTAAATTTGGAAGGGATTACATCATCCCAAAACCGATGGATCAGAGGTTGATAACTGAAGTCTCTATGGCGGTTGCCAAAGCAGCTATTGATTCAGGTGTGGCCCGCAAGGTTATTACCGATTGGGATGCCTACGCAGAGGAGCTTAGGTCGCGTTTGGGTAACAACGACAAACTACTGCGCAACCTTACCAATAAGGCCAAGCAGAGCCCTAAAAGAGTAGTATTTGCCGAGGCAGATAATTATAAGATCCTAAGATCGGCCCAGATAGTAAAGGATGAAGGTATTGCTACCCCGATACTGTTGGGTAACATAGAAAAGATAAAACGGATCATGCGCGAAAACGAGCTTGATCTGGGTGATGTACAGATCATCGACCCGCGCGAGGGCTGCGAAAACATGGATGAATACGTTAATTATTTATACAATAAACGCCAGCGCCGCGGCATCACTATGTACGAGGCCAAAAAACTTATGGTCGACCGTAATTATTATGGTGCCAGCATGGTACAGTTTGGCCGGGCCGATGCGCTGATTTCGGGTTTGACAAAAGATTACGTAAGCACCGTAAAACCGGCTTTACAAATCATAGGTACCGAAGAAGGTGTAAACCGCGTGGCGGGTATGTACATGATGATAACACCCAAAGGCCCTGTGTTTTTTGGTGATACTACAGTAAACGTGAACCCAACAGTGCAGGAACTGGTAGATATTACCGTATTGATAGAACGGTCGGTAAAACGCTTTAACATTACCCCCAGGGTTGCTTTATTATCTTATTCCAACTTCGGATCGAACGAGGGCGTAATCCCCGAAAAAACAAGGGAGACGGTAAGGATACTGCACGAAAAATATCCTGATATGGTTGTTGATGGCGATATGCAGGCAAACTTTGCCCTAAACTCCGATTTGCTGGCCGATAATTTTCCTTTCTCGACATTAAACGGAAAGCCGGCCAATACGTTGATATTTCCTAACCTTGAATCTGGCAACATCGCTTACAAATTACTGCAGGAAATAGGCGGTGCCGAGGCAGTTGGGCCTATATTGTTAGGCTTAAAAAAGCCGGTTCACGTATTGCAGTTAGGTAGTTCAGTCCGCGAAATTGTGAACATGGTTACTATTGCCGTAATTACCGCGCAGGTTAAGGCAGCCAACCAATAGCTTTTTTGATAAACTAAAGAATAAAATAATATTTATGTACGATTATATTAGTGGTAAACTGGTTTCTAAAAACCCATCGCATGTTGTTATTGATGCCGGCGGTGTAGGTTATCACATTAATATATCGGTAAATACATATTCAAGGCTTGGCGCCGATGAAAGCTGCAAGCTATACATATGGCAACATGTAAAAGAAGATGCGCTCACCCTGTACGGCTTTGCCGATGATGGTGAGCGCCGCTTGTTTATGCACCTGATTTCGATATCTGGCATCGGGCCAAATACAGGCCGTATGATGTTGTCGTCTATAACACCTGCCGAGATCCAGGCAGCCATAGTGAGCGGTAATGTTTCGCTTATCCAACGGATAAAAGGGATCGGACCTAAATCAGCACAAAGAATCATTTTAGAACTCCAGGATAAGCTACGTAAAGAAGGGCCTGACACCTTAACTGTAGTGCCGGTAAATAAAACCGCTAAAGATGAAGCACTTACTGCATTGGTAATGCTTGGCTTTGCACGCAATACTGCCGAAAAGGTTTTGGAACAGGAAATGAATAAAAATAGCGGCGATTTAACTGTTGAACAACTTATTAAATTCGCTTTAAAAACCTTATAATTACGTATAAATTTCGACTTGACTTTTGATTAGAATATTTACTTATAATATTATTATAAGTGTATTGGTAATTCTCACTTTCGGTGTGCTTAACGGCGCTTATGCGCAGCAGATACCGAAAATAAGGACCGATACGACTCAAAAAAGCGCACCAATGGACTTAGCCCAACCCAAAAATGTTAGGGTCAGGGAAGGTATTTTTAGTTCCGATCCTCCGGGGCTTGTGCGTACAGTTGAATATGACGCCGCCACAAACCGCTATATTTTGTACGAACGTGTGGGTAACCTGCTCTACCGCCCGCCGCAGTACCTCACTTTTGCGCAGTATTTAAAGCTTACAGATAAATCAAAGCAGCGTAATTACTACAAGCAACTGGCAGATAACTATGCCTATGACTCGCAGCAGCCGGGCTTTATTCCTATCATCAAAGTAAGAAGCCGCACTTTTGAGCAAATTTTCGGTAGCCAGAATATCGATATCCGTCCGCAGGGATCAGCCGAGATGATATTGGCCGGGCAGGTAAACAAAAATGAAAATCCGTTATTTAACACCCGCCAGCGCAAGCAGTTCAATTTTAATTTCGATCAGAAAATTCAACTAAACGTAACCGGTAATATAGGCGATAAATTAAAAATTACCACCAATTACAATACCGATGCGCAGTTTCAGTTTGAAAACCAGGTAAAGCTGGATTACACCGGCTCGCCCGACGAAATCATCCAAAAGATAGAAGCAGGTACCGTGAGTATGCCGCTGCCTACCACACTGATAACCGGCAGCCAGGCGCTTTTCGGTGTAAAAACCAAACTGAAATTTGGAAGGTTGGATATCACCAGTATTTTATCGCAGCAGCGGTCGCAGTCAAAAACTATTACGATAACCAATGGTTCGCAGCAGGGCGAGTTCAGGCTTACACCCGCGGATTACGAAGCAAATAAGCACTTTTTTTTATCACAGTATTTTCGCAATAATTATAACAAGGCGCTGGCCAATATCCCGATCATTAGTTCAAATATTAACATTACAAAAATTGAGGTTTGGACAACTAACCGAACCAATGTAACCACCGATTCAAGGGATATATTAGCTTTCCTTGACCTGGGCGAAAATAAACCATATAATACATCAAAGATACAAGGCGGGGCCGGCTTTAGCGGTTTGCCCGCCGGTTTTAAGGGCCCCGGCTTTGCACAGCAATCCAATTCTTTATTAAATAATTTACCAGCGGATGCAAGACATACCAACTCAAACGCCGTAGCCAGTTATTTTCAATCAACAGGTAATACAGATAACTATGCCAAGCTAACTTACGCCCGCAAGCTTACCGATAAAGAATATACACTGCACCCGCAATTGGGCTACATCTCTCTCAATTATCCTTTAAATAACGATGAAGTTTTGGCGGTTGCTTATCAATACACCATTAATGGCGTTCAGTATCAAGTTGGTGAATTTAGCAGCGATGTGGCGGTTGATCCCAATACGCCTAAAGTGTTATTTGTAAAATTGCTAAAAAACGAACTGCTGAAAACCAATTTGCCATCCTGGGATCTGATGATGAAAAACATCTACTCGCTGGGCGCGTTCCAGATTGCTCCAACAAATTTTAAATTAACAGTGACCCGCCTGGACGATAAGTCGGGGATCGAAAAAACGGTGATGGAGGAGGGGGCCAACCTTAAAGGCAAATTGTGGCTGCAGGTTGCAGGGCTTGATAATCTTGATCAGCAAAGCGCTAAACAACCTGACGGGTATTTCGACTTTTTGGAAGGCGTTACCATCGACTCGCAAAACGGCCGCATCTCGTTTCCAACCATTGAACCTTTTGGGTCCGACCTGGCTGCCAAATTTAACGCCGGCGAAACGGACCTTACCAAGCGTTACGTATACCAGCAGTTATACGATTCTACGAAAACTATAGCACAGCAATATTTTCCGGCCTTAAACCGCTATGTCATTAAAGGTACTTACACTTCAACCGGCGGATCAGAATACCAGCTGAACGCTGTGAATATTCCACAGGGTTCAGTAACAGTAACTGCTGGCCAGCTTAAATTGACTGAGGGCACAGATTATACAGTTGATTACAACTCCGGCCGGATAAGGATCTTGAACCAGGCCTTGCTGTCGTCGGGCCAAACCATCAGCGTAAAGCTGGAGAATAATGAGTTGTTTGGGGTTCAGCAAAAGTCATTATACGGATCGAGGTTTGATTACCATGTGAACGATAAACTGAATTTGGGCGGTACGCTGATGCACCTTACCGAGCAGCCTATTACTCAAAATGAAACAGCAGGCGAGGAGTCAATTTCCAACACCATATGGGGTTTTGATGTTAACTACAGTTCAGATTCGCGCATGCTTACCCGCCTGGTTGATAAAATACCGCTGATCCACACCAAAGCGCCATCGTCGGTTACCTTTTCGGGCGAGTTTGCACAGTTATTGCCCGGTAGCCCCGGGGCGTTAAATTTTGCAGGCTCAAAAAACGGCACATCGTACCTGGATGATTTTGAAAACAGCCAATCCGTCATCGATATAAAAAGCGCCAATGCCTGGCAAATTTCGGGTACGCCGCAATTGTTCCCTGAAGCCAGTCGGTTTGACGATCTGAGCTATGGTTACAACCGCGCCCGCCTGGCATTTTATAATATCGACCCTATATTTTACACCAATTCAAATAACATCGCCATATCCAGGGCGGACTTATCCAATCATTACGCAAGGCAGGTCCTGGAGCAGGAAGTATTCCCTTATAAGCAATCGAGCACCGGGCAGCCATTAACCCTGGCTACGCTGAATATGGCATTTTATCCCAATGTGCGCGGTCCGTACAACTATACCACTACAGGCTTTAATCCTGATGGTACTTTGCAAAATCCAAAAACACGCTGGGGCGGTATGTTCAGGAAACTGGAAACCAATGATTTTGAATCGTTAAACGTATCATACATTGAGTTTTGGGTGCTCGATCCCTTTATTTACAAACCCAACTCGGCAGGCGGCGACTTGTATTTTAACTTAGGCAGCGTATCTGAAGATATATTGAAAGATGGCCGTAAAAGCCTGGAGAACAGTTTGCCCGTGAACGGCGATGTTACCCAGGTTGACGAAACTAACTGGGGCCGGGTATCCAAACTACAGCCGGTAATAAACGCCTTCGACAATAATCCGGATGCGCGCCGTTTGCAGGATGTGGGCTTGGATGGATTGAATGATGCCGACGAGCAGAAGAAATTTGCGCCGGTAGTTACCCAGGTTAAAGGGCAACTGAGCGGGCAGGCGGCCACCAATTTTGCTAATGACCCATCGTCTGACGACTACCAATACTACCAGGGCTCGGCACTTGACCAGGCCAGGTTAGGTATCCTTGACAGGTATAGTAAGTACAACGGTACCGATGGCAACTCCAAAACATCGCAACAATCGCAAGCGGAACTGGGTATTCAAAATTCGGCATCAACCTCGTTACCCGACGGCGAGGATATTAACCGCGATAATAACATGAGCCAGGAAGATTCGTACTTTCAGTACAAAGTATCTATCCGCCCTGGCGATATGGTTGTTGGGCAAAACAACATCAGCGATAAGGTAACGGCCAATGTTAAACTGCCCGATGGTACAACACAATCAGTAAACTGGTACCAGTTCAGGATTCCGATTACGGATTACCAAAGCAAGGTGGGTAATATTGGCGATTTTAAAGCTATTCGTTTTATGCGAATGTTCATGACCAATTTTGCCGATACCGCCATCCTCCGCTTCGCGACATTAGAATTGGTGCGCGGGGAATGGCGGGCTTTTAATATCGAGAGAAATCCGCTTAATGTTATTGCCGATCCATCGATCAGTAATCCGCCTTTAGATAATTCGACGCTTGATGTGCAGGCAGTGAATATCGAGGAGAATGGTAACCGTACGCCAATCCCTTACGTGGTACCGCCGGGCATTCAGCGCCAGCGTAATTATAATAACCTGCAAACAAATACCAAGCTGAACGAGCAATCGCTATCATTAAATGTAAAAAGTCTGCGTGATGGTTATTCAAGGGCGGCTTTCCGGACATTTTATAACGATTTGCGCAAATACAAACGTGTACAAATGTTTGTGCACGCTGAAGGCGAGTTACTGAAAGATGATGACCTGAACGCGTTTTTACGCCTTGGCGTTGATTACCAGGATAACTATTACGAGTACGAAGTGCCTTTAAAAATTACGCAGCCAGGTACCAGCAGCCCTGATGCTATATGGCCCGATGCTAATGCCATCGACCTGGAGCTTGGTTTGCTTACCCGCGCAAAGCTTGCCCGCAACCACAGCAACGTAGCCTTTAACCAGGTATTTAAATATACTGAAGGCACCCAAACTGTTTATATAAAAGGTCAGCCCGACTTAAGCCGCCTGCGTACCATCATGATTGGTGTGCGTAACCCTTTAAAAGGCAGCCAGGCAACCGGTACAGATGATGGGCTGGATAAAACAGGCACGGTTTGGTTTGATGAACTGCGCTTAACTGATTTTGACCAGCGTGGCGGCTGGGCGGCCACTGCCAGACTGGATACCAAGCTGGCCGATTTTGCCGACGTAACGGTATCGGGCAGTAAAACCAGCATCGGTTTTGGTACGCTGGATTCACGGCTGAACGACAGGAGCCAGAGCGATAACCAGGTTTACGATATATCGGCCACTGCCGAGTTAGGTAAGTTTTTTCCAGCTAAAAGCGGGATCAGCATTCCAGCCTATATCAATGTGTCATCGCAAAAAAGTATGCCTCAATATGATCCTGGGTCGCCCGATATTGAACTGAAGCAATCACTTGCTGCTGCTACCAGCACTAAGGAACGCGACTCGATAAGGAACGCTTCTGTTGACTATACTTTCAGGAAGAGTTTCAATTTTACTAACGTCCACAAAACAAAGCTTGATCCAACGGCAAAAAACCACGTTTGGGACATTGAGAACCTAAGCGCCAGCTATGCGTTTACACAATTTACCCATCATGATTTTACCACCCAAAGCGATTTGGAGAAAACTTATCATCTAACCCTTGCCTATAACTTTACCAATGCGCCAAAATATTATAATCCATTTGCCAAAATCATCAAAAGTAATTTGCTGGCGCTGGCGCGCGACTTCAATTTTAGTATACTGCCATCAAGGTTAAACTTCAGTATTAACTTTGATCGTTTTTATTCGGAAAATACCTTGCGGGATAACGACCCCAACAATTTTATCCCCGTACCTACCACTACATTTAATAAGTATTTTAACATTACCAGGGTTTACGGAATAGGCTGGAATTTATCAAAATCCTTATCGTTAGATATTGATGCCACCAACCTATCGGTAGTTGATGAGCCGGCGGGGCGCATTAATGGATTAAAGCGCGATACCCTTTGGGATAACCTTAAAAAGCTGGGCCGCACTACCAACTACAACCACACCATCAATATAAACTATACCCTACCTATCAACAAGATACCGGGACTGGATTGGACGTCGGTAACTACCCGGTACAGCACGCACTTTAACTGGCAAACCCAGCCCTTGTTTGCCATCAATGATCCATCATATGATGTGGGCAACAGCATCAGCAACCTGCGTGAGATACAGGTTAACCCTACTTTAAATATGGTATCTCTGTATAATAAGTTCCCGTTCATCCGCAAGGTTGCTAACCCAAATTCGCCGGGCGGGTTGGCTAAAGTATTAATAGGGCTGCTTACCAGTGTTAAAAATGTAAGTGCCACTTACTCGCGTAAACAAGGCACCTATTTGCCGGGTTACCTGCCGCAATCAGGAATTTTTGGCCAAAATGCCGATTATAACGCGCCGGGTATCGGGTTTTTATTGGGCAGCCAAACCGATATCCGCGCCAAAGCTGTAGCCAATGGATGGATAACTACCGATACCCTGCAAAACCAATTGTACACAACATCGCTTAATGAGGATATGCATTTTAGGGGTGTTATCGAGCCATTTAACGGCCTCAAGATTGACCTTATCGCTTTTAAAACACAGGATCATAACTACCAATCAAACTTTAAATACCTGGCCGCAACCAACAGTATTGAATCATTAAGCCCGGTTACCACGGGTAATTATAGTATCTCGTATTTAACTATAGGTACGGCGTTCAAAAAAACCACGGGTATTGATAACAAATCGCCACTGTTTCAGCAGTTGTTGGCCAACCGTACCATTATATCGCAAAGATTGGCCGCCCAAAACCCTAATTCAACACAACTGATAGATTCGGTCGGTTTTAGGGACGGATATGGACAAAATTCGCAAAATGTGTTGGTGCCGGCGTTTTTGGCTGCCTACACCGGCAAAAAGGCAGCGAAGGCCAGCACATCGCAGTTTCCTAAAATACCTATCCCCAATTGGGACATCAGGTACAGTGGCCTGGCCAAAATCCCTTTCTTTGCCGATGTTTTCGACTCCTTCGATCTGAGTCACGGTTACCGGTCGTCGTACAACGTAAATGGTTTTACTACGTTGTTGCAATACCGGGAGGCGGCTGGCGCCAGTAGCGCGCGCGATTTAAACAACGATTTTTTACCGCTTTACCAGTTTTCGCAGGTTACCATATTTGAGCAGTTTGTGCCTTTGCTTGGCGCCAGCGCCAGGTTTAAAAACAGCATGACCGCCAACATAGAGTTCAGGCAGAGCCGTACACTGAGCCTGAGCCTGCTCAATAGCCAGCTGGCGCAGCAGAACGAAAGAATTATTGTTTTTGGTTTCGGCTATCATACCAAAAATTTCCACTTCCCATTCGGATTGCTTCCGGGAGGCAGCCCTAAGGATGTTAACTTTAAACTCGATTTCTCGCTGCGCGACAACAAAACGCTCATTTACCGTGCCGATGTAGAAGCAGCAGAAATTTCGTCCGGCGCGCAAAACATTACCGTAAGGCCATCCATCGATTATGTGATAAACCAGCGTTTTAACCTTAACCTGTTTTACGATTCAAACATCACCCGGCCATACACCTCGCAAACGTTTAATACCGCGTTTACCAATTTTGGCATCAACCTGAAATTATTACTTCAATAAATTAAAACTGATTTGAAGATTTGAGAATTTGAAGATTTGAAAATGCATTGTCAACCCCTTTATGTTTCAAATTCTCAAATCTTCAAATTTTCAAATCGAATTGATTTCCTTTGCCGCCTTTTTATCGGCCCTCCGTTTTTTGCGCTCGGCTTTCCTTACTAATCTTTCCTGCTTGTTTTTTTTGTGTTCCGTTAGGCGCCCAATCGCAGCTTGCTGTGATTTTTCATCCAGACCGGTGCATTCTTTTATGCCCTGTAATAACGTGCGCCAAACGGTTTTAAAAAACGGCGAGTCTTTTGGCCGCAAATAATTAACATCCGAAAATCGGGGCGCTTTGCCTGCAACATCCGGGTTATTGCGTTTTATAACAAACAGGTTGGCAAATATGGATATCAACTGTTGCTTTTTTAAGCGGTTGTTGACGGTGTCTGCTTCCAGGATGGATACTTTTAAATCGTTATATAACAATGCTATCCGGCCTTTAAAAGCCTTGCGGTTGGCGTGGATATCAAAATTAAATTGGTTGATATTGCCCGATGTTATTTTGAGCATGGCCAGCGGCACAGTTGCCTGGTTAAGCTTGTTGGCCACCATATTGCCCAACGATCCGTTATAGTTGAATGAGCCATCAGCATCGGTTAAATTAAACAGGAACTGCACGTCCAGTCGCCCACGGTTCATGAAATAGCTGCTAAGGCGGACATCAGTAATGTTGTTTTTGGCAATTGCTACCTTGTTTGTAGTAACATTATGAAACTCGCCGCTGGTGTTATTAAATTCTACCGATCCCGTTTTTTTCGTCTCCGCATTAAATTCCGAATATGATACATCGATGTGTTTTAACCGGATAGTATCTATTGTCAGGTCGGTATCTGTGTTACGTACCAACACATTGGGGAAGGTGGATACTTGATCTGCCGTCACCCGCTTACTTTTGTTGGGGTTGCCAAACACCCTTAAGTCGCCATCGGCAAGGTCAAGGCTTGATGCTTTAAGGCGCCGGTATTTATGGTAATTCAAAAAATCGAAGTTGTTGAGTTGTAATGAATCAACCCCCAGGGTAAAGCTGTCGCTTTGGCTTTTGTTAAAAAACAGGTCGTTTTTTGCGGCCTGCAATTGCAGGCCCCTAATGTTGAGCCTGGAGTACATGGTTGATAGCCTAAGGTAATTTATTTTATAATGGTACAACCCATTGTCGGTTTTGCCGCTATAATTATTAAGCTCCATAACAATATCCTTGCAGTACAACAGCCGCGATTTGTCAGTCTGGGTCGCCGAGTCGATCAGGAGGTCGGTAGCGCTTAGGTTCATCTCTTTAAGAGTAGATATAACCACCTTATGGCCCGAGTAATCCTCATACTTAAATTTCACATCGTTAAAGTAAATCTGGCCTACGCTTATGGAGCGTAGGGCTTTGGAAACTTTTTGCCAGGTTGTCTGGTAATCCTTTAAAACGGTATCCTGTGTATGGTTAAGCGTGTAGCTAACATTCAACTCGGGCTCGTTCAAAATAATTTGGCTGATATTTAACTTATGCCTGAAATAATAACTAAAGGGGTGAATATGTTTTAAAATCAGTTTTTTTACATGCAGGGTCACCAGGTTATTTGGCGCTATGTGCTGCTGTTTTTTGCGGTTGTACACCACAGTATCCGGTATAAGACTGATATTATATATGGTAACTTTTCCTTCTAATAAATGCAGCTCGGCTTTGGTAAAGTCGGCGTGGTACAGGCTATCGCTGCCGGTTAAAACAGCCTCACGCACCTGCGTGGCCAAAATGGGGGCCAGGTAGTGGTTAAGTATAAGGGCTATTATAAAAACAATGAGTACCGGCACCAATACAAAGCTAAATGCTATTTTTTGCCATTTGTGCCTTAAGAAATTCAGCTTCATTTATAAATATCCGTTTACTTTTATGGTGTTACTGGTACTCTTATACGTATAGAATCAGAAATATAACAATATTTTTTTGATTTTGTTAAATGCTGACAATATGTCATTCGCGTATTTAAATTTTGTGTATTTTTGCAAACTAATTTTTAATGGAATGATGGATTTGGTTCTTCCGGATAAGGTACATGATGAGAGCAGGCAAGGCGAGGCTTTGGTTTTAGAGCAGCCGGTGACGGGTAAAAATAATGGCCGTAAGCTTTATATTGAAAGTTATGGCTGTGCAATGAATTTTAGCGACAGCGAAATTGTTGCATCCATATTAGCTGAACAAGGTTTTGAAACCACCGGCGATCATAACATGGCCGATGTTATATTTATAAACACCTGTTCTATCCGCGAAAATGCCGAAACACGTGTGCGTAACCGCTTAAAGGAGTTTGCCATTGCCAAGGTAAAAAATCCCGGCCTGGTGGTAGGCGTGTTGGGCTGTATGGCTGAACGCCTGAAATCGAAATTTTTAGAAGAAGAAAAACTGGTTGACGTGGTTGTTGGCCCCGATGCATACCGCGACCTACCTAACCTGATAGACCAGGTTGACAGCGGCCAAAAAGCTGTTAACGTATTGCTATCCCGTGAGGAAACTTATGCAGATATAAGCCCGGTACGTTTAAACAGCAACGGCATTAATGCCTTTGTATCTATTATGCGTGGCTGCGATAACATGTGTTCGTTTTGCGTGGTTCCGTTTACCCGTGGCCGCGAACGCAGCCGCGACCCGCAATCGATAGTTGCAGAATGTACCGATCTGTTTGATAAAGGATACCGCGAGGTTACTTTGTTGGGGCAGAATGTGGATTCGTATAAGTGGAAAAAGAGTTCTGAGTCGGGAGTTCTGAGTTCTGAGTTGGAAGCGCAAACTGATCAAAAGGTTTCTTCTACCGGGCCAAATTTGGGAGTGGCTGATGCGCCCGTTACCAACTTCGCCAATCTTTTAGAGATGGTGGCGCTCATTAATCCAGATTTGCGCGTGCGTTTTTCAACCTCGCATCCGAAGGATATTACCGACGAGGTTTTATACACTATTGCCAAATACGATAATATTTGTAACTACATACACCTGCCGGTACAATCGGGCAATACCCGCATCCTTGATTTGATGAACCGTACTTACGACCGCGATTGGTATATCAACAGGATTGATGCCATCCGCAGGATTATTGGCGATTGCGCAATTTCGACCGATGTAATAACTGGTTTTTGTTCAGAAACCGACGAGGAGCATGCCGACACTGTAAGCATGATGGATTATGTGAAATACGATTTTGCGTACATGTTTAAGTATAGCGAGCGCCCGGGTACCCTGGCGGCAAAGCGTTATGCAGACGATATCCCCGAGGAAGTAAAACAAAAACGCTTAACCGAGATAGTAGCTAAACAGCAGGAATACTCTTACTACCGTGCACAGGCACGTGTTGGTAAGATAGAAAAAGTGCTGATAGAGGGCTTCTCCAAAAAATCAAAAAACGATTATTGCGGCCGCAGCGATCAAAACGCCATGGTGATTTTCCCGGTAGCCGATAATTATAAGCCCGGCCAATACGTGAACGTTTTGATTGAAAGGACTACTACGGCTACGCTCATTGGAAAAGTAATTGATTAATTTGAAGATTTGAAAATTTGAAGATGAGGTAATTTTCAAATTTTCAAATTGCCGAATTTTCAAATTGAATACATGGAAATACAAGAAATAAAACAACGCTTCGGTATCATTGGCAATTCGCCATTGCTTAATCGGGCCATAAATATAGCCAACCAGGTGGCGCCTACAGATATTTCGGTGCTGATTACCGGCGAAAGCGGGAGCGGTAAAGAAGTGTTTTCGCACATTATACACCAGATGAGTCCGCGTAAGCATGGGCCTTTTATAGCGGTGAACTGTGGCGCTATACCTGAGGGAACTATCGATTCGGAATTGTTCGGCCACGAAAAAGGTTCCTATACCGGTGCTGTTGGCGAACGTAAGGGTTACTTTGAAACCGTAAACGGCGGTACCATATTTTTAGATGAAATTGCCGAGATGCCATTAGGCACCCAGGCCCGTTTGCTTAGGGTGCTTGAATCTGGCCAGTATATTAAAGTGGGGTCGTCAAAGGTAGAGAAAACCAACGTGCGTGTTATAGCCGCTACCAATGTTGATGTTTACGATGCTGTAAAAAGTGGTAAGTTTAGGGAAGATCTGTACTATCGTTTAAATACAGTACCCTTAAAAATACCGCCTTTACGCGATAGGAAAGAGGATATTTACCTGTTGTTCAGGAAATTCACATCCGATTTTACTGATAAATACCGTACGCCGCCAATTCAGCTTGATGAAGAGGCGCAACAGGTATTAATTAACTACAGCTGGCCGGGTAATGTAAGGCAGCTTAAGAACATGGCCGAGCAGTTAGCTGTATTGGAGCGGGACCGCATTATTACGGGGCCAACCTTGTTAACATATATCCCACAAGAGGCTAATGGCCGCAATTTGCCTATGCGTGTAGGTAACCCCGGTAAAGAAGACTTTTCGGAACGGGATATATTGTATAAGGTGTTGTTTGATATGAAACGCGATATGGTTGAACTGAAAAAGCTGGTGGCCGATATTATTGAGCATGGCGGTGTATCAGCCAATTACGCCAGCCACTCGCAAACGCTTAACCAGCTGTACCGCGATATTGAAATTCCGGGTAGCCCCGAAGGACAATTTACTTTGCAGCAACCCGTTAATACAAATAATAACAGCAATTTAGGCGGCAACGATGCTTATAACATAACCCACGAAGCCGAGGAGGTAGAAGAGTCACTATCGCTGATTGAAAAAGAATCAGACCTGATCCGTAAAGCTTTAAAAAAGCACAAAGGAAAACGTAAACTCGCCGCCAATGAGCTGGGCATATCTGAGCGTACATTGTACAGAAAAATTAAAGAGTTAAATTTATAGTTGATGAAAAGGTTATACGGAGCAATTATTGTTTTAAGTTTGGGTTTACTTTCATCGTGCTATACACTTAAAAACTCTGCCATACCCCTTGAGGTAAAAACCATCAACATCCAGTTTTTTGAAAACAACGCGCCGCTGGTGGTAAATAACTTGAGCCAAACTTTTACGGAGGCATTAAAAGACAGGATTCGTACCCAAAGCCGTTTAAGTATTGTGAGGAACGAGGGCGATGTGATCATGTCTGGTGCCATTATTGGCTACCAGATTGCGCCGGTATCTATCGAGGCTACTAATAACAATACGGCTCCAATTGCCGATGCCAATAAATTAAGTATTACGGTAAGGGTGAAATGCGTTTACGAGAAGGATAAAAAGGATAAAAATCTTAACTTTGAGGAAAGTATGACCCGGTTTGCTAACTACAGGGGAGATATAAATTCGCAAGAACAAAAGCTCATCCAGGAGATTACAAAGCAAATAACCGAAGATATTTTTAACAGGGCCTTTTCTAATTGGTAGGCATTTCGTACTTTCAACCACGTGGATCAATATTTAAATAACAGGCAAAACGAGATATTATGGGAGTTATTGGCCAATCCGGCCGATAATGGCCAGTTGCATAACTATGATTTGCAGCAGTTGGTTGATGAATTTCCGCAAAGTGGCATATTAAGGGCCATGCTTGCCCATGCAGGTAACGGAAGCGACTTAAAACACGCCGCCGCTTACTTTAGCCCCAGGTTGCTGCACAAACTTATTAACGATCCTGAGAACCTGCCTGTAGTTTCTGCCGGGCAAATTGCAGGTTTTAAAAATGGGGCGGCACCTGTTTATACACCACCCGCCCGCGAAAGCGAAAACTATTTTAACATAGGTACGGCAACCGAAGTAACCGGGGAGCCGGAAGGCCTCAACGGATCGGAAGACCAATTTGAAATATTAACAGAGACGTCCGCGCCCGAATCTGTAACAAATAATGAAGCTGATGCGATAACTCAAGAGTTGGAAGAACCCGGAGCAGGGCCTGCTGTGGAAGAGTTATCAGCAGCAAATGATCAAACAGATGCTGAAGTACCGGTGTTTGTTGCAGAAGATGCGCCGCCTGTTGTTGTAAAGCCAGAGGTAGCCGACGAAAAAAACGAGGAAGATATCGAAGATGAGATTTTTGACGAAATTGTAGGCATTGAAAACATTAGTTTTGATGGCAGCTCATCAGATATAAAACCCGGGCAAGAAGTTAAAAACGATGCTGCAACCGAACAAGCGCCAGTTACTGCCGAAGAGCCTGACATGGGTGGGCAGGCCGTTGCGGAACCCAGGAAAAACCCGGCAGATATTAATTTTGAAACAGAAAAATGGATCATTGGAAGCATTGCCTCCACCGATTATTTTATGTTTGATAATTCGATAGCTGATCAAAAAGGAGTTGATAACCCTGCTTCGGTTGCTACAAGGGCGCTTCCTTTAGTTACCACAGGAGTTGATAATGCCCACGAAGCCGAAACTGTATCAAAGTATCATGATGAAAAGATGCCTTATACCTTTATGTGGTGGCTTGATAAAACACGTAAGGAGTACGCATCAACCTATCAACCATATTTGTCTCCGGTACAACAGCATGCGACGCAAGGGATAACTGCCGAAGAGAAAAAGGAGCACGCTGCCGACGAATTGCAACAGCAATATTTTGAAAATATATTTCACGATAAATCGCTTCTCGACCTGGAAAACGCCCCAATACCGGATGCTCCTGAAGTAAAGCGCAAGGAAGATATTATTATTGAAAAGTTTATCAAAGAAGAGCCGCAGATAAGGCCGCCATCAATAAACAAAATAGATAATGAGAATAAGGCCAAAAAAAGTTCGGAAGATAAAAATGAGTTGGTAAGCGAAACCCTGGCGCAGATATACGCCGATCAGATGCTATATCACAAAGCGATTGCTACTTATAAAAAATTGATGTTGAAATTCCCGGAAAAAAGCCGTTACTTTGCCCACCAAATTGAACAATTAGAAAAGAAAACGAATTAATATAAAATAAAGAAATGTACATTTTAATTATCCTTACCGTTATTGTATGCGCTCTGTTAGGGCTAATCGTATTAATCCAAAACCCTAAAGGCGGCGGTTTGTCATCTAATTTTTCAAGTTCATCGCAGTTGATGGGCGTTCAAAAAACAGGTGACTTTTTAGAAAAAGGCACCTGGGTATTGGCAATTACCGTAATGGTATTGGCGTTAGCCATTAACGTGGTAGCCAAAGGTGGTTCGGCAAGTACCGTAAACCCTTTGCAAAACCAGATTGATAAAGCTTCAAAACCTTCATCAACCGCGCCCGTATCACAGCCGTTGAATCTGCCTGCAACACAAACTCCAAATAAAACGAAATAAGCTTACGCTTAGTAAATAGTAAAAAACGGCTTTGGAACAATCCAAAGCCGTTTTTTTGTGCCCAGCTTAACTGACACGATGGCACGGGCAGGTTAAAATACTGTTAAGGGTAAAAAGTAAAAAAACGTTTTTGCTGCCATTACAACAGTTATGTATGTCAATATTTGCCATTGCCAGCCCTTGGCATAATTGATGAGGATTTGGTGTTTGAAAAACTTAAATAAATAAACAGTTATAACTATGTCATTAAACATTAAACCAATCGGCGACAGAGTGGTTGTAGAGGCCGCAGCGGCCGAAGAGAAAACCGCCTCGGGAATCATTATCCCTGATACCGCTAAAGAAAAACCTCAGCGTGGAACTATCGTTGCAGTAGGTAACGGTAAAGTAGATGAGCCTTTAACAGTAAAAGTTGGTGACCAGGTTTTATATGGTAAATATGCCGGTACCGAAATTACCTACGAAGGAAAAGAGTATTTAATTATGCGCGAATCTGACGTTTACGCGGTATTGTAAATTAATTAGTGAATTATTGAATTAGTGAGTTAGTGAATGCCCGACTTACTGATCAACAAAAAATCACTGGAATAATCAAAAACAAAACGGAAAAACAATTATTGAGCGTGAAAATTAAATCACTAATTCACTAACTCAATAATTCAATAACTAAAAAAATGGCAAAACAAGTTAAATACAATGTTGAAGCACGCGACGCCTTAAAACGCGGTGTTGATATTTTAGCTAATGCGGTTAAAGTAACATTAGGCCCTAAAGGCAGAAACGTAATTATTGATAAAAAATTCGGCTCACCATCAATCACCAAAGATGGTGTTACTGTTGCTAAAGAAATCGAACTGAAAGATGCTTTAGAAAACATGGGTGCCCAAATGGTTAAAGAAGTTGCATCAAAAACTGCTGATATTGCAGGTGATGGTACTACTACTGCTACCGTTTTAGCACAAGCTATTGTAACCGCAGGTATTAAAAACGTAGCTGCCGGTGCAAACCCAATGGATTTAAAACGTGGTATTGATAAAGCTGTTGCAGCTGTTGTTGAGGATTTAAAAGCTCAATCACAAACTGTAGGCGAAGACAATAACAAAATAAAACAGGTTGCTGCAATTTCTGCAAATAACGACGAGATCATCGGTTCGTTAATTGCCGAAGCTATGGCTAAAGTTGGTAAAGATGGTGTTATCACTGTTGAAGAAGCAAAAGGAACTGAAACTGAAGTTAAAACTGTAGAAGGTATGCAGTTTGACCGTGGTTACCTTTCTCCTTACTTTGTTACCAATGCTGATAAAATGGAAGTTGAGTTAGAAAATCCTTACATCCTGATCTACGATAAAAAGATCTCGTCGATGAAAGAATTGCTTCCTATCCTTGAAAAACAAGTACAAACAGGTAAACCATTATTGATCATTGCCGAAGACCTTGATGGCGAGGCATTGGCTACTTTGGTAGTTAACAAAATTCGTGGTTCGCTGAAAGTGGCTGCCGTTAAAGCACCAGGTTTTGGTGATCGTCGTAAAGCTATGTTAGAGGATATTGCTATCCTTACTGGTGGTACTTTGATCTCGGAAGAAAGAGGTTACAAATTAGAAAATGCTGACCTGACTTACTTAGGTACTGCCGAGAAAATCATTATCGACAAAGATAACACAACCATCATCAATGGTGCCGGTTCTGCCGATGAGATCAAAGGTCGTGTTGGCCAGATCAAATCTCAAATCGAATCAACTACATCTGATTACGACCGCGAAAAATTACAGGAGCGTTTAGCCAAATTATCTGGCGGTGTTGCTGTACTTTACGTAGGTGCTGCTACAGAAGTTGAAATGAAAGAGAAAAAAGATCGTGTTGACGATGCTTTACACGCAACACGTGCTGCTGTTGAAGAAGGTATTGTTGCTGGTGGTGGCGTTGCCTTCATCCGCGCGGTAGCTGCTTTAGCTGATTTGAAAGGTGATAACGAAGACGAGAACACTGGTATCCAGATCATCCGTCGCGCTATCGAAGAGCCTTTACGTCAGATTTGCCAGAACGCTGGTATCGAAGGTTCAATCGTAGTACAAAAAGTTAAAGAAGGTACAGGTGATTTTGGTTACAATGCCCGTACCGATAAATACGAAAACCTGATTGCAGCAGGCGTTATCGACCCAACTAAAGTTGGCCGTGTAGCTTTAGAGAACGCAGCTTCTATCGCAGCTATGTTGTTAACAACAGAAGTTGTATTGGCTGATGATCCTGAAGATGCTCCAGCCGGTGGCCCACCAATGGGCGGCGGCGGCATGGGCGGCATGATGTAATAGCCCCCCGGCCCCCTGAGGGGGGTGTCTGAAAATATATACTATTTGAAACCCTGTATGCTTTTGTATACAGGGTTTCGTTTTTTCATAGGGTGACTATAGTCATTTGAACGTAAACGGATGGTCATTAATTAATCATTTGATTAGTTTTTAAAATTATCTTAACAGCTAACCTGTATTTTTGCGTAACAATCCTGAAAGATAGTTTCTTAGGCACAGGATTTGAATAGCGTAGGATGATATGAAAAATATAACACAAAAATCAAAACAAATACACAGCGCCATAGTAGACTGGTTGTTGTTTAAGGGGCCCGAATTATTTATAACTATTTACGGTAAGTAATTAATTTTTACTTTTGCCTCCAGTTATGGAGTTGAAAGATTTTTATATTGATACACACAAATGGATAGTTGATAATTGGGTTCGCTATTCATTCGGATTAATAGTTCTGATTGTTGGTCTTTGGTTCATCAAATTTTTAAGGGCGCGGCTACGCAACCGGATGCTTCAAAGGCAGGTACACTCATCGTTACAACCTTTTCTTCTTAGTCTTACAATTACCAGTCTTTATATATTACTTATCATTTCGGTAATTAATATTTTTGGCTTCCAGCTTACCATTTTCACCACCATAATTGGCGCGTTTAGCGTTGCCGCCGGTTTGGCCCTTTCGGGGACATTTCAAAACTTTGCCGGTGGTGTGCTTATCCTGTTGTTAAAGCCATTTGAAGTTGATGATAGCATAATAGCCCAGGGACAGGATGGTAAAGTAGTATCTATCCAGATTTTTTACACGGTTTTGATTACTGCCGATAACAAGCAGGTAATTATTCCTAACGGAAAGCTTTTTAACGAAGTGATTGTAAACGTAACCCGCGAGGGTAAACGCCGGTTGGATTTTGAGATTAAGATAGCCTACGCCAATGACCTGGATAAAGTGAAGGGTATCATTAACCAGGCCATCAGTTCAACCCATGACCTGCTTACAGAGCCGGCCGCAAGGGTAGGAATTATCAGTATGGAAATAGACTCAGTACGTATTACCATAAACGTATGGGTGGAACCGGCCAACTTTTTAACCGCCAAAATAGCCCTGCAGGAAAAGATATTTAAGGATTTCAGCGCTAATGGAGTTGCGTTCCCGAAGGCGGGGTAGGGTAGAGTTAACGGACGATTTCGCCCTGAAACCAAAGAATACCCCTTACAAGCATCCCCTTGCGAATTTGATCTGCTTTGATATTGTTGTTGGTGATGTAAGTATCAATTACAAAATCGCTGCCAGTTTTTTGGCCACGGTCGAGTTTTAACATCATCATGCACCCTATCGAAACAGGATCGACCGGAGCACCTTTTATTTCGAGAATTACAGCTTCAAATGAAAAATAACTTTTGTTGCTGTACTTGTTGTTTGCCCAAAATCCCTTAGGTTGCTGATTTATTTCATTGGTGTTTGTGTCTGCCTCAAAAAGCTCTAACACCAAGGCCGATAACCGGACTTCAACATTAGGTTGAGTTTGGTAAATCTGTTTATTAACCGCGTAATCTGTAGCAAAAAAACTCACCGGAACAGTCCTGTTCAGGTTGCCTTCAATTTCGGCTTCTATAATAGGTTCGCCGTCGTTCCACTCTACAATTTGTTGTGTATAAAAAAGGGTTTTAAATTCAGTTTGTATGTAGGGGTATACAGCTTCTCGTTGCTGGCCAATTGTCACCACGCGTAAATATGGATTTCCTGCTTTACCGCCTACCTTTGCAAAGGTTGATTGAGTGATACCGGCCACTTCGTTTATTAATACTGGAGCATTTAGCAGTGCCTGGTTAACAATTGTATATAATACGCTTCTGCCTGGTAGCAGGAAATACCTCCTGAAACCAATTAAAGCACAAAAATGTAAAGCATGATTTTCTCCTTTGTGTGAAATTATTTCAACCGATGGTTTTGCATGGCGTTGGGTTGATTGCTGATATAATTCCAAAACGGTTAACGCTGGTTTGCCGCCAGTTTCATTAAACCATACTTTGTAATTATATTGTGCCCGGTTTAATACCGCATCGAAGTGATCCTCATGTAGGCCCCTATTAATTAATATGGTTTTAACGTCGTCCACTTTTTTTCCATCATTGACCATGGCTTTGGTGGCGATATCAATGTATTGTGAAATGCTTGTTGCCCGTCTTACGTATAAGGCCGGTTCTAATTGAGGAAGTGCGGGCTGGCTTTTTTTTGCAATTTTAGTAACGATATCTATTCCATCCAAAAGCAATTTAAGTGTATGCAGCATAACCTTAAATCTTCTGTTTAGCCTTTAATTCCAAATACTTGTTGATGGTATTAACCGTCAAATTTTGCGGCGCACTTAAAATAGATTGGATACCATATTTAGCCAGCTCTTTTACAATCAATTTTTTATCGTAAGCGAATTTTTCTGCGATAGTTTTTATGTAGATGCCTTCAAGGTCGGTTGCCTGTTTTTCGCTCAGGGTTTTAAGCTCTGTGTTTTCAAAAAAAACAACCAGCAGCAGGTGAAATTTGGCTATCCGTTTCAGGTAGGGCAATTGCCGGTTAAGGGCGTTCATACTTTCGTAATTGGTAAAAAAAACTACCAGGCTACGCTGTTTTATTACCGTACGTACGGTGCTGTATAGTAGCTCCATATTGGTTTCCAGGTAACGGGTGCGCTCCTTGTACAAAACCTCCAGTATCTTATTCAATTGCGACGATTTTCTATCGGCAGGTATAACGGCGCCAATTTTTTCAGATGCCGTAATTAAACCGGCTTTATCTTCTTTTATCAGCGCAACACTTGAGAGTACCAGGCTGGCATTTATAGCATAATCCAACAGGCTTAAGCCTTCAAAAGGCATTTTCATCGCCCTTGACTTATCTATTATACAATATACGTGCTGCGATTTTTCGTCGGTATAGGAGTTAACCATCAGGTTGCCTTGCCTGGCGGTGGCTTTCCAGTTAATGGTGCGGTAGTCATCGCCGGCAACATAATTTTTTACCTGTTCAAATTCAAGGCTGTGGCCAATGCGACGTATTTTTTTGATGCCGATATCTGTGAGCCGGTTAGAGATAGCCATCAACTCGTATTTACGCATCTGGAGGAAGGATGGGTACACCGGCAATGTCTCGGATTGCTGAAAAGTATAACGCCTCCTGATGAGCCCTAATGGCGATTTGGCGTAAACCCGGATATCGCCAAATTCGTACTCGCCGCGTTTGGTAGGCCGCAAGCTATAGCTTATCAGTTTGCGCTCATGTGGTTTTAAGGTTGTTTTAAACCAGATGTCGCGCTTTTGAAACTGAAAGGGAATCTCGTCGATAATGCCAATGCTGATATTAAAAGGATACCAGTTTTCACAATAAACACCCAGTTCGTTTTCGTCGCTGTTGCTTAATCTTTCGGGAGCATGGCGCTTGGCAAACACGCCTTTGGCCGTTTTATAAAGCATGAGCACATCAATCATAAACAGCAATACCAACGCCCAGAAAACCAATGCCGGTATTACTCCAAGCCAGGGAAAAAAGAATGATAGCACAAACACTACCACGCTTATTCCCAAACCGGTAAACAGGCGGTTGGTTAAAAAAAGATCTTTGTAAAACAGGCCGTAAATGTTTTTCACAAAAAATGGGTTATCGTGGTACCTCTATTTTTTGAATAATTTGCCCAATTACATCGTCGGGGCTCAGGCCTTCCATTTCCTTATCGGGCGTAAGCATTACACGGTGCCTTAATACCGGGGCTGCAGCATAAATAATGTCATCAGGCGTAACAAAATCACGCCCTTTTATAGCCGCCAATGCCTTGGCCGCGTTGATCATAGCCAGCGTAGCCCTTGGCGAACCACCCAGGTATAATGATTTATGGTTGCGGGTTTCATGAACAATTTTGGCAGTAAATTCCAGCAGCTTGCGCTCAACATGTAAGGCCCTTACCTGTTGTCTTAGCGAAATAATTTCGGCAGCCGATAATACAGATGCAATGTTGTTTAACTGATCTGTAGTTTTTTGCTGATGTTGTTGGGTTATAATAGCAATCTCTTCTTCAAGAGTTGGATATTTAATTTCTATTTTAAATAAAAATCTATCTAATTGTGCTTCGGGCAGTCGGTAAGTGCCTTCCTGTTCAACCGGGTTTTGGGTAGCTAGTACAGTAAAGGGCTCCTGCATTTTATAGGTATGTCCGTCAATTGTAACCTGCTTTTCTTCCATCACCTCAAACAAAGCCGATTGTGTTTTTGCCGGTGCGCGGTTAATTTCATCTATCAGGATGATATTGCCAAATATAGGTCCCTGCTTAAATTCAAACTCAGTTGATTTAGGATTGAATACAGAAGTACCTAATATATCTGATGGCATCAAATCCGGAGTAAACTGAATGCGGGAGTATTTGGCATCAATAGCTTTTGAAATAAGTTTGGCGGTGAGTGTTTTGGCTACTCCGGGTACCCCTTCAATCAAAATGTGCCCATCGGCCAATATGCCGGCTATCAGCAAGTCGATAGACACAGTTTGCCCCACAATAATTTTACCCAGTGTAGCTTTTATCTGGTCAACAGCCAGGCTTAACCTGCTCATATCAGTTCGTTGTTCAAAAAAATCATTTTCCATTGTGTCCGGTTTGGCTGTAAAATTTCTCTATAAGTTTATTTAATCTGATTAATTCATGGTCGGTAACATGGTGTTGCGCACCTACAAAAATTACCGAATGCACCAGGTCGGTAATAAATTCGATGGCTACGCCCGTTTTTTTTGATAAAGTATCTATAAATTCATTATCAAGTTTGTTGGTTTTAAGGCGATAATAGTCCCTGAAATGCTCCAATAAATAAATCACTTTTTTGTGGGCTATGTTGGCATTGTCGCGTTTTTCATAATAAACCTGCCCTACAACAGTTACAAACTCCAGGGTCGAATTTTGTAAAGGCTCTACTACCGGTATAACCCGCTGGCGGCGTTTCATTTCGAAAAAAATAAAAACTAAAATACCGCAAAGGCTCAGGTAATATGCCCATTGCAAAGCTGGGTTAGCAAAAAATACCCTTAATGGTGAAAGATCTTCAGGGATATCGCCATTTTGAAATTGGTCCCAATACAAATGGCCGGTAGCCGGTAGGTAGGAGAATGCTTTTTCGACAAAGTCGGATCCTTGCCTGGTTAATAGGCTGTAGTTGGTGAATAAGTCGGGTGTAGCACATAAATACAGGTGCCCCTTGCCAAAACTGTAACTCATAAAAGTGCAGTGATTGGCATAATTTTGAGCCAAAACGGTTGCTTTAGCTGTATCAAGGCTGCTAAAATATTGGTTTGCAATATCTCGGTTAAACAGGTAGTTACTTTGAGCCCGTAATTTGCTGTTAACAAAATTAAAAGATACGTTATGTTTAGCATACTCGGCCTGCGACTCAATTTTTAGCGAATCGGCAAGGTAGCCACTCCAATTAAATGCCGACATAAACACCGAATTGCCTGCTTTGACGTATTTCATCATTTCGTCAAAATCAAATTTATTGAGCTTTATGCTTTTGGCTATAATGATGTAATTACCCTGCTGCAGGCTATCGTTATGGAAAACATTGTAAATAGATTTGTTGGTATTGGCAATTTCGGCGCCGGGAAAAAGCTTTTCAAGCTGGTTATGCAAAATATAAGTCCCAAACGGAATTTTATCGTTTTTGGCAAGTGTTGATTGCCAGTTAATAGCGTTGGGCTTATTGTACTGCGCAACAAGGTATACTATAAGCAGGATACTGGCAATTGAAATATAGATTTTAAAATCCTTCATGATATCTCCTTTTTAAAATCTGTAAATAACGTACTGATGTTTTTAAAAACGGAGGCATCAATGCCAAACTCGCCATACCAAATATATTCAAACTGTAGTGTTAGGGTTTTAAATACCTGGCGCTGATTGGGGTTGGTTAATTCATTAATGTAGGCATTGTTTGTTTTGTCAATCTGCCATTTAATAAGGTCGGCATCGCTAAGCTGTTTCAGGCATTTTAAATACAGCAGCCTTACAGCCAGGCGGTAATTGTGCTGCGCGATGGCACGCTCCAGTTCGTCGTCAAAATTGATGTCGTGGATGTTTTCCAACGATTCCTGGTAGGGTAAATTTGCCCCCATTGATTTGCGCCTGAACACATGCAATAAATCGATACCGGCCAGTTTAAGAACCAGGAACACCACAGCCGCAAGCCCTGTGCCTATGAAAAGATACTGCAGTACATATAACAGCACCTGGAAAAACGGGTTCACTTTATTATCCGAAATTTTTGCTGGTTTAAACAGGTTTTTAAGCCAGGTCCAAAACCAATGCCAAAAGCGTGTCCACCATGATGGGTCTTTTTGTATTTCTTCATCGTATTTAAACTCGGGAAGTTTGCTGTAGGCTTTAATAGCTGCGCTATCCAGGTGCCGCACATTTACCTGTTGGGTGTCCAGCTTCAGTATTAAAGGTTTCGTGCTCTTTTTAGCAGGAACAACACCTTTAGCTGAATGAACGGGAATAGCGAATGAAAAAAATATAAAGCAGAGCAGGCGCAGCATATTAATATTCTTCAAGCGGTAAATCATTGTCGGGCGTTGTGGTGCCTACTTTGTTTATCCTGTTTAATAGGCTGGTGCCATCTTTGCTTTCGGTTAAATTGAAATAGCAAAGACAAAGGCTAACTACGGGTATAATAATAAATACCTGGCACACTTGCTGAAGTGCCGCGCCAATTACTGCAGCAGCTATCGAAAAATGTGCACCCCCTTTAACATGGGTTACTAAACTGATAGCATTAACAATGCTAACTGGCACAACGATAATTGCACGGCACACCGAGAATATTATCCAGGTAACTACCAATGCGCCAAAAGTTGCCCACCAGTTTTCCTTTATCAAAACAAAACTGCGGTTAAAAGCGTAGCCAAAACTGGTGTTTTCCATGATCATTATAGGGGCCACTAATGCCAGGATAGGAGACATGTATATACCAGGGATTAAACAAAATACAAAACCAACCGCCAGTAGGAGGTTGATCAATATTGAGCTGCCTAATATTTTTAGAAAATAAAATTTGATATAACCCCACATCTCTTCCGCTGTAGGCACCTGGTTGCCCTTCTCTTTATACAAAGCCATATAGCAAAAAACAGTAACCATTATGGCCGTGATGCTTAATAGTGTAAACACCATGGTTAATGCAAATTCGATACCGAAAAAATTAAAAAAGGATGGTGCGTATTGATTGGTATAAGCCCCGCTTGTAAGATTATTAAAATTAGTGGTCATTTTTAGCTGCATCAGGCAAGCGCTAATGGTTGCTGCTACTATAAAAATACCGCAAAACGTAAAAAAGTAACTAAGCAGGGGCTTTAGGTTTTGTTTAATAAAAAGAAACGTGTCGCTTATTATTTCGCCAAAATCGCGGGTTTTAGCTAACTCAATTTTTGGTTGCATAGTGGTTTAGGGTTTTATAAATTTTATTGGGGTATATAATTACATACCAAATGATAAACAATAATGACGAAGTTAAAATGCTAACACTAAGCCAAACAGGCATTTCGGTATGGCGGGTAACAAAGCCTTCAAAAAAAGCGGCAACAATTAAAATAGGTACTATGCCAACGGCCACCTTCATACCGTCTTTAGCCCCTCTTTTTAAGGATACCATACGGGAAAAGGTTTTGGGGAATAAAAGGCTATTCCCTAAAATAATGCCGGCAGCACCGGCTATCATGATTGCTGAAATCTCTAAAGTGCCATGAATCCACACCACAAGGATTGATTTTATACCCAACCCCTTACTAAAAAAGTAGTATTGGAACGAGCCCAGCATCAGCCCGTTACGGAAAAGAAAATAAACAGATCCGACAGAAAATATAACGCCGCTTACAAACGTAATCAGCGATACATAGATGTTGTTGGCTGCTATAGCCAAAAACATCAATGTTTCGCCACCTTGTTTGTACACACCAAACGGGTCGCCTTTGGCAATGTTTGCATTGGTCATGTCTATATAACTGTCGCCCAAAATAAGACGCACAAAGTTTTCATCATATTTTGCCGATAGCGCACCTATCGAGCAAAATATGATGAAAAATATAAATGAGTATAGCAACGGCCTTTGGTAGGTTTTAAACAAAATGGGCAATTCGTATTTCCAAAAGGTTAAGAAGCGGTTGCTTTTTTCGCTTTTGTTTTTGTAGATGGATTGATGTAAACCTGCTGCCAGCCCGTTAAGGTAGGCCGTGGTTTTTGATTTTGGATAAAATGTTTTGGCGTAAGCAAGGTCGTCGGTTATTTGGATAAACCTTTCGGCAAGCTCATCGGGATCGTCCGTTGGCGATTGTTCAAAGCTGCTCCATTTGGCAGCGTTTTGTTTTACAAAAAGAGGTTCGCGCATCAGTTATCCAACATTGAAATATTTTGTTAAAATAATTACAAATGCGATATATAACAACTAAAAAAAACATAATTAGCGTTTATATTTGATGATATGCAAACTATAAGAATAACCACATCACAAAACATTGATATTGACTACGAAGTTGCCGGCCTGGGCGAACGTATTGTTGCTTACCTGATCGACATGGCCATGTTTATAGTAATATTTATTGCAGCCATGATTGTGATGTCGATGTTAAACATACTAAATTCCGAAGGGGCGCTAATTGGCGTTTTGGTTATTATATATGCATCGCTATACGTGTTTTATGACTTGGCTTGCGAAATTGCCATGAACGGGCAAAGTGTTGGTAAGCGCATCATGAAAATAAAGGTGATAAGCCTTGACGGTGCCCGGCCCCGGTTCAGCCAATACTTGTTACGCTGGCTGTTTAGGATTATTGATTTTTTCCCGGGCACTATGCATTTGTGTGGATTGATAAGTGTTGCCGTATCTGATAAATCGCAGCGAGTGGGCGATATGGTTGCCGGTACTACACTCATCCGCACCCAGGCGCGCACAAAAATCAACAATATAGCTTTTAGCCCCTCTGCCGATGATTATCAGCCGGTTTTTGCTGCCGCTGCCAGCCTTAATGATAAAGATATTGAATTGATAAATGAGGTAATAAACAGCTATATTAAAAATCGTAACAGCGTGCTGGTGTTTAATATGGCACAACGTATCAAAGACCTCTTAGGGATAACACCGCCAGCCGAAATGAACGATATGTTGTTTTTGCAAACCATTATAAAAGATTACAGCCACATTGTAGCTCAGGCAGATGTACTATAATGCCGGTAAAGGCTGTACATTTTGATGCAATAGCTAATAAGCACTATACTGCCAACAATCATAAACAGTGTTTTTTTTACCGCTGATTTTTTGGTGTCGAGCTTAAAATAGTTATCTGCAATACCGTAGGCAAAAAATAAAAGGAGAGGGATGGCAGGAGGGTATAACGCGAAGCTTTTATTTAAATCGCCTTGTACAAGGGCAATTACCGAACGCTGAAAGCCGCATCCGGGGCAATCAATACCGGTGAAATATTTAAACGGACAGGGTATTAAATGATTTTGCAGCCAGTGGATAAAACCCAACTGACTGCAAAATAATTGTAATGTGATAAAATTGGGCAGCATTAAGCTTGCGGCGTATTAGGGTTAAATGGATCCTGATAATCTTTTGAAGGATCATATGGTTGAAAACCCGCAAAACCAGCACCAGCAGGGCCAATATATTGGTAATTACCAAAGCCGAGTATTGGATAAAATATAAATGGCAATAGTAATAAGCCTATGGTAAAACCTTCGCTTTGGCCGTAGCTTTTGCTTAATAGATTAATAGTCCAGATGCCAAAAATAAAATTGACGCATGGTATTAAAAACATAATAATCCACCATACAGGTTTGCCAACAATTTCAAGTAGTACGATAACATTGTAAATAGGAATAATTGATGCCCATCCTGGCTTACCAGCCTTTTCAAATACTTTCCACATACCAACAACTACAATTACCCACGTAATAATAGCTGGTATCATCATAATTCCAAATAAAGCGGCAAACACCGCGGGAGAACCGGAAGAAGCGTCGTAAGTTTCCATTTTTTAAGGTTTGAGTGTTTTTATAAGTTTTAGTTCCTGCAAAATATAAATTTTTTAAATAAAAATTAAGCACTCCATCATATTTATTACAAAGCTTAGTTAGCTTATTATTTTTAAATTTGATGCCGATGGTAAGGGAGCAAATTTCGGTATTTGATATGTTTAAAATAGGGATAGGGCCGTCAAGCTCGCATACCCTTGGGCCGTGGCGCGCTGCCCAGCAGTTTGTATTATCGTTACAACAGCAGAAGGTGCTGCCGCTTGTTAACCAGGTACAAATACTGCTTTATGGCTCTTTAGCCAAAACGGGCCGGGGCCATGGTACCGATATCGCTATTTTGCTCGGCTTGAGCGGAGATGACCCTGTAACTTTTGAGGTTGACAAGATTACCCCTAAAATTAACCACATCACTACATCACATAAATTGATTTTAGGTGGAATTAAAGAAATTGAATTTTCGGTAATTAACGACCTGTTGTTTTTGTTTAACGAAAGTTTGCCTTTTCATCCCAACGCGGTTACTTTCCAGGCGTTTTTGAGTAATGGCAAAGCGGTGTCCGAAACGTATTACTCCATAGGCGGAGGATTTGTGGTTAAGGATGGCGCATCAGCCCAATCAAAACATGAGGTCGATCTGCCGTTCCCGATTGATACTGCTGCCGATTTATTGCACTGGTGTATAAAAACAGGCCTTCGGATTTCGGAAGTGGTGATGGAGAATGAGCTGGCGTGGCGTACTGAACAGGAAACCCGTGCAGGTGTGCTGAATATTTTTAAGGCTTTAAAAGAGTGTATGTACCGCGGCTGTCATACCACAGGCCAGTTACCCGGCGGTTTAAATGTGGCCCGGCGTGCCTTTAAACTGAATGCAAAACTAATAAACAACAGGCCATACAGTAATTACGATGAATGGGTTACCGCCATAAGGGAAACAGGCGATGGCTTTAAAAATATATTGGATTGGGTGAGTTGTTTCGCGTTGGCTGTAAACGAGGAGAATGCCTCTTTTGGTAGGGTAGTAACCGCGCCAACCAACGGCGCTGCCGGCGTTATCCCTGCCGTATTACAATACTATATTGTTTTTTGCGAGGGTAACACTGATGAAAAAGTCATCCAATTTTTGCTGACTGCTTCCGAAATTGGGAGCATCTTTAAAAAAGGCGCCACCATATCGGCGGCTATGGGCGGCTGCCAGGCCGAAATTGGTGTTTCATCTGCCATGGCGGCGGCGGCTTTAACAGAATGCCTTGGGGGCACCCAACGGCAGGTACTCATGGCTGCCGAAATAGCCATGGAACATCATCTTGGCCTTACCTGCGACCCTATTGGCGGCCTGGTACAAATCCCCTGTATCGAGCGCAATACCATGGGGGCCATAAAAGCCATCACGGCATCGCAGTTAGCTTTACAAAGCAATCCCGAAAAAGCTAAAGTAAGCCTTGATGCCGTAGTAAGAACCATGTGGCAAACCGCGCTGGATATGAATTCTAAATATAAAGAAACATCAGATGGCGGGCTGGCTATTAACATACCTATCAGCTTACCGGAGTGTTAAGCCCCTGGGCCCCTAAAGGGGAGTTGTGTATCAGGTCAAACTGACTCGTCCTGAAATAACTATACACTAAAAGAAAGTGTATGAAAGAAGAATCGGAACAAAAAGGGAGTCAGATTCGCGTTACTAAGCGATGTCACTTTGAAAGCAGCCTACGGGATGAGATCATAAAATCGATAGAATCAGGGACCCCGCGGAGCGTGATAGCCTATCAGTATGGCATGTCGCGGGCATCTCTGAGTAAATGGATGCGCGACCGCGGCTCGAAAGAGTACCAGGAAAAACAGCGGGGATATCATTTAAGCGACATAGAAAAAAGATCCGTCGTCCGCCAGGTTGAGCAAGGCATTCTGAAACCTTATGCAGCGAGGAAGTCATACGGACTAAGTGGAGAAACGTTAAATAAATGGCTTAAGGCCTCGTTGAAAGAAAATGCCGAACTTGCGGTTCATGAAAAGTTTGAGATGAAGGATAAAGCTGAAGGGCAGTCTGGTGTGCCGGACCCGGAAACGGAAGCTTTAAAAAAGGCTTTGGAATATGCACAGCTAAAGATCAGTGCCTTAAATACCCTTATTGATGTAGCAGAGGATCAGTTTAAGATCAAGATCAGAAAAAAAGCTGGGGCCAGGCAGTCATGATAATGAAGCAGGATTACGCGCATTTAAGCTGGGCGTTTCTATGCGGACTGTTTGGCAAAACCCGCCATGCGCACTATGATCACTTATGGAGAAACCAGGATGACTCTATCAAAGAGGAAATTATCCTGCAGCTTGTTCATGAAATAAGGAAGCCTTTACCCCGGTTAGGGACAAGAAAGATGCTTTATCTGCTTAAGCCGCAACTGGCTTCTCATCATATAGAAATCGGCAGGGACTACCTGTTTGACTTGCTTGACGCTCATAAGCTGCTGATCAGGCAGTGTAAACGAAAAGCAATCACCACCGATTCCCGGCACTGGATGCATAAGTACGCCAACCTGGTAAAGGAAATGCATATTATACGGCCGGAGGAACTTTGGGTAAGCGATATAACTTACATTCGGGTGCAAAACCAATGGGGCTACCTGTCACTGATAACAGATGCATTTTCACGTAAGATCATGGGTTATTGTTTCCGCCTGGATATGCTGGCGCTGGGGCCTATAGCGGCCTTACAGATGGCCCTGGATGTCCGCAGTTACAGCGGGCAAACCCTTACCCATCACTCTGACAGAGGGTCCCAATACTGCTCTAAGGATTATGTGGAATTGCTTGGGAACGAAACTATTTCCATCAGTATGACTGAACGGGGTGACCCGTATGAGAATGCACTGGCCGAACGAATGAATGGCATCATCAAGGGGGAGTTCGACCTGTACATCAGCCCGGTTAACTTTGAGCAGACTTATAAAAAGATCGATAGCAGTATTAAGGCATACAACGAATTGAGGCCCCATGGAAGCTGTGACTACCTGACGCCTTGCCAGGCGCATGAACAAGGTGATGTACTGAAAAAACGCTGGAAGGAATACCCGGGCAAATGGGAGAAGGAAAAGCCGCTGGCCATACCCGCCTGACAGATGAGTTATCAACAAAAAGAGGAGGTTCAGCAAAAAGAAAAAAAGAAGCAAAAAAAGAAAAACGTGTTGAAATATGGAAAACTGAAGGAGTTTCCCACATTCCAACACAACAAACAAACAAACAACAAGTTATTTAACTTTATCTTTAAAAAAAGAACCTGTATAGTGTTTACAGGATTAACTCACAAATCTGTATAGTTATTTCAGGACGGGTCATGCATCTAACTGGGTTAACATAACTTAACATATTTCAGATATGTTTTTTGTAAATATTTGATAATCAATGTTTTGAATTTTAACATGGTTAACACTAAACTGATTGCGCAATGGAGGCGAATCAAAAAATATTTGTGCATGGTGTATTGAAATAGCAGTTATCTTATCAGAATTCCAGTGGGGTTGTTTATTACTCAACGTTATACAGGTAAACTATCCGGCCCAAATTACCGTCGGCATCAATTCCTTCCACGGTTACGCGGTAAGTGCCCCTGGTATCGGCGTTAAAAAACTCAAATTCGGCAACGGCTTTGTCGACTATAATGGTTGGGTTCCAATAAATGGTTGTACGCAAATCGGGCTTTGAGTCGCTTTCATTGATCTTATCATATTTGGGCGAATAAAACTCCCTTGCCTTGTATAATCCGTTTGATTGGTATGTGATAACATCCGGTGTTGATGGTTTAATTGCGGTGCCGGAATGTTTCCTGGAAATGAGGTAAAGTACTTCCCTTGCGCCTGTTGTCATATCCATTTGCCCGGTTGTTCTGATTACTTCGGCACTTTCAATATCTGTCAGTAAAAGGGCACTAAAAATGGCCGGGTCAATAATACTTCCGTCAAGCTTTACCATCATTGGCGGCGGGTTTGGGTAATATTTAGCTATAGACCGTGCGGTATAAAACGAAGCGCCTTCTGCCGAGCTCCTCATCTCGATACCGCGTAGGCGTACGCCCAAAAAAGTGCTCAGGCTTTCTCCGGTCGGCTCTTTCGGAAAATCATTTATCACCTGGTCGGGGTGTTCTGCATGGCTAAAAATGTCTTTTGGCGTATCCTTTTTGTCTTTTATCACCACTTCTTTAAGTTGTATAGTGCGCTTGTCTAAACTTAATTTTAGTTGTTGTTTAACCTGCTTTTGGTAAGCAGTTAATTCTTTTATTGTATCCTTTTCGCCGGGTGCGTTTCTAAACGCAAATGATTTATGACCGGATAAGGTATCAAGCACAACCATTACATTTTTTTTATCCTTATCGGTGCGTGCTTGTATCACGTACCTTGCGCTATCCTCAGGCAGCCTGTTAAAGCTGAATTTTCCGTTTTCATTGGTTACGGTATCCAGCATGAAAATGCCAGCTTTAGTTGTTAACAGCTTTACTTTGCCGTTGGGTACCGGTTTGCCATCTAAAGTTTTTACATATCCGGAAATCTGTAATGATTTTTCGGCTTCAAATACCGGTTGCTGGTGCTTATCAGCTAATACCTGTTTCCATTCAAAACGACGATAACCCTGCGTAAGCATTAATATATCCAGGTCGGCCCGGGTTTTATCGGTTATATCAGTAAAGTAGTAGTTGGGCTGCTCGATATATCCTTTAATATCCGAAGTAAGCAGCAAATTGTTCAGGATCGTGTTTTCTGACAATTCATCCACAGGTGTAAAATCTTCGTTGATCACAGATACCGAAAAGCTTCCTGTAGTATAGCTATCGTCGGCAGTTTTGGCATCTAAGCTAAATTTTACTTTTTGCCTGGCTGCAGAAGTTTTGCCTGCCGATGTTACGCTGAGTTTGAGTGCATGGTTATTTTGGATAAAGACTACGCGTTCATTAAGCGGCTCGCCATTTGCAGCAAATAGTGTAAATCGTGTTATCCCTGTTGGGAAACGTTTTTTATCAATAACCGTATTGAAGCTTTGTGCCGCCAGCCTGAATGCGGCTGTGTAACAAATTTTACCAGCCGACTGTGCAAGCAGGTAATAGCCTGCGCTTTTTTGAGTTTCAAATAGCTTATTTGAGGCAACTATGCGTACACTTAAACTATCGGCCTGTGTATTATTAATGGCGATGGCAAAACCTTCATCATGCGCTTTTGGTAAATCAAAGGTATACCGGTTGCCATTTTTACACGTTATTTTAACCTTGTAAAGTTTGCTTGCTGCCGGCGTAATGGCAATTACCCCCATTCCTAAATGCCGGGTTTTAAATTCGGCTACTTCATTGTCGTCATTATCTGTTACTAATCCTTCCAGGTCTTCGCCCAGTCCTTTTTCATCTACCGACTTTATAGCTACTTTTGATCGCAGGCCGTTAATGAGTAGGCCCCCCTCCGGAAAAAACTGCACATCGGGCTTGGCCGTTATATTTTGTTTTTTTGCCTTTATCGCCTGTAAATCGCCTATGCTTATCTGTTGGCTAAAGAAATATGCCGGATCATCGTTACGCATCCAATTAGTATACGCCCGTAATTGATATTTACCCGTTTTTAATAAGACAGGCAAGGCAATATCTCCCCATCCTATGCCCGAGCTTAAAGGCAAGGCCATCCGGCTTAATACCGAATCTTTTGCTGTAAGTAATTCAACATACGCCACGTTGCTGATTGACGACAAGGAGTGGTTTTCGCCGGTTACCACATAGGCCTTAAACCAAATGGTATCGCCAGGCATATACCCCTGTTTATCAAAATGCAGATGAACCTTCTCTACCGGGTTTGCCGATGAATATTTTTCGAGCGCATTAATGGTGCGGGCCAAAAACGCCGAATCGGTTTGGGCAAAGCCGTTCAATGCGCAAAATAAAGTAAACAGGAAAATGAAGGTTAGGCTAAGTTTCATAAAAAAACAATAAATGCAATAGTTGAGGGGGGACGCAATAATTAACTGCTACCAACCCGGTTTACTCCACCTTATAGGTATAAACCTGCCGGCCAAGGTTACCCTCAACGTCAATTCCTTCAATTAAAATGCGGTAAGTGGCTTTAGCATCTGCATTAAAAAAAGAAAACGTGGCATTGCCATCTTTATCCGTTATAATATTAGGTTTCCAGTATATGGTTGAGCGTAAATCCTGCATCTGTGTATTGGTTTTAGGATCGTCATACGCCGGCGAATAAAATTCGCGGGCTTTGTAATATCCCTTTGGTGCATAGGTTACAACGCCCGGTGCATAGCGGTTGTAAACAGAGCCATCGCCGCCGCGCCTTGTCGTGATAACCAAAACGCCACCTCCACCACGAAAGCCATAAATTGCCGTATTGCCTATGGTGCGTAAAACTTCAACACTTCCTACGTCATTTGTAGATAAAGTATTTAAATAATCTCCATCAACCTGCATTCCATCAACCATAATGGTCATCGGCTGGTTTTGGCTACGGGTTGAGTAAGGGACTCCATTTCTAAAAGTCACCCCAAATATTTTCATTTGTAAGGAAGAGACAAAGTTTCCGCCCATGTTCTCAAAATCTTTGTAAGTAAGTACCTGGTCGGCGTTGCCGGGGCCATTTAAATTGTTGGAGTTTTTAACAAGGTCTTTTTTGCTCTTTACGTCCTTTATAAATACTTCTTTTAAAACAATAGTATGGTTGCCAAGCCCATATTTAATGTCCTCGTTAAACTTGCTTTTGCTGTTTTTAAGGTAAATAGCCTGGCCATCGCTAATGTTTACCTGTATATCGGGAGCATTTTTGTTTTTGCCTGTGGCTTGCGGGGCAATATTATCCAGTTCAATTTCCAGGTTTTTGCGGTCTTTAGCGGTGCGCGCCTGTATTACAAACCGGATGCTGTCCCTGAAAACAAGGTCTTTAAAAACAAAGTTACCCTTATCGTCAGATACCGTATCAATCATAAAAACACCGCCCGCTGTAGTGAATAACGTTACTTTACCCCTTACGACAGGTTTGCCCCAAAGGGTTTTTAAATGGCCGGATACCTGCAATGTTTTTTCGGGTTTATAAACTATTGGGTTAAAACTATCATTCAGTATTTTCTTCCATTCAAAACGACGATAGCCTTGCGTCATGAGCAGCACATCCAGGTCGGCCTGCGCATTTGCGTTCGCGTTGTGAAAATAATAGCCCGGTTTTTCGATATATCCTTTCAAATCGGACGAAAGCAGGATATTTGATAGGATAGTTTCTTCTGCCGTTTCATCAACCGAAACTTTCGACAAATCAATAACCGCTGCCGAGAAACTGGCGCTTACCGGCTTGTCCTCGGTATTTTTGGCGTTCAGGCTGATGGTCACTTTTTCACGCGGGGCGTATTTTTGCTTGTCGCCGGTTACCGAAAGTTTTAAATCATCATTGTTTTTAACAAACACCAGGCGCTCGTTTAGCGGTTCGCCCTTATCCGAGAACAGGGTAAATTGCACAATCCCCGATGGAAATTTGCTTTTGGGTATAGTTGCTGTAAACGTTTTACCTCCGTTGGGGCTGTTGCCTGCATAATAAATCTGGCCGCCCACCTGGGCCACCAACAAAAGGCTGGTTGCCGGGGTGGCGCTATTTAGCAGGTCTTTACCGGGCAGTATTGTAACCTCTATGTCGTCATCAGCGGAATTATCTATAGCCAAAGAATAGCCATTATCAACGGCCCCGGGTAAATCAAACACCCCTTCGGAGCCATCGGGATAAGTAACATGCGCTTTATAGGTTTTTCCTGCAGATGGTGCAAATTTAAAAACGCCCATGCCCAGGTGGGTACTGTTAAAGGCGGTAACCATTTGGTTTTGGTTATCGGCTACGGTTCCTTTAATATCTACGCCCAAACCATCGGCGCCAACTGCTTTAAATGCTATTTTTGAGTTTACCCCGTTAACCAGAGTGCCGCTTTCGGGAAAAAACTGAACGTCAATTTTATTAGATACTGCTTTTATTGCGATCGTTTTATCGGCTGTTTTCTTGTCGGCGTATTTGATGGTTGTTAGAATTTCCCCCGTGGCAGCTAAATCATTAGTGGTATTTATAAAGCTTGCATTAATATTGCCCTTATCGTCGGTAATGCCTTTGCCTTTAAAAATGTTTTTGCCATTTAGCTGTATTTGGTAGCCTACTTCTTTAGCCACGTAAGGTTCGCCATTGATATTGCTGTAAGTGATAAGCGCGTTTACTTTTTGTTTGCCGTTTTGGGTGGTGTAGGTAAACGCCGTTTTAGTAAAAACATCATTCCTGATGCTATTTACAACAGTGATGGTTTTATCAAAAAAATAAGCATCGCTTTCGTTACGCATCCAGTTGGTATAAGCGCGGACGCGGTAGGTGCCTTCCTGCATCGAATCGGCAAGGGCAAAATCGCCATTGGCCAGGCCGCTAATTAGTGGTAGTTTGATGCTGCGTTTTACAGAGTCATTTTCATCAATCAGGTCTACATTCAAAATTTCGCTTAATGCCGAAAGCTGGTGTTTATTACCGATGGTTACGTACGCCTTAAACCAGATATCATCGCCAATGGCATAGCTGGGCTTATCAAATTGCAGGTAAACTTTTTCCTGCGGATGCTCGGCCCGCCATTTATCAAGCTGGTCGACCATTTTGTGTAGCAAATCTTCGCCCGGGCCCTTAAAACTCAAAATAGCTGTAGCGATTACAGTTATCAATAAACCGGCAAAAAGAGGTTTGTTTTTCATCAGGTAAATAATTCTCAATCTACGGAAAATATTATAATAATATTATAACAAGTGTGTTACGGCAGGGGAGGCTCGGAAAATGGTTTAGGTTTTACGTGCTACGTTATAAGTTTTACGTTGATAAAACTGTGTTTAAAGTTATGGAGGTTTTGGGTTTTCATAGGTAGAGGTTTTGGATAGTTGGCGGTTTGACTGTTGGTTTAGGTAAAGGTTTAATCCGTCGGAAAAAAAAGTGAACATGTTTCTTACGACTAAAGGCTAATTAGCCCTAAAAAAAATGCACAACGTATCACGTATAACTTACAACGTACTAAAACTTATTCTTCCACATCATGCTTTCAACCGGGCGGGTGGTAGGGTTGTTGTATTTGGCGTTGTTTTTGGTGTTGTACAGGGTTTCAATTTCGCCTTCAACAACAAAATATATCAGTTGGCCAATGGGCATGCCGGCGTATACGCGCACGGGTTGGGCGCATGATATTTCAAGTGTCCAGGTGTTGCAAAAACCAACGTCGCCTTTGCCGGCTGTGGCATGTATATCAATACCCAAACGGCCAGTGCTCGATTTTCCTTCCAAAAAGGGTACATGTTTATGAGTTTCGGTATATTCTACCGTTACGCCCAGGTAAAGGGTGTTGGGCTGCAGTACAAAGCCCTCTTTAGGTATCTCAAAGGCATCAATTTCGTTATGTTTTTTGGCATCAAGTACCCTATCGCGGTAAGTAGCCAGGTGTTTACCCAAATGCACATCATAGGAATTGGTGCCAAGTTGCTCGCGAGCAAATGGTTCAATAATGATGGTTCCTTTTTCTATTTCTTCGAGGATGCGCTTATCAGATAATATCATAGCCAAATTTGATGAGGGGCGAAAATATAACTAATTACCGCAACAGGCAACAGTAAACAATCAAACATTGTGGAAATTGATTGTTGAATGGAATTTGGTATACAGTTAATTAAAAATCAATCGTTTATGAATATGATATGGCAATTATTATAATTAAATTTATTTGGCATAAGTTTGCGTCCGATTTTGCAATTTTACTTTTATGGCGATAGCATACCGGCAGCGTATTGATGATGACACTGAGTTTGCACTCTGGAAAATAGAGGAGCAGGCAGATGACCTGTATAAGCAATTGCAATTGGATGAAGATGAGAAAGCTTATGTTGAAAAGCTAAGCCACAGTAAGCGCTACCTGCATTGGCTTGGTACCCGCGTATTGTTGCGCAAAATGCTGAGCACTGATGAATATATTGATTGCAAGGTAGACGCGCATGGTAAGCCGTACCTGGTAAACCTGCCATACCATATTTCGCTGAGCCATTCGTTTGATTATGCCGCTGTGATGATTAGCAAAACCCATAAAGTGGGAATTGATATTGAGCAGATAAAAGAAAAAGTTGAACGCATAGCCGCTAAGTTTATGCGCCCTGACGAACTTGCTTTTATTGGCGATGATAAAAAGATAGAACACCTGTATGTGTGCTGGTGTGCCAAAGAAGCCGTTTATAAATGCAACGGGCAAAAAGAAGTGTCATTTGTCGATAACATTTTTTTAGAGCCTTTTAACTTTGAACACCATGGCGTATTAAATGCCAACCTGCATAAAAATGAACTTAATTTGGATTACACAGTTGGCTATATGCAATACGCCGATTATATGATTGGCTACGTAAAAGGGGATAGGTGATGAAAAACAAGAAAGTATTTTTCCAGGATTGGGGCCTCATAGATTACCAGCGGGCCTGGGACAGGCAGGAAGACCTGTTTTCGGCAACTGTAAAAACCAAACTGGATAACCGCAATAACGAGTTGGCCTATGCCGAGGCAGCTAAAGCCCTGGTGCCGGCAAATACATTTGAGCCTTTTGAAGCCGATGAAACCTTCAATTACCTGGTTTTTTGCGAACACCCTCATGTGTATACCTTAGGCAAAAGCGGCAAACCCGAACATTTACTATTAGATGAAGCCGGGCTGAAAGAAAAGCAGGCCGTTTACTATACCATCAACCGTGGCGGCGATATTACCTATCATGGCCCGGGACAAATAGTATCGTACCCGATATTGGATTTGGATAATTTTTTTACTGATATCCACCTGTACCTGCGTACACTGGAAGAGGCTGTGATATTAACCCTGGCCGATTATGGTTTAAAGGCCGGCCGTTACCCAGGCTACACCGGTGTTTGGTTTGATGCCGATAACGACAAGGCCCGCAAAATTTGCGCTATGGGTGTGCGCTGCAGCCGTTGGGTAACCATGCATGGCCTGGCATTTAACGTAAACCCCAACCTCGATTATTTTAAAAACATTGTGCCTTGCGGTATTGATGATAAAGCCGTAACCTCCATGCAGCAGGAACTTGGCTACGAGGTAAATATAAATGAAGTAAAAGAAATCCTTAAACACCACATTTCCGTATTGTTTGATATGGAGATGTTGTCATGAAAGCACTATTTTTAATTTTATTTTCGATAAGCGCCCTAACCGCGTGCTCAAAAAAGACCGATCAGATGCAAAAGATAAACAGCGGTGCCATTCCGCAGCCTGCAGATACAGTGCCGGTAACCGGCGCTGCAACAGATACCCTGAGCTACCTTGCTTTGGGGGATTCATATACCATAGGTCAGTCTGTTAGCCCTGAAGAGTCTTTCCCTTATCAGCTTGCAGCCATTCTGCCTGGGTTTAAAGTAACCGAACCAACAATTATAGCGCGTACCGGCTGGATAACCGACCAACTGATAGATGCCATCAAAAACAGCACTATCAATGATAAAACCTATGATTTTGTAACGTTACTCATTGGTGTTAACGACCAGTACGGAGGCTATAGTAAAGATAACTACCGTATTAAATTTGCAGCGGTTTTAAACACGGCTATTAAGTTTGCAAAAGGCAATAAAAAGCATGTATTTGTTTTATCTATCCCGGATTATGGTGTAACGCCCTTCGCCAATGGAAATGATGCGTTGATTGGACCCGATATAGACAAGTTTAACGCCATTAACCTGGATGAGAGCAAAAAGGCAGGAGTTATTTATGTTGATATTACCGCCATCTCAAAACAAGCCGCATTTGACCTAAGCCTTCTGGCTAACGACAGGCTGCATCCATCTGCCAAAATGTACAACCAGTGGGTGTTAAAGCTGATACCCGAGATACTGCCACAGTTTAAAAAATAGGGCTGGGCTTTGGCCGGTGGTTATCGGCTTAAACCCAGGCCCGGTAATAAATTGTTAATTTTTATTGAGGTAAAACTTTTCCCAAAAATCGGTTGATTTGGAAAGTTCGCTGCGGCTGCCTTCGGCACCGCCGCCGCCCATGCCTCCTCCGCGACCGCCCCTGCCGCCACGTCCGCCGCCACCTCCCATACCGCCGCCACGGCCTCCGCGACCACCGCCGCCGCCCATGCCGCCACCTTGCCGTTCGCCATTGTTTTCCGTTCCGTCACCTTTTGGTTTTTGGATGCCGTTTATTTTAAAATTGAACGCCCATTCGGTTTTAAACTGGTCATCGGCATGGAAAAAACTTAAGGGTATCGCCATTTCATAAATGAGGTTGCCTTCGGCGTCATAATTAATAGCAGCTTTAATTCCGTAGGTATTTGAGGTGGTGATCATGTCGCCTTCAATATCTTTAAAACCAACTACTTTAATGTCGCGTAATTTGGTTATGCGTTCGCGCTGCAAATCGTCGCGGTCTTGCTGGGTAACTTCGGTATTGTCGTCGGGGCGTTTGCCAAAATCGGGTTTGCTTCCCGGTTCGGCTAAGGGGAAGGTGAGCGAGAAGCTTTCTTTCTTTTTACCTTTATTATCAATGCTTAGGGTGATGCCTGCATTCAGCGTACGCATCTGGTCCATTTTATCGGTTATTTTGATGGCGGCGTAAAGGGTTGTCTGGTCATTGGCCAACGCGTAGTTTAGTTTCCGGTCTTCGTTAAAGTAGCGCAGGCTATCGCCCCAATCTTTGTCGTCGCCGTCTATTTTGATTGTTGGCGGTGGGGGTTGTAACCTGGCCGGTCCGCTTTTGGATGCCTGAGCGTTTGCTGTGGCAATGGTAAATAGTTGAACTGCTAATGGGATGATAATGCAACCAGCGATTTTTTTCATGTTGTTTAGATTGTCCGGTGTGTAGCAGGCACACAGTTGGGGTATGTTTTTAAGTGAATTGAACACGATTTTAGTATTTTTATTATTGTTTTTGAGTAATTTTGTAGTTACGTATGCCAACTGAAACACAGGAAGAAACATTTACCCTCGAAGAATTGCTGGCCGGACTTAAAGAAGTTCACCGCCTGATATTATGGAACGATGATTTCAACACGTTTGACCATGTGATCCACTGTATGATGAAATATCTGGATTACTCCGAACCGCAAGCCGAAAAAATTGCCTGGAAGGTACATAACGAAGGCAAATGCGCAGTGCTGGAAGGCTCCTTTACCGAAATGGAGATTTACCGTAAAATTCTTCAGCAAGAAGGATTGACCGTATCGGTTGATTAGCGTTGTACGTGGTACGTTTGACGTTGTACGTTTGCCGGAATAGGAGGAAATCAAAGTAATTTAGATATAATAATAAAAAGGAGTGATGCGGTAGCATCACTCCTTTTTATTATTTAAAACGTACAACGTCAAACGTAACACGTTATCCGACCAGGTAATTCCAGCCATGGTTATCTTCGGCACGGCCGTATTTAATGGCATCAAGGGTGGCCAATACTTTTTGCGAAAACTCGCGCGTTTTTGGATCGCTCAGGAAATATTCCTCGCCATCAACGCTGATAGAGCCTACCGATGCGATAGTTGCGGCAGTGCCTGCACCAAAAGCATCGGTTAGTTTGCCGGTTTTGGCGCCTTCGATAATTTCGGCAACCGAAACTTTGCGGGTTTCAACCGCAATGCCCCACTCTTTGGCCAATGCAATAACAGTATCGCGGGTTACGCCATCTAAAATGGTGTCTTTTGCTTCGGCGGTTATTAGTTTGCCATCCAGCATAAACATGGCGTTTGCGGCACCCATTTCTTCAACGTATTTATGTTCTTTGGCATCTGTCCATATCAGTTGGTCAAAGCCCTCTTCGGCCGCCTTGCGCGAAGGTAACATCGCGCTACCGTAATTGCCGGCTGCTTTTGCGTAACCCATACCACCTTCGGCGGCGCGGGTATAATAGGTTTCAATTTTTACACGCAGGGTTTTTGAAAAATATGGTCCAACAGGCCCGCAAATTACCATGTATTTATACGTTGCCGATGGTGTTACACCCAGGTAAGGATCTGTTGCAAACATGAACGGGCGAATGTATAAAGCATGGTTTGGTTTTGATGGAACCCACTCGCGGTCAAGGTCAACCACGGCGGCCATGCTTTGTAAAAATATTTCTTCGGGCAGGGTAGGCATACAAAGCCTTTCTGCCGATTTGTTAAAACGGATAGCGTTTTTATCAGGACGGAAAATGGTAACCTTTCCATCAGCATGTTTGTAGGCTTTCAATCCTTCAAAAAATGACTGGCCGTAATGTAAGGCCGAAATTGCCGGGCTCAAACCAATTTCGCCGTAGGGAATGACCTGCAGGTTTTTCCATTCACCATCAGCATAATCGGCCACAAACATGTGGTCAGAAAATGTTTTTCCGAAAGGTAAGTTGTCAAAATCCGTTTCTGCTAAACGGGAATGCGTGGTCTTGGTGATCTTGATGTCCAGCGTCTCTGTCATGGCCTTAAGTATTATAAATTAGAAAACGGCAAGTTAGGAATTTTTTTGTTTAGGTAGTGTAAGGAATTGAGTGTAAGTATGTTTTTTGACGGGGGATTGAATAGTCATTAATTCTTCTTTAATAACTTTTGACTTTTTATAACATCATATCCAAGTAAACCTTTGTCAAGCGTGAGTATAACCACGTCAAGATTTTTAAGATTTAAGGTATCACATGGAAATACCAGATATTTTTGCACCTCTTCATACTCAACTTTTATATTAAGACTATAGCAGCCATTTCTATTACTATAGGAGTGCTCTGAATGCAAAATAGGCAAGGTTACAGAAGATATGTCTCCTTTACCCCAGTTAAAATTGACTGCCATAAAAAGAGCGGCAACTACGCCACCCCAGGAAATTGTATTAAACACATATTGCCAGAGTAATCCACTTCCGTCTAAAGTTTGCCGAAGGGTGTTAAGAAAAAACGGCGTTGAAAGTACCCCGCTAATAATATATATGGAAACAGGGATGTATATTGGGATGAATGTTTTTTGATAAATATGTATTTCAAATATGGTTGACGCCAATCCAGTGAAAAATAGTATAGAAAAAAATATTTTACCAGGTTGATTGTCGACTTGTTTGAGAGGAGTAAAGTGTTTTTTCACAAATAAGTACTGATTAAAGAATTCTAATTTTAAGCGCGGGGATTTGATTCTTTTGATAGCAAATCGAGATCCGCGCTAAATCGTTCTTGATTGAACCCTGGCTACCTAATTGATGTAAGCTTATCTTTGCTGACAACCATGCCACCCGGCCCTAATTCCAAATTTCCTCCATTTACCACCCAATCTTTTACATTATCAGATATTCTCCAGATGTTGTTTAATTTATGGAGCCTTTTATCAATTAAGCGTGATACTTGCATACCCCAATTTTTATGCTTCTGCCTTAGTGCTTCATGTTCTACCCATCCGGCCTTATAAAATATACGACCAGGCGAAATTAATGTTGGCGTTCTTTTACAATCGGTAAATTGTATGATTGGGTCTTTGTAATTGTTGAATACATACAGGTCCTTATTAAATCCATGATTCATTTTTACCCCTTTTGCTTCCCTAAATTCATTTTTTAGCCAAAGCGTAAAGTAGTCAGAATCAATTGACGTGGTGATTTTGCTAACAGGGGCTGGTTTTTCTTGTTCAAAAGCGCCTCCGATAAAGACGTCAACTTCGCATGTGTCGATAAGGGCATTTAGTATACTGATTGTTTCATCACGGGTTATGAAGAAGTTTAATTGGCTCATTGATGTGTGGAGGATTCAGGTTAGGGTTGATAAAGACTTACGAAGTTTTAAAAACTTCGTAAGTCTTGGATGTATACGATAATTGTGGCCCCTTCAAGTTGATCTGCACAGTTCGCGATTGCTTCGTGCCTCGCAATGACATGGCGGGGAGTAATTCAAAAGTCTCCCCCTTCAGGGGGAGATTTAGAGGGGGCCTACACCGTCAACTTCTTATACTTAATCCTCTTCGGCGCAACATCACCTACGCGTTTTTTGCGGTTTTCTTCGTAGTCGGAGTAGTTGCCTTCAAAGAAGTAAACCTGCGAGTTGCCTTCAAATGCCAGGATGTGGGTACAGATACGGTCGAGGAACCAGCGGTCGTGGCTGATCACTACGGCGCAGCCGCCAAAGTTTTCAAGGGCTTCTTCCAGGGCACGTAAAGTGTTTACGTCGATATCGTTGGTTGGCTCATCCAGCAGCAACACGTTCGATCCTTTTTTAAGGGTGATGGATAGGTGCACGCGGTTACGTTCGCCGCCGGATAGTACGCCTACTTTTTTTTGCTGATCGGCACCGTTAAAGTTGAATTTTGATACGTAGGCACGGGAGTTTAATGGCTTGTTGCCCACCATAATAGTTTCCAGGCCGCCGGTTACGTTTTCCCAAACTGATTTGTTAGGGTCAAGGTCGTCATGCATCTGGTCAACATAACCTAAGGCAACGGTTGGGCCTACGCGGAAAGTACCTGCATCCGGCTGGTCCTGCCCGGTAATTAAGCGGAACAGGGTGGTTTTACCAGCACCGTTGGGGCCTATGATTCCTACAATACCTGCGGGAGGTAACGAGAAGCTCAGGTTATCAAACAATAATTTATCGCCGTATGACTTACTTACGCCGTTGGCCTCAATGACTATATTACCCAAACGCGGGCCCGGGGGGATAAACAGCTCCAGTTTATCTTCGCGTTCTTTGGTTTCTTCGGATGCCAGTTTTTCGTAGTTGCCTAAGCGGGCTTTTGATTTGGCATGGCGGCCTTTTGGCCCCATGCGTACCCACTCCAGTTCGCGCTCCAGGGTTTTCTGGCGTTTGCTTTCAGTTTTATCTTCCTGGGCCAAACGTTTGGCTTTTTGATCCAACCATGAGGAATAATTTCCCTTCCATGGGATACCTTCTCCACGGTCAAGCTCCAGGATCCATCCGGCAACGTTATCCAAAAAGTACCTGTCGTGCGTTACGGCTATAACGGTACCTTTATATTGTTGTAAATGTTGCTCCAGCCAATCTATCGATTCGGCATCCAGGTGGTTGGTAGGCTCATCTAACAGTAACACATCCGGCTCTTTTAATAAAAGGCGGCACAAGGCCACGCGGCGGCGCTCACCTCCCGATAATACCGAAATTTTGGTATCCGGCTCCGGGCAGCGCAAGGCGTCCATGGCGCGTTCCAGCTTGGTATCCAGTTCCCAGGCGTTTACGGCGTCAATCTGGTCCTGCAATTCGCCCTGGCGGTTCATCAGCTTGTCCATTTTGTCGGCATCGCTGTAGTATTCTTCCAGGCCAAATTTTTCGTTTATTTCTTCATATTCCTTTAATAAGGCCGTGGTTTCGGCAACGCCTTCCTCCACAATTTCGCGAACAGTTTTCTCCGGATCAAGCTCGGGCTCCTGGCTCAGGTAACCTACAGTATAACCCGGCGAAAAAACAACCTCGCCTATATTGGTTTTATCAATGCCTGCAATAATTTTTAATAAGGATGATTTACCCGAGCCGTTTAAGCCGATAACGCCGATTTTGGCGCCATAAAAAAACGATAGGTAAATGTTTTTTAATACTGTTTTTTGCGGGGGATAAACTTTGCTAACCCCAGCCATTGAAAAAATGATCTTTTCGTCTGCCATTATAATTGATTTGAAATGCTGATGAACATTTTATGGTGTGAGTAGCTGTTTCTAAAAATAAAAAGTGTCGTTTTGAACGCAGGCGACGACTCACCCCGACCAGGCTTCGCCGGTCGGCCCTCTCTCTGGCTTCGCCGCAAAGAGGGTAAGGAGATCAGCACTCTTCAAGCCCCTCTTTCCACCGCAGGTGAAGAGAGGGTGGCGGGCGTAGCCTCGCCGGGTGAGTCTTTCCCTGGTTAGTTTACGGCATACTTGCCTGTAACCTGCACCCGGATTTTCCTCACCCCAATAACAACTCTCTATTTAAGAGCTATACTCACACTATAAATGAATATCGCAACAAATATGAGTAAAATAGATGGATTCGCTTAAAAAACCGGTGGCAGAAAAATTATTTACTGCCAAATGCAACTCCATGTTACTTTATACATACTTGTAAGTATTTAATTGCGTTTAACACAGTAAAATGGCAACTGTTTTGCTTGTTTTTGCGTACATATAGATGAAGACAACGTAAATATTATGTTAATGCCTTTATGGCATATGTTATGACGAAATGCCTGTTTTGTTGCTATCGTTATAATTTATTAACAAAATGTTTAAACTATTTTGAATTTTTTGTATCAAAATGGTAAGTTTCGTTCGTATATTGTAAAAAAATTGGGTGGTTGTTGGATTTTTTGATAAAAATTATTGTTTAAACCCAAACTTTAATAGCTTGCATATCATATCAATGTCTGTTTCTGCAAAGTGTTAAATGTTGGCAATATTGTTGATAAATGTTAAACCGTGCGTCGGGTTTGTAAAAACAAAATTTATAGATTGCGGCGTTCATAATAATTGAAAGGTATATATGGAAGCTAAATTTTCGCCGAGGGTTAAAGATGTCATTCAATACAGCAGAGAAGAGGCATTGCGCCTTGGGCACGACTATATAGGAACAGAGCATCTTTTACTGGGCCTCATCAGGGATGGTGATGGCGTAGCAATTAAATTGCTGAAAGGTTTGAACGTTGATACTGCAAAGCTTCGCCGTGCTGTGGAAGATGCCGTTAAAGGTACCATTGGAACCAATGTACACATAGGCAGCATCCCCCTGACCAAGCAAGCCGAAAAAGTATTAAAAATTACTTATCTGGAAGCCAAAATATTTAAAAGTGATGTAATTGGAACCGAGCACCTGCTGCTATCTATATTACGCGACGAGGATAATATCGCATCGCAGATATTGGTACAGTTTAACGTAAACTACGAGGTGTTTAAAGGTGAAGTGGAATCACATAAAAACGATGTAACTGACGAAATGCCCGGATCACCAACCGGCGGCGATGACGACTTTAAAGAAGAAGAATCATTCAGCCAGCCTAAAAAGGTATCTGACATTAAATCAAAAACACCGGTATTGGACAACTTTGGCCGCGATTTAACCCGCGCCGCCGAAGATGGGAAACTTGACCCGATTGTTGGGCGCGAAAAAGAGATTGAGCGTGTATCGCAAATCCTGTCGCGCCGTAAAAAGAACAACCCCATACTAATAGGTGAGCCAGGTGTAGGTAAATCGGCCATTGCTGAAGGCCTTGCACTGCGCATTGTACAGCGTAAAGTATCGCGTGTATTATTTAACAAACGCGTGGTAACGCTTGACCTTGCTTCGTTGGTTGCCGGGACAAAATACCGTGGCCAGTTTGAAGAGCGTATGAAGGCGGTAATGAACGAACTGGAAAAATCTCCTGATGTAATTTTATTTATTGATGAAATTCATACTATAGTTGGTGCAGGTGGTGCCTCGGGCTCGCTTGATGCATCAAATATGTTTAAACCCGCTTTGGCAAGGGGCGAAATTCAATGCATTGGCGCAACTACGTTAGATGAATACCGCCAGTACATCGAAAAGGATGGCGCTTTAGACCGTCGTTTCCAAAAGGTAATGGTTGAACCAGCTACCCCGGTTGAAACGATCGAGATCCTGAACCGCATCAAAGAGAAATACGAAGAGCATCACGGTGTAACATACACCCCCGAAGCTATCAATGCCTGCGTTAACCTAACCACCCGTTACATTACCGATAGGTTTTTACCGGATAAGGCTATCGATGCTTTAGACGAGTCGGGCTCGCGTGTTCACTTAACCAATATTCATGTGCCACAAAATATACTGGATATTGAGCAAAAGATTGAGCAGATAAAAATCGAGAAAAACAAGGTTGTACGCAGCCAGAAATACGAGGAAGCTGCCCAGTTACGCGATACCGAAAAGAATTTGATTGCCGAACTTGACCAGGCCAAAGCTGTTTGGGAAGCCGAAACCAAATCAAAACGCTACACTGTAACCGAAGATAATGTTGCCGAAGTAGTATCTATGATGACCGGCATCCCTGTACAAAGGGTAGGCCAGGCCGATAGCCAAAAGCTATTGAACATGGCAGATACTGTTGCCAGCAAAATTATTGGCCAGGACGATGCTATCAAAAAGTTAACACGCGCTATACAACGTACCCGTGCAGGCTTAAAAGATCCTAAAAAGCCAATCGGGTCGTTCATCTTCCTTGGCCCAACAGGTGTTGGTAAAACCGAGCTTGCCAAAGAGCTTGCCCGCTTTATGTTTGATACCGAAGACGCGCTGATACAAATTGATATGAGCGAGTACATGGAGAAATTCGCGGTATCGCGTTTGGTAGGAGCGCCTCCAGGCTATGTAGGTTACGAAGAAGGCGGACAGCTGACCGAAAAAGTACGCCGTAAACCATACGCTGTAGTATTGCTGGATGAGATTGAAAAAGCTCACCCGGATGTATTCAACATATTGTTACAGGTATTGGATGAAGGCCAGCTAACCGATTCATTGGGCCGTAAGGTTGATTTTAGGAACACCATCATCATCATGACCTCGAACATCGGCGCCCGCCAGTTGAAAGACTTTGGGCAGGGTGTAGGGTTCAGCACCAATGCTAAAAACTTACAGGCCGATACACATTCAAGAGGTGTTATCGAGAACGCTTTGAAACGTGCTTTCGCCCCTGAGTTTTTGAATCGTATTGACGATGTTATTGTGTTTAACTCATTAGGTAAAGAGGAGATCTTCAAGATCATCGATATCGAACTGGCATTCCTGTTTAGCCGTGTAAATGGCCTGGGATACAAAATCGAGCTTACTGAAGCCGCTAAGGAATTCATCGCCGAAAAAGGTTACGATTCGCAATTTGGGGCACGTCCGTTAAAACGTGCTATCCAGAAATATCTGGAAGATCCAATTGCCGAAGAGATCCTGAAAGGCGAATTGAGCGAAGGTGATATTATGAAAGTTGATTTCGACAAAGAAACCAGCCAGATCACCATCATCGACGAAAAAGGCGAAAGCAAAACGCCAACCGAAGAGGAAACCAAATAAGCAAGTTATTATTTAAAAATACAACCCCGTTTGCGCAGGCAGGCGGGGTTTTTTTGTGGGTGGCAGTTAAGTGAAAAGTACTAAGCCATAAGCCTAAAGCTGAGTTTTTTCTTTAGAACCGGAGACTTGGGACTAAATACTATCCTTCTATTTATAGATACATGACACCGGAATGATTTTAAGGAAAATAGTTCGCAGGCAAAACCGTTGCTATGCCGGCTGCGGCCCAAGCGCCCTCGGTAACAATGCTTTGCGGATTTATTATCCCATTGACGCCAAAAAATGCATATTGTTCATTAAAGGTAATTATAGTGGTTGCATATGGCGGAGCATAGGCCGGGAGATTAATTGCATTTACGTTTGTACGGTCATGCTTTTTTGTATAAATAATATATAAGCAATCAGTATAGCTCAGTGCAAATGTCCCTATCTTATCTGTTTTATGAACAAGGCTGTCTATTAGCAATGGTTTGTCCTTATATAATGTCTGGATATATGGCAGGCCATAATAGCCGGGCGTATTATAGTCCGGATTAGGCTTTCGGGTTAATTTTAACACCTTAAACCCCTCTTCTTCTACCTGATTGCCAACTACCGACCTGAAGAAATGCATCGATGAGCCAAAGTATGCCGTCTGGCGTTGCTTTTTCCATCTTTTCTTGTCAGAGTCGCTACCCTTAAGTTCCTCAAAAGCAGAAGTTCCATCGATATATGCCGATCCGTCCGGCCTGTAATAAAAGATACTTAATTTATATTTTATAAGATATCCTAAGGCCTTGTTTTCAATTTCAATATCTTCATCAGAAAAAGCGGTGATTTTTTTTAACAGTTTGTTATATTTTACAAAAATAACATCCGGGTTTAAAATGGTACATTGTTTTGCATTGTCAGAACGGCCCAAAAATACCTCTTTAAAAATACTAAGATCGCGTTCGCGGTCCTTGTAGTATTTGTTGTTAACAACATCCAGTTCATCTAAAAGCAACAGGTTAATATCTGGTACTACAACATTATTGTCATATACAATCAACGTATTGGCGTATGTTTCATAGTCTGATGAACTTACTACCAGTACATACTCGCCAGGTTTAACATTGGTAATGCTAAACGCCCCATCAGCATCTGTTTTGTATTTTGTTGTATCCTTATCCAAAAATACCCTGGCGTTTGCCACTGGATTTTTGTGACGTTTATCAACAACCTTTCCTGTGATCTTAAATTGGGAGAAACACACCGTGGGGAGCGATAGAAGTAATAAGAGTAAAGGTTTTAACATGAATAAAGCTAACCAATAAATTTTATTTTATAAATAGCCTATACGTACCATATGTCGGGTTTATTTGGTAACAGCGGGACCATAATCCACCGGCAGCAACTCCGCAATCCGGCTTTTGCCCCAATCCCCTTCAAATACGATACTGTGCGGATTGGCAATAATGCCGTTGTTATCAAAAAAAGCATAAGGTTCATCAAATGCAAGGATGGTGACCGGGTGGTTTGGGATCTCGAGCGGATGATAAACAGATAGGTCAGTTTCTTCACGTTTTTTGGTGTAGATGATATATAGGCAGTCGGTAAAGCCAATGGCAAATAACCCGGGCTGGTCGGTAGGGTGCGCAAAGTCTGGCGGTCCCAGCGGTGGTTTGGTGTATAGCGACTGGATATATTTATAATTGTTATTGCCCAGCCGCCCTTCTTTATAATCGGGATTTGGTTTGCGCACAAGCCGTAAAACCTGGAAGCCTTCCTTATCTGTTTGGCTGCTGATAACCGAACGTAAAAAATGCATAGACGAGCCAAGGTAAGCTGCCTGTCGCTGTTTTACCCACTTGCGCTGCTGCGATTTACTTCCTTTCATTTCCTGGAATACAGAGAGGCCCTCGTAATAAAAAAAGCCTTTAGCATCATAACTGAATTTCGAAAGCTTATACTTTATCAAATAACCCAGGGCCTTGTTTTCAACCTCGATAAAGTCGTCATTACTGGTGGCCGACAGGATCATCGTTTTGGTGTCGAAATCAACGTCCACAACATCTGGGTTCAGGATTTTACACAGGGCGGCATTATCTGAAGTGCCAAGGAACAAACGTTTAAAATCGGCATAATTGCGCTGCCGGTTTGGGTCGGGCCGGATGTTAACTTCCTGCAGCATGATTGTTTTTGGAGCCAGCGAAATATCAGCGAGCACAATATTGGCCGCACCCGCCATCAGGGTAACGCTATGGGTTTCGAAACCGATGGCGGTAACAATGAATGTATACTGGCCGGGTTTTACATTGCTAAGCGTAAATGTGCCATCGTCGGCAGTTTTATCGCCAACTATGGCGTTGTTTAAAAACACACTGGCATTGGCGATTGGCTTTTGGTCGGCAGTATTAATTACTTTGCCGGTAATTTTTATTTGCGCCAGGCAAACTCCGGGTATCAGCAACAAAAGCAAGGCAAGGGTCTTTAGCATAGATAAATTAAACTAAAATTTTAGTTATTTCAAAATGCTTTTATTCGCGCCTCGTATACCGCCTGTGGATGATGGTTAATTGTATCTTTATAGCCTATAAATGCGGGTTAATTCATTGTTTTAATTGGTAATGCGGGTAAATAAAAAGGTTATCTATAAATGGCTGTTTGTGGTTTCGGTTATGCTGAACGTGATTACGGCGGGCTATTTTATCGATCGTAAAGTTTATTTTGGTTACATGCGCCGCCACCAGTTTGAGAAGCAAAAATGGGATGCGCTTTTCAGCACTCAAAGAGATAACCAGGAAATTATATTTATAGGTACAAGCTTAACCGAAGGCTTCGCGTTAAGAAGCAACTTCGACAACATCCACCTGAAAAACATGGGCTTTGCCGGGTTGGAGACTGATGGGATCCTGGAAAACCTGAAAAGGATCATTATACGCAAACCACCGAAAATATTTTTGGAATCCGGGATAAACGATGTACGCAATGGCAAGAGTATGGACAAGGCTTACAATAACTTTGTGGAAATGAATATGGTAGCTAAAGCTGCTTCGCCCGCAACCAAACTGTATGTACAATCGGTATTGCCTACTTTGAACAGCCAGTTTAACCAAAAGATAAAAGCCTATAACCGCAGGGTGGCCGACTATTGCTTAATCAATCACGTTACTTATATAGATATGTATGATCACTTTTTAGTTGATAATAAGCTAAACGCCCTTGCAACTACCGATGGTATCCATCTTACTCCGTATGGCTATTATTTATGGAAAAAGCAGATAGAAAAATATATTGCCGAATAGTTAATACTGTTTTTGAAATAAATTATCTCAGATTCCGTTAAACCTTTTTAAATTATATTGTTCTTACAATATATACAATCGAAACATTATGAAAAAAATCTTGACTTTAATTTGCTGCACTATACTGTTGGCAGCTACATCATGTAAAAAAGAAACAATTATCGGCCCTGGTGCAACAACTGTTTTTACATCAACTACCGGTTGGAGTTTTGATAGCACAATAGGCAATAACGGAGCTTATACTTCGGACATTCCGATGCCTGAAATTGATAATTATTATGACAATCACGGAGCTGTATTAGTTTATCTGGATGACAGTGGAACTTATGAGCAGCTTCCGGATGTGTTTGACGGGATTACCTACAGGTTTGTTTATACCAAAGGGCACGTGTATATTGACGCTCAGAATGCCGATGGTAGTAAATTAACAGTTGCGCCCCCAAAGCTTAATGTTAAGATAGTTTTGGTACAATAAAGCCTAAACAGTAAAATAAAGAAGCCCCTTTGCATTTGCATAGGGGCTTCTTTGTTGAATAGTATTTTTTTATTTCGCCATCTGATCTATAACAGCTTGCGTTACACCGGTAAAGGAGAAGCCACCGTCATGGAAAAGATTCTGCATGGTAACCATTTTTGTTAAATCGCTGAACAGGGTGATGCAATAATCAGCACATTGGTCGGCATCGGCATTGCCAAGCGGGCTCATTTTTTCGGCAAATTCAATAAAGCCATCAAAGCCTTTAACCCCAGATCCTGCAGTTGTACGGGTTGGCGATTGTGATATAGTATTTACGCGTACTTTTTTGCTTACGCCGTATTCGTAACCAAAGTTACGGGCAATGCTTTCTAAAACGGCCTTGTTATCGGCCATGTCATTATAGCCGGGGAAATAGCGCTGGCCGGCTATGTAACTTAAAGCAACTACAGATCCCCAATCGTTAATGGCATCATGTTTCATAGCTGCCTGTAAAATGCGGTGCAGGCTTAAGGCCGAAATATCAAAACCTTTATGGGTAAAATCGTAGTTGTTTTCGTAATAAGGAATGTTTTTACGCACATTGATGCTCATGCCAATAGAGTGCAGGATAAAATCAACACCGCCGCCAAAATGTTCTTTTGTTTTGGTAAACAGATTGTTGATGTCATCATTACTGGTAACATCGGCACCTATAACGGGCGCATTGCATTCTTCAGCAAGTTTATTGAGTTCGCCCATGCGTAATGCAATAGGCGCGTTTGATAATACAATTTCGGCACCTTCCTGTACAGCGCGCTGCGCTACCTTCCAGGCGATGGATTGCTCATTTAGGGCACCAAATATGATGCCTTTTTTGCCTTTTAATAAATTATAAGCCATGTTTTGATTTTTTACAATTGGGCGTAAAGTTATAATATTAGTATCAAGTAGTTAGTATCAAGTATCAAGATTTTTTCTTCAAGTAGTAAGTATCAAAATTTTTGACTGTCGGACTAAAAGGCTTCCAGACTTCCGGTCTTACTACCTGATACTTGCTAATTACTACTAAGTAGTTCCCTGGCATTCTGCAAAGCGCTTTCGCCCGGTTTATCACCGCTCAGCATTTTGGCAATTTCCAATATGCGCTCCCGGGCATCCAGTTGTTTCATGCGGGTATAGGTAGTTGCCGCGCTATCGTCCTTATAAACAAAGTAATGGTTTTTACCCTTGCTGGCAATTTGCGGCAGGTGGGTAATGGTTATCACCTGTAAATTATCGGCAAGGCGCTCCATAATAGTTCCTACTTTATTGGCTACTTCGCCCGACACCCCGGTATCGATCTCATCGAAAATAATGGTTGGCAACGCAGTGTATTTAGCAATGATAGATTTGATGCTCAGCATCAGCCTGGATAGCTCGCCACCGGATGCTACCTTACTCATTTCGGCCAAAGCATGCCCTTTATTGGCTGAGAAAAGGAACCGTACGTGGTCGACACCATTTTTGGTGAGATGGTCCGCAAGTCCGAAAGTCCGCAAGTCCGGAAGATGGTTTGACTTTCCGACTTCCGGACTTTCCGGCTTCCGGACTATATTTTCAATCTTCAACGCCGAGCTTCCCATCCCCATTTCGGTAAGGGTATCAATTACCTGTTTTTCGATGGCAGGGATGGCTTTCAGGCGGTTTGCAGTTAATTTGCCTGCCAGTTTTTCAAGCTCAGCTTTATCGGCAGCAAGTTGTTTTTGCAATTTTTCGATGGTTTCATCGCCAAATAAAGCCTGTTGTATTTTCTCCGATAGGTCATCCTGTATCTGCAATAGTTCGGCGTTACTATTTACCCGATGCTTTTTTTGCAGGTTATATATCAAACTAAGCCGGGTGTTAATTTCATCAACCCTGGCATCGTTGGTATGTGTTTTTTGTTCGATGCCTTCTACTTCGGCGGCAATGTCTTTCAGTTCGATAATCGTGCTGTTCAATCGCTGGTGCAATTCCTCAATCTGTGCATCAAATTTTTCTATTGCGCCTAATTGCTGTCCGGCCTCGCGCAGTTGCGCCAGGGCAGCGGTTTCGCTTTCCTGTACCAGGTAATAGGCTCCGTACAGGTTACGTTTTATTTCTTCGGCATTGTTTAATGCGTATAGCTCTTTTTCAAGCGGCTCCTGCTCGTCGGCAGCCAGGCTAACTTTTTCAAGTTCATCAAACTGAAACTGGTAATAATCAAGGTCGGCTTTGGCCTTATCGCTTTCGGCAATCAGTTGGGCAAGCTTGCCGGTGTCTTTTTTAAATGCGCGGTATTTAGTGCGGTAGTCGTTCAGCAAATCGTCGTGTTTGGCTACCGAATCAACCACCAATAGCTGAAACTCCGGGTCATTAATCTCTAATGTGGCGTGTTGCGAATGGATATCAATCAGTTTTTCGCCTAATTGTTTGAGCGATGTAAGATTCACCGGTGTATCATTTACAAAAGCACGCGATTTACCATCGGAAGATATCTCGCGGCGTAAAACGGTTTCTGCTTCATAATCCAGGTCGTTCTCTTCAAAAAAAGAGCTTAAATGAAAGCCGCTGATTTTAAACGAACCTTCGATAACGCACTTTTTTTGCTGGTTAAAAAAGTAACGGCTTTCGGCACGCTGCCCCAAAATAAGCGACAGTGCACCCAAAATGATCGATTTACCTGCGCCGGTTTCGCCGGTGAGTATATTTAAACCTTCGCCAAAACTTATCTCCAGGTTATCAATCAGCGCGTAATTATTGATGGTTAGCTTTTGAAGCATAAAAAAAGTATCCTTATTTTATTAAGGATACTAAATTAAGCATTAAGCTTCTTTAAAATAAAATTTAATAAATTATTGCTAAATAATTTAGTGTTGGTCTTTGGTCGGAAGTCCGGAAGTCGGAAAGTCAGAAAATGCAATCCAGACTTAGGTCTTTCCGACTTCCCGACTTTCGGACTTTCCGACTTCAATTATTCTTTGTCGCTGTCCATCAGGTAAGCCTCTTTCTTGGCTTCGGCTATGCGCTTTTTAAATTCGGGGCTGTTGGTATATTCGCGCAGTTTTTTACTGGCTTCACGTAATTGTGCTTTTGCCTGTTTCATTTCGGCATTATCCTGGTAGCTACGCATTTGTTCGCCAAGTTTTCTCATCTCCTGCTTTTGCTCTTCCATTTGTGGGTTGCGGAAGGCTTTTCTCAAACTATCGCTCATTACCCTAAGCTCCTCGCTTTTTTTGCGAAATTCTGGTGAGTCATAATGACCGCGCATTTCCTCGCCCATTTTTTTCAATTGTTCGGTTTGCTCTTTTACCTCGGGCGATATTTTGCTTTGCAGTTCGTCCTGGTATTTGCGATAGTTTTCATCCTTGCGGTCATCATGATATTCGCCTTTTATACCATATTTTTTCCTCAGTTCGGCATTCATGCGTTTAAAATCTGCGCTGTTGTAGTATGCGCCAACTTGTTCGCCCAGCTTGCCCATTTGCTCGCTCATTTTGGTGGTTTCACCGGTTTCGGCCCAGTTTTTCTGAAAATCTTCGGCTATTTTTTCCTGTTCTTCCTGTATCTTCTTTAATTCCGGGTTGTTGTAAAACTTCTCCATTGCTTCGCCTTTTTCTTCCATCAACTTTTGCAGTTTTTGAAAATCGGCGCTGTTGTAGTACTTATCAATCTGTTTTGCGTACTTATCAACTTCGGCAGTTAGCTTGTTCAACTCTTTGTCATCAAAGTTATTGTAACGCTCTTCGGCAAGCCTTTTGTTCCTGATGGCGGTTTTATTGGCTACAACCTTTTTTGCTTTAACAACCTTTTTTCGGGTAGTATCGGTTAGTAATTCTTTTAATGCGGCTGGGTAGGTAATTTTTACTTTTTTGATAGCTATTTTACCATCGGCTATGGTTGGGTTAAGCCAGGCAATACTGCTGATGCCTGCTGTAAGTATTGCAACAGCCACTAAAAGGTGGCGTATGTTGCCTATTGGTTTTTGGGTTTTCATGATCCGTTCAATTCTGTTTAATAAATGATATTTTTTCCCGGTGGCGGCAAGGGCCATTTGCAGGTTTACCTGTCTTTTTTGCTCCAGTTTTAATAGTGCATGCGCATACACTAAGGGCTGGGCAGTGGTTTGTACTACCAGGTCATCGCACCGGTTTTCGCGTTCCTGGTTTATTATCCTATTAATTAATTGGGCAAAGGGGTTAAAGAAAAGCAATATGCTCATAAACTGCTGCAACAGGTTGAGCAGGTAATCGTTACGTTTGATGTGCGATAGCTCATGTAATAAAATAGATTTTATCTCGTCGGCAGATAAGTAAGTAGTGAGCGAAATAGGCAGCAATATTATCGGGCTAAAAAAGCCAATCATGCAGGGCACATCCACAAAACGACTGATGTTTACGCTCACATATTTTTTAATGTTCATTTGCCGGCAAAGCGTATCCACGTAAACCTGTACGGCATCAGATGGCATCATGGTGCGTTTTATGTGATTGATTTTTTGCCAGTTGAGCCCCATTTTTAAAATATTGAATGTGAGCCCGATAAAGTAGATGGCCGATATGTAGGGCAAATAACCCTCAATAGCGTAATAGTAATAATTATGTTGTGCTGTATAATGGATGTTAACCAAAGGCAGGTTAAGCGCAGGTAACATGTCAGGGGCATTTGTTGCAGCCAAATTTACCCACGCATGCGCCTGTAGCTGGTTTACAAAGGTATAAACAAACCACACGCTTATAGCCAACATGGCAACCATAGCGGTGTTGTGCTTTTTTATGGTTGATAACGATGGCGCGCACGTTAATAACAGGCGCAAAGCAAACCAAACCAATAACCCCTGCCATAATGAGTGGATAATAGTGATACCCAAAACCTGGCTTATATTATAGAACACACTTTCCATAACGTTTTATTTTTTGTCCTGATCAAACTGATTTAAAAAGTTTTTAATGGCATCTATCTCATCCTTTGAAGCCCGGTGCTGGCCAAGTGCCTGTATCACCAGATCGGATGTGGAGCCTTTAAACACAGTAGACAATATTTTATCCAGAGCGTTGCTTTGCGCCTGCTCTTGTGTAAATAAAGCTTTGTATAAATGTGTTTTAGAGGTGGTATCACGCTCAACCATACCTTTATCATGCATAATCTGCATTAGTTTAAGGGTAGTAGTATAGCCTGCATCTTTAGTTTTGGCCAATTCTTCGTGTACATCGCGTACGGTGCATTGTCCCATTCTCCAGATTACCTGTAAAATTTCCAGCTCGCTTTCTGTTGCTTTTATATCCATTTTAGTTTAATACGAATTTATTCGTACAAATATCTACGATAGATTTCGTATATGCAAGGGTTTTGTGAAATTTTTTTGGTGAGTGGTTGATTGGGTTGATTGAGTTGGATTAGGTTGATTAAGTTGGATTGGGTTGATTGGGTTGGATTAAGTGAATGTCTGAACTAGAATTTCCCGAATTAGCTTTTTAAATTCTGTTCATTCTTTATTTCTGTAAATTCAGGTTCAGGCAAATGTGTTAGCGATTGCAGCGAATACCGGCCATGCGGGTAATGCCCGTGCAGTATAAGCGTAAAGCCCGGCCGCAGGCAACACCATTATTTAGATGTGAGATATTAGATTTGAGACCGAAGAACTGGGGGAAGAACGATACTGAAGCAGGATTCAAATAAACGAATCAAAAACTCTCCCTTCAGGGGGCTGGAGGAGCTATTTTAAAGCCTGGTACTTATTCCCATTGGCAGGATCGGCCTGTAAAAATAAATTCATGGCCTGTACGCGCTCCTGCGGATCGGCCTTGCTGTATAGGGATACCAGTTCATCGCTTTTGGCGGTATAAAATATGAGTGGGAACATAGAGCCTACACGCTGCCTGTCGACCTGCTGCAGGGTGGGTAAAAAGGAAGAGATAGCTTTACGCCCTTTATTCACATTGTCGGCCATTAAATCGAGGCCGTTGCGGTGGTAATCGTACATAAAACCGCGTAGCTGGGCGTAAAGTTTGTTGTTTAAATTTTCGGATAACCAATAACGGTTGGTGTTGCCGTCAAACGCTTTCCAGCCTTTGTATGATCCGGTTTGGGCGTTGTTTACCACTGTTTGCGCTGCAGCAAAATAGGGGCTGCCCCCAAAGCGCGAAAAGGTATCATAATCCATCCCTACAATAATGTAGGCGTAAAATGCCATTACCGAACTTAGGTTGCTTTGAAAATTCTGATCGCTATAGTCAACTGTCTGGCCTTCATTATAGGTGAAATCAACGTCGCGGTCGTTAATATTAATCAGGGTTGTGCTGTATGACGACCCGAAAACGGGCCGTGATGATTGTACCTGCAATTCGCCGCTAAAGTTGCTGCCGCCATCCCAGTTTGTAATGTTCAATACAAAATTACAATCAATACGCTCCTGTGGCAAAATAGGGTCGGCACTCCACTTACGGCCATTTAAAAAATCTTTCATGGCCGTTTCCAGTGTTTGGAAAACCCGCTTATTGCTCACCTGTATTTTTGGCGAAACTACCGATACACGTGCATTCAGGTCCTGTGCGGTGCACCTGAAACCCCAAAAAATCAGGATAGCGTAAATGGCCAGTTGTTTCATCCGGTTATAAGTTGTGCAAGTTTAAGGCAAATATCATGTGCCACTGCCTCCTTGCTTTTTAGTGCGAAGGTTGTTTTTTGCAGGTTACGGTCAATAATGGTAATTTTATTGGTATCCTGTTTAAAACCGGCGCCGGCATCATTCAACGAATTTAATACAATAAAATCTAAATTCTTCTTTTGCAGTTTGGTTATTGCATTTGTTTCCTCGTCGTTAGTTTCCAGCGCAAAACCAACCAGGACCTGACCGGGAGCTTTTTGGCCGCCCAGTGTTTTTAAAATATCGGTGGTGGTTTTCAGGCTGATATTAAGCGCGGCATCCTTTTTTTTGATTTTTTGCGGTGCTACCTCGGTTGGAGTATAATCAGCAACGGCTGCGCTCATGATGCAGGCTTTTGCATCTTTATAATTGGTTAAACAGGCATCCAGCATTTCGGCAGCCGATGTAACGTTTATGCGTTTAACAGATTTTTGTTTGCTAACCTGTGCTGTTGGGCCGCTTATTAATATAACATCGGCGCCCATTACAGCCAGCTCATCGGCAATAGCGAAACCCATTTTGCCAGATGAATGATTGCCTATAAAACGTACCGGATCAATAGCCTCATAGGTTGGACCGGCGGTTACCATGATTTTATGCCCCGCTAAAAGGAGTTTTTTTTTAATTGCCGACGACAAAAAATCCACAATTTCTTCGGGTTCGGCTAATCGCCCTTCGCCGTACAGTCCGCTGGCCAGCTCACCGCTGCCGGGAGCTATCATGATGTTGCCAAATGATTGCAGCCTGGCAACATTTTGGCGGGTTGCCGGGTGCAGCCACATATCCAGGTCCATAGCGGGGGCAAAGTACACCGGGCATTTGGCAGATAGGTAAACGGCTGTAAGCAAGTTATCGCAAAACCCGTTGGCCATTTTTGCCAGGGTATTTGCGGTAGCAGGGGCTATAATGAGCATATCGGCCCAAAGGCCAAGCTCCACATGGTTATTCCATTCGCCGGTTTCGGTTTTGTAGTAATCAACCAGTACGGGCTTTTTAGATAGGGTAGAAAGGGTAAGCGGTGTTATAAAATTAACAGCATCTGGTGTCATCACCACCTGCACGCTTGCCCCGGCCTTAACCAATAGCCTAACCAGCAATGCCGATTTATATGCAGCTATACTGCCGCAAACTCCCAGGATAATGTTTTTACTTTTTAAATTCAAAATTCAAAATTCAAAAGTCAAAAAATATGACTTAGTCAACGACATCGATATGGCTAATTCAAAAAAGATAATTTAAATAACCATGTGAATATAGCTAAAAAAACAAAAGTCAAAACCCAAAGTAACCATACAGATCACTTTTGAATTTTGACTTTTGAATTTTGCCTTAACGAAGCTTACGCTTCTTTAGCCGGGTTACGGTAGTAAATCTTATCGTCTAAAAACTCCTGAACGGCAACCAATGATGGTTTTGGTAGTTTTTCGTAATATTTAGAGATTTCGATTTGTTCGCGGTTTTCAAAAACTTCTTCCAGGTTATCGTTCGATGATGCAAACTCAGAAAGTTTTTGGTGTAACTCTTCTTTAATATTATTTGATATCTGGTTCGCCCTTTTAGACATGATCACAAGCGACTCATATATGTTATCCGTTTTAACGTCCAGCTCGCGTAAATCGCGGGTTACAGTGCTGCTTGCTACTGCTGGTTTGTTGGTGTTGTTAGCTGTCATATCTTAATTTTTTTAATTATGGTATCCTCTGGTTCTGATTCTTTTCTGATGGTGGCTGCGTTTTGATGGTATCTTTTTTTGCCAGCTTTTTTGCCAGTTTATCATCTGCCAATGCTTCGGCCATTACGCGTTTGGCATCCACTATACCTATTTGACTGTCTTTTTTTAGCCCGGCAACTTCGTGGTTATATTTGCTTTTAGGAAACTTGTCGGTAAACTGATCGGCATAAGTTACAGCCTGTTCAAAACGTTCTTCCTGCCTGGCTTCAAAACTATGACTGGCGTATTGATACTGTGCCTTTATGATCAGGAACTCAATCTCTTCACCATATTTGGTATCCGGGTAATCGCGCAGCACATTATTAAAGGCAATAACCGCCGATTGATAATCGCTGATGGTTAAATATAATTTGGCGTTTTCATAAGCCTTTTGTTCCAGCTTATCGCGCAGGTTTTGTATCAGCTTGCTTGCCTCTGTTACACGGTCGCTTTTAGGGTAAAGGTTAATAAACAATTGTAACGTTTCAATAGCCTTTAACGTGTTTTCCTGGTCAAGCGAGTAAGTAGGCGAATCGAGGTAGTAGCAATAAGCCGAAAAGAAACGGCATTCCTCGGCCCTTGGGCTCGATGGGTAAGTATCGGCAAAGGTTTTAAAATGAAACCTTGCAGATGTATAATCCTTTAGCTTATAGTTGGTGAAGGCATAGTAATAAAACAGGTCTTCGGCAGCGCTGCGGCCACGATAGCGTTCAACCAGCACATCAAATAAACCAAGCGCTTTTTCGTACTCCTGTTTATTATAGTATTTAATAGCCTCCTGGTATTTTTTGGCGTAATCGTTACTTGCTTTTAACTTTTCGTATTTGCTTTTACAACTTCCCAATGTAATAATCAACAGGGCTAAAACACAGGCGAATAACGTTAGTTGTTTTTTAAACATTTTGCAAAGATAGGTGATTAATGTAAATCAGTCAATTATTTATTTAGGTGCTAATATATAACGTGTTTGGTGCTCCTTTTATACGTCGCGCGCGCTTTTAACATCTTTTAACTTATGTTAGTTTTAAACCACATATGCCGGGCGTATAAAGCAAAGGTTTTATTAACGTTGATTTTGCTGTAATAATTACTAGCTTGGTTTTAAATAGGCTTTGGAAAACACCTTGCCTTTTCTATTGTTTAAAAGCATATGAAAGTTTTACTTGCTGGTGCCAATGGTTACATAGGAACAAGGCTTATCCCGGTTTTGCTGGAGAAAGGTCACGATGTAATTTGCCTGGTGCGCGATAAGCGCCGCTTTCATGAACATAGTGATTTCAGTAAAAGGGTTACCCTGATTAATGGCGATTTGCTTAAGGAGGCGGATATTGAAGCTTTTCCGGAAGATATTGATGCCGCTTATTACCTGGTTCATTCCATGGCGCAGGCGCAGGATTTTGCTGCCCTGGAAATGCTATCAGCTTATAATTTTATAAAGGCCCTTGATAAAACCAATTGCAGGCAAACCATATTTTTAAGTGGTATTACCAACGATGAAAACCTGAGTAGGCATCTTGAATCGCGCAGACATGTAGAGGATGTATTGAATGAGGGCAAGGCTGCACTTACAGTATTAAGGGCAGCTATCATCATCGGCTCGGGTAGTGCGTCGTTCGAGATCATCCGTGACCTTACCGAGAAACTGCCTGTCATGACTGTTCCGCGCTGGGTAAATACCCGTTGCCAACCCATTGCTATTCGCGATGTGTTGGGCTATCTGGAAGCCGTAATGCTTAACCCCAAAACATTTAACAAAACATTTGATATTGGCGGCCCGGACATTTTATCTTTTAAAGATATGATGCTGGTGTATGCCAAGGTGCGTAAGCTTAAACGGCACATATTTATCGTGCCGTTTCTGTCGCCAAAAATATCGTCGTACTGGCTTTACTTTGTAACCTCCACCAGTTATACCCTTGCCCAAAGCCTGGTAAATAGTATGAAGAACGAAACCATCATGAAGGACCATGCCATTGACGATGTTGTACCACGCAAATGTCTTACGTATGAAGAAGCGTTAAACCTGGCCTTTGTTAAAATAGAACAAAACTCGATAGTATCCAGCTGGAAGGATGCCCTGAATATGGGCTACCTTAACAACAGCTTCATGGACCAGATAAAGGTGCCCCAAAACGGCACGCTTGAATATAAAGTAAAAGTGCCCTTTGAGCGTGATAGCCAGGACGTGTTTGTTAATTTTATGTCGGTAGGGGGCAACCGGGGCTGGTATTATTGGGACTGGATTTGGAACCTGCGCGGTTTTCTTGATAAATTATTCGGCGGGGTAGGCTCGCGCCGGGGCCGAACCAGCAGCATTGACATAGCGCCGGGCGATGTGATAGATTTTTGGAGAGTATTATTAGCCGATAAAGAAAATAAACGCCTTTTACTATATGCCGAAATGATGCTGCCGGGCGAGGCATGGCTTGAATTTAAAATAATAGAACGTAATGGCTCTAAAAATTTGAGCCAGGTAGCTACCTTTAGACCCAGCGGCCTTTGGGGCAGGTTATACTGGTATGCCATGTGGCCATTCCACCTGTTTATTTTCAACGGCATGGCCAAAGAGATTGTACACTATGGGGAGGTTGATTAGTCATTGTCGCTGCGCTTGTCATTGGTCATTTCGCTTCGCTGTCATTGGTCATTGATGGTTTGCAAAAATACTTTAGATAATCAAAACAATAAAAGCCCCGGCCAATTCCCACTAATGACTAATGACTAATGACTAATGACTAATGACTAATGACTAATGACTAATGACTAATGACTAATGACTAATGACTAATGACTAATGACTAATGACTAACATATTAATAACAGGCGGATCGGGAGGCTTAGGTAAACGGTTAAGTAAGCATTTGCTGGGCAAAGGCTACCATGTAAGCGTGTTGAGCCGGACACCGGGTGGCGACAACACTATTAAAACCTTTTTGTGGGATGTAAATAAAGGTACCCTTGATGAACATTGCATTGATGGAGTAGATACTATTATTCACCTGGCAGGTGCCGGTATTGCCGATAAACGCTGGACGGATGAACGTAAAAAAGAGATAGTTGAAAGCCGTACCAAATCAATAGCGCTTATTTATAACCTGATGAAAAATCGGGCCAATAAGGTTACAACGATAATATCCGCATCGGGTATTGGCTATTATAGCGATAGGGGCGATGAACTGCTGACAGAATCCAGCGCAGCTACCCGTGACTTTATATCCCAATGTTGTGTTGAATGGGAAGCCGCTGTTGATGAAGGCGAAAAGCTGGGGCTGCGGATACTGAAATTCCGTACCGGTGTGGTTTTGGATAAAGATGCAGGGGCATTACCAATGTTGGCCCTACCAGTTAAATTATACGTTGGCTCGCCCATAGGCAGTGGTAAGCAATGGGTCCCCTGGATTCATTGGCAGGATGTAATTGATATGTACCTTTTCGGCATCGAAAATAAGGGACTGAAAGGCGTGTACAATATGGTGGCGCCAAACCCGATTACCAATGCGCAAATGGTACAAGCCGTGGCCCGCCAGTTGCGTAAGCCACTGTGGGCTCCCAGGGTTCCGGCTTTTTTATTGAAATTATTGTTGGGCGAAATGAGTTCGCTGGTTTTGGGAAGTACTAAAGTATCGGCACGAAAAATTACGGATGCGGGCTTTAGTTTTAAATACCCCGAAGTAGCCGATGCGTTAAAGGAGATTTATGGATAATAATACACCCGTTACCATATTCTGGTTTCGGCGCGATTTGCGTTTAAATGATAATGCCGGTTTGTACCGGGCGCTAAAAAGTGACAACCCGGTTTTGCCCGTATTTATTTTTGATCAGGAGATACTGGACAACCTGGAAGATAAGAACGATGCAAGGGTAACTTTCATTTACAATACCATCGAAAACCTACGCAGCCAATTGCACAAACACGGCAGCAGTTTGCTGGTGGTGTATGATAAAGCAACAAATGCCTGGGACAAGATCATCAAAGAATACCCCGTTGCCGCAGTATATACCAACCATGATTATGAACCCTACGCGACGAAACGCGATGACGCTGTAAGGGAAAAACTAAAACAGCACGGAATCGCCTTCCATACTTTTAAAGACCAGGTAATTTTCGAAAAGGACGAGGTTATCAAGGATGATGGTAAGCCTTACACCGTTTACACGCCTTATCAGCGCAAATGGTACGCAACACTTAAGCCATTTTATTTAAAAAGCTATCCTACCGAAAAATACCTCGACAACCTGGTGAAAATCCATCACCTGCCGCTACCTTCATTAAATGAAATGGGTTTTGTGAAAAGTGAAGCCCATTTTCCCGACCAGGAATATAAAGAGATAATTGGCGACTATGCAGAAAAACGGGATTTTCCTGCCATCAAAGGTACCTCGCATATTGGCTTACACCTCCGTTTTGGCACAGCAAGTATCCGCGAGCTGGCTAAAACAGCGCATGGCTATCAAAATAAAACGTGGCTGAATGAATTGATATGGCGGGAATTTTATATGATGATACTGCACCATTTTCCGCATACGATGGATCATGCTTTCAGATCCGAATATGACCGGATAAAATGGGTAAATGATGAAGGCCAGTTTAAAGCCTGGTGCGAGGGGCAAACCGGCTACCCGATTATTGACGCAGGCATGCGGGAGTTAAATGCAACCGGCTTTATGCACAACCGGGTACGCATGATAGCAGCCAGCTTTTTAACTAAAGACCTGTTGATTGACTGGCGCTGGGGCGAACATTACTTTGCCCGTAAGCTGTTAGATTATGAAATGGCCAGCAACGTTGGCGGCTGGCAATGGGCTGCAGGATCGGGCACGGATGCTGCGCCTTACTTCAGAATTTTTAATCCCGAATCGCAAACCAAAAAGTTTGACCCTGAACTGAAGTACATAAAAAAATGGGTTCCGGAATATGCCGATTTCAGCAAGTATCCTAAACCCATTATCGATCACACATTTGCGCGTGATCGCTGTTTAAAAGTATTTAAAGCCGCCTTGGCTAAGTAATTTAATTTGTAATAGTAACTATTGTAAAATCAAACCGCAGGCTGGTGTTCCCTGCAATACCTGTGGTACCAGCCCTGCCGTAACCGTACCTTGAAGGCAACAGTAATGTAACTGCTGCACCAGTTGTAAGTCCTTGCAGGCCTTGTGCTACACCTGGCACTACACTATCAATGGAAAGAGACGCTCCGGTAGTATTGGCATCAAATTCAGTGCCCGTTAAAAATTTACCACTATACGTTGCTGTAAAAGTAGAGTATTGATCAATAGGATCTGTGCCTGTGCCCGGTATAGTTACTTTGTAATAATAACCGCCAGCAGATTTGGCAAAACCAGTTAAACTATTGGTGGCAATATAGTTTTTGATGATCTGATCGTCATATAGATTTTGATCGGATACTACATTTACATAGTAATCAAGGCATTGATTGCCTGCAATACGGGTGTTTACATTGCTTGAGCTGCCCGATCCGTAACCATTTACACCATAAGCCAGGCGCGATGGAATCAATATGCGTGCCCTTGTACCTTTATATTTGATAATATTATGTATAGCCAATTGCAACCCCTTAGGATAGCCGCTTTGGCTGATGTGTCCTGCAAAGCCATCAAAGTGGTTATTGGTAAGCGAATCGAGTGAGTTGTACTTGCCGTCAAACGATTTTAAGGTAAATACAAACTTTACGGTATCGGAGTAGGCAATGGGCGTGGTAGTTGCGCCCTGCGATAAGATCTGGTAGTAGATGCCGCTGGTGTCGCCATTTGACGTATCTCGAACCATTCCGGTAAGGCCATTGGCTTTAATGTAGTTTTGGATATTGGTGGCGTCGTATTGCGTGATATTCGGATCGTCGCTGGTTTTGCGGCAAGATAATAACCCTACAGAAAGAAGGAATAAAAGCGTAAAAGTAATTTTTCTCATTTATATTATTTGTTACCGGTAAACGGCGCGTAATTATCAACCTTTACCTTCATTATTGTCTTTTAGTTTGTTATGTTAAAAAGCTGTATATTAAAATCAAGCACCGAATTTGCCGGCAAATGTATCGAATCCTGTGCATATGGCCCGTAAGCATAGCGCGATGGTATCAATAAACGCACTTTGCCCCCTTTTTTTATCTGCGGAACGCCTAACTGCCATCCCTTTATCACACTCCCTAATGTGTACGAAGGGTGAAAATTATTGGTTTGCGCAAATGTATAACCCGTAGTCAATATCTGTCCCGTAAATCCTACAGTTATGGTTGTGGAACTGGTAAACAAATCGTTCCCTGACCCCTGCTCACCTGTTTTAATGATATAATATACCCCCGTAGTATCAATTCGTTTGGCACTGTCCCCGGGGTGTGCTGCTATGTAATCGCTTATGATCTTATCGTCGATACCCTTTTGAATATTATACTGCACCATCGGGTCGACAGATTTTTTACATGCGCCCAAGCCAGCCATCAAAACCAATAACAAAACCAGTAACCTGTTCATTTTTTCAAAAGGCAAATTTATTCTTTTATAATAGAAAAACGGCAGCTTAACATTTTTTAACACAATCAATAAAAAAAAGCACCAAGCCGGTATACAAAAACATCTGTATCAGCAAAAAACGTATTTCAATCAAAAAAATTATCTGTGCTTTTTTTAGTTCATTGGTTCACTTGTTCATTAGTTCATTGGTCTTTTCTGGTGGGATTGTCAAATAGGAGGCATTCAGCCAAAAAGCCACTTGCCCGCCATGCCCGCGTTCCAATGAACCAATGAACCAATTAAGGTTTATAGTTAAGGGTGAGTTTGTTGATCTTTTTGAGCATTTCGGTTAAGTACTCTTTATCAGCTTCGCTAATGTGCTCGTTGAGGTAGTTGTTAAACTGTTTTACTACGGCGCGGGCCTGGTGGCGTTTTTCTTTGCCGAGTTCGGTCAGGTAAATTTTTACCGAGCGTTTATCGCCCTGGTTTGATTCCCGGTAAATAAGCCCTGTTTTTTCCAGTTGGCTGAGCATCCTCGATAAACTGGTTGACTTAAGGCCCAACAAAGCTGCCGCCTGCGATACGGTGGTGCCCTCTTTTTCGTCAATATTGATCAGCAGGTAACCAATTGATTGCGTAATGCCAAACTCGGTAACCAACTGGTTATACCTGTTAGCCACAGTTTGCCACACAATCTTCAAAAAATAATCGATGGTTTCCTGGTGTTTTACGCTTTTATGCATTTTTATAAGTTGTACGTGATACGTTTTAAGTGATACGTTTTAAGTGATACGTTTTTTCACGCTGCTGGTTTATAAGTTTTTGCCCAACAAATATAGGCTGCAGATGTAAACGATGGTACGAAGGTACATTTTATTTTCTTCAACCTTAGCTGACGCGGGACGTTGTAAGTTTTACGTGATACGTTTTAAGTTACATGTTTTTTACCCTGCTGGTTTATAAGTTTCTACCCTCAAAAAATTATCGAATATAAAACGTACAACTTAAAACGTATCACGTACAACCTAATACCCTACCGTCGTATCATCTCCCCTTGGATCAGCGCCGCCTTCGTAGTAGCCCGATTGGGTTTTCAGGATGGCATCTACCCGGCCGATTGCCCCTCGGTTGGTTATTTTGTAGCCTTTACCTTGCAGTTTTAAAATTGTGGCGTCATCAACCCCATTCTTTTCAATAGTAACCTCGTCTGGCAGCCATTGCGAGTGGAAGCGTTTAGAACTTACTGCCTGCTGCATGCTTTGGTCAAATTCTATCACATTCAATATCGTTTGAAAAACAGAGGTTATGATGGTCGATCCTCCTGGGGTGCCTACTACCATAAACAGCTTGCCGCCTTTTTCGATGATGGTTGGCGTCATGGATGATAGCATGCGCTTGCCCGGCTGAATGCTGTTGGCTTTACCGCCCACCAGGCCGTACATGTTAGGTACGCCCGGTTTCGAGCTAAAATCGTCCATCTCATTATTTAATAAAAAGCCGGCGCCATTTACAAAAATCTTAGACCCAAAGCTATCGTTTAGTGTAGTGGTGATGGATACCGCATTGCCGTCCTTATCTACTATCGAGTAATGGGTGGTTTGGTCGCTTTCGTACCCTACAAAATTGCCGGGTTGTATGCTGCTGCTCGGTGTAGCCGCATCCCAGCTAAAGGTGCTCATGCGCGATGCAATATAGGCTGGTTTAAGCAGGCTATCAACAGGTACTTTATAAAAATCCGGGTCGCCAAGATATTTAGATCGATCGGCATACACACGGCGTTCGGCCTCAACAATTAACCTGATGGTTGAGTCCTGGTTATAGCCCCATCGCCTTAAGGGATATTTTTCTACAGCTTGTAATAGTTGCAGTAATGCAATTCCTCCGCTTGATGGCGGCGGCATGGTAATTATTTTGTAACCCTTGTAGTTGCCAGTTATGGCTTTGCGCCAAACCGAATGATAACTTTTAAGATCTTTTTTGGTCATCAGCCCGTTACCGTTTTTCATTTCGGCAACAATCTGATCGGCTACTACGCCTTTGTAAAAGCCCTTACGGCCTTTGTCGCGAATAAACTCGAACGTTTTGGCCAGGTCTTCCTGTACCAGCACATCGCCTTCATTCCAACCTCCTCGTTTTAAAAGATAGTTTTTACCGGGGTTCAGTTTTATAAATTGCGCCTGGGTGTAGTTCAGGTCGCTGGCCAGGTGTTTGGTTATTTTAAAACCGTTGCGGGCCAGATCAATGGATGGTTGTACCAGGTCGGCCCATTTAAGCTTGCCGTATTTTTTGTGGGCGGTTACCATCCCATCTACCGATCCGGGAACTCCGGAGGCCTGGTGGGTATAGAGGCTCATATCCGGAATTACATTCCCCGCTGAATCGAGATACATATCTGCACTGGCGGCACCAGGGCCCTTTTCCCTGAAATCAAGCGTTTTGGTTTTGCCTTTGCCCGACCGGAAAACCATAAAGCCGCCGCCACCAATATTACCGGCCTGCGGATGCGTTACGGTCAACGCGAATTGTACCGCTACGGCAGCATCAACAGCGTTGCCGCCTTTCTTTAAAATATCAACCCCCACCTGCGAAGCATCCGGATAGGCGCAAACCACCATTCCATTGCTGTATTGACCATTGTTGTTTGCACGCGGTTGTTCCTGTGCGTATCCGGCAGGTATAAAAAAAAGTGCCGTCAAAAAAAGAGTTAAGTGTTTGTTGTTTTTTATTTTAAAGCAATGTAATATCATTATAACCAAAATTTATTTTCACTAAAATAACTTATTTGAAGGCATAAACGCATTGAAAGCTCAAATTTTTGGATTGAAAATCAGTTGAATGAGCACAATCCAGGCGTGATTTTGACCTAAAATAGCATAAAAAGCATATTTGAGCGTTTATCTACCTGAACATTTGGGACGAAAATTGGTTAAGCCTATGTTAAATTCAAATGTCATTGTATTACCTGTTTAATTCATTTACTAAAACTACTACATGAAAAAAATCATCTACATCCTGTCATTATCGGTTTCGTTTTTATTGATAAACCAGCGTTCGCAGGCGCAGGATTACAAAGCTGCGGCCGGTTTAAAGTTTGGCGCTTATGAGATAGGCCCATCAGGAAAATACTTTTTAAACCAAACAACTGCTATTGAAGGTATCCTGGGCATACGCGATCATGGCATTGTAATTACCGGTTTGTACGAAATTCATACCCGAGCTTTTAACGTTGATAAACTGAACTTTTTTTATGGCTTTGGCGGTCACTTAGGCTCGATAGGCAGCGGCTATTACAAACGTTTTGGCAGCGATGACCAATATTATAAAGACAGGCATCTTTTATTTGGCGCCGATGGTGTAGCAGGCCTGGAGTGGGTAATACCCAACAGCCCCATAGCTGTAAGCCTTGATTTGAACCCGCGCCTTGAAATAGCTACCGGCCCGTTTTTTGATATTGCGCCGGGTGTTGGCGTGAAGTATACTTTTCAGTAAAGAGCCTCACCCTGCCCTCTCCAAAGGAGAGGGTTCTTAAATATCTCGAAATTCGCCATCACGCAAATCAAAAGCCCTCTCCTTTGGAGAGGGTTTGGGTGAGGCTTAATGCACCACAATTACCTTCTTGGCATAAGCTTTACTCCCCAGCATCGCCCTTAATATATACACGCCGGGCTGCACTCCTGTTACATTTATTGCCGTGCTGAAATTGCCCTGCGGGATCCTTTGCTTTTCGGAAACTATAGTTTGCCCCACGGAGTTTACCAGCGATAAGTCAAGATCGGCAGCGGTATTTGCTTTAAAAACAACATACAGGTTGGCACTTGCAGGTACCGGGAAAACGGTTAACCCAATATCGGTAGATTTATCAACGTTGGATGCCGTACGGGCATAAGCAAACACATCCGATATAACTGCGCAACCACTGGCCAGTGTATCAACAACCTGGTAATTTCCACTTTGCAAAGGGTCAAACGTAACGTCTGTTGCACCCTGTATGGATTTGCCGTTTAACAGCCACTGGTTGCCTGTTGTAAAGCTGGAGTTTAAGGTATTGTTACTTTGTGTAATAACTGGTTTAGTTAAGGTAACCGCCTTACGCGCTGCCGAAGCACAACCCAGGCTTTGTACCTTCATGTCATAAAAGTAATAGTAAAAGCCTTTGTAGTAAGTAGTATCGGCAGCATTATCACCCGTGGCATCATTGCCCACTATGCTGAAGATTTTGCCGATGCTAAACGGGTAACTTGTTACGCCTGCATTATTACGATATATAGTGGCTGTGTTGTCATAGGCGATGGATATCAGGTAATTGCCGGCCGCAGGCAATTCCAGGTTAAGGTCATACACTTTGCCCTGGTCGGCAGGGTCATCGGCCTGGGCACCGGGTAATGGGGTGGTACGTGTGGCCTGGGCATTAATGCTGTTAGTGGCAACTATTTGCCCGCTGCTGTTACTTACGTTAAATGTTATTTTGCCCGAATTGCCAATATATAAACGTGCCGACTGTATAACCACAGGAACCTTAGTGTTCACAATTACCGATGGCGTAAACTGATTATATCCGCCACCGGTAAAAATGTTTTTTGTTGCCGGCCCAACAGTGCCTTTAAAATCATTTACACCCGCGTAAAAGGTGTTATTTACAGGCGTTGTAGTAGTATTTGCAGGGCTGCCTGCCGCAATTGGCACAGCGTCATTCGCATTTTGATACCAAAGCATGGTGCCATCGCCCTGCCCCAATAGTTGGTATTGTTTGGTATCGGTACAATAATAGGCACTTAAATCGCCTATTGCCGATGGGCTGTTGATGACAATGGTTGTGGTAACCGTATCGTTATTTTTTACCGGATCGCCGGTTAAATTGCTGATGGCCGTTATGGTATAAGTGGCGCCGGCCAGGGCATTAAAGTTTTGGGCGAAGGTAAAGTTATCCTGATCGCCGGGGGCAAGGGTACCTGTGTAAGTACCGTTAAATGTAGTTACCGTATTATCGGCGGCGGTTATTTTTACGGTTAATGGCACGTTGGTGATAGCCGCACTGCCAAAGTTTTTAACCGCTATAGTAACCGGCGTACTTGCCGAACATGCCCCGCTTGAACCCGGATTAACTATAGATAGCACGCCGGCATCAATACTGGTTTGTAAAAACTGTACCCGGTAGTCCTGCGTTTCGCCTTTGGCATAGCTGCCGCAGGCTGTAATGCTGGCCGCGCTGTTGGTTTCGCTGAGTACTACCCGCATCAGGCTATAAGTTCCGGCTACAACGGTTGCCGGTATTTTGATGTTTGTAGTATAGGTGCCTGTGCCATTTATAATGCCGGTGGTTGCTACCAGTTCCGTATCTTCAAAAATGCCGTTCTCGTTATAGTCAATAAAAACTTTGGCGGCTTTATTGAAGTTGGCGCCGCAGGTGCCCAGTGTAAGGCTAAGCGGGTATGATTTATCCTGCTCGAGCTGAATGGTTAAATTGGTGTAGTCAGAATAGCTTTTGCAGCCTGCTGCCGGGCTGTTATCAATATTGGCCAGCTTGACATTGTTAATGCGCGAATCGGCATCGCTTAGAGGGGCAGACGTGCAATAGGCAGTGCCGCCTATCCCGGTAACTATAAGCGAGTAAGCCTGCGGGCCGGATGTTAAATTGCCTTTATGCGATACTGTTACGGTGTAAGCTTTACCCGGTACTGTATTGGCAATATATACCTGCTCCAAATTATCCCTGATGTTGTTGCCGGTTGTAGCGGCTGCCGATGGATGATCGGGATCTAAAACCCAGGCATTGTAAGTGGTGGTGCCATCACTTACTTTAATATCAAGGTCGTTAATTAGTTTTGGTGTGCGGCTGTTGATAGTGCCATCGGGCGAAACTGTTCCCTGGGGGTCTGTCCAGGCAATGGACGCAATCAAGGCGCTGGCGCCCGATGCCAGTACGTTAAAGGTTTGCGTTTGGCCCTGGGCAAGTGAGTTTTCCTTTACCATGCTTTTAACGCCATTATCGGTAATGGCCTGTGCCGCCTTGGGCATATCAAGCAATCCCCAGCCATAAATATAATCTGGGCCAACGTTGCCGGCATCAAAGGCGGTATGGCAAACCAGGCCTTTCAGTGTGGCCGATTTCATGAAATTTCCACTGTTTTTTTGAGCATAGTATTCCTGCAATAAATACAACGAACCGGTGATATTGGGCGCGGCCATCGATGTGCCCGATAGCGTAAGGTACGATGAACTGTTAGCTATCCCTACCGAAGTTACATTTACCCCATCCCCCATAATGTCTGGTTTTACGCGACCGTCGTCTGTAGGGCCCCAGGCGCTGAAATAGGCAACGCTCACATCGTTCCTGTTGGTAGGGCCCGATGGCAAGGGGTTTACTGCACCAACCGTCAGCGTGTTTTTGGCGTTACCGGTGGTGCTGATGATATCATAGCCGCTATTGTCGCTTATTGTTGAGGGGCGGGCGCCTTTATTTACCATAGTTTGATCGGTGCGGCTGCGGTAGCCGTAGTAAGTTGCACCTATGGCCGGCCCGTTGCTGGCCCTGCCGTTACCAGCCGATTCCACAATAAGGTAATAGGGGGCCGTATAGGCTATTTTATCCCATGACTGGGCGCGGGTATCGTAAAATCCAAAAGTGTAATCAACAGTATCACCCGGCAGGCCATACCACTCCCAGCGGCTGGCATCGCTGTTATAATCCCAGCCCGCAACATCGCCATAAGAATGGTTTGATAGCAACAGGCCCGCTGCAGCGCCACTCATTTCAGATACATCGTTATCAAAATCCCATGACAACAGGCTGCTCGCGTTAAACGCCATGCCTTTAGCCGGCGCGTAAACGCCTTTGGCAATCATGGTGCCGGCCACGTGAGTAGTATGATCAAGCGCCGAAGCGCCATCTTTTATCGTAATGGTTTTACCTGCAAATTCTTGGTGCGCGGCATATACCGAACCGCCATCCCAAATGGCCAGCTTACCAACAAGGTTGCTGCCAGATCCTGAAAGGTTTAGCCCTAATGAGCCACCTGGCTGCACGGCGTTAGTGCCCGTTGTGGCCGCAGCCGTTGTATTGTTGTGTGTGGTAAGATATATAGGAAAACCAAGGCTGTTAACACCCTGTAAAAACACGTGGTTACCGTTGCGCGACCGGCGTGTAACCGGCCAGCCTTTTTGCGCCGCCAATGAAAGGGCCTGTTGCTTATTTACATTGAAAGTACTCCTCAATTGCGAAGAAAAACTGCTTAATTCGGCTTTTTTTGCATCGCTAACCAGCGGTTGCTGAGCAAATGTTTGAACTGCAATACACAGCAAAAAAAAAGAAGTACATACCGCGGCGTATCGCTTATTCATAGGCTTGAAATATAGGTATTTTTAGTATGAATTAGTTAGTATCAAGTATCAAGATTTTTGACTTTCGAACAAAGTTTTTTTAGACTAATCCGCAACTGTCTTGATACTTGATACTAACTACTTGATACTTTTTTACGACAAATATTTCCCTACTATTGGCATCCTGCGGCCCATGCCAAATGCTTTGGGGGATACCCGTAATATTGGCGGGGTTTGGTAACGTTTATGTTCGGCGGAGTTGGTGAGTTTAATCACCCTGCGAACTGTTGCTTCGTCGTAACCCATTTTAATGATCTCGGCAGATGAGCGGCGGTATTCAATATATTCTTCCAATATCTTATCCAGTATATCGTATTCGGGCAACGAGTCGGTATCCTTTTGATCGGGTCTTAACTCGGCCGATGGCGGTTTTACAATGGAGTTTATCGGGATGATCTCTTTGTCTTTATTAATATGGCGGGCCAGGGCAAATACCTGGGTTTTGTATACATCGCCTATAACAGAAATGCCGCCGCACATATCGCCGTATAAAGTTCCGTAGCCAACGGCGGCTTCACTTTTATTACTGGTATTAAGCAATATGTAGCCAAACTTGTTACACATGGCCATTAACAATACCGCCCTGGTACGCGATTGGATATTTTCTTCGGCAATATTAAACGGAAGGTTTTTAAATTGGGGATGCAGCGACGTTTCTATAGCCTGGGTTATATCCTTTATGGCGATGGTCTCGCTCTTGCAACCCAAATTAGCCACCAGGTCTTCGGCATCTTTCAGCGAATGATCGGTTGAAAAACGGGATGGCAACAACACTGCCATTACATTTTGGGCACCCAGGGCTTCGGCAGCCAAAGCGCAAACCACGGCAGAATCGATACCGCCGGACAGACCTAAAATTGCCTGCTTAAAGCCCGATTTATAAAAGTAATCGCGGATGCCTAATATGATGCCCTGGTGAATTTGCTCAATATCGCCGGGGCGGTCTGTTTTCATGGTTGACGGATGCTCAAAGCTGATACTGTTATCCTCATTGAGGGTATAGTATGCCGTACTTTCTTCAAAATAGGGCATTTCATCTATCAGTGTCCCTTTATTATCAAACACCAGCGATCCGCCGTCAAAAATCAGTTCGGTTTGTGCGCCTATATTATTGATATATAAAAGAGGCAGCTTGTAACGGCTGGCATTATCGCTTAAAATAGCAATCCGCGTTTCATCATGGTTATAAGCAAATGGCGAAGCTGCGATATTAATCATTACATCGGGCCGCTGATGGATCAGGATATCCATAGGTCGGGTGATGTATAAAGGGTTTTCAATCGTGTTCCACAAGTCTTCGCAAATGGTAAGCGCTATTTTTTTGCCTTTAAATTCAATACAGTTAAAATCCGTTGATGGTTCAAAATAGCGGTATTCGTCAAATACATCATAGTTGGGTAGCAGCGCTTTGTTTACAATCGCCTTTACTTTACCATCCTCAATAAAATAGGCCGAATTATTTAAGTCCTTGCCTTCGGTTTTATTGTTAACTGTAGGCAGGCCGATAATACAGGCGATATCAATACACACTTCGGCTATTTTTTTTGCCGATTCTTCGCACAGGCCAATAAACTCGTCAAATTCCAGGAAATCACGGGCTGGGTAGCCGCACACGCATAGCTCGGCAAAAACCACCAGGTCGGCACCGTTTTGTTTGGCTTTTAATATATGGTCAATTATTTTGGCTGTGTTTGATTCGAAGTTACCTATATGATAGTTAAGCTGGGCTAATGCAATTTTCATGGATGGTATAGTAACGTATTAATGCAAATAAAAATTATTTTTGCTCAAAGGATAAATATGATAACTACCCGGTATAAAGCAAAACAAATTTACTTAATTTTTTTTATCGGTATGATATTGTCGGCCTGCCGCGGCAACAAAAAGGTTGATGTAAGTAATATTGACCTTGAGGTGAAGATTGAACGCTTCGACCAGGATTTCGACGCCATGCGTACCCACCCTATGGCACAGCAAGCTATCCACCTGCATAATAAGTATAAGGTGTTTTACCAGGATTTTATTGAGCGTATTTTGCCGGTAGGCAGCATTAAGGATACCGCTTATTTTAAAACCCTGCGCAATGTTTTTGCCAACAAAGCATATAACGACCTAAGGCACGATGTGGAGGCTACTTACCCCGAGCTGGATAAGCAGGAAGCCGAACTTACCGATGCCTTTAAGCATATTAAATATTATTACCCCCAAAAAAGGATTCCTAAGGTTTACAGTTATTTTTCGGGCTTCCAGGCGCAAACATCCATAGGCGATGGGTATTTTGCTATCGGGCTCGATTTGTTTTTGGGTGCCAATTCGCGGTTTTACCCTTCCATCACCAGCGCGTTCCCGCATTATTTATCAAGGCATTTTACGCCCGAAAACATTACGCCGCGGGTGGTTGAAGGCATTGCCCGCGAAGATATGTTCCCCGAAAGTGACGATGATAAATCGTTGTTGACAAAAATGATTTACAATGGTAAGATCATGTATTTTATGGACAAAATTTTGCCCGATGCCGGCGATACCCTGAAAATAAGCTACACCCGCGACCAGCTAAAATGGTGCACCGATTTTGAGCCTAAGATATGGGCTTACTTTTTAGAAGAAAACCTGCTGTACGAAACCGACTATCCCAAAATTCAAAAATACCTTACCGAAGCACCCTTTACCCCCGGCCTTGGCGAACGCAATGAATCGGCCCCAAAACTGGCCGTATGGACGGGCTGGCAAATTGTACGCGCCTATATGGATAAACATCCCGAAGTTACCCTGCAACAATTGATGGCCAATAAGGATGCGCAGAAAATATTGAATGAATCGAAGTACCGGCCAAAGTAAAGCGAAGCCAGCCGGAACCTGAAGGCACTGGTGTTAAGAAATGCAGCGGTAACAATCTTCCGGGCACCTACAGGGACAAATCAATCAAAGTGCTGGCAAAAAATTTTGCAAGTAGCGTTCAAAACTGATAAAATTAACCGCAAACTGTGTGTACCGGTACAGGGTGAAACACCCTGGTACGGGGTGGTACACCACCCGTAGTTAATTTTTTTAACCCTGGTGATGTTCGGGGTTAAACTTATCGGATTAATTCGCCCGTATTAGATAGGGGTTATTGGTAATTACAAAGCTACCTGGTGGCCTATAAGGATGCTCAAAGATATTGAGTGAATCAATGTACATGCCGATTAGGACCCTCGGCCCCCTGAAAGGGGAGTTTTTGATTTACTGTTAAAGAAAGTTTAATAGCATCAAGCGAAGGCCTGTTATCCTGAGCCTGTCGAAGACTCGCGCGGAGAGGCATTTGTCCGTAAAGGGTCCCTTAACATGACAGTTTTTTATTTTTGAATGTCATTTCCGCTTTGGTATTTTGACAATTTTATAACTGAATATGACCACTTTTTAAAAATGCACAGAAATCAAAAAAGCCCCATCCAAAAAATGAACGGGGCTTCTTTATAATATGTATTTTCCCAAACTCCCCCTTTCAGGGGGCAGGAGGGCTTTACTTCATAATTGCGAAAACAGCTTTTAAAGCTATCAGGGTACCAATTAACAATGCTGCGTTGGCTATCCATGAGAAATAAGCTGAGTTTTCATCACCTGCAAAACGGATAAATACACCAAAAATGCCTATGATGATTGCGACAACTAATAGTTTGTAATGTTTCTCTGCGTTAGCGTTTTCCATTGACTCCATGATACCGATATTTTTTGTACCGCAAAAATAGAAATGTTTACCGAAAATGCTACTAAATTTTTATGATTTTATAGTGCCGAAAAATGCCGGGTGTTTTCGCCTATAATACCTGAACAATAGCCATAAACAGATGGCAGCTAAAACGAATACCCAGATATTGGCGAAACCAACGGCCAGATTGATAAAAAGCGACCATCCATAAATTAATGCGCTAATCAAACGTTTAGAAGCAGGCAACTGATATGCTGATGCATCATTACTTGGCAGTACCTCTTTTAAAACTGTTCTGCTTTGGTAAAAACTTAATATTACAGTACTAAACTTTACATCCTGGTCTGTTTTAAGGTTAGCAATTTTTCTGTCGACAATGTCATCTTTAGCCGTGAGTTGTTTTTCCGGGTCGGTCTTTTCACCGGTGTTCGCCTCCTGTTTTACAGCATTTTCCCTGTTTTCGCGCTTGAGCTTTGATGATAAATAATCAAGAGATTTATCTTCGATGTTCATTTTCCGGTTCTCGACATATAGTCCTATCTGGGCAACCTGGTTCATGAAATCTTCCAGGCGATTTGGAGGAACGTTTACTGTCATATCGGCAACGCTGCTAAACGAAGATATGTGCATCACAGAATCATTACCGACGCTTAGGTCCTGGCTGCCTTCGTTTGTGGTTTGCATTTGGTGATGAATTACCATGCCTCCATATTTTGCAGTTAAGGCGGTAACCGTTTCTGTGGCTTTGCCAACATCTTTTACTTTAATACGCATATCGGCCGTTTTAACCAGCTTAGCATCGTCAAGTTTGTCGGTTTTGGCCGTAACTGCAGCAGGCGATACGCTGGCCGTATCTGCGCTATTGGTGCTTTTTTCGTTGTCGTAGCTTCCGCCAGAACCCTTACAGGCGCCCAGCAGCAAGACCCCCGCCGCAAGGGCAGTAAAAATTTTTGTTTTCATGATGTTAATTTGTTTTTTGGTTACTATTGATACAAAAAAGGGTATTTAGGTATCCGTTATGTTTTTAGAAAATCAGTAAGTTATGACGAGCGCCTGGACGTTGGTTAAAGATTCACCCCGCTCATGGGTATTATCTAACCATAATCTGCTCCACGCCATTTTCAACGCCCTTCGTCGCCTTTGCCGAAAGGAATGAAAATGCTATTCAGGGTTTTATCGCACCTAAAAAAGCCGGGTGTTTTCTTTTATAATATCTGAATAACATCCATACGCCTATCGCGGCTAAAACAAATACCCAAAGATTGGTAAGCGCCAAAATTAATTCGGTAAACAAAAACCAACCGTAAGCCACCGAATTGAAAAAACGTTTGCCGAAAGATAGCTGATAGGCCGATGGATCATCGTTGGCGATGTTTTCCTGGATGATGGTATTGCTTTCATAAAAGTTAAGGGTAATTACGCTAAACTTAACGGCAGCATCTATTTTAAGATTGTCAATCTGCCCGTCTACCATATCATCCTTTAACAACAATACATTCAGCGGATTTTTGATGGTCACCTTGCCTTTCTTTTGCTGATCTACCAGTTCTTTGCGGCTGTTTAGTTTTAGTTTTGCGGATAGATAATCGAGCGATTTATCTTCAATATCCATTTTGCTGAGGGTAACATGCGTACCCATATGGGCCACCTGGTACATAAAATCCTCCAGTTTATCCGAGGGGACTTTAATGGTCATGTCTTCGTTGGTATTGAATGCCGATACCCTGCGTACGGAGTCACCGCTGATGCGGTAATCCTGGCTACCCTGCGCCGACGACTCCATTTGGTGGTGCATTACCATGCCGTTGTTTTTCACCGTGAGCGCGGTTATTTTCTCGGCCGTTTGCTGAACATTTTTTACTTTGAAACGCATATCGGCCGATTTTACAAGCTTGGGCTGTACAAATAAGGAGGTATCGGCCATCGTTTCTTTATCTGACTTAGCCGAATCGGCGCTGCTGCTGTTGTTTATAGCTTCGTAATTTCCCGACCTGCCTCCCTTACAAGCGCCCAGCAGCAATACTCCCGCCGCAAGGGCAGTAAAAAATTTTGTTTTCATGATGTTAATTTGTTTTTTGGTTACTATTGATACCAAAAAGGCCATTTAGGTAACCCTACGGACGAGATAATCAGGGGATTAAAGTTGTGGGGCCGTAAGGGCAGATTGACTTCATGAAGTATTTGGCGGAACGCTGGCGACGACTCACCCGGTCGAGGCTGCGCCCGACCACCCTATCTCCGGCTGCGCCGCAAAGAGGGTGTAGCTCATTTTTTATATCTTTTAGCCCCTCTATGCGCGAAGCGGAGAGGCAGACGGGCGTAGCCTCGTCGGGGTGAGTCGTCTCCGCCGCGCACGATTTATCCCAGCTTTTCACCAATGAACTAATGAACCAGTGAACTAACCGAACCAATGAACTAACCCTCCTCCTTTAAACTATCCACCGGATTGGCCATCGCCGTTTTGATAGATTGAAAGCTCACGGTTATCATCGCAATTACAACAGCTGCCAGTGCGGTAAGCACAAATACCCACCATTGGATGTTTTGGCGGTAAGCATATCCCTGCAGCCATTTTTGCATGGCCAGCCAGGCTAAAGGTGTGGCAATGGCTATGGCAACCAGTACCAGTTTGATGAAATCTTTTGATAGCATGGTTACTAAACGGAACACCCCGGCACCCAATATTTTGCGGATACCTATTTCGCGGTTACGCTGGCTGGCGGCATAGGCCGCAAGGCCAAATAAGCCCAGGCAGGCTATCATAATGGCAAGGGTAGTAAATACCACAAATAGGCTCCCCATGCGCTGCTCGGTGCGGTAAAGGGCGTCAAAATCGGCATCCATAAATGAGTATTCAAATTGCTGGTTTGGGGCAAGCTTTTTCCACTCATGTTCTGCATGGTTTAAAAAAAGCGGCAGGTTTTTGGTATCCACTTTAACGCAAAGCAACTGCCGCCAATCCTGGTTCATGACCATTACCAGCGGACTGATGTTATCCCTTAACGAACTGAAGTTGAAATCTTTTACCACACCTATAACATGATATGTTCTGGCATTTGGCCCCTGCCCGGTAGTAAGCGTTTTATTTAAGGCATTGTTATTAAAGCCCAGCATATTGGCAGCTGTTTGATTGATGACCATTCCCGATGAGTCGGAACGGAACTGGCCCGAAAATCCGCGGCCTGTTAACACGTGCATGCCCATGGTATGCAGGTAATCTTCGTCAACCGACCAATATTCGGCCATCAAGCCGCTTTTATGCTCGCTGCTGATGCTGTTTGGGAAGTGGGTTGTGTTGGTAGGGTAGTAGGCGCTAAGTGTGGCGTTAACAACGCCCGGTAATTGCTTTACCTGCTGTTTTAACAACTGCGGATTATTTAACGCGTTTACATTTTTTATTAGCAGTAGCTGGTCGCGGTTAAAGCCAAGGTCTTTATTTTGGATATACCTGAGTTGGTTGTAAACTACCATGGTGCCAATGATCAGGAAAATGGATATCGAAAACTGGAATACTACCAAGAAGCTGCGCAGCATGCCTCCTTTAAACCCGGTTGATATTTTGCCCTTTAAAACATGAGCAGGGTGAAAGGCCGACAGGAAAAAGGCAGGGTACGAGCCGGAAACAATGCCAACAATGATGATGATAACCGCCAAAGCAGGCAACAGCCAGCTAACCAGTTGCTTGCTTATCGTTATCTGTTTTCCGGCCAGCTGGTTAAATGCAGGTAGCAACGCCCATGCCACTAATACCGCTATGATAGTAGCTGCCAGGGTAACAATAAATGATTCGGACAGGAACTGTACAATGAGCGACCAGCGCGAGGAGCCCAGTACTTTGCGCACCCCAACTTCGCGGGCGCGGTTGGCAGCGCGGGCGGTTGAAAGGTTCATGAAGTTGATACAGGCCAGCACCAATATAAACAATGCAATAGCCGAGAATATGTATACGTACTGGATGTTGCCGTTTGGCCCCAGTTCGCGCTGGCGGTTTGATTGCAGGTGGATGTTTTTTAGCGGCGTTAAATTCAGACGGATATAATTACCGCCTTTTTCAAATTTATCCATGTTCATACTGCCGTTAAGCCATTGGCGCATCAGGGCCGGGAGCTTGGCTTCGAGGCGGGAAGCGCTTGCACCGGGCTTCAATAAAATATAGGTGCTAAAACTAAAATGATTAAACGTTTTATCGCGCGATGATTCCTGCGATAAAATTGACAGGAAGAAACCGGCCGTAAAATGCGATTGCACGGGTACATCTTTAACAACCCCGGTTATTTTATGCGGGATGCTATCGGTATTAATGGTGAGTGTTTGGCCTACTACGTCGGTTTTGTTAAAGTATTTGATGGCCGACGATTCGGTAAGTACAATGGCGTTCGGGTCATTCAGCGCGGTTTTCGGGTCACCATCAATCATGGGTAAGGTAAATATCGAAAACAGGGATGGGTCGCAATAGACCACTTTATCTTCGGCAATATCCTGGCTGCCTTTTTTAAAGCGGATATTTAAGGCAGGCGAGATCCTTACGGCGTTTTCTACTTCCGGGAAATTGTTTTTTAAAGCATCGCCCACGGGTGGCGCGGCAATTGCAAATGAGGTTATAACGCCGCCATATTTTAAATCGGTGTTTACCCGGTAAATGCGTTCATATTTTGCATTGTACCTATCGTAGCTCAACTCATCAACCACATATAAAACAATCAGCAGGCAGGTTGCCAGGCCCATCGCCAGCCCTAAAATATTGATAAAAGTAAAACCCTTATTTTTTAACAGGGAACGGAACGCGGTTTTGATGTAATTCCTGATCATAGCTTTATTGGTTGATAGGATAAAGCTATAACTAAATATTTAGTTAATCAAGGATTGAAAGAAAATGGATCTGATTTGTTTTTGCCATATCAGTAAACAGAGATATTATGGCGGCGCACTCGAGAAAGATCGTAGTGAAATTTTGACCCTTTATTTACTATGTTTTCATTTAATTATCATTCATTTGCAGTATAAAAACACGCATTATGTCATTACAACCAGGCCAGGCGGCACCACAATTTACATTAGTATCATCAGGGTTGAAAACTGTATCACTGTCCGATTTTAAGGGACGCAAGGTGGTATTACACTTTTTCCCTTTGGCATTTACCGGCGTTTGCACCACGCAACTATGCACCATGCGCGATAGCTTTGGCTATTACGATGGGTTAAACGCTACCATACTGGGCATCTCGGTGGATTCGCCTTTTTCGCTGGCCAAGTTTAAAGAAGAAAATGGTTATCAGTTTGATTTGTTATCCGACTTTAACAAAGAGGTATCTACCGCTTACCAAGCCATTTATGCCGATTTTGTAATGGGCTTAAAAGGCGTTTCAAAGCGTGCCGCATTTGTTATCGACGAGGAGCAAAATATCATTTACGCCGAAGTACTGGTAGTTGCTACCGACCTGCCAAACTTTGCGGCCATTGCCGAAGTGGTAAAATAATTTTGTATACTATAGCACACCGAGCCTGTTAAGCCGAAATGCCTGGCAGGCTTTTTTATGCCTTTTTGTTTTTAGCAAAATGTTTCTTCAGCTTTAAGAAAAACTTCTCGTAATAAAAATATGATAACACCGGCACCAGCGCCAGGAACAGCAGGTTGATGGGATATTTGGTAAGCGGGAACCTGGTATCATTAGACAGGAACAGTTGCTGCCAGATGTAGATACTGTACGATAGTACGCCGATGAAACTCAATGCCGTCAAGTTCAGAAATTTATATACCAAATTGGTTTTGGGGCTGATGTTATTGACAATGATAATGCCGATAAAAATGGATATGAACAAATTGATAAAGCAAGATTGCAGCGTAAAAAAAGCATCGAACTTTAGGTAAAATATCATAAAAACGGATACCAGCGTAGCCGCCAGGCTCAATTTGCCAAAGTTTAAATAACCTTTAAATAACAAAACCGAAAACAGGCAACCCACAGCTATGCCCTGGAATTTAACCAGGTAACGTAAAGCTGCAGATAGCACGCCGTTATTTAAAAAAGCGATTATTGTTTGAAGGTAAACCAGTACCGGCACCAGCAGAATGATTACCAGCAGGATAGTTACGTATAGCTGAAACTTCTTTTTGATAAAAACCGGGAACAGAAGGTAAAACTGTTCTTCGACCGATAGCGACCAGTAATGGGCCAGGCTCCAGTCGAACTGTAACCTTCTGAAATAGGAAAGGTTGGCGATGAACAGCGCCGATGAAATAAAGCTTAACGCGCCTACCTGCAATTTGAAAAAATAATTAAGTATGGCAATCACCACTATGTACAGGTAAGCCACCGGGAGGATTCTTAACGCGCGGCGGATGTAGAAGTTTTTGAGCGATAAATCGCCGGTTGTGATTTTCTCCTTAATGCATAAAGTGGTGATTAAAAAACCGCTGATCACAAAAAACACATCAACACCCAGGGGGCCGATAAATACAAGGCTTTGAAAATAAGGGTTGTAGTTGAGGATGAAATGATGGATAAGCACCATGATGATTGAAACGGCCCTTAACCCATCAAGCGACGGATACTTTTTTTGATCTAAAATAGCAGGCACCGATTTTATTTCGGAGAAAAGGCTGGCGCTATTGTTAAACTTCACGTTGGTTATTATCCGGTTAAAAATTTAAAGATATAAAAACAAATAGCTAATTATGAAGCAAAGTAAGACCATGCAAAACTGCGGTTTATGGGTTTTTTGAAAAAAAGTATGAGAGATTAAAAAGAAATTCTATCTTTGCATTCCGTTTCGAAAAGCACTCGTAGCTCAATTGGATAGAGCGTCTGACTACGGATCAGAAGGTTAGGGGTTCGACTCCCTTCGAGTGCACATAAAATATGCCTTTAAATGGTTTTGTCCATACAGGTACAAAGTTAATCCTAAGCCTTTCTGTGTTGTACCGAAAGGCTTTTAATTTATAACGAGCATGCTAAACCTGGTATTGTTTGGTCCACCCGGAGCCGGGAAAGGGACTCAGTCACAAAAGCTTATTGAACAATATGGATTGATCCATTTATCAACCGGCGATCTTTTACGTGGCGAAATTGCGCAAGGAACAACACTTGGGTTAGAGGCCAAGAAGCTGATGGACGATGGTAAATTGGTTCCAGATGCGGTTGTAATTGGCATGATCAGCAACAAGCTTGATGGCAATAAAGACGGTAAGGGTTTCATTTTTGATGGTTTCCCCCGCACGGTTGCACAGGCAGAAGCGCTGGATAGCCTGTTAACCAGCAAACAGTCGGCTATATCGGGCATGATAGCGCTTGAGGTTGATGATGATGAATTATTGCGTCGCCTATTGCTTCGTGGTAAAGATTCGGGCAGGCCTGATGATGCTAACCCGGAAGTGATTAGCAAACGCATCCATGAATACAATGATAAAACGGCGCCTGTGGCCGGTTTTTATAAAAACCAGGGTAAATTTAAAAGCATTAATGGCATAGGCTCGGTAGATGAGATTTTTGGCCAGATACATGCCATTATTGAAGCCTGGTTAAAAGATTAATATTTAAAGTCCGGAAGACGGGAAGTCAGTAAAGTCCGGAAGTTAGGAAGGATAAAGTCGGGAAGAGAGGAAATCGGTAAAGTCCGAAAGTTAAGAACGTCAAAACTCTTAAACTTTCGGACTTTACTGACTTTCGGACTTTCGGTCTCCAAGAAAAAAGAGAAAAATTATGTCGCAAGGTTCCAATTTTGTTGATTATGTGAAAATCTGTTGCCGCAGTGGCCACGGAGGGGCGGGCTCTGCGCATTTACACCGTGATATATTAACCTCAAAAGGTGGCCCCGACGGTGGCGATGGCGGCCGTGGCGGCCATGTTATTGTTAAAGGTAATGCCCAGCTATGGACCATGCTGCACCTTAAATACCGCAAGCACGTTATTGCCGGCGACGGTGATTCGGGCGGCAGCTCATTACGCAGCGGCAAAACCGGAAGAGACGAGATTTTGGAGGTACCCCTGGGCACAACCGTTAAAAATGCCGAAACCGGCGAGGTGATCTTCGAGATAACCCAGGACGGAGAGACCCGTATTTTAACCCCTGGCGGCCGTGGCGGCCTGGGCAACTGGCACTTTAAAACCCCAACCCAGCAAACCCCCCGCTTTGCCCAACCCGGCGAAGATGGTAAAGAAGACTGGAATATACTGGAACTAAAAATCCTGGCTGATGTTGGTTTGGTAGGATTCCCTAATGCCGGTAAATCTACCCTGCTTTCGGTAGTATCCGCCGCCAAGCCCGAAATTGCCGATTACGCTTTTACAACCCTGGTACCCAACCTGGGCATCGTATCGTATCGTGATAACCGCTCATTTGTAATGGCCGATATCCCGGGCATTATTGAGGGTGCATCGCAGGGCAAGGGTTTAGGCTTTAGGTTCCTGAGGCATATCGAGCGTAACTCGGTACTATTGTTTATGGTACCCGCTGATACGCCGCGCACCATCAAAGAAGAGTATGAAATATTACTAAACGAGCTGCAGGAATACAATGCCGAACTGATGCACAAGCCCCGCGTTTTAGCCGTAACAAAAATGGATTTACTGGATGACGAACTTCAGGCCGAAATGAAGAGGGAGCTGCCGGAAGGAGTGCCTTCGATTTTCATCTCGTCGGTAGCCCAAAAAAACCTTACCGGATTGAAAGATTTGCTTTGGGCTGAGATTAATAAAATGAGCGTTTAAAAGCAGAGAGTTTAGGTCCCAAATCAGAAAGCTGGTTTCCCCAATAAGTTGTACACCCAACTAAAAACTTTAGGCTTTCAGCTTTACGCCTTCAGCTCATTTAGCTGAATACAGTACATATTTGTCACTCAGCATGTCCATACGAAAACCCTTATAACCCGGGAAACATTTGCGTATGATGTTTGATTTTGGTCCCATGTAACTTGCCGGGAGCATGATAAAGATGGGACCGGCATGGCCATAATGTACATAGTCATCAAACGCAATTTTTACATCGGGGCCAATGGGGTCTAATATTACGTAGCGGTTATGGTTTATCTCCAGGCCCAGGTCGGGGCTGATAAATACAAAAATAGCATCGGTGTTTTTCCGGTCGAGTTCCATAATCTGGTCTAACGATTGTTGATCAATAAACAGCTGCGCTATACCAGATGTTCCCCTGGCATTTTTGGTTGCATTTTGATAATAGCTTGGGGCAAAATACCTGATACTTAAAGCAGTAATAAACAGGCACATCAAACCAAAACCAATTTTAACAGGCTGCTTACTTAAACTTACCAGGTAAACAATGCCCGGCGTTATCAGCAAGCCTATGATCCGCAAATGCCTTCCCTCGTAAGAGATATTGGCCTGCTTTAAAAAGCTATACCCAAAAAACAATATTGATACCGAATAAAAAACGGCAAGCAGCAGCGTATAGTTTTTTTCAGGAACAACCCTAACAATACGTATTACTAAAATTACGCTTAATACCGCGGCCAATATCAAAACCACTAACGACCACAACGGATTAAGTATGGGTGTATTGCTATGCGTTATGAGGCCGTTTAATATATCATCTAAAGAAAAGCCCGTCAATACCGGCGAAGCTAAAGGAAAACTTAATGCTTCCCAGCTAAATTTAAACCCAAATGATATGCCGGCCGGGTTTGCCCCTTTTGACATATATTGAAAATAAATTACAGCAAATGATAGCGTGGCGGGAATACCAATCCAGATGCCATTTTTAATCCAATCAAGTACTGCTGTTTTATTTTTAGAAAGGCTGATCCACAGGTAGATACACCCGGCGCCGTACATCCACAAAAAAGATGACTTACAGAAGAACCCTATCCAGGCGGATAGCAGCAAAAATAAGGTAAGCTTCCAGTTGGCATTGTCGAAGCTAACACAACCATACAAAAACCACCCCAGGAAGCCGAAAAGTAAAACCTCGCCACCATTATAAAATATATAAGGTACAAAAAAAGCCTGCTGAATAACTATAATCAGCACGCTCACGGCAGCTAAAAGCTTTGTAAAGCCCACCTTTTTAAAAAAGGCATACAGCCCGGCTATACCTAACAAACCGCATACAGCAGTAGTAATGGCCGCTGCGCGCCCATCGTTAACACCAGGCAATGATCTAAAAAAGTACGGAGCCAGATATTGCCCCGGCGACCACCATGATAAAAACTCGCTGTAGTTTTTGCCGATATCAGCAGGGTCTGGCTTGTTTGTAATATTAAAAGCCCCGCCTGCCTGCATTTTATGCATCACCTGTAAACCCCAGGCCGGATCCGGAAAAATGGCTGCCGGGGCTATAAATATCATTATTCCTAAAATGAGCACAAACAAGCTTAATGCTATCAGTATAATTTTATGCGTTTGAGATTGCTGTGCGATCATATATAGTGGTTGTTTTTTACAGGCTAATTTCGCGGTCGCGGATTTTTAATGCCGGGTTACCCTGGTAAATGCTGTAAGATTCCATGTTTTTTGTGGCTATTGAGCCGGCGGTAAGCATAGCGTGGCTGCCGGCAGTTATACCCAGGTTTACCATAGCGCCGGCGCCTATCCAAACCCCATCCTCCAAAACAACGCTTTTGGTTATCAGGTTAAACGATGCTGTTTTATAGTTGTGGCTGCCGGTTAGCAGTATTGCCCCTTGTGATAAGCATACGTTGGCGCCAATGGTAATCATTACCAGGCTATCTATCCAAACGTTTTCGCCAACCCAGGTATGGTCGCCAATTTGCAAAAACCAGGGATATTTGATATTTACGCAAGGCTTTATAGTTACTTTTTTGCCTATCCTGGCGCCAAATAGCCGCAATAAAAATACTTTAAAACCACTTGAAGGTATAAAGCTGGTTTTAAAGAAAACGGCATTCACATAAAACCATAATAGCCTTTTTAACGCATTGCCACCCGGGTGAAAAGGGTGGTTGTTATAAGTTGACAGGTTGGTTTTGTGCATGTTTGTTTAAGTGATTGTCGCCTTGTTTAACCCAAAAATACAGGCTTGCCATTATAATGATGTACAAAATGATATTAAATACCGTATGATGGTCAACAATCCGGCTTGAATTTTTATTCCAGAATAATGCCAACAGCACAAAACGCAAAATGTTTAAAAACTGGATGGCTAAAATCCCGGTGACTAAAAAGATAACTTTTTGCTTTGTTTTTGTAGGATAGGCAATAACAAATGCCGCAAAAAAACTCATCAGCCCAAGCCCGAGGCAGGAGTATACCAGCACTATAGCCCCTTTGCCTGCCACCAGCAATTCGGTGCCATTATGAATAGCCGAAAAACCAAACCAGTTAAGTACCTGGGCGCTGATACTCAGCAATAACCAACGGAGGCCCCGTATGTAATTTAAGTGATTAGCCAAAAACGGGTAGTAATGTTTGCCCGGATTGGTTATCCCAAAAAACAAAATGTTAAAGTAATAGAACATCAAAAACAACGCAAGAAACCTGAAGATAAATTTCACTGGCGAGATATGGCCTGTTGTTGCTGCCCTGGCTTGTTGCCCGTTTCTCAGGATTTCATCAATTTTAACATCTACAATCAGCCTGAACCAGAAACCTTGTAAAAAATGAAAAATTACGCCTGTACGTCCATCTAATACACCCAATTGGAATATCATACGATAGGTAAAATAAAGCATTGGCCTTACATAGCGGGGCAATTGCCACCACAATTGCTTAAGCCAGGCGGTACGCTCGTCCGGCGAGCCAGATAATGATGGCTTAAGGGTTTGCTGCCGCATTTTTTGCATGCGTTCCACCTCTTCCTGGGCCAGTAAATCACTGTACCGGTTATGTTTGGCTATCCAGAAACTGATGTGGTTCTCTTTCAGGTTTTCTTCCAGGATATGCCCGTCTTTCCATACTTCGGTTTTGCCAGGTACGATGAACCGGTGACCATGGCATTCCGCGTTTGGGCGGTGTGGCCATTTTTGTAAGCTTTACCATTACTACACTGTTATTTAGCATAATTGATAAAGCACTCCCGCTCAGTTATGTGCTTATTTCGTGCATCATACTTTTTGCAATGGGATTAAAGGACGATCTTTCCGGCGTTAATTCAAGCACCAAGTTTTTAATCCAGTTTGTAGTTGCGTTAATATTGGTATTGCTGGGCGATATCCGTATTACCAGTATGTATGGTGTATTTGGCATTACGCTGTTGCCCTACCTGCCAAGCGCTGCATTATCTGTATTGCTTATTATGCTTATCGTAAATTCTTTCAATTTAATAGATGGGATAGATGGTTTGGCCGCTACTACCGGCATTATTGTAAACGGCGCATTTGCGTTTTTATTTATGTATATCAGGCAATATGAGCTTGCCGCCATTTCGCTGGCAATGGTGGGTGCTGTTATCGGGTTTTTAAAATTCAATATTACGCCTGCCAAAATATTCATGGGCGATACAGGCGCGTTGCTTATTGGCTTAATATCGGCAGTGATGGTTGTTAAGTTTATCGAGGTAACAAAAATTGAGCATAAAAACATCCCGGCTATCAGTCATGCACCCGCATTGGCTATAGCCATATTGATAGGCCCGGTATTTGATACTTTAAGGGTGTTTGTCTTGAGAATTGTAAGCGGTAAATCGCCTTTTGAGGCCGACAGGAACCATGTTCATCACCGTATTTTGAGGTTAGGACTTAATCACCTGCAAACAACCCTGTGCTTATCAATAATAAATTTATTATCAATAGGGATGGTGTTTATGTTTGATGGCTTGAGTAATTCATTGCTCATCGTGTTCATCCTGTTTATTTCGATAATAACTAACTGGATTATTACATTTAGCCTGCGCTCAAAAGAACGTGAGCGAGTTGCTCTCCGTAATTTTTTCGCTTAATCACATTTGTTTATTTTGCCATCTTTTGTAAAGTATTTACAACTAAAGTATTTACAACGTCACTAAATCAGTGTCGTTGTAAATACCCGTTCATCTTCATTAACTTTGCGCTCTCCATAAAAAAAACACAAAAGAAGATGAAGATCGCTATAAATGGTTTTGGCCGTATTGGGCGCATATTTTTGCGAAATATCCTAAACCGGCCAGGTATCGAGGTAATTGCTATTAATGACCTTACCGATACCCAAACCCTTGCCCACTTATTTAAATATGATTCGGTTCATCGCGGTTATAAAGGCAAGGTAAGTTTTGATGCCGGTAATCTTTATATTGATGGTAAAGCAATAAAGGTTTTGGCCGAAAGCAATCCTTTGGCATTGCCATGGCAAAACTTGGATATAGACCTCGTGATCGAATCGACCGGTAAATTTACGTCAAGGGAAGGTGCGCAATTGCATTTAGCCGCCGGTGCAAAGCAAGTAATCATCTCGGCACCGGCAACAGATAAAAGTGTGCCAACAGTGGTGCTGGCTGTTAATGACGGGCAGGTTGACTTATCATCGCCCATATTGTCAAATGCCTCGTGCACCACCAACAATGTAGCAGTAATGGTAAAAATTCTTGATGAAAACTGGGGTATTATTGATGGTTATATTACTACAGTACATTCGATGACCGGCGATCAGAATTTACATGATTCGCCGCATAAAGATTTGAGGCGGGCCCGTGCGGCATCGGCCTCCATTATTCCAACTACTACAGGTGCTGCCAAAGCTATAACTGCCATATTTCCGCATTTAACCGGTCGTTTAGGGGGCGCGGGTATCAGGGTGCCGGTGCTCAATGGTTCGTTAACCGATTTTACCTGCAGTTTAAAAAAGCAGCCAACTATAAGCGAAATTAACCTGGCATTTAAACAGGCGGCTTACGGGGATATGAAAAACGTACTGGAATATACAGAAGATCCAATAGTATCCACTGATATTTTAGATAACCCGCACAGCTGTATTTTTGATGCCCAGCTTACATCAATAGTTGGCGGGCTGGTAAAGGTTGTTGGCTGGTACGATAATGAAATGGGTTACAGCAGCCGCCTTGCCGACCTGGTTGAAAAAATAGCCCATTTTAAAAAATAACATCTAAAGTGCCTTGATATGCCACCTGCGGTTGTGTTTTATTAGCTTAACGCTTTACAAAACACAGGTTTGCACTTTTAATATTAGTTTTAAGCATGATAAAATTTATTGAGGTTGAAGCGTTACTACCCATTAGGAACGAAGTATTGCGCGAGGGGCGGCTTACCCCTGATGAATGCCGTTTCCCGACAGATGTAATAGCAGGGGCTTTTCATTTAGGGTACTACAAAAATGATGAATTGGCTTGCATCGCATCTTTTCACCCACAAAACTATGGCGAATTTAGGGGCACTGGCTACCAGTTACGCGGAATGGCTACTATCCCCCAATATAGAGGGCAGGGGCTGGGCAACCGGCTGGTGAATTTTGCGCTTACCTATCTGCGCGGCCAAAAGGTAAATTATGTTTGGTGCAATGCCCGCAAAAAAGCTGTTCCATTTTATCTCAACGCTGGTTTTGAGGTTGTTTCGGCCGAGTTTGAAGTACCGGGAATAGGGCCGCATTTTGTGATGTATGTTAAGTTAATATGAAATATTGGGCAAATTAGAACAGCTTTTTACTTTTTTAGTTAAGAATTAAGAATAAAATGCTGAATTTGCGCGCCTTACCATTAAACGACCCATATTTTATATGAAAACCGTAGATCAAATTAGTTTTGCAGGCAAAAAAGCCCTTATCAGGGTTGATTTTAACGTGCCTTTGGATAAAGATTACACCATTACCGACGATAACCGGATGACGGCTGCGTTGCCTACTATAAAAAAGATTTTGAAAGATGGCGGCAGGGTTATCCTGATGTCGCACCTGGGCAGGCCAAAAGATGGCCCTAATGAAAAAGATTCTTTGATACACGTAGTTACTCATCTTTCAGATTTGTTGGGCCAGCAAGTGCAGTTTGCTAACGACTGCATTGGCGAAGAAGCGGTTGAAAAGTCAAAAAACTTAGGTAACGGCGAGGTGCTTTTATTGGAAAATCTTCGTTTTTATAAAGAAGAAGAAAAAGGCGACGTTGCTTTTGCCGAAAAGCTTTCAAAATTAGGCGATATATATGTGAACGATGCTTTTGGTACCGCTCACCGCGCGCATGCCTCAACATCAATCATCGCGCAGTTTTTTCCTGATGCCAAATATTTCGGTTATCTGATGGCCGGCGAATTGGCTAACGCCGAAAAAATACTGAACGGCGCTACCAAACCTTTTACGGCTATCATGGGCGGATCTAAGGTTTCTGATAAGATTCAATTGATAGAAAAATTGTTGGATAAAGTAGATAACCTGATTATTGGCGGCGGTATGGCTTATACTTTTGCCAAGGCAGATGGCGGCAATATTGGTACATCATTGGTAGAAGCTGATAAACTTGACCTTGCAATAAGCCTGAGGCAAAAAGCTAAAGATAAAGGTGTAAACCTTTACTTACCGGTAGATAACGTTATTGCCGATGCTTTTTCAAACGAAGCTAAAACAGGGGTGGCCAAAACCGGCGAAATTCCGGATAACTGGATGGGATTGGATATAGGCCCCGAAACCGTAAAAATATTTAGCAAGGTAGTTGAAGAATCAAAAACCATTTTATGGAACGGCCCGATGGGGGTTTTTGAAATGGAAACATTTTTGGTAGGTACCAAGGCTATTGCCGAAGCCGTAGTTAAAGCAACCGAAAATGGCGCATTTTCCTTAATAGGAGGTGGCGATTCTGCAGCGGCAGTTGCTAAATTTAACCTTACCGACGAGGTGAGCTACGTATCTACAGGTGGTGGCGCACTGCTTGAATATATGGAAGGTAAAGAACTGCCCGGCGTAAAAGCAATTAACGAATAACTTGATATATGTAAGCTTTTTCGTGCCGGTTTTAAACGCTGGTACGAAAAGCCTTACTTCTCCCAATTAATTGGCAGTACATTTCAACCAATCCCCCCCCGGGAAATAAGCGTAATAGCACGGCCACTCGGCATAACTTATTTGCACATCAGTATTCTGTAATAATTCTTACAACCTGCACGCAACCTTATGATTGGTTAAGTGGTTTTTAACTACATTTGCACCATGATTGAATTGCCGGTAGTTCCTGCAGCGAGCCAGATCCAACGTAAGCCAGATTGGCTTAGGGTGAAGCTCCCCATCGGAAAAGAATACGCTCACGTGCGCGGCCTTGTTGACGAGCACAAACTACATACTATTTGCGAAAGTGGTAACTGCCCTAACATGGGCGAGTGCTGGGGTGCCGGTACGGCCACCTTTATGATACTTGGCAATATTTGTACCCGCTCATGTTCATTTTGTGCCGTAGCAACCGGCAGGCCGCTGGCTGTTGATGTTGATGAGCCAAACCGCGTAGCTACTTCGGTTAAATTAATGCAGGTAAAACATTGCGTTATAACCTCTGTAGATAGGGACGACCTTAAAGATGGTGGCTCCATCATCTGGGCCGAAACTATCAATGCCATCCGCCGCGAAAGCCCTGAAACTACTTTGGAAACCTTACTGCCCGATTTTCGTGGTAACTGGGATAACCTTGCCCGCGTACTGGAAACCCGCCCCGAGGTAGTATCCCACAACCTGGAAACTGTAAGGCGCCTGACTAAGGAAGTGCGTATCCAGGCTAAATACGACCGTAGTTTGGAAGCATTGAAACATGTATCAGCCGCCGGTTTGCGTACCAAATCGGGCATAATGCTTGGCCTGGGCGAAACTGAGGACGATTTGCTGGAGGCGATGGATGATTTGTTGATGGCAGGTGTGCACATATTAACCCTGGGGCAGTACCTGCAGCCAACCCGTAACCACCACCCTGTTTTGGATTGGGTTCATCCGGATCAGTTTGCCCGGTTAAAACAAATTGGCCTGGAAAAAGGTTTTAAATATGTAGAAAGCGGCCCGCTGGTAAGATCATCTTACCATGCCGAAAAACACTTATTTGAATTATAACAATTCCTTTATATATTCACCTCGTTGAGTAAGAAACATAAAATATCGCTTTCGGAAGATGAGTTGGTGCTTGCATTGAGGAAGCATGAAAAAATTGCTGTCGAGGCGCTTTATGACATGTACTCATCGTCGTTATATGGTGTAATATCCCGCATTGTTGTTGATACCGCCGTAGCTGAAGATATTTTGCAGGAAACTTTCGTGAAAATCTGGCATTCCTTTTCCAGTTACAGCGCCGAAAAAGGTCGTTTATTTACCTGGATGGTTAACATTGCCCGTAACCTGGCAATTGACAAAATCAGATCAAAAGATTTTAAAAACCAAAACAAAAACCAGGAGATTGAAAATAACGTAACTTTTATTGACGAACAAAGGAGCACTGCTTACAAGCCTGAGTTAATGGGGGTTAAAGATTTAGTTCAGACTTTGAAGCCTGAACAGAAATCAATTATCGACTTGGTTTATTTTAAAGGGTACACACACGTGGAGGCAGCCGAAGAGCTGGGTATTCCGCTGGGTACTATTAAAACAAGGCTGAGAATGGGTATACAGGAACTCAGAAAACATTTTAATTGAAAGTGGAAGATTTAAAAGCATATATAGAGACAGGGATACTGGAACTTTACGTTTTGGGGGATGTAACCCCCGACGAGAAGCGCCAGGTGGAAGAGATGGCTTCAAAACATCCGGAGATAAAAGCCGAGCTGGATGGAATTGAGCGCTCGATGGAATTATATGCAAAGGAAAACGCTGTTGAACCATCAGAAAATTTACGCAGCCGGGTTTTAGGCAGCCTGCTCACCAACTTAGGCGATGACAGGAATTTCAGTAAAGCACATCCGCAAAAGGACAATGAGACCGATGATGAGGATGAAGATAATGAAGATAATATTGTAACCCTGCCTGTTCAAAAAAAGGAAAGTGGTTTTTACAAATATGCTTTCGCGGCCAGCCTGGCGCTGTTGGTAGCAAGTACCATTGCATTGGTAAATGTTTACAGCAAGCTGCAGGCCTCAAATGAGCAACTGGTTGCACTACAGGCCGACAAACAGCATTTTGCCAACCAGGTTAAGCTAATGGATGGAGAATTGACGGTTTACCGCGATACCACCTACAAACTGCTAAGATTAAAGGGCACAGCCAAAACGCCGGAGTCGGTATTAACTGTTGCGTTTAGCCCGGTACATAAAAAAGTTGTTATCGACCTGGCCAATATGAAAATGCCAGTGAATGATAAAGCACATCAATACCAGCTTTGGGCCCTGGTAGGCGGTAAGCCGGTTGACCTGGGCGTTTTTGATTCGGGTGCTGATACCCTAACCAATATTAAAGAGATGAAGTCGCTGGCCTCGGCAGATGCATTTGCGGTAACACTTGAACCGCGTGGCGGCAGTGTTAACCCAACTATGGACCAGATGATGGTTATTGGCAAATTTTAAAAAAAACACGCAGTCCTTCCCTAATAATTATAATTTAAAGCAGCTAACACGGGATGTTGCTGGCTTTTTATATCCAATAATTGTCATTTTGAGGTAATTTGAGGCGTATTTGTTAAGCTAATACCCGGTTTGCAAAATATTTAATACTTATTTAACAATAAGCCAAACCATTTATTCGTTTTTTTGTAACTATTAGGATGTCACCGACGTCTTATAACCAGTTAGATTAAACAGAGCCTGTGAAGTAACGAAAATGAAAGTGATAGATCTAACTCATAAACATGAGTATTTAGTTCTTTATAAGATCAGTTAATAGTTAATAAAAAAGGATGTATGATACTTGCATCCTTTTTTTATGCCATCAACTTTGCCATGGTAACCGGCAATTGAGAAATGATTTTGCCTGGCAACACTACATTAAGCCGGCTTGGTAAAGCAAGTTCGTCCCCGGCCTTTCCATGTATATAAATTCCTGCCAAACAGGCTTCTAAAGGTGTGTATTTTTGAGCCAGCATAGCTGTAATTACCCCGGTAAGTACGTCGCCCATGCCTCCTGATGCCATAGCAGCGTTGCCTGTGGGGTTAAAATAACATTTGCCCCCGGGTGTTATAGTTATAGTATAGTCATTCTTTAATACAATATAAATATTTAGCTGCCGGGCTTCTTCCAGTCCGGTTTCAAGCCTTTTCCACCAACTTGTATGCGGGCCAAACAGGCGGTCAAACTCCTTCATGTGGGGCGTTAAAATGCTACCTGCGGGCAATTTTTTTAGCAATTCTTTATCCTGGGCTAATAAATTAAGGGCGTCGGCATCAATAACCAATGGTTTTTTATAGTTTTTTATGAGGGCCGCTAACAGTTTTGCGGCATCATCGTGCTTGCCCAAACCAGGCCCAATGGCTGCGGCGTTAAATTTCTCCCATTCAATCTCCGGCAATTCATTTTCATTACGTACAATCACCATAATTTCGGGCAGATAGCTATTTAAAGCAGTCAGACCGCTTGCGGGTACGCAGGCCGTTGTTAAACCAGCGCCCGCATGTGCCGCGGCCGATGCGCTAAGCAAGGCCGCTCCCATGGTTTTTTCCTGCCCGGCTATAATCAGCGCGTGCCCGTAAGTGCCTTTGTTACTAAAAGGGCGGCGGGGTTTCAGTATTTTGCGAATGTCTTTCTCTTCAATAAACTGGTATGCGGAGTTTAGCCATTGCACAAAACTTTCATTAATGCCAATATTTACGGCTTCCCAGCAATTGATGTAAGGTGCCGATTCGGGCAGCAGGAAACTGATTTTAGGCTGTTGAAAAGTAATCACCAGGTCGGCTTTTATAGCTGCGGCGTTCGGTAATATCTCGCGTTCCGAAAAAAAGCCGGTTGGCACATCTACGGCAACTATTGTTCTGTCAAGGTTATTGATGTAGTTTACCAGGCGTTCATAGTCGCCGCTAAGCGGTTTGTTTAGCCCGGTGCCAAGCAAGGCATCAATTAATATAATGCCGTCGTCTGGTGGCAGCTCTGCGCTTTTGTTTATGTTAATAATAGTAACACCGGTTTGCTTTAACCTTTGCAGGTTGGCCTTAAAGTCGTCGGTCTGCCGTTCGCTGAAGTAAGCTATTTTAACGCTTAGTCTTTTATATTGATGATCTTTAAGCAGTCGGGCTATGGCCAGTCCGTCGCCGCCGTTATTACCGGTGCCGCAATAAAAGGATATACCTACATTTTTATCCGGAAAATGGTTGATAAACCATCCTACAAACGCTTTCGAAGCCCGTTCCATCAAATCTATAGAAGCTATCGGCTCATTGGCGATGGTAAAAGCATCGGCCTGGCGTATTTGTTCGGAGAGGAGTAAAGGCAGCATATAACCTAAAGTTAGGAATTATATGTTTTGTTTGGGATTGAAATGATAATTGAAAATTATCTGCCCCAAAAGTTTTTTTGGATACCGGCGGTTACACTTTGTAAATAGAGCTGTTTTGGTGAAGCCGCTCCATCAAACGCAGGGTCCCAACATTTCTTTGCGGTAACGCATATAAAATTACCATTATTTGCGTTTAGTGTAACTTTAGCCATTTACCTTTGTCCTATCGATACATCACCCAATAACAAATTGGGGCATCCTATGAGTAAAACATGCCCATTTTGACCCTGACCAAGCCCTATACCGATCAGCAGCTCCTGGATTTGATCAGGACGGATGACCGCAGTGCATTTACCGAACTGTACAACCGTTACTGGGATAAAACCTATGCTGTTGCGCTGCACCGCCTTGAAGACGAACATGAGGCCGAAGAAGTAGTACAGGAAGTGTTTTTAAGCATCTGGCAGCGGCGGGCTACACTACAGTTAACCCACACAGTGGCTACTTACCTTGCTGTTGCCGTAAAATATAAAGTGATTAACCACCTGGCCAAACAGCACCGCCGGCAATTGCAGCATGATGAGCTTACCATCACATCGCCGGTTGTTGCCGACAGCACTGCCGACTGGCTGCATGAAAAAGAATTGCGGCAACTATTAGAGAAAACCGTCAGCCAGCTCCCCGAAAAATGCCGTATTGTTTTCCTGCTCAGCCGCGACGAAAATAAAACCTACGCCGAAATTGCCGCCGAACTGAACATATCGCAAAAAACAGTAGAAGCACACATGAGCAAAGCCCTGCGCGAATTAAGGGAAACGCTGGGCGTAACGGCACCCGTATTGGCTTTCATATTGCTTAATGCAGACCGGTTTTTGTAGAGTAAATTAGTACCTTAGATAAACCACTAATACATTCGGGACATGAGGAAGCCATCTGTAGATATCAGTAACAAAGAATTTGAACAAAGAGCCGAAATCAACCCGACTAAACCTTCTTTAAGTAAAATTGAACTGCGTGTTTACAACAGCCTGAAAGCGTCGTTTGAACAAATCAAATTACACCAGAAAGGTAAAATTAAGCTGCAAAATGCAAAAGAAGCCTTGGTAGAAGTAGAAGCATCGATTAAAGCCAATGACCTTTGATGTTGTTTTAACGCCATTAGGTATCTTTCCGCATTAGGCCCCCCAATGTTATTGAGTTAAGGATTTAAGTTCGATTTAATATCGAACAGCGAATGTCCAATTTCGAATAATGAAGGAAAAACTTCGGTGTTGGACATTCGAAATTCAATGTTCGATATTGTTTTTTCTTTTTCCTTAACTTAATGACGTTGCCCTCCCTCAAAATAAATTTCATTTCTCACTAAGGGTATCCGGCCCCGCCGTTGACTATATGTACAAAAGGTAGATATATTTTACGATGGAAAACAACGCCTACGATATTAAAGAGCTTGCCCATAAACTTGAAAACGGAACCATTACTCCCGAAGAAATGGCCTGGTTTGAGCAATGGTACCAGCGGTTTAATGATGAAGAAGTACTGCTCACTGGCAGCAGGCACTCCGGCACCAATGAACTTAAGGATAGTATTTTTAATCGTATTGCATCGCAAATGGAAGCGCCTGCGCAACCAAAACGTAAGGTAATTTCCTTATGGCGTAACGTAGCTGCTGCAGCGGCTATAGTGTTATTGGTTGCCTTTGCGGCCTTTTACAAAAACGCCATCCTGGATATTGTCGATCCGGTAAAACAGGTGGATTTAACGAGCAAAGCAGGCGAGCACAGGCAAATCAGTTTGCCCGATGGTACCCTGGTGTGGCTAAGCCCGTCTACCCACATTAGCTACCCGGATAATTTCAGGGGTGCGCAGCGTTTGGTAAAACTGGATGGCGAAGCATTTTTTGATGTAAAGCACGATGCAGCGCATCCGTTTGTTATTCAATCGGGGGCCATCAAAACCGTGGTGCTGGGTACCAGCTTTAACGTAACGGCGTATAAGGATGCAAAAACGGCCGAAGTTACCGTGGTAAGCGGCAAGGTGGGCGTGCTCACATCGGCAAGCGGCAAAAATCAGCGGCAAATCATGACAGCCAGGCAAAGGGCGGTATTCAACAAAACTGATGGCTTGCTGGTGAAAGAAAACTATCCCGACGCCGAAAAATTTCTTGGCCAGCGTAATGGCAATTACGATTTTGAAGGCGCATCAATGCAAACCGTTGCTGATGAACTTGGCAGGCAGTATGGTGTACAGATAAATGTTGACCCGCGTATTGCCAATAGTTTATACTATGGGCACTTAAACACCGCACGCCTCATCGGTACCGAGCTTGATGTGCTTTGTACCGTAATGGACAACATCCGTTGGCAAAAAGTGGGCAACCAGTATTACATCCGGGAAATTATTGCTAAACATTAACCTTTTGATCCGGCTGATTACCGGGCATGAAAATCAACTCAAACCAGGGAAAAGTTTTTAACAGGCTTACCCACATTTAAAAAATCTACACAAAATGAATAAAACCAAACCCACATGGTTATCCATGTTGATTTGCGCTGTACTGCAAATACCTATCCTGTTCCGAACGTTACTTTGCGCCATCGTTTTATTGATAGCAAGCCAACAGGTTTACGCGCAAAGCCCGCTTGATAAAACCGTAACCATCAGCCTAAATAATGAACCTGTTAAACAGGCCTTAGATAAAATAACCGCTGCCTGCGGTGTTAGGTTTACCTATAACCAAACCGTTGCCCAAAGCTTGGTGAAAATTAGTATTGACGCCAAAAAACAGCCTTTAGGCGATGTGTTAAAGCAAGCTTTTGCATCGGCCCCCTTCAGCTTTTCGGTGTTGGACCAGGACATCATGATTAAATATGATGCGGCAAAAATAAAAAAGTTGCCGGCCGCCGTGGCAGGCGGCAAATTCACCCTAAGCGGTACCGTTAAATCAAAACAAAGCGGCGAAACCATTATTGGCGCCACCATCAGGGTTCCCGACGGCAGCCAGGGCACCTCGAGCAACGAGTACGGCTTTTACTCCATTACCCTGCCGGCCGGCAGCCATCAGCTGGCTATCAGCGCTGTTGGCCAAAAAAGCACTTTTGTGCAGGTGAACCTGACAGCCAACCAGCAGCTTAACATCAGCATGGATGATAACGAACAAGCCCTGCAGGAGGTTACCATCAGCGCCAAGGCACCTGGCACCCGCGATTTGGCCAGCCCGCAAATGGGGGTTGAACATTTAAGCGTACAGGAAACCAAAAACATCCCTGTGTTGCTGGGCGAGCGCGATATCATTAAAACCATACAGCTGTTGCCTGGCATCAAATCGGCTGGCGAAGGCAGCGGCGGCTTTTACGTGCGTGGCGGCGCATCTGATCAAAACCTGATACTGCTGGATGAAGCGCCTGTTTACAACGCATCGCATTTGCTGGGGTTTTTCTCCACCTTTAACTCCGATGCCATCAAAAACATCAGCATTTATAAAGGTGATATGCCTGCCCAATACGGCGGCAGGCTATCATCCGTGCTGGATATTAAAATGAACGAGGGCAACAACCAAAAGTTTGGCGTAAGCGGCGGTGTTGGGTTGATAGCCGCCCGCATTAATGTAGAAGGCCCTATCCAAAAAAATAAATCATCGTTTTTGATCTCGGCCCGCCGTACTTATGCGGATGCTTTCCTGGCTTTCTCTAAAGATTCCATCGCCAAAAAAAGTCAGCTGTATTTTTATGATATCAACGCCAAGGCCAATTATATTTTGGGCGATAGGGACAGGATTTTCTTATCCGGGTACTTTGGTAAAGATGTATTGAAGGCCAGCGATATAGCAGGCATTAACTGGGGCAACACCACCGGCACCCTCCGTTGGAACCACATTTTTAACAGCCAGCTATTTTCAAACACCTCGGTTATTTACAGCGACTATGATTATAAGATCAATATTAAAGAGGATGTAAACCAGTTCCAGATTTTCTCGCAGATAAAAGACCTTAACCTGAAGGAAGACCTGCAATACTATGCCGGCGATAAAAATACCATCAGCTTTGGTTTTAATGCCATTTACCATACCATTAAGCCCGGCGAAATTTCATCCACCGGCAACTCGGGTATAATATCGCAGAGCCTGCAAAACAGGTACGCGCTTGAAAATTCGCTGTATGCTACCAATACCTGGAAAGCATCTGATCGTTTTAGTCTTACTTATGGCGTACGCCTGTCGGCCTTTACCATCCTGGGACAGGGCGATTATTATACCTTTGATGCCGATGGAAACATCACCGGCACAAAACACTATTCATCGGGACAGGCGGTTAAAACCTATGTTAACCCCGAGCCACGCATCGCTGCAGCCTATTCGCTCAATGATTATAGTTCGGTAAAGGCTTCGTATGCACGTAACGCGCAAAATTTGCACCTTATCTCCAACTCCAACTCTGGTTCGCCAACAGATAAATGGGTGGCCAGCACCAACGTTATTAAACCCGAACTGGCCGACCAGTTTTCGGTAGGCTATTACCGCGATTTCGGCGACCATAAATATGAGTTCACCTTTGAAACTTATTATAAAAAAATGCAAAACCAGGTTGATTACCGTAACGGCGCCAATATTTTTACCAACCAGCCTATTGAAACCCAGCTGCTTTACGGCAAAGGCCGTGCTTATGGCGCCGAGGTGCTGCTTAAAAAGAAAACCGGCCGCTTAACCGGCTGGGTAAGCTATACCCTGGCCAAAACCGAACGGCAGATAGATGGCATTAACAACAACCAATGGTACAATGCCCGGCAAGACCGTACGCACGACCTGGCCATTGTAGCCATGTATAAAGCCACCGAAAAGTGGACCCTATCGGCCAATTTCATATACTACACCGGTGATGCGGTAACTTTCCCTAATGGCAAGTACCAGGTAGATGGGGCCAATTACTATTACTACACCAGCCGTAATGCCGACAGGATGCCTGCCTATAACAGGCTTGACCTTGGCGCCACCCGCCAGCTAAAAAAGAGCGGCAAATTTGAGTCGGATTTAACTTTTAGCCTGTACAATGCACTGGGCAACCACAACGCTTACCGCATTTATTTCCGCAATAATAAAGACGATGCCAGCCGCACCGAAGCTGTGAGGACCACCCTGTTCACCTTTGTGCCTTCCATCACCTATAACTTTAAATTTTAACCGTATGCACACCACTATAAAATATATCATACCCGCCCTGTTTGCTATAGCGCTATGCTCGTGCGAAAAGGCCATTAACCTGACACTGAAAGATACCACGCCCCAATATGTTGTTGAAGGTGTACTTACCAACGAAACCGGCGGATGCAAGGTAACGCTAAGCCAAACCAAAAACTTTACCGATAACAACGATATAGTAGGTATTGATGGCGCACAGGTAACCATAACCGACGATAATACCGTTTATCCGCTTACCGCATCGGGTGGCGGCATTTATAAAAACAGCACCCTGAAAGGGGCCTATGGCCATATTTACAAACTGAATGTGCTTGTTGCCGGCAAAACATTCGCATCAACCTGCGCCATGCCCGCATTGGTACCACTGGATAGTATTTACCTGGTAAAAAGCGATTTTGGTAACAATAAGGATGGCTCCATACGTAAATATGTAACCGTGAAATACCATGATCCTGTGGCTACCAAAAACTACTACCGTTTTGTGCAATATGTAAACAATCGCGAAGAAGAATCGGTACTGTTGGATAACGATGAATTTACCAACGGCCAGGAAGTAAACACCCGCCTTAATTTCGACAACAATAATGACGATCCGGCCCGCGACATCCGCCCGGGCAACCAGGTTACCATCGAGATGCAAAGCATCGACCCGGCCGTGTACAAATACTTTTTTAGCCTTACCGCAGGCGCCACCGGCGACGGCAATAACGCCGCCCCGGCCAACCCGCTTAGCAACGTTACCGGCGGCGCGTTAGGCTATTTCAGCGTGCACCCAATTTCAAGGAAAACCCTAACCGCGCCGTAATGGGGCCGCGGGGTGGTGGCGGTTAAAAAAATATTGATGTGTGTAAATAATAGATATGATATGCAAATCCCGGATGTTAGTTTATGTCCGGGATTTTGTATTTTTAACGCCATGTCTTTAGGACAGGTCGTCGTTTTAAGTTATCTACATCCCATCACTTTAATCTAAAAATACAAAAAAACAGGCGAAACTTAAACATCAGGTGTTGCATACTCATTACTTAGCAAGGTTCTTATCGTGGCCGGGTGAAATAGCTGCCGTTTTTTTCTTAACGGATGTTATTATGCATTAAGTTTCTTATTTTAGGTGCAATAAAAAAGATCAACATACTAAACCCTCACAAGTGATAAAACCTTTACACCTGTTATGTGCAGTTGCGTTTTTGTTTTGCGGCTGTTCAAAAGATAAAATGCCTGCAAAAAGCAGTTCCTACAAAGTTGCGCTTACCACAATCGGTTATGCAGTTTCGTCGCCCGGCTGGACACATGTTTTGGGCGGAAATGCGACGCTTACCTGCAATGTAAAAGCTACCGATAGCGATATATCGCTTTCATCATTTAGCCGTAGCATGGTGCTGGATAACTCCAACAGCTATACGCAGCAGTTAGCAGGTGCCACCTATGACATCGCCCTTAAAACAACCAGTACTGCAGCAGCCGATTTGTTTATAAGGTTTAACGCCTCAGTAGCCGACTATAAAATTGATAAGGATGGAACTATAAGCCTGCCCGCCATGACAACCGATGGGCTGATCACAATAAGTACTGCTTATGCCGATACAACGCAGGTGCCCACATTTACGGCAGTCGGGACAACTAATAGTGTTGATTTGGGTAAAGCTAACGGTTATTATTTTTTATATGTAAAGGGAGGCATTAGCGGGCGGTTAACATTTACCCAGGCTGTCACTGGCGATATTTTTATAAAAGATATTACGGTAGCAGCCCTTAACCAATATGATGTTTTGCCAAAGCCTAACGCTGCCCACGGGGTTGATATTAACGCTATCCCATTTAAAATAAACAACACTTTGCTCCAATAACCTATCGCCTTAAAAATGAAAAAGTATTTTCCAATTTTGTTTCCTGTGTTGTTGTTTATGATAAGCGGGTGTAGTAAAAGTAAAGAGCCGGTTATAACCGTTGATCCGGAGTTAAGCATCCAGGATATTAAGTTGCCATCTTTTTTAAATAGCAGTTGGGTAAACGTAGCAGGCGGCACCCTATTAGTTAAAATTGATGCGGCTGCTAACGCACCAGGGGGGCAGGCATCTGTTACCGATAGTTTAACCTTCAGCAATTTAGCATCCTATCATAAAAAGCTGGCCGAAGGACATTATGATATCAATATATCGTCAAAATATCAAACAGCAATTGCCGATACCTTTTTGCGCTTCAACGCGCAAATAAACAATTATGACCTTGCAAAAAGCCGGGCTGTTTCACTAACAGCATCAACTACCGACGGTTTAATAACTATTGCTAAAAGCTACATTGCCGATAATACCATTCCGTTTTTTACCAGCCAGGGCGCATCAAAACAATACAAAATGGGGCTTAGCAATGGTTTTTATTATATTTACGTTAAGGCCGGCGCCACCGGTTCGGTTGCGTTTACGGCAAAAGCAAGCGGCCAATCGGTTGTAAAAGTAATGCCCGCTGTTACAACGCTAACGCATAGCAACCTGCAGGTGATAATAGATAAGGGGCAATTGCAGGTAATTTTTGCAAAGTTTGCGTATAACCAGTTACCTGTTGGCTCAGCAACGCTGGCAACAGTCAATATCGATTTAAACGATTATTATATCGCCCATGCCAGCAGTGTTTATTTTGTAGCTACTGATATTACAGGCAATATTATAAGCGAATTGCAGTACCTGGCCGGAACGCGCACCTTCAAATTAAACTCCCAAAATCCTTATGAAGCCGACCGTTTTAACCTTTTTGTGATTATCAATCCTGGCGATGGCGGCAAATCGCATGTTGAGGGTTACCTGCAGGTTAAAAAGGGAAGTACGTACAATAACTTTTATGCTGTTTTGCCGCAGCAAGAAAAAAAACGTTTGCAACTGTATTATGAGAATGCCACACCGTACGATTACCTGTTGGTAAGTTCAAACGTTAATGCTGCCATTTCGCAATCGCTTGCAGACACTACCACTATGGGCCCGCTAACGTATGTAGATGACAATGCCAGGTTATACGCGCAGATGAATAAAAATAACAAACAAACATACGCCTTTTTTAATGTAACGCCCGACTCATATGTGCGTATCGACTTCGCCGCTATCAATAAAACACCGCTGGTGAAAACAGTGACGGCCCCGGTAAGCAATTTTGCATTTTCGGTGTATGCAAAAAGTAAACCCGATTACTTTGATGCAATGGTATTAAGTTCGGGTACATCTCCCCTAAATACCATTAATGTTGCTTACCCAACCGAAACATTTCCTGAATACGATACTTATGCCAGTTACCGGATAGGAGATAAAATGTACGAGATAGTAACCACCGGAACAACAATTCCGGCTAAGATAGATGGCTTTGATGCCACGTTCAATGTATCGGGCACAACGCTTGCCAATTTTGTGCCTTCATTTTCCGGAACGTTTGATTACTACCATGCCAATTTCGAAAATACTAACGGACCAGGTATCATTACAGATCTGTATTCGCCTGCGGCCGCCAAATTTACCAATATAAAAATGCCCGATCTTTCAAAATATCTCCATGTAACCACTATCAACCTTAACACACAAAAATTAACAGGGTTTCAGTTGGAGCAATACACCGGCTTTGATGAAAAAGTTTTCCGTTTTAAACCGGCCAATGCCATCAGGAGCGCGCCCGATTTTAATGCAAAATCGGTAAGCCAGGGGTATTGATTAAAAGGTAAGTCTACAAGGTTACATTGAGTGGCTACACTACTGCAAGTGCTTTTTCGTACCCGCAGGTTGCCGTTTATTTTCGCTGCTGCAAGTATCCTGGCATCTGCGCCTATAAGCCATGTCTTTAGTAAATCGACGATATTGGTTGTTAACCTTAGTACTTTTGTGTTATTCTTTTGCCCCGATTAAAAATACAAAACTCCCGGATGAAGCTTAACCATTCGGGGGTTACACATTCAATAATTAGCAAGATTCTTGCTATGGCAGGATGAAATCCTACAGTTACAAACCACGAGCATAGTGGTTCGAAGTTGGAAAATAGAACAGTGGTAGACAACAGGCAACAAGGGTTAAAACGCATGCTTGCCAGCCTGTGGTCGTATCTTTTTTAACTTAGCCGAGAACCTTTTGTCAGTTAATGAAGTCAGGAGACTCTCCAGGTCGTTTTTTTCCTGTTCGGTTAAGCCCATTGGTGTGTTAAGCAGGGTATCGCGGTTTATAGCGTGCGGCACTAATTTATCCGGATCATTATAGTAATCAATAACCTGCCGCAGTGTTTTAAACATGCCGTTATGCATATAAAGAGCGGTTATAGCTACGTTTCGCAAAGCGCCTATCTTGAACCTGCCCAGGTCATTTTCTTTTTTGGTTACGCAGGCCCGGCCGCTGTCGATTAGTGTTTTTTGATCATACAGGCCGATGGAGCGAAATTCCACATCGTTGAAATCGGGGCCGAAATGGCATTGGATACACCGGCCTTTGGTATTGAAAATAGCAAAGCCCCTTTTGGCCGATTCGGTTACGGCAGCTTCATTATCATTCAGGCGCCAGTCATCAAATGGCGAATCGCCTGTTTCTAATGTCCGTTCAAATGCTGATAATGCGTTCGCTAAATTAGCAGCATTGGGCGCTTCCCGGAAAACAGCAAAAAAAGCATTTTTATAGTAAGCACTATTTTGCAGGCGCCATATGGCGGTAGCTAAGGGCAAATCCATTTCTATCGGATTTTGAAGCGGAATCAGCGCCTGTTGCTCCAGCGTAGTGGCGCGTCCGTCCCAAAAGAAAGCTACCTGCAAGCTCATATTCATGGCCGAGGGCGTATTCCGCACACCTTTCCTGCTGTGTACCCCTAAACTAACGGCAGAAGTATCCGAAAAGGCAAATTCTTCTTTATGACAGGATCCGCAGCTGATTTTTTTTGTGCGGGATAATATCGGGTCAAAAAATAGTTTGCGGCCCAGTGCTACAGCGGTTACCGGTTCATCGTTTTTAAAAGCGCTTTGCGAAAAGATCAGGATAATACCCAACGCAAAAAGGATAATGCAAAACTTTTTCATTCATGCTATTGCTATTTGACCGTAGTTATTTTTTTAAACAGAAATCCATCAGTCCCTTCCCTGCGGCCTGTACAGGTATCCTGTATCACATGAAACCTAAGCGAATCAAGTTGGCCTAAAAATTGAACTTTATAAATACCTTCATACTTAGCATTACAGGTTGGATCGGAAATGTACATCGTATCGTGTTTCATGTGATAGGTGCCGCTCACAAATTCTTTTTTGTTGATAAAGCCATCAAAAGTGCTGTTGGCCCTGAAAATCGCCAGCAACTTAAAAGGCTGTCCCTGGGAAGTGGTCGAATATTCCCATTTCCCAACAAGGGGATTAGTATCGTTTGTAAAGGCGATAACAGAGAATAACAGCACAACTAAAACGCCGGCCAGGTAAAACTTATTCATGGTAGTTTTTTTGATGTTTTCAAAAAAACAAAATAATGCGCGGTATAACTTTTGAGTTTGTTGCAAATACTTTAGTATTTGTTGCATTTGCAACAGATGGGTAATTTGATATATCACCGCTCAATATTTTGCGCAGGCACGCCGGTACACGCGCCAAACGCACGCTCAGGGAAACTACGTCGAATCTCAGCTTAGGTCAAATCACAAATCGCTGGTTTTTTGATATTTTCAACCAATACCTTTATATTTATTCTGTTTATGTAAACGTACTTGTCACCGCCGCAGGAATGAACTTATCGCAAAGCCCTAAGACCGAAGTTGTACCACACAAACCCTGGGTTAAAGGCGCGCACTTTATTATTACCCTTAGTTTCCTGGTGCTTACGGTTAGTGGTTTTGTTATCCTGATGTCGCACCCCAGGCTTTACTGGGGCAAGGCAGGTAACGACCTTACCCCGGCACTGTTTGAACTCCCGATAAGCCGCAACTACCACCATGGCGGCTGGAATAAAAGCATACCGTTTAAGCACGTAACCGGGCAGCAGGTAACCGCGGCCCGCACTTACGATATTTTTAATGAAAATGGCTGGGGGCGTAGTACGCACTTTTTGGCCGCTTGGTTCATGGTGTTAACAGGCATCATCTATTTTATAGCAGGGTTTTACAGCGGGCATTTTTGGCATAACCTGGTGCCGCGCAGCCGCGAATTTAGTTTAAAGCTACTTTGGCGCGATGTTGCCGCGCATTTGCACAGACGCATGCACTACACGGGCAAATATGGGCTATTGCAAAAGATCACCTATCTATCAGTTATCTTTTTGCTGTTCCCGGTGGTTATTTTAACCGGCTTCACCATGTCGCCGGCTATTACAGCATCTTATCCCTTTTTGCTGAAAATATTTTTCGGCCATCAATCGGCGCGCACTATCCACTTTTTTGCGGCAGTTTTATTGTTGCTGTTTTTGCTGGTACATGTGGTTATGGTGATCAGATCGGGGTTTAAACGAAATATTTGGGCAATAACTTTTGGCAGGTAGTTATGAAAAGAAAACTACTGATGAACCGCCGCCAGGCTATTTTAACAGGACTTACCTCCGCCGGTGCGCTTTTGCTTTCGGGCTGCCTTAAAAAAGCACCGCCCACCTACGGCAATATTTTGCGGATGGGCGACGATTTAACCTACATTGCCCAGCGCGGCCTGCTTTCGCAGCGGGCCCTGGCTGTGGAGTATCAAAAAAGCGAGATAACCAGCTTCCCGGTAACCGATATTGGCGACCCCGCCGATCCGGCGAGCAAAAAAGCCTACAGCAAAGCCTATCAGCAGCTGCAACTCAATAATTTTAAAGATTTTGAACTTGTTGTAGAAGGTTGCGTGGCCAAATCGCGTAAATATTCGATGGATGACCTTAAGAAACTGGGTGCGCGAACCCAAATAACCCGGCACACCTGCGAGGAAGGCTGGAGCGCCATTGCCGAATGGACAGGCGTACCACTAAGCGCCCTGCTAAAAGATGCCGGCATTTTAAAAACCGCACGTTATGTAGCCCTATACGGCTTCGACAACTATGCCGAAAGCATTGATATGCTTGATGCATTTCATCCGCAAACCATACTGGCCCATACCATGAACGGCGAAGACCTACCTGCGCGTAACGGCGCGCCCTTACGCCTGAGGGTAGAAACGCAGCTGGGCTACAAAAACGTTAAATTTTTGCAGCGCATTGTGGTGACTGATAAATTCACTGATCCGGGGCCCGATATTACTTCAGGGTGGTCGTGGTATACCGGCATCTGATTTTGGGGGCTTTGGTTTATATCTGGCTATTGATAGACGCCTATGACCGGCTCTGCCACCACCATGGCAAGACAATGCGCAAGTTTTACCGCTGACTCAGCCTGGGGCGGTGTGATGACACCGAACACAGGCTGAAAATCAAAATACTTACTGTCAGATTCTTTATCATTAATTTAGTGGCATTGCACAAACGATAGCGAAGGTGAAACTAAATTATACCAGTCCGTCCCGTATGGTCTTATTAATCAGTTCTACGGTACTTGCCGAACCTGTTTTACGCAGCAGGTTTTTCCGGTGAGTATCTACGGTATGTTTGCTGATATACAAAATATCGGCTATTTGTTTGCTTGGCTTGCCTTCCGCTAAAAGATAGAGTATTTCTTTTTCACGTTTACTTAATAAGTTACTTTCTTCCCGGAAATGATTTTTAACATCTACATCCAGGTACGAAGGCTCACCATCCATGCCGATGTATGACATAACAGGCTTGCCGTCCTTTTTGAGGTGGCTAATATCCGTTAAAACTATCAGGCATCTGATTATTTTCCCATCATCATCGTTTTGTATGACTACTGCCTGGTGCATTACCCGTATATATTCGCCGCTTTGCTTTTTAATTCTGTAATCAATCCGCAATTTATACTTCATTTGCGTTTGCGGACTCAGGCTGAATAAAAATTGCCCGGACGTTTCCTGGCAGTTAAGAAACCAGGCCCTGTCATCGGGATGGATATTTTGGATAATGTGATCAGCTGAAAATTCCTGCCTGTTATAACCAAGCAATGTCTTGACTTCTTCGCTTATAAAATCAAAATGGACTAACTGGAAATTGAAGATGAGGTAGCAGCTTTCACCGATCTGAAAAAAGATAAGTAGTTTCTTATATACATCAATCTCAAGTTGCAGCAGTTCGGCAGTACGTTCTTCGCTATCTGATATACGTTTCCAAATCTTAGTCGCCTCGTTGTTAAACAACTCAAGTTTCATATAAGAGTTCCAGGTTGAAATATAGGTGCTAAAATAAAATTTTTGTTGAAAAAATCACTATAAATGGTGATTGCGGGTAAATGAAGCAAGGGGTAATTTTAAACTAATATTTTACCCATTACCAGCCATCAGGTATAATAAATTTCAAAATCAATAAAGCCTCGTAAGCCGAAAAGGGAATAATAGATAATTAAATTTTACTATGGAAAATACATTGAAGCCAAATTCAGAAAATTTCGCCTTTAAAATTGAGTTTGGTCAATCATTTCAAGGCATTGATGATATGCTATTATTTATGAAATCTGAAGTAACAACAAAGCCGACAGCACTTCATTCTAAGCTCTACAATACGATAGTAGAACTAATTGAAGTAAGCACTCCGCAAGAAATAAAAAATCCGATTTGTCCTATTCAACCAAAAGATTTTGTTGTCTATTGGAAATGTGGAAGTTGCGGTGAGCCTGGGGCAACTGCGAATGAAGCATATTACGAATACCATTTTAATAATGGCGTCGTTATGGGCGGTTGCGCTATTTGTGCTCGGTAATAACCATTTTTAATATCCTACTTTTTTTTTCGTGCCTTTTCCTGAAAAACACTGCAAAAAAATTTAAAAATAAAAATGTCAGAAGAAACGCAAATAACTTCAGAAGATTTAAAGAAAATGCTTCAAGAAGTAAAGCAGCACTGCAATTCAATAAAAGAAGCCATTATTGTGATTGTCCCCAACGACTGTAGTGCAAATCCAATAAATAAGCAAACGTTTTCAGAACAGAATCATTTTTTGCGTTTTACTAATAAACAAGTTTTCGAAGGTGGCATTCAATTATTCGTTAAATCAATGACAGACATACTTCAAATATATAGCCACAACTTGATCTGACTGTCGGGTGGTTTTATAGATTGTCAGATGGAATTTGTGAATATAACCATTTCTCGTCTAAATAGCTTAACCACACACTAACCTAAAAAAAGCTTAATTCTGAAAAATTCAGTGTGTTTCAGTTCATTAAATCAACCCTTCCCGGATTGTTTTATTGATCAATTCAATAGTGCTTGCCGTGTTGGTTTTACGCAGCAGGTTTTTCCGGTGAGTATCTACCGTATGTTTGCTGATATACAAAATATCGGCTATTTGTTTGCTTGCCTTACCTTCAGCTAACAGGTAAAGTATTTCTTTTTCGCGCTTGCTTAACAGATCGCTTTCTTCGAGGAAATAACTTTTTACATCTACATCCAGGTAAGATGGCTCGCCATCCATGCCGATATATGACATAATCGGTTTTTCACTTTTCTTTAATTGGGAAATATCCGTAAATACCACCAGGTTTCTTAATATTTTTCCTGAGTTATCGTTATGTATAATAACCACCTGGTGCATGATGCGAATATATTCGCCGCTTTTCTTTTTGATCCGATAATCAATCCGTACTTTATATTTCATCTGTTTTTCAGAAGGTAACCCTAAAACAAAGTTTACCGAAACATCCTGGCAATTCAGAAACCACGCACGATCATCGGGATGGATGCTTTCCATGAGCAGTACCGGTGTGATTTCATCTTTGGCATAACCCAACATTGTGGTGGCCTCATCGCTTATAAAGTCAAAGCGTATTTGTTGGAAATTGAAGATAAAATGGCAGCTTTCGCCGATCTGGAAAAAAATAAGCAGTTTTTTATAAAGGTTTATTTCAAGTTGCAGGAGTTCGGTTGCTTGTTCTTCGCTATCGGAAGCTCGTTTCCAAATCTTAGTCGCCTCACTGTTAAACAACTCAAGTTTCATATAAGAGTTTCAGGTTGAAATATGGGTACTAAAATAAAATTTTCTCTTAAAAATCACTATAAATGGTGATTGCAAAAAATTTGAGGAGACAATAATTTTATTCAAAAAGGGATGTACTTCCTAAGTAATTCCATAATTGAACTATTGAAATGTCCTAATTGATCATGAAAAAGCACTTTTTTATCTTTTTGATGCTGTTATTCAGCTATTTTATAAGTAATGCTCAATCCAGCGATAATCCTTGCAATATGCACTGGACTAATGTAGTAACGCCATTAAGCACAAGTCTTGGTAACTTAATGTATCAGGTACAGTATCCGCAAAATTGCGGATGTGGCTGGCCACAGGTGGCGATAGGGCATACATTCCCTTTCCCGGTAAAACTTTACGTTACCTTGCGGGGCGTTAAATGTGATGGCACAACAGGCGAATCCGGGTTTTCTACAGGAGGAAATGAAGTAGCTGGCGGCTACATTCACAAAGAAAATAATCAGGGTAACTGGCATGTATTTAAACAAGTAATAAAAACGGTGGCTGCAGAGGTCCGCTATACACAAAACGGCGATACTTACCGGTTTTATTATGATGAGAATAAAGGAATAAATACAGTGCAGGAAACCATTAACGGCTTAACTGTAGCAGAATATAATACCCGTAAGCAACAGCAAAATAGCAAGAACACTGCATCAAACTCAAACAATAACTCTTCTGGCAATTCATCGCAAAATGGTTCTTCCTATCATACGGCTATGAACGCTAATGATCCGCGAGGCAATACCGGTAATTCTGCTTCGCAACAAGAAGTGCAACGACAAGAGCAACTAAATATACTAAATCAAAAGTTGAATTATCAGGCACAAAATTATAACAATGTGGCCGACGCGGTGAAAAGCCTGGCAAATTTGCTTATTGGCTCGATGACGCAGCATTTTATAAACGAAGATATTAAAGGCAGGAATGAACGCTTTGCCGAGTTGCAAAATAAGGTTAATACAAAACCGGGTATCTTGGTAGATTGCAGCGAATGTAACGGCGAAGGCTATTTTACGTGTACGCAATGTAATGGTAGTGGATACACCGGAGACGGCAATGACAGAACTGTATGTTCTAAATGCTATGGCTTGGGCAAAACACAATGTGTTCATTGCAGGGGCACGGGCGAAGAGTTTAAGGAAGATTATGAGGCAGAGTATGGCAGAAAATCTTCTTCTGATAATAGCAATACTGATAATACACAGCAGAATAATGAAACAAGCGGTATAATGTCTGTATCTAATGATAATATAAGTGCTGATGAATGTTATAATAAGGGTGTAGAATATAATAGAGAAGGTAATCAAACTCAAGCTTTTTATTGGTGGCAAAAAGCAGCAGATCAAGGTAATGCGAAAGCCCAATCAGCATTGGCATCGTGCTATTACAGTGGCTCTAATGTCGTAGAACGAAATGATGCTAAAGCCATTTATTGGTATCGAAAAGCAGCAAATCAAGGTAATGCGGAAGCCCAGGGACAATTAGGTTTAATGTATTTATATGGTATAGCAGTAACTGCAAATTATACACAGGCGGCTTATTGGTATCGAAAAGCAGCAGAACAAGGTGATGCGGGAGCCCAAGGACAATTAGGAGGGCTTTATTTAAATGGTGTAGGAGTTGCAAAAGGTTATGCCCAAGCCATCTATTGGTTTCGAAAAGCTGCAGATGCAGGAGAACCAGGTTCAATGTCGGCTATGGGAGATATGTACTACAACGGAACAGGCGTAACAAAAAGTTATATACAAGCAGTGCAATGGTATCAAAAAGCATTTGAACATAAGGACCTCTTTTCTCAATTAAAATTAGGAAAATTATATGAACAGGGCGGTTATGGCGTAACTAAAAATATCAATACAGCCATAGAATGGTATCGTAGAGCAGTAGCAAGTGGTGAAAATTATTTTACGCAGGTTACAGTTAATGGAATTACGACTAACATATCACTCAGCCAACAAGCAAAAGAGGCGCTTAAAAGATTAGGAGTACAAGAATAAAGCAATAGGAAACCTCAAACTTCGTAAGCTGAAAAGAGGATACATATTAAGCAAAAAAATACACTATGGAGACAGATATTTTTCAACCTTCGTCAGACGATAACTCTTCGGAAGAATTAGCAAATCTTGTAAGCCCATTTGCTTCAATAGGGAGTGTAATATTTAGTTATTTTAATTCTCTTTTTCAAGAAGGCATTGGCATTAATACCGTTTTAGACAAATTAACTCAAATTAGTACAGAGATACAGCAGCTTAAAATGACTATTCTTGACAAGCTAAATCAAACTTCTTTGAAAGAAAAAACGAGTGAAGTTTTTGGATTTCAAGATTCTCTTAATGATTATTATGCAACAAAAGATGAAAATATATTAGCTAATATAATCACAGAATCCGCCGCAACAAAACGTGGCATCATTCTCTCTTTGCAGGATCCTGACATATCTATTGAGTATTATTTCAGTTATATTAATTTGTTATCTATGTTGCAGCCGTTGCGAATAACAACTTTGCTCTTAGATGGTGCTAAATTATCTTCCAAACAAATCAATGATGAATTATCGGATTTTCTCCCATTTAAAGATAAAGGAATTGGCACTGCTGAAACTATTGGACGAGATAGAGTTATCCGCTATCAGGATCTTAAATCGTTTGGCGAATACAAAGAAACAATCTTTCAAGTCTTAGTAGATGGCAATGTAGAATATAAAAATAGCTTTAGCCCCATCGCTGTACCACCACAAGATTTGGGACAAATAACAATATCATTTGAACAAGCATATGAGTCTCTCGCTAATCAAAAAGCAAAAGAAACGTCAGAGAGTTTACGAGCTAATTTCGATAATGCCAAAAAATTATTTGATTCACTTATTTAATTGAAGAGCGAAAGCTGAACCTTTTTCAAACTCTATGCCAAATACATGCCAATTACTTACCGATAAAAGCCGCCTGCAAGTAATCTACTACATTCCACAGATATTTGCTCCCAACCATCAGTATGAAATAGAACAATGGGCACAATAATAAAATCGTTTGGACATTTCACACCCGATAAGAAAATTACCAACGATGCACTTGGTGAAAGGTTTAATATATCTAAAGAATGGATTCAGCCGGTGGTCGGTAGTTATCACCGCACCACTTCCAGTTGGCTTTTCGTATTCATTCAATCCGCTCAGATATGCTCCATATAGTGTGTAAGCAAATCGTTTTTGTCCCCTCGGGGTCTCTCGATAGAGGACTCCGAGGCCCTATGACAGTCGGCGTACCGGACCTTTCGACAATAATGCCCCCACAAAACGTGCCTACCTTTAAGCATCTTTAGATAGTTGGTTGTTGCTGCTACGGTTGTACCATTCGCCTTTTATAAAGTAATAGGTAATATTTTGGCGTATTTTTATTACCGGGAAAGTTCCTTTAAAATACCGAATAATATCTTTTGATGTTTTATAATCGTAAACGCTAAAGTATTGTGATACCACCCGGTGGTCGCTGTAAAAAACATGCTTATCGGGGTCAAAATTCAACACCATGGAGGTATCGATGCTATAATTGGTTTTAGGATCGCTTTTCGAGGTTGATTTGTCCTGCAAATTAATATTGAACCTGTAATTGCTTTTATTAGTGCCTGTTAAATGAGATTTTGACTGAAAAAAGCGGTGTTCGTCCAATACTAAGGTGTCGGTATCAGTATCCACAGCCTTGATGGAGGCATTTATAAAAGACATAATGTGTAGGGCCTGGCAAAGTTTGCCCTTGCTAACACACAGTAACAACAAATTGGTGGAGGCAATATCCGAGCCTGCATGTACACGATAAGTAATTTGCAAAAATTTGTTTTGGAGCACGCTTACATCCTGCATGTTGTTATAAAACCTCAATTTTAAACTGTCGTGCAGGCAATAGATGGTTACATTTTCATCATTGCTGCCGTGGGCTATTTTGATTTGGGTTTTAATACCTTCAAAGGATTGCACTGTAAATGTTTGTGCCCCGGCCGTTTCAATTAAACCGCAAACAAGGATAAATGATACAAGTAAAAAAGTCTTTGGTAACATTGCCTTCGAATGATATTCCCTTAAACCAGCGCCACACACTCCACCGAAACCAGGATACCACCAGGAAAGGGCATCACCTGCGGGGCGCTGCGTGCCGGCGGGTTTTTGGGGAAGAACCCGGCATAAATTTTATTGATGGCTGCAAAGGTTGGGTCCTGGCCGCTAACCATCCAGATGGTGGTTTTTACGATGTTATCCATATGGCTGCCGGCTTCCTGCAGTATGGTTTGGATGTTTGTGAAAGCCTGCCGGGCCTGCCCTTCAAAAGTATCGTCGATCAGTTTGCCGGTTTCGGGATTAAGCCCCGCCATGCCCGAAACGTATATTAATCCTCCTGCTATTACGGCCTGTGGGATAAAGGTGTTTAAACGCGATATTTTACCGGTATTGAAGCTAATTTTTGAGGCCATGGCGATAGGTTTTTGGGATGATTTACTGCTCTATAAATATAAAAATAAGCACTGATATATCTTGCAGGTGTAAATCAAATTGTCGTTAAACGATTATTTGATCCCGCCTACGCAATACTTCCGCCCAATCCGAAGTTTTGCCCTGGTTAAAAATATTAACCATTGGTAGTGTACCACCCCGTACCAGGGCGTAACACCCCGTACCAGGGCGTACCACCCTGTACCAGGGCGTGTCACCCTGTTTCACCCCGTACCGGTACACACACTTGCAATTAAATCCATTCGTCAACGTTGCCACGCTGGCTAAATATTACGGTACCAGGCGATCAACCGGAACTAATTAAAAAAATAAAAGGCGCTTTAATGTCTGTAACTTCAAATAACGCTTGATGTTCAATTAGTTAACCTTATTAACAGGTGTAACACAGTATATAAAAGGTGCAAAAGATGCTTGTAAAGTGCTGGTATTGCAGGCGGGAACAGCCACCTAAAACCCCTTCTTCCGGGTGATGCCGGGTTTGCGGTTTTTGCGGGTTTCGTCCACTTCGCCAACGCCTTCTGCGCCGTAGCGGCGGGCCATTTTGGCAATACGTTCTTCCATGGTTTCGGTGGTCAGTTTTTCCCGGCCAAGGCTGTCAACCATTATCGGGAACGCAAATGGGGTTGGCCGCTCAATGGTTTTCAGGATGATAGTTTGGGTGGCTATCCGCTGTAAAGCCGCCCGCAGTCTAAACTCCTCCAGCTGGAAGGCCAAAGCCTCGTTATATGCCTGGCGCACCAGCAGGTTATCCGGCTCATACTCGGTAAACACCTCGAACAATAGGGAGGTAGAGGCCTGCAAATGTTTATTTTTCACCTGCTGGCCGGGATAGCCGGTAAACACCAGCCCGCCAATATGGGCTATATCCCTGAACCGCCTGCGTGCCATCTCGTTGGCGTTAAGGCTATGCTGGATATCATCAATGAGGTTATCTATCGAAAAAAAGCTGGCATCTTCCAGTACATCTTCAATGGGTACGTCCTCGTCGGTAAGTAGCTCAAAGCCATAATCGTTCATGGCGATGCTGAAGCTGGCATTCCTGATTTTACTGATCCTGAAGGCCAGCAATGACGCCATCCCCTCGTGTACCAGCCGCCCTTCAAAGGGATAAAACAACAGGTGGTGCCCTTCGCGGGATTTAAACGACTCGATCAAAAACTCGTGGCTCTGGGGCAGGTGCGATAACTCCTGCTGCAATTTGAACAAAGGCTTGAGGGCGATGACTTCAACATCTTTTTCGATACCATGAGCCACCTCGTCCAGCTTATCCCTGAATACGGCAGCCAGTTGTGACGACAGGGGCATGCGCCCACCATTCCAGCTGGGTATTAAACCCTTGGTGGAGTTTGATTTTTTGACAAATGCCGTCATTTCCTTTACCCGGATAAACTCCAGGCTACGGCCTGCAAACCAGAAGGTATTGCCCGGCTTAAGCTTCGATACAAAGGATTCTTCGATAGTACCCAGGCTACCGCCGCTCAGCCATTTTACCCGGATGCTCAGCTCGCTGGTTATGGTGCCTATGCTTAGGCGGTGCCGCATGGCCACCCTGCGGCTGTTTACTTTGTACAGGCCGTTCTCTATTTCTACTTTTAAAAACTCGTCGTATTGCGCCAGTGTTTTGCCACCGGTGGTTATAAACTCCAGCAGCTGGCCAAATTCGTTGCGGGTAAGGTCGGCAAAGGCGTAAGTACCCTTTACCTCGTTAAACAGCTCATCGGCCCTAAAACCGTCGGATACGGCCAATGTAACCATGTATTGGATCAGCACGTCCATGGTAAGCAGCATGGGGTCGCGGCTTTCAAATATCCCACGTTTAATGGCGGCTTTAAGCGCGGCCCCTTCCAGCAATTCTAACGAGTGCGTGGGTACAAAATACGCCCGTGATACCGCGCCAGGATGGTGGCCGCTTCGCCCGGCGCGCTGCATAAAGCGGGCCACGCCCTTGGGGCTGCCCACCTGTATTACGCAATCAACCGGCCTAAAATCGACCCCAAGATCGAGGCTGGATGTGCATACTACCAACTTCAAAGCCTCGGCATGCAGGGCCTGCTCTACCCAGTTGCGCAACTCGTTATCTAACGAGCCATGGTGCATGGCCATAGTGCCTGCGTATTCCGGGTAATTATCTAAAATAGCATGGTACCAGATCTCGGATTGCGACCGCGTGTTGGTGAATATCAGCGTGGTTTTACTTTTGGCCACAATCTCCATCACTTGTGGCAGCAGCTTTAAACCAATATGGCCTGCCCATGAGTAATTCTCCACATTATCGGGGATGATGGACTGGATATCCAACTTCTTCTCCAGGTTGGCCCGCACCATCCTGATCTGATCTGCCGGGAAGTCATTGCCCAGCAAAACTTCGGCCGCCTGCTCCAGGTTACCTATGGTTGCGCTGATGCCCCAGATTTTGAGTTGGCAGTGAGCAGTTTGCAGTGGGCGGTGGGCAGTTTGCAGATCAATCTTATCAGAATTATCAGATAGCCCATTTTCATTTGATAGTGCATTGCCAACTGCTAACTGCCGACTGCAAACTGCCTTCAGGCGGGACAATCCCAGCTCCACCTGCACACCGCGTTTGGTGCCCAGGAGTTCGTGCCACTCGTCAATAACTACCACCTGCAGGTTGTTGAACAATTTGGGGTAGTCTTTTTGGGCCAGCATCAGGTGCAGGCTTTCGGGGGTGGTAAGCAGCACCTCGGGCAATTTTCGTTTCAGTGCGGCTTTTTCTGCTGCAGATGTATCGCCTGTGCGGGTGGCTATGTGCCAGGGCAGGCCCATTTCGTCGCAGGCTTCCTGCATGGCTTTGCGGATATCATTGGTGAGCGCACGCAATGGGGTTATCCATAGCATCAGCAAGCCGTTGTTTTTTTGCGTGGTGTAATTATCCGGGTGCTTGTTAATAAAATCGACCAGGAAGGGCAAAAACAAGGCAAAGGTTTTACCACTCCCCGTAGGGGCGTTAAGCAAGCCGGAGTAGCCGCCCAGGTAGGCCGCTTCCATTTCCTGCTGAAAGGGGAACTGTTGCCAGTTTTTTTGCTTGTACCAATGCTGTATAACCTGCCGGCCTTTTGTACTCATCTTTTGCCTAACAATTTAATTTGCGTTTAGTTAGCCAGTGCAACAAATACGCGCCAACAAATTAGTGATAAATCCTGTTAGCTATAGTATGATAAAAAATAGCCTGATCATATTGCTGGCAACAGGCCTGTTATCCTGTAACCAGCCAGCCCATAAACAACCAACTGCCGATACCGCCAAAACCGGGGCGGCTGATACTACCCTAACCGATAAATCTATCGTTGATGATTCTGCAGCCGATAAGCTGATATCATCAGATACGTCGACTATGGGCTCCGTTGCCACCGACCGCCTCATTTTGCCGGGAAAAGGAATAGGCCATATCCTGATTGACCAGGACCTGGAGCTGGCCTTGAAGCAATTAGGCAAGCCCGATAGCTCGGATGCTGCCATGGGCAGCTCATTAATGGTATGGTTTGCCAAACACGACACCAAAGGCTACCGCACCAGCATTTATTCGCACCGTAACATGGGTGGCAAAGATGAATCTATCAGCCGTGTCCAAAAAATACTGGTAACATCGCCGTGGTTTAAAACTGTCGGTCATTTGGGTGTTGGTACTGCTTTAGATGCTGTTAAAAAAAATTATTCGTTAAAACCCGTTACCAGGTATAAAGCCAACGGACACAATGTACAGGTTTATACTGATGCCGATAACGGCATATCCTTCGAGGTAGACGAGGTCACTAAAAAATGTGTAGCCGTTGTGGTGCACAAAGCACATGAGGCGGCTTCTGCTTATATCAATATGCATTAAGCGAAATACTATATTGATGGGCTCAACAAAAAGCGCCCTGCCAGGTAAACCAACAGGGTGCTTTTACTATCAGCAAAAAATAATTATTTCTTCTCGGGCAGTAAAATCAATTTGATGAAGTTTTTGCCGCTTAAGTATTTGTTGGCAGCATCTTTGGTGCTTTGTACGGTTACCTGTTCCAGGTTGCCTACGTGTTGCAAAATTTGATCCGGGTTTTCGCCGTTTTGTGACGACGATGCCAGGTATCCGGCCCAGAAAACATTTTCTTTCATTTGCTCGCGTGTGCTGCGGGCTTCTTCGGCTACAAATTTTTGGATATCGGTTGGCAGGGCACCATTTTGTTTAAGCTTGGCTATCTCATCCAAGGTAGAGGCAATCATTTTGTCAACATTCGCTGGCGCACATCCAAAATAAACGGTGATGCTATACCTGCCGCTTGGCGTTTTGTGGTAACCAGCCCTTACGCCAGGAGCATAAACACCGCTTTCCTGCTCGCGCAGGCGTTCAATCAATTTAATATTCAATACTTCCTCCAACGCATCCATTTGGATGTTATTGGCATCGTTATATTCATAATCTCCGCTAAATACCAGCTGCACGCTGCTCTTTTCGGCTTCACCCTTATTAACTATTTTGGTGATCTCTCCTGCCGGAGGTTGAATGTTCAAATTCTTGTAGGTTTCTTTGCTATTGGTTGATGGCAAACCTCCTAAATAATGCTCCAGGTAGGGTTTTACCATTTCCACATCAAAATTACCCACCAGGGTGAAGGTAAAATTGCTTGCATCGGCAAACCTGGCTTTATAAAAGCTGTAGGCTTTATCCAACGATGCTTTGCTCAGCCTTTCGGGCGTGGTAACCATTCCCCTGAAATTGTGGTTGCTTAATGTTGCTGATACCGTGTCCTGGAACACGCTCGGCGGATCGAGGCCCCTGTTGGCCAATACAGATTTTGTTTGGGCAATAGTTGATTGCCAGATATCGTTATCCTTACGCGGCTGGGTAAAGTACAGGTAAATTAACTGCAGCGCGGTTTCAAAATCGGCAGGCGAAGAGTTACCCGAGATACCCTGGGCAAATTCGCTGATGTAAGGCGTAATGCTCACATTTTTGCCGGCCATTTTTTTATCGAGCATGCCCTGGTTAAACTGGGCAATACCGCTGCTGCTAATGATAGACGAAGCCAGATTAGCCGATGTAAAATCATCATCGCTTGCTAACGACGAGCCACCAAAGGCATAGCCGTTAATCAGGATCTGGTCGTTTTTATAATCGGTTGGCTTTAATATCACTTTAAGGCCGTTGCCAAGGGTCAATGTAGTAGTACCGATCAGAGAATCGACAACGGTATTCACAACTTTGGTACCCTCGGGTAATTTACTCAGCAAAGGCTCCGATGATACATTGTCAACATAGGCCGTAACACCTTGCCCTGCCGCACTTATCCATTGCAGTAATGTGGCTTCGGTTGGTAAGGTAGCTTTATCTTTTTCGGGGGCTTCAACAATCACTGCCCTGTTCTGGTCGCCAATAAATTTACCGGCCAAAGCATTCATCTGGTCTACCGTGATCTTGTTAATATTGTTTACATAATAATTGTATTCATACTCAATACCGGGGATTGCTTCGCCTTCTAAAAAGTGTTGCTGATACTCACGTACAAAATTTGCTGACCGTGTTTTATCGCGCTCTTTATAGGCATTACCCATTTGCACCAGCGCATCCTGCTTGGCGCGTTCCAACTCAGTAAGGGTAAAGCCAAACTTGCGGGCGCGTTCTGTTTCGGCAACAACGGCTTTAATGGCGCCTTCTAACTCGGCAGGCGTTTTTGCAACAGCAATTGAAGTAAAGGCATCCTGTTCGCCCAAAAAGCCACCATAGCTTGAGCGGCCAAACAAAAACGGTGGATTTGGTTTTTGCAGCAATTCGCCTAAACGGGCATTCAGCATCTGGTTAAATAACCGGATCCTGACACTCTGCATATAGTCAACTGTGTTTTTAACCGTTGTGCCAGGATGTTTTACAATGATTTCGGCCAGCGTGTAAGGGAATTCTTTATCTGTAGCTATTTTAACAGCGGTACCCGGTGTAGCAGGCACGGTATACTTTGTGCGTGGTTTTTCGGCAGTCGGGTTTTGCAGGCCCGAGAAGTTTTGTTTTATCAAATCTTCAACATGTTTAGGGTCAAAATCGCCTACCGCAATTACCGCCTGCAAATCGGGGCGGTACCAGTCATGGTAAAAACTTTTTATTGTCTCGGGTTTAAAGTTTTTAAGGATATCTTCTTTACCTATAGGCAAACGCAACGCGTAACGAGAGTTATTGAGCAACACTGGTAATATCTGTTGCTGCAAACGTTCCTGTGCGTTTTTCCCACGTAGGCGCTGCTCTTCTAAAACAACACCACGTTCTTTATCAATTTCAGCAGGGTCGAAGCTTACGTAGCCTGCCCAGTTAGCCAATATTTTAAAGCCATTATTAAAAATAGCTGCCGTATCGGTAGGGATAGGCAACTGGTAAACAGTTTCGTTAAATGAGGTGTAGGCATTTAAATCGGCGCCAAATTTCACGCCTGATTTTTGCAGGTAATCAACCATTTGGTTTTTAGGGAAATCGCGGGTGCCGTTAAAGGCCATGTGCTCGGTAAAGTGGGCAAGGCCTTGCTGATCGTCGGTTTCTAAAACAGACCCCGCCTTGTTTACCAGGTAAAGTTCTGCTTTGTTTTTAGGTTCAACATTTTGCCTGATGTAATAAGTTAGGCCATTAGGCAGTTTGCCAATAATTACCTTATTATCTATGGGCAATACATCTGCTTTTGCAAGCAATTGCGATGCTACCGGTTTGCTTTTAGGCGATGGCGCCGGCTTTTTTTTAACTTGTGCAAAAGCACTTCCTGAAGCTATAAGGAAAGCTAAAGCGGCTACAGAAAGCTGTTTATTTAAATTCATATTGTTTAGGGAATGTTTAATGCTAAGATGCTAAACGAAAGTATTAGTTACAAATTGTGGCTCTTAATTATTGCCTGGCCGCGGGTGCTTCTTTTTTCGCAAATGCATCTTGCATCATTTGCTCCAGCTCAGGCCTGTGGTCGGCTATGGTTTTTTGTCCTAAAGCCATGCCTTTTTGCATTAAAATTGGAGTTTTCGCGCTTAACTTTTTGCCAAGCGGCGAATTGTAAAATGCCGTTAACTGATTGAGTTCATCTTCGGTATACTCTGTGGCGTATATTTTTGCAAATTCACCTTTCAATATATCCCACGAATAGTATTTGACCATAAAACGTTTCATTACGTTTACAAATTCGCCTCGTTGCGCTTCAGGAACCTGGGCGCTTGATGTATTTATCATGTTATCAACAATTCCTCCAAATTGGCTGTTTATACCGGTGGCTATTAAAAAATTTTCGGCCGCTTTTAATTGCGATGCACTGAAGGATGGAGTGGTGGTTTGCGCCTTTGAGTTGGTGATGCAGAAGAGCAAAATGCCCATTAAGGCGATAAGGGTTGGTTTAAATTTCATTTACTATATTTTGATAATTATTTTTCGAAGATACAATATCCACATCACCAGCCATAATATAATAACTGTAAATATGGCACTTGCCAATGAGGCATTCAGGGGCGAGAAATGGGGCGCAAAAAAGGTTTGATAAATAGATAAACCGCCAATTTTTATCATGTTCATATAATGCGGAATAAAACCCGAAAGCACATACGCCGTTATGGCGTTGGCCCCAAAAACCACAAAAGGATAGGTAAACCTTTTACGCCCCTGCACATCAATAAGCCAGTAGCTTAGTGCAAGCGCAATGGTGGCCAATCCGCCGGTATAAAGCACAAAAGAGCTTGTCCACAGGGCTTTATTGATTGGGAAAAATAAGTCCCAAACCAGGCCCGCAACAACGGCGATAACACCATAGGTAAACATCCAGCTAACCTTAACATTGTCATCTACATCTTTCCGCTTCAGCCAGGTGCCAATCCTGATACCGAACAATCCGGTTGCCACAGCAGGTAAGGTGCCCAATAAACCTTCGGGGTCCCAGGTGTGCGATTCACTCCAGAGGTGATTGGTGGTAAATACCAACCTGTCTATCCAGGCCCCCATGTTGGTGGCCGGCTCCAGGTTGGCATAACCTACACCCGGAACGGGGATAAATGTCATGATGATAAAATAACCAATTAACGCGCCGGCAAAAATCCAATCGCGTGTTTTTTGTGACGTTTTTAGATAGATGATGGTACAAATGAAATAGACCAAAGCAATACGGGGCAATACGCCGGGAAACCTTAAATGCGAAAAGCCACGGTCCCAATGAAATATCAATTGCGTTATCCAGGGGATGGCAATTAAGATAGCGGTGCGCTGCAGGGCTTTCAGAATTAGTTTGGAATGAGAAACGGTTGCTTTCCTGCTTTCCATGGCATAGGTAACCGATACCCCAACCATAAACAAAAAAAATGGGAATACCAGGTCTGTAGGCGTACATCCATTCCATTTGGAATGTTCAAGCGGTGCATAGATGTGGCCCCAATCGCCGGGATCGTTCACGAGTATCATGGCGGCAATTGTGACCCCACGCATTACGTCGAGGGAGAGAAGACGTGGGTTTTGAGTTTTGAGTGATGAGTTTTGAGTAGAGATCTCTTTTGTCATATACTAATTTCCTTTTCTTATTTTATCGATTAATGAAAGCATCATTTTCCGAATCTCGGTGTTACGATCGTTAAGTTCGTTCATGTTTTCGTCGCTTAGATACTTCAAAGAATTGGCAATGAGGAGGCAGTTTTCAACTTCATTGGCAGAACCTAAAGACATTTGCAAAAAATGAACTAAATCATTTTGCGTGAACCTACCACAGCCTTCGGCGATATTATTTGATATTGATATTACAGCGCGTCGTGTTTGACTAATTAAAGCATATTTTTCTTCTGATGGATACATTGCTGTATGCTGGTAAATAGCAGACACAAAATCGAACGATTTTTGCCAAACCAACAGTTTCTTAAAATCCTGCATTAATCAGATTATCGTTAATTAAAATGGCGCTTTTTTTAAACTCATCACTCAAAACTCATCACTCAAAACTTATATCGCTTAAAACCTTCCATGGCTTCATACTCCGCTAAACCCAGGCGATCATATTTCTGCGCGGTGTCTCGTGTCCTGTCTTCGGCACGTACCCAGAATTCGCGGGCATCATCACCAGGGAATACAGGCCTGTCTTTTTGCGATTGGTGTTTGAAGATAGCGTTGCGTTTACGAATTACCTCTTGCGGAGATAATGGCACGGCCATTTCAATTTCGTAAGTTTCAAATTCGTGCCATGCACCGCGGTACATCCATAACCAGCAGTCTTTCACCCAATCTTCGGTGGCTTTCAGGCGATCAAGAGCAGCTAAAATAATGTTAAAGCAAACCAGGTGGGTTCCGTTCGGGTCAGCAAAATCGCCGGCAGCAAAAATCTGGTGTGGCTTTATTTTTTGTAACAGGTCGATGGTTAACTGGATATCTTCTTCGCCAACGGTGTTCTTTTTGGTTTTACCTGTTTCGTAAAAAGGCAGGGCCATAAAGTGGATATGGTCGTCTTCCAAACCTGCATAACGGGCTCCCGAGATGGCTTCTGTTTTACGGATGAAACCTTTTACATTCCTAATCTCGCGGGTATCAATCTGGTTGGGTTGTTTTTGCGGGAAGAAGGCACGCATCTCTTCGTATAATTTGGTCAGGTGGCCGCCGTTTTCACCAATGCTATTGGTAAAGTCGATGGCGAATTCCATGTAACGCAGTACATCATCATCCCAAACTGCGGTGTTGCCCGATGTTTGGTAAGCAACATGCACATCATGCCCCTGGTCGACCAGGCGAATGAAGGTACCACCCATCGAAATCACATCATCATCCGGGTGCGGGGAGAAGATAACCGAGCGTTTTTTTGCCGGTAAAGCCCTTTCCGGGCGTTGTGAATCATCAGCATTCGGTTTGCCGCCCGGCCAGCCGGTAATGGTATGCTGTATCTGGTTAAAAATATCAATATTGATGTTGTAAACAGGGCCTTGCTCTACAGCTAATTGAGCCATACCATGGTTATTATAATCTTCTTCGGTAAGTTTTAATACCGGTTTGCCAATGGTATCAGCCAGCCAGATCACGGCTTTCTTTTTCAGCGTATTATCATCCCATGAACAATCTTTTACCAGCCAGGGGGTATCAAAGCGGGTTAATTCAGATGCTGCCGCTTCGTCAAGCACAAATTCAACATGCTCTGATAATTGCAGGTAGGTAGCAGGAACTTCACCGGATATTTCGCCTTCAACAGCTTTTTTTACAATCGGGGCTTTTTTGGCGCTCCAGGCCATCAGGATAATTTCGCGGGCTTTAAAAATGGTGCCAATACCCATGGTGATGGCTTTGGTGGGCACATTGGCCTTGCCGCCAAAATCACGGGCGGCATCACTGCGGGTCAAATCATCCAGGGTAACCAAACGGGTACCCGAATTTGGCGCAGAGCCAGGCTCGTTAAAACCGATGTGACCGGTACGGCCGATACCTAATATCTGCAGGTCTAAACCGCCTAATTCTTCAATTTGCTTTTCATAGTCCAGGCAGAAAGCTACCACGTCTTCTTTATCCAAAGTACCATCGGGGATATGGACATTGGCTTTATCAATATCAACATGACTGAAAAGGTTCTCATACATGAAAGTAACATAGCTTTGGGCGGCGTCGGGTTTCATGGGATAGTACTCATCCAAATTAAAGGTGATAACATCTTTAAACGACAAGCCTTCTTCCTTATGTAAGCGTACCAGTTCGGCATAAACACGGATGGGGGTAACACCGGTTGCCAGGCCAAGCACTGCCTGTTCGCCTTTTGCCTGCTTATCGCGGATAAGTTTGGCTATCCTGCCTGCTACGGCAATGGATGCCTCCTGCTGGTTGCCATAAACGCTTACCGGCAGCTTCTCGTACCGGGTCTCTTCCAATAAATTTAATCGGGCCATAGGATGGGTTGAATTTGGTTGAAAACAAATATATCAGATATTTATTGACCACACCCATTATTTTAACTTTTGTAAACGGCCAACAAATAGTAATTTAACCGGATGTTACCATTAAACCAGAATCTGCAAAAGCTTTTTGATATTGCACAAAAACCTGTCAAAACCGCCATTGGCTTAATGTCGGGCACATCATTAGATGGGCTGGATATCGCTTTATGCAGTTTTACGGGCAATGGCTTACAAACCCAATTTGAGTTACTACAATTCATCACGATACCATATCCCGAAAGTTTTAAAGCAGAAGTGCAGCAGGTATTCGCCCAAAAAACAATCGACCTGGAGAAACTGACTTTACTAAATGCTTTCATCGGCAACTATCATGGACAACTGGTGCTTCAGGCGCTCTCTGAATGGAATATCGAACCACGTACAGTTGATTTTATTGCCAGCCATGGCCAAACTATTTACCATGCCCCAAAACGGTTACATAAACAGGTGGGGTATCCGAATGCTACATTACAAATTGGCGATGGTGACCACCTGGCAGTAAAAACGGGGATATTAACCATAAGCGATTTCAGGCAAAAACATATTGCCGCAGGCGGAGAAGGTGCACCGTTGGCCCTATATGGAGATGTACTATTGGGCAGTAAACCCGGCGAAGAACGGGTTTTGCTAAATATTGGTGGTATTGCCAACCTTACTTATTTACCTGCTGATAGCGATGCAAGCAAGGTTTTATGTACAGATATCGGCCCCGGTAATACATTGATTGATGCGGCCTGCCGCAAGTATTTTAACAAAGCTTTCGACGAGGATTCTGCTATTGCCAACAGCGGTAAAGCAAATAATGATTTGGTTACCGCACTACTCAACCACCAGTTTTTTGACGAGGCCGCGCCAAAAACTACCGGGCCGGAATTGTTTAACCTGGCGTTTGTTGAAGATGCGCAACAACGATCACAAACAAAGGAGCTGGCTCACCAAGATCTGGTAAGTACATTAAGCGCTTTTACAGCTGCATCCATCATCAATTTTATCGAATCCAATATCGGGGCTGATGATCTAAAAATATTTGTAAGCGGCGGCGGAGCAAGAAACCCCTTTGTGATGGCCCTGTTGAGGCAGGTGTTTGCAAACATTAAAGATACCGGCAGTTTGGGGATCAACCCGGATGCTAAAGAGGCGATATTGTTTGCATTATTGGGCAATGAAGCTTTATGCGGCGAACCCATCGCTATAGGTAACAATCCAAGGGTATTGATGGGGAAATTTAGTTTTGCCCTATAAAAATTGTGTTAATCAGATTCAAATTAGGTATGATAGATAATCAATTTGCATTACAGTTTGCCGCTGATTGGATAACCTGCTGGAACAAGCAGGATTTAGATACGCTGATGGCGCACTACACTGATGATTTTAGTATTCAAACACCTTACGCCCTGAAAATATACCCCGATTGCGGCGGCATCATATTGGGCAAAAAAAACGTAAGACTTTATTGGGAAACCGCTCTGAGCAAACTGCCCGACCTGCATTTCGAGCTGTTGGAAGTACTTACCGGCGTAAACAGCATCAGCATATATTACCACAATACCGATAGCGGCAAAAATGCCGTGGAGAATTTATTTTTTAATGGTGATGGTATGGTGGATAAGGTTATTGTGACGTATAATTGAATGTTGTTGTATCTTAATATATTGCAAACGTCAGTTTGTGAAAGATACTTTTTTATATTTAACGGCATCAAAACCTTTACATGATTAAAAATAAGAAACCCCTCATCGTTAGCCTGATCTGTTTTATCGGTATTAATACCTCTTATTTTTGGGAAAGTTATACAGGTGCTTTATTGCTGCCGCTTACGCTGGCTTGTTTTATAACATTGGTTATTGCGTTTTTACTATTGTTAAGGCAGATATACATGGTGGTACGGGAGCGATTTGCCGATAAGTCAAGATTGTATACCACAATAGCGATAACCGTGTTGCTGGCTCTTATCGTAATTGAGCCGTTCGGGATCATCGATTTTGAAAAACTGGAGGGTAAAAGTATTTTCTCTGCCGGGTATAAAGGAGTTGCAAGCTGCAGTTCGGCTTTAAAGTTAACAGCAGATCATAAATATTTTGTACGGGGAGTTTGCTTTGGAGTAGAACACCTGAGCGGGACCTACACTGTTGCAAACGATACAATAAGGTTTAAGTCACCGGCATCTGGCCGATCAAACAGTTATTATGAGTTTGGTGTAATAAAGATGCATAGTAACCCGCCGGGTAGCCATATTATAGGCGAATTACGCCTGTACAGGTCCGTAAAAGATTCCATGCCATTGCCTATGGGTGTAACGCTGAACGAATTGAAAAGCGTTAATTGATACTAAAAGTTTCCTTGTGAGTAACCAAAAGATTGCAGCGTATTATGCCGCAGCTTTAACAGCTTTTTATCTTTTAAATAAACCATCCAGAATTTGGCGCGATCATCGGAGTTGCAGCCATATACGTTTGCGGAGTTACATAGTTTGGCAGGGAAACCAAGGCCCGGAATTATAACTCATTTTTTCAACGAAATATACAAAGACGCCAACATTATGATTTATCAATAAATAATGATAAGTTGGTATTCATTTCCATATAAACCGGGGATCAGCATAATGGAGGATAAAAAAGGTCGCAGAAGCTTTTTAAAAAAAGTGGGTGTTAGCGGAGCCATGGCCATGATGCCGGCTGCTGTTATAAATATTGCAGATGCCAAAGCGTTGGGCGAACCCGCTGTAGATATTAACGATACTTCGGGCAAACCTGTAAAACGGGCGTACAATACCGCCTATACCGGTGATCATTTAAACCGTGTTGCATTCCCTATAGGCGGTATGGGCGCGGGCATGTTTTGTTTGGAGGGCACGGGTGCTGTTTCGCATGTATCCATACGCAATAAGCCCGATATTTTTAACGAACCCGGTATATTTGCCGCCATTCATGTAAAGGGGGTTGCCCGGGGAGCAAAGCTTTTGGAAGGCCCCGTACCCGATTGGAAAAAGTTTGGCCTCCGCGATGCCGGCAATGGCCTCACGGGTTCAACTACCGGCTTGCCGCGTTTTCACGCCGCCGAGTTTAAAACCGAATTTCCGTTTTGCCACATTAAACTTATTGACCAGGATATCCCATTATCTGTTGGCATTACCGGGTGGAGCCCCTTTATCCCTACCGATGATGATAACTCGAGCCTGCCTGTCGGGGCCATTGAATATCAATTTACAAATACAGGCACATCTAAAGTTAGCGCGGTGTTTAGCTTTAACGCCCGCAATTTTTGGGGCGACGCAAAGGGAAAGGACGCGGTGCTACCCACAAAAAACGGGTTTACGGCTACAGCTACCGGCAACGGCGAAACCAGTTTCCCTTTAGATTTTACGGTATTTACCGATGATGACCATACGGTTGTTGATCATTGCTGGTTCAGGGGTGGCTGGTGGGATCCGTTTACTATGGCCTGGAACGCCATAAAAGATGGCCGGGTGGTTGATAATCCTGCTGTGCCTGCCAATGCCCCCGGCGCCAGCCTTTACGTGCCTTTTGATGTAGCGCCCGGCAAACAAAAAACAATAAAGGTGATGCTGGCCTGGTACTCGCCCGAAACCCGGCTAACATTTGGTACCCCGGGTAAAAAAAAAGAGGGCTGCGACCCGGCCTCGGGCTGCTGCAATTCGCCGGCAGATATTGGTTTGGATAAGTACGACAAGGATTTTGACGGTAAATTTTATAAGCCCTGGTACAGTAACCGTTTCGAAAATATAGATAGCGTAAGCAGCTACTGGCGACAAAATTATAACGACTTAAAAGCAAAGTCGCGGTTGTTTACAAAGGCGTTTTATGCCAGCACCTTACCGCCCGAAGTTATTGAAGCGGTAGCCTGTAACCTTTCTATTTTAAAATCGCCAACTGTAATGCGGCAGTACGATGGCCGCCTGTGGAATTTTGAAGGCTGCGGCGATGACTCGGGTTGTTGCCATGGTTCATGTACCCATGTTTGGAATTATGCCCAGGCAATTCCGCATCTGTTCCCCGCGCTGGAACGCAGCCTGCGGGCCACTGAGTTTTGCGAAGATCAGGCCGAAGACGGCCACCAAACCTTTAGGGCCAACCTGCCGATAAACCCGGTGGCGCATGATTTTCATTCGGCTGCCGACGGGCAACTTGGCGGCATCATGAAGGTTTACCGCGATTGGCGCATCAGCGGCGATAACGACTGGCTTAAAAAGATATTCCCCATGGTAAAAGTGAGTATGGATTACTGCATCAAAACCTGGGACCCACGGCACAAAGGTGTGATAGAAGAACCTCATCATAATACCTACGATATTGAGTTTTGGGGAGCCGATGGCATGCATACCAGCTTTTACCTTGGAGCGCTCCAAAGCTTTATAGCAATGGGCGGGTTTTTAAAACGGGATGTTGGTATTTACCGCGATTTACAGGCCAAAGGCAAGGCGATGATAGAAAACGCGCTTTATAATGGCGAGTTTTTTATACAGGAAATTAACTATACCGGCCTTAACGCCAAAGATCCATCCAAAGAAAAATCATATGGCGGCGAATACTCAAAAGAGGCTGAAGCATTGCTGCATACCGAAGGCCCCAAATACCAATACGGCAAGGGCTGCCTGAGCGATGGCGTACTTGGCGCCTGGATAGGCCGCATGTGCGGATTGGAGGATGTTATCGACAGCAAAAAAATAAACAGCCACCTGCAATCGGTATACAAATACAATTTTAAAAGCGACCTGAGCGAACATGCCAATCCGCAACGCCCGTCATTTGCGCTGGGTAACGAGGCCGGCCTGCTGCTTTGCACCTGGCCCAAAGGCGGCAAATTATCGTTGCCGTTTGTATACAGCGACGAAGTTTGGACAGGTATTGAACACCAGGTAGCATCGCACTTAATGCTCACCGGCAAGGTGGCCCAAGGCCTAAACGTGCTGCGTGCCTCCCGTAACCGTTATGATGGGAAAGTGCGCAATCCCTTTAACGAGTACGAATGTGGCCACTGGTATGCACGCGCCCTATCAAGCTACGGCTACCTGCAGGCACTCACCGGTGTAAGGTTCGACGCGGTTACAGGTGTATTACATATCGATTCGAAAATTGGCGATTTTACAAGCTTCTTATCAACGGCAACAGGTTTCGGTACGGTATCGCTTAAGGCAGGTAAACCATCCTTAAATGTTGTTTACGGGAGCATTAATGTTAAAAAGGTAATGGTGAGCGGGAGGGAAGTGGTGATGGGGTAACGGGATATTTGAAGTAAAAATGCTCCCTTTATAAGACTTGCGAAGTTTTTAAAACTTCGCAAGCCTGGTATTATCATTGTATTTTACGTCGTCAATTCTGCTTCCGCCAGTTTTGTGCCCTCAATCCTGGCTTTTATTTTCGCAAAGGCAGTTTCGCGGGTTGTGGATACATCGTCGCAAAATGGCGAGAAGCCGCAATCGTCGGTGGTGCCCAACTGGTTGGTATTGATAAAGGCTGCCGCTTCAAGTACCCTGTCGCGCACTTCTTCGGCAGTTTCTATTACGGGGTTAAGTACATCTATCACGCCAATAAACACTTTCTGATTGGGCTTTAGGTATTGTTTAATAACCTTCAAAACTTTTACCCTGTCGGGCTCGCTGGCCAGTTGCAAATAAAAGCTGCCTACATGCAGTTCAAATAAATCGGGTAAAAAATCGGCGTAATCAATATCCGCGCTATGGGTCGAATCGTGGTCGCCGCCGGGGCAAACGTGTACGCCCAGTTTTTGCTGTTCTTCAACGGTAAAACGGTCGAATACCTGGTTGTTAAGGCCAATGAAGTGTTTCAATACACCGCCGGATGGATCGAGCTTTAACGATAGCCGTCCTTCTGTAAAATCCATTTGTACTTTATATGCGCCCTGCTCCAGGCAAAGCCTGATGTCTTTTTCGCATTCATTCAGCAGGTCGGCAATAAATTCAGCTTGCGGATAGCCTTCAATTCCATCTGGCGGATAAATTAAACTAAGCGCGGATGCCGATATGATGGCTTGCTTAACGGGCAGACTGGTTAGTTTTTGAGCTGCGGCAAGATATTTTGATGCATAATTACCGTACCTGAACGGCCCTTTGGTAAGCAAAGGCAACTGCCGCGAGTGGCCATCCTCAAAATTGATGGTCATGCCTCCGGATGCTAAGTTGGTTAAGCCCTCCAGCGGATAAGTGACAAAGCTTGATTTGGTTTGCTCACCATCGGTAATAACGGGCGAACCGGTTTCAGCAAACTCCTTTAAAGTGTCGGCAATTGCAGCTGCATAAAGTTTATTTAACTCATCGGCATTGGCTTGTGTGGTAATTGCCGTTACAAGCTCAGGCGACCTCGGAATGCTCCCGATAGGTTCAGTTAGGATTTTCATAGACTTTAAATTGGGTTTATAGATTACATAAATCTACCGCAATTTTATATGGAATAAAAAATATTGCCTGGTAATTATTATAATAACTTGCCAAATGCTTTTAATAACCTAATTAAATATAGTTACTGAACCACTAAGCACCTGTTTTGTGCCTTTTGTGCTGATAACGTAATAGTATACCGAAGCGGGTAATTTACTGCCGTTATAGGTGCCATTCCAGGGCGTGGCATAACCTTGTGATTGAAATACCATACTGCCCAGGCGGTTATAAACCCTCACGGTTGTGGTTGGGTCGCCCTCCAGGCCGGCTATTACCCAGGTATCATTATGGCCATCGCCGTTGGGGCTAAATGCATTTGGTATATGTATATCATCGCAATGGCTGCTTATGGCAATGGTTTGTGATGCCTGGCACCCGTTGTTATCGGTTACCGTTAAAATAACCGATCCTAATTTATTGGTTGTAAAAGTGTTGGTGCCGGGTTGTCCGTTCCATTCGTATTTGACAAAACCTGCGGGGGCTGTAAGGGTAATGCTTTCATTGGTATACTGACAAAGCGTAGCCGATGGTACGTTTAACGTTGGATTGGGAAAATACTGCACCGTAGCAGATTCGTCAACCGTACAACCCGCCGTTGTTGTAACTGTAGCTTTGAATGTGCCCGAGTGCTGGATGCTTATTTTGTCGGATGTAGCGCCGGTACTCCAGGTAACAGTACCGCTTGTATAGCTTGCTTTAAGATCAACCGTTTGACCATCGCATAAGGTGGTATTCACAATTTGTTGAATACTGACGGTGGGCGGCGGGGTAAAACCTAAATTATAAACAGACGACGCGATACTGCACGAACCAGCACTTACAACGGTTACCGTATAGTTGCCACCTATATTGGTTGTTATGCTCGCTTTGTCCTGTTCGTCTGGTAATATATTTCCGTCCCTGAGCCAGCTTACAGTCGTAAACGGGTCTATATTAACATTCGCGATTAGTTGGGCCATATCGCCAATGCAATATGCCGGTTTACTGGCAGATACAACAGGTTTTGGCAGTTTAATGAAGTCGACCTGCAGCTCGGCGGACGAAACCGAGCCGGAACAACCGCTTACCGTCACTTTGTATTTGCCCGGTTGGCTCACGTTTATTGCTGCAGCACTGCCGGTTATGGGGCTGCCATCTTTATACCAGGCGTACTGGTAACTTGTCCAATTCAAAATAGCCGAGGCATCAATAAGTACTTTGGCCGATAGTGTAGCCTGGTCGCCATCGCAGTAGCTTGCTTTATCGGTAGCCAAAACCGGCGTTGGGATAGTAATAAAGTTTACCTGAACCTCTTTTGAAGCTACCCAATTGCCTGCACAGGCGCTTACTTCTACCTTGTATTTGGCGGTTTCGGTGATATTATCAAGCGTGGCTGTTGTATTGCCATTTAATACGCCATCCTTATACCAGCGATATTGGTAGTTGGGTTTGTCGTCGGTTTTTAAGCTCGCTGATGAACCGGCGCAGTAGTTTAATACATCGGGGTAATTAAAGCTGAATACAGGGGCGGCTACCTGGGTGACTGTTAAATGATTTGATTCAAAATGCACCTCTGAGCAGGGATCATACATCACCACATAATATTCGCCGGCCTCCTTAATTGAAAGCGAGGTGCCGCTTTGGTTAGCCATTTCTTTACCATCCTTATACCACTGTTGAATGTTGTCGTTATAAACATAGGAGCTGAAATAAGCGTTAATACTGACATTGGCGCAAAGTTCTATTTTGGTAACCTCTGGTCCATTTCCTTCAAATTGGATAGCTTGTAATTGCTGTTTTTTATCAACATAAGCGCCAAAATCGGGCTTTAAAAGATAAAGCCCGTCAATAGCGGCCACCCAAACGCCGTCTTCACAAACAGGTGTGGTATACGATGTAGCGTTAACGCAAATGTCATTAATCTTTTTATTGCCTAATGGGTCATAGTGGAAAAAGGTGTAATTTCCCATCAGGCCATCTATATTGTTTTTATATCCCGAATTGGTAAAATACAGGCCATTATCAGTGCCTGCCAATACGTTTTCTTTACTTATTGCCTTTTGGTTAAGATAGCCAAATCCAACCAGGCCTAAAATAGAAGTTACCTTGTTAATATTAATTCCTTTCAGGTATTGTTTGTGCGGCCAATCTAAGGTATAGGAGTAGTTCCGGTTGTTCTGAAATATGCCGTCCTCGGTCCCCCAAATCTGGATAAAATATACGCCTGCATTTGCGGTGTTCATGTCATCAATCCAGCCGTAGGTATAACATGCGGTATTAATGCTATTTGCGAAATCCTGATATTTATAATATAGCCAACCACCGTATATCGTCCATTGAGTAAGTTCAATTACGTCATATTGGTAATCCTGTCCGGGATACCACGGGCCATATTCCAGATCGCTGAACATTTCCGTGCGGTAGGTAGCATCGAATACTTTGGCCGGCACTTTAGACGACCCTGCTAACATGACATCATTGTCATAATCATAGTGGCACATACCTTTATCAGTGCCAATGATAATTGAATTGGCGGTAGGGCGCCCTGCCAAACCGCGCGTATTATCGGTAACGTAAGTTCCTGTATAATCTGTGCCTATTGACGTGATTGCGCCCAGCACCCCGTCTGGATTGCCTATTTTTTTTAACGCGCTGTTTTTATATTCCAGTAAAACATCGGCATTGGTGGCAACAAATACCAAATCCTTGTTAACGCCCGCGATGTCGGTAAATCGAAAATTGCCATATGCCGTAAACTTATCCGAAAAATCATCTACTTGTTTGGTGACGCTATTAATTCTGTAAACTTCATTGTTTTTTGCAAGCACCCACAAATATGGGTCATGAAAGTCTCTTTTTATTTTCAAAATATTTTTACCGGGAAGAAAAGTATTACTCAGATGCAAGTCCATATCCTGCTGAGCATGAACTTTGTAAACGGTAGCAATAAGGATTAACAGTAGCAAATAGCGCAAACGGGACATGACAAGGCTTTACAGGCAGAAAGATAAGATAAATATTAAAATATTTAAAACACTATTCTTCCCACCTGGCTGCTATCCCCCATAAATATTATGCTCCAGAAACGCGTTCCTGAATTTACCATGCGGGTCATATTCGGCAACCACCTTTTTAAAATCGGCTATTTTTTCATAACGTGAGGCCAGCACTTTCGGATCGAGCGTAAATACTTTACCCCAATGCGGCCGGGCATTGAAAGGGGCCAGGGCCTTTTCAATAACGGGGAGTAGTTTGGTAACAGCTTCTGTTTCGGGTTTCCAGGTAAAGTGAATGGTTACCGAGGTTTGATTATGGCAGGGGCTCATCCACAAGCTATCTGCCGCTATGGTGCGGATCTCGGTTATAAATAAATGCGGGCCAACCTGCTTGCCTAATTTAGCAATCGCCTCGATGGCCGCTACGGCATGTTTAATCGGCACAAAATATTCTGATTGCAGTTCTTTACCGCTGCTTGGGGTAAAGCCCATTTTAAAATGCGGCAAACGCTCGTACCATGGTCCGGGTACACCTAACTGGTCGGTGCAGCTTTCGGCGGGGTGGTCATAAATAGGGTGCAGGTTTTTGGTGGCTGCTTTGGCTCCATAAAATTCGGGGCCATCGTGATCTTTTTCGGTCATGCGGCTTTTTATCCAAACCTCGTTTACGTAGTCGTTTTGCCAATCGGTAAACAGGCTTACGCTGTAACCTGCAGATACTATCGTTTCAAAATGCTGCTTTACCTGTACCATAGGCAGTTTTAAAAAAACGCGCTGGCGCATCATGTAAGTAGGCTCAATGGCCAGGGTAACTTTGGTTATAACACCTATGGCGCCCAGCCCAACAACTACGGCATTGAACTTTTCCGGGTCGGTGGCTTTTGAAAAATGGACTATACTGCCATCGGCAACAACAACTTCCAGCGCTGTTACAGCGCTGGCCAGGTTGCCGTTTTTTACACCACTGCCATGCGTAGCCGTGGTGATTGAACCTGCAACAGAAATATGCGGCAGCGATGCCAGGTTATGTAAAGCATAGCCTTCTTTATGCAGGTAGGGGGCCAACTCGCCATATTTAATGCCGCCTTCAACAGTAACGGTCATGGCTTTTTTATCAATAGAAATTACTTTATTTAGTTCTTTGGTTGATAGCAGGTCGTCCTTACTATCGGCAATGCGGTTAAAGCAGTGCCTGGTACCCAGGGCCTTTAGCTTGCTGTGTTTTTTTATGAGCTGCTGTACCTCGGCCACCGTAGCCGGATACTGCACATTAGCCGTACTGTAAGTAAGGTTGCCCGCCCAATTTTGTAAAGGAGCCTGGCCGGCCAGGCTGATAACAGGAGATAAAAAAGGTGTAGCCATAAGTGTGCCGCCTAAACGGATAAAGGTTTTTCTTTTCATAACTAATTGGTTGATACAAGGTAGGATTTTAATTGCATAAAAAGTAAAATTAATCACAAATATGGTTGACAAAGTCAACCATATTTGTGAACTTAGCTTTTGTATCAGCATTATTTAAATGGAAACAAAGTCGTCAACGGTTCAACAAATTCGTGCATTTAGCCGTTTTTACACGGATATTATAGGCCTGCTGGATAAACACCTGCTGCAAAGTGATTACTCACTGGCCGAAGCCCGTATCTTATACGAGCTTTACGCCGCTAAAAGCATGCAGGCCTCGCACATTACCTCGGCCATGTATATTGATAAGAGCTATTTAAGCCGGTTATTGAAGAAATTGGAAAAGGATAAACTGATAGCCAGGAAACCTTCGGAACATGATGCAAGGGCGATGATGCTTTCGCTTACAGATAAAGGAATGGCTGAATTTGACAAACTTAACCAGGCATCAGATAAGCAAATTAACCAGCTGATAAAAGATTTACCTGCTGCCAGCCAGCTTGAATTGGTAGCACATATGCAACAGATTATGACTATTTTAAAATAAACAATGAATAACGAAAAGAGCACCACGTTAAACATCAGCGATATTAACATACGGACAGTATTACAACCCGGCGACCTGGGTTACATCGCTTACCTGCACGGAGATATTTATGCGCGGGAATGTGGCTACGGGCTTAACTTTGAGCGTTATGTATTACAAGGCCTGGCCGATTTTGCCAGCCAATACAACGCCGGTAAAGATAGGGTATGGATTTGCGAGCACCGGCAGCAAATGATAGGGGTGCTGGTTGGCGTTAACCGCGGCGATTGTATACAACTGCGCTATTTCATTTTCAGGCCCGAATACCGGGGGCTGGGCCTGGGCAAAAAACTGATGGACGGGTTTATAAACTACATGCGTGAATCGCAGATAAACAAATCGTACTTATGGACAACCAACGAACAGCATGCTGCCATCTCGTTGTATACCCGTTATGGCTTCCGGTTAACCGAAGAAAAGGTATCTAACGGGTTTGATAAAGAGCTTACCGAAAGGCGGTATGACCTGGAACTTAACGACAAATATTGACTACCCAATGCCGAACCCATGGCATTGAATAGTCAATATTATAGAAGCCAAAAGTAGAATGCACAAAGCTTAAGGCTTATACATTGTTTGATATCTGAAACTATATAATATCAATTGGCCGTGAGTGCCACCGGCGCCAGTTGCCTTGGCGAACCATCGGGCCCAACCGCTATAATATTATCAAAAATTACCCTTGAACCTGGCTTGATGCTGTTAAGGGATGCCGTCATGGAATCATTCAGGGTGTTGCCCGATCCAACCTGTACCGATGCGGTTTCGCGGGGGTTGGCTATAATAAGGCTGAACCGAGTGATTTTGAACCTGGCGTCAAAATCAAAATTATCCAGCATGGCAAAAATAGCATTCTGAGCTTTTAAGGCCACGGTAGGTACGCTGCCGCTTGACCGGCCCGAGAACTTTGCGACAGGATCTGGAATGCGTTTGGCCCTGAACTGGGTATGGCTTAATACCTGTACTTTACCCGGCGCAATTTCTGCCGATACCGAAACGGTTACCGTACCCGGAGTAGTCACCCTGGCTACATACTTCCCTTCGGAACCGCTGAGCGTGCCGCCGGAAATACCTATCCTGATGCTTTTTGAGGGGATACCCGGCACAGAAACCGATACCGGGTTATCCACCCCGATATAAAATACATTCATCTTATCGGGCGATACCACTGCCGATGGCCTTGAAACAATATAACGCTGCTCGGGTGTGGTATAAGTTTTTATAGTACCATCGGTTTGTTTTACGCTGATGGTGCCCTTCCAGTTAAATACCCCTTCGCGGCTGGTATTTACATTGTATACGCCCCGTCCATCCTTCACAGATATCGGGTTGCCGCCAACCTGTACAGTAGGGGTCGAGCGTGAATCATAAGCAGTTAAAAATACCTGCGCGGTGTAAGGCTGTCCTTGTATCAGGTACGATGTTGGCGCCACTGCCACTGCCTCAAATTTATCCAGATTCACTACGGCCTGGTCCATTTTGCCCAGTATCTTTTTTACTACTTCCGATTCGGCATTTTTGTTATCTGCCTGGATGCGCGATAGTATCGTAAACGTAGCGGTTAAAGGCACGCCTTCACCAAAGTTCAACTCTTCCCAGTTGCGGTGGCTGGGGCCTCGTTTTACCGGGTCATCGGCATTAAGATTGAATGATACCGTTTTGCTATCCTGCGGGCCTAACAAAGAGAGCAACCGTTCGCGGGTATCATTAATTTTTTGTTTAAGCGCGGTAGCCCGCTTTTTGTTAATCATTACATCAAAGCCGATATCAAGGTTGTCGCGCTGTTTTAAGTCGCCTGTTATAAGGTCGTACCCGTTGCTTTGATTACTAAGTTCTGCTTTGATGTCCCTGATGTAAGTATCCAGATCTGTTGTTGCTTCCCTTGCCTGTTTTGCTTTTTCATATACAGGTTTGGCCCGTTCGGGCGATTCCTTAAGGCGGGTTTGCTCAAAAGTGCTGAATAATTGCTGTACCGAATTACCCACATTTGCCGCCGAAGCAGTTAAGCTGTCGTTTATGGTTTTAAACGCGTCCAGTATGGTTTCTGATACATTCAGGGCCAGCATTGCCAATAAAACCAGGTACATGATATTGATCATTTTTTGCCTGGTGGTTTCTTTTCCTGCAGCCATTTTTTTAAAGTTTTAAATTGAATTATTAATTGTTTTGATAGGGTTGCCGGGTGTACACATTTTGTGGGATGTTGTTGCCCGTAGTGTATCGGGGTTGCTAAAACTATCGGTTTTGAACGCTGGTTAAGACTCACCCGGCGAGGCTGCGCCCGCCACCCTCTCTTCGGCTTCGCCGGAAAGAGGGGCTTGAAAGCGTTTTTGTTTACTTCCATTAAGGATATTCCCCGTTCAATTCCCTCTTTCCACCGCAGGTGAAGAGAGGGTGGCGGGCGCAGCCTTGCCGGGTGAGTTTCGCCGCCCTACATATCCACCATCCTATACCAGCGTTCCAACCCGAAAAGTCGTTCCCCTTTTACTGCATCCGCTGCTGATTCATAGCCGAAAGCATGTTGGCGTAGTAAACATTTAATGATGATATATTTTGCACCAGCTTGTTCACCTCATCCTTAAACACCCGGGTTTCGCCTGCCGACTCGTGCAAACTATTCAGGGTGCCGGTAAGGCCCTGGTAAAACTGGTTAATACGGCGCAGGTTATTATCGGCCCCGGTTAGCTCGCTCTCGTATAATGAGTTTAAATGTGCCAGGTTATGTGTTAGCTTTAAAACCTGTTGCTGATAGGCATGGGCATCATCGCGGCTATCGGCAATGGTAGCAAAGCCGGCCGATGCTTTTTCGAACATGGTACCCAACAGATCAAACTTGGACGAAGCGGTTTTTAGCTTCGCCGCAAATTCGTCTGTCCCTAATGATGCATCAGCTATAGCGTTTATCCGACTCATTTTATCCGAAAATTGTTTTAATCCCTCCCCAAGGTTGTTAATCTTTTCGGGGCTTAGGTCGGCATGAGTAAGCAAACCGTCAAGCGCCGCGGTAACGCCATTGGTTTGGTGCATTGGCCTATGGCTATGCCTTGGGAAGTCGCCCGCATAATCAACTGCCAGTTCAGGATATACCTTTTCCCATTCCGGCTCTTCGGCCGGAGGGAAAAAGCCAAGGGTAAAAAACAGCAGGGCTTCTACTGATAGGCCAAGCCCTATCATATAGGTGCCAAGCTGGCCACCCCAATGGTTAATTTTAAACATAGCGCCAAGGATAACTATACTGGCACCCCAAGAAATGGCTATATGCAGCCAGTTGATTTTTTTGCTCTTTAACATGATATTTGATTTTTAATGGTTTTACAGATCAGAATTTTACATAAATGGTTACCGCCGAATTAAGGCCAGGCAGCAGGCCCCGTAACCCGCTGCTTACTTTGCTGGCCTTATCGCCATAGGTTGATGTGGCCGAACTGGTTGGAATAAACCACCCCAAATCCGTACGCATACCTATGTTTTTGAACAGGTGGATATTACCCAGCCCGGTGCCGATATAGGGTCTTACTTTCGACATGTAGATAGTGTAGTTGGGTGTAGTGCCTATCCCTTCCCTATACACATTATTTGAAAAATAATAAGCAATACCGGTAGATATGTACCACTTACGCGCCAGCCAGTCGCTTTGGCCGTACAGGGGTTGCCAATCGGCAATGGCAAATACCGATGTGCGGTTAAATTGCGCGTCGCGGCCATTGTATTGTACCGTCATCCCCGGGAAGGCATTGAACCCAATCCTGGCGTTAAATGATTTCAAAAAACTGTATGATCCCTGGATGCCTAATCCCTGCGTACCAACCTGTACGCCAAATGATGATGTTGGGAATGCACTGTACTCGGGCAGTACCTGGGCGCTGGCCTTGCCGCAGCAAAACAATAGCCCCGATATAAGCATCATCAATAAAAACTCTTTCAATAATTTTGCTTGCGTTGTCATAGCTTGTCCTCCTTTTTGCTATCTGTTTGTGCTAAATTTTTTGCATTTACGCCCCTGGGGTTTTGCCAGATGTGTTTTTTCAGGTCGGCAATTTTTTGCTCAAGCAGTATAGCTTCGGTGCTGCCCGGCTCCAGTTGCCCGCTTTGTACCCCGCCCGGCGACGCTTGTTTTACCAGGTAGGCCGAAAACTTGTGCTGCATAAACACATCGTCCAGTGTAAAATCAAAAATGTCCTTATCTGGGTTGCTCACATCCTCCTGCACCAGCGTGTACCGCAGCTGCGGAAAATAAAGCCAGAAGGCCGGCGTAAATGCCAGGTTATCTGCCAGGTCGGCCGATGTGCTGATGTGCATCATGGGGGCCAGTGCTACAATGCGGGTATCAACCCGGCCGCGCTGCCTGTCAAAAAACACATCTTCCTTAATCCGGAACCGGCGTACTTTATCGGGGTTGAACTCGTTAAGCGCCATCCTTGAACCGGTTTGGTTGCCGTCTTTATCAAAAATTGGTATCAGCACCGAGTCGGCAAAACGCAGTTCCCCTTGTTTGGCGCTGAGTTTCTTTTTCAGGTCCTCTTTTTCATAAGGTGTGAGCTTGCCTGCTTTTATCCCCTTCATGATGTCTTCCATAAGGGATTTACCGGGGATAGTAAGGATACTGTTGCCTGAATCGGAAAGGTCGATATCCCGCCAAACCTGTGCATATAGCCTGATGTTGGCAGCATTAGCCTTTGGATAGGGGAAAGGCTTTGCTTTTCCTAAATCGGCCGATTTGATTAAATTATCATATGCGGGCAGGGTATCTGTTAACGTACTATCGGCCACTATTGCCTGGGCAAAGGACATACCCCTGCCGAAACCGATCAGCAGAAGGGTTTCAATCACTATCAGTATCTTTTTCATGAAATTATCGTTTAGCGTATTTTCTTGTTTTCACCTGCTCGCCGGGGAGTTCAAAGGCGGCCATCACGCAGCGGAAGCCTATGTAGGAGTGGGCGTTGCCCTGGTCTTCAAAACTGCGGGTATCACTGTTCAGCATCTCGCCGTTATCTTTCCATGATCCGCCGCGTACTACCTTTCGTTTTAATAGGGGCGAGTCTTTATCGGCGGCATCATACAGCAACGCCGGGTTTAAATCGTTTACCAGTTGCGATGCCGAAGGGCTAAAAGCGTCCATCGTCCACTCAGATACGTTGCCGGCCATGTTGTAAATGCCAAAGGCGTTGGGGGTATATGAGGTAACCGGCAGCGTAAATGTTGATCCATCGCTGGAGTAAGCGCCCTCGCCCTGTTTAAAGTTTAGCGAAAGTTTTTCCTTGCCGGTAGCCTTATCAATAGTGGTTTTTACTGTACGTTCTATGGTATCAGCTGGATCGAGCTTGGCTTCGGCAGCGTATTGCCATTGCGCTTCGGTAGGCAAACCAAAACTTAATTTGAAATTTTTAAGATTGGGATTGTTCCTGATGAGCACCTTTAACTGCGTACTGCGCCAGTCGGCATAAGCACGGGCCTGTTTCCAGGTTACCCCGACTACGGGGTTATACTCGTAAATTTTATTGCTGAAGTAGTTGGCATCCATCACCGTCATTTGCGCGTTCGGAAAATCCGTCGACCATACATGCTCGTTAGGATAAACGCCAACCGTATCCATTACATACTGGTTGTTTTTTTCGCCATCCATACGCACATAGTAAAACCGATAGTTCATTAATGCCGGGTCGGGCATACGCTGGCCATTGAGCATGGTCATCATACCGGCCAGCTTTTCTTTTACGTCTGCCGGTGCGCGTTTCCACAAGGGCGAAATCTTGTGCACTTTATCCCAGTCTATCAGCCTGATCTCCTTGCGGTTTTTACCAACGGTTGCCCCTGTGGATGGCAGATAAAAGGAATCATCGTGCAGGTAATCGGTAATAGCTACCGAATCGGCAACCCAGTTTACAAAGGCCTGGTATTGCTTATTTGTTACTTCGGTTTTGTCAATAAAAAAAGCGCTTACGCTTACATTGCGTTTTTCGGATTTATCATCATCATCCTGCAGTTTGTATTGGAAAGTGCCTGATGGTATATACACCATGCCTGCCGGCGGGATGAGGCGCTTTACAGAAACAGCGCGGGTGGCCGGGGTATTGTATAGTTTTGACTGGCAGGAGCTGAGCACTATTAGCAGCAAGCCTGTAATTTGAATTGACGATCTCATAATTGACTTATCGGGGTTTTAAATGAAAAAAAATAGTCGAGGTGAGATCATAGCGTTTTTTTAAGTGGTGAAACAATGACTCAAATATGGGAGGTGTGGACCCAAGGGGGCATAATGTGCCGATGAACAGACTAAATAACTCGACAAAGAAATTGCGGGGTAAAAAGTAGAATTTTTAGTTGGATGCCTGTGCAATATATCAACATGGATATGCGTTTTTAGCCGCGTTTTTGCATGTTGCACAGGGATTTAGGAGATTTTGGCTGAAAATATGGTATGATTTTTAGGCTTTATGGTTGGATATAGCGGCCCGAAATATCGATTTGCAAGAAAAGTATTTTGATAAAACGACGGACAAACAGGAGGGCAGGGCGCTATTTAAGCCACCGGTTTTCGGGACAGCGTTAAGTATGGTAGTGTAAAAATAAGGCCCCGCATTACACGGAGCCTTTGTAATATAAATCGGCTAAAAATTATTTTAAAATACTGCCCACATAACCTTCAACCGCCCGCTGAGGAGCGCGGTTAACATAAAACGATCTGTCTTGCGGCGCCCATGTGCCCAGGCCATCTACATAGCGGTTAAACATGCAAAACGATGCGGCTATCAGCACCGTGTCGTGTATCTCTATATCTGTAGCGCCTTCGCTTCGGGCGGCATCTACCTGTTCAATGGTTACATTTTTGCCCCCTTTTTGAACACTACCGGCAATAGTTAATAAAGCCTTTATTTTAGGCGATATATCGGCGGATGTAAAATCGGCTTTAATAGCATCTATATCGTCTATACTACAGTTAAGATAGTGGCCGGCTACCGCGCCATGCACGTTCTGGCAAAAAAAGCAGTCGTTCAGGTACGATACGTAAGTGCCTATCAACTCCCGCTCGCCTCGGGTTAGCGAGTTGTCTGAGCGCAGCAAAAATTCGGCAAGGGCATTCAAGGGGGCCTCGGTTTCGGGCCGGTAAAACATCAGGCCTCTTATGCCTGGCAAGTCGTTATTTAATTCAATATGTGCCATGGTATATTTTTTATGGTGAATAATTATTGCTTTGGTGTAGGTAATTCAATAACTAAAAAATGGAATTACAAATAATATCGAATAACGAATTTCGAATATCCAACACCGAAGTTTTTCTTCATTATTCGACATTGGATATTCGGTGTTCGATATTTAAATCAATCTTCGTTCATCACTTAGGAGCATTGGGAGGTAAAGTATACCCCTTTGCCATACGTACGCCCATTTCTGCATATGCTTCCGGATCTGTTGGTGTAAGGCTGGCCAGCCCGTCTACATAACGGTTAAACATGCTGAACGACGCCGCTATCAGTACCGTATCGTGTAATTCGCGGTCGGTAGCGCCAAGACTTTTGGCGGCGTCAATATCGGCCTGTTTAACTTCGGTACCCAGGATTTGCACTTTACCAGCTATGTTTAATAGCGCTTTCAGCTTATCGCTTACCGGGGCCTCCTGCATATCTCTCAATACCTCGTCAACAATAAGGGCATCGTCTTCATACAGGCACCTTGCCGCAGCGGCATGGCTACTGTAGCAAAAGGTGCAGTTGTTGCGGTACGATACATATGCGGCTATCAGTTCGCGCTCAGCGGGTGATAGGGTAGATTCGCCCCGCAGCAGTATCTGCGCCAGCTCATATAAAGGCTTACCTGTTTCGGGCCTGAACATGACCAGCGAACGGATGCCCGGAACGCCTTCGGGTACATTGATGTGTGCCATATTTTTATTGAATTATTGAATTATTGAATTATTGAATTATTGAATTATTGAATTATTGAATTATTGAATTATTGAATTATTGAATTATTGAATTATTGAATTATTGCTCTTTAAAAACCTTTTCGCTTTAACCTTTCAGCTTTTGCCTTCTCTTTTATGGCCAAAAAGCACTACCAGCAGACCTACCACAAATACTAACGAAAAAATGAATATAGCATTACCATAGCCGCCCAGGGCCGATACCAGTATGCCTACAAACAATACGGCTGTTGCGGTAAATATTCTGCCTATGTTAAAGCAAAATCCCGTTGCTGTGGCACGGATGCCGGTTGAAAATAGCTGTGGTATGTAGGCTGATAATACACCCTGGCTGGCGCCGAAAAATAAAGCCAGTACGCAGATCTCGGCATAAATAACAGGGCTGAAGGTGCTGTTGGTTTTAAACAACACGAACGATAAACCGGCACATACCGCAAAACAAATCAGCATCGACCGGCGCAAGGTAAGCAGGTTTACCAGCCACCCCGAAAGGAAACCACCTGTTAGGCCACCCATACCCAAAAACATCATGCTTAAGCCACGCTCTTTGGCTGCATCATGATTGGTGATAAGGCTTTGCACCCAGGTTGGCAGCCAGGAAAATATGGCCCACAGGCCTATTAACATAGTGCCAAAGGTCAGCGAACCTACTACCAACTCCCGGCGATGGGCGGGCGATAGTAATTTATTTAGCGGGTTGTTGCGGTTGGCAATATCGTTACGATAGCTTAGCCAGCCTGGCGATTCGGATAAAACCCAGGCGCCAATCAGCGCCAGGGCCAGCGGGATAACGCCGATCAGAAAACCTGACCGCCATGACGATACCACGTAATTGATAAGCCCGGCCGAAAAGATACCCACGGGGAAGGCGATAGACAGGATTCCGATAACAACGGCTTTGCTTTTGGCAGGCCAAACTTCGCTTATCAGGGTAATGGTTGTTACCAATACGCCGCCCACGCCAAAGCCACTCATAAAGCGGCATAGCACAACGCCCCACCAGGTGGGCATTTGCCCTGTTAAAATGGTGAAGATGCCATAACAGCTAATGGCCATCAGTAAGGCGGTTTTACGGCCCATTTTGTCGCTGATAACGCCCCAGGTAAAGCCGCCCAATGCCCAGCCAAAAATGAAGATGGCGTTAATATAGCCACTGATGGAGTTAATTTCGTTTGGAGGCAAATTGCCCTGCAAATCTTTAACTACTACCGGCAGATAAACCGACATCAGGGTAGATACCGTGCCGCCAAGCGCGCTGCTCAAAAAACAAATAGCAAATAGTATTGCCCGGTAAGGTACGCTGATATCTGTTTTCGGTTTTAAACCCGGCTTATCAATTACAAGTGTGCTCATGTTGTTTATTTTAAAAGGTCATCAAATACTATGGATACATAATAAATTGCGCCAATGGCCGGCGAACCGTACGACTGGTAGATGTGCTGGTTAAAAATATTGCTGCCACCCAGCTTAACTGTAGATTTGAATTTTGGGAGCTTTTTGCTGATCTGCGCATCAACCACCGAGTAAGCATCTACACGGCCCGGACGCGTACCGTTAAAAGTACCGTACCAGTCAAACGCGCTTTGCCAGTGCCAGGCCAGGTTAAAGCCAAAATTGTTGGCAAAATTGCTGTTGCCAAAAGTGGTATTGGTAGCCCATTTAGGCGTGTTAAAGGCTGCAATGTTATTTGGATTTGCGTTGCGCAGATTGAAAGTTGATAGCGTAGCGTTGGCACCCAGGGCATATCCTTTATCAAACAAATAAGTTAAGCCTGCGCTTGCGCCCTGTGCCGATACTTTATCGGGCGCGTTGGTGTATAGCTGGAAGGCATGTACCTTGCCACCGGGAATATCACTTGCCGATGCTGTGGTAACCTTGCCATCGGCACCTAATATTTGATCTTGTGGCTGTATTACTACCGTGTTCAGGATAAAGTTGGTATAGCTGCTGTAGTAATAGTTTACATCAACCAGTAATTTATCCATAATTAAGCCTTTATAGCCCAGCTCAAAGGCCTTTTGCTGCTCGGGCTTAATATAGGCCACATTTGATTTTTGCAATAACCCTTTGTTTTGCTCAACCGCTTGCGGAAAGGGTGTTCCGCCGGCAACAGCCGCACCAAATGCCGCACCAAAGGCACTTACTGATGATGCAGTGAACGAGTTTTCATAAACGTTTAACCCTGCACTGTTTTTGGGCGCGCCACCTAAAATGGTGATAGGGCCTACGTTAAGGTGAATAAACTGATCAACCGGGGTAGGGTTCCGGAAACCGGTTTGGTATGATGCCCTGAAATTATGGGTTTTATCAACGGTATAAACTGCCGAGAAGCGAGGCGTAAAGCTGCCTTTAAAGTTTTCGTTTTTATCGTAACGGATAGAGGCAGTTAGCTTCAGGTTATCGTCAAACAGTTTTTTGGCGGCCTGCATAAACGCGCCGTATTCGGCAATGGTTACTCGGTTGGTTTTATCATCAAACAAGCTGCCGTTGGTAAACATGCGGTAATCGCGGTAACTGCCGCCGGCCAGCAGTTCAAACACTTTAATAGCGCTCGAGAAATCGTATTGCCCATCAGCATGGTAAAATTTACTTGCACTAAATACACCCGCACCGCTTAGGCCGTAGTTATGGATAGATGCATCTTTGGCAGCGTTGAAGGCAGCTGTGCCCGGTAAAAAACGGCCCTGATCTGCAAAAGACCTTGCTGCCGCATTATCGTGGGCGGTTACGCCGCTGGCGTTGCCGTTGTATGCTGTTGAATAACGGATAAACCAGGTATCGTCGGCTTTATCGGGCGTAACGGTGTTACCGCTTAAATCCTGTACCCAATCGCGGTTGATGAACTGCGCCAGCGAGCGGGTATTATATGAATCGTGCGAGTTTTCGGCTACGGAGTATCCGCGGATAAAAAAGTTACTGCCTTTCAGCTCCACCCTGTGGGTTTGCAGTACAAAGTTATTCAAATCAAAACGGCTGCTGCCGGTATAGCTGGCGGTTCCTTTACCAAAGTTGTACTGGTAAATGGCCTCCAGGTTATTGCTGATGCGGTAATGCAAAGCGCCGTTTAACTTAAGGCTGTATACGTTATAATTCATCAGGTCTTTTTCCTCGTAACCGGTTCTCGATACCAGGCCGATGCCGGGAAGTGTGCGGGAGACTTCATCGCCGTAAATATTCAGCGCGTCGCGTCCGGGGTTATTGGGCCCCCGTTGGGCAACCGGGGTTGATGCGCTTACATCGGTATAGTTTTCGGCATACCAATCCCTGCCGGTTAAATACGAGGCGTTAATTTTCAAGGCAAATCTGTCGTTGAAGGCTTTGGCATATCGCGCGGCAAAATCATACAAACCCTGTGGTTTTACAGATGATTCGCCAAAGTGGTTCATTCCGGTTTTAACCTGCAGAGTTAAGCCCTGGTATTTGAAGGGATCTTTTGTTTTTAACGACAATAAACCATTAAAGGCTACGGGGCCATATAAAGCTGATGCCGCACCTGGTATAACTTCGGCGCTTTCGATATCAATATCCGATGCGCCGAAAAGGTTACCTACCGAGAAGTTGAGGCCGGGTGTTTGGTTATCAACACCATCAACCAACTGCAAAAAGCGGCCGTTACCAGTGCTGTTAAAGCCACGGGTGTTTACCTGTTTGTAGGTTAAGCTGCTGGTTACCGCTTCAACCCCTTTTAAGCTTTGCAAGCCATCATAAAACGTGAATGAAGGATTTTCTTTGATAGCTTTCAGGCTCATTTTTTCGATACTAACCGGCGATTGCAATATGCTTTGGTTAATACGGGTAGCAGATGATACAACCTCGTTTAGTACGATGGATTTTTGCTGTAATTTGAGGCTTACTTCGCCGGCGGCTGTAACATTGTTTTCTATTTGCTCATACCCTACGGCAGATATAATGAGCGTAAAGGGCGGCTTAATTTTATTAAGGTTGAGGGAGTAATTACCCTTCGAGTCGGTAATGGTACCGGTTAATTTTCCTTTAACGGTAATGCTGGCGCCGACAACAGCCTGACCGGTTGCGGCATCGGTTAGGGTTCCCGTTATTTTGCTTTCCTGTGCAAACAGGTTGATTGACGAGAGCAGTAATATGATAAATAAAAGTTTTTTCACAGTGATTTGGTTTTAAATTAGTTAGGGTAATGGCTTATTTTTTTAAGTGATCATAGCCTTGCGGCAGGCGGGTATAACCATGGTTAACCAGGCGATCGGCCAGGATGTTATAGTACCCCGCATCGGCAGGTAACGCTGTAGCCAGGCCATCAACATAGCGGTTGTACAGGCAAAAAAGCGCAGCTATTAGTACGGTATCGTGAATTTCGATGTCCGTCGCGCCCGCAGCTTTAGCCCGGTCAATTTCGGCGGAGGTTACATTTTTGCCGCTTTGGCCGGTTAGTTTGGCAATGGTGAGCAGTGCCTTCATTTTTTCGCTCACTGGTGCTGTCTCGATGTTTTCTTTGATTTTTCGGGCGGTATCATTTTCGCCTAAATACAGATCGGCAGCGGCGGTGTGGGCGGTAGTGCAAAACTTGCACTGATTGCCGTGCGATACGATGGTAGCTATCAACTCACGGTCACCCTCAGACAGGGTCGACGGGCCGCGGAGCAAAATTTGGGTAAGGTCGCGAATAGGAGCAGCACTTTCTTTGCTGTACTCCAACAGGCCGGTAATGCCCGGTAAATGGGATTCAAGAGGTATGTAAGGCATGAGTTTAATTTGAGGATTTGAAAATTTGAAGATTTGAAAATTTCCGAAGGGGTAATTAGCTTATCGATACTCTTACTACGTCGCTGTCGCGTTTGTGCTCTGGCTAAATGCAAAGCAGCAAACGCGTTAAAGCGCACAGGCAAATTCCAATAAAAGCAAATCATTGGTACTAACAGTACCGTCCGGAAAATGAATTAAAAAGAGGGGATTAGCAGCTGGCTTTTGGCGGTTGCTCAGGAATGTCCTGGTGGTAATAAACCAAAGGTTGTACGGGTTGTACAACGTTTTTCTGTAAGTTTTTTGTAGGGCAATTAAACTCAATTTGCGCAAAAGAGAAACTGATGTTTTCCTGCACAATGGTTTTGCCGTAGGGCACATGATCTTTTTGTGGTACCGGGATATCTTTAACGCCTTTGGCATTAACTACATTTTTATCAATATGTTGGGTGGTTTCGTAATTGGGGATGCACATCAGGTGTAAACCGGTGCGTGTCATCTTCATTTTTACGTAGTTGTAGTTGGTGTTCCCAAACTGGATTTGCCCTGCAATGTTCTCAAAATTTTTCCAGTCGCTGATATTAGGCAGGTTAACAGGGATAATTATCTCTGTTAAATCTTTAATATTGTAAAGACCTTTGCGGGTTTGTTCGGTATAAAACTTATCTGTTTTGTAAACCAGATATTGATGAAATGCCAGCTGCCCGCCAATATTTAGCAGGTGAATGTTGAGTAACATTAAGGCAATAAACTTTTTCAATCTGGTTTAAAGGCAAAAGAGTTGTTTAAAGTTGTGACTTTAAAACAAACTTTCAAAATTTTATTTAATAATAGCGTGAATATCTGCCGGGTTTACGCCCTATTTGCTCCGGAGTTAATTTTTAATGTACATTTATGCTGCCAACTTTATAAAACAGCAACCCGATGTTTAAATATTTTACCTACTGCCTTGTCTTCGTGACGTTTACTGTTAAAGTATTTGCCCAGCAAACGCCAACGCCACAATGGCGACCAGCATACCATTTTACGCCGCCCACCGGCTGGAGTAACGACCCTAACGGACTCCTCTTTCTCGACGGGAAATATAACCTGTATTATCAGCATAACCCTTTCGAAAATAAATGGGGGCACATGAGCTGGGGGCACGCCACCAGTACCGACCTGCTGCACTGGAAAAATCTGCCGGTTGCCATTCCCGAAATAGTGACCAAGGATACTTTAACCTATGTCTACTCCGGCTCGGCAGTGGTGGATAAAAATAATACCAGTGGTTTTGGTAAAAATGGTAAAGCTCCTATTGTTGCCATTTTTACTGCCGATCAGCCCAAACAGAAAAAAGAATCGCAATATATAGCTTATAGTAACGATGGAGGCATAAGCTATACCCAATACACCGGCAACCCAGTTATCGATTTGAATAAAAAAGATTTCCGCGACCCCAATGTTTTCTGGCACGAACCAACCAAACAGTGGATTATGACTGTAGCCATGGTTGACGAGCATATGGTAAGGATTTACGGCTCTAAAAACCTGAAAGAGTGGACAAAACTCAGCGATTTTGGCCCTGCTGGTTATACTAAAAGCGGCTGGGAATGCCCATCAATGGTGCCGTTGTTGGTCGATGGCAACAAATCGAAAATTAAGTGGGTGCTTTTTGTTTCGGCCTTTACAGACCGCGGTCCATCGATGCAATACTTTATTGGCGATTTTGATGGCACTACTTTTAAAAATAGTTATCCCGGTGCCGCAACCTTGCCGGTTGATGGTGGCGATGCTTTTTATGCTGCTATCCCCTGGCGTTTACCCAATCATAAAACTACTTTATTGGGTTGGTTGGTGCCTGGCAAACCAGATACCTACCCGTGGCGCGGCCAAATGTCTATCCCCCGCAATCTTTCCTTAAAAACTACAAGCCAGGGATTGAGGCTGGTACAACAGCCTACTGTCGACAGTGAAAAGAAACTTGATACAATGGCTGCCAGTGTTATTTTTAAAGACATCCAGATGAAAAAAAGCGATATACCATTGCCGGAAGCTGGCAACAGTAATGCTTATTGGATAGATGCCGAATTTGTTATGAGCACAACCAAACTGGCCGGTTTTAAAATTGCACAAAACAAGGATATGCCAGCCAATGATATAATTGTAGGGTACGATGCTGCTAAGCAACAACTGTTTATTGATTGCTCGAATGCCGAAAAGAATAATAAGCCAGCTGTTAATCACATTCAAACTATACCCATGCGGCCTATGAAACTCTTGAATACACTGGTGAAGATCCAGCTACTTGTTGACCGTAATTCAATAGAGATATTTGGCAACAATGGGGAAAAGGTTATTACTACGGCTTTTTACCCTGATGCAAAATCTACGGGGGTATCAATATTTGGCGAGTACGTTGACGTTAATTTGAAGATCAGAAGAATGGATAAATAAGGGTGTAATCTTAAAGAAAATGCGTTTTCTGTAAGTTTTATTTTATTAAACTTTCAAAATATTTTGAAAGTTTAATAATTTATTTAGATTTGTACTATCTAAACGGATAAAAATAAATAGCCTGTAAAATGAAAACCATAGGTTTTAGTATTCAGCAATTGATCTGGTTTGCGGGGCTGGCACAGGTTGGGCTGGCGGTTGGCAGCCTGGCCATTCCCCGGGTTTTAAATTGGCGGCCCGAGCTGTTAAAAGTGCAGCCCCTGATTAAGCAAATGTTTTGGACTTATGCCGCATACATCCTGGTTATTAACCTTTGCTTCGGGCTGCTTTCGGCACTGGCATCTAATGACCTTGTTAACGGAACACGGCTTGCAACATTGCTTACCGGCTTTATCGCCGCCTACTGGATCTCCAGGGTGTTGATCCAGTTTCTTTATTTCGACAGGGCAAATTTCCCTTCAGGTAAATTGCATAAACTGGCCGAGGCGGTATTGGTTGTTCTTTTTGTTTTCCTGAGTATTGTTTATAGCAGGGCCTGTTACTTTAATTATATGCAGTCATGATCACCACGACGGTACTATTACCCTTGTTATATTTCGGCATCACAAACGCTGTTGTTGTACTGTTGGGCTATGTTTTTATAAAATATAAAATGGTGTGGCAAAGCTGGGTTTTGCTGATTGTGAGCATCCTTATCGTTGATCTTATATTTTTACATGCTAACCCCATATTGCGAATGCTGGCCATTATTGCCACAACCTTTACCGCCATGAAGGTTATTGCTGTGGCTCAAAATTATAAAAGCAAAAAACTTACCCTTCGATTTAATCAATGGCTGGTTTTTGCAGGCGGCTGGGCCGGCATGCGTGCCGAACCTTTTGAAAACCTTGGGCATGCACCCTTAACCAATGCCTGGGCAATGATTTGGTTTGGCCTGGGCCGGGTAATAGCCGGCGGGGTATTTATTCTGCTGGGGCGCCAAATTGTATTGCTGCCTTTGGGGCCGAAGCCGGCTTACCTGTTAACCACCGCTTTTTTACTGGTTGGGCTAAGTCTTATTCTTCACTTTGGACTGTTGAGTATTAGCGCAGGTACGTGGCGACTTAAAGGCGTAAATACCTATTACCTGTTCAAACAACCTGCCAGGGCCATGAGCATTACTGAATTTTGGGGTAAACGCTGGAACATGGCCTTTAGCGAAATGACCTCCATAACCATCTTTCGCCCCTTGCGTAATAAAATAGGGCCGGCTGCCGCGTTAATGGTCGCATTCGGTTTCTCGGGACTGCTGCATGAACTGGCCCTTAGTGTACCGGTAAATAGCGGATATGGTTTGCCTATGATATATTTTATTATCCAGGGAGCTATGGTACTGCTGGAAAAAGTGTTGACAAATGGTGGGGCTGCTTTTTTAAAACACCCGTTCACCGCCCGTTTATGGACATTGTTTTGGGTGATAGCACCAATGCCCTTGCTGTTTCACCCGCAGTTTATCAGGCAAATTGTGTGGCCGATGGTGGGGTTACACGTGTAAGCTTAAAATAACGTGTATCGCATGGGCGTTCAATGGAACATTTGTGCAACTCCCTGCCCATGACATATTCTTTAAACTTCTCTTTTGTCATAGCGAGTGACAGAATCCGCAGTCAAGAAACTCCGGAGCTGGAATTGATTTTCAATGGTACACCCCACTCAAAAAATATGTGCACAATGCAGCATCCGAATTGCGACCTACACTGTTAGATAAACATCCGGCATCGTTGAAGGTGGATAAAGCAGGTTTATAATTAATGGAATAAAGTAGTTATCGGGCATTTTATACCTTTAATTACTTGCAAACTTGGGTATATTTGGGGTAAACGCATTTCAACGGTGAATGTACGATCAAAATAAAATAGACGATTTTTTTCTTCGCTCTGAACAAACTATTAAAACTTGTGATCGAGACAGTGCTTTCATACTTATTTCGTCTGAAATAGACAATTGCGAAACCAGGTATCTTAACGAATACATTACAGCTCTGAATTTTATACGTCATGAAAAAGCTTTAGACTGGATTGAAATGAGTGCCCATAGAATAACTGATGTAAATCTCAGTTGGGGGCACCTTGCAGCCAGTTCCTATTTTAACTGGAATAAGGCAGATAAATGGTTGACAAAAGGGAGGCCCTTGAGTTTAATAAGCCTTGATGCATTGGTGTTCTGCACGTCAATTGGAGAACGATTAAATCAATCGCCCTGGATGAGACAAATTCAGCCAAGGCTTGTTGATAATCCAAAGCCAGAAATTGTTGCTGCAAGAGTTCAAGAATATTTGAAAACAGACGCTGTGCCGAGAACAAAGCGGGTTGTTAATCAGATTATTGAAAATATTTTTGATGCCGGATATTAGTCATTAAGTATGCTGATTGTATTAAAAAGTGAGTTCAGCATCCCTGATTCTTCGAAATTGCGGAGTACTCACCCGCCTGTTCGCAGTAGTCGAACTGCACCGCTCTCGGGCGATTGCAGTGTACAGACGCTCGAAAATTTGAATTTTATTTCGCAAACCCTAAGCCTCGTTCAAGCCCCATCTTTCCTGCACAGCAGAAGAGAGGGGGACGAGCGCAGCGATGCCGGGTGAGTCTTTGCCTGCGTTCAAATATTTACCCCTAAAACACAAACACCCCGCTATGCCGGGCATAACAGGGTGTTGCTTAAGTTTATGATAGGTTAAAGGATAAAGGCTTTTAAATAGGCGTTTGCATAAGTGCCCCAATCTTTCATTACATTTTTTAGCGTAGCGGTCAGTTGCTGGTTGTTTACCACTTTTCCTTTTTTGGGTGGCATAAGCGCTTTGTCATCCACCGGCACTTCGTTTACTTTGGTGGCAAACCAGGTTACGTTTTCATGCGGCAGGGCAAGGCCCAATATCATCCCGGGAAGGCCTGTGAAACTTTCTGGTCCGCCAGGTACGGCAATGTCGTCGGCATAAAACGCTACCACATAAATAGAGTCCATAACCAGCGCGTTGGCACGGCGGCAGGTAAAGCCGGCTATTTCGCGGGTTTCACTGGTTATCTTCCAGTTTATTTTGCGCAGGGTGTCTTTTACCAGGAAGTTTTGCTCAAAAACCTTTTTCTGGTTGATGCTTAAGCCCGTGGTTAAATCGTCGGCAATGGTATTTACCTGGTTTACTACGGGGCTTTCGCCAAAGAAACCATTATCGGGCGCATCAGATTCGATAGGCGTAAACAATGTTTTGTTATTGGCAAATGTTAACGTGCTTTTAAGTTTTTTAAACTGTGGCTGTGTTTTTTTATAGGAGTCAAAAGCAGATCGAAGAAAGTCTTCATTGTTTTTATTGATCTGTTTTTCAAAAAAAGCAAACATGTTCACAGTTTTTTCAAACTCGATGGTGCCATTCATGGTAAAGTGCTTGTTTTGAGCAAACACGGCGCTACTGCCAAAGGCAATTATACAGGTGGTAAGTATTATAAGGTTTTTCATAGTGCTTATTTTTTAGGTGCTGCCCCGCCGCCAACATGGTTAAAATCCCAGGTAAGGGATAACATAAAATATCTTTTAATCGCAGTATATCTTTCCTGAGTAAGTATGACGGCAGATCCTGACCGGTTGTACCCTTTATTTTGGTTAAGCAAGTCGTTGCCGCTTAAAGTTATTTTAATACTTTCGTCCTTCATAAACGCCTTGCTTATGTTGGCATTTAGCGTGGTACGCTTAAAATCTTCAGGAAAAGATTGCGTTTTGGCGTTGTATTGGTAATTACAATCGGAGCCAATACCGAATTTTGCCGGTAAATAAATATTAAACCCGCCGTTGGCATTAAACCCGCTGCCGTTATTGTTTACATTTGGTAAAAGCGATGATGAGTTAAGCGTATAGGCGGGGCCGGCAGATGCCCATACATTATATTTTTTTTGCTTGTATTTTGATAAGTTAAAATTGGCCGAGTAGGTGTACGAGGTAGTTTTATTGAGCTTGTTGTTTGACAGGTTATAATAGGTATTTCCATTAGCATCGGCGCTTAAACCGGCGTTGATATCGCCAATCGGGATTTTGCGGCCGTAGTAAACATTAACGTACATATTAACAGTTTGCTTATCCAGGTTTGAAGATTGAAAAACACTTTTACCGGTTTGCGTATCGGTAACCACATTGCTTACAATAGGGTTCATGGTGCTGCTGTATGAGCCGCCTACGTACAACGATTGATCGCTGATAACCTGGTAAGAGTTGTACCATAACGAAAACCGGTTAGTAAATGATGGCTTCAGGTTAGGATTACCCAATGTAACATTGAGCGGGTCGGTATTTACCCTTACCGGCTGAATCTGGTCGATGTTTGGTTGCGAAGTATTACCGTTGTAACTGATACGGATAGATTGCTGCTGCGAAAACCGGTATTGGTATGTAGCCTGCGGAAACCAGTTTACAAAGTTGCGGGTCCGGGAATTGGCATCGTTAAATAAATCAACCTGTTTAAAATTAACCGTCGCTACTTTTGAGCCAAAGTTGAAAGTGGCCTTTTTACTTTTATAATTAAAATTTAAGCCAAACTGGTTAGAAAGCTGATTAAGCTTGTAATTATTGCTCAGCGAATCAATTTGTACGTTATAAACACCCGGGGCCGATTGGTTGTAGGAGCGCCTGTCTGAGGTTCCGTTGTTCACGTTGATGCCGTAATTTACAACAGCCGAAAACTTTTTAGATAGCGGCTCGGTATAGGTTACAGTGGAGCTTAATACATTATTTTTAGTTTGGGTGGTTTTACGCTGATCTATGGCCTGCGTACTGGTTGCATTTTCCAGCGTATCAAAAAACGCCGTGTTTGATTTCAAAAAGCCCTTCGCATCGCTTTCATTGTAAGCTTCGCTGATGTTTACCGATAATGTGCGTCCTACTCTTTTAAATTTTTTGGTGTAAAAAGCGCTTGCATGAAATATTTTGTCGGTAACATCATTGTTTACTGTCCGGTTATTGGTGTTTAGCTTAGTACCGTTTTGGCGTAAGCTTGTCGAGGTGTAAGTATTATCAACCTTGCTGTGTTTATCAGTTCCGTCAACCATCAGCTTTAAATTTGATGACGTATCCAGTTTTACCTGGTACGTTAAATCAAGCTTTTGGCGAAACATATATTTATGAAAGGTTTGATCGGAGTTGCTGTTGATAAAATTGCCCGGCAGTGTATTTTGGGTTAAGATGTTTTTTGTTCCATCCACATCAAGCGAGCCTATTTTATAATTGGCGTTGATTGATTGTTTATCAGCATTCCATTTGGTATCATAATGTGCACCGGCGGTGCGTGCTAATGGGATACCCTCGCCTTCAAACCTGCCATTCCAGCTGTCAAGGTCGCTCTCGTCGCCGCCTCCGTTAAAGAATAAGCCGCCGTCGTCGCTAAACTCCAGGCCGGTGCCGCCGTATTTATTTTCGTCTCTCCAGCCAAGGCCTATTTTACCGGTATTGCCTATAGTACCATAAACCGAAAACTTTTGCTTTCCCTTAAAGCGGTTAAACATCAGTTGTTCCTGGTAATATTTATCGGTACCGCCTTCAGCATCCAGTTTGCCAAAATAGCCGTTCTTTTTATCCTCTTTAAGCTTAATGTTGATGGTTTTATTTTTCACCCCGTCATCAACACCGGTAAATGCGGCCTGGTCGCTTTTTTTATCGTAAAGCTGTACTTTATCTACCATATCTGCACGCAGGTTTTTGGTAACCAGGGTTGGGTCATCGCCAAAAAATTCCTCGCCATCAACCAAAACCTTACTTACGGTTTGGCCCTGGGCGGTAATTTTACCATCCTTATCCACCTGGATGCCTGGAAGCTCCTTCAAAAGGTCTTCTACTTTTGCGTTCGGTTGTACAGTAAATGCATTGGCATTAAATTCGGTAGTATCGCCCTTAATTTTAACCGCCGCTACCTGGGCTTTTATAATAACTTCTTTAAGCAGCTGTGTTTTAAGTATCATGCCTATGCGGCCAAAATCGTGCGTGGTATGTGCCGAATCGAGTGTAAAACGCTCTACAAAATCGGCATAGCCAGAGTAGCTTACCAGCAAAATGAATTTACCTTTTTTTAGATTATTGATGGCAAACTGACCGTCGTTTACCCGGGTAAACTTTTGCAGGATAGAATCTTTGGCATTTAAAACAGCAACAGTAGCGTTGGTTAATTTAGAATTTGAAGCCGTATCGACAACTCCGCCTTTGATGGAATAAGTACTTTGTGCAAAAACAGAAGCTGTACCAAGCAGGAGTATTATTAGTGCAGTAATTGTGATTTTCATAAGGTTATTTATGGAAACCAAGATATAACTAAGTTTTTAGTAATCAAAACGATTTAACATTTGCACCTGTATATTTAACATTTAAAGCCAAAAATTTAACATTTATGAATTTTTTAAAGCATGCAAGCAATTGATTTTCATCTTAGTAAACAAATATGGTCTTGTAGTGTAATAATATTATTACATTTTACATAAAATACCGAAAGATAAGCGGCGAATAGCAAAGGGATAAATGTATAAAGCATGGTGTTATGCAAGCCAATAGTGTAAAATGGAAAATTATAACTTGGAATTGCTTTTTACCTTGAACTTAAGATTGAAATATTGTTGGTGATTGAACAAGTTAGAAAATATCACCTACTGCTTCTTGTTTTTTTGGTAAGCTACCCAAACGTAAAAAGGTACGCTCATCATCAGCAAAACAAAGCCGTAATACACGGCATCTTTGCCGGTTCCTACAATATTCCACAGCGCATAACCAAATGCTACTATAGCCAAAAACACTGCGCCAAGCCAGCCATCTGCCTGTTTATTTTTTACCTTGATAATAAGATAGGACGCAGCCGATAACAGGTAAGGAATAAGCATCGACAGCAGCGAAAGCAGCAGTAAAAACCGGAATTGTTCAACAAATCCTTTGGAGTAATTCATACTCATAAAAACAGAAACCAGTGTACTGCTAAGCAGGATTCCCATGTAAGGCACGCCTTTTTTATTTTGCTTGCTAAATATGGCGGGGAACAATTTATCCCTGGCTACAGCAAAGGGCATTTGCCCCTGCATTAGTGTCCACCCGTTAAGCGCGCCAAAAGCGGCAATGGCAACGCCGGCGCTTACCCAGTAGCGAATGTTGTTGCCATAAATTATAGCAGCTGCATCGGCGTAAGGGGTTTGCGATTTTGCTAATTCCGCAGCGGGAATAAGGCCCATTACGCTTACACTACCTAAAATATACACCAATGTAGCAATTAACAGGCCCAGCAATGTGGCACGCGGCACCGTTTTTTTGGGATTTTCCACACTCCCGGCGGGTATAGTGGCGCATTCAATCCCGATAAAAGAAAACAGGGTCATGGCTGCGGTAGTGCTTATTGCACCATAGGTACTTGTACCGCTGCTATTAAACGGGCTAAAGTTTTTGGCCTGTAAAAAAAACAGGCCGCCAAATGCCACAAGCACCAGTGGTAAAATTTTAAGTATAGTTGTAACCAGCTGCCATTTGCCGCTGGTTACAACTCCGCGTGTGTTGATATAAGTAAGCAGCCATATAGCGCACAGGCCGGTGGCTATTGCCGGCAGGCCGCTTGCCAGCGCCGGGAAAAACGTACTCAAAGCGCTCACCAGCGATTTGGTAATGGCCGCGCAGGCGCATGAGGTAGATAAGAAATAACCCCAGGCCACCAGGAAGCCTGCAAAATCGCCCAGTCCGTAACGTGTAAAGGCGTAGGGGCCACCCGTAGCATGTGGCAGCAGCTTACTCATGTTACTGAAAACCTTTGCCAGGAAAAACGAGCCCACTGCCGAAAACACCCACCCCAACAAACCAATACTCCCGAAGCTGGCCATAGCGGCGGGTAGTAAAAAAACACCTGCACCTATCATATTGCCCGCCACCAGGGAGGTGCTTGTCCATAAGCCTAATTTTTTTTCTGAGTTGGGCATTGCAGTAAATAAAATTGAGGATGATAAGATAGGGTTTTTATTAAATACTGCCGTAGTAATTTGTATAGGTGGCCAAAACTTTGTTTTGAAGGCATCTTGAATTTTGTTTAAACATTTCCCCTTCAAATTCCTTTTACTACCGGCACCTGCTGCCGATTTATAGTCGGCGTATAATTCCCGGATGAAGAAAAATAATTTTTTAGGCGCAAGAAAAACGGTTACAGTGCTTTTGGCCACGGCAATTGCGGCAATAACACTCGCTTTTGTTTTAAACAAACATTCTGACAAAACGCTAACTGCCGATAAAAATAACGGCGGGCTATACCTGCCGGGTAATTTCAAAGCCGTTATTGCCATTGATAGCCTGGCCGGCAGGGCACGGCACCTTGCCGTAAATACAAATGGAGATATTTATGTAAAACTCAGGTTTCCCGATTCTATTGGCGGCAACATTGCGGCACGGGATACCGATCATGACGGCAAGGTAGATACGATTAAAAAATTTGGCAACTATGATGATAAAGGGCCTTATGGTACCAGTATGCGGGTGCATAAAGGCTACCTGTATTTCAGTTCGGAGGTAAACGTTTACCGCACCAAATTAAATCCCAATACCCTGGTGCCCGATAGTCCGCTGGAATTAATATTACATGATGCTCATGGCGAGCACGAGCACGACGCCAAGCCCCTGGCTTTTGATGATGCCGGGCATATGTACGTGGCCTTTGGTGCTCCATCTAACGCATGCCAGGAGCAAAACCGGGTTCCCGGTTCGCCGGGGATAAAAGGCTGCCCCTTGTTGCAGGAGTACGGCGGCATATGGCAGTTTGATGAAGCCAAACCCAATCAGCAACAAAAAGATGGTATCCGCTACGCCACCGGCCTGCGCAGCGTGGTGGCCATGGATTGGAACACGGCAGATAATTGCCTGTATGTTGTAGCCCACGGCCGCGACGACCTGCGGTTGTTGTTCCCCAAAAAATTCAGCGCCTGGCAAAGCGCCGTAGCACCTGCAGAGGAATTTTTAAAAATAAAACAAGGTACAGATGTTGGCTGGCCTTACTACTATTACGACCCTATTAAACATAAAAAACTATTAAACCCCGAGTATGGCGGCGATGGCATAAAGGCGGGCGACGGCGCAAAATATGCCCAGCCATTGATTGCCTTCCAGGCGCATTGGGCACCCAATGATTTGTTGTTTTACACCGGCAACCAGTTCCCGGCCAGGTATAAGAACGGTGCTTTTGTGGCTTTTCATGGTTCAACCAATCGCTCGCCGTACCCGCAGGCCGGCTTTTTTGTGGCTTTTGTACCGTTTAAAAATGGCGTGCCGACGGGTAAGTGGGAAATATTTGCCGATGGTTTTGCGGGCCGTAACACCGTGGTAAGCGTAAGCGATGCGCTTTGCCGCCCCATGGGTTTATCCACAGGGCCCGATGGTTCATTATATGTAAGTGATACCGAATTAGGAAGGGTGTGGCGTATTTTTTATCAAGGCGATAAAACTAAATTTACCGGCGCTATGCTGGCCAAAATGGAACTGCGTAAAAAGCTGCCCAACTTTAAAATACCTGATCAGGCCCGCAATAATTTTGCTACCGGGATGCTTAAAGGCGGCGCAAAAATTTACACCACGCATTGTGCCAGCTGTCATCAAAAAAATGGCAAGGGAGATGGTAACCTTTTTCCCCCGCTGGCCGGATCGGAGTGGGTAACAGGCGGCAAATACATGGAAAAGGAACTTGCTATAAGGGTTTTATTAAACGGTCTGGAGGGGCCGGTTACCGTTAACGGCAAGCCCTACAATAGCGTAATGCCAAAGCATGATTTTTTGAGCGATGCCGAAATAGCAAGTGTGCTAACCTATATCAGGAGCAATTTTGGTAACAACAGCAGCCTGGTTACCGCATCTGAAGTAAAAAAAATAAGGGCAAGCCTGCCTGGTAAATAGCTCACTTATCCGTTATAGCTATCACCTTGCAGTAGGGGCCTATATATAAACCCCGTAACTCATTTTTAACCTATCCATTACTACATGGGTATAAAAACGCTGCACATCGGGGCTATCCATAAAATATTTTTTGCTGAATTGTTCGTAGTGTTTCATATCCCTGGTGTTAATAATAAGCACCAGGTCATAGGTTCCGGTTACGTAGTAGCACTGCGATACCTCGGGGCAATTTTTAATTTCGGCCTTAAATCTTTCGATGGTGCGCGAGCCATCTTCCTGCATGCAGATATCTATTATGCAGGTTAGCCCAACATCAGCCGCCGCGGGCGAAATGATAGCTACATCGGCCTCAATGATTTTTTCATCACGCAGTTTAGCCAGTCGCCTTTGTACAGCCGATGCGCTAAGGTCTACCATTTGGGCCAGGGCCTGGGCGGTAAGGCGGTTGTCTTTTTGTAATAAACGCAGAAGCTTTTTATCGTAGTCGTCAAGCGTGTACATAATTTACCCGTTTTAAGGGCTAAATTAAATAAAACATGCGCAATGCCGGCCAATAAGCGATTTTTATGCAAGGGCTTGTTGGTAGTTTTGAATTATCATCCACAGTAAACAAACAGGTAAATATTTATGAAACTATTAGCCAACAGCATATTCACTGCGGCCGAAATTGAGCAGTTCAGAAACGATACCATCGGCTGTACTTATGTTAATCATTTAAACAACGCGGGCGCAGCCTTGATGCCCAATGTAGTTACCGACGCCATTACCGGCCATATCAAGATGGAAGCCGAGATGGGCGGATATGAGGCCGCTGCCGCAAAGGCCGATGCCATTGCCGAATTTTATGTGCTGGCCGCCCGGCTTATTAATTGCAAACCCGGTAACATTGCCTTTACAGCAAGCGCTACCGACTCTTACATCAGGGCTTTATCTGCCATTCCATTTGTAGCGGGAGATATTATTTTAACCGATTGCGACGACTATATCTCAAACCAGCTCCATTTTCTATCTCTCAAAAAGCGGTTTGGGGTAGATATTGTCCACATAAAAAACGCTGCCGTAGGCGGTGTCGACCTTGCCGACCTGGAAGCTAAATTATATGAGCTTAAGCCCAGGTTGTTGGCTATAACCCATATCCCCACCAATTCGGGCCTGGTGCAGCCTGTTAACCAGATTGCAGCCATCTACGCCAAATACTGCCAGGAAAATGGTGATAAAACATGGTATATCTTAGATGCCTGCCAATCGGTGGGGCAGATGAAGCTGGATGTTGAACAGCTGCAATGCGATTTTTTATCGGCAACTAATCGCAAATTTTTACGTGGGCCGCGCGGCTCGGGCTTTTTGTATATCTCCGATAAAGCGTTGCAGGCAAAACTCGAGCCTTTGTTTATTGATATGCGCGGTGCGCGGTGGACAGAAAAAGACCAATACGTGCAACAGCCCGATGCCAAACGTTTTGAAGACTGGGAGTTTGCCTATGCTACAGTAGTTGGCGGCGCCGAAGCTATCAGGTACTGTCTGGCCATTGGCGAAGACCGGATCTGGCAGCAGGTTAAACAGCTATCTGCCTATTTGCGCAGCCGTTTAGCATCAAAACCAAATGTCAGGGTGTTGGATCAGGGGCCCGAATTGAGTTCGTCTGTTACCTTCACGGTTGCAAACTCATCGGCTGAGTACCTTGTGAAACAGTTTTTACAGCACAATATCAATGTGGTATCATCCTATCGTGAATTTGCAGTTATCGATTTTGACCAAAAACAGGTAGAGTGGGCTATCAGGGTATCGCCGCATTATTATAATTCCATTGATGAACTTGACGCGTTGGTTGATTGCCTGGCCGGTTTTTAATTTAGAGAGGCGTTTAACCCTCCAGTTTGCCCAACACCTCTTTGGCATATGAACTACCGATTGGAATACTTTGGCGGCCAATTTCAATATGGCTGCCGGTGTAGGCATTAATATGATTGATGGAAATTATGTAAGAACGATGTACGCGGATGAAATAATTGGCAGAAAGTTTTTCTTCCAGGTAGCCAAGGGTTTGGTAGGTGATAACGGGTTTATCTGTAGTATGTATTTTTACATAATCTTTCAGGCCTTCAATGTACAGTATATCTTTGAGTAGCAGCCGCACCATTTTTTTATCGGCCTTTACATAAATAAAAGCATGCTGATCGGGCTTTGATGACTGAAGGGGTGCGGGTAGGCTTATAACTTCGGGCGCTTTAGCGTTGATGAATTTATCAACGGCTTTTAAAAAGCGCTCAAATGATACGGGTTTCAACAGGTAATCAATCACATTAAGTTCGTAACCTTCCAGCGCAAACTCGCGGTAAGCTGTTGTCATGATAACCGGCGGCGGATTTTTTAGGGTGCGCAATAACTCTATCCCGGTTAATTGAGGCATCTGGATATCTAAAAACACCAGGTCGACGTTGTTTGCTTTAAGTGCATTGTAAACCTCCATGCCGTTGGCACAAATAGCAACCGGGTTTAAGTTTTGGAGCTTGCTTACATGGTTTTGCATAATTTCGCGGGCAAGCTCCTCGTCGTCGGCTATGATGCAGTTTATAGGTTTCATAGGTCAAGTTTCAGGTCGGCCTCAAAAATGCCATTGTTTTGGTTCAGTACAAGTTCATAATGGTCCGGGTAAGTTAGTTCCAGCCGCCGTTTAACATTTTTAAGCCCAAGGCCATAATTAGCTGGTTTGGGTAATGGTTGATAACTGTTTTCTACCTTTAAAAACAACCTGTTCCCAATAACTTTAATGTTAATGGTTATCCACCCATCGCTTTCGGCAAGGCTGTGTTTAAATGCATTTTCAACAAAAGGCAATAACAAAAGCGGAGCTATCATTTTGCCGGCAATATCGCCGGAGTATTGGAACGATAATTCAAGTCTGTCAGCAAAGCGCATTTGCTCAATGCCAATATAGTTTTCCAGGTGTTTAATCTCGTCCTGTAGCAATACCTTGTTTTCGCTTGCTTCATATAACATATAATGCATCAGATCCGACAGGCGAAGTACCACTTTTGATGCCTGTTCGCTGCCCTTTAGTGTGAGCGCATAAAGGGTATTTAGCGTATTGAAAAAAAAGTGCGGGTTTATTTGTGCTTTTAATAAGCCCATTTCGGCATTAAATTTTTCCTTCTCCATTTCTCGCATGTTTTTTTCCTGCTGATATGCATTACGCATAAGTTTAATAAGCATGGCAATAAATAGGACAGGAGCATTGCCCGCCGCATTTTTGAAGATGCGTACCGGAATCCAGAAGTCTGTTTTTTCCATTTTAAACATAGCCGGGTCATGAATTTTATCCCAGGGTACCCAAATGGCATAAGCAAAAAAGCGCGGCAGCAAACCACCAATTAATATTAGTACCAGCATCCCTATTGCGTACTGCATATACTTTTGAGGATAATAAAATAGGGGCATCAGCACATACAAGTTTAAATAAGTAACCAGCATGCATATGGGAACGCTTGTTGACAACTGCGGATCGAGCTTAAAAGCAAATACATCCTTATCTTCCCAACCGTTGTTTACACATTGGTACAGGATATAGGCCAGCCAAAACAGCAGGTGCCGTGTTATAGCCTGGTATGGTATCTGCCTGTTTTTTTGCATGTTGTAAAATTGAACATTCTAAGCTATTTGTGCCTGGTTTTTCGACAAATCTCCTTTTTTAAGCCGTTAATTATACGTTTACCACCTTTAACGGGTTTAAGCCCGGCAAAGGCGTATCGGCGGCTCGTAAGCGGCAGTATGTCTAAAAGTACAAAATAGAAGCTTTTAGCTCCATTTATTTGGGGTATGAAAATTTTTACGGCTTTAAGATTTAGCAAGAGTTTATGTTTATTGGCGGCATTTATAACAACCGGGTTACACCCGTTATACGCACAGGAAGCGTTTGCCCCGCTGCCTGTAGCAAACCGCCCGCATTTGCAGGCCACACGTGTTACCGGGCCAATAAATATAGATGGTATCCCCGATGAGGCCGCATGGAATAACGCGCCGGCAGCCGCTCATTTTACTACGGCTTACCCACGGCAGGGAGATAAGGCTACCTACGATACCGAAGTAAGGTTGTTATATGACGACAAAAATATCTACATCAGTGCCCGCTGCGATTTTCCGCCGGGGAAGAAAAGCCTCCAGGTACAGGATTTGCGCCGTGATTTTAGCTACAGTAATAATGAGCTTTTTGAGATCCTGATTGATCCTTTTAAAGATCCGCGCATGCCGGTAATGACATTTTGTGTAACGCCCTACGGCACCCAAATGGATATTATGCACTATGCCGATTTTAGTTACGACTATAAATGGGATGCGGTATGGCAGGCGGCCAGTAAAATACAGGAACATTCATGGACAACCGAAGTGGCTATTCCGTTTACCTCATTGCGGTATCCAAAAAACTCAACAGAGTGGAGCATTAATTTTGCCCGTAACATCCGGTTTATTGGCGAAACCAATGGCTGGTCGCCCTGGCCGCAGGCTTTTAGCGAAACCCAGCTGGCTTACGGCGGTATCCTTACCAACATGGTACCCCCGGACGCCAACTTCAATTTGCGGGTTGAGCCTTATGCTTTGGTAAATGCCCGCCGTGCTGATAGCGACAAGCCGCATCACAAACCCGAGTTTGGCGGCGAAATTAAGTATGCTATTAACTCCAACACCCTGCTTGAAGGTACCATCAATACCGATTTTGCCCAGGCCGATGTGGATAAGCAGGTAGTTAACCTGAGCAGGTCGAGCGTTTTCTTTCCCGAAAAACGGCAGTTCTTTTTAGAAAATTCAAGCCTGTTTTCTGTAGGTCAAAACGGCATTATTCAGCCGTTTTTTAGCAGGAGGATAGGGTTGAGCGACAATGGCTCGCCTTTAACCATCAATGGCGGCTTAAGGTTTATCCACCAGGATAACAAACAGTCTGCCGGAATACTGGTCATGAAACAAAATGGAGATACTACGGAAAACGGGGCGTTGTTTGGCGTTTTTAGGTACAAAAGAAGCGTTAGCCAACGCTTGCAACTGGGCGCCATGGAGGTATTGAGGCAAAATTTTGCCGGCCTAAATCAGTCTGCTTCTGTTAACCCTGTCGAGGTGGTGGATGCTTTTTGGCAGGTAAGCCAGCCGTTATTTATAAGGGGGATGGCATCCTATTCGGGCAACTCGCTAAGCGGGCAAAAGGGGCCGGCCGCCTTTGCCGAATTTAACTACTCGGCTACTCATTTTTTTATCGATTGGTTTCAAACGGCTGTATCTAAAGGCTACCAGGCACAAACCGGCTTTACCGCCAGGGACAATTTTATCAATACACAACCCACGCTGTATATTTTTATGCATAAAAAATGGTTCCCCAAAAATGTACAATTTTTCAGCCCGCAGTTTACTGCCGATATTTACCATGAGGCATCAAGCGGCAAATTCCAGGAGGCCAGTGTGGTGGTGATGCCGCTGCAATTGTTTTTTACCAATCAATCGCACCTTGATTTTAGTATCACCAGTTCCTGGGAGAACCTGACAGATAATTTTCAACCGGTGCGGAATGTTGACATAGCTGCGGCCAATTATCACTTTAACCGGTACGAATTTTATGGCATTACCAATGCTGCAGCCCCCTTTAGTGCCGAAACCCGGCTGAGTACAGGCGGCTACTATAATGGCAGGCTTAATAGTTATTATTTATCGTTACGTGCTGCTCCCGTACCCCAGCTATCGCTGGTAATGAGCTATACCCGCAACGATTTTAAAAATGTGGGCATAAACCAGGTATCAACCACTACCCACCTGCTGGCACCCGAATTGCGGGTAGCTGCAAATCCCAAAATGTTGCTCTCGGCCTTCTACCAATACAATACCGATGCCCGTAACGGATCGTTAAATGCCCGCTTCTCCTGGGAGTACAGGCCGCTATCGTTCATTTACCTGGTGATAAACAGCGTTAATAATTACTATAAAACTCCATTCGGAATTCCGCAGCGACAGCAGGGAGGTATCATGAAGCTTACTTATATCAGGCAGATATGATCCAGGGTTTAACTTCCTGCTCGTTTTTGCTCGTCTGCCGATCCGGAATCAATTTTTACTTTATTGGTTTTACCTCTTCCAAAACGGTAACTGAAGCTTAGGCTAACGTAACGCGAATAAAAATTAAAATATGAGTAGTGGTAAAGGCCGGCGGTGCGGTCAATGGCATAATGATCTTCGCTTTGCAGCAGGTTATTTGCATTTAACGAAAGGGATCCTTTATTGTTAAATAATTGCTGTTTGATACCGGCGCTTAACGTGTAATAACTACCAAATTCAGAGTTGATAAACCTGCGTTTTGATTCGTATTCAAAATCGCACCCGGCAGATAGCTTATCATTGATATGGAAACTGTTGTTGGTTATAAAATCGATAGAGGTAAGCCCGCCGTTATTTAAGCTGTAGCTGCCCGCCGAACCACTAAAAGCATTGTTATAAACCGATAGCGTGTTATCAACTGACCACCACGCTGTTATTTTTTTGGTATAAGCAAAATCAATATCCCAGGAATGTGCACCCTGAACGTTGATGGGCCTGCGGGTGATGGTGGTTTCATTGCTATCAACAAACGGCAGTGTACGGATGTAGTCCTTATCTATATCGTAGTTCACCGTAACAAAAAAGGCGCTATGGTATGCCCAGCTTAATTCGCTATGCCAGGATAGTTGTGGTTTAAGGTTTGGATTGCCCTGGAAATAAAGTGTTGCCGTTTGCGGCCGCCTGAAAGGTACCAGTTCATGGTAGTCGGCACGTTCAATGCGCCTGCCAAACCGCAGGGTTAGGGTGTTTTGTTCGCTCAGTTTTTTGCTCATGAAAACGGTTGGAAATAACTGCAAATAATTTTGATTAACCGACTCACCGCTAAGCGTCTGTTTACCTTTAGTTACCGTTTGCTCGGCACGCAACCCGGCCTGCGCTGTTAAGCCGGCGTAGGTTTTGTTAAGGTTAATGTAAGCAGTGTTAATGTTTTCTGAGTTTATGGAGTAATCGCTTTGCGAAAGATCAATGGTGTTTTGACCGCCGGTCTGGTTATAAAAAGTGTTATCGTTAGTGGCTTTTACATAGCTGAATTTTAGCCCCGTTTCAAACCTGCCTTTGTTTTTTAAAGGTAGTATATAATCGGTTTTTGCCGCGTAAATATCCAGTTTGCGGTCCTGTAATAGCAGGTAGTTGCTCTGGTTAATAAAGTTGTTCATTGCGTCGCTGAGTATGCTTACGTTGGTTTGCACCGGCGAATTGTGGTATGATGAACGATCGGCATCAATACTCCATACTTGCCCTGCCGTATCCAGCTGATGAGTTAGCTGAATGGCCGCGGTGTAGTTATCCGGATGATCCTTCACCCGGCTCGCAAAATCAGTGTGACTTGTTTTAACCAGGGCACTATCACTGATATACATTTTTGAAATGAGCAGGTTATTTGATAAGCCGAAGCCGGCCGTACCTGATGCGGTAAGCGTAGTTTTTTTGGAGAGATAAATATCTATACCTAATGTTGGCCTGTAATTACGGGTGTTATTTATTCCGTTGTTAACAGACTGTTGTTGGGTAAGTAACCTGTTTGCTGCATTTGAAATGTCTGTTGTAACATACCTGCGGTCGAAGCTTTTATTGTTGCCATAAGTATTGTTCAAAAACAAGTTGATATATTGATTTTTATAGCTTAGTGATAAGCCTGCATTGTGTTTACCGTAGTAGCTTTGTATAAAACTTCCGTTTACACTGCCGTTCAGTCCGTCGGTATGGTTCTTCTTTTTAACAATGTTAATTATGCCAACTAAGCCCGCAGCATCATATTTGGATGATGGATTACTCATAACCTCTATTTTTTGAATGTTTGATGCAGGCATGCCGTTTAAAAGGTTTGCCAGGTCATCGGCCGATAAATAGGTGGTTTTTCCATCTATATTAACATTTACCCCGGATTTGCCATTCATGCTAATTTGCCCATCTGGCGTAACTTGTACGCCGGGTAGTTTTTTCAGTAGTTCCATCACGGTCAACCCTTCGTTGGTTATGTTTTGAGCTATGTTAACCACTGTTTTATCCAGCGTTCGTTCAATTAACGGGGTTTCGGCTTTAACGGTTACTGTTTTTAATAATTGATTGGTGGTTTTTAGCTTTATGATACCCATATCAACTTCCATATGGTTTTGACTGATGGTAATGTTCAGGCTGTCTTTTTCAAATCCAAGCATCCCAATCTTTACTATGTAATTGCCCGGTGCAATATTGGGGATGATAAACCCGCCACGGCCATCGGTTAAAGTACTGCTATACAATACTGCAGTTGGGGTAGTTTTTAGCACAATAGTTGCATATGGCAGGGGTTTATCCTGGTCGTCAATAACAACCCCTTTAATTGTTCCGTTGTTAATATTTTGGGCACTGGCCCAACACGCGATGGTTGATAAAAGGCCAGTTAAAAAGTATTTACTGATAATCCGCATGCCCAATACTAAACAATAACATATCGCAGGAAGCTAAAGGGCGGCACACTTAGCTCGGGAGTAGATATACAGGCTATTTAACATGATAAACCTTGTACGGTTATGCTTTAAGTCGTTTTGGGGGGCGATATCGCCTGTCTGTCGACAAGGATAAATTAAGAAGCAGAAAAGTGTATACTTGTTTTTAATATGAGTTTTTCTGACAAGATAATTTCATTTAATAAAAACCATAAAATAGCCAGTCATGTACTATTCTGGTGTTTGTTGTTATTGGTGCAGCTTAGTTCCAGCAACTATTATAATTCCGACCAGGTACCCTTCCGCAATAACCTGATAGGCGACGGAACCAATTTGCTGGCCCAAATACCCGCTGCCTATTTCGTGGCCTATTTTGTGGTCCCCCGGTTTGTTTATAAACAAAAATACCTTTCTGCTTTTGCCGCTTTTTTAATAGGCAGTTATATTATTTGTGTATTGTCGAGGATTGAGGTTATTTACTTTGAAGAGCCTTTTTATGGCAGGCAGCATAAACCTGACGAAACATTTATAGAAATACTTACCGATATACCTAAACTGGTATATGTGTATTTCTTCCGCATTTTTTCGGTCGCTTTTATTTTCATGATCTTGAAATTGCTCAAAGATCAGCAGATGGTGCAAAAACGTACCCTTTCGTTAGAGAAAGAAAAGGCCGAAAGCGAACTAAAGTTGCTCAAAACACAGTTAAACCCGCACTTTTTATTCAATACCCTTAATAACATTTACTCACTTTCACTTAGTAATTCGCCGGTAACTTCTGCGTCGATAGCGCGACTGTCTGAAATATTGGATTATATCCTGTATCGGTGTAATAGTACGTTTGTGCCACTATCCGGCGAGATTGATTTACTCGACAACTATATTGGCCTTGAAAAACTGCGTTACGACAACCGGCTGAAGGTTAAGTTTAAAATAACGCAGCAGCACGATATCCAAATTGCACCGCTAATATTACTCACCATAGTCGAAAATGCATTTAAGCACGGCGCGGGTAATGATGCCGGTAATCCTGAGATAAATATTGAACTTTATGCTGATAATTCGCAGTTCAGGTTTACAGTGGTTAATTCCGTTTACACCAAAAAGAATATGAATAACAATGGAAACATTGGATTAAGCAATTTAAAACAACAACTGGACTTGTTGTATCACGGGAAGCATGACATCAAAACAATACATACGGATACCTTATTTACGGTCAAATTAAATATAAGCCTGCTTTGAAAATAAAATGCCTTATTGTTGATGATGAGCCATTGGCCACACAGCTTTTGCAAAAACATATAGCGCAGTTAGATTTTTTTGAAGTGACTGCTACCAGCAACAATGCCATAAAGGCCTTAGGTATATTAAACCAATACCCAATTGACCTGTTGTTTTTGGATATCAGGATGCCACAGCTTTCGGGACTTGAACTTTTGAAAATATTACGGCATCCGCCTAAAACTATTTTAACTACTGCTCATCGTGAATTTGCTTTAGATGGGTTTGAACTGGGGGTAATTGATTACCTGTTAAAGCCTATTACCTTCGATAGGTTTTTTAAGGCGATAGAACGCTATTTGGGAGGTACCGGCAGGGTAATTCCGGAAGTTATTTCGTCGTCTGAACCGCAATGTATTTACCTTAAATCTGCTCATAAATATTTTAAGGTAGATACGCGGGATATTTTATACGCCGAAAGTTTAAAGGATTATGTACATGTGCACACTCGTGAAAAGGTGATCACTTCAAAATACAAAATAAGTGAGCTGGAAAAAGAACTTGAGGGAAAAGGCTTTTTGCGGATTCACAGAAGTTTTATTGTTAACCTTCAACACATAACGGCCTTTACCGCTAACGACGTGGAAATAGGTAAAATAGAACTCCCCATTGGCGATACTTATAAGGCTTTGGTGCAACAGTTAAAGCGGTAACGTCTCAAAGCGTTTAAATTGCTTCTCAGGGAATCAAAAAATACAGGCCGCTTTAACAGGGTTCAAGGGGCAAAAGCGACAGTTTGGGGTGTTAATACAGACCTATACATAAATAGACGCTAAAAACTGTAAACGCATGTAAACAGGGTTAACATAACTTAACATAATTTTGATTTATTTTTACTTAAATCGTTTATAGTCAGTTTTTTAGTAAAAAAAATGATTGACATGTGTTAACCATGTTTTTCGCGTTTTCCAGATATGAAACTTAAGGTTGCTGCTGCAATACTATTTGTCAATTTATACTTGACATGACAGGATGAGGGTAGGCATTAAATATCAAACGCCGAAGCTGTACCTCAACTGACTACATCAACTCCTGTGTTTAATCAAACTTTTAACTAAAATCGGCGTTCTTTACTCCATTAATCCTGCTCCTCAAATAAATCAGTTTTTTCCAACTTCAATAATATGAAATGACCCAGGTACCTGCTTTGGGCGGGGTTTAGGATTTTCGGCCGTTACCACACCAGGTTCGGTTTTAGCTGCGGGCAGGTATAGTTTATGAGTAAGCAAGTCGATGCCGATGGTACGGGCGCTGGGTTCGGTCGGGATGTTTTCGACAAATTCAAATTTATCGGCGCTAAGCTCTTTTACCACGCTGATGGTTCCTTCGCCGTTTGAGGCATAGGCTAATTTTAGTTTAGGATCAAACACCAGCCCGTCGCAACCGCCTATCGGGAATTTGGCTAAGTTTTTACCATTGGCGGCGTCCATTACCACCATGGTGCTGTTACCACCGCAGCCAATAAACAGGCGATTGGTAGCACGATCGATATCTAAACCCGACGGTTCATCGCCGCCTTCAATTTTATAACGGGCTTCTGCTTTTAAGGTAGTGGCGTTAATAACAACCACCTCGTTAGTAGTTTCGGCATTTACAAATACTTTTCCTTTGCCGTCAGAAACGCCCGTTTCTGGCTTCGCGTCCAGCGGGATGGTAGCAATCACCTTATCGGTAGCCACATCAATCACCGAGGCATCTTTACTTCGGCCATTAAAAGTATATACCTTTTTTGCAAAAGGCTCATAAAATATAGCATCGGGATTGGTGCCAACGGCAATTTCGCCCAAAACTTTAAAGGTGGTTAAATCAAAAACAATCACTTTATTAACACGGCCGGCGCTGATGTAGCCTTTATTTAAAGCATGTACCAAAGCTATTCCATGTACCCCGGGTGTATTGGGGATATAACTTACAGAATCGCCGCTGGTTGATAATATATTTACCTGGTTGCCGTGCGACGTATAGATGAGTTTATTGGCCCCGTCAACCGTAATATAATCCCAACCACCCGTGCTTTTTATCGGGAAGCTTTTTAACATATGTAAGCCTGTTTTTTGCTGGGCCTGGGCATAAATTGGGTTAGCTAATATAAAAATAGCCATAAAGGCCAATCCAAGTATGAGTTTAGCGCTTTTCATGATTAATTGATTTGATGCAATCTACCGGATTGATTCTGTAGAAATGTTGGATACCGGAAAAGAAAATGTACCCGGAGGTTTTGGCTACACTTATCCCCGGGCTTAAAAACAAAAGAGCGACCTGTTTACACCAGTCGCTCTTTTACTTTAAATTTTATTTAAAAGATTACAGGCCAAAAGCGGCTTTCACTTTGTCAACATAATCCAGCTTTTCCCAGGTAAAAAGCTCTACTTCGCGCAGTAGCTGGCTACCATCATGGGCAATAAAAGTTTTTGTTACCGTTTCGTTGGGTTTACCAAAGTGGCCATAAGCTGCAGTTTCGCTATAAATAGGGTTGCGCAGTTTAAAGCGGGTTTCAATGGCATATGGGGTCATATTAAATACCTCTTCTACCTTTTTAGCAATTTCGCCATCGTGTAAAGCAACTTTTGCAGTGCCGTAAGTGTTTACGTAAATACCCATTGGCTGGGCAACGCCAATGGCGTATGATACCTGTACCAAAACCTCGCTGCAAACGCCGGCAGCTACCAGGTTTTTGGCTATATGGCGGGTTGCATACGCAGCAGAGCGATCGACCTTTGATGGATCTTTGCCAGAAAAAGCCCCGCCACCGTGTGCGCCTTTGCCACCATAGGTATCCACAATAATTTTACGGCCGGTTAAGCCGGTATCACCATGTGGGCCGCCTATAACAAATTTACCGGTCGGGTTAATATGGTATTTAATCTGATCGTTAAAAAAGTGAGCGTATTTTGGATACTTTGCTTTAACACGAGGGATAAGGATGCTGATAATATCCAAACTGATTTTGGCCAGCATAGCCGCCTCCTCGTCAAAATCATCATGTTGGGTTGATATTACAATGGCATCAATACGCTGTGGCTGGTTGTCATCACTATACTCCAGCGTAACCTGCGATTTTGCATCCGGACGAAGGTATTTGATCTCATTGTTTTCCCGGCGGATGGCAGCAAGCTCTATTAATAAAGCATGGGCAATATCTAATGCCAGTGGCATATAGTTCTCAGTTTCGTTGGTGGCATAGCCAAACATCATACCCTGGTCGCCGGCGCCTTGTTCTTCGGGCGCTTTGCGTTCAACACCCTGGTTAATATCCGGCGATTGCTCGTGAATTGCCGATAGTACACCGCATGAACTGCCATCAAACATGTATTCGCCTTTGGTGTAACCAATTTTATTAATTACCTCGCGGGCTATTTTCTGTACATCTAAATAGGCTTTTGATTTAACTTCGCCGGCTAAAATTACCTGCCCGGTAGTTACCAGTGTTTCGCAGGCTACTTTTGAGTTAGGGTCGAATGCTAAAAAATGATCAATCAACGCGTCTGAGATCTGATCAGCAACTTTATCCGGATGTCCTTCTGATACGGATTCAGAGGTAAATAAATATGGCATATAAACTTTTTATACAATTAATGTGAAACAGCCGAGCGGGGGATTTATGAGGGATCGTAGTAAAAAGAAGCATGGGTATTAGCACTTTTTTACGTGGTTGCAATCCTTTCCTTTCGATAAAGGGTGTTAAATCAGTCCACTTTCGGGTGGCAAAAATAAAACAAATTTTACAAAGCCGAAAATACATTTACTTTTGATACTTTAAATAATACAGATAATTGAAACGTAAAGCGTTGTTTATAATAAACCCCATAGCAGGGGGCAAAAAGAAGGATCGTGTGCCGGAGCTGATTGATCAACATCTTGACAAAAATGTATTTGATTACCATATAATATTTACCGATGGTGTTTCGCATGCACAACAAATAGCTGCGGAAGCTGCGGGTAAAGTTGATATTGTAGCTGCTGTGGGCGGGGATGGTACCGTTAACGAAATTTCGTCGGCCATAGTAGGCAGCACTACAGCGTTGGGTATTGTGCCATTTGGTTCGGGTAATGGCCTTGCGCGCTTTTTGGGCATCCCTATGGATACCGCGGCATCTATAAAAACGTTGGGTGGTTATAGGGTTGAAACCATCGATTCGGGTTTGATGAACGGCCAGCCTTTTTTTAATATGGCAGGCATGGGGTTTGATGCCCATATAGCCGAAGTATTTTCGCATGGCAAAAAGCGGGGTTTTTTAACCTACATCAAATCAACCATGCAGGAGATCATGAGTTACCGGCCTGAAAAGTATTGGATTGAAATTGATGGCAAAAAACATGAACGCGACGCTTTTATAATAAGTATAGCCAATTCATCGCAATGGGGCAATGATGTGCATATCGCTCCCGGGGCGTCGGTACAGGATGGTTTGCTGGATGTTTGCATTATCAGCAAATTTCCGGCTTGGCGCCTGCCCGAGATTGGCGCGCGATTAATGCTGAAAACAATTGAGGCGTCGACATATATTGAGATTATAAAGGGGAGGGACATTCATATTAAAAGAGTAGGCCCGGGCGCGATACATCTGGATGGCGAGCCACAGGTAATGCAGGCAGATTTACATATTAATATAGAACCAAAGTCATTAAAAGTTATTGTAGGGGCAGGCTATAAAGATTAATAATCATGGCAAAAAAGAATTTTACAGGGGTGGTTTATTCAACTGATCCCGATTTTGAATACCAGGAGAATGGCGGGCCCAACGCGCAAACGCTGCCTCCGCAACAACAAAACCTCAAAATATATCTCGACCGTAAAGGCGGCAGCAAACTGGTATCCAGGGTAAGCGGCTTTATTGGTACAGATGCCGATTTGGAGGCCATTGGCAAAAAATTAAAAACAAAATGCGGGGTAGGCGGTTCGGTAAAAGATGGCGAAGTACTGATACAAGGCGATTTCAGGGATAAAATACTGATACTCTTACAAACCGACGGATACAAAGTAAAAAAAGCAGGCGGATAGTTTATAAGTGCTTCATAGCCTATGCATTAAGCAGTATCATAGCGTATTTTATACACTAAAACATCATTATAAACCGGTGATTGCACCATAACAAATAAAGCACATAACATGTGTGTAACGAAATAGTAGCATAAATTTTATCACTATTGCTTGATAATATTAAAAAAAATGGTTTTCATTGCAAATAATTGTAGTGGCAACACACAATAATTTATCGGTATTACGTTATTTATATCCAATTGCACACAAAATGTAATTTGGTATTAAAAAATTGTAAAGAATAATATAAATGGTTTTTTTATTTCAATAAAATTCTATTTTTGTTATTCGCATTTAAGTAGCACATTTAACTAACTTATAACATAAACAAAAACTAAAACTAAAAATTTAAAAGTAATGGCAAACGCACCAACAAAACCAACTACTCCTGTTAAAAAAGAAAGCTCAAGTGCATCAAGCATATTTGCTTCTTTAACTATTCCAATTTGCCTGGTAGTAGCAATTTGTATTTTCGTATTTATACTTGGTGATCCAAGCAACTTTAAAGGTGGTGATGTAGCTAATGGTTACCCTGCAAACATTTATGGAACAGTTCACAAAGGCGGTGTTATCGTACCTTTGATCATGTCGTTCTTATTAATGGTTATTGTTTTCTCTATCGAGCGCTTTGTGGTAATTGGTAAAGCATCAGGTACTGGTAGTGTAGATTCTTTTGTTAGAAAGATCCAGGCTGCCCTTAACGCTGGTAACATTGCAGCAGCATCAGCTGAGTGCGATAAACAAAAAGGTTCAGTAGCAAACGTTATCAAATCGGCATTGAAAAAATATGGCGAAATGGAAGCAGAACCAAACCTTGATGTTGACCAAAAAACTTTAGCCATCCAAAAAGACATCGAAGAAGCAACAGCTTTAGAAATGCCTATGTTGGAGCAAAACTTAACTATCATCGCAACATTAGTATCTATCGGTACATTAACAGGTTTGTTAGGTACGGTTGTGGGTATGATTGGTGCGTTCTCGGCGTTAGCAACTTCAGGTGTGCCTAACCAGGTTGAACTATCTGCTCACATTTCTGAAGCTTTGATCAACACTGCATTTGGTATCAGTACTTCAGCTATCTCAATTATCATGTACAACGTATTTACGTCAAAAATTGATAAACTGACTTACGCTATCGACGAAACTGGTTTCAGCATCGTGCAAACATTTGCTTCGTCACATAAAAACAAATAAAAATATAGTAGTGCATCTGCTGCGTAATTAACGCCGGCAGCGTTAAAACACATTATACACTATATATTTTTAAAAAATTTTAATATGGCAAGGATAAAAGTTCCAAGAAAGAGTACAGCAATCGACATGACCGCCATGTGCGACGTGGCGTTCCTGTTGCTAACTTTCTTTATATTAACTGCAAAACCAAAAACGGAAGACCCGGTTCCAATCGATATTCCGAAATCTTCCATCCAGCAGCCTGTGCCTGAGTCGGATTTTGGGACAGTATCTGTAGGGTCTCAGAAAGCATTCTTCGGCGTTGAAGGGACTGACATTCGCAAGGCGCTTTTAACTCAAATGGGTGATATTTATCACATTACTTTCACCCCTGAGGAGCAAAACAGGTTTTCTACAATCACCTCTGTAGGCGTGCCTATGAGCCAGTTAAAGCAGTTTATTGCTTTATCTGCAGATCAGCAAAAGAAGTTTGTTGCACCAGGTATCCCAAGAGATTCTGTGAGTAACGAATTATTTAACTGGATTCGTGAAGCCCGTAAAGCAACTGTTGCATTGCATAATACGCAAATGCGTATCGCAATTAAAGGTGATAGCAAAGAAGAATACCCGGTTATTAAGGATGTTGTAGGTATTTTGCAAAAGCAAAAAGTTAACAAGTTTAGTTTAATAACAGATCTTGGTGGCGGTGGTACTGCCCCAAAAAAATAAAGAATCATGGCAGAATTAGACACCTCCGGGGGAGGGAAACATAAAGGCGGGAAGGTTAGAAGTAAAAAGCAATCAACCCGTGTAGATTTAACCGCGATGGTTGACCTTGCATTCTTGCTGATCACCTTCTTTATCATGACTACTACATTGGCCAAATCAAAAGCGATGGACCTTGCAATGCCTGATAAAGATGAAAAGACCAAAGATCAGTTGCCAATTGCCGCTTCACGTTCATTGACCCTTTTATTAGGTAGCGATGACAAACTGGAGTGGTACCTGGGCGAACCTGGTAAATCGGCTCCTGAAGTTACCAATTACCGGCCCGATGGCTTGCGTAAGTTGTTAATTGAAAAAGGCAAAGATGTACAGGCAAAAACGGGTAAGGTTATGTTTGTTGTAATAAAACCAAGTGATAAATCAAAATACAAAAACATGGTAAGTGTTTTGGATGAGATGGCTATCACTAACATAACAATGTATGGTATTGTTGATATCACAGCACCCGAAGTAGAGTTGCTGAAAAGAGAGAACATTTACAACGATAACAAATAATAATAAATAACGTTAATTACTATTAAAGCCTGACAAAAAATGTTTGGATCAAAATTAGACATATTAGATCAGAAATGGATCGACGTTGTTTTTAATCTTAGGAATAAGTCTTACGGGGCTTATGAACTTAGAAAGGATAACTCAAAAAATACATCAAGGGCGCTTATTTACGCCATTGTGTTTTTCGTGCTTGTTGTTTCTGCACCTACTATTATAGCGAAGATCAGGGGACTTATCCCGAAAGCTGATGACAAAGTGAAGATAACAGACGTAGTGCTGTTACCGCCACCACCGGTGGATCAAACCAAAAAACCACCTCCGCCGCCGCCAGAACCACCGAAACCAAAAGTTGACCAGGTGCGTTTCCCTCCTCCGATTGTAAAACCGGATAATGAGGTTAAGGAAAAAGATCCGCCAACTGTGAAGGAACTTCAGGTAGCTGACCCTGGTCAGAAAGATCAGAAAGGCGATCCTAACCAGGAGATCAGGATTGATGAGCCTGTAGGTAACTCGGATATTAAACAGGTTGTTGAGGAAGACCCTAATAAGATCTTCGCATCTGTTGAAAATTTACCGGAGTTTCCAGGTGGCCAGGATAAATTTATTGCTTACTTGAGTAAAACTATCCGTTATCCTGCTGTCGATCGTGAAAACGGTACACAAGGACGTGTAATTCTTACCTTCGTTGTGGAACGTGACGGCTCGTTAACTGATATCAAAGTTTCAAGAAGCCTTAGTCCTGGTACCGATGCGGAAGCTGTTCGCGCGTTGAAATCATCGCCGAAATGGAAGCCGGGTATTCAGAATGGCAGGCCAGTGCGTGTACAATATAGCGTACCGGTAAGCTTTGCATTAGCTGCCGATAATTAGGATAATGTCAATTAATTTCAATAAAGAGCAAAAATCGCCCAAAAGGCGGTTTTTGCTTATTTTAGGAACAGCCGCATTTATTTGTTTTATAGTTTTAGGCTTGATGATTATGTTTTGGGATGCACTCCCACTACAATTACAGCCATATCAGCGAAAACTTTTTGGAGCCTTTATAATAGGCTACGCTATTTTGCGTTTCTCAAGGGTATTCAAAAAAGATAAGTATGATGAATAAGTACACTAAAAAATGCGCTTTTTTTATGTTTCTTGCAGCAGCGTTGCTGCAGGCGTGTGAGCCTAATCGTTCTACTCACTCAGGAAGCGACACTTTTGATTCGGGAAAAGCACAATTTGCCGCGGACGAATCATTTGCCCCAATTATTGAGCAGGAAGAATATGTATTTAAAAGTAGGCACGCTGATGCTAACCCTACTTTTTTGTATAGATCAGAAAACCAGGCCATTAATATGTTGCTTAATGATAGCGTGCGGATGGCTGTATTGGCCCGTAATTTGGATACCGTTGAACGCAATGTGCTGATAAAGCGTGGTTTGAGTGTTGAGGTACAACGATTTGCAATTGACGCCGTGGCGTTAATTGTAAACCATGCTTCTAATGATACTACTATTACAGTAAGCATCTTGAAAAAAATGCTCAACGGACAAGGTGATCCGAATAAAACAATTGTTTTTGATAACCCTAACTCAAGTTTGGTAAGGTATTTGAAGGAGTTTTCGGGTAACAAGGAATTTAAGCAGAAAAACATTTACGCGCTTAAATCAAATAAAGAAGTTATAAAGTACGTTAGCGAACACCCGGACGCCCTTGGAATTACAGGTTTTAGCTGGCTGAACGATCCGGGAAAGGATATTGCCGCTTATGTGGACAATGTTAAAATAGTTAGTGTTAAGGATGAGGCCAGTAAGGAGTATTCCGGTCAATACTTTAAACCTTCACAGGAATCGCTTGTCTTAAAACAGTATCCTTTAAGCCGGGGATTGTACCTGGTTAATAGTTCGAGTAAGATTGGTTTAGCAATTGGTTTTGCAACCTTTTTAGGTAGCGATGTAGGGCAACGGATCATATTGAGATCTGGTTTGCTCCCCGATTCAATACCGCCACGGGAGATAATTTTAAAAAGTAAATAATTAAAATAAGATGAAAATGATCAGTAAAATAGCTAAGGCAACATTAGGACTGGTATTAATAGGTTCATCATCAGTTTTTGCGCAAAGTCTAGCCGACGCCAAAAAAGCTATTGACGCCGAACAATATCAGAAAGCCAAATCGATGCTTAAAAACCTTACGGCCACGCAGGCCGACAAGGACGAGAATTTCTTTTACCTGGGTTGGGTGTACATCAAACAGGATTACTCCGACTCGGCTAAGGCGGCCTTTAACAAAGGTATTGCCGTAAACCCAAAATCTGGTTTAAACTATGCCGGTTTAGGTGCTGTTGCCCGTTTGGATAAAGACAAAGCAGGTGCTACAACAAACTTTAACCAGGCCGTAGCCCTTGCAGGTAAAAATGCGAAGCCTTATGTATTTGTGGGTAAAGCTTATTTGCTGCCGGTAACTACAGATGGTAAAGTATCTGTTGACGATGCAAGCGCTGCAATCGCGGTGTTGCAAAAAGGTAAGGTTGTTGCCCCTAAGGATGTAGAACTATTGATTACGTTAGGTGATGCTTATGCTTCGCAAATAAAAAGTAATGAAGCTTACCAGGCTTATTCTGATGCATCAACCATCGACCCTAAAAACCCTGCTGCTAAAGTTGCAACCGGCGTTTTATGGAGGTATGCTAATAACTTTGAGGATTCTGAAAAGCAATTCCAGGATGCTTTAGCCATCGACCCTAACTATGGTCCGGCTTACCGCGAGTGGGCCGAAACAGATAACCGTTGGGCAACAACTGACCCTAAAATGGCGTCAGTAAAAATTAAACAAGCAGTTGAGGAATATAAAAAATATATAAGCCTGACAGATCAATCACCAGAATCGCAAATGCGCTATGCCGACTTCCTGATAAGTGCAGGCCAATACGCCGAATTACAGCCTGTTGCTTCTGATTTGGTTAAAAACGCAAATTCAAACTTAAGGGCTTATCGCTATCAGGCTTATGCCGCTTATGAAAACAAAGATTATCCTGCCGGTTTAACAGCTATGAATACCTGGATGACAAAAGCGGATCCTAAAAGGATTGTTCCCCGCGATTATTTATACCTGGGGCGTTTACAGATGAAAACAGGTACAGATTCGGTAGGTATCAATACTTTGAAAAAAGCGTTAACAATGGATTCAACACAAACAGATGTGTATGGAGAAATTGCGAAGTCATTATTCCAACAGAAAAAATACCTTCAGGCTGGTGATGCTTATAAGTTAGTTACCGTAAAAGGTGGCCGTGCTGTGAAACTTACCGACTATTTTTACGAAGGTATTAGCTATTACTACGGTTACGACGAAAAGAAGCCAGGTGCTGACTCGGTAATTGCTAAAGCTGATTCGGCTTTTAGCTATGTTACTCAAAAAGCGCCCACAACTTCAGATGCATACATTTACCGTGCACGTGTTAACGAGTTGAAAGATAAAGACCGTAACAACATTGTAGGCTATGCCAAGCCGTTTTATGAGAAATACATTGAAGTTGCAACTGCTAAAGGAGCACCAGATGATAAAACTAAAAAGAACCTTGCAGAAGCCTATGTTTATTTAGGTACTTACGCCGAATTTAAGGAAAAAGATTTGGCCAAGGCTACCGATAACTACACCAAAGCAAGGGACAACGACCCCAATAATAAGCAGGTGGTAGCTTTCTTTGCCCGTAAAGCAGGCGGAGCCGGCAAAAGCAAATAGTTTTTAGAACCAAGAGTTAAGAATCAAGAGTCAAGACGAGGAAAAGCAATGCTTTCCTTATCTTGACTCTTTTTTTGCGCCGGGTTGCAAGAGGGGGTAAGAGTTAATATCAAAAGGCGACGCGGTTATTATCTGATCGTCGCCTCATATTTTCACTGGTGTACAGACTATATGAAGATATTTTTTTGCCTTAACTCTTGATTCTTGACTCTTGAATCTAATAAGGCTTTTTTATTATCAATCCATTAGTATATTTGCACCATGGAAGCACACAGTTTACCGGGTAGCTATCTGCCCATTATATTTCAAATGCTGGTGGCGTTAGGGTTTGTTGTTACTACCATGTTTGTAACACATAAAATTGGTCCTAAACGTAAAACAAAAGATAAGCTTACACCTTTTGAATCGGGTATTGAGGTTGTGGGTAATGCCCGTACGCCTATTTCTATCAAGTATTTCCTGGTAGCCATCCTGTTTGTATTGTTTGATGTGGAAGTTATTTTTATGTACCCATGGGCGGTTAATTTTAAAGCTATGGGCGAACAGGGAATGATTGAGATGTTCATCTTCATGGCTACCCTTTTATTAGGTTTTATCTACGTTATTAAAAAGGGCGCTTTAGACTGGGATTAGTTTAGAACAATTCTAAATATAGCCATCAGCTACGCATAGTGTACCTTTTACATCGTTATTTATGTAATTTTGCGCTCGTTACCTGTTAAGGCAGGTAATGTTTTCTATTAACATTATTCAATGAGTGATATTCAAATAGTTAATGCCCCTATGGGGGTTGAAGGTTCCGGTTTTTTTGCCACATCGCTTGATAAGGCGGTTGGCTTGGCCCGCGCTAACTCACTATGGCCATTGCCTTTTGCCACATCATGCTGCGGTATTGAATTTATGGCTACAATGGCTTCTCACTACGATCTTTCGCGTTTTGGTGCCGAGCGTTTAAGCTTTTCGCCACGCCAGGCAGATTTGCTGATGGTTATGGGTACTATAGCCAAAAAAATGGCCCCGGTACTGCGCCAGGTTTACCTGCAAATGGCCGAGCCCCGCTGGGTTATGGCTGTTGGCGCTTGTGCATCAAGCGGTGGTATTTTTGATACTTACTCTGTGTTACAGGGTATCGACGAAGTTATCCCGGTAGATGTTTATGTACCAGGATGCCCGCCACGCCCCGAAGCTATCATTGATGGTTTTATGAACATACAGGAACTGGTAAAAACTGAAACTGTGCGCAGAAGAAATGAGCCTAAATACCAGGAATTATTAGCTAAATACGGAATTCAATAGTAATGGCCCAGATACCCAACGAAGAGCTTTTAAAAAGAATCGGCGAGAAATTTGGCGAGCAGGTTACCTTAGTGGGTGAGCCTTATGGTTTGCTGACGGTAGAAACAAGCCGCGAGCAGATCATTGACCTGTTAACTTTCCTGAAAACAGACCCGGCCCTTAAGTTTATATTTTTAACAGATATTACCGGCATTCACTACCCAGAGCAGGAAAAGCAAATTGGCATTATTTACCATTTGCACAGCCTTACTACCAACACCCGTATCAGGATAAAGGTGTTTTTGGCTGATGGCGATGTCCATATCCCGACTGCCACTGTACTATGGGAAGGTGCTAACTGGATGGAGCGTGAAACTTACGACTTTTTTGGAGTGATCTTCGATGGTCATCCCGACTTGCGTCGTATTTTAAATGTTGACGATATGACAGCTTTCCCCATGCGGAAAGAATTCCCGCTGGAAGATCCTAACCGTGTGGATAAGAAGGATTACTTTTTTGGAAGATAAATACATGCCGCACAGGGTAACCTTACGCGGCATCACTATATAAAAGAAATATAAATTATACTGATGCAAAACCATCCTGTATATACAGATAACGATCCGCAAAGCGAGCTTTCAACCTTAAACCTCGGCCCAACCCACCCTGCTACCCACGGTGTGTTTCAAAATGTGCTGCAGTTGGATGGAGAAAGAATTGTGAGCGGCGTATCAACCATAGGCTATATTCACCGGGCGTTTGAGAAAATTGCCGAACACCGCCCTTTTTACCAGATAACCCCGTTAACCGACAGGCTTAACTACTGTTCATCACCCATCAATAACATGGGCTGGCACATGACGGTAGAGAAACTGTTAGGCATCACCACACCAAAGCGTGTTGACTATCTGCGTGTAATTGTGATGGAACTGGCCCGTATTGCCGACCACATTGTTTGTAACGGCGTATTGGGTGTAGATACCGGCGCTTTTACCGGGTTCCTGTATATGATGGAATTCCGCGAGGCTATCTATGAAATTTATGAAGAGGTTTGCGGCAGCCGCCTAACTACAAACATCGGTCGTATTGGTGGTTTTGAACGTAATTTCAATTCTATCGCTTTCGCCAAACTGCGTAAGTTTTTAGTTGATTTCCCTAAAACATTAAAAGAGTTTGAATCGCTGTTTAACCGTAACCGCATTTTTGTCGATAGGACAAAAGATGTGGCCGCTGTTACCGCCGAAGATGCCTTAAGCTATAGTTGGACAGGCCCTTTACTGCGCGCTGCCGGTGTTGATTACGATGTAAGGGCCATGAACCCATACTCGTCATACGAAGATTTTGATTTTGAAGTACCGGTAGGAACCAATGGCGATGTTTACAGCCGCTTTTTGGTACGCAACGAAGAGATGTGGCAAAGTTTGCGCCTGATTGACCAGGCCTTAACCAAACTGGACAAAGAGCCATCGGATGTTTTTCACGCCGATGTGCCGGAGTTTTACCTGCCTCCAAAAGAAGAAGTTTATAATAACATGGAAGCCTTGATCTATCACTTTAAAATTGTGATGGGCGAGATACCAACCCCTAACACCGAGGTTTATCATTCGGTTGAGGGCGCTAATGGCGAGTTAGGTTTTTATTTGGTGAATGATGGTGGGCGTAGCCCATACCGTTTGCATTTCCGCAGGCCAAGCTTTATCAATTACCAGATGTACGCGCCAATGAGCCGTGGGATGTTATTATCAGATGCGATTATTAATATGAGTAGTTTAAACGTTATAGCCGGAGAGTTAGATGCTTAGAGTTGAAGATACTCAGGTTTCGGTTGAGTTTAGCCCGGAACTGCTGAATAAATTTGCTGATGTGGTTACCCGCTATCCTGCAGGTAAACAAAAATCGGCATTGTTGCCTATCCTGCACTATGTACAGGCCGAGTTTGGCTGGGTAAGCCCGCAGGCTATGGATAAGGTAGCAGCCTATTTGGATATATTGCCGATAGAGGTTTACGAAGTAGCTACATTTTATACCATGTACCTGCTTAAGCCAAGCGGTAAATACGTATTGGAAGTGTGCCGTACAGGCCCATGTGGTGTAGTTGGTGCCGATAAGATCATGGATCATATTGAGCAAACACTTGGTGTACCCGAAGGCGAAGTTACTGCCGATGGCTTATTTAGCTGGAGAGGTGTAGAGTGCCTTGCAGCGTGTGGCTACGGCCCTGTTTTACAAATAGGCCCCGAATATACTTTTTACGAAAATTTAACTAACCAATCGGTTGATAAACTGGTTAGTGATTTAAGGGCAAAAGCAAAAAATTAAAGCAATGGGACGCAAATTACTTTTAGAACATATAAACGTACCCGGCATCAATACATTTGATGTGTACCGCCAAAAGGGTGGTTATGCATCTGTAGAGAAAGCTTTAAAAACCATGACGCCTGAGGCGATTGTGGAAGAGGTAAAAAAATCAGGCTTACGCGGTCGTGGTGGTGCGGGTTTCCCAACCGGCATGAAATGGAGCTTTTTGGCTAAACCCGAAGGGGTAGAACGTTACCTGGTTTGTAATGCCGATGAATCGGAGCCTGGTACTTTTAAAGACCGCTATTTGATGACTTACATCCCTCACTTATTAATTGAGGGGATGATTGTTGCCAGCTTTGCGCTGGGTGCCAAAACGTCATATATCTACGTTCGTGGCGAAATGATGCCGCAGATCCGCATCCTGGAAAGGGCCATCGCGGAAGCAAAGGCAAAAGGATTTTTAGGAAAAAATATATTAGGATCGGGCTACGACCTGGAGCTGTATGTACAACCGGGCGGTGGTGCATACATCTGCGGAGAGGAAACCGCCCTGTTAGAATCATTGGAAGGTAAGCGCGGTAACCCGCGTATTAAACCACCATTCCCGGCTATTGCTGGCTTGTATGGCTGCCCAACAGTGGTAAACAATGTGGAATCAATTGCCGCCGTAGTGCCTATTATCAACGAAGGTGGCGACGAGTATGCAAAAATAGGTATTGGCAGAAGCACAGGCACCAAGCTGATCTCGGCTGGCGGTAACGTGAAAAAACCAGGTGTTTACGAAATTGACCTTGGCCTGCCTGTTGAGGAATTTTTATACTCCGACGAATATTGCGGTGGCATCGCCAACGGCAAACGCTTAAAAGCCGTGGTAGCAGGCGGTTCATCTGTACCGATTTTGCCGGCTAACCTGTTCATGAAGACCATTAATAACGAACCACGCCTGATGAGCTATGAATCATTAGCTGATGGTGGATTTGTAAGTGGTACCATGATGGGTTCGGGTGGTTTTATAGCTTATGATGAAGACCAATGTATAGTACGCAATACCTGGAACTTCACCCGTTTTTATCACCACGAAAGTTGCGGGCAATGTTCGCCATGCCGTGAAGGTACCGGATGGATGGAAAAAGTATTGCACCGTTTAGAGCATGGCCATGGTAAAATGAGCGATATGGACCTGCTGGTTGATGTATCTAAAAAGATTGAAGGAAATACCATTTGCCCGCTTGGTGACGCGGCAGCATGGCCGGTAGCCAGTGCTATCCGCCACTTCAGGGATGAGTTTGAATGGCATGTAACTAATGGAGCAGAAGCAGTGACCCGTAATTTCGGTTTGGCACACTACGCAGATCCATTACCGAAACCAGAGGTTTTGGCATAACATAATACACCGCCCCACTATGTCATTGCGAGGAACGAAGCAATCTCATAGAAAGGGCGACGACTATGCATACGACGAGATTGCCACGCTACGCTCGCAATGACATATCGGAAAATAAAATGCTTCTAAACTTTGGAGTTTAGATAATAGGATTTAGAGTTTATACGAGGACGTTATATATATAAATGTCGATGAAAGTAACGATTGACGGAATACCCGTTGAAGTAGAACCAGGAACAAGCATACTTAATGCCGCGAGGCAGATAGGTGGCGACATTGTTCCGCCTGCTATGTGCTATTACTCCAAACTGGAAGGCAGCGGTGGTAAATGCCGTACCTGTTTGGTTAAGGTGACCAAAGGATCTGAAAAAGACCCTCGCCCTATGCCTAAACTGGTAGCATCATGCCGTACCGGTGTTATGGATGGCATGGAAGTGCAAAATATTACATCGCCCGAAGTTATTGAGGCCCGCAAAGGTGTGGTTGAAATGTTATTGATCAATCACCCGCTGGATTGCCCTGTTTGCGACCAGGCCGGCGAATGTCACCTGCAGGATTTAGGCTTTGAGCACGGCGCGGCTAAAACCCGCTACGAATTTGACCGCCGTACTTTTGAAAAAATTGATATCGGCGATAAAATTCAGCTGCACATGACGCGCTGCATCCTTTGCTACCGTTGTGTTTTCACTGCCGACCAAATCACCAATACCCGTTTACACGGTATCCTGAACCGGGGCGATCATTCTGAGATATCTACTTACATCAGCAAAGCTGTTGATAACGATTTCTCGGGCAACGTAATTGATGTTTGCCCGGTAGGCGCGTTAACTGATAAAACTTTCCGATTTAAAAACCGGGTATGGTTTACCAAACCGGTTGATGCACACCGCGATTGCGATAAATGCTGTGGTAAAGTAACTTTATGGTATAAGGGCGAGGATGTAATCAGGGTAACCGGCCGTAAAGATGTTTATGGCGAGGTAGAGGAATTTATCTGCAATACCTGCCGCTTTGATAAAAAGAAAACGGCTGATTGGGTAATTGAAGGCCCGCGTAAAATATCGCACAAATCGGTTATCAGCTCAAATCATTACGAGTTTACGCCGCTGCCGGTTGTAAAAACAAACCCGGTATTACTGGAAGCCAATAAAGAACAATTTGAAAGGGATACACGCTTATAATGGGAACCGATTTAATATTTAGGATTGTACTGATCGTTGTTATTTTCCTGATCAGTTTGGTTGTGGCCATGTACTCAACCTATGCCGAGCGTAAAATAGCGGCGTTTTTCCAGGATAGGATAGGCCCTAACCGTGCCGGTCCGTGGGGGATTTTACAGCCGCTTGCCGATGGTGGCAAGATGTTTTTGAAAGAGGAGATCATCCCCACAAATGCTACCTCGTTCCTGTTCATTGTAGGCCCTTGTTTGGCTATATTAACGGCCTGTATAGGCTCGGCAGTTATTCCATGGGGGCAAAAAATGGTTATTGGCGGTCATATTGTCGATTTGCAGGTTACCGATATTAACGTTGGTGTATTATATATCTTCGGCGTGGTATCATTGGGCGTTTATGGCGTAATGATTGGCGGCTGGGCTTCGAATAATAAATACTCCTTGTTAGGCGCTATCCGTGCGGCATCACAAAATATCAGCTACGAAATTTCGATGGGCTTATCCATCATTGCCCTATTGATGCTTACCGGTACTTTAAGTTTGAAAGAGATTGCCGAGCAGCAACACGGCTGGAACTGGAATATATTGCGTCAGCCATTAGGCTTTTTGATATTCATCGTATGCGCGTTTGCGGAAACTAATCGCACACCGTTTGACTTACCCGAGTGCGAAACCGAGCTTGTAGGTGGTTACCATACGGAGTACTCATCAATGAAATTAGGTTTCTATTTGTTTGCAGAGTATATCAACATGTTCATCTCATCGGCAGTGATGGCTACCCTTTACTGGGGCGGTTATAACTACCCGGGTATGGATTGGGTTACAGCACATGTAGGCCCTGCAATTGGCCCGCTGATTGGCACAGTTGTGCTTTTTGCAAAAATATTCCTGTTCATCTTCTTCTTCATGTGGGTACGCTGGACAATTCCGCGTTTCCGTTATGATCAACTGATGGATTTGGGCTGGAAGATATTGATACCATTGGCTATTGCCAACATAGTGCTTACCGGTGTGGTGAGTACAGCACTTAAACACCTTGGATTTTAATTAAATGGAATCATTAAGCAATAAGAAAAAAGTATTGGAAGTAAAGCCGCTCAATTTTCTGGAGCGTGCTTACCTGCCGGCCATTGTTGGCGGTTTGGCCACTACGATGAAGCACTTTTTCAGGAAGCCGGTAACCATCAGCTATCCTGAAGAGAAGCGTGAGTTTTCTGAAAACTTCCGCGGCATGCATTCGCTTAAGCGCGATGAGGATGGTAAAGAACGTTGCACCGCATGTGGTTTGTGCGCTTTATCATGCCCTGCTGAAGCTATTACCATGACAGCCGCCGAGCGCCAAAAAGGCGAAGAGCACCTGTACCGGGAGGAAAAATACGCCGCTGTTTACGAAATAAATATGCTGCGTTGCATTTTTTGCGGCTTATGCGAAGAGGCCTGCCCTAAAGAGGCCATTTACCTTGACGGAGATATTGTGCCTGCCGACTATTTAAGGAAGGATTTTATTTACGGTAAAGACAAATTAGTAGAGGCACCCTTAAATCAATAAAGAAGTTTTATACCTTTGCCCAACCTTAAAGCAGGGCAAAGGTATTTTGTAAATATAAACATGAGTACATTTTACTTCATCGCGTTTTTGTCCATATTCTTTTCGATATTGGTAATCTCGGCCAAAAATCCGGTACATAGTATCCTTTATCTTATACTTACCTTTTTTACGTTCACCATTCACTATATTTTACTGAATGCCCAGTTTTTGGCTATTGTAAATTTCATAGTGTACATGGGCGCTATCCTGGTATTGTTCCTGTATACCCTGATGCTCATTAACCTGAATAAGGAAAGCGAGCCGGTTAAACCGTTTATGATCAAAATAGCCGGTGTATTTGGCGGTGGCATTCTTGCTGTTGCAATTGCATCGTCATTAAAACTGGTTGCCACATCAAACCCGGTGGTACTGCAAAACCCCGACCTTGGGTTGGTGAAAAACCTGGGTAAAGTATTGTTTAACGAATTTTTACTGCCATTTGAAGTATCGTCTGTATTGCTGTTATCGGCAATGGTAGGCGCTGTTTTGCTGGCTACAAAAGACCCTAAAACTACATAATGGAAAGTTTAACAAATACCATGCACGCGGTGCCGCTTAATCATTACATATTGTTAAGTGCCATTATTTTTTCGATTGGCGTAATGGGAGTATTAATCCGCCGTAATGCCATCGTGATTTTTATGTCGGTTGAGTTGATGCTGAACTCGGTAAACCTGTTGCTAACTGCATTTTCTGTTTACAGGGGCGATGCTACCGGCCAGGTTTTCGTATTCTTTATTATGGCGCTGGCTGCTGCCGAAGTAGCTGTGGGCCTTGCTATCATCGTGATGATCTATAGAAACACAAATTCGATAGATATTAACGTGCTGAACAGACTGAAGTGGTAAGGTGATTTTAGATTTCGGAATTTCGATTTCGGATTTTAGAATTATAACAAATATAAAACATACTGTCATTGCGAGGTACGAAGCAATCGCCGATAGGCAAACCGGATTTGCATTGGGAGAGAGTTTTAATCTGGCGACAGACGAATAAATAAATTAAAAACGTATAACGTAGTACGTAAAACGTATAACTCAAAACATGAATCAATATATCTGGCTTATTCCCATATTACCGTTAGCCGGTTTTATTATTAACGGACTTGGCCGTAATTCATTATCAAAAGGCGTAATAGGCTTTATTGGCAGTGCGCTGGTATTGGCATCGTTTGCCTTAAGCATTGCTGTTTTCTTCCAGGTAAAAGCAACCGGGGTAATTAACGTTAACTATTTCGATTGGATTAACGCGGGTCCCGTAAAAGTGCCTTTCGCGTTTCTTGTAGATCAATTGAGTTCTATAATGTTGCTTATAATTACAGGTGTAGGTTTCCTGATCCACTTGTATTCTATTGGCTATATGCATGATGATAAAGGTTTCGGTAAGTTTTTCTCTTACCTGAACCTGTTTGTATTTTTCATGCTTTTACTGGTGATGGGCTCAAATTACATTATCATGTTTATAGGCTGGGAGGGTGTTGGTTTATGCTCATACCTGCTGATAGGCTTCTGGTATACCAACCCAAGCTATGCGGATGCCGCCAAGAAGGCTTTTATCATGAACCGTATTGGCGATCTTGGCTTTTTAATGGGCGTATTCCTTATTATCTACGCTTTTGGCACTGTTGAATTTGCAACTCTTTTCCCTAAAGTAGCGGCAATGAAAGTTGGTGCTGCACCGCTTACAGCTATTGCTCTACTGCTGTTTGTGGGTGCAATGGGTAAATCGGCACAGTTACCGTTGTTTACCTGGTTACCGGATGCTATGGCCGGCCCTACACCGGTTTCGGCATTAATACACGCTGCAACAATGGTTACCGCCGGTATTTATATGATTGCCCGCTCAAACATTATTTATACACTATCGCCATTTGCTATGGAAGCGGTTGCGATAGTAGGTTTAGCTACGGCCTTGTTTGCCGCGCTAATTGCCCTTACACAAACTGATATTAAAAAGGTACTGGCTTATTCAACTGTGTCGCAGTTGGGGTATATGTTTTTGGGCCTGGGTGTTGGCGCTTACACTGGTTCTTTCTTCCACGTGTTAACCCATGCTTTTTTTAAAGCTTTGTTATTCCTTGGTGCGGGTTCTGTTATTCACGCAATGGGCGGCGAACAGGATATGCGCAAGATGGGGGGACTGAGAGGTAAGATAAAGATCACCTTTTGGACTATGATGATAGGTACCATAGCGATATCTGGTATCCCGCCATTCTCGGGTTTCTTTTCAAAAGACGAAATTTTAGCCCACGCCTACGAACATAGCACTACATTTTATGTAATTGGTGTGTTTACAGCGATGCTAACATCTTTCTATATGTTCCGGATGATGTACCTTACCTTCTGGGGTAAATTCCGCGGAACGCATGAGCAGGAACATCATTTGCATGAGTCGCCGGCTACCATGACTATTCCTTTGATTGTATTGGCTATATTATCCATGGTGGGTGGTTTAATAGGTGTGCCCGAAGTATTAGGCGGCCACCATGAGTTAGGGCAGTACCTCGCGCCTGTATTTAAAGCATCAACTGCCGCGTTGCCAATGCATGAATTATCTACAGGTACAGAAAAAGCATTGATGATAATTTCGGTAGCGTTAGCATTTGCAGCATTAATTTATGCTTATGTTAAATATGTTAAAAACGGCCGCGTACCGGTGGCTGATACCGAAGAGCGCCCGGCACTAACCAGCTTATCATACCATAAATTTTATGTTGATGAACTGTATGATTTTCTTATCCGCAAACCCCTGGATTTTCTGTCGACCTTCTTCTACAATGTAGTAGATAAAATGGGTATCGACGGCCTGGTGAACGGGATTGGTAAAGGTACAATTGAAACCAGCAAAGGCTTGCGTTTACTGCAAACCGGTAATGTAGGTTTTTACATATTTGTAATGGTACTGGGTATTATAGGCGTGCTGCTGTATACCGTATTTGGATTAACTAAAGTATAAACGATAGCGTTTAAAACATAAAATGACCGTTAGTATATTAATTTTTTTACCGGTAATTGCTGCAGTTATAGTAGCCTTTTTAAAAGGCAACACAGCTAAATATGCCGCCTTATTTTTTGCAATAGCCGAGCTGGCAGTAGCGGGCTTGTTTTTAAGCAAGTTTGTACCCGATGCAACTTCGCAGTTTGTTATAGATGCCCCATGGATACCAAGGTTAGGCATTTATTTTAAAGCGGGTATTGATGGGATTAGCATGATTGTAGTGTTACTTACGGTATTGCTTGTTCCGCTTATCATATTAAGTACATTTAAGCATGAGTACAAAAACGCGGGTGCTTTTTACGGCTTGATTTTGTTTATGCAGGCTGGCTTGTTGTTGGTGTTTACTGCGATGGATGGCTTTTTGTTTTACGTAGGATGGGAGGCTGCATTAATTCCAATTTACTTTATATGCGCCCTTTGGGGTGGCGAAAATCGTATCCGCATTACGCTTAAGTTCTTTATCTACACGTTTGCAGGTTCGTTGTTTATGTTGGTGGCCATCATCTACCTGTACTTGCAATCACCAACGAAAACGTTTGATATACATGCCTTTTACACTTTAAAATTAGGCACTCAGCAGCAATCATGGGTGTTTTTGGCGTTCTTTTTGGCATTTGCCATTAAGATGCCTGTATTCCCCTTCCATACCTGGCAGCCCGATACTTATACAGAAGCCCCAACCGGCGGTACCATGATGCTATCAGGTATTATGCTTAAGATGGGTGTATATGGCGCTATTCGCTGGATGATCCCAAATGCACCTGCAGGTCTTGACCACTGGCAGGCCATTATCACTTCGTTAGCAGTAATAGGTATTGTTTATGCATCAATTATCGCTTTTAAGCAAACTGATGGCAAGCGTTTGGTGGCTTACTCGTCTATTGCCCACGTTGGCTTAATTGCCGCAGGGATATTTTCATGGAGCCAGCAGGGTGTACAAGGAGCGATGGTGCAGATGCTTAATCACGGTATAAACGTTGTTGGTATGTTTTTTATCTGGGATATCATCAGCACCCGTTTAAACACCCGCGAGATAGGAAATCTTGGTGGTATTGCTAAAGTAGCACCTAAATTTTCCATAGCGTTTTTAATTATTGTATTGGGTACTGTAGGCTTGCCGTTAACCAATGGTTTTGTAGGCGAGTTTTTACTGTTAGATGGGGTGTTTCAGTATAGCGCATTCCATTACATGAATATTGCTTTGGCTGTTATTGCCGGTACAACCATTATTTTAGGTGCGGTTTATATGCTGCGCATGTACAAAAATGTAATGCAGGGCGAAGCCAATGAGTTGACCAGTAATTTTAAAGACATCAGCGGATCTGAGCAATTGGTGCTTGGTATTATCTGCATATTAATAATTGGCATAGGTATTTATCCGCAACCTATTTTGCACATATCTGAGGCGGCTGTTACTAATTTGATAAATACTTTGAATACAAAACCAGCCTTTTAATGCTGGCTGCGCGCATTTAGAGTTTAGAATTTGGCTTTTAGAATTTATTAAAAACATGACTACTTTAATCATCATATCTGTTTTACCAATAGTGTTGCTGTACCTTGGCTTGTACAAGGCTTCAAAGGCATTATTACCTGTTACCATTGTTGGTTTGCTTGCTGCGCTGGCTTGCGCTGTGGGCGAATACAAAAGGCCCGATACCACAATTCCTACTTTTCATGGTATGATGATGTTCAATAATTTTTCTGTTGTATTTTCATCAATAGCTATAATAACAACTATTTTAATCCTGCTCTTATCAGCGGAATATTTTGAGAAGATAAGTAACCACGTTGCCGAGTATTACGCTATTATCCTATTTTCATTGACAGGGATTATTGTAATGGTTTCTTACTACAACCTAACCATGATGTTTATTGGTATTGAAATCATGTCGGTAAGTTTATACATCCTGGCGGGCATCAAGAAGAGCGATTTTGCATCAAACGAAGCTGCTTTAAAATATTTTCTGATGGGGGCGTTCTCAACAGGTTTCTTATTGTTTGGTATTACTTTGCTTTACGGCACAACAGGCTCTTTTAGCCTCGAGGTTATTAATGATTGGGTTGTCGCGCATCCACACGCCGATCCTATGTTTTATACAGGCATAGGGCTTATCATCGTGGGCCTTTCCTTTAAAGTGGGCGCTGCTCCGTTCCATTTTTGGACACCGGATGTATACGAAGGCTCGCCAACCCTTATAACCGCTTTCATGTCTACAGTAGTAAAAACTGCAGGCTTTGCTGCATTCCTGCGTTTGTTTTCGGTATGCTTCGCGCCGCTGTCTGATTTCTGGACACCAATTTTACTGGTTATCACTGTAGCAACATTATTTATAGGCAACATTACTGCATTATATCAGCAATCCTTTAAAAGGATGCTTGCTTTTTCAAGTATCTCGCATGCTGGTTACCTGCTTTTTGCAATTGTTGCTTTAGGCGCAAGTTCGGCTAATTCGGTATTTATTTATGCAACTGCCTATTCTGTTGCATCCATTGTAGCATTTGGTGCCCTTATTTTGGTACAGCAACAAAGCGGCAGCGATAATTTTGAGAGTTTTAATGGCCTTGCAAAAAAGAACCCTTTTCTGGCATTAGTACTTACTGTTGCCATGCTTTCGTTGGCCGGTATCCCGCTTACTGCAGGTTTTATGGGCAAGTTTTATATGTTTACCGGTGCACTTGCTAAATACCAGTTTTGGCTGGTTATAGTAGCTGTTGTAAACGCAATCATCAGTATTTTCTACTACTTCAGGGTTATTGTGGCTATGTACTTCAGGGCGGCAGATAGGGCCGAGCTGGTAGTGCCGGCTTACTATAAAATTGTTTTTGCTATTTCGGCATTGGCAACTATCGTCATCGGTGTTTACCCTGATTTTATTTCCTATTTCATTTAATAGTAACTGGGTACTGCAAATTGATATAATATTTGTAGTTTTACAGATATAGTGAATGGAAAGTTTTTGGGATTACCTTCAAAATTTAACGGACGCTCAATCCATCATAAGTAGGGGAGGTTTTTATTTCCTGCTTATTGTTGTTTTTGCTGAAACCGGGTTGTTTTTTGGTTTTTTTTTACCAGGAGACTATTTGCTATTTATGGCAGGCTTGTTGTGTTCTGCAGGCAAGGTTGACGTAAATATATCTACATTGGTGTTATCGCTCATTGCAGCAGGCATATTAGGAAATTTTACGGGATATTGGTTTGGTCATCGAACGGGGCCTGTATTGTTCAATAGAAACGACTCGCTGTTTTTTAAGAAGCGATATGTGATACTGGCCAGCGACTTTTATAACAAATACGGCGGTATGGCTTTGATTTTGGGCAGATTTTTCCCTATCGTTAGGACATTTGCCCCTATATTTGCAGGTGTTGTTAAAGTTGATCTTAAAAAGTTTGCTTTATACAACCTTGTTGGTTGCGTAGCATGGGTGTGCACCTTTACCTTGGGCGGTTTTTTTTTAGGAAAACGGTTCCCGCAGCTGAAGGATTACATGCAGTATGTAGTTTTAGGGCTTATAGTAATTACTACCATACCCCTTGTTGTTGCGTACGTACGGAAGAAAATTGCAGAGAATAAAGAACAGAATATTAGATAATAAATATACTACAAATACCAAATGAGTACACAACATCCATGGCACCAGGTTTCTCCTGGCGATAACATTCCCGAAATTGTTAATGCTATAATCGAAATACCTAAAGGCTCAAAAGCCAAATATGAAATTGATAAGGATTCTGGTTTATTAAAATTAGATCGCGTTTTGTTTTCATCAGTGATGTATCCTGCTAATTACGGCTTTATACCGCAAACCTATTGTGATGATAAAGACCCGTTGGATATATTGGTGCTCTGTTCAATCGATGTGTTTCCTATGTCAATAATTGAGGCAAAGGTAGTAGGGGTAATGCACATGGTTGATAATGGCGAGCAGGACGATAAAATTATCGCTGTTGCAAAAAACGATATGTCGGTTAACTATATTAACGACCTGAATGAATTGCCGCCACACGCCATGACTGAGATTGTACGTTTTTTTAAAGATTACAAAAAACTGGAAGGCAAAAACGTAACTATCGAGCATTTATTAGGTGTGCGTTATGCGCATAAAGTAATAAATGAGAGTTTGGAATTGTATAAGTCTACTTTTCCGGTAACCCAATAAATATTAGATGGACCCCGCGCATTACGAAATAAGTACTTTTTATTTAATTGCAACCGTATTCCTGGTTTTGCTCAACGGTTTTTTTGTAGCCGCCGAGTTTGCCATGGTGAGAGTACGGGGTTCACAAATTGAAATTAAAGCAAAATCGGGTAGCGGAGTTGCCAAAGTTGCCCGCGGCATACTACACAATCTTGATGGATACCTGGCTGCTACGCAGCTGGGTATTACCATTGCTTCACTGGCTCTTGGTGTCGTGGGCGAAGAGGTTGCCACCAATATTGTCATCCGGGCATTTTTAGCTGTAGGGATAACACTTTCGCCCGGTTTTATTACAGCCAGCCACATCCTTGCCTTTACCTTTATTACGGTACTGCATATTGTATTTGGCGAGCTTGCCCCCAAATCAATAGCCATTCAAAAGTCGGTACGTACAGTGCTGGCCATTTCGCTGCCGCTACGGTTTTTCTTTGTGTTTTTTAAACCCTTGATTTGGGTACTGAACGGCTTTGCCAATTTTATTTTGGGACTTTTAGGTATAAATACTTTAGAGGGAGGTGAAGCACACCACAGTTCTGAAGAATTACAATACCTGCTTGAACAGGGAAAAGAATCGGGCGCATTGGATTCAAACGAACATGAGCTGATCCAGAACGTTTTTGATTTTAACGAACGTGTAGTTAAAAATATCATGGTGCCGCGTACCAAAATTTCGGGCATCGATATCAGTTCAACCAGGCAGGAATTGCTGGATATGATCATTGATGAGGGCTATTCTCGAATGCCTGTTTATGACGACGTTATAGATAAAATTATAGGCATTGTACACGCCAAAGATATTTTGCCGCTACTGGCACGCGACGAGGAAATTGTGTTGAAAAATATAATCCGCAAGCCGTACTTTATTCCCGAAACCAAAAAGATAAATGATTTGATGGCCGAGCTTCAGCAAAAACGTATCCAGATAGCCATTGTACTGGATGAGTTTGGCGGAACCGCAGGGATGGTTACCCTGGAAGATATTGTGGAAGAGCTGGTAGGTGAGATACAGGATGAGTACGATGAGGAAAAACCAATTGTAGAAAAAGTTAACGAGCGCGAGTTTATTGTAAATGCCCTTGCGCCCATATATGACGTAAACGAACACCTACCCCATGACTTGCCCGAAGATGGCGACTTTGATACGGTAAGCGGCTGGCTGGGCGACATATTCGGTAAAATTCCGGATGTTGGCGAGCAAAAGGAATCAAATGGCTATAATATTACGGTGCTGCGCAAATCAGATCAGAATATTGAATCTGTGAAACTGGAATTGCTGATAAATGAAGAAGATGCTGTAGATTTACATTAATCTGCTTAGCCAATGCATCTTTTTTATACACCTGATATCGCCCCCTCGCACCCCCAATATTTTCTCAGTGAAGAAGAGAGCAAGCATGCTATACGTGTTTTGCGGCTGGAGGCAGGTGACGAAGTTCAACTGATTGACGGGCGTGGAGGGTTTTATAATGCGGTTATTCACGATGCACATCCTAAACGCACCATCCTCAATATCACATCCGTTACTCCGGAGTTTAACAAAAGGAACCATTTCCTGCACATAGCTGTAGCACCCACCAAAAATATCGAGCGCCTGGAATGGTTTTTAGAAAAAGCCACCGAAATTGGTATTGATGAAATATCGCTTATCATTACCCAGCGTTCTGAGCGTAAGGAAGCCAAAGTTGACAGGCTTAACAAGATTATTACCGCTGCTATCAAGCAATCGTTAAAAGCATACCATCCTGTACTAAATGATGCGGTTAAATTTAACCAGCTATTAGCTCTCCCTTTTGATGGACAAAGGTTTATTGCTCATTGTGAACCAGGCGATAAGCTCGATTTGCGTAAAGTAATAAACCCGCAGGGGCGTTATTTAATATTGATAGGACCTGAGGGTGATTTTAGCCCTGCCGAAATTGAGCTGGCTTTGGAAAGCAGCTTTAAACCGATAACTTTGGGTGAGGCCAGGTTGCGTACCGAAACCGCTGCCCTGGAGGCCTGCTTTGAGGTTAATTTTTTAAACCGGCTATGAAGAAACTTACGTATACTGCTATAGCTTTTACCGCATTTGTTGTAATGTGTGGCTTTTGTGCACCAGCATACAAAATGGCGCGGCTTAAGTACGCCGGCGGGGGCGATTGGTATGGCGACCGAACTGCTTTAACTAACCTTGCAAAATTTTGTAATGAAAACCTGAAAACTAATTTTGATGCCGATGATGAGGTAGTAGAAGCAGGCAGTGCATCTATTTTTAATTATCCATTTGTTTTTATGACAGGGCATGGTAACGTGATTTTTAGCGACCAGGAAGCCCGAAACCTGCGCAAATACCTCACAGGTGGTGGCTTTTTGCATATCGATGATAACTACGGACTGGATAAATTTATCCGCCCGCAAATGAAAAAGGTTTTCCCAGAACTTGAATTTGTTGAACTGCCACTTAATCATCCCATTTATCACCAAAAATACAGCTTCCCTAATGGCTTGCCCAAAATACATGAACATGATGGTACCCGCGCACAAGGTTTTGGACTGATATACAAAGGGCGATTAGTGTGCTTTTATGACTACGAGTGCGACCTTGGCAATGGCTGGGAAGATTATGGCACCTACGCGGGCGATACCCAGGAAACCCGCATTAAGGCGCTTAAAATGGGTGCCAATATGGTGCAGTATGTTTTTACACAATAGTTATATATCCGCTGAGGTTTTAAATTGACAGTAAATTTTAATTTGCCACTGGCGGTAGTCGGGATATTTGCATAACTTTAATTTATCCTTACGTTAAAAACTACACTATCCTGCAACTCAAACCCTGCAACACATGTATCAGCTAAAAATAAATGAGAAGTATAGCTTTGAGGCGGCGAGAAACGATGACGGCCTGCTTATTAATAATAAGGCTACCACTGCCGATATTAAACATATCGGCGAAGGCATCTATCATGTTATAGAAGGCAACCAATCTTACAATGCCGACGTAGTATCTTTTAACAGCGTCGAAAAAACTGCCCAAATTAAGATAAACAACAATATCTATACAATTACGGTAAAAGATCAGTTTGATATTTTGCTGGATAAATTGGGACTGAGTAGTTTATCCGGCGCCCAGCTAAGCGAGATTAAGGCCCCCATGCCGGGTCTTGTACTCAAAGTATTTGCTGTTGAAGGCGATGAAGTTAAAAAAGGGGATAACCTTTTGATACTTGAAGCCATGAAGATGGAAAACATTATCAAATGCCCTGCTGATGTTACTATAAAAAAAATCAGGATAAAGAGCGGGAACAAAGTAGAAAAAGGGCAAATCCTGATTGAGTTTTAAAATTCGGTTATTTTTTACGCTAATTTTTGTATTGTGTTTGTAAAAACGCAGGCAATCTTAATTGCTTTAATTGTTTTTTTGCCTTTTTGTTAATAACTTACTTTTTTTAAATTAACATTTTAACTCTATGAAGAAAAATCTACTAACAATTTTGTTGTTATTTTCCTGCATTTCATTCGTTTTTGCTCAAAACCGGATTATTACAGGTAAGGTAACAGATCAAAAGGATGGTTCGCCCTTACCTGGGGTAAGCGTGACCGTGAAAGGTGCCGCCAGTATTGGCGTTCAAACAGATGTAAGTGGAGCCTACAAACTTTCGGTACCTGCTACAGCCAAAGTTTTAGTCTTTAGATTTATCGGTTATACACCGGTAGAAATTGCAATAAGTGGTATGGCTGTTAATGCGAGCCTGGCCGTTGATGCCAAGCAGCTTAACGAAGTTGTGGTTGTTGGTTACGGTACTCAAAGCAGGGCATCGTTAACAGGCTCGGTTTCAAAAATTAAAGGCGCCGACATAGAAAATATTCCTGTACCAAGTTTAGAGTCGGCTATTCAGGGCCGTACACCGGGCGTATATATCCAGGCACAAAACGGTAAGCTGGGGCAAGGCATACAGGTGCGTATCCGTGGTGCTTCGTCTGTATCAGCAGGTAACCAGCCTTTATACGTGGTTGATGGTTTGCCTATCACTGTTGATGATTTTTCAAGCAATGGTGCGTCAACCAATCCGTTGGTCGATCTGAATCAAAATGATATCGAATCTATTGATATATTAAAAGATGCATCTGCTGCTGCTATTTACGGTTCAAGGGCGTCAAATGGTGTGGTTTTAGTTACAACCAAGAAAGGTAAGGCCGGCGATACCAAAGTAACCTACAACCAGTATTACGGCTTTAGCAAACCGACACGCGAGCGCGAGTTTTTAAATGCCGAACAGTATGTTACTTTATTAAGATTGGCTGGCGCTGCCGGAGGGTATTCAACAACTTCTGTTGAGGCGCGGTTAAAGAGGTATGCTGCCGGCAGTGACAATTATAAAACGTACGCTGTAAATACCGACTGGCAAAAAGAAATTACTCAACATGCCCCCGTGCAAAATTATAATCTTGTACTGTCAGGAGGTACCGATAAAACCAAGTTTTACATATCTGGCACCTATAATAATCAAAAAGGCTTCCTGATAGGCAATGCTATAAACCAGTACAGTTTGCGTACCAATGTTAGTAACCAGGCTAATAAATGGCTGGAAGTGGGTGCCAATTTAAGTGTATCGCGTACCAAAAATTATCGTTTATCAAATGATGATCAGTTTTCGACCCCCGAGCAAATTGTTGCATTAAGCCCGATCACGCCCGTTATCGATCCGCGTACAGGTTTAACAAGTGGCGCGCTTGATCCTACTACAGGTACACCAAACAGTAATTTTCCTATTTATTATAATCCATTATTAAATGCGCAAAACGCATATTTTAATACAATAGATTACAGGAATCTTGGAAACGTATATGCGCAGGTAAAGCTGCTCCCTTCTTTAAGTTTCCGGTCGGAAGTAGGTGTGGATATATTGAATTCAAGTGAAGATAGTTACGCAGGTAGTTTAACCTCCCGTAATTCAGGTACACCAAACGGGGTTGGCTTTAACTCGTCCGTTACATCGGTAAATTTTAACACCAATAACTTTTTACAGTTTATAAAAGACTTTGGTAAAAGTAATATCAACGCGGTAGGTGGTATGACCTATCAACGTCAACAAAACGATCTTAACTCTATCAGCGGTGACCAGTTTCCGAGTGACGCTTATAAAAAGCTAATCAGTTCCGCCGATATCACCGCCGGATCGTCATCATCAACAGCGTACTCATTGCTTTCGTACTTTGCCAGGGCAAATTATAAGTTTGACGAAAAGTACCTGTTATCGGTAAGTGGCCGTATTGATGGCTCATCAAGGTTTGGGGCAAACCACCGTTATGGATTTTTCCCGGCAGGTTCTGTTGGCTGGGTTATTTCGCAGGAAGGTTTTATGAAACAGCAACAACTGGTTTCTGATTTAAAATTACGGGCGAGTTACGGTATAACGGGTAACTCAGAGATTGGAAACTTCCCATCGCGCGGGTTATTTTCTGAATTTGGTTATGCGGGTGTTGCGGGATCAAGGCCTACCCAATTGCCAAACCCGGATTTGAAGTGGGAAACATCGGCTACAACAGATATTGGCTTAGATGTTGGGTTTTTTAACGGAAGGCTTTCCGGACAGTTTGACGTTTACTTGCGAAAAACTAAGGACCTTTTGTTAAACGTACAAGTGCCTGCAACCTCTGGTTATACAACAATTACTCAAAATTTAGGTAAGCTGCAAAACAAGGGTTTTGAAATGCAGATAGATTCTAAGAACATAGTGGGCAAAGAGGTTACCTGGTCGACCAGCTTTAACTTTTCAGTTAACCGTAATAAAATTACCGATTTGAAAGGCCAGGTTATTACCGGAAGCGGAGATGGCGTAAACCGTGCAGTTGAGGGACAACCATTGGGTGTTTTTTATACTGTTGAATTTGCGGGTGCCGATCCGGCCAATGGTGATGCACTTTATTATAAAAACACCGATTTGGGCGGTGGTAAGCGAGACCGTACAACAACCAATGATTATAATGCAGCAACTCCTGTTGTAGTTGGCGACCCTAACCCTAAATTTATTGCCGGCTTAAATAACACTGTTAGTTATAAAGGAATTGACTTTAGCTTCCTGTTGCAGGAAGTAAATGGCGATAAGATTTATAATGGTGGTGGGCAGTACATGTCGGTTGGTTTTAATAACGGTGCCGACAATCAAACTCTTGATCAGCTTCAATCATGGAAAAAGCCGGGCGATATTACAATGGTTCCTGAGGCCCGCTTATTTGGTGGCAATGGCGTATCGCCAAGTTCGAGGTACTTAAGTGATGGATCATACCTTCGTTTGAAAAATATTGTATTAGGTTATAATTTCCCCAAAAGTATACTTGAAAAAATTAAACTACGTAGTTTGAGGATTTACGCGCAAGCTACAAACTTAGCCACCTGGACCAAGTACAAAGGTTGGGACCCTGAGCTGAATTCGGACGCGTTTTCTGGCAATATTACCCAGAACTATGATTTTTATGCAGCGCCGCAGGCTAAAACAATAACATTTGGTATTAACGTGGGATTTTAATTTAAGCTGAAGAAGATGAAAAAAATAAAATATTCAATTATAGCATTGAGTACATTAGCAATGCTGTATAACTCTGGCTGTCAAAAGCAGTTAGATATTAAACCGCAAAATTCAGTCGAAGCTGACCAGGCTCTCAAAACATCAAAAGATGTGGAAGGGGTGCTTATCGGAGCATATACCGCAGCCGGTTTAAGAGGGCTATATGGCGGGCGGTTGCAAGCAACTACTGATTTTTTGGCCGATGACGGAGATTTCTCTTATTTCGGGACATTTTCTGACTACACCGAACTCAACGATAAAAAGATTACGATTAACAACTTTTTTGTTGAAGGGGCATGGGACAGTGGTTACAACACCATTGGAGTATGTAATACAGTTTTAGCCAATCTAAACCTGGTTATTTCAACAGATAAAGCAGGTGTTGAAGGAGAAGCCAGGTTTTTACGCGGGATGACTTATTTTGATTTGGCCCGGGCTTTCGGCAGAGCGTGGAATGATGGCAGTCCGACAACTAACCTTGCTGTGCCTCTTGTTTTAACACCAACCACGACTATAGCCGGCATTCAAAAAGTAAAAAGAAATACAGTTGCCGAAATATATGCACAGGCCATTGCAGATTTGAAGATTGCTGAAGCTAATCTCCCAAATAAATCAACTTATGCAAGCTCGGCGGCTGCTTCGGCTGTTTTGGCACGTATTTACCTCACCCAGGAAAATTATGCCCAGGCAGAGGTTGAGGCATCTAAAATAATAGATGGGGGTGCGTACAGCCTTATTGAACACTTTGCCGACGAGTTTCAACATCCGGATCAGGCTACACGCGTATTTAATACCGCCGAGGATATTTTTGCTATTCAAATCTCAAATCAATCGGGTTTTAATGCATTGAATGAGGTTTACGCAAGTTCTGATTACGCTGGCCGTGGCGAAACTTATATCAATCAACAACACTTTGACCGGTACGAAGCAGGCGATGACAGGGCCAATGAGTTTACCGATGATCCCTTCACAACCAAGTTTAATAACGCATTCGGTAACGTTGTAACTATTCGTCTGGCCGAGATTTATCTTATCCGCGCCGAAGCCAGGATCAAGAAAGCCGTTCCCGATCTTGTTGGTGCAGCTGCTGATATAAATAAGGTTAGAAACAGGGCCGGTTTAGCTAATACTGCAGCTGTAAGTGCTACTGCTTTGTTTAATGCTGTGAAGCAGGAGCGCCGGGTCGAGCTTCCTTTTGAGGGCTTTAGGTTAGGCGATTTGAAACGTTACAAAGAAACTACCCGATCGGTAGATGGTGACGGTAACACTGTAGAGACATTCGATTGGGACTCTCCGAAATTGGTATTCCCTATACCAAAACGTGAAATAGATGCCAATTCTAATTTGGTACAAAACCCAGGTTATTAGTAAGCACTACACTATATAGAATGAAATCCCGGTAGCTGATGTTGCCGGGATTTTTTTACCTCATGGGAGGCCAATCTAACCCGATTAAATAGAACATACCAGATGTCTGGATATAAGGCTCATCAACGCCAATGCCAAATGCCATGGGGTTTGTGGCATCGGCTGTTAACAATTGCATTACGGCATTTGTAGGGAATATGATATGGCTGTTTCCAGGCAGTGATAGCCTTGACAAGACTATATAAAATAATTTATGGCGCTTTGATGGCTTGATAGTTGCAACTGATACAGAGGATCAACGGAGTCCGGATCTTATTTCTGAGCTGCGAACGGTGCGGGCACTTTAATCCACCACAACAAACAAGGCCATTCAAATTGAACGGCCTTGATACTTAAGTTTAAAATTGGGTATTTTATTTAGCCTTAAATGGCTTTGCTTTTTTAACAGGATAGTGTGGCTTGCCGTTAGGATAAACTTCCGGGGCACCTACTAAGGTCATCGCGCAACGGAAACCAACTTCGGCACTTGATTCTTCCTCGTCCATGAAGCGGCGGGTTGCCGGGTTCATCCAATAGGCAAGGTCATTCCATGAGCCACCTTTATAAACTTTCGAATGATCGTTTACCAATGTTGTGTTACCGTATAAGGCTGTATTTACTGTATCCTTTTCGCCCCTGAAATCAGGATTGTATTTTTTGCCGGAATCTTTAACCAATGAGCTAACAGTAGCATTAGGAGCTGCCGCATTTGGCTGTGCCCCCGGAGTTGCCGGCGCGCCGTTGGCAGGTGTACCCTGTGCCGGTGCACTGTTAACAGTATTCGGGTCCTGGCCTTGTTGTAATGCCAGGTAATCGGCATACTTCATTTTTTTGTTTGATTTGGCAGGATCTTTAATAGGCTTGCCATATTTATCTTTGGCGTATAAGCCTTTAGATGGGTCGACCAGGCGTTTGTTGGTATATTGGTTACCGCGGAAAGGGTTAAAATCTTCAAATTCCTCAAAAGATGTTTGGCGGTAGGTGTCCTGCACCCACTCGTTTACGTTGCCCGACATTTGGTAAAGGCCAAAATCATTTGGAGGATAAGTACGCACAGGTGCGGTTATGTCGGCTTTATCATTCAAATAACCACCCACACCCATGTTGTCGCCGGCACCCCTTTTAAAGTTGGCTAAAATTAAGCCACGGGTTTTGCTCTTTGCCGAACGAACCCCCATGCCATTCCATGAGTACATTTTACCATCATCAATATTTTCAAATTGGGTGTTGCCTGCCAGTGCCAAAGCCGCGTACTCCCACTCGGCTTCTGATGGTAAACGATAAGCCTGTTTCAATATACCATCTTCCATACGCACGGGCCTTACGGGTTTAGCATTTTTGCCAGTACCTGCGGCAGCGTTAGGGCTTAAGTTAGGCATCATTTTTTTACCGTCTATTCCGGCACCTTTCATTTGGCCATTCAGGTATATATCGGTATTAAAAGGCTGCGATGCTCCCGTCGCTGCTGTAGCGCCGCCGTTTTTGCCTTTTGCGTTTTGATCTTTCCAGGCTACCATACGCCCGGTTTCACGCAAAATGTTTTCGTTGGTACGGTCGGTACGCCATGCACAATAATCTTGTGCCTGGTCCCAGCTAACACCCACCACCGGGTAATCCTGAAACGCGGGATGGCGCAGGTAGTTATCAACGTAAGGATCGTTATATGATAATGGTTTACGCCAAACCAATGTATCTGGTAAGGCATTGTAATACAATTCACGGTCTTGAGGGAAAGTAATGCTTAACCAATGCAGGTAGTCAAGCCAATCCTGGTTGGCAACTTCTGTTTCGTCCATATAGAATGACGGTACAGTTACTCTGCGGCGTACATTGTTATAATCATAAGTAACGTCCTGATCGGCGCTGCCACCCATTACAAAGGTACCACCTTCAATAGGTACCAGGCCAGGGCCTGGCGCGGGATGTGTTTGCCTGTAACGCTCATAGCCACCATTATTTTTGTTATTATAAACTAAACCGGTTTTTTGCGATACCGATGGTTTACTACAGCTGCTTACCAATGCACATACAGCCGCAAGGGCTAAAGCAGTTTTAGTAAAAAGTATTTTCATAATTTTACAATTATATTAATGACGTAAATTTAGAAAAAAATGAGTATAATGCTAACGCTAATGCATCTTCTTCTAAATAAATCAAACAATTATTGATGCTTTTAACGGAAATGGTGCAACGTTGGTTGCAATGTTTTGTTTTTTTTTAGTCGTTTGCAACCAAATGTCTTCACAAAAAATCCGATATAAATTATGAGCGGATATTTATCAATTTAAATAATAAAGCTAAATTGCACCCAATGAAGTTTTTTACATTTCGGAATATAACCTTCTTATCATTGTATTTACTGCCATTTACGGTTGTAGGGCAAACGAGTACTGACGGAAGCGCATACAGGGGATCGCGCGTTGAAGTACCGTTTTTAAACATTACCCCCGATTCACGTTCGGGTGCGATGGGCGAGGCGGGGGTTGCTATTTCGCCGGATGTTAACGCTAATTTCTGGAATCCCTCGAAGCTTGCTTTTGTTGAAAGTAATGATGCACTTTCGTTGTCATATTCTCCGTGGTTAAGGCACCTGGTGCCCGACATTAGTTTGTCGTACCTAAGCTATGCCCATAAAATTGACGATCGTAACACACTCGGTGCTTCGTTGCGCTATTTTAATTATGGCTCATTGCAGCTTAATGACGACCAATCCAATAACCAGGGTACTTACACGCCAAATGAGTTTTCGCTCGATGTTAGTTTTGCGCGTAAGTTTGGCGAGAATTTTTCATTGGGGTTAACCGCTCGTTACATTCATTCAAGCATTTCCAGTGTGTCGTTTGCCACTGCGGGATCAACCCAAACAGGCAGGGCCGGCAATGCTTTTGCTGCGGATGTATCGATGTTTTATAAATCGAGCTATGGCGATGATAACCTGTTTGCTTTTGGTGCCAACATATCCAACATTGGCACAAAAATTAGCTATACTACCAATGGGCCTAAATATTTTTTACCTGCCAATTTAAAGTTAGGCGCGGCCAACACCTGGAACCTTGACGAAAATAACCAGATAACGGTTGCCTTTGACATAAACAAGCTGCTAACACCTACTCCTCCTATAAAAGATGCCAACGGCACAATTATAAGTGGCAAAAATGATGATGTATCGGTACCATCGGGTATTTTTCAGTCATTTGGGGATGCCCCTGGTGGTTTTAGCGAGGAGATGAAGGAAATAAGCCTGTCGCCCGGCGCCGAGTACTGGTACAACAACCAGTTTGCCATAAGGGCCGGTTATTTATATGAAAACCCAAGCAAAAGCGACAGACGTTATGTAACCCTCGGTTTTGGTGTTAAATATGATATTTTTAAGTTCGATTTCTCATACCTGGCAGCCAGCCAGCAAAATAGTCCTTTGGCCAATACCTTGCGTTTTAGTTTGTCGGCAAGTTTTGGCGGTACCTCCAATGTGTCAAAATAATAATGGGTAAAATTAAAGTAGGGTTTGGTTTTGACGTTCACCAACTGCGTGAGCAGCACCCATTTGTTTTGGGCGGGGTTAATTTAGAGCACCATTCGGGCGCTTATGGCCATTCAGATGCTGATGTACTTTTACATGCTATTTGTGATGCCTTGCTTGGCGCCGCTAATATGCGCGATATAGGTTTTCATTTCTCCAATACAGACAACCGCTGGAAAGGTATCAGCAGCCTTATTCTGCTTCAGCATGTTGTTAAATTAATAAAAGAAAAGGGCTTCAGCATTGGCAACATTGATGCCATGGTATGTTTGGAAGCACCAAAGATAAACCCCCACATCCCGGCTATGAAGGTGCATATAGCCAAAGCGGCATCTATCAGCGAAGATGATATATCTATAAAAGCTACCACTAACGAGCAATTGGGCTTTATAGGGCGTCAGGAAGGCGTTGTTGCTTATGCGGTTTGTTTGATCGAAAGAGAATAACCTAAAAGGCAAGGAATCAAGACAAAATACATTCCAGACGCGGGGTGTTTTTGCCTTGACTTGCTTACAGTTCTTTAACTTACATATACCACTTTTTTACCACCCAGAATACAATCGCGGCAATTATAAGCAATGTAACAATAATGTATATTGCCGAGTTGCTCTTCTTTTGACCGCCCTTAACATTTACGTTACCGGTACGTTTTAGTACGCCCCAGCCGCTTAACTCGCCTTTAAGGGCCTTACGCATCGATTTAAACAGTACGTAATACATCAGCTGTCTCCACAGGAATCGTTGCGGTATAATGTAAATAAGCTTCCTGTAATCTTCTTTTTCCATTCGGAAAGCAATAATGCCCACAATGAAATCGATAACCACAAAAGCCACATAGTATATCAGCATTTTCTCCGGCTTCTCGCCAAACAGCGCGAAGATCATCATCAGATCGGCCAACGGGGAGAATAATGGTAATATAATCTGGAAGATGAGGATATTGGGCATGCCCACCATCCCAAAGAATTTATACTTTTTGTTGAACAATGCGTCGCGGTTTTTCCAGAAGCTTTGAATAACCCCGAAACTCCAGCGGAAACGTTGTTTAAGTAACATATTAATGGTTTCCGGTGCTTCGGTATATGCAATAGCTTCGGCACAGTTTTTTACAATGTAGCCTTGTTTGAGGATGCGCATAGTTAAATCACAATCCTCGGCCAGGGTATCGTAAGTAAAGCCGCCGGCACGGAAAATGGCCGATTTGCGGAATGCTCCAATAGCGCCTGGTACTACCGTAATGCTATTGATGAGGTCGAAAGCGCGGCGGTCCATGTTTTGGGCGGTAATGTACTCTATTGATTGCCACCGGGTAATAATATTGGTTTCGTTGCCAACTTTTACTGTGCCTGCCACAGCGCCAATTTCCTCATCGGTAAAGTAGCTCATCAATTGATAAATAGCATCGTTTTTAAGTTGCGTATCTGCATCAATACAAACAACAAAATCGCTGGTAGCATGGGTTATGCCAAAGTTAAGGGCCGATGCTTTGCCGCCATTGGGCTTGGTTAATATTTTAACCAGCGGATGACCTTCATAAGCAGCCGATACTACTTCAAACGTTTTATCTTTTGATCCGTCGTCAACAAAAATAATTTCAAAAACCGGGTATTCGGTTTTTAATAAACTTTGGATAGTGGCAACGGCATTTACCTCCTCGTTATAAGCTGGTACGATAATACTCACAGGGGGAAGTGGCAAATTGTCGCCACGCAGTTTTACGGTTTTTTTGTTCTCGCTGTTTTGTCTTACCGCAAGTATAGCAATCAAAACAATACGGCCTATTGCCAGGAATATAGCCGACAAAAACACATATATCAAAAACCAGTTGAAATAGTAATAAGCATGTACCGCGACATCATACATAGGGCCAAAAATGCCGGTATGATCGTCTTTTATAGGTGGCATCAGGTCATCTTTGGTTTTGTCAAGCACATCGGCAATGGTAGTAAACTGGTAGCCATGTGTTTTAAAGTAGTGTATAATGGCTGGTAATGCCTTTACTGTTTCTTCACGGGTATCGCCGCCGGCATCATGCAGCAGGATCATCGATCCATTGTTGGCCTGCCTGATGGTGCGGGCAACAATGCTGTCGGCTGTTACGCCGGGCTGCCAATCCCATGGGTCGATAGATTCGCCAATAGTGATATAGCTTTGCCTGCGACTTTCGGCTACAGGGATTACTTCGGCCAACGTTTCGGGCTCGGCATCTGCATTAAATGGCGGGCGGAACAGGATGGTACTGCGGCCTGTAACCGATTCGATGATTTTGCGGGTAGCGTTTAGCTCAAGCACCACGCGTTGCAGGCTGATGGTTGATATATCCGGATGGAAGAATGTGTGGTTTCCAATTTCATAACCGTCCTCATAAATTCGCCTCAGGATGGCTATGTTTTTTTCGGCCATGGAACCCACTACGAAGAAGGAGGCCGGAACTTTTTCTTTTTGCAGGATATCAAGAATGCGCGGGGTGTAATCCGGGTCGGGTCCGTCATCAAAGGTCAAAACAACCTTTTTAGGCTTATACCCATACTTACGGATCATGTACTTGGTGGGCAGTCTTTTATAAGTTTGCGCAGTGATGGTATAGTTGCCTGTATCCAGTTTTACATCAATCTCGCCGGTTTGGGGCGTGGTTATCAGGTCGAGCACCTCGCCATCGCCATCATACTCTACGTTTTTACGGCTATTTAAACCAACAGAAGTTAACTTTTTTAAGTCGACACCGGTTTTACGCAGCGAATCGATAGACAGGTTTTTCTGGAAGAACGACCATAGCCTTGGATCTTCGGTACCCATGCGCCACAGAGCCACCCCGCCGGTTGCCCAGTCATCGGCCATGCGGATGACGTTAAAGTTGGTAGCAGCGTCGGCAAAATAAATGGTATGGTCAAGGCTATCCTTATCCATATAGGTAAAATGAGAATTTGCCGAAGCCGGATCAAATGTGATCTTGCTTTGGTTTTCTTCGGCAGCGCTAATAGCCTGCTGATAACCTATGGATTTGCCGATGCTGGTTTCGCGCCAATCATAAGCGCCGCCTGCAAAAGTCAATATAATTTTTTCGCTGGGTACCTGGCTGCATACATCATCCAGTATCTGTTCAACCCAGTGCTGGTTTGATAAATCGCCCGGATTGCTTAGCTCATTATGCTCATCAATGGCCATAATGAACAAAAAATCGTTAACATGCTGCAACCTTATAATATTGTAAGCCTCATCTTCGGGCACTACGTTTTGTGTAACCAGGAAACCCTTGGCTTTTAATGTTTTATAAAGCTCGGTTTGAAAAGCAATATAAGTTTTGCTGTTGCGGTCTTTAATTTCGTCCAGATCTACATTGATGCCTTTAAACTTATATTTTGTAAGGGCATTTACAATACTGTTAATAAAACCGGCACGCAAAGCAGGTTTTTTAAAAATGCGCTCAATATCATAGCTATCATAACCGCCTTCCTGGTTGTTTTTATTTATATAGTTTGATAGTGTGAGTACAATGGGCTTATTATATTTTTTATTAACGTTGATGAGCCCCGTATCAACTTTGGTAATTACAGTGTCGACACCCGGAAGGATAGAAAAACCTTCGCTTACCACCATATCAAGCTTTGGCATGTTATCCAGCAACGAATAATAAGCCTGTGGCTCCCATGGGCGGTAAAAGGCCACATTCAGGCGGTCTTTATTATTAGGATGTTTGCGTTGATGCAGGCGTTTTGCACGTTCAAGGGCCTCAATTTCGCCTTTTTGTATTTTAAACGACCGGTATTTGGTTGACCGCTTGATTTGCGCAAGCTCCTCTTTCGACATTTTTTTTGGCGCCAGGTCGAGGCTTGGCAAACTGGGGTAATAGGTAGATTTAATGGTAACTATTACGGCAACAATACCTACTGCCAAAAAGGCAAATAGTATGCGGCTGAGCCATTTAAAACGGTTCCATCTGTTTGGTGAGTCTGCCTGAAAAATTTGCTTATTTGAAGCCATTAAGTGAGATTACTTCTGGTTTAAAAGTATAGGTAACAAATGAAGATATGATGAATGGATGTTGTAACCTATTTGTCTGTTTTGCCAGGCTCGATGCCCGAAAAATCAACACCGCATTTACAATTGCCACCGCAACTTTTTTTAGCGGTGAGGCTTTTATACATCATACGGCCAATGTAAAAAACAGCAGCGGCAAAAAGAACAATAACTAAAATTACCTGGATGTTCATAGTGCAAAAATACTTAATTTTTAATATATACGTACAGACGCTTTTAATAGTATATAGTTTAACGTGGCATAAAGGCAATTGTTCCGCCAACCCAGTCAAAATCTTTATTATAACGTACGCCAATCATCTTTCCGCGGCTTAACCGGGCCAGGTTTATGGCCAGTGTAGGTTTTTCGTCTCCGTCCGGCCATAAGTACAACAACCTGATTTCGGCTTTTACCCCACCATCTGGCGATTGCACAACAGGTTCATAATTAACTTTTTGCTGTAATATCCAGTTTTCCGGATCTTTAATACTGCGGGTATCATCCAAAGTAACATCAATAATTACACCCTGGCCGGCAAAAGAAAACAATGGCTTCAATACATAGTTTTCCAGGTCGGCCGGCAGGTAATCTACCTGGTGCAAAAACTGTGTTTTGGGAATGTAATCGCCGCTTAAAAAAGGCATGGTAAATTTACTGATGCGGTAAAACCAATTGGGGTGTGTTATCCACTCCACATCAACAGGCTTCCTGATATCAACAACCTTTTCAAAAATCTCCGGATCGTTATCAATTTCATCAAAAATCAGGCGGTTATAAATACGCTTAATTAATTGAAGGCCGCTATCTGTTTTATAAAATAGCTTATTTTGTTGTTGCACCAGCTCGGTTAAAGATACCACCGGGATGCCAAGGTATTTTTCAGTAATATAAAAGTCGACTGCGGTTTTTTGCTCCGGGGCATTTACATCCATTAAAACCACTTCGGCCGGTTTGCAATCGCCTATAATCGTTTTCCTGAGCAGGTCAATGTAACTGGCTTTGTTCAATCCGTTAAAATAAACGGTTTCATCACCGGCAATATCAAAAACATCCGCATAAACATCGCCCAGCAAAATCTGGAACCCGTATAAGGATGGAAAGCCCTGCATTTCTATCAGCTTAGGTACAATATTGCCGTATTCATCTTTGCATACGCCAAAATCAATTGCGATAAAATGAGGATGACCGGTCTCATTGGCAACACGCCATTTATCGGGAATTGCCCGTTCAGTAAGTTCCTTAAAACCGGGTCGGAGGATGGTATCTACAATGTCGTTCCCGGCGGCACTCAGCCTGTCGCGAAAATCGGTAGTCAAAAAAACAGGTGTCTCGGCCACACGAAATTGAACAGGGCTGTGCAGCCCCTCGTTAAGTTTGCTCAAAAATTCCTGGTATTTGGCATCGGTAAAGCCTGCGTTAAATGTTTTCCTGGGTGATGGGTTCATATGGTAAAAAAAAGTTTTATCCCCCTGTCATGCTGAGGAACGAAGCATCTGTTTGCCGCTTTTCAGGCGGCGATGCATGTCGGCCAACAGATCCTTCGTTCCTCAGGATGACAGCGCTTGATAGCAGTGACACTATAAACAAACTTAACCAATTTAGTTTATCATTTTAAAGGTCCACTAATCTTTAGTCCTCATTAAAAAAAACACCTCTTGCCTTCAACCTTTCGCCTTTAACCTTTCCCCTTATCTGAATAAAAATTCCTTAATTTGCTTTGTCAATTAAAACTTAAACCTGGCATTACTACTTTAATTTATTAAATGTATAACAAAAAGATAACCGTTGTTGGCGGAGGAAGCTGGGCTACAGCCAATGTAAAAATGTTGGCTGATAATACTACCGAAAAGGAAATTTTTTGGTGGATGCGTAATACGCAGGCGGTTGAGCACCTAAACAAATTTGGGCATAATCCCCATTATTTAAGCTCGGTAGAAATAAAGCTGCCTAAACAAAATATTTCAACAGATTTAAAATCATTGATACAAGTGGCTGATATTGTGTTGCTAAATGTGCCGGCTGCTTTTTTAAAAGAAGCACTAACTGGCATTAGGCCTGCAGATTTGGCTGGCAAAAAAGTTGTATCGGCTATAAAGGGTATTGTGCCCGATGAAAATTTAATTATCGGCGAGTTTTTACACCAAAAATATGGTATTCCGTTTGAAGATTTTATTGTAATAAGCGGACCTTGCCATGCCGAAGAAGTTGCATTAGAGAAACTCTCTTACCTTACCATTGCATCCGGTGATGCTGCTTTGGCTACGGAGTTTGCGGGAATGATTAATACCCGTTACATAAAAACCAATGTATCTGATGATATTTATGGCACCGAGTGGGGGGCTGTATTAAAAAATGTGTATGCCATTGCGGGTGGTATTTGCCATGGAGTAGGGTATGGCGATAATTTCCAGTCGGTGCTCATTTCAAACGCGATACGCGAGTTGGAAAGGTTTGTTGATGCAGTGCACCCTATTAACCGGGACATTAAAGAATCGGCTTACCTGGGCGATTTGCTGGTTACCGCTTACTCGCAGTTTAGCCGTAATCGTACTTTTGGCAATATGATAGGGAAGGGGTATACCGTTACATCGGCCCAGCTGGAAATGAATATGATAGCCGAAGGATATTATGCAGTAAATTGCCTACAGCAGGTTAACAAACAGTACAAGGTAAACATGCCCATTTGCGATGCTGTTTATGCTATTTTATATCAAAAACACTCACCGGTGGTTGAAATGAGGCTTTTGGCCGAGAAATTGAGTTAAATGCTAATAGCATTAACTTAATTTATTTACTACCATGAAAAATTTATTCAAAATTGCAATGTTTGCAGCCGGTACATTTATGATATCGCCGGCATTTGCACAAACCCACAAAGACAGTACAATTGGGCATAAAATTTCAAGAACGGCTAAAAAGGTTGGCCATAGAACATCACAGATTGCCGCCAACGGCGCATCGGCTGTAGTTGATAAGAAGTACGAAGGAAAGGTTGGACCTGGCAACCATACGGTTTATATTGACGAGCACGATAAATACTATTACGTGAACAAAAAAGGCCACCGCGTTTATATAAAAAAATCTCAGCTTATTGATAAGCCGGAAAAATAAAAGTTGTATCTTAACAGTGCAGGCTTAGGCCTGCACTTACCATGTTTGTCATGAAAAAATATGCTTTAGTAATGCCCGCTGTTTATGCCCTCACGTTGTTTGCTTTTGCATGCAACAGTAACCAGGCTGCAAAAAGCGAAGCTAACAAAAAATTAATGGGCAAATGGGTATCAAAAGACGGTGCCACTAAACTGGAGATAACAGAAAAAGGTTTTACTACCGATGATGGACAACCGGTTACTGAAGATTATTTTGTGCAAAAAGATACCATTTTTACATCGTACCAGGGTAGCAGGCCATATACTAAATTCCTGATAAAAAACCTGGATGATCATAAACTCACACTCTTTTACCCGGATTCGGATTTGGTGGAGTTTGCGAGGTAGGGGCTGTGAGTGGTGAGTAGAGAATAGTGAGTGGTTTTATTGTGAAGGTTGAGATCTTTTTTTCGTGTAGTCTCCCGTGTGCAAATCCAACTTGCAAATTCGCCTGTCTGGCGGGAGACGCAAAATGTTGCGTCGCTACGGTGGGGAGGTATGTCAAAAAACAAAAGCCCTCATGCTGGCGGCATTGAAGGCTTTGTTAACAAAACTAAACTAAAACTCGCTTCCTTACCAGGGGAAGCCCATGAAAACTATCTTTTATCCAGTAGTAAGTATTTAGTATCAAGTATCAAGACAGCTTCAATAAGTTAATATTATCTTGCTACTTGATACTTACTACTTGATACTAAACTTAGAATCTTCTTTTGCGTTCCGGGCGATCTTCGCGGGGTTTGCCGGAGAAGTCACGGAAGCCACCACTACGACGATCACCGCCGCCTGAGTTGCTTCTTTCGCCACCACGGTAACCACCACCTTCTCTGCGTTCACCACCACGGTAACCACCTTCACGACGGTCGCCGCCACGGTAACCACCACTGCTTTCACGACGGTCGCTGGTGCCTTCGCCAGATACTTCTATCCGTACGGGGCGACCTTTGTACTCGGCGTCTTTAAAGCCTGCGCTTACCTTTTCAACATCTTCGTTAGGTACTTCAAAGAATGAATAAACACCTTTAACATCTATTTTACCAACGCTGCGGCCGCTAATTTTTGATGTGTTGCAAATGTAACCTAACAAATCGCCGCGGTTAAATTCATCAACCGAACCTAAGTTTATAAATAAACGGGTGTAAGCAGAGGGGCCGCTTGAAGCACCACGTTCGCCTCGCTCACCACGGTCATCCCTATCCCTGCGGCCACCTTCTTCAACGCTTGCGTTAAGATCAGGTGCATTTTTGTAATAATCAAGGAAACGGTTAAATTCAATTGATGCAAAGCGTTTGATAAACTCTTCTTTGCTCATATCCTTAAACTCTTCCATAATACGCGGGATGTATTGCTCAATTTGCTGCTCATTAACCTGTACGTTGTGTACTTTATGAACAATGGAGAATAATTGTTTCTCGCAAACATCAAACCCGGTTGGAATCTCGGCTTTAACAAAGCGCTTACCCAGGGTGCGCTCAATCTGGCGTATTTTACCTAATTCTTTGGCGTTAATAATGCTGATAGATACACCTGTTTTACCTGCACGGGCTGTACGGCCGCTACGGTGGGTGTAGTTTTCAACCTCGTCTGGTAACGAGTAGTTAATAACGTGTGTTACATCATTAACATCAATACCACGTGCAGCAACATCAGTAGCAATTAACAATTGCAGGCTGCGCTCGCGGTAGCGTTTCATTACCTTATCGCGTTGCTGTTGCGACAGGTCGCCATGTAACGAATCGGCATTGTAACCGTCTTTGATCAGGGCTTCTGCAATATCCTGGGTTTCTATTTTGGTACGGCAAAATACGATACCAAAAATATCAGGATTAAAATCAACAATACGTTTAAAAGCGGCATACTTATCACGGGCACGTACAATGTAGTACTCGTGCTCAATGTTGGCATTGCCGGTGTTTTTTGTGCCCATGGTAAGCTCAAATGGCTCGTGCATGTACTTTTTCGCTATACGGCGAACTTCAGTTGGCATGGTGGCCGAAAACAGCCAGGTTTTTTTCTCGTCCGGAGTGGTAGATAAGATATTATCAATGTCTTCCTGAAAGCCCATATTGAGCATTTCATCAGCTTCATCCAATACTACAAATTTTACCTTCGAAAAATCTATCGCCTTACGGTTAATGATATCAAGCATACGGCCTGGTGTGGCCACAACGATCTGTACGCCGCGTTTAATCTGGCGTAACTGATCCATAATGCTTGCTCCGCCATAAACGGCCACAACGTGAACGTTGTCCATTTTTTTGGAGTAATTTTTAATGTCGTTCGTGATCTGTAAACAAAGTTCACGTGTTGGGCATAAAACAAGTGCCTGTGGATGATTTTCTTCAAAATCCAACAGCTCTAATAATGGTAGGCCAAAGGCAGCAGTCTTACCGGTCCCGGTTTGGGCTAATCCGACAAAATCGTTGCTGCCTGTTAACAATACCGGAATTGACTGTTCCTGGATTGGCGTTGGGTTTTCAAACCCTAACTCGGAGATGGCATTAACAATATCATGACGGATTCCCAGTTCAATAAATGGGTTCATGAATTAAAATAACGAATTTGGCAACATCGCCAAATCGGGCGCAAAGATAGCGCTAATATTTTATAAAAGCAATAAGTATATGCAATCAAAATCGCTTTTGAGTAATCTATTTTGATTTTGGCGGTAATAGCCTTTGAAATAACAACTTAATTATGGATTTTGTGAATTTTACGGATCATTCCGGGAGTGCCGGACGTGTTTTGGATTGGATTAAAACACGTGTTATCGCTTTTTTTGCCTTTTGTAGCAAAGCTATCCAAGCACAGGTTTTTAATTTGCACTATTACTCGTTAAAACTTCGCTCATATAATATTATCTTAACCTATCGGCAGATTTGATCAGCTTTTCATCATTTTTGATACCCTTGGTGGCCAATAGCAGCATAATAATGCTTATTGATGTCAGGAACAAACCAATTCCCATTGTATGCGTATCTAATTGAACGCCTTCGCCTACCGCTTTTTTTACAGTTTGCGCCATCCAGAAACTGTAGCCAAACAATACCAATATAGCGCCATAGCAAAAAGCCAGTTGCTGCTTGCGGTTTTTGAAAAGGAAAATTATAACAAGTGGTATAAGCGCCACTACAGCCGTTATGGCCGTAAGCGCCGTAAAAGATTCGATATGTTTTTGCGCGCCGTTAACATCCTGAAAAATGCCGGTGACGGTAATAGTTACAGGGACATTATTTACGTAAACGTTATGAGCCAGCGGAAAAAAGTAAAGGGCAAACAAAACCAGGCTGGCTGCAAGCAGGTAAATGCTTTGTATTCGTTGTAGCATAATGTTAAAAATATAATGGCAAATATAGTTGTTTTAGCCATTGCGTTATTGTTTTTTAATGGAGATGTAATTTGCTTTTTATGATAATTATTATAGTATCTTTAAACAGATTTTCCAATAATTATTAAGCGATGACCCCAAGCCCTGATAAAAACCTATCGCCACAGGAGGTGAAGTTTGAAGATGCGCATCTTAAAAAAATTTTCCTCGAACACTTAAACAGCATTTATTGCGGCAAGCTGCATCTTATTCATTTTTTTGAGGAGATAAAAACCCTGGCAACACTGCAATATTTAAAAAATGCCATACAAGATTGCAGTGATGATGCTGAAAACCAGATGGTACACATTGACGGGATATTTAGCGCGATAGGCGAAGATCAATCAAAAATAAGCGTACTGGGCATGAAAGCCATGACGCTTGAAGCCTATATAACTGCCATCCGGTCGGGAAAAACGCCTATGGAGCGTGATGTTTTTATTGTATTTTATCTGCAACTGGTTGAAGGTATCGAGGTTACATATTTTAAGGTGCTGAAGAACCTGGCGAAGGCGATAGGCTACAGTAACACTTTTTTAGATAAACCATTTAAACAGGCAGTAGAAGACAAGCTAATGTTTGAAGGTATTTATAAAGAATACATAACCCAGCCATCTGCCGGTTAAACAACAGCTTCGGGTAAAAAAATGAATAATATTTAGTTTGTTGATTATTAGATAAAGATCGCTGATAGTCAAATGTTCCGTGTCCTGCCTGTTCCAAGGCATTTTTGTAAAATGGTACCACCGCTGCCGCGAGTTTTTGTGGCTGATAGCTGCCTCGTACCTGCCCTTGATAAAGGTGTTTTTCGCAACATATCATTTCTTTCTCCCAGATTGATAATCATCTATCAAAATGATAGGCAATATTCATCAATTAAATCCATTTTGTCGCAGATGTTAAATGTTAATTAACTGTAATTCAGTTATTTGATAGGTGTTGTCATTTATTGGCATCTACTTGGTAAAGCTCTCTGCAAAAACATAAGAATATGGATATTTTACAGATTGCAATTTACATAGTGACTTTCGTGGTCATCTTCTGGATCTTCTTCAAATCAGTTAATTACTTCGAAAAAATCTAATCATCATGATCGCATTATTCATCGTGGCAGTGGCTGTGTTTGTATACATGGTGTATGTGCTGCTTAAACCCGAAAAATTTTAAACTATTAAACCATGAACACTGAAATTTCAGGTGTAATTTTTACTTACCTGCTCACGCTGGCAATAGCCATCCCTCTGGGCCGTTACATCGCCCGCATTTTTAAGGGCGAAAAAACCTGGCTCGACTTTTTAGCCCCGTTTGAACGTTTCATTTTTCGTTTCAGCGGCATTGATGCCAAAAAGGAAATGAACTGGAAACAGCATTTATTTGCCCTGCTTACTATCAATAGCGTATGGCTTATTTATGCATTTGTTTGTTTAATGGCACAAGGCCATCTGCCACTTAACCCGGATGCAAATCCGGGCCAGTCGCCTGATACGGCTTTTAATACAGCCATCAGCTTTTTGGTAAACTGTAACTTACAGCACTACTCGGGCGAAAGCGGCGCCACTTACTTTACACAGCACTTTGTGTTTATGTTCCTGCACTTTGTATCGGCCGCTACCGGTATTGCAGCGCTGATTGTGCTGTACAGGGCCTTGAAAGATAAAGTGACCGATAAACTGGGTAATTTTTGGGATTACTTTGTAAAAGCCATTACCCGTATATTATTGCCTATATCATTTGTAATAGCTGTCATCTTCGCCTTTAACGGCATGACTACCAGCTATGCGGGTAAAGATACTTTCATTAGCATGCAGGGTGATACCGTTCATGTATCCCGCGGCCCGGTTGCTGCACTGGTAGCTATTAAACACTTAGGTACAAACGGTGGTGGCTGGTTTGGTGCAAACTCTGCCCACCCTATCGAAAACCCTAACTACTTAACCAACACAGTTGAGTTGGTTGCACAGCTTATTATTCCTATAGCGCTGGTATTTGCCCTGGGCTTTTACCTTAATAAAAAGAAATTTGCTTACGTAATTTTCGGGGTGATGACGTTGGGAATGCTCATGCTGATGATACCAACCATTAATGCCGAACTAAACGGTAACCCGGCTATAGCCCACATGGGTGTTAGCCAGCCTACCGGTGCTATGGAGGGCAAGGAAGTAAGGTTTGGACCGGCCAATTCCGCATACTGGAGCATAATGACTACTGTTACTTCAACAGGTTCGGTAAACTCCATGCATGATAGTACCATGCCTTTATCAGGTTGTATGCAATTGCTGGGTATGATGGTTAATTGCTTTTATGGCGGTGTGGGTGTTGGTTTCCTTAATTTTTACATCTTTATCATCATCGCGGTATTTATATCGGGCCTGATGGTAGGCCGTACACCGGAGTTCCTGGGCCGCAAAATTGAAGCCCGGGAAATGAAGGTAGCTTCGCTGATTGCTTTATTACACCCATTCATCATATTAGTAGGCTTAGCCGTATCATCATACGTGGTGGTACACGTGTCTGGTGCCGATTGGGCAGTAAAACCGTCAACATGGTTAAATAACCCCGGTAACCACGGTTTTTCTGAAATGCTGTATGAGTATACTTCAGCAGCGGCCAACAACGGTTCGGGTTTTGAAGGGTTGGGCGATGGTAACATTTTTTGGAACGTAACTACCGGTATTGTAATGGTGCTGGGCAGGTTTTTACCAATAATTGGTCCGCTGGCTATAGCTGGTTTATTGGCCAATAAAAAATACATTCCTGAATCTGCCGGAACACTTAAAAGCGATACCTCAACTTTTGGGCTAATGATATTCGCGGTGATTGTAATTATAGCCGCCCTGTCGTTTTTTCCTGCACTGGCTTTAGGTCCAATTGCTGAACATTTTTCACTTAGATAATCATGAAAACCTCAAATACATTATTTCAGGGCGATCAGATGAAAGAGGCTTTTAAACAGTCGTTCATCAAACTAAACCCACGCATACTGTTCCGTAACCCGGTTATGTTTACCGTTGAAATAGGAACGGCAGTAATGCTTATTGTAACTATATTTTCCTTTGCAAATAAAGGACAGGGCAGCTTTGCCTATAACTTCACCGTGTTTTTGGTATTGTTGCTTACCGTGCTGTTTGCCAACTTTGCCGAAGCTATTGCCGAAGCACGTGGTAAAGCCCAGGCCGAAAGCCTGCGCAAAACCCGCGAGGAAACTCCTGCCCGCTTACTGGTTAACGGTAAAGAAACCATGGTAATGTCGAGCCAGTTAAAAAAAGGCGATGTGTTTATCTGCGAAACAGGCGATAACATCCCTACCGATGGCGAGATCATTGAAGGTATTGCTACCATCGACGAATCGGCCATCACAGGTGAATCTGCCCCGGTTATCCGCGAATCTGGCGGTGATAAATCATCAGTAACTGGCGGTACCAAAGTATTATCGGATAAGATAAAGGTTATGGTAACCACCCAGCCCGGCGAAAGCTTTCTGGATAAGATGATTGCGCTGGTTGAAGGTGCATCGCGCCAGAAAACACCAAACGAGATAGCTTTAACTATCCTGCTTGCAGGCTTTACGCTCATCTTTGTTATTGTGTGCGTTACCCTGAAACCTTTTGGCGATTATTCAAATACCCCGATAACAATTGCCGCATTCATCTCATTATTTGTTTGTCTTATTCCGACCACTATCGGTGGCCTGTTATCGGCCATCGGTATTGCCGGGATGGATAGGGCATTACGCGCAAACGTGATAACCAAAAGCGGTAAAGCGGTTGAAACTGCAGGCGATTTGGATACCTTGTTATTAGATAAAACAGGTACCATTACTATTGGTAACCGTAAGGCAACCAATTTTTACCCCGCCACAGGTGTTAGCAACGCCAGTTTTGTAGCCGCATGTGTATTAAGTTCTCTGGCCGATGAAACCCCCGAAGGTAAATCGATAGTGGAACTTGCCAACGAGGATAAAACCTTACCTAAAGTGGTTGCCCCTGCAAATTCGGTATTTATAAAATTCACCGCCGAAACCCGCTCAAGCGGTTTGGATACCCCCGATGGTTTACGCATCCGTAAAGGGGCTTTTGATTCCATTCGTAACATTGCCTTAAAGGCTGGTCACGCATTCCCAACCGAGGTTGAGGATAACGTTAAAAAAATCTCGTCAAATGGTGGTACACCGCTGGTAGTATCGCAAAACGAGGAGATAATGGGTGTAATTGAATTACAGGACATTATTAAACCAGGCATTGCCGAACGCTTTGACCGCCTGCGTAAAATGGGCGTTAAAACGGTAATGGTTACTGGTGATAACCCTTTAACTGCCAAATTTATTGCTGAAAAAGCTGGTGTGGATGATTTTATTGCCGAGGCTAAACCCGAGGATAAAATGAACTACATTAAAAAAGAGCAACAAGGCGGCAAACTGGTAGCCATGATGGGCGACGGTACAAACGATGCCCCAGCCTTGGCCCAGGCCGATGTTGGTGTAGCCATGAACAGTGGTACCCAGGCTGCCAAGGAAGCCGGTAACATGGTTGATTTGGATAACGACCCAACCAAGCTGATTGAGATTGTGGAAATTGGTAAGCAATTGCTGATGACCCGCGGTACGCTTACTACCTTCTCGATAGCTAACGACGTAGCCAAGTACTTTGCTATTGTTCCGGCCTTATTCATGGTATCTATACCATCATTAAGGGCGCTTAATATCATGGCATTGCACAGCCCCGAATCGGCCATATTATCGGCAGTAATATTCAACGCCATCATTATCCCGCTGCTGATACCATTGGCCTTGCGTGGTGTGGAATATAAACCGATAGGTGCCAGTGCGTTGCTACGCCGTAACCTGTTGATTTATGGCCTTGGTGGTATACTGATACCATTTATCGGTATTAAATTAATTGACCTTGCCGTAGGCGTATTTATATAGAAGAGATTTGAGAGGTGAGATATGAGATTTGAGACAAAAAAAGAATGTCGAAAATCTCATATCAAAGCACTCAGATCCAATTTAAAAGATGTGAGATAAGGAAATCTCATATCTCAAGTCTCATATCTCAAATCTAAAATAAAATGAAAACATATTTGTTGCCATCAATCAAGTTAACTATCATCCTGATAGTAATTACAGCCGGTATCTATCCATTAGCTATAGCCGGTGTTGGTAAATTAACTCCCGGCCACGGCGATGGGGAAACCGTAACATACAAAGGCCGCGTAGTTGGTTATGCCAACGAAGGCCAAAAATTTACTAAAGACGAATACTTTTGGAGCCGCCCATCTGCAGTTGATTATAATGCTGCCGGTTCGGGAGGTTCAAACAAAGGCCCTTCAAACCCCGATTATTTGAAACAAGTAGAAGGCCGCATCCAGGATTTTTTAAAGCATAATCCCGGTGTAACCCGTGCCCAGATCCCTGCCGAACTGGTTACCGCATCGGGTAGTGGGTTAGATCCTGATCTTTCGCCTGCAGGCGCAAAGGTACAGGTAGTCCGTGTTGCCAAAGTACGTGGCCTATCTGCCGATGTTGTAACCAAACTGGTTGATGAGCATACCGAAAAACCATTATTTGGCGTATTTGGCCCATCAAAAGTAAATGTGCTGAAGCTGAACGTGGCGTTGGACGAACTAAAGAAATAGCCCTCTCTAAATCTCTTCCCGGCGTGGGCTACGGCGTGTACACCTCTTTTGTTATAAAAGAAAATGTCATTTCGATGGAGCAAAGGGAGGAATGAGTGGGGCGCGAAAGAGAAACTACCTCTTGAGCGTAGCGAAAAATCTTATACGCCAAGCATAGTTCGCTTAGCATATCACTTAAGATTTCTCCTGGTATCTCGTTCGAAATGACAAGGGGTTTTTAAGAGAACTGAACTATATAAATGAAAAAGAACATATTATTATTCGCAATACTTTTAATTGGCTTTAATGTTGTAAAAGCCCAGGACACTGTTAAAACAACATCCGATGCGCCATTGGTGATCTTTGGATCGGTTGATACTTATTATAAATACGACTTTGCTGATAAAGGCAGCCAGATCCCTACCAGTTTTGCTACCGACCAAAATTCAGTTTCGATTGGGATGATAGACCTGGGGATTAAGAAGAAAGTTGGTAAAGCTGCCTTTTTAGGCGAAATGTCTTTTGGCCCAAGGGGGCAGGCGCAATCCGTACCTAACGGGCCAAACGGCGACTCGTATCATATCCAAAACCTATATGTAGCGTATGATGTAACCGATAAATTAACCCTTACCGGTGGTTATATGGCAACTTTTATTGGCTATGAGGTGATAAGCCCTGTTGGTAATTTTAACTATTCCACATCGTATCTGTTCACTAATGGCCCGTTCCAGAATGCTGGCGTAAAAGCAACCTATGCTTTTACCGATAAAATAAGCCTGATGGTTGGAGCATTTAACGATAACTGGAACGCTTACCAGTCTACCAAAAGGGTTAACAACTTTGGCGCTCAGCTAACGGTTATCCCGGTAAAGGGATGGACAGCTTATTTGAATGTTATTACCGGTGGTTTGCAGGGAACAGAATTTGATTTGACCACCGCTTACCAAATAACAGATGCGTTTAAATTAGGCTTAAACGCTGCCGACTATAAAGCTAACAATGGTATAACAGGAGGTTTTAACGGGGTGGCGTTGTATCCGCAATACGCGGTTTCAAAAGATGTGACCTTAGGCCTTAGGGGCGAGTACTTTAAAACAAAAACCGGTAGCTATACCTCTACAGCCGCGCCTGCACCCGGCGAAAATGTAACAGCAATAACTTTTACAGCAAATATTAAGGCTGGTCCGCTGGCATTGATACCCGAGTTTAGGGTCGACAATGGATCGGCAAACGCGTTTAAAAATCACTCGGGCGACCCGACTAAAACTGCCTCGCAATTTGTGCTGGCAGCGGTGTACGCCTTTTAATTTAAGAAAGATATGTATGAATGGTTGTATAGTTAATTTTGGTTTAATTATATGTTAGTTTGAGAAACATTCATACCTTAAAAGGGGGGCCGCGAGGGCTCTCCCTTTTATTAGTTTAAGAGAGAAGTATATTATCTACATACTTAATCAAATGAAATTTGTCATTTCGAAAGAGCCGGAGAGGTAAAGCGCGGGGGAGCAAAAGAGAAACTATCTCTTGGACGTAGCGAAAAATCTTCGACGCCAGGTTATCGATATGAATAGTCGAATTGTAAGGTGTCGAAGATTTCTCCTCGTACCTCGTTCGAAATGACAATAGCTTAATAGAAATATGGACGGCGAAAAAGAACGATCGGTTGAGCATTTCCTGGAGCTGATAAAAAAATCAAGGCGCGGGAAATTCAAGGTTTACATAGGCATGAGCGCAGGCGTGGGTAAAACCTTTCGCATGCTGCAGGAAGCCCAGGCTTTGATGCGTAACGGCATCGACGTTAAAATTGGCTATATTGAAACGCATAACCGCAAAGAAACCGTTGCTCAATTGGAGGGTTTGCCGGTAATACCCCGCCGCAAACTGTTTTACAAAGGTAAAGAGCTGGAAGAGATGGATTTGAAAGCCATCATTAGCCTGCGCCCCGAGGTGGTTTTGGTTGATGAACTGGCACATACCAATATTGAAGGCAGCAGCAATGAAAAACGCTGGCAGGATGTGCTGGAGATATTGAATGCCGGTATCAATGTTATCAGCGCGGTAAACATCCAGCATATGGAAAGCCTGAACGAAGAGGTGGAACGGATAACCGGGGCCAAAATAAATGAGCGGATCCCCGACAAGGTTTTGCAACTGGCAGATGAGGTGGTAAACATCGACCTTACCGCCGATGAACTGATAGACCGCTTAAAGGAAGGCAAAATATATGATGAAAAAAAAGTGCCTATGGCGCTCAATAACTTCTTCCAGGCCGATAGGATTTTACAGCTGCGCGAACTGGCCTTGCGTGAAGTTGCCCACCAGGTAGAGCGTAAGATAGATATTGAAATACCCAAAACTATTAAACTACGGCCCGAGCTTTTTTTGGCCTGCATTAGTACCAATGACGAATCGGCCAAAATAATTATTCGTAAAACGGCAAGGTTATCGTCATATTACCGTTCAAAGTTTTTTGTTTTGTATGTGCAAACATCACGGGAAAGTAGCGATAAAATAAACCTTGCATCGCAGCGCCACCTCATTAATAATATGAAACTGGCAACACAACTGGGCGGCGAAGTAATTAAAGTGAAAAGCGACCGCATAGCCCAAACCATTTGGGAAACGGCCGAAAAGTACGACATTACCACTATCTGCCTGGGTAAGCCACGCTTTAAATTTTACCAGGTTATTATGAAAACGGCGGTTTTTACCCAATTGTTAAATAAAATGTCAAAAACTGATATAGACCTTGTAATACTATCATAACCATGACTATTAAAAATAAACTCCGTACAGGCATCGGTTTCTTGTTTGTACTGGCGCTCACCTGTTGCGGATTATCTGTTTACTTCCTTAACCGCCTGTCGGCCGATGCCGGGGCAATACTTAAGGATAATTATAAAACCCTGCAGTTTACCCAAAACATGCAGGATGCTATCGATGCGAATGATAAGGCGCTTTCGCCAAAACAAATTGCGGTTATCGACAATAACCTTAAACTGCAGCAACATAATGTTACAGAAAAGGGCGAGCAGGAATTAACAGATTCGTTGACGCTTGTTTACACGCAGATAAAGCAGCATAATAACAATATAGCAGCGCAATTGCCTTTAAGGAGCCATGCCCGCCGGCTTATTTATGGTATCATGCACCTGAATATGGATGCAATTTCTCGAAAAAATGCCATCGCCACTGATACGGCAAGCAGGGCAAATGTGCTGGTGGCCGTCAGTGCTTTTTTATTGTTTACTATCGCGTTCACTTTTGCGGTAAATTTTCCGGGTTATATAGCCGATCCTTTAAAAGAATTAACAGCAAGGATAAAAGAGGTATCAAATCGTAATTACCACCAGCAGATAGACTTTCACTCCGATGATGAGTTTGGCGAATTAGGGCAGGCTTTTAATAATATGACCCGGAAACTGGATGAGTACGAGAACAGTAACCTGGCCAGCATCCTGTTTGAGAAAAAACGGATAGAGACTATTATTAATACCATGCACGATGCTATTATTGGTTTAGACGAAAAGCAGTTTATCATATTTGCCAACGAAGTAGCGTGTAACCTGATAGGCATGACCACCGAACAGCTTACCGGCCGGTACGCGCCAGACATAGCGTTGGAGAACGACCTGCTGCGCAACCTGCTTATAAATGAACAGCCACGGTTAAAGATTTTTGCCGATAACCGCGAAAGCTTTTACAGCCGCGATTCATTATCTGTGAGCAGCAAAAGTAAAGTGATAGGTAAAGTAATTATCCTTAAAAATATTACCGAGTACCAGCAGTTGGATGAAGCCAAAACCAATTTTATTGCCACCATATCGCATGAATTGAAAACGCCCATATCGTCCATAAAAATGAGCCTGAAATTGCTTGAGGACGACCGCATAGGTAATGTAAATACCGAGCAAAGGCAACTGCTGGAAAATATTGATGATGATGCCCGCCGCCTGCTGCAAATAACCGGCGAACTGCTGGATATGGCACAGGTTGAAACCGGTAAACTACAGCTTAACTTTGGCAGTACACACCCCCGTAACATTGTTGATTATGCGGTAAAAGCCATCAAGTTTACTGCCGATCAAAAACACGTAAACATTAAAGTAAAATGCGACGATACCCTGCCCGAGGTACACGCCGACCTTGATAAAACTACTTGGGTACTTATCAACCTGTTATCAAACGCCATAAAATACAGCCACGAAAAATCAGTTGTGGAGTTAACCGTAAAAAAGCATAAGAACGACGAGATCGAATTTTCGGTAAAAGATCATGGTAAAGGGATAGAAGAGCAATACCTGTCGCGGTTATTTGAACGCTACTTTAAAGTCCCCAACGCCACCGCCGACCAAACCGGCACCGGCCTTGGCCTTGCCATTGCCAAAGATTTTATTGAAGCCCAAAGCGGCCATATTATGGTTGATAGCGAGATAGGGGCAGGGAGCCGGTTTGCCTTTACATTGAAGAGGGCGCTGTAGCGTATTTTTACTAAAAAATTGTCAATCCTGAGCGGTAAGTTTCGCGAACCTCTGAAGTGGAAATGACGTCTAAAAATAAAAGACTGTCATGCTGAGGAACGAAGCATCCATTCGCAAACTTTTTGGCGGATTATGCATGGCGTAGAACAGATCCTTCGTGCCTCAGGATGACAGCAAATTGGACATCTCATGAGTAGGTACGAAGGATGACAATCTTTATTTTGAACGATTTACTCCCCCTTCACAACCTCGCGAAATTTACCGCTCAGGATGACAATAAGTAATACAATTCTAATTCACCTCCACAATCTTCATCCCCCACGGCTCCAACTGCATAGCAGAATTACTGCTCACACTTGCTCCCGAAAATAACTCTTTCCCATTCCCATAAGGATAGGTAAAGTTTACTTCCTTATCCGAGTAATTAAAATAATAATGCACCGTTTTACCCGCCTGGTTTACGCCGTACTTGGTAATTACAGGGAAAGCCAACTGCTGATCGGTACCCCAAAGACCTGCCTTTTTTACCGCGTCGGCCAGTATTTTATCGGTAACGGCGCTGGTTGTAACGCAGCCAATATAAGTTGCCAGGCCTTTGCCATAAGCGTTTTCGGTAATGGCCGCGTATTTGCCCCAAACCGGGTGGTCGTAATAGGCCAGTACCTTGGCGGTGGTAGGGGTGATGAGTTCCATCCAGGTATTCAATTTTTTATCTTCGGGTTTCAGGTTAAAATCGTCGCCTTTTAGTCCAACGTTTTCGGGCACGGTAAACTGGCTGTAGTAAATTCCTAATGCTTCATTAATTATGCCGGGCTGGTGGGTTGTGCGCACTTTAACATTTTCGTCGCTGAAGCCGCTTTTAAAGGTGTAGATGATGTGCCCGCCATTTTTTACGTAGCGGTTAAGTCGTTGTAATAAACTATCGGGTGCGGCATACAAAACGGGCACAATCAGTAGCTTGTAGTTTTCGATGTTCAGGCTGGCAGGGTCAACAAAATCGCAGCCTACGTTCATATGGTATAAGCCATCGTACAATTGGCGCAATACTTCATTATAACCGGTGCGTACACCCCAACCAAAGCCAAAAGCCTTAAAGCCCGTAAGCGCCTCGTTGCTGAATAGTATGGCTACATCGTTTTTCTTTTTCAGGTTGATGAGTTTCGGGCTTAGCCGGTCAAAATCCTTGCCGATTGTTTTAGCTTCGTTATAAACCGGGTTCGGCTCAAAATCATGACTTAGCAGGCCTTTCCAATAGGTCTCGATCGAGTTATGGATGGAGTGCCATGGCCAGTAGCCCACCATATTGGCGCCTGAGGCCAGGTGGCTAAAAGCCTGTAATCTCAATTGTCCTGGGTAAGGTGTCCATTGGGCAAAGCCCTGCGCTTCGGTCTCTATTGTCAAATAGTTTTTACCACCCTTCATAGATCGGGTAACATCGCCGCCAAAAGAAATCTCGGCACCTGTAAGCTTATCCTGGCTGGGGTGATAAATATCTATCCCTGCAATATCCATGGCCTTGGCAGCCGCAAAATGGTCAACATCGGGCTGGATACCGAAAGAAGAGCCACGCCAGTCCAGGTCGAAGTTTTGGGTAATAAATTGGTCGGGGCGTTTGTATTCGCGCACAATGGCTGCCTGCCAGCCGAGGTACTGGGTAACCACCTGGCGCTGAAACTTGGCAAATTCAGATGATAAGCTGCCATTGATGGTATTGTTCATCGATGGGAAATCTTCCCATGCGTTAATGCGGTTGCTCCAGTAATCCAAGCCGAAGATGTGGTTAATATTATCGAGCGTTTTATATTTAGCCTGCATGTATTTTACAAACAACGCCTGCACATTTGGGCCCGATGTACCGTATGATTTGGTTTCGTTATCAACCTGGTAACCAATAACTGCGGGATTATCTTTCACATGCTCCATTATCTTGCGGATCACCCGCTCGGCATACATCCTGAAATCGGTATTGGTAATATCCATATTTTGCCTTGGCCCGTATTGGTTTTGGCCCGATGGCGTAATAGCTAATATTTCGGGATGCTTTCGGGCCATCCAGGTAGGTATGGCGTAGGTAGGCGTGCCAACAATCACTTTGATGCCGCCTTTTTGCATGGCGGCCAGCATCCTGTCGATATGGGTAAAATCAAAAACACCATCTTGTGGCTCAACCGTACTCCAGGTACTTTCGGCAATGCGCACCACGTTTATGCCCGCTTCCTTCATCATCTTTACGTCTTTGCCAAGGCGCTCGTAAGGCATATATTCATCATAATAAGCTACGCCGTAAAGCAGCTTATCCATTTTGGGGTATTGCGCAAATGAAGCAGTGCCGAAAAATAATTGCACAATGAAAAGCAGCAGGAATCTCTTTTTCATAAAACTGGATTTTGGTACAAATTGGTTTACGCCATGAAATTAAGTAATAATTGTTTATTTAACACACATTGTTTGGTATTTCGGATTTCGGAAGTGAGATTTGGGATGTTTTGATTAGGATTGCACGGATTTTTGGATTGATTTACCGATTTTTTGTCAGAACCGGGATTTGTCGGATTTACGGATTACCGGATTTCTGCTTGCCGCTTGCCAATCAAAATCTAAAAAAATCTGATGAATCTGCTTAATCCGGGTTCAGACAACCTTTCCAACTACTCACAAATAAAAAACAGATATTTGCTTCACCAGTTATTATCTCATGAAAGTATTTTTACGTATAGCATTAATTTTGCTGTCTGGCATTTTGTTGCACAAGGCAACCGCCCAAACCAAGCGTTTAACCTACTGCAACCCGCTTAACCTCGATTACGGCTACACCCCTTTTGATAGTTTTGCAAGCTGGGGCAAACACCGCGCTACTGCCGACCCAACCATGACCTTGTTTAAAGGCAAGTACTACCTGTTCAGTACTAACCAGTTTGGCTACTGGTGGAGTGATGATATGCTGAACTGGAATTTTGTATACCGCAAATTTGTACGCCCCTACAACCAGGTTGCCGGCGATGAACTTTGCGCACCCGCCACGTTGGTTTTGGGCGATACCCTGCTGGTGATAGGATCGACCTATAATAAGGATTTTACCCTTTGGATGAGCACCAGCCCTACCAAAGATGACTGGAAAGCGGCTAAAGACTATTTTAAAGTAGGCGCCTGGGATCCTGGCATGTTTGCCGATGACGATGGCCGGGTTTACATTTATCATGGATCGAGCAATACCCTGCCGCTTTATGGGCAGGAGATAGACAGGAAAACATTTGAACCCATCGGCCCCAAAAAAGAAATGGTTAAGCTGGATCCCGAAAAGCATGGCTGGGAGCGCTTCGGCGAACATAATGATAATGTATTCCTGCTGCCCTTTATTGAAGGCTCGTGGATGAACAAGCATAACGGCAAATACTACCTGCAATTTGGTGCGCCCGGTACCGAACAAAGCGGCTATGGCGATGGCGTTTTTGTGGGCGATAAGCCACTTGGTCCGTTTACCTATCAAAAACATAATCCGTTCTCGTACAAGCCCGGCGGCTTTGCAAAAGGAGCGGGGCACGGAGCAACCTGGGCCGATAAGTATGGCAACTACTGGCATATCAGCACCATGGGGATTTCGGTAAAAAATAACTTTGAACGCCGCATTGGCTTTTGGCCTGCCGGTTTTGATAAAGACGGAACGCTGTATTGCAACACCGCCTATGGTGATTATCCCCAATATTTGGCCACCGGCGCCGAAGACCACCTGCAAAGTAACTTTACCGGCTGGATGCTGCTGAACTATAATAAGCCGGTAGAAGTATCGTCGACCCTGGGCGCTTACTACGCCAATAACGCGGTTGACGAAGATATCAAGACTTACTGGAGCGCCAAAACTGCCAGCAAAGGCGAGTGGTTTAAAACCGACCTGGGCGAAATCAGTACCATCAACGCCGTGCAAATTAACTATGCCGACCAGGACGCCACGTTTATGGGCAAATCAATGGGCGTTTACCACCAGTATATGGTTTACTCGTCGGTAGATGGAAAAACATGGAAACCTTTAATTGACAAAAGCCGAAATAAAAAAGATGTACCGCATGATTATATCGGACTAAAAACGCCAGCAAAAGCGCGTTATCTGAAAATGATTAATCTGCATATGCCTACCGGAAAGTTTGCGCTATCAGGATTCCGGGTATTTGGTAAGGGTGCAGGCGCAAAGCCTGATACTGTTCAAAACCTGATTGTGCTGCGTGGCGACAGCGAGCGCCGTAACTCCTGGCTTAAATGGAAACCCAATGATAGCGCCACCGGCTATACCATCTATTTTGGCATAGCGCCCGATAAACTGTACAACAACATGATGGTATACGGCAAAAACGAGTTTTATTTTAGCGGGATGGATAGGGATTTACCTTACTATTTCCAGATAGAGGCCTTTAATGAAAACGGGATTTCGGCAAGGACAAAGGTGGTAAAGGTGGAATAAGAAAGCGTTCTGTTCCTTGTTTAGTGAAATGTTTATTTTATATTATGAAATCGAAGAGTGGTAAGATAATGAAAGCCGAGTGCCGACCCCAATAACCATTCGGGTTTAGTATGCATCGGAAACCCTTTTTTATACTCCCCGCGTTTTTTAAGGTGGAGATAATTATCTTTATTAGTATAGAAATCATTAAAAAAGGAGCATGGATCAAAGACTAAGAAACCATATAGAAAAGATCGTGTTACTCAACGATGATGAGTATGAATTTGTATTAAGTCATTTCACCGCTAAAAAATTTAAAAAACATCAATTTCTTATTCAGGAAGGAGAATCTGTAAAACACAATTTTTTTATTCTGTCCGGGCTTTTAAAGCTGGTGTATATTGACGATACGGCAAAGGAGCATATTGTCTCGTTTGCTATGGAAGACTGGTGGGAAAGCGATTTTCTGGCCTATTATACGCAGACCCTATCGACCATGTCACTGATATGCCTGGAAGATACAGAAGTACTGTGCTTAACGCTGGAAAATTACCGCAATCTTTGTGATAGAATGGAAAAGATGGAAAAATTTTTTCTCGAAAAAGCCAACTTCGGCTTTCTTGGTGCACAAAGGCGCATCGTCTCTTTGTTAACCTCTAATGCAAAACAGCGTTACGAACAACTTCTTAAGCAATATCCTTCACTCGTTCAGCGGGTGCCGAAAAGTCAGCTGGCTGCATTCCTGGGAGTATCCCGTGAAACTTTGAGCCGTTTTAATTAATAGTGTGATATACCTCACATGATAATGGTGAGGTATATCAAGGCTTGATCCCGAATGTTATCCGGATTTTTGCACTGTAAATTTATACTGCAATTATGAAAAAGATCGCAAAACTGGCAACACTATTATTAACAATTACTGCACCTGCATGGGCGCAAACTTCAAAACATGCACAGATGGAAAAAAGGATAATCAATCCCTGGGGGTGGCAGGACGAACGCAGTTATGTACAGGCTGTTGAAGCAAGACATGTGGAAAGCACACTTTACATTTCGGGACAAACCGCTATAAGCGATGACGGAATATCAAGTAATGACGATATGAAAACTCAACTAACCAAAGCATTGCAGAATTTAGAGACTGTGATCAGCAAGGCAGGGTACAAACCTGAAGGGATCGTCCGCTTAAATATTTATACGACATCGACCTCTGAGCTTTTGTCGAATTTTAAGATTTTTCAAGATTGGGCCGTCAGGAATGGCGTCAAACAAGCACTTACGCTTTTGGAGGTGAAAAGCCTATTCGAAACTTTAAAAGTTGAGTTGGAAGCAACTGTCGTTAAATAAAGTATTCGTTCGAGGATTAGTGGAAACGGAAGACTCACCCGCCGGAATGGGTCTTTCGTTTGCATAACTTCTACAATCAATTATTAATTTAGGTTTCAGGCTTCTATCTTTGGGCATGAAGGTAAAGCAGCATAGGTCAGGGATATTAAGTAGGATTCGTTTTGATTATTTGGCGTATCGTATTTCATAACTATTACGCAAATTAAGAAAGGTGGAAGTTTATTGGCCTAATAGTTGTGGCTTTTTTGTAAACTGCAACCTATGCTGAAAACAATACCTGTATTTATAGCTTCCCTGTTTATTTATAGTGGAATTGCGGCGCAGACGCCCGATAGTACCTTGAAAAAATCGCCTGTTAAAACTTTAACTGATGCGCAGTATACCGCATTGTTAAAAGGAGATGATATTTATAATATGCCGCCGGTGGCACTGCTGAACCATTACCCAATGCCGGATGTGGCTATGCAGTTTAAAAAGGAGGCAGGCCTTAGCCCCATACAAATTACTAAGATTGAAGCTATTGCTAAAGAGCTGAAACGCAAACGAATTGAAATGGGGGGATTTATTGTTACCAACGAAAAGAGACTGGATGATTTGTTTAACAAAGGAACCGACGAAGGCAGCATCATTTTTTATAGTAACCGGTCGGGCTTGTACTACGGCGAACTGCGGGATGCCATTTTGATTGCCTGCTACAATACCTGGAAACTGCTATCGCCGGCCCAGATAAAAAAGCTGGAAACTTTGCAAAATCATAATTGATAAATTTGCCGATTGATTTGTTTAATTTAGCGGCCCCAAATAAAGTGTATGAAAATAACTTTTGATTTTGAAAAACCCCTTGCCGAGCTGATGCAGCAAATTGAAAAGGTGAAGCAGGTTGAAGATAAAAACAAGCTGGATATGTCGGCAACTGTTGCAGAGCTGGAAGCCAAATTGGAAAGCACCAAAAAAGAAATATACGGCAATCTTACCGGCTGGCAAAAGGTACAGATTTCCCGCCATCCCGAAAGGCCATATACCCTGCAATATATTGAGCTGATGTGCGATGATTTTATTGAATTGCACGGCGACCGTACAGTTGGCGATGATAAAGCCATCATTGGTGGTTTTGGAACATTAAATGGCCAAACAGTGATGTTTATAGGCCAGCAAAAAGGCCGTAACACCAAAGAGCGCCAGTACCGCAACTTTGGTATGGCTAACCCCGAAGGCTACCGGAAGGCTCTGAGGCTGATGAAAATGGCCGAGAAATTCAACAAGCCGGTTGTTACCTTAATTGACACCCCCGGAGCATTCCCCGGTCTGGAAGCCGAAGAACGCGGACAAGGTGAAGCCATAGCCCGTAACCTGTTAGAAATGTCGATACTTAAAGTACCTATCATCTGTGTTATTATAGGCGAAGGTGCATCAGGCGGCGCATTAGGTATAGGTATTGGCGATAAAGTAATGATGCTGGATAACTCCTGGTATTCGGTAATATCGCCGGAGAACTGCTCAACCATCCTTTGGAAAACATGGGAAAATAAAGAACGTGCCGCCGAAGTTTTGAAACTGACATCTACAGAAATGCTAAAAAACAAGCTGATAGACGGGGTTATTAAAGAGCCCCTTGGTGGCGCCCACCAGGATCCCGTAGCTATGGCTGCCACGCTTAAAAAGCAATTGCTAAAAGATCTTAAAATCCTCAAAGAAAAAGACGTTACCGAACTGGTTAACGAACGCATCGAAAAATTCTGTTCGATGGGTGTAGTAAACGAATAATAGTTTTCGGACTTTAATAACCATATACTAAAAAAAGCGGCGATTGCCGCTTTTTTTAGTATCACCCTTTTTGTTACAAGAGCGTCTATTCTTAACGTATTCGGTGGGAGACCTGTCAGTCTGAGTTGTAAAATTTCGCGAAATCCTGAAGGAAGAATGACAATGATTTCGCCCTAATGTCATGCTGAACTTGTTTCAGCACCCCACGTGCTAAGTATACTTCATGCGGGTCACCTGTCCTGTGGGATCCTGAAACAAGTTACAAGGATGACTTCCGTTTTTTAACTTGTCATGGGTAGCCTGTCGAAGACTCGCGCGGAGAGGCCTTTGCCCGCTATGGTTCGACGGGCTCACCATGACAGCCCGTTTAAATTCTTAATTCTATTTCCCCGTACCCATGCCTAATTTCTTCTCATATTCTTTAAACTGCGTGTTAAATTTGGCGTTCAGTTGTGGTTGTTTGTAGTTTTTGGTAAACTCTACCAACCCGTTCAGCATCGACATCGAATATTGGATATCGCGGCTCTCCAGCGTGGTATCGCCGCTTTGCAACAGTGTTAAATTATAAGCCAGAAGGTTGGTTACGTAAGCATCAACCAGGTTGGCCAGTTTGTTGGCCATTTGGGTTTCGCCCAGGCGATAGGCGGTTTCAATCAGGTAATATTTGCGGATGGCTATCTCGGTATTTGGGATGGTCTCCGGCATTACCTCGTCGTATTTTTTTAACGCGTTTTTAGCCAGGTCGGTTTTTCCTTCTTTTAACAGGTTATCGGCCAGGCTGGAGTATAACCTCGAGATCAGCGGGTAAAACATGGTGTTTGATTCATGATCAAGATAGCTGGCCGTTTTCATGTTGCCCCATTTGTATTGTGTCATCATGTTATGGTACATTACCGGGGTGTTAATCAAATCGGCCGCGTTTGCTGCAGTATCTACCTTTAATGGCATAAGGCGGTTTGCAAAACCTTCGCTATATAAATATTTGCCAAGGCCTATCAGGTTTTCATCGGGTACGGTGGTAGCAAAGTAAATCGGCCTTTTCCAGTTATTGTGGGCCAAAATATCCATCATAGCCAAAATATCCTTGGTTACGTATTTGCCGTTAAATGTCCAATCCATTTCGGGCGCTATCTGGTCCTTTTGGGCGGCAGGCACTGTTCCGGTTTTAACCACATCGTCTGCATTAACCGTTATTTTGAATTTTTTGGTTGGCAAGTAGTTGCCTATATCGCCATTACCATACTCGGCCATGGTAGCTTTATCATCCGAAGTAATAAAATCAAAAACATCCTTTAACTCGGTTGAGCCTGGCAGGTTTTTATCGCTTAAATAAACCACATCGCGCACACCCGCTTTAAATTTATCGTCGGGCATAGTAATAGGCAGAGGCTCCGATTGGTTCATTTTATGCTTCATGCCACGGATATACCAATCGGTTCCCAGTAAGCTTAAATTGACAATGCGTACATCTGGCCTTACATTTTCAACTTCCTGTATATACCAAAGCGGATAGGTATCATTATCGGCATAAGTAAACAAAATAGCATTTGGCGCACAGGAATTGAGGTAGTTGTAGGCCATATCATGCGGTGTAAGCTTGGTCGACCGGTTATGATCGTCCCACTCCTGGCTGGCCATTAGTATGGGAGCGGCTAATAAACAAACCACGGTAGCAATAATGCCGCTGGTTTTGGCATTAACTACCTTCCTTAAAAGCTCGGCTACGCCCATAACACCAAGCCCTATCCAAATTGCAAAAGCGTAAAACGATCCGGCGTAGGCATAATCACGTTCACGTGGCTGTAAAGGATCCTGGTTTAGGTAAAGTACAATGGCAAGACCGGTAAAAAAGAATAGTACCAAAACCACACCGGCGTTTCGCTGGTCGTTTTTAAAGTGGAAGAATAAGCCCACCAGGCCAATTATCAACGGTAAAAAGTAAAGGCGGTTATAGCTTTTGCTTTGGGTAACCTCGGCAGGCAAAGGCTTGTTAAAATTCCAGCCGCTTATCCAGTTGCCATCGGCACCGCTGTTGCTGGTTTGCCCGTCAAGGTCATTGGTACGGCCAACAAAATTCCACAGAAAATAGCGGGTATACATCTGGTTAACCTGCCAGGTGCCAAAGAAGCCCAGGTTGGTAGCAAATGTTGGTTTTTCGCCTTCGGCCAATTTACTCCATGCGCGGTAAAATTGTGCATGGCCTCCCTTGTCGCTAAACATCCGGGGGAAAATGGTATTACGATCATAAACAGTTGTTAGTTTTTTGCCGGCAACCTCGTACTGTGTTTTGCCGCGGCGGTAAATTTTAGCGCCTTCGGTTTGCTCGGTAGGCGTCGAGTCAAAAAATTGGCCGTATAATAAAGGCGTATCGCCGTACTGATCGCGGTTTAAGTAGCTGTTGAGTGCAAAAGCATCCTGCGGATCGCTGTTATTCAGGTTCGGGTCGGCCTTCGCGCGCACTACTATCATCACAAACGAGCTGTAGCCAAACAGGATAAACAACAGGCACACAAAAAAGCTATTGAGGGCAAAACGCTTTTCACGAATTTTAATCACGTACTCCAACAAGGCCAAAATACCTATGCCAATAACTGCACCAATAATGCCGGTACTAATACCCAGCGCCAATATAAAACATACCGCCGAAGCTATAATGGCAAGCTGCGATTGTTTAATAGTATAATAAATGCCAAAAGCAATGGTGCCTATCAATAATACAAAAAAAGCAATAGCACCGCTGCCGAAGCCCATACCCAGGGTGTTTACAAAAAGCAGATCGGAGAAGGCCGCGCCTTTAACTGTAAACTGGATAACGCCCCATAACACAAAAGCTACCGATACCACACCCGCAAAAAATGCCAGTAGCGTGCCCTGGGCGGTTATGGCTTTTGCCTTGCGGAAATAGATTACTAAAGCTATTGCCGGTATTACCAGCAGGTTTAACAGGTGGATGCCTATTGATAAGCCCATGATGTAGGCAATAAAAACAATCCAGCGGTTGGCGTTGGGTTCATCAGCATGGGCATCCCATTTTAGTATAGCCCAAAAAACGATGGCTGTACATAAAGATGATTGCGCGTAAACTTCAGATTCAACTGCCGAAAACCAAAACGTATCTGACCAAGCATAGGCCAAAGCACCAACCAAACCAGAACCTATAATGATAATCAGGCTGGCGATATTAATATCTTCGGCTTTTTTTACCAGTATTTTTTTAGCAAGCGCAGTAACCGTCCAGAATAAAAACAGGATAGTTGCGCCGCTGGCCAATGCCGAGGCCATATTGGCCCAGTAGGCAACCCTGGTATTATCGCCCATAGATAACAGTGTAAATACTTTACCTATCATGGTAAACAAAGGCGCTCCCGGTTGATGAGCTACCTGCATGCGGAAGATACAGGCTATAAATTCGCCACAATCCCAAAAGCTGGCCGATGGTTCAAGTGTTAGAATATAGGTAATGGTAGCGATAATACCGGCTATCCAGCCAAAAATATTGTTGATCTTAGTGTAGTTCATGTCAGGTACTTTCGTATATCAAAAGGCTTAATTGAGCCGAAATTAGCAAAAAACTATTATGATGCCGAAACCAAACGGCTTACCTTAACTCTTTTTAATCGTTTTTAGCTGTAAAACAGGCTTGTAAATACTTTTTTCAAATTCTGTTTTGAGAGTTAAAAAATCGTCTTATATTTGCATTCCTTTTCGGAGAGTAAAACATCCAGGGAGATTGCCTGATAGTATAATGGTAGTACGACGGTTTTTGGTACCGTTTGTCTAGGTTCGAATCCTGGTCGGGCAACAAGAAATTTCGGATTTCGAATTTTTGATTTCGGATTTATTCCGTTTTAGAAAATCGAGGTCCGAATTGTATTTTAGGGGGTTGTTAACGGCCTGGTTTATTTTATTTTAGCTTGATAAGCAATTGAAAATTAACCAAATCCGAAATCAGACATCCGAAATTCAAAATTCAAAAAAATGCCATTACAATTTAATCCGGTTAAATTATTTGCAGGTTCGGGCTCAAAAGCGCTGGCGCAAAAAATTGCTGAAGCCTATGGCCGCGAATTGGGCGATGTAGTACTTTCACGTTTTAGTGATGGCGAATTTCAACCACATTTTAATGAAACTGTAAGGGGATGCGATGTATTCCTGATACAAAGTACCCACCAGCCTACTGATAACCTGATGGAATTGCTGATGATGATTGATGCCGCCCGCCGTGCATCGTCACATTATGTAAACGCCGTTATCCCGTATTTTGGTTTGGCGCGCCAGGACAGGAAAGATAAACCCCGCGTAGCTATAAGCGCAAAACTGGTAGCCAATTTATTGGTGGCAGCCGGTATTAACCGCATCATGACCATGGATTTGCACGCAGCGCAGATACAGGGATTTTTTGATGTTCCGGTTGATCACCTGGATGCCTCTATCATTTTTGTGCCGTACATTAAAAGCCTTGGTCTTGGTAATTTAACCATTGCATCACCAGATATGGGCGGCTCATACAGGGCGCGCAGCTTTGCTAAATTTTTTAATGCCGAGGTTGTAATTTGCGATAAACGTCGTAAACGTGCCAATGAGATTGAATCGATGACATTGATTGGCGACGTAACCGACCAGGACATTGTATTGATTGATGATATTTGCGATACAGCCGGCACGCTGGCCAAAGCAGCAGGCTTAATTATGGAACGTGGTGCACGCAGCGTACGCGCGGTTTGTACACATCCCGTATTATCTGGTAAAGCTTACGAAACTATCGAAAACTCGGTATTAACCGAACTGATAGTTACCGACACCATACCATTGAAATACGAAAGCCCTAAAATAAAAGTACTATCAACTGCCGAATTGTTTGCAAAAGCTATAAGCAATGTAAATGAACACGGCTCGATAAGCCAGTTGTTTAGGGTAGACTAATTAGTCCATAGCTGATGGTCAATAGTCTATTGCAGAGGGAACACGCATTAAAACAAATCCATGGTCTATTGACTATCGACCATGGACTTAATAAATAATAAATAAAATAAAAACAAATGAAATCAATTGCTATTAGCGGTTCTCCAAGAGAGAACGTAGGGAAAAGAGACGCTAAAGAACTGCGTTACCAAGGCTTAGTGCCTGCAGTACTTTACGGTGGGCCAACCCAAACCCACTTTTCAGTGTCCGCAGCTGATTTGAGAGCCGTAGTTTACACTCCGGTTGTTCATTTCATCGATCTTGACGTTGCTGGTGTTAAATCACAGGCTATTATTAAAGATTTGCAGTTTCACCCTTTAACTGAACAAATTATCCACGTAGACTTTTTATTGCTTGACGAGAAAAAGCCTATCACTATCGAGATCCCTGTTAAATTAACCGGAACTTCGCCAGGTGTTAAAGTGGGTGGTAAATTAGTTCAAAAACTAAGAAAACTGCGCATCAAAGCATTACCTAAAGATCATTTAGATGCTATTGAAGTAAGCATTGCAGCTTTGGAAGTTGGTAAATCAGTAAAAGTGGCCGAAATTAAATTGCCAAACTTAACTATTACCAATGCACAGGAAGATACTATCGTATCTGTAACTACTTCACGTGCATTACGTCAGGCTGAGCAGGAAGCTGCTTCAGGTAAAAAATAATTTTTACCCCCTGGTAAAAAAAACGCGATCGGGCTTTGCCTGGTCGCGTTTTTTTTGGGTCAAGAATTTTTGGCAAAAGCAAGGTTTTTAAACGCCTTGTTGTGGTTGATTGGTGGTTTGAGTCGGAAGTAAGCAACAAGCGAAAATGACTTGAGACTTGCAACTAAATACTTTTGACTTAGCGTTAGCTGTTTGAATTTTGTAATATTTAGTTTGATACTTATAACCGCATCGCTTTGCAGGTTGTTTAAATTTGTATCAACAAAAACATAATACCTATGAAATACAGAAATTTAGGGAATACCGGCGAAAAACTATCTGCCATTGGCTTAGGCTGTATGGGCATGAGTTTCGCCTATGGCCCGATAGATAACGACGAATCATTAGCTACACTTAACCTGGCGCTCGACCTCGGCATTAACTTTTGGGATACTGCGGATATGTATGCCAACGGCAAAAACGAAGAACTGATAGCCAAAGTACTGAAGCAAAACCGCGATAAAGTATTTATAGCCACCAAATTTGGTTTCAGGGTGAGGGATGTCAACGCCCCTTATGCGGGTAGCGGCACCGCCAATGTTTATTTTGATGCCTCGCCCGCTTATATGAAAACTGCGGTTGAGCAAAGTCTCAAACGACTAAATATCGATACCATCGATCTATACTACGCGCATCGCATCGATCCCAATGTGCCTGTGGAGGAAATGGTGGGAGCTATGGCCGAATTAGTTAAGGAAGGCAAGGTTCGTTACCTTGGTTTATCAGAAGCATCGGCTGCAAGCATCCGTAAAGCACACGCCGTGCATCCTATTGCTGCCCTGCAAAGCGAGTATTCATTACTTACCCGCGATGTAGAGAACGAAATACTGCCGGTATTACGCGAGCTAAATATTTCATTAGTGCCTTATAGCCCGCTATCGCGTGGCCTGGTAACCAATACCTTAAATAAAGAAGGACTTGCCGACGGCGATTTCCGTAAAACATTGCCACGTTTTAACGAGGACAACTGGGACAATAACCAAAAACTGGCCCGTGAATTTGCTGTCCTGGCACAACAAAAAAATGTTGCACCTGCACAATTAGCCTTAGGTTGGGTGCTGGCACAGGGCGATGATATTATCCCTATCCCCGGCACCAAAAAACGCAAATACCTGCAGGAAAACGCAGGAGCTGTTGATGTGAATTTATCAGCTGTGGATTTACAGGAGATAGACACGCTGTTAAAAAAATATCCAGATACCGGTCAGCGTTACTATGAAGCATCTTTAAAAATGACCAATCTGTAATTTTATTTAGGGGTGTTTATTTTTATGGTGATATTAGATCATGAAAGATCATCACTATAAAACCACCATCACCTGGACAGGTAATACCGGTGCCGGTACTAAAGATTATAGGTCATATGAACGTGGCCACACCATCAGCATTGATGGTAAGCAGGATATTTCAGGCTCCTCAGATCCAAGTTTCAGGGGGGATAAATCCCGTTATAGTCCCGAAGATCTGTTGCTTGCATCAGTAGCTGCCTGCCACATGCTGTGGTACCTGCACTTGTGTTCGGTGGCGGGCGTGGTGGTAACCGCGTATGAAGATAGGGCAGAAGGTACGATGGTTGAAACCAGCGACGGCGGCGGTTATTTTACCGAAGTAATATTAAAGCCGGTGATCACCCTTAAAGAAGCCGCTATGCAGACCAGGGCGGATGAACTGCACCACGAGGCTAACAAATTATGCTTCATAGCCAACTCGGTAAAATTCCCGGTTTTGCATCATGCGGAGTATAGGGTGGCGGACTAAGGTAAATTGCGTTTGGCTTCTTAATGAAAAAGCTCCTACCTGTGTAATAAATAAAAAGATGGAGTAATATTTCGATTCCCGGCGTAATGGATTGAAGTACCAGGGTCCGGCAATTATGCCAGGCTCACTTTTTTTGACAAGCTTTTGTTGTATATTCCTGTTGTTTATTCCTTGTTTGCTAATAATTCACTTTGCAATTGTTTTTTACCCCAATTGTGTAAATGCTCTATAAACGGGATTAATTCCCGCCCTGTCTCGCTCACCGAATATTCTACTTTGGGTGGCACTTCGTGATACATTTTCCGTGTTATTAATTTATCGTCTTCCAATTCCCTTAAAGTCTGGGTAAGCATTTTGGTGGTAATATCGGGCAAAGTACGGGTTAGCTCGCCGTAGCGCAGTACAGTTTTTGAGTGTAAATACCATAAAATCCTCGCCTTATATTTTCCGCCGATGCGTTTAAACGCATATTCAACGCCACAATTCTGGATTTGCTCAGGGATTTCGCGTTTATTTTTCATTTTTATTTTATATAAAATATTGATAATCAATTATACATACTTTTTGGTATATAACATACAAATAAGTACATACTTGCCAAAAATATACAAATATATTAGTATTGCAGCTCATTAAAAGCAATAAAATGGACTTAAAGTTAAAAGATAAAGTTGCGGTGGTTACAGGTGCATCAAAAGGAATTGGTGCCGGAATTGCAAAAGCATTTGCAAAAGCAGGTGCAAAAGTTGTGGTCAATTATGCATCGGCGAAGGTGGACGCAGATAAAGTAGTTGATGAAATAACAAAAGATGGTGGCGCTGCCATCGCTGTTCAGGGTAACATAACACTATCGGCAGATGTGAAAAGGTTGTTTGCCGAAACAAAAACAGCGTTTGACAGGCTGGATATCGTGGTAAATAATGCCGGCGTTTTTACTTTTGAGCCCTTAGAGGCCGTTACCGAAGATAGTTTTCATGCACAATATAACACGCATGTGCTGGGTAATTTGTTGTGCACCCAAAGCGCGGTAGCCCTGTTTGGTGAGGAGGGTGGTAGTATTATAAACATCAGCTCGACAGTAAGCCAAAATCCCATGCCCGGCCTGGTGGTGTATTGCGCGGCAAAATCTGCCATTGATACGATGACAAAGCTATTGGCCAAAGAACTGGGCGGACGGAAAATACGGGTAAATACCATTGCCCCCGGCGTTACCGAAACAGAAGGAACACGCAGTGCCGGTATAATTGGCGGCGATTTGGAGAAACAAATGGTGGCCAACACACCGCTGGGCCGCACGGGTCGGCCGGAAGATATTGCAAAAGTTGCAGTATTCCTAGCTTCTGACGATGCAGGTTGGGTAACAGGTGAAAGAATTACCGTTGCCGGTGGGTTGTTGTAATGCAAGAAAAACGGTTAGGTTTCAGGCCAGATAAGCGGAACAAATTGCGCTTAAAAAGTAAATCACCGCATCGCGCGGTGATTTACAAACCCAAAAGGGACCAGAGACCAAGCTGCCCCTTTGATATAAAAAGTAAACAAGAAACTATTTTTTTAGCGCCAGGTATTGGTAAGGCTGAATAGTAAGCTGGGTACCTAACGTGATATTTGCTTTGGTGAAGCCGTTGGTCCAGGTGGTACCTTGGAGGGCTGCCGGAACGGCGTAGGTAACGCTGCTGTTTTTTGAATTTACCAGTACCAATACATCATCCGCTGCCGTCTTTTTCTCGAAGGATACAATATCATTATCGTTATAAGCGGTTAATGTTCCTGTTTTAACAGCCTCGTGCGCCTGGCGGAAGGCTATAATCTTTTTGTATTCGGCAATCATATCCGGGTTGGCGGTATAATCAACCGGTACATTGTTAAAAAAGTTGATGGAATTTGGATAGCCAACTTCCTGGCTGCTGTATATTAATGGCACACCATCCATATAGGCCGCCAAAACAAACGCGGCCAGCGCACCCTGCTTGCCTTTATACTCGCTGATGGTGCTGCCATCTGACGATGCATTATCATGGTTGGTAATATACCTTAATTTAATACCATTGGCCGGTAACGAAGCTTTTTCGGCAGTGTTTGTTGAGTATAGGGCCGATGGGCTGGATGTACCTGCAAATACGTTTTTAAGCGTACCGTAATAGCTGAAGGCAAAATTCATCTGGAAACCCGCGCTTATTTCGGGGCCTTTGGTGCCCTCGGCTAAATATATCAGCTTATGGGTGGTAATTTTGTTTAAAGTATCTATTGCCTGTACCCAGAAATCATTAGGGATATTATCGGCAAAATCGCAGCGGTAGCCATCGATATTGGCTGTGTACACCCAGTATTTCATGGCCTTAATCATGGAGGCACGCATGCTGGCGTTGTTGTAATTTAGCGCGGCAACATCAGCGTAGTTTGTGCCTGGCGGAATAATGATATTGCCCGATGCATCCTGCTGGTACCAGTCTTTATTCTGGATCCATGCATTATCCCATGAGGTGTGGTTTGCTACCCAATCCAATATAACGGCTATGCCCAGCGTATGTGCTTTGGCAACATAAGCCCGCAAGTCATCCAGCGTGCCGAAATCGGCGTTTACAGCCGTGTAATCCTTAACCGCATAGGGTGATCCTGAAGCTTTCAAAACGCCTACCGGGTAGGTTGGCATTAGCCATACCACGTTAACGCCGAGCGCTTTGATAGAATCTAAACGAGCCATGGCACTGCTCAGGCCAACCGGCGAGTAAGTTTTTAAATTCACCTCATACATCACAATATCTTTGGTTGCGGGTACGCCGGTAAAAGGGGTGCCGTATTGGGCAGGGTCGGTATTGGTTGGGGGTGGGGTAGTGCCGCCGTCATCTGTCGTTGGCGATTTTTTGCCGCAGCCCAGTAGCGAGCCTATTAGCATTATAAATAGAATTAAACTGTTCATCTGGTTTTTTTTGTTACTCATGATCATACTCACACTTCCTTTTTAATAATTTATCTGGATGTTATTTGGGGCATTACTGATGGTTACCGTTTTAACAGGGCTGCTATCGGGCCTGTTTATGCTCCCTTGCGGGTCGGTATTTGCTGCGGCACCTAAAAACGCGATGCTGCTATCCTGTAACTTTAAATTGCTGTTGCCTGCTTTAACTGCTGTTGATTGTTCAAAGCCGTGCAGCACCAGCCTGATGTATTTAAAATTGGTTTTAAAGCTCCCTTCTGCTTTATCAAATGTGATGGTTTTTTTATAGGGATCAAAACTGATGGTACGTTTATAAAAATCACCTTTCTGGTAGCTGAAGCTTTTGCCATCATCTTCGTAATACACAAAATGATTGGCTTTGCTGCCCTTATATACATGCACGGCGAGCGTATCGGTAGGCAATTCGGCAGTTGATTGGGTAAGCGACTGCATGGGGATAATGCTGCCGCCTTTTATGTAAACCGGCAGTTTGCTAACCGTTAGCGGGATAGTTACCTCCTGTGCGCCTTTTTGCGCGGCACCGGTATAAAGATCATACCAGCTGCCTTCGGGAAAATATACTTTGCCAAAAGCCGCGGTGCTTTCAAAAGGGGCAACCATAAAGCCGTTACCAAACTCGTACTGGTTTTGGAAGGTGGCGTCCATTACTTTCGGGTCAAAAGTATAGTTGATAGCCAACGAGCGCATTACAGGTAAACCGTTTTGCGTCGACTCATAAAAGCTGGAGTATAAATAAGGCATTAACTGGTAGCGTAAGCTGATGTAGTTTCGTGCAATGTCCAGCACATCCTCGCCAAAAGCCCAGGGCTCGGCAGCGCGGCTATTCAAGGCCGTGTGGTTACGATAGTAGGGGATAAATGCGCCAAGCTCAATCCAGCGGGTATATAAGGACGTGGTGGGATTGCCGGTAAAGCCGCCAATATCCATCCCCGTAAACGATACGCCGCTTAGGCCAAGGCTGTTCATTAAACGTACGCCCAACAACATGTGGTCTTCCTCGGCACGGTTATCGCCTGTCCAAATGGCCGAGTAGCGCTGCAAACCTGCATATCCCGAACGGCTTAAAATAAACGGGCGCTCTTTAAAATGTTCGAGCGCGCCTTCGTAGCTTGAACGTACCATTTCTAATCCATACACGTTATGCGCCTGTAAATGGGTAGTTGGGTGGCCGTCATAATCAAACAGAACATTATCGGGCATTTTTTGGCCCCAGGTAGATATTTCGTTCATATCATTCCAGATACCGCTCACGCCCGATTTTGCGAAGAAATCGACCTGGTTACGCCACCATGCGCGGCCTTTATCGCTGGTAAAATCGGTAAAGTTGCACCAGCCCGGCCAAACCTGGCCGGTGTATGGTGTACCATCGGGGTATTTGATATATACATCCTGTTTCAGGCCGCTTTCATAAGCGGGGGCGCCTTTTTCAACTTTAATCCCCGGATCTACAATAACGGTAAGCTTCAGGTTCATTTTGTTAAGCGCATCGGTCATTTTTACAGGATCAGGGAAACGGCTTTTGTTCCAGGTGAATAGTTGGTACCTGTCCATGTAATGAATATCTAAAGTAATACCATCAGCAGGGATTCGCTTTTCGCGCAGGGTTTGGGCTATGCGCATTACCTCGGCTTCGGGGTAATAGCTGTAACGGTTTTGCTGGTAGCCTAAAGCCCATTTTGGGGGCAAAGGCATGCGGCCGGTAAGCCAGGTGTAGGAGGCAATAATATCTGCCATTTTTTTATGGTAGATAAAGTAGTAGTTCATTTCGCCACCGTGCGCGCCGAATGATGAGAAGCGGTTATTACTGGCGCCAAAGTTAAAATCGCTTTGGTAGGTGTTATCCATAAAAATACCATAGTTTAAGCCATGGTGAATGCCGGCATAAAAAGGGATGGTGGAGTAAAGCGGATCGGCCATGGTACTGTAGCCATATACATCCGAGTTCCAGTTGGTGTAGGCGTTGCCCCTGCGGTCAAGGTTGCCGGTTTTTTCGCCAAGGCCTACAAAATGCTCATCATCCTGCATTTTTTTATAGGTAATTACCGCATCGTTTACCCATGACGTGGTTAAACCGGGTTCGTCCTGGTTAATTATCCTGCCATCAATTGTATAGAATGTTATGCTGAAAGGTTTCTTTTGGATTACCGCTTTTAACGAATCGGTGCTGATATCAATCTCATTATCTGTTTGGCTGATCTGCACTTTTACAGCATGCGCTTTGCCAACTACAGCGTACGAAAAATCGTCGCCCAATACCTTTTTATCCAACCGCACCCGAATGATGGATGGGCTGTAAACAGATATGCTGCCGTAAGCATTGGTTGTTTTTAAAGAAACTTCCTGTTGCCCAATGGTAACGGTTTCGATATTTCCGGGCGTTACTACCGGCGATTGCGCCATAACACACGGCAAGTTTAAAACGCAGGCAAGTAAAAGTGTGATCGTAATAAATTTCATGTATAAAAGGGGTGATGAATTGTTATCGGAAGGTAACTGGCAGTAAAAATCAGGAGCCCGGCAAACCCGGTTACTCCTGAAAATCAACTAATGCACACTTGTAAAATCCGTTAACATACTCAAAGTATATTAAAAAAAGGTATGATGTAAGGCAGCAAACGCGCTGCCTTACCGGTTAATTTTTCTTTAACTTAAAGTTGTAATTATTTGGATCATGCAAATCCAGCGTAATGGTATAATTACCATTTGACGGTACAGTTAAGTTGCCTAACGAGCCGTTGTACGGTAATGCAGGGTTATCGGCGTATTGAATTTTGCCATCTGCTGTGATGCCAAAATCAATAGCCCACTGGTTATTAGCCCTGAATTTGAACGATCCGCTTGCAACCATATTGGCAGTAACCGTCCACACTTGTTTAGCCGGGTCGTACGTCATTTGGGTATCCGTGCTCCAGCCGCCTGGTGTGGCATCGCCAATTATACCCCAGGTAACCAGGGTGTATGACCAGGTAAGGGTTTGCGGGTTGGCAACCAGTTCATAAACACCCGGGCCAGGCAAAACCAAATCGCCTTTGGTGCCATCAGTGGTCAATAAGCCCGGGCCGCCATCGCCGTAGTTAATGTGGTTCCAATCGGGAGCGCTGGTAAACTTAAAGTGATAGCTGCCACCTGCAGGCTCATAAATGTAGCCTTCGTAAATGTTAGGTACCGATGCCGCTACTGTGCCAGCGGTGCCCGGCGACCATCCCTGGTAATCGCCCGGAAGGTATAATACCGGGTAATTGTTGCTTGGCGGCAGGATAATTTTATACGGGCTGATAGTTAATGTTACCGCTTTTGAATAAGTATTCCTATCCTGGTACGCCTGCATCCTGAACACCATTTTACCCACTTCATTTGGCGTAACGCCCAATGCGAGGGCCAGTGTGTTTAAATCGCTGCCTTTGTAAGTTTTGGTTAGCACATCGGTTCCAATTAATACCGATGTAGCGTTTTGCCAGGCGGTTGCGCCTACGGTATCGGCAGGCAAATCGGCCTGCAGGGTGTAGGTTACGTGCGATTTGTAAGGGTAAACTACCGCAGGCCAGGTAAAGGTAATTACCGACTGATCGTCGGTAGTAGCAGACAGGGTGACTGTAGTTGTTGAGGCCGTCATGTTACCCGTAAAGGCAACCGGTTTCAGCGTGGTCAACTCCGCCTGCTTATGGCAGGCAACGGTCATGAAGGCCATTGCTGCAAATGTTAAGTTGATTATTTTTTTCATCACTTTATGAATAATTAATAACCTGGATTTTGTTTCAACGTGGTATTGGCGTTAAGTGCTTCTGTCGGTATCGGGAACAGCATCCTGTAAGCAGGTGTAGTTTGAACAAAACCGTGCGGTAGCAAAAACTTGCCAAACCTGATCATGTCCTGCCTGCGGTGGCCTTCCATGTTCAATTCAAATCCACGCTCATCGTAAATGTTATCTAACGTAGGTGCTGCAATATCGCTAAGGCCGGCACGCTCCCTTACCTGGTTCAGGAATGGGGCTGCGGCTGTAACATTGCCTAAGCGTACATTACACTCGGCCTGCATCAGCAGTACATCGGCATAACGGTAAACCGGGAAATCGTTTGATTCGCCGCTGCCGTCAGATGGTTTTACGGGGAAGAATTTATCGTCACGGATACCTTCATTAGGGCCCGCACCCGGATCAATTAGCGACGATACCTCTTTGGTATAAGTAATACCGCCGGCCTGTGCGCCAACCAGGAATTGTTTTTTACGTACGTCGGCATTATCAAACTTATCATAATACTCTGATGGGATAATGGTACCATTCCAGCCGGCAAAGCCTATAAGGGCCACGCCATTGGGGCTGTTTAAGCTCCGGATGGTGTAAATGTTACCACTGATAACATTTTGCGTAATGTATAAGGCAAAAATGGTTTCGTCGTTGGGGCATACATCGCCAAAAAGGTCGTAATAGGTATTACCAAGTGGTGCCGTTGTGCTTGCACCGGCGGCATGTAATGTAAAACCACCCGATGCTACTTTGTTGGCTGCTGCCAAAGCTTCGGCCCAATGTGGGGTGCCGGTATAAACCTGGGCATTTAAGTAAACCTTGGCCAATACCATGTAACCTGCCCACTTGTTAAAACGGCCGTAATAGGCGCCGCCACGTGTTTCAGAAAGTAAATCAACATTGGCTTTAAGCTCGTTTACCACAAAATTGTAAACATCGGCACGTTTTGCCTGCGGTATTTTTGAAACGTTGGTATTGTTGTCGGTATAAAACGGCACATCACCAAAATCATCTATCAACAGGTAATAGATCCAGGCACGCATCACTTTGGCCTCGGCAATTTTTGCCGGATCGGCTTTGGCCGATGTAAGCTGGGCAATGGCCAGGTTGGCGCTGTAAATTGTAGAGTAAGCCCAGTTCCAGGTATTATTGATGATGCCCAGGTTTGGCAATTCGGTACGGGTATACAGTTGGGCAAAGTCAAGCTGCCAATCGCCGGTGTTACGGTGAGGTATTACCTGCTCATCTGATGAGAAGCTATTTAAATCGTACCAGCAATTATCGCGGCCTGCATAGTTTGAGCCCCAGCTGCCGGTAATTTTTGAGTACACATTGGCCAAAGCATCATCGGCACCCGCCGCGGTTGAATAAAACTGGTCAGCCGTATATTTGTCATACACATGCTCATTAACCTTGGTACAGCTTGCAGCAAGGCTAATAATACAAATACTGATTAATATTTTTTTCATGATCAAATTATTTTAGAATAACATTTAAACCTAAAGAAAAGGTCCTGGTGCGCGGATAGGTACCGTAGTCGCCGCCCGATGAGCTGTCGCCACTAACGTTCACTTCAGGATCAAGGCCTTTGTATTTGGTTATAATGGCAAGGTTTTGGCCGGTTACAGATAAGCGTAAAGCGCTGATGTATTTTACTTTGGCCAGGTTAAACCTGTATCCTAACGAAAGATTTTCCCACCTTAAATACGAGCCGCTCTCCAACCAAAGGTCAGACCCATAAGGCGACGACTGAATGCCTAAAGGTATCGCGCTGGTAAGCACGTTTGATTTTCCCAGGTTTTCCAGAAGGCTTAAATCCTGGCGAAGGCCGTTATAGATTTTATTACCGCCCGATCCGCGCCAAACCATTGATGCATCAAAGTTTTTGTAAGTAAAAGATGGTGTAAAAGCATAGGTATATTTAGGCAGCGATTGGCCTTCTTCGTACCTGTCTTTACTTTGCGATCCCTGGTCGATGGTGCCGTTTTTATCACGGTCAACAACGGTTTCGGCGCTGTTGGCATCTTTGCCAAGGTGTTTTAAAATAAGGAAAGTGCCCACTGGCTTGCCTACAACAAGGTAAGCGTTTGGTCCCCAGCCAACATAGTTGGTAGGTACATCAAAGCCTTGTATGTTGCCGCCTAATTTAAGTACCTTACTTTGCAGCAATGACCCGTTTGCAGCAAGGGTAAGTGTCATATCCTGGCTTTTTATCACCGTATAGCTTAACGAAAGCTCGACACCTTGCGAACGCAGGCTACCTACGTTTGCCAGAATGTTGTTTACAAAAAACTGGCCTACAACGGGTACAGTGTAGTGGTACAACAAATTATCGGTAGTGGCCCTGTATACATCAAAAGTACCGTTCAGCCTATCATTAAACATCGAGAAATCGAAACCGGCATTGGCCTGTTTGCGGGTTTCCCACTTTAAGTTAGGATTGGCATTTTGTGTATAAAAATAGTTGGGAATGGTTGATCCTCCGAAGAACACCGAACCTGCCTGACCTACCAAAGCAATGGAGTTTTGCGGGGTAATGCCTTGTTGGTTACCGGTAACGCCATAACCCACACGTAACTTAAAGCTGCTGAACAGGGTTTGGTTTTTCATAAAGTCTTCCTGGTCAACCCGCCATGCAAGCGCTGCCGACGGGAAGTTACCCCATTTGTTATTAACCCCAAATACGGTTGAACCATCGCGCCTGATACTGGCGGTTAACAGGTACTTGTTGTTGTACGAGTAATGGATCTGACCAATGTATGAAATAAGCCTCCTGTCGTTTTTGTAAGAAGAAATATCGCCCTGTAAAACTTTGGAGATATCGCCCAGCTGCAAAGCGTTATAAGTAGCAAAATCGTTCACAAAACCACGGCCCTGTGCAAAGCTGCCGTTATATGTTTGTGCCTGCCACTCATAAATAGCCGATGCATCAAAATGGCTTAACCCAAATTCATGTTTGTAGCTCAGGCTGATGTCCATCAGTTTTTCGTCAACATGGTTATTGCTGATGTTGGCGATGCCTGTGTTATCAATAGCGGTAGCTATGGTTGATGCTACCGGCGCGTAATAACCTGTATTCGTATCAGATTTTCTCCAGCTGCCAAACCATCCGGCAGATATGCCTTTGTAAATATCCAGGTCGCCCCTTAAACTGGTGAACAGGTTGTTGGTGTTCACATCGTTTTTAACCGTTTTTGCAACAGCGTAAGGGTTGATGTACTGGAATACGTTAGGGTCTGAGTAGTATGATCCATCGGTGTTAAATACAGGATCGGTAGGTCTCGAGATGTATGTATTGCTGATCAGGTTTGAAGTAAAAGCTGCCCGGCCGATGCCGATAGGGCTGTAAACATCATTGTTGATGCCGCTATTTACATTCATGGTGAGGGTTAACTTATCATCAAGCGCTTTTTGCGTAGCGGTAATGCGGCCTATATATTTTTTATAGTTGGAATTGATAACGATACCGGTTTGGGTAATGGCACTTACCGATGCACGGTAGTTAAAGCCATTGGTACCACCACCAAAAGCAAGGTTATGGTTTTGCGTAACGCCGTTTTGGGTAAGCAGGTTAAACCAGTCGGTATTGGAGCCATGGTTTGCAGATACATCCACACCTTGTTTTTCGGCTTGTGCAGTCCATTGCACGGCGTTTAGTTCCTGCAATTTGTGGGCAATTACGTCCAGCGAGCTATTTTCGGTATACTCAACACTGCTTTTGCCGGCGGCGGTTTTCCTGGTAGTGATCAGGATAACACCCGGGGCGCCGCGCGAACCGTAAATAGCGGTGGCCGATGCATCTTTAAGGATGTCTATTGATGCAATTTCACTTGGCGGCACCTGATTTAGCAGGTCCATGTTGCCTTGAATGCCGTCAACAACAACCAAAGGATCATTGCCGCCCTGTAACGATGTTAGGCCACGTATGCGCACCGTTGGTGCCACACCGGGTTCGCTGCCTACCTGGGTAATGTTTACGCCTGCTGCTTTGCCGGCAAGTTGTTGTAATGGGTTGGTAACCGACCCCGGATTAAGGTCTTTAGCACCGATGGTTGCAACGGCACCCGTTAAATCAGATTTTTTAACCGTTCCGTAGCCCATAACCACCACTTCGGTTAAAGCCTTTGATGAAGGTACCAGCTGAATAGTGGGATTTTCGTTGGCTTTGATTACCCGCTCCAGCACATCGTAGCCAACAAAAGTAACCTGCACGGTTAATGCCTGTTGCGTATCGCCCGTAAGCGAAAACATACCATTAGCATCTGTTACTGTTGTTTGAGATGCACCCTTAACGTGCACTGTGGCGCCGGGTAATGGCTGGTTAAGATCATCAACCACCTTGCCCCTGAAAGCACCTTTTTGAGCAAACGAAGCTATCGCCGAGATTAAAAGGAGCACAGTCAGGCCGTACTTAAATAAGTAAACTTTTTTCATGTAAAATTGGTTTTAAAAATTGGTTTTTGCAGATGTACCATAGCTGGCAAATCCGAATCAAATAAAAGGAGGGAATTTTGGCTAATCAATAGCCTAAAAGCTCAATATAGAAAATATAGGCGGAATAATATTGTTAATTGATTGATTGTTAGGTACTTTTATTGTTGTTTTAGGAGTTGTAATATAGATTTAATATGGGGCGATATAGACGGGTTTTGAGGAGATGATTGGGGCTGTTGGGGGAAATAGTTGCAAAGCTGCCAATTATTCATCACATAAAAACTTAAATTGCAGTATCTTCAGCAATCCACAACAGATGAAAATAAAAAGAGCCCTGGTCATATGCCCCGCATTGGTCGTTATTTTTTTAACCGGTCAGTCTTTTTATCACCGGTATCAAAAAAAAGTCACAAAAACCGCGTTTTTGTATAAGGCTATTACACGTCCCGTGGTACTTTGCAGCGGCGGGTACAACCTGGCAGATGATTTAAAAGAAATTCCTGCTTTAAATGGCTGGGGAAATTATAAATGGAAAATCACTACCCCGTCTGACAGCGCCCAGTTTTATTTTAACCAGGGCCTGAGCATGTATTACGCTTTTCATTCTATTGAAGCTATAGCGTCATTTACCAAGGCAACCCGGTTTGATCCGGAATGCGCGATGGCCTGGTACGGCAGGTCGCTGGCTATGGGGCCAACCATCAATTACCCTAATGGCTACGCCCCGCCCACCGATGCTTACGAAGCATCAGTAAAAAGCCGCAACTTTGCCAATAAATGCACGCCGTTGGAGCAAGCACTTATTGCGGCAATGCAACAGCGGTATAGTAAAGATACCACCGTCACCGTGTTGCAGTTACGCAGCAATTATGCCAGGGCCATGCAAAAGGTTTACGCCAGCTACCCTAAAAATGCCGAGGTGATAACATTATATGCCGATGCCCTGCTATTGTTACATCCCTGGGATTTATACACCCACGATTTTAACCCCAAACCATGGACGCCGGAGATCCGCGCATTATTGGAGCAGGCTATTGCAATAAGCCCCAAACATCCGGGAGCCAATCATTTTTATATCCATACCATGGAGGCATCGGCCACGCCGCAACTGGCTTTAAAAAGCGCGCATTTGCTGGATACTTTAATGCCGCTGGTATCGCATATTACACACATGCCATCGCATATTTACATCCGTACGGGTAATTACCAGCAAGGTATTGCCAATAATAACGCAGCGGTTGCCGGGTTTAATTATTACGTGGGCCTTTACAACCCGGTGGTTAACGGGGCCGTGTTGTACCAAACGCATAACATTCACCTTAAAGTAAATTGCGCGCAAATGGGCGGTAACTATAAGGCCGCCATTAGCGGTGCCAATGAAGCAAAGGCTACCATTATACCTGATTACCTGGTCGCCAAAGGGGCTGATGGTAATTTTTTCCAATACGTTTATATGCAGCCTGCGCTAACCGATGTGCGCTTTGGCAAATGGGACGATATTTTAAACACCCATGTAGGCGATACTCTTGCCTATGCATCGGTATTGCTTCATTTTGCAAAGGGCATGGCCTGGTGCGGTAAGGGCGATTCACAAAAAGCTGCCTCAGAACTAAAACTGATGGAAGCCGGTTTAACTGATGCATCGTTAAAAGCACCAATAGATAATTTCAGTTCGGCATTTGAGGCCGCCGGCGTCGGCCACCTGATATTGCAAGGCAATATTGCTGCCACGCAAAAAAACTATGGTGCTGCAATCTCCACTTTACAACAAGCAGTTATAGCCGAAGATAAGCTCATTTATAACGAACCCCGCGACTGGCCCTTACCCGCCCGGCATTACCTGGGCAATGTATTGCTAAAAGCAGGTCGTTACAACGAGGCCGTGGCTGTGTTAAATAAAGACCTGCAAATAAACCCCAACAATGGCTGGGCGCTTACAGGCTTGCAATGGGCCTATCAAAATGAGGGGAATGCACTCGCTTTAAACAAAGTAAAACAACGTTTAAAAACCGCCTGGAAAATAAAGGATGTGGAGATAGACAGACCTGTTTTTTAATGCTTCTATAATGAAAATGCTTATCAATTTGACCTTTTTCTTCTTGTTAACCTCTGAGGGCTGTTTTGCACAATCAAAACAAGAGGTCGACAAATTATTGGCTGATATTTATAAAACAGGCAACTCAAAAAATATAATTACCAATGCTTCGGCAAAAAAGTTAAAAGCTTATGGAAGCAAATTGCTGCCCACCATAACAACCTATTTTGGCGACACCTCCACCACCGGTATTCGTTCCGATTGCCAGGACAGATTTTTAAATAAGGGAGAGGTAGCGATTATTATGGCCGACCATATAGAGCCGATGCCTTATTATACAGTAACAGGTATCCAGAATTGCATAATTGAATATTGTAAAGGCAATCCCAACCTTATAGAATATTATTTATGGGCTATAAAACGTGATGGGGTATTGTTATTTCAAAAACGCTATACTATCTGGCTAAGCAGTGCCGACAGGCAAACGTGGCCGCCTTATACTTATAATAAGAAGAGAAATAAAGTTTGAATTTAACAGCTTAAAACTACACCGCCTCTATCGCCATGATATGATCTTCAAACTCATCATTAGCGATAAATGATTTGTTTTTGATACGATTTTTGTAGGAGTAAATGGTATTTACCGAGTAGCCCAGGAGTTTGGCAATCCGGTCGTTATCGTGGATGCCCATGCGGATAAGGGCAAAAATGCGGTGCTCGGTGCTCAACAGCTGCCCATCGGCAATGGCAATTTTATCGTCTTTGTTAAACAGGGCTTCAAACTTTTCGATAAAATCAGGGAAAAGGGAAAGGAAAACCTTATCGAAAGTATGGAACAACTGGTGCCGCTCGTTCTCCAGGTTCAGGCTTTTAATGGCTGCCTGGGCATCTTCGTAGCGTTTGCTGCTCAATTTTTTATCCAGCGATTTCTGGAAGCTTTCCAGCTTATCAATGTAGATGGAATTGATATTGAAGTAATAGCCAATGTATTCGTTTTTGATTTTATTGGCCGTACTTAAATTTCGATTTAATGCTTCCAATGCAACGTTGCTTTCCTGTAACGATACATTGGCCTCCTTGATGAGGTTATCGGCAATGCGTAGTTTTTTAAGCTGGCGGAAGATGATGAAGGCAAACATTACCACAAAAAGCACCAACACCGTAATGATAGAAGCGTAAATAATCAGCGACTTGCGTTGCTGCTCAACCGTACTGATGCGCTGCGCCTCGATAATGGGCAATATACTGCTGATGGCAACCTGCCGGTGGCGTGCCCCATAAAAGGTGGCATCGTCCATAGCTTGTTTGATATAGACGAAGGCGCTGTTCAGGTCGCCTTTTTTATACAGGAAATCGGCCAGTTTATAAATGGCGACTGTTTCTTTAGTGGCCGACTGCAAGTCGGCAATGGCGGCCTGGATCAATAATTGGGTCGATTTGTCCTGCTCACCGAGCACTTCATAAATGTAGCTTAAAGAGCAGGCACTTATGGCAAACTGGTTGGGCGTTAAGTTTTTTAACTTAAGCAGGGCGGTATAATCTTTTACGGCACCGGTATTATCGGCCTTGCGTAAGGCTTGCAGCCCCCTTAATGCATAATAGTTGTAGGTTCCGGGCGAGGCTAATGAAAGGGCCGAATCGATAAACTGGATGCCTTTGGGATTATACATAGCCGAGTAATCGACATTACGGTCAAAATCGGACAAGTCGAAATAGCTGCGTGCTTTCAGGAAGTAATACTCCACCTTATCGTCGGTTGATAGGTATTGCAGGCTGATACCGTTCAGGGTTTCCAGCGTTTCTTTAAACATGCCCGATGAAATGAGCGTAAAGCCCAGTTCCATTTTAGCAAAAGCCATACGGTTAGGGTCGTTTAGTTTGGCGGCGGTTTCCTGTAGCTTTTTGGCGTAGTTATAGGCCGAATCGTAGCTGAAGTTTTTATACTCGTTATATAACTGCTGGTAAATATTATATTTTTTATCCAGATCATTGGCCTGGCTTAGCTGTTTGCCCAGTTCATCAATGCGGTTTGTTTTTTGCTTTACGTATACATCCTTATCGGCCAGTACCGCGTTAAGCTTGGTGAGTAACGAATCGGTAGCAACTGACTGTGCATAGGCCGGCCGGCTTATCGAAACAAATAAGAAAAATAAAAGATATAAGCCTGGCCTCATTTAAAGTAAAGGAAGTAATTGGATGTTCACCACTAAAGATAGGCAAACATATTAAAATATGGCGTATGGTTTTTGGTAAGCGGTGTATTTCGGCTACGCCCACAATTTTTCCACTCCGTCCATACATCCAATCGCAATAAGCCCTAACTTGCCATCCTGAACATGAAAGACATTCCAGTACATCTTTTAAAGGAACGTGCCTCATCGGGCCTGGAGATTAATCGCTTTTTTAAGGGCGATAAACCCAAAGCCGATGAACCCCTGGGTGCTCACCGCGATGATCATTATATATTTTTTGTAATCGAGGGGGGATGGGGATCGCTGATGGTAGACTTTAACGAGATCGTGATACAGGAATCCTGTCTTTACTATGTTTTACCCGGGCAGGTGCACCATCGCATCCAAAACGAAGGCGCTTATGGATGGTTCATAGCGGTGGATACCATGCTGATACCGCCCGATTATCGTAATGTGTTTGAAAATCAATTACTGTTGCAGCAGCCTTATACCTTAAACGACGTGCAAAAACGGCAGTGCGAAAGCTTGCTTAACCTGTTATTTGAGCGGTACCGCGAGGACGAGCAGGCTGTTTTTAATTTATCAGTTGTGCATTCACTGCTGCAATCGTTTTTGGGGATTGCTGCCGGGTGTTTTAGTCAAACGGGTAAACCGGGTATGCTGATGTCGCGCCCGGTGCAGTTGGCTCAGGATTTTAAGAAACTGCTGGTTGAGCATGTGCGTACGCTCAAAAGCCCGTCGGCCTATGCGGCTAAGCTAAATGTATCTGAAACGTACCTGAATGAGGCTTTAAAAAAAGCTACGGGACTGTCGGTAAGTTACTGGATTCAACAGGAAGTTATTTTGGAGGCCAAACGTTTGCTGTATTATAGCCAGTTGAATGTTAAAGAAATTGCGCACGCGCTGGGGTATGAAGACCATGCCTATTTCTCGCGCCTGTTTAAAAAAGCAGAAGGTGTAACGCCACTCGCCTTCAAAGCCGATTACCGCAAATAGTCCAATCATTACCGCAGGTATGCCATTTCATTGGGCATAGATAAGCCTTTTCTTTGTGATAATAATTCTACATCACATGGAAACATCCACTCTACAGAAATTAAAACAAAAAACCGGCAAGCTATTTGAAGGCCGCCTGCAAGCAGGTTATGTTTTGGAAGTAAGGTATTGGGAGCCCTGCACTTTAATTGAGGTTGACCTGCACCTGCCACAAATAGATATGACCGGCTGGACCGAAATTCCTTATATTAAATTTAAGGTAGATAACCTTACTTTCAGAGATTACACCCCATCGGGCTGGGATGCCGAAACCCAAACCTGCACCATTTATGTTGATGCCGCTCATAACGGTCCCGGCAGTAATTGGGCGCGATTGTTAAAAAAGGGCGATAAGGTAAATTATCTTAAAACGGGTACTACTAATCAAAGCCCCGTGGCTACATCGGCAATAGTTGCCCTTGGCGACGAAAGCAGCATGGGGCATTTACTCGCCCTGCAAAAAATGGTGCTGCCCCATACCCGGTTTTCGGGCGGTATTGTAATTGGCAACGAGCATCACCGTAAATTATTCCAGGAATACTTTTGGACGCCGCTGGAGCCAATAGCCCGCCGCGATGTTTATGGCCATCACAGCCTTATTGAATGGGTGCTTGATCAGCGTTATAGTTTAGAGAACACCGTATTTTATTTAGCCGGCAATAATACCATGGTAGCCCAGTTGCGTAAACTGCTCAAAGGGCAGGGGTATCCATCGGCACAAATTAAACTTCAGGGCTTTTGGGGCTGAGCTTTTTAAATACGCCGGCCAGTATTTTTACGGCCGTTTTCAGTTCCTTAGGGTTGAGGGATGCAAAACCTATCCTGACATAGGGATGATTGACGGTGTTATGGTAAAAATAATCGCGGCCGTTATTAATGGTGAGGCCCATAGCCGATGCTCTTTCGGCTACGTCGGCAGGGCTAATGCCATCGGCATACTTAACCCAAACCGCAAAGCCGCCATCGGGAATTTTAAAGCTTAACCAGCTGCCAAGGTGCTCTTTCAGCAGGGCGCAAAGTATATCGCGCCTTTCATGATACAATTTATTGGCCTTTTTAAGGTGACGGCCTATATCGCCATTTTTAAGGAGATTGGCTATGGCTTCTTCCAGCAGGTGCTCGCCCTGGCGGTCAATCATTTTACGTAGCCTGGTGGCCTGCACAACCAGGTTGGCCGGTGCAACCATAAACCCGATGCGAATGCCGGGCGCTATAGTTTTACAAAATGATCCTACGTATATCACGCTGCCATAGTAATCGGCACTGGCCAGGGGCAATATGGGGCTGCTGGCATAATGAAAGTCGTAATCATAATCGTCCTCAATAATGGCAAAGCGGTATTTGCGGGCCAGTTCCAGCAGGCGCATTCTCCTGTCGGCACTTAGGGTAACCGTAGTAGGGCGGTGGTGATGGGGGATAACGTATACCAGTTTTACTTTCTTCTGTTCGCATATCTCTTCTACTGCGTTTAAATCAATACCATGCTCGTCAACCGGTACCAGTTTTAATTTGGCCCCGGTTTGTTCAAATACTTCGTTGGCGCCCGGATATCCGGGGTCCGCGGCAATTACAACATCATTTTTGCTTAGCAGGATCTGGGCTGCCAGGTAAATGGCCATTTGAGCACCCTTGGTAATCAGGATATCATCGGCGCTAACCTGCAGGCCACGGGTTTCGCCCAGGAAACGGGCCAGCTCGGTACGCAGGTTTGCCGAACCTTGCTCGGGGCCGTAGGTTAAATACTTTTGAGTGAAATGGTAGTTGGCAAACCTGCGGTACTCCCGTACCAGTAATTCAACCGGGGCTACGCGGGTATCGGGGAAGCCATCGTCAAATGTTAGCAACCGGGGCTTATCATCGTTAAATAAGCCGGGGTAGGGTATTTTCTCGGCAACATCAAAATGGGTTTTTAAGGGATAAGCATTTTGTTTTACTGTGTTGTTGATTGGCCGGGGCGATACATCGGGCAGGTTTTTGGCTACAAAAAATCCTTTACGCGCGTAAACATCTACCCAGCTTTGGGCATACAACTCGTCATAGGCAGCCACAACTGTTTTTCGGTGAACTTTTAAAGCGGCGGCAAGCAGCCTGCTGCTGGGCAGGGGTGATGCCGGTTTTAATGTACCTTGCCTGATGTGCCCGATAATGCTATTGGTTATCTGCAGATAAACCGCTACCTGTGCATCCTTATCAATAGTAATTAATCCTGTGCTAAACTTCATGCTGGACTATCTTGTTTGTGTTTTCTGGACTATAAAGATAGGCCAACTGATGCGTAATTTTATACCAGTTAATAAAAAAGATATGCAACTTATTAAAAATTATGCTCTTCCGTCTGTCGCTTTGCGTGGTGCTTTGGCTACCAGCTACCTGTGGGAGGTGGCAGATCGCCTTGGTTTTTTTGGCGCCCACGGACGGCCCCATGTAGGCTGGGGCGATTGGCAGCACTTTATGGATTATGCCCGGCAGGTAATGAGCTTTTTGCCTTCGGGAATTATCCCAACACTGGCTGTGATAGCAACCATTGGCGAGGCCGGCGTGGGTTTGTTATTACTCGCGGGTTTGTTTACCCGTACCGCAGCATCACTTAGCTGCCTGCTTAGCCTGGCGTTTGCTTTGGCCATGGCTGTATCCGGCGGTATCGAGTCGCCGGTAGGTTATTCGGTTTTTACAGTGAGCGCGGCAAGCCTGCTGCTGGCCACACTACCCGATTATAAATGGAGCATAGATTCAATAATCAACAAAAACTAAAACTATCATGGCAACAGTTAAACAACAAAAAGCACCTGCGCTATTGGTAATCATAGCATTCGCTACGGTTTATATCGTTTGGGGCTCTACATACTTTTTTATCGGGATGGCGGTACACGGTTTCCCGGCTATGCTGATGGGGGCGCTCAGGTATACTACCGCCGGACTGCTTATGCTGGGCTGGTGCGCTTACAGGGGCGATAAAATATTGGTGAAACGGGATATCATCAATTCGGCTGTTAGCGGTATGCTGATGTTGTTTGCAGCCACCGGCATGGTAATTTGGGTTGAGCAAACTTTGCCCAGCGCAATGGTGGCCATCACGGTATCGGCCAGCCCCATTTGGTTTGTGGTGCTGGACAGGCCGAACTGGCGTGTTAACTTCAAAAGCAAATCGACCATTATCGGGCTAATTGTGGGCTTTGCCGGTGTTGTGCTGCTATTTGGCGAACAGGTAGCCAAAGCCCTTGCCGATAAACATCATACAACCACTTTTTTGGGCGTAGCCCTTTTGATTTTGGGGCCGATAGTATGGTCGGCCGGTTCATTGTATTCCAAACACAACGCAAACAGCGGCCCGGCAAGGTTAAATACAGCCTGGCAAATGATTATTGCCGGTTTGGCTTTTATCCCCGCAGGCATGCTGCATCATGAATTTGATGGTTTTAGTTTGGCGCAGGTACCTGCTTCATCATGGATGGCTATCGCCTACCTCGTTATATTTGGATCTATTGGGGCATTTAGCGCTTACGTTTGGCTGTTGCAGGTAAGGCCGGCTACGCAGGTAAGCACACACTCGTATGTAAACCCGGTTATCGCGGTGCTTTTGGGTGTATTGTTTGCCGGCGAGCAGGTATCTGTTTTACAGGTTGTTGGTTTGGTTATTATCCTCATCAGCGTATTGCTTATTAACCTGGTTAAATACCGTAAAACTGCGCCCCAAAAGAAGGTAGTGCCTATGCCGGGCTTACCAACCGGCGAGTTGCTGGTGAAAGCTTGTTGACGAATAGTCGCTACGCTTGTCATTATTCATTGGTCATTGTCGCTACGCTTGTCATTGGTCATTTCGCTTCGCTGTCATTGGTTATTGTCGGATCTATTTGAAATTTTTAAAACAGTTGTCAGCCAATCAAACTTTTCCCTAAATGACCAATGACCAATGACCAATGACCAATGACCAATGACCAATGACTATAAACCATTTGCCCTTACCGTTATTTCGGCAATATCCAACACCTGGATCTCGTCTTGTTTATCCTGTAGCTTAACACCATCGGTAAGCATGGTCATACAAAAGGGGCAGCCGGCAGCTACAATATTGGCTTTGGCTTCAATTACATCCTGCATGCGTTCAAGGTTGATGTCTTTTTTACCTGGTTCGGGTTCTTTAAACATTTGCGCGCCGCCCGCGCCGCAGCATAAACCATTACTTTTGCAGCGTTTCATTTCAACCAGTTCGGCATCCAGTATTTCCAACGCGGCACGCGGGGCCTCATAAACATTATTTGCCCGGCCTAAGTAACAAGGGTCATGAAAGGTGATCTTTTTACCTTTAAAGCTTTCGCCGCCCTCGGCTTTCAGCTTACCTTCATCAATTAGTTGTTGTATCAGCTGGCTATGGTGTATTACATCATAATTGCCACCCAAACCCGGATATTCGTTCCTGATGGTGTTAAAGCAGTGCGGGCAGCCGGTTACTATTTTTTTGATGTTATAGGCATTAAGCACTTCAATATTGGTCATGGCTTGCATCTGGAACAAAAACTCGTTACCGGCCCGTTTGGCAGGGTCGCCGGTGCAGCTTTCCTCGGTACCCAAAACAGCGAAGCTGATACCGACGTGATGCAGTATTTTACATATATCGCGGGTTATTTTTTGCGCCCGCTCGTCAAAACTACCTGCACAGCCAACCCAGAACAGTATTTCGGGTTCAATGCCGTCGGCGGCCATTTGGGCCATAGTGGGTATTTTGAAGTTTGTCATAAAATCCGGATTATAAGTCGTCGGGCAACTCGTTTATATTGGCTATAAAATCATCTACGCTACTGTAATTTTTAAATACAATTGCTGTGTTGCTGGCTTTTAAAAGGTTAAGAATATCAAGCGCAACCTCCAAAGCGGGGCTTTCTTTCCCAAACATACGGGCATCCCAGTTAGCGCCAACTAATACATTCTCTTCTGCCATTTCTACGCACCAACTCTCTAAAAACTCGGCCAACAGGATTTCGACGGGCAGGTAACGGTTCCAATCGTCGCGGGCGCAGGCCTTAGCATAAGCCCTATCCGACCAAAACGGAATTACACTAATTTCTTCGTCATCGTTTGAATTGGAATTGGCCCATCCTGTTTTACTTTTCAATCCCCATACCGATTTGGTAGCGGCTGCCCTTTCAATAAATGTATTATATTTCAGTTCGATGATTGCGATATCCTGCAGCATGTGTGTATTTAATAAAGCCTGTAATTAATCATTATTTGCCCAGTTCAACCTATCGGCCTGGCTGTATTTCCAGGGGGCCCCGTTATTTTCAACATTGCTAAACATATTGTTCAGGCTTGCCGGTGCCTGTGATTCTTCCATTACCACATAGCGGCGCATTTCCACAATGATCTCCAGTGGATTGATATTTACCGGGCAGGCCTCGGCACAGGCATTGCAGGTAGTACAGGCCCAAAGTTCTTCGCGGGTGATATAATTATCCAGCAGTGATTTGCCATCGTCATGATCCTTGCCGTGTTTATCCAGGTTGTTGCCCACTTCGGTAAGCCTGTCGCGGGTATCCATCATAATTTTACGCGGCGACAGTAGTTTGCCGGTAATATTTGCCGGGCATACTGATGTACACCTGCCGCACTCGGTACAGGTATAGGCCTCCATCAGGTTTTTCCAGGTAAGATCGGTTACATCCTTCGCGCCAAACCTTGCAGGCTCGCCGGTATTTTCCGGAACGAAAGCAGGATCGAGCATGGCCTTAACCTCGTTGGTAACCGATGCCATGTTTGTAAACTTTCCTTTGGTGTTCAGGTTTGAATAATACACATTGGGAAAAGCCAGCAGGATGTGAAAATGCTTGGAGTAGGGCAGGTAATTTAAAAACGCAAGGATACCTATGATATGAAACCACCAGCAGCCTCTTTCCAGCATCACCAATGACGCTGCGCTATCGGGCAATATCGGTGCTATAAGCGAGCTTACCGGGAAACTGCCGGCTTTTACATAATGTTCAAAATGCAATAGCTGCAATTTATAGTCGGCCGCGTTCATGGTTAAAAAAGCGGTCATGAGCAGTATCTCGATGCAAAGGATATAGTTGGCATCCGATTTTGGCCATTGGGTCATCTCGGTGCCCGAAAAGCGCTTCAGGTGCACAATGTTACGCCGGCTCAGGAAAACAATACAGGCAACAAGTACCAATACCGCCAGCACCTCAAAACCGCCTATCAGCAAGCTATACAAGCCGCCCAGCGGGGCTGAAAAAATACGGTGCGACCCAAAAATGCCGTCTATCATAATTTCCAGCACTTCCAGGTTGATGATAACAAAACCTACATAAATAAAAAAATGCATTATGGCAGCTACCGGGCGCTTAACCATTTTGGTTTGCCCAAGCGCTACTTTGGCCATTATTTTCCAGCGGGTTGCCGGCTCGTCGCTGCGGTCAACATCCTTGCCCAATAATATATTGCGCCTTATTTTGCCTGCGTTTTTGGCAAACAGGTAAATGGCGACCCCTAAAATGATGATAAATATAGCCTGTGCAATCATTATGCGTGCATAGTATTTTTATTCAAAGTTAGCTGAATTGTTGAAACGGCAAAATGTTACTTGTTATTTAAGATCGGCATCAATTTCTAAATTTAAATCCATCACTGCCTGCTTTGCTTGCGCTATCCTGTTATTTATTGGCACGGTGCTGCCATCAACGTTAATGTCTGTCATTTTGCTCAAGGCATCGGTATACCATTTTGCCCATACATCAATTTTATGTTTTTCGGAATGGGCAGGTAATCCTCCCTTAATAGCCTGCGCGCTTAAAGCATATTCGTCATTTATCCTGTCGGTCGCGTTTTTTTGCAGCTCGCCAATTAGCATTAACGTAGTCGGTTCATCTGCCGCGGTTAGTGTGTATGCTGTCGCTAACGCGCTTACACCCACATTTTTCATTTCCTGTGCCGAAACCATATTTAACCGGTCGGCATCGGTATGGTAAAATACATCGGTAAAATGCCACATCAATAAACCGGGAATTTTGGCCTGCAAAAATGGGGTATGATCGCTGCCGCCTTCAAAAGGATTGCTTTTTACTACCCAGCCATTATCCCGGCCTTGCTGCATGCAGCGGTTAAGCGTTAAATCATTAAAATAATGCGGAAATAAATCTGATTCCTGCAGGGCCCGGCCGCCCCACTCAGTATGTTTATCTTTACCGCGGGTCCAGATAGCCGAAGGGTCGGGCATTTTTTCAATCAGGAAACTGCCGCCGGTTTTGCTTACATCCTCGCCCACCATATCCAGGCTTAATCCCCATTTAATGCCTTTTGCCCGCAGGGTATCTGCGGTTATATACCTACCTGTCGACACAATTTCATCGCCCCATAAAAACGTGATGGTACGCTTAGGACTGAATTTTTTCTGGGTGACGAGTGTTGCGGTTACCCTTGCCATTTCGGCCAGGGTGCCTACGCCTGTGGCATTATCATTGGCACCGGGCTCCTGTACATGGGCGCTAAACACAAAACGTTCATCGGGTTTAATCGTGCCGCGGGCATTAGCTACAATGGTAAGCTCTTTTGAGGGATATATTTTGGCTTCCACATCAACATGTACTTTAACCGGGCCTTTTTGTAATGCCGCTTTAAGTCTTTCTTTAGCAGCATATGAAAGCAGGATCCCAAATTTCTGACTCAATGAATCCTGGTACCTGATGCCGCCAAACTGGATAGAGTTTACATTTTTTTCGGGTTGAGTATAAGCCGGCATGTTATAACCCATTGCACCGATTGCACCGTTTTTTACCGCAGATGAGTAAAACATGCCCACGTTAGCCTCGGCAAAAACAATTTTACCTTTTATGTCTTTACTGTCAAGGTTTTTCAGATCGGCCCTATCCACAAAAATAACCTGGGCAGTAATACCACCAGGCGGGGTACTTGCCGAATAAATAGCCAGCATGTTGCGGTTGTTAGTAAAGGTAAGTAACGGCTTTTGCTCTCCCTCGATAGTTACTATGGCGTTTACAGGCTCCCATGCGGGGCGTTGCATTTCGCGGGTTTCGATGCGATAGGTTAAGGGGCCATCAGCCTCACCTGTTGCTTCTTTTTTATAGCCGGCCTGCTGTAACGTTTTCTCCACTTCATATATGCTCTCGTTAAAACCCGCATTGCCCGGTAGCCTCCAGCGTTTTTCAACAAATGCTACTGTTTTGTAAGTATTGGCCTCAATAAATGTGCTTCGTAAAAGGGGGTAATAACCATCAATAGTATTTGAACTTTGCGCGTTTGCCACGCTGGCAGATAGTGCAAGCAGCGTTATTAATAACGGTTTAATCATAAGGGCAAGTTAGCGATTGACCGGTATAAAGCAAAATAGTTGGAGGTTGCGGCATGGCAAGTTATTTAAACGGACAGGGATAATTGCCCGGAACAAAGCCTTTCAGCTTACCTTTCTATCAATCGTCCGGTAGTTTTAAATGCCGTCAATAATTTTATATCACCACTGGGGTCACTTAGATTTTTGTCAAAATAATCATACGGTAGCCCTCTTTCAATTTTCAGTATTTTAGAATGGGAAGCAATTATGGTTAGCCACGTGCAGCCAAAGGAAGAAAATACATTCCAGAAATAACCTCCGTAAATCGGCGTTTTATCTACGGTTACAACAAACCGCTGTCCGCAACATAAGGGGATATTTCTGTTCAGCTTTTCCAATTTGCTTTGTGCAGTTGTGTCAAGATGTATGCGGTATATCTTACCCCTGTTATAACGCGTGGCAGTGTCGTTTATGATCTCGTACCCTGTAATTTCGTTATCCGTTATAAATGAATGGGTTATCAGTTTAGCTGTTTTGCAGTCAAAGTAACCGCCGCCGGTTTGCATAGCAGCAGGCTTTTCATCGACCAGGTAAATTTCAATTTTGGGTTTGTGTTGTGCGGATACTAATGATGGTATTAGCGGAAACAGGGTAAAAACTAAAATTCGCCAGGCTGTTGACATTGGTTTTCGGTTATATGCAGTGCTAAGTTACTTGATTTGAATAAGTTTTCAGACAATTTCCAGAATTCATTCTATAGTAGTAACCTCAATATAAATCTCATCCCAAGTCCTTACACAGTATTCATAAAGTGATAGAGATCAGATTTGTTAATGATTTGCATTACAAGTTGCGCTTTTATTTACGCTTATTTTTACTTAATAATTCAGGCGATATGAATAACATCCTCGTGCTTACCGATTTTTCTGAAAATGCAAACCACGCAGCCAAAGCAGCCCCGCCGCTTGCCGCGAAATTGCACAGCGACATAATCATTTTTAATTCCTACTACAACCATCCGGTAATACCAGCTTATGCCGGTGGCCCCTTAGCTGTTGATGAGCTTGTTTTTCGGAAGAAAGACAGTACCTCCGGGCTTCATCAGCTTGCCAGGCAATTGGGCCATTTGCACAACGGCCAGGCTAAAGAAGAATTTAAGCCCCAGATTCACACGCAATGTGGCGAAGGCCCGTTAGGAAACAATCTGGCGGCAATTATCAACGGGAAAAAAACAGCGTTTATAGTAATGGGCGGCAGTTTAAACAGCCCGGTTAATCATCTTTTTTTTGGTAGCGATACTATGGATGTAGTTGACCACGCGCCATGCCCGGTTGTAATTATTCCCCAAGAAGCCACATTGGAAAAGCTAAAGAAGATCACTTTGGCAACCGCATTTGAACCGTTTGATAATTTTGCCATCACCTACCTGGTCAATTTGAGCAAGAAACTGGATTTTGAGTTGGAAATTGTACATATATCGGTGTTTGAAAAATATGAGGATCCTGACAAGGAAAAAGCTTTGTTAAGGCATATCAAAAAGCTCGAAGATTCGGGTATAGTTTATAAACAGATACGCGGGAAAGATGTAATTGAAAGACTGAACCATCTTTGTAAGGAGAATTGGTCAGATATGCTGGCACTGGTTCATTATGAGCATGGTTTTCTTTCCGGTATTTTTAAGAAATCTACAACCGAAAAAGCGCTTGGCCATCAGCACATCCCACTGATGATAATTCCGGCAGATATCCAATAAGTAATGCTTGGCAAATTATGTAATGAAGTACGGTCCTTAGTCGACAGTTTTAAGCCAAAAAGAATAGATTTGACTCAAAGCTTACTACTACTAACTTAACAGTAGTTTGTTTGACGATTGTTTTGCTAACGCCGATTCAAAAGCCCACAAATGAAATTAAATAATCCGGATATAAAAGGACTAAGCGGCAAGGAGGTTATAGAGGCACGGAAAAAATATGGCGTCAATAGCCTTACCTATAAAAAAGAAAACGGTTTTATTGATGCCCTAAAAAGTATTGCAAAGGAGCCAATGGTTATTTTATTATTGGTTACGGCGGCTATTTATTTTATCAGCGGTAAAAATGGCGACGGCTTTTTCCTGGCATCGGCAGTTATATTGGTATCGGGCATTTCGTTATACCAGGATTCGCGGAGCAGGAATGCCCTTGATAAGCTTAAAGATTTCTCGCAGCCAACCTGTAAGGTGATAAGAGACGGTGTTATAGTAGAAATAAAAAGCGAAGACCTGGTTATTGGCGATTGTTTGATTGTTGAAGAGGGTACCGCAGTATCGGCCGATGGCGTAATTATACAATCAAATGATTTTTCGGTAAATGAAAGCATCCTTACCGGCGAATCGCTGCCGGTTTATAAAGATAAATCGTCGACAGATAATACAATTTTGCGAGGTACTACGGTGGCTGGTGGGCTGGCCATAGCAAGGGTAACTGCTATTGGTAATAAAACCCGCCTTGGCGCTATTGGCAAAAGCCTGGAAGCAATTAATGAAGAGAAGACCCCGCTCGAAATTCAGATTAATAATTTTGTAAAAAAAATGGTGATTGCAGGCGCCATTGTTTTCGTTATAGTATGGGCCATTAACTACACACATTCACGCAACCTTACTGATAGCCTGATCAAGGCGCTTACCCTGGCTATGAGCATCCTGCCCGAAGAGATACCTGTCGCCTTTACCTCGTTTATGGCCTTGGGTGCCTGGCGGCTGATGAAAATGGGCATAGTAGTTAAACAAATGAAAACTGTTGAAACGTTGGGCAGCGCATCTGTTATATGTACCGATAAAACCGGTACCATTACCGAAAATAAAATGAGCCTGGCTAAAGTTTTCGCACTCAAATCGGGCAAGGTTAGTGATGCAGGGGGCGCGTACGATGAAGCCGAACGGGAGCTCATCAGGCTGGCGATGTGGGCCAGCGAGCCTGTTCCCTTTGATCCGATGGAAATTGCCTTACATGAGGCGTATGCAAAAAACACCGCAGCCGATGAAAGGCCCCAATATAAAATGGTTCATGAATATCCGCTGGGTGGCAAGCCGCCCATGATGACGCATTTGTTTGAAAACGACAATAAGGAACGGATTATAGCAGCCAAAGGTGCGCCCGAGGCGATAATGAAGATAGCCGGCCTGGCTGAAACCCAAATACAGCTGTTACAAACTACTATTAACACGCTTGCATCCGAAGGTTATCGTATCCTGGCTGTGGCAGAGGCCCATTTTGCCGGAAACGATTTTCCTGCTACGCAACAGGAGTTTGAATTTGGGTTTAAAGGTTTGGTGGCTTTTTATGATCCGCCTAAAAAAAATATAAAAGCGGTACTTGAAACCTTTTATAAAGCAGGTATAACGGTGAAGATTGTAACCGGAGATAATGCCGCCACCACTGCAGCCATTGCCCGGCAAATAGATTTTAAAGGTGCAGATAAATGCATCAGCGGCGACGAACTGATGGACCTGGATAGCGAGCAGCTTGGGCATACTGTTCAAAAGCTAAACATTTTTACCCGGATGTACCCGGAGGCAAAACTCAGGATTATTAACGCATTAAAATCGCAGCGCGAGATAGTAGCGATGACAGGAGATGGCGTAAACGATGGCCCTGCACTTAAAGCCGCGCACATTGGCATAGCCATGGGCAAAAAGGGAACTGAAATTGCCAGGCAGGCCGCGTCGCTTATATTGCTGGAAGATGATTTATCAAAAATGACAGATGCTGTGGCTATGGGCCGCAGGATTTACACTAACCTTAAAAAAGCAATACAGTATATCATCTCTATCCACATACCCATTATACTAACAGTGTTTGTCCCCCTGGCGCTCGGCTGGATATATCCTAACATATTTTCGCCTGTCCATATTATTTTTTTAGAACTGATTATGGGGCCTACCTGTTCAATCATCTACGAAAATGAACCTATGGAAAAAAACACCATGCTGCAGAAACCCCGGCCGTTTACTACTACTTTCTTTAATTGGAAGGAGTTGGCCACCAGCGTTGTGCAGGGGCTAATAATAACCGCCGGAACTTTAGCTACCTATCAATGGGCTGTAAAAGCCGGGTTAAATGAGCCGCAAACCCGAACCATGGTTTTTACCTGCCTTATAGCTGCCAATATATTACTCACGCTGGTAAACCGTTCTTTTTATTATTCGCTTTTTACAACTATAAAGTATAAAAATAATTTGGTGTTGCAGATAATAGGCATAACCATAATTATCACAGGCTTATTGCTTTACATAAAACCTTTATCCCTTTTCTTTGGGTTTGCGTCTTTGAACTTATATCAACTGGCAATTAGCTTTGGAGCCGGATTTTTATCGGTTATCTGGTATGAAATTATTAAGTGGAAAAAGCGGTGCAAAAAACCAATTCAAGTAATAAATCCTCCTCATAACGCATCATGAGCAAATGCGAAATACAGAATGCGAATGCACTCGAAAACAAAGTCTGCAAAAATTAATTTTTTTTTAGCAATAGCCAACATCGACGGTATAACCGGCATGTGATTAAGCCGGTTTATCAGGTCAAAAAATACTCCTTGCTTTGGGCTTGCTGTTATGCCGATCATTGATTTTTACTGGCTTGTCGGGTAAATGTGCCCGGTTTATAGCATGAAACTTGTGGCAAAAAAAATACGTAAAAGTAGTTTCGGCACTGCACAAAATCAAAGTGTACGAACCTAATTACACTATTCGTGGTTACAGCCAAACAGATTATTCATTTATCGATTTGCGCCTTTTTAATTACAGGTGTGCCGCTGGCTTGTTTTGCGCAAAACCAAAGCCTGAAGTTTGACCACATCGGCACCGCCGAAGGGTTATCGCAGGTTGACGTGAGCAGCATTATCCAGGATAGCCGCGGGTTTATGTGGATTGGAACCGGGAATGGTCTTAACCGGTACGATGGTTATAAATTCATCAATTACCGTTTCGACCTGGCTAACAACAGTTCGCTAAGCAATAATGTTATCAGTGACCTGGCAGAAGATAAATCCGGAAATATATGGATAGCCACTAAAGGTGGATTGAATAAGTTTGACAGGGCATCCGGACGCTTTATCAGGTACCTGCATAATGACCATGCCCCGGCGAGTTTGGCTACTGATGTGGTTAACCGGCTAAGCTTTGATAGCGCCGGCAATTTGTGGGTAGCAACCCAAAACGGTGGTCTTGATTACCTCGACGTACATTCAAATAAGTTCAGGCATTACACACATTCCGACGTGGATAGTAATAGCCTGAGCAATAACAATGTATATACAGTTTTTACCGACTCGCACCACAACCTTTGGGTAGGAACGGCTGGCGGGTTAAACCTTTACCGGCCGGCAAGTAATAACTTTTCAAGATTTAAATATTCAAATACTGATGCAGGCACGTCAGGCGATCATATCTTCTGCATCTATGAAGATAGAACCGGCAACTTGTACCTTGGTACTATATCCGAAGGGGTTTTTGTATTTAACCCCGCAAAACATACCCTTAGGCATATAAAAAATAAAGATAGCCTGGGCAATAGCACTTCGATTAACACGGTCAATAGCCTGGGCCAGGATGATAACGGCAATATTTGGATAGGGGCCGAGCATGGTGGGCTTAGTTTGCTGGATGCTTCCGGTAATCTTTATAATTACCAGCATGACGATATTGACAATAACAGTATAAACGGTATCTCCATTAATGCCATCTGTAAAGATAAAAACGGCAATATGTGGCTGGGCGCTTTTGGTGGTGGAATAAATCTTTATAAAAAGGCAACTTCGAGCTTTGCACTTTACCATCACAATTCTTCACCATTAAGCCTCTCGAGCAATTTTGTGCTTGACTTGTTCGAAGATCGTGATAAAAATATATGGGTAGGTACCGATGGCGGCGGTCTTGACCTGTTTAACCGGTCAACCGGATCTTTCAGGCATTATAAACAGCCTCCGGCCGGTAAAAACGGTATTACCGGCAATTATGTGCTAACTACAACCCAACACCCCGATGGAAACCTATGGATTGGCACCTGGGGCGATGGATTCAGTATATTTAATCCCAAAACGGGCATATTCAAAAATTTTAAAGTAACCCCCGCTAAACCGGATGGGCCAGGCGGAAATAACATTTACGCCATACTACATAACAAAGATCAAAACACATGGCTGGGGACATTTAATGACGGGCTTGATTTTTATGACCGTAAAACCGGTAAGTTTAAACATTTCAGGTACGATGCGCATAACCCGCAAAGCATCAGCAGCAACCGCATTTATGATTTGTGCGAAGACCGTAACGGCAACTTATGGATTGGCACATATGATAACGGCCTTGATATGTTAGATAATAAAACAGGCGTTTTTACCCATTTCAGGCACCATGATGGCCAAAACAGCCTGAGCGGTAACACGGTCACGGATGTTTTTTTAGATAGCAAGGGTAAATTATGGCTTTGCACTATTAGCGGCCTTAATTTGTTTGACCCGGTTACTAAGCATTTTACGGTTTTTACCAAAAAAGATGGCCTGGCCAGCGATATTATTTATGCGATAAAAGAGGATGGTGCCGGTAATTTTTGGGTAAGTACCAATAACGGCATATCGATGTACAATCCGGTTGCCCGGTTGTTTAAAAATTATACTACCGAAGATGGCTTGCAGGGCGATGACTTTAAACCGCATTCGGCTTTAAAGACAAACAGTGGCGAGATTTTTTTCGGGGGTATCAACGGCTTTAATGCTTTTTACCCGGCACGGATAGCCCGGCCTGCACCATTTTCGCCGGTGGTAGTAACGTCATTGCTTATTTTTAATAAACCAATAAACACCGTAATAGGCGCTGATAATCTAAACGCGCTGAAGCAGGATATAGCTGATACCAGGAGTATTACTCTATCCTACCGGCAATCTGATATCTCGATGGAATATGCTGCCCTCGACTTTGCTTCTGCCGACAGGAAAAAATACGCCTTTATCCTGCAGAATTATGATACCCAGTGGAGTGAAGTCGGGAGCAGAAATACTGCCTCCTACACCAACCTGCCCGCCGGCGAATACTATTTTAAAATAAAGTACCAGAATAGCGCCGGGCAATGGTCGCCGGTGGCAACCGCACTTAAAATTACTATTGTACCGCCATTTTGGTTAACATGGTGGTTTAAATTGCTTGCCGTTATGTTTTTGGCTTCCGCCATTTACGGGCTTTTCAGGTACCGGTTAAGATCTATCAAACTACGGCAACTGGTGTTGGAGCGGCAGGTACAGGAACGTACCGAGCTGTTGGCCAAAATGACGATTGATGAGCATAAAGCACGCATGGAGGCCGAGCAGGCTAACGCAGCTAAAAGCCTTTTTATGGCTACCATGAGTCACGAGATACGCACCCCGATGAACGGTGTAGTGGGCATGGCCATGCTTTTATCTGGTACGCAACTTACCCCCGAGCAGGAAGAGTATACCGAAACCATTAAAAATTGTGGCGATGCACTGTTATCCGTAATTAACGATATTCTGGATTTTTCGAAAATAGAATCCGGGAAAATGGAGCTGGATGAAAACGATTTCGACCTGAGGAACTGTATTGAGGGTACCCTGGATGTGTTTGCAGGCGGTGCGCTTAAACCCAACCTTGAGTTGCTTTACCAGATTGCACCCGATGTTCCGGCAATTGTTTTTGGCGACGAACTGCGCCTGCGGCAAGTACTGCTAAACCTGGTGAGCAATGCCGTTAAGTTTACCGTACAGGGCGAGATTGTTATTAATGTAAGTATGCTGCCCGGGCACAACCAGGATTTTGCTTTATCGTTTAGCGTGCGCGATACCGGAATTGGAATACCAGCCGAAAAATTAGACAAGCTTTTTCAGGCTTTTTCGCAGGTCGACTCGGGTACAACCCGCAAATACGGTGGGAGCGGGCTGGGCCTTACCATTAGCAAACGGCTGATTGAATTGATGGGCGGCGAAATTAAAGTTGAAAGCGAATTTGGGGAAGGTACTACTTTTTGCTTCCATATTAAATCGGCAAAAGGGCACCAAAGCGGTATGGCCGAACATATGGAAAGCCACACCAGCTTGCAAGGAAAAAATATATTGATTGTTGATGATAATGAAGCAAGCCGCGGGGTATTGCAGGCGCAACTTGCACAATGGGAATTTGCTGCAACGGCGATAGCGTCGGGGAGCGAAGCCCTGGAAATATTGGCTGTGAATGATAAGATTGACCTGGTGTTGGCCGATTTTAATATGCCCGAAATGGATGGCTTTCAGATGGCAAGGCATATACGGGCCAGCTACCCCGCTGTGCGCGTGATTTTGCTTGGGCCTGCAAGTCACGAGCAAAATAAAAAAGAACCTGGTCTTTTTAACGCCGTAATAGCCAAACCTGTTAAATATCATGTGCTCTATAGCGCTATTATTAGCCAGTTAAAAAAGGTTGATGTGGCCCACGAACCCCATGTGCGCGGAAACCTGTTCACTGAAGAATTTGCCAGACAATATCCTATAGATATCCTGATAGCAGAAGATAACCTGATTAATCAGAAATTGGCCATGCGGGTCCTCACAAAAATGGGTTATGCGCCTGATGTGGCACCAAATGGGCTGGCAGCTTTGGATTCGCTTACCCGCAAAAAATATGGGCTGATTTTTATGGACGTTCAGATGCCCGAGATGGATGGGCTGGAGGCCACCAGGCGAATCAGGCTGGGAAATGTTCATCAACCTGTTATAGTGGCAATGACGGCCAATGCCATGCCCGAAGACCGTGGGGCATGCCTTGCCGCCGGCATGGATGATTACCTGAGTAAACCTATAAAAGTGGATGAGATACTATCGGCGATAGAAAAATGGTGGAAAAAAACACAGGATTATTAGGGTTAAGTTGAGCGGAGTGAATAAATAACGTGTTCTGATGATGAAAGTGCTTACGCCGCTCTGGTCAAACGCATCTAAATAGTTGACGGCGATAAGCTGTTAATTAATAATAGCTAAGGGAATAAGCTTATTGCGCGGGGAAGATATAAGCACCAAAAGCTACCTTGTTTTTATTGCCTGATACTGGTTAAATCATCCAGGTACCAAAGGGACTTGTATTGGCCAATAACAGACACAAATATTGGATGCGCCTAAATTTCGTGATTAGTTTAGTGTTAATTATGTTAAAATATAAAGTATTGATTATTAAATATTTATAAAAAATATTTTTGAAATATGTTAAGTTATGTTAACCCAATTAGATGCGTTGCTGTGTTACGCTGCGGAGTACCTTAAATAGGTATCGTTTAAAGTTTGTTTACTAAAAGGTTTTGAAACAAAGGATTTGACGAACGGATAATTTTTTGATCTTGAAAAGTCACTGGGATCAATTGACGATGATACGATGTACACATCAACCGTTTTGTTAAACAGTGGAATTAACTCCTTAAAGTGTTTCAGAAATTCCCATCCGTTAAAATCGGGCATATGAAGATCTAAAAATATCAAATCGGGAAGCTTATCGTTAAAACTGCTGTTTTCTCTAAGCGATTCAATTTGCACCCGGGCATCCGAGCTATGTGAAACATGTTGAAAGAGATTGCCGGAGTCAATCATCCGCTGTAAAATCAGGTGTTCAATCGGGTTATCATCAATTATCAAAAGCCGGCACATAATCTTTTCATTTAGCAGTTGGTATGCAATTTAGGTGCCAATTATAAATCGTTCATTAGTTCACTTGTTCATTGGTCTTGTCTGGTGGTTATTCGTTGACACACTTGCCGAAAGACTTACGAAGTTTTCAAAACTTCGTAAGTCTGTTACAGTCGACTGCTTTTTGCCCGCTATGCCCGCGTTCCAATGAACCAATGAACCAATGAACCAATGAACCAATGAACCAATGAACCAATGAACCAATGAACCAATGAACCAATGAACCAATGAACCAATGAACCAATGAACCAATGAACCAATGAACCTTTCCACTTTAAATATTATTGTTGTAATTTCGGCGTTTCAGCATATTATATACGGCAGTGCTTAGCATCCTCAAAAAAGAAATAACATCATACCTCAGTTCGTTGGTGGCTTACGTTACCATTGGCGTTTTTTTACTGGTTTTGGGTTTGTTCCTTTGGGTATTTCCTGATTCCAGCATCCTGGATTACGGTTATGCCGGCCTCGACAGCCTGTTTAGTACCGCGCCCTACCTGTTCATGTTCCTGATACCGGCCATCACCATGCGTTCGCTGGCCGAAGAACGTAAAGAAGGAACATTTGAACTGCTTTTTACCCGCCCGTTAAAAGATTGGGAAATTGTGTTGGGTAAATACTTTGCCTGCCTGCTCATTGTACTGTTTGCACTACTGCCTACGCTCATTTATTACTACTCGGTAAGTATACTGGGTACGCCACAAGGCAATATTGATACCGGTGCAGTTATAGGCTCGTACATCGGATTGTTCTTGTTGGGGGCAGCGTTCGCCGCTATAGGTTTGTTTGCATCGTCTATCACCAAAAATCAAATTATTGCTTTTACCATTGCAGTTTTCCTGTGTTTCTTTTTTTACAGCGGGTTTGATTCCCTGAGCCAGATGCTATCATTGCAAGATCTTGGCCTGCAAAGCCTGGGTATAACCCAGCACTACCAATCGGTAAGCCGTGGTGTGCTGGATACGCGCGATTTGGTTTACTTTTTATTGGTGGCCAGCGCTTTTATATGGCTTACCTTGTTTATACTGATAAAGCAGCGGCAAAAGCAGCTAAATACAACGGTTATGGTTGGCTTAATATCGGCTTTTATATTAATTGGTATTATAGCGCAGTTTGCCTTTACCCGGTTTGATTTTACTACCGAGAAACGCTTTACCATATCGCCCATCAGCAGGAAAATTATAAACGATTTATCAAAACCGGTAAAAATTACGGTTTACCTGCAGGGCAGTGGTTTGCCTGCCGGGATGAAACGCCTGCAAGGTGCCGCCCGCGATATGATAACCGATTTAAAGGCTTATAGCCATGGCAATATCCAATTTGAATTTGTCGATCTGTTATCAACTATCAAAAAACTGCCCGATGATAAGCAAAAAGAAGCTTATGAGGATTATGAATCTAAAGGGGTGGTAGGCCAAAACATCAGCTTTAAAACTGATGATGGCGTATCGCAAAAGTTAATATTCCCCGAGGCTGTTGTAAAATCGGGCGACAAAGAAGTGGTGGTTAACCTGGTACAAACCCGTATCGGATCATCAGATGAGGAGCAGATCAATATCTCGGTTCAAAACCTGGAGTATACCTTTACATCGGCCATAAAAAAAGCGGTAAGCGGCGGCAAACCGCAGATTGGTTTTACCGAAGGCCATCATGAGCTTACCGATGTGCAGCTGAATGATGCCATGAAATCGCTGTCGGATGGTTTCGAAGTTGGTAGGTTAAACCTGGCTACCATTCCGTTTAAGGCGTTACAAAACATTAAACTATTGGTTATCCCAAAACCCGACCGTAAATTTACCGAACTGGAGAAGTTTAAGCTCGACCAGTACATTATGCGCGGCGGCAAAGTGCTGTGGACGATTGACCAGGTAAGCGCCGAACTGGATAGCCTGCGCGGCCACGGCGGCGAACAAATGTCGTTCCCCAAGCAACTCAACCTGGATGATCAGCTGTTTCGCTACGGAGTGCGCATCAATTATGATTTGATTGCCGATATGAGCTGTTCGCCCATCCCGGTAAGTACCGGCGAGGTTGGCGGCCAGGCGCAAATTCAGATGCTGCCCTGGTTATATTACCCGCTGTTTATGTCCTATTCTAAACACCCGATAGTAAAAAACCTGGATGCCATACACAGTGAATTTGCCAGCACTATTGATTTGCTGGATACCAAAAACGTTAAAAAAACTATCCTGCTGGCATCATCGCCTTACAATAAAAAGATAAGCGCGCCACATATCCTGTCGTTACAGGCGCTGGAGCAGGAGCCAAACCCTAAAGACTTCCAGGGCACGCCCAAAACGGTTGCCGTATTGCTGGAAGGGAAGTTTACATCCGATTGGCGCAACCGTCCGCTGCCCGATAGTTTGGGCGAGACCGTAACCATTATGCCCGAAAGTGTGCCCACCAAAATGGTAGTGATAAGCGATGGCGACATTTTGAAAAATCAGATAGGCAGCGATGGTTCGCCGTATCCGTTAGGTTACGACCATTACACCCAGCAAAGTTACGGCAACAAAAACCTGCTGCTTAATATTGCCGATTACATGACCGACGATTCGGGCCTTATTGCCCTGCGTACCAAAGAGATTAAGATTCGCCTGCTTAACCGTGCCCGCATCCGTAACGAAAAATTGTACTGGCAACTGGTAAATACGGTTGGCCCACTTGCTTTAGTGTTAATATGTGCTATTTTTCAACATTATATCCGCAAGCGGAAGTATGCCCATTAAATTTTATATTTTTGATAGATTAATTAGACCCATATGAGATTTATTGTTTCTACCACAACTTTACTCAAACAACTGCAGGCAGTAAGCGGTGCTTTAAGCAACAGCACTGTTTTGCCTATACTGGAAAACTTTTTGTTCGAGATAAAGGAAGGAAACTTAACCATTTCGGCAACCGACCTGCAAACCAGCATGACCACTTCCTTAACTGTTGAAGCTAAGGAGAATGGCCGTATTGCCATACCATCGCGTATTTTGTTAGAGACCTTAAAATCGTTACCGGAGCAGCCGGTGGCTTTTTCGGTTGATGACCAAACTTTTGCTATCGAAATAAACGCCGGTGATGGTAAATACAAACTAAGCGGCGAGAATGGTGAAGATTTTCCGAAGATCCCTGTTGTCGAAAACGCATCGTCAGTAAACCTGCCGGCATCTGTTTTGGCCGAGGCTATTAATAAAACCATCTTCGCGGTAAGTAACGATGAACTGCGCCCCGCCATGACGGGCGTTTACTGCCAGTTAAGCACACAGCACCTTACTTTTGTAGCTACCGATGCCCACAAGCTGGTACGTTACCGCCGTAAGGATGCCAAAGCTGCAAGCACTACCGCGTTTATATTGCCTAAAAAAGCGCTAACGCTACTAAAATCGGCATTGCCAAACGATGATGTAAACGTATCTGTAGAGTATAACTCAACCAGTGCGTTTTTTAAATTTAACCATATTAACCTTGTTTGTAGGTTAATAGATGAGCGTTATCCTGATTACGAGGCTGTTATTCCTCAGAATAATCCTAATAAATTAACTATCGACAGGCTTACCTTCCTGGGCTCGTTAAACCGTGTGGCTATTTATGCCAACAAAACAACCCACCAGGTAAGGCTTAAAATAAATGGCAGCGAGTTAAACATATCATCAGAAGATATTGACTTTGCAAACGAGGCTCACGAGCGTTTAACCTGCCAGTATGAAGGTGATGACATGGAAATTGGCTTTAACGCAAGATTTTTAATAGAAATGTTGAAGAATTTAAGTTGCGAAGAAGTATCTTTGGAGATGTCGACTCCAAACCGCGCCGGCTTACTGCTGCCACAGGGAGGTGATGAAAATGAAGATGTGCTGATGCTGGTTATGCCGGTGATGCTCAATAGCTATGCTTAAGTGTAAACTTAAATTATAAATCCAAAAACAGAGTCCGGCTTTAAAAACCGGACTTTTTTGTTCGCCACGGATAACAAATGTTTCGGGCGGGAGTTATTAGTGATGGGAATGTAAAAGGGGGGAGTATAGAGGCGAAGACTCACCCCGACGAGGCTCCGCCCGTCTGCCCCTCTCTCCGACTTCGTCGCATAGAGGGGCGAAAAAAAAGAAAATTGGGGTTTACCCTCTTTGCGGCTTTAGCCGGAGAGAGGGTCGGCCAGCGTAGCGTAGCCGGGGTGAGTTGTAGCCGGCGTTCAAACGAATATGTGTGTAAATTACAACACGCCATGACTCGATACGAGGTATCTGTGAACTTTTGTCATACATGACTGATAGATCCTTCGTACCTCAGGATGACGGGAAAATTGGATATATCATGTTACCCCGGCTCTTCCGGTTAAAAAAAGGCCGCAGGCACATGAAAAGAATATTGATAAAACTTAAGACTTACTACTTAAGACTTTTGACGTAACTATGAATACCAGGATAAAGGTTTTGTTTTTTATTGCGGCAGCAGGCGCCTGCTGGGCATCCTGTAAAAAGAGCAACGATGCTCCTGCCAGTACGTCAACGGTTACGGCTTTTGTTGACGTGGTAAATGTATCAAGCGCCAATGTTAATTTTTATATAAACGGTACGCGTTTTAACAATACAACAACTTTTTATCCGGGCGGTTCGCTCGGTTATCTTACCGTGCCTGCCGGTACTAAAAATTACTCATTTAAGGTTGATGGCGCTTCCACGCCGTTTTATAACAAACCTTTCCAGGCCGATTCGGCATCAGACCACACCATATACATAGCCGGCCAAAACAGCGATGATGTATTTAGTACCCTTGATACCCTGGTACTTGATACTGACAGCGCAAAGAAAGCCACATACGCCAGGGTAAGATTTGTGAATGCCTCGGCCAGCGCAGGCAATATGAGTTTTATATTAAGAGGAACTACCGGAACGGTGCCGATAGATACCCCCTGGAAGACAAATATCGCTTTTAAAACGTCGACTGAGTTTACCCGTATTAAACAGGGTGTTCATTACATTGGTATATATCGGGCGGCTTACCCCACTTTACCTAAAGTTGATACAGTAACTTTGACCGCAGGTAAAATTTATACCTTTTATGGGTATGGAACGGCTTTGCCGGCCGGAAACGCTGGTATTCTTGTAGGTTTATTTAATAGTGGCAGTGAATAATAAGATGAATAATAAACATAAAAACGGCTTAATACTATCACTATTTACCGGCGCACCATTGGTGCTGCTGCTTTGCTTTATAGCATCGTGCGGTAAATCAACAAACATAACAGGTACAAATACGCAGTTGCAGGTCATTAATTTAAGTCCGGATGTGCAGCCTTTAAATTTATATCAAAACTCGATTAGGCAAAGCGCAACTGCATATACCTATCCAACCAGCTCGGGTTATTTTACATTGTCTACAATTACACCGCCATTGCAATTCCGTACGGCTACTGCGGCGGCTGTAAATATCCCTTTTGAAATTGATACCGTTTTAAGGAGTAATGTTAAATATACCATTTTTTTAACCGGCTACCTGGCCGATGGTAGTATAAAAAATTCCATATTATCGCTGGATACCGCTACTTTACCGCCAATAGGCAGGGCCAAGGTACGGTTTGCAAATACCTCCCCGTCATCGCCTGGTTTAGATTTAAGGGCCAATGATACGCTGGTAACCAGTACGGCAGGTGTTAAATTTAACACGCTGACACCTTACGTAAACCTGCCCACGGGCAATTATAACTTTACTATAAATGTACACACCACCCCCACAAAAACGGAATACACACTGAGCAATGTTAGTCTGCTGGATGGGCGGGCATACACTATTTATACCCAGGGAATAGTAGGCCGTGCAGACTCAGTTGCCTTTGGCGCGGCGGTGTTAACCAATAACTTGTTGATTAAAACATCCCAGTAGGATAAGGTTACTATTGCGATTGGCTGCCAACTAAGCCCGCAAACGGTAATAAAAGCGGGTATACTATAACCAACGCCGGAAATAGTAGGGGCGTGTTGGTTTTAGAACCAGCCATGTGTTACAAAGCTGAGAAAAATGGAGGACAGACAGGAGCGGGAAATTCGGGATCCAGGCTGGCCATGATATGATCAGGTATCTTAGCTAATCAGCTTATAGTTCCAATAGCCAATTCTAACTTGTTAATTTCAGAAATAGCAAACTTTTTTAGGGTAGTACCGGACGATTATAAATTGACTATCAATTTATAGTCGTTTCATCTTGTTAGCGAATAATCATCAGGTAACGTTTTCGATAGGCAAGCCAATTAGGTTGCCATTTTTGTTTTATTGGCTATTTTTAAGCTTTATTAAGTTGATATGAAAAAATCTCTCCTCATAGCTTTAAGCTTTGTGTTTTTAACTTTTTGTGCTTATGCTCAGCCAAAAGGCCCCGATGCTGATTATATAAAAGCAAATTACACCAAGTACGAATACAATGTGCCCATGCGCGATGGTAAAAAGCTGTTTACATCGGTATATGTACCAAAAGATCAAACCAAAAAGTATCCCATTATGATGGATAGGACGCCATATAGCGTAGCTCCTTATGGTGTTGATGCCTACAGGGGTAGCCTTGGGCCTTCATCGTTATTTGTGCGCGATGGCTATATTTTTGTTTACCAGGACGCTCGTGGCCGTTGGATGAGCGAAGGCATTTTTGAAGAGATGACTCCCGAAAAGGAAGTGCACAAAACCAAAAATGATGTAGATGAAGGTACCGACACCTATGACACCATTGACTGGCTGCTGAAAAACATTAAAAACAACAATGGCAAAGTAGGAGTTTGGGGCATTTCGTACCCCGGGTTTTATACAACGGCTGCATTGTTAAGCCGTCATCCGGCATTGGTGGCTGCATCGCCGCAGGCGCCAATGGCCGATTTGTACCGCGATGATGCTTTTCATAATGGCGCGTTTATGCTTACTGCCAATTTTGGCTTCTACCCGTTTTTTACCAACCGCCAGGATGATAAACCTACACAACGCCGCGGAACCGGTTTTAATGCCGGTACTAATGATGGTTATGCCTTTTTTATGAGAATGGGATCGGTAAAAAACTCAAACACTAAATACTACAAAGACACCATCCGGTTATGGAACGAAATGCTTGACCATCCCAACTATGATCAGCATTGGAAAGATCGTAATGTACTTTACCACTTGCACGATATTAAAACCGCGGTACTGGTTACCGGCGGATGGTATGATGCCGAAGACCTTTACGGCGCTATCAATACCTATAAAACACTGGTTAAAGAAAATCCTAAAACCCCGGTTTACTTTACCATGGGCCCCTGGGTGCATGGTGGCTGGGCCCGTGGCGACGGCGACCATTTAGGCGATATTGGTTTTGGCGGCCCTACAGGTCCGTTTTACCGCGAAAAAATTGAGTTTGCTTTTTTTAGTCATTACCTGAAAGGTACCGAACTGAACCTGGAACCCATTTCGACTTTTGAAACGGGTGTTAACCAATGGAAAACATATAAAACCTGGCCGCCAAAAGAAGCCGTTGATAAAAGCCTTTACCTGCTGCCCGGCGGCAAACTTTCATTTGATGCACCTGGCGCAGGTGATAGTTTTGACGAGTTTGTGTCAGATCCCAACAAACCGGTGCCATTTATCAGTACGATTGAAAACGACATGAAACGTGAGTATATGACCGCCGACCAGCGTTTTGCATCGCAACGCCCTGATGTGCTGACTTACGAAACCGATGTGCTTGACAAAGATGTAACCCTTGCAGGCAACATATGGGCCAACCTTAAAGTATCAACCACCGGTACAGATGCCGATTGGATAGTTAAAGTTATTGACGTATACCCCGACTCGACTAAGAACGACAAGTTTACCGGCAAGGATGTTTACCTGGGCGGCTATCAGCAAATGGTACGCAGCGAGGCAATGCGCGGTAAATTCCGCAATGGTTTTGATAAGCCCGAGCCTTTTGTACCCGGCAAAGTAACCCCTGTTAATTTTGAGTTACAGGATGTATTGCACACCTTTAAAAAAGGCCACCGCCTGATGGTGCAGGTACAAAGCAGTTGGTTTCCGCTTATTGACCGTAATACCCAGCAGTTCCAGGATATTATGAAAGCTAAGGATACAGATTTTAAAAAGGCAACCCACAAGGTTTATACATCTAAAGATGAGCCAAGCTTTTTAAAGGTTAGGGTGATGGAATAATCTATTCGGGGTAATCAGATAAAATAGTGCACTTAACATATCGCATTTAACTCTAACCGAACAAAAATAAGCGGTTAAGCCTTGTGCCTATTGCTTTTAGCTTGCGCATAAGGTAAGGAAAGTGTACCACCCCGTACCAGGGTGTTTCACCCTGTTTCAGGGTGTCTCAGGGCGTTTCAGGGCGTCTCATCTGTACCGGTACACACACCTTGTTGGTTATGCATAATAGCTAAAATAAGTAAAGGCGCCCCGTCTTCAATTAGTATGCATTTGATATAGCCACCTGATTAGTTCGGTTATAAATCAGGGATTGACGGAGTTTAAACTTTAAACAAAAAATGTTCGGTAATTAGTTTTGCGGAAACTGCAAAATTTGTAGCACGTTAGTCCCAAAGGCCGTAGTGATATAAAAACCAATATCATGATCAGGAGAATATTGCTACTACTATTATTTGCTGTATCCTTTACAGCGTGTAACAAAAACCGTCAGCAACCTGCCTGTGCTATTACCACCTGCACCCAGGAATTTGTTAGCGTTGGCGTTCGCTTTGTTGATAAAAACGGCGACGGGGTAACTGTAGAAGACTTTATAGCCAAAAATTTACGTTCCGACTCTGTTATTGTGGCTCCAGGCGTTATTGACCCGGGATTTTCGCCGGCATTTAAAACCATTGCTAATGATAATATTATCGATAAGTTTTCTACCGGTGGCGATAATGTACAAATTACTGCAACAAATCCGTCAAGTCATCAAACTAAAACAGCCATAGTAAAAATTGCAGGCGGATGTGCCTGCCACATCAGCAAGGTTTCGGGGCCTGATACAATAGTTTTCGATTAAGGATATTGGATAGCGGATAAATCCCCGATTGCTTTACCGGGTTTATAATTTTGTTATAATCGCAGGTGTGTTGGCTTTAACCTGGTAAAGCACATAATCGCCCTTTTTATCTCGAATCAACCTAACATCAACAGCCTTGCCGCCTTGCGTTACCTTAGCACTTTTCCACCCGGCAGGTAAATAGGTTTTAAGCGTTAGCGGCATATTGTAAAACCGCTTATCAAGCGGGTGGCTTACTTTAATTATCAGCCTGCCATTTTGCACTCCGGTAGTAAGGTTTGCACTTTGGCGTTCGCGTATGTATTTGGTAACATCGCCAAAGGTGGCAATCCAAAGTTTGTCTTCATGGTTTTTGATGTAGGTAAAATACTCATCCAGCTCGGTAGCAGGTAAGGCCTCCCAGCCAATGCCCTGCACGCCGTGGTGGGTAAGTACCAGCCATGTATCCTGCCTGTTCATGGTGGTATCAACCCAGGCTTTCATCATAGGCAGCGGTGTTTTGGTGGTGGCGCCGCGCTGGTACTGTACATAAGGTTTATCGGTATTGCCGGGCATTTCTTTACTCCCCCTGCTAATCTCTTTCAGCCAGGGTTCGGGCATGCGGTTGCGCAGTGCGGGGTAAACCCTGCTTAGGTACGCTACAGCCCGCTCGTTTTCGGTGCCAAAAGGCCCTTCGGCGCTAAAAGTGTATTGCAGGCCAAGGTTATGCAAAATATCCAGCCGGCTTTTCTCCATCTCATAAAGTATATTGGGCTCGTCGAGCGCGGCCAGGCGCGGGTGGGTAACCATGTGACTGGCAAATTCGTGCCCCTGTGCAGCGTATCGTTTAATTTGCGCCCAGGTTGTGCCGTGAGCATCATTGTACTCGGTGTTATGCTCAATACCTGGTTTAAAATCACCATGGCGCACTTTACTGTATAGCTCATCAATTACCTTATAGGCCGCTTCGGGTTTGTTATCGTCAATTAGCGAACCAGCTTTATAATGATAGTCGAGCGTGCCAATAAGTCCCAGGTGCCCCGCTGCCGATGCACGCTCGTAAAAATTCTCTTTGTTAGTAGGAATTGTTGCGGTTTCGGCAATTATCTGTTTCAAAGGCCTCCCGATAAATTTTGCCTGGTACCCGGAACCGGGTATTTGCCCCGTGATAATAAAAAACGTGCTTTTAATTCCCAGCCTGTTCAAAATAGGCAGCGCCACTTTAAACTGGTTGATGGATCCATCATCCCAGGTGATAGATACCGCGCCATTGCGGCCGTATTGCCATTTGGTTATCTCGGTTTTGCCCGGCTGTGCCTTCAAACAGTTCATAAACAACAGTATGAACAACAAGGGCGCGAAAAGTTTTTTCATTTGGGGGAGGTTTGTATAAGCTAATATATGCAGATGGCGGCTGCCTTTGGTGTTGTAACGAAATAGTTATTCTTTCATTGACTCTTCTTATTTAAACTAATTCCAAATAAAAGTTGTGAATTAAAATTGAGTTGTTATTTTTGCGCTTAATTAGACTTAATCTAAATAGTATGTCAAATCATATACACAACTACCTGCAAAAATTTACCCTCCTCTTTCTTTTCGTATTTATAAATATTTTAACCCTTAAGGCCGATGACGATGGCAATAGCGGCAAAATTAACGGCTTTGTAAAAACGACCGATGGTAAACCTGCTGCATACGTTACCGTAGGTATAAAAGGCTTAAACAAAAGTACCACTACCATTGACGATGGTTCGTTTACGTTTGTTAACCTTAAGCCAGGTGTATATACTTTAGTTGCCAGCTTTATGGGCGCCAAAACCGAACAGCAAACAGTTACTGTTGTGGCTAATCAAACTGCCCAGGTAAGCTTTACTTTAAGCGAAACTTCGGCCCAGCTTGATGAAGTTTTGATTTCATCTACAAAAACCATTAACCGTAAAAAGCTTACTATCGGTAAAATGAACGTAGCGCCTATGGATTTGCCGCAAAGCGTTATGGTTATCAGCAGCAATACGCTTGCCCAGCAGCAATCTATCAGGTTAAGTGATGTAATCAGGAATGTGAATGGTGTTTACTTATACAGTGCCCGTGGCAATACCCAGGAAACTTTTGGTGCACGTGGCTACAATTTTTCCAGCACCAATATGTTTAAAAATGGTTTCCGGGTAAACTCCGGTGTTGTACCTGAAGTGAGTTCGCTTGACAGGATTGAGGTATTAAAGGGCAGCGCGGCTTTATTATATGGCAACGTGGCACCCGGCGGTATTTTAAATATGGTAACTAAAAAACCATTGTTTGAGGCAGGCGGTAAAGTATCTATGACGTATGGCAGCTATGATTTGTACCGCCCCTCGTTTGATGTTTATGGCCCTATCACCTCAAAACTGGCTTACCGCTTAAACGGTACTTACGAAAAAGCAAACAGTTTTCGCGATAATGTAAAATCCGAAAGGGAGTATATTAACCCATCATTCCTGTATAAAATAAGCGACAAAACAACTGTTATTGTAGAGGGCGATTACCTGAACTATGATTTTACGCCTGATTTTGGAACCGGACAAATAAATAATGTAATAGCCAATGTGCCGCGCAACCGCTACCTGGGTGCTTCATGGTCGACAGGTAATACCAAACAGTCAACCGGTACTGTAACCATTAACCATCAAATTAACAGTTTGTGGCAAATAAGCGGCGGCTTAAATTACCAGCATTTTAACAGGCAATACCAAACTACGGAACGTGTACTGCCCGATGCAACCGGCGATTGGGGCCGTACCCTTAACCGCGCAAAAACGCTGGAAGATTATTACACCGGCCAGTTTAATGTTACCGGCCAGTTTAATACAGGCGCCATAAAACATAATATTTTAGTTGGTATTGATGCCGACAGGTACAACAACACGGCTTATACCTACGTGGCCACCATTAATAAGGTATCAAGCTATTGGGATAATGGCACGTCAATAAAACCTGCCGTTTACGATACCATCAATATTTTTAATGTAAATAAATATACCCTGCGCACCGATAAGCCGCAGATGAACCCTTTATACCGTATCCTTACAAAAACAAACCGCTTTGGTGCTTATTTTAATGATTTAATCAGCATATCAGATAAAATTAAGGTGCTTGCAGGTATCCGCTGGTCGTATCAGTATGTAGCGCCGACATCGGTTACCAACTATTATATTTCAAGCCCTGCTTTAGCTGTACAAGCTGCCGGTAAAGAGGATAAGGCATTTTCGCCCCGCGTTGGTATAGTTTATAAGCCGGTGGCCAATACGGCTTTATTTGCAAGTTACTCCAACTCTTTTATCACCAATACGGGTGTAGATGTTAGTAATAAGCCACTTTCGCCATCATTGGTAGATCAGTATGAGGCCGGTGTTAAAAATGATTTTCTGAATGGTAATTTATCAGTAAATGTAACGGCATACCGTATCATTAATAATAACCTGGCCCAAACAGCGCCATTTTTGGCCGATGGTACTACGGTGAACATTAACACCAATATTAAAGAGCTTGTTGGCCAAACCAAAAGCGATGGTGTTGAACTTGATATTGCGGGACACCCGGTAAAAGAGCTTGATTTAATGGCCGGTTACAGCTACACCAACGCGCGTTATTCAAAAACATCAACATCAGTTGGCAGCAATATAGCCGGCCAGCCTTTAATTAACGTACCTAAGCACACCGCCAATGCCAGCGCATTCTACAACTTTTATAACGGCGATTTGAAAGGCTTTAAAGTAGGGGCATCCGTGTATTACCTGGGCAACCGTACAGCGGGTAACGCCAACACGGTTGGGCAAACCCAAACCATATCAAGGCTGGTTAATGTACCGGGCTTTACTACGGTTGATGCCTCGGTTGGTTACTCCTATAAAAAGGTTTCCATCATAGGTAAAATCTCCAATATAGGCAATGTACTTAATTACAATGTGCACGAAAATTACAGCATTAACCCAATAGCGCCAAGGCAGTTTTTAACTACCGTGAGCTATAGTTTTTAATACACTAACATATATTAATAAACAAACCGGGATATGCCATAGCATACCCGGTTTTGTAATGAAAGCCATGAAAGTATTTTTCCGTACCATACACCTTTATTTGAGCCTTGCGGCTGGCATTGTTATTTTTTGCTCATGCCTCACGGGCACTATGCTGGTTTTTGAAAAAGAAATTGAGCATACCCTGCACCCCAAACTTTATTACGTGCAGGCCGCAGCTACACGGGTACCGCTGGAGCAAATGATTAAGGCAGCCCTTAAGCAGGTTCCCAAAGCAAAGCTGGCCTCGGCAATGGTTTATAATGATGCCACCAGAACGGTTGAGATTGGCTTAATTGTACCCGAGAAGAAAGGTAAAAAAGGTAATGCAGCCCAGGCCGAAAAGAGCAGGCCCGCAATGGCACAGGGCGATAAGGATAAAAAAGCTAAAGAGGCCGACCGGGCAAATTTAAGCGTGTTTGTAAACCCCTATACCGGCCAGATAACAGGGCAATACAGCCGCAGGCAATCGTTCCTGTACTCGGCCGAGATGTTTCACCGGTTTTTACTGGCAGGTAAAGATAGCCTGGGCGATTGGGTAGTATCAATCTCGACATTGCTTTTCCTGTTTATATTAATAACCGGGGTAATATTGTGGTGGCCTAAAACTAAAAACATTATGAAGCAGCGGCTAAAAATAAAATGGGGCGGCAGCACCAAACGGCTGGTACATGATTTGCACCTGGTTACCGGCTTTTACACTTCGATATTTTTAATTGTGATTGCGTTAACAGGTTTAATCATGACGTTTAAGCTGGCTAACCAGGCATTATTTGCTATAACCGGTTCAAAGCTGGTAAAAGAGCAGCCCAAAGCTCCGCAATCAAAGTACCAGGCCGGGGCCCAAGCTTTAAAGGTAGATGCAGCATTACAGGCCGTGGCAACACAAACCGCATTGGCAGATTATTATACAGTAAGGGTGCCTAAAGATTCGCTGGCCGTTTACAGCATAAACATTTTACCTAAGGGTGCAGTTGAAACCACCGCCAATACCTATTACGTTGACCAATATAGCGGCGGCATAGCAGGGGCGCAATTGTTTGCCGCCAAAAGTTTAGGCCAGCGGGCAAGGGCTTACGTAAAACCGGTGCATACCGGCTCGGTTTACGGCATGCCAACCAAAATAATCAGTTTTATTGTATGCCTTTTATCGCTCATATTCCCGGTAACAGGGGTAATGATGTGGCTTAACCGTACACGTAAAAAAACTAAAACCTATAGGAAGATGGAATTGGTTTAAATTATTTGATAGTTTGTATGTTTACAGCTTAGCAAAATAATAAAATATGCCTGCCAGGATCCTCGAAGTATGCGCCTTTACTATTCAAACCTGTATTATAGCCGAGCGCGCCGGTGCTGCGCGGGTTGAATTATGTGATAACCCTATTGAAGGCGGTACTACACCGAGCTATGGCACCATAAAACAGGTGCGCGATAAAATAGGGATCGATTTGTTCCCCATCATCAGGCCGCGGTCTGGAAATTACTTTTACAACGAGGATGAATACGCCATTATTAAGCACGATATACAAATTTGCCGTGAGTTGGGCTGCAATGGTATTTCGGTGGGCACACAAACCATAGATGCCGAAATTGATACCGAATGGCTGAAACGCATTGTTGAATGGGCCGGCCCAATGAGCGTTACCTGCAACCGCGCGTTTGATGGTACGCCCGATCCTTTTAAATCATTAGAAGAACTGATAGCCTGCGGATGTAGGCGGGTACTCACCTCCGGCCAAAAAAGCGCGGCGCCCGATGCCGGCCAGTTGTTAGGTGAACTGGTTAAACAAGCCGCCGGCCGCATTACCATTATGCCCGGTGCCGGTGTTAAATCAACCAATCTGCAAAAACTTATAGGCGAAAGTAATGCAACAGAATACCATTCGTCGGCACGCGCAATAGCGCCAAATCCTTTAACTTATATTAATAAAGAGGTAAGCGATTATGGCCATGTTTATATAGCTGATGAGGATGAAGTGAGGGCGATGGTGGCGGTTTTGAAGGGATAAAGATTCTGATTTTGACAAAAAAAGTGCAAGGTACTGTCAAATCTCCTTGAGGAAATTATTGATCTCACTAACAGAAATACTGTCCCTGTCAGCTTTATCATAAATTGACAGAAGATAGATTTTTCCTTCTGATTGGTCGACCGAAATAATATGGGTGATTACTCTTGCTCCACCACTTTTACCTTTGTTTTTTGTTGATATGGCCATTCTTACCTTATAGCAGGAGTTGCCCAGTGGTGTACCCATTTTAGGGTTTTGTAACAGTTGTACTTTTAGGTTTTCTAAATCGGCACGTAACGATTTGTGTTTTTTACTTAATTGTTTAGCTTCCCTTGCGAAATTAGGGATAACTCTGATCTCATAATTCATTTAACAAATCGTCGAAACCTATCGATTCCAGTTTTCCTGATTTTATTGCCTTCATCTCTTTCACGGCTGTCTTTAAACTTTCGGCCATAGACGACTTTTCGTTTACTTTTTTTACGGTAACCCCCAATTCCTTTAAAAGCAACCTGACAGCTTTTTCTTTTTTTTCAGGTACAGTGATTTGTAAAACAGTCATAATCTCGATTTTCTTCTATCAAATTTAACAAAAAATATTAAAAACTAAATGGTTTTAATGCCAATCTGATTTTGTCGCATAGCATCAAAAGCCACCAAAAATGTTGAAAACTTTTTGGTGGTAAAAAGTGGTAATTTGTGGTAAAAGAAAATTACTTTTACCTATTAAATTAAGCCATAGTCTTATAATGCCGCATTTAACCGGAGAATTTGAATGTAAACTGGATGCCAAAGGGCGGATGATGATCCCTGCGGGCCTCAAAAAGCAGCTTCCTGAAGCTGACGGCGAGGGCCTTATGATCAATCGCGGCCTGGAGAAGTATCTGGTTATTTACACAAAATCCGAATGGGACAAAAGACTTGACGAATTGAGCAAACTTAACGAATATGACCGGCAAAATCTGCGTTTTATTCGCTATTTCACCGGCGGCGCCACGGCTTTGATGCCTGATTCGGCCGGCAGGGTGCTTTTGCCAAAGAGTTTGCTTGATTTTGCCGGCATTGGCAACGATGTGGTTTTAACCTGTGTATTAAACAAAATTGAAGTGTGGGATAAGGCTGCCCATACCGAAATGATAAATAACGAGCCTGATAATTTTGCCGAATTGGCCGAAGCGGTAATGGGTAGTAAAGCAAGGAGGATAGATGAGTGAGTACCATACACCGGTTATGCTGCAGGAATGCATTGATGGCCTGGCTATAAAAAAGGATGGCACCTATGTGGATGTAACCTTTGGCGGCGGTGGGCATTCGCGCGAGATTATGAAACATTTGGGCCCCGAAGGTACTTTGCTGGCGTTTGACCAGGATACCGATGCGCAGCAAAATATAATTGACGATGAACGCTTTGTTTTTATAGATCAGAATTTCAGGTACCTGAAAAACTTTTGCCGTTTGCACGGTGCTATCCCGGTTGATGGCATACTGGCCGATTTAGGCGTATCATCATACCAGTTTGACCAGGCCGAGCGTGGTTTTTCAATCCGCTTTGATGCCGAGCTGGATATGCGTATGAATCAGGGCGGCGAGCTAACGGCCAAGGATGTGGTAAATAATTATACCGGTGCTGAACTGCACCGCATTTTTGGAGTTTACGGCGAGATTCAGAATGCCAAATCGCTGGCCGAAACTATTGTTACCGCCAGGCTTAATGCTCCAATAGTAACCATAGCCGATTTGAAGAACGCGATTATTAACCGCATCCCGAAGGGGAAAGAAAATAAGTACCTGGCACAGGTTTTCCAGGCGTTGCGTATCGAAGTTAACCAGGAGCTGGAAGCTTTGAAGGAATTTTTGGTGCAAAGTGCCGATGTGCTGGCTGTTGGGGGCAGGCTGGTAGTAATGAGTTACCACTCGCTGGAAGACAGGTTGGTAAAAAACTTCATTGCCAAAGGTAAGTTTAGCGGCGAGGTAGAAAAGGATTTATACGGCAATAACAAAAGGCCGCTTGATGCTGTAAGCCGTGGGGCTATAACCGCATCGGCAGATGAAATAAGTAAAAATAACAGGGCAAGGAGCGCTAAATTAAGGATAGCTGTAAAAATATGAGCAATCGTTTCCGTACAGAAATTCAGGAGGAGGAAGAAGAGGCAGAAGAGCTTATTGTTGAGGATAAACCCAGAAAAAGGGAGATCCCCGACAATTTCTTTACGCAATTTTTCACCAAGCGCTTTATTACAAGCGAGAAGGCCACCAGCGCCCTGCCTTTTGTACTGTTCATTGCTTTTTTGGGTATGGTGTATATAGGTAATATGCACCTGGCCGAAAAAACCATCCGCGATATTGATGACCTTACTAAGGAGGTAAAAGAACGCAGCTGGGATTTTAAAACTACAAAAGCCGATATGGCTTTTAAAAGTACATTAATTGAAGTGGCCAAACGTGCCGATACCCTTGGGGTGAGGCAAAGCGTTGAGCCGCCAAAAAAGATAACGGTGAAGGAGGATAATGATGAAAATTAGGACTAACATATTGCTTAGGGTATATATTGCCTTTGGCCTTGTGGTGCTTTTTTCGTTCGCGGTTGTGGTACAGCTTTGCCGGGTACAATTTATACAAGGCGCAAAATGGAAAGCCAAGGCAGTAAACATGACAGCCCAGTTCAGAGATGTCGAAGCCGCGCGGGGTAATATTTTTTCGGTAGATGGCAGCCTGCTGGCCACATCGGTACCCGAGTATGAATTGCATATGGATATGTTGGGAGCAGGGCTTGCTGTTGATAGTATTTTTAATGACAATGTTGATGTGCTGGCGGCAAATTTATCGCAGTTATATGGCGATAGAACGCCGCGCGAATATGCCAGGTTACTGCGCGATGCCCGTAAAGACGGATCGCGTTACCAGCTTTTGCACCGCAGGGTAAGCTATCAGGAGTTAAAAAAGATTCGTGAGTTCCCAATTTTCAAAAACAGGAAAACCAAAAATTGCCTCATTGTTTTGCAGCAAAACAAACGCATTTTGCCTTTTCATGCTTTGGCCGCACGCACCATTGGTTATAAAAACGAAAATATTAAAAATCCGGTAGGCTTAGAGGGGGCTTACTCGGCATACATCAATGGCGAAAACGGCAGGCGCTTGATGCAGCGTATTCCTGGCGGAACGTGGATGCCAGTAAATAATGATGAAGATGAGATACCGGCAAAAGATGGCGCCGATATCATGTCGACCATTAATGTTAACTTCCAGGAGATAGCACAGGCGGCTTTATTAAGGCAGCTGGATTCAAGCGCAGCCGATCATGGCTGTGTGGTGCTGATGGAAGTTGCTACAGGCGAAGTGCGTGCTATAGCCAATTTTACCCGTTCAAAAGAAAATACTTTTAAGGAGAGTTTTAATTATGCCATAAGCAACGCTATTGATCCGGGTTCTACCTTCAAGCTGGTGTCTTATATGACCCTGCTTGATCAGCATAAACTGGATACCAATACTATAGTAAATGCTGAGGGCGGTAAATACAAGTTCCCCAAGGGGCCAACCATTACCGATACCGAGCATGACAACTATGAAATGACGGTAAAAAAAGCTTTTGAAGAATCATCAAACGTGGCGGCAGCAAAGCTGGTATATGGTCATTATAAAGATAACCCATGGCAGTTTATCAATAAGCTGTACAGCTATCATTTAAATGATAAGCTGCAGCTGCAAATTCCCGGCGAAGGAAGGCCTGTTATAAAAAACCCGGGCAACCGCAGCTGGAACAAGTATTATACCCTACCCGAAATGGCCTATGGTTATGAAATGAACCTTACCCCGTTGCAAATGCTGGCGTTTTATAATTCGGTAGCCAACAATGGTAAAATGATAGCGCCGATTTTTGTGCGCGAGATCAGGAGGATGGGTAGCACCATCGAGCAGTTTAACGCCAGGGTAATTAATGAAAAAGTATGCTCGGATGCTACGCTTGGTAAAGTAAAAAGCATGCTTGAAGGCGTTGTACAGGAAGGTAATTGTAAGCGCGTAATTAAAAACCCCCGTTATACGGTGGCTGGTAAAACAGGTACAGCCCAGGTAGCCGATGGTACAAAAGGTTATAAGGTAAAAAAATACCAGGCATCGTTTTGCGGTTATTTTCCGGCCGATCATCCTAAATATTCGATGATCGTGGTGGTAAATAATCCCACCCGCGGATCGTACCTGGCGGCTAAGGTTGCCGGGCCTATTTTCAGGGAAATTGCCGATAAGGTTTATGCCAATGATATGGAAATAAACCAGCCATCGCCGGTAAGCCTTGTTGGCAATACATCAATGCCTAAGGTAAAGCAGGGCAATTTAAAGGCACTAAAACATGTATATACCAAATTGGGGGTTAAGCCACTATACGCATCGGCAGATGCAGCAGGCAACGGAGTTGATACCAGCAATGGTATACCATTTGAGGATACACGATATAAAGAAGGCACTGTTCCTACAGTAACGGGAATGGGCCTGAGCGACGCCCTGTATGTTTTGGGCAATGCAGGTTATAAAGTAACGGTACGCGGCAGCGGCATGGTAACCACACAATCGGTTACTGGCGGCAGCCTAATACCAAAAGGATCACGCATAACAATTGAACTGCAATGAGGTATTTAAGTGATTTAATAGATGGGTTAGCATTTACCGAGTTACAAGGCAGCGCCGATGTAGAAATTACGTCTGTAGCTTTTGATTCGCGCCAGGTAATTCCGGGGTCGATGTTTGTTGCCGTAAAAGGCACACAGGTTGACGGGCACGATTATATTGACCAGGCTATTAAACAGGGCGCCATCGCTGTTATATGCGAAGATTTACCTGCCCACACCGCAGCCGAAGTTGATTTTTTAATGGTAGCCGATTCGGCTAAGGCATTAAGTTTGGTGGCTGCCAATTTTTACGGTAATCCATCGGCACAGTTAAAGCTGGTTGGCGTCACCGGTACCAACGGCAAAACCACCATCGCTACGCTGCTTTATCAATTGTTTCGCGATCTGGGCTATAAAGCCGGTTTGCTATCAACTGTCGAAAACCAGATTAATGGCCAGGTGATACCATCAACCCATACCACGCCTGATCCTATTGAACTTAACCGTTTGCTGGAAGAGATGGTGACACAAGGCTGCGATTATTGCTTTATGGAAGTTAGCTCGCATGCGGTTGCACAGCACCGGGTAGCCAATTTGCATTTTTCGGGCGGGGTATTTACCAACCTCACGCACGATCATTTGGATTATCATAAAACCTTTGACAGTTATCTGAAGGCCAAGAAAGCCTTCTTTGATGGATTGCCGAAAAGCGCCTTTGCTTTAACCAACAGCGATGATAAGAATGGTAACATCATGCTGCAAAACTCGCAGGCGCACCGCAAGACCTACGGGCTAAAAAGCATGGCCGATTATAAGGCCCGCATCCTGGAAAACCAGTTTGGCGGCCTGTTATTGCATATTGATAATGAAGAAGTATGGTTTAAAATGGTGGGCACCTTTAATGCCTACAACCTGTTGGCGGTTTACGCCACAGCTATGTTGTTAGAGCAGGATAAAGCCAAAACGCTAACCAGCCTGAGCAAACTAACCGGTGCCGAAGGCCGCTTTGAATACATAGTGGCGCCAAATAAAGTAATAGGTATAGTTGATTATGCCCATACACCGGATGCTGTGCAAAATGTGCTGAGCACCATTCACGATATCCGCAAAGGCAACGAGAAGGTAATAACTGTAATAGGTTGTGGCGGAGATCGCGACAAAACCAAACGCCCTATTATGGCCCGTGTAGCCAGCGAATGGAGCGACAAAGTAATCCTGACATCAGACAATCCACGCTCGGAAGACCCTGCCCAGATCATCAAAGACATGATCGAGGGCGTTGACCCGGCGTTTAAACGTCACACAGTGAGCATAGTTGACAGGAGAGAGGCAATTAAAACAGCCTGCATGCTGGCAAATCCGGGAGATATAATCCTGGTAGCGGGAAAAGGACACGAGAAATACCAGGAGTCGCATGGAGTAAAGAATCACTTCGATGATATGGAGGAGTTGGAAGAGCAGTTTAAATTATTGGTGTAGGTGGATGTGCAGATTTCAGATGTGCAGATTTCAGATATGCGAATATGCAAATATGCAGATGAGGAATAGATGTTTGGATTGGGAATTAGTGATTGATGAATTGATAAAATAATGAGTGATAGACCTAACCTGATTGTTGATTTGACTTTCGAGTTTTCTTTAAAGATCATCAGCTTCACCGAGAAGCTGGAAGCGTTAAGGAAATTCAATATGGCTAATCAACTGTTCAGGAGCGGTACATCAATAGGGGCAAATGTTTGCGAAGCGCAGGGAGCGCAAAGCAAGAGCGATTTTAAACATAAATGTAAGGTAGCTTATAAGGAAGCCGAAGAAACCAGGTACTGGTTGTTGTTATGTCAGAAAGCAGAGAGTTACCCATTTGAACAATCGATGCTTGATGATGTGCAATCAATAGTAAAGGTTTTAGGAAAGATAATTTCCTCGATAAAAGAGTAAAACGTAATTAAATAGAAATAAGAAATTAAAACATAAATCGCAAATCTGCTTATCTCGAATCTGCAAATTATTAATCTGCACATTTGAAATCTGCACATCTGCACATCGCAAAGCCAATGTTATATTATTTGTTTACTTACTTAAATAAAAACTACAACATACCGGGACTCGGGGTATTTCAGTATATCACGTTTCGTACGGCTTTGGCTGTAATAACATCGTTGCTGGTTACAACCGTTTACGGTCGTAGGCTGATTGATTACCTGCGTTTTAAACAGGTTGGCGAAACGGTTAGAAATTTAGGTTTGGAAGGCCAGATGCAAAAATCGGGTACACCAACTATGGGTGGGCTAATCATTTTGCTGGGGATCCTGGTGCCTACTTTGTTGTTTGCTAAATTAGGTAACGTGTACATCATATTGATGATAGTTACCACTGTTTGGCTGGGCTCCATTGGTTTTTTAGATGATTATATTAAAGTATTTAAAAAGAATAAAGAGGGCTTAGCCGGCCGTTTTAAAATTGTAGGCCAGGTGGGTTTATCGCTGATAGTAGGATGGACAATGTATTTCAATACCAATATTGTTATTCGCCAGGAAGTAAAATTGCCGGTAATGGTCAACGCTCCGGTCGATTTTCACCTGAAAAAGAATGTACCGGTATACACCCAGGATATACACTCTACCAAAACTACTATGCCTTTTTACAAAAATAACGAGTTGGATTACGGCAAGGTATTAAAGTTTATCGGTCCCGGATATGAGTATTATGCTTTGGTGGTGTTCCTGTTTTTTGTGATACTTATTGTCACCTTTATATCCAACGGGGCAAACATAACGGATGGTATAGACGGCCTGGCGACGGGTACCTCGGCCATTATTGGTATTACGCTGGCCATACTGGCCTATGTATCCGGTAATATCGAAATCGCCGACTACCTGAACATCATGTTCATTCCTAACTCGGGCGAGCTGGTGATCTTCGCCGGTGCTTTTGTTGGTGCGTGTGTTGGCTTTTTGTGGTACAACTCCTACCCGGCGCAGGTATTTATGGGCGATACAGGCAGTTTGGCCATAGGCGGTATCATAGCTGTTTTTGCTATCATGATCCGTAAAGAATTATTGCTGCCGGTGTTATGCGGTGTATTTGTGATCGAGAATATGTCGGTAATTATGCAGGTGGGCTGGTTTAAATACACCAAAAAGAAATTCGGCGAAGGCCGCAGGGTGTTTTTAATGGCGCCGTTGCATCACCACTATCAAAAGAAAGGTTTCCACGAAGCCAAAATCGTAACCCGGTTCTGGATCATCGGGATACTGCTGGCGATAATAACGATAATAACGTTGAAGCTAAGATAGGAGAGGTAAGAATCAAGAGTCAAGAATCAAGACAAAAAAGGAACAAGTACAAAAGAGGAATCGGTGAAATCACAAATCAGTCAGTGAAATCACAAAAAATAAAATAATGAACCAACAGGAACTCACAACTCACAACTCACAACTCACAACTAAGCGCATAGCCATTTTGGGCGCCGGCGAAAGTGGTGTTGGTGCGGCATACCTGGCGCAAAAGCAGGGGTATGATGTGTTTGTGTCGGATTTTGGGGCCATTGCGGATAAATACAAAAAACAACTGGAAGACTGGAATATCAGCTTCGAGGAAAAACAACATACAGAGGATTTAATCCTGAACGCGGTTGAGGTGATCAAAAGCCCCGGAATTCCGGATAAAGCGCCGATCATCAAAAAACTTAAAGAAAAAGGGATCCCGGTAATATCCGAAATTGAATTTGCAGGCAGGTATTGCAGCGCGAAGATCATCGGCATAACCGGATCAAATGGTAAAACTACTACCAGCAGCTTAACCTACCATATTTTAAAAAATGGTGGTTTAAATGTTGGGCTGGCCGGCAACATAGGTAAAAGCTTTGCTTACCAGGTGGCTACCGAAAGCTTTGATTTGTACGTGCTGGAACTAAGCAGCTTTATGCTGGATGATATGTTTAAGTTTAAGGTTGATATAGCAGTATTGCTCAACATCACACCCGACCATTTAGACAGGTACGATTACAAGCTGGAAAACTACGCGGCATCCAAATTCAGGGTTACGCAAAACCAAACGGCGGCCGACTATTTCATTTACTGCGCAGATGACCCCGAAACCATTAAAGGTATGGCCAACCGGAAATTCGACGCGCAGCTATTGCCTTTTTCTATTGAAAAAAAGATTGAACCGGGAGCATATCTCGATAACGACAATATTGTCATTAACACAAATCAAGAACATTTTACAATGTCAATTCAAGAACTGGCCTTACAGGGCAAGCACAACATTTACAACTCCATGGCATCAGGTATTGTAGCAAGGGTGCTGGAGTTGCGCGAGGGAACGATCAAAGAGAGCATGGGCAACTTTAAAGCCATTGAACACCGGCTTGAATTTGTAGCCAATATATCGGGCATTCGGTTTATCAACGATTCAAAGGCCACCAATGTTAACTCAACCTGGTACGCATTGGAGAGCATGAGCAGTGATGTAGTACTGATACTTGGCGGCGTTGATAAGGGCAACGATTACGGAATGCTCAAGGATTTGGTAAAGCAGAAGGTTAGATCGATAGTTTGCCTGGGGAAAGACAACAAGCGTATACACGACGCTTTTGAAGATGATGTGCATGTTATAGTAAATACATTCTCGGCCCAGGAAGCGGCGCAGGTAGCATTTCACCTTGCCGAAAAAGGAGATACTGTATTGTTATCGCCAGCCTGTGCCAGTTTCGATTTGTTTAAAAATTACGAAGACAGAGGAAACCAGTTTAAAGCAGCGGTGAGGGAACTGTAAGCAGATGTGCAGATTTCAAATTTCAGATGTGCAGATGATAAATAGATAAGATGTTTTGTTCATGGTCCATGGACTATAGACCATGGACAAATAGTAAAGAATTAAGGTAAAATGCATAGGATATTAAACAACACAAAAGGCGACCGCTGGATATGGCTGATAGTGATATTGCTTTCTGTTATATCCTTGTTGGCTGTATACAGCTCAACAGGTACGCTTGCTTATAAACGTGGTGTTGGTGTCGAGTCGATTTTGATGAAGCACCTGGCTATGGTTGTGGGTGGAATTATGCTGATGTATATTTCGCATAAGCTGGATTACCGGTATTATGCAGGCTTGTCCAAAATCATGATGATCGTGACTATTCCGTTGCTCATCTATACCCTGGTATTTGGTAGCCACATCAACAATGCAAGCCGCTGGATAAATATCCCGCTTGTTGGTTTGAGCTTCCAGACATCAGATTTGGCCAAGTTAGCCCTGATTACTTACCTGGCACGCACCTTATCGCGCAAGCAGGAAAATATCAAGGATGTAAAAGAATCGTTTTTGCCTATCATGGGTTCGGTTTGTTTGGTTTTTATCCTGATTGCGCTGGCCAACTTATCAACCGCGCTGATGCTGTTTGGGGTAAGTATATTGCTATTGATCATAGGCCGCATCAGCATAAAACAGATAGCTATTGTATGCGGCGCAGGATTTATATTGTTATTGGGTGTTATATTTTTGGGGCCAAGGCGGCATACTTATGTTTCGCGCGTACAAACGTTCCTGCATCCCGATTCAACTAAAACAGATAAATCATTCCAGGCCGACCATGCCAAGATAGCCATTGCCAGCGGAGGCCTTTTTGGTAAAGGCCCCGGTAACAGCACCGAACGGAATTACCTGCCCGAGTCATACTCGGACGAAATTTATGCCATCATAGTTGAAGAGTACGGCCTGGTAGGCGGTTTCGCGCTGGTAGGCATTTACCTGTTTTTGTTGTACCGGTGTATAAAAATTATTACCAAGGCGCCCAAGGCGTTTGGCGCATTGCTGGCCTGCGGTTTAAGTTTTAGCCTGGCTATACAGGCCTTTGCCAATATGGCTGTGGCAGTAGGCTTGGGCCCGGTAACGGGTGTGCCGTTGCCGTTTGTAAGTATGGGTGGTACATCGCTGTTGTTCACCAGTGTGGCCTTCGGCATCATACTATCAGTAAGCAGGGATATAGAGGAACCGAAGAAAGTTGTGGTTGGAGAGATAAGTGTGGCGTAATTTAATTAGTGAATTATTGATTTAGTGAATTAGTGATTGGCCTGGGTTTTAGAGTTTGAAAATTAGAATTTTCCTATTTAGGATTTAGAGTTTAGAAATTAGGATTTAGAGTTTTAAATAAAGAGCATGTCAAAAAGAATCATCATAAGCGGTGGCGGAACAGGAGGACACATCTTCCCGGCTATTGCTATTGCCAATGCTTTGAAGGCTATCGACCCTAAAACCGAGATCCTGTTTGTGGGAGCCCTTGGCCGGATGGAGATGGAAAAGGTGCCCGCTGCAGGGTATAAAATTATCGGGTTAGATATCCGCGGCATTCAGCGCGATTCTATCTGGAAAAATGTGATGTTCCCGGTTAAACTGGTAGGCAGCGTGCGCAAGGCATTGCAAATTATAAAGGATTTTAAACCAGATGCCGCGGTTGGTGTTGGTGGCTATGCCTCCGGCCCGTTGTTGTACGCGGCATCGATGAAAAAAATACCATACCTGATACAGGAACAAAATTCCTACGCGGGTATCACCAATAAATGGCTTGGCAAGGGAGCGCAAAAAATTTGTGTGGCTTTTGATAATATGGAGCAGTTTTTCCCTGCCGGTAAAATCATCAAAACCGGTAACCCTATCCGTAAGGATTCGGTAAATATAGCCGGTAAGCACATGCAGGCCTTGGAGTTGTACAAGTTATCAACCTTTAAAAAAACTATACTGATAACCGGTGGCAGCCTTGGCGCACGTACATTAAATAACAGCATTATGGCTGGTTTGGATAAGCTGATAGCTGCCGATGTGCAGATCATTTGGCAAACCGGTAAGTTTTATTATAAAACAATCATCCAAAAACTGGGCGAAGATCATCACCCGGATATTAAGATAAGGGAGTTTTTAACCCGGATGGATTTGGCTTATGCCGCTGCCGATGTTATTATATCAAGAGCAGGGGCGGGCACCATTGCCGAATTATGTGTGGTGAAAAAGCCCGTTATCCTGGTGCCATCGCCAAATGTGGCCGAAGACCACCAGACAAAAAACGCGCTGGCACTGGTGCAGGAAGACGCTGCCATTTTTGTAGCCGACAGGGATGCCGAAGCGAAACTGGTGGATAGAGCGATTGAATTATTGAACGACAAATCATTGCAAAAAAAGTTAAGTACTAACATTGGCAAAATGGCTATGCCAAATGCCGATGAAGTGATAGCTAAAGAGCTTTTACAAATAATAAAATAACAATTAAAGTTATGGTCCTCCTTCTCCCAAAAAGGGGAGGACCTTTTTTAAAAAAACATTAAAATGGAATTACGCGACATACAAAGGGTTTACCTGGTGGGCATAGGCGGCATCGGGATGAGCGGCCTGGCCCGCTATTTCCAGCATTTGGGTTGTATTGTTTGCGGTTACGATAAAACAGTTACCGACCTAACCAACGATTTACACAATGAGGGTATCCAGATTTGTTTTGAGGATAATGCCGATTGTATCCCAATCAGCTTCCAGGAACCATCTGCAGATACACTGGTTATTTATACGCCGGCCATCCCTAAGGATTCGGCTGTGCTTAACTATTTTAAAAATAAAGGGTTCGAGCTTTTTAAACGCTCGCAGGTTTTAGGTCTCATCAGCAAAAGCTCATTCACCATAGCAGTTGCCGGTACGCACGGCAAAACCACTACGTCAACCATGGTGGCGCATTTGCTAAAGGCATCGGGTAATGATTGTTCGGCATTTTTGGGCGGCATATCATCCAACTATCAAACCAATGTGCTGTATGGCAAAAACAATGTAATGGTGGTAGAGGCTGATGAGTACGACCGTTCGTTTTTAACACTGTTCCCGGATGTGGCCATCATCACATCCATGGATGCCGATCATTTAGATATTTATGGCGATCACGAACATTTAACAGAATCGTTTAAGCTATTTGCATCGCAGATAAAAAACGGCGGTACACTGGTACACAAAAAAGGCCTGCCTTTAGATACCGGCTATACCTATGCATTGGAAGATGTGACTGCCGATGCGCATGCTGCAAACATCCGTATTGAGGGCGGCGATTTTTATTTTGATTTTATCAATGCCGATATCAGTATCCCCGGCATAAAAATGGGCATTGCAGGTACGCACAATATCGAAAACGCCGTAGCCGCTATCGAAGCTGTTTTGAGACTGGATATCCCGGCCGAATCCATTAAAGATGCGCTGGGATCATTCCGCGGTGTTAAACGCCGGTTTGAATACATAGTGAAAACACCAGGGCATATTTATATTGATGATTACGCGCATCATCCCGAAGAATTGCGGGCCTGTATATCATCAGTAAAAAGGTTATACCCTGATAAAAAGCTGACCGCCATTTTTCAGCCTCACCTGTACACCCGCACCCGCGATTTTGCCGATGGTTTTGCAGAGGTGCTGAGCATGGTTGATGAGCTGATACTGCTGGATATTTACCCGGCCCGCGAGTTGCCTATTGAAGGGGTTACTTCAAATATGCTGCTTAACAAAATGTCGCTGGTCAACAAACGTATACTGAGCAAGCAAGGTGCATTAGATGCGGTTAAAAATGAAAAACCCGAACTGCTGCTAACAGTAGGCGCAGGTGATATAGATACACTGGTACATCCATTAAAAGAGATAATGCAGCATGGATAAAAAACTCATTTGGAAGCGCCTTTTAATAGGATTTGCCTGGGTAATTTGCCTGGGTGGCCTTGTGGTGCTTATGGGTTTTATCGAATCGAAAAAAGCATCGGTGGTTTGCACCGCGGTAAAAGTAAACATTCCGGGCAACCAGTATTTTATAGATAAACAGGAGGTTGACCAGATATTGCAAACCAACAGCCATACGCTGGTAGGGCAAAAGCTGGAAAATATTAATATCCAGGACCTGGAAAACAAACTAAGGGCAAATCCATTTATTGAGTTTGCAAAAGTATACACCGAAATGGATGGGGTGCTGATGGTTGAGGTGAGCCAGCGCCAGCCAATTTTAAGGGTAATGAACCATTATGATATGGATTTTTATATCGATCAGCATGGCTTAAAAATTCCGCTGTCGTCAAACTTTACCGCAAGGGTATTGGTTGCCAATGGTTATATCGATGAGTTGTTTACCAATCACGTTGATTCATTGCATACCCAGCTGGCGAAGGATTTATATAAAACGGCCGATTTTATTCGCCGGGATTCATTATGGGATGCCCAGGTAGCGCAGATATATGTGAATACCGACCGCGAGATTGAATTGATACCAAGGGTAGGGAGCCAGCGGATTTTAATAGGTAATGCCGACTCGCTAAATGTAAAACTAAGGAACCTGCAAGCCTTTTATAAACAGGTGTTGCCGCACGTGGGCTGGGATAAGTACCGCACCATTAATATTAAATACACCAACCAGGTAATTGGTGTAAAAAACCAACTGACAAAAGCAGATTCGGCCAAAATGAAGGCATTAAAGCTGGATTCGCTTAAAATGAAAAAGGATACATCTCAAATAAAAATGTAATATGGACAAAAGCTCAACACAAGAAAAAAGTTCACCAATTGTAGTAGGATTGGATATCGGGACTACTAAAATATGCGTCATCGTTGGTCGCAGGAGCAAGAATGGAAAGATTGAGGTATTAGGAATTGGTAAAGCAGAATCTGCGGGCGTAACCCGTGGGATGGTTTCAAATATAGATAAAACCGTACAGGGTATTACCCAGGCGGTTGATATTGCCGGTGCGCAATCAAATGTTGATATCAAGGTGGTATTTGTAGGTATTGCCGGTCAGCATATTAAAAGCTTGCAGCACCGCGGCTTAATAACCCGCCGCGATTTGCAGTCGGAGATAAGCCGCAAGGATATCGACAAACTGATCGAGGACATGTACAACCTGGTAATGCCTCCGGGCGAGGATATTATTCATGTGTTGCCGCAGGAGTTTACGGTAGATAATGAGCCTGGGATTAAAGACCCTATTGGCATGGCAGGCGTACGTTTGGAAGCCAACTTCCACATCATATCCGGCCAGGTTACGGCTATTAAAAATATTGTAAAATGCGTTAACAAGGCCAACCTGGATAGCCAGGATCTGATACTGGAGCCATTGGCATCTTCTGAATCTGTTTTGAGCGAAGAGGAAAAAGAAGCCGGTGTTGTTTTGGTTGATATCGGCGGTGGTACTACCGATGTGGCCATTTTTCATGAAGGCATAATCCGCCATACTGCCGTTATCCCTTTTGGGGGTAACAGTGTAACCGAAGATATACGCGAAGGCTGCTCTGTAATGCGCAACATAGCCGAGCAGTTGAAGGTAAGGTTTGGATCGGCCCTGGCTGATGAGAACAAAGAAAACGAGATTGTTTGTGTACCCGGTTTACGCGGCCGCGAGCCCAAAGAGATAAGCGTTAAAAACCTGGCTTACGTAATACAGGCCCGCATGGAAGAAATTGTGGAGCATGTGTACTACGAAATAAAATCATCGGGCTACGAGAAAAAGCTGATTGCCGGCATAGTAATTACGGGTGGTGGCGCGCAGCTTAAACACCTGCGCCAATTGGTAGAGTTTGTTACCGGTTTAGATTGCCGCGTGGGTTACCCAACCGAGCATTTGGCCAAGAATGAAGTGCTGCCAAAAAACATTTACGAAGAGCTGCAAAGCCCAACGTTTGCAACCGGTATAGGCCTTTTGATAAAAGGTATCCAGAAAACGGAGTACATGAGTGTAGATGTGCCGGTTGAAAAAGCCCAAAAAACCAAGTTTGAGGGTAAAGGAAAAGAGGGTGGTTTATTTGACAGGTTGTTAAAGAAAAGCATCACCTTTATTAAGGATGATATAAACGATGAAGACTTTTTGAAATAATTATACACAATAGTTAAGATTTTCCACATTGTAGACATTTGTGGAAAACTCTTGTGGAAAAAGTACTATTATTACGATGGTTAAATCTAAATGTTGGTAAAATCACATATAGCTGAAAACGAAGATTATGCAGTTTGAGATGTTAAAAGAAAAATCGTCAATCATCAAAGTAATTGGTGTTGGCGGTGGCGGTGGTAACGCCGTAAACCATATGTACAGGCAGGGAATTACCGGTGTCGACTTTATAATTTGTAACACCGATGCCCAGGCGCTGGAGCTTAGCCCTATACCAAACAAGGTACAATTGGGCGCCAGCCTTACCGAAGGTATGGGGGCCGGTTCGATACCTGAGGTGGGAAAAAACTCTGCAATAGAAAATATCGACGATATAAAACAAATGCTGGGCGTTAACACCAAAATGTTGTTTATTACCGCAGGTATGGGTGGTGGCACCGGTACCGGTGCAAGCCCTATTATAGCCAAAGCTGCCCGCGAAATGGACATATTAACCGTAGGCATTATAACTACGCCATTCTCTTTTGAAGGTAAACGCCGCAAAATGCAGGCCGATGCCGGGATGGAAGAGCTGCGTAAATATGTCGATTCGTTCCTGGTGATCTCGAACGACAGGTTGCGCCAGATTTTTGGTAACCTTACCATGAGCTCGGCTTTTGGGCAGGCAGATGATATATTAACCACAGCTGCAAAAGGGATAGCCGAGATTATAACCTTACCAGGCTATATCAACGTCGACTTTAAAGATGTGCGCACCGTAATGAAAGATAGCGGCGTATGTATCATGGGCAGCAGCAGCGCCGAAGGCGAAGGCCGTGCCTTAAAGGCTGTTGAAGGTGCTTTGGCATCGCCATTATTAAAAGATAATGAGATAGAAGGCGCACGTTACATTTTGCTTAACATAAGCTCGGGCCTTAAAGAGGTTACCATGGATGAAGTGAGCATTATTACGGATTACATACAGGAAGAGGCCGGTTTGGCTGCCGACCTGATTTGGGGTAACTGTGTTGACGAAAACCTGGAAGATAAACTATCAGTAACTATAATAGCAACCGGTTTCCAAACCAAAGACGAGCGTGAAAAAGAGATCAGCAACAAAAAAATAGTATCGATGCTGGTACCCGAAAACGCACCGTTGGTGAAACCTGTAAATGAATTTATAAATCCGGTTAAGGCCAATACGCCTGCCCAGCCATATATTAAGCATAAAGAGGAGCCTAAGCAAACCGGACTGTTTGATATGTTTGGAGCCACCGAGAAAAGGGACGACGATGTAGTTAAGTTTAACCTGCATGAAGAGGAGCAGGAAGAAGAAAACGAGCAGGATATGGCTGGCTTCACGTTTAAAATGAGTGAGCCCGAAACTTACAGTGCGCCAGTACAGGAAGCCCGCAAGCCCGAGCCTGTGCCAACTCCCGTCCCTGAGCCGGAACCGGTAGCCCTTGCGGGCGCTGATGATAATAAAACAAACGAATCGATAGAGGAACAGCTGAAAAAATCGCGCGAGCGTATCATGCGCCTTAAAGATTTGAGCATGAAACTACGTACAGGCAACATCCAGGAGCTGGAAAATGTACCTGCTTACAAACGCAAAGAAGTTGCGCTGCAGGATACCCCAAAATCTGACGAAAGCGCCATCTCCCGTTTTAGCCTGATGCCCGATAACGAAGGCAACACCGAGATAAGGAGAAATAACTCGTTTTTGCATGATAATGCTGATTAGTATCAAGTAGTAAGTATCAAGTAGCAAGATAAAAAAGCGCAAAGCCGTTATAAGTAATTAATCATTCTTATAGCGGCTTTTGTGTTAGAGTAGGACAGGGTTCGTACTGCCATCAAAAGTCTTGCTACTTGCTACTTACTACTTGATACCCTTCCGCGGGTTATAAGCTATTCTAAAAAGTTATAGCTATTGTGGCAAGGCTTCTTTACAGCTATATTTGCATATTATTCACGATTAACGGTAAATTATTTTGGATTTATTTGATAAAATAACAAAAAGCTTGGGCGGGCCGCTGGGCCAGCACCAAAAATGGTCACATGGTTATTTTTCATTTCCCAAACTGGAGGGGGAAATTGGGCCGCATATGCAGTTCAATGGGAAAGAGCATTTGGTTTGGAGCCTTAATAACTACCTTGGCCTGGCCAACCATCCCGAAGTAAGGGAAGCCGACGCCAAAGCAGCTGCTGATTACGGTATGGCCTACCCTATGGGGGCCCGTATGATGTCGGGAAACTCCATTCATCACGAAGAACTGGAGAATAACCTGGCCGCGTTTGTTGGTAAAGAAGCCGCCTTTTTATTAAACTATGGTTACCAGGGAATGGTATCCATTATAGATACCCTGGTTGACAGGAACGATGTTATTGTTTATGATGCCGAATCGCATGCCTGCATTATTGATGGCGTTCGTTTGCACATGGGCAAACGTTTTGTTTACCAGCATAATGATATTGAAAGTTGCAGAAAGCAACTGGAGCGCGCAACCAAACTAACCGAGCAAACCGGTGGTGGTATATTACTGATTACCGAAGGTGTTTTTGGTATGTCGGGTGCGCAGGGTAAACTGAAAGAGATTGTAGATCTTAAAAAAGATTTCAATTTCCGTTTATTAGTTGATGATGCACACGGTTTTGGTACCATGGGCAAAACCGGTGCAGGCACACATGAGGAGCAGGATGTTGTTGAAGGTGTAGATGTATACTTTGCTACGTTTGCCAAATCAATGGCGGGTATAGGCGCTTTTGTTGCCGCTGATGAGCAGATAGTACACTTTTTACGTTACAATATGCGTTCGCAAACATTTGCCAAGGCTTTGCCGATGCCGATGGTATTGGGTTTAAAAAAACGCTTTGAACTGTTAGTGTCGCAACCGGAATTGCGTGAAAAACTGTGGCTCATCTCGTCAACCTTACAAAAGGGTTTAAAAGAGCGCGGCTTCAACCTGGGCGTTACCAATACCATGGTTACGCCGGTGTTTTTAGAGGGCAACCTTTACGAGGCCACCAGCCTAACCCGCGACCTGCGCGAAAACTACGGCATCTTCTGTTCCATAGTGATCTACCCGGTTATCCCTAAAGGATTAATATTATTAAGGCTTATCCCAACTGCCGCACACTCGCTCGAAGATGTGGAGCGCACCCTAAACGCTTACAGCGAAATGGGCGAAAAACTAAAAGCAGGACATTATAAAGAGAATAAGCTGGAGATAGCGTAATTTGTAGATGTGCAGATATGCAGATTTCAGATGTGCAGATTTTTAAGTATTAAAGTGAAGGGCCTCGATTTGAGGCCTTTTGCTTTAATATCCTCGTCATCGCGGGCTTAAAATCCGCTGATTCTGAAGGGAAATAATATTCAAAAATAAAAAACTGTCATGCTGAGTTGTAAAATTTCGCGAAATTCTGAAGGGAGAATGACAATCAAAAAATAAACGACTGTCATGCTGAGGTACGAAGTATCTATTAACAAACTTTGCTGGCGGTATGCATGGCGTACAATAGATCCTTCGCTATCGCTCTGGAAGACAGAAAATGAAACTTGTCATGGGGAGGAACGAAGCATCTATTGGCGAACTTTTATATCGGTCATGCACAAGCTAATAGATGACAGGAAAATCGGAGGTATCGTGGGCGAATACAAATCTCCAACGATGTCGGCCGAATTTAAAAATCCCCATTAGCGATTTGAAATTGTATCGGCGCAGTTGCTTTGCCGGGACTAATAAATCAAACAATCATCTGCACACCTGGAATCTGCATATCTGCACATCAGGTAGCTTAGTGCTTAAAAAAAGTCAGATAAACCTGTTTCACAATATGATAAGCAGCAAATGCGAAAAATAGTATGGCTATGCCCGTATTGATTAACCGGTTGCTAAGGGCAAATTTGCTTTGCATGTACCTGGCAAACTCTGCATATAAAAAGAGGCATAAAAAAGCGCCGGCTGCCGAGCCAATACTAAATATCACCAAAGCAACTTTACCGGTTAGGATCCATTCGTGCGTAATAAGGTAGGTGCCGGTTATCATCCAAAACGGCACTTGCACCGGGTTTAAAAAACCCAGTAAAATGCCGTACTTAATACTATCATGTTCTGACTTGCGGGGTTCTGGCGGTTTTTTGCGATTGGCCCAGGTAATTGTCCCCATCACGGTAAATAAAACAACCATTACCCAATCTATAATTACGCTTAAATGCATCTGGCTTGATAACCAGTCGGCAGCGTGCATAATAAAGTAAGTAAAGAAAAATTCTACACACGAGAAAGCTATAATAAAGCGCATGGCTTCTTTCATGCCGCGGTTTATAGTAAGTTGCAAAAGTGCCAGGTTGATGTTACCGGGCGGGATGTAACCAATAAAATTGGCTATAAGCCCGATAAAAAAGGTAAGGAATATCATTGGCGCAAAGATAAATTTAAAAATTTGAGAATTTGAAGATTTGAGAATTTGAAAATGACTGTCTTTGCTTTTAATTTTCAAATTCTCAAATTTTCAAATCTTCAAATCAATCTTCCGTACATTTGCATATCTGAAATCTGCACATCCGAAATAATGCCAACTGATAAAATAGTATCCCTGCTTCCGTCTGCTACCGAAATAATATGTGCCCTGGGGCTTCAGGATAACCTGGTGGGCCGATCGCATGAGTGCGATTATCCCGAATTTGTAAAACAGCTGCCGGTTTGTACCGAAGCTAATTTTCCTGATGGGTTAAGCAGTGCCGCTATTGATGTAAAGGTGAAGGAACTGTTGGCCGATGCTTTATCTGTTTACACCGTTAAACGCGAAGTGATTAAACAACTGACCCCTGATGTAGTAATTACGCAGGATCAGTGCGAGGTTTGTGCGGTATCATTGGCCGATGTTGAACTGGCATTGGATAATTACCTTGATAAAAAAGCCAGGATAGTTTCTTTACGCCCCAATAGCCTTGATGATATTTTTAACGATATCGCCACTATAGCCGATACCATGGGCGTGCCACATGCCGGTGCCGAACTGTTGGAGCTGTTGAACGAGCGGGTTGACATTGTTAAACACAAATTGAAATTTGCCGAAAGCAAACCTACTGTGGCCTGTATCGAATGGCTTGAACCCATGATGGTATCGGGCAACTGGGTGCCCGGTCTTGTTAGCATTGCCGGCGGTACGCCTGTACTGGCACAGAACGGTAAACACTCGCCCTACGTACGCTGGGACGATATCCGGCTACAGAACCCCGAAATTATAGTAGTGATGCCTTGCGGTTTTTCGATAGAGCGTACGTTAAAGGAGATTGACGTTTTGATGCAGTTGCCCGGCTTTGCCGAGTTAAAGGCTGTAAAAACCAATCAGTTGTACATAGCAGATGGTAACCAGTACTTTAACCGCCCCGGCCCACGTATAGTTGACTCAATAGAAATCCTGGCCGAAATCATCCGTCCTAAACAATTTGCTTTTGGGTATGAGGGTGAGGGATGGATTAAGTTTAGCCTATAACCCGCGGGATTTAATTTAAAGTTGTCGCGCTTTTTTAATGAATGGTTTGGTCATCAAGGTGTACCAGGGCGTTTCACCCTGTACCAGGGTGTTTCAGGCCGTACCAGGGCGTTTCACCCCGTACCAGGGTGTTTCAGGCCGTACCAGGGCGTTTCACCTCGTACCAGGGTGTACCACCTCGTACCGGTACACACAGCACACAGTTTGCGAAGATTTTGAAAAATACAGCGATAATAATATCCCAACTTATTAAAATTATTTAAAAAGTTCCTTATATTTAGCTGCCCATTATTATCTAACATAACCCAACTATGCGCAAAATCTTTATCCTGATGCTGTTTGCAGCATTTTTTATAAGTACAGCCTTCAAAACTACCGATGCTGTAAAATTTAATGCCGCCGATCTGCGCATCATCTGGGAGGTTATGGATAACAATTATCAGAATAAAAATGAAGCGTTAACCGCACTGGTAATTACCAATAACGGTAAAAATGTTTTGCCGGCGGGCGGGTGGAAGTTTTACTTTAACTCGGGCCGTGGTTTTACCGAGAATGCGGTAAGCGGCAACGCTAAAATAAACCAGGTAAACGGCGATTTATACAGTATTACCCCAACCGGGAGCTTTAAAGATTTGAAACCAGGCGAATCGGCCCGGATAGAATACGTAAACGAAGACCCCGTAGTAAACATTACCGATGCTCCTGAAGGCATATACATGGTTTGGGATGAACAACCCGAAAAAGGCTACAGCATTGGTTCTTTTGATATCAAGCCGTACAAACCAAGCTACGCCGGCCTGGTAACCCCCGAAATTGTTTACGACAGGAACAAAACGGTTACCGATATTCCCGCCGACCAGTTACCTAAGATATTGCCTACGCCGGTAAGCTATACCGAAACCGGTGGTACCTTTACCATCGACGGAAAAACGCCGGTTGCTGCCGATGGAGCCTTTGCCAGGGAAGCAGCTTACCTGGCAAACGGTTTTAGTAAGATATTGGGCAGGCCATTAGCTATTTTGGCCAGCACATCGGGTGCTGGTATCACATTAAAAAAAGTTGAGGGTATTGCTCCTGAAGGATATGAACTTAAGGTAAATGCGCAGGGTGTTGTCATTAACGCTTCTACGGCTGCCGGTGCTTTTTATGGCATCCAATCCTTAACAAACCTGGTTTCGCCCGCTGCATGGGCTAAAGCCGAAAAGAGCATCAAGATTCCTTGTGTAGATGTAAAGGATGCTCCCCGCTTTGCCCACCGCGCGGTAATGCTGGATGTAGCCCGTAATTTCCAGACTCAGAAACAAGTTATTAAACTGATTGAGGCCATGAGCCTTTATAAGCTTAATGTTTTGCACCTTCACTTAACGGATGACGAGGGCTGGAGAATTGAAATCCCATCGTTACCTGAACTTACTTCAGTTGGTTCAAAACGCGGGCATACGCTGGATAGCAAAAATCATCTGCCTGCATCCCACGGTTCGGGACCTGACGTAAATAATCCTTACGGCTCCGGTTTTTATACTAAGGCCGAGTACATCGAAATATTAAAATACGCTACCGATAGGCATATCATCGTAATCCCCGAAATTGAAACACCCGGCCATGCCCGTGCATCTATCAAAGCCATGGATGCCCGTTATGACCGGTTGGTTGCCGAAGGGAAAAAAGACGAAGCCACCAAATATTTACTGCGCGATTTGGACGATAAATCTGAATACAGGTCTGTACAATATTGGAATGATAATGTGATTAACGTATCGCTGCCGTCAACATATACTTTTGTTGAAAGGGTTGTTGATGATTTGATAGCCATTTACAAAGAAGCCGGTGCGCCATTGCCTGGTATTCACTTTGGCGGCGATGAAGTGCCGCCTCATGTTTGGGAAAAATCGCCGGCCTACCTAACTTTAAAGGCCAGCCACCCCGAAATTCAAAATACCGGCGATTTATGGTATTATTTTTACGGCCGGGTAAACCAGATATTAAAAGCTAAAGGAATTCACCTGACGGGATGGGAAGAAATGGCCCTGCGCAAAACAAAGATAGACGGTAACGACACCTATGTGCCCAATCCCGATTTTACCGGCGAACATCTGCAGGCCGATGTATGGAACAACGTTTTAGGCGGCGGACAAGAAGACCTGGCCTACAAGCTGGCCAATGGCGGCTACAAGGTTGTGCTTACCTGTGTTACCAACTTGTACTTTGATATGGCCAACTATAAATCATTTGATGAGCCGGGCTATTACTGGGGTGCTTTTTTGGGAATCGATAAATTTTACTCCTTTATCCCATATGACTACTTTAAAAATGCCGATGTTGACAAAAACGGCGCGCCCATAAACCAAAACATATTTTTAGGTAAGCAGCGCCTTACCGATTATGGTAAAGCCAATATCATTGGTTTGCAAGGCGCACTATGGGCCGAAACAGTTAAAGGTCCGGAGCGTATGGATTACATGATATTCCCCCGCCTGTTTGGCCTTGCCGAACGTGCCTGGGCGGCAGACCCGGCCTGGGCTACCGAAAAAGACCCCATAAAAGCAAAACAGGAATATGAATTAGCCTGGTCGACATTTTTAAATGTGTTAGGCAAACGGGAGCTACCTCGCTTAAGTTACTACAATGGGGGCTATAATTACCGGGTACCTAAGCCAGGCATTAGCCTGCAGGATGGTAAATATTCAAGCAATATCGAATTTCCAGGCTTAACTATCCGGTACACCACCAACGGTAAAGACCCCGATGCCAACAGCAAAATATACACAGGTCCTGTTGATTATAAAGGAGGCGAAATTAAATTCCGCGCCTTTGACCCTAAGGGTAGGGGAGGCAATGTAGCTACAGGGGGCGAAGCCGCAGAAGGAAAGAAACAAGGATCGACTTTATAAGTCTGAAGTCCGAGGTCTAAAGTCTTAAGTAAAAAAGATCCGCAGATCAAACAATTGACTGCGATTTTTTTTGCATCAATGACCAATTACAGCGCAGCGAAATGACTAAATCTTATGCGTAAATCCGTTATATATCATTTGCGACGCTAAAAAGGTTACCACTACCGCAAATACCCAACGCAGCCAGCCGGATGAGCTGGTATGTACCAATATTTTTGAGCCGCTTATCGCACCTAATAAAACGCCTATAGCCACTGGCATGGATAATCCGGGGTCAATATATCCGCGTTGCAGGTAAACCACCGCGCTTGCTGCAGCGGTAACCCCTATCATAAAATTACTTGTTGTGGTTGATACTTTAAAGGGGATACGCATAATGGTATCCATAGCCAGTACTTTTAACGCACCCGATCCTATGCCCAACAGCCCCGAAATTGTGCCTGCAAACATCATCATAAAAAACCCGCCGCCTACATTTTTTACTTTGTAGGCTACCGAACCACCGGCGGTTGGGTAGGTACTGTTTAGCTTCAGTTTTTCGGCCAGTACGCTGGGCTCCTGGTTTATGGATTCCACCTTTTTCTTTAACGACATGATGGCCGATAGGATAAGGATAACCCCAAACAAAATGGCGATGAAATGGGTAGGAATATAAACCGCTATAAGTGCGCCTACCATGGCGCCGGCAGTTGTAGCTATCTCCAAAAACATGCCCAGCCTGATGTTGGTAATGCCCTCTTTAACATAAGCAGCTGCCGAACCCGACGATGTTGCAATTACAGATACCAGCGATGCGCCGATAGCGTAATGAATATCTACCTTCAAAAGCAAGGTAAGCAATGGAATAATAACCACTCCTCCACCCAAACCGGTTAATGAGCCCAGCAATCCCGCAAAATACGAGCCGATAAGTATAATAAGCGTTAGTACAATTACCGACATAGTTTGCAGCGATATTGGACTACGAAAGTAATAATAACTTTTTTAGATAAGATGCTTCTTTTTGGTTCATTGGTTCACTTGTTCATTGATCTTTTGCATCGGCTACTCCTTTGCAATTGAACTGAATAAGCCAACTTGAAAATTGAAGCGACACTAATGAACCAGTGAACCAATGAACTATATTATATTTTGATAAATAACATAGATAATACAATCCCGATTAATTTGTTTTGCTATTTTAAGCCCTTTAAAATTAAATACATGAACAAAAAAGCCTGCCTGTTTACAATTTTATCTGCGCTGTTCCCAATGCTGCTTGTTGCCCAAATAAAACTACCGGCCAACATGTTTTTAAAAAAACTCCCCAATGGATTGGATGTATTGGTTGTTGAAGATAATAGCGTGCCCCTGGCCACCATCATGATAACTACTAAAAATGGTTCCTATACCGAAACGCCAAAATTTAACGGGCTAAGCCATTTATATGAGCACATGTTTTTTAAAGCCAATAAGGATTATAAAAACCAGGAAGATTTTTTAGACCGTGTAAGCGAACTGGGCATGCAGTTTAACGGATCGACAACGTATGAAAACGTAAACTATTATTTTACCCTGCCTAAGTTTAACCTGAACCAGGGGTTGGATTTTATGAATTCGGCCATCCGTTATCCCTCTTTTAACGCCGAAGAGATGGCGAGGGAAAATATTGTTGTTGATGGCGAGTTTCAACGCCAGGAATCGAGCCCGACATTTGCTTTGAGCGATGCTATGGACCACCACATGTGGGGCAATTTGTACAGCCGTAAAAATGCTATTGGCAACCATGATGTCATCCGTTCGGCTACGCCCGATTTGATGGACTCTATCAAAAATAAATATTATTATCCAAACAATTCCCTATTGACCGTTGCCGGCGATGTGGAGCACCAGGATGTTTTTAAAAAGGTGGAAGCCATTTATGGCAGCTGGAAACCATCAAAGTTTGATCCCTTTAAAAAGTGGCCCATACCGGAGTTTAAACCATTGGTAAAACCCGATTATTTTGTGGTAGAATCGGCGCTGAGCAACGTGCCCTTTATTATGATTGACTGGCAGGGGCCAGATACCCGCAACGATGTACAGTCAACCTACGCGGCAGATGTATTCAGTTATATTTTAAACCAAAACTCGTCAACGCTCAAAAAGGCGCTGGTACAATCGGGGCTGGCGCTTGATGTAAGCATCAGTTATTTAACATTAAGCCATGTTGGGCCTATCACCTTGTTTGTGGTACCCAATCCTGATAAAATTAGGGAGTGCATGGCCGAAATAAAACGACAACTGGAATTGATGGATAAAGCTGATTATGTAACCGATGAGCAAATTACCACATCTAAACAAAAACTGGGCATCTTAAAGGTGCAGGAAGAAGAAGTCGCGTCGGACTTTGTACAGGTTTTATCGTTCTGGTGGTCATCAGCATCCCTGGACTATTATACCACTTACAACACCAGGTTAAACCAGGTAACCCGGGCCGATTTGCAAAGCTATGTGCGCAAGTACATTAAAAACAAGCCCTACTGTGCCGGCATGCTCATCAACCCTCAACTGGCTGCACAGGTAAACCCTAAAACTTTTTTCAACGCATCAAACTGATTTAGGTCCGAAGTTTAAAGTCTGAAGTCCTAAGTATTTCAATTGCTTTCGATGATGACAATTTACAAATGATATAAAACATATATTCTAATGAAGAAAATATTTGTAACGCTTTTTTTTATCTGTGGAAGCCTGTCTGTTATGGCCCAGTCAGAAACAACGTCGTTTGATGTGGACGGGATAAAGGTAATTTTTAAGCCTACACTAAAAGATATTATCAACGTGCGCATGTTTTACCGGGGCGGCGTAACCAATTACCCGGCCAGCCAGGCAGGTATCGAAAAATTTGCACTGGAGGCTACTACCGAGTGCGGCACCAAAAAATATACGGGCAACGTATATCGCGACAGGGCCGATGTTTACGGCATTGACGTAGCGTCGGAAGGCGAATACGATTATGGTAATATCCAGATGCAGTGCATCACCAAATATTTTAACGAGGGCTGGGACTTATTTACCGAATCGGTTGTAAACCCTGTTTTTGAAGCAGGCGAAGTGGAATTATTGCGGAGTAAAATAGTAGCCAAAATGCGCGAAGATCAATCAAACCCGGATAAGCGTGCAGAGCAACTGGTTTTGCAAAATGCCTTCGAAGGCACGCCTTATGCCACCGACCCTGATGGCACCGAGGAGATCCTGAGCAAATTAACAGCGTCCGATCTTAAAAACTATTACGGCTCCATCTTCAATAAAAACAGGATGTTTATTGTAGTGGCCGGTAAAATCAGCAAAGAGGTGCTCATTGCCAAAATAAAGGCATCATTTGCCAACATCCCATCTGCACCATACACACCTGTTGCCTTACACGAACCGGCCTGGAACGATTACAAGGTGGTTAAGGAAGACCGCAACCTGCAAACCAACTACATAGATGCTATCATGAATGGCCCAACATTTAATAGCCCCGAATATGTGGCTTATCGTGTAGGTATTTCGGCGCTGGGTGGATCGTTATTCAGCGAGTTACGTACCAAGCTTAATCTGTCATATGATCCCGGTACGTATTCTGTAATGCAGCATATGCCTTATGCTTTAATGTACGTGAGTACAACCAGCCCAAAAGAAGCCGTAACAGCCATGAACGAGCAACTGAATAAAGTATTAAGCTACGGCTTAAGCCCGGAGGGACTTAAGCGCATAAAAAGCAGCTTTATTACCACCAACTATATCAAGCAACAAAGCACCGCCTCCATAACCGGCAGCCTGGGCATTGCCGAAATTTTGGGCGGTTGGCAAATTGCCGAGGACCTGCCCAAAGCCATCGAAAACGTAACGGTTGACCAAATAAACCAAGCTATGCAAAAATACATCGTCGGCCTGCGCTGGAGCTACTTAGGCGACCTGAAAAAAGCAGACGAAGCTGATGCTGCGTTTAAGATGGCCATTGGTCATTAGTTCACTGGTTCATTAGTTCATTGGTCTGGGCAGGGGGGCTCTGGCCATCGGATTTATTAGGACTAATAGGGTAATGTCATATAAATGTATAATCTATCAAACTATACCACCAATAAACTAATGAACCAGTGAACTAATGAACAAATTCCACCAATGAACCAATGAACTAATGAACCAATGAACTAATTTCGCCCCATGGGTTATAAGAGTTTACAGGCTTGTATTGCCGACCTGGAAAAACATGGTCATTTGGTGCGGATTAAAGAGGAAGTGGATCCTCATTTACAGATGGCTGCCATCCACTTGCGGGTGTTTGAAAACCAGGGGCCGGCCATACTTTTCGAAAATGTAAAGGGCAGCAAGTTCCCGGCAGTGTCTAACCTGTTTGGTACGTTGGAGCGGTCTAAATTTATCTTCCGGGATACGCTGGAAAAGATTAAAACACTCGTCGAACTGAAAAACGATCCTATTAAGGCCATTAAAAATCCTTTTAAATATGCCAATGTAGCGCTTACAGCCTTATCGGCATTGCCCATGAAAGGTAGTGGAAGGGGCGCCCCTGTAAACTTTGGCAAATGTAACATCAGCGATATCCCGCAGATAGTAAACTGGCCTATGGATGGCGGGCCTTTTGTAACCATGCCACAGGTTTACACCGAAGATGCCGATAAACCCGGCATCATGAATGCAAACCTGGGCATGTACCGCATACAATTGGCCGGTAACGATTATATTTTAAATAAAGAGATAGGCTTACACTACCAGCTGCATCGTGGTATTGGGGTACATCAAACCAAAGCCAATGCAAAAGGCCAGCCTTTAAAAGTGAGCATTTTTGTTGGCGGCCCGCCAAGCCACCCAGTGGCTGCCGTTATGCCGCTACCCGAAGGCTTATCTGAAATGACCTTTGCAGGCGCCCTGGGTAACCGTCGTTTCCGCTATTTTTATGATGATGAGGGTTTTTGCATTTCCTCGGATGCCGATTTTGTGATAACCGGCACTGTGATGCCAATGGAAAATAAACCAGAAGGCCCTTTTGGCGATCACCTGGGTTATTACAGCCTCGCCCATGATTTTCCTTTGTTAAAAGTGCATAACGTATATCATCGCAAGGATGCCATCTGGTCGTTCACGGTGGTAGGGCGGCCGCCGCAGGAGGATACCAGTTTCGGCGCATTGATCCACGAGATAAGCGGGGCAGCCATCCCGAAGGAAATACCGGGCCTGCACGCCGTTAACGCCGTTGATGCGGCTGGTGTTCACCCATTATTATTTGCAACCGGCAGCGAGCGCTATACGCCCTACATTAAAGAACGAAAACCACAGGAGATATTAACCATCGCCAACCACATTTTAGGTAAAAGCCAGCTAAGCCTTGCAAAATATTTGCTAATAGCTGCTCAGGAAGATGACCCGAGCCTGGATGTAAATAATATTGCAGCATTTTTACATCATATACTGCAACGCGTTGATTTTACCCGCGACCTGCACTTTTATACCCGCACCACCATTGATACCCTTGACTACAGTGGCGACGGACTAAACACTGGTAGTAAAGTAGCCATAACCGTAGCCGGCGATATTAAGCGCGAACTTTGGGCGGAGCTACCATCGTGGTTTGATTTGCCCCGCCCGATAATCACTATTAAAATGGCCATGCCAGGCGTATTGATGGTTGAAGTGCCCAAGCATGTGAATCATAAGGATATCGATAATGTTATCAGCATTATTGAATACCGGCTGAAAGAGGAAGAAGAAGAACTGGGCGGACTGGCCCTCATGGTACTATGCGATGACGCAGCCTTTGCAGCAGCCAATATCAACAACTTTGTGTGGGTAACTTTTACACGCAGTAACCCATCGCACGATATTTATGGTATAGGCAGCTTCACCGAGCATAAACACTGGGGCTGCAGCGGCCCGCTTATTATTGATGCACGCATTAAACCCCACCACGCACCGGTATTGGAGCGCGAACCTGAAGTTGAAAAGCTGGTTGATAAAATGGGCGAAAAAGGCGGGGTTTTGCACGGATTGATTTAGGTTAGAATTGACGCAAGGGGCACATATTAATGCTAATTGAAAAAAGTACGTTAACCGGCTTGCCTGGAGTGTTTTTTGCAGGCAATATTCTAACCGGCGTACCGGTTCAACATTTGGAGGTTGTTTAAGGCATTGCCCATGGTGTTGTTAAAATAAGCATAAACCGTTTTGCCGTCTGCCAGCCATTCTTTTACATATTGTGCATATTCATATAAAAAGTCATCGGCATAGCTGCCGCGGTATCCCCCATCGGGGCCATGAAACCGCAGGTAAACTACATCATCATGAACAGTTATCAACGGGCTGGCAGATGCCGGCATATCATGCAATACCATGCCCATATTATACCGCGCCAGCAGTTCATATATATCGTCACGATACCAACTCCGGTGTCTGAATTCAACTGCCACCTTCCATTCACAGCCCGGGTCGTTTAGCCGGATTGTGCTGATTAACCGCTCAAGCGCATGCAGGTTATTTACCTGTATACTGGCCGGGAACTGTACCAGCAGGCAACCTTTTTTATCACCTGCCTGGCCAACTGCCTGCATAAAACGTTCCACATCTTCGGGGTTAAAAGCCAGGTTTTTGTTATGCGTTATCTCGCGCCACAATTTATAGGTAAACTTAAAGTGATAGGGCACTTCGGCAGCCCATTTGGCAACGGTTTTACCAATAGGTAGTTTATAAAACGAACTGTTAATCTCTATAGAGTTGAACAAAGTAGCATAAAATCCTAACCTGCTCAGATGTCCCAATTCCGGCGGAAAATCGCGTTTGGGGATCGGGATTTGCAAACCGCTTATACCAGCGTAAAATAAATTATCGTTATCCACCCAATTATAATAGGAACCGCAGCCCAATTGTTTTATTCAGCACTATCATTCCAATAACTATTCAGCCCCTTTTCCAGGGCAAACGCATCTAATTGGGTTAACATAACTTAACATATTTTGGATATTTTTTTACATAAATATATAATAATCAGTATTTTGTATTTTGGCACGGTTAACACTAAATTGATCTCGCAATTTAGGCGTATCCAAATAAAAATAAGGTATCGTTTGATGCTTATATCTTCCCAACGCTATAAGCTTATTCCCTTAGCTATTATTAAACAACAGCTTATCGTAGTTAACTATTTAGATGCGTTTGCCCTGGCCCCCTTTCATCTCTAACTTTTTACCCGTTCGCCTTTTACCTTTCACCTCACCCCAACTGCAGCAATTGCTTAATATCTTCAGGTGTTGTTTTACAGCAGCCGCCAATAATTTTGGCGCCTGCCAAATACCAGCTTTTTGCCCCGTCATAAAAATGAGTATCGCTTGTGTTAGCCGGCAGCCAGCATTTATTCACAGCATCCCAAACTTCGCCCTTGTTTGGATAAACCAGGATATACTTACTGGTATTCGTGGCCGCTATCTTTACTAATGAAGCTATATGCTGTGGCGCGGTGCAGTTAACACCAACCGCTACTACCTGTGCCGATTGATTTAACAATTTTACAGCATCGGCAAAATCTTCCCCGCTGCTCAGGTGGCTTTCATCTTTACAGCTGAAACTGATCCAGGCTTGTACGCCGGGAAACTCCGCTAACAATTCCTGCAACGCAACGGCCTCATCTATACACGGAATGGTTTCGCATGCCAGTACATCTGCCCCGGTTTCTATTAATACCTGCATCCGGCGGCGGTGAAACGCTTTCAAATCTTCAATGCCTACACCGTAATTGCCCCGATACTCTGATCCATCGGCCAATGACGCCCCATAAGGCCCTATCGAAGCCGCTACCAATGGCCTTTCACGGCTGGGGAACACTTTCATAGCATCATCGCGTGCATCAAAAGCCAATTGTACACTCAGCTGCATCAAGCCGATAGCTTCTTCGGTTGTATATCCGTGCTTTGCAAAACCTTCAAAGCTGGCCTGGTAGCTGGCGGTTGTTATGACATCGGCGCCTGCCATTAAATAATCATAGTGTACCTGCCTAATCAGCTCCGGGTTCTCGTTTAACAATTTTGCCGACCATAAACTATGATTAAGATCAGCGCCCCTCGCCTCCAGCTCAGTTGCCATTGCGCCATCAAGAACAACCAAGCCTTTTTTTTGAATAAAATTATCGAAGATGTTTTTCATGCCTAAAATTCCGGGCTGCAATGTAGCAATTGTATGTGTTCCAGTTTAAAACTTGCTATTTAAATTTAGGAAAATGTATCCTGCGGCGAAACAATAATCCTTTATCAAAGCACTCACATATTGCCGGTTTCTTAAAAACCGGGCGAGGCCTAAGCCCACCCGTATCATGCCCTGTCTGCCTCTGTACCCGGTTTTTGAAGCATCCCAGTTATTTTACCACCTTAATTTTAGTGACGATGATATAATTGTATGTAGCAAAAATGCCCGTATCTTTTTTGTAATTTAAATTAACGTTTATCGGGAACCGGGTATTTTCATTAATTCCCAATTGCGCCAGCGAGGAGTTGATATGATAATAGGAAGGTGGATTTTTTGCGGTATCGTTTTTAATGGTGATCAGTAAGCCACCACATAAAGGCGAAGGGCACATACGAAGGTCGTAGCCTGTTAAAACCCCATTGCTTTGATACGGGGTTTCGTTATTCTTTTTACAGGATGCAAATAGCAATCCTAAACAAAAGATGATGGCAAGCAATTTCATGATTAGTTTTAGTATTAATACGGATTTAGTATCCGCAGCGATACAGACTATTAAAAATAATTCAAAACCAGTACTTTATCTGCAAATATCAACGAAATAACTTATATTGGTGTTTGTATTTAATTTAGTACTACATCAACCTTATTGCCTGTAAATGACATCTACCCAAACCAATGCCACATGGCCCTTATGGCGACGGATAGCCTTCCGCTTTTTTTTCATTTACCTTACCCTGCAGATAGCGCCGCTGGCCTGGCTGGCCGAAATCCCGGGAGTTGGCAAGTTATTGTCTTTTTACTATTCCTTTGTTGATTGGGCTGTAACTACATCTAACAAGCTATTTTTTCATGTCCGAGAGGTTTTGGTGCAACCCAACGGCAGCGGCGATACATCATGGGCCTGGGCGCAACTGTGGGCAATATTATGCGTAGCGCTCATTGGCTGTCTGCTGTGGTCGGTAATTGACCGTAAGCGAGCCAGTTACACCCATCTTAACTACTGGCTTTGCCTGGCAGCCCGTTATTACCTTGCTTTTTTTGCCTTAAGCTACGGTATACTTAAAATATACGCCTTGCAAATGCCGTTTCCAAATCTGCATCAGCTAGCTACCCCGTTAGGCGATTTGCTGCCCATGCGTTTATCGTGGATGTTTATCGGTTACTCCAAAACCTACCAGGTATTTTCGGGCGTTATGGAAACCTCGATTGGCTTGCTGCTGCTAAACCGCCGTACAGCAACCCTCGGCGTATTTATGGCGGCCGGCGTATTTGGCAATGTAATGATGCTTAACCTGAGTTATGATATCCCGGTTAAGCTATTTTCTATGGAACTTACTTTGGTGAGTTTGTTTTTACTGGCTAACGAGGCAGGTCGGCTTTATTACTTTTTTGTACTCAATAAGCCGGCGCCAGTTGCCGATGCCTATCATTTTAGATACACCAAAAAATGGATGCGCTGTGGTAGGATTGTATTCAAATGTATATTTATAATACTGGCAGTTTTTATGCAAATTATAAATAACTGGCAATACTACCACGAAACAAATGCAGCACCGGCTAAGCAGTCGCTAAAAAACGGTGTATACGAAGTTTTCATTTACTCGGTAAATAATAAGGAGGTTCCTTTATCCATTGCAGATACTTTACGATGGCATGACTTGATTTTAGAAAATGGCACCGGCAGTATCAAAACTGCCGACACCGCCTTCAGGCAGCGCTATAAACGGGGGTATTTTGCCTACACTACCGATGAGGCAAAACATATTTTAAAAATAAAAAAAATGGCCGGTGACAGCTTATGGATGGCCAGTTTCAGGTATGAACAGCCTGATAGCACAACCATAAAGTTATTGGGCAAATTGCATAATGATAGCCTGTATGTAGTACTGAAACGGACAAACCGTCACTTCCAGCTGGCCGAACGGCAGTTCCACTGGCTAAGCGAGCGCAACAGGTAATTGTGAGATCTGTTGTCTGAGGACTGTGGTGTGTGGTCTGTAGGACGTGTAGTGCGGGCCGAACTTTTACCTTGGAGAACTTCCGATCTCAGAACACAGACCCCTGACCTCACACATCAGGCCACTGACCCCAATTGTAACAACTTTAGTGTTTAAATCTGTAGCTATCAAACAATTAATCAACATCCGCGCTTTGTATGATAAAATAGTTAGCAATGACTAAATGGAGTAAAGTAGTATTAAAAGTGTTAGGGTCATTGATAGGTGTTGTAATCATCGCGTTTGCAGGCGTTTCCATGTACATCATCTTCAACAAAGAAAAGGTGTTAAAAATGATGACCGCCGAACTCAACAAAAACCTTAATGGTACGCTTACCATTGGTAAACTCGATCCTGCATTTTTCAAGGGCTTCCCCGGTGTTTCGGTAAGCCTCAAGGATGTGGTTATAAAAGATAAGCAATGGCCGGTACACCGCCATACCCTGTTAGATGCCAAAAACTTCGATGTATCTGTAAATGCCGCGGCTTTACTGCATGGCAGCGTGGAAATCAATAAAATAGATATCAGCAATGCTGTTATTGATTTGTTTACCGATAGCTCAGGGTACAGCAACACCGCCGTTTTTAAAAACAAACCAACGGATTCTGTTAAAATAGAGAAAAACACCAGCCCCTCTACCCAGATCAAACGCTTTGGTTTAACCAATGTGAATTTTACCGTTGACGACCGCAAGGCCTTCAAGTTATTTAAGTTTGAGGTACAGGATGTTGATGGCCGCATGCAGTGGCCTGTTACCGGCTGGCACGCCTTCATCAGCCTGAAAACAATGGTTAAAAGCTTTTCTTTTAACACCAGGAAAGGTAGCTTTATGAAAGATAAACTACTCACCGGCGATTTTGATATCAGCTACCATCAACCATCAAAACAAATTACAGTTGTCCCTAAGGTTTTAAATATCGGTAGTGATGCCTTTACTATAGGCGGTAAATTTGACCTGGGCAAGCCGAACGTGAATTTTGCGCTTAACATTGCCAACGATAAAATTTTGTGGACAGATGCATCCAACCTGCTGGCGCCCAACATTACCAAAAGCCTTAAAATGTTTAATATTGATGCCCCGATAGCCGTAACTTGTAAAATTGCAGGCACTTTTGGCGGCGGGGGCGATCCATCCATATTTGTTACTGCCCGGATAAGCGATAATATTGTTACCATGCCGGGTGTTACGATTGAAAACTGCAGCTTTAGCGGGGTGTTTTCTAATAATTATATTAATGGCAGGGGACTTAATGATGATAACTCCGTTATCAAACTCTATCATTTTAACGGTACCTATAAAAAGGTGCCATTTACCATTGATACGGCTTTTATAAATAACCTGAATACCCCGGTGGCCACGGGCATTTTTAAAGCGAATTTTGATATCGCAAAACTAAACGGCGCCATTGGCGACGATGACCTGCGCTTTACCAAGGGTTATGCCGATCTTAAGCTGGCCTACAAAGCCGACCTGGTTAATTATAGAATCTCGAAACCGCAGTTAGGCGGTACTATCAATATAAAAAATGCCAATGTAAGTTACCTGCCCCGTAACCTCAACTTTAAAAACAGCGCCATCACTATCAAGTTTGCAGGTAACGATTTGCTGCTGAATAACATCCGCATGCAATCGGGCCAAAGCATTGTTTACATGGATGGCCGGATGAACAATTTTTTAAACCTGTACTATACCGCTCCCGAAAAAATAGTACTTAAGTGGCAGGTGCATAGCCCACAATTGCATTTGGCCGAATTCCTGGGCTTTTTAAACCGGGCCGAACCGATTGAAAAGGTCAAAACCAGGAGCAAAAAAAACAACATGAACGATGCCTTAAGTATAGCATTTGAAAAAGGCAGGGCCGAGATCCACCTGCAGGTTGACAAAGTATATTATAAAAACTTTTTGGCCACCGATGCCACTGCCGACTTTTTAATGGCCGATAACAGCATCAAGGTTAGTAATTTGAGCGTTAAACATGTAGGCGGCTCATTAAAACTCAATGGTAATTTTGTGCAAAATGGCAAGGTTAATGATTTTACCATTAATACTAAAGTTGATAACGTAAATACCAGTAACTTTTTCCTGGCGTTTAACAACTTTGGGATGAATAGTTTTACATCAAAAAACCTAAGCGGGTTTTTATCGGCACAGGCTCACCTCACCGGCAAAATAAATGGTGCCGGCGACATTGTGCCCGGCAGCCTGAAAGGCCTAACAACAGTTGATTTAAAAGAAGGCGCATTACTTAACTTTAAACCCATTACAAGCGTAGGTAAATTTGCTTTTCCGTTCAGGGATTTAAAGAATATCCGCTTTCAAACGCTTAATATGAAGTTTGATATTGATGGCGATAAAATAAACATCAGTCCCATGCAAATTAATTCAAGTGCTATTAACATGAATGTAGCCGGCGTTTACTCACTATCAAGGGGCACAAATATAGCATTGGATATACCTTTGCGTAACCCAAAAGGTGATACGGCAATAATAGACGCAACCGAACGTAATAAAAAGCGTATGAAAGGAATAGTATTGCACATTTTAGCCGCCGATGGCGATGATGGCAAAATAAAAATCAAGTGGAACAAAAACCACGATAAAGACAAAAAAGATGACAAAAAAACAGAAAATACCGATGAAAAAACGGGCTACTGACAATTATAAAAACGGCACGATATGTGCCTCATTTATAACAAATAAAATAGATGTATTTTTGACACAATAATAGCAATTGAATGCGTATCTTTGTGAATCCATTTAAGAGAGATCACGATTGATTATACACTTACCGGTAACTGCAACATATTTCAATACGGTAAACACCGCGCATCCTACTGCAATAGTATCAAAAAGCCAACCCCTGCATCATCAGTATCCCGGGTTCAGAAAAAATTTAGGAGCACCGTTAAATGATCATATTTTTATAAGCAGGTTAAACCAACCGTGTGTTTTCTTATCGGACATATAATTAGCTGAAATAAATCTATTCAATAAAAATGAGACAACTCAAAATATCCCAATCCATTACCAATCGTGAATCTCAGTCACTTGAAAAATACCTTCACGAGATAGGTAAAGTAGATTTAATATCTGCCCAGGAAGAAGTGATCCTGGCGCAAAAGATCCGTGAGGGCGACCAGGCCGCATTAGAGCGTTTGACAAAAACAAACCTTCGTTTTGTGGTATCTGTGGCAAAGCAATACCAAAACCAGGGTTTAACCCTGGGCGATTTAATTAACGAAGGTAACTTAGGTTTAATTAAAGCGGCTAAACGTTTTGACGAAACAAAAGGCTTTAAATTCATTTCATACGCAGTATGGTGGATTCGCCAATCTATATTATCTGCCGTTGCCGAGCAATCACGTATTGTGCGTTTACCATTGAACCAAATTGGTTCATTAAGCAAAATTCATAAAGCAGCTTCAAAATTAGAGCAGGAATTTGAAAGACAACCAACACCGGAAGAACTGGCCGAGGACCTTGAAATATCTGTTGATAAAATTGCCGATTCACTAAGCAATGCAGGCCGCCAAGTATCTATGGACGCTCCGTTTATACAGGGCGAAGAAAATACCTTGCTTGATGTTTTGCAAAGCACCGATGCAGCAACCGATACCGAACTGATGATGGATTCATTATCACAAGAGATCAAACGCTCATTAGGTATCCTTGCCGAGCGCGATCGTGAGGTTATTATCCTTTTCTTTGGTTTAGGTGGTTATGCCGCCCATTCGTTAGAAGAAATTGGCGAGAAATTTAACCTTACCCGCGAGCGTGTGCGCCAGTTAAAAGATAAAGCGTTGATGCGTTTACGCCACAACTCAAAATCAAATCTTTTACAATCGTATTTGAACTAAACGATTTAGCAGATTATAAGGAACGCGAATGATGAAAATTGTTCGCGTTTTTTTTGTGATTACCTTTATGTCATTGCGAGGAGGAACGACGTGGCAATCTCGTCGCCAATGCAGTTCGATATGCAGATTCACCAGGCAATGGCGACGAGATTGCCGCGCTACGCTCGCAATGACATGACATAGTACAAAAAAAGCATCTGCCCTTTTTAGAACAGATGCTTGTACGATTATGATAATAGTTTATTTATTAACCTACTTTTACATTTACCGCATTTAAGCCTTTTTTACCTTGTTCTACATCGTAGGTAACGCTATCGTTTTCACGGATAGTGTCGATAAGGCCTGAGGCATGTACAAAAACTTCGGCACCACCATTTGTTGGTACGATAAATCCGAATCCTTTGCTTTCATTGAAAAATTTTACTGTTCCTTGCATTATATTTTTATTTAATTAGGCGAATGTACAGTTAAATAATTAACAATCTGTTATAAATAAGGCAATTAAAGTTTTATCGCGTAAAAAAAAATCAAATAACAAAGGCCCCGGGATTACCGCGGGGCCTTTATTATTAGCATGTTAGCCTGCTATTAGTGTGTTAAAGCAGCGCTGCTGTACACATGATACTCGCCTGGCGCAAGTGTTACCGGCATGGTTGCCGAGGTAACATTTAGCGTTGCCCCCGTTAATGCATCGGTATAAGCGCCGGTTGACGGGAAGGTAATGTTGGCAGTTTGCGTTGCCACATCAAAATTTCCTAAAACCTCCACATTGACGCCGGCATCCTTTAACTGGATGCTTTTTACAGCGCCCGACAGGCCGTACACAAAATTGGTACTGGCAAATACTGCGTTCTTTTTACGCAGGTTAATCATGGCCGAATAAACTTTATACAATTGTATACGCTGCGCCTGGGTAAAATAGTTCCACAAAATGGGTTTATTGCTGGTGCGCCCCCCGTTGGAGTCGATAGATTGATCGTAGCCTAACTCGCCAAACTGCCATAACATTTTAGGGCCGGGCACCGAAAACAGGAACGCAGCAGCCATTTCTTCGCGTTTCAGACCGGTTGTAATATCCTTAACATTATAACCGCCCGATGCGTTTCCGTAGCTTTCATTTTTAAACATCAGGCGTTCCTCGTCGTGACTTTCAAAATAGCCTACCAATTGGTATGGCAGGGTAAAGGTATGCTGATCATAAAATATTCCCTGGAAATTTGAATTAGTTAGCCATCCCATGGTAGCTTCATTGGCATTATAATTCAAATTGTTCCACAACATCATGCCCTCGCCGGCCAGTTCCTTTTCTTCCTGGTTAGCCGCAAAGTGTTCCAATATCACATAAAAGTTATTATTGTCGATGCTTTTAATGTAGCTATTGTAGTCTTTCCAGATAGCTACGCGGCTGGCGTCATACTGGCTCCAGGCGGTAACTGCAGCATCGCCGCTGGTACCATAATTAACCTGGGTAAATCCCTTGGAAAGATCGAACCGGAAACCATCTATCTTATACTCCTGCATCCAGAATTTGATCACGTTTTTTACAAAATATTTGGTAGCAGCGCTTTCATGATTAAACTGGTACCCTACGTTGTATGGGTGTGTAGGGTCTACATTGTACCAGGGATTGTTTGCTGCCGGCTTGCCAGCGGCGGTATTAAAATACATTTGCACCATTGGCGATTGACCAAACGAATGATTTAACACCATATCCTGGATAACCGCAATACCTCTGGAGTGGCATTCGTCGATAAATGCTTTTAAGGCATTCTTAGTGCCATAATATTTATCGGGAGCGAAGTAAAACGAAGGGTTATATCCCCATGAAAGGTTGCCTTCAAATTCATTTATAGGCATCAGTTCAATGGCATTTACACCAAGTTTGGCCAGGTAGTTTAATGAATCTTTTAAGGTTTGATAATTGTGATTGGTTACAAAATCGCGCAGCAATAATTCATATATCACCAGGTTCTTTTTTTCCGGCCGTACAAAGTTTGGCACCTTCCAGCTATAAGCGGGCTGGTTGGCCTGCATCACACTTACATTTCCTGTTGTTTTGCCGGTTGGGTAAGCTTTTAAACCAGGATAAGTAAGGGCATCTATATAGCTGTCATTATTAGGATCGAGCATTTTTTGGGTGTACGGATCGGCCACTTTAAGTGTGCCGTCAATCAGGTACTGGTAGGCATACTCGATGTTTGGATCAAGGTTGTCAATCTGAATCCACCAGTTTTTGCCATCGGGTGTGTGGTTCATCGCATATTTGGCATCGGCTGTCCAGTTATTGAAATCGCCAATAACGCTTACAGATGTTTTTGATGGCGCGTATAAATTTAAAATAACCGACTTGCCCGAGTTGATGTAAGTAACTCCATCAACAGCGCCCGAAGGCAGCGCTTTCCCTCCCGGTACCACTGTTGTGGTATCTCCGGGAACGTTCCCGGAATTATCTCCGGAAGAAGGCTTCTTGCATGAAGTAGATCCAATCACCAAAAAGGTGACCAGCAAAAAGTAAACATTTTTGATTATCATATATTTTGTGTTTATAAAATTGGCCGTATAAAAGTAACCTGAATTTTCTATTTTAAGTATAACAACACCTAAAATAAATTTCTCAAAAATAGCAACTGGGGTTATGCTATGAAAACCAAGCGTTTACAAAAGTATATAATTAGGTTTTAAGAAACAATAGGCGCTGCCATTTTCAGATAACCGGATATAGTGGGTGAAAATCTGTGCAACATACCGGACGATTATAACCCTAACCTTGACAGAGGTGACGAAGCATGAATATTTTTAAATAAACCTGTCAATCCACAAAAATTATACTTAGCATTGTGCTTATTTAGAATCATTCTTGAAAAGAACATTCGCCATAGTATTGCTTAATCATGCCAGGTTATACGCCTATACTATCAATTTAAACTTATGAACAATTTTTATAAAATAACCCTATTTATACTATCCATCATGGCATCCGGCTATGCCCAGGCGCAAAAGAGCACCAGGGATACCCTGCACCTGGATAGTGTGATTATTAAAGAAAGCAGAGCAAAATACCTGTCCAATGTGCAGGGTACTTATATTTTTGCAGGTAAGCGTACGCATTTAATTTACCCTGATGCTGGTAAAATTACCCTGGTCAATAACTCCGCCCGAATGCTGTTTGCCAAAGTACCCGGCCTTAGTGTTTGGGAAATGGATGGCGCCGGTTTGCAATTAAATATAGGCAGCAGGGGGACCGATCCGCACCGGTCTATCGAGATGAACATGCGGCAAAACGGATACAATACCAACTCCGACGCATTTGGGTACCCGGAAAACCATTACAATGTACCCTTCCAGGCCATTGGCGAAGTGCAGTTTGTACGGGGTTCGGCCGCTTTACAGTTTGGCCCGCAGTTTGGCGGTATGGTAAACTATAAAATTAAAGAGGGCGACAGCACCAAAGTTTTTGGTTTTGAGAGCGAACAAACCGCCGGTTCAAATAACTTTTTTAACTCCTACAATGCCATTGGCGGTAAAGTTGACAAACTGAGCTACTATGCCTTTTACTCAACCCGCCGGGGCGACGGCTGGCGGCCTAATGCGGCTTTTGATTACCACTCGTACTATGCCAATATCAAATACCAGTTTAATAGCAAGGGCAGCATAGCATTGCAGTTTTCACGATCAGATTATGTGCAGCAAATAGCTGGCGGCTTAACAGATGCTCAATTTGCGGCTGATAACCGGCAATCATTCAGGGCCAGGAACTTTTTTAACCCCGAAATTAATATCCCGGCTTTGTTATTCAATTACGCGTTTAACAGCAATACCCGGTTAGAGATTACATCGCATGTGGTATTTGGCCAGCGTAACAGTGTGCAGTTTATCAATACGCCTAACATTAAAGATACCGTTAATGCCGGCCTGAAAACATTTAACCCACGCCAGGTAGATAGGGATTATTATGCAGGCTTTACCACCGAAGCACGTTTACTGCATATCTACAAATTGGGCAATCTTAAAAGCACCTTTACCACCGGGGTAAGATATTTTGAAGAAACCACCAAACGCAAGCAAAAAGGTGTAGGCACCATCGCCTCCGATTTCGATTTAACGCTGGTTAAACCTTATGGAATAGATTTAAGGCTCCACTCTATCAATTATGCAGCCTTCGCCGAGAACATTTTCCAGGTTACACCACAATTTACCATAACACCGGGAGTACGGTACGAAGTCATCAAATCTACAACATCGGGCGTTATCAGCAATGCAACCTTCCCCATTGGCTATAAAGGGAACCGCAACTTCCCGCTATTTGGCACGGGGTTACAGTACCAGTTCGGGAATGGCAGCCAGCTATACGGCAATATATCGCAGGCTTACCGTCCCTACCTGTATGCGGCCGTTACTCCTGCTGATAACCTGACAGTGATTGACCCTAACATTAAAGATAGCCGGGGATATGACATAGATATGGGTTACCGCGGCAACGTAGGTGCTATACTTAGTTTTGATATTAATGGCTTTTATGTACGCTACAACAATAGGGCAGGAACGCTCACCCAAACCGACGCCCAAAATGTAAGCCATTTGTATTTAACTAATATTGGCAATGGTGTGGCCAAGGGGATCGAGGCTTATACGGAAGTATCATTACTCCGTTCGTTTAATGCCCGTGCCGGCAGCGATATCCGTTTGTTTAATTCACTGGCTTATACGCACGGGCGCTACATCACCGGGGCAATTAACCAGGCAGGTAAAAACATCAGCCTGGCCGGTAACCACCTTGAAAATGTGCCCGACTGGATAAACCGTACCGGCCTTACTTTTTTAAGCGGTCCTGTGAGCAGTACCCTGCAGCTGAGTTATACCAGTAAAAGCTACAGCGATGCCAATAATACGGTATTCAACTCAACCGGTGCTACTGGGATAGTACCCGCTTATCATGTGGCCGACTGGGCGTTCAACTACCGGTTTTTTAAAAACTACCATATCAGCGCAGGCATCAATAATTTGTTTAATGCCCAATATTATACACGCCGTATTAACATGTACCCCGGGCCGGGCATTTTGCCGGCAGATGGCCGCACATTTTATGTAGGCTTTGGAATTAAGCTTTAAATAAAAAAGGCCTTCCGAGACTGTGGAAGGCCGTTTGGGCTTTATTGTTTTACAAACTATTCTAAGTGTTTTTTTACTGTCCTGGTTAGTTCGGTTAAATCGAAAGGCTTTTTAAGGTAGCCGTTAGCACTGCCCGCTTTGGTAATTTCTTCAATATTGTTTACTGCAGATATCATGACAACCGGTATATGACTTGTGGCTGGGTCGCTTTTAAGGCCCTTGCTTATTTCCTGGCCGCTGGCATCGCTTTTCCAATCAGTAAGCCAGTTATCCAGCAGAATAAGGTCCGGGTTTATCTCTAAAAGCTTTTTAAGGATCCGGGCATTGTCCGAGGCCACAACTTCGTAACCTTCCTCTTCCAGAACGTACGCTATGGTATCCCTGATGTCTTTATCATCTTCGATCACTAAAATTTTCTTAGCCATAAGGTATTGATAGTTAAGACCGAATATAGTTAACTTTAATTAAAAATTATAAAATTTTCCTATAATTCATTTAAAATTAAACAGGACCGGTGCTATAATAACAAACAGAATACCTTTTGTTTTGGCAATTTGGCTTATACCCCAAAAAAACTTTAGGCTATAAATTACCTTAGCTATTATAACAAATGCGGCAGCGAGGTTCGTAGCTTTCTTTTTCGCCCAAAAGGATTCGGGCGTTATCGGGTACAAGGCGATAGGAATACAAAGCGGGGTTGCCGCATTGCACACAAACGGCATGCAGTTTGGTAACCGATTCGGCAATGGCCATAATGGCTGGCATGGGGCCAAAAGGGCGGCCCTTAAAATCCATGTCCAACCCGGCAACTATTACGCGGATGCCTTTATTAGCCAGTATATTGCAAACCTCGGGTAATTGGTCGTCAAAAAATTGCGCTTCGTCTATCCCTATCACGTGGGCATCATTGGTGAGCAACAATATAGCCGATGCACTATCAACAGGTGTTGAGCTAAACCTGTTGGCATTGTGCGAAACGATGGCATCGTCGCTGTAACGTGTATCTGATTTTGGGCTAAATATCTCTACTTTTAGTTTAGCAATTCGTGCACGGTTTAGCCTGCGGATAAGCTCTTCGGTTTTGCCCGAAAACATCGATCCGCATACCAGTTCAATACTGCCATCTGATTCACTTTTACGCCTAAAAACATCTTCGTGGTAAACCATTCTTTAAATAAAAACCTAAATATTAAACTCTAAATCCTAAGTCCCAAACGCTAAATCTCAAAAACCTGGTGTGATTGCCAAATCTCGATATTAAAACCTTGCCTCCTTAACCCGAAAAGAAAAAAACGGAAGATGTAAAACAAAGCAACTGATATTCATATTGTAACTAGAGCATACAACGTGTATGGTATAGCACGGCGCCAAATATCAGAATTTTATCCTATTTTTGGTAAGCATTTTCCCAACATTGAAGCCATGAAGCAAATGGATATTTTTAAAAAGATTGGTGGTATTTTACAAGAGCTTAATGACCAATATGATTACCTGAAAGCCGAAAACAGCGATTTGAATGAACTTGAACTGGAGCTTTTTGTAGCTAATGCCCATTTTTTAAAAGATCATGCCGAAATACTGCGCAAAATACATGAGCGCAAAACCACGCCAGCCGATAAACCGGAACTGGCTATAATTAAGCCGGAGCCTGCAATTGAAAAGCCCAGGCCCGTGGTTATAGCCACACCGGTAACAAAGCAAGAGCCATTACACGAACGTCGCTTTTTTGAACCTATGGTTCAGCAGAAACCGGTGGTTGAAACCAGGCTGGAATTGACCAATGAAGCCGAACCTCCCGCTCACGTACCCTATAACCCGGTTAAACCCGAAATAGAGCTGCCTGCCCCTGCTAACGAAGAACCAACCCCGGTAATTAACCTGGAGGCAGATAGCACCGAAGATCCCTATACATTTGAAAGCGAGGGTTCAGAAACTCCGGAACAAGAAATAGTGTTGGATGAAGCCGGTGAACCAGAGGAAGAAGTAAAACCATTGGAATTCGTTACCCTGGCCAAGCCGGTGATTGAAAAACCAGCACCCGCGCCACTACCAGACCTATTTAAACCGATGGTGGCTAAAGTTGAACCTGTAAAAGAAGAGGCTGATAAAGTACTCACCTTTAATCAAAAAATATCGGCGCAAATAGCAGAGCGGGACAAAAACCTGCCGACAGCAGCTAATGCACTGCCCATTACCGACCTAAAATCGGCCATAAACCTGAATGATAAACTACTTTATATTAAAGACTTGTTTAACGGTTACAGCCTGGCCTACAGCGAAGCTATTGAAATAGTAAACCGCTTTAATACCTATGAAGAAGCCGAGCGCTTTTTGAAAACTAATTACGTTGCCAAAAACAACTGGGAAGGTAAAGCCGCAACCGCAGAGAAGTTTTATAACTTGCTGAGGAGACGGTATCCTGCTGTTTAGTCGATGAATAATGACCACAACTAAATGACCAAATTTAAGGATACCGACATGCAAGCCATTATAGGCTGGATATTGCGCGCAGGCGTATTAATATCCATGAGCGTTGTTTTTATTGGGGGAGTGTTGTACCTGTACAGGCACGGGCAAACCCGGGTAGACTATAGCACCTTTAAAGGTGTGCCCGATTTTGTGGGGAGCATTGGGGGAATTTTGCATGGTATTTTCACCGGCCGTGGCCGTGCCATTATTCAGGCCGGTATTATATTGTTAATAGCTACCCCCATTATACGGGTGGTGTTTTCGGCCATTGGTTTTGTAATTGAAAAGGATTACCTGTACCTGGGCATCACCATGCTGGTGTTGCTGATTATCGTGGCCAGCATGCTGAGCGGGCATGCAGGATAAAAGTATTTAAAACCTTTTTATCTTTTGCGCATTGTATTAACTATAAAGTATTATGCAAAAGCAAGTTATGCAAAGGCAGTCGGTACAGTCATCGGCACTAAATAGCGCCGGCTATGATCCCTCTTCAAAAATATTAGAACTCGAATTTAGGGACAGCGGAGGGGTATGGCAATATTTTGGCGTTTCAAATGCTTCGTTCAAAAAATTCATGGGTGCCGAATCATTAGGGCATTTTTTTGTTACCCAGATAAAGGGTAAATATCCGGAGATCCGGATCAGGTAAACTCAATTTGCAACTCCAAAATATATAATTCTAAGCCCGGGTCTCTGTTTTTTACCCTTGACTTCGGGTTTTCGACTGAATACTATCCTCCATTTCACTGTTAACACAACATTACCTTAATTACCGGTACGGCGCTGCTCATCATCGCTACCTGTATTGTGTTTAGTGGCCGATTTAACCGATGTTTTACCAAAACGATACGAAAATCCAATTCGCACTATCCGGGTTTCTTTTTTATTGTATTCCGATAGATCGATGTTTTGGTACATGGCATGATTGCCGTCGCGGTCAGTATTAAAAACATCATTTAAATTTATTTTAATACTTGCGCGTTTGTTAAAAATACTTTTGCTGATGCCGGCATTAACCGCATAGCTTTGTTTAAGTTGGTTTACACCGTATAAAGTTGGCGATTCGTACCTGCCGGTAATTTCGGCAGCTATGGTGCTGCTAATTGCAAAGGTTTGGGTGCTGTTAAAAATAATGTCCTGCGATGCTTTATTAAAACTGCCATTAACCGGGTAAGCCTTGTAGCGTATATATGATGCATCTAAATTAAAATTTGCCGACCACCATTTGGTAAATTGTACAGGCGCGTAAAATGATATTCCGTATACGTAAATATGGCCAAAGTTTTTACGCTCGGTTATATTAACCTTGGTGGTATCGTTTTGCCGGTAAACCGGAAAATCGTATGCATCATTGGTTTGGTTGTAATATAACGTAGTGATAAAGGTATCGTTGTAAGTATGCGATAGCTGGATGGTATTGGTATACTCGGGTTTTAAATTTTTATTGCCCGACCGGTAATCGTACGGATCGGTGTAATATAAAAACGGGTTGATGTCCTGGTAATCGGGCCGGTGGATGCCGCGGTTGAAACTTATGCCGAAGACGTTTTTGGGGTTGTAAGTATAACTTACCTGTGTTTGCGGAAACAGGTCAAAATAGTTATATGAAGTGGTTGTCCGTGTGCTGCTTATCGAACTTCCTTTTGAATTGGTGTTTTCGGCCCGCAAACCGGCCGTAATATCCCACTTGCCAACTTTGTTAATGTAATTAATATATCCTGCGCTTACTTTTTCGACATACAAAAAACGGTTGCTAAAATCAGGATCAGCTTTATAAACATTGCCAACCCTGGGCCCAAATGTAAGGTTGTTATCGCTTTTGGCATAGTTGTATTTTGCACCTGCCTCAATGCGCGAAGTTTTGGTAAGCGGGTTTACGTAGTCGGCTTTAAACGTCCAGATGTGGATGCCGGAGGGCGAAATATTTTGCAATTGCTGGGCATCCCGGTAATTGCTGCCACCGGGCGTGTAAAAATTGTTGGTAATAAACTCATTGGAGTGGCGGCTATAAGTAGAGTAGGTAGCATCGGCCGAAAGGCTTTTGCCGCTTTTATCCAGTTCGGCGTTATAATTGATATTATAATTTAAAAAGCTGCTGCCCCTGTCAAGGTTGGATTGTGAAATGATGATAGAATCCAGCTTATTTTGATTGGATATTTTTAAAGTATTATCTTTTATAAATTTACTATCGGTTACTATACCGCCCACCAAAAAACCAATACTTTGCCCTGGCGACAACGAATAATCGAGCCCGGCTTTAAAATTGTGGTTTTGTGTTTTTTGGATATTATGATAGGCTACATTGTAGTTACTTAAGGTGTCGTGGTAGCTGATATTCCTGTCGGTGTTAATGATGCGCGTAGTTTTATTATCATCAAAAGTATAATTGCCAAATACGTTAACCTTTGTCGTCCGGTTATTGAAAACAATGCCGGCCCTGCCTTTGGCATATTTGCCATATCCGGCCCCGGCAGTTAAAGTACCGTTGGTTCCTACATTTTTTCCCTTTTTTAGCACAATGTTGATAATGCCGCCACCCGATGCATCATACTTTGCCGATCCACTATTGATGATTTCTATCTGATCGATGGTGCTGCTTTGCATGCTGCGTAACAGGTTGTTAAGGTCGTCGCCGGTTAAATTAGTGGCGCGGCCATCAATGGTAATAAGGGCGGGTTGCCTGCCGGTAATGCTTAATGATTCTTTATCGCCCCCCACATGTACACCCGGCGACTGGCGCAGCACCTCGTAGGCCGAATTGCCATCGGCCAGGATACTGTTTTGTACATTAAGCACAATTTTGCCCGGCTTAACCTGTATGTATGGCCTGCGGGCTATTACGGTTACATCCTTAAGTTGGGTGCTGGTTTGTTTGAGGGTAATGGGTGGCGCTCCAAATATTTGCCCGGCAACTAAACTAAATGGCCCTGCATAAACTTTAGCGCTGCCTATCTGGCTTGCCAAAATAATGTAACTGCCAGGTTTTATATTGGTTAGCTGGTAAGACCCTGTTTTATCGGCCAGGGTTGATTTAATGATGGCAGAATCGGCCGCCAGCATGAGCACAACAGTGGCTGCCTCGGCAGGGCTGTTGGCTTCTGTCAAAACTTTACCCTGAATTACCGAAGATTTTGTTTGTGCAAAAGAACCATAGCACATTCCGGTAAGGATTGCAAAAAAAATGCCTCCGAATAAAACCTTCATTAATAGTTGATGTAGAAATTTGCGATAAAGTAACGTTTAGAAAATGTATCGCAATATAACACAAAATACTAAACTGATAATATCATTATAATTTGTTTTTCATGATATATTAATATTGGCGTTGCCAGCCCTGCTATTTATGATTTGTGTATAATGCTGCAAGTGTTCATAACAATGCTTTATCAAAATAAATATAGTAAATCAATAAAAAGGAAACCGATACGATTTTTCTTAATTTCGCATCAAACCGGCAATAGCCCTTTTTGAATATCATAACATGAAGAAAGTTAGTTTTTTAGTATTGCTGCTTTGTTTTGCAGGCCGCATATTTGCACAAACAGAACCTGCAAATTATAAAGTTGCGCTTAACAGGTTTATACATTTGTATAACACCAACCAGCCCGATAGCATTTTCAACTACTTTAGCCCCGAAATGAAAACCAGCCTGCCGCTTGAAAGTTTTAAAACCACCACGCTGCAGTTAAAAGCGCAAATGGGGAGCCTTGATCGTACCGATTTTGTAAAGTTTGCAAGCCCGATAGCTTCATACAAAGCAGCGTTTAGCAAAGGGACCTATTTATTAAATATAGCGTTAAATGATAAAAACCAGTTTACAGGTTTGTTTTTAAAGCCGTTTGAAGGCGTACCTGCCGATGTAACAGCTTCAACTACCAGTAGTCCTGCTGTTACATTTGCGATGGATCCATCTGTTGAAGAGACACCTGTATTGGTGAAAAATCTTGCCGGCAGCATATCGGGCACTTTAACTATGCCCAAAAACGTAACCGGGAAAATACCTGTAGTAATTATTATTGCCGGATCGGGCCCTACAGACAGGGATGGCAACAGCCCCAAATTGGGCCTGGCCACAAACGCCTATAAAATGATTGCTAATGAATTGGGAAAAAGCGGTATAGCGTCCCTGCGGTATGATAAACGCCTGGTAGGTAAAAGTGTAAGTTCGACCACAGAAGACCAGCTGCGTTTTGAAGATTATGTGGAAGACGGCGTAAACCTGATTAATTTTTTAACAGAGGATGAGCGTTTTTCGAGGATCATTATACTGGGGCATAGCGAGGGCTCGTTGGTGGGTATGCTATCGTCAATAGACCAGCCGGTTAAAGGATTTATATCCGTTGCCGGTGCCGGCGATTCGGCTGATAATATTCTTACCGAGCAAATGAAATCCCAGCCAACCCATATCTCGGAAGGTTTCAAGCGGATGCTCGACAGTTTAAAAAAAGGTAAAACAACCGATAATATCGACCCCTCCCTTTACTTTATAGCAAGGCCGGGCATTCAAAAATACCTGATGTCGTGGTTTAGGTACGATCCTACCAGGGCCATCAAAAGGCTTAAAATTCCGATACTGATAGTGCAAGGCACTACAGATCTACAGGTAAAAGTATCCAATGCAGAAAAACTGAAGAAAGCCAAATCAGATGCTGTGTTGGATATCATCCCCGAGATGAACCATGTTTTAAAAGAAGCGCCGGCCGATAAGGATAAAAATCTGGCCACTTACAAAGACCCTGATTTGCCCCTCAAACCCGAATTTATAAAGTCGGTTATCAGTTTTGTAAAGAGGGTGAGGTAAGCGCCTCACCTAAATCCTCTCCAAAGGAGAGGACTTTAAAAATGAATAGCCAAAATTCAACCTTTCGTTCCCCCTTCAGGGGGTTAGGGGGCTTCACCACGCGCCCAGCAATCTCCTGATTACAATAATCTCTGCCACGTGGTAAGCCATATGATCGGCTGCTTGCAAAGCTTCGCGTAATATGTTTTGTCCGTCGCCATGAGGGATTTTGGTAAACAAATTGCCGGTTTTAACAAGGTTTATCAACTCATCAAGGTCTTTGTCAATCTGTTTTACCGATTTTTCCCATGTCTCGTCGCTTTCCGGCCCGGTTTCTTTTGGCCAGTAACCTTCCGGCCATCTTGGCGATTGGTGGCTGCCATCTTTACAAAACTCCAGCATATCCCATTGGGCAATCCGGATATGCTCTAATAGTTGCCAGATGCTATACGGGAGTTTATCAGGTTTTACACTCCTTAACGCTTTGGGCAAATTTTGTAATGCTTTTTTTATGTCGGCATGCGCATTGCCGCCTTGCAACAGATGAACTACCTCATCTATCAATATTTCATGATCATTATTCATCATATCCAAGGTAACAAAATAGTTCACGGTTTGATTTATTCGGCTTAAATGTTTTAAGTTTATGCGGCATTTTAATTCAATCATCCCGTGATCAAAAACGTTTTATTAAAAATAACACTGGCCGTTGTACTTTTCATGGTGGCTTTAACCGGTTGCAAAAAAGAAAGCGCCGGCCGGGGGCCCGATTTCGCTAAAGACGATGCGGCTTTCACCGTTTATGAAAACTCGTTCCTCGAAAATTTATGGAAGCTAAACCCCGATTGGGCAACAACTGCCGGATACCATAAATACGATAGCTTACTATATATCCCTAACGATCAAAGCCGCGATAAAATGCTTGATTTTGCCAAAGTGCAAATGGACTCCCTGAGCCGCTTTGATGTAAATACACTTAACGAAGGTAACCGCATTGATTACAACATGATGCAAAATCAGTTGGATTATGCACAGTGGCAGATAAAGCAATTAAAAAGCTACGAGTGGGATCCATCATCCTATAATGTAATCAGCACATTTGCTTATATCCTTAACGAGCACTATGCGCCGCTGCCAAAGCGCCTGCGCAATTTTTACCAGCGGATGCTAAACGTGCCCCTGTTTTATAAAGATGCCGAAAAGCAGATTAAAAACCCCGTGACCGAACTGGTGAGCCTGGCCATTGAACAAAACCTGGGCGGATTGGATGTGATAGGAAAAGATTTTGCCGATTCGCTGCAAAAAACCACTATCCCCAAGGCCGAACAAAAGCTGATGGTTGACAGGGCCGCGGTTACCGTTAAAGCGATAAAGGATTACGTCGAATGGCTGAAGAATTTAAAAAACGAACATCCCCGCAACTTTAGGCTGGGGCGGGAACTGTACGAAGATAAATTTAAGTACGAGATTGTGGCAGCCAAAACCGCGCAGCAGGTTTACAATACTGCTGTACAGCGTAAAAAATATGTTCATCAGCAAATGGCCAAAATAAGCAGGCAGCTATGGCCAAAATATTTTGGTAAAAAGGCGATACCTGCTGATAGCCTTGAAATGATAAGCCAGATGATAGATACCCTATCTGGAAATCATGTTAAACCGGATGATTTCCAATCGGCCATTGTGCAGCTGATCCCGAAGCTGAATAATTTTGTGCGGACAAAAGACTTGTTAACACTTGATGCAACAAAGCCGCTCATCATCCGCAAGGAGCCTGGCTATATGGCCGGTGTTGCCGGCGCGTCCATGAGCGGGCCCGGTCCATATGATAAAGATGGTAATTCGTACTATAATGTGGGTAGCCTTTCGGGCTGGCCTAAAGAAAAGGCGGAGAGCTACCTGCGCGAGTATAACCAATACATCATCCAGATATTGAGCATTCATGAAGCCGTTCCTGGTCATTATGTACAGGGGGTGTATGCCAACAGGTCGCCAAGTATTATAAAAGCGGTATTTGGCAACGGCGCAATGCAGGAAGGCTGGGCCGTATATGCAGAAGAAATGATGCTGAACGCCGGTTATGGTAACAATGAGCCCGAAATGTTGCTCATGTGGTACAAATGGAACCTGCGATCGGTATGTAATACTATTTTAGATTATAGCGTACACAGTGGCAACATGACTAAAGAGCAGGCTATTAAAATGCTCACCACCGAAGCTTTTCAGCAACAGGCCGAAGCTGATGGCAAGTGGAAGCGTGTAACCGTGAGTAGCGTACAGCTCACCAGCTACTACACCGGCTATAAAGAAATTACCGATTTGAGGGACGCCTACAAAGAAAAAATGGGCGATAAGTACAAGCTAAAAGAGTTTAACGAGAAATTTTTAAGCTACGGCAGCGCACCGGTAAAATTTATAAAGGATGCCATGCTGGCCAAGCAGCCAGCGAAGAAGGAATAAGGAATAAGGATACTCTGTTTATGGCTAATGGAGTTGCAGTGATTAATTGGAACCATTGAGGCCGAAGAAACTAAATTCTGTTAATTTTAAAATCCTGAAAATTCTGATTCAGACAAAAGCGTTAGGGATAGAAGCCGATACCGGCAAACGTGCTTAAGGCTGTGCAGTATGAGCGTATAGCCCGGCCGAAGGCAACGCCATAAACATGGTCGAAAAAAAAGATAGCCCATGAACAATAAATTCCCATGGACTATGAACCATGAGCCATTATCCATGAACTATCAAAGTCTTTGTTACCTGTTTTACTTAGGATGCGTAATGGTTTTTTATTTGGTTGGCCAGTTGAGCCATAACATTGGCGCCTAACTTTCCGCGGCTGCAAACCACATCGCTGCGGTTTTTGTCAAAATTAATTTCTGCAATAACTTTACCCTGGTCAACCACGCGGAACTTTCCTGCTTCGTTGGGTAAAACAGCTACCGCGCGCTCATCATTTTTAAAATTGATTAACACGTGGAACTGATGCTGTGGTATAAATGCTATTTGCTGTAACATAAATGCCTCCTTTCGGTCTTGAAATGCCTGAAAAATTAAAGTCAAATTGGTTACTATAAAGTTAACGAAATTAGTTTTAATAAATTGCTATGTTTTAGCATATTTTTTAGCCAAAATATTATAATATCTTAGCCTATTATAAGCTACCAACTATGAAGTACCTGTTTAACTTGTTTTTGCTGTTTTTTGCTGCAATTTCGTGCCAGGGGCAAAAGCTGAAACTTGTTTTAAATTTAACAAAAGGGAATACCTATAACATGGTTACCACCACAAAATCGGCCATAACGCAAACCATAAACGGACAGGTAAACCATATTGATGTAACAGTAACGGGTACAACAGCCTTTAAGGTACTTAGTGCTGATGATTCGCTGTACTATATGGAGGTTACCTATAAATTCCTGACCATGAAGATGCAACTGCCCGAGGGGCCTGTTAGTTTTGATTCCGAAAAAAGAGATCCGGCTGATTTGATGTCGTCCATGTTGGGCGCGTTAATTGATAAGCCATTTACGGCTACGTTTACCAGGAGCGGTAAAATTCGGTCGGTTAACAATGTGGAGCGGATGATATCATCTGTACTGGATGGTTTCCAGGAAATTCAGGGCGTGCAGAAGGAGGAACTGAAGGCAAAGTTTATCCAATCATTTGGGAGTAATGCTATCAAAGGCAGTATCGAAATGTCCACAGCCGTATTCCCCGAAACGCCGGTTGCCCGGAATGATAAGTGGACAATAAATACTACCCTTCAAAGCACCATGAAGGCCAATGTAGCTATGGTATACCAGTTAACCGATGCCACTACCGCCAGCTACATAATTCATGGCGAAGGCAGCATAACTACTATCCCCGCCCCGCCAGATGCACAGATGAAATATAATATGAAAGGCACCATGACATCAGATGTTAAAGCCGACAGGGTTACTGGCTGGATCACCGAATCGAAAATAAAGCAAAGCATAGGCGGCACGGTTGCCATAAAAGACAATCCAGATGCCCCCGGCGGCGCTACCTTCCCGATGAGCATGGTGAGTGAGACGGTTATTACTGATAAGTAGTTCATTCGGTTCATGGCCTATGGTTCATAGTTCATGGTAGAAAAATTTACCAACCTCAAAAAAGCCATGAACTATGATCTATGAACCATGAACCAATTGACTAATTTATTACCTTCGTACCATGTCACCCGCCGAAGCTAAAAAACAGATTAAGGCCCTTAGCGCCGAATTGAAGCAGCACAATTACAATTATTATGTGCTGGCTATGCCTACCATCAGCGATTTTGATTTTGATAAAAAGCTGGAAGAACTGAACAAGCTTGAAAAGGAATTTCCCGAATTTTTAGACCCCGATTCGCCTACGCAAAGGGTGGGCGGAGAGGTTACCAAAGAATTTGTAACGGTAAGGCACCGCTGGCCCATGCTATCGTTAGGTAATACCTATAACGAGCAGGAACTGGTGGAGTTTGACCAGCGCATTCGCAAAGCTATCGGTGATAGTTTTGAATACGTTTGTGAGCTTAAGTTTGACGGCCTTAGCATGAGCTTAACCTACGAACACGGCAAACTGGTGCGTGCAGTAACCCGGGGCGACGGTACACAAGGCGATGAAGTAACCACCAATGTACGCACCATACACAGCATACCCAAAAAACTGACATCCGGCGATTACCCCGACCTGTTCGAAATTCGCGGCGAGGTGTTTATGCACCTGAAAGCTTTTGAGCGTTTAAATAAGGAGCGTACAGATAATGGCGAAATGACATACGCCAACCCACGCAATTTTGCATCGGGTACTATGAAACTACAGGATTCGGCCGAGGTGGCCAGGCGCCCGCTGGATTGTTTTCTGTATGGTTTATATACTGAAAAAACATTGTTTAAAACCCATTGGGAAAGCCTGGAAGCTGTTAAAAGCTGGGGCTTTCATGTTGATAACCACAGCCAGCTTTGCAGCGATATTAGCGGCGTGCTGGAATTTATAAGCCATTGGGATAAAGAGCGGTTTAACCTGAGCTATGATATTGATGGCATTGTTATTAAAGTAAACAATTACTCGCAACAGCAGGAGCTGGGTTTTACATCCAAGTCGCCGCGCTGGGCCATATCCTATAAATTTAAAGCCGAGCGGGTAGAAACCGAATTATTACAGGTAACTTACCAGGTAGGCCGCACCGGCGCGGTTACCCCGGTTGCCAACTTAAAGCCGGTATTGCTGGCCGGCACAACCGTAAAGCGTGCCACCCTGCACAATGCCGATGAAATTACCGAACGCCTTAAATTGCACGAGCACGATACCGTATTTGTTGAGAAAGGAGGGGAGATCATCCCCAAGATCATTAGCGTTAATTTAGATAAGCGCAAGCCTGATGCCAAAGCTATTGCTTACATAACCCATTGCCCGGCCTGTGATACGCCTTTATTGCGGACCGAAGGCGAAGCTGCATGGTATTGCCCGAACGACGAAGGTTGTCCGCCGCAGATAGTAGGTAAAATGCAGCACTTTATTGGCCGCAAGGCCATGAACATTGATGGCCTGGGCGACGAAACTATAGAAACGCTGCACTCTCGCGGGTTTATAAACCACATCAGCAATATTTATGATTTGCATACCCACGCGGCTGAATTAAAGCAAATGGGACGTTTTGGCGAAAAATCCATCAGTAATATGCTGGATGGTATCGAAAAATCAAAACAGATGCCTTTTGAAAAAGTACTGTTTGGATTGGGCATAAGGTATGTTGGCGAAACGGTGGCCAGGAAACTTGCTTTCCATTTTAAAACCATTGATAAACTGATGGCTGCCACCGAAGAGGAACTTACCGCAGCCGACGAAATTGGCGGCCGGATAGCCCAAAGTATTGCGGAATACTTTAGCGATGAAAAACATAAGCAGGAGATAGAGAAATTAAAAGATGCCGGGCTGCAATTTGTAGCCGAAGAAAAAGAAGTAACCCTGGCCAGCGAAAAATTGGCTGGTCAAAGCTTTATTATTTCGGGCGTGTTTGAAAAATTTTCGCGCGATGAACTGAAAGATATTATTGAACAAAATGGTGGCAAAATTTTGAGCAGTATTTCGGCAAAGCTAAATTATCTTGTTGCCGGTGATAACATGGGGCCGGCCAAGCTCGAAAAAGCGCAAAAACTTAATATTCCCATCATTAGCGACCAGGAGTTATTGGATTTGATTGCGTAATTGTAAGGTTGTTATTGATGATGTGAGATTTCCTGTACTAAGGACTGCTGTGTGCATCTTTCAGATTCTTATCAATATATAAACCGAATGTCGAATACCCACCAGCTAAGTTGGAAAAACATGAATGACGCATTGGGTTTAGTACTCGACAACAATTATGTCATACGGATATCTATCAGGTAAACCTAAAAAAAGATTATGACGCGCAACGGATATAGTTAAACGAATGGTCTAAACTACCGTCATTGCGAGGCACGAAGCAATCCCCTACGTGCTTAGTCCCACATAGTCCGGGATTGCTTCGTGCCTCGCAATGACGGTATAGAGGAGGTTATGCTATCCATAGTCGTCATTACTATTTTTTCCAGCAGGGCTGGTGGATACTCGCAATCACTGGTATTCAATATTGATAGTTTTGCCTATTTCTGCATTAAAAGCCATTACTCCCTGCCGATTTAAAAGTTATTTGGGGCTTTTTATATTAAACTTTTAACTTAGCGGGCAAAAGCAACAAACTACTATGTCGGCATTATATCCTTTAAAGTTTAAAACCATATATAAAGATAAAATCTGGGGCGGTCAAAAGATCAAAACCTATTTGCATAAAGATTATGGCGATTTGCCAAACTGTGGCGAAACCTGGGAATTATCGGGCGTAAAATCGGATGTATCTGTGGTAAATGGCGGCGTGCTGGATGGCGAATCATTGGCTGATTTATTGGAGCAATATAAAGACGAGTTGGTTGGTAAAAAGGTTTACGACCATTTTGGTAATATTTTCCCTTTGTTAATTAAGTTTATTGATGCCAACGACGACCTGTCGGTACAGGTACACCCGGATGATAAACTGGCCAGGGAACGCCATAACTCATTCGGTAAAACCGAAATGTGGTATGTTATTGAAGCCGATTCGGGTTCGACGCTAATAGCCGGTTTTAACCAGGAGATGACGGAGCAAAAATATGTTGACGCGTTAAACAGCGGCCATATTATGGATATATTGAATAAAGAGGATGTTGCCGCCGGCGATGTATTCTTTTTACCAGCCGGTCGGGTACATACCATAGGCAAAGGTTTGCTAATTGCCGAAATTCAGCAAACATCCGATATCACGTACCGCATTTACGATTTTGACAGGGTAGATGATAAAGGCAATAAACGTGAGCTACATACCCAGGAAGCATTGGCTGCTATTGATTACAAACACTACCCGGAATATAAAACCATATACCAGCCACAAAAAGACGAAACCGTTCATTTGGTAACCTGCCCTTACTTTACTACCAACATACTTGATTTTAACAAAAGCACCGCGAAAGATTATTCGGCGCTTGATTCGTTTGTGGTACATGTTTGCGTTGAGGGCGCTTATAACGTAACCTATAACGGCCAAACTTACCCTGTAAAAATGGGCGAGTGCATCCTGCTGCCAAAAAGCATTGATAAAATTGAACTGGAGACCACCGGTGGCTTTAAAATATTAGAAAGTTATATCGAATAACAAGCATAATATTAATATAGTAAGTGCTTTTTAGACTAAAAAGCTGTCTGAAAAATGAAAATTATTCGTATCCGTTGATTTAATCAACGAATGCGAATTCTATGTCATACGTAAATCATTAAGCTTTATACTTACTTATATTTGAACCAGCATCCTGTTCCCTGAGCACGTTTATGATTGCGTGCAGTTGGTATTCATTTATGGGCTTAAAAATATAATCTGCTACATCGGCAATTTTTTTTGCCCGGTAAATATCGTTTAGATTGATAGATGAGCTAAGCATATATATTGTGATTTTTTTGCCCAATTGGGACTTTATTTCCGCAAATTCCCGCAAAAAATCCCAGCCATCCATGTTAGGCATATTAATGTCCAGGAATATTACATCTGGTAAATTGTGGCTGTTATGCGGGTTTGTTAACCAGGTAATGGCCTGGCTTCCGTCGCAAAAATTAATTACCCGGCTATTGAGCCCCCTTAAATTGATTAGTTTTTTAAATCCGAAAGTATAAACCTGATCATCGTCAATTAAGCACACCCCCACGGGATCCTTCTCTGCTGTCATCTGCTATTGGTATTATTTATACCAGCCTAATAGTAAATTTTGTGCCAATGTTTACGGTGCTGTCTACTTTTATAGTGCCGCCCAATGCCTCTATCTGGTTGCGGGTTATAAATAGCCCAATACCTTTTGCGTCGGGGTTTTGATGAAAGGTTTTGTACATGCCAAACATTTTATCGCCGTATCGCTCCATATCAATGCCAATACCATTGTCTTCAAAAAAGAGGTAAATATGGTTCCGTTCTTTTATGGTGTGGCATTTTATAATGGGCTTTCGCTCCGGCGAACTGTATTTAAGTGCATTGGTAAGCAGGTTTTGCAAAATACTCTCCATATAGGCCGGGATATAATGTATTTGCGGGCACTTGCTAAAATCATACGTTATGGTGGCGTCAAGCGTATCGATATTGCTTTTTAATGCCGATATGATATTTTTAAATACTGTCTCAAAATCAACTACCGTCCGCTCATTGGTAATTTCGGTTTGAATTTGAACTATCTCGTTTAAATGCTCAATGGTAGCACTTAAGCTATCGCTGATTGATTTAATATGCGACAAAATTTCGGCCCTGTCCTCAGGAAGCTCGGTTTCATCATGTAATGTTACCATGAACTGTAAATTGCCTGCATGCGACCGAAGGTTATGCGATACAATGTAAGCGAAATTTTGCAGGCGCCTGTTTTGGTCTGTCAATAAATTTAATGACGATTCCAACGCAAGGTGCTTGCGTTTTTTATTATCAATATCCTGTATAATTCCCCTTATGGTAATGCATTTGCCAAAATCATTAATAATGGGTATCCCTTTGGCTCTTACCCAAATTACATTGTTTTTTGCCGATCGGAAGAGCAATTCCAGGTCATAAGGCTGGCAATATTCTATTGCATTATCAATGGCGTTTTTAATCACCGGGCGGTGCGGCGGCTCAAAAAAACTGATAACCTCATCCAGTGAAAGCTTAACATGGTTTTGCAACTCATAAATATCATAAAACTGTTTTGATAAGGACAGGCCCATGGTAAGTGCGTTCAGCTCCCAACTGCCCAATTTGGCAATTTTAAGGGCCTCGCTATAAACTAAATCATTGTGCGTCGCCTGTATCTGAGCCTGTTTATACTGGTTAATATTAATGATCGATCCGTAAATGATTTGCCCGGTTTCGTCATTGTATTTTTTTACCGTACTCTCAAACCAATGATAGCCCGACTGCTTGGTGAGTAGCCTGATTTGTAGTGGTTGGGTTGAAGTTGAAGGTTGGTTGTTCAGGGCGGTTAAAAAAGCAGGTTTATCCTGGTGATATAGTAAATGTTCAAAAAATATATGGTTCGAACATTCTATTTCGTCTGGCTCGTATCCCAAAACGGTGTAAAACCCTACCGACCATTTGATGTTTTTTGTTGTAATGTTGTATTCCCAAATGCCGGCATTTATATTATCGATGATTTGGGCAAGGTGTTGCTTGCTATCGTCAGAAAATTTGTGCCCTTCAGAAAAACTCATACTAATACTATAAAATAGCCCCTTTATTTAGTTAATGCAACATGCTATTAATAAAATATGTGCCATAATTATAAAATAACTTTAATTACAACCTTTGGTTGTTTACGTTTAACCAAACCACTAATTTTTTTTGAACAATTATGGGATTTCAAATATAGTATTTGGTATCATATAAATCACTCTGATACTGATAATTACAAAATAAAAATTGCGCACCGGAAATTCAGGCATTTATAAGGGAGATATTGTGAAATAACCGCCTTTAACGGTAACCGGAAGTGTATTTTTTGCACTTTAAACGCTAAAATGGAATTGGATAATACTTTGCTGCCCTGAATTTTTTAATAAATAATGAAAATTTTTGCAAAAAACCGAAAGAATGGCCCTTTTTTAGGCTTATGTCCTTTGTTTTTTTATGAGGGTTTATATTTTTTTAGGAAGTTTTTATCAATTATCAGCTCGGCCAGGGCGTTGGAGCCAATCCACCTGGCCGATTTGCAATTTTGGTTTGCAATACGGTTGGCCGCGGCAATTGCTACGGCTTTTAAAGTGCTGTTTCTTTTTCCTATTTGTCGCAGGGCCCAGTTTATTGCCTTTTTAACAAAATTGCGGCTGTCCCAGGCCTCACGCTCCATAATGGCAAAAAAAGGTATAAAAATATCGTCGGGTGCTTTTTTATTATGTACAGCGTATTCGGCCATTAAAACAAAGCCCGCGCGTTTAACAAACTCTTCTTCCCGGGCGCTAAACTCAATGGCCTTGGCAACAACAAAAGATGTCCGGTCAAAAAGGTTTCCGCATACCTGGTCGCACAGGTCCCACGAATAAAAATCTTTTGTCCAGCTATCTATTTGTTGTTCGGTAACCCATGCTGGGTCGTCAACCAGCGAGGCCATAATTCGCGCCTCATGAACGCCGGTGTCCCAAAGTTGCTGTGCAAGCACATGGTCTTTTTTTAAACCTTTAGCCAATTTGCGTACAGCAGGGAGTTTAACGCCAAGAGCCCTGGAACTGTCTATACCAAAACGCTGCATACCGGTAAGATAGGTTGGGTTGGCCTGTTGCTTAAGTAATCCTAAAATTTCGTCAACCTGCATTGTTTTAATCGGTAATGCTTGCGTTCTCGAGCGTGTGGTGAATTTTTACCACTTCCATTAAGGCGGCCGAGCAATAAAACGGGTGCAATTCCATTATTAACGAACCGGCTTTTATTGCCGGGTCGGTTTCGGTAAGGGTTTTTGCTTCTTCAATGGTTGCCACATTGAAAATGAAGATGCCTTTAATGGGCTGATCATCCAAAAAAGGACCGGCAACCACTAATTTGCCTTCATCGGCCAGTTTGGATATGTTTTTTAAATGGGCCATTTGCAATTGCATGCGCGCTGCCGAATCTGTTAAACGGGTTGGCCCTTCCTTTAAAAAAGCCATAATATACTTTTTCATCCCATATTTATCGGCGCCCAGTTTTTTGGAAAGTGCAGCATCATAAACCGGTTTGGTTTGCTTTTGAGCAAAACAATTGATACTTAACGTAGCTATTGCAATGATGAGGATAAGCTTTTTCATGTAAGGGTTTGTTGGTTTATCAAATATACATTTATCAGGATGAATGATGCAATTCCTTAGTCATTTCGCTTCGCTGTTGTTGGTCATTGGCGCTTCGCTTGTCATTGGTCATTTCGCTGCGCTGTCATTAGTCATTTACGTCCCCTCGGGTCTCTTTGCAAAAGGACCCTGAGGGTTTCGGGAAGCTCCTCCAAGGGTCGTGTCCTAACAGATCGCTGTTTCCAATGTTTTCGGTTCGTGGGGGAGGGGTAGGCAATTTTATATCCGGAAGATGCTTGTGGGGATATAGCTATCGGGGAAGTGAATCCTAACCCTCGATTCCCGTAGCCCCGTTAACGATTGAAACGGATACCGGCCAGGCGCCTAACCCCTTGTGACGTATGTATGTAAAGCGCGGGCCGCAGGCAACGGCATTATTGGGGTAAGGTGCACTGCTTACTTTGGTTCCAATGGCAAAAAGTTCATTAATAGATGCTTCGTTCCTCAGCATGACAAGACATATTTTCAAGGTGTGTAGGTTCGTCATCCCAACCCTGTCAAAGGGTCGCACGGAGAGGTCTTTGCACGCTATGGTTCGACAGGATGACAGCCTTTTATGATGTAATTCTCCCTATGCAAATGACTATCTTGTTACGAATTCCGGGCCTCAATTCCTGTATCTCCCGTTACATCATAAGTACTTGTTACCAGTTTGCCTACGCGGATTGCCTCCCTTGACAATAAGTTAACACTGAAAATGCCCGGCGACTACAATTATTGGTTAAATTTGATTAACGGGAAAAATAAACCACAATGGGAAAGTTTTTTGAAACCATCCAGCCTGTACACCAGGCCTTTATTGAGAAGCAAAAAATGTTTTTTGTAGCCTCGGCACCGCTTGCTGCCAATGGGCACGTTAATTTATCGCCCAAGGGGATAGATAGCTTTAAGGTATTATCGGCCACCAGGGTAGCTTACATGGATATTATTGGCAGCGGTAACGAAACATCGGCGCATCTGCTGGAAAATGGCCGAATCACTTTTATGTTTTGCGCTTTTGAGGGGCCGCCAAATATTCTGCGTTTATATGGAAATGGCTATACCGTGCTGCCCGGCGATGAAGAATGGCCGCAGCTGGCGCAGCATTTTGATATCCTGCTATCAACCCGGCAAATTATTGTGGCCAACGTTTACCAGGTGCAAACATCATGCGGCTTTAGCGTACCCTATTACAGTTACGAAGGCGAGCGCGACCAGGCTTACAAATGGGCCGCCAATAAAGGTGCCGAAGGACTGGAGGCCTATAAAAAAGAAAAAAACCTAATTAGCCTTGACGGATTGCCAACGGCGCTGTACTAATTAAATATCATCAATTGGGTGCCAAAAGGGTGGGTTATCCCTGAATTTGGTTAACAGTTCAATTACTTCTTCAACTTCTGCAATGCTTAATTCATGCTGGCCGGCCGTGTAAGAGAATACGTTGGCGGGTTGTTCAAATGCAACAAAACCTAAATAATCAGGGTCGGTAATTTTGTCTAAATGCAGGGTGCTCATTTTATCTAAGGCTTGCTCTTCGTGACCCCTGTCCCTGTCGATAAACAGGCTGTAGGTATAACTAATAAACGGGTGTCCGTCCAGGTGCGCTTCGGTGTCGGGTATTACCATTAGCTGCAACTTGCTGGTTAGCGTGAAAAATATCGGTCTCATAATTGGTTTGTTACAACTTAACGTTGTGGACGCTAAATAGCTTGATACAAATATGGTCAATTTTATCATAGAATCGCCTACAGGCAAACAATGCATCAGTTGTCGCAAAACACCCTTAAAATGTCCGGGCCGGCCATTGCTATTTGTGGGGGCATTTGTAAATTCGATCAACAAACAAAACTATTATGGCAAGTGCAAATAATCAACCCGAAAAGCTTAACATCATCGAAACCGCCAAAATAATCGATGCCAAATATTCGCACCTGGATGGATCGACGTTTTTGATGCTTAAAATGAGTAACACCAGCTTTAATGATGTTGACCTGAGCAAACTTAAAATTACCAATGCCAACCTAAGCGACCTGGAGATTGAAGGTGCGCAGCTTGGCGGAGCTTACATTCACAATATTGGTATGCCGCCGGTGGGCCACCCGGCATATGATGCGGCTGCAAAACAACGCCCCCTGCGCTTTGACGATTGCGACCTTAACCACAGCACCATTAACAACTGTAACCTGCAAGGCGTAGCCATAACCGACTGTAATATTACCGGTATGACCATCAACGGTATTTTGGTTGAAGAGTTGCTGAATGGGAAGATATAGGGGAGTGCTGCGGGGAAATGAGTACATCGCATGGTGGTGACGACTCACCCCGACGACCCCGATAAATATCGGGGCGTCTGCCCCTCTCTCCGACTGCGTCGCATAGAGGGGCTAAAAAAAAGAGCAGAAAGTAAAAAAGAGTTCAACCCTCTTTGCGGCTTCAGCCGGAGAGGTCGGCCAGCGCAGCGTAGCCGGGGTGAGTAGTAGCCGGCGTTCAAAGCCGATGTTTATTTGAACCACGATCACGTCATGGACAACCAATCATCAGCAATAAAATTATTTTCAATAAATATGGTACTATGTATTGTATAGTACTGTGTTTTGTATTAGCTTTGTGATGAGCGCAACATTACAACATATCATCATGAAAAAAATACAACAATTTATAGCCCTGGCAGGGCTTATGCTGCTGGCCACAGCCTGCCGCTTTGGCGGCCGGCACACCACCATTATTGAAAATGCCGGCGGCAGAACCGTAAAGATTGAATACCGCGGCCAAACCTACTTTACCGAGGATGGAAAAGGCATCAAAGCTATTTCGCCCCATGGGTCGGTATCCTGCAGTATCAACAGCGATGACCTGGTAGCCGAGAACGACAACGGGAAGATTGTTTACGAAATTAACGGCGGCGGCAAACAAACCAACCTTGACGATTACGGAAAAGAGTTTTTAGCCAGGGCCGTCCACGAGATGATTAAACGCGGGCACAATAGCGACAGGTAACCAGACTTGGGATGATCATCTTTACTAAAAACCGGGGACTGAGCTCCCTGGTTTTTTTAATTATAGGTTAAACCGATAAGGGTTATTAAAAAGTATCCAAATGTTGTTATTTATTACCCCAAAATTGATAATTAGTTGTGTTTTTTTGCATCATTTGTGTTGTTTTTTGTAGTTTTTTTGAAAGTTTTTGATTGGCTTTTAACCCTCCATTTTCAAATCTTCAAATTCTCAAATCTTCAAATTAATTAGATTAATTTTATTAAATTGTGATATGAAAATACTCACCCGACTTGGAGTTTTGTTATTGATGTATTTGTTTAACCTCAATTTAGCCACCGCGCAATCTGTACCGATGGAGACCCCTAAAAGCACCGATCAAACCCTGAAGATAAGCCGTAATAAAATTGATTCGCTGGATAAGCAACTCATAGTGCTGCTGGGGCAGCGGGAGCAGGTGGTTAAAGAGATTGGTATTTACAAGGCCAAAAACAATATAGCCCCGTTACAGGCCGATAGGTTTAAGCAGGTGCTTGAAAAGGCCGTTGCCGCCGGTAAAAAAGAAGGCCTGTCGGAAACCTTTATTACCGAGCTGATGAACGCCATCCACAAAGAAAGCTTGCGGATTGAAGAGGAACTCAAAAATCAATAAATTGATTGAAAGAAGGCAAAATCAGGCGTGCAGAGTGTATAAAATACACAAATGTGCTTTAGCGTATCAAAACATATTTCCGGTATCGTTACCGAATTTTTAACTGTTTGATTATTAGCGATATTTAAAATTATTTTATTGGTATTAAACCGTATCATTTGATCAATAAATTGGTATAAATCAATTATTTATTGCACTGCATATTTGCTTTATTCAAATTAACTTTCTTAATTTGGAATACCGGAACCGCTTCCCCTAATGGCCGATTGCCCGCCGGTAAACCAATTAAGATAAATCATGAATAAAAAAGTAATATTTGCCTGTTTTATAGCAGTTGGCCTACTACAGTTACCATCGGCACATGCCCAGGTTAAAGTGCCGTTTTCTACTGCGAATAAAAAGGTGAGTGTTATAGTTTCTGATAACGAACCGGGCATGAGGTTTAAAACTACCGAAACCTTAAAGTTTCAGGATAGCCCCCAGCCCGGCGAAACTGAAGTATCTGTTTTTGTCGATCCGGCAAAATCATTTCAAACTATGCTGGGCATTGGCGGCGCGCTTACCGATGCCGCTGCCGAAACGTTTTATAAACTGCCTAAGGATAAGCAAAAGGAACTGTTAACCGCTTATTACGATAAGGATAAGGGAATAGGATACACCCTGGCCCGTACCAACATCCAAAGCTGCGATTTTTCGAGCGATAGCTACTCTTATATCAAAGAGGGTGATGGAGCACTTAAAACTTTCAACATCGGTCATGACAGGGCTTACCGCATCCCATTTATCAAAGAAGCCATGGCTGCGGCCGGTGGTAAGCTTACCTTGTTTGTATCGCCCTGGAGCCCGCCTGCTTTTATGAAAGATAACAACAGCCTGCTGCATGGCGGTAAACTGTTACCAAAATACTATCAAAGCTGGGCCAATTTTTATGGCAAGTTTATAAGGGCTTATGAAAATGAAGGTATCCCTATCTGGGGCTTATCGGTACAAAATGAACCTATGGCATCGCAAAGCTGGGAATCATGCAAATACACAGCCGGGGAACAGCGCGATTTTGTAAAGAACTTTTTAGGGCCAACGTTAACCAAACAAGGCTTAAGCAGCAAAAAACTGATTGTATGGGACCACAACCGCGATTTGTTATATCAGCAAGCCAGCACCATTCTGGAAGACCCCGCAGCCGCTAAATACGTGTGGGGCATAGGTTTCCACTGGTATGAAACATGGACGGGAGCCGGCCAGCAATTTGAATCGTTAAGGCGCACGCACGAAGCTTTCCCTGCTAAAAACCTCATTTTTACCGAAGGCTGTATCGAAAAATACGACTTCAATAAAATTAACGATTGGTCGCTTGGCGAACGCTATGGGCTGGCGATGATAAACGACTTTAATGCCGGTACCGTAGCTTGGACAGATTGGAACGTCCTGCTTGATGAAAAAGGCGGCCCTAACCATGTTGGTAACTTTTGTTTTGCACCGGTACACGCCGATTTGCGCAACGGTAGCCTTATTTACACCAGTTCGTACTATTATTTAGGGCATTTTAGCAAGTACATTCAGCCTGGTGCTAAGCGGGTTGCAGCCGTAGCCAGCCGCGACAAATTATTAACTACCGCTTACCTGAACCCTAACGGCAAGTTATCCGTAATAGTAATGAACCAAACCGACGAAAAAATTGAATATAGCCTGTGGATAAAAGGTAAAGCTGCCAAAACAACCAGCCAGCCGCATTCCATTGCCACACTTGTAGTAGAGTAACAAAGATCTTTTTATAATCAACTAAATCTCAGATGTATGGTGGATCATTTATGGTCCACCATTATCGTTTTAAGTCAAAATTCAAAATTAAAAAGTCAAAAAAAGTCGTCTCTTGACAGTTGTATTTTTCTTGGATAACAGGATGTGCTTATTCAAAAATAACAGTCTTGTTTTTTGATACGAAGACCCGGTCTTCAAACACCAGCTTAAGAGCCCTGGCGAGTACGGAGGTTTCAATTTCCTGCCCGGCTTTTACCATGGTTGCTGCTGTAAAAGTATGGTTTACCGGGATAATTTGCTGAGCGATGATTGGCCCTTCGTCAAGCTCATTTGATACAAAGTGGGCGGTTGCACCAATTAACTTAACACCGCGTTCGAAAGCCTTGCGGTAAGGATTTGCGCCAATAAAGGCAGGTAAAAACGAGTGGTGGATATTGATGATGCGCATAGGGAACTTGCTGACAAAATTTGGCGACAGGATACGCATGTATTTGGCTAACACTACATAGTCGGGCGTGTACTGTTCAACGGTTTCAATTACCTTTTGTTCAAATTCTTCTTTGGTGCCTTCTTCATGGGATATGTGGTGAAAAGGCATATCAAAGCGTTCGCAAATGTTTTGTAGTGTGGCATGGTTACCAATAACACATTGTACACTTGCCCCCAATGTTTTAAAATAGTTGCGGATAAGGATATCGGCAAGGCAATGATATTCTTTAGTTACCAGCACTACCACCTTTTTGTGGGGTAGGGGGTTTACCAGCACCATGGCACCATCGGGCAGCAGCCGTTTTAATAGTTGCTCCAGTTGTGCGCTTTCGGGGTTATCATCAACTTCAACCCGCATAAAAAATAAACCTTCGTTTTGATCCACGTGTTCGCGCATGGATACGATGTTCAAATGCTGTTTAGCCAATATGGCTGCTATGTAGGCAACCAGGCCCACCTGGTCTTTACATTGAATGACTATAATCATGGTTTAATGATACAAAGAATTTGCTGCAAAATAACATAAGTAGTTATATAAAATAATTTTTCGGAAAAATTGTAATGTGCTGTAGCAAAGCTTTAAATGCCTGCGTAATGCTTTATATAACCTAATAAAATGAAATACTTTATCCTGTTATTTGCCGCGCTGGTGCTTTGCAGCGTTAGTTCATGTAATAAAGATGGCTTGCCGGGCCCAACATCTACACAAATAACGGGCAGTTGGCGGTGGGTAAAATCTGTTGGCGGTATAGGTGGGGTTACACTCACCCCACAAAGTCTGGGTTACTCATTTACACAGGTTTATGGTGCCGACAGTACCTTTAAAATGTATAAAAAAGATTCGCTTACCTTATCGGGCAAGTTTTCGATAACCAGGAATTATAAATATTCGGCTACCGAAACGGTAGACCTTTTGAAGATTAATAACCAAAACCCTACCGCTTTTATTATCCGCAACGATACCTTATACCAAAACGATGTGTTCATTTCTGATGGCTTTAGTACTGTTTACGTACGGATTAAGCCTGATTAAAGAAGTTTAAAAGTCATCCGGTAAAGCCATCGGGGGCAACATCCGGGCCCTGCAAGCAAGGCAAACCGATTGTTTTGCAGGCAGGGGGCTGGTTTGGCAGCATTGCCAGGCCAGCATGGCTTTTTTTACACTCCGTCCGGCACAAAATTTATTTCATGGCCGGCATCAAAAGCCACATATGCTCGTCGCCATGGTTGGTCATCAACCAGTTTCCACTTATGGGCGGTTCCGGTGGTATCCAGGGCAATCAGTATTTCGCCCGGGCGCACAATAAAAGTTTCGCCGGGGCGGGTTTCAAACTCAAGGGTGCCTGATAAGGTTATCACATACTGCTCGGCAGGGGCATTGTGCCAATCAAAAAACGAGTGAGGCGGCGATTCCTGGAACCTAATGCTTGATGCCTGGTTAAAAAGGCCTTCGGCCACGGTGCCGGTTTGTACATGTGAGTGCCCGTCGGCTCCGGTATATAGTTTAAAAGTTTTTATCATTGTGTTTTTGCCAGCTTTGGCAATTACCGCTAAACTAACACATTTGTGTTTTTTAAAATGCTTGTTTGGATAATCGTATTGTAAATATTTGGCAAACTTATTGCATTTTTGATGGTTAACTAAACGATGATCCCGGCCGTACCCAGAAAGTTTCAATTTTTTCCGTTCCTGATCAGTTTAATAATAACACTGGCAATTGGCTTTGTGGCTTCGCTATTTACAAGGCCCGAAATTGCCGGTTGGTACAGCACACTCAAAAAACCATCATTTAATCCTCCGCCATGGCTGTTTGCTCCGGTGTGGACTGCGCTATACATTATGATGGCTACTGCGGCTTACCTGGTGTGGAAACACCGCAGCCGTAAGCCTGTATACATCATAGCACGCAATATTTACTTTACGCAACTTGCCCTGAACTTTTCGTGGTCAATAGTTTTTTTTGGTTTACACCAGGTAGGAGTGGCGCTCATTGTTATCATTTTGCTTTGGCTAACCATTATTTTGAACATTAACTGGTTTTACAAGTTTAGCAAGGCTGCAGGCCGGTTGTTATGGCCTTATTTGCTTTGGGTAAGTTTTGCCGCGGTACTTAATGCTGCTATTTATTTGCTGAATAAGTAGTGTAAAAAACACTATTTTTATTGCGTACATTTTACTGAAGGTTTATTGACAGATGAAAAAATTATTGCTTTTATTTTGCTTTGTTATAGCAGCCCACAGTTTTGTTTTTGCTGATGCCATAACCATAAATCATTTTGTAGTTAAAGAAAATCCTTTTGCGGTTGACCAGGTTGCCATAGTAGCAACCGACACGGCTGGCGTAACGCAGGAGAAAGTAAATGGCCTGTTCACTTTTGTAATGAATGGGTTTGAGTATCAGCTTAAATTTGAAAAAGGGGTTGCTTTTTATCGCCAAAAGATAGACCGATCGACTTTTTTGTATGCCAAGCACATGAACGAAACCGGTACCCACGCCATACTTTATTATATATATAAGCATGATAGTAAACTAAGCCCATGGCACATAAGCTGGGTGCTTTTAGTTGCCATACCGTTAATATTGGTGTTGCTGGCTTATATGTTTAAGCGGTTTATTATTATAGCGGTAATCATCTTTTGTATCTTCCTGTATTTTAATTACCACAACAACCTCAGTATCCCAACATTTTTTGAAAGTATAATTGACGGATTGAAGAATATGGTGTAGGGGGGAGAAGAGAGCCAATAATCAAGATAGATTTTTTGATAGGGAATTGAGGACTTTGAGATTATTGGACAGGCGGCTGCGCTTCTTATAATGCAGTTCAATTCTGTTTGAGAATTATTGCAATTTTAGAAGAAGAGAAGGACGAACTATTGGAATTTTAGATTATTAGACGGGAAATCAGATAAGTTACAAATTGAATAACCCAACCAACCTTCCCAATTCACTAAATCAATAATTCACTAATTAAAAAGGCAGCCCTATCCCAAAGTTCAGCTGCATAAAATTGTAGCTATCGCCAACAACGTTGCCTTTGCTATCAACACCGGTAGCGTTGGCTTTTAGATAAGCCTCTTTGAAGCTGCCCGATTTAAACAATTCATCGGCGTGTTTAATAAGCACCCATTGATCGCTGCCGCTAAATTGTGGATCTTTAAACTTAAAGGCCATATCCAGCCTAAATACAAAGAAACTTAAATCAAATCTTAAGCCTGTGCCTATCCCAATTGCGGTTGATTGCAAAAGATTATCAAACCTGAATTCGCCGTTCGGGCTTTCGGCTTTTTTGCCCAGGCGCCAAACGTTGCCAGCATCAACAAAAACTGCCCCTTTAAGCTTTGCGCCAAAAAAATTATTAATCAATTTATAACGGTATTCGGCATTGGCTACTAATTTAATTTCGCCAAATTGGTCAAGATACTTTAAACGTGCGCGTGATATTGGATCGTCTTTTTTCGTCAGGCTGTTATAATAGGCAGTTGCCCTGTTAAACTGTCCCGGCCCCAATGTGCGGGGCAGCCACGCGCGCATATCATTTGCACCGCCTGCGTAAAAATTCTTTTCAAATATCAGTTGGTCGCTGTTACCATAGGGTACACCTATGCCAGGATTAACGCGGAATACGAATTGTTTTTCTCCGCCAAGGGTACGGTAAAAACGAAGGTCCCCTTCTGCTTTGGCATATTGGCTAAAGGTGTAGCCCAGAAATTTGCGCTGGCCGGATGTATCCCTGCCTGTGTTAAAAGTGCTGCTTAACAAATTCAGGAAATTGCCGCCAATGTCAAGGCTTCCGCGGAAATATAAAAAGTTATCGTAAGAGTTTAACTCAATGGCATTGTACTGAAAAGTGTACTGGCTGCCTGTTGTGAAAACGGTGCGGCCTATTAATTTTATATAAGCAAACCTGTTATAAGACAGTAAGCTGTCATAGGCAGCAGGATCAATAACCCCCTTTGAAAATTCGATGTTGACAGGTGTAATGGTGTGAAGTTTACGGGCAGTTTCGTAAAAATCATAGCTTATGGAGTTTATAAAGCTTTGGCGCGTAACCAATCCCTTTTGGTAAAATAAAGAATAGTTGGTTGAGAACGTAGTATGGGGTACGCCAAATTTTCCTAAAAGCGGGAAGTTGAAAGGCGATATAATACGAGGGTAAATTAAATTAGCCCCGGCCCTAAACTCCTGGTTTTGTATATTATCATTATTGGTAGTGTTTGAGCCGTTATCAAACAAAATACTCCAGTTGAGTTTTAACTGCAGGATTGCCGCCTGGTTAAAAAGATTCCGGTTGGTAAAGGTATTACCCACGTTGTAGCCATACCTGCCGTTGGCAAACAGGAACTCACCTTCAACCCGGTCTGAATAATGTTTAAGGGGTATTATATCAATTTTGGTATCCAGGCGGTGCGTACTATCGCCCAGTTTTTCATAGGTGGGGTTAGGCACATTGCGGAAAACGTTTAACTCCGAAAGCCTGGTTGTAGTTAATGTCTGTTTGTCGATGTTATATAATTGCCCTTTTTTTTGAAAAGTATAATCAATTACCACCCTCGGCTTAAACCGATGCGAGAAATCTACATACCTGAATTGCGAATCGACCTGCAAGGTATCGGCTTTGCCGGTTGTTTTGCCGTTACTGGCAGATATGGTTATCAGCGTATTATTAATTTTATAAACCGGGTGTTCTGTTTTACCTGCCGGGTTATCAATCATCATTTTAATATCAACCACGCTGCTGTTGAAGGTAGAATCGTAGGTGAAGTTTACGTACTGGCGGTAAAAGTCAAAATAGCCATTACGTTTCATCAGCAGGTAAAGTTCATCGCGGTCATGCGCCAGGCTATCCATGTCAAAACGCCCGCCGGGTTGTATGTGCGACATGCTGTTACGGTTGGCGTGGTAAAGGTTGGCAATGTTTTTATCCGGGATACTATCAACCAGCTTACGGATGTGGAACATCGGGCCTTCTACAGTGGTAAAAACTATTTCGGCGCGTTGCTTTTTGATGATAACACTATCAGTAACTTTTGCTTTTAAATAACCACGGTTTTGGATGAACTTTTCCATCTGGAAACGCGAGTACTCAACCAGGTTGCTATCAAGTAAGGTAGGTGCTTCGCCTATGTTGCGTTTGCCATGGTTGCTAAACCAATAATAAAATTGCAGGTTAAGCTTGTTATTGGGCTGCTGTTCTTTATCAACATAATTTAACGCGGCTTCTTCAAATTGCTCATCAATACCTTTGATGGTAATTTTACGCACCAGGGTTTGATTTTTGCCAATGCCACGGGTAAGGCTACAGCCCGAGCCTATTATGAGCAGTAAAATACTTAATATTGCAAGACGGTAACCAGCAGGTTTTTTGTATGCTTTCAAAATCACAAATCAGTTTATTAACATCCTTACAACATAAAAAATTTCGCAGGGAGCATGGTTTTTTCCTGGTTGAAGGCTATAAATCAGTTGTTGAATTTACAGGTTCGCGTTACCAGGTTGATACGGTATACCATACCGGCGCAATTGCCCCAAAAATGCTGAATTTATCCCGAAAAATAAACTTTCAGGAGATTTCGGCGAAGGATATCGAAAAAATCAGCACTTTGAAAACGCCGCAGGAGGTAATTGGTTTGGTTAAAATACCAATATGGCCAACTTTAAATTATGATAGCCTTAAACAAAGGTTTTCTTTGGTGCTGGATAATATACAGGACCCGGGCAATATGGGTACCATTATCCGCACTGCCGATTGGTTTGGTATTAATGATATTGTATGTAGCGAGGATACCGTTGACGTATACAACCCCAAAGTAGTGCAGGCCACCATGGGCTCGTTGGCGCGTGTAAATGTGCATTATACCAACCTGGCGCAAGCGCTGCCACAAATTAAATTACCGATATTTGGCGCGATGCTGGATGGCGAAAATATTTACAACACCCCTTTTGGCACCGAAGGATTATTGGTAATGGGTAACGAAGGCAACGGCATAAGTGCTGATATTGAGCGGTTAATAACTACCAAAATAACCATCCCAGGAGCCGGCCATGCCGAGTCATTGAATGTGGCAATAGCCACTGCCATACTATGTTCTGAAATAAAAAGAAATTCAATGAAATAAATATTGGCATTGCAATAAATAAATTACTATTTTTGCAATCCTAAAATTAGGGTCGGGTGGCCGAGTGGCTAGGCAGAGGTCTGCAAAACCTTTTACAGCGGTTCGAATCCGCTCCCGACCTCAAGGGTATTAAAAACATTAAAATAACAACACCATGGGCGTTACACGTTTAAAAAGAAAAGATAGAAAAAACAAAACTACTTCACGTTTAGAAGTTCAGTTTTTAAAACTGGCTACTAACCTTGAGTACGGAAGCCGTTCTGCCGAGAAAAAAGGCAACCAAATCCAAAAAAACAACGAAGCTTTAGCTATCGCTGCCGGTAAATAATCTATCTGTTTTCAGGCGCCTGGCGCTTAAAAAGATCTTATAAATCCTGCCGGTTTCAGAAACCGGCGGGATTTTTTTTATGTCTGAATCAGAATTTACAGGATTTTAGAATTAGCAGAATGAAGCTTATTCTAAAATCCTGATTTAATTTTTCAACTTTTAAGATTCTGGCTATTCTTTAATTCTGCAAATTCTGATTCAGAAGGCGTTTATTTATCCTCCCAATCAACCCCGGTCCTTCGTAAATAAAACCGGTATACAGCTGTACCAATGATGCGCCTGCATTTAGTTTTTCGATAGCATCATCGGCAGAGTGTATGCCGCCCACTCCAATTATCGGGAAAGATCCGTTTGATTTTTTGTGAATATAGCTGATAACCTCGGTTGAGCGTTTGGTCAGCGGCATGCCGCTTAGTCCGCCCATTTCGTCTTTTAAGCTGGCTGGAGACCTTAAATTCTCCCTGCTGATGGTTGTATTGGTGGCTATAAGGCCGGCAATGCCGGTTTGCTGTACAATCTCTACAATATCATCCAACTGCGAATCGGTGAGGTCTGGTGCTATTTTGAGCAGGATAGGCCTGCTGATGCCGTTTTTTGAATTACGTTGCTGTAGGGTATTCAGCAGGTTCATTAAAGGCTCTTTTTCCTGCAACTCGCGCAAGCCGGGCGTATTGGGCGAACTTACGTTCACCACAAAATAATCAACCACATCAAAAAGGCGGTCGAAACATTTGATATAGTCGCTTACGGCATCTTCATTGGGGGTAACCTTATTTTTGCCAATGTTACCGCCTATGATCAGGCTCCTTTGCACGCCTTTGGCATTTTTGCGGAAGGTTGCTATCCGTTCGGCAGCTACGTCAACTCCAAAATTGTTAAAGCCCATGCGGTTAATGAGTGCACCATCTGCCGGCAGGCGGAACATGCGAGGCTGTGGGTTACCGGGCTGGGGCAGTGGGGTAACTGTGCCAATCTCTACAAAACCAAAACCTATGTTGGCCATTTCGCCCATCAGTTCGGCATTTTTATCAAAACCGGCGGCAAGGCCAACGGGATTTTTAAATTTAAGGCCAAACACTTCGCGCTCCAGTTGCGGGTTGTTTACATCCCATATGGCCCGGCTTAACGCGGCGCCACCCGGAAAACGATTAAAGCGCTTTAAATTTCGGGTTACAAAGTAATGTACTTTTTCGGGATCGAACTGGAACAGGATGGGTTTTAATAAAAAATACATGGCGCGAAGTTAACAAATACTAATAGCTGTATAAACCAGAATTTTATGAAAATTAAAACGGCAGATTATATTATTAGGGCAAATGCTGGTACAAAGTTCAACAAAATTTAAAAAAGCCGGGTAAATCAGTAAATTCGGAAATCCAAAATCAAATCCATCAAACCATTTATGAATAATATTTTTAAACGCAATCGCCGTGATTTTTTAAAAACAGCATCGGTGGGTACCATCGCTGCAATGGGCTTGCCGCAGATAGTTTCGGCTGCATTAGCCAACACTAAACCATCAAGAAAAATCAGTTTTAATACCGATGATGTGGTGCTTTTCCAGGGCGATTCCATTACCGATTGGGGCCGCGATCATAATAATACCGAATTTAATACAACCAGTGCCTTAGGGTCGGGTTACGCGCTTATCGCCGCATCGCAGCTATTGCTTACTCATGCCGATAAAAACCTGAAAATTTATAACAAAGGAGTTAGCGGTAACAAAGTATACCAGCTGGCCGAACGCTGGGATACCGATTGCCTGGCGCTAAAGCCCAATGTATTGAGCATTCACATAGGTGTAAATGATTTTTGGCATACCCTTACCAATGGCTATACCGGAACTATAGATAATTATATTGCCGATTATAAAAAACTGATAGACCGTACCAAGGCTGCACTGCCGGATATAAAACTGGTTATTTGCGAGCCCTTTGCCGAAAAAGGCGTTAAAGCGGTTGACGATAAATGGTACCCAACGTTTGATTTGTTCCGCAAGGCAGCCAAAGATGTAGCCGAACAATATGAGGCCGTTTTTGTACCCTATCAATCGGCATTTGATAAAGCCGAGAAAATTGCCCCGGCCACCTACTGGAACCGCGACGGCGTACATCCCAGTGTAGCCGGCGAAGCCCTGATGGCCCAAACGTGGCTGAAGGCAGTAGGAGCGTAATCTTGAGGCTAAAGGTAAAAGGCTAAAGGCAAAAGGTTTTTGGGAAGGGACTGAAGGTGATTTTTTTTACTAAGTCTTGAAGGCCATTCTCCTTTTCCCTTGCGAATGAAAATATCATTTTTCTATCATCTTAATACCTTTCACCTTTAGCCTTTTACCTTTCACCTCGGGCCTGCCAAAATACGGCTCAAAAACCGTATCTTTGCGCCCAAATGATTGCTATAAATAACCTTACGTTTGAGATTGGTGCGCGGGCCCTTTACGATGAAGCCAACTGGCATATAAAACCTGGTGAAAAAATTGGTTTAATAGGTGCCAATGGAACAGGTAAAACTACCCTTCTGAAAATTATTGTAGGCGACTATAAACCTACATCGGGCACCATATCAATGGCTAAGGACCTTACCATGGGTTACCTTAACCAGGATTTGCTGTCATACTCATCTGATAAAAATATTGTGCATGTGGCCATGGAAGCTTTTGAGCGCCAAAACCAGTTGCACGACGAGATAGAAGTTTTACTAAAAAAACTCGAAACCGATTATACCGAAGACCTGATAAACAAGCTAAGCGATAAACAGCATGAGTTTGAACTGTTGGATGGTTATAACATTGAATACAAAGCGCACGAAATTTTGGCCGGTTTGGGCTTTAGCGAACAGGATTGCCAGCGTAAGCTAAGCACTTTTTCGGGCGGATGGCGTATGCGGGTAATGCTGGCCAAAATCCTTTTGCAGGCACCAGATATCCTTTTACTGGATGAGCCTACCAACCACCTTGACTTACCATCCATCCAGTGGCTGGAAGATTATTTGAAAGCTTTTAACGGTGCCATCATCATCGTATCGCACGATAGGTGGTTTTTGGATAAGGTTATTAACCGCACGGTTGAATCGCGCAAAGGTAAGCTGACTGTTTACGCGGGCAACTACACTTTCTACCTGGAAGAAAAAGCGCTGCGAGAAGAAATTCAACGAGGTGAGTTTAAAAACCAGCAATCAAAAATAAAACAGGAAGAACGTTTGATCGAGCGTTTCCGCGCCAAGGCATCCAAAGCAAAAATGGCGCAATCGCGTATCAAAATGCTTGATAAAATGGAGCGGGTTGATGACGTGGATGATGATAACCCATCGGTAAACTTTGCCTTCCGTTTCTCTAAACAATCGGGCAGGCACGTGGTAACCTTAGAGGATATTGTTAAAAAATACCCTGCCATTGATATTTTGGATGGTGGCGAAGCTGTAATTGAAAAAGGCGATAAAATTGCTTTGATAGGGGCCAACGGTAAAGGTAAATCAACCTTGCTGCGCATTATTGCCAATGCCGATCATGATTACACCGGCAAAGTAACCACCGGCCATAACGTAACTACTACCTTTTTTGCCCAGCACCAGCTGGAATCATTACACCTGGAACACCAGATTTTACAGGAATTGCAGGCATTTGCGCCAAAACATACCGATACCGAACTACGTACCATTTTGGGCTCATTTTTGTTTACTGGTGATGATGTGTTTAAAAAGATTAAGGTATTATCCGGGGGCGAAAAATCACGCGTGGCTTTAGCCAAAGCGCTTACTGCGGATGCCAACTTCCTGGTACTGGATGAGCCTACCAACCACCTGGATATGCAATCGGTAAATATCCTGATACAGGCCCTGGAACAGTACGAAGGTACTTTTATCGTGGTATCTCACGATAGGTATTTCCTTGATAATGTGGCCAACAAGATTTGGTTTATTGAAGATCAGAAAATAAAGATATATCCTGGAACCTACGCCGAATTTGACGAGTGGTATTCAAAACGCAAGTTAGAGCCAAAAGCGGCAGCACCTGCACCTCAGCCTAAGAAAGAGGAGAAGAAGCCCGAGCCCGCTAAACAACAGCACGGCGAAAACAAGCATCAGCAGTTAAAAAAACTGAACCAGGACCTGGCCAAAATGGAAGAACAAATTGCCGCGCTTGATAAAACAGTGAAAGAGTTTGAAGCCAAACTGGGCGATACAAAAATATACACCGACAGCCAAAAGCTAAAAGAAACCAACGCCGCTTACAACCAAAAGCAAGCCGAGCTGAAACAAATTCAGCAAAAATGGGAGACTTTGGCGGAGCAGATATTGGAGTTGGAAGCATAAGTATTACATACCAGAAACATGTCATTGCGAGGAACGAAGCAATCGCGAACTGTGCATATTCGCTTTGCATCCGACGAGGTTGCCACGCTGCGCTCGCAATGACGTAGTATTATAACTAATTATCTATGAAACCCGTCATTGCGAGGTACGAAGCAATCCCCAACTATACAAGGCAACCTTGCAAGGCCACTTTGCATATCGGGGATTGCTTCGTGCCTCGCAATGACGCTCGGTTTTTGAGGCTGGTTTACTTATTCTTCTTCACCTGCCTCTCCCTTCAAACCCTTGCCCAATCCCCTTATGATAACAATGTTTACAACCCTGCTATTAAAAGTGTGGAGTTTAACGGCACAGGCAAGCAGCCATTCCCGGTTATAAACCTGGGCAGCGATGATAAAGTGCTTCTGGCTTTTGACGACCTGCGTGGCGGCACCCGCAATTACAATTACACTATCGAGCATTGTGATGCCAACTGGAACTCTTCAAACCTTTCGCCGGCCGAGTACCTGCAAAGTTTCCAGGACGATAGGTTTTATACCTTTAGCTACTCCATAGGTACGTTCCAAAAATATACGCATTACGAGCAGCAGATCCCTAATGATAATATCGCGCCCAAAATATCCGGCAATTACATCCTGAAGGTTTATGAGGATGGCGATCAATCCAAAATGATCCTTACCCGGCGTTTATACGTGGTGGGTCAAAAGGTTTCAATTGCGGCCAATACGCTTGCTTCGCCAAGTACGCAAACTCGCCAAACCAATCAAAAGTTAAACTTCACTGTCGATTATGGGAGCCTTAGGGTGCAAAATCCATCTTATGATATCCGGGTTTTTGTAATGCAGAATGCACGTACATCAACGGGTATTTTAAATACCCGGCCTACCAATATCCGCGGCACTTCGTTAGTTTATAATGATGTAGCTATTAACGATTTCCCGGGCCGTAACGAATTCAGGCTGTTTGATTTGCGTACGCTTAAGCTCAATTCGCAAAGGGTGGCCAGGATTTATAAAGATACCGCCAACATAGTGGTGCTGATTGGCGACCCCTGGCGCAATAACCCCAATTATGTACAGTACTTTGATAACAACGGGAAGTTTTATATCCTGAACCAGGACGGCAGCGACCCACGTAACGACGCTGACTACGCCCGCGTTTATTTTAGCCTGGCCGCAAATACCACGGGGAACGACGGCACGCCATACATTGTAGGTATGTTTAACGATTACAAAATTGACGAACGCAGTAAACTTACACGCGACGAGAATGGCCGCTATTATATCAACCTGTTGCTAAAGCAGGGCGTATATGATTACGAATATGTTTGGGTTGACAACGCAACTAAAAAAGCCGACGATGTACCCATTGAAGGTAGCCACTTTGAAACCGAAAACGATTACCAGCTACTGGTTTACTACCGCCCCGCAACAGCCCGCTGGGACGAGCTGGTAGGCTTTAGTATGGTGAATACGGTGAAGAAGTAATCGTATTCACCATATCACGTCCCGTCCGGTTGTAGTTTATACTACTGTTATTCTGAGTGGTAAAATTTCGCGAAACTTTGAACGGGGAAATGACATTCAAAAATAAACTACTGTCATCCTGAGGCACGAAGGATCTATTCGCGGACTTTGTTGGCGGTTATGCATGGCTTACAATAGATCCTTCGCTATCGCTCAGGATGACAGAAAATGAAGTTTGTCATTCTTTCGTGCGTTAGGATGAAAGGTTCTTTATTTCTAAATCCCACAATTATTTATAATTTAGTGTCGTAATTACATTTAATCCAATTGTTGCCTTTATGTACGCTATAAAATCTTTCCAAAAGGTCATTAAGCTTAGTGGCCTGTTGCTTGTCGCGCTGTTTTTTAGCGCCAAATCGTTTGCTCAGCAAACCCGTCAAACACTGGATTTTGACAAAGGATGGCGCTTTAACCTGGGCGAGGTGGCTGATGCCGAAAAGCCCGCCACCAGCGATGCCAAATGGCGCAGCCTTAACCTGCCCCATGACTGGAGCGTTGAAGGCAAATTCAGCAAAGATAACCCTGCAACACCCGAAGGCGGTGCACTGCCGGGCGGCATAGGCTGGTATCGTAAATCATTTACCGTTCCGGCATCATCAAAAGGCAAATTGGTATACATTGATTTTGACGGCGTTTACCAAAAAAGCAAAGTGTGGATTAACGGGCACCTGCTTGGTTTCAGGCCTAATGGGTATATTTCATTTCGCTATGAGCTAACTCCGTATCTAAATTTTGGCGGTAATAACGTTATAGCTGTTAAGGTTGATAACTCGGTTCAGCCAAATTCGCGCTGGTATTCCGGTTCTGGTATTTACAGGAATGTGTGGCTGGTTACTACCGCTAAAACTGCTATTAACCATTGGGGGACCTTTGTAACCACTACAGATGTAAGCAATGCATCGGCAAAAGTAAATATCAAAGTAAGCGTAAAACACGGATCATCTGCTGCTGGGCTGGTTGTAAAAACTACTTTATATGATGCTCTTGGTAAAGCGGTTGCAGGCGGCGGAGCGATACCATCTAAAGCACAATTACAGGATACTTTATTTGAAACAAGCACTACCCTTGCAGTAAAAAATCCAACCTTGTGGAGTGTTGATAAGCCTTATTTATACAAAGCGGTTACGCAGGTACTGGCTGGCAAAACTGTTATTGATGAGTATACTACCCCCGTAGGTATCCGCTATTTCAACTTCGACCTGGATAAAGGTTTCAGCCTGAATGGCAAACCCATGAAAATTTTAGGCGTATGCGATCATCATGACCTGGGCAGCCTTGGCGCGGCCATTAACACCCGTGCATTGGAGCGCCAGCTACAAATTTTAAAGGCGATGGGTTGTAATGGTATCCGTACCTCGCACAATCCGCCAGCGCCTGAATTGCTTGACCTTTGCGATAAAATGGGTTTCATTGTAATGGACGAAGCTTTTGATTGCTGGGAATGGGAAAAGGTTAAATACGATTATCACCTGTTTTTTAAAGAATGGCATAAACGCGACTTAGAAGACCAGGTACTGCGCGACCGTAACCACCCAAGTGTAATGATATGGAGTATTGGTAACGAAATTCCGCAACAGCATGATTCCACGGCTTTAAGGATAGCACCGGAGCTTGCTGCCATAGTGCATAGCCTTGATACTACCCGCCCTATTACAGCAGCCAACAACAACCCGGATGCAAAAAATAAGATCATAGCTTCAGGCGCGTTAGATTTAGTGGGTTACAATTATCATGAAGGGGAGTATGCCGGTTTTCATGACCGCTACCCCGGTAAAAAATTCATAGCTACCGAGACAACATCCGGGCTGGAGACACGCGGATTTTATGAGATGCCATCAGATAGCATCCGTGTATGGCCCGAAAAATGGGATAAACCATTTGAAAGAGAAGGTAATAATGTGTCGGCTTATGACAACGTACGACCACCATGGGGATCGACCCATGAGATGACCTGGAAGGTGATGAAGAAATATGATTTCCTTTCGGGGATGTTCATTTGGACAGGCTTTGATTATTTAGGCGAACCTACACCATATAGCTGGCCGTCGCGCAGTTCGTACTTTGGTATTGTTGATTTAGCCGGTTTCCCTAAAGATGTGTACTACATGTATCAAAGCGAGTGGACAAATAAGCCGGTACTGCATATTTTCCCGCACTGGAACTGGACTCCGGGCAAAATGGTTGACGTTTGGGCTTATTACAATAATGCCGATGAAGTGGAGCTTTTCCTGAACGGCAAATCATTAGGCACCAAAAAGAAAACCGGCGACGATCTGCACATCATGTGGCGCGTAAAATATGAGCCAGGTACGCTAAAAGCCGTATCGCGTAACAATGGCAAAGTAGTGTTAACCAAACTTATCCATACTGCCGGCGAGCCGGCTAAGATCGAACTATCGGCCGACCGCAAGCTCATCAAAGCTGATGGAAAAGACCTGTCGTTCATCACCGTAAAAATATTAGATAAAGAAGGTAACATGGTACCCGATGCAGATAACCTGGTCGACTTTAAAATAAGCGGCCCTGCCTTTGTAGCCAGCGTTGATAACGGCGATCCTGTTACACACGATTCTTTCAAGGTATCGTACCGTAAAGCTTTCCACGGCTTAGCACTGGCCATTGTACAGGCAAAGGAAAAAGCAGGCGCTGTTACATTTACAGCAACATCAAAAGGCTTGCCTACTGCTACAATTACGTTGACTGCGAAATAACCAACCGCAATCTAAAGAAATACCGATATGTCATTGCTTTTGTTAGACCAAAGGCAATGGCATTTTTATTTTAAATGCATAAACATTTAATATCCGTAAAACAATTGGGCGTTTAACCCATTAATTGGTAATACTTTATTACCTTGTTTTATGCCTGCCAAAGAATACCCGTTTTATCTTAAGAGCACCGTTATCATGTTCGGGCTCATTTTATTGGTTTACATATTTTACCAGCTGGCCGATGTTTTTGTACCCGTAGCATACTCCTTATTTATCGCCATTTTGTTGAACCCGGTTTGCAATTGGCTGGAAAAGAAAAAGGTGCCTAAAGCAATAGCTATTTCCATTACCTTGTTGTTGGCATCCATAGCCATAGCGGGGTTGTTTTATTTTCTATCTACCCAAATAATCCAGTTTGGCGATTCGCTGCCCGTGCTGAAGCAAAAATTTGCAACTATCTCGGCCTCGGCGCAATCATGGGTGGCAACAACTTTTGGTTACCCCGTACAAAAGCAAAACCTGCTTATTAAAGAGGCAATGAATAACAGCCAATCACTGTTGGGTAGTACCCTGGGTTCGGTATTAGGTATATTTGGGTTGGTATTTATTATACCGGTTTATGTTTTCCTGGTACTTTATTATAAAACTTTACTGCTCAACTTTTTTTACGAAGTGTTTTCTGAGGAGAACTCCAAACGCGTAGCCGATGTATTGCAGGAAACTAAAGCCGCTGTGCAAAGCTATATCATAGGTTTGTTAATTGAGATGATAATTGTGGCGGCGCTGAATTCGCTGGCGCTTATACTGCTTGGTGTAAAGTATGGCATCCTGATTGGAGTTATCGGCGCTATCCTTAACCTGGTGCCCTATTTGGGCGGCATTATTGCCATAGCCTTGCCTGTATTGATGGCTACAGTTACCAAAGATGGCTACACAACACAATTGGGCGTAATTGGGGCTTACCTGGTAATCCAGTTTATTGATAACAATATCCTGGTGCCCAATATAGTATCATCAAAGGTTCAGATCAACGCACTCATGTCTATAATCGTAGTATTTTTGGGTAATATGCTGTGGGGGCTATCTGGCATGTTCTTATCCATTCCGTTCCTGGCCGTGTTGAAAATTATTTTCGACCGGATAGACGGCCTTAAACCATGGGGCAAACTACTTGGTGACACTGTACCCACCCGCCACAAAGGTGAGATATGGAAGAGGAGGAAGAAAGTTATTCTACCTGTGAAGTAAGTAAAAATTCAAAAGTAAAAATTCAAAAAAGGAAGCAAAGCGGTCAATATAATGGAGGCTATAAAAATCAAAAGCCAAAACCGCTATGCAATTTTGACTTTTGATTTTTAAATTTTGACTTAAATTAGTGATTGACACCGTTTTCGCCTTTGTTCAGGGTTCCGTTGATGTATAAAACCTGGTTTACTTTTTTAGGGTCGCCCTGGTATACCCACACAATATTGTTGATGTAGGTTTTAAAGGCGTTGTTAACCTGCTCAACAGTTAATTTTTTAACATCATCAACCAAAGTTAATGAGCGTTTCCAGTTATCAAATAACACTTCGTTTGATGCGATAGATGATGCCTGGGCGCTATTGGTTTCGTTTTTATAATAAAAACCGGTTAGGTAGGTAACCTTCATGTTGGCTACTTCTTCGGGTTTAAAGCCTTCTGTTTTTACTTTATCAACCAGTTTATCAAACACGGCTATATATTTATCTGGCTGCGTGGTTGATACCGAAAAACGTGCGGTTGATGTTTGCCCAACGCTAAACCAGGCCTGCGGTGCATATGATAAGCCATTATTGGTACGCACATCTAAAAAGTGGCGGTTAGCAAAAATTCGCATGGCTACGTTAAATGCGTCAAAATCTTCGGTACCCGGTATAGGGCCGCTCGTGATACCTTCAACATAGTTGGTGGCTAAATCGCGCTGCTCCACATTAATGCTGTTTTTGTAAACCTTGAATGATGCTTTTTTAAACGCGAAAGCGGGGCCTTTTTTAACACCATCCAACATCGCTTTTACTTTGGCCTCGATAGTAGCCTGATCAAGATCGGCCACAACAACTATCAGTAAGCGCGATTTGGTGAAGATGGACGTATAATAAGCTTTGGTTTCTTCGGGCGTTAATTTGGTCAGTATGTCTACTGTTCCCATCGGATCTTTGGCATAGTCGCGATTTGCAAATGCAACTTTATCGGCAAACTTATCAATGGCATTGTCCGGCCTGGAGTCAAGGCTTTTTAAATTAGTAATGGCGTCCTGTTTAATACGGGCAAACTCCTTGGCGTCAAAACGTGGCTGGGTCATGGCCTCAACATATAGCGGCCAAACCACGTCTAAATCGCTTTTAATGCAATTCATGCGTACTACCGAATAGTTTTTGTTACTATAGCCATAAACTGTAGCGCTTACTTTATCCAATATATCTTTAAACGCGTTTTTATCGTGTTTAACAGTACCGCACTCGGTAAGGGCATTCATCGCCATCGATTCGATCCCCATTTTCTCAGCAGAGTAGTTTTGTACGCCGCCTTTAATAATGGTTTGTATCTCTACAATATCGTTGCCGCTTGGCTGTACAATCACCTTAACGCCATCAACCGAAGTTTCGTAAGCTGCTTTTTGTGCCTGTACTGTTTTTATATTTCCTATCGCCGCTATAATCAGCAGGCCCAACATATATTTCTTCATCATGATAAGATCTTTTAAATTACTTAGCTACAAAAAATGAAGCTGCATTCAGTTGTTTACTCAAATCGGGCGATATAATCAAGCCTGCAGCGTATGGTTTACCGATGATATAGGTATCCACAAACTTTTTGATATCGGCACGGGTTATCTTTTGGTAATTACTATCAAGGTCGGTAGCAAAATTGAGCGATGTGCTGCACCATTGGTAACTCAACTGGCTGGCCAGGGTTGACGGCTTTTCTTTACGGTGAATGCTGTTACGCAATAATATAGCCTTTGCGTCTTTCAGTTGCTCGTCGGTGTAGTAATCATCCTTTGCCCATAGGCTTATCTGGTTTATTACCTCGTCATAGCATTCTTTAAGTTTGGTTGGGTTCGGCTCAATACCCATATCAATAGGCCCAACGTATTTGCTGGTTGTGTAGCTTACATATACGCTGCTTGCCAGCCCTTTATCAACCAAAGCCTGCTGTAATTTTGATGAGTTTAAACCTACAATGGTGCCAAACAAATCGGCAGCAACGGTAGAGGCCGAATCTGTTAAATACGACGGCCCCTGCCATGAAATTTGCATTGATGGTGTTTGCGCTATAGTGGTTTCTTTAATAAAATATTCTTTTTTGGTTAATGGCTTAAATGCGGGGATAGGGTATTTTTCGTGCGGGTTGAAACCACTGCTTTGCCAATCGCCAAATATTTTTTCGGCCATGGCAAAAGCTACATCATGTTTTACGTCGCCGCAAATAGTAAGCAAACTGTTGTTAGGGAAATAATATTTGTTTTTGATGACCATCATTTTCTCGGGCGTAGCGGTGTTAATCACTTCGTGAATACCGATTGGATTTTTACGGGTGATGAGGTCGCCCCATAACTTTTGCTGGATACCGTACCATAACTGGAAACCCGGATCGCTTTCGGCACGCTGAAACTCGCCGTCCACAACAGGACGTTCCTTTTTCATATCCTCCTCGCGGTAAATAGGAAAGCGGATGGCTGCGTTCATGAATTTTAAACCTGCGCTAAGGCTATCCCTGTCAAAAGTAAAAAAATAGTTTACGCGCTCTACATCGGTAGTGCCATTCCATATGGCGCCAAGTTCTTGCGTACGTTTCAGAAATGATGCCTGGTCTGGATAATCTTTGTTGGCTTTAAAAAACATATGCTCGAACATGTGCGACAGGCCGCTGAATTCGGGGCCCTCGGTATAAGCACCGTTTTTTACGGCAATTTCAATAGTAGCCAAAGGCACTTTGCTATTTTCAATAACAACAACTTCCAGTCCGTTTGGAAGCTTTTTCCAGAAGTAGCCTTCCGGCAGCCGGGGCTGGGCAATTGCAAGGCAAAAGCTAAAAACCCCGATAACACTCAGTGTTAAGGTTTTAATAAGATTTTGGGTCATAGATATATTTATAATGTTTTAAACACTATAAATATATTGGTATAAATTAGGAAAAGGAAAAAATTATCCTTTTTTAACTTAATTTTTAGTTAAAAGGTATAAACTGATTACGTATATTATTTATAAGCCCGATTTAATACTATTGTAAGGCATGCCTAAATCATCAATAGAGTATTGGGTGAGTATGCTATCTTTTATGGTGATATAATCTCCACGATCAGTCACAAACCATTTTTCGATACCATCCTTAGTAACCACAGTTGGGATTGTTGCAGATACCACTTTGCCTGTTGTATCCAATTCCAGTATATAATACTCCTTCTTCGGATCGGTTAAATCCCTGAAGGGAATAATAACGGTATGGTTGTTATCATCAATAAAGTGCCCGAAAAAGTTTTGGTCTTTTAATTCCTTTGGATGAAAATTAACCAGTTTTTGGGCCATCTGTGCAGATACGCCGGTTATTTTCAGCCTTACAACGTTGCCTTCCGAATCTTTTAATGTATCCTGCATAGTTGCCGTTTGGGCACTGGGATATTTGGCAATGGCGTAAAAATTGTTCGATCCGGTATTTTTATCATTATGGCCGGGCAGCATATAACATAGTTGCAGGTTAGGCAAAGCTGCACTGTCTGATTTTATTTTTCCGGCGATGCCAAGCAGTTGTTCTTTCGTCAGTCGGGTTTTGATATTAACGATAACCTTACTGGCCGTGTCTGATTTAGTTACTTTGGATATGCTGTACCAGGCAACGTCTTTTTTTGTGCAGGCGGATGCAAAGAGGGCAACAGACAAAATATAAAAAGATAGATTTTTCATAGCGTTACAAAGATAACACGATTTTACTCAGTTTTATTTTTACAACGTTGTTCAGGAAGATGATGCCGTTCAAAGATTTGAAAGGGTTTACCGGGCCTTTTGTATGTGAGACAACTATTAAACCCTGCGGCAATATGAATTATTTAAATAAAAAGGTTTTACTTTTTTGCTTTTTCCAGGTTCCGTTTTACCAGGAATTTGGTAATCCTGGTTATCAAATCTAAAGGCATTGGTTTATCCAGGGGGAATTGAACCGATCCTTTGGCACCTTTGTAGTTGGATAGTTCTTCTTTAAATTCATCTATTCCGCCCGGTGTAGGGTAAAGTCCAATATGGTTTTTATAGCCCGCAAAGTAAATAAGGTTGCCGTGGAGGGTAAAGGCAGGCATTGCATAGCTTATTTTTTCTTTGGCTTCGGGAGCCGCTTTCTGGATGGTAGCACGTACCTGTTGCAGTATTTGCTGAACATCATGGGGGAAGGCTGCAATATATTCATCGATAGAGGCTGGTTTAGTTGTCATCATAACATTGGTTTTAGGCCTTGATAGCCAGGTTTGTAAATGTTTTAAACACCTAAATATACAAAACCTGTACAAAATGTAGTAGTTAGATTATTTTTATACATCGGTTTTTTATATTGGGGAGAATGCTGACTAAACAGAAAGATAAATGGTAATTAAGGTAATGAGCAAGGGTAATGGTGTCATAGTAAAAATAATACCCTTTGTTACAGTATGTTGAGCGCTTTTTTTAAACTATTTTCAAAAAATAATTCTCAAACACAAAAAAAAAGCTACATTTGCACTCCCCAAAAGGAGGTATCATAGCTCAGTCGGTAGAGCAAAGGACTGAAAATCCTTGTGTCGCTGGTTCGATCCCAGCTGATACCACACTTTCAAAAGCTTCTTAGTTAATTCTAAGAGGCTTTTTTTGTGGAGAAAGAGCCTCTGTATGCTCCAAACGTAGTTTTAATGAAATTACCTTTTAAATAACTATTTTTGTACGTGCTTTCATAGCATTTGCTGCAACCCAAAAGTCAGCTAACCCCTGGGTCAATTTCGCCCGAAACAGGGTGTCACATCTCCATTAATATACACATTGCAGAAATAGCGTTTCTTTTAGGCTTTGAAAATCCAATCTGTTTCTCCCGTTTATTAAAAAAAGAGGTTGGCGTTCCTCCAAATGTGTTCAGGGACCAACGCTTAAATTAATTGAATTCCATCAGCAAACGGGAATGTGTCGCAACGCCCTATTTAAATAAAATTCAAAAGTAAAGGATAACTCAATCGGCTTCGGACGGTAATTAATTTACCGCTGGTCAGGGTTGCATATAACATAACGGTTCTGAGCTTGGCGATGTGGCGGATTTTAGCTCAACAGTTTATTAGAACCGCTGCTGTTGAACCTTGCACAAATATTTCATAGAAGCACTTCTGTCGTCATATTGCCAAACCAACGTTAGCCGTTCGCCCTTTTTCAGGGTGCAATTTGTTTCTTTAATTGTCGTGTCGTTAACTTAATAAATTCATTCTTGTCTTTCTTTGCTTCCTTTATCATTACTTTTAACTCGGCTGGAATGTCCAAATACTTTTCTGCCCACAAATGAACTTCTATAATTATTGGTAATAAGTCTATTGCCTTTTGAGTAAGTTTATATAACACTTTTGCCTTACTGTCCGGGTGTTCTAACTTTTCGATGAGTTTGTTTTCTTCTAAACTTTGAAGTCTTGATGCTAAAATGTTTGTCGCTATACCTTCTGCTGATTTTAAAAAGTCGCCATAAGTTGATTTATTATGGAACATCATATCTCTAATAATCAATAGCGACCACCTGTCGCCAAAAATGTCAAGTGAACAACTGATAGGGCAGTCCGACCTTTTTTTTACTGTTTCCATTCTCTTATTCATAAACTTCTTAAAAAGAATTCAATAATTGCTTGCATTTTGAAAGTTGTTTATATATTTGCACTTGCAAAATGAAAGCAAATTTATAAATAAATAGTCAAAGTATAAAATGAACAATCGCTTCGTTAGGCTTTGGTTTGACAGTGGCAACCAAGCTACACGAAAGTGGTTACAAGGAGTTGGCACAAGTCGCAACCCAAGTAGATACAAGTGCCATTTAAAATATTGGCGTTGGATATTGCTGATGATAATTCTGTAAAGTCATTCGTAAATCCATCCTGTTAGCAAGGTGCTTCGTTGTTTTTGACAATACAGCATTTCGCTTACAAAACATTTGAAAATTCTATTATCAAAATATAAACAAATCTAAAAAATCAATAAAAATGAAAGCATTTACAGTAGAACGCTACGGCAAAAAAGAAAAATTACATTTAACCGATTGGGCACAACCAACAATAAATGAAAATGAGGTATTGGTTCAAATCAATGCAGCAGCCATAAACTTGTCAGATACAATGCTTAAAAATGGCGACTTTAAATTATTTCTGCCCTACAAAACACCGTTTGTAAATGGACAGGATATGGCAGGCGTTGTTACAAAAGCAGGTGCAAAGGTTGCTCAATTTAAAGTTGGCGATGAAGTTTATGCAAGGCCATCTGATTTTAAAATTGGCACTTTTGCTGAATATATTGCTGTAAATGAAAATGATTTGGCTTTAAAACCAAAAAATCTTTCCATGGAAGAGTCTGCATCTATTCCTGTGGTTGGGCTTACTTCCTGGCAAGTACTTGTTAAAATTGCAAAACTAAAAAAAGGTCAAAAAGTATTTATACAAGCAGGTTCTGGTGGTGTTGGTACATTTGCCATTCAGCTGGCAAAACATATTGGTGCTTATGTTGCTACAACCACAAGCACAACAAATATTGAATTGGTTAAAAGTTTGGGTGCTGATTTAGTAATTGATTACAAAAAAGAAGATTTTGTCAATATTTTAAAAGATTATGATGTTGTGCTACATAGCATTAAAGATGCAAAAGTGCTTAAAAATTCTTTGAAAATTTTGAAACAAGGTGGTACATTGGTTTCTCTTACAGGTCCACCAACAGCCGAATTTGCCAAAGAAATCGGTTTGGGCTGGCACCTGCAAATGCTCACCAATTTGTTGAGTTTGTCTACAAGACGAAAAGCAAAAAAATTGAATGTCAATTTTAAGTTTTTGTTTATGAAGCCAGAAGGCAAACAGTTAAGCGAAATTACAGCTTTGATTGAAGCAGGAAAAATCCGTCCAATAATTGATAAAGTGTTTCCGTTTGAACAAACAAACGAAGCAATGGCTTATGTTGAAACTGGTCGTGCCAAAGGAAAAGTTGTTGTCAAGGTTAAGTAGTTTGTCTGGCTGCGGAAAGTTTGAACGGTGAAACATTTTGCAATTGGATTCATATTTCTACTATTTAAAGGCTAAACTGTGATTTTATACTGCCTATAAATGCAGGGTCATCGTATTGCTGACAGTTTGCCGTAAGCATTTTGGCATCTTCTCCCGTTGTATAGCTTAATTGATCTGTTGCGGCTTTAAATATTACTCCGGCCACCACACTTGCAGGTGAAGCATTTTTAGCCATTGCGGACGTTGCTACCATCAAAGAATTAACAAGCTATTGATATTCAGTCATATTTTCGTCGTTACTATAGGCCTCATACCTGGCTCAACAATTTTTACTTATCGCCAAATTGCGCCATTTCATAACTAAGCGATTCTGAAATGCCTTCGACGGTAAATTTTGTTCCGTGGTATAATGAACCCAAAGGAAAAGTGATTAATAACCTCTGAAAATTCTAACAAATGTTAAAAGCATTCCCTTTTGAGGCTAACGAAAGATTCTTATCGAACTTGTAATTCTATAAATATACCCCCAATTTATAAGTCTAAATCGGCGATTAAACGCAAATCAGAGAGGAAATAGTTCAAGATTTGTACAGTAGCCGTCACAGAAAAAGTAGAAAGCCTTTAGTCGAAAGATTAAAGGCTTTTTTATTACTCTGCCTCGTAATTATTACGCATGCAACATCTGAAATAGTGGATCATGTTGAAAAGTTGGGGAAAAAGGAAAAGTCATTGTTTTCCGATGAACAACAAGCGAGAAAAACTTGTCAAACGCCTGCGAAACCCTGACTGGGGTGAGCTTACCCGAGGATCTTTTAACTATTTTGAACTGGCCGTTCAATTGGCTTAAACTTAACTTCGGTGAGTTTTATATTTTTTTCTCGTATGTATTTTATTTTCAGGTGCTTAAATATGCATAAATACATGATCTTACTTAATTTCTTATCGCTTTTTTCTGATTAATAATCAAACTCTGGCTACAAATTTATTCGACATACTTCATTAAAATTTGCATATTGAAATATTTTATGTATTTATGTATGTACATTATTAAGCCAATCTGTTAGATTGGGGAATTTATTAATGTTTAGAGAAGCATATCTCTGCATATTTAACTGAAGTAAATCAATTTTGAATATATGATTATAAGGATGAATGGGAAAAGTGCATTTTTAATGGCGGCCTTGTGCTTTACACTTAACCGGGCTGTTGCTCAACAGGAAGCGATTTGGCAAATAGGCAAAGCCGACCGCTGTAGTTCGGGAATGGCATTGGCTCCTGCAGCATATCAACATTTTTTAGACCATGATTTTGGATGGGAAGACCGTTTTTTTCTGATCGGGCTATCTAAACCCGAAACTGATTGGCCATATGTATTGCCTGGGCCAAATGATGACTGGGGCGGCACTGGTGGTACTTCGGGCATCCACTCGCAGGTGCTGAATATTTTATTCGGTGTAAAAACCATGCCAGTTAATGGGGCTTGTAATTTTACCATAAGCATGGTTGGCTATAATGCAGCCCTGCCGCCATTGGTAAAGGTGGTTATCAACGGTAAGTCGTTTGAAACCCGGCTTCCAAAAGGTAAAGACAATAAGGTTGTTGAAGGTGACCTTAGTGAAGCCAATCCTTATGCGCTAACCATTCCCATAAAAAACGGGCTGTTGCACAAGGGGGGCAACGAAATACAAATTACCTCCATAGATGGCTCATGGTTGGTATTTGACCAGGTTAAACTGGATGGACCAAAGGAATTGCAGCTAATTGCTCCAAACAGTGCCTTTTTGCGCAGCGTTAAACCTGCGACGTATGAAATTGAACAAGACAAAAAAAGATATCAGCCATTATTGGTCGATGTACAACACCTAAATGGTAAACCTAAGTTGCAGGTTAAGCTGGACGGCAAGATAATTTTTTCAGATAAACTCGATTCGGCGAGGTATGTGTTTGAAGCGCCTATGCCAGCTGTTGCAGCCGCGAAAAAAAGCAGCTATGAAATTTTTTGCAACGATACTTTGCTTGAAAAAGGGATAGTGCTGCGGTTGCCCAATAAACTGCAGACACCTGCAGATTATGTGGATACACGCCTGGGATCGGCACACTCCAGGTGGATGATTGCACCTGGCCCCTGGATGCCTTTTGGAATGGTTAAGCTAAGCCCCGATAACCAAAACGGGGGCTGGATGGGCGGGTATGACCCCACTTTTGAAAGCATAGGTACGTTTAGCCATATTCATGAATGGACAATGGCTGGCCTGGGTATGATGCCCACCAGCGGCCCGCTGCAAACCCGCATAGGCGACGAGCGTAAACGCGATGGCGGTTACCGCTCGCAGATTGATAAATCGAGCGAGGAAGCGCCGCTGGGCTATTATAAAGTAATGCTGACCGATTACCACATTAAAGCCGAGCTTACGGCAACCACCCGGTGCGGTTTTGAGCGTTACACTTACCCCAAAGTTGAAAACGCAAGGGTGATGATCGACTTGAAAATTCCGGCGGAATATGGTTATAACCTGAAGAATGTTACGTTAAAGAAAGTTAGCGATACCCGGATAGAAGGATCAAGCAAGCAATTCACAAAGGATGCATGGTCGGGCGGGGTCGATCAAAACTACACGGTTTATTTTGTGATTGAGTTTGACCGCCCTATACGCAAATTTGGCACATGGGTAAATAATAAAGTAGGGGATGGTGATATTATTGGCGCCATCGACCCCAAAAATGCAGGTGCTTATGTGGAGTTTGATACGCGGGAAAACCAGGTGGTACAAACCCGTAGTGGCATATCACTGGTGAGCCTTGATAATGCAGCACAAAATTTAACAGAAGAAATTACCAAACCATATAACTGGAGCTTTGAGAAAGTACGGGAAGGCCAAAAGGAAACCTGGAATCAGTTATTGGGACGCCTGGAGATAAGCACCAACGATAGCCGCGAGAAAATGCGGTTTTATAGCAACATGTTCCGTGCGCTGGCCAGCCGCAATACCTGGAGCGATGTAAACGGGCAATGGATTGATGCCTCGAAAAAACTGCAGCAATTAAAAGACCCCAAATCGCCGGCAATGGGTTGCGATGCGTTTTGGAACACCTTTTGGAACCTTAACCAGTTTTGGAACCTGGCAACGCCCGAATGGTCGTCAAACTGGGTAAAATCTCAGCTGGCTATGTACGATGCTGATGGCTGGCTTGCAAAAGGCCCCGCCGGCATGAACTACGTTCCGGTGATGGTAGCTGAGCACGAGATACCGCTGATGGTGGGCGCGTACCAGATGGGCATCCGCGATTATAATTCAAAAAAGGTGCTTGAAGCTGTGGTGAAAATGCAAGCCACGCCGGCGCAAAAAGTGGGCAAGGCTGGCTTTGCAGGGAATGAAGACCTGGAGGCCTATTTAAAATACAAATATGTACCGTATGATAAAGGCCGGTTTTCAAATACAATGGAGTATGCCTACGACGATTGGACAGTTTCGCAGCTGGCAAAATCATTGGGCCGGAATGACATTTACGACACCTTTAAAACCAGGTCGGGCTATTGGAAAAATGCGATGGACACAACGATTGGGTTTTCACGGATGAAAAATTCGGATGGTACCTGGTATCCAAATTTTGACCCGTTCCGGTCAGGTGCTAATGAACATTATGTAGAAGGAAATGCCTGGCAGCTTACGTTTTTTGTACCCCAGGATGTTCCCGGCCTGATACAGAAGATAGGCCAGGATAAGTTTATCGACCGCCTAAGCTGGGGCTTTAAAGAAAGCTATAAGCTGAGGTTTAATGCCCCCGGCGATCAGTATTGGGACTACCCGGTGATACAGGGCAACCAGCAAAGTATGCAGTTTGCGTTCCTGTTTAACTGGGGCAAACAGCCCTGGCTTACCCAAAAATGGAGCCGCTCGGTGGTCGACCGTTTTTATGGCTTTGGGGTAGCCAATGCCTACCTGGGCGATGAAGACCAGGGGCAAATGAGTTCGTGGTTTATCATGAATGCATTAGGGCTTTTTCAAACAGATGGTGGCGCCAGTGCAAATCCGATATACGAAATAGGAAGCCCTATTTTCCCCAAGGTAACCATTCACCTTAACGGCGCGTACGGCAGGGGGCAAAGCTTTACCATCGAGGCTAAAAACGTATCGAGGGATAATAAATATGTACAAAGCGCTACGCTTAACGGTAAGGCGTTACAATCCTTCTGGTTTCCAGCGTCAGAATTGTTAAAAGGAGGGGAGCTAAAGCTGGAAATGGGGCCGGAACCAAATAAGGCATGGGGTATTAAGGACTTGCCGGCTGCTCAGTAAGTAATTATAGCTTCTCGTAACCCGCTTGGGACTAAACTTGCGAAGTTTCGTAAACTCGCAAGTTTTTTTGGCTTTGAGGAATATCTGTCACCCATCAATCGAAGGATTTATATTTAAGCACATCACGATTTGCGTTAGGGGGAGTAGCGGATACCGGCCATGAGCCTAACGCATGTGCTGTATGAGCGGATAACCTGGGCCGCAGGCAACGCCATGATTTATAACGCCATTATTTATAGGAAACAATAGGTGTTTTTTTGTAGAGACGCAATACTTTGCGTCTCCCACATGCAAATCAAACCATGCAAATCCTGAATTTCTTTGATTTCTTTATGACGGAGAAACGCAATATTTTGCGTCGACCGTAGGGCATTCAAAATAATAAGGCTGATTATAAATGCAAGTTTGAATTGCACATAGGCAACATAGCCTTGGCCCTTGCAAATCGGAACTAAACGCGGGAGACGCAATTATGCGTCTCTACAAAAAAGCAAAAATGGCTTACGCCGTTAGATATTTGGCATCTGAAATTAATTAGCCGTGACGCTCATATACAACTCCAGTTTGCCGCCGTTTACAATATCTTTAAAGCTGATATGATTATCCTTTAAAGTTTTGCCGTTTAACTTTGCCGTGCGGATGTAGATGTTTTTGGCCGAATTATGATAAGCCTTAATCTCGAATGTCTTTCCCTTGAAATAGGATGGGTTTAAATTGATTTTAATATCGCTGAACAGCGGGCTCGTAATATCAATCCTTAAATCGGGCGATGTACCGCCGTTCATTTCAAATAAACCCATCGAGCTTAATACAAACCATGCACCCATCTGGCCTTCGTCTTCGTCACCATTCCAGCCAACATAGGGCGAGGCATCATAAAAAGTGTTCAGGATCTTCCTGGTGTAGTATTGGGTAAGGGATGGCTTGCCTGCATAATTAAACAGGAAAGCTGCCTGCATATTTACCTCGTTGCCCTGGTTAATATAATATTCGGCCGATTGCCCCATGGTACGGTCAAGCGCGTGTGCCGCAAATTTGTGTACCTCAGATTTTTGAAAGCCGATGGTTAGCCGCTTTAAAAATTCATCCTTATGGATATAATTGATTAAACCCGGAACATCATGCGGCACATATAACGAATATTGCCAGGAGTTGCCCTCCACAAAATGACTAACAGAAAAAAGGTCGAAATCAGGTATAAATGAGCCATCTGCTTTCCTTGGCGTAACGTAGCGGCTTGCAGGGTTAAAAACGTTTTTCCAGCTTGCAGATCGCTTTAAAAAAAAGTTATAATCATCATCCTTATGCAGCAATTTGGCCATCTGGGCTACACACCAATCATCATAAGCATAATCTAATGCTTTTGAGGTGGCACCTTTTTCAACAGGTACAAAGCCCAATTTGGCATAATCAGTTATCTGTGGGTTGCCCGGATTACCTCCGCAGGTTGGGCCGGGTTCAACCTCCATAGTCTTTTTCATGGCGCGATAAGCTATCTCAGCGTCTTTGGTTACTATCCCTTTTAAATACGCGCTGGTGATTAATGCCATTTCATGCGAACCTTCCATAATGCCCGAGTACTCAACTCCTGCAGGGCCTTTGGATAGCCAGCCTGTTTTTTTATACATTTCCAGCTGCGTATCTACCAGTTGCTGCACCATATCCGGCGATGTTAAGGTCCACAGCAGGTTTAAATTCCAAAAGGTATTCCAGTAAGCATCGCCGCCTATCATCGCGGTGCGGCCGGTAGGTAATTGCTGTACGTTTTCGCAGGCATCGGTATATTTTCCATTGGCATCGCTCATGATCATCTTGGCGGTGAAACAGCGGTAAAAATTGGTGTAAAATTTCTTCTTATCGGTTTCGCTGCCACCGGTTACTGCAATGCTTTTTAGGGTATTGTTCCAAATTGTTCTGTTATGCTTTACCAGGGCATCAAAATTCCAGTCGAAACCTTTTAATTCCGTTTTAAGATTGAGCCGGGCTTGGTCCATGTTAACAAACGAGATGCCGGTTCTTAGTATCACCTGTTCGGTTTTCGAGGTTGGGTAGGTAACGTATGCGCCCAGTTCGCCCGATCCTTTGATCTCTTTATTGCTCTTAATTACCGACTGGTTTCCGTATCCCTCAAAATCATGAAAGGGTTTGCTAAACTGCATCACAAAATATAAGGTATAGTCATTAAAGTTGGCCGATGCGGTTTTGGCATAGCCCTGTATCTCGGAGTTGGATACTTTGGTAATAACGGCATCTTTCAGGTCGTAACCATATTCCGCCGGAATGTTAAGCTGGATCATGATCCTGTTCGAGCTGTCTTTGGCAAAGGTATAGCGCTGCACGCCGGTACGTTCGGTTGCAGTCAGTTCCACCTTAACCTGCGGATCCATCAGGAAAACAGAATAATACCCCGGCGAGGCCTTTTCATCCTCGTGCCTGAACCTGGAGTGGTAACCGGCCCCGGCCCCTTTAAATGGCTCATCGGCCGCGCCCGGTGATGTCGACAGATCGCCGTTGGCAGGCATGGTCAACAGGCCCGCCATGGTCCATCCGTGTAAAAAGCTAAAGCCATGTATGCTCCCTACCGCGTACTCATAACCGCCCTGCCAAACCCCTCTTTGGTTATCAGGGCTAAGCTTAACCATCCCGTTGGGCATTGTAGCGCCCGGGAACAGCATCCACCGTGAATTAGATGTCCCGATAAACGGATCAACGTAATCAACCGGTTGCTTTGTTTGCGCGCCGCCGCTTAAATAGGCGCATGAAATTGCCAGGAGCAATGCAGTGGTTTTGCGTATACTTATCATATTGCTATTTTATATATCGTTAAGAGCCTCACCTAAATCCTCTCCAAAAGGGAGAGCTTAAAAAACATGCAAATCAAGAACCCTCTCCAAAAGCTGCTGGGCACACACAAGTCCCTATAAAAAGAAGTTGTCATTTCGAACGAGGTACGAGGAGAAATCTTGAACGCCCTGCATCAACATAGCCCCTCGGAATGCAAATCGCATAAGATTTCTCCTCACCCCCTCACATAATCCCACTCTGTTCGTTCGAAATGACAATTTCTTTTGGTAAATGTGTACTCACAGTAGTCTTTGCGGGCAGGGTGAGGCTCAATGCCCAGCCCAAATCTCCTGAACCTCTTCAAGCGATTTACCTTTAGTTTCGGGTACCATTTTATATACTACCCAAAATGATAACAGGCAGCAGGCCGAGAAAAACCAAAAGGTAGCCGCCGGCCCAACCGATCCTAAAAACATGGGGGTAAGCTGGCCCACAATAGTATCGGCAATCCACATGACCATGATACTTAAAGCCAAAGCCCTGCCGCGTATTTTGGTAGGGAAAATTTCTGAAGCAATAACAAATTTAAGCGGCCCTATAGAGAATGCGAAACAAGCCAGGAATAGTATAATGCTGATGACTAACGAGATACTGCTGGTTGTACCTGCATAAAAACAAATGCCGGTAAATGCCAGGCACACTGTAGCACCCAACGAGCCTGCTATGTATAATGGCCTGCGCCCCATTTTATCTACCTTCCAGATGGCTATAATGGTAAACAGGAAGTTGGCTATGCCAAAAATGATTTGCCCAAGCAGTGCATTGGTAATGTTGATGCCCGCATCGCTTAAAATACGCGGCCCATAATATATTACCGCGTTAATACCGCTGAATTGAGAAAACAGGGGCAGCAGCAGGCCGATAAGCAGGGGCTTGCGCATGGCCGGCGAAAACACTTCTTTATATGATCCTTTTTCCTGGCTTTTGGTATTTTGAATTAGTAAGGCATCTTTTTGCGCCGAGGCCATATTGGTGATTTTTGCCAAAATTGCTATCCCCTCATCATTTTTACCTTGCTGGATAAGCCAGCGCGGGCTTTCGGGCACAAAACATATGCCTACAAAAAATAGTAGCGCGGGTGCTGTACCTAAACCTAACATGCCACGCCATACTTCCTTAACCAGTACCAGGTTTAAAATGTCGCCCAGTCCGCCGCCTTTATAATTTAGCGAAAAACTTAATAAGCTGGCGTTGGTCAAATAAGCCACCAGTATGCCCGCTGTGATAGCCAGCTGGTAAAAGGTGACCAGGCGGCCCCTTACGTTTGCGGGGGCAATTTCTGAAATATACAAAGGCGCTACAATTGATGCCACCCCAACGCCCATACCGCCAAGCATGCGTGCCAGTATGAGTAAGGTAAAACCCGATGATAACGCCGAGCCAATGGCCGAAAGCAGGAATAATATGGCCGCTAACATCAGCATCTTTTTACGGCCTATCCGGTCACTTAAGTCGCCCGAAAAGGATACGCCGATAATACAGCCAACCAATGCCGATGATACAAACCAACCTTCTGTAGCGGACGATAACGAAAACTGGCTTTTTACAAAAGGCAGCACGCCCGAAATTACGGCCATATCGAAACCGAAAAGTAAACCGCCCAATGTTGCTACCAAAGTAATGGCCACCAAAAATAGGGTAGACCTGCTTTGTACCGACTTTGAATTTTGCTGGTTCATGAATTGGTAATTTAGGTAATGGTTTATTTTTATTTTAGGTTTTTAATTAACAGCATTCATCCCTAACAAAGGCTTTTACCACTTTTGCCCTGCTTTTGCCGGTATTAGTCATGGTATAGCTTAGTGCATCGGCCGGTATAATAAATGTTTCGGCATAATGGATAACTTGAGTTAATCCATTGGTGGTAACTTTTATGCTTTCGCCTTCTACCAGGCTTAATACATGGCATTGGTTATCGGTGTTTTCTTCAACAATGGTGTCAAATTCAAAACGTTCAACGGCATAAAAATGGTCGGGATGAGTGGTAAGGTTAATTACCTGCCAATCTTTACCTTGTTTGGCTATGGTTTGTTTTGATATTAAGGTGTCGGTGACCACATCGCCTTTCCTGTCGAAGTTCAGGTTTTCAAATGCCCTGTCGATATTCAATGTGCGTGGATTTCCATTCAGATCCGGGCGAAGCCAATCGTACATTTTAAAGGTGAAAATATAGGGCGTGGCGCTTATTTCAAGCACCATATTGTTTTTGCCCGAGCAATGTACCGTACCATTTGGAATCAGGAAAAGGTCATGTTTCTTTGCCGGGAATGTTTGCACATAGTCCTTTATTTCAACGGGTTGGTTGTTTTGAAAACTATCTTCCAGTACAGCTTTAAAATCCTGCTTGTTAATGTTATCATGGAAACCAAGGTATACCTCTGCACCCGGTTCGGCATCAAGTATGTAGTAGGTTTCGTCCTGCGTAAAATCTTCGCCAAAATTTGCTTTGGTGTAGGCTACCGTAGGATGACATTGCAGCGAAAGGTTGCCACCATCAAAGGTATCCAGGAAATCAAACCTGATGGGGAAGGCATCACCGAATCTATCGGCTGCTTTACCTAAAATAGCCTTGCTGTTGTATAAAAACAGGGTATCTAATGATACTTCAAGCATATGTTCATCATATTGAAGTATTATGCCGTTTTCGGGTGCTATCAGCTCAAACGACCAGGCATAGTTTACCACGTTTTCGTTTAAACCATTAATATTATCTTTTATCCAGCGGCCACCCCATACACCGGGCTCAAACCATGGCCGCGCCCTGAACATATGGCCGGATAGCTGTTTTAACGCGTTCCTGAGGGTATCGCCGGTCGCCCAGCTAATATCTTCAATCCTTTGCTCGTCAATAATGATGTCAACGGCAGGCAGTAATTGCTTTTTATGTTTATTAAATACCGGCCAGTCAACAAAATAGAACCGTTTGTACTGTATTTTAGGGTCTGCAGGCTGATGATCGCCAAGGTTACAGATCTTGTTTGCCCTCGACCTGAACTGGATTTCGTTTTTGGGAACATCCAGGTAAATAAGGGGCGCCTGCCAACCGCTTAGCGCCGCGCCGCAGCCGTAAATAATATTCAGGCAGTTGTTTACCGGTTTTAGTTCGCTCAGCACGTCGCTGTCAAAAAAATCTGCCAGGGTGCCTTCGTAAATCTTCCCAAACAAAGGGTCGTCGCCACCCATAAATGGCTCTATTGTGGCATGGATAACCAATTCGGGCTTTAAGGCTTCATTAATGTTTATCCAGTTTACGCTTGCTCCCATATCAAGAAGCTCGGCATTAAGGTGTTGTACAAAAATATCCCAGTACACACCCGAGTATCCATCAATAATGATGTTTTGTTGCTGCGCTATAATCCAGCTTGCCAGCTTTCCAAATCCGTTAAAAATAGGCCCGTCAATTTTAAATGTGGGGTAGATATCGTATTCAGAGCTTTGCGCCGATTGCTTTTCAGCCGGAATGAGGAACTGGCTGGTCGACCTTAGTTCTTGAATATCTGGTTTGACGTCATTTTTTAAAACGGGACCTCTGCTCATATAATCGTTATATGTTATAATGTGCAAACATATTAGATTTCATGTAAATTCCAAACAAGTAATTAATATTTAGTTTCGGCTTAACTTGTTCTTCGGCTTTCTACTGTATACTCAAAACTTTCGGCTTTGTAGTATCCCAGGTTATACTCCATTGGCCGGTCGCCCTGGTCAAATACAAAACGCTTTCTGAAAAGTACCGGGCTGCCAATATCAATCTCCAGTTTGCCGGCAATAAATTTATCCGCCGCCTTGGCACTAATCTCTTCTTTTGATAGGTCAGCAACTACAGAATGTTCATTTTCAAGCATTTCGTATAGCGGTTTTTTGAAATCCTCATCGCCGGTAAGGCCAATCCTGGGGTGAAAATAGGATACAAAATAAACAAAAGCTTCGTCGGCATTTCCTCTTAAGCGTTCCAGTTTCAGTATCTTTTTTTCAGTTTTTATATCAAAAAAGTTGGCTATATAATCGTCGGGGTACACCCAGCTTACATGCAGTTCGTAATTTTTTATGATAATACCGCGTGCCTGCATTTCCTGGGTAAAACTTAGCCAGTTCATCGCTTTTGAGCTCATTTTGGGCTGCGCCACTTTTGTTCCCAGCTTTTTCTTCCTGATCAGGAGTTCCTCATAAACCAGTTTATTGATAGCCTGGCGCAAGGTGGTCCTGGAGATGGCCAGCTTTTTTGCCAAATCTACTTCGTTGGGTAAAAGCTTACCTGCCTGGTATTCAGGGTCTTTTATCAATTCTCTTAGCAGGTTCTCGGCCTGTATATGAAGCGGAACGCCGCTTTTATGATCTATTGAAAATTTCATGTTGGTATTTATCCAGGTTTTATGAACAGTATAGTGCAAATTAAATAATTAGTTAATTAACGGCCATTGTTTTATTAATATGTTTATCCCTTATGTGTTAAATGAAACACTCGGCTATTTTTACAGGAATTGTCTAAAACTTAAAGATAGCTTTATATTTTCTGCAAATAAAACGCATAATAAATTTGGATTAAATTTTAATGTTGTTATGTTTGTACATATTATTATCAATGCCGTATAACAGTGTTATTATATCCTAAAATTACTTTCATTTATAAAATAAACTCTGCATGAAAATACTTTTGCCTTTTTTTATCACGCTTTCTACGCTAATTGGCTTATCTGCCAGCGCTCAAACAACCGGTAAGGCGGCGCTTGCCAAAGCTATCATTGCCGATGAACGGTTAGATACTATCCAGGCGATGGCTTTAAAATTACTTTCGGGCTTTTCTGCAGGCACATCCTACAACGAGGTTTGGATTCGCGATTTTAATACTTTTATTAAGGGATCGCTCCGGGTACATCCTAAGGATGAGGTTAAAACAAATATACTACTATTTTTTAAGATTCAGGGTGACGATGGTAATATAGTTGATGGTGTGGTAGATAGCGCCAAGGCAAACGTGGGCTACAAATACCGCTACTCGCCTTTATTGCGTGGCTGGGCGGCCCATAAGAATACGGTGGAGACTGATCAGGAATCATCGTTGGTGCAGGCTGTAAAAAAATATATTGATGTTACCGGCGATAAAACCATTTTGAATGAAGTGATAGGCGGCAAAACAGTATTGCAGCGTATGGAGGATGCTTTTATATACCTGCAAAAAGACCGCTGGTCGGCAAAGTATGGCTTGGTAACCGGCGCCACCACCATTGATTGGGGCGATGTGCAGGCCGATGGCGGCTGGGGTGTGGCTATAAACGATAAAACCAAATGGGCTATTGATATATATGATAACGCCATGTTTGTGATGGCCCTGCACGATTTTGTGGCCATGCAGCCTAAAGGATACAAAGCCAAACAAAACTGGGCGCTGGTAGCGGCTAATGTTACCAAAAACGTGCGTAAATACCTGTGGGATAGCAAGGAACAAAAGTATATCCCTCACCTGTACCTGAATGGCAGCCCCTTTGCGCCCGATTTTAATGAAAAAGAGATATTGTATTTAGGCGGATCGATATGCGCTATACAGGCTGGTTTTAATACCCCGGCCGAGGTTAAAGAAATAAACCGCCAGATGGTGGCTGCGGCAGCTAAAGAGAAGCATGCAACTATCGGTATTACCGTTTACCCGCCATACCCAACAGAGCGCTTCCCGAACATGCATTCCTATGACTATCAGAATGGCGGCGACTGGACATGGTTTGGCGGCCGCATGATAGCTCCCTTACTGTCATACGGTTACTCCAGGGACGCTTATGCCGAGTTATCGCCCATGCTGGATAGGGTTATTGCCAACAACGGCTTTTTTGAGTGGTACGATGTACGAAGCGGCGCCCCAAAAGGCTCAGGCGATTTCAGGGGCGAGGCTGGAGTGCTTTACGATGCCATTACCGTTTTAAAACAGTGGGCCGCTAAAAATAAGTAAGAGGCTGATTACCAATAGAAAAGATCGTCATTACTTCGTACTTACCCATGAAGTGTTGGAATTTACGAAGACATCCGATTGAACGCTGGCTAAGACTCACCCGGTCGAGGCTACACCCGACCACCCTCTCTTCACCTGCGGTGGAAAGAGGGTTTTGTGGTTAATTAGCTTTTATTCAGCTATTTATTAAGGATATCGTTCAAAACCCTCTTTGCGGCTTCAGCCGGAGAGAGGGTGGTCGGGCGTAGCCTCGACCGGGTGAGTCTTCGCCGCCATGCGATATACGTCATTGCCACTTTCATTGTTTCGTGAAATTTTATCACTCCCAATGACGCATGATTGAAAGGCCGCAAAGCGGCCTGTTTTGCGTTATGCCTTTTTGCCCCCCTCACATGCAAAAACTTATCAAGGATGGGTAATTTTTAAGTGGTTAATTCTAATTTTTTACGAAAAAAGTGCGAGAAAATTCAAAAAAGCTACAAAAAATTACAACCTCCTTTTTTTGTGCCTATTAATGCCGGTTTCCCTGCTTCATCCACCCATTTTTAATGCTTCTTTTTAAAATATTTTATAATGTATTAACATTTAATAAATATGTTCGAATGTTTGTTGTTGGAATTGACATTATGAGCACCTAAATCATTAAAGTAAAGGGTAAAAGTGACGTTTTAAGCACTCATTAGCAATTTGTTAAAATTTTATTGGAAAAAAATTTGTTTTTGTTATTTTAATATGTAATTATGTACATACAAATACTATATAATTTTAACTTTACTCAAACCCATTATGAATGAAAGAATTTTTACCTATTTGAAGGTGAAGTACCTTTGTTGCTTACTGTTTTTATTGATGCTGGGGAAAGTATCCCTGGCGCAAACGGCATTTACCGTGAGCGGCAAGGTAACCGACAATAAAGGGTTAGTAATGCCCGGCGTAAGTGTTGCCGTAAAACATACCAAAAGCGGTACCATTACCGCGGTTAGCGGCGATTACACCATTAAGGTGCCCAACGCCACCGATACGCTTGTATTTTCGTTTTTGGGCTATGCCAAACAGGAGGTAGCCGTAAACCAGCGGCACACTATTAACGTGGTTTTGCTTGACGATAAAAACGACCTGAACGAGGTGGTGGTAGTAGCGTACGGTACCCAGAAAAAGGAAAGTATGGTTAGCTCTATCACTACCATTAACCCTAAAGAGTTAAAGGGGCCAACCAGCAACTTAACCACCATGCTTGCCGGCCGTATTGCCGGTTTAATTTCGTACCAGCGCAGTGGCGAACCGGGGGCAGATAATGCTTCGTTCTTTATCAGGGGGATAACCTCGTTTGGCTCGGGTAAAATCGATCCGCTGATATTGATTGATGGTATGGAATCAACCACCAACACGCTTGCCCGCCTTCAGCCCGATGATATTGCCGGGTTTTCTATCCTGAAGGATGCGGCAGCTTCATCACTATACGGTGCGCGTGGCGCCAATGGCGTTATACTGGTTACTACCAAATCGGGCAAAGTGGGCGATACAAAAATGAATGTGCGGTTTGAAAACTCAACCTCGTCAAACACGCAAAACTTTGCCCTGGCCGATAATATCACCTACATGAAATTATCAAACGAAGCTGCCCTTACCCGCAACCCGCTCTCGCCGTTGCCATACACGCAAAACAAAATTGATCATACCATAGCCGGGGATAATCCGCTGCTTTATCCCAGTAACGACTGGATTGGTTCGTTAATTAAAAACTACACCAATAACCAAAGGCTTAATTTAAACATCAGCGGCGGCGTTAACCGGGCGCAATATTATATATCGGCGTCGGCCAATAAGGATAATGGCGTGCTAAAGGCGCAAAGCGGTAACAATTTCAACAACAACGTAAGCCTTAAAAGCTACGAGATCCGGTCGAACGTTAATGTAAAGCTTACCTCAACTACCGAGGCTATCGTACGCACATCCGGCGATTTTGATGATTATAACGGCCCAATAGGCGGTGGCGGCGCAGTTTTCGGCAGCGCGCTAAATGCTAACCCCGTGTTGTTCCCGGCAACCTTCCCCGCATCTGATCTGCCTTTGGTGAAGCACCCTTTATTTGGTAACGCGCCAAGGGGTTCAAACGGCGATGTTTATGATAACCCTTTTGCCGATATGGTATCGGGATTTCAGCAGTACAGCACATCAACCCTTAATGTACAGTTGGAAATTAAACAGGACCTGAAATTTATCACCGAAGGCCTTTCGGCAAGGGCCATGGCTTATACCCAGCGCTATGCTTACTTTAACCTGAGCAGGCAGTATACGCCGTTTTATTACGCGGCCAGCCCCTCGGCTACCGATCCTAAGGGGTATACATTATCATTACTGAACGAAAAATCGGCTACCGAATACCTTAACTACAACCAGGGCAATAAAATAGTAAACAGCACCAACTATGCCGAGGTTGCCCTAAACTATAACCGCACTTTTAATAAGGTACACAATATAAGCGGCCTGCTCATTGGTATCCAGCGTAATTATGTTACGGGTAATGCCGGCGAATTGCAATCGTCGCTTCCTTTTCGCAACCAGGGTGTTAGCGGCAGGCTAACCTATGGTTATGATAACCGTTACCTGTTTGAAACCAACTTTGGCTACAACGGATCGGAGCGTTTTGCCCGCAACAACCGTTTTGGCTTTTTTCCGTCGGTAGGCGTTGCCTGGAATGTTAATAATGAAAAGTTTTTTGAGCCGCTATCACACACCATCACCAAGTTAAAATTCCGCGCCACTTACGGTTTGGTTGGTAACGACCAGATTGGCAGCGTTAACGACAGGTTTTTTTACCTATCCAACGTAAACCTTAACGATGGTACTTTCGGATCGTACTTTGGCGAAAACTATGCCTATAACCGCCCGGGCGTTTCTATCTCCAGGTATGCCAATGATGGTATCACCTGGGAAAAATCAAAGAAAACCAATATCGGGATGGATTTGGGTTTGTTTGATGCCCTGAATATAACCGTAGATGCCTATCATGAACGCCGCAGCAATATTTTAATGCAGCGGGCATACATACCTACAACCATGGGCCTTACCGCCCCGGTGAGTGCCAATGTGGGCGTAGCCGAAGGCAAAGGTGTTGATTTTGCTATGGATTACAACAAAAACTTTGGCAGCAGCTGGCTGCAAATGCGGGGCACATTTACCTATGCCGCCAGTAAGCTACTGGTAAACGAAGAGCCTGCGTACCCGGCAAATGAACAATACCTGTCGCGCGTGGGGCAGTCATTGGGCGAAGTGTACGGCCTTGTTGCCGAGCGTTTGTTTGTTGATGACGAAGACGTAAAAAACTCGCCCAAGCAAAACTTTGGCGAGGTTAGGGGAGGCGATATCAAATACCGCGATTTAAACGGCGATGGCCAAATAACTGCGCTTGATATGATTAACGGCCTTGGTTACCCAACCACGCCCGAAATTATTTACGGCTTCGGCTTCTCATTCGGCTATAAAAACTTTGATATCAGTACATTTTTCCAGGGATCGGGCCGGTCGTCATTTTTTATCGATCCTACGGCAATTTCGCCCTTTGTTGCTAACGGCGCTTACCAGCACGGCTTGCTTAACGTAGTTGCCAATGATCACTGGTCTGAGGATAACCGGAACTTATATGCTTTTTGGCCAAGGCTTGGTTTAACACAAAATACCAACAACAACCAGCCATCCAACTGGTGGATGCGCAACGGGGCCTTCCTGCGCATGAAAACCGCCGAATTGGGGTATAGTATTAAAGATAAAACCTTAAAAAGGTTCCATATATCGGGCTTAAGGATTTATGCCAATGGTACCAACCTGTTCCTCATCAGCGGCTTTAAGCTTTGGGATCCTGAGCAAGGGAGTAACGGGCTTGGTTACCCGGTTCAAAAAGTGTTTAACGTGGGGATAAATGTTCAACTGTAAATCCTGCTAAAATTTAATCGAGATGAAATTGTTAACTATATACACCCGATATTCAGGCCTTTTAGGTCGAAAATCTATGGGCCTTGCCTTGTTGCTGCTGATAGTGGCAGGCATGCCGTCCTGTAAAAAAAGTTACCTTGATGTGGTGCCCGATAACGTGGCAACCATTGATAATGCCTTTGCCAACCGCAACGAGGCCGAAAAATATTTGTTTACCCTGTACTCGTACCTGCCGCAGGAAGGGCATCCCGATAAAAACCCCGCTTTCAGCGGTGGCGACGAGGCCTGGACCTACTGGCCCATGACGGAAGATTTCTTTTACCTTGACCCCTATAACATTGCCCGCGGTAACCAAAACCGGGCCGACCCTTACATGAACTATTGGGATGGCTATGATGGCAAATCGTTATGGCAGGGCATAAGGGCATGTAATACCTTTTTAGATAATTTGGATAAGGTAACCGATTTGCAGCCCTACGTTAAAGCACGCTGGGTAGCCGAGGCCAAATTTTTAAAAGCATATTTTCACTGGTACCTGTTCAGGATGTATGGGCCAATACCCATTATGGATAAAAATATTTCCATAACCGCTCCGCCAGAGGAGGTTAAAGTATACCGCCAGCCGGCCGATTCGGTAGTGAATTACATTGCCCGACTACTTGATGATGCTGCCGCAGGCGATGATAACACCGGCTTGCCAAGCGTAATTACCAGTGCATCAACCGAGCTTGGGCGGGTTACCAAGGTGGCGGCGCTTGCCATTAAAGCGCGCGTGTTGGTTACCGGGGCCAGCCCATTGTTTAACGGCAATAACGATTTTGCGGGCTTAAAGGCCAATAATGGCAAACTGCTTTTTAACCCGCAGTATGATGCCACCAAATGGGCAAGGGCCGCTGCCGCTTGTAAAGTTGCCATTGATGCTGCCGCGGCGGCGGGGTTAAAGCTGTATTATTTTACGCCGGGTATTACCGCTGTTGATGATGTAACCAAGGTAGAAATGAACATCCGCAATTCGGTTTGCGAAAAGTGGAACAGCGAACTGATCTGGGGCTTAACATCAAGTGGCAACCCAACCTTTTGGTTACAGGAGTTTGCCATTCCGCAGCTTGACCCCAACAACATCAATCTTGATTTAAAAGGCAAGCTGGCGCCGCCGCTAAAAATGGCCGAGCTGTTTTACACCAAAAACGGCGTACCTATTGAAGAAGATAAAACCTGGGACTACGCCAACCGCTTTAAACTGCGCACTACCACAAGCGCCGATGCCGGTATGCAAAACGGTTACCAAACCGTGGGCCTGCATTTTGACAGGGAGCGCCGCTTTTATGCCGATATGGCCTTTGATGGCTCAACCTGGTTTATGAAAAATGGCACTTACAACGTGCAAAGTAAACTGGAGCAGTACACAGGTAAAAAGCAAAGCCGTTTATATTCCATTACCGGCTATTACACCAAAAAAATTGTGAACTGGAACCTGGTATTTTCATCTACCAACGTAACGCTCGAATCGTACCCATGGCCGGTAATGCGCCTTAGCGATTTGTACCTGTTATATGCCGAAGCTTTAAATGAATCGGGTAATTCGGCTGCTGCTTTGCCTTATCTAAACCAGATCAGGACAAGGGCAGGCTTAAAATCGGTAGAGAGCTCATGGACCAATTTTTCTACCAATCCGGCCAAATATACCAGCGTTAGCGGCTTGCGCGACATCATCCGCCAGGAGCGCGGTATCGAGATGGCGTTTGAAGGCAGCCGCTTTTGGGACCTTCGCCGCTGGAAAACCGCGCCGCAGGTATTAAGCGCGCCAATTTACGGCTGGGATATTTTACAAAGCAGCTATGAAGATTATAACCGCAGGGTGCTGCTGTACAGCCCCAGGTTTGTGGCCCCGCGCGATTATTTCTGGCCAATTAAAGAGTACAATTTGCAGGTTAATCCAAACCTGGTTCAAAACTCTGGATGGTAATTAAAATGTAAATGATGTCGGAAAAAAATTATATCCATCTAAAATATAAGATAATGAAAAAGATATTATTAATGTGCCTGGTGAGTTTGGCTGTACTGGGCCTAAACTCCTGTAAGCAGGATAAGCTTGAGCCTGTTACAAAAGATGGGGTTGCGCCGGGGCCGGTAACCGGCGTAAGCGTCGAGAACCTGCATGGCTCGGCAAAAATAAGCTATGCCCTGCCTAACGATGCCGATTTGTTATACATCAGGGCAGTGTACACCACCAAACAGGGCGCCGTGCGCGAAACCAAGGTGAGCCGCTATAACAGTAATTTAACGGTAGTTGGCTTTGGCGATACCGATGCTTATCAGGTTACGTTGTATGCGGTTGATAAAAGCGAGAACGTATCGGCCCCAACCGTTGTAACGGTGCACCCTTTAACGCCCTCGGTGAGCCTGGTGCGCGATAGCCTGGTGGTATCGCCCGATTTTGGCGGCATCAACGTAAAATTTGTAAACGCTACCGAAGAAAGCCTGGCTATTGTTGTGCTTGCTAACGATTCGCTTAAACAATTTGTGCCCATCAACACCGATTATACCAGCCTTAAAAAAGGCGATTTTTCAACAAGGGGCCTCCCGGCAACGCCTACCAAATTTGGCATTTTTGTGCGCGACAGATGGGGCAACCTTTCAGATACCCTTATAGTAACGGTAACCCCATTGTTTGAGCAATTGCTTGACCGTACAAAAATGAAAGGCATAGTTTTACCTACCGATGCCCCGCTTGGCTACGGCGGCAACATAGCCGGCCTTTTTGATGGCAATGTAAATGATGGTTATTACCACACCGGTGATGCATCGCGGATGCCGCAGCAATTTACTTTTGATATGGGGGTAACCGCCAAACTGAGCCGCCTGGTGTGGTTCATGCGTCCGGGTTTCTTTTATACGCTGCACAACCCAAGGGTGGTTGAAATATGGGGATCAAACAACCCTAACCCCGATGGCAGTTACGACAGTAGCTGGACGCTGCTGGTTTCGCATACACAAATCAAACCGTCAGGCTTGCCCGAGGGGCAGCTTTCGCAGGCTGATATAGATGCGGCGCTTGCTGGCGAAACCGTAACCTTCCCGCTAAATACACCCAAAGTACGTTACATCAGGTTCAAAACATTAAAAAATTGGTCAAACGGATCGTACGTCAATTTTTATGAGCTGATGATGTACGGGGATGCCCATTAATTAACTATTTAAAGAGACGAGTTTTATGAAGACGATAAAATATTTTGCCCTCCTGTATGTGCTTGGCCTTATTGCCGGGTTAAGCTCCTGCACAAAAACAACGGGCGATGCTTACAAAAAATATGAAAAGGGCGGAGAGATTACTTACCCCGGCCGGGCAGATACCATGCTGGTACATGCGGGGTACAACCGCGTACAATTAGCAGTAGTTTTAGGCAACGATCCGCTGGTTACAAAAATCAGGGTATACTGGAATAACCAGGTCGACTCTACTGATGTAGCTGTAACGCATTCGGGCGGTAAGGACACTGTTAAAGTGATTGTTCCTAACCTCACTGAAGGCAACTATAATTTTACGGTATACACGTTTGATAGCCAAAACCACAAGTCGGTGGTTATTAACGGATCGGGTATAGTTTATGGCCCAAGCTACCTTACATCATTAACCAACAGAACGTTAAAATCGTTAACTGAAAGTGCCGATGGCAATAAGATAGAACTGAGCTGGGGCGAACCTGCCGGCGGAGAGTTAGGGGTGGAAATTAATTATACCGGGCAAAACGGCGCGGCCCGCAAAATAGTGATACCGCCAACCGAAACCGGTACCGAACTGCCCGATTATAAAGAAAGCACACAGCTTACCTACAAATCATTATACAAGCCCGATTCAACCGCGTTTGAAACGTTTTCGCCCCCGGTATCAACAGTTACTTTGCCAAAGTTTGAAAGGCAGCTTGATAAATCAAAATTCGCCCTGGTTACTTTACCTACCGATGTAGATGAAGGCGGCTACGGCTGGCTGCAAAGCTACCTGTGGGACGAAAATTATAACCCGCCGGGCTTTGCCACGCAATCTATCATCCCGTGCTGGTTTACATTTGATAGCGGGGCATCAGCATCCATAAGCCGTTTTAAAGTTTGGCAGGCAAATGACAGGCTGTATAACCTGGAGAGCGTGAAAACCTTTGAACTGTACGGTAGCAACAGCCCATCTTCAGATGGTAGTTTTTCCAGCTGGACAAAAATAGGCTCCTATACTTCGGTAAAACCGTCGGGCTTGCCACGGGGACAAAACACAGCCGCCGATATCGCCTTTGCATTGGCCGGCGAAGAATTTACCGTGGCCAATGGTACGCCCAAATTCAGGTACTACAGGTTTAAATTACTCACTAACTGGGGCGGCGGCAATTTCATGACGATGGAGGAAATTGCGTTTTATACCCATGATCGTTAATTGCCGACACAAAATATTAGGGGGGTAAACAAATAGCTATTCGGCATTCGCCGGGTGGCTATTTGCTTGTAACGGGTAGCTCAGTTATTTAAATGTTAACACGTAAACAACATAAGTTTTAAGATCAGCCCGAATCTCATAAATCCCTCGTCTTAAAATAATTCAATGCTGTTTTTAAGCTATCCAACCTTGCCGGGCTCATGTGTTTTACAGGCAGATCAATGGTGGTAGCCATCGAGTCAAGGTCGCCCTTCGGGTCTTCGTAGGTTTGTACAATAATATCGTCGGTTAGGGTGCTTAGTTTAAGAATTCCGGTGGTATCGCTGCCCAGGTATTCTACATTGTTGAGGCGGTGTAAATTAAACGAAAAATACTCTTGCCTGTCGTGTTGATAAGTTTTCCTTAAACGCAAAAAATAATCGTTGGTAAGTGTTAATTCCCACTTTTTCAGTGCAATATCCGGCGGCGGGTTAAACGACTCGGTAAGGCATTTATTGCTCCAATTAAGCCATTCCTGATCGCCCATACCCGGTTTAAAACCGTAAATAAAGCAACTGGAGGCCAAAATTGCTATAATTACCGCAGCTTTTTTTATTAACAGCGAGATTGATGTTTTCATGACAACAAAATGTTACCCTAAGTTAATAAATTGATATTTTTGTAAATGGAATTTTCTCAACACTCAAGAGTTTGGATCTACCAGGCTGATAAAAAATTAACCGACGATGTGGTGCAACAAATTCAGCAGGAACTGGATAAATTCACCACCGGATGGACTGCGCACAACAACCAGCTAAAGGCTAAAGGCGAGGTACGGTATAACCGTTTTTTAATACTGATTGTTGATGAAAGCCAGGCAGGCGCCAGCGGCTGCTCTATCGATAAGTCAGTTCATTTTATGCAGAATATCGGGCAGCATTTCAACATCAACCTGTTCGACAGGTTTAACCTGGCCTACCGCGATGGCGAAGAAATTTTGTCCCTGCCCCGCCATGCTTTTGAGGATATGCTGAAACAGGGCAAAATAAATACCGAAACTATTGTATACAACAATATGGTACAAAACCTTACCGAACTGGAAACCAAATGGGAGGTGCCGTTTAAAAACAGCTGGCATATCCAGTTGTTCAGGGATTTGGTTAATGGCTGATAATTGTTACCGCTGTTTCGGGCCGTTAAGCACGTTTTGTATTAAAAACGGCATCAATTAACCCTATCCAATCGCACCGGCTTTTCACCTGGGAAATTAAATACTAAATACTTTTTGCCGTCTTCTGTTTTAAAATTGATGTCGGCTTTTTCATCTTCATACATAAAAAACGAATCTTTGGCATAAGGTGCAAATTCCTGGGGCAACTGGTCGTTTTGTTTAAAGTATAGTTTACCTCCCGACAGGTACACTTTAAACGTGTCTTTTTCATCGCCGGCTACCTTGTAATTACCGCTATACGATTCAAGTTCCTTTGCAGTTAGCAGTATTGCTTTATGCTTTTGGCAATACGCAAATGCTATGGCATTTTGCATTACCTGTGCCAGGGCAGCACCATGGTTTGCGCCCGGGGTAATAGCAAAATCAATATCCAGGTTTTTGCAGTTTTGCTTTTTCATGTAAGCGGTAAACTGCTCAATGTTTTTTGCGTTTTCATGCTCATATGATCCAACACCTAAAAACACCCGGCAATTAAGGTCGGTATGGGTTGTAAAGTATTTTTGTGCCGATGGCATTAGTTCCCTCCCGGTATTACCGGGAGCGCCTATAAATATCATATTAAACAAACCAGGATGGTTAAACAATACCATAGTGGTAAACATGCCCCCAAACGAGTAGCCATATAAAGCCTTATTATCATTAACCCTGTATTTGCTTTGTATAAAGGGTATTACCTCCTGCTCAATAAACGATATGAATTTTGGCCCGCCGGTTTCGGGGTTAAGGTCGCGGTTGCGTTTGTTTGGGCGGTTGCCGTAACCTATGCCTACTATCAGCGCTTCGGTAGTTTTATAATCCTGCCTGAGCATGTTAAAGCAATTCATGGCAACGGTCATGTTCCAGTCGCCATCTGTCATGTACAGTACCGGGTATTTGGTTTTTGTGGTATCGTATCCCGGCGGGAAATGCACATAAATGGTATAATCTTCGCCAATGGTTTTTGAGGCGTAATCCCACGAAACCATATCCTTATCAGTAAAGGGGCTGGGCGAGGTGGTTTTTTCCTGGCCGAAAACGGTACTAACAGTAAAAGCCAATATAATGATTCCTGTAAATAATTTGAATACGCTTATAGTCATAGTTTTATATGATTTGGTGTAACGGAATTACCTGCTTTAGCTAAGATGCAAAATATCTCTTAAACGTTGCAAGCCGGTTGCGATTTAACAATTTGTTACTAAATTTATTTTATGGAACAATACGATAGCCGCGTTGATGCTTTTATTGAAAAAGCCGCCGATTTTGCCAAACCAATACTGGAGTATATCAGGGAAATTGTTCATGAAACATCTCCGTTATTGATGGAGACCGTAAAATGGGGCTTCCCGTTTTTTGATTATAAAGGCCCGGTATGCCAGATGGCTGCTTTTAAAGAGCATTGTTCATTCGGTTTTTGGAAGGCAACATTATTGAATGATCCTCATAACGCATTAAGCATCGGAGATGGTTCTGCCGGCAGCTTTGGCCGGATAACTAAAATAGAAGATTTGCCTTCGAAGGAGATTCTACAGGATTTTATCCTGCAAGCTATTGCCTTAAATGAAAGTGGCAAAAAAACACCCGAAGCAATAAAAAAGGCATCGGCCCCCAAAACCGAATTGGTTATCCCCGAATATTTTACTGAGTTTTTGAAAACTTACCCCAATGCCAGCCTTAACTTTGATCGTTTTAGCTACTCGCATAAAAAGGAATATGTAGAATGGATTGTAGATGCTAAAAGCGAGACTACCCGTCAGAAGCGTATGGAGACCGCGGCTGAGTGGCTTGCCGAGGGCAAATCGAGACATTGGAAGTATAAATAATCTAAGACAGTTTTTCAGGCCAAATTCATTTTATTAACAATGTTTTATAATGTATGGGAAGTAAAACGTACATAATTTCCAAAGAAATAGCGGATACTCCAACTGATATCAACTTTGAAATCATGGAAGGCGTGTATTGTTTCAGATTCTATGCGGACTATTGGGAAATGCAAAATTTCCTTTCTATATGTAAAGTTATTACTGATATAAACGAGGTCTATCTTTCGTGTTCTGTTCCTTTGATTGAGTTAGTACACCAGCTTCAAATAAAAAATTATTTGATAGAATTTGAGAATGACTTTGCTGGAATACCTGATGAGTCAGGATTTATTATTCCTGTTTCAAACGGAATAATTTTACATAAATTTATTGTAGACGAAGACAACGATGATTTTGCTGCATTAAAACGTGCTTATAATGCTGTAGGATTAGAATATCCTTAATGCTTATCTAAGAGCAAGTTTGTGCATTGGGCAAAAGGGCTGGCTTGGCTAATTTGTGTTATAAAGATAGCTAACTAATATTCCCCCTTGAGGGGGGTAGGGGGGCTTAAAAATCCAATGGCCCCAGCCTCTTCATGTTTTTCATGATCAGGTACTGCCGGTGTTTTAAATACCTTGTAGGGTTTGTGGCCGACCATTTAAGCGGACTTGGGAATATTACTGCTATGGCAGCGGCTTCGTGCCTGGTTAGTTCCGATGCATGTTTATGAAAATAGGCCTGCGATGCAGCTTCGATACCGTAAATACCGTCGCCCATCTCAATCTCGTTCAGGTACATTTCCATAATTCGTTTTTTGCTCCAAAAAACTTCTATCAGCACGGTAAAATAGGCCTCGATGCCTTTGCGCAGCAGCGAGCGGCCTTCCCACAGGAAAACGTTTTTAGCTACCTGCTGCGATATGGTGCTGCCACCTATAAGTTTTTTGCTGTGCGCGTTTTTTTCAATTGCCTTTTCTATGGCATGGAAATCGAACCCATGGTGCTCTAAAAAGCTTTGGTCTTCGGCAGCCACGGCGGCGCGTTTCATATTGTCAGATATCTCATCAAAGCTAACCCATTGCTTATCTATTTTCCAATCTACGCCCCGTGCTTTTTGCTGAAAGCCACGCTCAATCATCAGCCAGGTAAAGGGCGGGCGTACAAACCGAAACAACAGCACGCCAAATAAGCTAAGCCCGAAAAAGAGGATAAACCCCAGTTTAAAAAACCGGAAAACCAGTTTAAAAACACCATTAAACCTGCTTTGGGATATCGAACTTTTTTTACCCGGCTTTGAATTGGATAATTTTGATGAGTTGTAATTGCGCTGCACTATTGTAATAAGTTTCTATAAAAATGAAAAGGTGTTTTGCATTGCAAAACACCTTTTAAAATTCTAAATTTTTTCTGACAATCCGAAACTGCGAAGCATTCTTGAGTACCAATTAAAATAATAATTAATACACGAAAAATCAAAAATCCGAATTCCGAAATATAAATTACTCAGCTACTACCGAGAAAGGAACTTGCACCTTAACTTCTTTGTGCAGGTTAATGTTTGCGATGTAATCACCAACAAACTTAGGCTCCTGATCAAAGGTGATACGGCGACGGTCAACATCAAAACCTTCTTTTTTCAATGCATCAGCAACCTGGATGGTATTGATAGCACCGAAGATTTTTCCGCTTTCACCGGCTTTAGCGCCAATGTTAAGTTTAACGCCTTCTAAACGGGCTGCAATTGCATCAGCATCCTTGCGGATTTTTTCTTGTTTAAACTGAGCTTGTTTCAGGTTTTCAGCTAAAACTTTGCGTGCGCTTGGTGTAGCTAATATGGCGAAGCCTTTAGGTAAAAGGTAGTTACGGCCATAACCTGGTTTAACGTTTACTACATCGTCTTTATCACCCAGGTTTTTTACATCTTGTTTTAAAATAACTTCCATTTCTTAAATCTCCTATTATTTTAATGAATCTGTAACGTAAGGTAATAAACCAATGTGGCGTGCACGTTTAACAGCCTGGGCCACTTTACGCTGGAATTTTAATGAAGTACCAGTTAAACGGCGTGGTAATACTTTACCCTGATCGTTAATGAACTTTAATAAAAAGTTAGCGTCTTTGTAATCGATATACTTAATACCATTCTTTTTAAAACGGCAGTATTTTTTACGGTTATCCTCCACTTTTGGAGCGGTAACGTATTTAATTTGTTCGTTTGCCATTATTTTGAAGCCTCCTCTGTTGCTTTAGGTTTCTTGTTAAAGGCACCGCTGCGTTTTTTGTCGTTGTACGCAACAGCATGCTTATCTAAAGCAATGGTCAGGAAACGCAAAACACGCTCATCGCGCCTTAATTCAACCTCCAATTTGTTAATTAATTCACCCGGAGCCTTAAATTCAGTTAAGTGATAGTACCCTGTAGTCTTTTTTTGAATAGGGTACGCTAATTTTCTCAAACCCCAATTATCCTCCTGGACAATTTCGGCTCCGCCATCAGTTAAGATTTTGCTGAACTTGGCGTTAGCCTCGGCAGCAACTTCTACTGATAACAACGGGGTTAGAACGATCACGATTTCGTACTGTTGCATTATTATACTTTGATTTTTAATTAATTACCCGCTATTACGGGGCTGCAAATGTAATTAATATTTTATTATTTTCAAAGCTATAATTATAGTACTTTAAGGGCATTAAAATAAAGCATTAATAAACGTACACATGACCAAATTTTTCACCCTGATTGCATTATCTGTTTTGTTTATTGAGGGAGCAAAAGCCCAAACCGAAGCCCTTGCAACCCAAAAACAACTGACTGACTCCATTTGTAACTGCCTTACCAAGACTGATATTAGTAAAATAACTGATAAACAGCAAGCTGTAGGCGTTTTTACCGATTGCTTTTCGAAAAAAACCGATCTTTTAATGAAACTGGCCGATGAGAAAAAAATAAATCCCAGCGACCAACAGGCCATGCGGCAAATTGGTATTGATATTGGTAAAGATCTGTTTAAACAAAACTGTGATGCCTTTACCAAAATATCGGTAATAATGGCTAAAAGTGAAGAAAGTAAAGAGGAAGGGAACGGCACAACTGAAGGCACATTTTTGCGCATAAACCCTAAAGGGTTTAATTATTTAGTTATAAAAGATAACAAAAGTATTGAAAGATCATTTATATGGCTTGAGCACTTCGCGGGATCAGAAAAATTTATGAGTGCAACCGGGCAGCTTGTGGGTAAAAAATTAAAGATCGGCTGGCACGAAATTGAAGTTTATATGCCCGAGGCAAAAGGATACTACGCTGTTAAAGAAATTCTCTCGGTTGACTTTCTTTAACCCATTCTTTACTCGCAAAATAAGTTTCTTACTCTTTGTAATGCATACCACATTAATTACTTTACTATATGATCATAATTGCAGCACAATCGGCAATTACCGAACGTGAGGGATTATTAATCGAAAAAAAAATCGCCCTGACATATTTTGGCGGCGGCGATGATGATATTGAAGGCGATTGGGATGACGAAGACGACGAAGATTTTGACGACCAACTGGATGCGGAAAGCGACCTGCGTGAAATACAAACGGGCAATGATATTGACGAACCCGGCCCCGAAGATGATGACCACCTGCCTGATGATGATTTGCAATAAAAGCTTTACATACTATCAGAAGTCCGTATCAAACATGTCGGCAAACATATCTTGCATCATGTTTTGCATAACAACATCTTTCGTCATCATCAATTGATCCTTAAACCACCCTTTGGGCCTCTTTTTTGAGTTTGCGAGTGTTGATTTGAGTATTTCTACCTGTTTTTCGATATGTCTGCGGCTTGCTGCGAATTTCTGCGGACTAAACTTGCCGTTTTTGTCAATGAAATCTGCAATGGCTGTGCCGCTGGTAAAATGGGTTTCGTGTATGGATGCATTTAACTCTTCCAATTGTTTCGTTAATAATTTAACATATCGTTTAAGCATATCATCGGCAACCGAAGCTGCATCAGTTTCATTATCGTCAATATAGGTTATCTGCAATTTTAATAGTGTAAGAAAGTCATTTTCCTGATAGGCGCGGGTTACCTGTTTTATAATTTCTGTTTTATGGTTTCTCGCTTCCTCGTCTGTCTCCAGATCGGGATGGAACTTTTTGATGAGGCGCATATAAATACTCCTGGCATCATTTGCAATCCGGTCGGTTTCGTCCACTGCCCTTTTGTTTGCTGCTTTTGGGCTGTTAACTGCGCTTTCGGCGTCCGTAAAGTCCTTCGGATTACTATTTATATGTTCAATAAATTTTTCTTTGTATGCTTCAATAAATTCTTCCTGGCCCTTTTCTAACAGTTCTTTAATGTTTATCTCAACGCCTAACATTGTGGCCATTGATTTCGCTGCTTCAATCAAATCTTCATCGTTTTCCAGGTCATCCATCGAAACCTCGGCGTATTTTTGAAATAAAGCCGATAAAACGGTGTCTTGATGACCAAAAGTATTTAGCAATTGCTGAAGTTCGTTGGTCATGTATGATTGAAGGTATTCTTTATTGAGTTTCCCCACGCCAAATTCTGTTGCAAGTTCGTCTAAACGTATCAAAAAATCGCGTAAAAGCAGCTGTAGCTCATGATCCATTGGTGCTAATTCGGTTTCAATTTTAGCGTAAGCTTTTCGGAGCCCTTCCTGAAGATTAAGTTTAAATTGTTTTTTCTTCTCTATATCAGCCAGCAATTTTTCGTATTTTATATAGGCTTTTGAACGTTTTACCTGTTCCTGATCTTTAGGAGCTTTAACGAGTTTCATATAAATGGGCAGATGTGGGTAGAAATGTTTTATCAATTGTTGGTTACTGCAAAAAGCTCATCCAGGTTTAATACAAAACCTGGCAACACAGGTGTTGTTACTTCGTCGCCAGTAGTAAGTAACCGCGATGCCTGGTAGCTATTTCCGATCAGGCTATATCTAAGAAATGTTTTTTCGGATGGATGGATAATCCAGTATTCAAGCACGCCATTTTCCTCGTAAACTTCATATTTGTTTTGCAATTCCTTTTTATTGTTGCCGGGCGATAAAATTTCGACAACAATATCAGGAGCTCCCAGGCAGCCACGCTCATCAATCTTAGCAGGATTGCAGATAACACAAATGTCGGGCTGAACTACCGTTAGTATATTCTTATTATCTTTTTTCGATCTGGTTGTTAACCGCACATCAAAAGGGGGGTGGAAAACTTTGCAGGGTTTTCCTTTAAGATAATTATAAAGTTCGTTAAAAATAGCGCCAGATATTAGTTGATGAGCAGATCCCGGAGCGGGACTCATCCTGAAAATTTTCCCTTTAATCAACTCCAATCGCTCGTCAAAAGCCCACTTCAGGTAGTCGGCATAAGTGTACGTTTTGGAAATATCTAAGTCTGCTATCTGCATTGATCATTAAATCTTATTCAAAAATACTGATTTTATTGATTTGTCGTATCCTTTCAATCCAAATCAAAATTTTACCAACAGCACCTTAAACAATTCTAATTTCTCATTAACTTAGCAGCTGTGGATAATTTCATTGTTTCGGCCCGTAAGTATCGCCCGGCTACTTTTGAAACCGTTGTTGGTCAGCAGCATATAACCAATACGCTCAAAAACGCTATTAAAAACAACCAGCTGGCACAGGCATTTTTGTTCTGTGGCCCGCGTGGTGTGGGTAAAACTACGTGCGCCCGTATACTGGCCAAAACCATTAACTGTACTAATTTGCAGCAAAATGGCGAGGCTTGCGGTGAATGCCCAAGCTGCAAAGCCTTTGAAAACGGCAACTCTTTTAACGTTCACGAACTGGATGCTGCATCCAATAACTCGGTTGATGATATCCGCAGTTTAATTGAGCAGGTGCGCATACCGCCACAAGCTGCCCGTTACAAGGTTTATATTATTGATGAGGTGCATATGCTATCGCAGGCGGCGTTTAACGCCTTCCTGAAAACGCTGGAAGAACCACCTCATTACGCCATATTTATATTGGCTACTACCGAGAAACACAAAATACTGCCTACTATATTATCCCGTTGCCAGATATTTGATTTTAACCGCATCAGGGTTGATGATATGGCCGGCCACTTGGGTGCTATCGCCGGCAAAGAAAACATTAGTTATGAACCCGATGGCCTGCATATTATAGCCCAAAAAGCCGATGGCGGATTACGGGATGCGTTATCGATGTTTGACCAGATCGTAAGTTTCTCTGGCGGTAAAGTTACTTATCGTTCGGTTATTGATAACCTTAACATACTTGATTACGATTACTATTTTAATATAACAGAAAGCCTGCTTAAAGAGGATACGGCCAAAGTACTGTTATTTTTTGACGAGATATTGTCGCGTGGTTTTGATGGGGCACACTTTATTGCCGGCTTAAGCGAACACTTTCGTAACCTGCTGGTGAGTAAAGATCAATCAACTTTAAAGTTACTGGAGGTAAGCGAGGGGATAAAAAACAAATACCTGCAGCAATCACAGGCGGGCTCGGTATCCTTCCTGCTATCAGCTATGAATATTGCCAACCAATGCGATATCAGTTATAAGTTAAGTAAAAACCAACGGCTGCAGGTTGAGTTGGCACTGCTCAAAATGTGTCACTTGCCTTCGGCCTTTAATTTGGCGGTAACTCCCATTACAGATGGGGGATTAAAAAAAAAACCTGATACCCCAACAATAACGCCACTGCCGGCAAATAAAGCAGCTAATGATACGCTTGTTTTAAGCGATGCGCAGCCAGTTTATAATAAGATAGCCCCTGAAGCCAACGGGCACACTGCACCGGTTACCCAGCCTGTACAGGTAAAAGAAGCTGTTGCCGAAAAGCCTAAGATTATTATGCCGCTTAGGAGTACATTAACTCCGTCGTTAACAGATACCGCCAAAACAGAAGAAGAAATACTTGAAGAAGAAGATCCTTATTTAAAAGGAGATGCCCGGGATGATTTTACCATGGATAGCTTTTTAAAATACTGGAGTGATTTTGCCGCTAAAGTTAAAGCCGATGGCAAAAAAAACCTGGTAACTATTTTTACGTCAAACGCTCCTCGGATGATAAAGCCATACGAGTTTGAAATTTTAGTAGGCAATAAAGTACAAGAAAACCTATTCAGGGAAGAGCGCCCGGGGATGCATAACTTTTTACGCAGTAAGCTAAATAACTTTACCATTGAAGTAAACGCCCGGGTTGATGAGCAAGAGGTTGTCCGTAAGCCCTATACATCGATAGAAAAATTTCAGTACATGGCTTCGCGAAATCCGGAACTGATGGAATTGAGGAATCGCTTTAATCTCGATTTTGATTAGCCAGGGTGATTTGTGGATAGTGAGTTGTTATTTTTTCAATTAGTCATCCAGCTTTTAACTAATCACTCACTATTCACCACTCACCATTAAATATTTTTAGGATACCCTTCTTCATCCAGATCGTCTCTGTCATCTTCTGGCGTATGTGCAAGTGCGGCATCAGCGGCATCCACTTCAACAATGTCGCCATTGTCAATATGCATCCCCAGGTCGTCAACGTCTGTTTCAATGGATCTTTTGTTGGCATATTCACCATCTGCAGCGTCATAAGGGTTGGCTTCATCATACGTTGAATTCATATCTTCGCCGTTTTTTACCGATGTTTTGTAAGGGTCGGGGTGGTCGTAATCCGGGTCGTCACTTTTTACATCGTATTCAAAGCTGTCCTCTTCTTCGTTATAACTCAGATCTTCTGTATCAATAATTTCACCAAGTTCATCTTTTAATGTTAGGTCACGATCACTGGCATTATCGGTTAATGCATCGTCATCTTCATCGCCGGGGTTGATATTTTGAACGTTCATAGATTTTGTAATTTGTAATTAAAGATACGGTAAAAACCTTGCCAAAAAAACAACAAGTAATAAGATATTGCGTGCAAACAGTGTAAAGGAACCAGAACTAAGATTTATCTGTCTTATCAATAATGAATTTGCTTACGGTATGAGGTAACACCGCCAATGGCAAATTTTACACCGATGGTAAATTGGGCATAGGCATCATTATTGTGTGCTGATGTATAACCATCTAAATTATCGCCAAATATAAAATTATATTGATACCCTATATCTATTTTAACGCTTGGCTGACTATATTGATTATACAACTTAAATTCATATCCAATTCTTACTGGTAAAAAAGGCACCTGGGCGTTATTGTCTCCTGCAGGAGTATATCTAAGGCCGCGTTTGTCGTCTGTTTTAGACACAATATGGTTTGAAATATAGCCAATGCCGACTGAGGTATACCAGTTTTTCATCACATTCATGAACGGGCTCGAAGAATAATCCAAAAACTCGCCGGCCTGTAACTGGCCTCTGAATGAAAAAGCTGTAAAGTGGTTTTCAAACTGCCTGCCCGATGACGATGCCAGTGTGCCCCCCTCTAAACGACCAACTTGCAGTTCAAATACGTAATTAATAAAAGGGCTTTGGTTGTAATTAAAATTAAAGTGGACAGATGGAGTAACAGTAAATGTATTTACATCGGCCATAGCGGCAATATTAACACCAACTGCTGTACCCACATCATATTGGGCATAGTCATATCCAACCTGTGCTTTAGCTAAAAAGGAAACTGTACAAATGGTTATTATCAGAACGGTTTTAGTGATGAATTTTATCATAATACAAGTAACAGGGCGTTGGTTTGCCAGCCCGTTGGGGTAATAACGTTTAATTTTATAAAAATAGCATCAAAGTTTATAAAAACAATAAACTGTCGTAATAAATCGTCATTATATAGCCATCAATTATTTTCATATGCTATTTAGTTAGTTTGGTAAACTCAAATTAATATATTTGAAGCCATTAAAATAAAGAAAACAACGTCAGCTATGTCAAAAATTAAAGTAGAAAATCCGGTAGTTGAGCTGGATGGCGATGAAATGACCCGGATCATCTGGAAATTCATCAAAGACAAATTGATCATCCCTTATCTTGACCTGGATATCAAATATTACGATTTAGGTATCGAGTACCGTGATGAAACCAACGATCAGGTAACCGTTGATGCCGCAAATGCTATTTTAAAATATGGTGTAGGTATTAAATGTGCAACCATTACACCCGATGAAGCGCGTGTTGAAGAATTTGGCCTAAAACAAATGTGGCGGTCGCCAAATGGTACTATTCGTAACATTTTGGATGGTACTGTTTTTCGCGAGCCTATTGTTATGGCAAATGTACCACGTTTAGTACCAAACTGGACAGCCCCAATATGTATTGGCCGCCATGCTTTTGGCGATCAGTACCGTGCTACCGATTTTGTTACCAAAGGAAAAGGTAAATTAACAATCACTTTCAGTCCGGAAGATGGCGGTGCAGAACAATCATTTGAGGTATTTAATTTTAAAGGCGACGGTGTAGCTCTGGCTATGTATAATACTGATGAATCTATCAAGGGCTTTGCACATGCATGCTTTAACCAGGCGTTAATGAAAGGCTGGCCTTTATATTTATCAACCAAAAATACTATCCTTAAAAAATATGACGGCCGTTTTAAGGATATTTTTGAAGAAATCTACCAAAACGATTATAAGGCAAAATTTGCTGAAGCCGGTATTACTTACGAACATCGTTTAATTGACGACATGGTTGCATCTGCCCTTAAATGGAATGGTAACTTTGTTTGGGCTTGTAAAAACTACGATGGCGACGTACAATCTGATACGGTAGCACAAGGTTTTGGTTCCTTGGGTTTAATGACATCAACGCTGGTTACACCTGATGGTACGGTTATGGAAGCTGAAGCTGCACACGGTACAGTTACCCGCCATTATCGCGAGCACCAGGCTGGTAAACCAACATCTACCAATCCAATTGCATCCATTTTTGCGTGGACAAGAGGCTTGGAGTTCCGGGGAATATTGGATAAAAATCAGGAGCTGATAGATTTCTGTAAAGCTTTGGAGCAAGTTTGTATTGAAACTGTGGAAAGCGGTAAAATGACCAAAGATTTGGCCATTACTATTAAACCGAAAGTTGAGCACGGCACAGATTATTTATACACCGAAGAGTTTTTGGCAGCGATAGACGAAAACTTAAAAGCAAAGTTAGGTAAATAAGCCTGGTAGCTTTTAATATTGACCGCCCGTTCTTCAAAAAGGACGGGCGTTTTATTTAGATGGTATTTACTGCTTGTATAAAAAGCCAAAGGCTTACTTTTAGGCCAAATCGGAGAGGAGACGACAGCAATTTTTGCTATAATAATGACTTAAAATGCTTTTTTTGATTGAGTCAAAAACCGGACAGTAATATTTACGTAAGTTTATAAAGTTATTTGCCTAATACTATGTTTATAATTACAGCAAAAAAAATCCGGTTATGAAAGGTTTCATACAAATTCAGGCAAACATTTTTGTTGAGCCTTGTAAAGATTGTGGTGCAAGGCCAGTTATTGAGCAGAAAAAGGGGACATTTATAATCAGGTGCCCCAAACACGATAATCATTACCAAACCAAACCGGGATTAGTTGACATAGCGGATTGGAACCTTAAAAACAAGGTTCACAATTCATTAGGCACTAAGGATGTTAACCCTTCGAAGGAGGCTTCCTGAAATTACGTCGTTATACATATTTCACATAATTTAACAATTAACTGTTGTAACATTTAGTAAATAAGCTACATCTTAGTGTAAACTAAACTAAATGAAATTAAGCTTACTGTTAATACTGCTTTTCGGTTTAAGTGTCCATGTATTTTCACAACAGTTTAGTATTATCAGCGGTAAAATTACCGACGAGCATAACCACCCCATTCCGTTTGCTTCCGTATATGTAAAAAATACTACTAAAGGGGTCTCGGCTAATAGCGAGGGTGTGTATTCCCTGCAATTAGCACCCGGTAATTATGAGCTGCAATTTAAAGCTGTTGGTTATACACAACAAATTAAACAGATAAACCTTAACCAAAATCAGGTGATTAACATCAGCCTGAAAACAGAAACATACCAGCTTAAAGATATTACCATACGCGCAGGAAGCGAAGACCCCGCCTACGCAATTATCCGTAAGGCCATCAAAAAACGTAAAACCTATTTAAACGAGGTGAAAGCCTATACCTGCGATATTTATATAAAAGGTTTGCAAAAATTGCTGGCTGCGCCTAAAAAGTTTATGGGTTTTGATGTACAAAAAGCCACCAGCGAGGCCGGGCTTGATTCCAGTCGCACAGGCATCGTTTACTTGTCGGAGTCCGAATCGAAATACAGCTTTATGCAGCCCGACCTGATGCACGAGGTGCAGGTATCCTCAAAGGTATCGGGCTATAACCGGGCCTTCAGCTTTAACCGTGCTTCAGATATGCTGGTGAACTTTTACCAGAATTTTGAAAGCTGGAAACGCCTGAGCAACCGCCCGCTGGTATCGCCCATTGCCGAAAATGCCCTGTTTTATTATAACTATAAACTGATAGGGATGACCATTGAGAACGGCGAAACCATCAACAAAATACAAGTAACACCCAAACGCGGTTATGATCCTTGTTTTGAAGGATATATTTATATTTTGGACGATAGCTGGCGTATTGCCGCGCTACAACTTTTTATTACCAAAAAAGCCAATATCAACTACGTAGATACGCTGAAGATAAGCCAGCAGTTTTATCCCGTTGATGCCCGAACCTGGATGCCCGCCACTATTAAGTTTGAATTTACAGGTGGTGTTTTTGGCTTTAAGCTGGGTGGATATTTTATAAGTGTATATAAAAACTACAACCTGGCTCCTGTGCTCAACAAAAAGGATTTTGCCGAACGCATTAACATTACCAAAGGGCACGATAAAGATTCGGTTTACTGGGCACAGGAGCGGCCCATCCCGCTTACTGATGAAGAGAAGAAAGATTACCACGTAAAAGGAAAACTGGCTGTCAAACGGGAATCAAAACTATACCTTGATTCATTGGATAAGGCCAATAACACCTTTAAATTAAGCAACCTGTTGCTCACGGGTATTGATACCCGTAACCGTTACAAAAAGGAGTCTTTTCATTATAGCAGCGTACTCAACTCGGTTTTATACAATACTGTTGAAGGTTTGGCCATCAACTACGGGGTAGGGTTTACTAAGATGATTGATACGGTTGATAGCCGCTTTATAGCTGTAAACGCTCGGGTGCGCTACGGCTTTGGTAACCACTTGTTTGGCGGCGTTGCTGGTGTCTCCGTCCCTGTAAAACAGATGACGTTGAGTTTTAACGCCGGATCAGACGTTACCGACCTTAATAACCTGCAGCCTTTATCAGCATTTGTAAATTCGGTTTATACGCTTTTCAGGCGGGAGAATTTCCAGAAACTTTACCAAAAACAATTTGCATCGGCATCACTTACCGGCCGTATCAGCGGTGGCTGGCAGGCAAGTGCCAATGTAGAATGGGCCAACCGTAAATGGTTGCCCAATACAACCGATTACAGTTTTTTTAATAAAAATAACCGGCAGTTTACTTCAAACAACCCGCTGTTACCAACACCGGATGTGCCGTTGTTTCCAGAAAACCAATCTTTTAAAATAGGCGTCCGCACCAGTTATGATTTTAGCAATAGGTATGAAACCTATCCGTTCGGCCGCCGTTATCTACCCTCAAAGTATCCAACAATCGGAATTAACTATACAAAAGGCATAGGCGGTGTGCTGGGCAGCGATGTAGATTACGACCAGCTAAGCGCCGACATTTCTAAATCGGATATCGACCTTGGATTCTACGGCCAAACGTCGTTTTTTATTGGCGCCGGTAAGTTTATCAACGCAAATAAAATATACTTCCCCGATTACAAACACTTTGATGGCGACCAAACCCATGTGTACAAACCATCGCTCAACCGCTTTTTGTTGTTAGATTATTACAACTTTAGCACAGCCAATAAATACCTTGAAGGCCATCTGGAACATAACTTTTCGGGTTTTATAACCAATAAGATCCCCGTTTTAAGAAACCTGAAGTTACAGGAGATCATCAACGTAAACTATCTCTCGACCCCAACGCTTAAAAATTATACCGAACTGGGCTTCGGCATGCAGCGTGGCCTGGTACGCGTAATGTACGGCCGCAGCTATAATACGGGTAGTAATATTAGGAATGCGTTAAGGATGGGGATATCTTTATAGTTTTGAGTGGTGAGTTTTGAGTTCGGATTTACGGAATAATAAAAAACTCACCACTGATTGCCCACTACTCAAAACTAACTCCCTATATTAGCATCCTTTAATTTAACTCATGAATATATTTTACGGAACAGGGGTAGCCATGGTGACCCCTTTTCAGGCGGATGGTCAAGTTGACTACGACGGGTTGAGCAACCTGATTGAACATTTGATTGATGGCGGGGTAGAATACCTGGTATCATTAGGTACAACCGGCGAAAGCGCCACATTGAGCGAGGCTGAACGAAAGCAGGTTTGGGCCTTCACCGCTAAAGCAGTAAATAAGCGTGTGGGTTTGGTTGCCGGCATTGGAGGCAACAATACACACGAAGTTGTTGAGCAAATAAAATCATTTAACACTGCCGGTTACGATGCTATTTTATCGTCAAGCCCGCATTACAATAAACCAACGCAGGAAGGTATTTACCAGCACTATAAGGTAATAGCTCAAAATACGCAACTGCCCATTATTTTGTATAACGTGCCCAGCCGTACGGGCAGTACCATTAGTGCTGCCACAACCGTGCGACTGGCAAACGATTTTAAAAATATAATCGGCATTAAAGAAGCATCGGGTAATTTTGATTTGTTTAACCAGCTGATGAGGGATAAGCCCGAAGGGTTCTTATTTATATCGGGTGATGATCCGGTTACGTTGCCTATGATGGCTTTAGGCGCTGTGGGCGTTATATCGGTAATTGGTAACGCCCTGCCCCGCCAACTGTCAGATATGGTGCGCCTGCTGCTTAATAACGATTATAAAGGCGCCCACAAGGCCCATTATAGCCTGATAGAATTTACCCGCTTAATGTTTGCCGATGGCAGCCCCGCCGGTGTAAAAACGGCGTTAAAAGAATTAGGCATTTGCGGCGATGCTGTAAGGTTACCGCTGGTGCAAGTGGGTAGCGCTACCGCCGAAGCGATAGTTAAGGAAACGAAAGCTTTAGCGTAAAATAACTAAACTAATTTAGCAAAAAAGCCATATCAGTTTTGATGTGGCTTTTTTGTTGGGATGTAGTTAATAACAATTTATACCTATTTTAGTATCTATAAAATGGATTGTGTTAAACTCATAGCAAAATATAATGATCTTGGTATAGCCGGGGTGATAGATCATGACAGGTTTAACCTCATCGCTATCGATCACCACTCTACCCGCATTGAAGGATCAACCCTCACCGAGATAGAAACGCAGGTGCTTATTAACGAGGGCCGCACACCTAATGGTAAACCTTTGCAGGAAAGCCTCATGGTAACCGATCATCATGCCGCGCTTTTATTTACCATTGAAAACGCAAAAGCAAAAAATAAACTTTCGGTAAGCCTTTTGCAACAGATAAACGCGTTGATAATGAAAAACACCGGAAAGGTATATAATACCATGCTGGGTACCGTCGATCCGGCAACCGGGGTATTTCGTAAAGGGAACGTTACCGCCGGCGTTTCTTATTTTCCGAATTTTGATAAGGTGGAAAGGCTAACCGGCGATTTGGTGGCGAAACTAAATGACCAGATGGACAAGCCCCTATCTGTGGCGGGGCAATTGAACCTTTCTTTTGATGCCCATTTTAACCTGGTAAGCATCCATCCTTATTATGATGGCAACGGGCGCACCTCGCGTTTGTTAATGAATTACATTCAGGCTTATTATAATTTGCCTCTGGCTATAGTACAAAGCGAAAACAAGGCGGCTTATATTCAAGCCCTGGTTGATACCCGTGAGCAAGAGGATATTCAGGTCTTTCGCAATTTTATGAACAGTGAATATGCATCGCTGCTTGGTAAAGAGATTGAAAAGTTTGAGGAGATGAAGAAGCCATCAAAGAGCGGCGGGTTTACTTTTCTTTTCTGAATAAAAAACCCGGCTATTGATTGTAACCGGGTTTTTATCAGGGGAATAAGATTGATCAAAAAATCTGCCTTAGCTTTCTTTGTTTTTCGCCTCCTGAACCTCAAGGCGGATTGCCTGTGCCAGGTTTTTAAGATCTTGCATGCCTTTGCGAACACGGGTTCCGGCAGCGCTGTTTCCTTTGTTGTAGAATTTGTCGGCGTCAGCCTCTAAAGAAGCTACAAGCTCCTTTACTTCAGTAAATTTTTTCATTTAATTACTCCTTTTAAATTATGAGGTCTATTGTTTTTAATTAAAGCTAAGCTATAAGGTTTTTTTTTAATTAAAAATTTTTAAAGTCGAAAAATAGTGCCTTTACAGTGGTTTTTTTCCACATTTTGAAGTTAGGGCGGGTATTTAGTGCTAATTATATAGTATGAAAACCGGTATTCTATCTATATATATCCTGGCTATACCTGGCTGATAAATTAAATATTTTAATAATATATATTTTTAATATTATTAAAGTAGAATTTTTGTATCAATTCGGTATATTATTGCCTTTTTCTGTGTTTATTAATTAAAACCATTAAATGTATGCGATGTTTGCGAAGTTATCGATCTGCAGTTTGAGCAATCGCATTTAAAATTTCACAGTCAAATGATGTGGTACTATTCCCGTTAGGGCAAATAATAGTATCCTATTTAAAGGCATTAGTGCAAAGATCGCGAATGCGCCAACAAAAACCGATAAAATGCCTGGTGCCTTCGGGCTAAATAGATCTCTTGCAACGCCGTCAAGTGAACAGTAATACCTGTTGGGTGCTTTTTTTACAGCAATGCCAGTGGTTTTGTATTTCGTTACCGCTGCCTTCGGATCCAATAGTCATTTCAATTATTCACGTATATTTGATACAGTAGTTTTTTATTAAAATTTGGCTGCTGGCAAGCAGGTTTTACAATGTACGAAATCATTACCAAATCATTACGCGCGCTGGTTGATTTTACCGACGAGGAGCTTTTTTTATTTATGCAAAGGCTTAAACCGTTAAGCTTAAAAAAGTATGCTTTTTACCTGAAACAGGGCCAGGTTTGCAAAAGTATGGTTATTGTATTCAAAGGCGGGCTACGATATTTTTCGCGCAGCGAGAAGGGCGATAACACTTTAGGCTTTGCATTTGAGGGCGAGTGGATTGGCGATTATGAAAGCTTTTTATTGCAAACCCCATCGCCTGATTTTATTGAAGCCCTGGAAGATTGTGAACTGTTTACCCTAAGCTATGCCGACATGCAGGCGCTGTATAATCATAGCCAGCGCTTTGAACGGTTTGGCCGCATCATAGCCGAAAGACTGTTTATTAACACCGCCAGAAACAACCGGAATTTAAAACTACAATCAGCGGAAGACAGGTATCTCGACCTGCTTACTAAACAGTCCCATATATTTGAAAGGTTGCCCCAGCATTTAATTGCTTCGTACCTGGGCATTCAGCCGCAAAGTCTTAGCCGCATCAGGGCCAGGCTGGCAAACGCTAAAAGTTAACTTAGGTTAATAAACCAGCTTCTTTTTTTAACCCCAAATCATTTTTGGACTAAGCTATTAGCCCCAGTTTTGTGCTGCGCATTATAAAGCTTAAAGCGGAAGGCACAAAGCTTAAAGCGTTTTAGTTTTAGCTTGATCAAGGTTAACGTGCTGAAGGTTAATCAGCAGGTTTTTACATCGAGTCTGATAGTTAAATAGGTCGACCAGGCTGAAAATCAATCTATTGGCTTTAAGCTTTATGCCTTCCGCTTTTAGCTTAATAAATAAAATAACATCACAAAATCAAAAATAATATGAATCCGGCACAGGTTTTTTCTATCGTTAACGCTATGGCTGCTTTGCAGTGGCTTTTGTTAATTGTAATGCCAAAATGGAAAGTTACGCAGTGGTTGGTCAACCACGCTGCTGTCCCCTTATTGCTTTCTGTAATTTACTGCATTTATATTGCAGGCTTTTTTAGCATTAACGGCGGTGGTTTTGGGTCGATACAGGAAGTCCGCACCCTCTTTGGTAATGATAACCTGTTACTGGCGGGCTGGGTCCATTACCTCGCTTTTGATTTACTGGTCGGTTTTTCCATCATTAAATCGGCGCAGGCCTCGGCAGTTTCGCATTGGCTGGTTATCCCCTGCCTGGCGCTCACCTTTATGTTTGGCCCTTGCGGCTATTTACTTTATCAAATCATCAACAAAATCAAATCATCCAAATGAAAAGCTTATTGGCCCGTATAAAAACGATCAGTCCCGTTCTTTACTATTGCGCCTTGGCGCATTTAGCCTTATTTATGGTGATGCTCATCATCGCGCAATTTGATCACCGACAGCTGATGGGCATTAACTTGTGGACAAAGCCCATCAAATTTGCTATCTCCATCGCCATATATTGCCTAACATGGCCTCTGCTACTGCAATACCTGCCTTATGAACGGCTCAATAACCGCTTTGCCAATTTTACGGTGTTCGCTATGGGTTTTGAGATGCTGGCCATAGCCACACAGGCCGCAAGGGGGCAGCTATCGCATTATAACACTTCGGGGACTTATAACGCGTTGATATTTAGTGCTATGGGGATAGTTATTGTTTCGCAAACCGTGTTTGCACTTTATATGGGTATTATGTTTTTTAAGGTGAGGGCGGTACAATTAACACCAGCCTTACTATGGGCTATCCGCCTGGGCATAATTATGGCCTGTATCTTCGCATTCGAAGGTGGCATCATGGCGTCGCGCCTGGCGCATACCGTGGGCGCTGCCGATGGTGGCCCCGGTTTACCGCTTTTTAATTGGAGCCGTATAGCCGGCGATTTACGGATAGCCCACTTTATGGGCCTGCATGCATTGCAAATAGCGCCCCTGTTTGTGGTTTTTACCGGGGTTAAAAATGCCAGGTCGGCGGTTGTTTTTGCCTTAATTTATTTTGCGCTGGTTTCGTTGTTGTTTTATAATGCGATGTTGGGAAGGCCGGTATTTTGATGAGGCACGGGCAATCATGGGCAATTTAGATTATAGGTCATAAAATGCAGAAGCTGCCGCTTAAAAAGTGACAGCTTCTGCATTTTAATTTTATAGCTTTTTTAAAAAATCTTCTGCAACAAGTCCGGATGGTGAGCATGCAGTTTCACAATTAGTTCGCCAAACAGCGTATTGGCCCAGGCAAACCATTTGCGGGTAAAGTTACTGGCATTATCCTTATGGAAACCTTCGTGCATAAAACCGGTACCTGCATGGGTGTTTTTAAGCATATGCAGGCAGCGGGTAATCTCTAATTTATCTGTCGAGGTAAGGGCGCGCATGGTGATAGCCATAGGCCATATGAAATCAATCCCTACGTGCGGGCCGCCAATACCTTCGGCAACTTTGCCTTTAAAAAAGTAGGGGTTATCCAGGCTTAACACAAACCGGCGGGTATTTTGGTACAACGGATCGGTAACCGGCAACGAATCCAAGTAGGGCAGGGCCAACAGGCTGGGTACATTGCTGTCGTCCATCAGCAACTGGTTGCCATAACCATCCACCTCGAAAGCCAATATTTTGCCATATTTTGGATGATTTACCACCGCGTATTTTTTTAGCGCAGCATCTACTTCGGCGGCAAGGGCTTTGCATTCGGCGGCTGTTTTGGCATCCTTACCTATCACACTATACATTTCGGCCATTTGCCTTAAGCTGGTTACCGCAAAGTAATTTGAAGGGATAAGGAAAGGATAAATCGTGGCATCATCTGATGGGCGGAAGATACTGCAAATCAGTCCAACGGGTTTTACCGGGTTGCCGTAACCCCTGTTTGGCGCGGTATCGCTGGCGGTTTCAGTTTTACGCTGAAAATGGTACGGGCCTTTGCCGTTTTTGCGTTGCTGTACCTTAAAGGTATCCAGTATGGTTTTACCTGCTTTTTGCCAGGTTTCGTCAAAAAAGTCGGTATCGCCGCTTATTTTCCAGTAATTGTAGGCCAAACGTACAGGATAGCAAAGCGAATCAATTTCCCATTTACGCTCGTGCAGTTCTGGTTTCATATCGGTAACATCGCTGTCCCATTCGCTGCCGGTTGGGCCTTCGTTAAAGGCGTTGGCATAAGGGTCAATCAGCACACATTTTGCCTGGCGGCTCAACACACCCTGGATCACTTTTTTAAGCGCCGGGTCGTTTTTTATCAGCGGCAGGTATGGCCAAACCTGTGCCGATGAATCGCGCATCCACATGGCAAAAATATCGCCGGTAATTACAAACGTATCGGGTTTGCCGTCTTTTTCTGAATAATTTACCGTGGTATCTAAAGTATTGGGGTAGCAGTTTTCAAAAAGCCAGGCTATTTCCGGGTCTTTAATATCTGCCTTAACTTTTTGAATGGTGGCCTCAACCGCTTTACTGGTAAACTTGCGGTCGGCCGGTTTGGGGCGATGGCTTTCAAAAACCGGTGCGGCTTTGCCCAGCCAGCTTGTTGCAGGCACAACGCCCAGGCCTAAGGTGGCGGTAGCCACACTGTTAATTTTAATAAAATGTCTCCTGGTAATCATAAGTAGTTTAAATGGTAGCTGTAAAAATATAAAAGTGTTTTACAATCCGAAAACAACGTGCTAAATTAATTTACCAGGGATATTATCATGCATTTAGTGTTACCTATCCAAATTGATTCATACAACCAATCGACGTGGTTTCACGCAGTTGAGTTAGCTGGCGGAACCATCGTTGAAGTGCAAAGAAGTATCTGTTTTTATAATGGATCGGGGGGAGCATCAACAAACCAACAGACCGATTTAAATAGTAAAGCCTTCGCGAATTCGTGAAGGCTTTACTATTATAAAAAATCGTTGGCACCCATGTAGGCTATTGCGCTACCAGTACTTTCAGTTCCCGCTGTAACTCTTGAACAGGAAGCCCGGGTTTTTCTTCCTTCACAAAGTCGTCCGTCCTTACCACGGGGCCGTTGGCTGCCAGTTCGCTGCCTTCAACTTTCGATTTAAATATCGGCCACAGTAATTGGGCGTACCATTGGTCGCCTTCGTAATGGGAAATGCCATATGCTTTTGGGTATTGGCGCGAAATTAAGGCGGTACCAAATATGATATCCCACAAAAAGAACATATTGCCAAAATTGCCTTTGTAATAACCCACGCCATCATCGGTGGTAGCCGCGTGGTGGGCGTGGTGGGTAGCCGGTGTCGAGATCACCCTTTCCAGTACCCAGGCTATGGGGTGCAGCACCTTGTATTTATAAAAAGGCTTATCCCATGGTATGCTGGAGTGGGCCAGCGTGGTAATGGTGCCTTTTATGGCTTTAACTATTACAGCCGGTACACCCAGGCCCAGGTATACCAATGCGGTTGTTAAATAAGTTTGCGAAAAAAACAGGGTATAAATGGCGTTTTGTCTGCTGGCCATAGCCATACCCATGTACGATGCCGAGTGATGGGTACGGTGAAACCTCCACAACCACGGAATTTCATGATGCAGGCGGTGGTACCAGTATTGGGTAAGGTCGTCGGCTACGGCTATGATGATAAAACCCCAGAAAAAAGGCACCCAGCTAAAAGTTTCTTTAAGCCCGGGCAATGCCGATGGTAAAAATTTAAGCCCGAAATAAGCTACCGCAGGCCTGATGATGAGCCTTGGCAGGGTAAAGCAGGCAATATCAACCCAACGTTCGTTTTTTGGCCATTTCTTTTTATACAAGCCAAATGAAAATTCCAGTACGCCTATAAAGAATACTAAAAAAGGGAAACCATAAGTATCCAGGTGGTTGTAGATGTTTTTGATAAAATTAATCGTTGCTTCCATTACCGTCGGTATTTTTAGTGTTTACTGATTTTGTTTGTTGTGTTTTTGCGGGCAGTTTTTTATTCCATGGCCTTTGGCCTGTTATGGCAAACGTGATAAACATGGCTGCAATTGGCAGTATGTAAATGAATAGGCTCAAGACAGCATTCTTAGCTATCCGTTGCCGGGTGGCTTGTTCCATTTTCATGTTTTATGGGGTTTTAGTTGGTTTAACATTGCTCGATTTTTCGGCGGGCGGGCTGCTCAGCAATTGCCGGGTAAGGTACAGGCCGCCAAAAATGATTACAAAAGGCACCAGGGTGACAATGATGCCAACCAGTATCTTTTTTCCTAAAATTGTTACATCTGATAGTGTCATATTTTGTTTTTTTAGTGTTTAGTTTTTACTCCGTTTAAAGGGCCTCGCCTAAATCCTCTCCATAGGAGAGGACTTTGAAAATCATACCGATCAGAACCCTCTCCTTTGGAGAGGGCAGGGTGAGGCTAATACCCTGGATTTTGTGTTAACTGGCTGTTCAGCAGTATCTCTGCCTGTGGTATGGGGTAAAGGTTGCACCTGGCGCTTACACCGGTTTTTGCAGGTACTTTATGCAAAGCATCAACCAGCACCGTACCGCCCTGCCTCACCAGGTCAAACCAGCGGTGGCCTTCCTGCATGAGTTCTTTGCGCCGTTCAAGGAAAATCGAATCGCGAAAAGCAGTTTGACTTAAACCTGTTGTAAGGCCGGCCACATTTGCACGGGTGCGTACTTTATTGATAGCTGTGTAAGCATCGTTTGTAGGCCCGTTTAATTCATTTACTACTTCCGCATACATCAGCAACACATCGGCATAACGTAATACCGGGTAGTTAACCCCGCTTTGCGATTGTATGGTTAGCGGCGACAGGCTGTAATCAACAAACTTGTTAAAATACGGCGTATAGGCATTTTTGAATACCACGTACTTGCCCGTGGCGGCGTTGTAAACCGAATCGTAAAAAGTTACCGCCCTTCGCGTATCCGTTTTGGCAAATAGTTTTGATACGCTGCTATCGGCAGGTACGTCAATAGGGAAAGTACCGGTATTAAATGATGTAAAGCTCTGGCTTAGATTTTGGGCGCTGTTGGCTTCGCCCAGGTTGGTTTCAAACTGAACGGAAAAAATATGTTCCACGCCGTTTTTGGTTGCCTTTTGAAAAACATCCCTGTAGTTGTTAAAAAGGGCATAACCGTAACCGCCGTTAATTACGGTGTTAAGTTCCGTTAAGGCCTTACTGTATTCTTTGCGGGTTAAGTAAACTTTTGCCAGCAGCGTATGCGCTGCCCCGCCTGTAGCACGCCCCAGGTCGGTACCGCTGAATGATTTGGGCAGGTTGGTAGCATCCTTCAGGTCGCTGATGATTTGCGCATACACCTCTTCTGCAGCAGTGCGTTTTACAAACAGCTGGCTTAAATCAAGGCTTGCCGGGTTGTGTAAAACCAATGGTACATCGCCCCAAAGCCGCACCGCGTTAAAGTATAAAAGGCCTCGTATAAATTTCGATTCCCTTACCAGGCGGGCACGAAGCGCTGTATCTATCTGCACATTAGGGATATTATCAATAGCGATATTGGCGCGGTTAATACCATAATAAATTTGCTGCCATACCTTTTGCACCCGGCTGTTTGATGCAATGTAGGTAGCGGTACCCAATGCCCGTACATCGGGGTTGGTATTACTTGGGCTAAATACCTGGTTGTCGCTGGCGTTTTCAACCAGCAGGTTAAGCTGGCGGCCATAAAGCGGGAAATCGCCTGCCGGATCGCTGTTCAGCGTGCCGTAAATAGCGTTTACAGCCGATGTGGCATCTGATGCGGTTTTAAAAAACTGCGAAGCTACGATTACCGACGTGGGGTTTTCATTCAGTTTGTTGCAGGATGACAGTGCCGTAGTCAGCAATACAGGAATCAGGAGGATATATGTGGATAATTTTTTCATGTTGATGTATATTAAAAGGTAACCGATAAGCCCGCCAGGAAAGTGCGTACCGATGGATAGGTACCGTAATCAATTCCCTGCTTGGTGTTGTCGTTATCATAAAAGCTTACTTCGGGATCCAGCCCTTTATATTTGGTTATGGTAGCCAGGTTTTGTGCCGATACATAAACGCGAAGGTTTTTGGCATGAATTTTTGAAAGCGCCGGGCTGGTAAAGCTGTAGCCCAGCGAAGCGTTTTTAAGTTTCAGGTACGATCCGTTTTCGATATACCTGTCGGTAACCTGTGGCACCGGCGAGTTGGTAGCGCGGGCTACAGTACCGCTGGTGTTATCGGCCGTCCATCGGTTTAGCAACGCTGCCGATGCGTTATTGCTTAGCGTAGGCCGCTCCAGCGTTTGCTGCAGCAGGTTAAATACCTTGCTGCCATATGAGCCCTGGAAAAATACCGACAAATCAAAATGGCCGTAAGTAAATGTATTGGTAATGCTACCGGTAAACTTAGGCTGCGAGCTGCCAAGGCTATGCTTATCGGCAGTGGTAATTACACCATCATGATTGGTATCTACATATTTGGTATCGCCGGCTTTTTGCGGTACACCGGCCAAAACGGGCGTGCCGTTGGTCAGGTCGGCTGTGGTAAGCAGCCCGTTGGTGTTATATCCCCAAAAAGTACCTACCGGCAAACCTATCTGTACAATTACCGGCGATAGCTGGCCGGTAGCTGCCAAAGGGAAAAAGCTTTGAATGCCCTGGCCAAGGTTTAAAACCTTGTTACGGTTAAGGGCAAATACAATGTTGGTTTTCCAGCTAAAAGTTTCGCCCTTAATGTTATCGGTATTTAATGCCAGCTCGATGCCTTTATTGGATACGCTGCCCACGTTTTCGAGCGCGCTCGCATAACCGGTGTAAAGCGGCAGGGGCACGTACAACAGCAGGTCGTTTGTTTTTTTGTAATAAGCATCAAACACCAGGTTAACCCGGTTATCAAACAAGCCAATATCAAGCCCGGCATCATATTGGGTTGTGGTTTCCCATTTCAGGTTGGGGTTGGCCAGTTGTACCGGCGATACGCCGGTTACCAGCTTGCTGCCAAAATAATAGTTGGTAGGCGAGAGGGCGGCAAGCGAACTGTAGGGCGGCACTTCGGAGTTGCCGGTTTGTCCCGCGCTTAACCTTAGCTTTAAGTTGCTGATGGTATTGCCGAGCGGTTTAAAAAAATCTTCGCGGCTGGTATTCCATGAAAGGCCTGCCGACGGGAAATAGCCCCATTTGTTGTTGGCGCCCAGTTTTGACGAACCATCGGCACGGCCGGATAGGGTAACGTTGTATTTATGCAGATAAGAATAATTTACCCGGGCCAGGTAAGAGTTTAAGGTTGACTGATGTGCCGATGATGAAGGCAGGTTGGCTATGCCGGCGTACGACAGGTTATCGAACGATGTAAGATCATTTGGGAATTTTTGTGCCGATGCTACAGATGCATTGTCGCGGTTATATTGCGTGGTGTACCCGGCCAGTACAGTTAAAAAATGTGTTTTGTTAAAAGCATGGTCGTAAGTAAGCGTGTTTTCATTAAGCCAGCTTAACGTATGCCCCGAACCTATAGAGGCGTAACCCACAGCGGCATAACCGGTTGAACCGCCCGCAGGCGAACCCGTGTACGATGGCGCGTAATAATGCTGTTCGGCATTAAGTATATCAACACCTGCGGTTACTTTTAAGGTAAGATCGGTTAATAGCTTGTATTCGCCGGCAACGTTGCCCAGGATGCGGGTAAGCGTAGTGGTGTTTGTGGTAGCAACGATGTCCTGCAGGGGGTTGGTAGCCGACGCGTTATAGGGGTTGGAGGTATTGTAACTGCCATCGGGGTTTTTAATAGGCGCAACAGACGATGTCAGGATCAGGCTGGCAAAAGCGTTGCTGAAATTGTTGCTATTGTATGAACTGCCCGCCAGCTTGTTTTCGGTAGACTGGCTGCCGAATATATTGGTAGATACCTTGAATTTTTCGGATACATTCCTTTCGTAATTGGCCCGGGCCGAATATCTTTTAAAACCGGTGTTTAAAATAGTGCCCTTTTGATTAAAGTAATTGCCCGAAATAAGGTAACGCGATTTTTCATCGCCGCCCGAGATGGATAGTTCGTCATTCAATACCGGCGCGCTGCGCAGGGCCGAACTTTGCCAGTCGGACCCGGCGCCAAGTGCGGCTATCTGCGCATCGGTAAAGGTTTTGGCTACACCATCGCTTATGTTGATATCGTTTACCAGCGAAGCCCATTGCCCGGCGTTTAGCAGGTTTAGCTTTTTAGCAACCCGCTGGGTACCGTAGTAGGTATTAAAGCTCACATTGTTTGTACCTTTTTTACCCCGTTTGGTAGTGATGATGACCACCCCATTTGCCCCGTGCGACCCATAGATAGCCGTAGCCGAAGCGTCTTTTAATACCTCGATAGATTCGATATCATTTGGGTTGATGGTTGAAAGCGCGTTTACGCTGGTACCTATAGAGCCGATGTTGGCGTTATCGTTATTGTTGTACACAATAAATCCATCTATTACATATAAAGGCGCATTGCCAAACGAAATGGAATTGCCTCCGCGTACCCTGATGGTGGCGCTGCTGCCCGGCTGCCCGGAGTTTTGGGTTACCGCGACACCCGATACGGCACCCTGCAGTAAATTATCAAAACCCGCCGCCGGCTGGTTCAATATGTTTTTAGGAACTGATGCGATGGAGCCGGTGATGTCGCTCTTTTTTTGGGTACCGTAACCCACTACCACCACATCGTTCAGCTGGTTTAAACTTTCGGTAAGCAAAACGGTGATGGGACTGCCGTTTGCCACTACCTCTTTGGTTTTGTAACCAATAAAACTAATAACAAGTGTATAAGGAAACTTTTGACCGGTGATAAACGAGAAACTGCCGTTTTGTGCCGCGGCAACGGCATGCGTTGTGCCCAGGATTTTGATTACCGCGCCTGCTATGGGTTGTTTGGTAGCCGAGTCGATCACCTTGCCCTCCAGGCGCGAATTAATGGTTGGGGGCGGTTCGGTTTGGGCCTGCAACAGGGCCGGAATGGTTAGGAGAAGCAGGAGTACAAAGAACTTAAAGGATATACTTTTTGCATGGATATATATTTCCATATATTTAACTGTTTTATGTTAATGACGTTAGTTGTTAGTAAAGCGGAAGGATAAGGGCCGGTGGTGATTGGCGTTACAGCCGGCTTTTTATCCTGATGACCGGCAAGGCTTCCTTGCCGGTTTTTTTGTATAATTATTTGTTATTTGTTCATTTTAATTGCAGTTTTTTTGAATAAAACCGGATTAATCTTATGCCTTTTTTGGGAGTATCCGGTAATTCCTGATAATCAATAGGAGTATTAACTGGGGAGGGTGCCTGTTAGCAACAACAGGTACAACACATTCGCGCAGCACCGGCAGGTACATGCATTGCGGGTAAAGAATGGAGATGTAAAAAAGTCTTCATTACGGTTGTTTAACAGCGCAAATATATAAATTATTTTCAATTACTATAAAGTCTATGGTTTTTATAGTAATTAATTGAATTTTTATGAATTTGATAATTACCACTCATTAGCTACCTGTTTTTAAATTCAAAACTCACCATTCATAACTCACTACTGACAACTCACCATTCACCATTTGCTACTCTACCATCAAAATGCTAATTTCCACCCATGCATCACCCTGAAGATAACCCCTGGAAAATAACCTCCGAGAAATCGGTTTACGATAACCCCTGGATCAATCTTACCGAGTACCAGGTAATTAATCCATCCGGCAACCCGGGCATCTACGGCAAAGTTCATTTCAAAAACCTGGCTATAGGCGTTTTGCCATTGGACGACGAACTGAATACCTATTTGGTTGGTCAGTACCGCTTTACCGTCAATGCCTACAGCTGGGAAATGCCGGAAGGGGGAGGCCCTGAAGGAACTGATCCGCTCGAATCAGCCAAGCGCGAACTTCTCGAGGAAACAGGCCTGAAAGCTGGTAACTGGACAGAGTTAATGCGGCTGCATTTAAGTAACTCGGTGAGCGATGAATTGAGTATTATATACTTAGCCCGTAACCTTACGCAGCACGAAGCCGAACCGGAAGATACCGAGCAGCTCATCATCAAAAAAATCCCTTTCGCCCAAATGTATAAAATGGTTTGCAACGGCCAGATTACCGATGCCATGACCGTTGCTGCGGTGCTTAAAGTACAATTATTGCTTTCAGAAAACCTTTTGTAACCCCGCACGTTTGCAAAAAATGCCTAAATTTGGCAGTCGATGAAAAAGTTTTTAGGCTATTTTCTTACCCCCGTGGCAACGGGAGTATTTTTATTGATACTGGTTATATTTCAGCCTATTCAATGGGTGTGTTTTCGTTTTTTTGGCTATTCGGCGCACAAAAAATCGGTTGATATCCTGAACCTGTTTTTGTTGCGGTCGGTTTACTTACTGGGTAATACGGTAACTTTTATCAATAACCAAAACCTGCCGGTTGGCCGTCCCATTATATTTTTGGCTAACCATCAGGGCTTGCTTGATATACCACCTATGATATGGTACCTGCGTAAATACCACGCCAAGTTTATTTCTAAAATTGAACTTACCAAAAATATCCCCTCCATATCCTATAATCTGAGGCATGGCGGCGGTGCTAATATCGATCGTAAAGACCAGCGGCAATCCATCACCGAAATTATGAAGCTTGGTGTGCGGATGAAGGAAAATAAATGGTCGGCCGTGATATTTCCCGAAGGGACGCGCTCAACAGACGGAACAATAAAAACCTTCCAGGTAGGAGGTATAGCCACGATATTGAAAAAGTGCCCCGAGGCGTTACTGGTGCCTATAGCAATCAAGGATTCATGGAAGATGATCCGCTATGGCCAGTACCCGCTGAATACATTTACACCCATGAGGTGGGAAGTACTTGCCCCCATTGAACCAGCCGGCCGCCCGATAGAAGAAGTGGTATTGGAAGCCGAGAACCAGATTAGGGCTGCGCTGCGTTAGATGTGCAAATTTCAAATTTCAGATGTGCAGATTTCAGATATGCAGATGTGCAGATTTCAGATATGCAAATTTCAAATTTCAAATTTCAAATTTCAAATGTGCAGATGATTGTAGATGCTTCTATACTCATATAATTCCCTACTTTGATATTTCCCTGTGTAATTAAACTCCGGTCAATAATCTTTTTTAATTCGGGTTCAAAAAAAAATACCTGCACATCTGAAATCTGCATATCTGCACATCCATTCACAATCTGCACATCTGAAATCTGCATATCTGCACATTTAACAAAATGTTGATATTCAGCTAAATGTTAACAAATAAATCACACCATCTTTACGTTTATATGAAACGTTATCGCTTATTTTTATAGACCTATAAAATGGGTCGGCTAAAATTTACTAAAAACAATTTTTATGACCTGGAGAAAATTTAGTGGAGAGGTGATCCAAACACCAATCATGGAGGAGGTTGAAAAGGCGATTGAACGCGAAGCCGCCCTCGGCAACAAGCTCAAAGTATGTATCGGAACAGATTCGCAGGTAAAAGGTAGTGTAACTGATTTTGCCACAGTTATCGTTTTTTTACGCGAGAAACGTGGCGCGTTCATGTTTATCCACCAGGAGCGTACCTCGCAAAAAATGACCATTAAGGAAAGGATGCTGAGCGAAGTACAAAAATCAATTGACATAGCCTACAAACTTTGCGATTTGCTTGACCTATATGATGTGGAACTGGAAGTACATGCCGACATTAACACCAACCCAATGTTTAAATCAAATGCCGCGCTGCACGAAGCAATGGGGTACATTTTGAGCATGGGTTTTGTATTTAAAGCCAAACCCGAAGCTTTTGCAAGCTCGTACTGCGCCAATAAAATAGTGCAGTAAAAGCCTTGAAGTAAAGGGCGTGGTATTTATATTTGGTCTTTTACTACAAGACCGAACAAACTATGTCGCCATTAATTGAAATTAACGATCCGGCCCTTGCCGGCCCGAACACTATACTTATCGACGCCCGCGCCGGTAAAGATACCCATGACCGCTACCTTGCCGGCCATCTTAAAAACGCTGCGTATGTTGACCTGGACCGCGATTTAGCAACCCACGTTACCGATGCCTCGGAAGGCGGACGCCACCCTTTACCTCCAATTGAAAATTTTGCCGCCCTTTTGGGCCGTTTGGGTATTACACCAACAAGCCATGTGGTGGTTTACGACGATAAATCTGCAACTTTTGGCGGTGCCCGCTTTTGGTGGATGCTAAAGGCAATTGGTCATAACAATGTACAGGTATTGAACGGAGGCCTGCAGGCTGCCAAAGATGCCGGCATTGAATTAAGCACTGAAGAATATACCCCAACCCCGGTTGATACCTACCCGGTACCTGCAGCCTATGCAGGTACCGCAACCATTGGCGAAGTAGCTATTGCCGCTCATGATGCAAACCGGATTGTGATAGATGTGCGCGAAACGCCGCGCTATTTAGGCCAAACCGAGCCTTTAGATTTGATTGCCGGCCATATACCAGGCGCATTTAACCTGCCTTATGTTACCAACCTGGGTGCCGATGGTAAATATCTGGATGCTGATACATTGCGCAAAATTTATGATGACGCTGTAGGCGATGTTGCCCATCAGGATATTATAGTACACTGTGGATCAGGGGTTACGGCTTGTCATACCTTGCTGGGTATGGAGTATGCCGGCATTACCGGGCCGCAATTATATGTAGGGTCGTGGAGCGAATGGTCCAGACGAAAATTGCCAATTAGTACAACTATGAGATAAAAATGTATATTTACAACAATATTGTACTTGATATTTGATTGTGAAAACATACGTTTTAAAAACCGAACAAAAGATCCCGATTGGATTAGATGAGGCCTGGGACTTTTTTTCCTCGCCCTTAAACCTGGCTAAAATTACACCACCCGATATGAGCTTTGTGGTAACATCCGATTATACTGCCGATACCAAAATGTATCCCGGTATGATTATTACCTACAAAATTTCGCCGGTGGCAGGTATCAAAATGGACTGGATGACCGAGATTACCCAGGTTGCCGATAAGCAGTATTTTGTTGACGAGCAGCGCTTTGGTCCGTATGCTTTATGGCATCACCAGCATCATTTTAAAGCCATTGAAGGCGGCGTACAGATGAATGATATTTTACACTATGCCATACCATATGGCTTTATAGGCACTATTGCAAATAAGGTTTTTGTGGGTAAGGAGGTGAACAAGATTTTTGCCTATCGCGAACAAGCGATTGACAAGTTATTTGGCGTTTATAAAGGATAGCAAAATCGCAGGCTTTGCTATCCTTTAAATATCCGTTTATGATCTATTGGTAATCATTACCAGATAAACAACGGTACCAGCCAAATTGGCGAGATGTAATAAGGATCATAGTAGGGTTCGTAGTACTCGATGGTTTCTTCTTCAACAATGGTAGTGGTGGTAGTGCCGCCTCCATAATTGTTGTTATTGCTATTCTGTTTTTGCTCTTCCTCCATCAGTTTAATCATCAGTTCCGATCCCTGGTTTATCATATCTACCATGGCATCTTCGCCAACATCTTCGGGCTTTATGGCGGTGTTGCAAATTTCTTCTATTTCGCCCCAGGCGGTGTCGGCCATCAAATCATTTTGCCAGCCCGATACGCTGGTATCAAACCTGTTTTCGTTGATGAACGACATAAATACAATTTCGGCCGGATCGGCTTTTTTAAACATCGCTACGGCAATGCGCAAATCGTCAAAACGCTCATTGTCGGTAAAGTTGAACCAGTCGTCGTCGTTATCAAAATCGAAATAGCTGCTAAAAGCAAATTCGCCTTTTTCCAGGTCGACAAACGAAAAAACGTCGTAAACTTTCAGGTATTCGGTATAGCGCTTCATAAAGGTATCAAACACGCCACGTCCCTTTGAGCTTACCTTATAAACCGAACCCGAGCTGATGATGTAGCCGTTGGCAACAAGCTCATGAAACAGCGGCTGTAATACGGCATCGTCGCCATAAGCGCTGCTGCTAAACTGGTGGTTGCCATTTATCATTTCGTTTAAAACGATAATTGCTTTAAACGTTTTTTTATTATCGTCAGATAAAACGGTATTTTTTCTTAATTGGATAGCCATAATTTAAGTAAATGTGAGCCCCCGCTAAATCTCCCCCGGTAGGGGAGACTTCAGGATTCTGTCTAATTAGAATATAAAAATTAATGAGATTGAAAATATTATCGCCTGCGGCCAAAACCACCGCGGCTGCGCCCGAACCCCGATCTGCTGCCCGAACTTCTGCCGCTGCCAAAGCTGCTGCCCGAACTGCTGCTACCAAAGCCACCGCTCCGAACCCGGCTGCCCGAGCTGCGGTTGCTGAATGATCTTTGCGACCTGGTTGGCTGGCTCAAACTGCTCCGGCTGCTGCTTCTTGACGACATGTACGACGAGGTAGTTGGCCTGAACGTAGTATAAGTACGCGTACGGGTATAATAATGTGGATAGTATCCGTAATGGTACACCGGCACATAATAAGCATGAGGGCGCATAAAATAGCTTAAGATCAAAAAGTCGGTTAACCCGAACGACGAGTGGTAATAGTTGTTATACCCCACATAGCTTGGATTACCCTGGATATCCAGGTTGGCGGTGTTGTTATTGCCCGTTGGCTGAACGTTAATGCTGGCCACCGTTACCGATTGCGAATTGCTAACATCATCAATTACGTTCAATTTGTTGTTGTCGGCCTCCTGTACCTTCAGGTAATCAATGTTGCCGTCCTTATCCAGGTCCAGGTTGTTGATCTGGTTGGCGGGGTTGTTAATGGCTTTTTCAAGGGTTTGCGGGTCGGTACTGTTTTTTACAAACTGGGCAAGCTTATTTACGTCAAACCCGGCAGTGGTATTGTTTTCGATAGTAACATTGTTTTGCTGCGGCGGGTTTTGGCTGCATGCCGAAAGACTAACCACTAAACCTGTAAGTGCAATAAATATTTTTTTCATGATAATTTTATGAGTTGTTTGCCGGCACGGCGGTTTTTTGGTTTGGGTTACGCCGGCTGGCTTTTTTTGTATTTGTTTTTTTATTTAGATGCAGGATGTAATACGATGTTACAAATTTTTTTGAATAGCGTCAAGAATTAAGCGTCGAAATTTAAGACTGTGGCAACAACGGGGGTAAATAAAAGCACTGTCATGCTGAGGAACGAAGGATCTATTAGCTAACTTTTCTATCGGTCATGCACAGCTGATAGATCCTTCGTACCCCAGGGCCAGCGAAATAAAATATGTCATAGTCAGGAACCAGGCAATCTAATAAAGCTTGATGTTTTGCAGATTACAACATTACTTTGTAAAAGCTTCAACATCGGCCCGCTCATGGCCGCGGGTGGCCTAGTCCTTTTTGTCTTGAAACAAAAAGGACCAAAAGACCGAGCGTAGCGAGATAATGAGCACCTATAAAAAACAAACGACAGCGAATAATTCAAGTCAGCAGAAATGCTTCCCGCACGAGCCTTTGCCCCACAAGACGGCCAAAACCTGGGCTGGAATTATTTGCCCCCATGCTTTGCCCGAACAAGCCCGCCCTTCTGGCAAAACTTCCTATGCCCTGCAACCGCACTGCCCACCATCGTTTTGGCCGTTTTCGCCCGAAGCTCCCTCTGCTGACACTTTGGGGAAAACGAGATACTTTCGACAAAACAAAGAAATAGCGCGTCGCATACTGGGGCAAAAAAAACAAAAAATGAGCTCAACCCTCTTTCCGGCGCAGCCGAAGAGAGGGTGGTCGGGCGTAGCCTCGACCGGGTGAGTCTTCGCCCGCGTTCAAAGCCAAGGTTTGTAAAACCAACTCCTTCGGGTAACACCACCCACTTCCCCCTCACCAATTTGCCATTCCATCAAATATTAACTATTTTACCAACGCAGTCACCTATCAGTTACACATTAAAAACATTACCTGTGTTAAAATATTGCCGCCTTATCGCTACCCTGTTTTTGTTGTTTACGGGCCCGGCATTTGCCCAGGTAACCGATTTTAGCAGCATTCCTAAAAGCGATTTAGACAAGTTGTTGAAAAACGGCCAACCTGCCGAACTCGGCTACAGCCATTTTCCTTTACTCGGGGAGTACCGGGATATGCACATTTTTACCATCAACGATTCGGTTTTTGGCGCGGTGCCCTTCCGGTTGTTTATCCCCCAGGCGTACGACCCGTCGGTGCCAACGCCGCTGGTGTTGTTGCTGCATGGCGCTGTCGGGGCATCTCATTTTAGCGATGCCATGGGACAGCATAAGGCCACCGAGGCCGACGACGACCCCTTTATTGGCAAATTGTGTAAAACAGGCAACATCATTATTATGCCCTATGGCGATGCAACCAAAAAGTTTAGCTGGGTGGTTAACGAATGGAGGCCCGGGGATAATCTCACTTTTAAAACATTGCTCAATATCATCAATGAAGTTAAACGATCTGTAAATATTGATGATAATAAGGTTTTTGCAATGGGGCATTCTGATGGGTCCGACGGTGCTTTTGCGTTAGATATATATAACCCCACACCATTTGCGGGCTTTTTGTGCTATAATTCCATGTTAACCAACCTGGCGGTTGATGATATTTATTTACGAAACACCGTCAACAAGCCACTGTATGCCGTCCATTCCGATAAAGACGATATTCGCCCCATCGAGCAAGCCCGGGTGATTATCAAACTATTGGATTCCTTAAAAACCAACTTTAAATATAAAGAGTATTACGGCTACCAGCACTTCGACAAACATTTAGACCTCGATTACCCCAACGCCCTTAAATTTATCGACAGCACCCGCCGCAACCCTTACGCTAAAACTTTATTTTGGGAAACCGCCAGCCATTTATACAGCAGCTGCAATTGGTTGGTTATCAATAACTGGGATCTTACTTTGAATGCCGCCCCCTGGCATAAGCCATACAATACTGGCAGTTATTATAAAAATACCAAAACATGGAAGAGCTACCCTTACTATCGCATAAACCCCAGCGCCGCTATAACAGGGACTTATAACAACAACACATTTGAAATTTCCACCTCGCGGGTAACCGCTTTTGAAGTTTTAATAAGCCCGCAAATGGTTGATATAACCAAAGAAGTAAAAATAATAGTAAACGGAAAAACGGCCTTCGCCGGCAAGGTGAAGGTGGATGGCAATTTTTTCAAAAAGCAATTTGCGAAAACGCACGATAGGATGGCAGTTTGGGTTGCTGCGGTGCCGGTGAAAGTGGTGTATCAATAAATGTTGAAAAGATTAAAAAGAGCCGGGGACACGTGCGATTCCTTCCCTTGGGAAGGGAAGGTAGGGGTTAATTGAACTATGCAGGTAATGATTATTATGGCGTAACACCGCTGGTAGAAGCGGTGCCGGGCTATGCGCTTATACTGCACAAGCATTAGCCGCGGGGCCGGTATTCGCTGCTATCCCTTACGCTGGGGATGGAAATATTACTACCTTATTAAACTAAAGGTATCTGCCCGGAGTGAGCCCCAAAGACTTGCGTTAAACGGGCAGCAATGATGACAAATTAAAAGGCTTAGGTTTTTTTGAACTGACTCATGACTCTCTGCCTGATATTGTCGCTTACGATCAAAAGAAGAACTGGCTTTTTCTAATTGAGGCATTTTTTACTTCAGGTCCAATGAGTGAGGAACGAATATTAGAATTAAAAAAAGCATTGAAGGATTGCACTGCCGATTTGATTTTTGTTACAGCCTTCACATCGAAAGCTGATTTTCGAAAAAATGTCGTTGACATTGGTTGGGAAACCGAAGTTTGGACTGCTGATAATCCAGATCATTTAGTTCATTTCAATGGAGGTAAATTTTTAGGGCCCTATAATAAACGCATCTTTAAGGTGTTTTCCATATCATACATTTTCGTCCTACTACTTTTAGCGCAGTCTTTAGTTGCTGACCGATGAACTGCGGCCTTGTGATCGCGACTCGTTATCTTATGGTACCTAAAAAAAGACACATAAAACCCCCTTAGCGCAAATGTTGTGTGGCTGCTTGTGCGTTAGCTCACTCGTGACTTATTGAAGTTTGAAAAAAAATGAGCTTGTTAACGCCTTGGTATTACGTTGAAATCATTTAATAACACCCTCATAATAATTGTACTTCACTTTATCCCAACTGATAAAATAATAAATGCGATCATTTTCTATTTTATCAAGGTGTAATACGTGGTTCATCTCTCCAAAAATCCGGATACTTAAGTCTTTTAAATCTACTATCCCTAATTTGAAGCACCAACCGAAAGAAGATTCTTTTAAATATGCCGGTATGTACAAATTGAAGTTTTGATAGATTAATGGCCCTCCAAATCCATATCCAGGCATTTGTTTACCATTAATCAGTAAGTCGCCTATTAACGGTGCGCCCTGACCAATTTCACGGAGGTTTTCATATTTTATCTTATAGCCCTCTATCTGCATTGCTTCATCGAAATCCCATGGCGTTTGATTGTAATTCATCCTGATTCATTTAGCGTTTAACACCCATTTTACAAAACCTATCACGGTACCACCACCGTATTCGACCAGATTAGGTTATTCTCACCGGTTTCAGCGAATTTCCGTCCCCGCGGTTGTACAAAGTTAGCAGTAATTCCAAAGCGGCGTCGATGCGAGATGATTGGGTACCTCAGGGTCCCCTACGAGAGACCCTGAGGGGACGAAAAATTTTGGGACGAGACAATCACAAGTCCCCCTTGCGCCACCCCCCACACAATGCTTCCGCTATATCCGAAATTTCGCCCGGATTAAAAATATTAATCATCGGTAGTGTACCACCCCGTACCAGGGTGTACCAGGGTGTACCATCCCGTACCAGGGTGTACCACCCCGTGTCAGGGTGTGTTACCCTGTTTCACCTTGTACCGGTACACACACCTGCAATTAAACCCGTTCACCATTTAGCGCGTTGCGGACATAGCAGCGGGTTAGCTCAATGTGATGGTTACCCGCAATATCGTGGTCGGGCGGCATAACGAATCCATATCAAACGCAAGATCGTTTTAACCCCTAATCCCCCGCAATAGGGATGGAAATGGATACCGGCCCGGCGCTTAAGGCCCTGTGCGCGTATGAATGTACAGCCCGGGCCGCAGGCATTGCCATGAAGGAGAGTAAAGAGTTACAGCCCGCCCTGCCCATGATATAATTGCACAGGCTTGTCTAATTGTAGTTTGATTACGGTTATGTAGGGGTCTTTATATTTGTCGGGCACGTTGATGAAAACAAGGCCGGGTACCGGGCTCCAGGAAATTTTACCTACAACTTTGGGCTGTAAATGGGCGGTTGTTCCCACTACCTGTACATCTTTAATGGTGTTTTTCAAGCCCTTTAGCATAATGTTTCCGGTGGTTTGTCCCGGTAAAAAAAGATAAATGGTTGTTGAGTCTTTTGATAGGGTGGTAGGCCCGTAAAAATGGCCCTGGGGCAAACCGGGTAGTGTTCCAAAAATGGCTTCTCCATTTTTTTTGTTCCAGGCGCCAAGCTCTTTTAAAATATTTACCTGTTCGGCGGGGATGGTTCCATCGGCCTTGGGGCCAATATCTAATAAAAGATTGCCGCCGTTACTAACCGCATCAACAAAAATGCTGATGACTTCAAAAGGCGTTTTATAATTGGTATCGTCGGGATGATAACCCCAGTTATTATTGGTTGTCATACACAACTCCCACCAATTAAAGTTAGGGCGGCTAACCGGGAAGTTTTGTTCGGGTGTTTCGTAATCGCCATATCCTTGCAGCCGGCCGTTAATGATAGCCGCCGGGTTGAGGTTTAAAATTTGTTTCCTTACTTTTTCCGACTGCCATTCGGCAGCGCTGTGTTCCCAGTCGCCATCAAACCACCACAAGTCTGGTTTATATGCTTTATTTACCTCATCAATTTGCGCTTGAAAAAAATGCTGAAAGCGTTGCCAGCGCCCGGGATCATCGGCAACTTTATACCGGCTGCTGTCTTTTAAAAAACCGGGATAATCCGGATGGCTCCAATCTATCAAAGAAAAGTAGGCGCCGCGTTTAATCCCTTCTTTATCCAAAGCATCATAAAACGGTTTTAACACATCCTTTTTTGCAGGCGAATTATCAACCACGTTGAAATGATGCTGTTTTGTGGGCCATAGTGCAAAGCCGTCGTGATGCTTGGTAGTAATAACGGCATAGCGGGCCCCGCTTTGCTTAATTAAACCGGCCCATTCGCCGGGGTTATACCGGGATGCCGTGAAGCCTTTTAACTGCTCCATATAGCTTTTGTAGCTTATTTTTTTGTTATGAAAGCTCCAGCTTTCATCAACCCCATTTACCGAGTAAATGCCCCAATGAATGAAAATGCCCAGTTTTGCATCGGCAAACCATTGCATTTTTTTCCGGATAGAATCGGGTGCGGTTTTTTGCTGGGCGCAAACAGTTAAGGAATACGAAAAGAAACAGGCAGCAATTACAATGCGTAGTGAGTTGTATTTAGGCATAAACAAAATTTGAAAAATAAAATTTATATAACTGGCTTGATCCCAATTGAAACCGGTGGTATACCTTACCCCGATAGACATTATTGTATTCGATCATCACAAAGGTAAACAAACCGCTAATTGAGTTTTAGTTATTGAAATCATTTATCTAAATCAAACAATAGGAAGAGTGGAGGTTGCTTCGTGCTTACCGATGACATGTTAGGTGTTATACAAACATTGGCTTTGAACGCTGGCTAATACTCACCCGGCGGGGCTGCGCCCGCCACCCTCTCTTCACCTGCGGTGTAAAGAGGGGCTTGAACGCTTAATATCAATATATTATAAAAAAATAATAAATTTTCAAGCCCCTCTTTCCGGCGAAGCCGAAGAGAGGGTGGCGGGCGTAGCCTCGCCGGGTGATTGTTCGCCGATATACGATATACGCCATTTCCTCTTTCAGAAACAGCGGATTCGCCACTCAGCATGACAGTCTTTTAAGAAAATAACCCTAATTTAGGGTGTACAACATCTACCTACCATGCTCAAAAACTACTTTAAAACCACATTGCGATACCTGTGGAAGAACAAGGTTTTCTCCCTCATCAACATCACCGGCCTGGCTACCGGTATTTGCGTTTGTTTTTTCGCGTTGTTGTATGTGCATTTTGAATTAAACCGCGATAGTTATAATGAAAAGGCCGATAATATTTACCGCCTGGTAACCGATGTGAAAACGCCGGTAGGTATTAACTACGAAAGTGCATCAACCCCGATGGGGCCGGCTATGAAAGCAGCCTTCCCCGAAGTAAAAGATATGGCCAGGGTGTTTATGGACGATATGATTTTGCAAAGCAACCCCGACAACGCGGTGAAGGAAGAAGTAGCCTACGCCGATTCGTCGGCCTTTAAAATATTTTCATGGCCGCTGCTGCGGGGCGACATCAGCCACCTGTTTAATGCCCCCTGCGATGTGGTACTATCCGAAACCGCCGCCAAAAAGTACTTCGGCAACGCCGACCCGATGGGTCAAACCATGCTCATCAACGGCAAAGCCAAATGCAGGGTAACCGGCATTATGAAGGATATTCCGTACAATTCGCACCTGCGGGTTGATGTTATTTTTTCTATCTCGACCCTGGTTGATGAAAACTGGAACCACTGGACCCGCTTTGGCTTTTACACCTATCTGTTATTACAACCCGGTGCATCTGCGGCGGCTTTGCAGGCCAAGTTGCCGGCTATGGTAAAAGCCAATATGGATCAAACCGATTTTAAATACCAGCTATCTATCGAGCCATTGAAAAAGGTTTATTTGTATGGCAAACCACGGGGGCACCGTACAGGCACATCGGCCAGCGGCAGCATTACCAATGTGTATATTATATCTATCATAGCGTTGCTGGTGCTGTTTATTGCCTGTTTTAATTTTATTAACCTCACTACCGCGTTTTCGTTACAAAGGGCCAAAGAAATTGGCGTGCGCAAGGTGCTTGGCGCATCAAAATACCAGCTGATGCTGCAATTTTTTATGGATGCGGTAATACTTTGTTTGGTAGCATTTATCATAGCCCTGCTGTTTGCATCGCTGTTATTGCCCTTATTTAACCAGCTAACGGGCACTATTATAGCCGACGGTATTTTTCACAATGTGCAGCATGTATTATGGCTGCTGGCGTTGGCTGTTGGGGTAGGCATATTATCCGGAGCGTACCCGGCTTTGTTTTTATCGGGCTTTAAACCCATCAGCAGCCTTAAAGGCAAAACGGGCTCGTCGGGTACGGGGCTTATGTTACGGCGGTCGTTGGTGGTGGCGCAGTTTTGTATTTCTATATTCCTTATCCTGGCTACTACCATTGTGCATATGCAGCTTAACTTTATGCAAAACCAGCAGCTGGGTTTTCAAAAAGATCATAAACTGGTGATTGATTACCAGTTTAGCAACAGCATTAACCAGCATACCGATGGGATAAGGCAGCAGCTGGCGGCAATTCCGGGCGTTGGTATGGTCAGCCTGTCGTCGTCTATTCCCGGCACGTCAAACAACCAGTTTAATACCATGATTGAGAACAGCAAAGGCGAAAAGCAACAGCAGCGGCCCGACGTTTATTTTATTGACGATGTATTCCTGAAACAATACCATATCGACCTGGTTGCCGGGCGCGGGTTTCAAAAAAACCTGGCCCTCGACTCGATGAAGGCCATGCTCATTAACCAGGCCATGTTAAAAAGCCTGGGCTTCAAAAAACCGGAGGATGCCATTGGTAAACATTTTAAACAGCTTAACCACACCGGCGAGATTGTTGGCGTGATTGGGGATTTTCATAACCATTCCTTTTTAGAAACCGTGCAGCCGCTAACGGTGCGGGTTGATTCCAGCCATTTAACCAACATCACTATCGATATCACATCCACAGATGTACGGTCGACAGTGCATCAACTGGAAGCCACCTGGAAAAAAATACTACCCGATGTGCCGCTGGTATACTTTTTTGCAGATGAAGCCTACAACCAGCAATATATAGCCCAGGAACGCTTTGGCAAGCTGTTCATCTGCTTTGCCGTTGTGGCCATCGTTATCTCCTGCCTTGGGCTGTTGGGCCTGTCGGCTTATAACATTGCCCAACGTAAAAAAGAGATCAGCGTACGTAAAGTACTGGGCGCCTCGGTAAGTAACATTACACTCCTGTTATCTCAGGATTTTATTAAGCTTATTGTAATTGCCCTGCTCATTGCATCGCCGGTATCATGGTGGTTAATGCACAACTGGCTGCAAAATTTTGCCTACCGCATCAATATCCCGGTATGGGTGTTTGTTTCATCGGGCCTGGCAGCTATGTTTATCGCGTTGGTGACCATTAGTTTTCAGTCGATTAAAGCGGCTATCGCCAACCCGGCGAGGAATTTAAAGGCGGAGTAGGGGAGCGGTTTGGGCATTTCCCCGCCGGTAGAGGCAGGGCCGCGCTTTCCGTTCATACGCGCACAAAGCCTTAACCACGGGCCGGTATCCACTGCAATCGCTTATGCGGGGGAAAGGAGGTTTTGGGAAGATTAAGGACTTGCGAAGTTTTAGAAACTTCGCAAGTCTCACAGATGTCATTACACCAATTGCGCCAAAGCTTCTTTACTAAAACCTTTCAGTTCTTCGTTACGGTTATCACGGATTTTTTGAGCCCAGTGTGGGTCGGCCAATAGGGGTCGGCCAACGGCTACCAGGTCAAAATCCCCACGGTCCATGCGGCGCAGCAATTCATCTAACGAGCTTGGGTTTGAGCTTGCGCCACCAAAGGCAGCCAAAAACTCACCATCTAAACCAACAGAACCAACGGTAATGGTTGCTTTACCCGTTACTTTTTTGGCCCAGCCTGCAAAGTTAAGGTCCGATCCTTCAAAATCGGTTTCCCAGAAACGGCGTTGCGAGCAATGGAAAATATCCACACCTGCATCGGCCATCGGGTTTAACCATGCTTCTAATTCCTGTGGGGTTTTGGCAAGCAGGTTGTTATAGTCGGCAGGCTTCCACTGCGACAGGCGGATGATGATGGCAAAATCCTCGCCAACCTGTTTCCTTACCTCTTTAATTACTTCAACTGCAAAACGGCTGCGTTCGGGCAGGGTTTTACCGCCATAAATGTCGGTGCGTTGGTTGGTACCATCCCAAAAAAACTGGTCGATGAGGTAACCGTGCGCGCCATGAATTTCAACACAGTCAAAGCCCAATCTTTTGGCATCAGCGGCAGCGCGGCCAAATGCGGCAATGGTATCGGCAATATCAGCATCGGTCATGGTGTTGCCATTGGTATTGCCCGGCCTGTTTAAGCCCGATGGCCCTTCAAATGGCTGCGACGGTACCCAGCCGGAGCGGTGGTTATCCATAATACCCATATGCCAGATTTGCGGGCCCATAGCGCCGCCGGCCGCATGCACACCGTTAATTACATTTTGCCAGCCGGCCAAAGCTTCGGTACCATAAAAGTGGGGAATGTTAGGATCATTTGATGACGATACCCTGTCGATAACTGTGCCTTCGGACAGTATCAAACCCACTTCGCCTTCGGCGCGTTTGCGGTAATAGGCGGCAACATCGGCTGTAGGCACACCGCTTGGCGAAAATGAGCGCGTCATGGGCGCCATTACAATGCGGTTTTTGGTATTTAACGATTTCAGGCTAAACGGCCTGAACAAGGTGTTATTAGTACTCATGGTATAGTTTGTGTTTTGTAAATGCTTATTATAATTCCGATTCAATCAGTTTACTTAAGGTTGCAAAGGCTTCTTCGTTTCGTTTGTAGTAAGTCCACTGCCCAACACGGGTAGCCGTAACCAGCCCGGTGCGCTGCATTAGTGCAAGGTACTCTGATACGGTAGATTGTGTAAGCCCGGCCTTAGCCTGAATTTGGCCTACGCAAACGCCATTGGCAAACCCGTATTCCTGTTGGGAGGGAAAGTTGACTTCGGGTTCTTTAAGCCACTGCAAAATTTGCAGCCGGGTTTTGTTTGATAGCGCCTTAAATATCTCTAACTGATCCATGGCACAAAGATATATCGACTTTTCCCGATATGTCAATTAATAGTGGAGAGATGACATTGGATTGATAGTTAATGCCATTACATAATGTGCGTTTTTCTGTTTGATAAAATTTTATTCTGTTTATTTTTATAATACGGAATTAAATTTTGATATTTGAATTTATAAACATCTAAACCAAATAATTTGTATGAATACATTTTTTAAATTATTCGCTTTAATTTTACTGTTATTAACAACGTTAACCGGGTATGCCCAAAACAACACAAAAGAAAATATTGCCAAAGTTGAAAACGGTTTGTTTGCGCCTGTACAAATAGAGGGCGAAAAAAACTGGAATATATTGGATAGGATGGCCTTTTATAAAACGCCGGGGTTAAGTATAGCGGTTATTCAAAACTATCGGCTGGTTTGGGCAAAGGGCTATGGTTTTGCCAACGATAGTTCAAAAACGCCGGTTACCACGCAAACGCTTTTCCAGGCTGGTTCCATAAGTAAATCGTTAAACGCTGTTGGCGTACTTAAACTGGCGGAGGAAAAAAAAATCGATTTATATACCGATATCAATACCTACCTAAAAAATTGGAAGTTTCCATATGATAGCCTATCCAAAGGAAAAAAGATCACCATGGCAAACCTGTTGAGCCATACCGGTGGGATAAACCTGCAAGGCTTTGGAGGTTATCTGCCAGGCAAGCCACTGCCAACCATAGTGCAGGTTTTAAATGGCGAAAAGCCGGCCAACAGTCCCCGTATACGTTCTGCTTTTGAACCTGGATTACGACCTGAATATTCCGGCGGTGGGGTCATCATTTCGCAGCAAATTGTAATGGATATTACCGGGCAGGATTATGCGGACTACATGGAAAAAGCCGCGCTAAAACAGTTGGGCATGAATAACAGCACCTTCAGCCAGCCTCCTGCCGCCGTTTATGAGGGCAAGCTGGCCACCGGTTATAATATAGTTGGCAACCCTATACCCGGAAAGTACCGTATTTTTCCGGAGCAAGCCGCCGCCGGCTTGTGGACGAATCCTACCGACCTGGCTAAATTTGTTATCGGAATGCAATTGGCTTACGAGGGTAAATCGGTTAAAGTTTTAACACAGCAAAGCGCCAGGCTGATGTTTACATCGTACCAAAATAAAATGGGAATAGCACTTGGTGTTTTTATTAATGTATTGGATAGTACAAAATATTTCACCCATCCGGGATCGACTGTAGGTTTCCAGAGTATTTATTATGGCAGCCTGCGGGGCGGTAATGGCGTAGTAGTTATGCTTAATAGTGGCAGCCAGCAATTGGCAACCGAAGTGGTAAACAGTGTGGCAAAGGTTTATGAGTTTAAAGATCTGTATCATCCAAATATTAAAAAAAGGATTTCTACACCCGCAGCCGATGTATTGCAAACGTATACCGGGCAATTTCAGCTGGCACCCAACAGGGTTTTAACCATTTTATTTGAAGAAGGCCACTTTTATGTAAGGATGCAGGGTGAAACGAAACGCGAACTATTTGCCGAAGCACCAAACAAATTCTTCCTGCGCGACTTGCCTTATGAACTGGAATTTGCAAAGGATACCGATGGGAGTGTTAATTTGGTATTGTATGCCGATGGGCAAAAAGTACAAACCAAACGGGTGAAATAAAATGGAAAGGCAAGGGATCTGGTTAAAACATAGCGTGCATCGCTTTACATATTATACCATTTTTTTCTTTTTTATAACAAGTACTTCGTCATGTTTAAGTAACAGCAAAAAGAAAATAGCGCTGCCTAAAGGAGAAAGTCGCGATGAATGGTGGCAGCGTATGCTTAACCGGGCCGAAAAAGATCATGAAATATATGGTGCTTTTGACGTATCTAAAGATACCATAATATTGCTAAGGCGTTCTGTCGGTATCGAGTTAAGTGCAGATAATGGTAAAACATGGAAGTGGTTGGGTAAAAAAATATTCCGCATAGATGAGTTTACAATTGATGATAAAGGAATATGGTGGGGATTGGAACGCTGGATGGGCATTCATGAACCAAGTTATTGCAGGATGCACTCCTCCAACGATGCTGGACAAACCTGGACAACATATGAGTTCAATACGAGTATCTTTTTTCCGTTTCATATTAATTCAAACCCTCGCCGGCCACTTGAAGTAATTGATGGTTGGAGCAAAAAAGTTCATAGGCTCGTAGGTGGCGATGCCTCCCGTAACTGGCGGTTTATAAAACAACTGCCTGATAACGATAACGACATAACAGATCTGTCGGTGGGGAATTATTTTATCAGCAATGACAACGATCACAATAAACTTTATGTAAAAAGGCAAAACGGCAAAACAGATACTTTGATGAGCTTTACCAAAGCCTATAATATATATGAAATGGAGCTGAGCAAAAATACCATATATGTTGCTGGCCCGGATACCAGTGGCAAAAACTCCTATTTTGCAGTGATAAAAAATGAAAAGTTATTACATGAATTTACCATTCCCGGTGGCGATATCAATTTGATAAAAACGCAGTTTAACCATATTTATTTGACCAGCACATATGGTGCACATCAATATAAAAACAGTGCCATAGTCAATATTTATAAATAGAAATTATATTACAGGCTTTAAATGTTTAGCCCTCATCGCGCGGATTTTGCCTTTCGCGTTAAGGACAAAAGTGGATACCGGCCCTGTGTGGACACCGCGGCCCGGCAGCGCCTAACGTTTGTGCAGTATAAACGGAGCAGGCAACGCCCTCTGCACCGTGTTAAAGACGTAGGCCGGTTGTTTTGAGCCCAAAGTCATAAATCCACAGCGAAAAGAAAGGTTGAACTCTGTACTTACTACTCGCACCCTTAGTGACATTATAACCTTAATTTATAAGGTATTGTATTAATTGGTTAAATTATTTTCTTAATTAGATAATTATTTAAATAAGTTTGCGTGCGTTCTGCAGGCGGTTGTACCTGCGGTGCCCATATCTATCAGCTTATACTATGAAAAAAACATTTCCAATTTTATCTTTACTTGCCGTTATGGCCATTACAGGTTGCAGTAAAAAGGATAAGGTTACCCCGGTAACCAGTCATGCATTAACCTTCACTACAAATGCAAGTGGTTACAAAACGGTTATCAGCCTTCAAGCCAGCGGAACCGCTGCCGAGAGCGCTAAGGTATTAACATCGGTTACCAATAATGGTACCAGTTTTACTTATAATACAACCATTTCAACCGGCGACCATTTACTGATTAGCATTAGCCCGGATGGGGCCAAAGGCGCATATCATTATCAAATTGATGATAATGCAACCAAAGCCGATGACGGTGATGTAAATGTTACTGCAGGCACATCATTGGTGTTGCATTATCCTAAAAATTAACCATCATATTACTAAATGCGTTTAGGCCAGGTATTTTTTTCCTGGCCTTTTTTTTAAGAAAACTATTTACGCCACCTCCAGCTCTCTTTTCACCGCTGCCTGTCTTTTAAACAGTACCACCGCAAACAACGCCCCGCTTACAGCCATTACAACGCCTACTAGCTCGGGCGAAGTAAAACCGTAGCCCATGGCGATGGGCAGGCCGCCAAGGAAAGCGCCTAAGGCGTTGCCGGTGTTAAAAGCGGCCTGTGTGGCTGCAGCGCCCAGCATTTCGGCCCCTTTGGCGGTGCGGATCATAAGGATTTGTATAGGGGAGCCGATGGCCATAGACAGGCTGCCGGTTATAAATGTCATGATGAGCGACAGCACCTGGTTGCCCGATACAAAATAGATGGTAATGAGCGCCACAGCCATGCTGATCAACAATATTAAGCAGGCTTTTACAGGGGCAAGCCAGTCGGCCAGTTTGCCGCCCATAAAATTGCCTATTACCATGCCAAGGCCGGCAATGATGAGCACCAACGGTACGGTATCTTTCGAAAAATGGCTCACATCGGTCATGAGCGGGGCTATATAGCTAATCCAGCAGAACAGGCCGCCGGTGCCAATAGAGGTGATTAGCAAAATGAGCCAAGCCTCGCGGGTTTTAAAAAAAACCATTTCTGATTTGATGTCGCCCTCACGACTTACCGGTAACGCCGGAAGCCAAAGCTGAATAAACAGCAGCGCCATTAGCCCGATAAAAGCGATAAGCCCAAACGTGTACCGCCACGAATAATGGTGACCGATATACGTACCCAGTGGCACGCTTAACAGGTTGGCAATGGTTAAACCGGCAAACATGACCGATATGGCCTGCGCTTGTTTACCTTTCTCGACCAGGCGGCTTGCCACTACCGAGCCAACGCCAAAGAACGCGCCATGTGGCAAACCGGACAACAACCGGGCGATAAACAAGGCATTATGATCGGGCGCGAAAGCCGAAAAAGCATTGAAAACCGTGAACATGACCATTAAGGCGATCAGTATTTTTTTAGGCGGATAGTTGCTGCTGATGGCCACCAGTAAAGGCGCGCCGATAACCACACCAAGCGCGTAGGCCGAAATGAGGTGCCCGGCCACGGGTATGCTCACCCGGAAATCTTTGGCGATATCGGGCAGCAGGCCCATCATTACAAATTCGGTGGTGCCTATGCCAAGGCCGCCAAGGGTAAGGGGAATTAAATTCTTTTTCAATGGGTGTTAAATTATGGTGATGCCTGCTTGCTTGTAAGCGGTTAGCCTTTCGTCGCTGGCTTCGGCATCGGTAACAATAATATCTATAGCTGTCGCGGGGCTTATGTAGTACGATTCGGCCGTGTTTAATTTATCAATGGTAGATAGGGCGATGGTTTGGCCGGCCATTTCCATCATGGTACGTTTTACCTGTGCTTCGTCGTGGTTTACGGTAGTTAAGCCCATGGTGGGGTGAATGCTGCAAACGCTCATAAGGCACAAGTCGGCCCGGAAGTTTTTGAAAGTCTGGATGGTTTCGTAACCTATAGTGGTAAAAGCGGTTTTACAAAGCCGGCCGCCTGCAAATATCACTTCGGCGGTGGGATGATCTTCCAGCACGCTCACTACGGGGAAGCTGTGGGTAACTACCGTGATCTTCATATCGGCAGGGATCAACTCGGCCAGTGCCTGGATGGAGGTACCGCCATCCAGGAAAATTACCTGCCCGTCTTTTATGAATTGTAACGCTTTGGAGGCTACAATACGTTTTTGCGCCATATCGTGCTTTTCCCTTGCGCGGAAGTGGTGTGGTATAGGTGAGTGTGCCACAGCCCCGCCGCGAACGGCTTTCAGCAGGCCCTGGTCCGACAGGATCTTGATATCGCGGCGGATGGTATCTTCAGATACATTGAGCGCGTTGCTGAGGTCGGTAAGTGATACGCTGCGCTGCCTTGCCACGTGCGCCAGTATTTGTTCTAAGCGTTCGTCCTTAATCATAGCTTAATTGCAATATTTTGCAAATTTAAAAATAATATTTGCAAAATATTGCAAAAAATGATTTTATTTACAGAGAAATATTGCAAACCAGATGAAAAAAACGATAGCAATTGACATGGACGGCGTAATGGCCGATACCGAGCCCCATTTTTTTGACTACTATGAAAAGGAAACCGGCATAAGGCTAACCCGGCAGGATATTGCAGGCATGACCGAGTATGATGCTTTTAAAGGCAAAGGCCACGCGATGGTAAACAAACCCGGTTTTTTCCGTACACTGCCGCTCATGGACGGAGCGGTTGAAGCCGTAAAATCATTAATGGAAGATTTTGACGTGTACATTGTATCGGCAGCAATGGAGTTCCCGCTGTCACTTCCCGAGAAGTATGAATGGCTTGCCGAGCACTTCCCGTTCATCCACTGGCGAAACATTGTTTTTTGCGGCGATAAAAGCATCATTAAAACCGACTTTTTAATTGACGACCACTGCAAAAACCTGGACTACTGCCACGGCAAGCCCATTATGTTTGATGCTTTCCACAATACCAACCTGCATCACCACCAAAGGGTTAATAGCTGGGCCGAGGTGCTGGAGTTGCTGGAGGGAGAGAGAACCAATAGTCAAGAATCAGGAGTCAAGACAGTTTTGTAAACTGCTTTGGAATAGGCCTGATAAAATAAAAGTATGTCTCTTGTTGTTCATGAAATATTCGGTTTTCCTGTCATCTTGAGGAACGAAGGATATATTTACCGCTTTGCGTTGTTGCCCGGTAAAGTTCGCGAACAGATGCTTAGTACCTACCCATGACATGTTATAAACAGCCCCTTTTGTCATTCTGAACGGAGTGAATAATCTATTAATCGACGTGCATCGCTGACGGAAAAGTTCGCGAATAGATCCTTCACTACGTTCAGGATGACAATTCTCTTATTGTACGTCATTGCCCCTTCAGAATTGCGAAATTTCACCACTCAGTATTACAATTACGAGAATAAAGCACCCCCCTTTTTCATTTATTAAACTACTTTAATTTTATTGCGGCTAAGCCTCAGTTCCTTTGTATCACATTAAACGTAATACAAATGAAAACATCACCAGAAGAAACCATTAAACAATACGTAGTCTCGTGGAACGTACAAGGCGAGGACGACATTAAAGCGGCATTTGCCAAATGCTGGGCCGCCGAAGCTACTTACACCGATCCTAACTATGAAAATGTAACCGGGGTTGACGGCATTGCCGCACTGTGTGTAGGCTCGCACCAGTTGGCTCCCGGTCGCATCTTTCACGTACATACCCTGCCCGAACACCACCATAACGTGGCTTTGTACACCTGGACGGTTGATATCCCCGGTAAAGAAACCAAGGGCGGTACAGATTATATTGAATTTGATGAAGATGGGAAAATAGCAAAGTTGGTGAGCTTTTTTCCGCCGTTGCAGTAGGGACGCGGTTGCATAACAATTTTACAAGCCATTAAATACTGTCATGCTGAGGTACGAAGCATCTATTCTACGCCTTACAAAGTACGCGCACAGTTTGCGAATAGATGCTTCGTACCTCAGCATGACAGGTGGCTTTTGCTATGATTAAAAAACATCTGCACATCTGAAATTTGAAATCTGCACATTAAAAAGTAAACCCCGCTTCACTATCCGGGTTATCCAGTTTATCACTCTTGCGCTCGCCGCCTACTGTTACGTGCAGCATGTTTATTTGCTGGGGGTGTTCGGTATAAAGCAAATCGTCGTGCACATCAATCTTTTTGGGTTTGCTGATGCCTTTGGCTTCAAAGTAGACCCAGGCGCCATCTTCCTGTATTTCGTAGCCCAGGTAGGTTAGGGCAATAACTTTATTATCGGCTTTTATTGCCAGGTGCTTTTTAATATAATCATTCAGCATCTCGTTTAGCTTCGCCTTGTCTTTGGGGTGCACAATATCAACCGGGGTTTTGTATTGCTTTTCTATGGTACGCTCCAGGTCGTCGTAAAAAATGCGGCAGCTTACCTCAACGCTTTGGGTTTTGGCGTTGTGGGTAATTTCGGTAACGCTTACAAAAAAGGGGTGGAATAAGCTGAACAGGCTTATCATCATCAACTGTAACATCTCTCGCTCGGGTGTTTTATTTTCGACAAAAAACGTTATTTTTATTGGCAATTGCGAATTAGCTCAATGACTGACTTTTCATTATACTTCCAGTTAGGATGGCAACACATCTGTAACTGGGAGGGGTACGACCATATTTTATTCGTCGCCGTGCTTTGCGGTACCTATCTGCTGGCCGACTGGCGCAAAGTGTTGGTACTCGTTACTGCTTTCACAATCGGCCACTCTATCACGCTGGCTTTAAGTGTGTTAAATGTTATTCATGTCAATACTTCGCTTATTGAATTTTTAATTCCTGTTACCATAATATTTACAAGTTTGGTTAATGTGCTTAATAAAAAGCGCACAACGGGTACTATGCGGCTTAACTATGCGCTGGCCTTATTTTTCGGCCTTATCCATGGCATGGGCTTTTCAAATTACTTAAAAAGTTTGCTGGGCAGTAGTACCAATATCACCGGCCAACTGCTCGCTTTTAACCTTGGGCTGGAGTTTGGGCAGATATTAATTGTAATATCTGCGTTACTTATCTCATTCCTGCTCGTCAAATTTGCCAAAACACCACAGCGCGACTGGACGATGTTCCTGTCGTCGGCTATATTTGGAATTGCTTTTATCATGTGTATCGAACGTTTTTTCCTAATTAAATTCAGATGAATAAATTTTACCCTGCCCTATTTTCATGCCTCATGCTGGCCTCGGCATCATGGGCACAACACGACAACAATCCCGGCTCAAACCACGGTAACCGTTTCGAGCAGCTGGGTACGATGCTAAGTACCCCAAACAGCTACCGTTCGGCATCTGGTGCGCCGGGCCCCAAGTATTGGCAACAAAAAGCCGATTACGAAATTAACGCCACCCTTAACGACGATAAGCAGCGTTTGGATGGATCGGAAACCATTACCTACAGTAACAACTCGCCCGATGCGCTTACCTACCTGTGGGTTCAGCTGGACGAAAACCAGCACATGAAGGATGCCGAAAGCTTTACCACTGCCGAAAGCAAAATGCAGGGCAAAATGACCATGCGCCAGCTGCAAGGCGTTATGGGCCACAACCTTGATTTGGGTAACCACATCGTGAGCGTAAAAGATGCCAATGGTGGCGCCCTTACCTACACCATTAACGAAACCATGATGCGTATTGAGTTGCCAGCTACCTTGGCACCCGGCGCAAAATTTAAGTTTAAAATTAACTGGTGGTACAACATATCCGACAGGATGACCATTGGCGGCCGCGGCGGGTACGAGTACTTTGCCGAGGATAACAATTACCTGTACACCATGACACAATGGTACCCAAGAATGGCTGTTTACAGCGATTTCCAGGGATGGCAAAACAAACAGTTTTTGGGCAGCGGAGAGTTTGCCTTAACCTTTGGCGATTTTAAAGTGAACATTAATGTACCTGCCGATCATTTGGTAGGCGGTACAGGCCAGTGTTCCAACTATGCCCAAAACCTTACCGGCGCGCAGCTAAGCCGCTGGAACAAGGCGCAAACAGCAACCACCCCGGTGCAAATAGTTACCTTGGATGAAGTGAAAAATGCTATGAAAGGCCATGCAGCAGCACGCAAAACTTGGAGTTTCCATGCCGAAAACGTGCGCGATTTTGCATGGGTATCATCGCGCCGGATAGTTTGGGATGCCATGAGCGCCCAGATTGAAGGCGGTCGCAAAGCGATGGCCATGTCGTACTATGGCCCCGAGGCTTACCCGCTGTACAGCAAATACTCTACAAAAGTAGTTGCGCATACCATCAAAACGTATTCAAAACACACCATCCCGTACCCTTACCCGGTTGCTATTTCGGTGGAGGCGGCAAACGGTATGGAATACCCGATGATTTGCTTTAACTACGGCCGTGCCGAAAAAGATGGCACTTACAGCGAGGCTACCAAAAACGGGATGATAGGCGTAATTATCCACGAGGTAGGGCACAACTTTTTCCCGATGATCGTGAACTCGGATGAGCGCCAGTGGACCTGGATGGACGAAGGCCTGAACACTTTTGTACAATACTTAACCGAGCAGGAGTGGGACTCTAAATACCCATCGTCGCGCGGCCCGGCATACAAAATTGTTGATTACATGAAAATGCCGAAGAATCAGCTGGAGCCTATCATGACCAACTCTGAAAATATTATCATGTTTGGCCCCAACGCTTACGCCAAACCGGCTACCGCGCTTAACGTACTGCGCGAGACCGTAATGGGCCGCGAGTTGTTTGATTATGCCTTTAAAACTTACGCCAAACGCTGGGCCTTTAAACACCCAACGCCCGAAGACTTGTTCCGCACTATGGAAGATGCATCGGCTGTTGACCTGGATTGGTTTTGGCGCGGATGGTTTTACGGAACCGAGCCTGTTGATGTATCGCTTGATAGCGTGAAATATTACAAATTAAACAGTAAAAACCCCGCCCTTGAAGGCGCTACCGACCGTGCCGCGTATGACCATAATATGGAAAATATCAGCACCACCCGCAACAAAGCGGCTGGTATGCAAACGACCGTAGAGGCTGATACTTCCCTGCAGGATTTTTACAGCAAATGGGACCGTTTTGCCCCAACGCCTTTAACCGCTAAAGCTTACCAGGATATGTATGCCGGCTTAAGCCCCGACGAGAAGAAGTTTTACGACAGCAAAACCAATTTTTACGAACTTACCTTCAGCAACAAAGGCGGACTGGTAAGCCCGATCATTATTGAGTGGACTTACACCGATGGCACCAAAGAAGTTGATAAATTACCCGCCTACATCTGGCGTAAAAACGAGTTTAAAGTGAGCAAGGTATTTGCCAAAGCCAAAGAAGTAAAATCCATTAAGCTTGACCCATACCGCGAAACCGCCGACATTGACGAAGCCAACAACAGCTGGCCCCGCGAATATGCCCCAACAAGGTTCGAACTGTTTAAACAACAGGTTTTACCACGGGGAGCCACATCGGGCAGTAACCCGATGCAGGATGCCCGGAAAACGAATTAATATAATGAAGCCCCCGATGATGAGTTGGGGGCTTTGTTTTGTGAGTATTACAGCCTTATAATACCGATCACGGGCTGAATAAAATAATTTTGAATACCTGCTGTAACGTAATCAAAATAAGATTGGTCTATAAGCTATTATGAAACATATTTACCTGTTGGCCATCACGCTTTGTTTTCCCCTGTTAATTCAAGCTCAAAAGCGAGATTTCAAAATCGTTTACACATCTGACATTGATAGGTTTTGGGTAGCATATGATAGTGTGGCCACCACCAGCGATACAACAAAGCAAACTGATTTTATCCAACGCTTTTATGTGGATAAGGCCACGCCGGGGTTAAATGCCTTTATGAAAGCCCGTGACTATAATGCAAAGTTGTGGACTAAATTAATTAATAAGTATCCTAAGTTCTGGAAAAGTATCAGAAGTAATACCTTGAGTATCAAAAATCAGGTACCTGCCATTACCAGCAGTATTGAAAACTTTCGGAAGCTATATCCCGAAATGCGCCCGGCTAAAATGTATTTTACTATTGGCGGCCTGCGCTCGGGCGGTACCACTACTGACGATATGGTGCTTGTTGGGGCAGAAATTGCAACAGCCGACAAAAACACCGATGCTTCGGAATTGAATGACTGGTTAAAGAACGTATTCAAAAATCAACAACCGTCAAATCTGGTTGCCCTTAACGTTCATGAATACGTGCACACACAACAAAAGGGTGGTGACGGGCAACTTCTGCTTGCGCAGGTAATTACAGAAGGGGCTGCCGACTTCATTGCCGAACTGGTGACCCGTAAGAAAAACAATAATGCTTACATGATTTACGGATGGGAGCATGAGCAGGAACTCAAAGAAAAGTTTTTGATTGAAATGTTTAGCGGAGCAACAGGTAACTGGTTATATAATGGTTCCAACAATCCCCATGCAGATTTAGGGTATTTTGTGGGTTATAACATTTGCCAGGCTTATTACGAGCATCATGCTGACAAAAAACAGGCAATAAAAAAGATTATCGAACTGGATTATACCAATGAACAGCAAGTTACAGACTTCCTTAGGCAATCCGGATACTATACGGGGCCTATTGATAAACAGGAGCTATTAAAGAAATTTGAAAAGCTACAACCACGGGTAGCCGGGCTAACACCCGAAATAAACGGACAGGAAGATGTTTCATCGACGCTCACAGAACTCTCCATAAATTTTTCGGAACCCATGGGTGAAGGTTATTCTATTAGTTTTGGTGAAGGCGGTAAAGAGCATTTCCCCATTTCTGGTGTAGCAGGCTTTACAGAAGATCGTAAATCATTTAAGCTCAAATTAGCTTTACAATCCGGTAAAACTTACGATTTTGTAATTACCGACAAATCATTCAAGTCCAAAGCAAGTTATCCGCTGCTACCATATACTGTGCATTTTAAAGTAAAGTAGCATCCTTTTTTTTAGGGGAACGTTTTACAGTTGGTATAGCGGATGATCTAATATTTTACAGCCCGATAGCACCGACCACAGCCTGGAGGGATTACGCCACATCGAGGTTTGAGCGGTTTAGATAACAGGTTTTACCAAGAGGAGCCACAACGCCACAACCGGCAGTAACTCGATGCAGGATGCAAGGAAAACGAATTAATATAATGAAGCCCCCGATGATGAGTTGGGGGCTTTTATATTTCCCGTAACTTCTGAAGCAGGGAGTTATATTACGGCATTTCGATAGTGGCAAGGCCAATAAGGGCCAGCATATAGATAATCAAAATCGTTTTATCTACGAAAGTTACCTTAACGTTTTCTATTAAGTCGGTTGTACCTGCTTTAGATGGAACTACAAATTCACGATGTTGTATATTAAAACTAAAATATCTGAGTAATTGATAAAGCAGCAGTAAGGGTATGGTATTTATTAAGCCCCATGAAGCCTGGCCGTGGAAGAGTTTTAATTTCGGATCATCTTTAAAAATAGCGAACAAAATCAAGTGAACGATACCAAAGCCGAACCATACCATATAAGATCTGAAGTTTCTTAGTGATCGGTAGAGGAAGAAATATAATGAGAGATCAGTAATTCCCCAGTAAAATAATAGTAAAAGCTGATTAAACCCTCTGTCGAAAAAACTACAGGCTAAAACCACCCCGATAGTCAGTATAAAATAGATAATGGAGTTAACTATCTCCCAGTTTTTAAGATCTTCATAGTATATGAACGGTTTTGGTGTAGTTGATTTTGCCATGACTGTTGATAAGGTTTAAGCAAAACTATATAATATTGATGGTAATAATTTACAGTAATTACGTTTTTTATACTTTCGCCCCCTACAACTCATACGACGATTTTCTGCTCACCTCACTCACCAATTCCTTAATCAATTCCCGCCCGCTTTTCCAGCGTTTTAGGCGGTTGGTTTGTTGAATATCCAGCCGGGTTTTAATTTCATTGTTAGGTTGGTAGTAATCCCGCATTATTGTTTTCATGGCATCGTGTACATCAGTTGCCGGGGCGTTTAACAGGAGTTCCGGGTTGTTTTTTACCAGGTCGGCAAGGGCGTCGGCCATGCTGGTGGCGTAGTAGGGGCAGTCCCAGTCGTGGCGGTAAGGGTTGTCGCCTTTGATATTTACCTTTTGTAAGGGGTGCGACAGATCTTCCACTATCTCGGCTATCGCGTCGCCAAATACGTGCGAATATTCTGCAATAAAATGGTTCCACCAGCGCGGGTGATGGGGCAGGTCTTTAAGCAGGGTATCGCAAACCATTACACGGCGTGGGAAATCGGGGTTTGCAGGATCCATGATCACCAGCGATGTTCCAAAATGGCCTTCTTCGGGCGAATGCCTGCTGTATATGACAAAAAACTGGAGTTGGGTCTCGCCAGCTTCATGCATTTGGGCTGTAAGCCCTTTTACATCCTGTAAACGATCTTCCAAAAATCCGCGTTTAAAAAGCACGTGCAAATTGCCTTCCGACTTTGCCATGCAGTGCCTGCTATGTTCGTCAAAAACGTTCCCGTTTGCCGGGCGGCTACTAAAATGATTGCCGCTGTTATACCTGATTTCTTCCGATCCCTCGGGATAGGTGCCGATATCCGCCGTGTCGCCAGCCTCGGTCTGTTTGTTGGGATGAACCGAGCGGAACGGCACATGCATTCGTTCGCTGTCCATCCTGCGGGCGAGGTTATAAATGCGCTGTTCTGTGGGCGCCAATAAAGGGTCGCCGCTTATCGGGTCAAAGTAAACAGTCCGTGCACGCCGTCCCAGGTGGCAGGCGATGGAACGATTGGTTAATAATTGCTGTATAGGGTGCCGCATATTCAAAAATAAATCGCGCAGCGCGTCATTTGCTAAATAATCGTCTAATGGCTGATCAAACTGCAGCAGCGTTTTATCCTCGTGGTTATGCACCCATGCGCGCAAAAAATTGTGCACTTCCACCTCAAAACTGCGGTTGGCAGCTTCTGCTATCTCCTTAATACAAGTGCGTTGTTTCATAAACTCCATGGGGGCAACAGTATCGCGGTGAAAAGCACGATGAAGGCCAAAAGATACTCATAAATTATAGGATTCTCTTGTCTGAAACCGGAATTTATCGAATTAAAGAATTAACAGAATTTTTTCGTCTGGAATCAGAATTAGCAGAATTTTAGAATTAACAGAATTTAAAAAATCAATTCGACAAATTCTAAAAATTCGTTTAATTCCGGTTTAGGACAATATTCTGTACATTCTTAAATTCTGAAAATTCTGATTCAGACAAGTGCATGAGCGCCGCCCGCAGGGAATGCCATAATTGGAATTATCGATCTTCTATAAAATAAATTCATCCTGTTTGCAGGATTTTTACCTATCGCTAAATTATTTACCTTTGCCCCTGTGAAATTCCTTTGCTACCTATCGGCCATTATTGTGCTGCTGCTTACAGCTAAGCCTTGTTGTGCCGATAATGATTGTAGCATTAAAAACACTGCCGCAAAAAACGCCCCATCCAAATCGTCATCTAAAGAAAAAGATTGCCAGGGTTGTTCGCCATTTTTTGCGTGTGGCGCGTGTACCGGGTTTATTGTTGCCAAAGCGGTTGATCACAGTCTGTTTTTACTGCCCGAAACGCATGTTAAGCATATTATTGCTTATCATCGCCCATACCCCGAAGATGTTGCCCTTTCCATTTGGCAACCACCCCAGATAAGTTAGTACAACCCACCATTACAGCTATTCAGCTGGCCATTTTGTATTACATAGGGTCTATTAGCTTTAAGCTTTGTGCATTCAGCTTTTAGCTTCTACATAACTAATTAACTTATTTATGAAAAAAATTATAGTGCTTTTTACAGCACTTTTATATACCGCTACGGCGTATGCCCAGGATGCGTTTAAGGCAATTATTAAAGATGCTAAAACTAACGAAACCCTTATTGGTGCAACAGCATTAATACAGGGAATTAATAAAGGGGCTACTGCCGATGCCGCAGGCCTTATTATATTAACCAATATACCCGCCGGTAAACAGGTTATCCGCTATAGTTATATAGGTTATGAAACCCGGCTGGATACTTTAACTTTCCCGTTTACACAAACAGAACCAATGACTATCTTGCTACAACCCAAAGGAAAAGGTGATGGCGAGGAACTGGGCGAGGTTACCGTTTCATCTACCCGCAGCAGCCGCACCATTGCCAATATTCCTACCCGGGTGGAGGTGATATCGGGCGAGGAACTGGATGAAAAGGCCAACATGAAGCCTGGCGATATCCGGATGATGCTGGCCGAAAGCACGGGCATACAAACGCAGCAAACATCGGCTACCAGTAACAACTCCAGTATCCGCATCCAGGGGCTCGATGGTAAATACACGCAAATTATACGGGATGGTTTTCCGCTGTACTCCGGCTTTTCGGGCGGTTTGGGTTTGTTGCAGATAGCTCCGCTCGATTTAAAACAGGTAGAAGTTATTAAAGGTTCATCGTCAACCCTGTATGGTGGTGGCGCTATTGCGGGGCTGGTTAACTTAATATCTAAAACACCAACAGATCAACGGCAGCTCAACTTCCTGTTAAACGGTACATCGGCCCTGGGTTTGGATGCCAGCGGTTTTTATTCGCAGAAGTTTAAAAAGGTGGGCACCACCATATTTGCGGCCTATAATCATGGTACGGCTTATGACCCAGCAAATATCGATTTAACGGCCATCCCTAAGTACAATCGTTTTACGCTTAACCCTAAATTGTTTTTTTACCTTGACGATAAAACCACGCTGATAACAGGGATAAACAGCACTATTGAAAACCGCATAGGGGGCGACCTGCATTATATTGAGGGCGACGGCAACGCGCAGCATAGTTATTTTGAAAAAAATAAAACAGGCAGGTATAGCACTCAGCTGGAGCTTGACCGCAACCTGAGCGATAAAGAAAAACTGGTGATTAAAAACAGCGTAAGTTATTTTGACAGGGCTATTGACCTGCCTGGCTACCGCTTTTCGGGCCTGCAGCTTTCCACCTATACCGAGGCCACTTATTCGCGTAAAAGCGAAAGGTCTGACTGGGTTGCCGGGCTAAATTATCTTTCAGAAAAATTTACCGAGGATCATAACAGCAGTTTCGCGCTCCGGGATTACAGTTACAATACTATTGGCGGCTTTATACAAAACACCTGGGATGCTACCCAAAAGCTGATGGTTGAAAGTGGCCTGCGGGGCGACTATCACAACAGGTACGGCTTTTTTATATTGCCGCGCATATCGGCTTTGCTGAAGATCAACTCGCATTTTTCGACGCGTTTAGGAGGCGGGCTTGGTTATAAAGCGCCTACGGTGTTTACCGAGGATGCCGAACGCATTCAGTTTAGGAACGTGTTGCCTATTGATGTTAAAAATACCACAGCCGAGCGCTCATACGGCGCCAGCTATGACCTGAATTACCGTACCGGCTTGTTTGACGATAAGGTGAGTTTTAGCATCAACCAAATGTTTTTTTATACCCGGATAGAGAAACCTATCCTGCTTGCTTCGCTGCCGGATGGTAACCTCCAATACCAGCAAACCCGCGGCGACCTAAATACAAAGGGGCTGGAAACCAATGTAAAGCTAACTTATGCCGATTTTAAGCTTTTTATAGGCTATACGCTGGCAGATGTAACACAGCATACTGGCGACATTATTATAACATATCCTTTGGTATCCAAACACCGCCTAAATAACGTGTTGGTTTATGAGCTGGAGAATAAGTTGAAAATTGGTTTGGAAGCTTATTATTTTAGTCCGCAACGTTTAAATGATGGCGGCACCGGCAGGAGCTACTGGACAACCGGGCTGATGGCCGAGAAGATCTGGGAACGTTTTTCGCTATTTATCAACTTTGAGAACCTGACCGATACCCGGCAAACCAAATTTGACGCCATTTATATCGGCAGTATTACCAACCCTGTGTTTAAGGATATTTATGCGCCGTTGGACGGTTTTGTTATAAATGGGGGGATTAAGATAAGGTTGTAAGCTGTTGGGGTTGGATGACGGTTTTGGGCCAACGCCTATCTTTGATTACAACTTGTAAAGTCTGGGGGAGTCTGGTGCTATATCGTACGGCGGCGAAGACTCACCCGGTGAAGCTACGCCCGCCCCCCCTCTTCGGCTTCGCCGGAAAGAGGGACTCGGAAGTTCATTATTTTTGTAATATGTTAATAATGAGCGTTCAAGTCCCTGTTTCTGACGCAAATAAAGAGAGGAATGGAGCAGTACAGAGTCGGCCGGGTGAGTATTAACCGTCGTTCAACCAAGTGTTTGTCTATACCCCCCTGCCGCTTAAGCTATCCTGTCTGTTTTATAAATGGTAACTCCGCCATCTAGTATTGGGCTGGCCTGTACTACAAATTTTTTGATGTGCGGCTGCTGGTTGTGCACATCCAAACCTTCCTGGCTGGCCCAGGTTTCATGGAAGATGAACTGGGTATCATCATCTGTCGATTGGTACAGTTCATATTGTAGGCAGGCATCCTCTTTGGTCGATGCTGCTACCAACTGATTAAGGTAACCTTTTAGCTCGTCGGTATTACCGGGTTTACACTTCACTAAGGCTGTTAAGTACACTTTCATGGTTGTTGTTGTTGATAAATAGCTTGGTTAAATGCTCCTGGTAATTTTGCAGGTTGGCTTCAATGTTGGCGTTTTTCATCACATCATAAAAATGAATGCTTTCTAAAGGTTCCATGCCTGTAAAGGCATTCATACGGTGAAAGCCAAACAGCGGGCCTTCATCAACACTGTGCTCATTAAAAAATTCGCCGGGTAGGGTAAAGGCTGTTACCGGCGCGTTCCATGAGGTGGTTAGCAGGTATTTTTTGCCATGCATTAAGCCGCCGGTACCATAGTTAATGCCGGGGTTTTCGGCTGTGCGGCCGTCGCTGCGGTAAATGCCGTTTTGATAGCCCGCTGTAAAAACTTCATCAATATACTTTTTAAAACCATGAGGTAGCTGAAACCACCAAACCGGGGTATGGTAAATAATTACATCGGCCCATTTATAGTTTTCGGCCTCCTGTGCGGGGTCATAAGGGTTGTTGATATCGGTCGACCGCACTTCAAAATTAGGTTTTTCTTCAAAGTATTTTACGGTTGTGTCCAGTAATGTTTTATTGAACAGGCCGCCCGAATGGGCGAAGATTTGCCCGCCATTTATAACGAATATATTTTTCATTTTTTATCTCGTGTTAACTGGCATCAAAATTACAGCACTGTTTAATATAATTAAAATAACATAAGTTATACATTTGTATTATAATTATGATGATTGGTTATGGTGAATTTAGAATGGTTCCGTACGTTTAAGGCGATATATGAAACAGGTTCGTTAACCGGCGCGGCCGAATCCTTGTTTATTTCGCAGCCGGGGGTAAGCCTGCATTTAAGCTCGCTTGAAAGTTATGTGGGCTACAAGCTGTTTGATCGCTCATCGCGCAAAATGGTATCAACCGAGCGGGCTAAGATATTGTATAACTACATACAGGAGTCGATTTGTAAATTGGAGGAGGCCGAGCGGCATTTTCATAAAAGTACCGAGAAGGATGTGCCTACCATCAGTATAGGCATGTGTTTTGAAACTTTTCAGTTTACACTGGAATCGTACCTGCCCACGCTGCCATTTAACGTGATCATTAAATTTGGCGAGTACCCCCAAATGCTGGCCGATTTAGACAGCGGTATCCTTGATATGATCATTACCCCGCAAAAAGGTGATTATAAGGGTTTAGAATATAAGCCGTTTTTTAAAGAGCGTATTGTGGTACTGGCGGGGCCGCAAACCGATGTGGATGAATTTAACAAGTTGCTCCTAACAAAAGATTTGCCTCAAATACAGGATTGGCTAAAAAACCAAACCTGGTACGGCTCATCGGGCGATATGGAGCACCTGCGACGCTTCTGGCACACCAATTTTGGCAAACGCCCCGATTTTAAACCCAATTTTATAGTGCCCAACATGGGTTCCATCATTCGCTGCCTGAGCGGCGGAAAAGGTATTGCGGTGATCCCCGATTTTTTGTCAAAAACTGAGCGCGACCTGGGTAATATTAAACTGCTTTGGGAAGGTTATAATATTATAGAAAACACGCTGTATTTTGGCACACGCAAAAAATCAATCTATGCCAGGGAAGTGGCTATGGTACAGGAGATTTTTGAAAGGGAAATGGTGTGAATAAAAAGGTAACCGCTTAAGCAACCTGGTTTAGCTTTCTTTTATCTACCCGTTTTACAAACTCATCCGTCCGCATAAATTCATAGCCTTTTGATTTTCCCCAACTGATAAAATCTTCCAGCCGTTTTGCAAAAGGCTGCCCCGAGTTTTTAACCACATATTTGGGGAACCCAAACCGGGCATCGTTCAGATTGGTAAATTCCCAGGGGTGAAAATACAGGTTAAGGTAGCCATCTTTTTTATGGGTGATACCGCTCATCCGCTTTAACAGGCCCATAGGCAGGTTATGAAAGCTGAGCCAAAATAACGGAAAACGAATCAACGGCGATACGGATGCCGGTATCTGCAACACATCCTGATCGTAAAACCAAGTACGGGGCTTGCCAAAGTTATTGTACCTGCCGGGGATAAATGTGGGGTTGATGGATGAATTGTAAGTATAGCCAGCTTTAGCTATTTCGCGTTCGTCCACCGGCATCATCCTCGCCATGCGAAAGCCGGTTACTTCGGCCCCGGATATTTCTTCGAGTTTGGTTTTCGATTGCGCCAGGTGCTCGGGTTTAAAATCTGAATGATAATAACCGTGCGAGGCTATTTCATGGCCTTCGCTTACAATCTGGTTAATAACTTCCGGCTTATGCACAGCATAATTTGCTGTACAAAAAAAGGTAGCCTTTATTTGTGACGATTTTAGGATGGCCAAAATAACGTTAGTGCCCTCGGTTGATATGGATAACTGCTCTGCGAACGATATTTGTTTACCATATTCCAATGGCATGTCAAACTCTTCGATATCAAACCCTAATAAGATCATTCTTTACATTTACAAGGTTGGTAGACCTGATGAGATAATTTGGACGTGCTTTTGACTGCATAAATATTTTGCCCACATATACGCCAATAATGCTTAACACCATCAACTGTAGACTCCCAAAAAACGCTATAGTAGCTATAATAGATGCCCATCCGTTAACAGCGTAACCTTCGGCAAAGCTAATTAAAACATAAGGGATGTAAAAAACAGCCATCAGGGAAACTGTTAGGCCCACGCCGGTCATGATATATAATGGCCTTGCGCTAAATGCCATAATGCTGCCCACTGCCAGCTTCACCAGTTTTATAAATGAATAGCTTACTTCGCCGGTATGCCTTTTTGAGGGGGTGTACGGTATGCCGTATTGTTTAAAACCGGCCCATTTTATGATGCCCCTTAAAAACAACTCATGTTCATCAATTTGTTTTAATTGCCTCACAACCTTTTCGTCCATCAGCCTAAAGTCGGCAGTGCCATCTTCTAATTTAATGTCCGATAGCATATTTATGCCTTTGTAAAAAAGTTTTGAAGTAGCTTTCTGATAAAATTTTGCATGCGGATTTGCGTTTTCGCGGTAGGTATAAACAATATCATAGCCTTCTTCCCAAAACTGCAGCATTTTCAAGATCAGGCTGGGTGGGTGCTGCATATCTGCATCCATGGTTATAACGGCGTCGCCTATAGCTACGCCAATGCCGGCCTTAAGGGCATTGTCTTTTCCAAAGTTCCTGGAAAGCTCAATGAAAAATACGTTTGGATATATCTCGGCATTGAATTTTATTTCGTTAACGGTGTTGTCGCTGCTGCCGTCATCAACAAAAATCAACTCGAAATTATATTCGGTTTCGTTTAGGGTTTTGGTAAGCGCCTGGATCAGAAACCCCACATTATTCTGCTCATTATGGCAGGGGATAATGACCGAGAGTTTCATCTTTAAATCGGAAATCATATTGCTCAGTAGGTTTTAAGGTTGCTGCAGGTCAGCTTATACCGTATGAATATTTTTATTGGTCATTAAAAAAACACATAAATCAATAGCAATTGCGTTTGTTTTACTGTTAGGATTCCAGTACACTAACGCCATGCTTTCCTCAATACGTAGTTTTTTGTATAAATGTAACTTTCTCTTTACAAAAATAATAATTTATGTATTATTTTAATTACAAAGCGCATTTTAACACTTTAATCTGAAGAAATTCTGAAGTATTGAGGGATAGAGGAAAAGGTGCAAAAAAACAGGCATTTAAATTATAAAGCAGCTTTGGTTTCTGGCTTCACGAAGTTCCTGCTTAGGGTTTCGTACACTATCTTCAGCCAGATTAAAAAGCAGGGCAGCGACTTTAATTTGTAAGGCAATACGTACGTTTCGCGGATAGATCTGGGGAAAAGATCGGATGGCGATAGGGTGGTTAAAATGATGGCCAGTACCAGTAAAAATATTTCGAAACCGGTTACGGGCCTGTTTAAATTCATAAACCAGATGCCTACACCTGCAAACGCGATAATATAAGTAGGCGACTCGGACCCGCTGCTGAAAATTACGGCAAATATTAATGCCGATGACAGGATAAGTAAACGGTAAGGCGTCGATTTAAAACAATTTATCCGCAGGTATGAAAGGGCGAACAACGCCATTGCCGGGATAATTACCAATGTGTTTTTTAGCCCTGGGTAGTTTAATATCCTGCGAAAAAAGCCCATAACGCAAATATCCTGCATAAGGGAGCCTTCGTTTTGTAAGTTTTTACCTTTCAAATCTACATACCAATCGCGGTAGGTTTGCACAATAAACGCCGGCGACGAGATGAGCATCGGCAACACAAACATTACAACCGACCAAAAAATAAAGCTGGCAATAAACTTGGGTTTGTTATCGGAAAAGAAGAAGAACGCCAGGCCTACAATACCGTACAATTTGATGAACGTGCCCAGCACAATCATCAGCGCGGCCCAAAAATCCTGTTTTTTATTAATGAAGTTAAAGCTTAAAATAATAAGCCCAGCCACCATGGGGTTGCTTTGCAGGTTTGCCGATGCCGTCATTAGTTCATGGGCGCAAATAAGCAATACTATTAAATATTGGTTCGGCTTCAGCGGCAGCAACCGGATGGCTTTAAAAAGCACAAAGGCATTAAACATTACCCAAAGCATAATGCCCACGTAGTCGGGAAAAAACGTAAAGGGCGCAAATATGATGGAAAAAATGGGGCCGTAATGGTTCAGATCGTTATATTGTTCCGGATAGGCTGCATACAGGTTTTGCTGGTGCAGCGTATGTAAAAAATTATATTTAAAAATGGTGTAATTGTTAAAACCCTGGTGGTTTAGCATTTCCTTAAGTACGATGAGGAAACTTAAACCAAACCACACCGAATATACAAAGGGTTTATTATAAATGAGTTTGGATAGTTTTTGAATCATGAGGGATAAAGCAGGGCTCAAATATAGTAATCTATCAAGAATGTTACGTGGATTTTAATTGGTTGATAGTTTACCTGGATTCCCCGGGTGTTCTTGGTGCTCAAAATCCTTACACAGCAATGAAACAAAAAGTATCGCAAATGAGTACTTTTACATCATGTAACGGCCGTTACTATGTAGCTGTTTATCAATTAAACAAAACAATAAAATGCCTTCAAATATTCAAAAAATAACTTTCGGCAATGGGTGCTTTTGGTGCACCGAAGCCGTTTTTCAATCGCTTAAAGGAGTAATTTCGGTAACATCGGGCTACATGGGCGGCCATGTTGATAATCCAACTTACAAACAAGTTTGCACCGGCACCACGGGCCATGCCGAGGTTATTGAACTGGAGTACGATGCCGATGTATTATCGCTGGATGAACTGTTGCTGGTTTTCTTTAAAACTCACAACCCTACAACTCTTAATCGCCAGGGCAATGATGTAGGTACGCAATACCGATCGGCCATTTTTTATACAACCACTGAGCAAAAGGACGCAGCCATTGCCATGATTAATACCCTAACCAATGAAAAGGTTTTTGACAGCCCTATTGTAACCGAGGTAACCCCGGCCAGCCAGTTTTATAAGGCCGAAGATTATCACCAGAATTATTTTAACGATAATCCCGGTCAGTCGTACTGCGCGTTTGTTATCCAGCCTAAACTCAATAAATTTGCCAAAGAGTTTACGGATAAAATTAAGCCGGAGCTGTTGTAAATTTATTGGGGTGCTGGGATGTGGGGTTTAGTAAAATTCGATAGACCGTCTTGGCTTTGAACGCTGGCTACGACTCACCCCGGCTACGCTACGCTGGCCGACCCCTCTCCGGCTTAAGCCGCAAAGAGGGCATCCCCAATTTTTTATCTTTTTGCCCCTCTATGCAACGCAGTCGGAGAGAGGGGCGGACGGGCGTAGCCTCGTCGGGGTGAGTCGACTCGCCGCCATGCGCTATACGCCGTTCCCCACCAGCATTTGACAATTTTTTACAACTTAAGAGCAATAAAAAGAACATAACTACAAATGAAAAACACACACCTACTTCCCGTAATCCTATTGTTTACAGCCTGTGCCGCAACAAAACCCATCGCTACAAACAGTGCTGCATCCATCACCAACAATGGCAAAGTATGGGGCTCCATTTGGCAGCAACGTGCCGCCGAATATAAGGCTTTATGTTTCCAGGCTTATAATATTGCCAGGGTTAGGGTTGATGAAGGTGTGAAAAATCCCGGCAGTAAGCCGCTGGCCATTGTTACCGATATTGATGAAACCCTGTTGGATAATAGCCCCTATGATGCAGCCCGCGCCCTGCAAAACAAAGATTATACCGATGCAACCTGGAAGGAGTGGACCGATAAGGCAGTGGCCGATACGGTACCCGGCGCCCCTGCATTTCTAAAATACGCCGCATCAAAAGGCATCGCTATTTTTTACATCACCAACCGTAACGAAAATGAGCGGGCAACAACTCTTAAAAATCTGCAATTATATGGCTTGCCAAACGCCGACGACGCACACCTGCAATTAAAAACGGGTACATCAAGCAAAGAAGCCCGGAGGTTAAACGTGCTGAAAACCAACAACATCCTGCTGCTTTGCGGCGATAACCTGCCCGATTTTGATATACTGTATGATAACCACCCAACAGAGGAAAGCCGGGCGGCCACCACCCAAAAACTGGAAAAAGAGTTTGGCAGCAGGTACATCATCATCCCTAATCCATCTTATGGTGATTTTGAGGGGGCGCTTTTCGGGTTTAATTATAAGCTTACCAACGCGCAGAAGGACTCGATCATCAGGGCTAAAATCAAGACGGATAAGTAAGTTTTTATTCAGCTTTTTTGGCATTTGATAATGATCAACGTGTTTTTTTGACACAGATAGTCTATCTTTAGCCATTATGTCTGCAAAAAATTTGCCTCATAAAACCTGTTCCGTTTGCAAAAAGCCTTTTAGCTGGCGCAAAAAATGGGAAAAATGTTGGGAAGATGTCAAATATTGCAGCGAACGATGCAGGAGAAATAAATAAATTGCAAATTTGTAGCCTGCATTAATTCAGTTAACTCCCTGTTTAACTATGAGCGATAGAACGATACTGGTTTGGTTTAGAAATGACTTGCGGATACATGATAACGAAATTTTGTTAGAAGCCGTGCGCAAGGCTGATAAAGTTCTGCCGGTGTATTGTTTTGATCCGTATTATTTTCAGCAAACAGCATCTGGTGCCAGCAAAACAGGAAGTTTCAGGGCCCGGTTTTTATTGGAGGCAGTAGCCGATTTACGTAAAAACCTGCAGGGCTACGGCGCCGAGTTGATTATCCGCATAGGCAACCCGGCCGAAATTATACCCCAGCTTGCAGGCCAATACCAGGTAAATGAAGTATATCATCACCGCGAGGTAGCCTACGAAGAAACAGCAAAATCGGAAGAGGTTGAAGCCGCCCTTTGGAAACTGCGGCTTAACCTGAAGCACTTTATTGGGCATACGATGTACCACAAGGAGGATTTGCCCTTCCCGATAAAAGATATCCCGGATAGTTTTGCCGTATTTAAAAAGAAGGTTGAGCGCGACAGCAACGTGCGCCCATGTGTGCCCACGCCCGAACATATTTATACCCCCGATATTGCCGAAGCTGGTGAATTGCCAACTCTGCAACAGTTAGGCTTAAACCAACCTGTTGACGATGTACGGGCTACCAACTATTTTCAGGGTGGCGAAACGGCCGCGCTGGTACAGCTGCATAAATATTTTTCGAAAACCGACCTTGCCGTTAAAGCAAAAGGAAAAGCTGGCATTATTACCAATACCTCAAAATTATCACCCTGGCTGGCGGTAGGCTGTATTTCGCCAAGGCAGGTTTACTGGGAAATATTTAAGCATAACGATGCCCAAAGCAGCATGCTGAAACTGGAGCTTTTATGGCGCGATTATTTCAGGTTTATGTTTAAAAAACACGGCCAGAAATTCATCCAGGCAAAGGTTACTGAAGAAACGGGGGCAGCAAACAACGAAAACTTTGATAAATGGGCGGCAGGCAAAACCGGCATCCCGTTCATTGACGCCTGTATGCATGAGTTAAACGCTACAGGTTATATTTGCAACCAATGCCGCCAGATAGTAGCCACCTACCTGGTAAACGACTTAAAAGCCGATTGGATTAAAGGGGCCGCCTATTTTGAAGAAAAACTGATAGATTATTCGCCTGCAAGTAACTGGGGCAACTGGGCCTTCATTGCCGGGGTGAATGATGCCAAAGTAAGCAAATACACCATCGCCGCAATCCCGCAAAAAGAACTGGATACCAAAAGCGATTTTGTGACTACCTGGGAGTCATCACCTGTAGATGAAGCCGGGGATTTGGTAGGGGTGTGAGGATTTTTATGCCTGAAAATTTAGGCAATCGTCATTTCGGGTATCCATCTGAATGATCCTGAAAAAATGGGGATGACGTGTTGGCTTTAGAGCCTCACAACAGCCATGTCATTGCGAGCGCAGCGTGGCAATCGCGAACTGTGCGAGTCCGCCTGTATTGTTCGCCATTGCTTTACTACACTCATTTCAATCCTAACCAACCGTATTTTACCCTCCAAACCATCCATTCCCATCAAAACTGCATCATTTTTAACTGAATTTCTTTACAATTAATTGTGAAGTATATTACCGTATATGCTTACTTTTGCACTGTTTTAAAGATCATTTTCACATGGATCGTCTAAATTATATCAATAGCGGCAACGCAGACTACATCAATTCCTTATACGAAGCATACAAACAAGACCCCGAATCGGTAGATTATGGCTGGCAAAAGTTTTTCGAGGGGTTTGAATTTAACATAAATACAAATGCAACAGGCACGGTGGCTTCAACAGCTGCACCGGGCGTTGATGATAAAACTTATGATCACTTTTTAAAAGAGATCAAAGTACTTAACATGATAGATGGATACCGCTCACGTGGCCACCTGTTTGCTAAAACCAACCCGGTTCGCGAGCGCCGCCACTATTATCCTGGTAAAGAGCTGGAAACATTTGGCTTAAGCGAGGCCGACCTGGATACCGTTTTTAACTCTGGTGTTGAAGTTGGCCTGGGCGCTGCTAAGCTGAGCGACATTCGCCAGTTACTGGAAGATACTTATTGCCGTGCCATTGGTGCCGAATACAGGTACATCCGCAATCCTATCAAAATCAAATGGTTTGAGGATAGGATGGAAAAAAACCGTAACACACCATCTTTCACCATCGACGAGAAAAAATCGATGCTGAACAAGCTCAACGAAGCCGTTACTTTCGAAAACTTTTTGGGTACTAAATTCCTGGGTCAAAAACGCTTTTCGCTCGAAGGAGCCGAAGCGCTGATCCCGTCCATGGATTCGGTTATTAAAAAAGGGGCCGATTTGGGTATCGAGGAGTTTATCATCGGTATGGCTCACCGCGGCCGTTTAAATGTGCTTACCAATATTATGGAGAAAACCTATAAAGAGGTATTCTCGGAGTTTGAAGGTAAAAACTTTGATTCCGAATCACCTTTTGGTGGGGATGTTAAATACCATTTAGGCTTTTCAACCGATGTAACTACATCAAACGGAAAAAAGGTGCACCTGAGCCTTTGCCCCAACCCATCGCATTTAGAGGCGGTTGACCCGGTTGTGGAAGGTATCACCCGTTCAAAAATCGACTTTAAATATAACGGCGATCATTCAAAAATCGCCCCTATATTAATCCATGGCGATGCATCTGTTGCAGGCCAGGGTATTGTTTACGAAGTTTTACAAATGGAAAAACTGGATGGCTACCGCACCGGCGGCACCATTCACCTGGTTATCAATAACCAGATAGGTTTTACCACCAACTATAAAGATGCCCGTTCAAGTACCTATTGTACCGATGTGGCAAAAACGGTGTTATCCCCGGTATTCCACGTAAATGGCGATGATGTTGAGGCTTTGGCCTACGTTGTTAACCTGGCCATGGAGTATAGGCAGGTATTTAATGAGGATGTGTTTATTGATATCCTGTGTTACCGCCGTTATGGCCACAACGAGGCTGATGAGCCAAAATTCACCCAGCCGCTGTTGTACAAAGCTATCGAGGCGCATGCTAACCCGCTTAAAATTTACAATCAAAAACTGATTGATGAAGGCAGCATTGATGCCAATTACCTGAAAGGGGTTGAGAAAGCATTTAAGGATGAGTTGCAGCAAAAGCTGGATGAATCAAAAGCTGAAGACAGGTTTACCGATACCATTGCCATGTTTGAAGGCGCCTGGAGCGGTTTACACCTGGCCAGCCATAAAGAGTTTGTAAAAGCGATTGATACATCGGTACCTGAAGAAGAATTATTAGCGATAGGTAATAAGTTAACCACACTGCCGGCCGACATGGAGTTTTTCAAAAAAATTGAAAAACTTTTTGAAGACCGCAAAATTATGGTGAACAAGACCAAGGTTTTTGACTGGGCCATGGGCGAACTTTTAGCTTACGGAACTTTATTAAAAGAAGGCTACCCCTTAAGGTTAAGCGGAGAAGATGTTAAGCGCGGTACCTTCTCGCACCGCCACGCGGTATTAACCCTTGCCGATTCGGAGGATGAGTATACGCCATTGGCGACCATCGAAACGGATGCTAAATTGAGTATTTACAACTCCCTGTTATCTGAATATGGCGTGCTTGGTTTTGAGTATGGTTACGCTTTGGCCAACCCTAACGCCTTAACCATTTGGGAAGCGCAGTTTGGCGATTTCTTTAACGGTGCACAAATCATTGTTGACCAATATATTGCCAGTGCCGAAACTAAATGGCAGCGCGGTAACGGTTTGGTGATGTTGCTGCCTCACGGTTATGAAGGCCAGGGCCCAGAGCATTCATCGGCCCGTGTTGAACGTTTCATGGAGCTTTGTGCCGATGATAATATCCAGGTAGCTAACTGTACTACGCCGGCAAACTTCTTCCATATATTAAGGAGGCAGATGCACCGCGATTTCCGCAAGCCGCTTATTATATTTACGCCTAAGAGTTTATTGCGCAGCCCTAAATGTGTATCGCCGATAGAAGATTTTACCAGCGGTAAATTCCACGAGCTGATAGACGATACTTACGCCGATCCTAAAAAGGTAAAACGTGTATTGCTTTGTACCGGTAAAGTTTACTATGATTTGCTGGATAAACAGCAAGCCGATAAACGCAAAGACGTAGCCATTGTACGTGTAGAACAACTATACCCAACCCCGGTTACACAGATACTAAAGGTAAAAGCCAAATACGAAAAAGCTACCGAGTTTTTCTGGGTACAGGAAGAGCCCGAAAATATGGGTGCATGGCCATACATTTGCCGCAAATTCCACAACGATACGGTAATTAACCTGAATGTGATATCGCGTAACGAGGGAAGTAGTACCGCTACCGGTTTTGCCAAACAGCATGCCGCGCAGCAGTTATACATTGTTTCAAAAGCATTTGAAGCACCAGCCGGTAAAGTGGTAAAAGAAGCAATAAAAAAGACAACCAAAAAAATGGCTGACGCCGGAGCGGATTGAGTTAGGTTATACGTTTTACGTGGTACGTTATACGTGATCATGCAAAACGTACAACTTAAAACGTACAACTTAAAACGTATAACGTACAACCATCTAAAATATACAAAACTAAAATATGAGTTTAGCGATCAAAGTGCCTACCGTAGGTGAATCAATAACAGAAGTAACCCTGGCAAGCTGGAAAAAAAAGGATGGCGATCACGTGGAAATGGATGAGGTTATTGCCGAGTTAGAATCGGACAAGGCCACTTTTGAACTTACTGCCGAGCGTGCAGGTACTTTACAAATTGTTGCCAAAGAGGGCGATACTTTAGCCATTGGCGCATTGGTTGCCAATATTGAAGAGGGCGAAGGCGCTGCTGCTCCTGCACCGGCTGCACAACCACAGCCCGAAGTTGTTGCTAACGCACCTGCACCGGCCCCTGTTGCCGCTGCCGCGCCTGTTGCTGCTCCGGCACCAGCCCCTGTTGCAGGTGGTGGCTCTTTAGAAATTAAGGTGCCAACCGTAGGCGAATCAATCACCGAGGTTACTTTATCCCGCTGGATAAAAAAAGACGGTGATGCGGTTGAAATGGACGAGGCCATTGCCGAACTGGAATCAGATAAAGCCACATTTGAATTAACTGCCGAAAAAGCAGGCGTATTAAAAACCATAGCCAAAGAAGGCGACGTATTGCCAATTGGCGCTGTTGTGTGTACCATTGAAGGTGTAGGCGCTGCCCCTATTACAGTTACTCCCGCAGTAGTAAGCGCAACCGACGAATCGCCTCGTGGCGGTGCGGCGGTACAGCCCGGAGGTGTTACCTATGCATCCGGTACCCCATCGCCTGCGGCTGCTAAAATATTAGCCGAAAAAGGCGTTGACCCTAAAGCGGTATCCGGTACAGGTGTTGATGGTCGTATTACCAAAGGCGATGCATTAGGCGCGCAAGCTGCAAGCCCTAAGGCTGTAGCCGAAAGTCCAAAGCCAGCAAGCGCAGTTCCAACTCAAAACTCAGAACCCGCAACTCAAAACTCAAGAAGCGAGAAACGCGAGAAAATGACCTCGTTGCGTAAAACTGTTGCCAAACGTTTGGTAGCTGTTAAAAACGAAACAGCCATGCTTACCACTTTTAACGAAGTGGATATGCAGCCTATCATGGAATTGCGCAGCAAATACAAAGATAAATTTAAAGAGAAACATGGCGTTGGTTTAGGCTTCATGTCGTTTTTCACCAAGGCTGTTACCGAGGCGTTGAAAGATTGGCCGGCTGTAAACGCCCGCATTGAAGGCGAAGAAATTGTATACAGCAATTATGCTGATGTTTCTATCGCGGTATCGGCCCCTAAAGGTTTGGTAGTTCCGGTTATCCGTAATGCAGATAGCTTGAGCCTTGCCGAAATTGAAAAAGCCATTGTGGTATTAGCCGGTAAGGCCCGCGAAAACAAACTCACCATCCCGGAAATGACCGGTGGTACCTTCACCATTACCAACGGCGGTGTATTTGGATCGATGATGTCGACCCCGATATTAAACTCGCCGCAATCGGCTATCCTGGGTATGCACAATATTATTGAGCGCCCCGTTGCCGTAAACGGGCAGGTGGTTATCCGCCCGATGATGTACCTGGCCCTGTCATATGATCACCGCATCATTGATGGCCGCGAATCGGTAAGCTTCCTGGTACGCGTAAAACAACTGCTGGAAGATCCTGCAAGGTTATTGTTAGGGGTATAAATTTCCTGAAATTATAATATTTGAGAAGCCCGGCAAAGTCGGGCTTTTTGCATTGATGATATTTTTATACGAGCGACGAGTTGCAAAGCGGGCGTAAACAGCTGATTTAACCCCTGCCTCCCCCTTCCCCAAGGAAGCAATCGCACACACCCTGCACTTTTTTTATTTCTTCCGAACACCTATGGAGGCGACAACACCAATAGGAAACATAGGGATTCCTATGGAGGACCATCACAATGTACCTCAAGCCGAACGAGTCGATTTCGGCAGGATAGCGTGTGTGGACTGTCCCATATTGTATAAACTGTTCGATGAGTAACGGGAAACTGTAATATGAAAAACTTAAGGGAATGTTTGTTTTTAACAATTAATTGTAATTAACTTTAGTAAGTTACTACTTAACTGATATTTAGTACTTAAAACCTGACTTTTTCGCTATGCGCTACTTCAACAACACGGGCAATGTGTCGCTGTTCCTTTACCTTTTATTTGTGGGTATTGCTATATTGGGAATGATCTTTATCTGTTACCTTATTTTTAAAAGTAAGTTGGAAATGGAAAGGATTGACAAAATAATTGATGTTTTTAAATCTGTAATAGTTACGACGGCCATTGGCACGGTTACGCTTATTATTACCGACCTGTTTAAAGAGCGCAAACAACAACTGGAGGAAATGAGCGCTTTTAAAGATTACCTTCCGTATGTAACCGATAATAAAAAAAATCTCAATGACATGAAGTTTTTGTGCGATTTTATGGTATCTGTGGCGCCGGAGGGTCTGAAAAAATCGTGGGAAGATTGGCGCACAAAACTAAATGGCAAAGAGGATACCCTTAAAACAATAGCTGCCCTGCAGACGGCTATTGTTAAACAACCCGATAAACCAAGCATACAGCAAATAAAAGATTATAATAAGTTGGAGGATAAAAAGCAAGCAATTTACCAGGACCTTAATTTAAACGTAAATAATAGCTACCTGGTTGTAATAGGCGCCAATAAAACTGTTGGCCCGGCGGCGACTGAACTGAAGTTTGCAAAAGATAGTATAAGCCAAAATGCCGCCATTTATAAAAAAGGAAACTGGTACCGGACAGTGATCCCGGTAACCACCAATTACGATGATGCCAAAGCGATAGTTAGCCTTGTAAGCGAAAAATCCAAAGGTAAAAAAGCAGCCTACATTGTATCGCTTAAAAGCTGGTGTAATTCGCCCACCTTTTCCGCAACCGAAAACTGTTACATTTGCAACCTGTGAACGGGCTTAGCAACATTGGGTGAGGAGAATTGCATTCGAAAAATCGCTATTCTTTTACCAGCTCTTGCCGCCACCTCGATAAACATCGGGATGGCCCGCATGCTAAGTATACGCCGTGCTTTTAGGACAATTGACTATTATCTCTCGTCAACATCGATCCTTTCGCTTTACAAATTGGGGTTCCGTTTAAAATACAAAATATCGGATATGAATTAACATCCGGGATTTGCATATTCATTACTTAAAGGCTAAAACCATTATATCATCCTTTAGGTTCCGAGCCTCAATCTCCCAAAAATACAAACTACTTTGTATTGCACGCCTTACCTCCGCGCCGTAAAATTGTATCAACAAACAACCAAAACCACCATGACAAAAACATATTTATTTAGTCCCTGATCTGCGCAAGTAAATTGCATACACAATCGCTCCCTACACCCCTTTTTAAAACCCAGTTAGCCTAAAAAAATGGAATACCTGATAGCTACAATTGTAATCATGCTGTTTTGCATAACAGCGCTTGCGCAGGAAAACTCGTCAGAAAGCGCAATAATAATATCGAGAGATACTCCCAAGTCTTCAAAAGCAGGAAAGGAGCACGCAAAGCAAATGACAAAGCACATTTGCCTCCCAGCCTTTACAGGTTTGCCTAAGTTTGCGGGCCTGCTTTGTTTGGATGTAGTCCCGATAAACGGACACAAGGCGGTAAGCATATATTTACCGGCCTGGTATGGCAATGTAACGGTGCCACAATCGTCGTGGGCAAATCGTTATGAGCGGCCATTCGCCGTTGGTATTGCAACAGAAACAGGAGGCTATATAGCTATATTGCCGCAGTTTAAGCTTGTTAATTTATTTGGCAAAGCATTGTGTTTTGTCGTGAAAAAATTACAACTTAGTTAAAGCATAACCAGCCTGTTGCCAATTACCAGGCGCTATAATTATCAACCTACTTATTACTTAACCTAATTTTCCTCACCATGACTTGCAAAACACGGCTACCATTCATGTATTGCGCGTTAATAGCACTTTGCCTGTTAGCTCAATCAGCATTTAGCCAAAACACATTCGAAAAAGAATTAAAGCAACAAATTGATTCGTTTTTAGCGGTGAAACCTAATGTGGTTGCACCGCAGGAAATACCGCAAGTAGGCCAGCGCGAACTTTACCCCAGCGATGCGCCGTCTGCACTTTTAACGCCTACCGGTTTTGGAGGCTATGGCATGTATATTTTTGGCGGCCTGGGTGGTGCATACCCGGAAGTATACAGAAACAATAAAGCTGATTTAATAGCCTCGGTAGGCGCTTGCGTAGGCGACCCGATTGAGGCTGTAAATTTTGCAGCCAGTTTAAACATGACGGATGTACACAGGTTCAGAGACTTTTCGGGAAACTTTATCCTTAGCCGGAAACTGTTTGCCGGTACAAGTATAGCGGCAGGTGCGCTTCAAGTGTTTGCGAACAACAAACAATCAGACTCGCCGGGTTCGACTTTTTTTATGGCGATAAGCCACGCGGTACAAACGCTTCCATCGTTAACGCCCGGTAGTTCGAGGCTTAGTTATACCATTGGATTAGGAAGCGGCCGGTTTTATGAAAAAAGCCCCAAAGATATTGCAGCCGGTAAAGGCAAACATGGTACCGCCGTATTTGGCAGCATATCATTTGAAGTAATACGCCATTTAACCTTAAATACCGAATGGACAGGGATGAACCTGGGCCTATCGGCGGGTATACGTCCATTCAAAACGCCAATTAGCCTGGGCATTGGCGTGGCCAACCTAACAAAGTATTCATCAGACAGGGCCAATATGGTTTTTTCGATTGGACTACCACTCTCACTTACCCGATTAATGACCAAATAATTTACATTATGAAAAAGATAATCATCACATCAATGTTTGCTGTGGCAACATTACTGGCAGGTGTAAAGCATGCCAAAGCACAAAGCAACCGCTCGGATTGGAATGTACCACCGCCAATACCGCCCGTACCGCCTATAAAAATGCCGCCGCCGATACCAACGCCGCCGCCAATACCAACGCCGCCGCCGATACCAACGCCGCCGCCGATACCAACGCCGCCGCCGATACCACCGCCGCCACCGATAACACCGCCGCCGCCGATACCGACGCCGCCACCAATACCAACGCCGCCACCGATACCGACGCCGCCGCCAATACCGACGCCACCACCAATACCGACGCCGCCGCCGATACCAACGCCGCCGCCGATACCAACGGTGCCGCCGATACCAACGCCGCCGCCGATACCAACACCGCCGCCGATACCAACGCCGCCGCCGATACCTGGCTTAAAACCATTGCATTGATAAGAAATGGTTGTTTGCTTATGATTCATGGTTGATAGCTCATAGCCCTTAGGCGATCTGGTAGAAAACGTTTGCGACAAATTTTTTCGCCACGGGCTATAAGCTACGAACAAAACCATGAACCATGATCTATGAACCATGAACAAAATAAAACTACGGCCCAATCATAAAAAAGATAAAATGAGAACATACATAAAAAAACTAAAAGTCATTTTAACGCTGTTGCTTGTAGTGGTTGCGGGGATGTGCTTTGCCCAAACGGCCCCCCTGAAGCTTGAGCTGAAAAAGATGACAGAATTACCGGCCAGCGCTCTTTTAAATACTACATCGGTTACACCTTTTACAACGTCTGCGATTGTTGGGGACGAGCACCGCCTGCTGGCATTTAAAAAAGGCGATGGGTATCAAAAAACAACACTGGTAAACTCAAATACTATTTTGGCGCGGTATGATCAAAAATTTACTATCAGCAGCAACTCATCGGTAACAAAAAACTATAACGTTACCGATGCTACAAAATCGGGTTTCCAGGTTGCGGTTACTACCAATCGCATTGCCGATACTATATTTGCCATGGGCAAATCGATGGCGTATAATTCCGATCAGCCATCGGATACCAGTTCATATATCCAAAAACGGTTTACAGCAATGGTTGGGCAAACGGCAAACGTTACCCTTGGCATCCGCGATACTATTTTCGATATTAAAGGTGGCAGTAGCCAGGCCGTTAACGATACGCTGTTTGCATTTACAGGTTTACAAAACGATCAGCTGGTTAAAGGCGGCTCCTTAGGGCTCACTGTAGATTACGCAGCACTTCAAACTATGAAGAAGGGCTATACCTGGGTAGATACTACCACCAGTGCCGGTACCAATGTGAAAAATACGTTCTGGATTGAATCAAAAACGGATAAAACCACAACTGTAGCTTTTGAAAGCGCACTGCGCCGGCAATATTCAAATAGCAATACCAATGGTGTTTATGTAATTGATAATGCTACGGGGGTTGTTTTAATACGCCAGATGCGAAGTGTTACCACCGGTTACCAAATATTAAACAATGTAGTATACACAGCGTCCCGAAGCACAGCCTCTATCGAAAGTTGTTATAAAATACAATAGACCCCCAGCCCCTGAAGGGGGAGCTTTTGATTTGCAGGGTGTATTTTCAGGGGAAGCATATTAACAAAACAGTCCGGCAATCAATAGTGATGGCCGGACTGTTTTATTAGCGATTGTGGCAATGGAAAAAGGTATCGGGTATTAAATGCGGCTGTCTTTTTTACCGTTGATGCAGGTACTTTTTAAACTTATAAAAACTTGTATTTTTTTGTAATTTGTTGATGCCTTGTTGCAGATTATTTGCAATTAATTCTATGAAAATTGAAATTTTTTACCGCATTTTAGCATTAAAATAAATTTTAAGAAGTTTTTTAGGGTAATTAATGTAAAATTTTCTTCCGCTCCTTACTTGCCGGGTTTAAATAACCATTGTCGGCCAGCCAGTCGGCCAAACGTTGCGGCCAGGTGCTGATGGTTTGTAATTTCGATCGTTTGCCCATGTTAAAACCATGGGCCCCCTGGGCATACAAATGCACCTCGATGGGTACCTTGGCCTCGCGGTATTTTTGCATCAAACTTACCACCGGTACCGCGCAGCATGGGTCGTCATTGGCAGCTAATAAAAAGGCCGGTGGTGCGTTGGCCGGTACCACATCCGGTATATATAAAGGGCCGGGGTAAATCTGTATGATAAACTTGGGGATGGCGCTCTGTCTGTCAACCGGATCGGGTGCATTCGCATCGCCTTTGCCATCGCCAAAGGCAACCATATCAACAACCTCGCCGCCTGCCGAGAAGCCCATCAGGCCTATCCTGTTGGTATCCAGGCCATATTCGGCCGCCTTGCTGCGTACCAGGCGCATAGCCCGGTGCCCATCCTGTTTGGCGTGCACATCAATTTTATAAGGCGATAGGGTATCGCGACCTAAACGGTATTTCAGCACAAATACAGTAACACCCAGGTCATTCAGATATTTGGCAGGTTCAATACCCTCGGCGGTATAAACTAACAAACGGTGGCCGCCGCCTGGGCATATTACCACTGCCGCACCATTGGCCTTACCTGCCGGGGGAGCAAAAACCGTAAGCGATGGATTGTGAATGTTTTTTACCCAGTAATCCTTAGCCTGCTCGGGCTCATTTCGCCTGTTTTCGAAACCGGGTGCACCATTTGGCCAAAGTGGTATAACGGTAGGTTTGTCTTGCGCCAAAGCCGCAAACGAGGTAATAAAAAGTGCCAGGGTTAGGTAAATACCGGTTGTCGTACTCTTGTTCATAGTCAATAGTTAAGGGTTCATAGTCGGAAAGTCATATTTCCAATTAAGCGTCTGTTCAATAAACTTTTATCTAAAATAATGGTTATTATTGGTAATAATAGCTAAAACTATTAACCGTTAGTAATTAACTAAATAGTGAAAAAATTATGGCAAATTTCCAGGATATAATAGCTTCAGAAATTCCGGTACTGGTTGATTTTTCGGCCGAGTGGTGCGGCCCCTGTAAAATGATGCCGCCTATACTAAAGGATGTAAAACACGCCCTTGGCGATAAAGTAAAAATCATCAAGATTGATATCGACAAAAACCCACAAGCGGCAAGCGCTTACCGGGTGCAAAGTGTGCCAACGTTAATGATATTCCAAAAAGGGCAAACCAAATGGCGCCAGGCCGGTGTTGTGCAGGCAAGGGAACTGCAGCGTACGGTGGAGATGTTTATATAAGCCTCACCCCGGCCCTCTCCAAGGGAGAGGGGGTAAACAACGATCTATTAAATAATTACATAACCAACGCGCCAATCAAAAGTCCTGTCCTTTGGAGAGGATTTAGGTGAGGCCAACCAAATCAAACATGGCAACTATCGAAAGTATCCAGAACGCATATATTGATTATGTGCTAACCGAAGGCTCGGAGCCTAAGTCGGTATATATATTCGCTAAGCGAAATGAAATGAGCGAGGCTGAGTTTTACCAGTTTTATGGCTCGTTTGAAGCACTGGAGCAGGCTATTTGGGCAGGTTTTACAACTAAAACTATCGCCGAAATAAAAAGCCAGGAAGTTTGGGCGCAATATTCTGCCCGCGAAAAGGCTTTATCTTACTTTTACGGTTTTTTTGAGTTGCTTAAGGGCAGCCGAAGCTTTGCTATTTATTCCATCAAAAAACAACCAAGAGGTTTTACTACGCCACGTGTGTTTGAACAGATGAAAACGGCATTCGAAAGTTTTGCCGAAGATATACTGAAGGAAGGGATAGAAACCACAGAACTTACCGACCGTAAATTTTTTAGCAAACGTTATAAAGACGCGCTTTGGGTGCAATTTGTATTCGTACTCAACTTTTGGGTAAATGATAACTCTACGGGATTTGAGAAAACGGATGAGGCTATCGAAAAAGGCGTCAATGTAACGTTCGACCTTTTTCAACGCTCGCCCATCGACAATTTGTTTGAGTACGGAAAATTCCTGGTGAAAAACGGCGGGATATAAAGAAGTATGGACTTTTAAAATTATTATGACAGATAGCGAAACAGATTTTCCATCAGCTTTTGGAGAATATTCACAGGGAGCTTCGCCCGAGCAAAATAGCATACCAACAACCAAAGTAGAACGCAGCGCCAAATTTGTAAAAACAGGGTTTAAGATAGGCGGCAATTATATTAAGCATTACTCAAAAAAGCTGTTCAACCCGGATATGGATAAATCTGAGCTGAACGAGGATAATGCAGCTGATATTTACCAATCATTGAGCGAGCTTAAAGGCAGCGCCCTTAAAGTAGCACAGATGCTGAGCATGGATAAAAACCTGCTGCCGCAGGCCTATGTAGATAAGTTCACACAATCGCAATACAATGCGCCGCCACTTTCGGGTCCGCTAATTGTGCAAACGTTCAGGAAATATTTCGGTAAAAATCCCGATCAGATATACGATAAATTCAACATTCGGTCGAACAATGCCGCATCAATTGGGCAGGTACACCAGGCCGAACTGAATGGGAAGAAACTGGCCGTAAAAATTCAGTATCCCGGTGTAGGCGAATCTATCTCGTCCGATCTGAAACTGATCAAGCCATTTGCCTTCAGGATGCTGGGCATGAGTGAAAAGGAATTGAATGTGTACATGAGCGAGGTTGAAGAACGCTTGCTGGAAGAAACCGACTACGAACTGGAGGTCCGCCGATCTATTGAATTCTCTACCGCTTGCGCCAATTTGGATAATGTAGTATTCCCTACCTATTATCCGGAGTTGAGCAGTAAGCGCATTATTACTATGGATTGGCTGGAAGGGAAACACCTTAAAGAGTTTTTGGCCACCAACCCATCACAGGAATTGCGTAACCAGATTGGGCAGGCCCTTTGGGATTTTTACAATTTTCAGCAGCACGAGATGCGCGCTGTGCATGCCGATCCGCATCCTGGCAACTTCCTGATAACCCCCGAAGGTAAACTGGGATGTATCGATTTTGGTTGTATTAAAGAGATGCCCGAAGATTTTTACTATCCTTTCTTCTCGCTTACTTCAACCAATCTGTTGGATAATAAGGAAGAAACTATTAAAGCCTTTCGTTTGCTGGATATGATCCGTAAGGATGATACCCCGGCGCAGGTTGAATTTTTTTATGGCCAGTTTAAAGAAATGATAAGTTTGTTTGCCATGCCTTATATTGACGATCACTTCGATTTTAGCCAATCAGAGTTCTTCGACAAGCTTTTTGCCTTTGGCGAGCGCCTTTCAAAAATGCCCGAGTTTAAGCAGGCCCGCGGCGTTAAACACTTCATATATGTAAACCGTACCAACTTTGGGTTATACAATATATTACACGAATTGAAAGCCGAAGTGAAAACGGATACTTATAAACCGCATGTGGTACTGGAGTACTAAGTATAATCCAGAGATGGCAGATTTGGAACATGCTGATTTTTACTTACATTTGGATATATCAGCCTGTACCTTATGAAATTGAGTTATTTGTTAATAATTGCAATGTTTGCCTTACTTTCTTGCAAACCTAAACCAACACTTGTAGTAACACGTGATAACTTAAAGCCCGTTCGCGTTTTGCCGGCCAGTTATAAAGCAACTACGGGCATCAAAGCATCTTCAGCTGATACCTCCGAAATGAATGCACATCTCAATGCTTTTGCCAACTATTATGTATTAGTTGCCGACACAGGGAAGGATTATGATGAGTTGAAGGCAAAAATGCTTGCGCTACATGAATCGTCAAACCTGGCCATTGATACCATGGGCCGTTATTACGATAAAACCAAGGGTTTGATTGATTTGCCGGACGATGACGATGATGAAATGGATACAGGGGAATATTTCCCCCGCAGATACCCTTCTGAAAGTTTAAGCCTGGAATACCTTGATGAGTACCGCCCCGCTTCCAAGTCTAAAATGATTGCTTTAATAGTTGGTATATACGAAACTAAAACCAGTGCCGATAGTGCCTTAAATGCTATTAAACCCGGTAAAAATGCTTTTGTGCAGAAAGCCCGAATTTATGTGGGATGCATGTATTAACTATATTGGAAAGGTCGATGCCATTATAATCTCGATGCCACTGCCTTAAATCTTATCCTGTTTCAATTTTTCCTGCTGATACATAACGTCTTAGTGGTTTATATTAAATAAACATTAAAAACAGTTTGCATAAGTGTTAAAAGCGCGTACCTTTGCAGCCCGCAAATAAGGAAGCGGGAAAGTTCTTAGAAAGGTTGCTGAAGGAGTTTTTTGAAGCAGGAATAGGTAGAGGGTTTAGATAAAAAGGAAACTCAAAAAAAACTTCAGATAAAATTTCGGAAAGCGAAAAAGTTTACTACTTTTGCACCCCGCCACGGAGGGAGAAAAGAGAGAGGGGTAGGCGGACAAAACGGAAGAGATTCTTTGAAGATCGAGAGATAAAAAAAAGAAAAAATAAGTTTTGGAAAAGTAAAAAGGAATACTACCTTTGCAGACCCAAACGGAGGGTTGCTTTGAGGAGCGAAAGAAGTTAAAAAGCCGGAGCGATTCCGGTAATAGAAATGACAAATCAGACAAGGCAACTTGTAAAGATTATATAGCGGATTCGGATGATGAAGCGGGAAAGTTCTTTTAAGAAATAGAAAATCATGTAGAGTAACAACTCAAACAAAAAGAAGCTGCAAGGCGGAAAAGAGTAAGAGGAGTTATGATAACAAACAAGTGTTAGATACTGTATAAAGATATAATGATTATACAGATTCTATTATTAATAATAGGGTCAGTGAACAAACGAGACATTTTACAATGGAGAGTTTGATCCTGGCTCAGGATGAACGCTAGCGGCAGGCCTAATACATGCAAGTCGGACGGGATAGGAGAGCTTGCTTTCCTTGAGAGTGGCGCACGGGTGCGTAACACGTATGTAACCTACCTTGTTCAGGGGGATAGCCTCTCGAAAGAGAGATTAAGACCGCATAACATTATGATATGGCATCGTATTATAATCAAATATTTATAGGAACAAGATGGGCATGCGGAACATTAGCTAGTTGGTAAGGTAACGGCTTACCAAGGCTACGATGTTTAGGGGATCTGAGAGGATGACCCCCCACACTGGTACTGAGACACGGACCAGACTCCTACGGGAGGCAGCAGTAAGGAATATTGGTCAATGGGCGGAAGCCTGAACCAGCCATGCCGCGTGCAGGAAGACGGCCCTACGGGTTGTAAACTGCTTTTGTACGGGAATAAACCTTTGGTCGTGACCAAAGCTGAATGTACTGTAAGAATAAGGATCGGCTAACTCCGTGCCAGCAGCCGCGGTAATACGGAGGATCCAAGCGTTATCCGGATTTATTGGGTTTAAAGGGTGCGTAGGTGGCTTATTAAGTCAGGGGTGAAAGACGGTAGCTTAACTATCGCAGTGCCTTTGATACTGATGAGCTTGAATGAACTAGAGGTAGGCGGAATGTGACAAGTAGCGGTGAAATGCATAGATATGTCACAGAACACCAATTGCGAAGGCAGCTTACTATGGTTAGATTGACACTGAGGCACGAAAGCGTGGGGATCAAACAGGATTAGATACCCTGGTAGTCCACGCCCTAAACGATGAATACTCGATGTTGGCGATATACGGTCAGCGTCTAAGCGAAAGCGTTAAGTATTCCACCTGGGGAGTACGCCCGCAAGGGTGAAACTCAAAGGAATTGACGGGGGCCCGCACAAGCGGAGGAGCATGTGGTTTAATTCGATGATACGCGAGGAACCTTACCCGGGCTTGAAAGTTAGTGAATTGAGCAGAGACGCTCAAGTCCTTCGGGACACGAAACTAGGTGCTGCATGGCTGTCGTCAGCTCGTGCCGTGAGGTGTTGGGTTAAGTCCCGCAACGAGCGCAACCCCTATGTTTAGTTGCCAGCACGTTAAGGTGGGGACTCTAAACAGACTGCCTATGCAAATAGAGAGGAAGGAGGGGACGACGTCAAGTCATCATGGCCCTTACGTCCGGGGCTACACACGTGCTACAATGGGCAGTACAGAGGGCAGCTACCTGGCAACAGGATGCCAATCTCCAAAAGCTGTTCACAGTTCGGATCGGGGTCTGCAACTCGACCCCGTGAAGTTGGATTCGCTAGTAATCGCGTATCAGCAATGACGCGGTGAATACGTTCCCGGGCCTTGTACACACCGCCCGTCAAGCCATGGAAGCTGGAAGTGCCTGAAGTGCGTAACCGCAAGGAGCGTCCTAGGGTAAAGTCGGTAACTGGGGCTAAGTCGTAACAAGGTAGCCGTACCGGAAGGTGTGGCTGGAATACCTCCTTTCTGGAGCAGTATCGATACATCAGTTATTGTAACAAGTTACCTACATGATTATTTCTTAAAATTGGTTGATTGGTTTATTGAGTTAGATTAAGTTGAATAGGTTATATGCTATATATAATACAAAACAACAAATCAGTAATTCACTAATTCAGTCATTCAATAATTAAACACAAAAAGGAAACCCAAAAGATGAAGCCATCTATGTGGAGCGAAGCCGAAAGGTGAGCTGGGACACAGTTGGCAGTTCACAGTGGGCAGTAAAGAGCAGTTAGCAGTTGGCAACAAGAGCTAACTACAAAGCAGTACAAGCTGCAAACTGCAAACTAAAGACTGCAAACTGAAATATAGTCCTGTAGCTCAGCTTGGTTAGAGCACTACACTGATAATGTAGGGGTCAGCAGTTCAAATCTGCTCGGGACTACAAGCGCAGCGAAGCTGCGAGTGGGCAGTAAACAGTTCACAGTAGGCAGTAAAAAAAGGCTGCAAACTGCAAACTCAAAACTGCAAACTCATCTTAAGGGGGATTAGCTCAGCTGGCTAGAGCACCTGCCTTGCACGCAGGGGGTCAACGGTTCGAATCCGTTATTCTCCACCATGCCAGTTAGCAGAAGGCAGTTTACAGTGGGCAGTTAAAATAACTGCAAACTGAGAACGGCAGACTGCAAACTGACAAAACGTTCTTTGACATATTGGAAGAAGTAATAAAAAAGAGAAGACAACAGTATAGAGGACTGTTGCAGGCTTTTGAATATTGCGGAAAAGTAAAAAAGGAGAAAGGCTTCGGTCTTGCTACTTGATACTAAGTACTTGATACTAAAAACGGCAACAAGAATCAAAAAGCATACTATACGAGCAAAAGGCGTATAAGTAGAAGAAAGTAAGAAAGGGTACACGGGGGATGCCTTGGCTCTCAGAGGCGATGAAAGACGTGATAAGCTGCGATAAGCTACGGGGATTTGCAAATAAGATTTGATCCGTAGATTTCTGAATGGGGAAACCTAATTAGTTGAAGACTAATTGCATAAATGCGCAAACCTGCTGAACTGAAACATCTAAGTAAGCAGAGGAAGAGAAAATAATAATGATTTCCTGAGTAGTGGCGAGCGAAAGGGAAGAAGCCCAAACCAATTATGTTACGGCATAATTGGGGTTGTAGGACCACAACATGAAAATCAAACAAAACCGGAACGGGGTGGGAAACCCGGCCATAGAGCATGATAGCTGCGTACGGGTAATGAATGATTGGATAGTGGTATCCTGAGTACCGCGAGGTCGGAGACGCCTTGTGGGAATCTGCCGGCACCATCCGGTAAGGCTAAATACTCCTGAGAGACCGATAGTGAACCAGTACCGTGAGGGAAAGGTGAAAAGAACCCCGAACAGGGGAGTGAAATAGAACCTGAAACCGTGTACTTACAAGCGGTCGGAGCAGAGCAATCTGTGACGGCGTGCCTTTTGCATAATGAGCCTACGAGTTACTCTTTCCTGGCAAGGTTAAGTGTTTAAGACACGGATCCGAAGCGAAAGCGAGTCTGAATAGGGCGTATAGTCAGGGGAGGTAGACGCGAAACCTTGTGATCTACCCATGGACAGGTTGAAGGTGCCGTAACAGGTACTGGAGGACCGAACCGATAAACGTTGAAAAGTTTCCGGATGATTTGTGGGTAGGGGTGAAAGGCTAATCAAACTGGGAAATAGCTCGTACTCCCCGAAATGTTTTTAGGAACAGCCTGGCGGTTGAGTTAATAAGAGGTAGAGCTACTAATTGGGTGCGGGGGAGTCAAATCCTACCAAATCCAGATAAACTCCGAATGCTTATTAATATACGCTGGAGTGAGGCTCTGGGTGCTAAGGTCCAGGGCCGAGAGGGAAAGAACCCAGACCATCAGCTAAGGTCCCCAAATTACTGCTAAGTTGAACTAACGAGGTCCGATTGCACAGACAGCTAGGATGTTGGCTTGGAAGCAGCCATTCATTTAAAGAGTGCGTAACAGCTCACTAGTCGAGCGATCGGGCATGGATAATAAACGGGCATCAAGCAGTATACCGAAGCTATGGATTTGCAGCAATGCATCTGGTAGGGGAGCATTCTATTATCCGGCGAAGCAGGAGGGACAACCGACTGTGGAGGGAATAGAAAAGCAAATGTAGGCATAAGTAACGATAAGGCGGGAGAGAAACCCGCCCACCGAAAGACTAAGGTTTCCTGATCAACGCTAATCGGATCAGGGTTAGTCGGGGCCTAAGGTGAAGCCGAAGGGCGTAGCCGATGGACAACTGGTTAATATTCCAGTACTTTTTATAACTGCGATGCGGTGACGGAGTAGTGACACTGACGCGAACTGACGGAATAGTTCGTTAAAGGCCGTAGGTATATGGACTGTAGTTAAGTACGCAGACCATGCTGAAAGCTGATAGTATACCAAATCTTCGGAGGCGGTAATAGTTCAGGTAATCAGACTTCCAAGAAAACCCGCTAAGCTTCAGGTTATAAAAACCCGTACCGTAAACCGACACAGGTAGTCGAGGAGAGAATCCTAAGGTGCTCGAGTGAATCATGGCTAAGGAACTCGGCAAAATGGCCCTGTAACTTCGGGAGAAGGGGCGCTTTCAGCAATGGAAGCCGCAGTGAAAAGGCCCAGGCGACTGTTTAACAAAAACACATGGCTATGCAAAATCGAAAGATGACGTATATGGCCTGACACCTGCCCGGTGCCGGAAGGTTAAGAGGGGATGTTAGTCGCAAGGCGAAGCATTGAATCGAAGCCCCGGTAAACGGCGGCCGTAACTATAACGGTCCTAAGGTAGCGAAATTCCTTGTCGGGTAAGTTCCGACCTGCACGAATGGTGTAACGATCTGGGCGCTGTCTCAGCCATGAGCTCGGTGAAATTGTGGTATCGGTGAAGACGCCGGTTACCCGCAACGGGACGGAAAGACCCCATGCACCTTCACTACAACTTAACATTGATATCGGATACAGGATGTGTAGGATAGGTGGGAGACTGTGATCCAGCTTCGCTAGGAGTTGGTTAGTCAACGTTGAAATACCACCCTTTCTGTATTTGGTGTCTAACTCTGCACAGCGGAGGACATTGTTTGGCGGGTAGTTTGACTGGGGTGGTCGCCTCCAAAAAGGTAACGGAGGCTTTCAAAGGTAAGCTCAGTACGCTTGGTAACCGTACGTGGAGTGCAATAGCATAAGCTTGCTTGACTGTGAGGCAGACAAGCCGAGCAGGGTCGAAAGACGGATATAGTGATCCGGTGGTTCTGCATGGAAGGGCCATCGCTCAAAGGATAAAAGGTACGCTGGGGATAACAGGCTGATCTCCCCCAAGAGCTCATATCGACGGGGAGGTTTGGCACCTCGATGTCGGCTCGTCACATCCTGGGGCTGGAGAAGGTCCCAAGGGTTGAGCTGTTCGCTCATTAAAGTGGCACGCGAGCTGGGTTCAGAACGTCGCGAGACAGTTCGGTCCCTATCTGTTGTGGGCGTTGGAAGTTTGAGTGGGGCTGACCTTAGTACGAGAGGACCGGGTTGGACTAACCTCTGGTGAATCTGTTATGGCGCCAGCTGTATTGCAGAGTAGCTACGTTGGGAATAGATAAGCGCTGAAAGCATCTAAGTGCGAAACTAGCCACAAGATGAGACTTCCATTGAGGGTCGTAGCAGACTACTACGTTGATAGGTCATAGGTATAAAGGTGGTGACATCATAGCCGAGTGATACTAATTGCCCGAAGCTTTCTCATAGCAGGTAATAATAGTGGTTGATGGCAAATGGATCATAGTTCATAGTAATATGTACGATGAACCATGAACTATCAACCATGAACAGACTAATATTGTTGTTTTCTCTGATTAATTACTTCTTTCAATAATATGTCATTGTTAAGGCAGAAAGGCCAAAGGATAAAGGCAAAAGGTATTAAAAACCTTTCACCCTTCACCTTTAAGCTTTCACCTCGACATTAAAAATATTCAGGTGCCTATATCGGCGGTGTCTACCTCTTCCCATTCCGAACAGAGAAGTCAAGCCCGCCAGAGCCGATGGTACTGCGGTAAAACGTGGGAGAGTAGGTCGGTGCCAAATCTTAAATCAAGCCCTTGCTGGAAACAGTCAAGGGCTTTTTTGCGTTTCATTAGTTCACTGGTTCATGGGTCACTGGTTCATTGGTGTTCGGTTGGATACCATACTGTTCGGGTGTTCGGGGGCGAACGCTTATGTGGTTTATAGACAGTAGGTTAAGTGTTCGGGCAATCCGAAAACATGCAATTTACAGGCTAATCAATGCCTCCATCCGCAGGCATAACCATGTTATAATCCATCAATCTTCAGAATAGCACAGGGGAATAGGGTATCCCTGCCGGCACCTTGTCAGCTCCTTATCTGCCACCATGAGGCCACTATCGGTTACCCTTGATGTTGCCAATATGCACCCTTCGGGTACCGGGGTTTGGGTGTGGGCTGTTTTTGGCGGGTGCTGAGTGGGAAAATCCATCTTGTTGTATTGGATAAATCCTGTTGACAGAATTGTGGCGGGGTAAGTACCAAGTCGCGACAGAGCATTTGAAGATATAGAACCGAACCACGCTCCCAAATCACTCCCCGCCTCCGCTGTTTCGCCCCCTTGTTTTTCAGGCTCGCCGTTATTTAGGTGTGTGGGTATCTGTTTTCATGGCATTTTTACATCAACAAATTTAAAGCACCATGAAAAAGATCATTTTATTTATAGCCATCAGCGCCGGGGTGGCCTTGACAGCCGAAGCGCAAACCAGGGTAGTAGTACGTACGCCTGCTCGCAGGGTAGTAGTTGCGGCCAGGCCGCGGGTTGTAGTTGTGCCGGCGAGGCCGGTTGTAGTAGTGCGACCCGCTGTGCCGGTTGTGGCACGCAGGGTTGTTGTACGCAGACGGGTGTTGTAACCCGCCTGCACTGATATAAAATATCGTGACTACAAAGACAGGATGAAGGTACTTTGTTAAATAAAACTTAAACTAAATTGATTTAGCACTTAGGGCACTTAGTTTACTAAGCTGTTAAAGTATTCGGCATGGCGTTTGGTAAATGGCATTATTGCTGCCTGGGTTTTCGGGGCCTTATACGCCAGCGGCTTCGCTTTTTACGTAGCAGGTAATAAACTATTACGGCTATTGCCATTATTGCAAGCGCAATAATAAGCGTTATAACGAGACTGTATGCCTTGCCGAGGCGAGTTTGGAGCCGCGTTTGAAGCTGGAGGTATATACTTTTTTTTTGACGATGATGGAGTCTTGTTTTTTGATTTGAACAGAATCTTTTTTGTTGACCATTGCCAGTTTGGCTTCCTCAGCTTTTTGGATGCTGTCGTCTAAAAATTCATGTCGTTTTATGGCAACGGCTGCTTTGTCGTAATTCTTCATGTGCCGGTATAAATCGGCATAACCCACCTGTACTGCCGATTCATTCCTGGGATCTTTATTTTTTACCGCAATTTTTAAGGCTTCGTTTAAATCGCCCATGGCAAGGGTATAATCCTTGATGTCGCTTTTTATGGCCGATAGCTCAATTAGCGATGCAATGATGTTAGGAACATCATGTTTTAAACGGGATATAGTGTTTGATTGCAGTATAAACCATTTAGCCTGGCTATAAATATGCTGAGACCGGTATATTTTTGAAAGGGTATTGTAGCAGGTACGCATACCCAAAGAATCGTTCATGCCTGAATACACATGCAAAGCAAGCATCGAATAATTTAACGCTTCGTTTTTGTAATAATGTCTTAAATTTCTGTTGCTAACCGTGTCATAGTGCATGTACTCTTCGGCAATAGCTATATAGATAGGCCCCTTTAATGAATCGCTTGTGAGCTGTAATTTTTGCTTAAGGCTGTCCAGGTCACCAGCATAGGCTGATAATTTGGATACGGCTAAGAACGTAAAGATGAGGCAGGTAAGCAATTTTTTCATATAGGGGTTACCGAATATAGCAATATATTTTAATATTACTTAGTCAAATAATGTGCCTGATTAGCCCTAACTGCCTGCTACCCAAATAAAATAACTGTGAAATATTAATTGCTGCGCAGTAATGGCACTTTTTGTATTAAACGCGGGCAAGTTTTTTTTTTAAACAGCGCCCCGTTTTTTTTGCACATTTCATTTGGTACACAAAACAGGACAGCATTTACGCCCGGTATAAGTAATTATGTACTAAACAATAGTCTGTTCGTAACGGGTGATGAAGTGCTGTAGCGCCTTTGATCGCGCCAGCAAAAAATTGAAAAGAGAAATGCCGGTAAAGGCGCAGGTGATGCCTGCCAGTACATCAAGCACATAGTGGTGGCTGGCATATACGGCGGTAAACCAAATGCCCAGCATTACCACAGCAAAAAACAAATTTGCTTTGCCCAGGCGGTTTTTAATGCCATAGTATAAAACAATAACAGGGTACGATGAATGTAATGATGGCATAGCTGCAAATACATTTGAGCCTTTGGCATAAATAGACTTGAAAACACCGGCATGAAAAAATGCATCAAACTTGGCCAGCCCTGCGGTATTGCCCTGGGTTAAGGGATGAAATTGCAGGCCATGATATTGCACATACCAGGGCGGGGCCGCAGGGAAGGCGTAATAAACTACAAAGCCTATTAAATTAACCAGTACAAAGGTGAGCGAAAATTTAAGGAACTGCTTTTTGTTTTTAAAAAACAAAAAGGTTGCAAAGGCAAGCGGTACAGGTATCCAGCACAGGTAAAAAATACCGGCCATAACATCAATAACTGTATTGCCGTTTGCACGCCAGTATTCATTTGGTGTAAGCAGGTTGCCTTTGTAATGGATGCCGAACAGGTGTTTTTCGAAATTATAAATATCGGCTATGTGTACGGTATTGAAATTATAATTGGGGAAGGCCTTCATATAGTCAAATATGATCCAGTATACAACGAAGATGCTGAAGCCAAGGATAAATTTGCGGGTAACGGCCGATGCGTAAAAAAGAGAGTTAAATATCAGTACAAGCGTTAACTCATCGCTTTTGTAACCGATTAAAAAGTAGGAGAGTACTAAATACCCTATTGAAATAAGTGTAACAATAAGTACCGATTTGGTATTAATTGTTACACCGTGATGCGCGGCAGTATTCACCTTATTTTTTTAAGAATCCGGAACGGAATATTTTATCCCACAGCGGCGAACTAACCCCGTAACCCCTATCGGGATCCTGGTAATGGTGCAGCATGTGGTGTTGTTTTATTTTTTTGAACAGGCCGCTTTTAAAGTTAAAATGATGCATAGCATAGTGCGATATATCATAAAACAGGTAACCTAATATAAAGCCCGGGAAAAAGCCAAAAACATTATCGGCGGGCAATATCCATTTAAACAAAAAATAAAAACCGGTGGCCAGCGGAATGCTCAATGATGGCGGCAATACCAAACGTTTGGCATCACTCGGATAATCATGATGTACACCATGCATAATAAAATGCAGCCTTTTTGCCCATTCCCAGTTTTCGTTGGGTTTAAGGTGAAAAACAAAGCGGTGCATAATGTACTCGGTAATTGTCCAGACGAACAAGCCCAGGATAAACAGTTCGGTATATTTTATAAAACCAATACCCGCGTTAAAGGCCAGGTAGGTTGAGTAAATGATAACCGGTACAAAAATATACAAGGGTACGGTATAATGCACCTTTGATAAACCCTCTAAAAAGTTGCTTTTAAACATCCTCACAGACTCCTGCGAGTTAGATACATAATTCTTTTTTGCCATAATATATCAGGTTTAAAATTTTTTAACGATTTCTTCGCCTGTTATTTTGATGTTTTGTTTGATATAATTTATTGTCAGCTGCAGTAATACAGCCTTTGCACGAAGGTACGATATTTTGGCCGGGGTCTCAAGTTGTTAACTCAAAGTCTTCAGCCGGTAGCCATAAGTTAAATTTTCTATGACAATGCCTAATCAAACTTAGGACTAAGAAGCTGCGATTTATATAGAAACATGTTGGCTTTAAGCTTTGAGCATTCTGCTTTCAGCTTCTATAATACTTACGATCCCTCTTCCTCTTGTTTTATCAAGGCTTTTTTTGCTTCCCTTAACCGGTTAAACGCGGTAATATTGGTTAGCACAGCCAGCAATACCAATGGGAAGGTAAATATCGATATCGGTTCAAATACGTGAAATTTAACACCCGGTACAAACAACTTATAATTGCCGCCAATATATTGAGCAACTATACCGCTTATTAAGGCGCAAACACCAATGGTAACCACACGCTCCGGCCGTTGCATTAAACCACCTTTAACTTCAACACCTAAACCTTCGGCACGGGCTCTTACATAGCTTACCATCATGGAGCCTATGAGGGCTATAAACGCAGCTATCGAACTTATAAAATAATGGTGCCCTACCAGGTAATAGCAAATACCAAGAAACATGATCAATTCGCTGTAACGGTCAAGAACCGAGTCGTACAGCGCGCCAAAGGTTGATTTCATGTTACCTAAGCGGGCTACCTGGCCATCAAGCATATCAAACAGGCCGGCAAACAGGATTAAGCCCCCTGCCCAGCCAACATAGCGTAAATCGCCGCGGTTGCCTTCTTCGGCACCTAAAATAAAAATGGCCGCAACACCCACGTTAAGCACAAACCCGATTGATGTAACCGCGTTTGGTGTTAACCCAATCTTGATCAGAATTTTTACAACGGGATCAATCACCCGGTAAATCCCTAATTGCAGGTTTGTTCTAAGCGATATTTTTTGTTCCATTTTTGTAATAGTTTGATGTACAAAATTAAAAATCAAATTTAATTCTGGTGCGTATACCCCAATTTGCTACGTTCGGATGATTAAGGTAGTTAAACCTTTCCACAAAATCAACACGAATTAGCTTAAATATGTTTTCGATACCAACGCTTCCCTCAACATAAGGAGTTCGTCCTAATGAATAAGTTAGCGGCACTCCATTGGCATCAACAGGCAGCTGGTACAATGATGGGTGTATCGAAGGATTATTACCATCGCTCAAACCACCCCATAGCACCTTAAAGGAAGCTGTTTCGCGCCATTTTAACTTTTTAAATAGTGGCACCTTGTTAAAAAAGAAACCCATAAAATGCTGATCGATCCTTATACCTTCATAATGGTCATATACAAACTCCAAAAAGTTCATCAGGTTATATGAATCAATATCATAAGCATAAGTTTGATTGGCACGCGGAATTGATAATAGCGGATATGGAACAGTACCAAACACTTTACCACCATAAACGGCCACATCGGCATAACCCAACTGCGATTCGTAAACACGCTTATCAATACGTGCATCAATCTTTTGGTAGTTATATTCGCCGCCAAAAATGTTTTTTAAGCCGGCGGTAAATTGTACCTGGTAAATAGGATATTTGTTAGGGAGTGGGGTACGGTAAATTTTACCCTGGTAAAATTCTTCGTTGGGTGCATACCTTAATCCCGCGGTTAATTCGGTTGTAGTTAAATCATGAACAGGGTGGGTAAGGTCATTTCCCGGCCTGAAGTATAATGAGCCGGCCGGTTCCTGTTTCCAGTTGTTAAAACCGGCGCTGTATGAAAAATGACTATCAAACTCATGTACATAATCAATTCTATAATTATCGTTGTACAGGTATTTGTCATTTACACCACGCTTAAATGATAGCAGGAAGTTATCCTCCTGAACAAACTGAAGATTAGCCCCCGGTATTTTTGTATCGCGCTGAAAACTCGCCCTTATATAATTTTGCGGGAATTTATAGATCGATTTGTTATTAAGCGAATAGGTGGCGCTCAGGAAGTACTTCCATCGTTCGTCCTTAAAGCCATAAGCGGCATAGGTTTCAAAATAATAACGCCTGCTCAGGTTAGGGGTTGTACGGCCGCCAAACCTTAATTTAAAACCTTCAACCGGGTTAAAGCTGTAAAAAGTGTTGGCAGGGCCAATCTCAAACTTATCAAAGCCTTTATAGCCCGCAAGTAATATGGTTGCAATATCCACCGTACGTTTAAACGACGGCATATCTTTTAAACTATCAATGTTTTTATAAACTTTTGATTCGGCCGTAGTTAACGTATCCAGGCGATTTTTTTGCCAGAATGCATCGCTGCGGTTGCGGGCTTCGTCTGATGACTCTTCCGATTGTTTGGTGTAGGCAGTATCCGGCCTTGGCTTGTTTACTACGTAGTTACCATAAGTAATGGTACGCATGCCAAACAGGCTGCTTTTTGCATCCTTTTTTGATGCACCAAAGTCGGCAGTTGTAACGCTTTTGCTCAAATGGTACCTGTTGTCGGGATTTTGCTCAAAATCCAGGTCAACCTGTATTGATCTGATAAAGTTGATATTGATATGTTTGTTTACCAGTAGCGATGCTTTCTGAACCGCATAATTGCCATCCAGCGTTATATAAATGCTGCCCTCAAATAAAACATCGTTGGTATTGCGGGGCGTAAAGCTTAATTGTACCAGTTTTTGGCCTTTATTATCGGTAATGGTATCGGTAATAAAAAACTTGTAGTAGTTGGGCGAGTTATCTGATATCGGGCTTAAAAACTGGCTGGTTATCAGTAAAACATTATTATCGTATATATTAACCTTGGTATAAAGGTGCTTAAAATACTGTGCAAGGCCTGCATTATCCACAGCCGGGCCAAAATTCACATTTTTTTCGCCTATTACAATTTCCCTGTTTTTCTCGGGATTTTTACGGTAATAGTTTTGTACAAGCTTTTCATTAAGGAAAATAGGTAATATCGATTTGCCCGGGATAGACGTGCTATCGCGGTTATCTAATATAAATTTATACTTCCTGAAAAATTTGCGGTCGGAGAACTGGGCCGAAACGTTGGCGGCGCCAAACATCATTTTATCATATTCCCGGTACTCTACATAATCATAGGCTTCGGGGCGGTTTTTTTCTTTATTTTCAATAACCTTACGAATCAGCTCAACAGCGGGGTTATCTTTATTACGGTATTTGGGCTTTTTACCGGCCTTAATAGTAACCTGGGCCAGCTGTTGCGCCGCAGGGAAAAGCTTTACATTAATAACCTGTTCTTTACCAGGCACCACGGCCAAAAACGCATCCTTGTATCCTAAAAAAGATATTTTTATTTGCTTGTAAGTTTGATTGGTTGTTGACAGGCGGTAATTTCCATTGTTATCTGTAGTAACCCCGGTTGTGGTTCCGGTAAAGCTAACTACTACATAAGGAAGGGTTTGTTTGTTGCCCGCATCAGTAACCCTACCTGTAATAATGGTGGTTTGAGCAAATATTGAGGTAACAGAAAAAAAGAATATTGAAAAGAATAGACTTTTGTAAATTTTTTTAAACTTCATGTACTTTATGCAATTATGCAAATACAAACCTTTTTTTGATTGATAATATAATCCCGCCCCGCTATAGCTAACCTTTTGGTTACCGATATTATTAAATATCAGTTTAAATTATCGTGCCGATCAATCATACGCCCTTATCCACTTTCGGCCTGTTTAGGCGATAAACCTATTTTAAATGGGTTTAATGCACCTTTTATAACTCCTATATCACGCTTGTAACTGCGCTCCAAAGGTAAAAAAAATCCCTACAGACTAATGTGGTCAAAAAGTCAAATATTACCCGTGGCAATTACAACAACGGTAATCATTGAAATAAATTACCCTGAAATTATACTAATAGCTAAATAACGATAATAATATATATCAGGGCATACTTATCAGTATTTGTACAAACGTAACCTGTATAATTACAGATTTTAAAAAAAATATTCGTTACAAGGGTACTAAAAATTGCAGGCTTGCTATACACCGATACAGGTATTTAACATTTATTAACAGCTTAATTGATATCAGCAGCGTAACAGTTAATAAACTTAGGTTTAAGGATGGCTTATAAACAAATCAGCCGCATAAAGATCGGACTTTATACGGCTGATTTACATTTTATTACAATTTATTATGCTTCTGCGGCAAACATATCGTCATAATAATCTAAACCAAGGTGGGTTATCAAATCTTCGCCCATTAAATAACGAAGTGTGTTCTCTAACTTTATCAATTGTTTAAATATATCATTCTCGGGATGTAAACCGGCAGCGGTTTGCGGCGATTTAAGATAAAACGATAACCATTCCTGGATACCACTCATACCGGCACGCTTGGCCATGTCGCTAAATAAAGCAAGGTCGAGCGCGATAGGGGCGGCAAGGATGGAGTCGCGGCAAAGGAAGTTAATTTTGATTTGCATTTTATAGCCCAGCCAGCCAAAAATATCAATGTTGTCCCAGCTTTCTTTGTTATCGCCATGAGGGGGGTAATAATTGATACGGATTTTGTGGTAAATATTACCATACAGTTCCTGGTTATCTTCGGGTTTAAAAATATCTTCCAGTACGCCTAATTTTGATACTTCTTTGGTTTTAAAGTTATCCGGATCATCCAATACCAAACCATCGCGGTTACCTAATATATTGGTTGAAAACCAACCGTGTACACCTAACGAACGTGCAGCAAGGCCCGGTGCCAAAACTGTTTTCATTAAAGTTTGGCCGGTTTTAAAATCTTTACCTGCAATAGGCGTTTTGGTTAATTTTGATAGCTCAATTAAAGCGGGGATATCAACGGTTAGGTTAGGGGCGCCGTTTGAGAAAGGTACGCCTAATTTTAAAGCCGCGTAAGCATATATCATGCTTGGTGCTATCAGTTTGTCGTCATCTTTTAAGGCTTGTTCAAAAGCTGCAAGCGACTGGTGGATGGCCGACGCCTCGTAATAAATCTCTGTCGATCCGCACCATACCAATACAACACGGTCTAAACCGTTTTGCTCTTTAAAGTTTTTAATATCCTCCATTACCTGTTGTGCCAGCTCATAACGTGTGCCGGTTTTAACGTGGGTACCTGTAAGGTTTTTAGCGTAATTTTGATCGAAAGCGGCCTTCATCGGCACAATGGCTTCCAGTGCCGGTTTTACAGCATCCAATAACGACGATTCCAATACCTTTGCATTTGATGCAGCCTGGTAAACGTTATCTTCGTACACATCCCATCCGCCAAAAACGATATCGTTTAACTGGGCAAGCGGCACAAACTCATTAATTTTAGGGTTACGGTTTTCGGTACGTTTACCTAAACGGATGTGCCCCATTTGTGTAAGGGAGCCAATTGGTTGCGAAATGCCTTTTTTTACAGCTTCAACGCCGGCAATCAACGTGGTGGCTACTGCGCCCAAACCAGGGATAAGGATACCCAGTTTACCTTCGGCAGGAGAAATTTTGATTTTCATTATACTTATTTATTGTTTAATTGTTGGGATAAAACGGCTGTTTATTTAATTGCTCCGTTGTTATCGTCTGTTGTTTTATTTATTAGTAAGTGCCTGATTATTAATTTACTTAAACGTTTAAGTAAATTGCTTTGATTTTGTTATATTTCAATTTTAATGCTCCATGTATTAATGTTTAGTTTGCCTGGCGGTTATAACCAGTCGTTGGCCCTGTACCACTTTAGTGTTTCTATTAACCCGGTTTGCAAATTATACGTTGGATAAAATCCAAGGTGCGATTTGGCTTTCTCGATATCAACCGACCAGTTTACGGCCATGAGTTCGTTTAGCTTCTCCATGTTAATGATGGCGGCTTTGTTGCTCAAAGAACTAACTTTTTCTGATACCAGGGCTATTATTTTTACAAATATTACAGGTAAATGAAATTTAAAGGTTTTTAAGCTCAAAGCTTCCTTGGCTAAATTAGCCAACTCATATTTACTGTAATAGTTGCCATCGCTAAGGTTATAATCGGTATTATTTCCGTCGTATAGCGATTTTATGGAAGCTTTGGCTACATCCTTTACATATATAAAGGTTAACTTTTGGTCGGCCTTGCCCATGTATGGCTCAAGGCCGCGGGTAAGCTGCTTAAAAAATATAAATATCCCGGTATCCCTTGGGCCATAAATAGCCGTTGGGCGCAATATAGTATAGTTTAAATTTTCAACCGTCCTTAACTGTTCTTCGGCCAGTAGTTTACTGCGGCCGTAAGCAGTAACCGGGTTGGGTTTGATGGTTTCGCTGATGGCGCCGGATAATGTTTTAAGTGGCCCAAGCGCTGCCAGGCTGCTGATGAGTACAAACTTTTTAAGGTTGATGCCTGCCTGTACAGCGGCAGAAGCAAGGTTGAAAGTATGGGTGGCATTAATATAGTTATAAGCCGCCTGTGATTTGGCTGCTGTAACACCGGCCGCATGGATGATATAGTGGGGCTTAATATCTGCAAGCTGTTGCTTTAGCGCGGTAGGGTCGCGGTAGTCAAGGTTAACAAATTTGATATCGAGATTTTTCAGGTGGTCTGTTTTGCTGCTTTTACGAACGGCGGCATATACCTCAAAATTGTTGTGTAACGCCTCTTCGATAATATGAAACCCCGCAAAACCGCTCGCCCCGGTTATTAAAACCTTTTCCCTCATATCGCCTTTTTGTATAACCTGTATGTTTTGTACGGATCGCCCTTAATAGCTTCAATCGCGCGGTTTACCATGTCATTATGTTCTAAAGTCCAGCCGGCTTCGGCATGTTTAAAGCCTTTGGCTTTGTACTCTCTGATAATAGTGCCATATAAACAGGCTTCAATGCCCATTTTACGGTAACCATCTATTACCCCTAACGCATAAATGCGGATGCTTTGTATGTTTTTTTTGCCAAACAGTAATTTGAAAATACCGGTTGGCAATAAACGGCCCCTTTTTATCTTCTGAAAGATTTCGTTATAATTTGGCAGGGCCAGGCCAAATGCTACAATTTTGCCTTCTTGTTCGGCAACCAAAGCAAAATCAGGGTCGAGGATCAGCTTAAGGTCTTTGGCCAGGTAATCAAACTCCTCGTCGGTTAAAGGCACAAAACCAGTGTTGCTATCCCAGGCCGAGTTATATACTTCGCGAAGCTTGGCCGCTTCCTCTTTGAACTTTTTTAAATTTACTTTGCGAATGATGATATTACTCCGTTTTAAACGCTCCTCTAAAGAGTTGAGTAACCTTACCGATTTATCGTCATACTCCTGCCCGTCCCAGTGCCAGGCTATCAGGTCAACATCTTTACTAAGGCCATAGCTTTCAATAAGGTTGGCATAGTAGGGCTTGTTGTAGGTGTTCATTAAAAACGCCGGGCTATCAAAACCTTTAATCAATAAGCCGCAGGGCTCATTGGTGCTAAAATTTACCGGGCCTAAAAGCTGGCCGGTTACGCCTTTATTTTTAAGCCAGCCGGTAACCACATCAAACAGCAGGTTTGAAACTTCGGTGCTATTTATACAATCAAAAAAACCAAAAAAACCATCGTTTTTATGATTGTATTCGTTGTGGGCATTGTTCAGGATGGCTGCAATACGGCCTACAATTTTATCGCCGTCATAGGCTAAAAATGGCTGTACCTTGTTATGTTTATGAAAAGGGTGAATAGTTAGCAGGTCGCGCTGGGCTATAAACAGTTCTGGTACATAGTTTGGGTCGCCCTCATACAAATCATGCGGAAAATCAATAAATGAAGCCAGTTCTTTTTTTGAACTAACTGTTACAATTTTTATCATGAGTGGTTTGCACTAATTGGTTGCCCTAAGGCTATATGAACGTAAAAGTCCGTGTGTATACGGTTGCTTTAATAAAACAGCAGCCAAATATGCACACGGACACTTTATAAGATTATATTTTTTCTTTAACGGAAGTAACGCCTACGTCTTTAAAAATTTTAGTCAGTTTCTCAACGGCTTCCTCAATTTGCTCAAATGTATGGGTAGCCATTAAGGAGAAGCGCAGCAACGATGAATCTGAAGGCACAGCGGGCGAAACAACCGGGTTAACAAATATGCCAGCCGCCTGCAGCTGTTTGGTTACCAGGAAAGTTTTCTCGTTATCGCGTACATAAATAGGCAATATCGGGCTTTCGGTTGGGCCAAGGTCAAAACCTTCGTCAAGCAAAAGTTTCATGGCGTAATTGGTATTATCCCAAAGTTTCTGAATCCTTTCGGGTTCCGATTCCATGATATCCAGGGCCGCAATTACGCTGCCAACTGATCCTGGTGTCATACTCGCGCTAAACATCAACGAACGGCCGCGGTGCTTAATAAAGTCAACCGTATCCTTATCGGCAGCTATGAAACCACCCAACGAAGCTAATGACTTACTAAAGGTACCCATAATAAGGTCAACATCCTTGGTAAGGCCAAAGTGCGATGCAGTACCTGCTCCATTATGACCGATAACCCCCAGGCTATGCGCATCATCAACCATGATGTTTGCACCATATTGGTCGGCAAGCTGCACTATTTCAGGTAGCTTAACAATATCACCTTCCATGCTGAAAATACCATCAACAGCAATAACCTTTACAGCTTCTTCGGGCAATAATGCCAGTTTGCGCTGTAGGTCGTTCATGTCGTTGTGGGCGTATTTTAACACTTTTGAAAACGAAAGGCGGCTGCCGTCAATGATGCAGGCATGATCGTACTCGTCTAAAATAATGTAATCATTACGGCCCGTAATGCAGGATAGTACGCCAAGATTTACCTGGTAGCCTGTGCTGAATAAAACGGCGGCCTCTTTGCCAACTAAAGCGGCAAGCCTGTTTTCTAACTCAATATGAATATCCAGTGTACCATTTAAAAAACGCGATCCGGCACAGCCTGTGCCATATTTATCAATCGCTTTTTTTGAAGCTTCTTTAATTTTCGGGTGATTGGTAAGGCCTAAGTATGAGTTAGATCCAAACATTAATACCCTTTTGTTGTCAATTAATACTTCAGTGTCCTGAGCAGACTCAATAGGCCTGAAATAAGGATACAATCCCTTCTCCCGGAGCATATTTGCAACCTGGAACTCGGCGATCTTCCCATGTAGTTTTTTAACCATGTATTAACTCTGCTTTAATTTTGCGTAAAAATACCATGAATAAGTGTATAACTTATACGGTAAATGTAATTTTTTTTAAATAAGGCTACAGAACATGTAAGTTCTGCCAAAGCCACATTAAACCACATGGCAAATTAATTAATTTTTTTATTTATTTGCTATCCCTTATTTTCATTTTTTTGTAAAAACGGCCAAAGCTGGTTTTTTACCGCATTTTTTATAAAGTTTACGTAAAATTTTTGTGGTTGGCGCTATTTTGCTAATATTAACCACATATTCGCGTATCCCCTATGCAATTTGGCTAAAACTATAACATCGCCGTATTTGTAGTTTAAGCCGGCGATCATTGGCACCCATTCTTTCGTATGAAAAAACTAAAGTACTTATCCCTCTTAACGATAGTCAATTTAACATTAATTTTACATTCACCGGCTTTCGCACAAACAGGTGTTGATACAATTACCGGGCCAGTTACGCTTAAGCAAGCTGTTGACTACGCGCTGCGCAACCAGCCGGCTGTAAGGCAGGCCGCTATTGACGAGCAAATAAACGAGCGCGATATCAGGATCGGTTTATCGGGATGGCTGCCCCAGGTAAATTCATCGGGCCTTTATAATTACTATTTTAAAGGACAGCCGCAGGCGGGTGCATCGGGGGCCAATATTCCATCAAACGCAGGCAGCATCCGTAACCTGTCGACCCTGGGCGTTACGGCATCGCAGGTTATTTATAATAACGATGTGTTGCTGGCTTCAAAGGCCTCAAAATATTCGCGGGAGTATTATAAGGATAACACGTTAAGCAGCCAGATAAATGTTGTGTCGGATGTAAGCAAGGCTTTTTTTGATGTACTGTTATCGCAAAAGCAGCTGGATATTACCAATGAGGACATTACCAGGCTGCAACGAAGCTTAAAGGATGCCACCAACCGGTACCAGGCAGGCGTATCTGATAAAACAGATTTTAAACAGGCAACTATTGCCCTTAATAATTCTATCGCTACACGTAAAGCGACGGAGGAATCTATCAAAAGTAAAACCGCTTATTTAAAACAAATTATGGGTGTAGGCGGCCCGGGTAACATTACACTGGCTTATGATTCGTCCCGATATGAGCAGGAGGCTGCCATTGATACCAACCAGGTGCTTGATGTAAATAACCGGATTGAGTACCGCTTGCTGCAAGCCAGTAAAGCGCTAAAAAATTTAAATGTTGATTATTACCATTATGGCTTTTTGCCTTCGTTATCGGCGGTGGGCAGTTATAATTATGCCTACTTTAACCACAATTTTAGCCCGCTGTATAGTAATGCCTACCCTACAGGCTATGTTGGCTTAACGTTAAACCTGCCTATTTTTCAGGGCGGCAAACGCCTTCAAAATTTAAGCAAGGCACGTTTACAGGTTGAACGTACCGACCTGGATATTGCAAATACCAAAAATAGCCTTAACACCGAGTATGTACAAGCGCTTGCCGGTTACAAAAGCAATTACACCAGCTATAAGCTGGTACGCGAAAATGTTGACCTTGCAAAGGATGTATATAAAATAGTAAGCCTGCAATATCGCGAAGGCGTTAAAACCTACCTTGATGTTATTGTAGCACAATCAGACCTGCGTACAGCCGAACTAAATTATTATAACGCCCTGTTCCAGCTGCTGGCCAGCAAAATTGACCTGCAAAAAGCGTTGGGCACGTTGCCGGTACAATAATAATATAGCTTTCAGCATGCTTTTTTAAGAAGATACTCAAACGAACAAATTACTATAATGAAGAACAGATATATATATTGGTTAGCCCCGGCGGCATTATTAGCATGGGTATCATGCGGTAAACACGATAAAAAGGGCGCAGCCGCCCCGCCGCCAATCCCGGTTTCAATTGCCGAAGCAAAAGATGGTAATGCTACCTATTATGATAGTTACCAGGGGACGGTTATATCCATTAACACTGTTGAACTGCGCAGCCAGGTGCCGGGTTTTGTAACCGGTATATTTTTTAAGGAAGGCGACGTTGTTGAAAAAGGCAAAGTGCTTTACGAAATTGATAAGCGCAAATACGAGGCGGCTTATCAGCAGGCGGCTGCCAATGTGTTAAGTGCACAGGCCAACCTTACCAAAGCCCAAAAAGATGTTGACCGCTACAATATGTTGTTAAAAAACGACGCCATTGCGCGCCAAACTGTCGACCAGGCTGTTGCAGCTTATGAAACCAATAAGAGCGCTGTAGCAGTGGCCAAAGCGGGTCTTGCGTCGGCAGCTACTGATCTTTCTTACGCTACTATACGGGCGCCTTTTACGGGCCGTATAGGTATATCGCAGGTAAGGTTGGGGGCGCAGGTAGCCGTTGGCACTACGCTGATGAACACCATATCGGCCGAGCACCCTATTGGCGTGGATGTGGTGATTAACGAGCAGGATATTAACCGTTTTTATAGCCTGCAAAAATCAAGCAGCGATACCACTTTTAAATTACAATTACCCGATGGTAAAACCTACAATAAAACAGGCAAAGTTTTAGCTATCGACAGAGGAGTAAGCAGTGGTACCGGCAGCATTAAAGTAAGGATTCAATTTCCTAATGAGGATGATGTATTGAAAGATGGCATGAGCTGCGTTTTACAGGTGCTTAACAACCAATCGGGTAACAGGGTTCAAATACCTAATAAAGCCGTGACCGAGCAAATGGGCGAGTTTTTTGTTTTTGTAACCAGGGATACCACAGTTAAAGATACCGCCGACGATAAAACGATAAAAGACAGGCGGGATACTATTGCCAAACAAGTAAAAGTGAAGCTTGGCCCGCGTGTAAATACCAGTATTGTAGTAATGGAAGGTATTAAAGCAGGCGATAAAGTGGTAACTGACGGTTTCCAGCGTTTGCGCGATGGCGGCCGGATTACACTTGGCGCAGGTGGCCCGCCGGCTGGTGCAGCACCCAAAAAATAGTATGAACAGATAAGGAAAAATTTAAGCGATTGGCAGGATAATCCCCTGCAAAACTTAATAATAAAAAGAATGATTGCAGATACTTTTATAAAACGACCGGTTACCGCGATAGTGATCTCCCTGGTGATTGTTATTGTTGGTTTACTGTCAATGAGCAGCCTGCCTATCGGGCAATATCCTGATATAACCCCGCCCACGGTTTCGGTTACAGGTACTTATACAGGTGCCGATGCCCTCACTGTTGAGCAAACTGTTGCTACCCCTGTAGAGGTGCAGGTAAATGGTGTCCCAGGCATGACCTACCTGCAAAGTAACAGCAGCAGCAACGGCCAGATGAGCATGACCGTTAACTTTGATGTAGGTACCGATATTAATATAGCCGCGCTTGATGTGCAAAACCGGGTTGGTATTGCTACACCCACTTTACCGCAGGAGGTGCAGCGCCTGGGCCTTGTGGTGCGTAAACGTAACCCCAGTATATTAATGCTGGTGGCCATGTTTTCGCCAAAAGGGACGCATGACGTTACATTTACTGACAACTATGCCAACGTTTTTATAAAAGATGCTATACTGCGTACCAAAGGCGTAGGTGATGTTGTGAGCCGTGCCGATGATTTTAGTATGCGTATCTGGCTTAACCCTGCCAAGCTGGCTTCGTTAGGCATGAGCGCCGCCGATGTTACCGCTGCCCTGGCCGAGCAGAACGCCCAGGTAGCCCCCGGCACGGTTGGCGCCACGCCGCAGCAAAAAACGCAAACCTTTGAATACTCGGTACTGGTTAAAGGCCGTTTAAGCAAACCCGAAGAATTTGGCAATGTAATTATTAAAACGGTGCCCGCTACCGGCGCCATTGTGCATTTAAAAGATGTGGCACGTATTGAGCTGGGTAAGTTTAACTACTCGGGTAATTCGTTTGTTGATGGCAAAAGGGCATCATACCTGCTGGTTTACCAGGCGCCAAACAGCAACTCGCTCGAGACTGCCGAGAATGTATATGCCACCATGAACGAGCTTAAAAAAAGCTTCCCTGCCGATATTGATTATGTTGTGCCTTTTGAAGCGGTTACTGTGGTAAAAGTATCGGTAAGCGAAGTGGTTGATACCTTACTTATTGCTTTGGGGCTGGTTATTGTGGTTGTATTTTTATTCCTGCAAAACTGGCGCTCTACGTTAATTCCTGTTTTGGCCATACCTGTATCTATTATAGGTACTTTCATTTTCTTTATACCCTTGCACTTTACTATCAATACCCTAACCTTGTTTGGTTTTGTGCTTGCTATTGGTATTGTGGTTGACGATGCCATTGTGGTGGTTGAGGCTGTGCAGCATTATATGGATGAGGAAGGCATGACGCCGACAGAGGCTACCAAACACGCCATGGCCGATATATCGGCACCGGTAATTGCCATCGCTTTAATATTAGCGGCTGTATTTGTGCCGGTAGGTTTTGTACCCGGCATTGTAGGGCGGCTTTATCAGCAATTTGCTATCACTATTGCTATATCTGTACTGATATCGGCTTTTGTGGCGCTTTCGTTAACGCCAGCGTTGTGTACGTTGCTACTTCGCCCGCATAAAATAGATAATAAATCAAAGGGGCTCAATAAATTCTTCTTTGTATTTAATGAATGGTTTACCCGCGTAACCGGCAAGTACCGCAATACGGTTGATAAGGGAATAAAGCACTCCAAATTTGTTATTATTATACTGGTATGTATTATTGTTGGGGCGGTATTGCTATTTCATAACAAACCATCGGGCTTTATTCCGCTGGAGGATGACGGCCGTATTTATATTACCTATGATTTGCCCGAAGCTTCATCAACCGTACGTACAGTTGACGTATTGCACCAGATGATGAAAACGCTGGATAGCATCCCCGAAATTGCCCATTATGCTGCATTGGGAGGCTTAAATGTTATCAGCTTTGCCAGTAAGGCCAATAGCGCCACCATGTTTGTGCAGCTTAAACCCTGGGACGAACGTAAAGAAAAAGAACACCAGATAACGGCGCTGGTTGCCAAACTAAACCAAAAGTTGGCCCGGTTTAAGGAGGCCAACGTGGTGGTTATTCAGCCGCCTGCTATACCTGGTTTAGGTAGCACCGGTGGTTTCTCGTTTATCCTGGAAGAAAAACAGGCCGGCGGGGATATTAAGGTATTTGAAAAAACGTTGCGCACATTTATTACCGAATTAAACAAACGGCAGGAAATTGCACGGGCTTTCTCCTTTTTTACGGCAAGTACACCCGCTTATCAACTAACCATTGACAGGGAAAAGGCAAAAAAATTAGGGGTATCCATATCTGATGTTAACAGCGCCCTGCAAACGTACCTGGGTAGTACCTATATTAACGATTTTACCATTTACGGGCGAAATTTCAGGGTACTTGCGCAAGCTGATACGGCCTTTAGGACCAACGTAAGCAACATTGGGCAGTACTTTGTGCGTAACCAGTTTGGCACCATGGTGCCCTTAAGTACCCTTACATCCTATAAGGTTATTGAAAATTCGCCGTTAATTGCGCATTATAACCTGTTCCGTTCGGCCGAGATAAATGGCAGTACCAAACCGGGTTACAGTAGTGGTGATGCTATAACTGCCTTAAAAGAAGTTGCGGCCAAATCGCTGCCCCAGGGTTTTGGGTACGAGTTTTCGGGCTTAAGCCGCGAGGAATTACTATCGGGATCAAAAACGGTTTACATATTTGCCCTCTCAATTGGGTTTGTATTCCTGTTTCTTGCCGCCTTGTATGAAAGCTGGTCGGTGCCATTCTCGGTATTGTTATCGGTGCCATTAGGCGCGTTTGGGGCTATCCTTTTCCTTAGTTTCTGGCCCGATCTTACTAATAACGTTTATGCCCAGATTGGTTTGATAACCTTGATAGGGCTGGCCGCCAAAAACGCCATCCTGATTGTTGAGTTTGCCAAAGAACGGGTAGATAGAGGGATGAACCTTGAAAAAGCTACCCTCGAGGCGGTAAGGCTAAGGCTGAGACCAATCATCATGACTTCAATGGCCTTTATATTGGGCGTTGTGCCACTGATGATAGCATCCGGGGCGGGTGCCGAAGCCAGGAAGACTATCGGGTGGACAGTATTTGGAGGTATGTTAACCGCTACGTCGCTGGCTATATTTATAGTGCCGGTGTTGTATTACCTGATAACCAAATTTGCTTACGGTAAAGAGAAGCTTGCCGAAATGGAAAAAAATTACAAACCCGAAAATGGGCACGGGCCACAAGCCTGATAAATTAGCAAAAGCTAATACACAAAAATGGCCGGAAGAAATTCCGGCCATTTTTGCTAAAAAAACGAGCGTAATTTTAGCAACTAATTAAAAACGATTTAGCAATCTGATGCAGAGGTCTAATTTATTTTAGCGCATAGTTAATAAAGCCACCATCGGCCAATAGTTCTGCACCGTTTATAAAGCTTGCATCGTCCGAGGCGAGGAACAACACAGCCTTCGCAATTTCATCGGCATCGCCCAACCTTTGCAGCGCCGTGGCGGCAGCTAAATATGTCTTTGCTTCAGGAGGTACTGCATAATCTAATCCTGGTGTTTGAACTGGCCCCGGGCTAATAATATTTACGCGGATCTTTCTGTCGGCCAATTCATTTGCGGCAATCTGGGCAATTTTATTTAACGCCCCCTTGGTGGCAGAATACACGCTGGTGCCTAAATTTGAAGCTGTTGCTACTGTTGAGGATGTGAATATTACAGATGCCCCATTTGCCAGGTGCGGAATTAATTTTTGCAGCGTGAAAAACAGGCCTTTCACATTGGTGTTAAATTGGGCGTCAAAATCTGCCTCTGTTGCCTGTTCAATTGGGGCAAAAACAGCTATTCCTGCGTTAAGGAAAAGTACGTCTAATTTGTTTCCGCTTGCAGTAACTGCTTTTTCAAGAATCGAAATCTCTGCCAGTTTTGAAGTGTCCGACACTACGGTTTGCAAATTTGGGCTGTCGATCTCCGTGGCAGCTTTTTGCATATTACCGGCACTTCTGCCGGTAATCCAAACGTTTGCCCCGGCATTGATTAATGCTTTTGCGGTTGCTAATCCAATTCCGGTGCTACCCCCGGTTATAACTACATTTTTACCTTTAAAGTTCATGACTTATTTTTTTAATATTTACGAAGCAAACTTAGGATATAGAAATTTATTTTAGTTACTTTGTAACTAAAAGTAACAGTAACATTTGGGTAACAAGGTAACTTATGACAGACAATGTATGTGTGCCAGGGCACAAAAAAGAAATTATGGCCGTGCATGATGCAATGGACGTGCTGAACGGCAAATGGAAAATCTCTATTATTTCGTCTATTTGTTATTATAATAAAAGAAGGTTCTCTGATATTTTGAACGATGTAAACGGCATATCAAACAAAATGCTGAGTAAGGAATTAAAGGAGCTGGAAGCAAATAAGCTGATAAAGCGGACTGTTTTAGACACTCAGCCGGTAACCGTTCAATATAACCTGACCGAGTACGGACAAACACTGCAGACTATTATCAACAACCTGGCCGATTGGGGAATGAAACACCGACAGGTAATAATAGATGATATGTAAAAATAAAAAAGGAGAGGCTCAAACCCTCTCCTTTTTGTTTTTGGCAAAGCTTTATAGCTCGCCTCGGGCAGCTGTTTTTACATCATTTTAGTTTAAACCAAACAGAAATTCGTTAATAGGATACACTATGCTGAACAGTAGTGCTCCTGTTTTCTGAACATTAATTTGATGTTAAGTTTATTTCATAAGTAGATAAAAAGCCGATATTTAAGAGTGAAATAGTGTGCTGATAATCAATATCTAAGCAAATGTTTTTTGTAATATACCTGTTGTAATAATTGATTTTTGAATAGTCATGCCAATCTCACAAGCGCCAAAAAATGCTACAATGGCAAAGTATTTGTAAAAGGGGTATCAACGCGGCAATAAAACTGCGGACTATTTACTAAAAATTACAACTATGAAAACAGTGACAAAAGTTATAGCAGGCGCTTTTACAGCAGCAGCTATATTCGTCGGAACAAATGTTAATGCTCAAACAACCCCAGCCAACAAATTACGCTTTGGTATCGGTGTTGAAGCTGGTATACCAACCGGCGACATTCATGATTATTCAAAATTTGAATTAGGTGGTACAGGACGTTTACAATATGGTGTAAACAACAATGTGGCCTTAACGCTAACTTCGGGTTACTATAATTTCTTTGGTAAAACTTACACCACTTCGGTAACTACACCAACGGGTACTGCCACATCTACTTTTAAAGCCAGGTCGTTGGGTATGATCCCCGTTAAAGCTGGTCTTAAAGCATTCGTTTCGGATGGTTTCTACCTTTCGGGCGAGGCTGGCGCAGGTTTTGAAGTTCACCCAACAGTAGCTGGCGGTGATAAAAACACCAAACTTATCCTTTCACCTGGTTTAGGTTACGCAACCAAATCATGGGATATAGGCGCACGTTACGAAAACTTTTCGGGCCAGGGCAGTAACTACGGTATGGTAGGTTTACGTTTAGCCTATGGGTTTGGATTGTAATATCCAAAATTCCAATAATAACAAGAAAGCCCCTCGTCGTGATGATGAGGGGCTTTCTTGTTATTGTCTGAATCAGAATTTACAGAATTAGTGAATTAGCAGAATTTAAGTTGAAACGTTCTTCATTTTCAAATCTTCAAATTAATTATTTCATCTGCACATTTAAAATCTGAAATCTGCACATCTTATACCAGTTTCCCCAGCGCTTCTTTAATCCTTCTTACGGCTTCAATTAGCTTATCTTCGGCCGCAGCGTACGATAAACGGATAGCAGTAGGGTCGCCAAACGAATCGCCGCCAACGGTGGCAACATGGGCTTCTTCTAAAAGATAAATGCTCAGTTCATCAGCATCTTTAATGGTTTTGCCATTATAGCTTTTACCAAAGAACGAAGTTACCTCGGGGAAGAAATAGAAAGCGCCATCCGGCAGGTTTACTTTTAACCCTTCAATTTCACTTAGTAACTTGTATACTATATCGCGGCGTTTTTTAAATGCGGCGCGCATTTCCAGTACAGTTTCTAAACCACCTTCGTAAGCGGCAACACCGGCACGTTGGGTTATAGAGCAGGTACCAGAGGTTATTTGTCCCTGCATTTTATCGCAGGCAATGGCTATCTCTTTGTTTGATGCCGTGTAACCAATTCTCCAGCCGGTCATGGCAAATGCTTTCGACCAGCCGTTGATGATGATGACACGATCTTTAATATAATCAAACTGCGCTATTGATTCATGTTTATCAACGTAGTTAATGTGCTCATAAATCTCGTCGCTTAAAATATATACATGCGGGTGTTTTTCAAACACTTTGGCCAGGCCTTCCAATTCATCCTTACTGTAAACGCTGCCTGTAGGGTTACAAGGCGACGAGAACATAAACAATTTGGTTTTGGGGGTTATGGCTGCCTCTAATTGCTCAGGGGTAATTTTAAAGTTTTGTTCAACAGTAGTGTTTATAAAAACACTTACGCCTTCGGCCAGTTTAACCACCTCGCTGTACGATACCCAGTAAGGGGTAGGGATAATTACTTCTTCGCCCGGATTAACCAAACACAATACCGCGTTGGCAATCGCTTGTTTGGCACCGGTTGAAACTACTATCTGGCTAAAATCATAATCAAGTCCGTTTTCGTTCTTCAGTTTGGCAACAACAGCCTTACGCAGTTCAGGATAGCCTGCTACGGGTGTGTAGTAGGTAAAGTTTTTATCCATGGCCTGCTTGGCAGCTTCTTTAATATGTTCTGGTGTATGAAAATCAGGTTCGCCAAAGCTCAAACTGATTACATCCACGCCTTTTGCGGCAAGTTCACGGCCCAATTTGGCCATTTTAATTGTTGCTGATTCGGATAGGTTATTTATCCGGTTACTTAATGCGCTCATATAAATTATGTTATCGCGGCAAATATAGAAAATAACTTTACTGCTACTTACGCTTGTTATTTATAAATTTGCTGCCTAATAAAAAATGCCTTGAAGGAACAAAAAAGGATCATATTAATTTCGCTGATAACAGGTATTGTATTGATGATGGCGAAATTCGGGGCTTACTTTTTAACCGGTTCCAATTTTGTATTAAGTGATGCCGCCGAAAGTATTGTTAATGTAATTGCCAGTTCCTTCGCTTTTTTTAGCATTTACCTTGCCGCACAGCCTCGCGATGAAAATCACCCCTACGGGCATGGCAAGGTAGAGTACTTTTCGGTATTTATCGAAGGATCGCTTATAGGCATTGCCGGGCTCATCATTATCGGAAAATCGATATATAGTTTAATTCATCCCGAAAATATTCATGATTTGCTCACCGGCGCGGTTATTATTGGTGCCACGGGCGCTGTTAACGGCGCTCTGGGTTATTATATGATTTATAAGGGGAAAGTATTGCGGTCGATAACGCTTGACGCAGACGGGCGTCATTTATTAGCCGACATGGTAACCAGTATTGGCCTGGTGGCAGGTTTACTACTGATTCATTTTGTGGGTTTAATATGGCTTGATAGCGCGTTATCAATTTTGGTAGCCTTGTATTTAATTTATAGCGCCTACAAACTGGTACGTCGCTCTGTTGGCGGACTTATGGACGAGGCCGACATAGATGTAGTTAATGAAGTAATAAAGGTACTAAGCGATAAACGCCGCGATGCCTGGATAGATGTGCATAACCTGCGTGCTCAAAAATATGGTCATGAACTGCATATTGACTGCCACCTTACGCTACCCAGTTATTTTGATTTGAATACGGTGCATACCGAGGTATCGTTGGTTGATAAAATGATTAACCAGGAGGTAGGTATAAAAACCGAACTGTTTATCCACACCGACCCATGTTTGCCCAATTGCTGCCACTATTGCAGCATGCCCAATTGCCCCATCAGGAGCGAGGCCAAAACAGAAACCATTGAGTGGACGATGGATATTGTAGTACGAAATAAAAAACACTTTGAATAATGGCAGAGTATTTTAATGTAAGGGTTTACGGCCTGTTGCTTAATGATAACGACGAATTGCTGGTAAGCGATGAACAGGAATATGGGATGCGGTTTACCAAATTCCCCGGTGGCGGCCTTGAATTGGGCGAAGGCCTGGTTGACGGCCTGAAGCGCGAATTTATGGAGGAGTGTAACCTGGAAATTGAGATTGTAGGACATTTTTACACAACTGATTTTTTTGTGAAATCGGCCTTTAACAATTCGCAGGTCATTAGCGTTTACTATTTGGTACGGAGCATAAGCCCGGTAAATTTAGTTACCAAAACCATAGCCTTTGATTTTGACGGCGAAGGCGAAGTGCTGCAGTCATTCAGGTGGATAAACTTAACTGCCCTAAGTATAGCCGATTTTGCATTCCCTACAGATAAGCGCGTAGTTGAACTTTTACAGGAAGAGTTATGAACCTTACCGAACGCGACCTTAAAGTTATCTGGCACCCCTATACCCAAATGAAAACCGCGGCGCCGCCTGTACCCATTGTAAGGGGGGCGGGTGCTTTATTGTTTGATGAAACGGGCAAACAATATATTGATGCCGTATCGTCCTGGTGGGTAAACATTCATGGGCACGCGCATCCTTATATAGCACAGAAAGTAGCGGAGCAACTGCAAAAGCTGGAGCATGTGATCTTTGCGGGCTTTACCCATGAAGGCGCCGTTGAATTAGCCGAGCGGCTGTTGGCCCATTTACCCGGCAACCAGCAAAAGGCATTTTATTCAGATAATGGCTCTACAGCTATTGAGGTAGCCATAAAAATGTGCTTGCAATACTGGAATAACAACGGCCAGCAACGCACCAAAATACTGGCTTTTAACAATGCCTACCACGGCGATACCTTTGGTGCCATGGCTGTAAGCGGCCGCAGCGCATTTACAAAAGCCTTTGATAGTTTATTGTTCGAGGTCGAATTTATTGATACCCCCAACAAAGAAAACATCCAAAGTCTGAAATCTCAAATCTCACACCTCAAATCTCAACTGGCTTGTTTTATTTTCGAGCCACTGGTGCAAGGATCTGCAGGCATGCTGATGTACGAGGCCGAATACTTGAATGAACTGATGGTCCATTGCAAACAGGAAGGTGTGCTGATGATTGACGACGAAATTTTCACCGGGTTTGGCCGAACAGGAAAATCATTTGCATGCGATTATCTTAATGTACAGCCCGATATTATGTGCTTTTCAAAAGGCTTAACGGGTGGCACCATGGCATTAGGCTTAACAACCTGTACCCAGCACATCTACGATGCTTTTTTATCTGATGATCGGTTGAAAACGCTTTTTCACGGCCATTCGTTTACCGCCAATCCTATAGCCTGCGCATCGGCACTGGCAAGCCTGGATTTGTTTGAACAACCCCAAACAGCCGCAAATATTGAACGGATAGTTAACGCGCATGCATTGTTTGCCGGTAAAATTAAACATCACCCTAAAATAAAAAACCTGAGGCAAACCGGTACCATATTGGCAATGGAGTGGGAAACCGGGGATAATACCTCTTATTTCAGCTCGCTTCGCGATAAATTATACCATTACTTTTTAGCTGCCGGTGTTATATTACGCCCCCTGGGCAACGTAATTTACATTTTACCGCCGTATTGCATTACTGATGATGAACTACAGTATGTTTACAGCAAAATAGAGCAGGCATTACAAGAAATATAACATGTTATTAAACAAACTTCTACCGCAAATAATAGCCGATAACCAGTTGCACTCCCGCTGGCTGAACACGCTGTCGCTGATGGAAAACACCGGGGCCCGCAAAATTTCGGCCAGTGAAGACCCGCTTACGGTGACCTATATTATCCTGAAACATGCTGCCGAAGAGCATCGCCATGCCTTTTACCTCAAAAAACAACTGGAAAAAACAGGTGTTGAGCTGCCAACCTACGCTGCGGAATACCTGCTGGCCCCGGGCTCAAGCAAATACTACTTAAACCAACTGGATATTGACGTTTGCCGCTACCTTAAAAGCGAATTGAACCTTACCGGCCCCGAACTTCGTTTTGCGGCCTATTTGTTGGTAACCTATGCTATTGAAGTTCGTGCCGATGAACTTTACCCCATTTACCAATCGGCCCTTGACGAAGCGGGCAGCAAAGTAAACGTAAAATCAATTATCCTGGAAGAAGAAGGGCACCTGGAAGAAATGCTTAACCAGCTGCACAAATTCTCGCCCGATTGGGAAAAACACGCCAATAAAGCGGTAGCTTTTGAAACCAGGTTGTTTGAAATGTGGGTGAAGCAGCTGGGAGCGGCGATCAATTAGATTGTTTGAATCAGAATTTACAGGATTTTAGAATAAGGAGAATGAAAAGAAATTCTGTAAATTTTCTAATTCTGTAAATTCTGATTCAGACAATTAATACCTCATATACTCCGTATAAACCTCCTGTAAAAAAGCCTTGCCGTATAATAGTGCTGTATTGGTGGCTTTTGCATCCGCGTTTTTATTGCCGGTGTAAACTACTCTGCGGCCGGAGTTATCGTACGATACCACTTGTTGGGGTGCCATAAAACAAAAGCCATTGTCCCAGTCAAAAAAAGCAAAATCTTTGGTGGTAGGGTTAAGCAAATCTTTCGACCATTTAAACTGTTGATGGGGCAGGCCAAGCTGGGTAAGCAGGGTGGCGGCAATATCAGTTTGTCCGCCCAGTTTATTGATTTTTTTGCCTCTGTATTCGGGTTTTATTACTTCGCCAAAAAACAGCAGCGGGATATGGTATTTTACAGGGTTATAAGCTTCAGATACATTGCGTGGCAGGCGGTGGCCATGGTCGGCTACTAAAATAAACAGGGTGTTTTTATACCAGGCCTGCTTTTTAGCTTGTTCAAAATAGGCGTTGAGACATGAGTCGGTAAAGTAGGCGGTACTCCTGAACTTGTTAGCCGCATCGCCATCTTTATCTTCCTGGGGGAAGTGTGGCTTGCCCGGCAGCACAAAAGGCTCATGATTGGTTGATGTTTGCAGGTAGGTAAAAAAAGGCTGCTTTTGTTGTTGGGCAAAATCCAGGTGTTTAGCAAAAAGCACATCGTCATAAACACCCCATTGGGTTTTTACCAGGTTTTGATCAAAGGCGGCTTCGTCGGTAATATGATCAACCTGGTGGTTTTTCATAAACAGGTCAAAATGCATATAATTGCTTTTGCCGCCGTAAAAATATGACGTTGGATACCCCGCCGTCTTAAGCGATGACGCTATGGCCGGCAGCTTTTTATTTTTTAAAGTATCGGCAACAATGGTACGAATGGCCTGCGACGGAAAGCCGCTCATGATAGATACGATGCCTTTGTCGGTCCTGTCGGCAGATGAATAAATGTTGTTGAACAGGATGCCGTTTTTAATGAATTTTTCAAAATTGGGCGCTACGCCTTTATCGCCTCCTAATGACTCAATCACATCAGCCGTATAGCTCTCTATCTGGATAATGACAATGTTTGGCCTGTTGGTGGTAAGTATGTTTACCGTGCTGTCACTATTATAGCTATAAGCCTCCTGCACAAGCCGGGTAGCATTGTTTGGCTGCATAAATACAAATGGGTTGTACGGGCGGCCAAGGTTTTCAACTACGTTGTTAAACAGGTTCCATTCGGTATTAAGAGCTGCCTGGTTTAAAAATTCATGATCAGAAAAATAGGCTGAGTTTTGATCGACAGGTACTGGTTGTAAACCGCCCCTCATGAGCAAAAAGTTGGAAAAAAGCAGTAAGGCTATAACCACGGCTTTTAGCCTGGGTTCGAGCACGGGCTTTTTAAAGTTAAAATCAATGATCTTTAATGACAGGAAGATACCCGATGCCAATATTATAATACATATAAAAACGCTCCTGCCCACCGGTGATGATCCTGTTGAGGCAAATGCTTCGGACGGTGCGTCGTACAATGATTTAAATACCCTGAACACCACTTTGGTGCCCCACTCGCGGAAAATGTTGAAATTGAGCCCGGTATTTAACGAGATAAAAAACAGGCAAACCCAAACATATACTTTAAGCCAGATAGGTTTAACATGCGTTTTTGGTATGCACCAGTTAACCAGGAAAACCAACAGGGGGATGGCGCTGATATAGGCTGCTGCCGAAGCATCAAGCCGGAGGCCGTAAAAATAGGTCTGTATAATGTCGCTTAGGCCGGCATCTTTAAGCTTAGGCAGAAAATATAGCTCAAACGCCAAACGGGTTATTGCGAAGAACAATAACCAGAATAAAAAAAATCTGACTAAACTAAAAAGGTTTCTTAACATACAGGGGTACAAAAGTAAGTACTTTACTGCAATGTTAAGAAACCTTTAGCTTTTTGTTAAAGTAATTGCTTACCTGCCGCCGCGCATGGCTTTCAAATCGTCCATCGTGATTTTTTCAAAATCGGCGGGGATACCAAAGGTGCCGGCAGGTAGTTTTTGCTCGGTTACACTTTTAACCGTAACCTCAGTTGACTGGCCCTGTGCAAATGAAGTATACTGCACCGGGAAACCACCGATGCCAGCGTAATATTTAGCTATACCAGTAGAAGGTATTTCAATATCATTGGTAATCCATATGTCGTAAGTTTTGCTGGTTTTTTTATCGGTAGCAACCACTTTTTTACAGTTAAAGCCATTGATAACCTTAGTTTCGGTGCCCGGGGCAAAAGTAAATTGTGGTAAAGCTGCCATTGCCTGGTCAATATCATCCGGACTGGCTACTGCCGCTTTTTTAATGTTGGCAACAGCTACATCAACTAAAACCACCATCGATGTAGCATCGGCGTTTGTTAAAATTTTGATATTAGCCGGTCCGTTTGAAAAAGCAAATGCACTTGAATCGGCCCTGAAATAGTTTTTAGCTTCAACGGGGCGTCCCATCATCTGGGTAGTGAAATCTATAACGCCTTCGCTATACTTTTTTTGTGCGTTTGCACTCATTGCGGTTGCCGTAAGGGCAAGGCCCAAAGCAATACTTAAAGTTTTTATGCTCATTGTTTTAATTTGATTATTACCAATTTACCTGTTTTTAACTTAAAGACAAATTTATTGGCAGTTAGTTTAATGTTGTTAATTAGATACGGTAATAAGTGAATTGTTACGTTTTAATATTTTATAGTGTATGCTCAACGTTTTTGCAGTTGCCGCAAATCTTTCAATGGTTTGGCTACTGTTACTGCCATCAATGATCAACGTTTGGTAGCCATAGTTGCTATTTACCTCCTGTAAATTGGTGTGCGGGTTACCGGTAATATATAAATAATTGGTCATCAGTTTGCCCGGTAGCTGCTGGTTTTGTAAATGCTTATCAAATATAATTAACCTTTTATTATAAAACTGCATTAACGCGCCGCGTTTTTTAAACCATGTTGAACTGATGTTTTGGCCTAATCCTATAATGCTGATATGCTGCACCTGTGCGCTATCTAAATAAGGTTGTACCGAGTATTTGTAATTTTTATCAGTATCGGCAAGGTTGGTAAGTACAACTGCGCTGCTGCCGTTTTTAAATACAATGCCCGTGTTTTTACGCAGGTTTAAAAAAGCGATAGACTGGGTGTTTTCGGCCCGGTACCTTTTCAGGCTGATGCTTGTGGCAAATAGCAGCAGGCTGGCCAGGCTAAGTTTTATAAGCCATGTTTTTTTGTTGTATAAATAGTAAAACGCGCTTATAATGATTACATAAAGCAGTAAATACTCCGGCACGGCAAGCCATATTTTGCCAATGCCGGCAAAAGGCGCATGTTCAATAATTGCCAGTGCTTTGTTCATGAACAGGATGGTGTACTCCAATAGCCGCGCCAGTAAAGTTGATAGCAGGGGCACCCACGAAAGCGCCAGGTAGGCAACACCGCTATACATAATAACCGATGTAGGTACAATAATGAGCAGGTTACTCAGCAAAAAATAAACCGGAAACTGGTGAAAGTACAACGCGCTTAACGGAAATGTAATAACCTGCGCCGCTATTGATACCGAGCAAGCCATCCAAACTTTATTGGCCCATTTATTTTTAAACTCCAGCCATTGATAAACAACCGGCTGTAACACTACCAGCCCCGCCACAGCCAGGTACGATAACTGGAAACCAACATCTGTTATTAAAAGCGGGTTGTACAACAGCAGCGCGAATGCCGATACCGCCAGGATGTTGAGTGAATTAATGTACCGTGCATAGGTTTTGCCGATAATAACCATACTGATCATCACCGCTGCCCGGCAAACGGCAGGTGAGAAGCCGCTGAGCAGCGAATAGTACCAGATTAGCGCGATAATGATAACCGCTTTTATTACCCGGCCATGCCGGTAGCCGTTTAAAAAGCCAAGCGTAAATTGTAACAGAATATAAATGATGGCTACGTGCGCACCCGAAACCGATAATACATGAATAGTACCTGTTTTGGAATAGGCCTGCAAAATATCGCTGCTCAAATCGGCTTTGTACCCGAGTATTAGGGTTGATGCTACGGCTATGGCGGCCGGGTCATGCATTTGCTGCTTAAACCGGTTAATCATTTGCTGCCGTAAACGCAGCGAAAACGCGATGAGCGGGTTGCCGGTACCATGCTTTACAATCCGGTACATCTCCGGGTATAAAAATGCCTGGTAGTATATATTTTGATGCGCCAGGTATTTTTTGTAATTGAATTCGCCAGGGTTAAAGGGAGGGTCGATAGGGGTGTATTTGGCGGGAATAACCAACTCGTCGCCGTATTGCAGGGATATGGCTGCACTGTCTTTAATGGTGACCAGCAAGGTGCCGGTAACGGGTTTTAATTGCTTATTGTTAATGCTTTGCCCAACTGTTGCCGTAAATCTTAGCAGGCCGTTTTTGAGCTGCGGTTCGGTGGTAACTTTTATCGAAAGATATTGCGCCGGCCATCTGGAAAAATGTTGCCCATTGTTCAACTCGTTGTTATTGATTGCGGCGATGCAGCCTGCCAAAAACAGGATGAATGCGATTAATACCCCGCCAAGCCACCTGTTTTTATAAATAGCCAGTCGTTGGTAGGCTAAATTCAGGAAGATAAATGCAATACTCAGCCCGCCGAAAATGCCCCAAAGTAAAGGCAGGTATGCAGCTGTGATAAAGCCGATACCTAAGGATATCCCTGATAAAAAGGGCAGGAGCAATACAACAAACGGGATCTCGCCTTTATGATTCGCGATCATTTATGATATAGAAAACAATAAAGATATGTTTTAGGAGGATATCTACAACTGGTCCCTTACTTCCAGCAGGAATTTTTTGATGTTTTCGAGCGAATCAATCACCCGTTGGTTTTCTTTATGGTCGCCCAGGTTGCTTTTCAGGTGCTCTTTGGCACCGTTGAGGGTATAGCCTTTATCGCGGATGAGGTGGAAGATGATCTTGAAATTCTCGATATCTTCCGGTGTGAAATAGCGGTTGCCTTTTTTGTTTTTTTTAGGCTGAAGTACATCAAACTCCTTTTCATAAAAACGGATAAGCGATTGGTTTACATCAAACATGGCCGATACCTCGCCCATGGTGTAATACATTTTGCTTATTTCACGTTCTTTGTAAGCCATATGCAAAGGTATCTTTTTGATTTTGGATTTGGGAGCCGGGATTTGGGATTTTTTGCCTGAGCCCGATTAATCAGATTATCAGATTTCGACAGGAACTCAAATTCATTACAATCCGGTCAATCCTGCAAAATCCCTAAACTGTATTAGCTTTTCATCTTCTTCAGCAATGCTTCCACAACTTTTGGAAAATGCAGGTGTTCCAGCTGCTGGCCTTTGAATTTGATCATCTCAAGGTTGTCGCCTGGTTCAATTTTGAATTTCGACTGATGGATAACTTCACCTTCATCAAACTGCTCGTTTACAAAATGAATTGTTATACCGCTTTCTTCTTCCCCGGCATCTAAAATAGCTTTGTGTACATGATCTCCGTACATGCCTTTACCACCATATTTGGGCAGCAGGGCAGGGTGCAGGTTGATGATTTTGTTGGGGAATGCCTTTAATAATGACGCCGGAATCAGCCATAAAAAGCCGGCCAGTACGATAAGGTCTACCTGCAGGTTTTTGAGCAGGCGGATTACATCATCGGTCTCAAAAAATTCATGACGTGTAAATACGTGCGATGGCACTTCAAAATTGTCGGCTCGCTGTAACACAAAAGCTTGCGGGTTGTTGGTGAGTATCAATACAACTTCGGCCTCGGCATTGCGTTTAAAATACTCCATTATTTTTTGGGCGTTTGATCCCGAACCTGAAGCAAAAATGGCAATTCGTTTCTTCATTAAAGTTTTTCAAAGGTGATGAAACTGCCTCAAACGGTAATTAATATGTTAAGGGCAATTTATAAACCGTTCAATAATATTCAAATATAATTTTTTATGTGATTTAATTGCTACTTGTTATAGCTTTTTGCCTGATAAATCCATAGCGTACCACCGTGCGGGCCTTAGTTGCCGAATAATTGGGTTCAACGTCGCCGGTTTGTAATACCAGCGAGTAATTGCCAAGGGTTTCAATCTGTGTGTAGTCAAATGGTTTTTCGGTACTCATGGTGCCACCTGCTACCGTATCTTTAGCCACCATATCTGATGAGAAGTATAACCTGTTTTCGGTCAACGTCCAGGTGCCGGTTGATGTTTGCTCAATACAATCAAAATTGGTGTAGCTGCAGGTATTATCGCTTTTGAAAGTAAAATACTGGTTTTTATCACAATCGGTATTTAAGGTGTCAGGGTTGCCTACCTGCGTATTCCCTGTGTAATGGTAAACCTGTATCGAGGCCAGTTGCCAAACACCGCTGGCTAAAAGGGCCGGAATATTGCTGTTTTTATCTTTTTTGCAGGAGTTCACCAGTGCCCCAACGACAACTAAGGCAAGTATAAAGAGTAATGGAAATTTTTTTTTCATGAAATAATGTACGCGCAAAAATATGAAATCCTGCAGTTATTAATCCACCGGCAGGGGGTATATTTAAATAACTGTTTTAAACGTTTTTTATTTTAATGGAACGGCCAACATCTTCAAGCTGATGTAGCGGTTTTAACTTTTGAATTTTTACTTTTAACTTTTGAAATTAAAACCATGCGTATCCCATTCCCGCTGCTTCAAGCCGAATTTAAACGTGTTTTACTAAGCCTCGACTTTGCAGATGACAAGGCCGACAAGTGTGCTGTTATTTTTGCTGAAAACAGCAGAGACGGCATATATACGCATGGATTAAACCGTTTTCCGGTTTTTGTGCAGCACGTAAAAGATGGGCTGGTTAAACCGGATAACCAACCCAACCGGCAAGCTGGTTTTGGTGCCATGGAACAATGGAATGGCAATTTGGGTCCCGGGATGCTGAACGCCAGGTTTTGTATGGATAGGGCTATCCAACTTGCAAGTGATAACGGAATAGGATGTGTGGCACTAAAAAATACCAACCACTGGATGCGCGGTGGCACCTACGGCTGGCAGGCTGCCAATGCCGGTTACATAGGTTTATGCTTTACCAATACCATTGCCAACCTGCCACCCTGGGGCGGCCTTGAGCCACGTTTGGGCAATAACCCCCTGGTGATAGCTGTGCCACGTAAAGATGGGCATGTGGTGTTGGATATGGCCATATCGCAATACTCGTTGGGGAAGTTGAAGCAATACGAAAATAGTAACGAGCCATTGCCCTTACCGGGCGGATATGATAGCGAAGGTAATTTAAGTACTAATCCGGCAGCCATCCTTGGGGCAAAAAGGCTACTTCCTATTGGGTTTTGGAAAGGATCGGGGCTTGCGCTGGTGCTCGATCTTTTGGCTACTGTATTAAGCGGTGGAAACTCCACAGCAAGAATAACCGAAAGCGGGGCCGATTCCGGCATATCGCAGGTATTTATCTGCACAAAACCTGCAAACGATCAGCAAACAGCCACCTTAATTGAAGAGATCATCGCTTACACCAAAACCAGTACCCCTGAGCAAGAGGGTGGTACAATAAGCTATCCCGGCGAAAATACCCTGAAAACCCGTGAAAGAAATTTATCCGAAGGGGTTTTGGTTGATGAGCGGATTTGGGATGTGGTGAGGGGGCTATAAAGCCGCTCCTCTATTTTTGAATTTTGAATTTTTACTTTTGAATTTACCCAACCATCATCCCCTCAAATTTTTCCCAAAAGCCATCGCGCGGAACGGGGGCTATAATTTCGACAGGCTCGTTTTTTACCGGGTGAATAAAGGTAAGCTTACGGGCATGAAGGCAGATGCTCTTACGCAGGCTGCCACGCGGATATCCGTACTTATTATCGCCTACTATAGGTGAGCCCAGCGTTGATAGCTGTACGCGGATTTGGTGCGGCCTGCCGGTTATCGGGTCAACTTCTACCAGGTAGTACCCGTTAAGCTCGGCAACCAGTTTATAGCTCAGTTCAGATCGTAAACTACCCTGCACCTCTTTGTCGTGAGCTTTGGTTACATTTTTTTGCGGATTTTTTACCAGCCAATGTACCAATGTGCCCGATTCAGGATACGGTTTTTTGCGCACCACGGCATAATAGGTTTTATGCATTTCGCGGCCTTTAAACATTTTATTGATCCGTTCAAGCGCTTTACTGGTTTTTGCAAAAAGTATAACGCCGCTCACGGGCCTGTCAAGCCGGTGTACCACGCCTAAAAAAGCGCCGTTGGGCTTGTTATATTTTTGGGCTATGTACTTTTTAACTTTATCGTCTAATGACTCGTCGCCGGTATCATCAACCTGCACAATATCTCCGGCACGTTTGTTCACCGCAATAAGGTGGTTATCCTCATAAAGGATATCCTTATCAGTAACATCAAAACTGGTATAATTAAACTCGGGGCGGGCCATTTTATTATTTCGGATTTGGGATGTTCGATTTCGGATTTGCTGATTTAATAGCGGAGATAGTTCTTCCTTCTCATTTTCAAATTTTCAAATCCTCAAATTTTCAAATCATTTGCATATCTGCACATCTGAAATCTGCACATCTGCTTAATATTGTTCCTTATCACTCGGGAAGCTTTTTGATTTTACATCGCTGATGTAGTTTTTGAAAGCGCCGTTCATCTGCTCATATAAATTAGAATACTGGCGTAAAAAACGTGGCTTAAAATCGTTGTTAATCCCCAACATATCGTGTATTACCAAAACCTGGCCGTCGCACTGGCCGGCACCGATACCTATAATAGGGATTTGTACGCTTTGGCTAACTTCTGTTGCCAGCTTGGCCGGTATTTTTTCAAGCACAATAGCAAAGCAGCCAAGTTCCTGTAATTTAAGCGCATCTTCACGCAGCTTTTGGGCCTCAACTTCCTCTTTGGCGCGTACCGTGTAGGTGCCAAATTTATAAATAGATTGTGGCGTTAAGCCCAAATGGCCCATTACCGGGATTCCCGCCGTAAGGATACGGCTCACAGATTCGGCTATTTCTATGCCTCCTTCCATTTTAACAGCATGCGCACCAGACTCTTTCATGATCCGGATAGATGAGTTAAGCGCCTCTTTGGAATTACCCTGGTATGATCCGAAAGGCAAATCAACAACAACCAATGCGCGTTTGGCCGCGCGAACAACTGACGATGCATGGTATATCATCTGATCGAGCGTTATCGGAAGCGTGGTTTCGTGCCCTGCCATCACGTTTGAGGCCGAATCGCCTACCAGGATGATGTCCATACCGGCTTCATCTACAATGGTAGCCATCGAGTAATCGTAGGCAGTAAGCATGGCAATTTTTTCGCCACGGTTTTTCATCTCCTGCAGAATATGCGTGGTGATCCTTTTTACTTCTTTGTTTACAGACATAGTTAAATCTATTAAAGAAAGCGCAAATGTAATTTGAAACGCACGAATTTCACGAATTTAATCTAATTACAGTAGGCATGGATTTATAGACACGAATTTCACGAATTCAATCGAATTAGACTAACGCTAATAAATTAACTTAATTGACAGTGCATTCAATTCTTATTAATTTACCCCATTCGTGAAATTCGTGTCTATTAATTCGTGAAATTCGTGTTTTAAATCCGAAATATTCTCTTACTTTTGCACCGTGAATCCGGAAGTTCCTTACTTCAATATTTCTATCAGTTTTCACGGGGCTTTGAACCAGGCGATCCGATTTAATAATCCATTCAATTTTTTTGCTAAATGACGCACTTCACCAAATTACCGGCAGTACTTTTATTGGCTGATGGCACCGTATTTTACGGTAAAGCCGCTGGAAAGATCGGTACTACTACCGGCGAGATCTGTTTTAACACAGGGATGACCGGCTACCAGGAAATTTTTACCGACCCATCGTACTTTGGGCAAATAATGGTTGCAACCAATGCGCACATTGGTAATTACGGCATAGCCGATATCGAAGTTGAATCGGGAAACATCCAGATTGCAGGCTTGGTTTGTAAAAACTACAACATTGCTTACAGCCGTAAACAAGCTAACGAATCTATCCAGGATTATTTCCAGGCACAAAATATTGTGGGTATCAGCGATGTGGATACCCGCCAGATAGTACGCCATATCCGCGATAAGGGAGCCATGAATGCTATCATTTCTTCGGAGATATTAGATATCGAAGAGCTGAAAGCCAGGCTGGCCGAAGTGCCTTCAATGGACGGATTGGAACTATCGTCGCAGGTATCAACCACCGAAACTTACACTTTTGGTAGCGAGGATGCCGCCTATCGTGTAGCGGTACTTGATTTGGGTGTAAAGAAAAACATCCTGCGCAACTTTGACGACCGTGATGTTTACGCCAAAGTTTTCCCCGCAAAAACTACTTATGCCGAAATGGAAAAGGATTTTGCGCCAAACGGATATTTTATATCAAATGGCCCCGGCGATCCATCGGCTATGCCTTACGCTATTGATACGGTAAAGGAAATTTTAGCCGCCGATAAACCGATGTTTGGCATTTGCTTAGGGCACCAGTTACTGGCTTTGGCTAACGATATCCCAACTAAAAAAATGTTTAACGGTCACCGTGGCTTAAACCACCCGGTAAAAAATATCATTATCAATCATTGCGAGGTAACATCGCAAAATCATGGTTTTGGCGTGATCCCAGAAGCCGTACGGGCATCTGATAAGGTAGAAATTACCCATGTAAACCTTAACGATCAATCGATAGAAGGTATCCGTGTAAAAGATAAAAAAGCATTCTCGGTACAGTATCACCCGGAGTCGTCACCTGGCCCGCATGATTCAAGGTATTTGTTTGATGATTTTATCAACCTGATGAAATAAGCTGCGGATATGCAGATGTGCAGATTTTAGATGTGCAGATGATTTTGAAAGCCTTTCGAGTGTTAAACTTGAAAGGCTTTTTTATTGAGATATTAAAACTTAAATTAACATTCATTAACTTCAAAACTGTAGGTAGTGTTCGATTTTATAATTTACCATCCCTGGTTATTTTTTAGCTTTTTCCTGGTGCCTTTGTGCGGAGTGATATTAAGTAAACAATTCAACACCAAGACGCTTTATTATATATGCCTTATTGCCACCGTATTACTTTTTCCGGCCATCACCGGTTATAATTATGTGATGGATAACACCTACGCCTATTTAATTTATATTATTTTGTCTTGTTTGTACGGCATTATACTCATAAAAACCAAAATCAAATCAATTCTGGTTACTATCATTGCATCATGTGTGTTGATAACAATTTTAGGGTGTGTTAGTCGCTTTTGTGCAGCGTTGGGTAGTAAAACAACAGAAAGAGAGTGGGAGAGACAAGATTATAAAATCAGGTACGTAAAAAATCAAAGCTTATTCGGTGGTACAACGATGGAATATGAACTTTATCAATACACAACTTTCCCGATTTTTATGAAGCAGGTTGATGCCAAAATTGATACAACCGGCAGTTGCACAATTAAGTTTGAACTCGCAAAATTTGACTTTAACAGGTGTTCCGGTGAATGAGAAATAAATTCGCTGTTTGACGTTACGCTTCCACCGATTGGGCTACAGCCGGCAGTGTAAACATAAATTCGGTACCTACTCCCGGCTCGCTGGTTACCCATATTTTGCCGTGGCATTTTTCGACCAGATCTTTGCAAAACAGCATGCCCATGCCGGTGCCCGATTCATTTTTGGTGCCAATCTTACTGTTTACCTTGCCTTTAAACAGTTTGTCGCGCTGATCGGCAGACATGCCCACCCCGGTATCTTTTACCTTTACAATAATTCTTTTATTATCTTCTATCGTTGCCGAAATCTCTATGGTATCACCTTCTCGGCAAAATTTAAGTGCATTGGTAATCAGGTTACGAATAACAATGCGGATAGAGTTTGGATCGGCCCAGGCGGATAAATTGGCGGGGATACTATCCACCAGGGTAATACCTTTTAATTGGGCTTGCTCATGATAGCTCTCAATCTCCAAACTCACCAGCCCTTTTATCGAAAAGTTTTTTACCGATGCTTCAAAGTTTTCCATTTGGCTGTTTATCCAGAATAGCAGGGTATCAAGAAAATCAGAAGTATATTCCAGCTTTTTTAATACGCCGGGTATCATTTCCAGCAATTCTTCGTGGCTGATGCTGTCGTCCTGTAATAAACTGAAAAGCCCACGCAGTGTGCTTAATGGCGCGCGCAGGTCATGTGCTAAAATAGATATCAGCCTGTCTTTTAAAACATTTAAATCGTTTAGCTTTTCGGCCTGGTCGTCAATGTTGGCTTTTTGTTTCAATATCTCGTGGTTACGGTCTTCCAAAAGGGCGTTAATCTTTTGCTGCTTTCGTTTTTGCCGGTAATAAATACCCACAGTAACAATCATGCCCACAATGATGATAGAAAATATGGCGTTAACCAGGCGTTGGCTTTTTATTTTCTGTTGATATATCAGGTCGCGTTCGCGTTGTTGTTGGGCAAGTTGCCGTTTCTTTTCGGCAAAACTTAATTCGTAATTATATGACGTTAGCTTTTGAATGCTTTCATTATCGTTAATTTGATTTTTAAGGTTGATATACTCATTCAACATCCGGTTGGCATCCTCAAATTTGCCAAGGCCGGCCATCGCTTTGTTAAGTTGTAATGCGGAGTTTGAGCGTACCGATATATTCCCCAGTTTAATAGCCTGCGCCTGCCCATCCACGGCGTATTTATACGCATTTTTATAATCGCCCAACAAATTATAAACGGTGGCATAACCGTTTGAAGCATAGGCCTGGTTATAAACAATCTGGTATTTTGTAGCTATCCGTAATGATGTATCCAGGTATGATTTGGCAAGCGGAATTTGATTTTTATGCGCATAACACATGCCCAGATCTGTATAAACCGAACTTAGCCCGTCTTTATCATCTTGCTGTTTGGCTGTTTTTAACGATTTTAATAAATACACTATGGCCTCGTCGTACTTATGCTGGGCAAGCAGTACTTCGCCAATATTTTCATTTAGGGTGCCAACAGCCTGTTTGTTATTAGTGGCCTCAAATACCTGTATAGCCTTTTTGAAATATTCGAGGGCGTTTGGAAATACCTCCATGTTTTGCAATACCACACCAATATCATTATAAATTTCGGCCGAGGTTGTTACATAGTTGTTTTTTAACGCAATAAAAAGGCCCTTGTAGTAAAAGTCGAGCGCATTTGAAAGCTGGCCTTTGCTAAAGTATGTTATACCTATGTTTTTATAGCAATCTGTTAAGGTAGGCTCGTCCTGGTTACGCAGGCAAATCAGGCGTGCTTTATCTAAATAGCCTAACGCGAGTTTGTATTCGGCCAGTTGGTTATACATCCGCCCGTACGAAATGTAGGCCTTACTAAGGCCCTTATCGTTATGTAAGCTTTTGAATATGGCTATAGCTTCGTCGAAATTTTGTTTAGCTTGTTTGGAGTTGCCTTTAAAATAATTTACGTGCCCGGTTTCCAGCAAACCATTAGCTATACCTTCCGGATATTTAATTTTGCGCGATAGCTCAATGCTTTTTTTGCCATAATAGTAAGCGCTATCGGGGTTCGATTTAAAGTAACCCGATGCTATTTTATTGAGTTTGTTAATGGTAGCGGTATCCGGATTTTTTTGATATGCAGACGCAGGCAATAACAGGTTTTTAATGCTGTCAACTTCGGGATGTGATTTGGCAAATGCCGAAAGGCTTAAGAATATAAAAAAGACCGCCGATATTACCCCTCGTGTGCCATTGTTATCTACAATATGTTTTTTTAATCTCAAGATCAGTTAATAGTTAATGCTTTATACGAGATAAACAGCGAAATTGATTTGGTTTATTTTAATTATTAAATATAGGGTATTTTAGTAGTGGGCTTAATTAATTCCCTTTAATTAATTTTAATGCTTTAACAGGCGCTATGAAAAAGAATATCGACCTCAAATTAAATGCCGGTGAAAAGGCAATACTTAAAAGCCAAAAAATAAAGATCAATGCGTTGGCCGGTTACGCTCCTGATGAAATAGCGGCTATCCTGAAAGCATCGGCCCAAAGGAGTCAGGAAATTGCCGCGCTGATGGAATTTCAAAGCATCCCATCGTTAGGCATCAACTTTGCAACCGAACTTATTGAACAGGGGTATTATTCATTAAAGCAGCTTGAGGGAAAAGATCCGGTTGAACTGTACAATGCATTTGAAAAACATTGCGGCGCCTGGGCCGACCCCTGTGTTGAGGATTCGTACCGTTTGTTGGCCCATTATATTGTACACCGCGACGATAGCAAACGCTGGTGGCACTTCACAGCCGAACGCAAAGCCTACCGCGCCCAATACGGCTTCCCTGCCGACAGGCCAAAAAGCCCATGGTACGATTTACCACAATATCCTAAAATGAAACAGTATGCCGATAGCCTGAACAAAGATGTAACTACAGCGAAGTTATAAGTGCTTGGTTGTAAGCCTCGGAGTCGAAAGACCAGGTTTATTCCTAAAAGGACTTAGAAGCTGTCTAACAACGAAAATTATTCATTGCCGTTGACTTTAGTCAACGAAAGGAAAGGATCGTTTCTCGCTTTAGCCAAATTATTAAAGCGACTTTTGGCTAAAGCCACTCGCCTTTTAGTTATTATTCCGCTGACTAAAGTCAACGGCAATGATTTTTATAGGATACAAATAAATCATCTAATTAAATTTAAACAACTTCTTCGAACTTAAGACTTTGACTAGAGCCTATTTGTTATTTCAGGACAAGACAGTTTTGTCTTAATTCTTGACTCTTTTTTTATTTGTTGTTTTTATTTGGATTTATTCTAAATAAGGATTTACTTTGCTTTTGTTCTTAAAAAGGGAAATACGCTTCCTGCAAAGTAATTGACGTTTAAGTTGAAAAAACACTTTAAAATATAAAGCCCTGCTCTGCGATAAATGCCGCGATGGTTTTATTACAGGGCAGGCACCAATTAAATCTATCTATTTATGTGCGACGCAAAAGTATTGAGCCAGGTTGGTGCATCGGTTATAAGCCGGTGCCAGGAGTGCCGTTGTATCTTCATCTGGAATAATAACCTTATCCTGAGTTTTACGCCCGAGCAGTTTGTACAATTCCGGGATTTTACCCTTGAGCTTAATTTTGAGAATTATACCTTCCCGTTTCCCGACGGGCAGGAACGTATGGTAATGCGTACCCCGGTAAATGATGTACAGTTTACCTTCAGCAGCGATGAATGGGACGATTTTCATGCCGCCATGAACGAAGCCGTTTACATGCAGGAAGTATACAGCCTGATGGAAGGGGGGGAGTAATTTTAGATGTGCAGATTACAGATGATTTGAAAATTTGAGAATTTGAAGATTTGAAAATGAAAAAAATCGAAAATTATGAATTTACAAATCCGAAATCAAAATTAGCAAATCCGAAATCGAAATTCCGAAATCCGAAATCAAAGATTACACCAGTAAGTCCACTTAACTACCAGCTGGCGGTTTTTAACGGTATAGGGCGATGGTATGGAGTTATCCCCATAAACAATAAAAAAATCTGACGCCGGTTTGTAGCGCCACTGCAGGCGCACGTTGGTATTGATGTTTTTTACCTGGCCGTTGTATTGTACATAAGTGGTAAAATATAGGGTGTTGCTTAAGGTAATATCTGCTTTTGGGCCAATCAGCCAAAATTGGGTATCGCCATAAGGCTGGGGCAGGCGCAAATCATTAAATGAGGAGTTTACAAACAGGTTAACATAAGGCTGAAAGCGGTAGCCCAGTTGTGCAATCAGGCTGGTACGGTATCCATCGTAATAACCACCGTGCAGGCCCTCTAAAAGGTAAGTAAATAGTGCCTGCGGCTTCGATACAAACTGCATGTCAACCGTATTCCAATGATGTTGCGAGCCAATAGGCAGCGGTGTTTTGCCTGTATTGGTTGGATCAAACGGTACCAATAATTTGATATAGGTATCAATGCCCGATACCGTAAATGTACTTTTGTTACGCAGTGTCATGATATAAGCTAAGGTGCTTTCGTTATCGGTGCGCTTAAAATTCTCGTCAAAATAATAGTTGCTGGTTAGCTGGATGCCATGGATAAGCACATCGCCGCCTTTGGGAAAAAAATTATGTAATAGCAGCGGACTGATTTTATTATAGCCAACCCTGGGTACGTAGCCAACCCCCGCAGTATAGTTTTTGCCAACATACTCATCTTGCAAATAGGCCGTCCAGTATTTGCTCAGGTATTGTACGTGGGCCGCTGCCACCAGGTCGTGCCCCTTAAGGCCGGGTGTAAATGATTTTAGGCCTAAAAGCTTGCCGGTCCATAAATTGCTTGGCGAGGCCAGGTTGTACTCCACCCCAAAGTTGCGGTTATAGGCATTGCCCGGGGTTGATGTTCCTGTAGCATCCTTATTAATAAACATAAAGCCTATGTTTGAACGGCCGAAAACACGGCGCTGAAGCGTGAGCACGCCATAGTTTTGGGCAGGGGTAAGGGCATCGTTTGATGTTCCGGTTTGTATATCCATCAACCCAACACGCCAGTCTTTATCCAGTTTGCCGGTAAGCCTGGTGCCAAACCTGATGGGGGCATTAAGCCCAATCCTGCGCGAAAAAAACGGCCTTATATCGGCGTAACCGAAATTGGCAAACAAGTCGCCGTTCTCTAAAAAAAACTGCCTCTTCTCGGGAAAAAACAATTCATACCTGTTCAAATTTACCACCTGCTGGTCTACATCAACCTGCGAAAAATCGGGGTTAACGGTAAGGTCGAGGTTGAGAGACGAGGTAAGGCCTATTTTGGCATCGCCGCCTATTTCTTTTTTCCAGTCGGTTTTGGTTCCGGCTATGTAATCTTTAGATAGGCCGGTAAGCGCGTAGGGGATGAGCGAAATGTTGGTGCCGGCATCGGGCGGTAATTCGTCCCAAACCAATAGGCCTGTATACGCCAGCGACGCCGTGGGGAACTGCCTTGGCACCGGCGCCCAGCTCGATTTTTCGGTAGATATCAGGTCGTTCCGGCTAAAGTTAATGCCCCATTGGCCAACGCCTTTTTTATAGCGGATACTTTTAAAGGGGATGGCCGCTTCAAATACCCACTTATCAGGATAGTTTTTTACTACCGATATCCATTTGTTATCCCAGCTAAGGTCAACCTTGCCACCCTCGTACATGGTACCATCCCATTGAGCGCCGGCGGCGTTGGCGCCAAAGCTAAAGCCATCTGTGCGGGCGTCAAAGGGGTCGAGAAAAAATATAAAATTATCGTTTTTTTGAAAGGCGAAATCTCGCTTCAGCGATTCAACCATGTATTCGCCGGGCCCTGCGGTATAGCAAACGGCAATAATGTACAGGTTGTTGTTATCGAAGGTCATCCGCACCTCGGTATGTAATTTGGCCCGGCTGGTATCCATAGGCATCACCATAAAAAAGTTAGCAGCCGAATCGGCGCTATGCCAGGCCTCGTCCATAACCCCGTCAATAGTAATGGGTGCCGTGGTTTTACGAATGTGGTATTGAAACGCCGAATTCTTTTTTTGCGCCGATGCGGCAAATGGCACCCAACATAAAACCAACAATAGTGATATAATTTGAAAGGGCGACAGGTGTTTGCTTGGCTTCAACAGATTTTAGTTTTATTTTTTGAAATGCTTAAACACAAACCAGCCTGCATTTTATTGCAGGCTGGTATATTTTTCCGAAAGATAATAATTAAGAAAGAAGAATTAATGTAGAAATAATTTCCTTTTCAATTACCGCAAGAGCTTTCTGTCTTGACTCTTGATTCTTAACTCTTGATTCTTTTTTACAAGTTAACTACCAACGCTTTACCACTGTATTTAACCACCTTATCAGCTTTGGCTGTTATCTCCACATCTGAGCCATGTGCCCCCTTAACCAGCACAATATTAAAGGTGCGGTTTTTTAGCATCCCTGGAAAGTGGCCCTTGGTACCTGATATAGTCAGCTTATGCGCTTTATCATCCCAGTTAAAGCTGATGGTGGCAAAAGCTCCTTTTTCGTAGTTGTAATTTTCGTTCTCGTCTTCGTACAGCTTAAACGTACCATTTGCACCGGGGTATATCCTTAACTCGATATTGCTGGCTGGTTTTTCGGTAGCGTATTCCATGTGCGGGCCCATTGGGATGATAGAACCAGCTTTTACATAAAGCGGCAATATCTCGATAGGTGCGGCAGCGCTGATGGTTTGGCCACCGTCGAGCACTTCGCCAGTCCAAAAGTTGTACCATTTGGTTGCGGCAGGCAGGTAAACCTGGCGCGCTTTAGCTTTTTTATCAGCATCGGCCGATGTATACAGCTGCTCGGTAACCGGGTTAACCATAAAGGCCGGGCCAAACATATATTGGTCTGGTATGCCGTAGGCTTTTTCATCGTTCCTGAAATCAAATGTCAGGGCGCGCATCATGGTATAGTTTTCGGTAGTTACCTTGCCGGCCAGCGAGTAGATGTATGGCAGCAGGCGGTAACGCAGTTTATCAAAGTTTAACAGGATGGCTTTGGTATTGGGATCCCAGTTGTCGCTAAACAATGCACGCTCGCCTTTACCGTGGATGCGGAAGATGGGGCAAAATGCGCCAAACTGAAACCAGCGTGTAAACAGCTCGCGCTTATCCGGCTGCGACCAGTCGGCAGCTTTCCAATGGAAGTGGTAACCGCCGATATCTGATGTCCAATAGGGGATACCCGATGCGCAGGCGTTGATGCCCTGCGGCACCTGGTTTTTATAGTTCCAGAAGGTACACTCAATATCGCTTGACCATAAGGTGGCTGCATTACGCTGTTCGCCGGCAAATGATTGCCTTACCAAAAAGAAAGCGCGTTTGCCCGGAATATCCCTGCGCCAGCCTTCATAAACACCTTTGGTGTGCTGCAACGAGTAGGTATTAAAATAATCAATCCCTTTACCTATGCTAAAGTTGCTTTGGCGGCGGGCATCAAGCAAAGCGCCATTATCCGGCTCACACTGGTCAATCCACCAGGCATCAAAACCGTAGCGTTTTACCAGGCTATCGCGTGCCTGGTCCCAATACAATTCGCGGGCTTTAGGGTTGTGGGCATCGTAATAAGTATCAAAAGTGTGGGTAACCACGTTATCCCAGGTAATATCGGTTAAGCCGCCCATTTTTTCTAATGCATCATAGTTGGGGGTGCCTTTACCAAATACAGGCCATATCGAAATCATGGCATGGATGTTTGCTTTGTGCAATTCATCAACCATTTGTTTTGGGTGGGGGTAACGCTCGGGCTTCATCACGTGCGAGCCAATTGGCAATGGATCCCAGTAGTACCAGTCCTGTACAATTACGTCAACCGGGATGTGGTTATCACGATATTTATCTTTAACACTTAATATCTCCTTTTCGCTCATGTACCTGTCTTGCGATTGGAAAAGCCCGTAAGCCCATTTGCCAAACATTGGCGCACGACCGGTTGCTATACGATACGAATCGATAATATGATCGAAGGAAGGGCCGTAGAAGAAGAAGTAATCAACCTGTTTACCGCTTTCAGATACGTATTTAAATTTGGTGTTATCGGCCTCGGCACCATAAAAGTTTGATGCCGAATAGTTGTCCCAAAGCAAGCCATAGCCCTTGGTTGATAACAATACCGGGATAGCACCGGTAAGGTACTTGATTAGCAATTCCTGGTTGCGGCCTTTATAGTTAATGGATAAAGAATCTAAGGGGTGGCAACCCAAACCGTAAAGCGCTTCGTTTACCGGCGAGGTAAACTGTGTGCTTACATTATAGGTGCTGATGCCGGCAATAGTTGCAGGAGTTATCGTTTTGTTTTCGCTGTCTTCGGAAGTAATTACGTTGCCTTTTAAATCGGTATAAGTAATGGCGTTGGTGGCCTTGTTCACTATTACCTTCATTTTTGCCGTGGTGATGACTACCTCGGTTTTGGTTGCCGTTACCTGGTAGGCAGTAGGGGTTTTCCAGCTGTTAACCACCACCAGCGAAGGCTTGGTTTCAAAGGCATCAAAAATGGTATATTTTACTTCGATAATGTCGGCACTGCGCACAAGCACCTTCATCAGGCCCTTATCTAAAGAAAAGGTAACGCCATCGGGACCTTTTTTAAAGGATTTAACGGTAGCGTTTGCAGTAAGTGTGGCCATAGCGCCTGCCAGCAAGATAAACAACGCAATCGATTGTTTTATTTTTGCATTTAAGGTGGGTAACATTTTAAACATATTGAACAGCAATAAATTAGTTTATAATAAGTGTAAGAATAACACCTGTTTTGAAAACGTGAATATAGGTACTTTTTTTAATTGGAGAAAAAATATTTGCAGTGTTGCGAACACTCACCTGCCGGCCCGCTTTTAGCGGATGGCACCCTCTCTTCGCCTTTCGCCGCATATAGGGGCTTGCACGAGGGTTTAATTTGCCTGGTATGGATATTCGCTATTCAAGCTTTTACTGTCCGATTTCTTCTGCTGTTGGAAAAAATCGAACAGCGGTTATTCTTTAGCCCAAAGTCTTAAGTTCTGAGCCCCAAAAGAACAACTTTAGACTTACGACCTTGTACTGTTGATTTAATATCAGATATTTTGTTTTACTTAAAAATATTAACCACCAGGGGTGTACCACCCCGTACCAGGGTGTTTCAGGGCGTGTCAGGCCGTACCACCCCGTACCAGGGTGTTTCAGGGTGTGCCAGGCCGTACCACCCCGTATCAGGGTGTCTCGTTCGTACCGGTACAGTACACTTTGCCCTGTCCGGAATTAAACGCATCATAACGCCGACAAGATTATTGCTTCTGTAAACACCAAGTAGTCATGCATCGCAGGTTTTGTACGTTGGTTGTTTTTATGGGTTCGTAAAACGTACCGTTTAGCGCAAAGCCATAGCGCAGCAATATTTGTTCATCTACTAAAAAACGTTCAGAACCGTCGGGGAGCAAGAAACGGTTGTTATTATCAACAGGCTTCACCAGGTTTTCAATCCCGATATCCGATGCAAGCCTGGCAAAAAAGTAACCGCCGGGTTTAAGCACCCGCCAAAGCGAGTGTACCATGTTGTCGAAATGTTCGATACTTTTTGCAAAATGTAAAACCGCGCTGCAAATCACCAGGTCGAAAGTGTTATCAGGATAAGGCAGATCTTCAACACCCGATACCGCAAAGTTTGACAGGGGATTAGCCGGCGCTAACATGGCGGATAATTGCTTAACCGCATCAATAGCCGCCTCGCTTTGATCAACCCCATAAACATCAAACCCGTTTTGTAAAAAGTAAACCAGGTTTCGGCCGTTGCCACAGCCGGCATCCAATACGGTTTTGCAGTCATCAAACCGGCCTTTCAATAACTGATCGAACAGGTAAATGTCAATATTGCCAAATGTTTGCTGAAGCTGATTTTGCATGCCGAAAATTAAGAATAATATGAAAATTACCTAACTTTAATTATGGCCACAGATATGTCGATCTTTATGCAGTTTCTGCGTAGCATACTGCTCCCTTTGCCGGGTGTTACCGAGGGAATGCATTTTGAATACCCGGCCTTTTATGTAAATAAAAAGATCTTTACCAACGTAAAACCGGCGCAGGAACTGCTTGCAGTGTATACTACCGAACGTGAAAAATGGATGGCGCGCGATCCGCATACCTTCTTTATTACCCATCATTACATCAATTACAAATACATGGTGGTACGCCTTGAAACGGTATCGCCTGATGATCTTAAAACCCTGTTGATAACCGCTTATCGTGCGCGGGCAACAAAAAAACTGGTAAAAGAATACGATGTAATGATATCAGTTGGGTAATTACTCCTTTTCGCCCCAACTTGTTACCAAAACACAACGCACATTTAGCGTTAAAACAACTACTTTTGCCTACCTATTTGACTATATGATAAAATTGTACCTGAGCTGCTTTCTGACCCTTGCAATAGCTGTAAACGCCACCGCCCAAAGTAAAAAAACAATAAAAAAAGATACCACGCACCTAAAAACTGTAACTGTACACGGCTATCTTAGTGAACAGCCGGTGTTGAGTGTACCGGCTTCGGTAAGTGTATTGGGGGCTGCACAATTAAAATTACAGCCCGATAATTCATTCGTTACGGCATTAAACACCGTTCCGGGTATCAGGGCCGAGGAGCGTTCGCCCGGGAGTTACCGTTTATCCATCCGCGGAAGTTTGTTGCGGTCGCCGTTTGGGGTAAGGGATGTAAAAATTTATTTTGATGAAATTCCCTTAACGGATGCCGGGGGCAACACTTACCTGAATGCTATTGATATAGGCAGCATAGGCAGTATCGAAATTTTAAAAGGCCCGGACGGCAGCTTGTTCGGCGCCAACTCCGGCGGGGTAGTTTCGCTGAGTTCTATTAACCGCTATAATGATGGTAGTTATTTAACGGCGGGCGTTAATACCGGCAGCTATGGCTTGTTCCACGAAAAGGTTACACTTCAGCAGCGTTCGGGGGCAAATCTGTTTAATATCAGCCAAAGTTTTCAAACCTATCATGGTTACAGACAGCATAGTGATATGCATCGTAATTACATTCAACTGGCCGATAAATGGAACTATAGTGGTAAAAATGAATTAAAAGTGCTGGGGCTATATTCCAACCTGGCCTACCAAACGCCCGGCGGCTTAAACCTGGCGCAGTTTACAGCCAACCCAACACTGGCGCGGCAGCCAACTGCAACTTTACCCGGAGCTATACAACAGCAAATTGGTATCACCACTAAAATGTATTTAGGCGGATTGACTAACGAATACCATTTAAGCGACAGGATCAGGAACGTGCTGTCTGTTTTTGGCAGCCATGTTGATTTTGCCAACCCATTTATTACCAATTATGAGCAACGTAAGGAAAATACTTATGGATTGCGCACTTATTTTGAATTGGCCGGCAATCACCAGGAAAACCTGGATTGGAAAGCCGATTTAGGAATTGAGTGGCAGCAAACCAATTCGCTGATTAGCAATTATGGCAATAAAAAAGGCGTAAAGGACACCACCCAAACCAGCGATAATATCCACACCAACCAGCATTTTATCTTCGGGCGCTATTCGGCAGACCTATTTAAACGCCTCCATGCGGAAGCCGCGCTGAGCTTGAATTGGTACGACTATGATTTTAAAAATATTTACCCGCTTAACCAAAGCGGTTTTACCAACCGCAATTTTACGCCGCAGTTAATGCCAAGGCTTGCCTTAAGCTACCAGCTTACCAATAACTTTATCTGGCGGGCGTCGGTAAGCCGCGGCTACTCTACACCAACCACTGCCGAGGTGCGGCCTACTGATAATATTGTAAATACCAGCCTGCAGGCACAAACCGGCTGGAACTACGAGACCGGTTTCCGCCTGCGCAACCAGGACGAGACTTTGCTGCTCGACGCTTCGGTATTTTATTACCGCATCAGCAATGCCATTGTGCGCCGTTTAAATGCCGACGAAACCGAGCACTATATCAATGCCGGCGGCACCAATCAGCCAGGTTTTGAATTATCGTTTACAGATTGGATTATCCGCCAGAATAGTACACATTTTATCCGTGGCCTTCAGTTTAATGAATCATATACTTACAGCGGGTTTACTTTTCGCGATTATACGGCTACCAGCACCAGCTATTCGGGCAATAGGCTAACGGGTGTGCCCAGGCATGTGTTTGTATCCAGCCTGCAACTCAAATTCCCGGCAGATCTTTCGTTGTTTGCACAGCATAACTACACTTCAAAAATTCCGCTCAACGATGCCAATACAATATATGCCGGGCATTATAACCTGTTACAAGCCAGGGTTAGCTGGCAACCAACAATCGGGCATAAAACACGATTGGAGATTTTTGCTGCCGCGGATAACATCCTGAACCAAAAATACAGCCTTGGTAATGATTTAAATGCAGTAGGCAACAGGTATTATAACGCTTCGCCTTTAAGGAATTATAATGTGGGGATGAATGTGAGGTTGTAAGGGGGTTTGATTTTAAAAACAATTCATCTTAAACTCTTTTAGTGTTGCTATTTTCAAACCTGCAAATTGAACTTTAATCTTACTTAAATCTATAAACCCCGGTTATTGCCGCCCATTGGTGCGAATGTATCATCGTTTTAACTTCGCGGGTGTGGAAAATAGCGGCAACATCAAAAGTGAAACGGGTAAAGCTAAAACCTACGCCAAATTGCTGGCTAAAAACAAAGGGCTTTTTGGTCCCGGTAATTTCCAGGCTATTAGGGTCGTGGCTGCTAAAAAGGCCGCCTTGTACGGTGGCATCGTAAACTATGGCGTTTATTTGCGGTTTGTAGTAAAAAAATAACTCTTGCTTGTGCAGTAAATTGCTTTGAGGAGTTAACGAGGCCGTGCTTTGCGTACTTATTGAACTGAATAGCTGGTTAAAGTTGCCCAGGCGAAACAGCGGCCCTAATCCGGCCCCGGTAAAGCCGGTACCTAAATTGGCATAGCTGGCCAGGCTTACATCTGCCCATGACGCACGGGCAAGCAGCTTGTTATATTCGGCAGATAAATTAAGCTCAACATCATTCCTGATCTGGTATTGCCAGCCGTTCAATGTGTAAAAGCCAAATGTGTTATGAATAAGTTTTTGAATAGGTTCGCCGCCGGCAGCGGGGCCAACCAGCCCTATTTGGGCACCAAGCTTAAGCGTGCTTTCGTTTTTATATAATAGGTTTAAGGTACCGCCAATGTATGTGTATGCGGCAAAAGGCCTGTCAACATCACCCGCGTCCCTAACGTAACCCGATTGTGGATTAAACATCTTTTGCCCTAATTCGATGCCCAAAATTTTGTTTTGAAGGTTCCCTGATTCTGCAACTTTTAAGGCCTTACGGTAATAAAAAAAAATACCATTGGTGTAATACCTGTCAGACCCCTGGCCCAGGTACGAGTCGTTATCAGTTTGGATGCCAAATTCCTGGCTATGTTGCTGGGCAAATAATGTGGTACAGCCCAACAGGCATACCAGCGTAAAAAAAAGCTTGTTTAGCATTTAGTATGAATATTTCTGCGGCCAATATATAAATTTTGAGTGGTTTAAATCATAGTTCATCGTATTATGAAAAATGTTGTAAACAATTGTAAATAGGTGAGAAATCAAAATTAAAACGTTGAAAGAAAATCGGTAAAAAAAAGATTGCCAGGGCGGTTCGGTTGTGCCAGGCTGGCGGCTGTGGGACATTTTTATATCCAAATTTTATTGCTTTGAAAAGGGTTTATTTATATAAACTTAATGTATTTTACAAATAAGAAAATAAAACTTATCTGAGTAAAAGTTGTTGCCTATAAAAACATAAATAAATCACTACTATGAAAAAGTTAAGTTTAATGGCGATGATGGCAATTGCTGCCTTATCATTCCAATCATGCGGCGGTGCCAAAGACAGTAAAGATGCTGCCGACAGTACCAATGCCGTTAAAGACACATCAACAATGGCGGTTAACGATACTACCGGCGTAACCGGCGCAAAAGGCATTGCTGTTGATAAAGATGATGCAAAATTTGCTGTTGACGCTGCCAACGGTGGTATGACCGAAGTTGCGGCAGGTAAAGTTGCCGAAACCAAAGCCTTAAATCAAAAAGTTAAAGATTTTGCTGCGATGATGGTGGCCGATCATGGCAAAGCAAACGAGGAATTGATGGCTATTGCCAAAACCAAAAACATTACATTGCCAGCCGCACCAAGCGAAGAAAAGCAAAAGGAGTTGGCCGATCTTTCAAAAAAATCGGCCAGCGATTTTGACAAAGCTTACGTAGATGCCATGGTTGACGGGCACAAAAAAACAATATCGATGTTTGAAGATGCTGCCAAAAACTGTAAAGACGCAGATTTGAAGGCTTTTGCCGAAAAAACTTTACCTACTATAAAAGGCCACCTTGCCGAAATAGAGGCGATAAAAAAAGGCATGAAATAATTAATGCTGATTTTGTAACAATGGAAGGGAGGTAATTTTACCTCCTTTTCTGTTTTTATACCTATTTTAGGGCTTAACAACAGATTAGCCCCTATGAAAAAAGTCTACCTGCTCTTTTTTGCCTTACTGATTTTTGTTTTGAATGTTAAAGCCCAACAAACTGATGAGATTGATGCCAAAACAAAAGGCTTTACCAAATACACCGGTTATTTTAACTTCTATTGGGATGAGAAAACCGGGAAGATTTTTTTAGAGATAGATAAATTCGATCAGGAATTTCTTTACGTAAACTCGATGCCAGCGGGTGTAGGGTCAAATGATCTGGGTTTGGATAGGGGGCAAATTGGTGGCAGTCGCATTGTGAAATTCATAAAAAGCGGTCCTAAGGTATTATTGATGCAGCCCAATTACAGCTACCGGGCTGTCAGCAATAATGCCGAAGAAAGAAAATCTGTAGAAGAAGCCTTTGCCCAATCGGCTATTTGGGGTGCCACGGTTGTGGCCCGGGATGGGGATAGGGTTTTGGTTGATTTTACGCCTTTTTTGTTACGCGATAGCCATAAGATTGCCGATAGATTGAATAACAATAACCAGGGTAGTTTTAGCTTTGACGATAGCCGGTCGGCAGTATATTTACCCAATACAAAAAGCTTTCCTGATAATTCGGAATTTGAGGCCACTATTACCCTGGCCGGAAAAGGCAAAGGTTACGAGATTAGCTCGGTGACGCCCGACCCTAATGCTGTTACAGTAAGGATGCACCAATCCTTTATAAAACTACCTGATGAGGGTTATAAAAAACGAAACTTCGACCCACGATCCGGCTATTACGATGTGGACTATATGGATTATGCTACGCCTATTGATGAGCCTATTATGAAACGGATGCTTGCCCGCCACCGGTTGGAGAAAAAAGACCCGACAGCGGCTATTAGTGAACCCATAAAGCCCATTATATATTATGTTGACCGTGGGGCGCCCGAACTTGTGCGTAACGCCCTGATTGAAGGAGCCGGCTGGTGGAACCAGGCCTTTGAGGCTGCCGGTTATAAAAACGCTTTCCAGGTTAAACTGCTGCCCGAGGATGCCGACCCAATGGACATCCGTTATAATATTATCCAATGGATTCACCGCTCAACCAGGGGATGGTCATACGGTGCATCAATTGATGATCCGCGTACAGGCGAAATAATTAAAGGCCAGGTTTCCCTTGGCTCCCTGCGCGACAGGCAGGATTTCCTGATTGCCGAAGGATTGGTTCAGCCTTATGAAGATGGCAAACCAACAAGCGATAAAATGATGAAAATGGCCCTTGCCCGTTTAAGGCAATTGGCGGCCCATGAGGTTGGCCATACCCTGGGCTTGCAGCATAATTTTACTGCCAGTGTAAACGGCCGGGCATCGGTAATGGATTATCCGCCACCGGTTATCAGCCTGAATGCTGATGGCACTATCGACCTCAGTAAAGCTTATCGCACCGAAATTGGTGAATATGATAAACGTGCCATCCTTTATGGTTACCAGGATTTTGCTAAAGGTACCAATGAGGATGAGGCTTTAAAAGGCATCATTACCGAAACCATTAAACAAGGCTTTTTATTTATATCTGATGATGATGCCCGCCCGGCCGGCAGCGCTCACCCACAAGCCCATTTATGGGATAGCGGTACCAATGCTGCCGATGAACTGAACCGCCTGATGGTTTTACGCAAACATGTGCTGGATAATTTTTCGGAAAAAGCCATTCGCCAGGACGCGCCAATGGCTACGCTGGAAGAGGTATTGGTGCCGATGTACCTGATTCACCGTTTCCAGGCCGAGGCTGCTTCGAAAATGTTGGGCGGGTTGTATTATACCTTCGCTTTAAAAAACGATGGGCAAACCATTACTAAATTTGTGCCTCCCGCCGAGCAATGGAAGGCTTTTAATGCGCTGATGGGCACCATCAGCCCCGATGCATTGGCACTGCCCGAAAAGTTGATAGAGAAAATACCACCGCGACCAATTGGTTATCCGCGTACAAGGGAAACCTTTAAATCGCATACCGGCCTCACTTTTGATCCGCTGGCCGCTGCAGAATCTGCCGCTGCTGCAACCTTATCGTTCATGTTACAGCCCGAGCGCGCCGCCAGGCTGGTTGAATACCAATCGCGCGATAATACCCAGCCGGGCCTTTTACCTGTTTTGAATAAGCTGGTAGCCCAAACCTGGAAAGCCCCGCAACCGGCAGGCTATAAAGGCGAGTTGCAACGCCTGGTAAATAACCTTGCCCTTAGGCAGATACTGACCCTGGCAGCCACAACCAGCGCCCCCGAAAGCGTGCGCGGTATTGCGTTACTACAGATAGATGACCTTAAAAAATGGATGAAAACAGCGGCGCTTACTGCTGCCGGCAGCAGTAAAGCTAATTTGCTGTTCGGTTTATCACAAATCAATGAGTTTGAAAAAAATCCCGATAAGTTTCAACCCGCACCAATGTTGAATATGCCGGATGGATCGCCGATTGGGATGGATGGGGATGAATAAAAATCTATCATTTACGACCCGTATTTGTAGAGACGCAATACTTTGCGTCTCCCGCATGCAAATCAATCATGCAAATTCCCGGATTTTCAAATGCATCTCAACTATCGAGCGTTGAAAATTCGGGCCTAAACGCGGGAGACGCAAAGTATTGCGTCTCTACATTGGGAAATAATTATCTTCATTATCGCCTTTGGCCAACCAATCTGTCAGGTTATTGAATATATATGCCCTTACATTTTGGTATTCCTTTTCATTGCGAATCACCCTATCAAAATACCGTGGCTGCCACGCAAAATCTATCTCGTTGATTGTAGCATATGTTTTAACTGATGCTTTATAACCACGCATTGCCGATGCTAAATTTTGGCTTTGCGCGCCAAATTTATTGACCTGCCAATCAACTTTATCAGGTTTGTTTATAAAAATAATGCCGTGTAAATGATTCGGCATCAACACAAATTCATCCAGTTCGATAAAAGGATGAAGAATTGGAATATTCGCCCAGTTTTTAGAAGCCACCTCTCCAATCGGTGTCATTTTTAAAGCTACTGCCGAATTCGGTTCACTAATAACGTCGCCAAAATAATGAACTCTGTTTTTTGTGCATATCGTTACATAATACAAGCCATTTGATCCGTAATCCCATCCAGAAAGACGGGTTGCCGGAATACGATATCTATTGTTAAATTTTTCATCCATCTAAAATAAATATGGCAAATTTTTGATAGAAAGACAACATTGGCCGCTGTGATTATGGACGTTTTACATACATCATCAAATCTCTGGATGAGATAATTCAAATCTTCAATTCAAACAAATCCTATCATCATCTCCTCCTTTACAAAATCAACAACCTTATCATTCACCCCTCTCTCAAATCCATGCCAAACAATACTCAGTTTATCAAACCTCGAAAAAAATGTTCCCTCAACTGCCGATAAGGTGACGCTTTTTTTCTTCGGATCAAACCTAATGGTCCTCTTATAATAAGCCCCCTGTTCATAATTATAAGACAACCCGTCATCTTCATAATACAAAAACTCACTGGTTTTTTTGCCATTCCAAATGTGGAGTAGCAGTATGCCATCGCCTTTAGCGGCTGTACTTTGCGTTACGCTTTGCATTGGTATAATAGCGCCTGCTTTTACAAATACAGGCAAATCGGTTAAAGGCGAGGCTACATTTACAATTTTACCACCTTTGAGTTTTTCGCCGGTACTTAAGCGGTACCAATCGCCTTTGGGCAGGTAAACATCGATTGTAAGTTTATCGCTTTCAACCGGCGCAACCAACAATGCATCGCCAAACATAAACTGGTTTTGGAAGCGTTCGAAATATACTTTTTCGTCAAAAGAATATTCAATGGCCAGCGTGCGGCTAATGGGTAAGCCTGTTTGTGTGGATTGATGAAAGGCCGAATAAATATAGGGCAACAGCTTATATCGTTGTTCAATATCTTTTTTGATGAGCTGCTCGTTGACATCTCCCCATTCCCATGGCTCGCGCATTTTGCTGCCCTGGATAGCGTGGTTTCGAAACATTGGCGTATAAACTCCTAACGAATTCCAGCGTACCATTAGCTCAGGCGTCGGGTTGGCGCTAAAGCCACCGATATCTACGCCGGTAAAAGATATGCCGGTTATACCAAGGCTGTTTACTAAACGCTGCCCCAAAAGCATGTGCTCATCAGTGCCGGTGTTATCGCCCGTCCACACGGCCGAATAGCGCTGTGTGCCGGCGTATGCGGCCCGGGTGAGTACAAATGGTCGTTTGTTATTCAGGATTTTTCTTGTGCCCTCGTATGTAGCCCTGGCCATTTGCATGCCATAAGCATTGCGCACTTCGGGCATATATTTATCTCCAAATTTTACCATCCACGGGATGTTTTGCCCCCAGGCTGCCGGTTCGTTCATATCGTTCCAAAAACCATCTACGCCAACATCTGTCAAAGCGGTAAACGCTGCGCCCCACCACTCCCGCACATCATCCCTGAAAAAATCGGGAAAGTGACAGCGGCCCGGCCAAACATACCCTGTATAATTTTCGCCATCGGGATATTTGGCAAAGTAGTCGTTAGCTACTCCTTCATCGTATTGCTTGTAGCCGTCTTCAATCTTTATTCCCGGATCAACTATCGTAACCAAATGAAAACCCATCGCCTTTAGCTCGTTCATTATGGCCCACGGATTAGCAAAGGTTTTCTTATTCCAGGTAAAAATTTTGAAACCCTCCATATAATCAATGTCGCAATACATCACGTCGGCCGGGATCTTCTTTTTGCGGAAGGTTTTGGCAATTTTTAATACTTCTTTGGCGCTCATATAGCTCCAGCGGCATTGCTGGTAACCAAGGCTCCACAGCGGCGGCATTTCCATGCGGCCAGTGAGCCAGGTATAATCTTCAATAATTTTGGCTACGCCCTGTGCGCCAAAAAAATAATAGTTCATATCGCCGCCATCGGCACCAAACCAGCTCATTTCATCGTCGGTGGTAGCGCCAAAGTCGAAATAGCTTTTGTGGGTATTGTCCAGAAACAGACCATAGGTTAGCCCGCTATGCAGGCCTATAAAAAACGGAAATGTTTTATATAAAGGGTCGCTTTTGTTGTTGTAGTCAACCGCATCGGTATTCCAGTTAACATACGATGTTCCGCGCCGGTTAAGGTTGCCGGCTTTCTCGCCCAGTCCAATAAATTTTTCATCGGCATATAATTTACGATAGGTAATTACGCGCTCGCCCTGCCAGTTGGTGCCAAAACGACTATCGTCTTCGCTTAGGGGTTTGCCGTCAGCCGTAGAAAAGTTAAACCTCAAGGGTGATTTATTGATGCTGAGTTTTAATGCCGGGGTGTTGATTTCGATTGCATCAGCTGATTCATCAAATTCAAATTTGCCGATAGGTTGTTGTATAACAGCATAAGAACTATCCGGGGCACTATGCCTTCTACTGATATTAACCCGGATGATTGTCGGGCTGTATACACATACCCTTGCTTCTGCTTTTATCGTTTTAATAGTTAGCAGGCCGCCCTGTTGTTTAAAACTTTTTACGTTCCCTAATATTTCTACTTCCATATGGTAACATGCCGGCGCGATTGATAGCAGGGCACAAAAAAGCAACGCCATTAAGTTTCAATGGTTTTTATAAATGTAAATCAGTATCGTGTCAACGATAAATTGACGGATAGTCTTCAGCCCAAAGTCTTAAGTTCTAAGCCCAAAAAAGAAAAAAACAACTTTAGACTTACGACTTAGTACTATCGACTTAGCACAAGCCAATTATACCCGCATAACCGATGAACAGCAAAAACGCATCGATGAACAGCGGCTATTGAACTATAAAACCACGGTGAGTAGCCATTTTGTGGATTTTTAGCAGTTTGAAGATCGTTATAAGCTGTTGGTCTATAACTACTTATGGATGGTCTATTTGGTTTTGGCAACTGCAAAAGATGTTGTTGTTTTGGATATTGAAAATAACAAACACATTTAAAAACAACATTTAAAAAATAAAAAGATCATGAAAAATTCAATCAAATTATCAGCATTATTCTTGTTATTAAGCGCCGGCATTTTCACTTCAGCTGCTGCCAATGCCAAAGGCCATACCGAAAAAGCTAAAGATGTTATCACTGTATCATCGTTAAAACACGATCGTGGCGTAGCAGTAATGATTTCAAAAAACGAAGCCAGCAAATCATATGTAACCATTTTTGACCAGGCCAATAACATTTTGATGGAAGACTTTTTGCCCAGCAAAGTTGAAGTAGAGAAAGGTTACGTACTAACCAGCCTGGACAACGGCGATTATAAATTCGAGATCAAATCAAACGACCAGGTGGTTACAAAAACCGTTCACGTTTACGATGAAGACAACAAAAAAAGATTCTTCTTTATAGACTAATCCAAAACGTATAAAAGCAAAAAGTCTGGCAGATCGCCAGACTTTTTGCTTTTATATAGCAGTAACTTAATCCCAAAGTGTAGCCGGGTAGGTGCCATTGGCAACCAGTTCTGAAATGCTTTTTTGTACAATAGGCTTATCTTCTTTATAAGTAACACCAAACCATTTTGAGCCGGTTGGGATAACTTTAAATGATGCTATATTTTCTTTGATCAGCTTATCGGCCACCAGCGGGATAAAAAACTCTGATTTTGGATTGTTTTCATTAGCCGCAACAAACTCTCTGAACATTTCTTCGCTTTGTTTGAAAACAGCGGGTGTAAAGCCCCAGAAATTCATAGATACGCGGGTATCATTGCTTAACGCGTGTTCGCCTGTAGCATCTTTGTAAGCTACACTGCCGTCTTCTTTAAAGTAAACTTCGGTACGCTCATTAATCTCGACCATGTTACCGGCATCATCAACTTTACAAACACCGCGCGATACGGATCCGTAGTCAGACAATGTCCTGTCAATCTGGTAACCTATTAATGAATAAGTATCATCGGTAACTTCGGTAGTTAAAAATTTGGCCATTTTTTCAAACGAATCGTAACCATAAAAGTCGTCGGCATTAATCACACAAAAAGGCTCATTTACCTGGTTGCGCGCTGCAAGTACTGCGTGGGCAGTGCCCCAGGGTTTTGCGCGTTCAATTTCTTTATCAATGCCAAATGGTTTCAGGTCGAAGCTTTGAAAAACGTAATCAGTTTCAATACGGCCTTTTAGTTTGGGTTCAAAAATAGCTTTAAAATTATCTGCAAATTCTTCGCGGATGATAAAGCTTACCTTGCCAAAACCTGCTTTTATAGCATCATATATTGAATAATCGATTATGGTTTCTCCGTTGGGGCCAAAGCCGTCAACCTGTTTCATACTGCCGTAACGGCTGGCCATCCCGGCGGCCAAAATAAGTAGTGTGGGTTTCATAAGGATGTATATAGGGAGTACTTAATTGCTAATTTTTTAATAGAATAAGGAAATGGTTTGAAATCGAAATTGTTTTAACCGGATTAATTATTTGATATACCTGAAATCCTGGCCGGCTGTAATATTTAACAATGTTTCGTAAATTAAACGGATCACATTATCTACATCTTGTTTGTGAATCATCTCTACAGTGGTATGCATATAGCGTAACGGCAAAGAAATTAATACCGATGGCACACCATCATTAGAGTAAGCAAATGCATCCGTATCGGTACCTGTCGACCGTGAGGAAGCCTGGCGCTGGAAAGGTATTTCGGCTTTTTGGGCAGTTTCTATCAGCAATTTATTCAGGTTATTTTGTACTGCCGGAGCATATGATACAACGGGGCCACGACCGCAAGCCAGGTCGCCCTGGGTAATCTTGTTAATCATGGGCGTTTGGGTATCATGGGTTACATCGGTAACTATTGCCACATTCGGCTTTATTTTATGGGCTATCATTTCGGCACCGCGCAATCCAATTTCTTCCTGTACGGCATTTACAATATACAGGCCAAAGGGTAATTTAATGTTGTTTTCTTTCAACAAACGGGCTACCTCGGCAATCATGAAGCCACCGGCGCGGTTATCCAAGGCGCGGCCAACATAGTAGCGGTCGTTCAGGATCATAAACTCATCTTCATAAGTGATAACGCAACCTACGTGAATGCCCAATTTTTCAACCTCTTCTTTTGAGGTGCATCCGCAATCTAAAAAGATATTTTTAAGTGTCGGGGCTTCTTCCTTGTCGCCGCCAGTGCGGGTATGGATTGCGGGCCAGCCAAATACGGCTTTTACAATACCATTGTCGGTATGGATGTTTACCCGCTTTGAAGGCGCTATCTGGTGATCAGACCCACCGTTACGGATAACGTATATTAATCCATCACTGGTAATGTAGTTTACAAACCACGAAATTTCATCGGCATGTGCTTCAATAACAACCTTATAATCGGCTTTAGGGTTAATGATGCCAACCGCGGTACCATAATTATCTACATAATGTGTGTCGATATATGGTTTCAGGTATTCCAGCCATAATTCCTGGCCTTTCCATTCAAAACCGGTAGGCGAGGGGTTGTTTATGTATTTTTCGAAAAAAGCCAGTGAAGTTTCGTTTACAACTGAAATATGCGGAGTGGGATCTGATTTCTTTTTAGCCATGTTGTTTGAGTAACCTATATTAAGCAATAAAGCAAATATAATAAAGCCATTGATAATGCTTCAAAATAACTTGCCATAATGGAAATAAATTAACGTTTTTATTGTTAATTTAATACTTCTACATCGATAATTAACGTTTTTTTTAATTTAAGGGGCAATTAAACCTTTTAATTATTTTTTTGTCATTAACTGTATACCCTACAGTAATCTGTAAGTTTGGGTTATTTACAATATTTTTGAACTTTATTACCTTAATAAACCACATCGTGAAACGCTTTGCGCCCCTTTTTATCCTGATTATCGTTTTTTTGACATCCTGTAGCGTGCCTCAATACGTTACGGTACCGGTTAATTATGGTCCTAAAATGGGCTTTAGCCGCGACAGTACTATCATTGTAGTGGCAAACCGTTACCGGCCGGATTCTGTGAAGATCAGGGATTACAGAAGAATAAGCGTTTTGAAAAAGATGGCAGTTGTATCACTCCAAACTGCCGCCAACCAGTTAAAATATTTAAAAGGTGTACACATCATCAACCTTGTCGATTCGATAAACTACACCGTAAATACCGACTCGGTTAAATTTTTGGCCGCTGCACACAAAGCCAACTATGTATTGGTGTTAAATGACATCGGCGCGGGTATTTATCCCGAAACGGTTTATTACAATGGCATTCCATCTAACTATTATACTACAAAAATAAAGACCAGCCTCGCGCTATTTGAAAGTAACGGAATTTATTCAAAAAAGCTGGCAGGGATGGCCGAAGTGCCCCAGGATGAAACATATTCAGGTGGTTTTGGGTCTTTATTTAATAAGCCATCCTACAGAAGCAGTATTCCTGCGATGACAGCAGCCACACGTGATGCTACCCTGGATGCCTTAAAAGATTATTTGCCTTTTTCAATATCAAACGAACGTCCCTTGTACGCCGACGGCGGCGCACTTGAATCGTCGGTAACGCAAATTAAGGCCGGCAAATTTGATGTAGCCTTTAAAATACTAAACCCGCTTATAGATGGCACCGATAGCAAGCTGGCCAGCAAAGCAGCCTATAACCTGGCAGTAGTTTATGAAGCTCAGGGCGATATTGATGAGGCGCTTAAAACCGCCAAACTATCTAACGAAAAACACCCCAACGATTACGCAAAAGCGATAATTGTGGATTTGATGAAGGAGTAGTTGGATGTGCTTGTCCATCAGGCAAGTTGTTGATAAGGCTTATTAATTAAAATAAATGCAAATAGAACAAATACGCCCTGAATTAACCTGGCGGCTGCGCCAAACAGTTTTATATCCGCAGCAAAAGCTTTATGAAATGGAAATGGAGGAGGACCAGGATGGCCTTCATTTTGCGGCTTTTAAAGATAATGCGATAATAGGCGTAGTTTCCTTGTTTCAGCGCGGCGAAGATTTTCAGTTCAGAAAGTTTGCCGTTGATGAATCGCAGCAAAATATGGGAATCGGGAGCGCAATGCTCAGACATATAACCGATTTTGCTGTGCGCAATGGCGGCATACGCATATGGTGTAACGCGCGTATATCGGCTATAAACTTTTATTTGAAGGCTGACTTTAAGCAAACCGGGCAAATTTTTTCAAAGAATGGGTTCGATTATGAAATATTGGAGAAGTTAATCTGAAATATATATCCCGCTATCTTTACCGGCCCAAAAAATCGTCCCAGCTCTGGTTTGACCATGAAAGCGTTTCAATCGGGGTAATAGTAGTTACTATTGGTGTTATGGGTTTTATCACCGGCATAAAAATTGGTGCTACCCTATCTAATGGAGGCAGTGTGATGGGCCCGCCCGATGCGCCACGTACCCAGGCAACAGCATTCCCTGTTTTATCGCGAAAAAAGCCATTATGAAACAGCCCTAAGTAAGCATTGCCATATGCAAATGAAAAAACATCCTGTTTGTCTATAAAAGCTAAGGCTTTGTTACCCTCGTAATTGAATACAATGGCGTCTTTTATCCATCCTATCACAACTCCGACCCGGTTGTAAACAGCAGTTTCGTCGCCCGAAAACTTAATATTTGATATCCCAACGCTTGAAATGGCGCCGCCACGTGTATGCGGTGGTTGTAAGTGATTAACTGCACCATTAAAATTAAGCCAGGCGGCAGTTATAGCAAGGATGATGAGGTAGCGCATGAGTTTAAGTTTTGTTACAATGACTACAACAACAATAAAAAGTTTAATTACTATTAATTTTTTTATCGCAGACGACGGTTATCACAACGGCATATTCCCATGCTTTTTCCTCGGGTTGTTTACCACTTTATTTTCCAGCATTTTAAAGGCATGGATGAGTTTAAGGCGGGTTTCGGCGGGTTCAATTACCTCATCAATAAATCCGCGTTCGGCGGCGCGGTATGGGTTGGCAAAGGTGTCGGAGTATAGTTGCTCCTTTTCTTTCCATTTGGCTTCCTTGTCTTCGGCTGTGCTGATTTCCCGCTTAAAAATAATTTCGGCAGCGCCTTTGGCCCCCATCACAGCAATCTCGGCCGATGGCCATGCATAGTTCATATCGGCACCAATGTGTTTAGAGTTCATCACATCGTAAGCGCCACCATAGGCTTTGCGGGTAATTACAGTAACACGCGGAACGGTAGCCTCGCAAAAGGCGTAAAGCAGTTTGGCGCCGTTGGTGATAATGGCATTCCATTCCTGGTCGGTACCCGGTAAAAAGCCGGGCACATCTTCAAATACCAGCAAAGGTATATTGAAGCTATCGCAAAAGCGCACAAAGCGGGCAGCTTTAGTGGAACTGTTAATGTCCAGTACTCCGGCCAAAAATACGGGCTGGTTGGCCACGATGCCTATGCTGCGGCCGGCAAGGCGGGCAAAGCCAACAACAATATTTTCGGCAAAATCTTTATGGATCTCCAGAAACGAGCCTGTATCTATCACATGATCAATAATCTCGCGGATATCATAAGGAGTTGATGCTATTTCGGGCAAAAGTGTATCTAATTCGGGGCGAAGCTCGTTGCCAATATCATAAGGCAGGGCAGGGGCCCTGTCCTCGCAATTCTGTGGCATATAGCTTAGCAGTTTTTTGATGTTTTGGATAGCCTCAATCTCGTTTGTGCAGGCAAAATGGGTAACGCCCGATTTGGTGGCATGGGTTGTTGCACCGCCCAGTTCTTCGGATGTTACAATTTCATGGGTAACCGTCTTAACCACATTCGGCCCGGTTACAAACATGTATGAGGTATGCTCAACCATTAAAATAAAATCAGTAATGGCCGGGGAGTATACCGCACCTCCGGCACAAGGGCCCATAATTGCCGAAATTTGAGGCACCACACCCGATGCCATGGTGTTTTTATAAAATATATCGGCATAACCACCTAAGGATACAACCCCTTCCTGGATGCGGGCACCGCCAGAATCATTAAGGCCTACAACCGGTGCGCCGTTTTTTATGGCCAGGTCCATGATCTTCACAATCTTTTCGGCATGTGTTTCTGACAATGAGCCGCCAAAAACGGTAAAATCCTGCGAAAAAACATAAACCAATCGCCCGTTAATAGTGCCATAACCGGTTACAACACCATCGCCGGGGTATTTTTCTTTCTCCATCCCAAAATCTGTGGAACGATGAGAAACCAGCATGCCAATCTCCTGGAACGAGCCTTCGTCCATTAAAAAATGGAGCCGCTCGCGTGCTGTTAATTTCCCTTTTTTATGCTGACTTTCAATACGTACCGCACCACCGCCTTCAAATGCCTTCTGGCGTTTTTGTCTTAATACTCCGAGCTTTTTATTCACAATTCAGGTTGTTTGTAACATGCTAAAAATAGTAATTAAATTGTAAGATGTACATAAAACTGCTGTGACATGCTTTCTCAGGAAGGATTTTTCATTATATTTGTGATAATGAAGATCAGGAAATTTAAAATACTGGTAGTTGCAATGTTTATGGGGGTCTTTATGCTAAAGATGGCCCTATCACTTGCGCCTGTATTTTTATATCTTGACAGCAAAGCCGTAAGCGCGGTAATTTTGCAATTAGAGCAGGAATCAAAAGCCGAAAAGGATACGCCCGATAAGGATGTATTTAAAGAGAAAAAGGTTTTTGACGAGTACGATTTACACAGTATTGATTTCATTACTTTTGTTGCAGAAACTAAAGTGCTTCACAATATGGAGCATGCCCTGTATATACAAACCTACCATCCGGTAGTGCCAACTCCCCCGCCCAACGTTTAAATGATTTAACCGGATATTTCTTATCCGGGCTGTAACGCTTTACAATTCATTTAAATTTTTATTCAAACACATTTCTTATGTCAATTAAGCAAGGTGGATTTGCCATGGGCAATCTTAACCTAAAAAAATACTTTTTGCCCAAAAACTTAAAACGCGATCTTCCGGCCAGTCTGGTTGTATTCCTGGTAGCGTTACCCTTATGTCTTGGTATAGCTTTAGCATCGGGCGCACCATTATTTGCCGGTGTGCTTACCGGTATCATTGGCGGTGTAGTTGTAGGCTCGTTGAGCGGTTCGCAGCTTAGCGTGGCCGGCCCGGCCGCTGGTTTAACCGTTATTGTATTAAACGCAATAACCAGCCTTGGTGCATATGAGACATTTTTATTGGCGCTTGTACTGGCTGGCATTTTCCAGATTTTGCTGGGTATTTTAAAGGCCGGAACGATAGCCAATTACTTTCCGTCGGCGGTAATTGAAGGCATGCTGGCCGCTATCGGCATCATCCTGATCATGAAGCAGTTTCCGCACGCGGTGGGCTACGATGCCGATTTTGAAGGTGATGAAGGCTTTAACCAGGCCGATGAACACAATAGTTTTTCAGGTGTGCTGGGCGCGTTGAGTAAAATTAACTACGGGGCAGTAATTATCAGCATAGTTTCATTGGCTTTGATGATATATTGGCCAAAATTCAAAAAAATGGCTATGGTGCCCGCGCCTTTGCTGGTTGTATTGGCGGGCATTGCCTTAAGCCTGGCATTTAAAAATACAGGTTTGGCACTGCTTGACAAGCAATTTGTACACATACCTATTGTAAACAGCAGTACCGAGTTTTTTGCCCTTTTTAAAACGGCAGATTTTAGCAGCATTGGTAACAAGCAGGTTTGGATAACCGCCTTTACAATTGCCGTGGTTGCCAGCCTTGAAACTTTGCTTAGCTTGGAAGCCGTTGATAAGATAGACCCGATTAAACGCATTTCGCCAACTAACCGCGAGCTTGTAGCCCAGGGTATAGGTAACATTACCAGCGGCCTTTTAGGCGGTTTGCCTATGACAGCTGTTATCGTTCGGTCGTCTGCCAACGTTAATTCGGGCGCGCGTACCAAAACCAGCGCCGTGGTTCACGGCTTACTTTTATTAATATCGCTGTTATTTATCCCGGTATTAATCAATTTAATCCCTTTATCCTGTTTGGCTGCTATCCTGCTCATGACAGGGTATAAGCTGGCGCGTATTGCCCTGTTTAAACACATGTGGCACCAGGGGCTTAGCCAGTTTATTCCGTTTGTGGTAACCATTGTGGCCGTTGTTTTAACCGACCTGTTGATAGGGGTTGGTATTGGCATGCTTGTAGGTATCTTTTACATACTGCGCACCAATTTACGCAACCCGTATTTTTACCAGATTACTAAAAACGGCGATAAAAAGGTGATCAGGATTAAACTGGCCGAGGAGGTATCCTTTTTAAATAAAGCAGCCATACAAATTACGCTTACCAGTCTGCCAAGCGGAACTGACGTGATCATCGACGGCTCCAACTCGCGTTACATAGATCCGGATGTGCTCGAGATCATCCACAATTACAAACACAATGCCTATACCAAGGGCATAGTGGTGCAACTACTTGAAATAAAGGACAAGTACGATGTACCTCCTTTAAAAGAATTAATGTATAACCCTAATTAGTTTTGAGTATTGCGTTATCAGTTTTAAGTTGCGGCACATCGCCGTTAAACAGATTTAGCAATACAAGTAATTAACAATTAAAAAAGAAAAACATCATGGCACTTATAGAAAATAAAAAAAACGATAAACCGGTAATTGATACCACCAACATACAACTGGCCCAGGCCGATAGCTACAAAGCCCTTATCCGCGGCAATGCCGAGTGGGTTGATAAAAAGTTAAAAGAAGACAGCAACTTTTTTACTAACCTGGCTAAAGGCCAGTCGCCACAGGTATTGTGGATAGGTTGCTCCGACAGCCGTGTACCTGCCAACGAGGTTACAGGCACCAAAGCGGGCGAGGTATTTGTGCATCGGAATATTGCGAATGTATGCGTACACTCGGATATGAATATGCTGAGCGTGCTTGACTATGCCGTTAACGTGCTTAAAGTAAAGCATGTGATAGTTGCCGGTCATTACGGCTGCGGCGGCGTTGCCGCGGCAATGAGCAATAAGCAGTTTGGCTTAATTGATAACTGGTTGCGCCATATTAAAGATGTGTACCGCCTGCACAGTCATGAGCTTGACCGTATTACCGACGAAACCCAAAAGCTAAACCGGTTGGTAGAGCTGAATGTAAGTGAGCAGGTGTATAACCTGTGCAAAACATCCATTATCCAAAATGCCTGGATGGAGCGCCACGACCTGGAAGTACACGGTTGGGTAATAGATTTAGGTACCGGTTTAGTGAAGGATATTAAAGTGAGCAGCAGCAGCCCGCACAATTTAGGTTATGTGTATGAGCTGGATAGCGTTGAAGCTGTGGCCTCGCACTAAATTTTTTGTTTGATTGAAATAGCCTCCCTTTGTTTGATTGGCATCTGGGGTTTATTATGTTTGATTAGCCCCGGCTCATGAAAATGGCCGGGGTTTTTTATTGCCTCACCTAAATCCTCTCCAAAGGAGAGGACTTTGATTTTTATATTAGATAGAAAGGGGGGTATTAAATCTCCTGTTGATACGATTATTTGAGGATAACTTTTTCAAGCCACTAACCTTATTTTAAAGTCTCCTTCTTTGAAGAGGATGATCGCAGTTTAATATTTTTTGTACTCATGAAAGCTTCGTTGTTTAGGAGAGGCTTTTGATTTTTTTATACTATTTTTAACCGTTGGTTATAAACAACGGCTACCTATGCTAAGGCAATCAAAAGAAGAACGCACACTTAAACAAAATTTATTGCTGGCGTCGTCAACAGCTTTTGTATCGGGTGTTACCAACGTGGCCGGTATGGTTGCGTTTTTGGCCTTTACATCCAACATTACCGGCCACGTGGCTAACCTGGCCAAGCATATTGTGGAGCAAAACTTCAGAGAGATCATCGTATTTGTAATTTGGCTGCTGCTGTTTTTTGCCGGTGCCTTTTTATCTAACTTTATTGTGCGTTCGCTGGAGTATAAGAGCAGGTACCGGGCGCATTCTACACCAATAATTATCGAGATCGTTTTGCTCTTATTCGTGGCTATTTATGGGCATAATTTTTATAAAGAGACTGACCTGGAACGCGAAATTGTTATAGGTGTTATTATCTTTTGTATGGGCTTGCAAAATAGCCTGGTATCTACCATATCGGGCGGGTTGATAAAATCTACCCATTTAACTGGCTTATTTACCGATCTGGGGGGCGATGTTTCAGAATGGGTACATCCTAATGTAGAGAAAACAACGGTTATCCGAAATAAGATTATCGTTCGGCTAACGGTGCTTTCTTTTTATTTTATCGGGGCCATTGCCGGCGGATTTTTATTTAATCTGTACGATTTTGCAATTTTTTACTTCATTCCATTAATTTTGCTTACGATATTATATTATGATTTATCGCCCGTTGCGCTGCACAAAATAACCCGTTTGTTTTGGGCCGATAAAGGCAGATCGATATAAAAACTATCTAACAATAATCTACTAAAAACTATGTGTGCCAAAAAATTAATACACGACACAAGCCATATTACTTACGAAAGCCTTTTAGAAGGTAACGAGCAATTTATTGCCGATGCTTTGGCCGAAGATCCTGACTATTTTAAAAAATTGGCCAACGGCCAAACACCGCCGGTACTTTGGATAGGTTGCGCTGATAGCCGGGTACCTGCAAACCAGATTACTAATACATCGCCGGGCGAAATATTTGTACACCGTAACATTGCCAATATGGTGATACACTCGGATATGAATATGTTATCGGTATTGGATTATGCGGTAAATGTGTTGAAAGTAAAACACGTTATTGTAACAGGCCATTACGGTTGCGGAGGCGTTATTGCCGCTATGAGTAATCACGAATTTGGTTTGATAGATAACTGGCTGCGCCACATTAAAGATGTTTACCGCCTGCATGCAGAGGAACTTGACGCTATTGAAAATGAGCAGGAACGTACCAATCGCCTGGTAGAATTAAACGTAATTGAAAACGTTTATAACCTTTGCAAAACCTCCATAGTGCAAAATGCCTGGAAAAATGGGCAGCCGCTGGCCGTACACGGCTGGGTATACAGCATAAGCACCGGCAAAATTAAAGATATGAAAGTGAGCACCAGCGATAACGCCAACCTGGGTGATGTGTTTAAGTTTGAATGATATTATAGCCTCTATAAAATAACCTTAAAAGGAAAGAGGCTGTATCATAAATCATGATCAGCCTCTTTTTTGTGTGATTTATTCGGGTACCTGATGGAGGCAATTTTCGTACAGGCGATTCTCAGACGGTCATTTTGATTTATGATACAGCCTCTTTCCTTTTGAAAATAAGTGATATACTTTTTTGTGCTATGTTAATCACATAATGACGGATAGTTCTAAGTCAACAACAATAAATTGACTTTTGACTCAAGACTAAGGACTTAAACATTAGTCTACTTTACTCACCCTGCCCGATCCCATATATTTTGTTTCGCCGGTTGTGGCGTTGCCCGAGTATAAAACACTGCCCGAGCCTGCTATACGTGCCGACACAGTTTTATTGGCTATGATATTAACACTGCCCGAACCTGCAATCCTGGCTTCTACGGTTTCGGTTTTCAGTTCTTTGCCATTTACCTCGCCAGATCCTGCTATGTTTACATCAGCCATGCCGGTGCTTCCTTTAATATCGATAGAACCAGAACCGCTTAAACGTAAATCGAGTGTTGACGACTTAACCGCGGTTTTAACATTGCCCGAACCGCTCAATGCTACTTTGGCGTTATCGCCGGTTAATACGCCATCTACGGTTGCATTACCCGACCCACTGTTGCCCAAATATTTTAACGTTTTAGCCGTAATATAAATATTGGCGCGTTTAATATTGTTGTGCTTGTTCCAATGATCTTTAAATTCAACCTTTAGCACCCCGTTTTCTACTTCGGTTTTAATATCGTTCACTACATCGGCATCTACATCAAGCTTAATGCTTTCTGTGCCATCAATTTTTATAAATACATTGAACGGGCCGCCGCAGGCAATACCTGTATAGCCCGATACACTTCGTGTAACCACTTGCGCAGATGCATTAACAGCTATGAAAGTGGTAAGCAGCAATGCCATCCCAGAGAAGATAAGTTTTTTCATGATCATCTTTTTTGTTTATAAGACGCATCGGCCGGCTAAAACGTTGCACGTCTTATTTATGCTATTAACCATTCACCACTCACTCCTCACCACTCACCAAACTCACTGCTTTTCCTTCACGTTGCTTCCGTTCCTTATTTCATCGCTGGCAACTTTTACCAGTTTATCCCCGGGTTTAAGATCGCCAAATATCTCCATCATATCGCCCGAGGTAAGGCCTTTTTTTACATCAACCCACTGGGCTTTATTGTTTACCACTTTTATTACAAATACTTTTTCTGTCGAGGTTGCAACTGCTGTTTTGGCTACCACAAAAGTGCTGTCGCCATCAGGCAGCGGAACGTTAACTTCGGCAAACATATGCGGCAATAGCTTTTTGCTTTTATTGTAAACATCCATTTCCAAACGCTCGGCTCTTAGCTTTTCATCAAGCGCGCCGGCCATTCGTTTTACCTGGGCAGTGAATTTTTCATTGGGTAAAGCTTTTATGGTAAAATTTACTTCGCTTTTATTGCTTAATGATCCGGTGTAGTTTTCGGGTACCGATACCACCAAACGCAGCCTGTTTTGATCCTGTAAAGTAAACAACGGATCAGATCCTTTACCACCGGGGCCTACATAAGCGCCCAGGTTTACATTACGGCTGGTTATAACACCATCAAAAGGAGCCCTTATCTCCAGGTAAGCCAGGTTAGCCGATACTTCTTTTAAGGCTGATTTGGCAGCTTCTACGTTAGCCATATCCGCGTTCTTTTTAGCTTCGGCCTGTTCCAGGTCGTTAAGCGAAATAGTTCCTGGAGTTTTGCTGGTGCTTACCAACCTGTCGTAAGTTGCTTTGCTGGCATAATAAACGGCCTCATATTGCTTAATGCGCGATTGCGCACCTGCAAGTTGTGAGTTTATTTCCGGTGCCTCTAACACTACCAGCAACTGGCCGGCGTGTACTTCAGATCCTATATCAACCAAAAGTTTTTTAACGTAGCTGTTAACTTTTGCATAAAGGTCAACCTGCTGGTAAGGGATCAGTTCGCCGGGGATGGAAATGCTGCTGCTTAATTTACCTTTGGCTACCGTCACCAGTTCAACGGTTGGTGTTTCGGCAGCTGCCTGCGTTTGCTCTTCAGCCTGCTGGTCCTGTTTTTCCTTATCATCAGAGTGGCAAGCACCTAATGAGCTTAAAGCAATAGCAAAAGCGGCAAGGATAAGTATCGGTTTATTTTTAAATTTATTCATGATGATGTAAAGGGACATAAAATTTACTTTCTTTATCTTCTGGGTCTAACGAAACGGATTGGGTTGTGGCATCGGCTTGTACCCAGGCAAAAACCAGGGGTAACACCAGTAAAGCTGCAAAGGTTGAGGCTATAAGTCCGCCAATAACTGCCCGGCCTAATGGCGATGTTTGATCGCCCCCTTCGCCCAGGCCCGATGCCATGGGCACCATCCCTACAATCATGGCCAAACTGGTCATTAAAATAGGGCGTAAACGTAGGGCAACTGCCTCGCGGGCTGATTTTAATGCATCGCCATTATGCTTGCGTAATTCTTCGGCGTTGGTTATCAGCAATACGGCGTTTGAGATGGATACACCTACCGACATGATCATACCCATGTACGATTGCAGGTTGAGTGTCGACCCCATTATTTTTACTAAAAACAATGATCCAAACAACACCGCCGGCACTGTTGATAATACCACCAATGACATTTTAAACGACTGGAAATTTGCAGCCAGCATCAGGAATATTACCAGGATGGCCACTATCAAGCCCGATTGCAGGCTATCCAGAGTAGCTGTTAGTGTTTGGCTCATCCCGCGCATTTCAATAGTTAAACCGCGGGGCGGTTTCCCTAAAGCGTCAATTGCTTTTTGTACATCGGTTGTTGCGGTACCCAGGTCTTTATTGTATAAGTTGGCCGTTACCGATAGGGTAGGGATAGCGCCAATGTTATCGTTTTCGCCATTGGTAATGCCTGTTTTAATATCGGCAACGTCGCCCAGTACCGGGCGGGCCTGGTTGGCCAATACCGGTATCTCGCGCACATCATTCAGGCTGCTCATCTGGTACTCTGGTACCTGTACCTGTACCAGGTAGCTTAGGCCCGCCTTTTCATCAATCCAGTTATTTTTTTCGGTAAACCTTGATGATGATGTGGAGGCTACCAACGATCGGGAAATGTCGTTGAGCCCAACACCCAATTGTGCAGCACGCTGCCTGTCGATATTGATATCGATGGTAGGGTAATTAAATGACTGCCCTATTTGTGCATCGCGCAGGTATTTAATATCCTTTAGCTTATCTAAAATTTTAAAGGCATATTCCTGGTTTTGCTTTTTGTTTTTGCCGGATAAGGCAATTTCGATAGGCGTAGGCGAGCCCTGGCTTAAAATTTTATCAGTAAGTTCTATCGGTTCGAAAGATAGTTTTACCCCCGGTATTTGTTTAGCAACCTGGTAGCGTATTTTTTCTTTCAGGTCATCAAGATTTACTTTGTAATCCTCGGTTAAGCTTATCTGCATAACTGCTTCCTGCGGGCCGGCCATAAACAGATAAATGGGGTTGGTTGAAAACGACGAGGGGTGCGAGCCAACAAATGTTGAGGTGATGGCAATGTGGTTTTTGCCCACAATGTCGCCCAATATATGCTGGGCTTTAACCGCTATAATCTCAGTGCGTTCAAGTCGGGTACCATCCGGCGCGCGTAAACGTACCTGAAAAGTGCCGGAGTTTACTTTAGGCAGTACATCGCGCCCAATGATGTTAAACAGTAAAAAAGCCAAGGCGAATGCACCTATCACATATGCGGTTACAATAAGCTTGCGGGCCGGCAGCATACGGTCCATCAGGCGCATAAAACTTTCCCTGAACTTGTCAAACCTGGTAGCCTTTTCGCCGTGATGCTCTAACGCAAGCTTCATCGCTTTTTCTTTTTGCTCCCATGGTTCGCCTTCATCCTCCAACGCGAAGCCGTCGGGATGGCTGTGGTCTTCGTGCTTGTTCACCATAATCCAGTTGGCCATGATGGGTACAAACGTTTGGGCCAAAAAGTAAGAAATGATCATGGAGAAACCGATGGCTAACGCCAATGGCAGAAACAAAGCGCCAGGGATCCCCGTCATGGTAAAGGCCGGTGCAAACACCGCCAGGATACAAAAAAGGATCAATAATTTGGGGAAAGCAATCTCCTTACAGGCATCCCAGATAGCCAATGCCTTGGGTTTGCCCATATCAAAGTGCTGGTGAATATTTTCGATAGTCACCGTTGATTCATCCACCAGGATCCCGATAGCCAGCGATAGCCCGCTCAGCGTCATGATATTGATGGTTTGATGGAACAGCGAAAGGAAGAATATTGCCGAGATAATACAGGTTGGGATAGTTAATATTACAATTAACGCCCCGCGCCTGTCGCCCAGGAACAGCAATACCATTAAGCCGGTAAGTACCGCGCCAATAGCACCTTCCTCGGCCAAACTCTTAACAGCGTTTATCACGTAAATCGATTGATCGAACACAAAAGACAGCTTTACATCCGGTGGTACCAGGGCCTGGAATCGTGGTAATGCCTTCTTTAAATTCTGCACTACCTCCCAGGTTGATGCCGTGGCCGATTTGGTAATAGGGAGGTAAACCGATCGCTTGCCGTTGATAAGCGCGTAACCGTTCGTAATATCAGCCCCATCCTCAATGGTGGCCACATCGCGCATAAATACAGTTTGGATGCCGTTTTTATACAGCGGGATATCCCCAAAATCCTTTACATTTTTAATGGTGGTATTTGATGGCGCCAGGTAATTATAATCGCCTATACGTACGTTACCTGCAGGGGTATTCTGGTTGTTTTCGCGCAGGGCAGCAACAATCTGGTCGGGCGTTAAATTGTGGGTCCTTAACGCAGTCGGATCTATTTTAATCAAAATGGTGCGCTGGTTACCTCCAAAGGGCGCAGGTGCAACCAAACCCGGTATTGAGGTAAACGACGAGCGGATATAAACCGAAGCATAATCAAGTAATTCATTATTGGTACGGGTGGCGCTGCTTAATACCAACTGGCCAACCGGCAGGGTAGAGGCATCAAACCTGAGGATGAACGGTGGTTGCGACCCCTGCGGGAACGCCGACTGCGCCCTGTTGGTGTACGCCGTGACCTCCGCCGCGGCCTGTGCCATGTTGGTACCTTCGTAAAAAGTAACTTTTATTAGTGTTAAGCCTTGTATGTTTTTTGTTTCGATGCTTTTTACGCCCGATACAAATAGCAGCAAGTTAACATATTGCTTACCAAAGTAAGCCTCCATTTGGTTTGGGGTAAAACCACCGTATGGGTGAGATACATAGATAACCGGCAGGTTCAAATCCGGAAAAATGTCGATCTTGATAGTACGCACCGCATTTATCCCGAAAAAAAACAACCCGGCTACTATAACCAATATGGTAATTGGTTTTTGAAGCGCCCCTTTTATCATTCCCATTATATAATGTGTATCAGTTTTAAAAATTATTAATGAATAAGCCAAAATCGCCGGTGGCGGCTGCTTTGTAAAGCAATGCCTGCCAAACGTTGTTAGACGCTATGTACTTATCAACTTCGGCACGGTTTAGTGTGTAAAGTGCCTGTGTAAAATCAACAATGTTCGATAGCCCGTTTTTGTACAGGGCGTATTTTTGGGTATAGGCATCGCTGGCTGCTTTTACTTCAACAGGTACTTCGTTGTAGTTTTTAAGGGCGTTGCTGATGCGGGTTTCGGCCAATGATTGTTGGGCCTGTAGCTGCTGGGCTACCAGGTCATAATCATTTTTATATTGTGCCGATGTGAATTTTTGCGATTGTACCTGGTAATGTGTCCTGAAAATAGTTGTAAAATTCCAAACCATAGCCACACCGAATAAATAATTATAGCGGGTAGGGTCGGCACCGGCGCCATAGCTGCTGCTGTAACTGCTTTGGTTGGTACCATAGTCGGAGTTAAAGCCCGAGCCGCGGCCCTGGTAAACGCCAAAAAGGCTAAAAGTTGGCAAGGCAAACGTTTTAAGGTATTTGGCCTGCTCATCGCTCACGCCTATCCGGTTTTGGTAATAGCGTAACGTAGGATGATCTGAAACAACAACAGCGCTTTGCGCGGCCAGGGTTGTGGGCGCTTTGGTAATAAAGGCGCTATCCAGTTCAAACTCCTGCGCCGGGATGCCTAAGTAAACTGATAGCTGGTTGCTTTGATCCTGTACTGTTTGCCGGGTGTTGGTTAAAGCTATGCGGGCGTTTGATACTTCGGCGTTAGCCAACGATGAATCAACACCGGCATTAAGGCCGTTTTTTACACGGGCGGTAACTACTTTTTGCAATTCGATAGCCCGGCTAAGGTTATCTTCCTGCGCTTTTTGCAACTGCTGGGCGGCTAATAAGTTAAGATAGGTACTTGCTACGCGTATCTGGTGCTGAAAAGTTTCCTGGGTCAGGTCGGCCTGTTCACGGTTAACCACCTGGCTTTGCACCTTAACTTTTTCCTTCGCTTTGCCAAAGCTGAAAAAATCCCAGCTTACGTTGCTTAGGTAGAGGGAGCCAAATGCCGAATTCCAGTTCTGCTTAGGTAGTGCAGGGCCCGAAGATGCCGCCGAAAGGCCATGATAGCCATACAACGGGCCGTTTTGGCCATTGGCGGTTCCGTAGTCTTGCTGTGCCGAGATGCTTACATCTGGTAAATATTCTGTGCGTGTTTCTTTTAAATATGCCCTGGCAGCGTTTAACTGATTAGCTTTCGACTTGATGGTACCGTAATTAGCGAGCGCCATTTGTTCAGCATCTTTAATATTGAGAACCTTTTGCTGAGCCTGAGCCTGGATGACATAAAAAACACCTAAAAACAGAAGTAATTGTTTTGAAGGTATCTGTAACATTGTAGTGTAATTTGTACACGGCAAATGTAGATGTATCATATATATTAGAAAAATGAATTAATTTTGTCATAATCATTAGAAAAACTAATATATGAATATTGCACTGCATCATTTCCGTTTGGTTGATACAATTTCTAAAGAAGGATCGCTTACAAAAGCAGCCGCAACTTTGCATTTAACACAGTCGGCGCTGAGCCATCAATTGAAGGAATTGGAGCGCGAAATGGATATTGAAGTTTTTCACCGGCAGGGTAAAAAACTCCATCTTAGCGAGCAGGGGTATCGCTTCCTGCGGAGCGCCGAAAAGATCCTGGCCGAGCTGAATTCGCTTGAAGAAGACATCCAGAATTACAAGAACGGCAAGACCGGGAAACTTACCATCAGCATGCAATGTTACACGGCTTATCATTGGTTGCCGGGCATCATCAAATATTACAAAAACCGCTGGCCTGATATCAATATCCACATTTTATCGGATGCAACACGCCGCCCGCTGGAGTATTTAATGCGCGGCGAACTGGATATTGGCATAGTGCGTACGCAGATGATAAATACCAAAATTGTATACGAGCCGATCTTTGAAGATCAGCTTGTGGCCGTAATTTGTACCGATCATCCGCTGGCAAAAAAGGACATTATCAGCGTATCGGATTTCCAGGACGAAGAACTCATTTTACCGTTGTATGATCCATCATACCAGGACACGCCGGTGATTGAAGCCCTCATCCAGGCGCAGCAGGTAAAGCCCAAAACGTTGCACCGCATTCACTATACTGATGCCACTATCGAGATGGTGAACGCAGGCCTTGGCATCAGCGTTATGGCCGACTGGATTGTTAAACCATACCTCAATGGTCGCAACATTGTGACAAAACCCTTGCATCATACCATTGCCCAACGCACCTGGTATGCCGCAACTATCAAGCAAACACCTGCCATCCAAAACTTTTTGGAGTGCCTGAAAATGCATTTTTCAATAAACGGATTGATAGGGAAACCGGCCGAAGAAGTATTGGCAGATATGGCCGAAGTGGTTTAATTGCCGCTATGTTTGGAGTATGGTTTTAAGCGTTCTTTTTTCTATGCCTTTGTAAAACTATTTGATGATATTTTCCTTTACCTATTTGTATTGATAGCTACCTGGCAGGAGACAAAAAATAAACAACAAAGCTTAAAACTGCATTTAAACCTATAGCTTTGAAGCTAATCTATACTGACATGTTAAACAAAGCTAAAAGCTGGTCGTTACCTTTTTAAAATGTTTTATAAATCTGTTTTACTACTATCGTTCTTATTAGGTTTTCAATTGTCTGTACAGGCAAATTTTGTATTCAATAACAATTCAATAGCGGCTTATAAAGCCATATATGAGTTAAAATTTAATGATGCTAAAAAGTATATCCAGGACGAAAAACTAAGAAATCCGCAAAATGGCATTACAGTTTTGCTTGATAATTACGCCGATTATTTGCACCTGCTTACTTCAGAAAATAAAAGTGAATACGAAAAATTAAAAGACCTGAAATCGGACAGGATTGATGTCATAAAAGATAACGACGAAAATTCACCTTATTATTTGTTTGCCCAGGCCGAGATTTACCTTCAATGGGGAATGTTAAAAGCCAAATTTGGCGATTTTACGGCCTCTACCCTTGATTTAAACAAGGCCAAAAATCTGCTGAACGAAAACAACAAGAAATACAAAGATTTTTTACCCAACCAAAAAAGCCTGGCTTTACTGGATGTGATCTTTGGAGCCATTCCATCTAACTTAAGAGGAATAGCGAATTTTTTCGGCATTCGGGGCGATATCGCAAGCGGGTATAAACAGCTGGAAAAATTCAGGGCCCAGATAGCAGGTTCGCCCTATAGTTATTATAATGATGAGGCTGTTTTTTTGATATGCTTTACTGATATAGATGTATTACACAGCCGGAACAACTATGCACACCTGGCACAGCTGTTAGATGGGATGAATGATAAAAGCCTTTTGAAGGCTTATTTGCAAGGCTATGTTGCCTATAAAACCGGGCATAATGACGAGGCAATTAATTACCTTCAAAACGCACCAAAATCAAACCTGTATCCCGCCTTGCCGGCAATAAGTTATTTATTAGGTAATGCAAAATTATGCCGTATGGATACCGATGCCAATATTTATTTATTAAAGTTTTTAAAAGATACCAGGGGGATCAACTATATTAAAGACTCCTACCAAAAACTGGCTTACTATTATCTTTTAAGGAATGATTTAAACAACTATAATAATTATATAAAGCTGACACGTACCAAAGGTTACACCACCGACGAAAAAGACAAACAGGCTTTAAAGGAAGCCAATGATGTTAAACCCGATCTGGAGCTTTTAAAAGCAAGGCTGTATTTTGATGGCGGCTATTATAACAATGCCTTAGCGCAATTAAAATCTAAACAGGTAAACGATCTTAAAAACATAAGGGATAAAATTGAGCTTTATTACAGGTTTGGACGTACCTATGACCGTATGAATGTTTTCAACGATGCTTTAACCAACTACCAAAAGGCAATTAACATCGGCAAAAAAGAAACCTATTATTACGCCGCCAATTCGGCATTGTTCTCCGGTGTTATTTACGAACAGAAAAAGGATTATAAAAAAGCTGCCGACTATTACAACCAGGCCTTGCAGATGAAGAACCATGAATATCAAAACAGCATAGATACCCAGGCAAAAGAAGGCCTGAACAGGATAAAACAATAATAGAATCAAGAATCAAGATACAAGAATCAAGAAAAGTATTGATAATCTGTGCGATCATAAAAGCTACTAGTATACAGGCTTTTTAAATGCAGCCAGGTAAAAAGAGCTTGCTTATCAGCTTTTCAAATTATCGAAATAAAGATAAATACATAGTATGTATTAGCATATAACCTGCTAATAGCCAGTTCGCAATATTTGTCTTGATTCTTGACTCTTGATTCCTGACTCTTATTTAAATCGAAGTACAGTTTATTATTTTAATGGTAAATCGGGCCAAACAGTTTATAGAATTGCAATTTAAAACTTACATTTGAAATACATATTCACTGTTGAGTATAATAATGTATTGGTAAGTTATTGTTCCTAACCACAATTGAGGTTACGTTAATTTAATCATCTATGGGTTAACGTAATGCAAGTATTGAAAATACATCTGCCGAAATAACTTTTAATTGATACGTAAAAAATCGTTTAACAAATGGTTGAAAAAAAGATATTGATAACCGGAGCAAGCAGGGGTTTGGGCCTGGCAATATCAAAAATACTTTCAAAAGAATATACTTTAATATTACATGCTACCCGCAAAGAAAGTTTTACCCATATTGAGCCCGGAAGCCATTTACTTTGTGCCGATCTGAACGATAGGCAGGAGCTTAATGAGTTTTGTAACCGCTTAAAAAAAGAGCATGGGGATACCTTGGTAGCCGTAATTAATAATGCGGGCATAACGTTAGACAAATCTTTAATTTACCAGCCCGAAAATGATATTGACAGGATACTGCAGGTAAACCTTAAAGCCCCTGTCATGATCTGTAAGGCAGCAATGAAAATTTTCACTTTAAAAAAACAAGGTGTAATTATCAATGTAAGTTCGGTTGTTGGCGAAACGGGCAATGCGTTCCAGGCTGTTTATGCGGCCACCAAAGCCGGTTTGGTAGCGTTTTCAAAATCGTTGGCCAAAGAAGTGGCAGCGCTTAATCAAGAGCATGCAATAAGGATACTCAGCATTTCGCCGGGTTTTATTGAAACAGACATGACTGACCGGATCCCGGAAGCCGAAAAGCAAAAATTCCTTACAGCTATACCGGCTAACCGCTTTGGCAGCGTAAATGAAGTGGCAGAAGTAGTGGCTTTCCTGGTTTCAGACAAAGCATCTTATATAAACGGAACTAACATACATATTAATGGCGGGTTATTATGATCAGGGAGTACTGATACACAATTTATGTGATTCGGACCCGAAGGATGTACTGGTTAACCACGGACCAACAAAGTTGCTGATTGATAATTATCACTGGCATTCGCCAAATGTAGGTATTGTTGCAAGCTACACCCCGAAGGATCGGGATGTGGAAGACCATTTTAATATTTTTAGAGGGGTTGACCAGATAGAAGCATTTGCACAGGCCACTTCCGGTTCATGCAGCGTATTTTTAGAATGCCAGAAATTGGCCTCTACTCCGGTAGAGTTATCCGAAAAATTCGTGCCCAGGTTTTTAAGTATTGGCCAGGTAAATTTTATAGGTTATTTAGAAAAGGGTGACACATTTATAAGTATCGGGAACATAAAATTTTATAAATTCAGGCAGATAGTTTGCGACGGAAGGATTTATAAATGTCCCACAGGCATTAACCTGGATAAGCATTTTGAAGATTTTACCGAAGAACGTTTGCTGGCATATGATATAGGGGCCGGTTTTACGCTTATTGCCGAATTTAATGACATAACAGGAAGATCAATTAAAAAAGAATTAATTTAACAGCAATTAAAATATTAATGGAAAGACAAGAAATTATTGATGGTTTGGTAGAGATACTTAAAACCGTAAGAACAATAAATCCGGATAAATTGGTGGGCGTAACAGAAGAAACTGATTTTATAAAAGATCTGAACACCCCATCAACAGAGATGATAAATATTGTGGCTAAAACCGAGCAGAAGTTTGATGTTGAGTTTGAAGACGATGACATTGATGATTTAGGGTCGCAGGTTAAAGATATTGTTGATCTGATATTGAAGTCAAAAGAAAAAGATTAATATGAAAGGCAGGAAAGTAGCGGTTGTGGGAATGGGCGGAGCTTTCCCTGCCTGTGAAAATCTGGACGATTTTAGCCGGAAAATATTTGCAGACCAAAGCCTGATCCGGTCATGGGACCAGGCCCTGGCCTATGGCAAAAATATCCGGTCGTCTGTATCTGGTTATATAACAGAACAGGAGATGAATATTGATGTAATCTATTCATCATTAGCCGCAAACTACCCGGAAACCTATGTTGATAATTTGGACAGGATACCGCCTGCCAATTTAGCCACTGCCGATGTTGGAAGTATCTGGGCGATGCTGGCCACCTTAGATGCCATAAAAATGGCCGGATGGTCGGACGCAGAAACCCAGTCGGAGCAAACCGGTGTGATTATAGGCTCTGGTGGGGCCGGTAACGTGATTTTACGGAACGCCTGGCATAATTTTTATGAACTGGGTAAAAAAACACGCCTAAGCGGAGGACACACTGTTGACCGTACCATGGTTTTTCGCGAAGCCGCCAATGTATCTATACTCATAAAAAATAAAGGCGTTTGTGAAGCTATCGGGTCGGCCTGTGCAACCGGGCTTGGTAATATAGGTTACGCGTACCGTTTAATTAAATTTGGTTTACAGGACAGGGTTATTGCCGGCGGGGTTGAAGGTACATCGTTAGAAACCTTTATTGGTTTTGATGGTATGCAGGTGCTGAGCAAAGGCTTTAGCCCCGAAGAAAGTTCCCGCCCTTTTGACATAAACAGGAACGGGTTTGTATGCTCATTTGGCGCAGGGATAGTAGCACTTGAAGAATATGAACAGGCTATAGCCAGGGGTGCTGAGATATTAGGTGTAATTGATGAGTATTTTAATAACTCTGATGGCGATGGTGATATGTTTTTTCCATCCTTTGCCGGCCAGAAACGCTTATGGAAAGGTTTGCTTTCTGAGTCGGAAGGTAAGCCGGATGTTGTAAAGGTACATGGCACTTCCACACCGGCAGGCGATGCCATTGAACTGTTAAGCGTAGTAGATGTTTTAGGTGAGGATGGCTATCATATTTCGGCGCCAAAATCGCAATTCGGGCACATGTTGGGCGCCGCGGGGGGAGTTGAGTTTATTACGGCTTTGCTGATGCTTAAAGAGCAGAAAGTTTTGCCTTGCTTAAATTCGGTACAACTTAATCCCGAACTGGAAAGTTACCAGAAAACAAGCCAATGGACCGGCCCAACCAAACCTTTGGAAGCTTACCGGAACCTTATTCCACAAAAAAGCTTTTCAAAAGGAATTAACAGTATTGTTTGCCTTAATTACGGGTTTGGCGGTACAAACAGCGCTTTAAAAGTATCGAAGCATAACATATGATTAGTAACAACAATAAAGTTGCCGTTATATTTGGTGTAAGGAACGATAGCTCCATAGCTTATGATGTTGCCTTAAAACTAAATCAATCTGGTTGCAGGCTTGCGCTTAGCTATGTTGAGGATACTAAGGACGATGTACTTTACCTGATGGAAAGGCTGAATATTGATACCCGTTTTGCCAAACAGGTGGATGTAAGGAATGAAGAGCAAATTACAACGTTTTTAAATTTTGTACACCAGGAATTAGGCCCCATTGACTATATACTGCATGCCGTAGCTTTTGGCAATCAAAAAGTGATGTGTTCCTCCCTGCCAGGTAGTAAAGAGCCTGCACCATCATATATCGATATCCCGTTTGAAGACCTGATGGATTCCTTCAATATCAGCGCCTATTCGCTGTTAAGAATAGCGCGGGTGGCCGAAAACCTGCTGCAAAAAAATGCATCTATCCTAACACTTACTTACAATGCCGGAAGCAGGGTGTTCCCCGAATATGCGGGTATGGCCATTAACAAAGCAGCCCTTGAAACCATTGTATTATATCTTGCCAGTTATTTCAGGACCAAGCAGGTGAGGGTGAACGCAATTTCTGCCGGTTTGGTCATGACATCATCAGCAGGGGGAATAAGCGGGATCCGTAAGATCAGGAAATTAGGAAAAATTACGGCGCCGTTAGGCAATATTGATGCCGGGGATGTTGGCGATACAGCATTGTATTACTTTTCGGATCTTTCAAAAAAGGTAACCGGAAATATTCATTTTGTTGATGGCGGCTTTAATATAATGGCAATACCCGTAGATGGAGCATAAAATAGAATCGTCGGTGAAAGAATTAACAGCCCTGCAGCGATTTGCAGTGGGCAACGACCTGGTATGCTTAGCCGATTTTAAAACTTCTTTAACCGACTTGTTTAAAAATAAAGTTTATACCGCTGCCGAGATTGACTACTGCGATAGTTTTAGCGATCCAATTCTCCGTTACGCATCTACCTGGGCAGCCAAAGAGGCTGTTTACAAGGCGGTTAAGCAAATTGACCCGGCACCTTTAAGCTGGAAAAAAATAGAAATTATCAGGACAAAAGCTTCCGGTCGCCCGCATGTGGTTTTACAACCTAATCTTAAATGTTACCAGGTAAGCCTTACCATATCGCACGATGGCGACTATGCCTGGGCTTTGGCCTTAATTGATAAAATAGCTTAAGCCGTTGACCTCACATTACTATCAAACCGACTTAGTAGATCTCCATTATTATAAATTTGGAACGGGAAAAGCGCATATGTTATGTTTTCATGGTTTTGGTATGCACGGCAAACAGTTTTTAGCATTAGAGCCCGAACTCGGTAATAAATATACCTTTTGGGGATTTGACCTTTTCTTTCATAAAGAAACAAAATTGAAGGATAATAGTTTAGCAGCTGTAAAAACCGGGCTTACCAAAAAACAACTCGCTGATTTAATAGTTTCCTTTTGCAAAACAATGCAGATAGACCGGTTTTCGGTAATAGGTTATTCTATGGGGTCGCATTATGCAACAGCGGTTGTTGAAGAACTTCCGTTTTTGATTAACGAATATATTGTTGCGGCGCCATCGTCTATTAAACCGGGCCGTATGGTTAGTTTTTTTAGCAGGAATGCGGCCGGTAATAAAATTTTAGAAAAAATAGTTTTAAGTAAAAACGCCATGGTAAACCTGTTGGTTACCTGCAAAAGGGTAGGCCTTATAGATGCCGAAGGCTACAATATTTTGTTAAAAGAAATTGAAACAGAGGAGTTAAGATTTAACATGTATGCATGCTTTACTTATTTACGGTTTTTAATAACCGATGAAGCAAAGTTGACCAAGTCGCTTAACGATTATGATATAAGGAGCATTTTTATTTTTGGTAAGCGCGATAAAAAGTATCCGCTTGCTATCGGAAAAGCCTTTTTACCCCGGATAAAAAACGCCGAAATAATAGATATGGATGAAAGCCACGAAATAATTAATAAACGTTTTGCTGCGGTTTTAGGAGGCCTGTTGTTATGATCATTAAATCAAAGCCACTACCTTTTTTTTTATTAAAAATGGCCGGGTACCTGGTCGAAAGGGTTTTAAAATCGCGTTTAAATAAACTGGTTATTAACCCAATTGAAATTAAGCCCGGCCATTCCTATATTTTATTATGTAATCACTTTGGCTTTGGGGATGGTTTTTTAGGTTTTTATTTAGCCTGGAAGGTAATTTTAAAGCAGGGGCAGATGAAGCGTTTATACATCATGTCGGTAAAAAAACAAATGCAAAAGAACCGCTGGCTCAGGTATTGCGGTAGTTTTTCTGTTGAGCCGGGTAAAGTATCTATCAGGGAAAGTTTTGCATATGCTGCCGAACAATTGGCCGAACCGGGTAACCTGTTGCTGTTTTTTCCGCAGGGTAACCTGGAAAGCTGCCATATCCGGTCGATTAAGTTCCAGGAGGGTATTGCCGAAATAATCCCGTTAATTAAGGGGAACTGCCAAATCATCTGGACCAGCAATATTATCGAATACTTTGAAAGTTTAAGTCCCTCGGTATATTTCAATATGCTTGATTGTGGTACAAATCACAACTTCGACTTCGATACATTGAAACAACAGGTTAACCAACACCACCTTCAATCAATTAAGCAAAATATACGTTTTACTGACGAAGAAAATTAACAGGATACAACCGCATTATGCCGGGCGTTTCCACCACCGGTAGAAGTGGTGGCCGTGCTACCTGCTCATACTGCGCCCCCGGTGCTGTGCCCACAACCGGCCTTAGGCGCAGGCCGGTATCCGCGCTATCACTAACGCGAACTTGCGGGTAATTGTGGGCCGGCAGCTATTACCGTGTAAACGGCCTTCGGCTCGAATGCATGATTTTGAAAAGTTGCTCCACATCATCATGGCTAACAAAACTTCCGGCTTCAACTGCAGCGTCGGCGTGTTCAAGCTCGGTATTATATTCATCAATAAATGCGCAGTTGAGCTCATCCGCACTTTTGTGAACATTGGCCTGGTAGCTATAACGCAGGCTATCCAAAAAAGCCAATAGTACCTTCTCTTCCTGCTCGTTTTTCGTGTTTCCCAATACGCTCATAAATCAAATATTTTTATAAAAACCAAACCTATAAGGCAGGCTATCAGATACGATAGTAAATACAAAGAAACAGTTCCGGTTTGTACAATTTTGTCACCATCGGCAACAATAGCTTTGTATCATCAATCAAATATTGTTGTTATGTTTAAAATCACCCTTATTATTAGCCTGGCCTTATCATCGGTATTTTATACCGGCAATGCCCAGCAAAAAAGTAAAAACCAAGATCTGGCCGAAGCTAAAAAAGCGATAGCGGAAAGTAACCGCGTTTACTTCCAGTCTTTTGTTAAAAACGATCCGGCTATATTTATCAACCGGTATGCAAAAGATTGCTGGATAATGCCGCCAAATGCTCCGGCCATGAAGGGAGCCGATGCACCGCTTAAGTTTTTTAAGATAGCTTATGACAAAATAGGACTGCGGAACGGAAAATTTATTACCCTTGATGTATTTGGCGACGGTGAGCATTATGTCACCGAAGTAGGACTTTGGAAATCGTACGATGTGAATAATAAGCTGTTTGACGAAGGTAAATTCCTGGTGTTGTGGAAGAAGACACCCGCAGGCTGGAAAATGTTTCGCGATTCATTCAGCAGCGACCGCCATAAATAATGCAATAAATTAGGAATGATGTTACAGAAGAACCGTAAATTCACATCAGTAAAACTTTCAAAATAACTATTACACTTTAATAGAATTGAGCTAATGGTCGATTCTGAATTTATCTATCTCGAAATTAAGTCTCCCCTGCCGGGGGAGATTATTCGCAGTTTGATTGTTTTTGGTGCTCATGAAAGCTATGCTATTTAGAGGGGGCTCATTATGGAATTTAAACACTTTTTTCCATCGGATATTTTAAAGCCTTATGTAAGGCATTATTATATTTTTGAATCAGATTCGGACGCGGAATTTGAGGATACCGTATTTCCGAGCGGCGATATGGAAGTTATCTTTAACCTGGGTAGTGGTACCTGGGAATCGCTGGTTGATCACGAATTTCTGAAAACGCCGCCCATTGAGCTATGGGGACAAATTACAAAACCCCTGGCCATCCGGTCCAAGGGGCGGCATACTATGCTGGGCATTAAGTTTTTTACACATTCGGCGGCCTATTTTTTCAACGATGAAATGGGCGCGTTTAACGACCGGATAACCGATTTTACAGATGTTATTGGCAGTCCGGGCAAAATACTGCACGCCCGGTTACTGGAAACTACAGACCAGCTAAAAAGAATAACACTGATAGAAAATTTCCTGGTAAAACGGCTGATGGACAGCGAAAAAAGAGCACCAGGAATTGACAGGGTGGCGCACATTTTATCGAGCATAAAAAAAGAGCCCGCCGAAAATAACCTGGGTAATATTGCCTCAAAATATGGTATTACTCCGCGTTACCTGCACAAATTAATTTACCGGCACACCGGTTTGTCGCCATCATCGTTTAATAAAATCATCCGGTTTCAGCATAGCCTCAAGCTCATCACCAAAAATGAGCAGCCTTTTACCGCCGTCGCTTATGATAGCGGGTATTTTGACCAATCGCATTTTATCCGCGATTTTAAATCTTTTACAGGCTTTACACCCTCGGCCTACCTGCAAAATATAACCCCGGTTAACCAGCTTTTACAGCAATAATTTAAACCGTTCCGGTTTGTACAATTTCGACATTTGCAGCCGCCATACCTTTGTTTCAACAATTAAAACAAAGGTACAACATGAATAATTTCGAAACATTTTCGCAACTGCACCAAAACCCAACTCCGCTTATTTTAGGAAATATTTGGGATGTAAAGAGTGCACAAATTTTTGAGGCCAATGGTTACCAGGCTATTGGTGTTTCCAGCCAGGCGCTATCAAATGCAATGGGTTACCAGGACGGCGAGAACCTGCCCTTTGAAGTGCTGCTACAACTGGCCAAACGGGTTGTTGAAGTGGTTGACATCCCATTTTCGGTAGATATGGAAGGCGGTTACAGCCGCACCATCGAGGGTATTATTGCCAACATTGATAAATTGCATGATGCAGGCGTAGTTGGCATAAACCTGGAGGATACTATTGCCGGTGCCAGTCGGTATCTGCAGCCTGTAGATGAATTTCAAAAGACGCTGTCGACCGTGGCAAACCACATCAGCAGGAACAACTTAAAGCTGTTTTTAAACATCCGCACAGATGGTTTCCTGCTGGGCCTGCCATCGGCGCTGCCCGAAACACTTATACGCGTAAAAAAATATGAAAACGCGGGGGCCAGCGGAGTTTTTGTGCCCTGTATTACCCATAATGACGATATTAAAGCGGTTGTAAATGCTACCGGCTTGCCTGTTAATGTAATGTGCATGCCTGCACTGCCCGATTTTGAAGCGCTGGCTTCGCTGGGTGTAAAACGCGTTAGCATGGGGCCGTTTCTTTTTAATAAGGCCTATGATAATGTTAGCCGGCTTGCAGCCGCGGTCATCAGCGATAAAAACTTCCTGTCAATTCTTTAACAATTTCAATTCACCCATAAATTTAATAAACCATGAACTTACCAAAAAGGGCCGAAGATGCCCATGCAACACTGGCCGCTGCTTTTAATACTGGCGATGTAGCCACCGTAATGAGTATGTACGATGTAACCGGCATTATTGTACCCGAACCAAACAAGCCGGTATCGGGCAGGCAACAGTTTGAAGATTCGATAAAAGCTATTTTATCCATCAAAGGAAAAATGGAGATTAAAACCGTGTATTGCCTTCAAACAGGAAATATAGCCCTGGGTCGCTCTGAATGGAGCATTACCGAGGGCGACGAAGTAAAAGTGGCTGCCAAAGGCATCGAAGTGATGCAGCAGCAAACCGATGGTACCTGGAAAATAATCATCGACCAGGCCTTTGGTGCCGAAGCTAACCTGGTAGCTTAAAAACCAGCCCATACATGCTTTAACCGGCCCTGTCTCCTTACGGAGCAGGGCCGGTTTATTTTATGGCTGCCTGGCAACATGTTAAAGCCGGTTCTTCAGTGCTGATAAGTCGCATTGCAGGTTTTTGTCCCAATTGCCGGTTGTTGCAGCGGCATCATAGGTAGATTGCATAAACTCAAGCAAAACAGCTTCGGGGTTTGCAGCCCGTTGCACCGATTCATAGGTGAGCAGAAATTCGCCCATTTCGGTGCTGTAAAATGCTTCGGGTGGTGCTACCTGCTGTGTGCCAAAATCGTCCGGGGTAGGGTAACAATACGAATAAAATGTAGGATGCGGGAAAGCATCCGAACCAGCCCAAAAACCGCATGAACTTACTTCTTGTGAATAAGCCTCCTGCATTACCGCTTTGGGCATATTAGGCATAGCACCCTGGTGCAGGGGCGCCGGCCTGCCCGAAAAACGGGTAACAGCCAAATCAAAACCGCCCCAGAAAAAATGTACCGGGCTGTTTTTGCCCTGGAAACCGGCCCGAAAATCGGTAAATACATTATGGATGCGTACCAGGGCCTGCCAAAAGTTGTGCATTACAGCGGCATCGTAACCGCAGGGTGCATGGTTTTGGGCAAAAGGTATGGCTGGGTCAACCTCGTTGGGTACAGCGTATATAGTTACATTTACTCCGGCCTGTTGAAGGGTATTTATCAAATCCGTATAAAATTCGGCTACCGTTTTACCGCCTATGGCAAAATCGAGCTTTGCCCCTTGGCTGGTAGTTACCTGTACCTGGTGACTGATGAAATCAAGGTCGATCTGGAAAACACCACCGGCATATGGCATGCTGCCGGTAGTTAACCCCGTAGGGCTTACATACAAAGTAACCTGCCATGAATGGTTGATCCAGGGCATTTGCTGCAGCCTTATTTTACCAACTACCTGGGTGTACATGTGTACGGTAGCTATAGTTTCTTTCAGATCGTGATAATCTAAAACGGGCCAGGCGGGGGTAGTGTGATTGTTCATTTGCTACGAGTTTTTTAGGGAACAATGGGGGAAGATTTATGTTTTGAGATATAATTACTGTAAATCTACGCCTTGGATTTTGCCAACAGCCTTCATTTCGCTATGTTCTATATTCTTCCGCTAAATCTGCCTTATAAACCATTACCAGCCAGGCAGCCTGGGTAACAAGGAATGATATAAGGCAAAAAAGCAAATAAAGACCTGCTCTTGATCCAGGCTCAAAGCCCTTACCACGGGCTTCGAAAATCAGTGCCTTATCGAGTTGGATATTACTGGAAGTGTTGATTGCGGCAAGATAAGCCTGGTAAAGGCCGCTGTTGTCCATCCGTTCCAGGTAATTAAACTCTTGTAAGTTTTTGGTACTGAACCGGAGATATACGTCATCTGTAAAACGATCTATCTCGACATTGTTGCTTTCATGCACCTGGTTTTTTACAAGCTCCTGATATTTTATACCCAACCAGGCTGTTGGTTTAAGAACTACGATGTTGGCCTTTACAAGGCCGAGGTTATTAGTTATGGTATTTTTTGGGGTGGCATACGCAGGGCAAGCAAAATATATCTCGACGCCGAAATTTTCCTTATGATCGCCGCTTATAAAATGGGTACTGTAAACAGTCGCCTGTTTTTTACATACATAAAAATCTTTCATTTTGTAATACCGGGTTAAGGGCTTTTGGGCTACCTGGGCGACCGATTGTAGTTCGGTTAGCCTATCTGTACGGACAATCAAATACTTTTGAGCAAATATGGTTGGTACACATAAGCCAAAGATGGCAAGCAAAAAATAAAATCCGGTAGGATTTCCACGGCCTCTATCAGGCTCAAGCTTTAGAAAATGCAGACGCGGCATAATAAATATAAGCACGGGCCACTGGCAAGTTATAAGTGGTAAGCCATAGATGATCATTGATCCCGTAGGTGTAAACCAACGCAGGTAAATGCACAGCAACCAATGGGAAAAAGTAAAAAGACCGATAAAACTTGCATTTAAAATCAAATAGGGCAAAAAGAGGTTTTTGAACCTGAAACTTGAATCGGACATCAATAAATAAACTTTGTTATTTGATTGCAACATCGGCCAAATATTACAAGATATTGAAAATATCAACCTGGCCGATCAGTATTCCCTGCATCATTATTGCTCAAAAAAACATCTTTGGTGCTAGCTGAAAAGAAGGTACAGTTTATCAATTAAGTATTATCTATAGGTACTTATGTTCAGGTATTCGCCGAAAAAATACACTGCTTTTAATACCTGGTAAATTGTAATATTAAAGATGTTTTTAATGATTAAAATAGATCATAAAAAACACCACACTCAATCTTCCATACAAATTATCGCGGCTGTTGATATCGTCAGGATTGCGCGGGCGGGAGATACAAACAAGGAATGGTTTGCCAAGTTCACCATAGATTGGTCCGGTTCCCGGGGAGGGATGTTCCATAACGCCTCCATTATGATGAAGAAATAATGAACCTTTAAAAACCTTTTAAACCACATGTTTTGTTTTTTGTCACTATTAAAACAGTAAAAAATTACTTATGAAAAGGATATTCAGAAACATGGTTTTAATTGCGGGCCTGGCAGCTGCAGCCCCGCAGGTTAATGCACAGGTGAGTGTAGGCATCAGTATATCTGCACATATTGCGCCTCCGGCACTACCGGTTTATACACAGCCGGTTTGCCCCGGCGATGGTTATATATGGACACCGGGATATTGGGCATACGCCGATCCTGATGGCTATTACTGGGTGCCCGGCGTTTGGGTTAGGCCACCGCATTTTGGGTTGCTGTGGACACCGGCCTATTGGGGCTTTGAGGGTGGGGTGTACGGTTTTCACGCGGGTTATTGGGGCCCTCATGTTGGTTTTTATGGCGGTATTAACTACGGCTACGGTTATGGCGGTGCAGGTTTTGGCGGCGGTATCTGGGCCGGCAACGTATTCAGGTACAATACCGCGGTGGCAAACGTAAACACCACCATTGTGCATAATACTTACGTAAACAATACGGTTATTAATAATACTACTATAAACCGCACCAGCTTTAACGGCCAGGGCGGGGTTAATGCCAGGCCAAACGAGCAGGAACGTAGCGCCATGAACGAGCGCCATGTACAGCCAACATCAAACCAGTTGGACCATGAACGAACTGCCAGCCATGACCGCAGCCAGTTTGCCTCAACAAACCACGGCGTACCGGGTACCGTGGCCATGAACAGGGTAGGCGGTCGCCATTTTGATCAGCAGGGCCGTATTGCCAATGGCGTATCATCTGGTAAACTAACTGCCGGCGAAACCAAAAAACTGGAAAACCGCGAAGCTAACCTGAACAAAGAGGTGCGCGCCGATAGGGCTAATAACGATGGACATTTAACCAACCAGGAAAAAAGCCAGGTAAACCGGCAGCAAAACAGGATAAGTAATTCTATCTATGCTGATAAACACAACAATAGCAATGCCCACTATGGCGATAACCCCATAGGCGACAGAAGAGCCAATCAGCAGCAAAGGATAGCACAGGGTATTCGTAACGGACAGATGAATGCCGGTGAAGCCGCCAGTGCCGAAAACCGGCAGCAAAATATTAACCGTACTATCCGCGCCGACCGCCAGGCCAGCGGGGGGAGCTTAAACCGCCAACAATTCAGGCAGGTTTACCGCCAGCAAAACCGTGCCGGCAGGCAAATTAGCCGCCAGCGCCACGGCTAAACTATAGCCTAATATTAGGTAACAAAAAAGAGCCTGTATCAGAAATGATAACGGGCTCTTTTTTGTTTAGGGCCTGTTTTCACCATTGTTTTTAATTTACGGATAATGTTCAAAAAATAAACTGATGCTATGAAACAGGCTGCCAGCATTTTACGTAGTAAGATGCAGCGTTAATAATTAGTGTAAAAACTGCCAAATACTAAGCCATTGATTGATTTTACTAAATATAAAATGAGTGTCGATCCGATATTTTCTTTTAATGAAGATCAATTTAACCAGTTATTCCCATTTTATATTTTAATTAACCAAGACCTTACCATACAATCATGTGGTAACAGTTTAAAAAAGATTTTTGAACGGCCTCCCGAGCGCTTATTTTTTGATCACTTTAGCTTAAAACGCCCAGCCAATGTACCGGCAACATTTGTATCGCTGTGTGGGGTTTGCAAGCAACTGGTAGTAGTTGAAGTGAATAACGCATTTAATGATATATTGAGAGGGCAATTTGAACTGCTGCAAAACTCAAACCAGTTACTTTTTATCGGTTCGCCCTGGTTTGATAACATGACAGAAGTAAAACAGCACAAGCTTACCCTGCATGATTTTGCCTTTCACGATCCGTTAATTGACCTTTTGCATGTACTTAAAACCAAAGATATTGTAAACGACGATTTAAAGCAATTACTTATCACCCTTCACCGCAAAAAAAGCGAGTTGAAAAAGGCAACAGATGAAATTCGTGATATAGCGCTTTTTGCTTTACAAAACCCCGATCCATTGTTTAGGATTGCAACAGATGGTCGTGTTTTAATGAGTAACCCTGCAGCAGATCATATCGCTTATTTTAATTTCGAGGGAAATAGGTACTGCCGCGAAGAATTCTGGAAGCTTATCGTCAGGATTCAAACATCTTTTGATACCCCGTTTGAGGCGGCTTATGAAAACAAGATATACTCTTTTGTTTGCCGTTACATTGCCGACCACAACTATATTAATGTTTATGGCAGGGATGTTACCGAAAAAGAAGAGGTAAAGCACGATAACCGGCATAAAAGCATGGTTTTGGCAAAAGTTGCGTTCGACCAAACCCACCTGATAAGGGCACCATTGGCCAATATTTTAGGCCTGATAAACTTGTTGGAGATGAATAAATCTGAAGATGAGGCCGATCCGGCTGTATTATCACATTTGCTACAGAGTGCAAAAAAACTGGATGCTGTAATTAATGAAATAGTAAATTTGATATAAATGTTATTAATCTTGTTTATTGTGGTCATATATAGTAACTTATAGCAGGTTGCCTGCGTTAAAAATGTCATTCGGCAACCCGTAGTTTCTTTAATACTAAGAAAAACGATAACACAAATGCAGATCCTCTGACGAGACCGGATAATATCGCGGGGCATGGCATTTTTTAGTCTAAACTTAAACTTTTAACCATGTACGGAATAGTTAACAAAGCGATAGAAGACTTAGTAGTGGCAAACTTTGGAGAGGATAAGTGGGAAGCGGTAAAACTGCGCACGAAGCTTGATATAGATTTTTTCATCAGCAGCGAACCCTATGACGATGACCTGACCTATAGCCTGGCCAACGCGGTGGGCGACGAGATGGATATGCCTGTTGCCGACGTGCTGGAGGCCTTTGGCGAGTGGTGGATACTGAAAACCGGGAAAGAAAAATACGGAGATTTGATGGAAGCCGGCGGCGAGCATCTGAAAGCTTTTTTAATTAATTTGCCGATGTTCCATAACCGCATTATGCTGATATATCCTAAGCTCACCCCGCCGGAATTCCAGGTTACAGATATTGAAGAAAATAGCATCTCTGTACATTATTTTTCAAAACGGATTGGCCTTAAATCATTTGTAAAAGGCTTATTACTGGGCCTGGGTAAAATGTACGGCACACCTGCACAGGTTTCGCTTTTAGCCGATAGGGATAACGGCGACGATCATGAAATTTTCCGGGTAAGCTGGTAGGGGAGGAAGCTTAAAGCCGAAAGCTTAAAGCTGATTCACAGCTAGTACACGAAATTATAATGTGTTACGTAACGAAGAAATATTACACCCAAGCTTAAAAAAACAGGTTCTCCTGTAAAAAGAGAACCTGTTTTTTTAGATCTACTTTTTGCTTTTAGCCTTTGGCTTTTCGCCTTAAGCTTTACAACGTGGCCATGTCAATTACAAACCTGTAATGCACGTCTCCGGCAAGGGTACGTTCGTAAGCTTCGTTAATTTTATCAATGCTAATCACTTCAACATCCGATGTAATGTTATGCTCGGCGCAGTAATCCAGCATTTCCTGGGTTTCTTTTATGCCGCCCACTAATGATCCAACCAAACTTCTGCGTCCCATAATGAACGGGAAAGCAGCTACTGGTGTAGGCTGTGGCGGCGCACCCAATAAAACCATCACGCCATCGGTGGTTAACAAGTTCAGGTATTCGTTATAATCATGTGCAGCCGAAACCGTATCAATAATAAAATTGAAGCTGTTGGCCAGTTCGGCCATGGTATCTTTATCAGTTGTTAGTTTAAAGTGGTGCGCACCCAATTCGGCAGCATCTTTTTCTTTACTTTTTGATCGGCTTAGCATCGTCACCTCGGCACCCATTGATGCTGCAAGTTTAACAGCCATGTGGCCCAGGCCTCCTAAACCAACTACGGCAACCTTGTCACCGGCTTTTACTCCCCAATGGCGTAACGGCGAATAGGTGGTGATACCGGCACACAACAAAGGCGCTACTTTTTCGAGCGGTAATTTGTCGGATACCGATAGCACAAAGTGTTGTGTAACCACAATATGGCTTGAGTAGCCACCCATCGTGATGGTTTTTTTATCCTGGCTAAGCGAGTTGTAGGTTTGGGTATGGCCGTTTTGGCAGTATTGCTCCAGGTCGTTTTTGCAATTGGCGCAATGCATGCATGAATCTACAAAGCAGCCCACGCCAACGGTATCGCCAATTTTAAACCGGGTTACGTTAGCGCCAACGCGAGTAACTTTGCCCACAATTTCGTGGCCAGGCACGGCAGGGTAAATGGTGCCTCCCCATTCGTTACGGGCCGTATGGATATCTGAATGGCAAACGCCACAATATAAAATTTTAATTTCAACATCGTCGGCTGCGGGTTCGCGCCTGTCAATTGAAAACGGAGCCAGGGGCGTTGCTGCTCCCTGCGCTGCATAGGCTTTTACTGATGTCATGGATTGATGTTTTTGTGTGTTACAAAAATGCAACGTACTTACCAATAAATATGTTTTTGGACTAAAATTTTTTTAACAGCCACTCGCATAGTAACTACCGAAGATTGCAGCTACGATTAAAAAGTATGCCAGGTTAACTGTTGATACATCCTATGCGGGGGGCTCCTGCCTAAATGGGTTTTGCGGCAGACTGCACCATGGGCCCGGGAGAATTATAGGTGATTGTTGCCTGCGGGCTATAATTAAGGCAGATAAAAAAGGTACTGCCCAGCCCTGGTTCGCTCTTGAACCAAATGTTGCCCCCCTGTAGTTCTACAAAGTTTTTGCAAAGCACCAGGCCAAGGCCGGCCCCTTTTTCTTTACCTGTGCCATAAGTAACCTGTTCGCTTATCGAAAATAATTTAGCCTGTTTTTCGGCCGGGATCCCGATGCCATTGTCGGCTATCGCGATAGTGCATTTGCCATCGCTTGTAGTGGCGCTTATAGTAACCTTACCGCCCGGGAAGGTAAATTTAATGGCGTTCATTACTACGTTTCTGACTACCAGCTGCAGCATGTCGGCATCGGCAGTAACCCAAATGGCCTCGTCTATATCATACTGTAGCTCAATCTGCTTCTCGGCCGAAATACTTTTTAATAACTGTAAAGTACCATCCAGTGCACGCAATAACTGCAAAGGCATCAACTGCACCTGTACACCTCCCATCTGGCTTTTTGTCCAGGAAAGCACGTTACCCAGCATTTGCGAGGTATCCCGGGTACGGTTTAGCAATTCATTCTCAATGTTCCGCCTTTCTGTTTCGTCCAGTTTATAATAGGTAAGTAATTCCAGGAAACCCTGTACCGAAGCTAAGGGTTCCTTAAGGTCATGTGCCAGGATAGATAGTAATTTGTTCTTGGTTTCGTTGCTTGCAGCCAGTTCTGTAGCTTCATGCTCGGCCCGTCGGCGTTCCTGGTGGTAAGCACTCCGGATAAAAGCAATGATAAAAAAAATAAGCGCGGCTATAATAATGTAGCTGTACGCAAAATCCGTAAAGCGATTAGTTTTGTTAGGATAGGTATCCCTGATCCAGTCGGGGTGAGTCGCTTCCCAGTATATGAGCAAAAGCATTACCGATATGTTTAATGGCAGCCATATAGCGTATTGTTTTTGCGGGATGATTGATACTGCTATAATAAACGATAGCAGGAATATAGCCAGGGTAGGGCCATTAAGGCCCGAATTGTCGTAATAATTGGCTATTAGCATCAGGTTGTTAATAACCTGGAACGCCACAATTGCCAGGCTGAGCATTTTATGAAAACGGGATATATAGTAGGCCACAGCTACAACCAGCAATACCACAAACATAAGCCCGGCCAGTTTGGGCAGCCCAATCATATAATTGAAAGGGATGTTGAGCCCAAGCCCAAACATTACAATAATACAAACAGAATGGAAGATACGCCCTTCTAAAGCGAAGTCGGGTTTATCGCCAATTAATTTATTCCACAGAACATTCACCTTATAGTAATCAAACTTTACAGTTAAACGGAATTAACATGCCAAAGGTTGAACATACGAAAGGCTGTTACCCTATCGGCATCCCAATTTACTTGTTTTAGTTGAAAGCTGGTTTGAAATAATAAGGAAAATTGATTTAATGTTTTGGAGGATTGGCTCGTAGTCAGTCTTTTTGCCTTATGCGGGCAGTGTTATCAGTTTGTTCCGGCATCATGTAATCATCCGGATGTACTCGACATTGTTTTCGGCCGATGCAAGCTTAAGTCCCTCATTGGCCGATATGCCTGGGCATCATGAAAATGAAAGGTTATAAAAAAGAACAGGCAAAATAAGGTTGTTTTCATGGTTTTAATATTGATGGTTTCTTCATGTATTTAGAAGATTTTTAATTCCCTTTCCTTTGGCTACCGTATGTACACATCTTTAAAACAAAAGAAAATGTCATTTCGAACGAGGTACGAGGAGAAATCCTATACGTTATGCATTCAACCATGCAAATTTGCAAGCATGACGTATAGGATTTCTCCTCACGCCAACACCCAAGCCCTCCCCGGTTCGCTCGAAATGACATTTTTTTTATTATTGGTACGTTTCCAAAAGATGTGTATACACAGTAGCTCAATGGGAGGGGGGGGCGCCGCGTAATTATCGAGCGTGTAACTAAACGCTTGATTTAACCCCTACCTCCTCCTTCCCCAAGGAAGGAACCGCACACTCCTCCGCTTTTTTACTTCTTCCGAATACATACGATGGTTTCACAAAGCGACCGCGCTTTATATTATAAAATTATTCTTTATTTTTAATAAGGCCAAATAACTACAAAACAGTTGCCTGCGCGTTTTTTAATAGCGCCGCTAACCCACAGCGTGACCGTTTGGTTTTGGACAGCGTCAATTTGATACTACCTGTTGTTTGCGGTACGGGGTCCCGCTTCCGGTGGTTAAAAAAGCATGCAGGCTATCTATAAAATAATCCCAGCCAGCCTCGCATACGTTATAGCATTCAAAACCTGGGTTTAAGCCCTCGTGTAAAAAATTCAGGGTTGTGCCCTGGTTATCGGCGCTTATGGTCCATATCAGTTTGGTGCCTACCCATTCTGCCTTGTTTGTTAGGGCAGCCATATCTATATGTGCTTTGTCGCACCGCCATACTACACGGTTATTGGGCACTGCTTCAATGATACTGAAGGTTTTTTTGGTTTTTCCAAAGGCAATATCATATTGGTCGCCGGTGCGGGCGGTGGTGCCGTTTAGGTCATCGCTCCACCAATCGGCAATATGCCGGGTAATGGCGGCGTAAACTTCATCGGCTGATTTGTTTACGGTGATGCTTTTTTGATAATTGTTCATGGTGTATTGAAGATAATGTGGTTTGCCGGCTTATTTTTTTTCGGCCATGAGTTTCTCTTCGTCTTCTGTTCGTGCGGTACCGGCTGCGTTAGGCAATCCTTTACCTGTAGCAATCAGGCTGGCCAGGCTGTTCTGGATATAATTTGTCCACGCGCCCCGGCAAATTTCGAAACACTCATATTCGGGCACCAGGCCATGATGGGTGAAAACGATTTTGGTTTTACCATCTTGTTCCGAAATCCCGAAACTAATTTTTGTGCCTGTCCATTCGGTTTTATCCCGTGTAAATTTAAAATAGTTATCCAGCACCAGCCAAACTACTTTTTGGTTGGGAATAACTTCTACCAGTTTTATTTTGCAGGTATGAATGTCTTCAAAATGGTAATTAAACTCATCATTCAGTTTGCTGGTATCGCCTTCAATTTCTTCCGACCACCATCCGCGAACGTTGTTGATGGCATTAAATGCTTCCTCGGGGCTTTGGTCAACCAACAGGGTGGTTGAAAAATCTGCTGTTGTCATTTTTAATAGGTTATTGATTTGATTTGGAATTGAATATAGCAAATTTAACGCCCTGATATTGTAAACGCAGGGTGTAATATGGACATTGTGACGGGTTGATTTGGACGGGAAGGTTAGCTATCTTTATTCAAAATAAATGTCATGAAGCAAGTGATCATCATAGTTCCCAAAGGGTATGCCAACCTGGCCAGCGTAGTGGGTACTTTTCAAATCCTTAACCGCGCCAATGGCTATTGGCAGCAACTGGGGCGCCGGCCTATGATGGAAGTGCGCATAGCCGGTTTTGAAACAGAATTGAAATTGGATGGCGGCTTCTTTTCCATTTTTCCGGTAAGTATTGAAGAGATACAAAAAACGGATTTGCTTATCATTCCCTCCGTTTCACACGAGTACGACCGGGTACTTAAGGAGAACGCCGGCCTCATCAGCTGGATTGGCGAACAATATGAACGGGGAGCCGAAATAGCCAGTATTTGCACCGGCGCTTTTTTGTTGGCTGCTACAGGCCTGCTCGATGGCAAAACCTGCTCCACCCATTGGAATGCGGCAACTGCTTTTAAGCGCCTGTTCCCCAACGTCGACCTGCATACCGATAAACTGCTTACGGTTGGGCAGGGCATTTACACCAATGGTGGTGCTTACTCCTTTTTGAACCTGGTGCTTTTCCTGGTCGAAAAATATTTTGACAGGCAAACAGCTATATACTGCTCCAAAGTATTCCAGATTGATATGGACCGGACATCGCAATCGCCCTTTAATATTTTTCAGACACAGAAAAATCATGGAGATGAACTGATTGGCAAAGCCCAATCTTTTATAGAAGAAAACTTGCGCGAAAAAATTTCCTTCGAAGGATTAGCCGCTAAACTGGCCATCAGCCGCCGGAATTTCGACAGGCGCTTTATTAAGGCCACGGGCAATACCCCGGTAGAGTACCTGCAGCGTGTAAAGGTAGAAGTAGCCAAAAGCACCCTGGAAAAAGGCCGCAAAAGTATTTTTGAAGTAATGAATGAAGTTGGCTATGCCGATGATAAAGCCTTCAGGGAAGTGTTTAAAAAAATTACAGGCCTGTCGCCGTTAGATTATAGGGCGAAGTATAACAGGGAAGGGGTTGGGGTGTAGGATATTGTGATTGTTTGGCGTAAAAGGGGTTTTAGGGGGACTTAAACTACCGACGCTAATCTACAAGAACAAGCGTATCTAATACATCGTTCCTGTGCTTAATAATGCTGTCAATATTTTTATATCTGCGAACACTATCGGCGCCGTAATGGTTGCCATATTCCAGGTAAATTTTGATGATATGGTTGCCTACGGCTGTATCCGGGTTTTGCTGATAGCTTTTACATAAACAATGCGCTAATTTATTTTGTGACGCCCGGTACAGATCCGGGCCTGGTTCGCGACTGTTATATTTAAAATGTACGGCGCAGTTTTTGAAGGCGAGGGTTTGCGTACTGTTATCATTAATCGCGGGCAGCATCACGGTAAAGAAAATAACAATTAAAGCAATAATGCCTAACACAACAGCTGCCGTTTTTCGCTCTTCCATAAAAGTATTTGATCTTAATACCGGGAGAGATAATTAAGTAACCCGCTTGGGTAAGCTTAACAAACATTCTAAACAACAAATTGGCCATTATCATTTAATGAATTTACCTACTCAAATTCAATAAAATTAACATTTAGATTAAACAATCACTACTCAAGGTTAATAGTTAGCAAATGCCTGGTTAACACGGCAAGTACACCTTTGCGGCTAACTAATACTTAAGAAATGCTGACTTTATACAAAACTATCCTGCAAAAAATATGCCTGTTGGGCATAGCCTGCTTCCTGTTGGTTACAACGGGCCAGGCACAAACTAACCTGGCCGGTATTTCCGGCAAAGTATCCGGCCCTGGCGGCACGCTTTTATCTAACGCAACCGTTACGGTGAAAAATGAGTCGACTGGGTTCATGATCAAAACTACAACCAATTCAAAAGGAGCTTTCCTTTTAAAAGAGCTTCCACTCGGTTCGCCCTATAGCATTACTGTTGAAGCTATGGGTATGGCGCCGCAAAAACAAACCGACTTTGCACTTAACCAGGGCGACCTGCTACAGGTTGCATTTGTGATGGAAGACAAAGTTCATGAGCTTAACGTGGTCGAAATTAAATCGGCCACCACGCGCAACAAAATTGAAAATATTGGCTCATCTACAGCTGTTACCGCTAAAGACATCGCGAAGCTGCCGGTAAACGGTCGTAATTTTACCACCCTGGCAGATTTATCGCCACTTAGTTCGGGCGGCAGCTTAAATGGCCAGCTGGCATCGGCAACCAATTATACTATTGACGGTATGGCGGCACGCGGCACCATATCTGGCGGGCAGCCAACCGGCGCTTACTCTATATCGCTGGAAGCCGTGCGCGAATTCCAGGTGGTTACCAATGCCTATGATGTTACTTACGGTAATGCCGGCGGGGGTACCATCAGTACGGTAACCAAATCAGGTACCAACGTACTTTCGGGAAGCGCTTTTACCTACGCGCGTGCCAACTGGCTTTCAAGCCCCTATGGCTTAAACGGCTTAAAACGTAACCAGGCGTTCTCTACTTATCAATATGGCTTTTCTTTGGGTGGCCCTATAGTTAAAGATAAGGCGCAGTTTTTTATCGCCTGGGACCACCAGGCAGATTCGCGGCCTTTGTACATAGCTAATATTCAATCTGCCGATGATGAAAAACGTTACAACGTAACCCAGGCTACGCTGGATAACTTTTTATCAATAGCGCGCACAAAATACGGTGTTGCCAATTCGCCGCAGGTGGGCCAGTTTGATAAATTTAAAAATACCCATGCGGGTTTCGCCCGGATTGACTGGCAGATCAACGCTAAAAACCTGCTTACCATTCGCGATAACTTTATTTACGACCTGGATAATCAATCGGATGGCGATAACACGGCCATTAATATTTACGAGGTGTATAGCACCCGTAAAAGTTTGAACAATAGTGTAATGGCCTCGTTGCGCAGTATTCTGAGCCCAAACTTAACCAACGAACTGAAAGTACAGCACTATTGGGAATACAATAAAATGTTTGCTAACAGCCAGCTGCCTGCCGATAATATTCCGCGTGCTATAGTACAGAATATCTCTTCGACAGCGGCAAACGGATCAACCTATTCAACGGCCATACAATTGGGCGGGCAACGTTACGGCGGCGATTATTTTAACAATAACGTAGCGCAGCTTACTGATAACGTATACTGGACAAAAGGCAAATTTAACTTTACTTTAGGAGGCGGCTTGTCATTTACCAACCAGAATTCGATTTATGGCAGCGAGACCAACGGGCGTTTTTATTTTACCGGGCTAACCAATTTCAATAACCTTACACCTTACCGTTTTGCCAGGGATATTTATGTCTCGGCAGATCATAATATCAAATTCAACATTCTTGCCCCCAACCTGTATGTACAGGCCCAAACCACGTTATTTCCCGGGTTTGATTTAACCGCCGGTATCCGTGCCGATTATACCGATTACCTTGATAAGGCGAATTTTAATGATGTAGTTTACCGTACATTGGGCCTAAACACATTTAACAAGTTGGCTACCCTGCAAATTCAGCCCCGTTTACAGGCAACCTGGGATTTAGGGCAAAACGGGAAAGATATCATAAGGTTTGGAGGCGGTATTTTAGGCTCGGCGCTTAACCCTTATTCCATGATTAACAATATGCTGTTTGATGGCTCGCATATCCAAAGCGTTGATGTAACCGGTAGCCTGGTACCCACGCCAAATTTTCCGGCTTATCGTAAAGATCCGTCGACAGCGCCAGGCCAGGACCTGCTCAATAACCCATCGATACCAAAGATGGCAACCATTAACATGAACGGCAAAGATGCCAAAGTACCTACGGTTTACAAGGCCAATGCTTCGTATTCTCACTTTTTTGCGCAAAACTTTCGTGTTACCGCCAGTGCTTACTTAAGCCTGGGCCGCAATAACTACACTTACGTAGATAAAAACATGGTAGATGAACCATATTTCCGTATTGCGGCCGAAGATAACAGGGGCGTATACGTTCCGGCAGGTACAATTAACGCCGCAAACGGATCGGCCGATTGGACACAAGGCCGCAAAACTACCGAAGTTGGCCGGGTGCTGGAATTGGAAAGCCTGGGAAAAGTAAACCAGGTGGCATTTGTTATCGATGCCGACTACAGGTACTATAAACAGGGCGAAATATCTTTCTCTTACACTTGGAACCAAACTAAAGACAATACCTCGTACAACGGAAACGTGGCAAACACCGCAACCCTGGTGCAATATGTAAAAGACGATCCGCGTAACCTAAGCAGCATGAACTATTCTGATAACCAGTTTCGCAATAAGGTGGTGTTTTATGGCAGCTCGCCAACGTTTCATGGTTTTAGCGCCGGTTTACGGTTCTCGGGCATAAGCGGCACCAGGTATTCATTAACAGTAAACGGCAACGTTAATGGCGACTTTGTGGCCAGTAACGATCTTGCTTACATTTATAATCCTAACTCCGCATCTACGCCGCAATATTTAAAAGATGGTATCAATGCCATATTAAATAACCCCAAAGTTGAAAAAGGGATGAAAGATTATATCGAGAAAAGCTTTGGCAAAATAGCAGAACGTAACGGCGGCGTTAACCCGTTTTACGGTGTAATAGACCTGAGGCTGATTAAACGGGTACAAATCCTGAAAAAACAATACCTGGAGATATCAGTCGACCTCTTTAACGTCAGCAATTTAATCGACAAAAACTGGGGCGTAAACCATAATCTTGGTACTACATCAATTTACACCATTAAAAGCTTCGACGCTGTAAATAAACAGTACGCCTATACCGTAAACACCAATGCAGGTGTATCCGGCTTAAGCGGTAACCCATACCAGTTCCAGGTAGGGTTACGATATGGGTTTTAAGTAAACTATATAAGTTCAGAATGGCATTGCCCTGCGATAGCGAAAAGCTGTTGCAGGGCAATATTTTTTGGTTTATATGCTGCTGGTTTTTAGTAATATATGATTAGGAATGGCGTTTATAACATTGCGGCGAGTCGATTCACCCCGACGAGGCTACGCCCGTCTTCCCCTCTCTCCGACTGCGTCGCATAGAGGGGCGAAAAAGGAAAAGAAAAAATGAGCTTCGCCCTCTATGCGGCTTCAGCCGGAGGGTGGTCGGGCGCAGCCTCGACCGTGTGAGTCGTCGCCGACATGCGAAACAGGTTGTGGCCTCTCCATTAGTAGCATAAAAACATTCGTAAACCAAATTTAGACGGGCGCTGATAAGTAAAGAAAAAGAGAAATTGCTTTGCGTTTTATCGTTTTTGTGCGAAAAGGATATTTTTTAATTTAAATTAAAAACATTAACTGTAGGTGGTGTGCCAGCCCGTGCCAGGGTGTTTCACCCCGTACCAGGGTGTTTCACCCAGTACCAGGGCGTTTCAGGGTGTGTCAGCCCGTATTGGTACACACACTTTGTTGATGATAAAAATATAAAAAGCGGTTTTGTTATGCGGCCTTCTTCTCCAAAAAAACTTTCCTAAGCCATTAGCGAACGGGCTCATCATTTAGTATAAGGCAGGCGTCGGCCAGCGCGGCGTGGACGGGGTAAGTCCTCGCCGCTGTTCAAACCGCTGCCTACCTGAACCCGAAAACTTTTGTATCCCGGAAAGTCTCCACACCTGCGCAACAGCATCACTATAATTTCTCCGGTAATGCAACGTTGTATATATTTGCACGTATACACCCCTGTAAAACTTAAATGGAACCAGCCCGCAACAACTTTCACTTCGAGGACCTGCTGAACAGGCACCATTTAAAAAAAACGGCCCCCCGGCTTCGGGTGCTGTCTATGATGTCGGCCCGCAACGCTGCCACCTCGCAGCCCGATCTGGAGAGTGTTATGAACGATATTGATCGCGTTACCCTATACCGCATCCTGAATGCCTTTGAAGAAAAAGGTATTATTCATAAAGTATTTGATTTAAACGGCACAGCCAACTACGCCCTCTGTTCATCCAGCTGCGATGAAGGTCATCACCACGACGAGCACCTGCACTTCAACTGTACCCAATGCAAAAACGTATACTGCCTTGACGATTTGCACCTGCCGGCCATAACCCTGCCCGCTGGTTTTGAGCCACAGGGCTTTACCTTATATGCAACCGGCCTGTGCCCCAAATGCAGTAAAAAGGCGGTAAAAAAATGAGGGTTTGCATAAAACTTTTTTCGGCATCAATCATCAGCTTAGGGCTTTGCCTGTGCTGTTGTTTTAGTTCATGGGCCCAGCAAACGGATTCCATCCCGGCGACCTCGGGCTTCCGTTTTAAAACGGTAATTATTGATGCCGGGCACGGCGGTAAAGACCCCGGCGCCCGCGGATCGTACTCGGTTGAAAAAAATGTTACCCTGGCCATTGCCAAAAAACTGAAACTTTACATTGATACCGGCATGAAGGGCATTACCGCCCTGATGACCCGTACCGACGATACGTTTATCCCCCTTAATCAACGGTCAAACATAGCCAACCAGGCGCATGGCAACCTGTTTGTTTCCATCCACTGTAACTCATCTCCAGAGGGAAATGCGGCTTCGGCCCATAAGCGTAAAGGAGTGTTGTTGCTGGTTTACGGTTTCCACAGGCTTAAAGAGCAGGAGGAGGCCGTGCGTGAAAACGCATCTATCTTCCAGGAAAAAGACTATAAACAAAACTACGAAAGCTATGACGAAACCGACCCGTCAAATGCCATCATTCTGAATGCCTATATTCAAAAATATCGCAAGCAAAGCATCCTCTTTGGCGATCTGCTGAATGCCGAATTTACCGATTTTGATGGCCGCCCAAGCGAAGGGGTAAAAGAGCAGGGTGTATTGGTATTGGCCCATAGCGCCATGCCTGCCGTACTTATCGAAACAGGTTTTATCAACAACCCTGAGGAAGAGGATTACCTCAATTCGCCCGGCGGGCAGGATGCTATCGTGAAATCTATTGTTACCGCTATTACCAACTATCGCAAAGCTATTGGCAGCTTGTAATTTTCATAATTAGTGTGCAAATAGCTATAATCAGCTATATTAGGCTCTGCAAATCCGCATCCATGATAAAGCTGATACATCTGTACAAATTCCTGTTAACTACTTTAAGCCTGATATTAATTGCCGGTTATTCATCGGCACAAATTAAGCAGCAGGGGGTGATACCGCAACCGTATCAGTTTGAAAGGAATGGCGGATCGTTTACCTTTTCGGCAGCCACAGGTATAACTATCGGGCCTGGAATCAAAACAGGCAACCTTATATTTTTTAACAGGTATTTTAAATCGCTTGCCGGCTATCAGCTTAAGGTGAAAAACAAAGGTAATATTAACCTAAAAATCGACTCTTCTAAAGTAGCTGATCCTGAGGGTTATGAGTTGGTGGTGACATCAAAGCAAATTAACATCTGCGGTCATGACAAGGCTGGCGTATTTTATGGATTGCAGTCACTTATTCAGCTGTTACGCTCGTCTGACGGAAAAATAACCGTTGAGAGCTGTACCATTCAAGATCATCCCCGCTTTGCATATCGGGGTATGCTGCTGGATGTAAGCCGCCACTTTTTTGCTGCGGAGGACATCAAAAAGTGGATTGATATGCTGGCCCTGTACAAGATCAACACCTTTCACTGGCACCTTACCGACGACCAGGGCTGGCGCATAGAAATAAAAAAGTACCCGCTTTTACAAAGCATTTCGGCCTACAGGGATGAAACCATCATAGGCCACAAGCGTGATAGCCCTCACCTTTTTGATGGCAAACGGTATGGCGGCTATTACACCCAGGAAGATGTTAAAGCCATTGTAAAATATGCAACAGACAGGCACATCACCATTATCCCGGAAATTGAAATGCCGGGGCACGCGCTGGCGGCATTGGCAGCTTACCCGCAACTGGGTTGCACCGGTGGTCCCTATAAAACGGCTACTTATTGGGGCATTTTTGATGAGGTATATTGCGCCGGTAACGATGAAACCTTTACCTTTCTGCAAAACGTGCTTGACGAAGTATTGCCACTTTTTCCTTCAAAATATATTCATATAGGTGGCGACGAATGTCCCAAAACCAAATGGAAAACATGCCCTAAATGCCAGAAACGTATTAAGGATGAGCATTTGAAGGATGAACATGAACTGCAAAGCTATTTCGTGGGCCGGATGGAAAAATACCTGAACAGCAAGGGCAGGCAGATTATTGGTTGGGACGAGATCCTGGAAGGCGGCTTAACTCCCGGCGCAACCGTAATGAGCTGGACAGGCGAGGAAGGTGGCATAGCTGCTGCCAAACAACACCACAATGCCATCATGACGCCCGAAAAATATGTTTACCTGGACTATTATCAGTCGTTATACCCAGGCGAACCGATAACAGCCGGCGGCTATACCCCGCTAAGCAAAGTGTATAACTACGAACCTTTAACAAACCAACTATCTGGCGATGAAGCCCGGTACATCAAAGGTGTGCAAGCCAATGCCTGGAGCGAATACATGCCCAGCTCGGCCCGGGCCGAGCGCCAGCTGTTCCCAAGGATGCTGGCTTTGGCCGAGGTAGCCTGGTCGGCTAAAGAAAACAAGGATTACGATGGCTTTTTGAAGCGGTTAAGGTACGAGCAGCCGATGCTTAAAAAGCTAAACATTAATGCAGCGATTACATTTGATGAGATAACGGATAACGTAAGTGAAACCGCAGGCCACCAGGTGTCGCTTAGCTTAAGCACCACTTTGCCCGGCGGAAAAATATTTTATACCACCGATGGATCGGCACCGGGTTTAGGTAGCAAAGTTTATAACAAGGCCTTAACTATAACCCAATCGGGTACCATAAAAGCCGCGGTATTTGGTAATGGCAAAATAGCCGGGCGGGTGTACGAAAAAAGTTTTGCCATTCACAAAGGCATTGGTAAAACCGTAACCCTTGCAAACCAGCCACAGGGAGCCTATAACCCCGGCAATACCTTTGGATTGGTGAATGGACTTTTTGGCAGCAAATTATACAACGATGGCCAATGGTATGGCTTCAATGGAAATGACCTGGACGCCGTGGTCGACCTGGGTTCGGTTCAAAAAATATCGCGAGTGGGTATCAACATTTTAAAATACCACTGGCAAAAAATGTGGGAACCAACACTGCTTACGTTCGAACTATCGACAGATGGAGAAAACTATACCGAAGTTTACCGCCAAACTGAATTTGACGCCAACGGCATTAACACCGTAAAGGCCGATATTAATCCTACGCAGGCACGTTTTGTAAGGGTGAGGGGCACCAACAAAGGCATTATCCCGCCCGGCGAATATATTGCCGGAGCTAAGGCCTGGTTATTGGTAGATGAAATAGTTATAAAATGATGTGCAGATTTCAGATGTGCAAATGAAAAAGGAGATGCGGAGATATGCAAATTTCAAATGTGCAGATGAGGGGCAGTATTTTAGATAAGTAGATTTTATTTTCAAATTTTCAAATCCTCAAATTTTCAAATTGATTTAAATCATCTGAAATCTGCACATCTGAAATCTGCACATCCACATAAATTTTCATATTTTTATAACCAAACGCCAACATGTGCGTTATGTTGAGATAACAAAGCTTAACCAATTGTTATTTATGTTTACAGCACTGCAAGTATAACTCAATGAGCAAAGTATTTACAATTACCGAAGGTTTGGAGAATATGGGGGCTTTGCGAACGGGCGGACAAGGCTCTGTTTATAAAGGCAGGCGCTATGGCCCTATCATTACAGCGGTAAAATTATTACCCACCCCAATCCATACGGAGAGTACCGACGATAAAAATTTCAGAAATTTTCAGAACGAGGTTGAAAAACTAAAAAAGGTAAACGAAGAGCCTAACCCCAATGTGGTCAAAATCCTCAATTCGGGTATTACCGAAAGTGGTTCGTTTCCTTTTATCGAGATGGAATATATTGATGGCCCCGACCTGGAGGATTTGCTGAAGCCACCACACGAGGCTATTTTTACCATCAAGGAGATCATCAAACTGGCCGATCAGCTGGCCAACGCGCTCTCGCATTGCCACAAGGTATCGGTTAAGCATGGCGATATTAAAAGCAATAACGTAAAGTTCAATATCCATACGGGTAATTATGTGTTGCTTGATTTTGGACTTTCGGCTATGTCAGACGATCAGCGTCGTACCAGCATCAGGCATGCCGGGGCTATTGAATTTATGGCGCCCGAACAAAATGAAGGGCTGATGTATTTTCAGACCGATGTGTACAGCTACGGTATTATCCTCTATGAATTAATTGCCGGCCAGGTACCTTTCCCGCTTAACGATAACGGCGAAACCGCCCGCAACGCGGTAATGCTGTCGCATATGGAAAAGGAAGTTCCTGATGTAATGGAACTACGCAAAAAGAATTTACCTGCCAGTTGGACCGACGAAAAGAAAAAGCACGAAATGCAGGTGCCCGCATGGCTGCTTAAAATAGTAGCCAAGTGCCTGGAAAAGGAGCCCGAAAACCGTTACCCAAATGGCGTTGAGTTGCAGGAGGTATTGGTATATAGCAGTATATCGGCTGTAAACAGCACCGATGTTGATGATTCCTGGAATGCATCTGTATTATTAAAAGAGAATGAGCGCCTGCAAGGGCTATTACTTTACTACCAGGAGGCCGAAAGCGCAAGGGGCGTGCATGTGGTAAATACCGCTACCGAAACGCCTTTGGTGGTTGGCAAGCACGCGGTGCGCATCTCTAAACCGATATTTATCAGTTTAATTGTGTTGCTGGTAGCGCTTACAGGTTTTTCGTCGGTAATGGCTATTAAGCACCGTAAGGGAATTTATAACACCTTTTTTAAATCTACGCCGCCACCGCGCGATACCCTGAGCCAGGGAACTAATAAGATTAAGCCAGACAGTGTTGTAAAAAGGGAACAACCTGTAGAAACACGACCGGATAATAACGATGCATCCAGCATTCCACCAGAAGTTGATTCATTGGCAGACTCGATACTGCGTGGCGTAAAGCACAAGTCTAAATCCGACCCGCAGTTTTATCGCGATAGCATAAAAAACGCTGATACATCAAAATTGAGTTTTTAGTTAATGATAATTAACATCTAAAAAAAGATTTACCTAATGGAATCCAAATCTACATTTTGGCAAAAAATAGGTCTGCAGGACTGGTTTCTGCCGAATGGGAAGGCCGCCGCGGTGGCTGCTGTAGCAAATAAAACGCTAACTCCCGATGATGTGTACATGTACATCACCGAAAAATTTAAAGAGTCCATCGCCCAGCTTTCATTTGCCGATAGGGTTGTTTTTTATCACGAATACATCATCAGCTTTAACGAAGAAGACTACCAGGAGTTTATCAACAACCGTTCGGGTTTGTTTGGCATTATTGTACATGAATCGGTAAAAAAGTTTTATGAACTGTTGCGCGAACACCAGGAAGTGGGCAAAAAGGTTGAACCATCAAGCTCAAAATGGGTGTTCAGGCTGGTATCACATCCCGATTATAAAAAGGGCGACAAGGGTTTTATAGGTAAATTACTGCCCGGGAGCAATAAAAAAGAAGAGAACCTGCGGGTAACCTTTATACCCCGCCATACCGGTGTGGCCCAAACTTTAGATATTAGCAATGATATTTTAAAGGGCTTTACCTATTACAGCGAAGGTTATTACGAACTACCTTACGCGAATGACTTGCATTACAACGAAAAGGATGTGGTAAAACCCGGCCAAACGGTGTTGGCCCGGCTGGATACCATTATGCCCGATAAGCAGTTTGTAGGCCGCAAAGTGGAATTCCTGATGAAGAATGAAGATATTGTAGTATCGGGTAACGAAGAAACCCGCGAAGATGCTGCCGTATTTAAAATTCCGAGCGACTGGGTAAATACCCCGCACCTGCGCATCCGCATGAATAAAGCCGATGGTAAGCTCTACCTGTCATCATTTGGCGAACTGACCATGATTAACGAGCAGGAAATTACCCGCAGCGATGTCAACTCGCCGCAATGGGTGGAATTGCCTTTTAACTCAAAAATATTGCTGAATGGTATCATCGGCATCAACATATTTAAACCCGAAGCATAATGTCACAAATATTATCAATAGGCTTACTGGCAATATGTGTTTTGTTATTGCTGGCCCATTTTATCGACATAAAAAGATCAAGCCATGGCAAATAATTATTTCGGACTAACCGATACCGGCAGGCAGAGGGACAATAACGAGGATACCTTTATTGCCCAAAAAGCCAATGATGGCAATTTTATTTTGGCCTGTGTAATTGATGGGGTAGGCGGTTATGTAGGCGGCGAGGTTGCTGCCGAAATTGCGCGCGAGACCATTATTAAAGATCTATCGTACATCGCCGGCAATGTGAGCGCCTTGCTGGTGAACACTTTTATTAACGCTAACAAGCAAATTTACGAAAAAAAAATAGCCGATAAGGAGTTGCAGAACATGGCCTGCGTACTTACGCTTGCGGTGGTCGACCTGGAAAATAACCAGTTTTATTATGCCCATGTGGGCGATACCCGTTTGTATTTGCTGCGCGATAATTCGCTCATTAAAATTTCAAAAGATCACTCGTTTGTAGGTTTCCTGGAAGATTCGGGCCGGTTAAGCGAAGAAGCCGCTATGGATCACCCTAAGCGCAACGAAATTAATAAAGCCCTTGGTTTTGACCCTAACATTGCTAAAGATGCTGACTTTGTAGAAACCGGCCACTCGCCGTTTTTACCCGGCGATATGTTATTGGTTTGCAGCGATGGCCTTACCGACCTGGTAGATAAAAACCTGATAAAAAGTATTCTGACCGGCGCAGGCGAATTGGAAGATAAGGCAGCTAAACTGATACAGGCGGCCAATAATAAGGGCGGCAAAGATAATGTGACCGTGGTGCTGGTACATAACAACAAGGCGCCGCGTGTTCAAAATGTAACCCGGCCGGTTGCTTCGGCTAAGGTTGCCGAAGAGATTATTGATCCTAAACATCGCCCTAAATTACCCGATGGGCCCGAAACGGTACCTGTTAAGCAAAAAAGCAATCGCACCGCGGTTGCTTTACTTGCCATATTGTTACTGGTAGTTTTGTGCGGATTTGTGTGGCAATACTGGATAAACCAGCAGCTAAAGCACGACGAAACAAAACCGGTTGCCGCCAGGTCTATTGCAAGGCCAAAGAGCGCAGGCGAGATTAAGCTGCAGGATACGCTGAATAAGTTAAAGGGGAACACCCTTATACTTTCGGCCGCCGACTTTAAGGAGCCGATAGTTTTAAGCGATTCCATTTATATTGGCAGGGATAGCCTGTACATAAAGGCAAAAGGCAAAATTGTTTTTAAACCCGATTCGGGTTATAAGGGCGCGGCTTTCATGTTATCGCCAAAAAGCAAATATGTGGTGCTGGATAGTGTTGCATTTGACGGCTTTAAAACCGGAGTTATTACACATAACGATGCCCTGGTATTAAAATATGTACAGTTTAGCAACTGCGTAACACCTGTGCAAACTACCTACCTGTTTCCTGATAAAAAGTATGTATCGGGCAGGTTGTTTGGGGGCATGTTCAAAATAGATTCGTTACCCAAAGCCATCAAGCACTAATGGATAAGGGCACACCCAAAGCTCCCGGCAGGCGGTTAGAACGATTGTTTTTGTTACTGACAGGCATTTTGCTGACCTTGCTTTTTGGTCGGCTATATGTGGTTTTGCAGCAAAAATTTACAGATATTGATAAACGCCTGCAAGACGGTACCATTGTAAATCTGAATGCCCCAAACAGGGCCAGAAACGTAGCCGCGCTACTAAAAAAAGGCTACTACTTTGATGACCCCAGGGATGTGGACTACATTCAGTCTGTTATTGCCGCCAAGGCAAGCTCGGCTGGCGCTTTTGATAATGCGGGCGAACTGAATAAACGCAAATATTACGTTAATGCCGATGAGGCTATAGAACAAGGCGGCGAATCATTCAGGCAGCGGGTACTGGATTCGCGCGAATTGCTGGGCTATACGGGCGAAGACTCCATCCGGTTTAGCCAGGAAAAAAATCACCCGCCCGAAATTCCCGCCGAAAATGATCTTGGCCTGGGCGATTATAGCATCAGTGGCAAGATAACCCACAAAGAACAACCGGTTGCAGGCGTTTTAGTAAGGCTGAATATGATATTGCCAAGAGACAGCATTTATTCTGACGAGGAAACGGCTGCCAAAAACACTACTACCGAAAATTTGCCGGCGGCAAAAAAGGTGTTTGTTGCCAATGCCGATAAAAAGCGGCAATTACAGTCGCTTACGGCATTTGCCCGAACCGATGTTGGCGGCCGGTATGAGTTTAAAAACCTTCCTACTAATAAGGCTTTTGAGCTATTACCCCTGCAGCCAGGTTTTGAGTTTGGCCGGTCGCAGGGGGTGGTCGAACTGGATGGCGATAAAAAGATAAACTTTGTGCAGGCGCCGCACAGTATTAAGCTGCTGTCAACCCGCGATTTCAATATTCTTAAAAAAGAGGGAGCATTTATTGTACGCACCATCGACGATTTTAACACCTGGTATTGGATTATTGCGGCCAGCTTTTTTGCAGGGTTTATTATTATTCATATCCTGTTAAGTTACCGTTATCCGCAGGCCGATCAAATCATATTACCCCTGGTAATGGTACTTACCGGGATCTCGTTTCTTACTTTATTAAGCCTGCAGGATCCGTTAAGGGATAGGTTTTTAGCAAAAGATACCCTCATTTACCTGGGCATTGGCGTAGGTATTATCTGCATTATACTGTTTATCAACCTGCGCAAACTTACTGCCGACTCGGGTTTATACCGTTTGCTGGTATTCAAAAATGTACGCAGCGCTGCAAATGGATGGCCGTGGGTTATTGTGGCTATGGGCATTTTGTTTAGCACCATTTTATTTGGTACAGGGCCCGAGGGTAGCGGGGTTAAGGTAAACCTGCTGGGCTTTCAGCCAAGCGAGATTGTAAAATACCTGGTGATTATTTTCCTGGCTGGATTTTTTGCCGCTAATGAAAAATTCATCAGCCAGTATGCCAGCTGGAGCAAGCGCTTGTCGTTCTTTTCATCGGCACTGATAGCCACTTTGATAACACTGTTGCTGTTTTTAGTTTTGGGTGATCTGGGACCTGCCATGGTAATTTGCTTTACTTTTATCATCCTGTTCTCTTTCTCCCGTGGCGATTTTTTATCAATGGCCGGTTTTGTTGTACTTTTTGTGCTTATCACCTGGTTTTTTGATAATGTTTGGTTAAGTGCTGGTATTACTTTCGGCATATTAGGTTTGTTTGGTTTCTGGAAGCCAAAATACTTAAGTGAATCGGCAGTGATGGCATTAATTGTGATCAGTGCTTTTTTAACCATCGACAAAATTCCGGGATTAGATAAAATTATCCCCGGCCCTGTCGAGCGGTTGGTTGAACGCAAAGCAATCTGGCAGGATCCGTGGAATAACGAAGTATACGGTGGCGACCAGGTAGCCAACGGCCTTTGGGCAATGGCCGGTGGCGGTTTAACAGGCGAAGGCGTTGGCCAGGGCTTTGCTAAAACCATTCCCGAAGCGCATACCGATATGATTTTGCCATCAATAGGCGAGGAGTTTGGCTGGGCTGGCATGGCAGCCGTATTTATATTGTTCCTGCTGTTTTTACACCGGTCGATAATTATTGGGCGGCAAACGGGTACGCCCCTGTTGTTTTACTTAAGCGCCGGTATTGGCGTATGTACCTTTGTGCAATTTTTGCTGATAGCCGGTGGCTCCATTGGTGCTTTGCCATTGTCGGGCGTATCATTGCCGTTTGAAAGTTATGGTGGCTCGTCGTTGGTAATCAATTTATTGGCAACCGGGTTTTTGCTGTCGGTATCATTGGTAAAAGGCAGCCAGGTACAAATGGATTACATTACCAAACAACAAGATAAAAACCTGGTGCCCGCTTTGGCGGCAGCATTAGCAGGTGTAGTGTTGTTAACCGTAAATGTATCGCGCTACAGCGCCGATAATAAAAAATGGGTGGTAAAACCCGCGTTGGTAGCTGATAAAAGCGGGCTGCGGATGTTTAGCTATAACCCAAGGATTGCCATTTTGATGAACAGGCTGCAAGCCGGATCATTACTGGACAGGAACGGATTGATCCTGGCTACCAGTAAGCCAGAACTTATTGCGAAGCAACAGAAAAAACTGGCTGTAGCAGGCGTAAAAGATTATAACCTCGATTCGGCAGTGCACAAGCGGCTGGAACGGTTTTACCCCTTTGAAGAACAAATGTTTTTTTGGACGGGCGATGTAAATACCGGTGTATTTAATGGCAGCACCAACGGTTACTTTGCCGAGTATGAACACGCGGCCGAGTTGCGTGGTTTTAAAATGCCCATCAGCAGTTACAATGTAAAAGCCTCGCGCTACCAGGAAGACAGGTTTTTGCCCCGTGGCGTAAAGGAAATGACGGTAGCTAAGAAGGATTATAGTGAATTGGCGCCACTGCTGTTAGCCGATATTAACGGCCCCGAAGTGGCCGCGTTTAAAAACCGTAATCGGGATGTAAAACTGACTATGGATGCCGATTTGCAAACAAAAATTCAGCAATCTATAGCTACCGATACCTCTTTGTATGATAACCGGGTATCCGTTGTAGTGATGGAGGCCAATACCGGCGATGTACTGGTATCGGCACAGTATCCGCTGCCGCCGGTGCACAACTGGGATCAACTAACCATGTCGCAAGCAGATCAGAATAAATTATCAAACTGGATGACTACTACCGATCTGGGCTTTACCTATGCCTCGCAGCCGGGTTCAACAGCTAAAGTATTAACAGCCATGTCGGCATTTAACAAACTGGGCATTGATGCATCTAAAGTAACCTACCATGTAAGCATGGAAGAGCGGATCCGTACCAAAGGTATTGAGCCTGACGAAACCGGTATCATTACCATGGAACGGGCTATTGCCAAATCAAACAACGTATATTTTATTAAATTGGCCAACCAGCAGCACCTGGAAGAGTATATGGTAAACCTGTATATGAAAACCGGCATGTTTTTGCATGGGGTAGGAGGCTACTATTATAACAAACCTGCCGAAAACGATGCCCAGGAAGAAAAGTGGCGCAATTTGTGGCGTAAAACCGAGTTTAATACCAGGCCCCGGTACGATCCTAACAATATCCATAAAACCAGGGCCAAAGGTATTTCGGGTATGGCCTGGGGGCAGGGCGAGCTGATTGCTACCCCCGCATCTGTTGCCCGGCTGGTATCAGGCGTAGCCAATAATGGCGTGTTATTAGCCAATCGGTTTGTATTGAATGTTGGCAAAACAAAAATGCCTGTAAAGGCCGGTATTACCCTGGCCGATAAACCAGATTATGCCGCCTTGCTGAAGCAATATATGATAACGCAAAGCGCGCCAAAGGTGCCTATATTGGGTATAGCAGTTGCCGGTAAAAGCGGTACGCCCGAGCGTATTGTTAAAAATAAAAGCGTAAACGATGGCTGGTATGTATTTTTTGCACCTGAGGCAAACGGAAAAGGCAATATGGTTGTTTGTATCCGTGTCGAATCGACCAAAGGATCGTCAGATGCGGTACATTTAGCGGGTAAACACGTGATCCCTTTCCTTTTGGAGAAAGGCTATATGAAAAGTATTACCGATGAGGTGGTGAGTGGTGAATAGGGAGTAGTCAGTAAGGAGTGGGATTGCAGATTTAGGTTTCTTTTTTGGAGTTTAGAATTTCTTATTTAGAGTTTAACAACATGGCATTTAGTTTTTTTAGTAAAAGCGGCGGAGAAAAGGGGCAGGTTGATGTAAAGGGCCTGCGCGAAGCCATACTACGTTTTATAAAAGAGGCCCTGCAAAAGGTTGAAGGCGGCGAAGGCAGGCACATCAAAGAGCTACTGCTTTACCTGGCACCAGACCCCGACGACAAACATCTTTACGAAGGTGCGGTTTATGTGCACGAAAAGGAAGTATTCAGGAACGAGATTCAACGGATTGCTGATGACTACGCGATAGAGCTGCCCGATGACTGGACCATTGATGTGATTTTTGCAGATAAACTTCCCGCCGATGTGCCAAAGGTTCCCGAGATTGACGCCGCTTTCCAGATGCATACCCGCAGGCAGGTGGCGCATAATGCATCGTCGGCCATTGCTTATATCAGGATACTAAGCGGAGAGGCTGAACAGGAAGAGTATTTGATTAAGGCTACCGATGGCAAGATTAATATTGGCCGGGATAAAAAAGTGGTAACGGAGAACGGATCATACAGGCTGAACAAGATTATATTCCCTGCTGACAGTAACGACCCCAGCAACAAATTTATCAGCAGGCAGCACGCCCATATTGAATGGAATAAAGACGCGGAATGTTTTATGATTTTTGCCGATGAAGGTGGTGTCCCGCCGCGTAATAAAACCAAGATCAGCATAGCAGCTGATGATAAGCTGATTAAGCTTAACTCGACCCAGATTGGCCACCCCATGAATGAAGGCGACCAGGTAATATTGGGCGAATCGGTAGTGTTTTTGTTTAGTGTTAAGGCAGAAGGATAATTATTAATAGCAAGTTAATTTATCTATGATGACCCGAAAGGTATTAGTACTGCTTTTATTATTGTTTTCGGGAGCCGTAACCCAGGCTCAAACAGCCGAACAGGTTTATGATAGTTACCTTGATTTTAATGTGGCAAAGCTGAATGATGATGCTGCCCAGTCAATTGCTCTTGCCCAAAAGATTTTGCCCGATACAGCCAAACTGACGCCCAAAGTACGCGTTGCATTTTATAACTCGCTGGCAAAACTTTACGAAGACGATAACCAAAGTATCAATGCCATTAAATATTACAAAATAGTTGTGGCTGCCCAGCCAGATTATTACGTGGCGCACCGTGCTTTAGGCTACCTGTATATCAAAGATATTTCGGGAAAGCCCGTGGTGATGAACCTGAATTATATTGAAAAAGCACGGTTGGCTTTACCCCACCTTGAAAAAGCCCAGGCTTGCGATCCGGATGAAAACACCCTGAAAATTATTAAGGTACTCTATACCAATTTAAATAACGAAGCCGCCCTTGGCACCCTGCCCGCCCGCCTGGAAAAATTGAGAAAGAACTGTATTGATTTGTTGAGTGACCAGTAGATTTAGATGTGCAGATTTCAGATTACAGATGTGCAGATGATTAATCAATTTGAAAATCTGAGGATTTGAGAATTTCAAAATGAGATTCCGAATATCTGAAATTTATCCTTTTCATCTGCACATCTGAAATTTGCACATCTGCACATCCGCTCCTTCATCTGCACATCCGCTGCCTATTTCTGTCTAAAACTATCCCCGATAAAGTTTAATGCATCAATGATACCGGTGCGCCAGTAGGTCCAGTTGTGGGCACCATCGCGGATGCGGAACTCGTGGGGGACTTTCTTGTCCATCAGGGCAACGTGTAACAGGGAATTGCCCTTGCTTAGGGCATCATCATCACCACAGTCAATCCAGTAACGTACATCGTTAAGATCGTCGGTTGTTTTGGTTTGGATAAGGCCCAAAATCGAGTTTGCTTTCCATGTATCATTCAGTCGCTCGGTGCCTTTAAGGTTGGGGCCGAAAACTTTAGCGTACGCCTCGGCCCAGCGGGCATCGGTAATGCCCATAAAGTCTTCCTCGTTGCGTACGGCTGCACTTAAAGCTGCCGCAGCCGAGAACATTTCGGGATGTTTAATGCTGTAAATTAAAGTTCCGAATCCGCCCATAGATAAACCGGCTACGGCGCGGTATTTTTTAGTGCCTTTTATGCGATAATCTTTTTCGATGGTAGGGATAAATTCCTTGAAAAAGAAATCTTCATAATTACGTTTACCATCGTACGAGTTAATGTAAAATGTAGTTTTTGCATCGGGCATTACAATAATCATCGGCGGAATTTTACCTTCGGCGATGGCTTTATCAGCATAACGGTTAATCTCGCCAAATTGCAGCCAGCCGGTTTGGTCGTCGCCGTAGCCATGCAACAGGTACACTACCGGGTAAGTACGGTTTGACGTTTCATAATCGGCAGGCAGGTAAATGGCGTAGTTTACGTTGTAATCCAAAATGTCGCTCTTTACATTTTGTTCCTCTATCACCTTGCCGGCCGGAATATGCTGTGCAAATGCCATGGAAGTAAAGAGGAGTAAGCAGATCAGAATAAGTTTTTTCATAGTATCTTAATCAATTTGAAAATTTGAGGATTTGAAAATTTGAAAATAAAATCTATAGATCTGAAATGTTTCCATTTTCATCTGCACATCTGAAATTTGCATATCTGCACATTTAAAATCAATCCGCATCCCACACCCATGGCTCTTCGCCTACAAAAGCAATGGTTAAGCCTACCCCGTCAATTTTAAATTTCCAGGTTATGTTTTCGCGTTTATCGTTTTTAATATCACTGCAGGTGAAAAAATAATACACCGTGAATATGCATTTGAATGATCCCGTTAAGTCACGGGTACTAAACTTAGCATCGACTATATCAAATTCCCGCACTTCTGGCGATCCTCCGTTTTCATAAAAATAAGAAGCGAGGCCCTGCCGCATGTTGGCGTTGTTTTGATCGTCGCCCAAAAAAACGCTCAAAAATTCTGCTATCGGTAGCGTGCCATCCGCAAGTTTTTCCAGACGGTCTGTCGAAACCGTCAACTTAAAATCCTTTGCCATTTATCAACAGTGAAACATTATCTCATCTATCTTTTCAATCCATCTGCACATCTTAAATCTGCACATCTGCCGCACATCTATCACTTCTGCCTGAAACCATCGCCTATAAAGCTGAGGGCATTGGTGATGCCGGTGCGCCAGTACGTCCAGTTGTGGGCACCATCGCGCATCCTAAATTCATGGGGCACTTTCTTTTCTGTCAGGGCTATGTGCAGCATACTGTTGCCTATGGTTAAAAAGTCATCATCGCCGCAATCAATCCAGTAGCGCACTTTGCTCAAATCGTCTGCCGTTTTATTTTGTACCAGGTTCAACACCGAATTTGCTTGCCAGTCTTTAGTCAGCCTGTCTTTACCCTTCAATCCACGGCCAAATAACTGGCCAAAAACATGTTCATAATTATCATCTGGCTGGTTAACCATTTGCTCATCCGGGAATACCGCAGCACTTAATGCCGCTGCTGCCGAAAACAGCTGCGGGTATTTAATAGCGTAAATCAGCGTACCGTAGCCACCCATGGAAAGGCCGGCAACTCCGCGGTATTGTCTTTCGGTTTTTATGCGATAGGCCTGCTCAACGTGGGGTATAAATTCTTTTATAAAAAAATCCTCGTATTTTTCCTTCCCATCATATGAGTTAATATACCAGCTGGTACCGCCATCCGGCATTACAATAATCATTGGCGGAATAGTACCATCTAAAATGGCCTGGTCGGCATAACGGTTTACTTCGCCAAATTGTAACCAGCCGGTGTTGTCGTCGGAGTATCCGTGTAAAAGGTATACCACAGGGTAGGTACGGTTAGCCGTTTCATAATCGGCAGGCAGGTAAATGGTGTATTTAACGTTGCGCTTTAAAATTTTGCTTTTAATGGTTTGCTCTTCAATTACTTTGCCTTGTTGGGCAAATGTGCTGCCGGCGTTTACCAGGAAGCAAAGGAGCAGGCACGTTTTCAAAGTATTTTTCATATATCCTAAATTGGGGTTGGTAGCTGTTAAAAAGTAAGCGGTTTGCCTTGCTGCGGGTAAACCAGGTTTAGTTGTAATTTATTTTCAACTTTTAATTCGTTTTTTATTTTCACAATGCTGTTTGCCGGCGGTTTTAAATGTGTAACAACAATGTTTAACCCTTTGACGGCATCCGGGCCGGTTAATGAGGCCAGTTTGTCCATTTCGACCATTAACCAATGTGGGGTAAGGTGGCCAAATAACGTTTTATCAGGTTGTTCGCTTGGGAACGAAACCTCAATCATGATGGCTTTTAATTGTTTGCTTTTAACCAGAGGGGCAACAGCTTCCCAAAGCTTTTGCAGGTTGGTGCTTTTTTCAACAGCATCGGGGCCGGTATCGCCTAAATATAATATATAGGCCTCATTGCTGTGCACCAAAAAGGCGGTGCTGGTGAGGTTTGAATGGCTTAGTGGGAATGCCTGCACTTTTAGCGCGGTGTTTTCTATAGCCACCTCGTTTCCAGGTTCAAGTGGTTTATAATGAAACTTTTTTAAAGCGGGACTTTCCCCTTCGTCGGCAAAGTTGGCCCAACTTGCCCAGGTAAAGTAATGGGTTTTGAGTGTTTGGAGTGTGCTTTGCAGGCCATAAATGTTTTTAGTGCTATCCTCTGGCGAGTTAATGATTAGGCCGGCAAGGTGGTCGAGATGGGCATGCGAAATAAAATATCCTTTAATGTATTGCCTTAATACTTTCTCCTGCGAAACATGGAAAGCCTTGTTTTCGACGGCTTTTTTTATGCCGTAGTGCAGCGTGCCGGCATCTAAGCATATGTAATCATTACTGCCGGTTGCTGTCAGCATGTAAGCCGATAGGTTGCTTTCATCAATGCCGCCGAGCACACCCAAAGGCACCAGCCTGAATGAGCGCGCCGGTTTAAGTTGTGCCTTTACCCCAAAAGGCACCAAAGCACATAGAATAGCACTTAAAGCAAGGAATTTACGGATCATTAAAGGTAGATTTTCAATTGCAGTACAGCACAATTGTTATGGTGCTAAATTAATGATATACCCATCAATTAAACAAAAATAAAAGCTGTTTTAAATGATAGCTGAAGTAACAACTCCCACAAAACTCAATGTCACATGATTTAATGCCTGAACTGATATTATTCAACTTTCAGCTTTTCGGCAGCTTTTTTATTTGACTCATAGTCGCCTCCTAATAGGTAACCCCAGGGTTTAAGACTCTCAATACGATCAAATATGATTTTGAAAATAGCAATAACAGGTATGGAAAGGAACATGCCCGAAAGCCCCCAGATCATCTCGCCAAGAATAATGCCGATGAACGAGATCAGGGCGTTAAGCCTCACCTTTGAACCCACAATAGTTGGCAGCAAAAAGTTGGCATCTACTGCGTGTATTACAATTACACTAACAGCCACTGTTACAGTTTTGCCAATATTGCCGGTAGCAAAAGTGATGATGGTGCTTAATAGCAACGCTGTGAAAATACCGATATAGGGAATGATGTTAAATAAACCTACAATGATACCCAGTAACGCCGCGTATTTTATGCCGATTAATAAAAAAACGGTAATGGCAACACTGGCTACAATAAACATTTCAAGCAATAGCCCGAGTATATACTGCCTCATGATAGATTGAACGTTTTCTACAATGTCCATCACTACCGCCGAGTTCTCGTCCCGGAATACCCAGATGATAAACCGAAGAAGAAGCCGCCTGTAAAGCAAAATAAAAAACGTGAAGATCATGATAAACACATAAAATATCATGAGCGACGAGATTGCGCCAAAAGCAGTGCTTACCACGTCGGTTCCAGATTCCATTATTTTTTTGGATGCATCATCTACATATTTTAGCTGTTTGGCCGCGTTGATATGGAATGCCGATTGCACCCAATCCTGCAAATCGTGAATGGATTGCGATACCTGGCTTTTAAGCATTGGCCAATCATTGGTGAGGTTTGATATTTGGGAGCCTACCAGGTATAGTATACCGCCAACCAGGGCCACCAATAAAAGGATAGATGCCAGTGACGACATGCTGCGCGGCAGGCGCAGTTTTTTTTCGAGAAAGTTAGAAACCGGCAGCAACAGGATGGCAAATATAAACCCGAAGATTAATGGGTCGAGGATATCTTTGCCGATGATGATCAGGTAACCAAGGGCCAGAAAACCCAGCAGGGTAAGCGCAAGTCGTTCATAAAAAGGGGCTATAATTTTTTTTGCCGGCATAGGGTAGATGATTATCTGGTGTGTTCAGATACCTTAACACAAAACGGTACCCGAGGTTTGAAGATACAAAATTATTACGCAAAAGTCATTTTTCTTCCGCAACAGCTTGTTGTAAATTTATATGTACTGGTAAAAGGTGAAACTTACTTTGAGGATTTGAACCTATTGGCCGGCTTAGTCGTTTTACTCGTCTTCGGCAAACGTAAGCACGTAATTGTTATTATCCTTAATCGAAAACTCGGTAGCGCCGTAAAAAGTTGTTTCTAAGCCTTTCAAAACAGGCACCAGATCTTTTACAGATTCGAAAAAAGCCCGGATGTTTTTGAGTTTAATATAGAGCAGCATCGACGCTCCATCCTGCCGGCTAATATCGGGAAGTTCTTCGCCCAGGCTGGCCATGGTTTGAAACATCATGGTTACGTTCCCTTTGGCCATCATAGCCCAAATGAGGTCGTTACCGGTTTCGGGTACGGTTACTACCAGTTCGAAACCCAGCAGGTGATAAAATTTTATAGTTTCGTTTATATCCTTAACAAAAATATTGGGCGATAAGCTTTCCATGGTTTTTTAATTAAGCTGTAAAAGTTGAGATAAATACTTGGGATAAAATTATAGATTTTTATTGAAAATGCTAAATAATTTAGTAAAATTGTCAAAAATCACTAATTCAGTAAATCACTAATTCAATAATTAAAAAAGTGGGAAAACTTATAAAAGAATTTGACAGCTATCGCACCAAAATGAACGATAGGATAATGGAAACGGCCAATACCAATATTAAACGTTTTTTTGCGCTGGATACCACCAGTTATGCTGAAGGAGCCCTCGATGTAAAAACCAAAGAAATGCTTGGCCTGGTTGCCAGTATGGTATTGCGTTGCGACGATTGCATTAAATATCATCTTGGCAAATGCCACGAAGCCGGCGTTAACAGCGACGAAATGAACGAGATATTTATGATAGCCAATTTGGTAGGCGGATCTATAGTAATTCCGCATTACCGACGTGCTGTAGAGTATTGGGATGAACTAAACGAAGCTTAGCTTTAAGTCGTAAGTCTTTAGTTCGAAGTCTTAAGCCAAAAGTTGGTTTTATGAAAACGTCCATTGCATTTAAAACTATGCACACTTTCTACTTAATTTAAAAATTTGAGCTCATTTAGAGATTTGATTGCTTACAAAAAAGCATTCGCCCTGTCAATGGAAATTTTCTGGCTAACGAAAACGTTTCCCAAAGAAGAAACCTATAGTCTTATTGACCAAATACGAAGGTCATCGAGGTCGGTTTTTGCTTCAATTGCAGAATCCTATAAAAAGCGGAAATACCCCAATCACTTTATAAGCAAGCTTACCGATGCGGAAATGGAAAACGCAGAAACGCAAGCTTGGCTGGATGCTTCTTTAGCATGCAATTATATTACACAAGAGAAATTTTACGAGCTTAACAAGCAAAGCGAAGAAATTTCATTTCTGTTGATCTACATGATAAATAACTCAGATAAATTCAAATAGCCAATAATTACGACCTATTTTACTTAAAGACAAAAAAAATGACTTCAGACTTAGAACTCAATACTTCAGACTTAATCCGCTGCTCCTGGGCCGGAACCGACCCACTATATAACAAATACCACGACGAAGAGTGGGGCAAAGAAGTACACGATGACCATACCCTTTTTGAATTCCTGATCCTTGAATCTGCCCAGGCTGGTTTAAGCTGGATAACTATTTTACGCCGTAGGGAGGGCTACCGCAAAGCTTTTGCCGGTTTTGACGTACACAAAGTAGCTGCCTTTACCGATGAGGATGTAGAACGCCTGATGCAGGATACCGGTATTATTCGCAACCGGCTAAAAATATTGGCAGCCATTAACAACGCTAAACTGTTCATTGGTATACAAAAGGAATTTGGTTCGTTTGATAAATACCTGTATAGCTTTATGCCCGGCGGTAAGCCAATTATCAACCATCATCATAAAATCCCCGCCAGTACGCCCGAATCGGATGCTATTAGTAAGGATATGAAAAAGCGGGGTTTCAAGTTTTTTGGCACCACCATTTGTTATGCCCACATGCAGGCAACGGGTATGGTGAATGATCATATACCGGAGTGTAGTTTCAAGTATACACACGAATAGTTACGAATTTAATCGAATTGCACGAATTTTTTTAGACACGAATTATCGCTGATTTAATCGGATTACACGAATTTTAATTGGCGATAATTATCATGGATTTAATTCTATTTTTGCATAGAGCCATTGCAGGTAATTCGTGAAATTCGATTAAATCCGTGCAATTAGTGTTAATATAATTATGAAAAAACTATTTCTTTTGGATGGCATGGCCCTTATTTACCGGGCGCATTTTGCTTTGAGTAAAAGTCCGCGGTTTACCTCGGGCGGGATGAATACATCAGCGGTAATGGGCTTTACCAATACCCTGCTGGATGTTTTGAAAAAAGAAAAACCAACCCACATGGCCGTGGTTTTTGATACCGAAGCGCCAACCGAACGCCATACAGATTATGAACATTACAAGGCCCACCGCGAGGCTATGCCCGAAGATTTATCAAAGGCATTACCCTATGTAGTGAAACTGATACTGGGTTTCAACATCCCGGTGATCACATCAGATGGTTACGAGGCCGATGATATTATAGGCACCCTGGCCAAAAAGGCTGAGCAAAAGGGCTACCAGGTTTATTGTATGACACCCGATAAGGATTTTGCGCAGCTGGTATCTGATAACATCCGCATTTACAAACCCGCCCGCATGGGGAACGAGATGGAAATTTTGGGCGTGAAGGAAGTGCTGGAGAAATGGGAAATAGAAAAGGTTGAACAGGTTATAGATATTTTAGGCCTTTGGGGCGATGCGGTGGATAATATTCCCGGCATCCCCGGCATTGGCGAGAAAACGGCCAAATCGCTCATTAAACAATACGGCTCGATGGAAAACATCATTGCCCATAGTCACGAGCTTAAAGGCAAGCAGCGCGAAAATGTTGAGCAGTTTGCCGAGCAGGGTTTACTGTCAAAAAAACTGGCTACTATATTATTAAATGTACCTGTTGAACTGGACGAGGAAGGACTGGAAGTTGGCGCGCCAAGTAAAGAGCTGTTAGAGCCCCTTTTTGCCGAACTGGAATTCCGCACGCTGGGCAGGCGTGTGTTTGGCGATGATTTTACCATCACTGAGTTTAAATCTGCCGGTACCCAAACCGACCTGTTTGGCGAGCCTGCTGCTACGGCCCGCACAACCATGACGGTGGATGTAGAAGATATCCGCGAAGACTTTGTAACAGCATCTAAAAATATAGATAACGTACCACACGAATATCACTTGGCCGATACGGCTGAAAAACGCGCTGAGCTGATAGCCATCCTTGAAAAACAGGAAAGCTTTTGCTTTGATACGGAAACCACCGGTACTGATGCTAATTATTGCGAATTGGTTGGCCTGTCGTTTTCGATAAAGCCAGGCGAGGCCTGGTATGTGCCGGTCCCTGAAGACCAGGAAGCCGTTAAAGCTATAGTTAACGAGTTTAAACCGGTACTGGAAAATGAAAGTATCGGCAAAACAGGGCAAAATATCAAGTTTGATATCCTGATGCTGAAATGGTACGATGTGCAGGTTAAGGGTAAGCTGTTTGATACCATGATGGCGCATTATATTATCGACCCGGATACCCGCCACGGCATGGATATCCTGTCAGAAAATTACCTGGGCTATAAGCCGGTTTCCATCACCTCGCTTATTGGCCCCAAGGGTAAAAACCAGGGCAGCATGCGCGATGTGGAGATAGAAAAAATAAAGGAATACGCCGCGGAGGATGCCGATATCACCCTTCAGTTAAAATCTGTATTTGAACCGAAATTGAAAGAGGTGGAAAGCGAAAAGCTGATTCACGAGATAGAGCATCCATTGATTTACGTTTTGGCCGACATTGAATTTGAAGGCGTGAAAATAGACCATTTTACGCTGGGCGAATTCAGTAAAGAGCTGGAGACCGATATTAGTAAACTGGAAAAAACTGTATACGAAAAAGCAGGGGTAAGGTTCAACATCGCATCGCCAAAGCAGTTGGGCGAGGTGCTGTTTGAAAAACTGATGCTTGACCCTAAAGCCAAGAAAACCAAAACAGGCCAATACCAAACCGGCGAAGATGTATTACTGTCGTTAGCCGCTAAAAGTGATATCGTAAGAGATATATTAGATTTTAGGCAGCTGCAAAAACTAAAATCAACTTATGTTGACGCTTTGCCAACTATGGTAAATCCTAAAACGGGCAGGGTGCATACCTCATACAACCAGGCGGTTGCCGCTACCGGCAGATTAAGCAGCGTTAACCCCAACCTGCAAAATATCCCTATCCGTACTGAGCGGGGCAGGGAGGTGCGTAAAGCATTTATTCCCAGAAATGCAGGCCACAGCATTGTATCTGCCGATTATTCGCAGATAGAATTGCGTATTATAGCCGAGATCAGCAAAGATCCCAACATGATGCAGGCCTTTGTTGATAACCTGGATATCCACACCGCCACGGCCGCAAACGTTTATGGCGTAGCTTTGGATGAAGTAACCGGCGAACAGCGCCGTAATGCCAAAGCGGTTAACTTTGGTATTATCTACGGGCAATCGGCCTTTGGTTTATCACAAAGCTTAGGCATCCCGCGTAAAGAAGCTGCGGATATTATTGAGCAGTACTTTGCCCAGTTTCCGGGTATTAAACAATACATGAGCGATACTATGAACTTTGCCCGCGAAAACGGCTATGTATGTACGTTAATGGGACGCCGCCGCTACCTGCGCGATATCAATTCGGCCAATGCTACGGTACGTGGTTTTGCGGAGCGAAATGCCATCAATGCGCCTATACAAGGTTCGGCCGCGGATATGATTAAGATTGCCATGATTAACATCCACCGCGAATTTAAAGCCCAAAAGCTGGATGCCCGCATGACCATGCAGGTACATGATGAGTTGGTGTTTGATGTGCCTCATGACGAAATTGAAATTGTGAAACCCATCATTATGCATAATATGAAAACCGCCATTAAAACAACGGTGCCTATTATGGTAGAGATTGGTACTGGGTTGAATTGGCTGGAGGCACATTGATAATGGTCAATAGTTGATTGAGTTAGATTGGGTTGATTAAGTTAGAAATTCGATCGGGCATAATTATCAATATGCCACTTAAAATAAAAACGTGCTGCTGTCGTAAACAGACAGTGGCACGTTTTTTTCTAAAATCAATTGAAAAATAGGAGTTAATCTTTTTACAACACAATTAATTATATTTGTGTTATCACTTTAAGATTACCGGGATCATGGACGAAAAACATAAATATCAAAACTTTATAACGGAGATCCCATCTACCGCTGTTGATATTTATCGTATGTTGCCCGAAGGTACCCGCTGTGAAGTTATTTTCAATGAATTAAGTATGTCGCCGCCGCCATCCCGTGAACATCAAAAATTATTAATAAAGTTAACTTCCCTCTTATTCGAATATTTAACCAGTAACCCAATAGCCGAATTATTTACTGCTCCTTTTGATGTTTACTTCGAAAAACAAAAATCCGTAGTACAACCAGATCTGTTTGTTGTTTTAAATGACCAAATGGATATTGTTGAAAAAAATGGTGTTCATGGTGTGCCACGATTAATTATTGAGATTGTTTCGACAAACAGGGCGTACGATACCCAAAAAAAACGTTCGCTTTATGAATCGGCAGGCGTTAAGGAATACTTTATTATCGATCCTGAAAACAATAAAGTTATTTTGCTTACTCTCGGTGTTACTGGTTTATATGAGCAAACATACGAGGAAACCGGTGTTTTAAAATCGGCGATTCTATCCTGCCGGATATCTTTCTGATGGTGTAATGATGGTGTTTCAACGATGCTTTCTGCGGCTTTTGCAAATTTTACGTATAATCCATCGGTATACGTCCCATAAATCCGGCGTCCTGCCAATAAAAATCCGTTTCAAGTAAATAATTCCACCTTAGTGTACTCAATACTCAACGTTGTTTAAGTTCAATTTAGCTGTTTTTGCTATCATTTTTACAACTATTCCGTCTAAACGTTAATAACATTTTTACAATCTTCTCAGTAAATTTAAAAAACTATATTAATGATTATAGGTTTCTCTTTTGGTAATCTTTCCTTAAATTGAGCCAATAAAACCTGAATGAAAATATTCCATTTGAGTGCCGAATGTTACCCCGTTGCCAAAGTTGGCGGCCTTGCAGATGTTGTTGGCGCATTGCCTAAATATCAAAATCTGGCAGGCTTGCAGGCAGCAGTCGTAATGCCCTACTATGATCGCAAGTTTACGCAAGAAAACGAATTTGATGTTGTTTTTACTGCTGTAACTTTACTAAACACCCGCCGCCTTTACTTTGAAATTTTAAAAGAAAAAACCGATAAGCTGGGTTTTGAATTATTTTTAGTCCGCATACCCGGATTGCTTGACAGGGAAAATGTATACAGCTATCCCGACGAACGGGAGCAGTTTATTGCTTTCCAGCTGGCTTTTTTAGATTGGATCAGCTATTCGCAGCAAACACCGGACATTATCCACTGTCATGATCATCACTCGGGCCTGGTACCTTTCCTGCTTTACCATTCCAAATTGTACAAACGGCTGGCCAATGTGCCTACAGTGTTTACCATACACAACGGCCAGTATCATGGCGCTTTTGGTTGGGAGCATTTTCAATACCTGCCCGAGATTGATCCGGCTTCAACAGGCCTGCTTGATTGGGCTGGCGGTATAAACCCGCTGGCCGCAGCTGTAAAATGTAGCTGGCTGTATACCACGGTATCGCCAACGTATTTGCGCGAACTTACCATTAACTCAAACGGGTTGGAATACCTTTTTTATATCGAAAGAGCAAAAGGACATGGTATCATCAACGGTATTGATACCGAAGTTTGGAATCCTTTGAAAGATCCCATGATTCCGAGCCATTTTAATACTAAAACCCTGGCGAAGGGAAAGCAATTAAATAAGGAAGCACTTTGCACCCGTTTTGGGTTGGATGCCTCGAAGCCCCTGTTTACCTTCATCGGCCGGCTGGTGATTGAAAAGGGCGCCGACCTGCTGCCCGAAGCAATTGACCGCACACTGGCGCAATATGGCGATGAGGTTAACTTTTTTATCCTTGGCTCGGGTGACAAAGATATGGAACTGGCCTTGCTTGAACTTAAGGCAAAATACCCGGGCAGATGCAATGTGTTTATTGGGTATGACGAAGGCCTGGCGCACGTGGTTTATGCCGGCGCCGATTTCCTGATGATGCCATCGCGGGTGGAACCTTGCGGGCTTAACCAGCTGTATTCCTTACGTTATGGCACCATGCCGCTGGTACGCAGCACAGGCGGCTTAATCGATTCGGTAATTGATTTTGGCGACGAAGGCGGCTACGGCATCCGGTTTAACCAGGTTTCGGTAGATGATATTTGCCACGCCATAAGCCGTGCTGCCGCGCTTTACCAAAACCAGCCGCAACTACAAATACTCCGCAAACGCATGATGGCCCTCGATTTTTCGTGGGACAGATCGGCCAAAGAATATATAAACCTTTATGAAAGTTTAAACCCTCTGATATGACATCTAAAGTAATTTCAATTGTGCTTGGCGGTGGCCAGGGCAGTCGTTTATCGCCCCTAACGGCAACACGTTCAAAACCGGCTGTGCCAATTGCCGGTAAGTACCGTTTAGTTGATATTCCCATTTCCAATTGCCTGCACTCGGGTATTACACGTATTTATGTGTTAACGCAGTTTAACTCGGCTTCGCTAAACAAACACATTAAAAACACGTATCACTTTAGCAGCTTTAGCGATGCTTTTGTTGATATTTTGGCTGCTGAGCAAACCCCATCAAGCGTATCATGGTTTCAAGGTACGGCCGATGCGGTAAGGCAAAGTTTACACCACCTGGCTGTACATGAGTTTGAGTATGTACTGATTCTATCGGGCGACCAATTGTACCAGATGGATTTTGATGACATGATAACCAAGCACATCGATGCCGGTGCCGAAATTTCCATTGCTACTATCCCCGTTGACGCGGCTGATGTTCCTGGATTTGGTATTTTGAAAGCAGATGACGATAGCATGGTTACGGCGTTTATCGAAAAACCAAAATCGAACTTTGAGAGCTGGGCCTCTGATGTAAGCGATGAAATGAAAGCTGAAGGCAGGGTTTACCTGGCATCGATGGGGATTTACATTTTTAACCGTAAACTGTTGTATGAATTATTGGAAGGTAACGACCGTACCGATTTTGGTAAAGAGATTATCCCGCAATCTATAGTTAATCATAAGGTTTTGAGCTACCAGTACGAGGGCTACTGGACAGATATTGGTACCATCCCATCATTTTTTGATGCTAACCTGGGCCTTACCGACGAGATACCTAAGTTTAACCTTTTTGGCGAAAATCATATTTATACTCGTGCGCGTATGCTGCCGCCATCAAAAGTGTCTGGCACTACATTAAATAAATCTATTATCGCCGACGGTTGTATCATCAGCGCTAAAACAATTACCCGCTCTATTATTGGTATCCGTACCCGGATAGGAGTTGATACTGAAATTGAAAATTGCTATGTAATGGGCAGCGATAACTACCAAACGCTTGAGCAAATTGCCGAACTGAAGTTGAGCAGTTCGCCGATTATGGGTATAGGCGACAGGGTAAAGATAAAAAATGCCATCATCGATAAAAATACCTATATAGGCGACGATGTGAGCATCAACTGTGGCGAATTGCTGCCCGATGGCGATTACGGTACTCATACCGTGCAGGATGGTATTGTAGTTGTTAAAAAACGCGCGATTATTCCTAACGGTACAATTATTTAATTAAACGAAATAAAAAACAATCCATAGTTAATTTGTTATTGATGGTATAAAAACTATAAAACATAACAACTATGAAAAAAGCACTTTGTATGATTGCTTTAGCAGCAGTCTCTTTCGGAAGCGTTTTTGCATTTGCCGGTAACGCAACAGTGAAAACTACGCATGGTATTATGCAAACAGATACTACAAAGAAGAAAATGAAGAAGAAAAAAATGAAGAAGGATTCGACAATGAAAAAAGACACGATGAAGATGAGAAAGTAACCTTCAACAGCAACAAAAGAAGCCTCCTGAGTATTTCGGGAGGCTTTTTCATTTATTAATTCCGTCATTGCGAGGTACGAAGCAATCCCCGAAATGCTAAGTCCCACATAGTTCGGGATTGCTTCGTACCTCGCAATGACGTTAGTATCGGATATGCGCAATAACACAGCTGTAAGCAAAGTTCGTTCGCTTACAAATCCATTGTTTCGCCAATAACAGGCAGCTTCAAATTCAATCCTGCTTTAATAAATTTTTCCCTTACCTCGCCCTTATCAATTTTAATCACATCAAAAGAATCGTAATGAATACCAATGATGTTTTTGCAGTTAATAAAACCTGCGGCCTTAATGGCGTCATCGGCGCCCATGGTGTAGTTATCGCCGATAGGCAGGTAAGCCCAGTCAAGGTTTTCATCTTCCAGCAGTTTCATATCGTAGGTAAGGGCGGTATCGCCGGCAAAATAGATTTTTTTACCTTCGATAGTTAACAGGAAACCCGCGGGGTTGCCACCAGCGGCGCCGTCAGGCATGGTGCTGGAGTGCACCGCGTTCACCATTTTAACCCGGCCAAAATCAAAGTTAAAACCACCACCTATGTTCATCCCGTGTACATTGTCAATGCCTTTGCTGTTTAGCCAGTTGGCAATTTCGGCGATGCAGATAACTTTGGCACCGCTGTTTTTTTGCACCTCTATCAGGTCGGCAACATGATCGCCGTGCCCGTGTGATACCAGGATATAATCTGGTTTCAGGCTTTGTAAATCAACATCCTTAGCTAACGGATTGTACGTCACAAAAGGATCAAACAAAAGCCTGGTGCCGCTGCCCAATTCAATTTCAACAGTCGATTGACCGTAATATGTAGTTTTCATCGTAGATTAATGTTTAAATTATTTTATTCTAAACTATCGTTCCTCCTTCAGGGGCTAGGGGGCACCTATTTTCCAAACAAGTTCCCCAAACCTGGCATACCGCCAAACATATCTTTGGTCATGGCAGCCATTTCGGCCTGGCTTACGTTATCGGCTTGTTCCATGGCTTTATTAAAAGCTACAACTAATAACTCTTCCAGTTCTTCCTTGTCAGCATCAGCCAAAAAATCGGGGTCGATATTGATTGATTTTACCACTTTATTGGCATTTGCCGTTACCACAATTTTGCCACCCTCGGCACTGCCTGTTACCGTAATAGCATCCAGGCGTTTTTTCGATTCGCCAGCCTTTTGCTGGGCTTCCATTATTTTATCAAACATAACTTTTATAGATGTGCAGATATGCAAATGTGCAGATTACAGATGTGCAAATATGCAGATGGATAATTATTTAATATTGCTGATTCTTAAATTTTACAAATTCAAAACCAAAAGGTTTAATCCGAAGTTGCTTTACTCACCACTCACCACTCACCACTCACCACTCACCACTCACCACTCACCACTCACCACTCACCACTCACCACTCACCACTCACCACTGACTAATCATCGCTCGTATCGCCATTACCGTTGTATGCGCTTTTACGTACAATAGGCATGCCGGCGGCCTTAAACAGGTCGTCAAGTTTTAACAGGCTGCCGTTGGCTAAGTTTGATAACAAAACAATAGTGATATCGTTTTTCATATCGCGCAGGTAAATGTGCCTGAAACCATGCCACCAGCCGGTATGGTAAATAACCTGCTGCCCGGGAGCAGTAAAGGTACGCCAGCCGTAGCCGTAGCTAAAATGGCCATGCAGCATAGGGTTACGTGGCACGTAGGCCGAATCGAGCGTAGCTTGCTTTAGCAATATGCCGGCACGAAGCGCCCTGTCAAACAGGAAAAGATCTTTAACAGTGCTATAGATACCTTTATCGCCTACGGGCCCATCTAAAAAGTTTTGCGCAACCGAATACTTCCACTGACCACGGTCGTGCCCGACCACGTGTACGGGTATTTTATCATAAACTGCCTTAGAGTAAACCGCGGTATGCATCATACTGGCCGGTACAAACACATTATCCTTCATAAATTGCGCGTATGATTGGCCACTCACTTTTTCGATGATTGAACCCAGCACCATAAAGTTGGAGTTGTTGTACAAAAAACGCTTATTGGGTACGTTAAAAGGATGCGGTTTGTAATCGGCAATCATCTTCATAGCATCCATATTGCTAAGGCCCTTCCGTTGGTTTAAGTGCTGGCTGCGGTATATGTCGTCAATAAAATACACATAATTCATCATCCCCGAGCGGTGGGTAAGTAACAAACGAATGGTAACACCATCGTACGGAAAATCCGGGAAGAACTTTTTTACATCATCATCCAGTTTAAGCTTGCCGCGTTCCATCAGCATCAATATGGCTGTTGATGTCATGGTTTTGGTAACCGAGGCCAGCTCAAATTGTGAGCCTATTTTTAGGCTATCGCGGTGCAGGTAGTCGGCCCAGCCAATGGCATTTTCATAAATAATTTTACCTTTTTTGGCTACCAGTACATTGCCGTTAAACGCACGGGTACGGTGCAGCTCCTGCATTACCGCGTCTATTTTTTTATCGGCGTTTTTGGGGTTGTAAGCCAGCAAGGTAACGGTGTCCAGTGGTTTGGCGGTGGCGGGACCGGCGGCGCTTTGCGCTTTATCTTTATTTTTTGACGAACAGGCTGTTAAAATCAGCAGTAAGGACGCGAACGAAAGGGTACTCTTGTACAATAACTTCATAGATCAGAATCTCACACTTAAAACGAATGCGAAAATTAGAAATTATACAGCAGGTTAACATTAAAGTTTTTATTTTTTTTCGTTTACTTCATACTCTTTGTATGTTTAAGTATGAATATTGTTAAAAAAGTCTGGCTGCTGATACCCGTGTTACTATTTTCGGTTGCTGTTCGGGCGCAGGATACCGATGTTGCCGGGTTGATTAAACAAGGCATCCAGCTTAATAATCAGCATGATTATGCCGGGGCTATCGAAAAATACAAACTGGCTTTAGCCACCGAGCCGGATAACGCCCAGGCCAATTATCAGATAGCATTCAGCCTGAATGCATCGGGTAAGGGCACCGACGGAATTCCGTATTTGATTAAAGTAACCAAAGCCAACTCCAATTTTACCGGCCCGGCGTTTGAGTTGTTAGGTGGCATTTATGACAGCAGCCACCAACCCCAACAGGCTATCGACGCTTATAAAGAGGGCCTGAAAATAAAGCCCGACTATCAGCCTTTGTATTTTAACCTTGGTATAGCCTACTTCCGCGCCAAACAATTTGCCGAAGCTGAGCAGGCCGCCATTGAAGCCATTAAACTGGACCCTAAACATGCCAATAGCCAGCGCCTGTACGGCCTGGTAACTTTTCATCAAAATAAAAGGGCAGCGGCTTTGATGGGCTTTTGCAGCTATTTGCTGTTGGAACCCGAGGGCCCGCGCAGCGATGAGGCCTACGCCAACATGCAGAGCATTTTAAAAGGCGGCATACTTAAAACAGAGGAGGCCAAAGCCGAAGCATCAACCATATTTTTGAACCGGGCGTTGAATGCGGCTATAGCGAAAGCAAAACCAGGTTTAACCCCTGCCGAGGTATTGGAAAATCAGCTAAAGTCGATTTTTGAAGCAGTTGGGCAATTGGCCGAGAAGCAGGCAGGCAATGATTTCTTCAGGCATTATTATGCCGATTTTTTTTACAGCCTTAGTAAAACCGCCAATATGCCCGCGTTTGCAAGGCTGATGGGTTTAAGCGCAGATAAGGAAGCTAACAAGCAGTGGCTGCAGCAAAATGAGGATAAGCGTAAAGCGCTGGATGCATGGGTAGCTGGGGCGGAAAGAAAGTTTTAAAATTTGATAGGGGCTGGAGAGCTATTTTCGTAATCTGCTACCATTTTTCAATCGTCATATCTTCAACTTCCTGAAAATGCCCATCACGGGTAATTAGAGTGAAATTATGCTGTTTTGCGGTTGCAGCAATCCATATATCATTTGATGGAATCGGTTTTCCCTTTTTGAAAAGCGCTGCTGTAATTTCTCCGTAAAGCCGAGAAGTAGTAGCATCTACATCAATTACGGTGCATAATTTAAGGAAAGCCTCAAGTTGCTTTAAATGTTTTGGTTTATTTACAACTCTGTTGATCCCTATGTATAACTCTCCCAAAACAATGGAAGAAATATAAAAAGGGGGGATTTCATTTATCTTGTCAGCAACTGCTTTGTTACCCGAGAAAACTTCAATTACAATATTGGTGTCCAAAAAATAACTATTTCCAGTCATTTTCGTCTATTGTTTCACATGCTTCAGCAATGGCATTTTTCATGTCTGCGGTTTCCTTATCCGAAAGGATGCCTACAAAATCGTAAATGCTTGGTTTTGATGTGCCTTTTTGTACCCGATTTTTTTTTAACACATTTTCGAGCGTAATCCAAATTGATTCACTTTTTACCTTGAGTAACTCCTCAATTAAATGTAATTTCTTAGCTTCTGAATACATGACTTAAATGCTGACGTATTACAAAAATAACAAAAAAAAATCGCGATAAAAATTCGTGTGTCCAAGGCCTGGGATATACGTGGCAATTATCGGAAAGAAAGTTTTAAAATTCCTTCTTTTAATTAAAACTGCTGCCTAAATTTAGGCATGAAAACCTATCACAAATTCCTGCTGTTTATTTTGTTTATAGCTTACGCGCCGGTCGCTTTCGGGCAGACTAAGGACGACGCCAAAGCTTTGGTTAAAGAGGGTATTGCCCTGCACGATGCTGGCAAATATGATGAAGCCATTGCCAAGTATAAAGAGGCTTTAAAAATCGACCCTGAATATCCCACCGCTTACCACGAAATTAGTTATAGCCTTTTTAGTTCGGGCAGGGGGAAGGAGGCTATAGTTTATCTTGAAAAACTACTCACGTTAGATTCAAAATCCGGTGGCGCCTATGATATGCTTGGCAGTATTTATGACGATGATAAGCAACCTGATAAGGCTATCGAATATTATAAAAAAGGTATAGCCGCTAATCCGGAATATCAGCGGCTGCATTATAACCTGGCAATAACTTACCTGCGCCAAAAGAAATACGCGGAATCGGAAAGTTGTGCGATTGAAGCCATCAAACTTGATCCTAAACATGCCAGCAGCCAGCGTACTTACGCGTTGGCTACACTGGGGCAAAATAAAAGGCTTTGCTCACTATTGGCATTTTGTAGTTTCCTGTTACTTGAGCCTCAAACCAAGCGTTCAACGGAAGCTTATGAATATATTGACAAAATATTTAAGGCCGGCGCCGATCAAAAAGAGATTTTGATGACAACTGATAAAGATACTAAAGAAATATCTCCAATGTCGTTTGCCGAATCATCTATAATAATGGCCGCATCTGCAAGTAAAGCATTGGAAAAAATTGGCGCAGGCAATGCACAGGAACGACTAACCAACGAACTAAAAATGGTGTTTACTGCAACATCAAAAGAATCCGCAAAAGTTAATAATAAAGACTTCTTTTGGAAATACTATGCCGACTACTTTGGCAAACTCGCCGAAACCGATAATATGGAGACTTTTACCAGGCTCATTAGCCTAACTGCTTATAAAGACGAAAACCTGCAATGGTTTAAAGATAACAATGCCAAACTATCGGCATTGGATGCCTGGGTAACGGCTACAAAAAGGGAGTTTTAATTGATGACGGAATGAAAGAACGTGCGATATTTAACCATGACAAAAAAACAATACCTTGAACTTATACCGTTAAGCATATTTTTACTGGCGGGGCTGTCAGCTCTTTTTAAAGTGCCTTATTCAGGACTAATTGCAGTTGTTTTCGGCGGAGTAACAGCTACCTTATACTGTCCTTTATCATTATGGCTGTACGCCAGCGCTGGTGTCTCATTAATAAACCGGATTCTAATAGATGTAGCATATAGTCTTGCGATAGTTGCGTTATTATTTTGTTTTTTACACTGGGCAAACTGGCAGTTTGAATGTATTATGAGTTATGGAGCATTGCTGGTTGCAGTTGTCATTTGTGCTGCCAACTATTCAAAACCGGCTTACAAGCCCTTTTTGTGGCGGTGTGTTTTTTTTGCGGTGCTGATCACGCTTGTTTATACTTATCGAAAATTTTAAAAGCCCCCTTTATGTTAAAGAGGGCTTGGTAAGTAACGATCCCATCAAAAGTTAGGATCAAAATTAAAGAATATCGGGTTCGATAAGCCAACCATATTACCGCTTAAAGCCATTGATCCCGGAACCTGCGGGTAAGGTGTAGGTGTGCCTTGTACTTCTACACGGTAATAACTCCGCTCAATAGTTGCCGGCGAATCTGTAAACTCAATCGCCGGCGTTTTACCCGTGGTTTTAAAGCTGCCAAAGGGATTGCCGTTTTTTATGATGTTGATGGTGTACTCCCCGTCGGCAGGCACTTTGCCGGTTAGCTGCACACGGAATTTTACCGACTTGCCCGTGGCTTTGGCATTGTCGCCCATCATCATATCCATTTTGCCATCCTGGTTTATATCGGCATAAAATTCAACGCGTGGCGCGTACGGATTCTGGCTGATGCACACCCGCCCGCTGGTAAGGGCGTCAATAACTGCCTGCGTGGTGCGTGCCGTGGCAAATACCCAGGTGGTTGGGGTACCTACATAGTTGGCCTGGGCCTGGTAGCTGTTTTTGGTTTCTTTATCCGGCGAATCGGGAACGCCATGGTGGGCGTCGCTGCCGCCGCGGCCGGTAAGCTTGCGGCCGGATGATAGCATATCGTCCCAGATCATGATGGCGTTGGCGTTTTTTGACCAGATGGCCGAGTTCCAGACTTCGATAGAATTAACCATATCGTACGAGTATCCAAAATGATCTTTCCCGCTCGGGTGGTTGGCCGATAGGTGGATGCCCAATTGCTTTTTTACGGCGCCTACCACCACATCGCGCTGATCGCGCACGTCATATAGTTTTTGGTGATCATAAGGCACGGCCGAGAATGCATTACCATGGCCGCGGGTGGTTGTCCACTCGGCGCTGTAAAGCAGCAGTATCGAGTCTGATTTAAACTCCGGGTCGGCCCAGGTGTGGTGCGCTACGTCGCCGTTTACATGGTTGTCATGATCGGTAATAGCCACAAAATCAATTCCTGCCGATTTAGAAAAAGCGATGATTTTGCTAATGGGATTATTAGACGATTCGGTACTGTGACGCGAGTGCACGTGCAGTTCGCCTTTAAGCCAAACGCCCTTGCTCTGGCTGGCGATTGCCGGTAGCTGGCCAACTTCGGTTGCTGCCCATGGATTAATATGGGGCGCCTGGGCTAATGCCGCAGTGCAGGCGAAAGTGCCGATGATAAGCAGCAAAATATTTACCAGCGTCGTTTTTTTGTAGTTGTTAAAAGTCATATCAAATTAATTAACGGGTAGTACGTTTGGTCCGCAACATACCCCATTCATATTAATTGAATGTTAGCGTCCGCAAAATGAATAAGATTGTGACAATGCTATTTGTTGAGGTGTCTTCCCGGCTGGGAGATCGGGGTTATGAAGTTAAGGAATTGACAGGCTGCTCCATCGGAGCAAAACATTTGTAGCGTTTGTAAATCAACATTTTTGCGTGCCCTAGGTACGCTACATAAGTGCCGTACCTACGGCACGGAGCGTTATTTTCTATTTTTTCTACAAATGTTATACCCCTACGGGGTTGAAAACACCTACTTAAGTGGCACCGGTAGAGAGAGCGGGGGAGCAAAAAAAATGGTTAAACAGCGACAGCCATTTTGCCGGATCTTTAGTACCTTAACTAACAGAAGTAATGACGCCTGAAAAGGGGCCGGAATCGTTAATCCGGCCATAAAATGGGCGTTTTTATAAGCTGATTAATAAACCTAAAAATCATGAGCCAGGAATTTATGTTGTACATCCGCAATGCAGGTGATGCAAAAGCGGCCTTATCGGCAGATGAGCATCTTGCATTTATAAAAAAATGCGAAACATATATCGGGCTGCTAAGAGCAGCAGGTAAATTAATAGCAGCCCAGCCCATTGTGCGGGAAGGTTATGTTATTTCAAAAACCGAAAACGCGTGGACACAAACAGCCATTGATCCTGCTAACGAAGTGCAGGTTGGCTATTACCATATTACAGCAAAAGATTTGGCCGAGGCGGTTGAAATTGCAAAAAGCAACCCCGAGTTTGAGTACGTGCCTTCGGCCACAATTGAGGTACGGCCTATAAAATTGAAAGAAGAGCAAACTAATTTTGTATATCCAAAATAGGGGGGCAGCGAAAATATATTAATCATACCTTGATGGGATTTTGAAAGTCACTGGAAACATGAAGAAAGCCTGAATGGGCACATTAACTTTCGATTTCGTCTTTACTATAAACCTTGCTTGCTGTATACGAACGAGGGCAATTAAAATATTTTGCTGTGAGTGATGAGTCCGGATAGCTATCGGCAGTTCCCTCGACCTCGTTGTTTAATGGGATGTTCTGAGATTTTTTTTAAAATAAAAAAACTCCGGTTTTTACTGAGTTTTCCTGCGGGATGAACGGGAATCTATTAGTACACTTAGAAGGAATTTTAGAAGCTGTAAAAGAGATTACTCAAAGTGATGACAGATAATTGTTAAATATCGATTTTATATTTTTTCGCTATCCTTATCAATTTGTTAACATGAAAATCGTTCACGGATGGCTCGGACCATCTAATATCTTCTCTTCCGTCGGGATGTACGGTAGTGTGTTTGGTCGATTTTGGAATTATTGCCTCACTATAGAGCCTCTTTAATATAGTTCTCCCTCTAACATAATCACCAAATTCTAATTCCAAAAGTGAAACATCATCAATGTTTGCTATTAAATGAAATGGACGATATTTATAATCAATTCGTATGAAGTCAAGTAATGCATCCAAGGTTTGTAGTTTTGTAAACAATGGAAGGACATGATTTTTTAAATCATTCTCTATTTGCTTAGATACCTTCTCATATTCTTTGATGTGGTCTAACTCATACCAGTAATCGCTGTTATATATCAACATTCCCGTTCTTCCCCAAATGAAGCAATTATCAGAAGTCACAAATTGAGGTTCATCAACTCTATCTTTTGAAATCTTAAATATTAAACTATTATAGAACCCCAGATTTATGGTAAATCTTATGCTTTCAGAGTGATTATACTGACTTTTTTGGACGTTTAGAGATTGAGTTAAATTTGGAAAAACGCAATTAAAATTTAAGTTCTTTTTTTTAAACCCAGTTTGCTTTAACTGGGGAGTGATAATATTTTTAACAAGTGTTTTAAATTCTACAGTTAAATCTCTTTCCATTTATCAGTTTTAGCAATCTCTCAAAATAATTGTAAATAAAAGTAATAAAAAAAGCCTATAAATATTTATCTATAGGCTTTGGGTGTTCTAAAAATCGAATCGCAGGAAGGACGGGATTCGAACACATCAGTCATTTTAAACAACCTTATCAAGCTCACTTTTCTGTCGGCCCTGAGAAACCCTGAAGTGAAGGAAACCGACCATTTAAAATCTTCCCTCCCCCATCACAAAAAGATTACCATTTCCCCATCTCCTGCATCAGATAAAAACATAACTTTGCCCCTGCAAATTTTAACATCATGAGTTTTAGGACCGAACACGATACCATGGGCGAGGTACAGGTACCTGCCGATAAATACTGGGGAGCACAAACAGAACGTTCACGCAATAACTTTAAAATTGGTCCGGAGGCATCTATGCCCAAAGAGATCATCGACGCGTTTGCCTACCTGAAAAAAGCTGCCGCTTATACCAATACCGACTTAGGCGTACTATCTGCCGAAAAGCGCGACTTGATAGCACAGGTTTGCGACGAGATATTGGCCGGATCGCTGGCCACGGAGTTTCCGCTGGTGATTTGGCAAACAGGTTCGGGCACGCAATCAAACATGAACGTGAATGAAGTTGTGGCCAACCGCGCCCACGTATTGCAGGGCAACAAACTGGGCGAAGGCAAAACTTTCATCCATCCCAATGATGATGTAAACAAATCGCAATCATCAAACGATACTTACCCAACCGCCATGCACATTGCGGCGTATAAAATACTGATGGATGTTACCATCCCCGGTGTCGAAAAACTGCGCGATACCCTGCAATTAAAAGTAGAAGCCTTTAAATCGGTAGTAAAAATTGGCCGTACCCACCTGATGGATGCTACGCCGCTTACATTGGGCCAGGAATTTTCCGGTTATGTATCGCAGCTAAACCACGGCTTAAAAGCCCTGCGTAATACGCTTGATCACCTATCTGAACTTGCCCTTGGCGGTACAGCCGTAGGTACCGGCATCAACACCCCAAAAGGTTATGATGTTAAAGTAGCCGAATATATTGCCCAGTTTACCGGCCTGCCATTTATCACTGCCGAAAACAAATTTGAGGCCCTGGCCGCGCACGATGCTATTGTAGAGAGCCATGGCGCATTAAAACAAATAGCCGTATCGTTAATGAAAATAGCCAACGATATCAGGATGCTGGCTTCTGGTCCGCGTTCGGGTATTGGCGAGATCCATATCCCCGATAACGAGCCGGGTTCATCTATAATGCCGGGCAAGGTTAACCCAACCCAAAACGAAGCTGTTACCATGGTAGCAGCGCAGGTAATGGGCAACGATGTAACCATTTCTATTGGTGGCTCAAATGGCCATTACGAACTGAACGTGTTTAAACCGGTTATGGCGGCCAACTTCCTGCAGTCGGCAAGGTTAATTGGCGATGCCTGCGTATCGTTCAATGATCATTGCGCTGTAGGTATCGAACCTAATTACGATGGTATCAAAAAACACCTCGAAAACTCGCTGATGCTGGTAACAGCGCTTAATCCGCACATTGGTTATGAAAATGCCGCCAAAATTGCCAAAACCGCGCTGAAGGAAAACAAATCCCTGCGCGAAGCCGCTATTGGCCTGGGCCTGTTAACCAACGAACAGTTTGACCAATGGGTTATACCCGAAAATATGATAGGCAGCTTATAAAGAGGAGCCTCACCCCAAACCCCTCTCCTGAAGGAGAGGGGCTTTTGATTTACTGCTTTTGAATAGCAAGTTTATGCTAAAACCCCTGAACGATTTTCTTTCAGCCCCGACACAAAAAAAGGCTTTTCGCTTTCAGCCTTCGGCTTTCAGCAAAAAAGCCTTTCACCTTTCGCCTTTCACCTTTTACCTCAGCAAAGCCTTTTTCCTAAACAGAGCCTTTTACCTTTTACCTTTCGCCTTTTACCTCTGCGGCTGCAGCATGAACCCTAACATGCAAAAGCCAGGATTAACTTATTTGCAGGGCGAGTGGAAGCAGGATTCGGTTCCGGCCGAGAAGCGGTTAGTTACCTATTCGTTGTACGACATTAAATTTAGCTGCGATTCGTTTGTGATGAAGATAAGTACCGTAAGCAAGGTAAACTACGGCGCCGATACCTGCATGAATAAAGGCCATTGGGACGAGTATATTCGCGGCACCTATTCGCAAAAGCAGGATACCCTACACCTTAAAGGTGAGTTTTGCAATGCCAACCTGAGCTATAAAGACGAGAAAACCTGTTTCCGCTGGGGCGATTACGAGGAGTTTTTTAAGGTGAAAAAAACCAAAGATTCGCTCATTCAATTTACAAGTACATCAAACGTAATCCCTATAAAGGCACGTTTGGTTAAACGAACAAGCTGCATCCCAAAACCATTATAATGAAAACATCAATCTTTAAAAAAATTGCTTTTTTTGTGGCCATTTGCTACATCCCGGTGCAAAGCATGGCCTGGGGTACCAATGGCCACCGCATTTGCGGGCAAATAGCCGATAGTTATTTAACGCCCAAGGCTCGCAAAGCCATACAGGCCATTTTAGGCGACGAGTCGATAGCGATTACCAGCAACTGGGCCGATTTTATTAAATCCGATCCGGCTTACGGCTACCTGTATAACTGGCATTTTATCGACCTGGATAAGGCTTATTCCTACCCCGAATTGCAAACCTATTTAAAAGCCGACACAGCTACGGATGCCTATACCAAAATGAATTTTTTGATAGCCGGCCTTAAAAATAAAAGCACCACCAAAGCGAATAAACTGCTTTACCTGCGCATGCTGATCCATATTGTTGAAGATGTGCACCAGCCTTTCCACACTGGCCACACCAGCGATAAAGGCGGCAACGATTTTAAAGTACAATGGTTTGGCAAGGACAGCAACCTGCACTCGGTTTGGGATAGCCAGCTGATAGATAACCAGCAATTGAGCTATACCGAATATGCCGCCTGGATAAACCATAGCACCACTACTCAGCGCGCAGCCCTGCAAAAGGCCCCCATAAGCCAATGGCTGTTTGAAAGCAACCAACTGGCCGAAAAGTTTTATGCCGACATTAAACCAGGCGATAACTTGACTTATAAATACAATTTTAACCACATAGCCACCCTGAACCAACAACTCCTTAAAGCCGGCATCCGTTTGGCAGGGGTGTTGAATCAGTTGTTTGGATAGGTGGTTGATTGGGTTGATTGAGTTGGACTAAGTTGATTGGGTTGAATTAGGGCACCTAATCCATCAGTACCTAATCTAAACTGAAATTAAATCACTCAACTTAATCAACCCAATCAACCACTCACTTAATCAACTTAAGATGAAAATACTAATGGTATGCCTCGGTAACATCTGCCGTTCGCCGCTGGCCGAGGGGGTAATGCAACACCTGAGCGATGAGCAGGGGCTGGGCTGGCAGGTAGATTCGGCAGGTACCGGCAACTGGCACGTAGGCGAGGGGCCCGACAGGCGCTCGGTACGCGCGGCCCGAAACCACGGCATTGATATCAGCGGGCAAATTTGCCGCCTGTTCAGGAAAAGCGATTTCGATGAGTTTGACCATATTTTTGTTATGGATAAGTACAATCTCAGCGATATCCTGAACATGGCCCGTAACGATGAACATGCGCAAAAAGTGAAGCTCCTGTTAGGCGATAAAATTGTACCCGACCCATACCACGACGACACCCAGTTTGAACCGGTATTTGAGCTGATAGAAGTTGGGTGTAAGGACATTATAAGGGAGTTGACGGCCTGAATTCATGTCATTGCGAGCGCCTTATAGCGAGTTGTGTAAGTTGCTGAATATGAAAACACATATCCGTCATTGCGAGGCACGAAGCAATCCCGAACTGTTTGGGACTTAGCATATCGGGGATTGCTTCGTGCCTCGCAATGACGGTAGCGTAGGACATCGGTTTAACTATATTACCCGCTAAAGCTCCAACAAAAACGTTTTGTCTTTAATTCCTGACTCTAATCTCTTGATTCTCTTTCCTCACTCTAAAAAACGGCAAATCTTCTCCATACCAAAAAGCCTCGCCAAAACGCCCAAAACCGGCTTTTAACAAAACCTTTTGCGAAGCAGCGTTATGCGGATGGGTAACGGCATAAATTTCTGTTAGCCCGACTGTATTGAAACCGTAGTTAATTAAAGCCTTTGAAAGTTCGGTGGCAATGCCTTGCCCCCAGTATTTGAAATGCAGGCGGTAGCCCAGTTCAATTTTATCGCTGTCCGATTCGCTTGGTTTTAGCATGCATACGCCAATGAAATCATTATCGGCTACGTTGAAAATTCCCCAACGGCCCAGGCCGGTTTTGTTTTTGTAATCCTTCAGGGTATCCTTAAACACCTGCTTGCTTTCGGCCGGGGTGCGTTTCTTTACATATTGGGTAAGGCGTTCGTCCTCATCCATAACAAGGGACAGGGCTTCGTCGGCAGCAGTAAATTCACGGATGAGCAGGCGGGGCGTTTGGGTGATAATGTTCATGGGTTTCAAAAATATGGTAAATGGGCGTTGATTGGCATTGTGGATGGTAAAAAGAGTGTCATATAAAGCCGTGCCGGTTACCGGGAATCGGCATGATAAAATGGGCGACAGGCAATAGGGTTTAAAACGGTGTTGGCAAGTGGCATTTTTCGATGGTGTACCACCCCGTACCAGGGTGTTTCACCCCGTTTCAGGGTGTACCAGGCCGTACCTGCATGTTTCAGGGTGTTTCACCCCGTACCGGTACACACACTTTGGGACTTGTAATGCTTTGTTTGATTAACACCACGCGGTTGGGAGGGGTTAAGCTTTTTTGTACATTTGCCGCATGGCATCCATCAAACCATCCGTACCAAAAGGCACCCGCGATTTTTCACCTGTTGAAATGGTGAAGCGTAACTATATTTTCGATGCTATTAAAAGCGTTTTCCGTAAATACGGCTATCAGCAGATAGAAACACCGACGATGGAGAATTCATCGACACTGTTGGGTAAATATGGTGAAGAAGGGGATAAGCTGATATTTAAAGTGCTGAATAGCGGCGATTACCTGGCCAAGGTAAATCCCGAAAAACTGGCGGCGCTTAACTCAAATGCGGTTGCTTCGGATATCTCAGAAAAAGCCCTGCGCTACGACCTTACCGTTCCTTTTGCCCGCTACGTAGTAATGCACCAGAACGAGATCACTTTCCCGTTCAAACGCTTCCAGGTTCAACCCGTTTGGCGTGCCGACAGACCGCAACGTGGCCGCTACCGCGAATTTTACCAGTGCGATGCCGATGTGGTAGGCTCGGATTCTTTGCTGAACGAGGCGGAATTTATACTGATCTACGACGAAGCCTTAAGCAAATTAGGACTGAAAGATTTTACCATCAAAATTAATAACCGCAAAATACTCACAGGCATAGCCCAGATCATAGATAAGGCCGATAACATTATCGACCTAACTGTCGCCATTGACAAGCTGGACAAGATTGGCCTTGATGGCGTTACCAAAGAACTGATTGAACGCGGCTTTACCGAAGCCGACATCGAAAAAATAAAACCGGTTATTTTACTGGAAGGCTCAAATACCCAAAAACTACAGAGCCTGCGCGAAGCACTGGCCCAATCACAGATAGGCCTTAAAGGCTGCGATGAGATAGAAACCGTTTTTAAATACATTGAAAGCTGCCCGCTGCAAACCGCAACACTCGAACTGGATATAACCCTTGCCCGGGGCTTAAATTATTACACAGGCGCCATATTTGAGGTGAAAACAAATGAAGCAGCAATGGGCAGCATCGGCGGCGGCGGCCGGTACGATGACCTTACGGGCATGTTTGGCCTGAAAGACCTCACCGGTGTAGGTATCTCCTTTGGTGCCGACAGAATTTATGACGTGCTGGAAGAACTAAACCTTTTCCCAACCACGACCAACCAAAGTACCCAGGTGCTCATCTGTAACTTTGACAAGGAGGGCGAAACTTACGCGTTACCATTGTTGCAGCAATTACGCCGTAATAATGTCAATACGGAGTTGTACCCCGCCGGTGCCAAAATCAAAAAACAGCTGGATTACGCCAATAATAAAAACATCCCCTACACTGTAGTTATCGGTGGCGATGAAATGCAAAGCGGCTTACTAACTTTTAAAGATATGGCCAGCGGCGTACAGGAGAAATTAACCGCGGAAGAGATTGTGGGTAGGATGGCAAGGTAAAGTATCCCTGGTTTTTATGGCTTTGGGGAAAATGGTGTCCTTATAGCATTGTCAATGTCGGATGGTAAGTTTTACTAATTCTTGAGGAAGAAATGAAGTTCAAAATAAAGACTGTCATCCTTCGTTCCTATCAATGACCAAAGAAAAATCGCAGACTTACGAAGTTTCAAAAACTTCGTAAGTCTTTCGCCGCGGTGTCAATCCTCCTTCAGCGTCTCGCCAAATTTGATTGCCCGAAATAATGTTTTAGAGAAAATTTCCAGGAAAATTACTTGAACGTATAACCTACGCTGACGCCGCCGGCTGCAATAATGCCCTCATCACAAATTATGGGCACAAAGCCTATCCTTAAATTGATGCCGCGCTCCTGTGGCTGATAACGATAGCCTATTGTTGCTGTACCAATAAAGCCTGTAATCCTGTCGAAAATAAATGTTTTGCCATTACTGTTTCCATGCGAATTTAAAAAGGTAGTGCCTGCGCCAAGTTCAATCAGGCTGTTGCCTTTTCCTAACAGGTAATTTATTTGTAAGGGAACAGAAAATACATCATTGCCGTCGGTTGCAAAATAACCAGCGCCGGCTCTAAAGCCCAGTCCGGTACGCTTGTGGCCAAAGCGCATATCATAATTTAGTGTTAAAGCGAGGCCTGGCCCGCCAACTTCAAAAAAAGCAGTTTGGGCGCGTTCGCCTTCCGGCTCAGAGCTGGTTGAATCAACCTTGGTAGTATCTATAACCACCGTTTTAGTACCGGTCGGATGCGATTTTTTAACGGTATCCGTCATGTTAGGCTCAACAATTTGTGCCGATGAGCTAAGGCCGGACAATAGGAACAGCGTAAGAATAATTCCGTTGAGCGTAAAAAATTTCTTCATTATTTAGGTAAGTTGAACTAATATGGCAATTCATGTTGTATTACGCTAAAGGGAAATAAAAGGTTTCAAAAACGGCGGCTCGTGGATGTAAGCGATGGAATTGGTTTGATTACCAGTTGAATAAAAACAATGGGAATCAAAATATCAGCGTTTAATAGGGTAAAATATACGGCATCTCCATATAAACAAAAAAGGCACCTGATGAGGCGCCTTTTTGTTTAGTTTAAAACAGGTTTTGTTTCTTCCTTAACCGTAAGGTCAAGCGGTTCGCTCACCTTTTCATCCAGTAATGCAAGCTTAATCACATCGCGCATATCGGTTACGTAATGGAAATTCAAATCTTTTATATAATCCTCTTTAATTTCCAGGATATCTTTCTGGTTTGATTTACATAGGATGATCTCTTTGATATTGGCGCGCTTCGCCGCAAGTATTTTTTCCCTGATCCCCCCAACGGCCAAAACGCGGCCGCGTAAGGTTATCTCGCCTGTCATGGCCAGGTTGGGTTTTACTTTGCGTTGCGTAAATGCCGAAACCAGGGCTGTGAGCATGGTGATACCTGCCGATGGGCCATCCTTTGGCGTAGCGCCTGCCGGTACGTGCACATGCACGTCCCAAAGGTCAAAAAGTTTAGGGTTGATATCAAAATAACCGGCATGGGCTCTTAAATAAGCCAGTGCAATGGTTACCGATTCTTTCATCACATCGCCCAGGCTGCCGGTAAGCGTTAAACGGCCTTTGCCGGGGCTTAAGCTTGCTTCGATGAACAGGATATCGCCGCCAACCGATGTCCAGGCCAGGCCTGTTACAACGCCAGCTACATCATTGCCTTCGTAAAGATCTTTGTCGAATATAGGCGCACCCAATATTTTTTCGATATCTTTTTTATTTACCGCCGGATTGTAAGGCTCTTCCAAAGCGATGTTTTTGGCAATGCCACGCACTACCGAACCTATCTTTTTCTCCAATGCACGTACGCCAGATTCACGGGTATAATCAACAATGATTTTTTCCAGGATCTCGCTTTTAAGGGCAATGTCTTTTAATTTTAAGCCATGCGCCTCGCGTTGTTTGGGTACAAGGTGTTGTTTGGCAATTTCTATTTTTTCTTCGATGGTATAGCCGTTCACCTCAATAATCTCCATCCTGTCTAATAGCGCAGGCTGGATACTGCTCAGGGAGTTGGCAGTTGCAATAAACATTACGTTGGATAGGTCGAAGTCCATCTCAACGTAGTGATCATAAAAAGTACTGTTTTGTTCGGGGTCAAGCACTTCCAGTAAAGCCGAAGACGGGTCTCCGCGGAAATCGTTTCCTACTTTATCAATCTCGTCTAAAATAAAAACAGGATTTGCCGCGCCTGCTTTTTTAACCGATTGGATGATGCGGCCCGGCATTGCGCCAATATAAGTTTTACGGTGGCCACGAATCTCTGCTTCGTCGCGGATACCGCCCAAAGCCATGCGCACATATTTGCGGCCCAAAGCCTTGGCGATAGATTTACCCAGCGAGGTTTTACCAACTCCCGGGGGGCCAACCAGGCAAAGGATAGGGGCTTTCATGTCGCGCTTTAACTTAAGCACGGCCAGGTATTCAATAATGCGTTGTTTAACCTTATCCAGTCCAAAATGGTCTTTATCCAAAACCTTTTGGGCCCGTTTCAGGTCGAAGTTATCTTTAGTAAACTCGTTCCATGGCAAATCAAGCAATAACTCCAGGTAATTTATCTGTACCGAGTAATCTGCCGCTGCAGGGTTGGTGCGGGCAAGCTTCTCCAGCTCTTTGGTAAAATGATCTTTAACCTCTTTAGCCCATTTCTTTTTAACAGCACGCTGGCGTAAACTCTCTATCTCTAAATCAGGAGAATTACCGCCCAACTCTTCCTGTATGGTTTTAAGCTGTTGATTTAAAAAATAATCGCGTTGCTGTTTATCTAAATCAACACGCACCTTGCTTTGGATCTGGTTTTTTAGCTCCAGCATCTGCAAATCAAGTGTAAGGTGTTCCAGTACCAGGTTAATCCTTTCGCGCAAACTGGCAACTTCCAACAGGCGTTGCTTGGCCGCCATATCGGCATTCATGTTTGATGATATAAAGTTGATCAAAAATGAAGTGCTCTCAATATTGCGGATAGCTATGCCGGCTTCGCTGGGGATATTTGGCGATAGCTGGATAATATTCATGGCCATGTCTTTTATAGACGATACCATGGCTTTAAATTCTTTATCCTCTTTTATTTTGGTTTCGTGAAAAGGCTCAACGGTTGCTTTAATATAGGGTTCTGACTGAACCTCATCTTTTAAAACAAAACGTTTTTTACCCTGCAAAATAACTGTGGTGTTACCGTCGGGCATTTGCAGCATTTTGATGATGAGCGCAATGGTACCAACTTTATTCAATTGGTTAAAATTGGGGTCTTCAATACCCACATCCTGTTGCGCAACTACCCCAATCATCCGGTTGCCTTTATTGGCATCACGAATAAGTTTGATTGATTTGTCGCGGCCAACGGTTATCGGGATAACAACGCCGGGAAACAGTACAGTATTACGCAGCGGCAGAATGGCCAGTAAATCAGGCAATTGCTCGTTGTTCATTTCCTCTTCGTCTTCGGTAGACATTAAAGGAAAAAACTCCGAGTCTTCATTTATAACAGGTAAAGCATTTTTAAAATCGAATGGATCGAAACTCATTAATATATTTTTTGTGTAGAAAATAACGTCATGTTGTCAGCCCATAAACTTATTGGGCTTGTAATATACAGGTAAACGATGATTAAAACCTGTGTGGTATTATGGTTCAAGAGCTGTGCCAAGTTGGGTTAATAATGAATAGCGTTTGATTTGGTGCTGTAATGTTTTGATTATATGGTAATTGTAAATTTAACACCTATTTTTCAAATTAACTGGATTTTGTTGTTAAAGATGAAAAAAAGTCATAGTATCGCTTTCCCGATTGAGCTGGCTGATGGAATTATTTTTAATAAATTTAATTTTGGCATAATAATTCGAAGGAATGATAGTTAATGATATACAATTTGTTCACCATTAATCCGTTGATGAGGCTTTCAGTTATTTTACCATTCCTGCTACTGTCAACCATTGAAACTACATTGGCGCAAAGCGCTTATGTAAAAATGGGGCAGCAAGCTGTTATGGACGGCGATTTCAGATCGGCAGTGGCCCACCTCGAAAAAGCCTGCATCACCGATTCTACCAATGCCAATGCTTTGTGGATGTTGGGCTATTCTTACTATCACAGCGATAACTACAAAAAATCAATAGCTGCTTATACCCGCGTAATTGCTATAAAACCGGCTGATGCTACTGCTTACTATTACAGGGCGCGCGCAAAAAGCTACTTAGGTAGAGATAACCAAACTAAAGATGCCGATAAAGAACTATATTTATTAGGCGCCATTGTTGACCTTACCAAAGCCATATCTATCAACGACGACCCAGGCGATAGTAAATATTACCAAAACAGGGGGATAGCCTACCGTGATTACGGCGTATTCAAACTCCAAACAAATTCCCGTTTTTATGACAGGAGCCGTGGTGTAAATTCATTAAAAGCTTCTATTGCCGATCTTGAAAAGATATTGAATGCCAACCCTGGCCGTAACGATATCGCAGCGCTTATCGATCAATCAAAAGAAAAGCTGAACCAGGCAAGTTCAACAGCTGCTACAAAACATTAAACCATATTGTCTTTTTTACGCCACAATTATAGGTATGTTATCGATTTATATTAAATTTGATTTGAATTTATGGCGAAAAAATTTCTTACAGCGAATTATAACGACGGGGATCATAATGTTAAAGTAGGGCTCACTTTGATATTGTGGGAAGAGGATAATGTTTTTTATCAATATTCTCCAGAGTTGGATTTGACGGGATACGGTAAAACTAAAAATGAAGCAGAGGAATCTTTTCAGTACGTTTTACAAGATTTTATAAAATATACACTACACAAAGGAACTATATTTGAAGAGTTGGAAAGGCTTGGTTGGACAACTAATAAAAAGAAAAAGCGACTACACGCACCCGGAGAAGAACAACTTTTAGAAGATAATGAAACCTATAAAGAGTTGATAAATATGCCCGGCATTCTTAGGTCTACTACTGACTTTGCCCTTTCTTTATAGAAAATGAGTACTCGTCATTTGCGTAATATTTCAATATCTCAATTTGAATCTTTTTTAGAATTAGCACTTTGTCAGTTTAAGAAGAATGAAAAAGGGCATTGCCAGTATACCCGAGCGGATTTGAACAGACCTATCGTTTTTCAAAATCACATAGATCCTATTCCCGAATTTATTGTCAAGAATCTTTTAAGATTGTTTCCCTACAGTAAGGATGACTATTTTGATATTTTAGAAGGCACTAAAATAGTGAACAGAAAAAGTCTCAAAGTATTTGAGTTGATAAATAAGAAGGTTTCCGATTAATTACCATTTACCTTGTGTAATGAGAGATTTCACAATCGTTTGCAAACTAAAATCGATTTCAACGTTTCAATACTCCTCTTATCCTATATAAATTCTTCCCCATCAATCTCACCTGCTGCGATTTCTCTATCTGGTAAACCGAATCTGGAAAGTAGCTTAATTTTTCGTGGGTTTCGTAAAGCAGGTTTTTAGTATGGTTAAATATTACAATCCATTTTACGTTATCCCCCACTTTTTTTATCATAACCTCGGTTGTACGCAAATCGGGTGTTTTGGCCCGGTAAATAATAAGCGAATCGGTGTTTAAAACACTGTAACTGTTTTTCCAGGCCGGGCGGTTAATGTCTGAAAGAATGAAGAGATTAAATTCCTGCCCCCAGTTGGCAATTTGTACGGTTTTGTTTTCTGTTACGCCGTTGTGGGTAACGGTTTTATCAACCTGTGGATTTAGTTTGGTTAGCCTGGCAGTATCACCTTTAAAATACCCGGCTATATCAAAATACTTAAGCGTACCGTTTGATTGCGTTTTATCGGGCCTGCAGGCTTGCAAACCCAATAAAAGCAAAATGCCACCCAACAGGGTGGCATTATAAGTTAGTTTCAGTTTATACCAATACATTACCGGTCATTTCCGCGGGGATATCAACCCCAAGTATTTTTAAAATGGTAGGTGCTATATCGCCCAGTTTACCATCGTTTACGTGGGTTACATCTTTGTCTATTATGATACATGGCACCAGGTTGGTGGTGTGGGCGGTGTTTGGTGTGCCATCATCATTAATCATATAGTCGGCGTTACCGTGATCGGCAATGATGATAAAGCTATATCCATTGGCTAAACCAGCCTCGACAACCGCTTTTGTGCAGGCATCTGCAGTCTCGGCTGCTTTAACAACGGCGCTAAAAACACCGGTGTGCCCAACCATATCGGTATTGGCAAAGTTCAGGCAAACAAAATCAGGCCAGCCGCTTTCCAGTTCAGGAATGATAGCATCGCGAATGCCTGCCGCGCTCATCTCTGGCTGCAAATCATAAGTTGCCACTTTGGGCGATGGCACCAGCAAGCGTTTTTCGTTATCAAATTCGCGCTCGCGTCCGCCAGAGAAGAAGAAAGTTACGTGTGGGTATTTTTCGGTCTCGGCAATGCGGATCTGCGTTTTGCCTGCATTCTGCAAAATTTCGCCTAATGTTTTGGTCAGGTCTTCTTTATTAAAAACTACCTGTACGTTTTTAAATGTTTCATCATATGGCGTCATAGTGATGTAACGGATATTCAACGGGTGCAGGTTATACTCCGGGAACGACTTTTGGGTTAACGCCAGGCTAATCTCGCGGCCTCTGTCTGTACGGAAGTTAAAGCAGATAACAACATCGCCATCTTTTATAACAGCCAAAGGCTTACCGTCGGCATCAACCCTAACTATTGGTTTTATAAATTCGTCGGTAACACCCTCTTCGTATGATTTTTTGATCAGGTCGGTGATGTGTTGCGTGGCTTCACCTTCACCTTTAACCATAAGGTCGTAAGCCAGTTTAACGCGTTCCCAGCGGTTATCGCGGTCCATCGCATAATATCTGCCTATGGCAGTGGCAATTTGTGCAGACGTACCCGCTATATGTTCTTCCAGTTCAGTTATAAAACCTAAGCCCGATTTAGGGTCGGTATCGCGTCCGTCTAAAAAAGCATGAATAAATACATTGTTTACATCCAGCTGTTTTGCTGCATCGCAAAGGCCCTTTACATGCCTGATGTGTGAGTGTACACCACCATCAGATACTAAACCGATGAAGTGAACATCCTTATTGTTTTGTTTGGCGTATTCAAAAGCATCTTTTAAAACCGGAATGGTGGGTAATTCGTTATCATCAACCGCTTTATGAATGCGGCCTAATTCCTGGTAAACTACCCGGCCTGCGCCAAGGTTCATGTGTCCAACTTCGGAGTTGCCCATTTGCCCGGCGGGCAAACCTACCGCCATACCCGAAGCTTCAAGTTTGGAGTTTGGATAAGTTTGCAGCATCATGTCAACAAAAGGAGTGTTGGCGGCAAGTATAGCGTTCGATTGATCGTTACGGCCGTAACCCCAGCCATCGAGGATAATTAATGCGAGTTTTTTTTTATTTTCCACATTGCAAATATAAATGCAACAATGTACTTATGGCTATAAATTTTGAATTTAGATTTATACTTAAACCGTGCTGATTGTTAAGATAATAATTGAAGGCAAAAACAGTTATATCTTGAACATTGAGCAGAAAAAATCATCTCTTTTTTGTCAAATGTAACTTTAAACCATTTTTTCACGTATTTATGATATGAAGTTACTTTACCTGTCGTCGTTTTTAATTTTGTTGCTGATGCCCGGCAGGGTAGCGGCCGACGCCATGGATAATGTGGCTAATTTGATAAAGCAGGGTAACAGTAAAGAAATTGGTAAGCTGTTTGCCCCAATCGTAGAGATGTCGGTGATGGCCGAAGAACAATCATATCCGCAAAACCAGGCCACATCGGTGCTCAGCGATTTTTTTACTAAGCATAAGCCACAAACAATAAAGTTGCTACACAAAGTGAACTCCAGCGCCAGCATTCAGCTTGGCGTATATATTTTAACCACCGCCGATAAACAGGAATACCGCATTGCCTTTACCCTAAAAGATGTTGGCGGCACCATGCGCATCATCGAATTGGGAATTGAGGACGAGAAGGTGAAGTAAATGTGCAAATTTCAGATATGCAGATGATTTTTTGTATGATTAGATTGTTTTCTGAACGGCGATTACGCAGATTAATGGATTAATCAGATGTCATCCAGCGTAAAAAATCCGGGAATCTAATAAATCCGCTTAATTAGGGTTCAGACATATTCATCTGCACATCTGGAATTTGAAATCTGCACATCTAAAATTTGCACATTATCTTTTCATCTGCACATCTGAAAAATCACTACTTTTGGGGCTTAAAAAAGTAATTATCTTGGATAAAGAACTTGTTGACCAGTTTATAATTAATGCTTTAAAAGAGGATGTTGGCGATGGTGATCATACTTCCTTATCAACCATTCCTGCCGATACTACAGGCAAAGCACAACTTTTGGTAAAAGATGAAGGCATCTTAGCCGGTGTCGAATTAGCTATTGAGATATTTAAAATAGTAGACCCTAACCTTAAAGTAACCCTTTTTTTGCAGGATGGCGCTGTTGTTAAGTATAAGGATGTAGCGTTTGAGGTAGAAGGCAGTGCCCGCAGCATCCTGCTTGCCGAGCGTTTGGTACTGAATTGTATGCAACGAATGTCGGGAATTGCTACAAAAACCAACGAGATAGTTGATTTGCTGAAAGGCACCAATACAAAAGTTTTAGATACCCGTAAAACAACACCAGGCTTGCGCTATCTTGAAAAATGGGCCGTAAAAATAGGTGGCGGTGTAAATCATCGGTTTGGTTTGTATGATATGATATTGATTAAAGACAATCATGTTGACTACGCCGGTGGTATACGGCAAGCTATTGAAAGTGCAAATCAGTATCTTTCAGATCATCATAAAAAACTTGCCATCGAAATTGAGGTGCGTAACCTGGAAGAGTTGGAAGAGGTATTGCAAACCGGCAACATAAACCGTATCTTGTTAGACAACTTTAACTTCGCCGAACTGCGGCAGGCGGTTAATATTATTAATGGCCGGTTTATAACCGAGGCATCGGGTGGTATAACAATTGATACTATACGCGAATATGCTGATTGCGGAGTTGATTATATCTCTGTTGGTGCGCTCACGCATTCGGTAAAAAGCCTCGACCTTAGTTTAAAGGCTGTTAAGTAAATTAATTGTTTATCGTTGTTGTAAACATTTGAGTTAAAGCCGGGCTGTCAAAATCTGGCTATTAAAGCACTGCGTTTAAATTATGATTAGAGTTTTAGTACGGTATCAATTTTGTAATATTGCAGGTAAATGATCAACGTATACTCAGTTTCGGCGCTCATCCTTGCTTATCTCTGCGGGTCTATCCCAACGGCTGTTTGGATCGGCCTGGCGTTTTATGATATTGATGTAAGGGAGTATGGCAGCGGTAACGCAGGGGCAACCAACACCTTTAGGGTATTGGGCAAACAGGCCGGTATTCCTGTAATGCTGCTTGATATCTTAAAAGGATGGACAGCTACCAACCTTGCTTTCTTTATCGGTGTTTCTACCACCGGGCCTTACAATTCTGCAAGCTATATGAATTACGCACTGGCTTTAGGTGTGGCTGCGGTTATGGGTCACTTGTTTCCGATATTTGCCGGTTTTAGGGGTGGCAAAGGCGTTGCTACTTTATTTGGAATGATTTTGGCTATACATTTGCACGCCGCTTTATTGTGCGTGTTGGTGTTTGTGGTGGTGTTGTTGCTTACAAAGTATGTGTCGCTTAGCTCAATTGCCGCGGCTTTTACATATCCTATAGGCGTTTCGTTTGTGTTCCCTACCTCTATAAGGTCGGTTGTTATATACGGGATGTGTATTTGCTTGCTAATTTTGGTAACCCATCAAAAAAATATCGAACGCTTATTAAAGGGCACCGAATCGAAAGTTAATTTTTTAAAGAAAAAAGCTGCCTAATCATTATGAAAAAATTCCTGTCTGCATTTTTAGCAATAACTATGGTTATTGCACTGTTCTCCTGTTCAACAGTGCCACTTACCGGTCGCAAACAATTAAGCCTGGTGGGTGACGCCGAAGTAAATCAATCTGCTGCTGCCAGCTACAGCCAACTATTATCAGATCCTAAAACAAAAGTAATTAACAGCGGAACCGATGCCCAACGTGTAAAACGGATAGGCAATAACCTGGCTGTAGCTATTGAAACCTATTTGAAAAATAACGGCTATGGCGATCAATACACCTTTAAATGGGAGTTTAACCTGATCCAGAGCCCTGAAGTAAATGCATGGTGTATGCCTGGCGGTAAAGTAGCTGTATATAGTGGTTTACTGCCGGTAGCCAATACCGATGCTTACCTGGCTGTAGTAATGGGCCACGAAATTGGACACGCTATTGCCAGGCACTCTGCCGAACGGATTTCGCAGGAAATGTTGGTGCAGGGCGGTGGTGCTTTAGTAGGCGCAGCCACAGCTGATAAGTCACAAGCTACACAATCGGCCATAGGTACTTTATATGGGGTTGGTACTCAATTAAAATTATTAAGCTATTCGCGTGCGCAGGAGTCAGAGGCAGATCGTTTGGGATTAACATTTATGGCCATGGCCGGATATGATCCGCATAGTGCCATTGCATTTTGGCAACGGATGGCCGCTCAGAATAAAGGAGGGTCGCCACCCGAGTTTTTGAGTACTCACCCTGCTGACGCCACCCGCATAGCCAATATTCAAAACCTTATACCCGAGGCTATGAAGTATTATAAAAAATAGTGAATGGTGAGAGGTGAGTGGTGAATGGTGAGTAGTTAGTTGAAATACATTCAATAGCTGTTAATTCACTACTCACCGCTCACAACTGACCACTCACCAATTCACCACTCACCCCTCACCAAAATGCCCAAACCGCAATTCTTAAAAGCGCAATGGAAAAACCTGGTAATGATAAATTACGAGGTGGATCCCACTATTCTTGATCCCTATTTACCACCCGGCACCGAACTTGACTTATGGCAGGGCAAAGCATTGGTGAGTATGGTAGGCTTTATGTTTTTAGATACAAAGGTGCTGGGCATCAAATGGCCATGGCATGTAGATTTTGAGGAGGTGAATCTTCGTTTTTATGTAAAGTACTTTAACGGAACAGAATGGAAGCGCGGGGCCGTTTTTGTAAGTGAAATAGTACCTAAGCCGTTAATCGCAGTCATCGCCAATAATTTATATAAGGAGCATTATACTGCTATGCCCATGCGTCACAGCATAGCGGAAGCTGGAGATTATACTCAATTTTTATATGAGTGGAAGTTTAAAGGCAAATGGAATAAGCTTGGGGCAACAGCCAGCAATCAACTGCTGGATATAACACCAGGCAGTAGCGAAGAATTTATTTTTGAACATTATTGGGGATACAATAAGCTTTCGGCTACAAGCACCATGGAATACCAGGTTGAACATGTGTCGTGGCAAACAGGTAACGTTAAAGATTATGTTTTTGATGCTGATGTAGCAGGGTTATATGGCGAGGCATTTAAACCTTATTTAGAGAAAGAGCCGGTTTCGGCTTTTTTTGCCGTTGGATCGGATATTAGGGTGAGGATGGGAGACAAGATTGTGGTAAAATAGTAAAGTACGGATGCTATTCTCCCAAAACCTCCAGCACCGCCTTGGCTTTCAATAAACATTCCTCATACTCCTTCTCTGCGTCGGCATGGTAGGTAATAGCACTCCCTGCATGGAATGATAAGTATCCGTTATCAGTGTTGTAAAGCAGCGATCTGATTACTACGTTAAAATCAAAATCATCATCCGGAGCAAAGTAGCCTACCGCGCCGGAGTAAACGCCGCGCTTACTTCGTTCGTATTGTTCCATCAATTGCATGGCGCTTATTTTAGGCGCACCGGTCATGCTGCCCATGGGGAAAGTGTTTTTAATGGCTTGTATGGCAGATAAGTCGTCACGTAACTCACATACTACGGTTGAGATCATCTGGTGTACCTGGCGGAAGCTGTGAATGCCGAAAAGCTCTTCAGTTTTAACCGTTCCCTGTTTGGCCGATTTGGTAAGATCGTTGCGTACAAGGTCAACAATCATTACATTTTCCTGTAGTTCTTTAGGATGGTTTCGTAGTTCATGTTTAACCAGTTCATCAGCCTCCAAATTGTCATGCCTTTTGGCCGTGCCCTTGATGGGCTGCGATATGAGTTTACTGCCTCGTTTGGCTAAAAAGCGTTCGGGCGAGGCGCCCAATATGTAATTGTTTTTCCACTTAAAAAAAGTGGAAAACGGATTGGGGGAAACATTATTAAGCTGCGTAAATACGCTCAAAGGATCAATATGTACATCTTCAGCATAAAACTCCTGGCAAAAATTGGTTACATAAATATCGCCCCGTGTAATATGTTTCTGGATGGCGGTTACTGCATCAATATATTCCTGTTTTGTAAACCTGCTTTTTAAATTTATTGACGGTTCATCACCATTCGTAATTGGCTCCTGCTCATCAATACAGCTAAAAACATGTTCAGGTTCGTCGCTAATAATCTCCGCTTTATTGCCTTTGATAATAATCAGGTGTACCGGCGCAAAAAAGTATAGGTCTGGAAAGTTGAGGCCATCTAAGTTTTGTGAGGATAATTTTTCCACCTCGTTTTTCAGATCGTAGCCCAAAAAACCACAAAGCCAACCGGGATTATCTGCACGAAAGTTTTGTAAGTCACCAAACGCAGAACCTGCGCTTGCTTTTATTTGTGCCTTGCTGCCAATGGCTATCAGTGTGTCAAATTTGGTGTATGGGTCATCAAAACCATTCGAGTCAAGGTAGCATACCGAATTATATGATGATGCCCACTGCAGAGCTTTAAGCTTGAAATTTTGCAGATTATCTACCTGTACTATCACCCTGCAAAAATAACCAAGTAAATGAAAAAAGACCGGGTAACCGGTCTTTTTATACGATGATGCTGAGGTTTGTTAATATACAAACGTTGTGATCAATATTAATGCAATACCAATGTCTGCTTTCTGTCAGGTCCTACAGATAAATATTTTACTGGTACGCCCAGCTCTGCTTCCAGGTAATCGATGTATGATTGCAGTTTGGCAGGTATTTCAGATAATTCGGTGATACCTGTTAAATCTTCGTTCCAGCCATCAATTTCCTTCAAAACCGGCACCGGGCTTACCGAGCAGATATCATAAGGCATGTAATCGATAGTTTCGCCTAAATAATTATAGTGGGTACAAGCGTAAATTTTATCAAAACCGCTTAATACATCAGCTTTAGTCATTACCAGTTGGGTAACGCCATTAAGCATTATAGCGTATTTTAAAGCCGGCAGATCAATCCATCCGGTACGGCGGGGCCTGCCTGTGGTTGCGCCAAATTCGTGGCCTATACGGCGTAATTCTTCGCCTGTTTCGTCTTCCAGTTCGGTAGGGAAGGGGCCGCCGCCAACACGGGTACAATAAGCTTTAAAAATACCTATCACATCGCCAATTTGCTGTGGGGCTATTCCTAAACCGGTGCATGCACCGGCCGCTGTAGTATTTGACGAAGTAACAAACGGGTAACTTCCAAAATCAATATCCAGCATGGCCCCCTGAGCGCCTTCTGCTAAAACTTTTTTGCCTTTTTTAATATAGTCGTTCACCAGGTGCTCCGAATCAACTAATGGGAATTGTTTGAGAAAATCAATAGCTTCAAAAAACAATTGCTCACGTTCAGAAAAATCAGCTACCTCACCATACATAGCGGTAAGCATTGCCGTATGTTTGTCAACCAGTTTCTGGTAACGCTCTTTAAAATCGGGTAGGGTAATATCGCCTATACGCAACCCATTCCTGCCGGTTTTATCCATATAAGTAGGACCGATACCTTTTAAAGTCGATCCGATTTTACCTTCGCCCATTTTCTTTTCAGATGCGGCATCAAGCAATTGATGGGTAGGTAGTATCAGGTGTGCTTTTTTTGCAATCAGCAGGTTCTTTTTAGCTAACAGGTCGTGCCCTGCATCTTTCAGCTTATCTATTTCTTTTTTAAGGGTGATAGGGTCAATCACTACGCCATTACCAATAAGGTTCATGGTGTTTTCAAAAAATATACCTGAAGGAATAGTATTCAACACGAATTTTTTACCATCGAACTCCAAAGTATGCCCGGCATTAGGGCCGCCCTGGAAACGTGCAATCAGGTCATAACCTGCGCTAAGCACATCAACAATTTTTCCTTTACCTTCATCGCCCCATTGGAGGCCTAATAATACGTCAACAGCCATTAATTTCTAATATTTCTATAATAATCGTCAAATGCTTTCACGATGGTGGTTTTTACTTTATCCCAGGTCATACCATCTAATGACTCGGGAGATATTGTATTTTCGGCGTCAGCGAAGTAAATCACTGATCTTATGACCGCAAAGGTATCATCATATGTATATCTATCATGATAAAATTGAAAAAGATTTTCGAATGTGTAAAACTCCAAAAGTTTGGCGATGTCCCAGAAATCCTTTTTAACACCTCTGCCTTTCACAGCGTTGAGCTTCAAAGCTATCAAATCTTTGGTATCGGCAAACGGTATATTGTCTATAAATTGGATGGGGTTTAAAAAAGGATCTCTTACTGAAACAAAATCGACCTTTACGTCCTGAATGATACACTGATAGATTGATTTAGTTCTGTCATTTACAGTGTTAATACGGCCAAAATTATCTTCAAGGGTTTCTACTAAAATGTCTTTTTCAAGAGGTCGGTCTGAAAAAAAATCGAGATCTATTGATTTTCTATGGCCATATAACAGAGAAAGTGCTGTGCCGCCAACCAACCTGAATTGTTTTAATTCAGGCAATGAAACAATTTTTCTTAAAAGTTCCAGTGTTGCTGGTTCAACTGTTTCTTCTCGTAACATTTAAAGTCGGTAGGTGTTACCTTAAACAAGGTACAGCAAAAGTTTATGCTCATATCTGAAAGCCATAAAGCCTGCAAAGCCAGTTTGCCTACTTTATCAAACCCGTAAAACTTAATCAGGTTATTAAAGTCTTGTTCTTTGCCACGTTCTAAAACCTTTTCCACAACATGCGCCGCATTCTTTTCATAGTCAATACTATCCATATCCACATCCCAAAATGCCTGTTTGCTTAAAATAGGTTTGTCCATGATTATACCCTTCTGTCGCAATTGCCCTCACGTAATTTGGCACAGTTACCATAAAGGTTTAGCGAGTGGTGTTTAATATCGAATTTTAAAATGTCGCCCATCATGCTCTGTATCTGCTGAATCCGCGGGTCGCAAAACTCCACTACTTTACCGCAGTCGATGCAAATGATGTGGTCATGCTGTTTGTAGCCGTATGATTTCTCAAACTGGGCCATGTTTTTGCCAAACTGGTGTTTGGTTACCAGGTCGCATGATACCAGCAGTTCAAGTGTGTTATATACCGTTGCACGACTAACGCGGTATTTTTTATTTTTCATGTGGATATAAAGAGATTCCACATCAAAGTGATCTGAGCGCGAGTAAATTTCTTCGAGTATTGCAAAACGCTCCGGCGTTTTGCGCAGGTTTTTATTCTCAAGGTAAGCCTCAAAAATTTTTTTAACCAATGCTATAGTATCCGGTTGGGGCATAATGGTCTGTTAAGCAGGCAAAGTTATTAATAATTTGGTTTATTGGTTGAATAAGTTGATTAAGTTGCATTGGGTTGAATAAGTTGATTGAGTTTGATTGCTTGAATAAGTTAACCTAATCAACTCAATCAACCACTCACTCCCCCACCTTAAGAAGCTTTTTCAATCACCGAATCAAATCTATTGACGCCGGTAACGCCTTTAATCAGTTTTATTTTTTTGATCAGGTTTTCAAGGTGATTGGTATCGTTTACGTAAACCATTATCGATCCTTCAAAAATACCGTTATCACTATCAACGGTAATGGAGCGGATATTTACCTTAAAATCGGTTGATATTACGGTGGTAAGTTTATTGATTAACCCAACTTCGTCAATTCCGGTTATTCTTAAACCAGTTAAAAATGCGAGCTCCTGTTGGTTGGTCCAGCGGGCCTTCACAATCCGGTAGCCATAATTGGCCATCAGCTTCGCGGCATTCGGGCAATTGGTGCGGTGTATTTTAATGCCATCGCTTACGGTAACAAAGCCAAACACATCATCGCCGGGGATAGGGTTACAGCAATTGGCCAGTTTATAGTCAATTTTCTGCATATCCTCACCAATCAGCAGCATGTCGGCGTCTTTCGATTTCAGGTTACGGATAAGGTTTTGAACTTGCTCCTGTTCAATTTTGTCCTGGGGCTTGTTTTCAACGTTTTTTTCAAATGCCTGGTATTCTTTCAGGTCCTTCATGTCTATCACACCCTTGGCAATGTTATAAAACAGGTCCTGGGTTGATTGCAGTTTGAAAAAGTAGCTCAGTTTGTGCAGGTTTTCGGAGTTATAAGTGATTTTAAGCGATTTCATTTTACGCTCCAATATCTCTTTCCCATCCTCAGCAACTTTACGTTTTTCTTCTTTTAAGGCCGATTTTATTTTGGCTTTAGCCTTTGCAGTAACCACAAAATTCAGCCAATCCTCTTTGGGGGTTTGCTTGCCCGAGGTGATGATCTCTACCTGGTCGCCGTTTTGCAGTTTATAGCTAAGGGGCACCAGTTTATGGTTTACTTTGGCGCCGATACAGCTGGCGCCTACGTCGGTATGTATCTCAAATGCAAAATCCAGGGCTGTGGCATTAAGCGGCAATTGTATAAGCGCCCCCTTTGGGGTAAAAATAAAAATTTCATCGCTGAACAAATTCATCTTGAAATCGTCGATAAAATCCAGGGCGTTAGTGTCAGGGTTTTTAAGCATATCCCTTACCTTTTGAACCCATTGATCAAGCCCGCTATCGGTTGATGATTCCTTGTATTTCCAATGCGCGGCAAAACCTTTCTCGGCAATCTCGTTCATGCGTTTGGTACGTATTTGTACTTCAACCCATTGCCCGCGCGGGCCCATAACGGTGGTGTGCAATGATTCGTACCCGTTCGCTTTGGGCGACGATATCCAGTCGCGCAGCCTGTCGGGGTTGGGGCGGTATTGGTCGGTAACTATGCTGTAGGCCTTCCAGCAATCGGCTTTTTCCTGGTCGGGGGCGCTATCTAAAATTATCCTAATGGCAAAAAGATCATATACCTCCTCAAAGGGGATAGATTTTTTCTTCATCTTATTCCAAATGGAGTGGATAGATTTTGGCCTGCCAAACACATCGGCATGAATTTCCTGGGCCTGCAGCGCCTTGTTAACAGGTTCAATAAAATCGCGGATAAAGCGCTCGCGTTCAGCTTTCTTCTCGTTCAGCTTCTTTTTGATGAACTGGTAAGTCTCGCGCTCCATGTATTTCATGGATAGGTCTTCCAGTTCAGATTTTATAGCATATAAACCCAGCCTGTGTGCCAGGGGGGCATACAGGTAAACGGTTTCTGAGGATAGTTTAAGCTGCTTATCGCGCGGCATAAACTCCATGGTGCGCATATTATGCAGCCTATCGGCCAGTTTTATGAGTATTACCCGTACGTCATCGGCCAGGGTAAGCAGCATTTTACGGAAGTTCTCGGCCTGTAACGAGCTGTTGGTATCAAATACGCCCGATATTTTAGTTAAGCCGTCAATAATTTTGGCCACCTTTTTACCAAACTCCATCTCAATTTCGTCCAGCGTCATATTGGTATCTTCTACCACATCATGCAGCAGGGCGCATACTATTGATGTAGTGCCCAGACCAATCTCTTCGGCGGCTATCTGGGCAACTGCAATAGGGTGGTATATATAGGGTTCGCCGCTTTTACGGCGCATATCTTTGTGGCTTTCAAGTGCCATGTCAAACGCCTTGCGTATCATGCGTTTATCACCCTTTTGCAGGGTCGATTTACAGGCGCGCAACAATGCACGATATCTTTTTAGTATCTCATTCTTCTCGGCTTCCAGATCAATCTCTATCTCTTTCATATATGCTATAGGCGGTATTAATAAGATAAACTTGTAATTGAAAATTATTATTACAGATTATATTAAAATACCACAAAAATTTCCTTTAATTTTGTTTTAAGTAAAAATATGAAATTTATTGGTTTTCTGTTGATGTTTTGTTGCTTAGTGAGCCAGGTAAGGGCTCAGACAGATAAACCTGCACCTATGATATTAGGCAAAAATGATACCATAAGGGTGGCCGTAACCGATGTTGACGGAGAACTGATACCATGGGTAGTTTGCCCGCCAATAAGAATTGTAGATACCCGCATATTTGCTAATGATGCCGATAGGGACAATTACCGCCGATTGCGTTATAACGTAATGAAAGTGTTGCCTTACGCACGTTTTGCAGGCCAGCGGTACGCAAAATTACAGCGGGATCTGGCGCTAACCGGCGATAAAAAGAAGCAGAAAGAATTAATAGGAAACTGCGAAACCGAAATTAAAACATTGTTCAATAAGGAAATTAAAAATCTGACAATTAGTCAGGGTGAAGTTCTGATTAAATTGATTGACCGCGAAACCGGGCAAACAAGCTACACCATGGTAAAAGAACTTAAAGGTGGTTTTAAGGCATTTATGTTTCAGTCTGTAGCCAGTATATTTGGCCACAACCTTAAAGAAACTTACGACCCAGACGAGCAGAGAGATATCGAGGCCATACTTACCCAGGCCGGATATAATTCCACTAACTACTGATAATGGATAACACAAGCGTCTACGAGTTTAACGTTCAAAAGTTAAACGGTGATGATATTAGCCTGTCGGCTTATAAAAATAAAGTACTCTTAATTGTTAATACCGCCTCTCAATGCGGCTTTACACCGCAGCTTAAAGATCTGGCCGAACTGAAAGATCAGTTTAAGGATGCTGATTTCGAGATACTCGCTTTTCCATCGAATGATTTTGGAGGACAGGAGCCTTTGGAAGGCGCCGCTATTGCTGCTTTTTGCGAAAATGCTGGTGCCAACTACCCGGTATTTGATAAAATAAGGGTCCGCGGGCCTTTTGCACACCCGTTATACCAGTTTTTTGCTGATAAGAAAGCAAACGGCAAACTTAAGTCGGTACCGAGGTGGAATTTTCACAAGTTTTTGATTGACAGGGAAGGGCACGTTACCGACTTTTATTTTCCTTTTACCAAGCCAACATCTTCAAAAATCCGGAAAAAGATTGAACGCCTTTTGGCAGCCGCTCGTTAACACAAACACTATAATGAAATTAGATATTTTAGTTTTATCGGTACATCCCGATGATGCCGAACTTGGATGCTCGGGCACTATTTTAAAACACATTGCCATGGGCTATAAGGTGGGTATTGTTGACCTTACCCGCGGCGAATTAGGTACAAGGGGATCGGCCGATATACGTGAGCAGGAAGCCGCCGCAGCCGCCGAAATATTAGGTCTGTCGGTAAGGGATAACCTGGCTATTCCTGATGGTTTTTTTGAAAATACGCGCGAATATCAATTACAGGTAATTGCGGCAATCCGCAAATATCAGCCGGAAATTTTAATAACCAATGCCTACTATGACCGGCATCCAGATCATGGCCGCGCCAACGAACTGGTAGAGGCATCGGCATTTTTATCGGGCTTACGTAAAATAGAAACTTTTGAAAAAGGAGAACCGCAGCAGGCGTGGCGGCCAAACCTGGTGTTGCACTTTATACAGGATAACTATATAAAACCGGATGTTTTAATTGACATCACCGCATATTGGGATAAAAAGGTAGAGAGTATTTATGCTTATGGTTCGCAGTTTTACAACCCTCAATGGGAAAATGAGCCCCAAACCTACATATCAACCCCCGAATTTATAAATGTGGTTGCAGCCCGTGCCAGCGAATTTGGTAAAAGTATTGGTGTTAAATATGCAGAAGGCTATACCAGCAGGAAAATTTTAGGGGTAGATAATTTATTTGCTTTAAAATAATATATTATTTAACTGAAAATAAAATAAGCCAATGTCTTTTTAAGATATTGGCTTATTTTATAATATTGGTTTAAATATTTAAGCTTTGATATATTCAAAACGATTATTCTCATTGCTTCTTTCTCGCCTCAGTTTATTTTCGTTTGCCAGTTTTAAAAGGATACCGGATAACTCCGAAGTTTTAAAATCCGAATCAAACTGCTCTTTACAATAGTTGGCTATTGATGAGATGGAACGTTGAGTATCAAAAAAGTCGGTACTTAATAATTGGTTCAATATCTTTGTTGCCCCTGGCTTTTTACGACCCGAAATAGCAAAATTTTCATCGTCTGGGCGCATTTTACGCCCTTTTTTGCTAAAAATTTCAGATCCATCGGCATCCGCCTTTTCCGACTCAATCATTACGTCCAGTAGTCTGTCGATGATTCGTACCTGTACAGCTTCTGACTGAAATGAGTTAACAACTTCTGCTACCTCAACAAGTTGTTTTTTTAATTTCTCTATATGTTTGCTCATGATGAACTAGATTTGAATTCTAACAGGAATTGTCAAATCTAACTGGAATAATAATTAAAAATATAGCGTATTTTGGTAAAAAAGTTGTTTATGTTAATATTTCAGCTCTTTTTGTGCTAACAATTGGCAAAACATATATTAAATACTAAACAGCATTCACTGTGAGTAGCGATCCTTTGGTTTATAATACGACCTATTATAATGTTTTGGCTATTTTCTCCAGCATTTCAAGCCCGGTATCTATATGATTTTTTTCGATAATAAGCGCCGGCCTGAAGCGAATGCTCTTATCGCCACAGCCTAAATACATGATGTTATTATCTAATCCCTTGTTAATGAAGGTATCGCGCTTGCTTTTGTCAGGGAAATCAAAGGCTGTAAGCAGGCCCTTACCTCGTACATTACTGATAACGGGCATCCTGGCCGAAATTTCGCTAAGTTGATTTTGTAAATAATCGCCCATTTCTGCGGCATTTTGGCAAAGGTTATCCTCCTCAATCACTTCCATTATTTTTGATGACCTTACCATATCAACCAAACTACCGCCCCAGGTTGAGTTAATGCGCGATGAAACATGGAATACATTGTTCTCAATTTCGTCTACCCGGTTACTGCATAATATGCCGCAAACCTGCATCTTTTTGCCAAAAGCCAAAATGTCTGGCCGGGCTTTGGGACCAAAGTGCTCATGGCACCAAAATTTGCCGGTAAGGCCAACACCTGTTTGCACTTCATCGTAAATTAACATTGCTTCGTATTCATCGGCAAGCTCACGCAGCTTTTCTAAAAATTCCTTGCGTACGTGGTTATCCCCACCTTCTGATTGTACCGGTTCAATAATAATAGCGCAAACATCATCTTTATTATCCTCAAAAGCTTTCCTGATTTGGGCTACAGACAATTGCTCGCGTTGCAGCAAGTCTTCATGATTAGCGTCGCTGTAGGGGAAATTCATATACGGTACCGATACTCTTGGCCAGTCAAACTTGGCAAACCATTTGGTTTTATTGGGCACTGTGTTGGTAAGGCTAAGGGTATAGCCGGACCGGCCATGAAAAGCGTGCTCAAAATGGATCACTTTAAACCCTCGTTCTTTTGTATACCCCCGGGCAAAATTCTTTTGCACCTTCCAGTCCATGGCAACTTTTAAGGCATTTTCGATAGCCAATGAACCACCAGCTATAAAAAAAGCGTGCGGCAAATAATCGGGTATACCAATCCTTGAAAATGTTTCTACAAATTGCGCGTACTGAGTGGTATATATATCAGAGTTGGATGGGTTGGTTAATGCCGCCAGCATCAGGTTTTTTTTAAACTCTTCGTCGTTCACCATTTTGGGGTGATTGTAGCCCAATGGAACCGAAGCAAAGCAGGTAAAAAAATCAAGGAGTGTCCTATCATTTTTTGAATCATAAATATATACGCCCTTGCTTTTTTCCATGTCAAAAGTGAGGTCGAAGCCATCGGCAAGTACGTGCTTCTGTAATGAAGCCTGAACGTTTTGGGGTGAAACAAGTAGATTGTACATATCAATTTTGGTTTATACAAATCTACAAAAAAGCCCTCAAAAACAAAATTTAGGCGGTTTTTGAACCGATTGGGTAAAAAGTATGTTTAAATTGTTTAAAGTTACTTTTTGTACCAAAGCCAAAAATAGTATAGCGGGATAAGTTGCTTTTTTTTGATTTTAATTTGTTTAATCCTATTTCAATCTGCCTGAAATAGCGTAAGGGCAATACTGTTGGATGTGCGTTTTTAATTTATGATATAATCTGTTTGAATATTTAGGGACAGTGGTAAATACCTTATTTTACAAAAAAATTGTCAAGTCGGCAAAATCTTTAAATTGTATCAAAACACAAAAAGCCCCGGACTCCCGGGGCTTTTTGCGTTTTCATGTTTAATTGAAAATTATTTTTGTTTAAACTGAACGCGACGGTTTAATACACGTCCTTCTTCTGTTGAGTTATCGGCAATTGGCATAGTTTCGCCATAGCCTTTGATTTTTACTTTCTTGGCATCAACACCAGAGTTAACCAGGTAAGTTTTTACCGAGTTAGCACGATCTTTTGATAGCGCAATGTTGTGAGCGGCAGTACCTTCAGATGATGCAAAGCCATCAACCTCCACCTTTTTACCAGAAGCGCGCAAATCGGCAGATGTGGCATCCAAAACAGGATAAGATGAGGTGCGCAATACCGAGCTGTCAAATTCAAACTGGATGTTTGAATAAGCTGTGGCAGCAGTATGAGCTGCTAATGCAGATGAATCTGGTTTAGGGAATACGATAACGCAACCAGAACCATCAACTACGCTACCTGCAGCAGTACCAGGGCATTTGTCAAACTGATCGGCAACGCCATCACCGTCCGAATCTTTTTTCAGGTCGCTAACCGCAGTTTCAACATTGGTAACGCGGCCTTTTAAAGCTTCAACTTCCTGGCGTAAAGCTGCATCGTACAATTCATCATACATTTGAGCAACCGGGTTAACCCATGTTAGGTTCTGTTTTGTTTTCGGGCCAAAAGTATACTCTAAACCACCGTACGTATAAGAGTAATGGCTAAAGGTTGGATACGTGCTTTTACCGGCAACATTATAACCCTGTACAAAGCTAACGGTGTATCCTAAGTTCAGGGCAACTGCATCAGATAACCTGAATTTTACACCCGCGCCAACAGGGGCATATAGTTCTTTTACCGTATGTCCGTAAGGGTCATTTACTGTAGTACCTGCATCTGTAACATACATTTTAGGTTTGTACATATCTAAACCTAAACCTGCGGAACCATAAAAGTTAACACTGTTTTTACGATGTAAAAAGCTAACACTTGCAATGTTGAACACGCCGCTTAAAGCCACGGAGTTAAAACTGGTTTTGTATTCGGTAATGCCAAATTTTTCAGTACCGGCTTTATCAATGCCGTGTACCTTGCCGCCTAAATAATCTAACTGCAAGCTAAAAGTGTGCGATAGCTGCTGCCTTAAATACAATCCATAACCCAAATCAACTTTAAACTTATTTGTTGTGTTAATGGTAAACGGAACAAGCCCATCAGTTATACCGGCGCTTACACCAATACTGAATGTGTTGTACTGGCCAATACCACCAAATACCTTGGCAGTAGAGGCTTCAGTCGTGGTTGTTGTAGTAGTTGCGGTTTTGGTGGAATCGGTTTGGGCATTAGCCATACCTACAACCATCAAAGAAGCAAATGATAATCCGACTGTTTTCTTTAATGTAGAATAGTTCATAGTTTTAATTTATTAATAAAACATCATTAAGAATCTTAATGATTTAATGCTAAAAACTCATTTTTTTGAAAAAAGTTTTCTGCTATAGAAATATTTTATTTAAAATATTAATTATTAAGGGGATATATTTTTTTGAAAAAAGTATTTTGCGGATTTTATGGGCCTATAATTATTGCATTCATACAATCCGTACTGGTTTTAAAACTACGGCCAATGATAATATTTATAACTTTACCAGTGCTACTACAACGTTGAAGTAAAAATAAGCGAGGGATATCTTTTTAATTAATAACGCGGGTTGTAGAATTGCATGGATTAACCTTAATACATGATACCATTGAAAGTAATACAAAGTGTACATCCGGAAGATTTTAAACGATATGATACCGCTACCATACGCTCGCGTTTTTTGATAGATAACCAGGTACAACCGGGTAAAATCAACTGCACCTATACTCATTATGATCGTATGATAGTTGGCTTTGCCAACCCTACAGATACTCAATTGCTGCTGCCAAATTATCCAAACCTGCGTGCGGAGTATTTTTTAGAGCGCCGCGAGATAGGGATTATCAACGTAGCCGGTGATGGAGTTGTAGTAGCCGATGGCATTACTTATGATGTGAAGAAACTTGATTGCCTATACATTGGCAAGGGCACTAAAAGTGTGCATTTTGCCAGTAAAAATAGTAATGAGCCGGCAGTTTTTTACTTGCTTTCGGCGCCGGCGCATGCAACGTACCCAACAACCTTGTTAACCCATGCTGATGCGGTAAAAGTTATACTTGGCTCGGCATCAACAGCCAATCATCGTACTATTAATAAATACATACACCTGGAAGGCACCAAAAGCTGCCAGTTGGTTATGGGCCTTACCATTTTGCACGACGGCAGCGTATGGAACACCATGCCGTCGCATGTGCATGATCGCCGCATGGAGGCCTATTTTTATTTTGATGTGCCCGAGGGGCAGAAGATATTCCATTATATGGGCGAGGGCAACGAGACCCGGCACATCACCATGAATAATTACGATGCCGTGGTATCGCCGCCCTGGAGCATTCACTCGGGTAGCGGTACAGCAAGCTACAGCTTTATATGGGGTATGGCGGGCGAAAACCTGGATTATACCGATATGGATCCTATTGCTATTACAGACCTCAGGTAATCATCATCAATAAAAATAATATACATTGGAAAATAATTTCTCTTTAGCCGGTAAGGTAATCGTAGTAACGGGCGGCACGGGCATATTGGGTAACGCCTTTATAAATGGTATTGTTGAAGCAGGCGGCGCCGTAGGTATTTTGGGTCGCAACGCCCAGGTAGCCGAGGAGCGAGCCAACGCTATTAACCAAAATGGCGGCAAAGCGGTGGCATTGGTTGCCGATGTTTTAAACCAGGAAGAACTGCAGGCCGCTAAAACCAAACTGATGGATACATTTGGCAGACTGGATGGCCTGGTGAATGGGGCAGGGGGTAACATGCCGCAAGGCGTTTTACAGCCCGATGAGGATGTTTTTAAAATGAATATAGCCGGCATGAAAACCGTAATGGACTTAAATACCTGGGGCACCATTATCCCCACACAGGTATTTGGCGAGGCTATTGCGCAAACCGGCAAGGGTAGCATTGTTAATATCTCGTCGATGAATTCAAAGCGGGCTATTACCAAGGTATTGGGCTACAATATAGGTAAGGCAGCTGTTGATTGTTATAACCAATGGTTTGCCGTTGAGTTGGCTAACCGTTACGGCGATGCCATCAGGATGAATGCCCTTGCGCCGGGATTTTTCCTGACCGAGCAAAACCGGAATCTGCTCACCAAACCCGAAGGCGGCTATACCGACCGTGGCCAACTGGTGATAAAACAAACGCCGTTTAAACGTTTTGGCCACCCGGATGAACTGATTGGCGCGCTGATATGGTTGCTAAGCGATGCATCTAAATTTGTAACCGGGTCCATGATCTGTGTAGATGGCGGTTTTTCTATTTTTGGCGGCGTGTAACAATTTGATCGCACTTCTCTTTATCGCGAAATTTTATCTCAATTATTTTACGTTTGTTAACTGCAATGAATTACAATTGTAACTACACTTGCCGTTAAAGCTAAAAGGGATATGAATTTCGCGGTTGTTACCATAAAGGATATTGCTAAAGAGCTGGGGATTTCCACATCTGCGGTATCTAAAGCGCTCAAGGATAGTTATGAAATAAGCGAAAAAACCAAAGCGCTTGTACGTGAATGTGCAAAAAGGCTTAACTACCAGCCCAATCACATGGCCCGAAGCTTAAAAAAGGGCAGCAGCAAATCCTTGGGCATAGTTGTATCTACCATCGATAATCACTTTTTTTCGCAGGTTATTAACGGCATCGAGTTTGTTGCTCACGCCAGCGGCTACAATGTGTTTATTACCCAAACACATGAATCGTACGAGCTTGAAAAATTAAACGTAAGCCATTTGATGTACCGCGCAATTGATGGTTTGCTCATTTCGCTGTCAACAGAAACGGCCGATGTATCCCATCTTAAAGATCTTCACGAAAAGGGCCTGCCCATTGTTTTCTTTGATCGTGTAAGCGACGAAATAGATACCCACAAAGTAATTGCCGATAATTTTCAGGGCGCTTTTAAAGCAACACAATCATTAATTGAGGCCGGGTATCGCAAAATTGCACATATAACAAGTTCTGTAAATGTATCTATAACTGCCGAGCGTTTAAAAGGATACCAGGCTGCCCTTGCCCAAAACAACATGGAGCAAAACGATGGTTTTATAAAGTATTGCCTTCATGGTGGTAAAGACCTCATCGAGATTGAAAATGCGCTCAACGAATTACTCCTTTCGCCCAATCGCCCCAATGCTATTTTCACCGCATCTGACAGGATAACTACCACAACCCTGATGTTATTGCATAAACTGGGCTTTAAAATACCTGGCGATATAGCCCTGTTGGGTTTTACCAATACCCAATTGGCCGATGTTTTAAACCCATCGCTGAGTACGGTGTATCAACCTGGGTTTGAGATAGGTAAAAAAGCCACTGAAATGCTTATCAGTTTGATTGAGAGCCGCAGGCCTGTAACCGAATTTGAAACTGTTGTTTTACCTACCCAGGTTTGTATCCGCGATTCATCTGCTCCGTAAATTCTTTTCTTGGATTTATGCGTTCCGCTCTAAGCTCTCCATAACTATATCGATGTAGTAAATATTTCGTTATTGTATTGAATAAAATTGTCTGTTCGGCAATACATTTGAAAACCAGTTATATTTTGTGTCTATATTGGCTTTTAAATTTCATAATTATGCGTTACCGGTTATTTGTAAAGGGTTTAGTAGGCGTATTAGTGCTTTGCCAGGGCTATAAAGCAACAGCACAGGTTGTGCGGTTAGATTACTATTTTAACCGCGAAGTGCATACCGTTTCAGGCGAGACTAAGCGGTTCCATTATTTATGGGACGAAAAAGAAAATACCGGTTATTCTATTTGGGGCGATGCTTTTAAAAGATGTGGCGCTACTTTAGATTCGCTTCCGGCTGCTCCTACGGCAGATAATTTAAAAGGAACCGCCATTTATATTATTGTTGACCCTGATACTAAAAAAGAGAGCCCCAAGCCCAACTACATAACCGAACAGGACGCCGGTGTTGTTGCACAATGGGTAAAGGCCGGTGGCGTATTGGTGATGCTTGCAAATGATAGCGCCAATGTCGAGCTGCCTCACTTTAACATACTGGCCAATAAATTCGGAATGAATTTTAATAACGACCTGCAAAATCATGTAATTGACGATAGCCATTTTGAGGACGGCGCTATTATAACCGCCGGCAACCCGCTTTTTAAAACCGCGCAAAAGATATTTATGAAAGATGTTTGCTCCATAACTACCAATGCTCCTGCAAAGCCTGCTTTGGTAAAAAATGGAATAACCCTAATAGCCCAGGCAAAATTTGGCAAGGGAACGGTACTGGCCATTGCCGACCCATGGCTTTACAATGAATATACCAACGGACGTTTACCGGCCGGATATGAAAATGATAAGGCCGCAAATGATATATCGGCCTGGTTGTTAGCCCGGGTTAAAAAATAAAATAGACAACTGTGTTTACCCAATTAAATAATTATGAAAATATTTAACGCCATTAAAATCCTGTTTTTTTTGATAATTATGAGTGTTATTGCCCCAGTGGCCGCGGATGCCCAACAAACCCCGCATATTAAAGATGTTGCCAATGCAGTTGAACGCTTACGCCAGGTAATGATAAGCGCCGATAGCGTGGCCCTGGATAAAATAGCGGCCGACAGCTTGAGTTACGGTCACTCCAGTGGTAAAGTGCAAAACAAAAAGGAGTTTATACACAGCTTTACCAGCGGCGCATCGGTTTTTACAGCTATTGACTTTACAGGGCAAACAATTACCATATCGGGCAACACGGCTATTGTTAGGCACCTACTATCGGCAGCCACCAACGATGCGGGCAAAGGCCCGGGCACCGTTAAGCTGGGTGTTTTGTTGGTTTGGGTGAAAAATGGCAAAGAATGGCAATTGCTGGCCCGGCAGGCGGTTAAGGTGCCGTGAGGATAGTTTTTAGATTCTTAAAAGCATAAATTATTCGTACCTCGCAATGACGATAGTTGATTTCTTAGCCATCTATTCTTAAAATCTATCCTTCATTCCCAATAATCCCCAAATGCCGCCACTATGGATGGCCAGTATTTTACTGTCGGGTTTAAAATGCCCCTTGCCAATCAGGTCGTATAAAGCATACATCATTTTACCGGTATATACAGGTTCTATAACAATGCCGGTGGCGGCAACAAACTGCTTTACAAAATCGATAAGTTCGTCAGTCGCTTTGCCGTATCCGCCAAAATGGTAGTCGGTATGCAGATCATAATCGGCAGGAGCAGTTAAAAACCGGTTAATCTCATCCCTGATAAAGCCTCCGTTTTTAAAAACGGGTATCGCGTTAAATTTTGTTGTAAGTTGATGGTTGATTAATCCGTTAATAATGCCCGCCGCAGTGGTTCCGGTGCCACAGGCGCAAAAAATATGGTCGTAGCTGTCGGTTAGTTCGTTTACCAGTTCGGCGCAGCCCTGGGCACCTTCTGCAGACGAGCCACCTTCGTCAATAAAAAATGCCAGCTCATTATCGCTAAAATATTTTTGGAATAATGCGGGTTTATCACGATAGCTCTCCCTATCGGTAAATACCAGTTGCATGCCGTGTAGTTTGCATAAAAACAACGTATTGTTGTCAACTTCTTCTCCGCGCACAATACCTGTAGATTTGAAGCCGAATTTAGCTGCCGCCGCTGCTGTTGCCAGTAAGTGGTTGGAATACGCCCCGCCAAATGTTACCAAGTGACTTTTGTGCTGGTTTTGAGCCGATTTGAGGAGGTATTTAAGCTTACGCCATTTATTGCCCGATATCATGGGATGAATGAGATCGTCCCGTTTCAAAAAAACTTTAACCTTGTCTGCATCAAACAACGGATTTGCAATTTGATGTACCGGACTAAAAATTTCGAGATCAATATTCATAAAAATAACCTGCCCTTAATGCTATTGCAATATTACGCTTAACCTACCACAAAAAACGATTACTTTTGCGCCCAAATGGCATACGAACCCGAGCTGATAGAGCAGGAAGAACAGGATTTATTTGAACACTTACGCGTTGTGGTTGATAAGGGTCAGTCGCTGCTGCGCATTGATAAATTTTTGATGCACCGGGTTGAGAATGCTTCGCGCAACCGCATCCAGAATGCCATCGAACTGGGAAATGTGCTGGTGAATGATAAGCCTATAAAAAGCAGCTACCGGGTAAAGCCGCTGGATGTAATTTCGGTTGTATTGCCCCATCCGCCCCGAGACACGGAGGTTTATCCTGAAAATATCCCCATTAATATTGTTTATGAGGATGATGACGTACTGGTGGTTGATAAAGCTGCCGGCATGGTGGTACATCCCGGTTATAATAATTATACCGGCACATTGGTAAATGCTTTGGTTTACCACTTTCAGCAGTTGCCAACATTGCCGGGTAATGATGGCCGGCCGGGCCTGGTACATCGTATTGATAAAGATACCTCGGGCCTGTTGCTCATCAGCAAAAATGAGCGCTCCATGAGCTGGCTGGCCAAGCAGTTTTTTGACCATACCATTACCCGCAAATATATAGCCCTGGTTTGGGGCGATTTGGTTGAAGATGGCACCGTAACGGGCTATATTGGCCGCAGCATTGCCGATAGGCGGGTAATGTCTATTTATGACGACCCGGAGAAAGGCAAATGGTCGGTAACACATTACAAGGTGCTGGAACGTATGGGCTATGTTACCCTGATAGAATGCCAGCTGGAAACCGGCCGCACCCACCAGATTCGCGCGCATATGCGGCATATTGGCCACCCATTGTTTAGCGATGCTACTTACGGCGGGGATAGGATTTTGAAAGGGACGGTATTCAGTAAATACAAGCAATTTGTAGAGAATTGTTTTGAGCTGATGCCCCGCCAGGCGCTGCATGCCCAAACCCTTGGCTTTTTACACCCAACCCAGAAAAAGCAAATCCTGTTTGAATCGCCACTGCCACCCGATTTTGAAAGCGTGCTGCTAAAATGGCGCAGGTATACTGCGGCTGATAATCAAACCAATGCCAATAGCGAGGAGTAATAAAGAGTTATTTGTGGCTAAATGCATAATTTTTGCACAGTAGTTTAAGTTTTAATAAAGCAAACGGCATTTATAAATCAATCCGGTTTTAAAATCTGCACATTTGCACACTTGTAATCTGCACATCTGAAAATGACACCAGTGTTAATCAATTTTAACGGACAAATACTTCCTCAAGGCAGCCTGCTGCTTAGCATAGCTAACCGGGCATTTAAATATGGCGACGGTTTGTTTGAGAGTATGCGCCTGATGAAAGGACAGCTTAAATTTGCCGATTTGCACGCCGACCGCCTGCAACGCGGCATGAAAGCGCTTAAAATTGATGGTTACTCGCAAATGGATACCTGGTTTTTAAAAGATATTGTGGAGGAACTTGCCCGCCGCAACAAAGTAAGACATGGCCGGCTGCGCCTGACTGTTTATCGGGACGCCGAGGGCTTGTATACGCCTACTCAAAATAAAATGGGCTATTGCCTGGAGCTTACCGCATCTGACGAGCCGCGGTACTTTTTGAATGAGAAAGGGTTGATTATGGATGTATTTACCGAATTACCCAAGCCATCCAATTACCTATCCAACATCAAAACCTGTAACTCGCTTATTTATGTGATGGCGGGCATCTATAAAACTCAAAATAAACTTGATGATGTATTCCTGCTGAACCAAAGCGGCTTTTTGTGCGAGGCAAGCAGTTCAAATATATTTATCCATTACCAAAATCACCTGTACACACCAGCACTAAGCGAAGGCTGTGTAGAAGGTGTAATGCGCCAGGTAGTAATAAAGCTTGCCCGGGATAACAATATAGATATTACCGAAGCCCAGATAAATCCCGACATCCTTTACGAAGCCGACGAAGTGTTTTTAACCAACGCCACCCGCGGCATCCAAACTGTAATGGGCTTTGGCGTAAGGCGCTATTTTAACAGGGTAAGTAAGGTTTTGATGGATGAGCTGAATAAGTTGTGAGTTGTGAGTTGTGAGTTGTGAGTTGTGAGTTGTGAGTTGTGAGTTGTGAGTTGTGAGTTGTGAGTTGTGAGTTGTGAGTTGTGAGTTGTGAGTTGTGAGTTGTGAGTGAAATTGGCGATCAAGGTAAGCAATTCTTTAGTCCGTTTAATTCAGTTTAACAAAAAATGGCAATCATAACTCAGGGCAAACGCATCTGATTGGGTTAACATAACTTAACATATTTTAGATATTTTTTTTATAAATATTTAATAATCAATACTTTGTGTTTTAACATGGTTAACACTAAACTGATCGCGCAATTTAGGCTCATCCTAATATTTGCGCCTGTTGTAGGCCAACACAAGTCCCTTTGGCACCTGGATCATTTAACCGGCATCAGCCAATAAAAATAAGGTATCGTTTGATGCTGACATCTTCCCGACGCTATAAGCTTATTCCGTTAGTATTATTAAATAACAGCTTATCGTCGTTAACCATTTAGATGCGTTTGCCCTGAATCATAACTGTTCTTCGTAGATAAAGAAACGGCCGGTTTGCCGGTCTTGCATATATAAGGTATTCCCACTACTTCGTTTCCACAGGTTAACGTTTTGTGGAGGCGTAAACCATGCCGGCGTGTCCGTTGGTAATATCGCTATGTTATTGGTTTTAATGAGGTTGTTTTGTTTGATAAAAGCTGCACCCCATTTTAGGGTGGGCGCCAACTCTAAATAAACTATGTACTCTTTAGTAAAATGTGCCGATTGCCAGAATTGGCCGTGAATGGCGAATACTTCTTTGCCGGGTTTTTCGCCTGCCCAAAGCATGTAGCATTCTTCGGCATTGCTGGACCTCTTTTCCCGACAGCTGCTTAAAATGAAGCAAAGTAATACAGATAATAAGAGAATTGGAGCCAGCTTCATTTGGGTATTACTGATTTTGAAGCCAAAGATAAACTTATTCTTCAATAGCTACCGGTGCTTTAATAGCCGCCAAAATGCCACCCCAAAGCGCAATACGGGCTTGTAGTGCTTCCTGTACAGCAGTGGTCGCTTCTTCCCATTTGGAATCGTCGTCGCCGCAAAGTTCGGCAGTCATTTCGTAGGCCAGGTGGGAGTGGTGGTCGCCATCAACTTCAATGTGGCGCTCCAGGTAGTAAAGCAGGATATCTACCTTGCCGGGCAGCTGCCGGCTGAGTTCTTTAACAATGCTTACAAACATATCGGGTATTAAATCCTCGCGGCCAAAGGTAAATACCGCTGCCTGCACATGGTTTTTGTTGGTGCCGATAACATCAAAAGTATGCAGCATAAAATTGCGCGCCGCCAACGGGATATCAGCAATAATTAAAGCTTCGTCGATATGTTTGCCGAAGTTTAATTCATGAAATAAATTGTTAATAGCAATGGCGTCGCTGCCGGCCTGATGCATGGCGCGCAGGTATAGTTCAAAATGGCTGGTGCGGTTGCCTTGTTCGTCAACATCGCTTTCCTCGCCGGTTACAATTTCGTTAATCAGGTAGCGGGTATTGGCATTACCGGTTGGCATCCATGGTGTGGCAGTACAGGTAAGTTTTTGTTGCAGCGATTTTAACAGCGACATAAAATCCCACACGGCAAACACATGATGATCCATAAAAACGGTTAATTCATCCAACGAGTTAATGTTTTTATATAATTCGTGTTGTATCAGTTGATCACGTAAAGGCTGGATCTGGGTTTTTAGTAGTGCTATGCGCTCGCTGTAATTTGCCATCGGGTATTCGGTATATTATGGCGGCAAAAGTAGCAATAACAGGTGTTAAAAAACGTTAAGTTGTAATTTTTGACTTTGACTTGATTAGAATATCATTAGTCATAATAGTAACAATCCTAAATATTCCTTATCCTATTACATATAATCAATTATGAAAGCAACCGCCTTATTATCAACCCTGCTCATCATCCTGTTTTTTTCGGCATGTAACTCTACACCTTCGAAAGATATTGCTACACCGAAGACCGATATGCCCGAACCGTTAAAGGACGATAAATCAGACTTTAGCATGAAGAGGATGCCTTCAGGTTCGTTAATGGATGAGATTTATGACGACTTAGCAAAAAAAGACCCGCAACTTCAAAAGCTGGAAGAGCAGCTAACTCATTTTAACGGTGGCATAGCTGATAGTTTGAAGGCGTTTAACAATTATGCTGCAAAATCAGACGGATACTATTTTTCTGCAAACGAATCGTTAACGGCTATAAAAGATACCGTGCTGCGGGTGCAGCTTAGTGCATTAATAGCCGAGAGCAAATTGAAATACATGGAAAAAATAAGCAGGTTTACCAGTTTAAAAGCGCACATTGATAGCAATCAGATAAAAATGGACGACTATCATGCTGTGCTGAAAATAGTTGCAACCTTGCCCATTATTGAAAAGTATCAGGACAAAAACATGCCCGATATTACCAGTACGGCCAACCTGGCCAACGAGGCGCAACATCTACGGGTTAAAACAATGCAGCTGGCAAGGAAGTATCAAAAAAAGAGTAATTAAACTCTATTTGGATGTTGCCTGGTATCATATAATCTCAGAATTACAATTTTATCGGCTTTTATTCTGTAATATATTTTCAGTCTTTTGTGCGCAACAAAAAAACGCATTGGTTTTCTGGTGTTTGAAAGCCTTCCGAGTTCGGGAAAGTTTTGAAGGACCTTAACAAAGTCTATTGTGAGGTTTTTAAACCGAATAACTGCTGCTTCCCCGAAGTCTTGAAGTATATAGTCGAGAATAGTATCAAAATCAAATTCAGCTTCTTTAGTAAAAACTACTTCAAGGGCCATTGTTTGTATTTTGCTTCTATAACAGATAGCGGGATTAAATTATCTTCATCTTCACTTGATTCATAAGCATCCAAAAGCTCTTGTTGTTGCTTTGGAGATAATGACTCCCAGTCTGAATTATCGACATTTATGTGTTGACTAATAATATCATAAAATTGCGATAGCAATTCCGGATCATTTATTTGATCTATTAGACTGTGGAAATCTGATTTTAATTCGGCAAGTTTCATATTCATAAATTTAAAAAGAAAAAAAGACAATTACCATCACAATTTCACCCCTCTTAAAAAATCCTCGATACCCATCCGTTTTTTGCCTTCCAGCTGTATGTCTTTTACACTAATAAAACCGCCTTTGGCGGCAAACTTTAAAAATGTTTTACCATCGGTAAGGAAACCGCCTGGCTGTATTGCCGGTTCATCAATCAAAAGTTCTGAAGCGTAAATTTTTAATAATTTACCGTTCAAGTCCGTATAGGCGGTAGGGATGGGGCTTAGGCCACGAATTTTGTTGTATACGGCTTCGGCCGGTTGCAGCCAATCAATCTTACAATCTTCCTTAAATATTTTAGGGGCATGTTTAAGCTCTTCGCCGGTTAACAGCTGTACTTGCGGATGCTCATGATAACGGCCGCTTTCAACCGCCTTTACTGTTTTTACCAGCAGACCCGCGCCTTTGTTCATCAGCCGGTCGTGTAAGTCGCCGGCAGTTTCGGTTCCGGTTAGGGTTATTTTTTCGGTGAACAATACATCGCCGGTATCAATTTCATGTTTCAGGAAAAAAGTAGTTACACCGCTTTCCTTTTCGCCATTGATAATTGCCCAGTTGATAGGTGCCGCGCCACGGTATTGTGGCAACAACGAAGCATGAAGATTGATGGTACCTTTGGCGGGCATCGTCCAAACAGCTTCTGGTAACATCCTGAAGGCTACAACCACCTGTAAATCTGCCTTAAGGGCTTTAAGCTCGGCTAAAAAATCGGGGTTTTTTAGTTTTTCGGGTTGTAATACTTTTAAACCATTGGCTACTGCATACTGTTTCACTGCCGATTCGTTTAGTTTTTGCCCACGCCCAGCGGGTTTATCGGGAGCGGTAACAACGCCAACAATATCGCTGCCGGCCTTTATTAATGCATCAAGCGATGCAACTGCAAAATCGGGGGTGCCCATAAATACAATTCTCATGGTATATGCTGTTTTATTTGCTTCGTTTATTAATTGTACAATAAGTACTTGCTACGTGTTATGTTAAATTGCTTTAAACCTGGTTCCCAACTTGCGCGAATCTCGTTCTCGGTTTTGCCATCTGCAATCTGCTTCTGCAATTCTTTACCGCCGGCTAACTTGTTAAAGTAGGCATTAAAAAAATGCTCTTTATCCGGGAAAGCTTTGTAAAGCTCAATAAGCCACGATAAGTTAATATGCCCCATGGCGCGTATTTGGTTCGGCGTGTAATTTTTAAGGTCGACGCCGAAGCATTGTTTATCTTTTTGCGGAGGGTTCTCGCTCATACCGGGGATGCCAACAGGAGTAAAGGAAAAAGGATAAATGCCCTTTAACAGGGGGTGTCCCAACAAAAGGAACGGGAAATAAGTGCCCCTGCCCAGGCTAAATGTTGTGCCTTCAAACAAGCAGGTGCTGGGGTAAATTAAAATAGACTGTTCTGTATTTAAATTGGGCGATGGGTTTACAGGCAGCTTATAAGGCATATTGTGGCTGTAATTGGCCACTTTTATAATTTTTAGTTTGCATTGCACGCCGTTTTTTAGCCAGTGTTCGCCGTTTATCATTTGTGCATACTCGCCAATGGTCATGCCATGGCTTATAGGGATGGGGTGCATGCCCACAAAGGAGTGGTAAGCGGTATCCAGTATGGGGCCATCAACCATATAGCCATTGGGGTTTGGCCTGTCCAGTATCATCAGTTCAATGTTGTTTTCGGCACAGGCCTCCATTACATAATGCAGGGTTGATATATAGGTGTAAAATCTTGCGCCAACATCCTGTATATCAAATATTATCAGGTTTATATCCTTTAGGTCTTCGCCCGTGGGCTTGTAATGTTTATTACCATAAAGAGAGATTACGGGCAAGCCTGTTTTGGTATCTATAGCATCGTTTACCACAGCTCCATTGCTGGCATTGCCACGAAAGCCGTGTTCGGGGCCAAATACCTTTTTAATGCTGATGCCACGTTTTAGTAAACTATCAACACTGGGTGTAAGGTTTTTGCCAATAACAGAAGTTTGATTAACAACCATCCCGATATTTTTTCCCTTAAGATAGTCAATATACAGCGGAATTTGATCGGCACCGGTCAATATTTCTGTATTATTTTTTTTATCGTTTTTTTCTTTTTTTAGATGGCTTTTAGAATATGGAGCCGGATTGGCGCAGGCGGTATATACACTTAGTAATGCTATTAAAGCGCTTTGTAAAAAAACAGGTGTAATCTTCATAAAATATTGTTTTGAAACAATTTAAAAAGTAGCAGGTTTAATAGCAAAACCGCATATTTGCGAAGGTACTAAAAATCATTCTGCATTGAGTTTCGCCTCCTTTATATCCGCCCGTATAACATTCAAGTCAAAGCGTACATTTTCAAAGCTAATTGTACGTATTGCCATTATTGGTATTATGCTTGGTTTGGGCGTAATGATATTATCATTGGCCATTGTAAAAGGATTTAAACACGAGATACGCGAAAAAGTTCGTGGTTTTGCCGGCGATATACGCGTCATTAAGTTCGACCTGAACAGTTCATACGAGAGTTCGCCTATTGTTGAAGATGCTGGTTTTATTGCGCGGATGCGTAAAAGTCCGCTGATTACCCATGTAATGCCAACGGCCACCAAACCCGGAATTATTAAAGCCAATAACGAAATTGAAGGCGTGGTACTAAAGGGTGTTGATAAAACGTACGACTGGACCTACTTTAAAAAAATGATGGTTGCCGGTGATGTAATCGACTTTAAAGACTCTGTTGAAGTCCAAAAAGAGATCATGCTATCGCAGCAAACCGCCAACCGGTTAAAGCTACAGGTAGGCGATAAGCTGCTGATGTATTTTGTGCAGGAGCCATTGCGTAAGCGACAATTTAAAATAAAAGGCATTTTTAATATCGGGGTAGAGGAGGTTGACAAAACATTTGTAATAGGTTCTTTATCATTAATAAACCGCCTGAACGATTGGAAACCCGGCGAAATAGGGCAATATGAATTACGCGTAGCTGACTTTGACCAGGTGGATTTTGCGGCAGATCAACTGGACCAGGTTTTACCGGTAAGGTTAAAATCGCGGACGGTAATAGAAGATTATCCTAACATATTTGAGTGGTTGAAATTATTGGATGTAAATTCGGTAGTGATGCTTGTACTGATGGTTATTGTGGCGGTTATCAACATGATATCGGCCCTGCTGATCATGATTTTAGAACGCACCGCCATGATTGGTATGTTTAAAGCCATGGGGGCATCAAACTGGAACATCCGGAAAATATTTTTATACAATGCCACTTATTTGATAGGCCTCGGCCTGTTGTTGGGCAACGCGCTTGGGCTTGGCCTGGGTTATTTTCAGCAACAAACCCACTTTTTTAAACTCGACCAGGCATCGTATTATATGACCTTCGTACCCGTACAATTTGGATTATGGGATGTATTGCTGCTTAACCTGGGCACATTGATAATTTGCTTGCTGGTGCTTATTGTTCCATCGATGCTCGTGAGCCGGATTTCGCCGGTGAAGGCAATAAGGTTTAAGTAAAGTAGTTAAATTTCCTGTAGATACAGATATTCGCCATCTTTTTGAGCAAAGACATAGTTATTCCAAAAGTTGTCGTCGTCCATGGTGCAGGAGGAATCGAGATAATTTTCATTATCCCAATTGGTTATTTGTTTTAAATCCCTAATAATTGCTGTGCCGTAGTAAATAGAGAAGTCGAAATTCTCTGGCTCAAAATAGACCCACTTGTAATATTTTCGTTTTGCACTATCAAATACGAAATAATGCAATAGCCAGTTATCAGCAGAATTTGAAACCATACAACAAAATAGTGTGCACTGTTTCTGTTCAGGGAAAATCATCGTAAAAGTGATACCCGAACCGGCTATATACCGATATTGGTCAGGAAGTTCAATCCGTATACGATCAAAAAAAGGTAATATCAAATCCTCGTTAAAATAATACCTCCACGCTTGATTTACTTTTTCTTTTTTTCCCTTTTTTAGCGATGCAACCAAGTACGGGGCATCTTTAAACTCTTCCATTCCCACATCTTTATAAGATGCAGTTTCGAATGTTTGCTTGAGATAATCGAGCGTTTCGTATGGTTTGAATAAAGTTTGCTGCCAAAAGTCAGGATAATCCGGTTCTTTAGACAAATTCGCCTTAATTCCATCTTGATTAACCAAATCGCCATAAAAGCAAAGCGTTTTTAAAATAAACCATTGTTCCTGATAAAGCATACACAAAAAAGTTATGGAAAAATATTGGTAAATACCTTCTTCGATAAGTTTTTGAGACGATTTGTTTGTGTAGGATGTCCGGTCAAAATTATAGTCCTTTCCTAATTCCTGATTATAATTTTTAGAGGTGTGCCATCCTATTTGTTCATGCAAATATTCAAACTCATCATAATCGATGGTACTTATGTCAACAAGAGTTGCCGCGTAAAACTTATCTTTTTCAGGATTAAATACCCCGCCAAAATATCCTACTAATAATTGTTCATCAACTCTTGGTTGCAAGATAGCTTCAATATCGTTGTTATAATCAAACATAAGTGATTTAGATCTCGACTAAATATATAGATTATAATCAGGATTGGTGTAATGTTTAACCATCGATGGAATATAGGTTATCGCCTTTTTACCTTTTTCCTCCCGAAAAATTAAACTTCAAATTTAAACCGCCTGCTCCAAACTTTATCTGTTGTGCGCCCATTCCCTGGAGGGGGTATTTCAAAAACGGCTCGATAATTAAGCGGTTTTTGCCTAAGGCTGTACCTACACCTACCGATATATTCAGTGTTCTGGCAAAATAAAAGCCATTGAAACTTTGTCGGTTTGTTTCTTCGGATGTTTGCTGGGTTGCGCCGCTTAACAACGAACTATGGGGGATACCATAACTGGTAGTATAAGCTTCATTAATAAATGTACCCGAACTTAAACCAGCCGAAAAATAAGCATCTGTTTTTTCGGGGTTAAACTCGTATTTTAAATTGATAGGCACATCAAGCCCTACCAAACTGGCATTATAATTTTTAAACACCGGGAACGACGAAGCAGGCACCAGCTTGTTATCCTGTGCTGCAACAGCAAATGTTACTGCGCTGGCTGCGCTTGCGGTTGGCGGTACGTTGCTGTTGTACTTCAGCGTATTTTGCGCCAGGGCAACCCCGGTAGATAGTTTGAGGTTTTTGCTAAGCCTGATATCGGATGTAAAACCAGCCCCGGCATTTACCTGGTTGGCGCTCCCTTTGGCATAGTTAAAAAAGGTGGCCGCGTAAATGCCAAATTTTACCTTTTTATCGTCTGTAGCTTTGTCTTTTGCCTTTGGAGTTTGCAAATTATCGGCAGCAAGCATTGTAGCCATGGCATTGGCCGATGATGGCCTGGCCTGCGTTGGCTGCTGGCTTGCCGCATGGGGTGTTACATTAGTTGTAGTAGCTTTGGTAGCTGGTGCAATAACCGGATTTGCTGCATATTGCTGCTTGCCTGCATCAGTAACAACGGTTTTAGCACTATCTGCTTTAGCGCCTGGTGTGGCTACAATAAGGGGTTGTTTATTGCCAGCAGTAGGCTGTTGGGCCGCAAATGGATTAACCGTGCTGTTAATACTGCTATTTTGATTAGCCTGTGGCTGTTTAACCGCAGGAGCATTTACAGGTATTTGGGTTGATGGCCTGAAAACTGCCGCACTGTTTTGGTTAACAGCAGCAGCATTTACAGCCGGGTTGTTCATTGCCGGCTTTTTACGTGGATTGTTCTGATTTTGGGCAATATTGTTTTGGGCTGATATTGTGGTATCAACAGAATTACTATTACCTGCACCCGTATTAGCTGCTATGTGGCTAACGGTATCAATCTGTACGGCTTGTTGATGCCGGGTATTTTGCTTAACCGGTTTTATAACAGCGGTATTAGTAGTGTTTGCTTTTTGTTTGTTGTTAAGCATCCATACACCAATGGCTAAAAATAGCAGCAGGCCGGCTGCGGTGCTTGCCCACCACAGCCAAACCATAGGGCGCTTCTTCTCCCCCTCAGGAAATTTTTCCCTGAGCAGCAGCCAGCCCTCATCGGCGGTGGTGTCTTCGTAATGATCAAACACCTCCCTGATGCGGTTCTTTAAGTCGTTATCCAACTGATCATCCATGGTTTTGTGCTTCTTGCCTTAATATTTTTCTTAATCGTTCTTTAGCCCTGCTCAAATAAACGCGCGATGAGCTTGCCGGGATAGCTAACATATTGCCAATTTCATCATGATTATAACCATCTATTTCGTACATGTTAAAAATGGTAAGCTGTATGGCAGGCAGCTCATTCATCATCTTTAATATGTCTTGTGCATTTAAATTATCAACCGTACCCATATTACTGCTTATGGGCGCGGCATTATCCAACTCAACATTTAACTGGAATTTCAAGTCCTTGCGGCGACGGTCGATAGCGGTATTCACTACAATTGTACGTAGCCAGGCTTTAAAGGGTTTATCTGTATTGTAATTATGCACGGCGTTAAATACTTTTATAAATGCATCATTTACAGCCTCCAAAGCGTCGTCGCGGTTAAGGCTGTAACGCAGGCTAATACCCATGGCGTAGCCATAAAACTGCTTATACAGCATTTCCTGGTATTTAAGGCTGCCTTTTTTGCATTGGCTGATAATTTCTTCTTCAGTAATGCCTTTGGGTGGATGCATTAAGTGTGTTTAATTCCGCTTAAATATTGTGTTGTTTTTTATGTATTTACGCAATAAACAACCCTGTTGATACAAATAAAAAAGATTTTCCTATTAACGCCATATGCAGGTATCAATAGTTATCGCTAATTATTAAATCAGGTGAGCCCGACTTACCAAAAAAGCCGCCACCAAAATATGGGCGACGGCATTTCAGTTAAAAACAATAATAATTAGTTTGCAGTTTTTACAAGGTCATAACGGCCTATAGTATCCGGGCTGGTAGATGAGCTTGCACGTAACATTTTAAAGTTGGTGCCGTCGTAAATATATTGGTAAACGCCTACCAAATGATTTTTAAGCCGTGGTACGCCCGATTTAAAAGTGCTATCATTAAACTGGATGTAATAACCGTCAAAAGCAAAAGTACCGTGACTGCCAGCATGTTTTACAGTAGTATCTGCTGTTACGGCGAAGTGATAGTTACTGGTCATTTTCAACACTATCGAATCTTTCAAGGTATCATATTTACCGGTCGAGTTTTTAGTTAATAGTCTGAACTGACCGTTAAAAGTTCCTACCGGTGCAGATACTACAACTGATGTTCCTGAGTTTTTGGCGCAGGCTGCAAGTAAGGTTAACAACAGGGGGAGTAAGTAAAATAAATTACGCTTCATATTTTTGGTATTTGTAGTCATTACGAATATAAGCATATAAACGCTACAGCCGGCTGCGAAATTTTTATAGTTTTTTTGCTTCGTTCCAAAAAATGTCCATTTCGGCAAGGCTCATATCCTGAAGCTGCTTGCCATGTTCTTTGGCTTTTAACTCCAGGTATTGAAAACGTTTTATAAATTTCTGGTTTGTTTTCTCAAGCGCGTTCTCGGGGTTAATATTAATAAAGCGGGCATAATTAATAAGCGAGAACAACAAGTCGCCAAATTCACCCTCGGCTTTTTCATGGTCGATGGTGGTTTCGTCTTCGGCGTTAAACTCATTTTTAAATTCCTGCATTTCCTCTTCCACTTTGGCCCATACCTGGTTTTTCTCCTCCCAGTCAAAACCCACGCCCCGGGCTTTTTCCTGTATCCGCGATGCCTTTACCAATGCGGGCAGGGAGGACGGTACACCGCCCAAAACAGATTTATTACCCTCTTTTAGCTTAATTTGCTCCCAGTTACGTTTTACGTCTTCTTCATTCTGTACCTCAACATCGCCATAAATATGCGGATGCCGGTTTATCAGTTTGTCGCAAACCCCGTTTAATACATCTGTGATGTCGAAATCATTAGTTTCCGACGCTATTTTAGAATAGAAAACAAGGTGTAGCATAATATCGCCCAGTTCTTTTTTAATTTCCTGCATGTCATCGCCCAAAATAGCATCGCTCAGCTCGTAGGTTTCTTCAATAGTCAGGTGCCTGAGGCTTTCAAGTGTTTGCTTTTTATCCCAGGGGCAATTGGCCCGCAGGTCGTCCATTATAATAAGCAGGCGTTGAAAAGCAATAGTTGCGGTAGGTGCAGTTTCGGGGGCTTTTAAAGGCATAATATGGTGCGGTATTTTTTGCAAAGGTATGATAACATCTTTAATGCAAACTTATCCCGGTATTAATTTAAAGGTAATATTAATTAACTTTATTGGCCAACTCATAACTGTAAAACCATGATCAAGAAAATCTACCTGCCTTTATTTTTTTTAATGCTGATAATTGAATGTTGCCAGGCCCAGCAACTGATGCAAACTACGCCGCAAAACAGTACGCTTGAACAGCCGCAGCCATTTTTATTTACTATTAATACTTTAAACCCATCTGGCCGAAACTGGAGCGTAAATTATTCGGGCGGTTATGGCGAGCACACTGTTACACCATTGGGCTTTGATGGTGTTGACCAAAATATATCTGCAAAGGGCTATTTAGGGTCAAAATTTACGTTTTTGGCCACTTTAGGTACCGGTTTTAGCAACAATGGAAGCGTACATACTTTGGAGCAGGCCGAATTGCTGCGCGATTTTATAGGTGGTAACCAGCCCATGGGTTTCCGTATAGGAGCAGGCCTGGGTTTCAGGCATGAGTTTAATAATGATAACGTGGCATTTAGCCGGATAACCGCCGCTTATGATGTTATGCGGTGGAAGATAGGGGCCAACGTACGGTTAGAAAGAGCTTTCGCTACCAACCGCGATGGTCTTGATATTGTTACAAGCGTTGGTGTACACAGACACATTACCGGCCGGTTTTTTGGTGGCTTTGAGGCAGTAGGGCAGGATTTGGAAGGTTTTTGGGAAACGGATGAAGCCGAAGGCGGCGCCCGGTTAATGGTAGGCCCGTCTATAAACTATGCACCAACAAATTCGCGTTTCGCGTTTACTCTTTGCGGAGGGCCTATTATATATGCAACAAGGAGCGCCAACACCCAGGGCCAGTTTGCTGCTTACCGCGAGTTGCCAACGAATAATGGTTTTACCCTGAAATTTAACGTCGGTTTCCGGTTTATGTAAGCTGGTAGTGTTGTGTCATCGATAAAGTTACGGATAGTCTTTCGCCCAAAGTCTTAAGTCCCAGGTCAAAAAAAATCAACTTTGGACTTACGACTTAGTACTGTTGACTTAACAGTAGTACTTTAAAGTTTTATTGCCCGCAGCATTTCGCGCTTGCCTGCGGCGCCCGAAACTTTTTGTATGCTAAAACCAAGCGCTTTAAGCATCCGTTTAAGGTTGCCGGTTATGGCGTAGGTAACAAATACACCGCCGGGCTTTACAAAGCCCTCAACATGGCTAATGGCTTGTTGTTCCCACATTTCGGGCTGGCGGGATGCTGCAAATGCATCAAAATAAACAATGTCATATTGCCGGCCTGATTGAAAATCCAACAATTTGCAGTTGGCTATTTGTAGCAGGCAATTGTTGTTAATGTTTACGGAGCCAGTCAAAGCCCCCGGATAATGTTTTAAGTACGACGCCCACAACTCGGCAGGGATATAATCGTTATAACCGGTTTGCCCCATCATCTGGGCTGCAAGCGGGTATGCTTCAATGCCGGTATAGTTAAGGTTGATGTGGTTAATTGTGCAAGCATCTGCGCTCAACAAAAAATTGAGCCCGGTGCCAAAACCAACTTCTAAGATGCTTACTTCCTTTGTATTATTTTGATCAAGGAAATAGTTAAGTCCTGCGTTTACAAATACATGCAGACTTTCCTGCAGCGCCCCGTTGCGCGAATGGTAAAGCTCACCTACTTCGGCGTTGTAAATGGTTTTTGAACCATCGGCGGTTGTAACTATTTTTAGTTCATGGTTCATGATTGATAGTTCATAGTTGATGGATCATAGTTCATGGCTTATCGATCATGGTTCATGGGTTGACGGTTTGTTAATCAATTGGGCAAGAAGCTTATCCTGCTAACGGGGCTGCGTTCGCCATGAACAATGATCTATGAACCATGAACATTTTTAGCAAATTCCGTCACAACTTCGCCCAGGTCATAAACAGGCACTTCGCTTATGGTGCCTGCTATAATACTTGTTGCAGCAGCCGAGCGGTAACCCGCCGCGCAGTGCACAACAATTGGCTTATCTGCAGGTATTTCATCAATACGTTCCCGCAGTTCGGGAAGAGGGATATTGATGGCATGTTTAAATATTTTACCCTCATTTACTTCGTTGGTATTCCTGACATCTATGATGGTATAGTTTTCGGGCCGGGCCTTAAAATCTTTAAGATCCAGATCGGGGAGGTTTTCAATAATGTTTTGGGGCGATAGCTGTATAGCCATGATGTTGCTTTCATAACCTATTTTGGCAGCTTTTTTTACCAATAAATCGGCAGTATCGTCATCTTCTGCAACAAGGTAAAATTTTTCGTCGGGCTGCAGTATCGAGCCTAACCAGGTTTCAAACTTGTCGCCATCCTGCAGGTTGATAGCGCCCGGAATGTGGCCGGCACTGAAAAGCGTTTTAGGCCGGCTATCTATAATGGCGATTTTTTCCTGCAATTGAATATCGGCCTCAAATTTTACGATGTTATCAATACTTTGTTGAAATTTAGCAGCACCGGTTTTATTCAATTCTACATCGTAACCAAAGTATTTTGGTATAAATGGCTGGTCGGCCATGAGGGTTTTGATGAAGGTTGCCTCGTCCATCAGTTGCAAGGCGTAATTTTCCTGTATTTCGCGGCCGATAGTACTTTGCAGGTCGGGGCTCATATTTTTGCCACAAAGTGAGCCCGGGCCATGCGCCGGATAAACTATAACGTTTTTGGGCAGGGTCATGAGCTTGTGGCGGGTGCTCAGGTACATTTGTTTGGCCAGTTCTTCTTTTTTGGCAGTAATGTTGCCCACATTTTCGCGCAGATCGGGGCGGCCAACGTCACCAACAAATAAGGTATCGCCGGTAAAAACGGCTGTTTCTTTACCCTCTTCGTCTACCAGTAAAATACAAATAGAATCGGGGGAGTGGCCGGGGGTATTGATAGCTTTTAGCTTCACATCATTCAGCTGAATAACGTCGCCATCGTCGAAGGTTTCATGGGGGTAGGTGGCGCCGGTAAGCTTGCTGCAATAAATAACGGCATCAGTAACCTGGTGAATTTCCAGGTGCGAACTCACAAAATCGGCATGGGGGTGGGTTTCAATAACGCCCACTATATCGGCATTGTGCTGGGCCGCAAGGGAATAATATGGCAAAGGATCGCGCGCCGGATCAATAAGGATCATTTTGCCTGTGCGAATAACGGCGTACGATGCATGCGCCAAACCTTTGTCGTAGAACTGCTGGATAATCATAACAGCCGCAAAGATAACTGTTTGGCGGGGATGTTTTAAGGCCGAAATGTTTGGAGGCTGTAAAGTTTGGAGCACTTGAACATTCCCTTTGACAAGCGAAATACAGGACTAAAAATACCCCGATTAAAGGTTTAATAAAAATTATAAAACGTATAAGAAAGACTGTCATTTAAACCCCAGCCAATATTTTTTGAATCGAGCAATAGCTGGAAAGCCCGTTCTTCAAACTGGTCAAGTAAATCCTCTTTTTTGAGGAGTTTTAAAGCGCTTGCATAGGTACTGGAAAGGCTGTTATAAAAAGTCTCGTCTATGTCGCCATAGTCGTTTGTGAATTGGATGCCTGTTTGCACGTAAAAAAGCATCAGCGCTGCCAAAAGCGCCGCAGAGGCCTCCAGCTTTTTAAATTCGCTAATGTATTGTTTACCCTGTTTTAAGTTATAGCCGAAACCTCGCTTCGGATAAAAGGTCTCATATACTTTGGCCTGATATTTTTCAAATAAGCCATCTTCATCCGGCTTGAAATAAAAGTCGAGGTATTCTTTTACCTGTTTGTTTTTTTTATATAAGTCGGCTAATATTTCAATCAGCGCCTTTTTGTCGAGTTTAGTAAGGTCGTTTTTGAGGGCCATTATCAATTTTTTTTATGCGGAATAATATACTTTAATACAAACATAGTAAAGTGCTTCAATTGGGAATGCCATGGTACTTGTAAAATATGGAAATCGCTTTTAAGAGTTGATCCTGAAGAAGTTAGTTCCTAAGGAGCAAAAAAGTTAACTGTTTTACAAACAGTGAGCCTCTCCGAGGCAGCTTAAAATTATATAATCATTTACAGATTAGCGATTTGCTGATGAAAGTTGAAAAGTGATTTTCCTGGCTTGTAAAGTTTAATGTGCCGCGTTGTGCGAAGGAACATCTCAAAAGCTCATCAGTTTGAATTTAAAATTCTGCCCTTTTGAATATTATATTCGTTTTCTGTGATTGCGCCGCTATCTAACAACTGCTTATACTTTTGCAATTCATCTGCAGGCGATTGATTGGGGAAGCCGTAAAATGGTTTTTCATCTATCCGCCTGGTGCAATAAACTATAATTACACCGAATATGCTAAGAAACAGGCCCAATAGCAGCCCGCCGACTGAGCCGATTGCTCTTTTTGAACCTGCGTTGTATCCCCAGATAGCAGGTATAAACCACATGCCACCAAAGGCAATAATAATTAAAATGATTTCAGGTGCGCCGAGTCCCATATTATATTAGGTTTAAGGTTTTAAAAATTCAGTTATTTATGTGGGTTCAATGTATGAATAAGTTTTTAATTGTTTGATTGCCGTAATCTTAAATCCTTGCATCCACAAAGCTTCTACCCCCTCTGGAGCACATAAATTAATCTAAGGATAAGAAATCAAAATCCAAAAATCTGATAAATCTGCTTAATCCAAGTTCAGACAAATTTGCGTTAGGGATCGGCGCGGATACCGGCCAATGTGGCTAAGGCCTGTGCAGTATAAGCATGGAGCCCGGGCCGCAGGCAACGCCCCTTTTAGTACCAAGTAGTTAGTATCAAGTATCAAGATTTTTTGGGGAGAATATCAGATACTAAGCTGGTAGTGTCGTATCAACGATAAATTGACGGATAGTCTTTAGCCCAAAGTCTTAAGTTCTAAGTCAAAAAAAGAAAAAATTCAACTTTAGACTTACGACTTAGTACTGTTGACTTAACAGTAGTATCAGTTAGTAAGATTGGTAACCAGGTTTACGCTTTGCGATTGCATACCCTGTCTTGATACTCAATACTTGCTACTAAAAAAAGTTACCAAATCCGCGTCCTGTCTTCCGGTTTTTTGTACAATTTATCGCCCGGCTTAATGTTAAATGCCTTGTACCAGGCGCTGATGTTGGTTAAGGTGGCATTGGTGCGGTGCTTATCGGGCGAGTGCGGATCCTTAAGGATATTTTGGGCAGTAGCCTCGGGGCGTTCCGAACTGCGCCAAGTTTGCGCCCATGACAGAAAGAAACGCTGATTGGGCGTAAATCCGTCTATAACTTTGGCCGACCGGCTTTGTTTTGTTTTCAGGAAGGCCTCATAGGCTATGCTCAAGCCACCCAGGTCGGCAATGTTTTCGCCAAGGGTTAGTTTGCCGTTTACGTGCAGGGTATCCAGGACTGTAAGGTTATTGTATTGCATTACCAGTTGGTTGGCGCGTATTTTAAATTTGTCAGCATCACTTTTCGTCCACCAGTTGCGCAGGTCGCCGTTGGCATCATACCGGCGGCCTTTATCGTCAAAACCATGGATAATTTCATGGCCTATAATACCGCCTATACCACCGTAATTTACGGCATCATCGGCCTGTAAATCAAAGAAAGGGAATTGCAGCATAGCTGCCGGGAAAACGATTTCATTATTGGTTTCGGAATAGTAAGCATTAACGGTTTGCGGTGTAATTCCCCAACGGGTTTTATCAACCGGTTTGCCCAGAAGGCTTATGTTAAAATTATACCGCCATTTTAAAAGACTACGGATGTTTCCTACATAGTCGTCGCGTTTTATGATTACACCATCATATGTTTCCCATTTATCAGGATAACCTATTTTTAAAGTAATTGCGCGTATTTTTTTTAGCGCCTGTTCTTTTGTTTCCGGGCACATCCAATCCAGGCGCTTAATGCGGTCGCCCAAAGCTATTTTAATGTTGTTTACAAGCATCACCGCATATTGTCTGGCGGCCGGGCTAAAATATTTCTTTACATATAGTTGGCCCAACAATTGGCCAAGGACCTCGTCAATAGTGTGGCTCACTCGTTCGTTATGGGGTAATTGTGTTTTTTCACCTGTTAAAACGTTTTTATAAGCTAAGTATGCTTGTGCAAAAGGCGAGCTTAAGGCGGGCGAAGCGCCTCTTAAAATACCCCATTTAAGAAGTATTTTCCAGTTTTCAACAGGGGTAACCGCTAACAGGGAATCGGTAGCTTTGAAAAAGGAGGGCTGGCTAACCAGGATGCTATCCTGGCCAGGTGCATGAAACATGGGCAATAATGCTGTCCAGTTTAAATGTGGGGTAACTTTAACGAAATCTGCTACAAGGAATTTATTGTAAATAACATTCGGGTCGCGCATCGCCACACGGGAAAGCTGCGCTTTTGCCAAAGCAACCTCAAGGTTATAAACTATTCCGGCGTTTTTAGCAGCTTCATCTGCGCTACAACCATTTAACCTAAATATGGTTATTATGAAAGTTTTTAATGCATCTGTAACGCTTTTGGATCGTTTATCATTTTGTAAGTAATATGCCCTGTCGGGTAACGAGATGCCTCCCTGGCTAAGGCGAAGAATATACTTTGATACATTTTTATCATCCTGAACAGCCTCCAGGCCAAATAACAGGACAACTATGCCATTAACACGTTCAAAAGCAAGCTCGTTGATTAGGCCATTCAAGTCTTTGATTTTGCCGATGCGTTCCAGGTCCGGTTTAATATGCGAGTAACCTAACCTTTCAATAGCCAGGCTATCCATGCCGCTGGCGTAAAGGTCGCCAACGCGTTGTTCAATGCTGCCTTTAGGCGCCGTTACGGATTGCCGGCTTACTTCTTCCAATAATCGTAAAAGTTTTTGGGTGTTTTCGTGGCGTAGCACAGCAAAGCTGCCCCAGCGGTTTTCATTGTCAGGTATGGGGTTGTTTTTTATCCAGGTACCGTTGGCATATTCAAAAAAATCATCGCCGGGGTTAACGGATATATCCATATTAGCCGGGTCGATAAATTTTTTGCGTATGGTAGTTTTGTGTTTTGGTGGTTTTGTTTTACCGGTTACCTGGGCGTTTACCGATGGTAATAAGGCTACCATGAGCATAAAACACCAGAATTTTAATTTCATTATAATATTATTTGAAAATTAAAGGTAATAAATTACCGAAATAACGTACTAACCAAAAAGGTGGCCGGATATCAAAACTAAGACTGGCAGATAGTCAGGGCCAGTCCAGGTATCCGATATTAAAACCTACCAAATCTCCGTCCTGTCTTCCGGCTTTTTGTACATTTTATCGCCGGGCTTAATGTTAAATGCCTTATACCAGGCGCTAATATTGGTTAAGGTGATGTTCGTGCGGTGCTTATCAATCGGGTAGGGGCTTGTTAATATGCGCTGGGCTATGGCCTCCGGGCGTTGAGCGTTGCGCCATACCTGGGCCCATGACAGAAAGAAGCGCTGATCGGGCGTAAAGCCATCTATCCTGTTGGCCGACTGACCTTGTTTTGTTTTCAGGAAGGCTTCATAAGCTATGTTTAAGCCGCCCAAATCGGCAATGTTTTCGCCAAGGGTTAGCCGGCCATTTACATGCAAGGTATCCAGTACAGTAAGGCTATTATATTGCACTATTAATTGGTTGGTACGTGCTTTAAATTTGTCGGCATCGTTTTTTGTCCACCAATCGCGCAATACCCCATCTATATCATATTGGCGGCCCTTATCGTCAAAGCCGTGGGTTATTTCGTGTCCTATTATGCTGCCTATGGCGCCATAATTTATCGCATCGTCGGCCTCTAAATCAAAAAAAGGAATTTGCAGCATCGCCGCCGGAAAAACTATTTCATTGTTGGGTGTAGAGTAGTAGGCATTTGCGGTTTGCGGCGTTATGCCCCAACGACTTTTATCAACAGGTTTGCTAAGGTGGCTTATCTCGAAGCTGTAACGCCATTTTGATATATTACGTACATTTTCTAAATAGCGGTTGCGCTTAACGATTACGCCATCGTATGTTTCCCATTTTTCCGGGTACCCAATTTTTACCGCAAGGGCGCTCAACTTTCTTAACGCGTGTTCTTTTGTGTCCGGGCTCATCCAATCAAGGCGTCTGATACGGTCGCCAAGGGCTGTTTTTAGGTTGTTTACAAGTTCGGTTACGCGTTTTTTAGCCGATGGCGAAAAATATTTCTCTACAAATAATTGCCCTAATAACTCACCCAGGGCATTATCAACCAACTTACTTATACGCTCGCTTCGCGGCAGTTGTTCTTTTTCGCCGGTTAAGGCGCTGTTATAGTCAAAAGTTGCTTTTACAAAAGGCGAACTTAAATATACTGCCGACCCCCTGATGGTATTCCACTTTAATAAAAGTTTCCAGTTTTCAACAGGTGCGGCCGCTAATAAAGAGTCGGCAACTTTAAAAAACGACGGCTGGCCTACCAGGATGCTATCCTGTTCGGGGATGTTTAACGCGGCCAACAGTTTGGTCCAGTTTAAATGCGGGGTAATTTTATTAAAGTCGGCTACCAGGAATTTATTATAAATAACGTGTGGGTCGCGCATGGCCACGCGGCTAAGCTGTGCTTTTGCCAATATACTTTCCAGGTTATAAACAGCTGCGGCATTGCTATTTGCTTCAGCAGAAGTGCTGCCGGTTAGGGTGAATAACTTCACCATCAGGGTTTTTAAAGCACCTTGTAACTTTTTTGCGCGCTCGTCATTTGTCAAATAATAATCCTTATTTGGTAAAGAAGTGCCTCCCTGGCCAAGATTTACAATGTATTTTGTTGAGTTTTTATCATCCGGGTCAATCCCCAATCTGAACAGTTGGGCGCTGCCATTAATGCGTTCAAAAACCAATTCATTAATGATGTCATCAAAATTTTTGATTTTGTCAATGCGCTCAAGGTCGGGTTTAATTGGCGAATAACCCAGTTTTTCGATAGTGACACTATCCATGCCGCTTGCGTAAAGATCGCCAAGGAGTTGCGTTAAACTGCCGTTGGGTGCAGTTGCCGATTGCCGGCTAACCTGGTTTAATAAACCTGCAAGCTTTTGGGTATTTTGCCAGCGTAGCACGGCAAAGCTGCCCCAACTATTTTCATTGGGTGGTATAGGGTTGTTTTTAAGCCAGTTGCCGTTGGCATACTCAAAAAAATCATCGCCTGGTTTAACGGAGGTATCCATGTTGGCCGGATCGATAAATTTTTTTCGTATGGTACTTTTATGTTTGTGTTTTTGTAGCGTTGCTTTTGTGCTTACTTGTGCATTTGCCGATAACGATAAGGCGCATATCAGGATAAAACACGAAAGTTTTAACATCATAATTTATTACTTGAAAAATAAAGGTAATAAATTGTGGCAAAATGGAAAAACCTGTTAATTCCCGAAACTGGTTCAAAATAAACCGGCATATTCCTCTGGCATTTTATCAATACTTTTAATCTGGATATCCTTAAAATAAACTTCGGCGGCTTCGCTTTGCAATTGGAGCTTGCCTTTGGTTAGGGGTTTGCTCTCCTTACCGTCCTGGTAACCCAAATTTGATAAGGCATTTACAACGTGGCCGTTTACGATATAAACACTTTTATCGCCATAACAAATCAACTCCATGGTGTTCCATTCGCCTTTGGGTTTTTCAAAGTTTTGGTGGCGCTGGCAAAAGCCCTGATTAGGTGCTCCTACGCCCATGTAAACCCTATCCGCATTTTTATCAAACACGTAATTGGGCACGCCGTCAGGCTTGCTGGCCCTCACGGTGGCATGGGCGGTGCCTACGTTCCAATAATCGCCAATGCCGCCTTCCATCACCTGGAACTCTTGTGATAACATCCAGGCATGAAAATAGTCTGCGCCACACTCGCCCTGCGAATGGTATAACAAACCCGAATCCATAGGTTCGTTTAAACGTGGTTCCCATTTCTTGGTGCCGAATTTGGTTTTCAACCGGAGGCGATAATTTTGAAATTCCTGTTTGGTATAAATACAGCCATATATTTCGCCGGTAATATGCAATACAGGTTCGCCGTTTTGCATCTCGACCGAAAACAAATTACCTTCATTTTTATCATAACCAATAGGTGGCAGCGTTTTTCCATCGGCGCCTTTCGGCGCTTCGCCTTTGTAGGGATAGGTTAACCGGTAGCTTTGGTAAATGGTCCATTTGCTCATCTTTTTATCTATCAGCTTAACCCAGCCGTTATCAGGGTTAAAAGAAGTAAGGCAGGCCAAAGCCATGCAGCCAAGCGCAAGTGCTAAAGTTTTTTTCATAGTGGTGAGAAACTATAAGTTTAAGAAATTCAAATCAATTCGCAATCGATTGCAATTGCGTACTAATGTAAGCAATTGGCATTGCAGAAATACTGCGAATGCTAAAAAACGATCAGGAAATGTTTAAATGTTATTAAAAAACGACATGATTGCGGGAACATAAAACCGGAGACGCTGTACCATCGCATGTCGGCGAAGACTCACCCTGTCGAGGCTACGCCCGACATCCCTCTCTTCTGCTGCGCAGGAAAGAGGGGCTTGAATATCGAGTAGGCCTCAAAAGGTCATTAGTCATTTACGGCCAAATTTAATTGGTAGCCCTTGTTTTAAAAATTGACTAATGACAGCGAAGCGAAATGACCAATGACAAGCGCAGCGACAGTGACCAACTCATTTCTTCACCCACTCCTTTTGTTCTTCGGGAGTAAAAAATGTCCAGGCCATAATGCGACTGGCCTTTTGGCCTTGCGACATGTTGATGGTTTGTACCTCAACTGCGCCTGCTTTTTGCAGGGCGTTATATAAAATACGCAGGTTCTCTTTTTTTGATACCAGGGTGGTAAACCACAGGCATTGTTTGGCAACGCGGGTACTTTGGGTAGCCATTTGCTTTAAAAACGCGGCCTCGCCGCCGGGATACCATAATTCCATATTCTGGCCGCCAAAGTTCAATACGGGTTCTTCCCTGCCTGTTTTCAGACCCAGATTATTCCATTTACGCTTGGAGCCCTCGGCTGCTTCTTTGATAGAGGCGTGGAAGGGCGGATTACATAGTGTAAGATCAAATAGCTCGCCCGGTTTTATAGCGAATGTAAAAATATCTGCTTTGTGTTTTTGCAGGCGCAGTTCAATAGCGGCTTTTAATTCCTTACTCTGGTCTATTATTTTTTGTGCCGATGCCAGGGCTTCCTCATCAATATCAACCCCGATAAAGCTCCAGCCATATTCCTGGTGACCTATGATAGGATAAACACAATTGGCGCCTACACCAATATCAAGTACGCGCACTTTTTTTCCTTTACGCACTACGCCATCATTTGCGGTGGCCAACAAATCGGCAGCGTAATGAATATAATCGGCACGGCCCGGTATAGGCGGGCACAGATATCCTTCGGGGATGTCCCAGTACTCAACCCGGTAATGGTGTTTAAGCAAAGCCCTGTTAAGCAGTTTGACAGCTTCGGGATCAGAGAAATTGATGGTTTCGTTCTCGTACTTATTTACCGTGACAAAGGCACGTAACTTAGGCATCGCCTTTATAAGCGCTTTAAAATCATATCCCATACGGTGCGCATTGCGCGGGTGCATGGCTTCTTTTACTTCGGGCTTATCTGGTGTCGGTTCTGACAAAATATTTATTTTAGTGTTCGATTAATTAATTGTTTTAAGCTTTCCGCCTTCGGCTTTAAACTTATTATCCTACAATACTGCTCAAATCGGCGGGCGAGTAATTGATCGATTTCAAGGTTTTATTATCGGCGGTGCGGTAAACCAAAAACAGGCCGTCAATTTCTTTATAGTGCGATTCGGTACCGGCAGTATTGCGGTAATGCTCAATAGTTTGGTTGGCTTCTTCAATGGTTTTGCAGGCTTTGCTCATATTGGAGCGGTGCACTTCGTCAAACAATTCTTTAAACTTTCCGGCAAGGCCAAACTCAAGAACAGCGCCCGATAGCACGTATTGTAAATCGCAAAGCGCATCGGCTATTTCAACAAGGTTATTATCGTTCACGGCTTCCTGTAGTTCTTTCAGCTCTTCGGCCAAAAGTTCAATACGCAGCTGGCAGCGCTCTTTTGAAGGGATTTGCGGATTTGCTACAATGGGATGTTTAAAGGTGCTATGAAATTCGGCAACCTGGTTAAGCGAGTTTAAATCTTTGATCATTTTGTTGAGGAAGCATCTAAGCCCGCTAAGTTATGAATAACCTGATCGCTTTCAAAAAGTCACGTTTTAAAAAGACGGTTCGTCCATTAAAACATATTTATTTGAATAATGTTGATGTTTTGCTTTTAATATATAGTAACACCGTTTTTGGCGCAATTAAAAACCTTATAATTAGTCCAATGACAATTATTTGCAATAACATTTACTTAACATATCATAACGTTGTTAACATAAACATAATATTAAAATAGCATTTAGTTAACGTACCTTTGTGCCGAATTTAAAATTCTTGAGTCAACCTGAATTTTTCCATCCCCCGAACATATGAAAGATAAAAAAGTAAAATCCGCAGCCAAAGAGGCCCGTAAGGCGCTTAAAAAACAATTAAATGATAAGTTTACTGTTCAGCTAAAAAACATTGTGAGCGAATTTGAGCCCGATTTAAAAAGCCTGACCAAAGCAATTGAAAAGGCTTCAAAAAATTTAGCCAAAGCAATTGCTGCAAAAATAAGCGATAAAAAGGACGCGCCAGCCGCACCTGCAAAAAAAATAAAAGGAATTGTTGTTGAAGTTAAAGCGCCCGCTTTACCAATAGTTAAGGAGGCCGCCGCCCAGGCACCTGTTGCTAAAGTTGCCAAAACAGCCACCAAAACGGCCGCTCCTAAGCCCGTAGCTAACAAAAAGGGAAGTGAACCTGCAAAATAAACCTGTAAATACGACGGTTATTTTTGCCGTAGTCAGGTGCCTTTTATTCATAGATGGTAAATTTATTAACTTGATTAACAAATAGTTAAATTAAATTTAACTATTGTAAGTTAAAATAAAAAATGTAAATTGTCGGTTGCGATAACTGATAATTTACATTGATTAAACCAGACTCATTAGCATCAAAAGCGCATAGCGTTTGTGGTGCCCAATGCGGCAGAGTGCAGCATGCGGCAATTGCCAAAGCGGGGCTTTACCAACAGGTAAAGGATTTTTTTTCTGGGATATTTGACACCAGCAACTGGCCCGCCCGATGGCATTGTGGCACATGGAGCGAATTTCATGGCTGGCTGTACATTTTTTCTGATTTGTTAATAGCGGTATCTTATTTTGCCATACCACTATTGCTTATCATCCTGCTCACCAAACGAAAGGATGTTCCCTTTCCAAAAATACTTTGGTTATTTGTGGTATTTATTGTTTTATGCGGCATTACACATTTAATAGACGCCGGCATTTTTTGGTGGCCTGCATATCGCCTGAGCGCGCTGTTAAGGTTATTCACCGGTATTGTATCGGTAACAACAGTATATACGCTATACCGGGTTATGCCAACTGTACTTTCGCTACGTTCGGTTAACGAGTTGCAAAAGGAAATAAATGAGCGTAAAATTGCCGAAGAGAAGCTGGCTGCAAGCGAGTTCCTGTTGCTGGAAGCAGGCCGGATGGGCAAATTTGGCGGATGGGAAATGGATTTAATCACTAATAAGATTACCTGGTCTGAAACTATTTTCGATATCCATGAACTGCCCTATGATTATGACCCCACTTTTTATGATTTCAGCCGGTTTTACTCCGAACCGTATTTGACGACAATGACCCAGGCATTAAACGAGTGCCGGGATACAGGCACGGGTTATGACCTGGAAATGCAGCTGATAACCGCCAAAAACAACCGGGTCTGGGTGCGCGCCCGTGGCGAAATGTTGTATGATGAGCATAGCCAGCCCGCCAAATTAAGAGGCGTATTTATGGACATTGATAAATACAAGCTCAATGAGCTGTCGTTAAACAAAACCGTAGAAATGGTTACCAAAAACAACCAGCAGCTCAAAAATTTTACGCACATCCTGTCCCATAACATCCGTAACCATGCCAGCAATATCTCGCTGGTTTCGTCATTAATTGATGAAAGCACATTGGATGAAGAGAATGCCGAACTGTTTCAAAAAATCAAAAAGATTTCTGAAGGCTTGAATACTACTCTTGAAGACTTATCATACGCCATTAAAATTAAAGATGAAATTATAGAGGCCGAACGACTAAGCTTTAAGGAAATAACTGGCAAAATTTTGGGAATTATCGGATCGGACGTAGCTGCAAACCACGCGGTAATTACGCAGCAATTTGAGGTTGAAGAGGTTACTTTTCCAAAAATTTACCTCGAAAGCATCCTGATGAACCTGTTAAATAATGCAATAAAATACCGTAAGCCAACCGTCGAGCCAAGGGTGTTATTAAAAACATACAGGGACGAAAACGGGAACACTGTTTTAGAATGTACCGATAACGGTATTGGCATTGATTTGAAACTACACGAAAAAAAGATTTTTGGTTTATACAAAACTTTTCATGACCGCAAAGACTCGCATGGGGTTGGTTTGTTTTTAACCAAAACTCAGATCGACTCGCAAGGCGGACAAATAACCGTAAAAAGCAAACCCAACAGTGGCAGCACATTTAAAATAACTTTTAATGAAAAAAATTAATACCCTTTGTGTGATAGATGATGATGATATCTACACTTTTACCATCAAACGCATTATCGCCAAAGCAGAAGTTGCCGAAAAAACTATTTTTTTTCATAACGGCCGGGTCGCAATAGATTTTATTTGTAATTGCATGGAAGCCATTGCCAATTTGCCCGACATGATTTTGCTTGACCTGAACATGCCTGTGCTTGACGGTTGGCAGTTTTTGGACGAATTTATAAAACTGGTACCCCGCCTTGGAAAAAAAATACTGATTTACATTGTAAGCTCGTCAATTGATGAAGACGACTTTAAACGCGCCAAAGAAATGGAACTGGTATCTGACTTTATTGTAAAGCCCCTTAACGCAATCGATCTCAGGAATATTGTAGATCAGTGGGTATAAATCGAAAAGCCTTAAAGCTGGATGTTAAAAGGCCAATTTGGTAAGTACCATGGCTTTTCGTCGCACATAATCCTTAGCTTCGCTGTTGATTTGTGTTGATACCTATGTTTACTTTTAACGCATTTTACAACATCCTCCGGGAGCGCCTGCATTACATATATCTTTTGTATGCTGTGCCGCTGGTGATTACTATAGCCATGATAACCCCGGCTTTTCAAAGCCCTGACGAGCCGAATCATTTTGCACGCGCCGAACAGGTTTCAAGGCTTGAATTGGTGCCCGAATTTGTGTATGACAAGGCACACCCAGTTACCGCAGCCGATTCTATATCCAAGGACCCAACTTTGGTTTATCCCGATAGGGGAGGCTTCAGGGTTGATAAAGGCATTTACCAACTCGATGGTATTTACAAACCACTTGCCCGGCACGATAGTATAAAATTGGCAACGTTAAAAATAGACAGCGCTAAAAAAATAAGATGGCATACAGGTACCATCTATTTCAATTTTGGCAACACGGCCATTTATCCGCCTGTTGTTTATTTAATGCAGGCGCTGGGTATTTCGGTGGGTAAACTGCTTCATTTAAGCATCCTTAATACATTATACCTTTCCCGGATATTAAATGGTTTACTATGTGTGGCGTTATGTTTTTTTGCCTTGATGCTGGCCAAACAGAGTAATATTTTACTATTCATCGTGTTACTTTTCCCGATGACGGTATCGTTATTTGCTTCGGTAAGCCAGGATGCTGTTTTGATTAGCTGTTGTTTTTTGCTCGTTGGCTTTATAGACGATTTCTCTTTTGGCGATAAAAAACATCAGCCCCAATGGAAACTGTATGCCATGGTTATCCTGGTATCTATCATCGGCATTGCCAAACCGCCTTATATTATCTTCGCCTTTTTGTTCCTGTTTTTAAAACTTACCCCAAAGCAAAAGGCCGTCGGTATTATTACACCTTTTGCTGTGTTGGTGCTTTGGCTCGTGGTCAATCATGGCAGTTTTATGATTAAATTCGCGCCTGCCGAAATGCGGCTCAACTCAAAATTACAGGTATTGTATATTTTGCACCATCCTTTCAGGTTTATAGGCATGTTCTTCAACTTTGATAAAACCGCATTACAAAACACAGCTGATATGTTTGTAGGAATACTGGCCTGGCTTGATGTGCCGTTGCCCGATATTTATTACCGCAATGCGTACATTTGCCTTGTTTTAGGGATCATCATCAGCCTTGGTTTTAAAGGCAGCGCCAGGCTCAGGATAGCTTTGCTGGTTTGCAGTATCATTACCATCGTCGCGGTTATATCTGCCCAATATATAACCTGGACTGCCCTCGAATCTCCAACCCTCGGCGGCATGCAGGGCAGGTACCTCATTCCCATTTTTCCGCTTATTGCGTTGGCTTTATGTGGCTATTCGTTAAATAACCGCTTCGCGGGTTTAAAAGCAGTTGTGTTATCTATTGTCTTATTATTCCCGGCATATTCGGCCATCATCATGATACAGGTTATCAGCAGCAGGTATTATTAACCCCATATGCTCCACAGCCGCTATTAGGCGATGCCTGCGGCCGGGCTCATACACCTGCAGGCTTTGTGTGTGGCGAGGGTATCCGCTGCCATCCATAACACATTTTGTCTGAATCAAAATTTTTAGAATTAAAGAATGAACAGAATTTGCCTGACTTGCATACCATTTTCTCCATGAACCATGAACCAATGGCCCGATGAACTTTTTCTAAAACAATTTCACATTTAATATCATTTTAATATCTGCTATCAGTTTAGTAACCTTGTATACATCTTTTTTATAGCTTAAATGGCTTTAAAACACAGTTCTGCATTGCCCCCCGAAATGTTAAGGGTTTTTGAGACCTTGCCTCAACCGTACCTTATACTTTCGCCCGAGCTTTATATGCTCACGGCCAGCAATGTTTATTTGCAGCTTACAAATAAAACCCGGGTCGAAATTGAAGAACAGTATCTTTTTGATGTATTCCCCAAAATGCCCGATTGGTCGTCAGAAGAGGGGGGGATTGCTTTTTCGCTTAATAAAGTTTTAGAAACCCTTCAGCCGCACCAGTTGCCTGTTACGCGCTTTGATATACCGGATCGTGATGATCCGCAACAATTGGTTGAGCGCTATTGGGAAACGTCGCATACACCCGTGTTTGATGCTGAGGGCGAGATTTGCTATATTATTCATCATACCGAAGATGTTACCAAACGCGTACTGGCCGAACGTGCTTTAAAAAATAGCCTGGATAAAGAAACCCAGGCAGCCGCGACAGCCGAAAGATTAGGCAAACAAATAGAAAAACTTTTTGCCGAGATTCCCGCCCAGATAGCGATAGTGACCGGTCCTGATATGGTTTACGAGTTTATAAACCCACGCTACAAAACCGACCTTTTTCCAAACCGGGAGGTTTTAGGCAAGCCTTTGCTATATGCCCTGCCCGAAGTAGCCGGCCAGCCTATATTGGATATTTTGCAGCATGTATACAAAACAGGCGAGACCGTTGCCGGCAACGAGATTAATATTCCATTGGCCGATGAAGTAGGCGGCCCTGTTAAAGATCATTATTTTAACTATGTATACCAGGCTATCCGCAATGACGATGGCGATATAATATCTGTTTTAAGCTTTAAATATGATATAACCGAGCTTGTTTTGGCAAAAAAGCGTTTGGAGCAAAACGAGAAAGAGTTGCTGGCTTTAAATTATGATTTGGCCAATGCTAATGCCGAGGTTCAGGCTACAAACGAGGAGATACAATCGGCGAATGAAGCGCTACACACTACTAACCAGGAGCTTTTTAGGGCACAAGAAAGTGTGTTAAGGCTTAACGATGCGCTGGAAGAAAGGGTTGAACAGCGTAACATTGAACTATTTAACGCCCAGGCCGAGGCTGCAAGGGAACGCGACAGGTTAAAACGTTTTTTTATGCAGGTACCAACCGGCATTTGTGTGCTTGACGGTCCCGAAATGATATTTGAGTTGGTAAACCCGGCCTATCAGCAGCTTTTTCCTGGCAGGGATTTATTAGGTAAACCTATCATGGAGGCGCTGCCGGAGTTGGATGGTACCCCCATCATCGATATATTAAAAAGGGTTTACTACACTGGTAATACCTTTGAAGGAAAAGAACTTTTAGTGCCGCTGGCACGCAGGGTGGGCGGCACCATTGAAGACCGGTATTTTAATTTTATTTACCAGGCCCGGTATGATGGTGATGGTGTAGTAGATGGCATTTTGGTTTTTGCTTTTGAGCTGACCGAAACTGTACTTACCCGCCAAAAAGAAAAGGAAAATGAGCAGCGTTTCCGTTTTTTGCTTAACGCCATGCCGCAACAGGTTTGGACAGCCCGCCCCGACGGCTCGCTTGATTATGTGAACGAAGTGGTTTGTGACGATTTTGGCCGAAGTATGGACCAGATATTAGGCCGTAGCCTGCAGGAATTTATCCACCCGGATGACAGGCAGAACAGCTCGAAAAAATGGAAGGCTGCGTTGCAGAACGGCAACGAGTTTATGGTCGAGTTTCGCCTTAAGTTTCATAACGGGCAGTATGTTTGGCATTTGGCCCGCGCACTTCCGCTGATCGAGAACGGGCATATAAGGTTATGGCTGGGTACAAATACCAATATCGAAATTCAAAAAAATAACGAACAAAAGAAAGATGAATTCCTATCTATAGCAAGCCATGAGCTAAAGACACCACTTACCAGTATAAAAGCTTTTAACCAACTGATGCAACGCACATCAGATATGCACAAGCTTAACGGCTTTATCCAAAAATCGGCCTTGCATGTGCTACGGTTGGAGAAGCTGATTAACGATTTGCTTGATGTAACCCGGATTAACGCCGGTAAAATGGAGTATAATATGGAGCCCTTCAGCTTTCTGGAAATGCTTAAAGATAGCATTGAAAGTATGCAGCAGGCTACCACATCGCACCAGATTATTCTTGAAAAGGCCGACGATGTAATTTATACCGGCGACCGTTTCCGGTTGGAACAGGTGGTAAATAATTTACTCAGTAACGCCGTTAAATACTCGCCGGAAGGCAAAAAAGTATTGGTAAACTGCAGCATACATTCCGATGGCAGCATCATTGTTTCTGTAGAAGATTTTGGCATCGGCATAGAAGAGAAAAACCTGATGCGGTTATTTGACCGATACTACCGGGTTGATAACACTGCTATGCGTTTTGAGGGGCTTGGCCTGGGGCTGTTTATATCGGCCGAGATATTGAAAAGGCACCATGGCAGTTTTTGGATTGAAAGTACCCCGGGTAAAGGCTCAACTTTCTTTTTCAGGCTTATACCTGATACAGCTACCAAAGCCAAACCTGTTGCAGATAGCGACACCCATTACCAGGACGATACCATTATTATTAAATATAACCCTAAACATAACCGCCTTGATGTTGATTGGATAGGGTTCCAAAACCTTGAATCGGTACAGCATGGCTGTTTTAAAATGCAAAACATGCTTATCAAAAACAATGTAGGCAAGGTGCTCAATAGCAACATCCATGTTTTGGGCAACTGGTCGGAAGCATCTGATTGGGGTAATACCGAGTGGTTCCCGGATATGGAAAAAGCAGGCTTACGTTATTTTGCCTGGGTGCATTCGCCAAGTGTTTTCAGCCAGTTATCGGCCCGTAAAAGCATATATGCATTAAAAGGCAAATTGGTGATTGAGTTTTTTACCGATGTAAAATCGGCGGAGGAATGGATAGAAAGCGTGTAGTGTTAAGTCATAAGTACTTAGTCGAAAGTTCTGAGTCTGAATTATTTTTTTGACGTAGAACTTAAGACTTTCCACTAAAGATTTTCCTTCAGAGGCTCATATATCCCATCAATTCGTCCTGTAATTGCTTTGCCTGGTTTAGTAATGCTTTATTGGTAATATAGGGATCTATATCAATATCCTGGCCTATCAGGTTCTCTTTAAATACATCCTTAAACTTTGAATATGTTAACGAGAAATTCCACTTGTTTTGCAGGTGCCCAAAAACGCGTGTATCCTCTTCGCTCAGCATGTTGTAGTTAACTACAACAAAAGCATCGGGGTCCAACTTTTTAATGCATGCTAAAATATCACTGGTATAGTTAATCCACACTTTTAAATATGCTTCGGCATTTATCCGGTAGAAGGATTGTTTTCTGCGTGCCCGTCTAAAAATTAGCCATACCAACCTTGATAAATATTTACGGCCCAGGTACTTCCTGTCAACCGTTTTAAACTCCCGCCGTAACAATGAACTGGTTACCGACCGGTAATCACGCATAATAACCAAATATCGGGCATCCGGAATAAGTTCTTTATAAACATCAAGGAACATACAGGTGCGGGGATCTTTCCAACCCCATTGGTAGTACAACTGCTGTTTAACCTTTATAATGCTTTTTATTTTCTCTTTCTCATAAATAGAAACAGCGTCAACATATCCGTCTGTTAAGCCGTTCCTGGGCAGGTTATGATTAGTCAGGATCTCCTCATGGATCTTCAAAAACTCTACGTCCTCAAAATGCCCTTCCGCATTTCCCGGGCCCGGCTCAACCATTTTTTCGCCCAGCTGCATGCCGCATTTGGCAAGCCAGTGCGTTATAAGAGAGGTACCGGAGCGGTGCATACCGGTTATAATAAGCGTTCGTTTTTGCATAACGTGCGGTGGCGCTAATAGCTGTTATCTTACAGATTTAACTATTATGTATGGGCTACTTTTTTTTCGGCCTTATCAAACGGGTTAAGGTTGCTCAGTATAAAATATAGCAAGGTTGAGGTGCTTTGCGCTACGGTGCTTTCGTTGGTGTTTATATACAGGTCGGGAGCGTACGGAACATCAAACTGCGCGTTAATGCCTGTCAGGTTTTTTAGTTTATCAGGGTGTCCATCGGGTAAAAAAGCTTTTTTGTAAAGTCCCTTGGTGTCGCGGCTGATGAGCTTTTTTACCGGGCAATCAATATACACAATGTTTACATGCTTGTATTTTTCGGCAAGTTCGCGACGCATTTCGTCATATGGGTTTATAGCGCTCACTATGGTAACAATTCCGTGGGCCGAAAAACGGCTGGCCACAAAGCCCAACCTCCGAATATTTTCGCAACGATCGACCTTGCTAAAGCCCAAATCGCGGCAAATTTCATTGCGATATTCATCGCCGTCAATTATTTCAGTCCTAATGCCAAGCGCTGTTAATTCATTTGCAACATTTTTAGCCAATGTTGTTTTACCAGCTCCTGATAATCCGCAGAATAAAAGTATCATATCTCAAATAATTTATGTTGATGATGAGGCTCAAAAGCACTGCAGGTTACCTTTGATGGCATGAACATAATAAATTAAATTACTGGTTAATTTTGTTACAATGTAAATACTTCTTTACAAATAAGTGGTCTTGGGCGGCCAATGGGTGAAAAACCGCTAAATTAAGCTGTATCAGCCATTTTAGCATGAAAAATCAAGGGTACGGGTAAAGGCACCAGAGTGATACATCTAACAAAAATGTTACCTTATCACCCCAAGGGTAAGGTAACATTTGGGCAAAAGAAAGGTTAATGCAGTATTTTAAACATTAGTTCTTTCATCAACTCGCCGTGGGGCGCGTTTGATTCAACACCTTTGCTTTTCAGGTCGTACTCGCGCAAATAGCCGATGATTTGCATGGTTTTGGAATAGTTGTAGCTGCGGCCAGCCAGCTCATAATCTTTTACAAAATACGGGTTTACGCCAATTTCGCGGGCAACGTTTTGGGGCGATTTATCTTTTACATAATGATAGGCCAGCACCTTGCTAAAAAAATTATTCAGGTTACCCAATACAAGCACAATGGGATTTGCCTTAGGGTTTGCCTCAAAATAATTAATAATCTGGTTAACCTTTAAAACATCCTTTTTACCGAGGGCGGTTTGCAGCTCAAATACATTATACTCTTTACTGATGCCAATGTTGTCCTGCACCAGTTTTAGGGTAATCTCTTGCCCGGCAGCTATGTTAAGCATCAGTTTCTCCAGCTCGTTGGCTATTTTGGATAAATCGTTGCCCAGGTATTCGGATAACATGGCCGATGCCTGTTGGTTTATTTTATAACCTTTATCGCTAATAAAGCCCTCTATCCAGGCGGGTATCTTACTATCATACAAAGGAGCCGACTCAAAAATGAGCCCGTTTTTTTCAATTGCTTTGTATGTTTTTTTGCGTTTATCAAACTTGCCATATTTGTAACAAAACACCAGAATGGTACTTGGCAGGGGTTTTTCCAGGTAGCTCAATAATGGGTCGATGCCTTTTTTGTTGTCATCATCCTTGCCCCATTTCATGTCCTGGGCCTCTTTCACCATTACTACCTGGTAATCGGCCATCATGGGGTAGCGTTTGGCCGCATTAAGTACGGCCATCATCTCGGTATCTTTACCATATACCACGGTTTGGTTAAAGCCCTTCTCGGCCTCTGGCAGCAGGTGATGTTCAATGTAGTTGCTCACTACATCAATAAAATAAGGCTCTTCGCCGTGCAACAGGTACAGGGGCTTGTATTTACGGTTCTTTATATCCTTTACTATATCTGCTGCGGTCATTCTTTTTAAGTCAAAATTCAAAAGTCAAAATTCAAAAATGACTTCCTGATTCTTTTAAGTCAAAATTAAAAATTCAAAAGTCAAAAATGACTTTTTGGCTGAGTATTCAAAATTAAAAAAACGAAGCGGTAAAATGTTGCTATTGCCATAATGTGGAAAGTAATATTTGAATTTCACTTATCTTATTCACATTACTTCCTATTTTTGAATTTTGACTTTTTAATTTTGACTTTTGAATTTACCACCTCTCAATCTTCCTCCCTATCCTTTTAAAATAAGCGACGATAACGGGCAGTTGAGCTTGTTTGATGAAATCCGTAAAAAAAACATAATACTTACACCCGAGGAGTGGGTGCGGCAGCATTTTGTACAATACCTCATCAGGCAAAAAGGCTATCCGCGTTCGCTCATCCGGCTCGAGGGTGGCCTTAAGCTTAACGGGCTGCAAAAACGCACCGATATAGTAGTATTTGACAGCAGCGGGCAAAGAATTTTGATTGTAGAATGCAAAGCGCCATCCGTTAGTATCGATCAAAAGACTTTCGATCAGGTAGCCCGTTATAATATGGTGCACAAAGTATCACTATTAGCGGTAAGCAACGGCCTGCAGCATTTTTATTGTACCATTAATCACGACAAAAGAAAATATCAGTTTATTGAAGAGTTGCCTGCTTACAGCAAACCTGTTTAAGCAGCGCGTACCAGGAGGTGCATTTTCTCCAGCAGTTCGTCGGGCTTAAATGGTTTCGAAACATAATCGTTCATACCGGCCTCAAAAATTTTCTCTTTAATATCCAGCAGTGCCGAAGCCGTAAGGGCAATAATAGGAATGTGCGATTTTTTAGGATCGGCCATTTTTCTGATCTCCATGGTGGCATCAAGACCATTCATTACCGGCATCTGCAGGTCCATCAGTATAATATCAAAGTTGCCATATTGCATCAATTCAACCGCGCGCAGGCCGTTTTCGGCAACGGTTGGTGTTATGTTCCATTTAGATAATAGTTTTTTCATCAACATAACATTTACCATGTTATCTTCGGCAATAAGCACACGGATACCCGATATAACATCGGCTTTTTCACGCGGCTGCACCAAAGGAGTTATGGCTTTTTCAACTGCCATTTCTGTTGATACCGGGAACTCCATATTAAATGAAAACTCCGAACCTGAACCTGGTAAGCTTGATATATCCATATGCAGGCCCTGTAAATCAAGCAAACGTTTCACAATAGCCAAACCTAATCCAGTGCCGCCGTACTGGCGGGTTGTGGTTAATGATTCCTGGGTAAAGGGCTCAAAAATACTGGTGAGGTTATGTTCTTCGATGCCAATACCTGTATCTCTTATCGCAAATTTAACCGTAACCGTATTGTGCCTATCCTCAAAACAGGTAACCCTAACCCATACGTTGCCTTTTGCAGTAAATTTTATGGCATTGCTTACCAGGTTATAAATAATTTGCGTAATACGGGTAGGATCGCCAAAAATTATCTTGTTGCAAAGGGAGCTATCCACGTCAAGCTTAAACAACAATCCTTTTTCTTCGGCCTTAATCATTTGCGCGCCGCAAATATTGTTCATTAGCTCAACCAGGTTAAAACGGATATTTTCAAAAACTAACTTGCCCGATTCAATTTTGTTAAAATCAAGTACATCGTTTACAACGGCCAAAAGGTTATTGGCCGAAAACTTCAGGATCTCAAGATTTTCTTTCTGATCGGCCCTCGGGTTGCCCATTATAAGCAGGTTGCTCATGCCTATTACCGCGTTTAACGGCGTGCGGATTTCATGCGACATTGTAGATAAAAACTCCGACTTGGCCTGGGTTGATTTTTCGGCTTTGCTTATTGCTTTTTCAAGTTGGGCGTTTAGCGCAACCAAATCTTCACCGCTTTCTTTCAGCTGTTTTATATTCTTTAAAAAGGCGGTATAAAAATGGCTGTGAATAAATATCAACAGGATAAAATTGGCAAAAAGGGTAATAATAATAGTAGATTGATCTATCCTGTCTGGCTTAATACTAATAACGTACCCTTTTGTGAATTCAATAATCATGAAAACCAATACAGGCATCGCATTCAACAACGAATAAATAAGCCCGCCGGTTTGCCCAAGCATGTAATAGCTAAATACGATAACTAATATAATTACCTGTACAGTAACTATATTTACAGTTTGTAAAGTAATATAAACTATGCTAAGGTTAACAATAGTACCCGCGCTAAGCAGTAAATGAGAAATTAAACGCCATTGAGGCCGGTATGTTAAAAATTTAAACAGCCCGGCTACACAAACCATTAATACACCGGCTGTATAGGCCAGCATAGTTTGACCCTGGAAATAAACACTCATGAAAACGGCCCCTAAGGCAATGAACACTAAGGGGAAACCAAAATAAAGCAACCGGATACGAGCCTGGTCAAGAAAAGGCTGCTCCTTTGATAAAATCCTGAAAATTGAAAAATTGAAAAAGCTTACTCCTTTACTCATGATTAAAGCACCTTGCTTATACAAAACGTATTATAGCTAATCAATTGATGTTGAATACCTACCTCCATTTTGTATTTCGCAGCCTCTCGTTCATGCAATTAGCAAGCCAAATCAACCATGTTTTGTTCAATGATGCTCAATTTGGCTTCGGCATCGGCCTTTTTGCGTTGCTCAATTTCAATAATTTCGGGTTTGGCATTGGCCATAAAACGCTCGTTGCCAAGCTTCGCGTTAACCGCTTTCAGAAAACCTAAAAGGTAGTCCTTCTCTTTTACAAGCCTCGCGCACTCCACAACCGGGTCAAGTTTCTGGCTTAGCGGAATAAAAAACTCATCGGTTGAAGCAATAAAATTAACCGCACCTGAAACTTTATCGGCAACAGATGCAAACTCGCATATATTACCCAGTTTGGCTATAATGGCCGCGTACTGCAGGTAATTTATGCCCGAGTTTGATTTATATGAAAGGCTCAGCGCCTCTTTGGGCGAAATTTCATTTTTATTACGAATGTGCCTGATTTGCGTAAGAACAATTTTTACTATCTCCACTTCTTCAAGTAGTTGTGTATTTATTTCCCCAATGTTTGGCAATTGGGCAACAATACAGCAGTCTTTTTCGGTGCGTTCGCCAAATATTTCATCATGCCATAATTCCTCGGTAAGGAATGGCATAAAGGGGTGCAGCACTTTCAATATATTCTCAAAGAATTTCACTGTAGCTTTGTACGTTGCGCCATCAATAGGATCCTGGTAGGGGTCGGCGTTGGCTGGGTGGTGATAAGGAGGTTTTATCATCTCCAGGTACCAGGCACAGAAATCGTCCCAAACAAGTTTATAGGTGGCCATTAGCGCCTCAGACAAGCGGTATTGTGTAAAATTATCTTCAATTTCGCCAAGTGCCTGGTTAAAACGGCTCTCAAACCACTCAATGGCAATGGTATTTGGGTTTTCGCGGCTGTCATCAACCTCCCAGCCTTTTAGCAATTTAAAAGCATTCCAAATTTTATTAGCAAAATTACGGCCCTGTTCGCAATAACTTACGTCAAACATCAAGTCGTTGCCGGCAGGCGAGCAAAGCAGCATGCCAACGCGTACGCCATCGGCGCCGTATTCATTCATCAAATCAATAGGATCTGGCGAATTTCCCAACTGCTTCGACATTTTACGACCCAGCTTATCCCTTACAATTCCAGTAAGGTAAACGTTTCTAAAAGGTAACTCTCCCCTAAACTCATGGCCGGCCATAATCATCCTGGCTACCCAGAAAAACAGGATCTCGGGGGCGGTTACCAGGTCATTAGTTGGATAATAATAGTTAATATCGGCATTATTAGGGTCTTTAAAACCATCGAATACCGATATAGGCCACAACCACGATGAAAACCAGGTATCAACCACATCGGGGTCCTGGCGTAGGTCGTCAGTAGTGAGTTTTGAGTTTTGAGTTTTGAGTTTTGCTTCGGCTAATGCTTCGTCAATGTTTTTGGCAATAACAAATTCGCCGTTTGGAAGGTACCATGCCGGGATTTGCTGTCCCCACCACAACTGGCGGCTGATGTTCCAGTCCCTTACGTTCTCCATCCAGTGACGATAGGTGTTTATAAACTTTTCCGGGATCAGTTTTATCTCGCCGTTTAGTACATAATCCAATGCAGGTTTGGCCATCTCGCTCATTTTGCAAAACCATTGCATCGATAATTTGGGCTCGATAACAGCATCAGTACGTTCGCTGAACCCGATTTGTGATTTATAATCCTCCACTTTGGCCAAAGCACCAGCTTGCTCCAGTAAACCGGCTATTTTTTTACGGGCTATAAAACGGTCTTCACCTACCAGTATCTGCGCCTTTTCGTTCAGCGTACCATCGTCATTTAAAATATCAATAACGGGCAGGTTGTGTTTTTGGCCAAGCTCATAGTCATTCAAATCATGCGCCGGGGTTACCTTTAAACAACCTGTACCAAAATCCATGGTAACATATTCGTCCAGTATAACCGGAATAATTCTATGAATCAAAGGTATATAGACACTCTTCCCATGAAGATAAGTGTATCTCTCATCATTTGGATTAATACAAATGGCAGAATCTGCCATAATAGTCTCAGGACGAGTGGTAGCGATAGTTAGATAATTAGTAGGAGTTGCTACATGATTTGCATTCTTACTAACTAATTCCGATACCACTTCGTAATTGATATAATAAAGCTTTTGATTAACCTCTTTCCTGATAACTTCCTCGTCAGATACCGCCGTTTTTCCCTGTGGGTCCCAGTTTACCATGCGCACACCGCGGTATATCAGGCCTTTTTTGTACAGGTGAATAAAGGTATCAATCACCGCTTCAGACATTTCGGGGTCCATGGTAAATTTGGTACGGCCCCAATCGCATGATGCGCCTAATTTTTTAAGCTGATCGAGAATGATACCACCGTATTTTTCTTTCCACTCCCAGGCGTAAGTTAAAAATTCGGGGCGGGTAAGGTCTTTTTTGCTGATGCCTCGCTCTTTAAGCATGGCCACCACTTTGGCTTCGGTAGCAATACTGGCATGATCTGTTCCGGGTACCCAGCAGGCATTTTTGCCTTTCATGCGGGCGCGGCGTACCAATACATCCTGAATGGTATTGTTTAGCATATGCCCCATATGCAAAACCCCGGTAACGTTTGGCGGCGGAATCACTATAGTATAAGGTTCGCGCTCATCGGGCACCGATTTAAAAAAATCGTGCTTTAACCAATAACTGTACCATTTATCTTCGGTTTCTTTAGGCAAATATGTTTTAGCAATACTCATAACGCGCAAAAATACGATTGTTAGGGGTTGATAGCAAATAGTTCATGGATCATAGTTTGGTTCATGGATCATAGTTTAGTTCATGGATCATAGTTTAGTTCATGGATCATGGTTGATAGTTCATGGCCGAGACTTCTTCTTACTATGTTCCTGGATTATAGCTGATAGTTCGTAGCCGAATGTCGCAACGACGAATTTAGTTTGCTCCCTGATTATAAAACTCCTTTCCACTATGAACCATGAACTATGATCCATGAACTATGATCCATCAACCATGAACCATCAACTTTCAGTCACAATATTTTTGCAATTAAAAAGTTATAATACTACTCAAACATTAATTAGTCATGAAATCACTGCATATACACCGTTTTTGGCTCGATGTTTTAAAAAGGTCAAGGCTGGGTTTTGTAATAAACTGGTTTAACCGTTAAACGGTTGCGGCCATAGTTTCGCGCATTTTTGCTGCAATTTACTACCTTTAATTTCCAAATAATAATTATGAAATTAAGGTTCTGGTGTTTCATATTCCTGATAGTCTTATGGCAATCTGTAAACGCCCAGGTAACCGGGAAAGTAAACCCACCAAAACACAAGCGCAGCCCCCCCCGCTCCTGTAAAGTTTATCGACCCTGCCAATATGGATACGTCCGTTAAAGCCGGAGATGATTTTTTTGAATACGCCAACGGCGCCTGGATTAAAAATAACCCGATACCTGCCAAAGAAAACCGTTGGGGCAGCTTTGCTATTGTGCGCCAGGAAAATGCCAAAAAGCTTATAGAATTATTGAAAGAAGTAAGCAGGCAATCGGTAACTGCACCTAAAGGCAGCCTTATACAGCGCGTTGGCGACCTTTACGCCAGCAGCATGGATACCGTCACTATTGAAAAGTTGGGCTATTCGCCCATTAAGCCCGACCTGGAACGCATTGACAAAGTCGACAACCTTGACGACCTTATCAATGAGCTTGCTTTTGAACGTGTTAACGGCATATTCGCACAGCTGTTTGGGTTGGAGGTTAATCAAGATGATAAAAATGCATCAAAATATATTGTTCGCCTTGGCCAGGGAGGTACTGCATTACCCGATAGGGATTATTATTTAAAAAACGATCAGCGATCAAAGGATGTCCGGGACGCTTTAAAAACTTTAGCGATAACTGTGTTTACGTTAAGCGGCTGTGATGCCGGTGAAGCTGTTAAAAATGCGACAATAGTTTATAACCTTGAAACGGCTTTGGCAAAAGCGCAGCTTAGCCGTGTGGCTATGCGCGACCCGCATGTTATTTGCAATAAATTCCTGGTGGCAGATTTTAATAAAGTTACCCGGCATTTAAACTGGACCAAATTATTGCCAATGCTTAAAGCATCCGGGCAGGACAGTATCCTGGTTGGGCAGCCCACATTTTTCAAAGTGGCCGATTCGTTATTGGCGGCTGTGCCGGTTGAAAACTGGAAGGTGTTTTTTAAATGGAATATTTTAAAAGGGGCCTCATTAAGCCTAAGCTCGCCTTTTGTACGGGCATACTTTGCTTATAACAGCGCGCTGACCGGCGAAAAAAGACATGTGCCGCGGAACGAGCAATCGAGCCATACAGTTGATGGAGCCCTTGGCGAATTGTTAGGACAACTGTATGTAGAGAAATATTTTAGCCCGGCCGCCAGGCAATACATGCTGGAACTGGTAAACAACATGAAAATGGCCCTGAGCGACCGCATTAAGCGCCTGGATTGGATGAGCACCGAAACAAAGGAACACGCGCTTAAAAAATTGAATGCATTTACCGTAAAAATAGGGTACCCCGATAAATGGGAAACTTACGCCGGTGTAATAATAAACCGTAATGACTACCTGGGCAATATGCGGAGCATATACAAATGGCGGTACAATTTTATGGTCGGCCACCTTGGTAAACCCGTTGATAAAGCCCGTTGGGGATTAACGCCATCAGCCGTGAACGCTTACTATACCGAGACCAATAATGAAATTGTTTTCCCGGCAGGGATCCTGCAATTCCCCTTTTTTGATTTAAATGCCGATGATGCTATAAATTATGGTGGTATAGGCGCATTAATAGGCCACGAAATGACCCATGGGTTCGACGATAAAGGCCGCCAATATGACGCCGATGGTAACCTGCGCGATTGGTGGACAAAAAGCGACGCTGATAAATTTAAAGTACGTGCCAATCAATTGGTAATGCAATATAACAACCTCACCGTGCTGGATAGTCTGCATATAAACGGGAAACTAACCCTTGGCGAAAATATTGCCGATTTGGGCGGCTTAAGCATTGCCTACGAAGCCTTTCTGAAAACAAAGCAAGGTCAATCAGGCAATACGATAGACGGTTTTACGCCCAATCAGCGCTTCTTCCTGTCATGGGCGCAAATATGGCGCAGCTCGCAACGCCCTGAGGCGGCAGCCCAACGTATTCTTACCGATCCGCACTCGCCCGATCCGCACCGTGCCAATGCTACTTTAACCAACATTAGCGCCTGGTACAAAGCATTTAACGTTAAGCCTGGCAATAAAATGTACAAAAAACCAGCAGACAGGACAGAGATCTGGTAGCTATTTTAGCAGCAAGTATCAAGAGAAGGCAGCCAGGCTTGGTTAAGATCGTTTGAATATCGAACATCGAATGCCTTGTATCAAATAATAAAAGAAAAATTTCGATGTTGGAAATCCAAAATTCATTGTTCGATATTACGTTCGTTTTCCTAACTTAATAACATTGGACATATAATGGGGGGCAAGCCCTTAGCGCCTTTTTATTACACCCTTAAAAACGTCTTCTTCTGATATAAATAATATAAAAACAGCCATTTTACCATCACAAAGGTAATGGCCATGGCTACGGCGTTAAACGGATCGCCTATGAGCTGACATATCCAGCCGAAGAAACCGTTGTTGGTATAACTCCATTTGATGAAGTGCCCCGATACGTAAATCAGGATGGAGTTCATGCCTATCACCCTAAAATAAAACGACCATTTTTGGTAGCCCAGCACATCAATAATATAGTAAAAGAAAGCCATCAGCAATAAGCTTAAACCGCCCACCTGCATTACAAACGAACTGGTCCACAGGTTTTTGTTGATAGGGAAATCGAGGTTCCAAACCTGGGCTATAATCAGGAAAGCAACACCGGCTATGGCAAGGATGGCTACTTTTTTCATTTGCGCCAGTCCCGTTTTTTTCAGGATGGTGCCGGTAATGATGCCCAGTAGCCCGGTACTAATGGCCGGGATGGTTGAAAATAATCCTTCGGGATCATGAATGCCCAAATATAGTTTTCCCGGCAGGATAACCCTATCCATGTAGGATGCAAAATTACCCTGCATGGTTAAATCGCCATGCGGATAGCCCGGGGCCGATGTGAATTTTAACAGCAGCCAATAGCCTATAATGAATACCCAAAACCAAACCATTTGCATGCGCTCGCTGCTATACAGGTAAATAATATTGGCAAACATGTAGGCTATGCCTATGCGGCCAAGCACGCTTGCAAACCGGATATCTTTAATGGGCATAATATTTAGGCCGTTGTTTACCACCAGGCCCAGCAATACTAATATCAGTGCCCTTTTCATCACACGCAATACCAGTTGCTGCTTGCTTTTGCCTTTTTCCAGCTCGCGGCCCACCGAAAATGGGGTTGATACACCTGCCATGAACAGGAACAGCGGGAAGATCAGATCGTATAAATGAAAACCGTTCCAGTCGGGATGGGTAAACTGGTTGGCGATGGAACCCCAAAAAGGCGATCCGGTGGCCTTGGCCATGGTATGAAATATCTCTTCGCCACCCATTATCCAAAACATATCAAACCCGCGCAAGGCATCTAATGAAAAAAGCCGTGTAGGAGCAGAGTTGATACTATCAGGCGCGGTATCGCTTGTAACGGTTTTTGCTTTGGCAGTCATTGTTTTACGGTTTATTGTGATGAACTAAAGATATAAAAAGAATAAACTAATTAAAATATTTTTTTTAGATGGTTGACTTTTTAAAATTTAGTAGTGAGTAGTGAGTAGTGAGTAGTGAGTAGTGAGTAGTGAGTAGTGAGTGAGTTGTGAGTTGTGAGTTGTGAGTTGTGAGTTGTGAGTTGTGAGTTGTGAGTTGTGAGTTGTGAATAAAATGGCCGTCAAGTTAATCAAAATCAAAAAAATCTGATAAATCTGTTTAATCCGGGTTCAGACAAAATACGTTGCCGCTTTAAGTCTCAAATCTCAAATCTCACATCTCAAATCTAAAAAGTACCTTTGCCGGATGTTAGAGATCGTATATCGGGATGAATACCTTATTGCTGTTAATAAGCCGCATGGATTGCTGGTACACCGGTCGCCTATTGCGGCAGAGGCCACGGAGTTTGCGTTGCAGATATTGCGCGATCAGATAGGGCAGAAGGTTAACCCGGTACACCGGATAGACAGGAAAACAGGCGGTATTTTACTTTTTGCGCTGGATAAGCAGGTAGAGGTGGCCATGCAGCAAGCTTTTATGGATAACAAGGTGCAAAAAAAATACCTGGCCATTGTGCGCGGGCATACCGTTGATACCGAGGATATTGATTATCCGTTACGCAAAGAGAACGGAACATTGCAGGATGCATTTACAACATACACCACGCTTAAACGTGCCGAACTTGATGTGCCTTTTGGCGCACACCCCACATCAAGGTACTCGCTGATTGAGGCTGTACCAACCACGGGGCGCATGCACCAGTTGCGTAAACATTTTGCCCACATTTTTCACCCCATTATCGGCGATCGTACGCATGGCTGTAACAAGCAGAATAAGTTTTTTACCGATACCTGGGATATGAACACCATGCTGCTTCACGCATCGCACCTGCAATTTAACCACCCGGTAACCGGGCAGCAAATCACTATAAATGCCGGTTTTCAGCCCGAATTTGCAAGGGTGATGGAAATAATGGGCTGGTAACGTTTTAGCTAAATGCTGGTAACGTTTTAGCTAAATAAAGTAAACAAAAGCGGCTTTGATTTGTAGGTAATGCAAATACATTAAACATGACAAAGCCTGTAGATTATACATTATATACATCAAATGGCGATCGCTTTATTACCATAAACCCGGTAACCGAGCCCACAACGGGGGGCCACATCCAGGCTACCGGTGTTTTTGGGTTGAACGAGGGTATGGTTGATTTGGGCGATATTGTTTTTGACGATAACATGAACCAGTGGGAGTACAGCGGCATGGGCGACCTTACACACCTGCAAGCCGAAGAAATTGCAAGTTTTATCAAAAACTATCATGAGCCTAACGCCGAAGACAGGGCGTTTGACGAGCATAGCATATTGTAACTACGGATAGTTTTTAGTCGGAAGTTCTAAGTTCTAAGTCAAAAAATGACATTTGAGACTTAGAACTTAAGACTTAGGACTCATTTTTAGTTAAGGCTATGCTCAATATCTCCGGCCTTCAGCAGGCATGCTTTTACCGTACTAACAATGTCGGCAAGGCTAAAGGGCTTGGCTACAAAGGCATCAGAGCCATAGCTGCCCAATGACTCCAGCACCCGGGGGTAAGCCGAAACCATAACTACTGGTATATGGGCCGTGAGCGGGTTGGTTTTTAGCATATGGCAAAGTTCGCCACCGTTTATGCCAAAAAGGATATAGTCTAATATCACCAGGTCGGCATTAAAAGTTATGACCGATTTGCATATATCTGCCGTATAATTTAAAATTTCAATCTCGTAACCCTCCATCTCGAGCACGTCTTTCATCACCTCAAGGATATCTTCGCTATCATCGAGTATCAAGATTTTTTTAGACATTTTTTATATAATTGGTACTCTTGATAACGTAGCGGATTTAAAATTTGTTTTTTGTGGCTACAACCTGCTGTTGTAATGTTTTGAATTACAGCTAAATATTTTTTTTGGTAACAGTCTTCTTACATTAAGCCGACAATTTTACAATTGTGCGGCGGCAAATAGGGTTAGGTTACTTTAAGGGCGGTTATTAAAGCGTTTACAGTTTGCAATACCCTATCCAGGCTTGTGGGGGTGTTGGTAACCTTGGCTATCATAATGCCGCCTTCAATAAGCGCTATCATAGATAGGGCGGTGCCGCTTAAATCTGCATCGGGCTTAAACTCGCCCGCATCAATACCCGCTTGTATCAGGTTTTCTATCGATTTTTTCCAGCGGAGCACTGCCTGCGCGGCCTTATCTTTTAATAAAGGGTTGGTGTCGTCGGCATCAACGGCAGTATTCAAAATAGGGCAGCCGCCTGCCGGGAATGTAGCCCTGGTAAAGCTGTGATATACCTGGGCGTAAACCAGCAGCTTATCGTAATAAGTGCCGGCTTTTTGAATGCGGTCCTGGATCTGTTTTCTCAGGATAGCCGAGTTATGATCAAATGCTGCTGCCGCAACTTCCTCTTTATTGGCAAAGTTTCCGTAAATGCTCCCTTTGGTAAGGCCGGTAGCATCCGTCAAATCAGACAGCGACGTACCGGCATATCCTTTTTTATTGAAGATGGGCGCGGTGGTTTCTACAATGAACCTGCGGGTGCGTTCGGCTTTTGATAATTCCTTTTCCATGATGTAAATATACCGGTTGGTATTTGAATTGTGGGAATTTTTGAACTATGTTATTTTTATATAAAATCTATAATTAATTTTACATATGTTGCTTTTGTCGAATAGAAAATCAATGTCAGCTTTTAGCCTTCTGCCTTCAGCTTCTACATAATCCCGATTAATGATCGCTTACCAAAACTACCGGGCCAGCCTGCTTTTTACGATCGAGCACCAGTAGCAATAAAGGCATAGCCAATACAAACAACAACCCTACAAAAATATAGGCATCCAGGTAGCTCATCAGGAATGATTGCCTGTCTATCCCGTTATTTACCACTGCCATCGCTTTATGCTGTGCTTCTATTAGCGTGCCGCTTTTGCCTGCAAAGTATTGGGTTAGGCCATTGATGCGCTGTGTAGCCTGCGGATTGTATATGCTGATGTTAGAGATAAGATCGTTACGGTGCGATCCAAAGCGATGGGCCACATAAGTATTGATCATAGCGATACCGAACGAGCCGCCAAGCTGCCGCATCATATTGTTTAATGCCGATCCCTGCGGAACATCTTTGGCATCCAACCCTGATACTGCCAATGCCGTAAGCGGAACGGTTAAAAAAGCTAACCCCAAAGCCCTGAATATAAGTATCCTGGCGAGGTTTCCGGGTGTTGCTTCCAGGTTTAAGCCCGACATCAGGAAGCTGAAAATTATAAACAACACAAAGCCGATGATGATAATTATTAATGGCGATACGCCCCGTTTAAGCAAGGTTGCCGAAAACAACAGGCCAAAAATGGCTAATATAGCGCCCGGAAGCAAGGTAAGCCCCGTTATAGTAGGCGGGAATAGTAGTACCCGCTGTGCCAGCACAGGTGTTAAAAACACCGATGTAAACAGGCCCACACCTGTTACTGCGGTAAGTATTGCGGCAACTGCCAGCGATTTGCTTTTAAGTACCCGCAAATCAATAACCGGGTTGGGGATGGTAAGCTCCCACCAGATAAAAGTGAGGATACTGAATACGGCAATAACGGTTAATGCTACGATATAACCTGCAGAAAACCAATCGTCGGTTTCGCCGCGTTCCAGCACGGTTTGGAGCGAGCCCACACCTATAACCAATAAAAGGATGCCCCACCAGTCGACGGCCCTTGGTGTTACTTTTACTTCGGGTTCGGTAACCAGTAAAATGCTGGATACCGCAACAGCGATGCCTATTGGGATATTGATAAAAAATATCCAGGGCCAGGAGTAGTTTTCGGTGATGAAACCGCCAAGGGTTGGGCCAATGGTTGGGCCTAAAAACACACCTACACCAAATAAGGCGCTGGCAATACCCGCGCGGGCTTTGCCATACACCTCAAAAACTATTGCCTGCGATACCGATAACAGCGCGCCGCCGCCAATGCCTTGTAAAAAACGGAACAGTACCAATGTCCAGATATTTGACGCCAGTCCGCACATGGCCGAAAAAAAGGTAAAAGCGATAATAGAGCCTATATAGTAATTGCGCCTGCCAAGTTTGGTAGCTAAAAAGCTGGTCATGGGTATTACGATAATATTGGCAATGGCGTAAGCGGTTATAACCCAGGAGGTATCTTCCAGCGTTGATCCCAAATTACCACTCATGTGCGATAAGGCTACATTGACTATCGAGGTATCAATGAGCTCCATCATGGCCGCGGTAATAACAGTGATGATGAGGATGCTTCTTTTCATAGCGAATTGTGTAAATAACATAAATTATACCAATCGGTATAATTTATGTTAAATTTTTTTATTTAGCTATTATTCCCTTGGTAAATTTATCACCCTTAAAGCCTCATCCGGGTTGGATAGGTAAAGCCTGTAAAATTGTTCGGTACCGGCAACGCGAATCTCGTAGGTATCGCTTTGTAAACCGGCTAAAAACTCGTCGGCAACCTGGGCAGGGGGGATGCCATTTTTACCACCAATTTCGGCAGAGAATTCAGTATCAACCAGTGGAGGCATCAGCTCAAAAACTTTTATGCCGGTTTCGGCCAATGCTAATCTCAAAGCCCTGGTGTATGCATGTAACGCAGCTTTTGTGGCGCCATAAGTAGCCAGTTTGGTGCTTGGCGCAAACGCTACTATTGAAGATACGTTTACAATAGCTGCCTCATTTTGTTTTTTAAGTGATGGCAGCAGCTTTTCGTTCAGGCGGATAACGGACAGGTAGTTAGTCAGCATTTCTTCACCGGCTTTTTCAAAGGTATCGGTATCGGTAAGCAGGTTGTTCAGGTTTGCAGCGCCTGCGTTATTGATCACGATGTTCAGTTCGGGGAAATCGGCAGTTAGTTTTGTTACCAGTTTTTCTACATCTTCAGCGTTGGATACATCTGCGGTTATGGCGCTCACATTTGGTAGTTGGGCCGCAGCTTTTTGTAAGCGGGCCTGGTTACGGCCAATGATGATAACATGGTTATCTGCTGATAATTTTTTTGCTAACTCAAAACCTATGCCGGCACTGCCGCCGGTAATGAGTATGGTGTTTTTTGAAGTTTTCATTGTTTTGCGTTGTGTGATTAAATTCAACGATACAAAAATATACCAATCGGTATATTTTAACAATAGGCAATCTTCATCCTTGTGTCATCATTATCAGGTGGCTTTTTTAGCGATTATGCCTTACGCTTTTTAAAGCTGCAAAACAGGAAGTTTTGTTTCGTTGCAAAGGGAGTGGTATGATCTTCGGTGATACAGCTTAGCTTTTCAAAATGTTCGTCAAATGCGGTTTGCAACTCTTGTTCTGTGTATTGTTTAATGGCTAAGCCGCTGCATTTTTCGGGCCCGTTTTCAGAAAATGTTCCGATAACTAAATAATTGCTGATTGCTTTTGCGGCAATATTTAAGTAACTGGTAATTTGATCCTGCGTTGTCAGGAAATGGAAGGCCGCGCGGTCATGCCAAAGAGTGTAGGTTTCTGTGGGTTCAAAAGTGGTAACATCGCAAACTATCCAGGTAACCAGGCTGCTTTTTTCACCAAGCCTTACCTTTGCTTTGGCTAAGGCTGTTTCGGAGATATCCAAAACGGTAATGTTGGTGTAACCCTCTTGTAGCAGGAAATCAACCAGTTTGCTGTCGCCGCCGCCGATGTCGATTATCTTGTCGGTTTTTGCTAAATCGAAGCCACGAATAAAATTAAGCGAGGTTTGCGGTACGGCTTGCGTCCAGCTTACCTGGCCGGCATTTTTGGTGTGATATATCCGTTCCCAATGTTCTTTTTTATCTTCTTCCATAGATAATTAATGTTCATATTTGAGCAAACGAAGTTGCTGATAAACACCCGGAACATGAAAAATAAATATTTTGGAACTTTGCTAAGCTTGATTTTTGTAGTTTTATTAACTACAAACACCAGGGCGCAAACCTCGCCGATGACTATGCCCACGTTAGGCGTTACTAACCACTGGACAGAAAGTCAATTACTGGAACCGGCTGCCTTAGTTGCTAACATAAAAACAGGTACAACAGTCCCCGTTATCTTTAACATCGGTGCTGTAGAAGATATTAAAGGCGCTACCCATATTGGTGCGGTAAACAAACCCGAAAACCTGGAAAAGTTAAGAACGGCTGTTGCTAATTTATCCAAAAATACTGCGATAGTTATTTACTGCGGATGCTGCCCATTTGTTAAATGCCCTAACATTCGCCCGGCTTTTTCCGAATTGCAAAAATTGGGGTTTACTGATGTGAAGCTGCTTAACCTGGCCACCAATTTGAAAACCAACTGGGTTGATAAAGGGTTTCCGTTGGCAGGGAAGTGAATAGTGAGTAGTGAGTGGGCATTATGTGAAATTAAAAATCCAATCATCCCTTAATCCGACGAATCCCGGTTCAGACAATTTTGCGTTAGGGATCGTCGCGGATACCGGCCTGTGAATAAGGCCTGTGCGGTATGAGCAAAGAGCCCGGCCGCAGGCAACGCCCGGGAAAAGAATCAAGAAGTTAGACTCAAGACGTAGCCATTAAAAAAGCCTGCCGTCAATCAACCGGCAGGCTTAATTAAAAATATATAACCAGGAATTAAGGGGCTAAGGAAGTATAAACACCGACAAACTCCTTGGGCCATGCGCGCCAATAACCAATGATTGTTCAATATCGGCGGTTTTTGATGGGCCAGAGATAAAAGCACCATAGCCATATGCGGCCCCGCCAATTTTTTCATAAGCCTGCGCCATGGTAGGCACCAAATTAGTTTTACTGATTACTACGGCCAGGTGCTGGGCAATAAAGGGCAGCACCCTGACGGTCATATCCTCCTCTGTGAGCCATAATGCCCCGTTTTCTGCAACGCCGAGGCCCGACCAGAGGATGCATAACTCCACATCGGCAAAACTGTGAGATAATTCGTTTTTTACATCGGCAACATAGGTGTATTCGCTTAATTCTTTAATGCCTGATATGATTTTTACACCCGGTTTAAACTCTTTGTGAAGAATGTTTTGGATGGCCTCGTAGCCGGCTACTTCGTACACAAAACTGCCCCCGGCGCTGCCGATGGTTTTGTATTTTTCAACCAGGTCGTCGTTGGTGGCCGTCAGGGTGTTTAAAACCTCAAGGCCGGGCAAATCTGCCTGGCTAAACTGGTTGGCTTTTACGGCTGCTAATATGTTTTCGCGGCTGCTCATTTCTTGTTTTCCTTTCTTTTGGCATACCATTCGCCAAATGATTGTTCTGGTGCTTTGGGCATTTCGCGGTGTTTGTACCATGGGTTTGCGCCATTATTAACCGCAAAGGGTGCATATTTAAACGTAAAGCGCCCCATTTTGCCTGCCGCCCGATAGATCATCGGCGAGGATAGGGTAAAAGCCATACCTTTCATGGCTAAAGTTTTTGCTTTGGGCGTATAGCCTGCCTTAACAATTACCTGCCGCCATTTGTATAGCTGGTCGTGAATATCAATTTTAACGGGGCATACGTTACTGCACGATCCGCACAGGGTTGAGGCAAAAGGCAGGTCGGCATATTTTTCCATATCGAGGTTGGGCGCCAGGATGCTGCCTATGGGGCCGGCAACCGCGGTATGGTAACTGTGGCCGCCGCTTTTGCGGTATACAGGGCAGGTATTCATACAGGCCCCGCAACGAATACATTTTAACGAATTGCGAAAATCCTCGCGGCCCAGCTGGATGCTGCGGCCGTTATCAACTATCACAACATGTATTTCTTTACCATCCTGCGGTTTGCTGAAATGGCTGGAGTAGGTGGTAATAGGCTGCCCTGTGGCGCTACGGGTAAGCAGGCGCAAAAATACACCAAGGTGTTTACGCTCCGGGATTATCTTTTCGATACCCATGGATGCAATATGAATTTCGGCCAGGTGGGCGCCCATATCGGCATTGCCCTCGTTGGTACATATCACAAACTCGCCAGTTTCGGCAATGGCAAAGTTAACGCCGGTAAGGGCCGCGCGGCGGGTGAGGAATACTTCGCGAAGGTGCTGGCGGGCCGTTTCGGTTAATATTTTAGGATCTGATTCGCCTTTGGCCGAGCCTAAATGCTCGTGAAAAATGTCGCCTATTTCTTCCTTTTTCTTGTGGATGCAAGGCAGTACAATATGGCTTGGCGGCTCGCCGGCTAACTGAACAATGCGTTCGCCCAGGTCGGAGTCGATAACATCTATGCCCTGTTTTAACAGGTATTCATTAAGGTGACACTCCTCGGTAAGCATCGATTTGCTTTTTACCATACGGCTGATGCCGCGTTTCTCCAACAGGGTGTAAATAATTTTATTATGCTCTTCGGCATTAGCTGCCCAATGTACTATTATCCCATTGTTAATGGCATTGGCCTCAAACTGCTCCAGGTAAGTGCTCAGGTTTGATAGTACGTTGTTTTTAATTTGCGAGGCAGTTTCGCGCAGCAGTTCCCACTCGGGTAGTTTATGTGCGGCAATATCGCGTTTGGCGCGAACCCACCACAGGGTTTCGTCGTGCCAGTCAACCCGTGGTTCGTCGCGGTTAAATATGGCGGCCAATTGCGGGTGATCTTTTGTTGCGGTGCTGCTCATATTAGATACTGTGGTTTAAAATTTCGGCAACATGAATTACTTTAACACTGCTGTTTTGGCGGCGCAGGATGCCTTCCAGGTGCATCAGGCAGCTTAAATCGGCCGAGGTGATGTATTGTGCCCCATGTTCAATATGGTCGTCCACACGGTCTTTACCCATTTTGGATGACACAGCTTCTTCTACCACGCAAAAGGTACCGCCAAAGCCGCAACAATCATCGGCCCGGCTTAAGGGTACCAGTTCCAGGCCTTTAACCAGGCCCAGCAATTGAGCTGGTTTGCTAAACGGCGGGGCCACCAGTTCGGTCATTTGCGAAATGCGTAAACCGCGCAAGCCATGGCAGCTTTGGTGCATACCTACTTTGTAGGGGAAGCTGGCTTTGAGGCTTTTTACCTGTAATATATCTACCAAAAACTCGGTAAGTTCAAAAATACGTTTACGGATTTCGATAGCTTTATCTTCGTTTTCGTGAGAATGCAAATGTTCTTTAATATGCAGCGTGCAACTGCCGGATGGGCATACGATATAATCGTAACCGGCAAAATTATCGATGAATAAATTATTGCAGCCGCCGGTAAGGTGCTCATAGCCGCTATTGGCCATAGGCTGCCCGCAACAGGTTTGATTTTTAGGGTAATGAACTTCGCAACCCAGCTTCTCCAGCAATTCCAGGGTTGCAACGGCAGCCTGTGGATAAAATTGGTCTACATAGCAGGGAACAAATAAAGCTACCTTCATTTTTGTGTTTATTTCAATTGGTTAAAGCAATATTAGCGCTTATCATTTGCATAACTATCCTTATGTATCTGCAAAGTATAGTTGTATATTAAGGTACCCAAAATACAGTTATAACAGGCAACTGTTATTCAGTTTTTTTTGCAAAAGGATACAGGAGATTGGCTTGTTTGGGTAGTGGAATAATCCATCAGATGGAAGAAAAGTGAATGACGGGGGTTAAGGCAGAAATTCAACACCTGTGAGATTAGGTTAGCATTACTCGTGAGTATCTCCGGGTTTAAATTCTCTTGACTTAGTTCAGCTGAAAGCTGAAATCATTCGGCCCACGAGCTGGAAGCTCGCGGGAGTATTTGTTATTTATATTGCTGATTTTTAGAGAGATAATGGATTGATAAAAAATATTCTACTATTTCTATAGGATTTATATAAATAATGTTTTATGTTTGCATTGTCAAAACAGACAAATCGTTCTTTATTTTAACTTATCAAGAAAGACTGAGGGAAAGGCCCAAAGACGTCTTAGCAACCTATACATCCGCATAATGTAAAAGGTGCTAATTCCTGCTCCATTCAACGGAGAAAGATAACATACCATCTTCGCCCCCTGCCAATCTAATAAGTGATTTTATAGTTTTTTTAAGTCGCGTGACCGAGAGGATAGGTGGGGGTCTGCAAAACCCTAAACGGCAGTTCGAATCTGCCCGCGACGTCTATTTTAGCTGAAAGCTAAAGGCGTAAAGCACAAAGCTTTTTTGGCGCGTTGTCAGGCTTTAAGCCTTAAGCTTTCTGCTTTTAGCTTCTTCACAAATTCCCTATCGTATATCTTGTCGAGATCCTGAGGTAAGGATATTTCTTATTCACATCAGGATAATCATGGTAGTTTCCTTCCAGCCGGAAATAACCCGATTCGGCAGCTATGGAAAGTCCTTTAATAAACATGTAGTTTACTTCGTTACTAAAGGTGTGCAAAAAATAATGCGATTTATTACCGTCTATGGTTATCATCCAGCCTCCCCGGTAATTTGCGCTGTATGATAACCTGTTTAATAACCTTATTGTCCCGCCACCGTTAACAGAGAAGCCTGGTCCGTAATCATAATTACGGCTATTGTACGTGTATTGATCAGGTACGGCAGCCAAAAGTATTGGGCCAGCCCCAAGATTGCCGGTTATTTTTATGCCGTGTGTTAGTTTAAGCTCTGAGAATAGATTGAATTTTACGCTTTGCGCCCCATAGAAAAAAGCCTGGTTGCGGATATAGTCATAATTTGCAGATAGTATTACCAGGTGCTCTATTTTATCCTGGTCAACCGCAGAAACGTCCCAGCCGGTAAGTGATCCATACACGCTTATCACGTTAACCGAGCTGCTATCGTCTTTACCAAATTCGGCAGTTATAGATATATTACTGAAGGGTTTCCTGAAGCCTTCATTTGGTACACCATATAATAATGCTGCCCTGCCGAACCAGCCAAAGCGACCATGCTTAAACGGGCTCACCGATTGGGAATTAAATATCCGCCCTCCGAGGTCAAACTCTGCGCCTATTTTTGATGAGTCGCGCTCGGTACTATTGCCATAAACCTTGCCCCAGGTACCGTCTAAAATGCGGTTTAGTCCGCGCATGGGGTTAATTATTAATCCGGCTACTTCGCTGGCCTGCCTTTTAAAACCCCGCTGGCGGTTGTTTACTATGCGGCTTGATAGGCGAAAAGTCATCTCGCCCAGCACGATACCGCCAAAACTGGTATTTATAAAATCGTTTGGAGAGGGTGCCTGGTTTTCGGCAAAGGTTTCCCAAAGGTAGCTACCCGCCATGGTAGCCGGTACAGACTGCCAGAAGCTAAAGCCATTGCTTCGGAACGCGCTATAAAACAAACTGCCATGATAAGGGTGTCCAAACTGATTAGTTTGAAAAGGATCGTTATCAAACTCCCAGTTGCCAGGGTTAAGGTTGTGGCTAACGCTTTTCCAGTTTATACGGGCATAATCCTTGTTGGCTACATATCGGTCAAAAATCCAGGGCGTAATTTCGGCTATACCCAATTCGGCTGCAGCGCGGCCAAACCTGCGTTTTACCGAGGTATCCCGAACATCCCGGTAATAGCGTAGTTTCACCTCGGGCTTTTGATCGAATATATTGTTTTGGGCAAAAACCTTGAAAGCGGTACAGAAAAATATAAAGCTGATTAATATTATTTTTTTTGAAGGGTAAAGATCAGCTAAGCTCATATTAAGAATATCAGGAGGTGCAAAAACTATTACCCAAAAGCGCTTAAGTAATGAAATTGTTTTAATTGATGTTATAATAATGTTAAATGTTTGTTTTAAAATTTAGGAGATGGAAGTTAAGAGCCGTTGACACTGGCGTGTGACCAGCGGAATCACTGGGTGCGACTTTATATTAACCCATAAAATCAGGTACATTTTGCCAGCTAACAACGTCGTATCTTGTTCTTTTTTCATTTTCGGCGCCACCATAAATCAACGTTTTATTTACTTTTTCAGGAGCGGCAATCTCCTCAAACCTATCCATCTCTTTAAATAGTGCATTGCTTACAGTTTGTGTTGCTTTGATTTCAAAAATTGAGAAGCCTTGTGCTTTTTTCATCAACAGGTCGACTTCATGGGCATTGCTGTCCTGCCAGAAATAATAATCTTTATGCAGATATAAATGATGGTTTTGTTTTTGATACTCGGCCAGGATCATATTTTCAAATATGTTCCCTTTTAGCCGGTTTTCGTCAAGTTCTTCGGCAGTTCTTATTCCCAGTAAATGATTTAACAGGCCTGTATCATAAAAATACAATTTGGGGCTTTTAACTAAACGTTTATTGAAGTTTTGATGATAGGGCTGTAAAAGAAAAACAATATAGCTACTTTCAAGTATCGACAACCAGGCTTTCGCGGTATTATGCGATATGTTGCATTCATTAGCCAAAGCACTGAAATTGAGTAACTGGCCCGCCCGCCCGGCACACAAACCTAAAAAGATACGAAATTGCTTAAGATCCTTTATATTCATTAATTCTGTTACATCCTTTTCAAGATATGTTTGAATATAATTAGCATAAAATACAACCGGATCAATATCCCTGTCAAATATAGCCGGGTAAAACCCCTTAATACTGGCCGGCGCATAAGAACTTGCTAATAAGGCAGCTTGTTTTAATTCAGTAAAATCAAAAGGTAGTAATTTAAACAATGCAACCCTGCCCGCCAGCGTTTGAGTGATATTATTTAACAAATGGAAATTTTGTGAGCCGGATAATATATACTGCCCCATCATTTTAGATTCATCAACCCTGCCCTGGATGTATGAAAATAATGCCGGCACTCGTTGTACTTCGTCTAAAATGACTTTATGATCGTAACGGTTCAAAAAACCGATCGGATCATCCATAGCAAAGGATCGTGTGTTTGGATTTTCGAGACTTACATAGCTATAATCACTAAAAATCTCTTTCAGCAAGGTAGTTTTACCAGATTGCCTTGGGCCGGTAATAGCCAATACGGGAAATTTGCTTTTTTGAGCCTCTATTATAGGCGCAATTTGCCGTTGTATAAATTTACTCATCTCGATGAAATTTAACAAAATTACTTAAATGCTTACAATATACATGATGTGAACTTACAATTTACATAAGCATTACTTACAAAATACATAGGATCAACTTACAATTTACATAAAATGAATCATGGTATTTAAGATCGCATTTTGTTATTATATGGTTGGCGCATCAAGCTTAGTTTCTTTTTAAATAGAATCATCTTTGTTTTGCTGAATATATTATCTTTAAGCGCTTAACCTGCATTAAGCCCAATCAAAACCAATATCCATTTAAACAATGAAAATTTTCAACATCGTATTTGTTGTGCTGTTTGTCATTTTTGCAGCCCTGCAATATAATGACCCCGACCCTTACATTTGGGTACCTATTTACCTTTACAGCGCATGGTTTTGCTTTAAGGCTTCGCGAAAACAGTTTTACCCGGTTTGGTATGCAGTTGGTATATTTATTTACCTGGCTTATGCTACTTATAAAATATTTGACGCCAATGGCCTGATAGACTGGTTTACCAAGCACCACTCCGAAAGCCTGGTAGAAAGTATGAAGGCCGAAAAACCCTGGATTGAAGAAACCCGCGAATTTTTTGGTTTGTTGATATGCGTTGCCGTATTAGGCATCAACTGGGTTTATGGGAACAGGTTGAAAAAGAAAGCATAGTATTGATGCGCTTCAATCAGTACAACTTCCAAATAGAGCGGCTATAAATACGATAATCCGTTATACCCGCCATGTATATAATACACCGGCTCAAAATTATGCTCATCCGGGGCAAGTTCGCAGCTTACCTGCATGGTGGTAAAGGTTACATCGCCAAAAATATTGGCTATGGCTGTGTCGGCAGCATCACGACCGGTGGCTATTTTTATAAGGCCGTTTAAGGGCACCAGTTTGGTGGCGTCAAAAAGAATCCATTTGCCGCCAAGGTAAGCCTCAAAACAGGCATGAAAATCGGCGGGGTATAAGTGGTAGGCATAGCCCGTAAAATAGCGCGCCGGAATAGTTAAGGCGCGGCAAAGGGCAATACCCAGGTGAGCAAAATCGCGGCAAACGCCAACCTGCTCCGTAACGGTATCAAATGCCGATGTTTGCGAATTGCTGTACCCGCTTAAATACTGTACATTGTTGTGAATCCAATCGGTAAGGGTAACCACTTTTTCAAATGGGTTGGTAATGTGGCCAAACAGGTTGTGCGACAGCCGGTACAATTTATCCGACTGGCAATAACGGCTTGGGTTTAAATAGGGTAGCACCGATGAGTCGAGCTGGGCTACCAACGTTTCCTGTTGCTGCGAATAATCGGTAAGCTCGTAAAAATTGTCAACCAGCGCGTTGTATGTAACTTTAATAGTTCCCGGCTGGTATACCTCGAAGCGCATCAGCCGGTTTTCTCCCTGGGCAGATATAATCTCTTCAATTTTAACGTAAGGGTCAACCGTAAAATCCTCATTCAGTACGGTTTGGTTGGGTGTACGTAATGCATGTATATTTAATATCAATGTGCCCGGCGCCCGTACTACATATTCCATTTGGGTAAACACATTGAATTTCATTGATCAGCTTTCGGTTTTAATTTCTTCTAATTTGTTAAAGGTCGTATCCATCCAGTCTTCAGATATATGTTCTAAAGCCAGTTTTAATTCTTCGGCCCACTGGGCCGATATATATTCCAGGTCTTTCTTTTCGTATCGCTGTTGAATAATATCGAAGCTATCCTTTTTATAAACAGCTACATCAATCGGGAAATCCACATTATTGGAGCTTACCCTTGTTGAATCGAACGAAAGAAAGCCTGTTTTGAGGGCCAGTTTCAGGCTGCTGTCTTCGGTAAGGATGCGGTTTAATATTGCTTTGCCATGGCCCGAATTGCCTATAACTACATAAGGTGCGCCCTGCCCAAGTTCAACCCAGTTGCCTTCGGGGTACAGCAAAAAAAGCTTGTGCTCGTCGTCGTCTTTTAGCTGCCCGCCTATAATGGTGTTCAGGTCAAACCGGAAGCCTGCGGCTTCTAACGACGCCTTGTCTTCGGCAATTACCCGTTTCACCTGCTCGCCAAAGGCGTTTACAGCTTTGTACATTTTGTTAAACTCCTTGGTTTCCAGTAATTCGTTAAAATAAACAATGGCCTTGTCCCTGGCCGACCGTAAACCGCTGGTCATGATAAAAAGCGAAAAATGATCTTTTTGTTCAATGGTGATCTTCTTTTTTACAGTGGTATCTGTACCAGAGGTTATTCGGGTATCGGCAATAGCCAATAAACCCTCCTTAACCTTAATTCCGAGGCAATAAGTCATTTTTATACAGTGCGATTTTTTTCAAAATTTAAGATAGCCAAAGTAGCGAAAAGAATCGGGGAAAATAGAATCAAGAGGCAAGACGTTTAAAAAGTATCAAGTAGTTAGTATCAAGTATCAAGACCTTTTTTGACGTTCAACACAAAAAAGCCGCCGTTTCCTTTTGGAATCCGGCGGCATCACGGAACAGAAAAAAGTCTTAACTTTTGATTCTTTTTAAAGTATGTAAAACTGAGTCTGCTTTTGTGGTTGTTTGCCGATGACAGCGTCGATGTCATGAGGTAACTCATCCTTCATCATTTGTTTCAGGTTTTTTTCGATGGTGCGGCTGATGGTTGTTGTGGGGGTATCTGTTGGTTTGTTTTCAAATGGATCCTGCAGGTGGATGGCCATTTTTTCGATCAGGAAAAAGGCCGAGGATATGGCTATTACCAGCGGTACCTGGAAAATTCCGAAAAACTCCATCAGGCTAAAAGGCAATAACAGCACAAAAAACATAACCAGCCAGTGAATATATACGCTATAAGTAACCGGAAAAACGGTATTCTTGATACGCTCGCAGCCACCCATCAAATTCATAAAGTTGGTTAGTGTGTTATCAAGGGTCACTTGCTGGTACTCATTTATCCAGCCCAGTTTATACAGTGTGCGCAGGTCATGACCCTGCAGCTCGTTTATTGCAAGCGGAATATGGTCAAGCTTTTTGATGTTTTTTACATCATCGTCGGTTAGGTAGGCCTCCAGGTTATCCTTTGCGTTTTGGCCGCGCAGATGGCAGCTTAAGCTATAGCACCAGGCCATTTGCCTGCGGATGATGCGCTCTTTTAACGCCCACTTTTGCTCGCCATCATGACTGCTATCCACAAAAGTTAAAATTTGGCGTGCAAAGGTGCGGCAATCATTTACGATACCTCCCCAAAGGATGCGGGCCTCCCACCACCGGTCATAAGCCTGGTTTGACCGAAAGGCCAGCAGCAGCGATATAATGGTTCCGAGGATGGTAGGCACTGTTAGTGGTATCGAAACATCTTTGAAGTTATAGTATTGGTGAATACAATAGACAGTAATTGCGTAAACCGCCACCATCAAAACTTCCTTTTTTATTTTGCCAAATACATAGCTTACCGGTATATTTTCTTTTAATAACATAAGGTGTAAGATTTTAATTTATGATTCTTGTTCAGTTAAAACAGGCTCCTCTATAACCACATCTGCCAAAGTGCCCGGCGTTTTAGGTAATTTTATAAGGGCTGTATCGCATTTATCAAAAAGCATTTGCGGTGCTATGCTGTTTTTAAAAAGCAACTCGTAATTGTCATGTGCAGGCACAATGGCGTCAATTTCATTAGCTTCCAGGAAATTATTGAAAACTGCAACCGTGCTGCCATAAAAAAAAGTGATAGCAATATTGTTGATGACATGGCTGTATTTGTTTTCGATATCGCGGCACCTGATATAAAAATTATCTGGAATTTGCCGGTACTCCACACTGCGGCGCGATAGCATCAGCAATTCGCTCATGTTATCGGTAATTTTCAGCATGTGTACCAACACAATGTTTACCTTTTCGGGGTAAAAAACCTGGGCCAAAGCAGGAATATCCTGGATAGACTGCTGGGTGAAATCGGTAGGGATTAATAACGTTTTCATGGTAATTTTAATTAATGGTGAAACCTTGTATGTTTTGTTTGATACAAGTGTAGCAGCCAATAATTAGGAGGATATAAGAAAGTTATTAGAATTTGATTAGAATGCTCATAGCCTCACCTAAACAGCATTCATGAGCGCCCAAAAGCATCATAGTGCGAATAATCCTTTACAAAGGAGAGAACTTTTGATTTGCATATTCAAGAATCGTTTTAACTTTATTTTTTAAGAACCCTGGCCTTTGGAGTGGGCAGGTTGAGGCTCCACCGGCAAAAACACCTTAATCTCGGTACCTACACTAATTTCCGAGCTAATGCCCAGGCTGCCTTTGTGCAGGCGGATGATGTTAAGTGTTAATGGCAACCCCACGCCATGGCCTTCGTACCCGTGTGCGTTTGAGGCGCGGAAAAAAGGCTCGAATATATGCTGAAGCTCGGTTTGGGGAATGCCGATGCCCTGGTCTTTAATGGCAATAATAACTCTGTTGTTTTCTGCTAACAGGCTAACTGTCACCGGCCGGTTGTCTGAGTATTTGCAAGCGTTGCTAATTATATTGTTAATGGCCAACCGCAACAAATTGCTGTTTCCTTTTACGTAAAGCAGGTTTTCATCAGCAGGTAAGTTTTCAAGGTTGATATATATATTGCACTCAGGGTTTATTCGTTTAACCGATTCAGAGGCGGTTAACAGAAGTTCATCCATGCGTATGCTTTCCCAGTTTTGTCTTTTGCCGTCAAAACCCGATTGGGCCAGCGTAAGCAGGCTGTTCAGGATCTGGCCCAGTTTTTCCGATTCGGCATACACCGTGTTTAAAACCCCGCGTTGATGCGTGTTCAGGTCTTGTTTGTTTAAAGCCAGTTCAAGCTCAGATGATATGATGGTTAGGGGGGTGCGCAACTCGTGCGATGCATTGCTTACAAAATTATTTTGTGTTTCAAAGGCTGTTTCAAGCCTGTTAAGCATATCATTAAATGTAAGGGATAGTTCGGCTATTTCGTCTTTTCCGGCCAGTTCGTCCAGTCGGAAATGGAGGTTATTGGCTGTAATGTTTTTTACATTGTTGATGATTCGCCGCACCGGCTGAAAGGTGTAGAAAGAAAAAATTTTGCCTACAAAATATACCAATATCATGGCCAGTAAAAAGCCATACAGCAATATTTTTTGAAGGTCTTTTAGTTCCTGGAAACCAGCCGGGTTTGATGCCGAAACAATAACAACATAACCCGCATTGCCTTTTTTGAACAGTGAGCCGGCATAAAAAGTATTATCGTGCCTGTAATGAGCCTGGCCAGTCATTAATATATCTTCGATAAAAACCTGGGCAATGCCGGCACTTGCATGCACCTTTTTGTTACTATCTACCGCTAAAAAATACTCTTTTTCCGAATCCAGTTTCTCCAGGTATTTGTTACGTACCTCTAAAGTGGCTTTGCTTTTGGCGCCTGGTGATAGCTGCACTTCGGCCGCTATGTTTACGCGGGCTTCCAGCCGTTTATAAAAATCATCGAAGTTGAATTTGTAAACCAGGTAAAAAATGGATGCGTTAAGCAGTATAAGTATGCCGCCCGACAGTAGCAGGAATAGTAATGTTATTTTACTTTGTATCTTCATCAGTATCGCCCTCTTTCATCAGGTAACCCATACCAAACACCGTATGGATGAGGTTGGAGCCGCCGTTTTTCTCCAGTTTTTTACGCAGATAGTTTACATAAACATCTACCACATTGGTCCCCATATTAAAATCAATATCCCAAACATTTTCCAGGATCTGGATCCGGGATAGTACCTTTTTCTGATTTTTTACAAAATATTCAAGTAGCCGGTATTCGGTAGCTGTGAGTTTTAATACTTCGTTGCTGCGGTAAGCTATTTTCGATTCGGTATTGAGCACCAGGTTGCCTATTGTATAGGTGTTATTTGCTAACGTTTCGCTTCCGCCGCGGCGCAGTAGGGTGCGCAGGCGGGCAGCAAGCTCAGCAATTTTAAATGGTTTTACCATATAGTCATCTGCCCCGCTGTCCAGGCCGCTTACAATGTTCTCGGTAGAGTCAAGTGCAGTAAGCATAATGATGGGTATCATCTTTTTTTGCTGTCTGATGTGTTTACAAACCTGTATGCCATCCATTACGGGCAGCATTACATCAAGTATAACAAGGTCAAAGTCATGATCAAGCGCCATTTGTAAACCCGTTGCGCCATTAGCTGCAACACTTACTTCAAAGCCATAATCGGTAAGGCCGCGTTTAACTACCGATACCACATTTGGTTCATCCTCAACTAATAATATCCCCATAAACAGCTAATTTGATTTAAACGCATTGTTTGCCAAAATAATTAAATAATTTGTTGACTACTATTGTTATTGAAATATAAGCTATCATTGTAAAATCCATTTGTGCCACTTAAAAACCGCCATCGGCATATCAATTTAGTTTATGAAGCCGATTTTAACCGCTGGTACAAAAATATATCATAGTAGGTTTATTAAATTAAAGAAGCAAGAGCCAAATTAACAGTCAAATGGGCAAATTTATTAGCATACAACCTTCAGTAATTTGTGAGAATTGCATCATATGTGGTAGCCGTCCCGTAATTGAACAAAGTAAAGGAAGCAAATTTACGGTACGGTGCCCTAAAGACAGCACACACTACCAAACCCTACCAGGGTTAATAGACATAAACGACTGGAATACGAATAACAAAGCGCAGGATAGCGGCGGCGAGTTGAAATTGGGTATCAATTAGCCCTTGCCTATTATATAGTTAACTGCAAAGCCAACAATTTCTTTTATGTAAAAGCTCCATCTGTTTAAAATTTCGGCGCTGGGCATAAACTCAAAAAACGACCATTGTACATCGCCTGCTATTACATTGCATGAATACGGAATTACATCAACATGCTGGCTTTTAAAAATTTGAATGGCCCTGCGCATGTGAAAGGCCGAAGTTACCAGCAGATAAGGACCTTGTTGCTTGTTTTTGATTAACAATGTTTTGGTTAATGATGCATTTTCAAGTGTGTTTCGGGCCTGGTTCTCTATCAATATGCAACTATCGGGTATCTGTAGAGCCCGAAGCTGCTGAAATACAAAATCTGCTTCCCTGAAAGCGCCTGGAACAAGATTGCTGTTGCCACCCGATATCACTATTTTTTTTACCTTACCTCTCCGCTGTAGTAAAACGCCTTGTATAAACCGGTCGGCGGCCCAGTTAAATACTCCTTTGCCATGTTTGTTTTCACTTGTAAAACCGCCTAAAATTATGGCAGCGCTGTATGTTTTGCCTGGCTGCAGTTTGGCCGGAGCAATATCCCACGCCCTGGCCAGCAGGTTTAAAAATACCGGGGCCGAAAATATCCAAAACAATGCAACACCCCAAATTAGACACCTGCGTTTTAACCTTGGCTTTTTTGATAGTACAGCAATAAGCAACAAAACAAAAACATATAGAACAGGCAGCAGCAAAAATGATAGTACTTTTGACAGGATAAAAAACATAGTTGTGGTAAAAATAGTTAAAAACAAAGAACATGGAAATTGTCATTAAACAACGCCGGGACTAAGCGTTATTATTGCCTGTATACGCATTAAACTATTTGTAGTTATAAAACTCTAAGCATAGGCGCCACGTAACAAACTGGCACCATCATTGTCATATACTTATTAAATAAAACACTAAAAATATGGGCATTATAAAAACACTTGCTATTGGCGCTGCAGTTGCTTATGGCATAAATTACGTTACAAAAAAAGGACCTGACGGAAAATCAATCGTCGATAACCTGGCCGACGAGGCGCCCGAATGGTTTGATCGGGCAAAAAAATATAGCGAGCTTACTTTACAACAAATTGCTGTACGCGCACAAAACTTCAGGGATAATACGCGTTATTAGTTTATGGGCTATTGTAGATTGAGTTGAGTAGTTAAAAACCAGGCAGTGGTCAAGGGGGCACTATCTGAAACTGAATGTTTGGCCTGCTATTTGTATAGGTGATAATTATTAACACTTATCAGATACATTATACCATGAAAAAGCTAATCATATTTGCATGCCTGTTTTTCGCAATGTTATTAACGTTTGCGCAAAACACCCAGGCTCAAACTACAAAGAAAAAGGGAATAAGCGACCAGGGTAAGGGCGCTATAATAGGAGGTGCCGGTGGTGCCGTTGCAGGTGGCCTGATAGGCCATAATGTTGGCGGTGCTTTAATTGGTGGTGCCATAGGTGCGGGCGGTGGCTACATTATAGGTAATGAAACCCGCCGGGCAAGGGAAAAAAAAGAGCGCGCCCGCCGTATTGCTTGGCGTAAAGCCCACCCAAGGCATCACGCGCATCCATACAGCAAAACAACTACTGTAACTACGATTAAGTACCAATAAAGGTTAAAAAAAGTTAAATTTATTTAAAAGCCCCGGTTTTACTACAACCGCGGGCTTTTTTTATTATCTTAAGTGAGTGCTATCATCAGCAAAGTGTAAAATAAAATTTGCTTAATAAATGCGTTAAAGACGGGTTATTCGTTAAAAGTTTGGTTTTACAGGCAACAATGCCAAACAGCAGGTGTACATATTACGTTGAATAAATAATGGGTAAAACGTTTGTAGCATTATTGTTTTGTTTAATACCTTTTGCTATAATGGCACAAACCGGCAGGCCTAAAGCCGATACAGCAAGAAGGCCAACGGATACTATTCCGCAGCGGGACCTAATAGATGTTTTCCGGTCGGTATTTAATGTTAAGCCACGGAAGGTATCGGTTACCGAGAAGAAGAAATTTTATTTCTCTTTTCTGCCTATCTCAACATCTGACGGCCGGAGCGGAGGCAGAGCACTGTTTACCTCAACTACAGCAGGCTTTTACCTGGGCGATCAAAAGACTACCAATCTTTCTACCGTTGTATTTACCCCTTATTTTAACCTTAAAGGGCGGTACGGCTTGCCGATTCGTTCAAGTGTTTGGCTTAAAGATAATCAGTGGAACGTTATAGGCGATATTCGTTTACTGGTTTACCCCCAATATACCTGGGGCCTTGGGGGCAATATGAACAACCACGACAAATTTTTGGTTGATTATAATTACATACGCCTTTACCAAACTGTGCTAAAAAGAATAAAACCTTATTTTTATGCCGGCGTGGGGTATAATCTTGATTATTATGCCGATATAGATAGCCAGGGTGAACAAACCCTGCGCGATTTTACCAAGTACAAGTATGGTACCGCAACTGGCCAGGATGCATTTTCATCGGGAGCCACCCTGAATTTGTTATATGATACACGCAGAAACTCAATTGACCCTTTGCCAGGGGTTTATGCTAACGTGTCGTACCGGTTTAATACCAAAGTACTGGGGAGCCATACCAACTGGCAATCGTTATACATCGATTTGCGTAAGTATGTTTCGCTAACTAATTCGGGCCCAAAAAATGTACTGGCATTCTGGACGTATTACTGGACATCGCTTACGCCGGGCACTCCTTATTTAAACCTGCCCAGTTTAGGCTGGGAGCCATATCAACGATCGGGCAGGGGTTTTCAGCAAAACCGTTACCGCGGCCAGCGGCTGGCTTATTTTGAAACCGAATATCGCCGTGATATTACCCGCAACGGCCTGCTGGGTTTTGTTTTATTTGCCAACGTGAACTCGGTAACCGAACCGGATACCTATAAATTTACCTACTGGCACCCCGCGGGTGGCACCGGCCTGCGGTTTAAATTCAATAAAAAATCTGGTACAAATATTAGCCTTGATTATGGCGTAAGCCGTAACTATTCGTCGATAAACCTTAATTTAGGCGAAACGTTTTAGCGAAGAGTTCATGGTTGATAGTTCATGGATCATGGCTGCTTCAAAAAATTATCAGGCAAAAATAGCAACGTTTTAATTAATTCACGGCAGTACGGCTACCATGAACTATGAACCATAACCTATGAACAAATAACGCCACATGACTAACAAAAGATACTTTTTCCTTATCCTGATATTAGGTTCGCTTACGGCTTTGGCGCCATTTTCAATTGATATGTATTTGCCGGCTTTTGATACCATTGCCGCGTATTTACATACCAGCCCCGAGCAGATGACGCTGACCATGTCGAGCTTTTTTATCGGGATATCGGCCGGCCAACTATTATATGGGCCGTTACTTGACAGGTTTGGCCGCAAACGCCCCCTTTATTTCGGCCTCATTTTGTACATAGTTGCTTCTATCGGTTGTTTTTTTTCGACTTCACTACCGATACTTGTGGGAATGCGGTTTTTTGAGGCCATTGGAGGCTGTGCTGCAACCGTGGCAGCAATGACCATGGTGCGCGACTTATTCCCGGTAAAAGATAATGCTAAAGTGTTTGCCCTGCTTATACTGGTGTTGGGCGCCTCGCCCATGCTTGCCCCAACCGCGGGCACCGCTATAGTTAATCATTTTGAATGGCAGGCCATATTTTTGGTACTTACCGTGATAGCTGTACTCATATTTATTGCTGTGTTTTTCTTCCTGCCCGAGAGTTATAAGCCCGATCCTACTTATTCGCTTAAGCCTGTACCCATCATCACCAACTTCTTGGCTGTTATAAAAGAACCTCAATTTTTTACTTATGCGGTAAGCGGCGCCTTTATATTCGCTGGTTTGTTTACCTATGTGGCATCGTCATCGCTTGTTTTTATCGGAATTTTTAAGATAAGCAAAGGTGCATTCGGATGGGTTTTCGGCGGACTATCAATTGGCTTTATTGGAGCAAGCCAGGTGAACAGCCTGTTGGTTAAGTATTATAAAAGCGAGCGAATTATAAACGTTACAGTGATTTGCCTGGTCATTATTTCGGCAGTGTTTTTAACAGGATCATTAAATGGCTGGTTTGGTATGGCCGGTACAATAGTTATGATATTTGGTGTTTTGTGTTGTGTTGGCATTTCCAGCCCCAACGCGTCTGCCTTGTCGTTGGCACCGTTTACCAAAAACGCAGGCTCGGCATCGGCATTAATGGGGGCGCTACAAATGGCAATCGGGGCGCTTGCATCATACGGCATCACACTTATTCAAAACCAGGGCACATTGCCTATGGCCGGTGTTATGGCGGCATCCTCGGTTGTGGCTTTTGTAGTATTATTTGTAGGGAAGAGGTTTATTAAGAACAAAGTGGAAGCAGTGGCCGGGGCGGCGATGGCGGCGCATTGAAAGTTTGATATCATATTTGACCGAATTGCAGACTTACGAAGTTTTTAAAACTTCGTAAGTCTTTTGCCGATAAGTAATCCCTTCACCTGCACATCTGCCTACACCAGCACCTCATCAATTATCCCAAATTCTTTGGCTTCGGATGCTATCATCCAATAATCCCTGTCAGATACCTGGTACACTTTTTCGTATGGCTGGCCGCTGTGTTTAGCAACTATTTCATACAATTCCTGTTTCATTAGTAATATTTGTTGCGCAGCTATCTGAATATCTGATGCCATGCCCTGTGCCCCGCCTGATGGTTGATGCAGCATTACGCGCGAATGCTTTAAAGCAGCTCTTTTGCCCGCGGCGCCACCGCATAATAATATCGCGCCCATGGATAGGGCAATGCCCGTACAAATAGTAGCCACATCGGGGCTGATGAAGTGCATGGTGTCGTAAATACCCAGGCCGGCGTATACCGAGCCACCGGGCGAGTTAATGTACATCTGGATATCTTTTTTAGCATCTGTCGACTGCAGGAAAAGCAGTTGCGCCTGGATAATGTTAGCCACGTTATCGTCAACGGCCTGGCCCATAAAAATGATGCGGTCCATCATCAGGCGCGAAAACACATCCATCTGGGCTACGCGCATTTCGCGCTCTTCGGTAATATAGGGCGTCATGGCCGTTGGCAAGGCACTTTTTTCGACTCCTGAGATGTAGTTATCTACCAGCGAACCGGCAATAGCATGGTGCATGACCGCATATTTGCGGAATTCCTGTTTATCAATATTCATGATTTAAAGTGGTGAGTAGTGAGTGGTGAGTTTTAAGTCGGAAGCACTAAGTCATAAGTCTTGTTTTTTTGTCGATTAAGACCCTGGGCTTAAGACTTAATACTTTCGACTTAAGACTTAAAAAATAACCGGGTAATCTTTTGTTTGAAGCTCAGATGTTCGGGCTGGCTGAATAGTTGCTCATGAGCTGCCTCTATCTCTTGTTTTAATTGTTTGCGGCTATACTGCCGTACCATGCTATATACTTGTTTTTGGGCGGATACATCAACCTGCAGGCTGTCATCCAGCAATAACCTGGCTTCAAACAGTAAAGCATCCGTGGGCTTTTGGCTGCCAAGCAGGTGTACTTCTATCCGGGCTATGTTATTTAAGGAAGTCCTCATAGGTTAATGCTTTTTGTTTAACGGTTTCCCTTACTTTTTCTATGCACTTATATTTCTGCACCGTGGCCGATCGTACGCCCGAGAAGCCAAATGTTTCGGCAATCTGGGTCATGGGCAGTTTGTCGTAATAAAACGAGCGTAGCAGTTCCATACAACGTTTGCCGGCAGATTCTAAAAAGTTGAGCAATTTGTTATCATCAGTTAAACAGATGCTTTCCTCCGCAGTGTTGACGATAAGAGCTTCATTTAACTGCGAGGTTTGCCCGCCTTCTTTATAACGTTTTATCCAAAGATACCGGGCCGTACCGTAAATATAAGCGCCGTCGCTATTATTAACAGATAACCCGGTCTGTGCTGTTTTTTCGTAATAGCTTAATAAGGCATCTTGGAAAACATCTTTAGCCTCATCAAACGAGCCCCCGCAGCGGGCCACGTACTTTGCTACAGCTGGGAATACCTTTTTATATAGCCCGACAAAAAGCTCCTGCCTTTGCTGCGCCTGCTCCTGTAATTTAACTGTATCCATTGTTTACTGTTTATTACTATGTGCAAGTTAGGGAAGATATATCACCTTTTTTGAAAGAAAAATTTTGAACAACGGTTCAACTATTTTCTGTTAGCCCGAACCATGCCGCACACAACACAAACCACACCTCACGCCACAAACAACCGCCCTCAGAATTTACTGGCCCTTAAGGCCGTCACCTTCGATCCATCAACACCGATAGTTTCAAAAACTATTTTGTTTTCCGTCAGTTCCGATACGGTGAAAACATAATTACGTATTTTACCATCGGGTAGAGCTTCGGTTATGTTCATATTGCCGCCGTCTAATGTGAAAGTTCCGTGCGAGAGGAATTTACCACCCCATACAATCAAAAACTTCATTTCGGGCGTAAACTGGATGTATGGCGCTACCTCATCAAGGTCGGCCTTTTTCATGGTATCCGGAGGGCTGGCATTGGGGTGCTCTATCTTTACATATTTCCATTTGCCGGTAAGGGTAGTAACTGAAACCGACGGCTTGCATGCGGTAATGAACAGCAATACAACAGCAAACAATAAAAAGCTATGTTTAATCATGATGGGGACAATTGTTTGCCTAAGCTATAAAATTGCTGTTAAAATAAACAGGAAAATTATTTGCCTTTCGTTTGTTTTTTCATTCGTTCTTCGGCTTTTTTTACTTCGTCTTTTTCGCTCATGGGGAAGTCGGTTTTGAGTTCATTTTTAGCCTGCTTGCTGGTATCGGGGCTTACTTTTTTTGGAGTGATTTTATTGGATGTGGCCATGATCATAAAGTTTTTAGCTGTATTACATTTTAACTCCTGGCGATTTGGATTTGTTTGCAATTATTTAAAGTAGATGAAGGGAGCATCAGGTAGTTAGTATCAAGTATCAAGATTTTTCAACACTTTGGTTCTGTGGGCTTTTAGCTTCTGAGGCCACCCTGTTGTCTTTCATGAGCTTATCATTTTCCTGTTGGAATTTTGCAAAATTTTACCACTTTCAAAACTTCTTGATTTAAATAAATCCGAAATCGAACATTCGAATTCCCAAATCCAAAAATATTTTTTAAAATTGTTGTAACAACCTATAACCGTAACTGTCTAAATGACACTAAATAGCCAAGGACTCCCTTCCAAAAGGTATGCTACTTAGTATTGTGAGGGCCCGCACCTTAAGGGTTCCGTTAAAAAAATCAAAAAAAAATTAAATTCTAAATCTTAAAAAAATGGACAAATCAATTGTTATGCTTTTTTATGCCGTGCCCCTAATTTTATTATTGGTACTGTACAAATTTGTTTTACGCGTATTCTTTGGGATGGTGATCGTCCCCGATGACCGTATTGGCCTGGTGGTTAAAAAGTTTACCTTGTCAAGTAAATCGCGGTTGCCCGACGGACGTATCATTGCCACCAATGGCGAGGCCGGTATGCAGGCCAAAGCGCTTGCGCCAGGCCTGTACTGGGGCATGTGGCCCTGGCAGTATGGTATTACCATGGAACCCTTTACCATTATTGAGCAAAACAAGCTCGGGCTGGTAAAAGCAAAGGACGGTGCATCCTTTGATACAGGCCGTGTGCTTGGTAAACCGGTAAACTGCGATAAATTCCAGGATGCTATTGCGTTCCTTGATAACAACGGTCAAAAGGGCCCTCAGGCCGCTTTCCTTACGCCGGGTAGTTACCGTATCAATACTTTCTTGTTCGAGATTGTAACGGTACCTATTACCCAGATCCAGGAAAACAAAGTAGGTATTATTACCACGCTTGATGGTGAGCCGCTGGCCAAAGGCGAAATTGCCGGCTACTCGGTAGAAGGGCATAAGAACTACCAGGATCCTATAGCGTTCATCAACGCTGGTGGCCGCAAGGGTTTGCAGGAAGATGTTATCCTGGCCGGTACTTATTACCTTAACCCCTGGTTTGTAATTGTGGAGCAGGTAGATATGATATACATACCCATTGGTTATGTAGGCGTTGTTAACTCCTTTGTTGGCCCCGAAGGTAAGGATACCAGCGGTGATGCCTTTAAACATGGTAATATTGTAAAACGTAACGAAAAAGGCGTTTGGGATGAGCCACTTGACCCTGGTAAACACCCCGTAAACATTTATACCCACGCGGTTGAAATTGTGCCAACTACCAACATCGTGCTTAACTGGGCCGATAGCCGTACCGAGGCGCATGAGCTGGATAAAAACCTGTGTACTATTACCGTAAGGTCATCAGATGGTTTTACCTTCAATCTTGATGTGTCACAAATTATACACGTTCCGCGTAACGAAGCACCAAAGGTGATAGCACGTTTTGGTAAAATGAAAAACCTGGTATCGCAGGTATTGGAGCCTACCATTGCCAACTATTTCCGTAACTCGGCCCAACGGAGCGATGTTATCGGCTTTTTAGCCAACCGTATTGAAAGGCAAAATGATGCTAAAGAACACATTAGCACCGTACTGCAAAGCTACAATGTAATAGGTGTAGATACCCTGATTGGCGACATAGTGCCGCCAGCCGCTTTGATGAAAACCTTAACCGACCGTAAAATAGCCGAACAGGAAAAAGTAACTTACGAGATACAACGCCATGCGCAAATTGAACGTAAGGAATTTGAAAGCGCCCGTGCCGGTGCCGATATGCAGCCGGAGGTTGTAAAATCGACCCGCCAGGTTGAGATAAATACACAAATGGCTGCCTCAAGGGTTGCCGCATCACGTGGTGAGGCCGAGGCAAAAACCATTAACGCAAAAGCGGATGCCGAAGTAAGGATTACGATTGCCAAGGCCGATGCAGAAGCAAAAACCGTGAACGCCAAGGCTGATGCAAACGCCACCGAAGTGAATGGTTTGGCCGAAGGTGCTAAAATTAAAGCCATAGGTATGGCCGAAGCCGAAGTTACCAAACAAAAAACCGAAGCCATGGGTACCGAACAATACGCCATTGTGCGTGTAGCCGAAGCCCTTGCCAGCAATGGTATTAAACTGGTACCAGAAATAATGGTAAGCGGCAAAGAAGGCGGTGGCAACGGCATTATAGACGCCTTAATTGGCAGCGAAATGCTCAAAAAGCTGCAAAAAGCCAATGAAGAAGGTGGAGCAGTGAGTGGTGAGTAGTGAGGAGTGAATGGTGAAAGTTGGTAAAAGGCGGGGACTGTGCGATTCCTTCCTTGGGGAAGGGAAGGTAGGGGTTAAATCAGGCGAAAAGCAGTGTATTTGTAAATCGTGCGGAGAAACCCCTCCCGGCCTTGCTTATAACTCCGATATGCTCCATGGGAATGAATTTCAAAATCATCCATTATTAAACACAAATGGCGCATCGAAAGGTGCGCCATTTGTGTTTAATTCGACCACTGACCACTGACCACTGACCACTGACCACTACTCACCACCCAACTAAATAACCTTCATCACTTGCAATGCTAAAAAGCCAACTGCAGCAACCATCGTTAGTACCATGGTTAGTATGCTGGTTTTCATTTTGGCGCGGATGCCGGGCAGGCAAACTATTACAGATATCAGTACAAAAAAACTGATAACAATGAGGTTCCGGATAACTTCGTCTGTTGATATGATATCGGCATAGCGGTCATTTAATTTAATATCCAGGTCCTTTTTTAAAAAATATGCCTGTTTAAGCGCGTTATACATTACTGCCCAGGACAGCATTATCCACCCAAGTTGTTTTCTTAAACCAAAACCAATGGCGCCCAGTGGCAACATTAAATAAGGTATTACTACAAACAAAAAAGATGGGCGATATGAGCTTGATTCGGTAATCATGCGTAAAACGGCGGTATCACCCTCGGCGAGTGTGATAAAATACACTGCCAAAACTGTTAACGAAACAATGCCGATTACCCGCTTGGCCGAAAAAAACTGCTGATTTACGGGCGCTTTTTTTGCTTGCTGAGGCTTGGGCGAATTTAACTCCTGCGTTTGTTTGGTGACTTTTCGCTTCAGGTAAAAATTAAATTCGTCATTTATTTCTTTAAGTTGTTCGGGTGGCAAGGCCCTGCGCTGAAGTTCGATGTACGCCGTTTCAACAGCAAGAGGCTGAAAATTTCTTGAATTGCGTATGATAGCGATAAGTTCTGAGTTTTCAAGTCGTTCGTACTTGTACTCAAATGAGTTGACATTAACAAGTTGGTCCATAATAAAGGTAAGGAGCGTAAATATATTACATCAGCCAACATCGCCATATACCAATGAGTTGGTATTATTTCTATTTGATTCAGCCAGGTCTTCAATTTTTGTAATTGTAGTGCCGGCCTGCACAGCTATATATTGATGTTTGTTGTAGTATGTTTTATTGCTGTTAAATTCCGCGTAACTGTGCAACCTTGTGCCACTTTGGAGCAGATGGGTTTTATGTAAATTGAAATTGTTTTGTGCCTGTTCAATTTCGCTCCGGGCATTTGATGGCGCAGCAAAGGGCATGCTTTGAGCGATATGCTCCATGTTGAGTTTTAGCTGCTGTAATAGGTCGTTTACTTTAGCAAACCAAGTGCTTATAAAACTGGTTTTACCAACTCTAAAAATGGGCTCCGATAGTGTGACTGCGAATTTATGCACAGCTAACAATTCGCCCCCGCTCAGGGTTTCCGAACTTTGTAACAGTATATTCAAAATAAGATCAGGAGGTATTTGGTTTAAAACTGGAACCAAATATAGATACTTTTTTAAATTAAAATGTAGTTAAAAATTTATCTTTTTTTAAGATAATAACCTTTAAGTATCTGATGTATATGTAATTACGTTTAAATGTTAATTTTAGTTAAAATGCAATTTCGTTACAGTTACAGATCGGATTTATGTTTATTTTTAAACATGCTTAAACATCTACTTTTATTACTACTGAGCGGCTCAATTCCGGCATTAGCGCTTGGGCAAACTATCCAAACCGGGGTTGTGTTTGAAAACAAAACACGTGTAACGCTACAAGGCGTTAAGGTTGAAAACATGGGCACGCACAAGGTTTTCATTACCGATAAAAGTGGCCTATTTAATATTGAAGGGAAAATAGGCGAGGTACTGGTATTTAGCAGCAGTTTTTACCGGGCCGATACCGTATTGCTTACCGGCAATAAGCCAATGGAGATTTTTCTGATACCGCAGCATAACATGCTTAACCAGGTTAACGTTACGGCAACCGAAGCCAAGCACACAGGCTCGTTCCAGGCACCCGATTTTCATAACCAAACGGTAGTTTACCAGCGCGATCCAAAAACCGGGTATTACAAAGGTGGCGTAGCAATCAGGCTCCATTACTTTAAAAAAGACGAAAAACGAAAAGCTAAGCAGGCCGCCTTTTTAAAAGACCAGCAGCAACAGGATGAGATAGCTAAGATTTTTAACGCCGAAAATATTGCTAAGTACCTGCCACTGAAAGATAAGGACATGGACGATTTTTTGATCCTGTATACCCCATCAACCAAATACTATTTTAGCGCGGCTTTTAACCTTGTTAGTTATCTGGATACCAGTTACAAAGCGTTTTTAAAGATTCCGGTTGATAAAAGGAATACCGTTCTGGGCGCTTCGCCACCCGTTTTAGGCAAACAATAAGTTTAACTTACAGGTTTCTGTACATGATATAGGTATCTACAAAGCCCAATTGCCGGTGTCTGAATCCCTTAGGCGTGGTCCCGATGATGGTGAAGCCGTGTTTTTGCCAAAGCTTTACGGCTTTTTCGTTAGTTGAAACCACAAAGTTAAACTGCATGCCCTGGTAACCTTGTTGTTTAGCTTTTTCAAGCGAGTGCAGGCACAATTGGCTGCCTACACCTTTGCCGCGGGTATCGGGATGCACCATGTAGCCGCAATTGGCAACGTGGCCGCCCAGGCCCGGCTGGTTGGGTTTTAATATATAGGTGCCCAGTATTTTGCCATCTCCTTCGGCAACAAACGTTTGAATAGAGTTGCCAAACCAATATTTTTCTAAATCGGCCTTTGGGGTTTCCGGGTCAAATGCGTAGGTATCGCCGCTTTGTGTAACGTTCGAGAATATTTCCCAAATCGAGTCGTAATCTTGTTTTGTAGCCGGCCTTATTTCCATGACGATAAAATGTTGATCGTTATGATGTTTATTATGATGGCAAAAGTGCATTATTAGCCATTCAGATTAAAAAATAAAGGCAGATAATTTTGCAGTGTGCTGTAACAAGGGGGCAAAATTGCCGTCTGTTTTACAATATTGTTTATCGACAACCTTATGCAAACAGAAACTGGTATCCCTGCGACAGCAAATAGCAACAGCGCCAAAATCGGCTATGTAGATAATTTAAAGGTAGTGCTTACTGTATTGGTGATCATGCATCATGCATTTATTACGTATGGAGCGCCCGGAGGCTGGTATCTTACCGAAAAAACCACGCTTAAGGCGGCGCTTATCCCCATGACCTTGTTTGTAGCCACCAACCAGGCGTTTTTCATGGGCTTCTTCTTTTTCCTTTCGGCATACTTTACCGAATCGTCATATAATAAAAAGGGCACTCTGAAGTTTTTGGGCGACAGATTGAAACGCCTTGGTATCCCGCTGATATTTTATTCGTTTATACTTTCGCCGGTTTTAAGTTACCTTGTTTATAGATTTGCCCAGGGGAACAACATTACTTATCTGCAATTTTTGAGCGGCTTTCATCCCTGGATAAATTTTGGGGTGCTGTGGTTTGTAGCGGCTTTATTGTTATTCAGCGTGTTGTATGTAGTAGTAAGATTTTGGTTTGATAAAAAGCCAGGTGTAGTAAACCCAATGCCGCCAGGTGGCCGGAAGATTATTTTATTTACCGCCGCGCTGGCACTTGCGAGCTACTTTGTCCGATGGGTTTTCCCCGTAGGTTGGATCTTGAAACCGGTTGGTTTCCAGTTAGGGCATTTTGCGCAGTATGTGGCTTTGTTTGCTTTAGGTATTATAGCTTCGCGGGGGAGATGGTTGAATAATGTAAACTATCAATTGGGTAAAAGTTTTGCTATAGTGGCGTTGGCCATGATAGTTGTATTGTTCCCTGTATTGTACGCAGTGGTAACTATAACCCAAAGCCCAATCGAAACCCTTAACGGGCATGGCAGCTGGCAATCATTAATGTATGCCTTTTGGGAACAATTTACAGGTATTTTTATCATCGTTGCCCTGTTGGGTATAGCCCGCCAAAGGTGGAACAATCAATCCGTTTTTTTTAAAAAGCTCTCCCGCTTAACTTTCTGCGTTTATATTTTTCACCCGCTGGTATTGATATCGTTATCGGTGTTGCTGAAACCATGGGCTGTCGATCCGGCCTTTAAGTTGTTAGTTGTTGCTCCAGGAGCTGTTGTTGGTTCCTTTTTGCTGGCAGCGGTGTTAGTTAAGGTGCCGGGAGTGAAAGCCATTGTGTAAAGAGATTTAACATCAAACTGTCAAGTTAAAATGACTGTTGAAGAATTCGGTTTCAACGGTATATAAAAATCGCTTTTTACTGCGACCGCAATTACCGGCCGGCGATTTTTATACATGGAATGGTATTTGTATCGTTAAACCAAATTGTAAATAAACTACCGTGAAAGACGAAAACATAAAAACAGCCGCCCGGGTATTATTAGGGGTAGGTTTAATAATGGCTGGCATCAGTCACCTTACATTTGCGCGTAAAGATTTTAAGGCACAAGTACCCGACTGGGTGCCTTTAAAAACAGACGATACTGTGGTATACTCCGGCATAGCCGAGATAACCTTGGGAACTGCATTGGTACTTGCTCCCGAAAAATACAAAGCAACTACAGGTAAAATCGCGGCCACATTTTTTACAGCGATATTCCCCGGTAATATATCGCAATATGTAAATAAACGCAGTGCTTTTGGATTAGATACCGATGGTAAACGGTTTGCAAGGCTGTTTTTTCAGCCTGTGCTGGTGTACTGGGCGCTTAAAAGTACGGGTAATATAAAGTAGGTTATAACATGTGGCCTCCGTGTTTGAAACGAATGGGCTTGAATATAATCGAACGTAAGGCAGTTAACGCAATCTGGCGACGAAATATAGGGTGCAGGCCTGTCGGGTTTTTTCACCGCCAAATTGCGATAGTATATTATATTTCTTCTTTTTCTTCCGCTTCTGGTTGTTTAGGCTCTTCCCGCTCAACAGTGATGGTACACTCGCCAACTAAAGCGGCTACTGCGCCAACTGCCGCCAATACAGGCGCCAGGAAAATGCCCACAAGGCCTACCGCCAAAGGGAAAGTCATCAGTTCTTTGCCTGAATGATCGGTTATTGTTATTTTTCTGATGTTGCCTTCGGCAATAAGGTCTTTTACTTTTTTAAGCAGGATGTCTCCGTTTATAGAGAATGATTCTTTTGTGGCCATGATAGGTGTTATTAATGGGTTAATTTTTAATAATAATTCAGCAAAACTTGCAGGTTATGGTAATCTGTATTAATGTGCTTTTGACTGTTACTTGTTTGTATTGTTACTAATAAAATTTATTAATGTTTAAGCAGAGGGAAAGCCCAAAATAAACTGGAGATTTCGATTGCAAACAGGGGCATGGCAATCCCGACCCAGCGGGGTAGAAGTTGGCCCGGGCCAGGCTATCCGTTTATACGCCCGCAAGGCCTTAGGCGCGGCCGGCACTTATGCCGCTATTGGCCGGTATTCATTGCTATCCTTATTGCAAAAGAACAGGTTTGGCTACAACCACTTGTACTTGTTCCTTGCTTTATCATTCCTACATGGCCGGTTACATTATGTTTTGCAAAAGTACTTTCATTAAACTACCTTAGGCCATATAAATCCACAAAACCTTATGGAACCGATAAAAACCCCAAGGCCGACAGTAGGTTGGAAAGCGCAATTAGATGACGGCAGCGAATTTTTTACCGAAGAGGCAATTGTAACAGCCGATGTATTGCTGGATAATTATATTGCCGCCTTACAGGGTGCCACCAATGAACGAACTATCTGGAAAGCTATTGAAGCCGTTGTAAAAGGCTTCGATCAGCTGAATATTGATCATGACTACTTTATTGAAACCATGGAGCGCGAAGACCTGGCCGAATTTATCCAAAAGGCAGCCGAAGCAGCCGGATTGTTCTATGATGGTGACGTAACCGAAGAGTGGCGCGAGGAATGGTAGGTGTGATATGAAACATCGTCAAAAATAGTATCCGGCTATAGTCTTGGGTTGTTGTTAGCCCAAGTATTGATCTTAACAACAGTATCGCAGACACGTTATAAAGGCGATCAGGTGAAAATACTGATCGCCTTTTTTAATTATTGATTCCGCCGAAAATCTCCCTGTTAATTTATCATACAATAATAACAGAAGGCTGTCCATATCTGAAGTGAAATGCATTAGCATCCTGATAGCTTGATGGTTCCTGGGCGTTTGCTACATCTGTGATAAACTTAAGGTCGTCAAGAGGTGGTTCAAAAAGCATAATAATATCTGATCCTCCAAAGGCAAAATAGCCAAACTCTTGTCCTTTATCTACTTGTTGCCCCTGCAGGGTATCTGTGTACATATTAACTGACGATACCTGCGCCATCCCGATAGGTATGGTAGCAACCAGGCCAACGTCAGATCCGCTTGTGCTGGTGTCAATTACCAATACGCCCCTGGCTTGGGTAAACTCATATCCATCTTCGGCTGCGTCGGGGGCATCAAACTGGTTATCGGTTATATTAACAGCAAGGTATACATTACCGGGTACTGCTACCAGGTCAAGAACGGTGCCACTCACCGGTGTATGAAAGCGGTGATAGTCAAACGGGCTTAAAAAATAATGAACAAAAGTGCCGTTATAAAAATTGGCGGCATACTGGCTCCCCGCTTCGCCAAGTAAATCGTTGATATTGCCTATGGTATGTGTTTGCTTTAAGGTAACTGTTGTGAAATTCCCATCGCTATCAATCACATTCCCGTCCTGGTCAATCTGGTAATATGCTTTGAAAGTACAATCGGCCGGTGAGCAAATAATGGTATTGTCATAGGGGTTGGCAACCGGGCGCATAGGCGAGCCATCGGGCTGTGTTGAATTAAGTTGCCTGTAAAAAAAGGTGTTGAATGAAACCCAGTTAGGCGAGTCGTTAGCATAGTCGGGCAGGTTATATTCCGGATCGTTCCAGTACGATTGAAGTGCTTCTGGTGTAAGCGAAGCAGGTGTATCTAAAAAGCTGCCCCAGGCTGTAGCATACTCGTCAAGCCAGCCTGCAAACGTAAACTCATTAATGGGGCTCTGGTAGTTCTGCAAGGTAACACCGGATGCACCCTGGTCTACCAGCCAGTAAAATTGGCACAGGCGGTCGTATATCTCCTGGCTATAGCCGTTTTGCCCGGGTGTATTTTCCCAGGGATCATAAATGCCGGTGTTTTCGCTGGGTATTACTTCTGAAAAAAGCGTCAGGTAGGTAATATAATCGCCGGGGATAGTAGGCCACCCAAAGCCCGAGTATAAATCATTGAGTGCATTGTACAAATCAGGATCGAGGTTGGCAATAGCCAAATTATTTGCCGACACTAACGAAATGGTTAGCGCGTTTGCAAAGTCGCTGTCATCATTGATCTGGGTTTGGAGTTCCTGAATTACGTCGTACGAGGTTGTGGTTAATGTGCTCATAATACTGTTTTTGATAGTAGGTTTATGTAAATTGGTGATACTAATGTATGAACTATTTTTAAATAATAATAAACAAAAAAATATTATTTTACTATGCTAATAAACTCTATTTACCAGATTATCAACATGTGTTAAAAAAGATTATTGACATAAATAAATCGTATTGTTTGTGAATTTAATATTAAAAAAGCAGGCAAAGGATTTAACAAATTTGGTTATATCACCTGCTGCTGTCCCATATTCAGCAGGCGGGGCATCAAACTGAAATAGGGTTTTTGTTTCCGCTTTTGAATATCTCAGCAATCCACGGCTACAGCATTGCCGCGAACGTTGTTCAAATTAGTTTCGCATCGGCACTATAATGGCGAGCCGCCTGATAATCAACTGCAATAGGCATTATTTGTAAACATGTGGGCTGAAACCCCAAAAGCATTATTTTAACTTAAAAAGATGCCATTAAATGCTGCAATTTTTTATTTTTGAGGATAACTACAACTCTAATACCTTTTGCAATATGAATATGCTTTTTGGCGGCGGCAGCTATTATTATTTGGTACTTATTTTAGAAGCCTTTTGTATTATTCATTGCCTGCGCAGGGGTACTCAACAACAATGGCTTTGGATACTTATTGTTATCCCTGTTTTGGGTTGCCTTATTTATATTTATAAGGAAATTTTAACCAACCGCCATTCCATCCGTATACCTAAAGTGGATGTGGGCGCTGTACTTAACCCCGGTGTAAAACTAAAACGGCTGGAAGATGAGTTGCGCTTCACCGATACCTTTGCCAACAAAGTGAAACTGGCCGATGCCTACCTGGAAGCCGGCTTTACCGATAAAGCCGTTGAGATATACCAGGCCAGCTTAACAGGTGCCTTTGCCGAGAATGAACATGTGCTTGCCCAATTAATTATTGCCTATTACGAACAGGAGCGTTACCAGGAGATTGTCCCGATAGCACAAAAGATTTATAAACTACCCCAGTTTGCCCGTTCAAAGGCGCATATGAAGTACGCAGAAGCCCTGGAAAACACCGGCCAGGTTGATTTGGCCGAAAAGGAATTTAAGGCGATGAAAGGCCGTTACTCATACTTTGAGCAGCGTTACCAATATGGCTTATTTCTGGTACGCCAAAACCGCGACGAAGACGCCTACCAGGTTTTTGCCGATATCCTGAACGAAGAACGCCAGCTAAGCGCCATGGAACGCAAAGCCAATAAAGTTTGGTTTGCCAAAACCAAGGATGAGCTTAAGAAACTGGCAGTGGCGTAACTGTTTGTTTGTTCCGGATGGGGTTGCAATTTTCGGTATGCCCCGCTATCTATTGTAACGTCAGCCAGCGGTATCAATAGCAGTTATGGTAACTCCCAAAGGTGTCCGTCCGTCCGCAGGTGCCCAGGGTAACGACAGGAAGATGGTACAGCTTCCCCCTTAAAAACTCACAAAAAATGGCGCCTCAAAAACATGGCCTGGGCTAAGTTTTTGGATAGCTTCTTTGTGTTTAATGTCTTTTTGCTCGCCTGCTGTATCGGCGCAGCCTAACCATGGCTCGATGCACACAAAATCGGCACCGGGTTTGGCCCAGATGCCCAGGTAGCTAAAGTGAGGGAACTCAACCGATAGTGTTTGGCCGTGTTTGTCGCTTTTTATGGTTACCATCCTCGATTTTAATTCTTTAAACACCAAGGCATCGGCATTAAATAAATCGCGGGTTAATTGCAGCCTGTTTTTAGGTGTGGCTACCGGGTGACTTTCGCCATTAAAAAAACCATCGGCCGATAGTAGTTCTGTTTCCAGGTGTTCATCTGTTTCAAATTCAATGTAATAATCTTCATACTTCTCGCCTTTGTTAAATGGAACGTTAAACGCCGGATGGGCGCCGACAGAAAAGTAAATGGTTTTTTTATCAAGATTAATTACCTTGTAGGTTATCCTGAGGGCGTTATCTATCAACGTATACAGTACCTGGTAATCAAATTTAAAGGGGTACGCTTTTAAAGTGTTATCACAATAAGGCAACGAAAAACTTGCCGAAACATCGCCTGCATCTAATGTTATAAACTCCGATTGCCTGGCAAAGCCATGCCGCCCCATAGGGTACTTGCTGCCATCAACCACCAGTTCGTTGTTAATTAAGCCACCTACTACCGGGAATAAGTTGGGTGCATGCCATGGCCAAACGGCGGCATTGGCCTGCCAAAGGTGTTCAATGCCGGTTGCCTTATCAATTAATGAACTTAACTGCGCACCTTTGGTATCGATGCTTGCCTTCAGGTATTCGTTTTCGATGGTGATCATAACAATTAGAATTTGACAGAACCCGAAGTTAGGGATTTGTTTGAATTTCAGGAATTACTTCAAAGTTAGATTTTCTAATTTCTATTAATTCATATATTCTTCATTAAGCAACCGCGGTAGTTTTTAGTCTAAAGCCTAAAGTTCTAAGTCAAAAGAGATTTTAATTAATACTTTGTGGCTCTTGACTTAGAGCTCAAGACTTTGTACTTAAGACTCAACACTAATCGTCATCTTCTTCCTTCTTCGGCTCCAAAATTACAAAGGCGCTCCGTTTTGGCGCGGGCATAACCGCGGTTTCGCCCTTAACAAATTTCCAGATCACTTCGTTCAGATCAATGTCTGGTGCCGCATCCTCTTTGGCCAGGTTAAACAATTCCGACCGGCGGCTGCTTTCATTTACAGCAACGTTGCGTTGCTCCAGGTCAACCTGTGCGGCTTTGGCCACGTACGGTGTGAAATCTGCTTTGCTGGTAAAGCAATCATATAATGGCATGGCGGCTGCGTCATATTGGCTCATCGGCGGCAGGCCTAATATCAGTTCAATAGTGCGTAATACGCCCGAAGTGGAGTACATACCATGCACCACTGTGTTACGTTTTACATACGGCCCTGCAACAAACACCGGCGAGCGGTGTGCATCTACATGGTCGGGCCCGTTTTGGGCGTCATCTTCTAAAATAAATACTACCGACTCTTTCCAGATAGGGCTTTTTGAAAGATGTTCAATAAACTGGCCTATTGCCTGGTCATTATCCCCAACAGCCGCTATGGGCGATAGGGCACCTTTGCGCTGCCCGCTGGTATGGTCGTTCCCAATCCTTACGCTGTTAAAACCCGGCACAGCGTTAATAGCCAGTAACGAATCGAAATCGTGTTTCCAGATCTCTACGCGTTTAATATCCTTCACACCCAGGTCAAAGCCCGGCGATTGCGTGCAGTAATGCCCCTCTAACGATTTAAGGCTGGCCTTGCCAGGGTTGCCATCGGTAACAAATTCGCCATAGGTTCGGTAGCTTACACCGGCCCGTTTGCAGTAATCCCATATAAAGCCATCGCGGGGGTAGGCAGTTTTGCGGGTGCCCTCGTAGTCGTAATTACCACCCCGGCTACCATAGCTGGTTGGCCATGTTTTCTCTACAAAATCGGTGGCATAGGCGGCGTTGCTCCAGTTGTGTCCGTCCGCACTTACTTCCGCGTCTACATAAAAGTTATCAAGTAATACAAATTCGCTGGCAATGGCGTGGTGGTTGGGCGTTACTTTTTTATCAAAAATACACAGCGAAGTATCGCCGTTGCCCTGTGGCATATCGCCCAAAACCTGGTCGTAAGTTCGGTTTTCTTTAATAATGTAAAACACGTGCTTAATAGGCGATTTTTCGCCCATCCGGCGGGGGATAGGGTTCCCCTCTTCGCCAGGTGCTGTTTTGGCTATTTTGTTGTTAAAAGGCGTGTTGGCATAAACCTGTTTGGTATAGGCCTTAAGCTCACTTACCGATGGTGTATTTATAAACGACAGTGCGCCTTTAAATAAGCCGCCAATGTATTGTTCCCTGCTATTGATAGCCCCCTTTTGATAGCCGCTGTTATCGGCCTTTTTTACAGGCTGCGGGCCTTGCGGGTTGGCCATTGATGTAAAACCTTTGCCGTTGGCAACCAGTATTTTTTTGCCCAGCATTTTAACGTTGGTAGGGTACCAGCCCACGGGTATAAAACCCATACTGCGGCTGCTGCCTGGTTTGCTTACATCAAACACGGCCAGGCAATTGTTATCGGCATTGGCTATGTACAGCGTTTTTTCATCGGCCGATAAGGCAAGGCCGTTGGTAGTTGAGCCGGTAAGATGGGTAGGGTATAAGGCTGTAGAAATAGTTTCGAGCGCCCTGTGCGTTGCTGTGTTTATTACCGATACCGAGTTATCATTGGCGTTGGCTACATACAACAGGCTGCCTTTTTTATTCAGCAGCAATTCGTTAGGGTTACTGCCTGTTTTTATAGTTTTAAGCGTTTGGGTAGCTACATCGTAAATACCAAGCTGGCCGCATCCCCATAAAGAAATATAAAGCGTTTTTTCATTTGGCGATAAGGTGCAGCTATAGCCCTCTGATGGCAGCTTGAGCCGTTGTAATGTTTTACCATCGTTAGGGTTAACCGAATAAAGTGTGCTATCCTCTTTAGTAACCACATAAAGCCGGGTGTCGCTTTTATTTACCGCTATTCCACTCGGCGATACCTTGTTTTTCGGCCATGATTTTGGCGCCAGTTTAATAGTATCGGGTTTGCCCAGTTTAGTACCGGTTATATTAAAAACATAAATCAGGTTATCGTTACCGCCCGATGCGTAAAGCTTTTTCTCGTCTTTGCTGAAAGTAAGCCCGTACCATGATTTGGCTACCACCTTTTCATCCAGCAGCTTCTCGTTTTTTGGGTCGATAAGCTGGATGGACTGGGTACTTTGGCCGTTGTTGGTAACCGCCAGCAGCTTGCCCGAACCCGATAGCTGGATGTTGAGCGGTAAATCGCCCAGGGGCAGGGAGGTACCTGGCGGGCTAAGCTTCCAGCCGTTTGGCAATAAAACCTGCCCTGTTTGGGCTATTTTGCCGGGTGTTTGGGCAAATGTTGTAACTGACGATGCTAAAATAGCTAAGCCGATGAGTAGCTTTTGTTTCATAGTAAAAAGATTCTACTCAAAATTACATAATCGTTTTGCATAGATTGGCGGGTTAACACAAACTTAATATGTAAGAATGTTGCTATAATCAAACACATTTGCCGCAACGGGTTAGTGACGGGTAAAAAAAAGGGTCAACAGAATGATAACTTTATGAATTCTACGGCCACTTGTTCAGGAAAATTCACCTTGCTTTTCGCATAATTCCATCATATGGGATTTCTCTTTTACGCCCCGCTCTTTCCGTTCCGGCCACTATTGTATGGCATTTTTGTTTCTTAAAAGACGCCTATATACAGCAACTCCTTTGGGGACTGTTTATGAGATGCTCTCCGCAAGTTCCTGTTTTGCAGCTTTCTCCTTCCTGTATTTGCTCAAATTAATCAGCAGTACACTTGCCAATATCACCACCAGGCCGGCCACCTGTATAAGGGTAACACTTTCGTGGGCAAAAAGTACGCCCAATATTACAGCTATAACCGGGTTTACGTAGGCGTAAGTACCAACCTGTGTTGCCGGGCGTACCTGTAACAGCCAAACGTAGGCGCTAAATGCAGCTATTGATCCAAAAACAATAAGGTATAGTAGCGCGTACCAGCTATGTGCCGGTATAGCGCCCCAGTTAAGTGTTTGAACTTCGTGGCGTAAAAAGCTTGATGGTATAAATACTACGCCTGCAAACAGCATTTGCCATGCCGTATTTACCGCTGCCGATCCTTGCGTATTGTAATGTTTTGAATAAAGAGAGCCCGATGCCCAGCCCAATGTACCTACTATTAATAAAAGCATTCCGGGCAGCTTTGACGGCCCGGATGCCGGTCCCATCATACTTTCTATCTGCTCGCTAAATAATAATATTACACCTGCAAAGCCAATTACCAGGCCAATAATGGTGCTTTTGTTTTTAAAATTGGTGCCCCAGTTTGGCTTGTCAAGCAATACAAACCATATTGGCGGAGCTGATACCATAATTGCAACCATAGCACTTGGCAGGGCTTGCTCAACCCATATCACTACACCGTTGCCAATTACCAGCAATAAAAATCCGCTTACTGCCGCATGGATCATATTGCGCTTTACAAAAATCCGCTCGCCTTTAACAGCACACCAGGTAAGCAATAAAGCGCCTGCCATAAAAAAACGGATTGCGCCCAGTAAAAATGGTGGGAAACCATCAACAGCCATTTTTATAAAAAAGTAGGTAGAACCCCAAACCAGGTAAACCGTAGCAAAAGCTATGATAACCAATAGGGGCGAGGCGGATTTTTGTGAAGATGTGGCCATGGTATATTTATTTTTCGGGTATAACTAATTGTTGTTGCTCTTTCACGGTTTCGAGCACGATGGTGGTACGTGTGTTCAAAATGTGTGGTATTTTGCTAAAGTGGGTACGCATAAGGTGCATCAGCGATGCCGAATCATAAGTGCGTACCTTAATCAGGTAGCAATCGTCGCCGGCTATATGGTGTACTTCCTGCACTTCGGGTATTTTGGCCAGCTCCTGCGTGGTTTTATCAGAACCCGGCCCGTCGGCGGCTTTCATGAAAATGAAGGCCAGCAATTTTTGCTGCAACGCGGTTGGGTTTATTTTGGTTACATATTGCTGAATAACATTTTTTTGCTCCAGCTTTTTCACCCGCTCCAATATCCCCGAAGGCGCCATTCCCAACTCCCGGGCCAGGTCGGCGTTTGATATGCGGGCGTTGTCCTGCATCAAGCGTAATATCTGCAGATCGGTTTTGTCTAAAACTATTTCTGTTTCGTTAATCATGCGGTAATATTAGTTATTAGCAGAATTAAATTCAATAATAGTTTATAAAAATGAATTTAATTCGACAAAAGTATGGTTTAGGAGGTGTGATGGATTCGGGTTAAATAAGCGAGGATGTTTTATGAAACGTAACCCAATATTAAGGCGGCGTTTGTTTTATGCGGGTAATCCCAAGCCTAAGCTCTTAATTCTTGGTTCTTGACTCTTCTTCAGGGGGCAAAAAAAAGCAAACCTCCGTTAAACATATAACGGAGGTTGCTTACAAGGTTGAGGTATAAAAAACGAAGGTTTAGGTTTTTTATAGGTTTTTTTAGGCCGATAGGCTTAACAGCCTGTCGGATTTTGTTTCATCAAAAACAGTACGTACATATTTGAGGCCGCTTTTGGTAGTTGCTGTGAGTAATTTGGATTTGTTGCCTTCGTCGTCAAGAATATAAGCCAGGCCGTTATCATTTATCCAATCGAAAAGTACATCCCTGGTGGTAATGCCGCGGTTTTGAGTATGATCATCAATCCACATTAACGAGTTGATAGCCAGGTAAGGGTTATCATACGCATCGCTGGTTCTGTGAACACCGATTATTTGTAGGGGCATCGTTAGTTAATTTCAGGGGTTAACGATGTTAAATCTCGGGATTTTAAAAACGGCCGTCAATCCGTGAAAACACGGTATTTGACCCCGTTAAAATACGGGGTCGAAAAGTTGCATCCGGCCTTTGTAATGTCAAAATAAATGTTATAAGTTAAATCTTAATAACCTTATCATTCTTGTATTCAGGTTGTTTGTGCTTACCTGGTTTTGGGATATTTTTAACTATCGTGATAAGCGCGCTTGCAATAACCCCGGTGGCCTTTAGGCCAAAATGCATAAAGGGCTTCATCACCTCCCAGGTATTGTGTGCTGGTTTCACTTCTGTGTTTCCTTTGCCTATCTCTTTTACGTTGGATGTTGCCATGTTTTTATGTTTTTTATAGATATGGCATAACAGGTATAAAAACCTTGCCAGAAATCAGGATGACCAATCTATATCGCACAACACAACAAACCAGTTACCTTTTTTCTTTTCCAGGAAAATATCATAGCCCTGGGCTACAACAAGCCCGCCGCGTTTTTCAATGTAGGCAAAAGCTTTGGTCTTATTGTGATTAAAAAACACCGCTGACATCCTAAACATGCCTGCGTTAAAGAAAGCCGGAGGCAATTTTTTTCGCTGGTTAAAAAGCATGTATTCGTAGTTATAGGTAAAAGACAGGTTTTTAAGTTGGAAAATGCCTGGTTTCTCGTTAATGACCACTTCGGGGGCCCAGCTATCTACCAGCATATTTTTAACCATGTCCTTATCATTCCTGTGGCGGCTTTTTGCTTGTTTTTTTAGATAATCTTCTGGTATCCTTATTAATGTATCCGCAATGAAAACATATAGCCTGGCAGTATCTAATTGATTTTTTAGCTGTTCGATATTATCTGTTTGGGATGCGGGGAATTTGTATTTAATTAAATGTGCTTTTAAAACACTATCTGATGGCATAATGTAATTAAAGGCAAGTGTAGTTACCGCCGCTTCATCTGATGGAACATATAATTTATTAACCGGTTTAGGCCTGGGATGCCTGCACGAAGTAAAAATCAGTAACACCAAAATCAATTGCAGCAACTTGTTCATATCGGTGTGGCTAAGCTGTAACCTTTTTCTTCAACTCAATAACTGTAACCTCGGGCCAGATGCCAAGCCTGCCGCTAAAGGCCAGGAAACCAAAGCCACGGTTTACATATAAGTAGCGTTCGTTATGGTTGGCCAGGCCCGCCCAGTCGAGATATTTGTATTTAACCGGGCTCCATTTAAAGCCGGGAATCTCTACGCCAAATTGCGCACCATGTGTATGGCCCGATAGGGTGAGATGGATGTTGGCCGGATTATATCGCACATGATCTTCCCAATGGGTAGGATCATGCGATAGCAATACCTTAAAGGCATCCTTGGGTACATCACGGAGCGCTTTATTTAAATCGCCCATTTGTATAAAACCGCGGCCCCAGTTTTGAACCCCAATGAGCGAGATTTTTTGGCCTTCTTTTTCGATAGTAACATTTTCATTGAGAAGCAGGCGGTAACCCAAAGTTTGATGGTGCTGTTTTAGGGTTTCCAGGTTGGCAGCTTTGGCTTCGGGGCTTTTCCATTCAATATAATCGCCGTAATCATGATTGCCAAGGATAGAAAACTGGCCGTAGGGTGCTTTTATCGATCCAAACCGGTCTAAATAAGGCTCAATTTCTGCGGCAGCATTGTTTACCAGGTCGCCTGTAAAAACAAACAGGTCGCTTTTTTGCGCTATGGCCAAATCTATGCCCTTTTGCATGGCCGCTACATCATCAAAACTACCGGAGTGGATATCAGAGAGTTGGGTTATGGTAAACCCGTCAAAGGCGGCAGGCAAATCATCAAAATAAAGGGTTATTTTGTGTAAGCGGTAATCATATTTGCCCTTCAGTATTGCGTAAAAAAGAGAAGTAAATGGAATTGCGGCTACCAAAACTGCAATTTCGCTGATGAATTTTCGCCGGGCCGGAAATACCGGTTTATCGTGAGATTGCGTTGCCAATTTAAATAAGCCTGTCAGAAACCGCCCGATATCGCCCAAAAACATTACAGCTATGAAAAACAGTTTGGTGATAAAAAAAGTGAGGAACAGGCTCAAAATCCATTCGTGAAAAGGCCGCATGCCGGTGTTGGTTTTAAAAGCCTGCAAGCCGGTTACAAATAAAACTGTAACACCAATTGAAATCAGCAGGTATCCCCATAAAACTATTTTTTGCCAAAGCCGGGAGCGCCAGCCGGCAATTAATGTTTTTAACCCGGAGAATACATACCAGTCAAATAATAAACTAATTGCAGATATAATCAGGAAGACTTTCAGAAGGCCGTTGACATGCATAAATAAACAGAAAAAAAGCAATTTAATAAAATATTAGCGATTCTTAATCGTCATCATACTAACGGGCGCCGATTACAAGCTATTTGTTAAACAATGTTAAACCTTTTTAGGGGCAACAATAGATAGGGTTTTTATGGCGTTTTATAAAAGTTAATCAAATGATTAATTTTTGACTTTAAACAAACACTGCATTAACAACAAAGAATTATTTTTGAAATATCAATTAAAACAAACAATTACCATGGCAATATTAACAATCCAAATCCCCGACACCGAAGTAACCACGCTATCAACCATTGTTGAGCGTATTGCAGGCAGCATTTTAAAAGTAAATGCAGATGAAGACGTTTACACCAATGATTGCTTACAAAAAGAAGAAGATCATTTTATAAAAAGCAAACTGGCCACATCGTTCCCGTTTAACCATTTATGGAACGATTAAACCCGTAACAATTTGATATCCTGTTAATAGCCATATAGGAAGCCGAAAACTTAAGGCTTTCCTGAAAAAGACGCCGGACCTGAAAAATCCGGCGTCTTTTTTACTTTTAATTAGATGTCGCCACATCGCCGGCTATAACTGGCAAGTTATACGCCAGGTTTTTAGAGGATGCTAATCAGCATAAAGTATTATTGATATGTCCTTGTTGCCAGTTTGTTGTTTAACATCAGAAATAAGCATCCAAAAAGCAAAAAAGCCACCATCACAAAAAAAGAATTGACAGCTACTTGCTGATAGCCCAGTTTATCGGCATCAACAAACGGGTAGGGGTAAAAATGGAAAACCGCCCCGCGGATAAGTATATAAACAAGGTACAATAGCGGGTACCACAACCAACCGGCGGCCTGCCGCCACGATAATTTTGTTTTAGCGATAAAAAACAGCCAGAAGATAACAAAAGCCACCGGGTTAAATACATGGGTTAATTCGTTGGTTAGCGCAAACAAGCCATCTAAATTTACAATGCTGCGTAATACCGTGTTAAAAATAAGGCCCACTATGGTGATGTAAAGCGCTACAGCAGTAACTACCCTGTTGTTGTTAAAGAATTTTTTAAACGCCGAAGCTTTGTTTAAAACAACAGCAACCAGGCAAAGCCCAACCAGTATATTATTTAGTATTGTAAAAAAACTCATGATTTGCACTATAGCGCCACCAAATGTACGGCCTTGTTGCATATAGGCAGCTGTAGAAATAATAAATTGCAAAACGACAGAAAACCAAACAATCAACGCTAACAATATGGCGTAAATGAATGCCAGTTTATTTAGTTTTTGCACAATCATGGGTCGGGTTTTATCGCTTATTAACGCTGTCTAACATAACTTGTAACGAATGGTTGTTTTTACGTACACTTTCTATTACACCAACATTTGTTTTTACGAAGGAGATTAACTTATCCGAGGGCTCATCGGTTCTGATCACTTTGTTGGCTTTCATGTTACGGAACAATGCCTGCGATGTGCGTATAATTCCCCAGGGTAACCCCCACCAGCCCATTAAGGCTGTTGACGCGGTAGCACGTTGGTTGGCTTGTTGCAGGCATGAAGGGCAGGCAATCATAAGCTTTTTCTTGTAATGAGTTAATATAATAAAGCTTTTAACACTGCCAATTACTATTGCGTTAAGTGGTTGGGCCGTACTACTGCAAACCGGGCATGGCTGGTTGCGGATAAGCGAGATATAGCTATCAATGGCTAAACTGTCCGGAGTGGTAAGTTGCACATTTACGCCGTTCATAATACCTTCATCCAGCCCGCGGCTTTTTATCTCGGCTTTTAGTAAATCTAGCGCTTCGGGTCTTAGACTTGCGGCTTCGGTTATGGCAAGGCGGGTAAGCTTATCGTCGCTTAGGTTTTTGTAAGTGGTTTTTAACTGTTCAATATCAGGCTGCATGGCAATAAATATAATAAAAGAAATTAATACCAGCCTGGCGAACTTTTGTGGGCAATAGGCTTGCCAGGTGCATATTGAATGGCATATTATGGTAAAATATTTTTTATTGCATTATATTAACAAATAAGCAACCGTAGCAGGTTATTGAACGTAAACAAAGATAATATGAGGAGTTACGTTAATATACCAAAAACGATAAACTGCAGGTTTTGTAAAACATGTGGTGCGCGCCCGGTTATTGAACTGGCGCCAGAAGGCCTTTACGTGGTTAAATGCCCCAACGATGACGGCCATTACCAAACCCGTATGGGTTTAATAGATATTGATGACTGGAACAGGAACAATACGGTTAATGTTGTCCCCGAAACCGAGTTTGATCACCAATATCTGTTTAAGTAATATTTCTGTGATTTGGCCTTAGTGTTATATAAACACATATCTTTAGGTTTTTAAACCAAAAAACTTAAAATGAGCCTTTTACTTAATCCTAATACCCGCAAACCGGGTAGCCTTAAATTAATATGGTTAATTGCTGCCCTTATGTTGCCGGGCTTTTGCTTCGCCCAATCGGGCACCGATGCTGTGCCGGTGGTTGATCATGTTGCCATTTGCGTAAAAAATCTTAAAAAAAGCACCGCGTTTTACACCGATGTAATGCATCTGCGCAAGGTAGGCAATCCATTTAAAGATACGGTACACCAATGGTACAGCCTGGGCAACGGGGTAAAATTACATGCCATCCAGGGCGATTGCGCTGGTGTACACCCAATAGCCGAACATTTGTGTTTTTCGGTTGGCTCGGTTCATGAGTTTGCCAAAGTTTTAGAAAGCCACAATATTAAATACAGCAACTGGAAAGGCGATAGCAAAGAGCCAACCTTAAGGGCCGACGGCGTGTTGCAACTATATTTCCAGGATCCGGATGGTTATTGGATTGAAATTAACAGCCCGGCACCGAAGAAGTAGGGTAGGTTGTACGTTTTACGTGATACGTTTTACGTTTTGTCCGGGTGTATGTATAGGGGAACTACGTAAAACGTCACACGTACAACGTTATCAGTAGTGTAGGTTTTACGTTTTGTTCGGCTGTATCAAAACTACGTACAACGTAAAACGTCCCACGTACAACCTAATCAGTATTCCAGCTCCCGGCAATGTATCCCGGCGCCTATCAATAGCCTTTCGATGTAGCGGGGCGAAAGGTTTTCGGCCTCGATGCGGAGTATATTATCGCAGTCTTCCAGGTCGAAATTCCATTGGGCGATAGCCGGAATTTTGGTAAGCAAAGTGGTTACTTTGTTTACCTGCCTTTTTTGTTTAACGCTTGTTGAAAATACCAGGATATTCATTTTGGTGAGTGGTGAGTAGTGAATGGTCAGTGGTGAAAAGCGGTGAGTTAGTGAGTGGTGAGTTGAATAGTGAACGGATTATAGCAACGTAGGTATACCTACTCCCCATTCACTACTCACCCCTCACCATTCCCTATTCTCCTTTTTCTTCTGTCGATGCAAAATCGTCCCATGGGCGGCGGCCAAATCCACCGTGGCCGTGATGGTCCCAGCCACACATACGATCTTTTAGTTTGGCTTTAAATTTTTCTTTTTCCTCGGGGCTCATATTTTTAAAACGTTCTTCCATACGTTTGCGCATCCAGGGCGAGCCTCCGCGGGCCCAGCCCGGTTTACTGCCTTTACCAAAACCAAACAGTATTTTGCATAGTACAAATATGCCCATGGCCTGCCAAAACGTTATTGCGCCTACGTGCAATATTGCGGGCAGTAGGTTGTTCCATAACTGCATCACCACAAAACTGATGAGCGTCAGGATGGCGGCCGCTCCTATAGGGAACAGTATAAACCGCGCTTTATAAAATGATCTTTTCATTATCTTTTAATGTTTTAAATTCTTTTTAATATTCTGTTATTTCAAGGTATAACTGTTTAAGCCTTTTGCGCAGATGCAGCACTGCGTACCGCTTGCGCGATACCAGCGTGTTTATATTTTGGCCGGTGCGGATAGCTATCTCCTCAAACGGTACATCGTCAAGCTCATGCCAAATAAAAACCTGTTTCTGTTCCTCAGGCAATTCGTCCAGTGCCAAAAATAATTCGTCCCAAAACAGGTTGCGCAGGTATTCGGTTTCGGGTGTACTGGTTTCGGCAAACAGGATCGATTTAAAATTATCGGTATCCTCTTCATCGTCATCAGTAGCAAGCATATCATCCAGCAGGGTCTCCGTCTTTTTTTTATGCTTGTCCGTTATTTTGTTGCGGGCTACACGGTACAGCCACGCGCTTGTTTGCTCAATAGGCTCCGAGTTGATAACCGAACTAAACTGGTACCACACATCCTGCAGAATGTCTTCGGCATCGGCATCGTTGTTTACCCGCCGCCTTATAAAACTCAACAGGCTTTTACCATACGCTTTTATTGTATGTATAATATGACTGTTTTTGTCTTCGGGCATTACGGCTGTTATCAATTTATTATTCCTTTAAAGGTACAGACGATTGATGATTGAAAACATTTTAAATTATTTTGATTTTTTTGGGAGGGAAGGTTTTTGTGACGCAGCAACTGGTTGGTAGCCCCTTCGTTTCTATTCAAGCCATTTTCAATTTTCCTTTCATCCTGAGTGGTAAAATTTCGAGGAATTCTGAATGGGGATGACGCATATCGTATGGCGGCGAGTCGACTCACCCCGACGAGGCTACGCCCGTCTGCCCCTCTCTCCGACTGCGTCGCATAGAGGGGCAATAGCACAAAAATTAAGTTTTACCCTCTTTGCGGCTTCAGCCGGAGAGAGGGTCGGCCAGCGTAGCGTAGCCGGGGTGAGTCTTAACCAGCGTTTAAACGAATGTTTGTGTAAAACACAATACATTATGGGCAGCCCGCTCGAAGCATAGTGGGCAAAGGCCTCTAAGCCCGGTCCTTCGATAAGCTACCCAATGATTGCAAAAGTATTTATCTTCCTAAACTGTTAATTTCAGTTCGCCAAAATCCACTTTCTTTAAATATATTGGCGTTAAGTTTCTTAAACTCGTCTTTTAAATCAGCAATTTGAGCAGGCGAGAAATCCGAGTTCAAAAAAGCATCCTCGCCATTTTCATCTTGTACCCTTTTAACGAAATTTTTATATAATAACAAGCATGCCGCTAATTCAGAAATATCCTTATTCATTACTGTAATAATTTCAAAATCCTGCTCGTGGTCAAGAAGTATAATTTTATCGTCGCGCGAAACGTCGAAGCAAATTGGATTGCCATTTCCGTCGGATCCGAATAGCCAATAACTTTCGGTTATTTTATTCAAATTAAGTTCAGAGTAGCAGGATTTGATATCGACAAATTTTCCATCATAAACACTCCATCCAAAATCAAGAAATGGCGCAGCGGACTGTGGAAAACCAAATTTTAAAAAAGCTTTTGTTAAATCATTAATGGGCGCCTTATCTATTTCTGATAGTTCAAATATTTCCCATTTGCTAAATTTATCAGGTTCCCATGATTTTTTAAATTCTTCTTTAAATCCCATTGTTATACTGGTGATAAGTTAGATTTTATAGGTACAGTAGATGATAACTGTCTTGTTTGTTTTTTACCCTTAAAGGTATGAGTTTTATAAATAGCTACAAATTCTCCAGAAGGAAGGTGAGTCTCCGCGTTGTCCCCAATATTTGGATGCGCCAAATTAAGCAATACATCAGTTTAGTGTTAACCTTGTTTTATTTTAAAGTATTGATTATTAAATAGTTAAAAATTAAATGTCTAAAATGTGTTAAGTTATGTTAACCCAATAAGATGCGTTTGCCCTGTAATCCTCACCGCTTTTGTTGCTTAAATTACAAAATCTACCTACTTTCAACCCTTAATGAACAAACGCCCGTCTGCTTATAAAATATTGCCCAAATTGCTGGCACCATTGCTGTTTACTATAGCAACTACGGCGGCTGCCCAGGAGTTTGGGGGCAATCCGCCGTCTATCAAATGGAAGCAGGTAAATACACCGGCTGCTAAAGTTATTTTCCCTTATGGGATGGATACGGCAGCAGTTAATGTAGCCAATATTGTGCAGCAAATGAACGAGCTTATAAAACCAACTATAGGTAATAAGCAGCGGCAGATTAGCATTGTGTTGCAAAATCAAACTACGATATCAAACGCTTATGTAGGTTTGGCGCCTTTCAGGAGCGAGTTTTTTTTAACCCCCCAACAAAATAGCTTTGAAATAGGCAGCCTGCCCTGGCAGCAGCAATTGGCCATACATGAGTTTAGGCACGTGCAGCAATACAATAATTTCAACGTAGGTTTATCCCGTTTTCTGCACATCCTTTTTGGCGAGGGCGGGCAAGCCCTGGGGAACGATCTATCGGTACCCAACTGGTTTTTTGAGGGGGATGCCGTGTTTAACGAAACCCACGTAAGCCGGCAGGGCAGGGGGCGCCTGCCATACTTTTTTAATGGTTACCGGGCGTTGTGGGCGGCGGGCAAAAATTACAGCTACATGAAGCTACGCAACGGATCGTACCGCGATTATACGCCCGATCATTACCCGCTTGGCTATATGCTGGTTGCCTATGGCCGGGATAAATATGGCGACGACATCTGGAAAAATATTACGCACGATGCAGCCGGCTTTTATACCGGTTTTTATCCTTTTCAAAACGCTGTAAAAAAATATACAGGCACCAGCTTTAAAGCATTTGCAAACCAGGCACTGGATTATTTTAAAGGGCAGTTTGCGGCAGATATGCAAAATCAGCCTGTTAAAACTGCTGCCCCCAAGCACTTTGATGCCGATAGAGAGTATCCCGCTTTTGTAAACGACAGTACGCTCATATATATGAAGAGCAGTTACGATCATGTGCCGGCCTTTGTGGTTAAAACCGGAGAAAAGGAACGTAAAATAAGTACACGTTCCTACTCGCTCGATAATTATTTTGATTACCGCAACGGTAAAGTAGTTTATGCTACCTATCGCCCCGATGCCCGCTGGGGATATCGTGATTACAGCGAATTGATGTTATTGGATGTAAACACAGGGCAAGAGCACCGCATAACCCAAAAAGCAAAGTATTTTGCCCCTGCCTTTAGTGCCGATGGTGATAATATTGTAGCCGTACAGGTTAGCCCGTTGGGTAAAAGCGAATTGCATATATTGAATGCTGATGGTAAACTGCTGAAAGTTGTGCCTAACCCGCAAAAGCTGTTTTATACTTATCCTAAATTTTACAAAAGCGACCGGCTGCTTTCGGCGGTAAGGAACGCCGAAGGTAAAATGACTTTGGCGTTGATTGATATAGCCACAGGCAATGCCCAATATTTGCTGCCGTTTACATTTAAACCGATAGGTTTTACAGCGCTAAAAGGCGATACGGCATACTTTTCGGCTGTTGTTGAGCGACAGGACAGGTTGTTTGCCTTAATGGTTGGCGCTAATAAACTTTACGAGTTATTGCCAATGGCTAATGATGTTACCATAGGCAGTTATCAGCCTGCTGTTACCGATCATAAAATGGCCTGGGTTGGTTTTACCGCAACCGGCTATCAAATAACCGGGGCTGATAGGAAAGAGCTGAAATGGATTGATGCGGGTGATTTATATGCCAATAGCAATTTGCCTCTAATGGGTATACATGCGCTTGAAAAAGATAGCTCGGCCAATATGCTGGCCCGCGTTACAGATAAACCTTTGCCGGTTACCAAATATTCAAAATTGCATGGCTTGTTCAACTTTCACAGCCTTATCCCAAACATCAGCGATCCTAATTATTCGGTGGCTATTGTGGGCGAAAACGTGTTGAATACATTTCAGTCGCAGGTTTCTTTCAACTACAACACCAACGAAGGTTATAAGGAGTTTAGCTTTGATGCCATATATGGCGCGTTGTTCCCGTACCTGTCTGCCGGTGCCGATTATACTTTAGATAGGAGGGGCTTCTCCAAAGGACATTATGTGTACTGGAACGAAACCCAGCTGCATGGCGGTTTGCAGGTACCGCTCAATTTTTCGCAAGGCAAAAACTTTACCGGCCTTACCATCGGCAGCGATCTGTATTTTAATCGTACCAGTTTCCAGCAGCCCTACGCCGCCCAGTATGCCGATAGGAGCTATACTTACCTTAATAATTACGTAGCTTTTAATAATCAAACCCAAAGGGCCCGCAAAAATATTTACCCGGCCTTTGCGCAAAGCATCAGCGTAAATTATAAGGCTACAATTGCTGGTGCAAGTGCCACGCAATTGTTGGCTACAGGCTCATTTTACTTCCCCGGCCTGGTTACCAATCATAGCTTTGTAGTTAGCCTGGCGCACCAGCAAAAGGGCAAGGACGATGTAATAAGTTTTTCTAACGATTTTCCTTTCAGTAAAGGCTACGCGGCCCAAAATCTGGAGGATATGAACAAGCTGGGCTTAACCTACCATTTCCCGATAGCCTATCCCGATGGCGGTTTTGGCAATTTGGTTTACTTGCTGCGCCTGCGTGGGGCTTTGTTTTTTGATTACACCCACGCCACCGCCAATAATTTTTATACCGATGGCAGCAGTTTTAAACAAAACTTCCGCTCGGCCGGCGGAACGCTATTTTTTGACACCAGGTTTTTTAACCAAAACAGCATCTCGTTCGGTATCAGGTATAGCCGCTTGCTGGATGAAGACTTTTTTGGAGGAACAGGCAGGAATAGGATAGAACTGGTATTGCCGGTTACGTTTTTTTAGTTGGGCGGGCAATGAATTGCTGCATGACAAATGCACGGTTTTGTGCAATTCCCTGCGCCTTGAGGGTGGTCGGGAATGAACTCAAACGCCAAGAAGGATTTATACGAGCGGAGGGGTGCAAAGCGGCTTCAACGCCTAATTTGGCTGCCTACCTCCTCCTTCAACAAGGAAGGAATCGCACATACCATCCGCTTTTTGCATTTCTTCCGGACATCTTTATTGTTGTTATCAATAGTTTGATGGAATGACTTACGACTTAGTACTGTTGACTTAATATTAGCCCAATGTATTAAATTCTAAGTCTTAACTCATAAGCTCTAAGCAAAAAAAGACTTTAGGTTTACGACTTTGGACTTACAACTTAACGCTTTTGGTGATAGGTTACTTTACTATTTTATTTTGTAAAAGTTCAAACAGTTCATGGAACTCCACGTCGCCAAATTGCCTGCGGCTTAAAAAAAATGTCAGTACGGCCGGGTCTTTCAGGGCAATGCGCATATTATCCTTAACAACCGTTACAGATTTTAGCAGGTGCCACTGAAAAAGCAGCGTTTTCTCTTTATCCTTATACTCAAAGCCGGCATCATTAAAAGTAAATGTACCATTCAGCATTTCCTTTTCATACCTGTCGGCATGTTGGTTAACGGTTTTTAAAAACCTGGCCCGTCGTTCAAAAAGTCCTATCCAGGCTATCAGCATATAAAAAACAAATCCGCCGCATGCTCCCTTAGCCATTGTTACATCTGTTACGCTCTTGTCCGTCAGAACAGCGGCAGAACACACTAAACCTAATAACGTGTAAATAATATATTTTTGAATAACCTTACTTGCCGATGCTGACCAAAAATTTCGTTGACTTTCCGTGTAGAACAAACGGTTGAAGGGAACATGTATAACTTTTTCCTGCATGATTTAATTTAACCAAGACTTTATTTATTATTTTAAAGATATTTTCACTATTCTATTGTTATAGTAGTCGCTTACTATCAAATTTTCCTGCTGATCCAACGTCATATTGGTAGGTGATAATGATCTTATTTTTAAATAGTTTCCATCCCCCATGTAAAAAGGATGGTCATTTCCAGCCACTGTTGTAACCTTATTTGTTAATAAGTCTATCTTCCTAATCCGATGATTATTTTCGGAGTTTTCAGCAGTGAAAATATCGCCTTTACTATTTACCACCAAAGCCACAATTGTTGTAAACCCAGCGTTTTTGGCATCAACATCGTCGCCGAAATAAACTTTACTGCCGTTTCCTGCGATTGTTGAAATACTTCCTGATTTAAGGACGATTTTTCTTATGTGACCTTGTTCGTCGGCGAAAATTAAATTATTTTTATTATCTATAGTAAGTGCCGTAACGGATATCGAGGCATTAGTTGCCTGCCCCCCGTCACCAGAAAATCCTAATTGTCCATTGCCGCCAATGGTAGTTATTTTACCATCACTTGAAGATATCTTTCTTATTCTTGTTCCTCCAATGTACGATGTTTGATTAACGATATAAATATTTCCGTCCTTGTCTCCTGTAAACATTATGAAGTTTGCATTCGCTGTGATTGCCGGCCCGCCATCTCCGCCATAACCCTGGGACACACCGCTACAAATTTTATGTAACAAGTTATCAACTGGTGAGTATTTGTACAATACACAATAATTAAATGAACTTTTATACTGTAGTAAGTATAAATTGTTGTTTTTATCAATAGATAAGCTACGACTGTTCATGCCAAGGTGTACGGTGCGCGCAGGCATTGTATCATCATCAAGTTCAATCCCACTAATTTGTTTATCACCAATTATGGTATAAACCTTTTTATCCGTCGCATTAATTCGCCTGACTGAATGCGTACCATCATCCATAAAATAAATATTATCTGTATTGTCAATGGTCATACCCCCAGGGTGGTATGTGAAATTTTCACGAGCAATTTTGCCTTCTGCACTTGAAAAATCGCCCTCGCTTTGTCCAATTATGGTCGACATTAAGCCTGTTGCAGATAAATACGGTACATTTTTTCGGTAATATCTATATATGTAGCTATTATGACTATTAACAAGCGAATCCTTCGTTAATTTAAGTATCTTTATTTTTATAGGGCCAAACATAAGGGTATCATTTGTAAGCCATCGATAAGTAGCCGTATTATAGCTCCAGTAAGAATTTACGCCAACATCCTCGTAATAAAATCCCTCGGGTCCAAAATATCTTTCAGGGTAATCATCAATAACACTCACTGATCCCCATGTTCCAAAAATCAGGTCGTGTATTATAGTATCGCGTGATTTTACAATAACTACCGGCGTATCAGGTTTAGTAGTTTTGGCTGTATCTTTTACAACAGGTTTTATGGCTGGTTCACTCTTTTTACATCCCACATAGCATGCTACAAGTAAAACGATAAGGATTAGGTTTTTTGATTTCATAACTTGAGATAAATATAATAGTTAGTTATGAAACCTAAAAGTGATGACCTGAAATATTAACAGGGTGCATTTTCCTGTTCAGGATCGACATTGATTTTTTGAACCATGCGCACCACGGTTGATACGGATAGTTTTAACTCGCGGGCCATTTTACGGAAGGAGATGCCCTGTGCATGCAGGTTGGCTATGCGTTGCTGCAGTTCGTGGTTGTTTACCTTGTCGGGCGAGCAAAGGTGGTCGGCCTCGTGGGCATAATCCACAAACTTGTAACGCAAAAATGTGTAATCGTTTTCAAGTTTAACCAGGCACACGTTGTTTGCGCCGTATAGTTCCTGGCCGGTACGCTGTTTAATTTGCTTAATATAACGCAGGCCGGGTGTGTTTTGGCTTTGGCCTATGGCAAAGGCGCTATCGGCAAAATTCATAAACATTTTACTGCCTTGTAAATCGTTGGCGGTAATGGGCTTGCGTCCGTCGCGCTTGGGCGTATGCGCTATTACCAGCACGCTTAAATTATATTGCGTTTTGATGGCCTTGAGCGATTTCATGAGCGGCATGGCGCTGGCCGCATTGCCTGTACCATGTGTCATGTAGGTAATGTTATCGATGATGAGTACCGTGGCTTTGGTTTTTTGGATAGCCAATTTAATGGCCGATTCGATATACTCCTCGTACTTTTCGTAACAAACCGGGTCGTCGCCTTCGGGATCGTACTCCGCGCGGTAAAAGCCTTCGGCAAACAGGTGGCTGCCCCATTGATGGCTGTGGTAGCGGATCTCGAATTGTTTAGAACTCAATTCAAAATCGATATAAAGTACGATTTGAGGTTCGTTGCATTTATTATAAAACGGCTCAACGGTATCGCATCTGGTTAAGCCTTCTGCAATTTGCACAGCCAGGATGGATTTTCCGAGGTTGGTATCGGCAAACAGCACACATAGTTCGTGCTCGAACCAAAAGGCGCCGAAAAGCATACGGGGTATAGGTTTTCCGTATTCCTGCTCCATCCAGGCCCTGGCGGGTTTGGTTTTTAAAATGCTCAGGCCATGAAAAACTTTATCAAACTTACCGGCCTGTATTTTACGTTTGGTAAAGGCATCCACTTCATTGCGGATGATTTGAATTTGGGGAGGTGGTTTAAACATGATTTTAAGATTTATTATCAAATTTAAGCACGCGCAAAATGATTAATGGTGACATATTGTTGTCAGTATCTGATTATCAGGTATATAAAGATTTATATGAGGATTTTATCGCTAAGTCGTAAGTCTAAAGTGTTTTTTGACTTGGAACTTAAGACTTTGGGCTAACAACTATTTATAGTTGACATGCGCCTATAGGATTTGCCAGGGTGTACCACCCCGTGTCAGGGTGTACCAGGGTGTTTCAGGGCGTACCAGGGTGTACCACCCCGTACCAGGGTGTGTCAGGGCGTTTCAGGGTGTCTCATCCCGTAGCGGTACACACAGTGCATCGATACAAAACAAAAAGTAAAAGAATTCATCCTGTGTTCATAAAAAATGTGTTTTTTTGATAGCTTGAACTAAAATTGTTTATTTTTTTTCCATATTGATGCGGCTGTACCGGTTATCCCTGATTTTATTTTTACTGTTCCCGTTTGTTGTTTTGGCGCAAACAGCAACCATTACGGGCCGGGTAGTGCATGGCGAAAGTAAATCGCCATTGGCCAATGCAAGCGTGTTTTTAAATAACGCTACTTATGGCACCTCAACTGCCGAGGATGGCACGTTTACCCTTTCGGGTATTAAGCCCGGCCAGTACGATCTTATTGTTACAGTAGTGGGATATGAGGATTACTCGCAAACGGTGCAGGTAGGCCATGTGCCCTTAAAGCTCGATATATCGCTCACCCAAAAAGTATTGATGTTGCGCGAAGTTGTGATAAGCAGCAATGCCGACTGGAAAAAAAACTACGAACAATTCAGGAGGGAATTTATTGGCACCACCGAAAACTCTAAGCTGTGCAAAGTGCTTAACCCGCGCGTGCTTAACCTTAATTATCACCGCAGTAAACAACGGCTGGAAGCTGATGCTGATGAGTTTTTGGTGATGGAGAACAAGGCTTTAGGGTACCGCACCAAATATTTACTTAAAAACTTTGTAAGTGATGGTATTGAGCATACCATACAATACTCGGGCAGGGCATTGTTTGAAAACCTGCCGGGATCGGCCGAACAAAAAAGAATATGGAAACACAAACGTGAGGAAGCTTATTATGGCTCGCCCCAGCATTTTTTCAGGTCGTTATATAAAGATAAATTAAAGGAAGAGGGTTTTGAAGCTCACGACTTTACCCGAGTCCTTAACCGCGAACGGCCACCAGAAGAACTGATACAGCAAAAAATAAAAAGATATAAAGAAACCAACCGCGACTCGGTTATGCACTGGTACAAACTCAGTAACCTAACCAAATGGAGCGACGAAAATGTGGTGAAGATTCCGTACCAGCCGATGGAAATTTTGCGCAGTACACCCGAGGCCGGCATTTACGCCATTACCTTTCCGCACTTTTTGTACGTGGTATATACCAAAAAGCACGAACTTACCGAATTTAAAGATGTATACCGCCCGCTGGATATGGAAAACTTTGAAACCAGCATTATTACCCTTTACGGTACTTACGCCTTGTTTGATAACAACGGCACCGTAATATCAAATCCCGCCCCTCTTTACGAGGGTACCTGGTCAAAAGCCAAGCTATGCGATTTACTGCCGGTTGATTATGAGCCGGGGGATTGATTAGTCATTGCGCTTCGCTGTCATTGGTCATTTGTCGGATTTATATGAGGTTTTAAAAACATTTTTTTTGCCCATCAACCTTGCCCCTAAATGACCAATAAACTAATCAACAATTTTCCCTTTATCGAGTGTTAAAACCTTGTCAACGCTCTCGGGGATTTCATGCTGGTAATGGGTTACATATATTAGAGTTACATTGCTTAACCTGCAAAGGGTATCTACCAGGTTTTTAAAGTGAAGTTGCTGATGGTCATCCATTCCCTGGCAGGGTTCATCAAAAATTAGCAATGAAGGATTTTTAATCAGCGCCCGGGCAAGTAAGCATAAACGCTGGGCACTTGCGGGTATGTTTTTTAAAAGTATCCGGGCATATTGGTCAATTTCAAGCGTTTTCATCCATTGCAAGGCAATAGCTGCCATTTGCTGGTTGCTGGGCCTAAATAAGCCCAATGTATCATAGTATCCCGATTCAACTACCTGTAGGCAACTGTTATCCGTAGGGAAATATTGATGCAGCTCGGGCGATACAAAACCTATTTTTCTTTTGATATCCCAGATACTTTCACCTGTTCCGCGTTTTTTATCAAATAAAACAATGTGGTTGGCGTAAGCCTGCGGGTTATCGCCATTTATTAAACTGAGCAATGTTGATTTGCCCGCACCATTGGGGCCAAGCAAAGCCCAGCGATCGCCTGTTTTAATTTCCCAGTTTACATCATCCAGCACTACTTTGTCGCCGTATTGAATGTGCACGTTTTCCATTTTTACTATATGGTTATAGGTTACACGCGGTTTACCTGTGTTTAATAAACTGCTAAGCGCTGTTATGTCAATACTATCGCCAGCATTGGTAATAAACTGCTCCGGTTTAAAATCAGCCCTGGCAAGTTCATGAATAATCGCACCCGCATTTAGCACGGCCACGTTGGTAATGGCTTCGGGAATTTCATGTGGTGCGGTAGCAATAATTAAATTAATGCCCGATGCGGTTATCTGCCTGATAATATCATTAAACCCCTGCCTTGTTTTTAAATCAAGGCCGGTTAGCGGATTATCGAGCAATAATAAAACAGGATTTTTAAGTAGGGCCGCCGCAAGCATCAGGCGTTTTGTTTCGCCGTTTGATAATTTTATCAATTGTTTATCCTGCAGGGGATCAAGATTTAATAACAGCATTACCCTGGGTAAAGTCCAATATCCACTTGTAGCTTCGCCGACGATGTTATTTAAATAATGATTAACAGTTAAAGCATCCTCTGAATCGGACGAGTTATAGCGCTGTTGATAATAAAAGTCGGAAGTGTTTGATAAATTTCGGAAATGGTGCCTGGGCTCAACAATGGCAATTAATTTTGTTTTAACGCCGGTACCGCCGGTAACAGGCATTTTACCGTCAGGCTTGCTTTCGAAGTTGTAAGTAACGGAGCCGCCGGTAATATTAAAGCGGCCGGCTATAGTTTGTAGTAGCGCGCTTTTGCCAGAGCCACTTGGGCCAACGAGCGCCCAGTTTTCGCCTTTATTGATGACAAATGTAAGATTTTCAAACAGGGTGTTGTTCAAAAATCTTATCGTAGCGCTGTTTATAGAAAAAATAGTATTAACCATGAACTGCTTTAGTAGCCGGCAAAATTAAACATCTGCCCGAAAAAAGCGCTTAGGCATAGTGCTGTTTTATTATAAATATTAACGAAAGGCTTAAGCAGTTTTCTTAAAGTTTTGGTTTGGCGTAATGTTGGCGTTACTCTTGTTTAGCCTGTTCCAACCTTCAATATTAACCATCTCATCTTTCACAAAATTGTTGCATTTTTTATTTGGGCAGGCAACAGTCCAATATTTTTTTGATTGTTCAACATGAGGCCGGGTTCCACATTTTATGCAATTTTCGCATTTAATGTTTGGTTGTATTTCAAAAGTCATAGCAATATGTAGTTATAAATAGATAATTCAAAATTATGAAAATATTTCGGCATCAGTTAAAATTTACCCAAAACCTGCACTATAAGTATGTTAATACCTATGTTTTGATAAACTAAATAGATTGGCACTTCTTCTTCTCTTTATTTTAAGACGCAATAACCGTTCCGTTTTGAAATTGTTTTAATATTTAATCATTGTTTTATATTTTATTTTTCAGGTTAAAAAAATCATCATAAATACCACCTCATTTAGCCTTTTCAACGCACGGTTGATTAAAAAAAGGATTTTTAATCAACCGTGTGTAGGTTCTGCTATACACTTTTTATCAAACTTATGTACACTTGCCATTTTGCCCGCAGGCTTTCTTTATCGCCAGGAAAATTGAAGGTTTTTTATATTAGCAGCTGCCTAAATCTGATTTAGATTTCTTGCGTGTTGTTTAAAATCTGTGGCGCTGCAAAAACAAGGGGCCGGCTGCTTTACTAATTGAGTCAAAGCCTCCAATAATGCTTCCTTTTACCGTCAACCTCTGTTAACGGCAATGAATAATTTTCGTTTTCAGACAACTCCTTAGGAGAAAATACTTCTGGCCGCCACGGCTGCAGGCCAGACAGCGGCGCAACTGCGTGCGGGCAAACAAAAGGCATTAAAGAAACACGATATAGTGCAACCCCTTAACGCCAAAAAATATAATAGTTATAATTTAAGGTGGCTTTTTTACTTTATGCGGCTGATGAAGTTTTAAATATTTCTGCACCACATCAAAAGGAGGCATTGGCTGTTTATGCCCGACTTCGAAAAAAGGCGTGATTCTTGTTACCAGATAGGCTGGATGCAGAAAAAAATGCCTGCAATATTCCTTGGTTTATATACACTTATAAAAAAATGTTATGAAAAAAATTCATTTATTGATGATCGGATTAGTCCTTTCTACGCTAAGCGGCTGCTCTGTTATCACCGGGATATTTAAGGCGGGCGCCGTAGTTGGCGTGATATCAGTTATTGTTGTTGTTTTGGTTATCGTGTGGCTTATTTCACTATTTAGAAAGTGAACAATTATTTCTTAGTAGTATATTTTTTATCTATTTGATTAAACAATTTGATTTCAGATAGGTTGTACTTGTATAAAAACATAATTCATCATGGAAAATTCACAAGCAACAACAGAAGTTTTAAATGACCTGGTTCAGATTAATAACGACAGGATAAAAGGGTATGAGCGTGCCCTTAAAGATTTAAAAGATGGCGAAAGCGATTTGAGGATGCTTTTTTTAAGTTTGATTGACGCAAGCAACCGTTATAAAAATGAATTGGGCAAAGAAGTTGAGGTGTTGGGCAAAGATATTGACACAGGCACTTCAACCAGTGGTAAAATACACCGGGCCTGGCTGGATGTAAAAGCCGCCTTTACTGCTCATGATACGCACGATATTTTAGAAGAGTGCGAATTTGGCGAAGACGCTATTGTAAAAGCTTACCGGCAAGCGCTGGACGAAGAATATATTCCCGCATTTTTACGCGATATTATAACCAGGCAACAAGCCGAAATATTGGATGCGCACGACGAAATAAAAGCTTTGCGCGATAGCGTTCACTAAGAAATTAGTGTCAGGTTGTGATGCCTTGGTTTGATAGTCGGCACTTTTTAGGTGAATATTTTACCGCCTGGCAAATAACCTTGGAACCTGATACTTGCTACTGATAAACAATTTGATACTTCATAAAAAAACGCACCTGAAAACCAGGTGCGTTTTTTTAGAAATCTAAAAAAAGTCAGATTACATTTTTTTAGTAGTGTCTTTCTTGGTAGTGTCAGTTTTAGCTGTATCAGTTTTAGCTGAATCTGCTTTAGCTGTATCCATTTTTGCAGTGTCCATTTTAGCTGAATCTGCAGCTGAAGATGAACCAGAACCTTTACAAGCAGCAAATGAAGTAGCGATAGCTAAGGCAACTAAACCTAATTTGAATGAATTTTTCATGTTCAATTTTTTTAATGAGTGATTTAATAGTTTTTCTGTTAATACCTTAAACAAAAAAAGGTAACCCATAATTTTAAAATAAAATTACAGATCACCTTTTTTATTGTAAATAAACTAATAAATCTATAAAAAGGCATGAAAATTTATACTTCAGCCAGTTTAAAGGCTTAGTAATTATTTTTTAGCTGTATCTTTTTTTACAGAGTCAACTTTAGCTTCGCCAGCTTTAGCAGTTGAATCAGTTGCTGCAGTTGAATCTTTTTTCACTGAATCAACTTTCGCTGAATCTGCTTTAGCTGAATCTGCAGCTGAAGATGAACCAGAACCTTTACAAGCAGCAAATGAAGTAGCGATAGCTAAGGCAACTAAGCCTAATTTGAATGAATTTTTCATGTTTTGAGTTTTATAAGTTTAATATTTTTTTGATCGTTCGGTTATTAATACAATTAATGATAAAAGGTAACCCATGATTTTAAAAAAAATATTGGTTACCTGTTTATCTAAAAAAACTATTAAAAAGAATTGCAGGAAATACCCGGAATCTTTTTCATAGTACTATAGCCGTTAATTATTTTTTAACTGAATCTTTTTTTACTGTATCAACCTTGGTTGAATCAGTTTTAACAGTAGAGTCAATTTTAACAGTAGAATCAACTTTAACAGTAGTATCACTATCGCCTTTTTTTGCATCACCATTACAAGCTGAGAAAGAAGCAGCAATAACTAAAGCAACAAAACTGGTTTTCAATAAATTTTTCATCGTTGTGTATTTTAAAATGTTAGTGTTTTTTAACGTTTACTGTTGTTAATACACTTAAATGAAAAAGGTAACCCAATAAATTAATTAAAAAGTAAAATATTATATTGCTATTTATTTTAAGGCAGTAGCGGCAGGCTTGGTTGCAAGTTTTTTTTTTGCAGATTTGCCCGCTATAATATAATTTGCTTCAGGGGTTACTTATTTGCAATTACAGTATTAATATTTGAAGAGAATCAACAAGAATAAGAGTCCGGAATCAAGAAAGGAAAAAGCCCGGTTTGAATATCCGGGCAGATAATTAAATAGTATCATTTTGTATTGAATTTAACTACTTTTAGTCAGTTTTGATTCTTGACTCCTAACTCTTGATTCTTTTTTTACACCGTTGGGTTACATTTTGGCATAAACAGTATTAAGAGTGAATAAAGACTTAAAAGCTTCGGCACCAACAGACAGCGAAATAGTTCTTGGGATACTTAACAATTCGGAAATAGTACTGAAAAGGCTATACACAACCTATTTCCCGATGATATTACAGTTAATTATCAACAATAACGGAAACGAGGATGATGCCAAGGATATATACCAGGAAGCTATCATTGTTCTTTATAATAAGATAAAATCGGGCGAGTTTGAGTTAAGCAGCAAGCTTAAAACATACATTTATTCGGTTTGCCGCAGGCTTTGGCTTAAAAGGTTAAGCCAGATGAACAGGTATGGAGGCGATATCAGGGATTTTGAAGAGTACCTGCCTGTTGATGATGAGGTTGAAAAACATAATGACCGGGATATACAGTTTAATAAAATGGAGGCAGCCCTTCAGTTGTTAGGCGAACCCTGTAAAACCATTATGGAAGATTTTTATATACATAACAGATCGATGCAGGAGATCTGCGAGCGTTTTGGGTACACCAATGCCGATAATGCCAAAACGCAAAAGTATAAATGCCTGCAAAGGCTGAAAAAGTTATTTTTTCAGCAGAAGTAAAGGAGTGTAAAGAGATGAGCGAGAACCTTATTCTGGAATTGATTGACAGGTACCTTAATGGCGATATGACCGCCGGCGAGCGTGCCGAATTTGAGACACTACGTAAAAACGACGCTAATGTTGACAGCAAGGTAATAGAGCATAAACTATTTGTAGGGCTAATTAAACAGTACGGCGAACGCGTTGAGCTGGAAAAACGACTGGATGCTATCCACAGCGAAATAGATGTGCATACACTGAAAGAAGAGTTGATGATACACCCTAACTGGATAGTTAGCATGTGGAGGCATCACCATTCAAAAATATCGGTAGCTGCTTCGATAGCCATTTTTGCCATATTGAGTACTTTGTTTTTTACAGGGAAGCTTAATAATCATAATTCAAATGATGTTGAATTGTTAAGTCAAAAAGTTGATCAGCTCAACAATAAAACAGACAAACTGGCCCAAAAGACTGATAATTTGGCCAATCAAAGAATAACAGATAAGCAGAAGAAACTTACCAACCCTGGTAATTTCAGGGGAACCGGGTTTGCGTTATCTTCAAATGGTTATATAGCAACAGATTATCACATCATTAGGGATGCCGATTCTGTATATGTACAGAATGCGGCCGGAGAGTCGTTTCATGCAAAAGTTATTTATACCGAGCCTAAATACGATATAGCTATTTTGCAGATAAATGATCCTGCGTTTAAAGATCTTGGAAATGTGCCTTACAATTTTAAGAAACCATTAAGCGATTTGGGCGAAGATGTTTATACCTTAGGTTACCCAAGCGGCGAAGAAAATTATGGTCCAGGTTCGTTAACAGCAAGAAATGGCCACTCCGGCGATACAACAGAATACCAGGTATCTATTCCCGTTAATCCCGGAAATAGCGGTGGTCCGTTGTTAGATAGTAAAGGAAATGTTGTTGGTATTATAAGCGGCAGACAGCCCGAAATGGCCGGCGCAGGTTTTGCAAAAAAATCGGCTTATCTGTTAAAAGCGATACAAAATATACCATCCGACTCATTGAGCAAGGATTTAACCCTAAGTACAAAAAACACGCTGGCAGGTTTAAGCCGCCCGCAACAAGTTAAAAAGCTAAAAAACTATGTGTTTATGGTTAAAGCTTATTAATAACGCCCAATTCCAATAAAAATTAATAATTAAAAGGAGATACCGTAAGGTGTCTCTTTTTTTATTAGGGGCTTTTTTCTGAACCGGGATTCGTCGGATTTATCAGATTTTTTTGGATTTTGATTTGCAGACTGAGGAACAGTTGATAGTTTCAGAAAAAAAATCTGATAAATCTGCTTAATCCGAGTTCAGACAATTTGCGTTAGGGAAGTATCGCCGGGTATCCGGTTGGTTTAGTCAGGGACAGTGCTTTTGTGTTTATTTTATAGCTAAAATCAACTCTGTCCTCAGGATAAAAGCGGATGCCGGCCTGCGCAATATGAGTTGTTAGCTTGGCCGCAGGCAACGCCCCCAAATTATAGTAGCAAGTATTTAGTATTTACTAAAGGCAACCCTTCCAGGTTGTTTCGGTACCTGTTTTGACCAACCACAGGCACAAATATTTGGATGCGCTTAAATGCAAAAAACATCCGTGTAGTGTTAACCATGCAAAAAAAATAAATCTTTGATAATCAGACATTTATAAATCATATATCTGAAATGTGTTAAGTTATGTTAACCCAATTTAGATGTGTTTGTCCGGTATCGTGTAGCAGTAAATGTTTGTCATGTCTACCTATCTACCTCACCCAGCACAAAATCAATAGATCCTACTATAGCAATCAAATCGGCAATCAGTACGCCTTTTGAAATTTCGGGCAATACGGAAAGGTTATTAAAGCTTGGCCCACGAGCTTTTACACGGGTGGGAATTTCGGATTTGCCGTCGGCAACAAAGTAGAAACCCAGTTCGCCTTTCGCGCCTTCGCAACGTACGTAGTAATCCTGGGGTTTGGGGATAGTTTTTCGGGGCATTTTTGCACGCGGGTCAAAATCTGGCGTACGTTTCAGTTCTTTTTGCAGGCGGTCGAGGCATTGCTCTACAATTCTTACAGATTGTTCAATTTCGTCGACACGTACTTTGTAACGGTCCCAGCAGTCACCCACTTTGCCCATCAGGCCGGCACCTATCGGGATTTCGAAATCAAGCTCGGGGTAGGCCGAATAATTATCAATACGACGTAAATCCCATTTAAGGCCCGATGCCCGCAGCATAGGGCCGCTGCAACCGTAATTAATGGCCACATCTAAAGGCAGCACGCCAACACCTGCCGTGCGCGATATAAATACCTGGTTATCGGTCAGCAGCTGGTTAAGTTCCACCATTTTGGGTTTAAAATACTCCACAAAATCGCGGCAGCGCTCCTCAAAGCCAACCGGCAAATCATAAAACAGGCCACCTACCCAAATGTAATTATACAACATGCGCGATCCGGATGCCCACTCCAGCATGCCCATAATATGCTCCCTATCCCTAAAGCACCATAAAAAAGGGGTAAAAGCACCTATATCAATACCGTAGGTGCCAATAGCTATCAGGTGCGATGCAATGCGGTTAAGTTCACATACCAGCACACGGATGTATTCAATGCGTTTTGGGATATCTTTATCAATGCCCATCATGCGTTCAACACCCATCACAAATGCGTGGCTGTTGTTCATCGATGCCAGGTAATCAAGCCTGTCGGTAAAAGGTATGGTTTGCTGGTAGGTTAATGATTCGGCGTGTTTTTCAAAACAACGGTGCAGGTAACCAATATGAGGTATTACTTCCTTTACAATTTCGCCGTCGGTTATCAGCTCCAAACGCAAAACGCCGTGAGTAGATGGATGCTGCGGGCCCATATTAAGCACCATATCCTCTACACTGGCATCTGCAATTTTTTTATTGTAGTTAAGAAGCGCTTCTTCGTATTTTGAATTAGTGATAACCAATGTTGCGTGCTGTTTTGTTGATGCCAAAAATCAGTATTTTTTTCATTTATCGGGCAAAATTCACGTAAAATTAAATATAGGGCATAAATTTTAATGAGCTTTTAATTTGCACCGCTGCTGGCATTCTTTAAAATACTTTAGGCTTTTTTGCTATCCGGCATCGCCCGGTAATTATAATTTTATAGTTTTATGGCAAATTATTTCCCTGCATAAATAATTCAAAACTCAAAGTATTTAATCACCAATCAAAAAATGAAAAAAGTAATTCTTGTAACAGGGGCATCATCCGGTTTAGGTTTGGCTACCGCAACAGCACTTGCTGCCCAGGGCCATACTGTTTATGGTACCACGCGCGATATCAAACGCATCAGTGATGTATCATTTATGCCTTTACAAATGGATGTTACCGATGATGCATCTGTAAACGCGGCTATTTCAACTATTATTAAAGCCGAAGGCAAGATTGATGTTTTGGTTAACAATGCAGGTAACGGTATTACCGGCCCGCTTTATGCCATGCCGGTTGATGCTGCAAAAAAACAGTTTGAAGTTAACTTTTTTGGCGTTGTACGTGTAAGCAGCGCCGTTTTGCCGGGTATGATTGAAAAGGGTACAGGGCTTGTTATCAACATTGGCTCGCTGGCCGGTTTGTTTGGCCTCCCTTACCAGGGCTTATACAGCGCATCAAAATTCGCGATAGAAGGCTACTCCGAAAGCCTGCGTATGGAATTGCAAAATACAGGCGTCAAGGTATCGGTTGTAAATCCTGGTGACTTTAAAACCGACTTTACCGGCAACCGCGAAAAACTGCCTTTTACCCTTAAAAATGATAAATTGAAAGCAGAGTTTGACGCAGCCGTTGCCGCCATGGAAAAAGACGAAAGCATTGGTGCTGCGCCTTCAAAACTGGCAGCTCAAATTGTAAAAATAGTAGGCAAATCAAAACCCGCACACAGCTATTTGGTGGGTGCCATAGGCCAAACCATAGTGCCTACTCTTAAGGCTATTTTACCAGGCTCCGTTTTTGTAAAATTAATGAACGACCATTACGGGATTAAGTAGGTTGACGAGTGGTTGATTTAATTTGAGAATTTGAAGATTTGAGGATTTGAAAATGCTTCTTTTTCAATTCTGCCAATTCTTTAATTCTGAAAATTCTGATTCAGAATATTAACCACTCACCATCGCCCCCCCTCACCAAAACAATGCAAGAAAAAAACAACAAAAAAACCATCTGGGGATGGGCTATGTTCGATTGGGCCAACCAGTCGTATAACATGGTAATAACATCTACCATATTCCCGGCTTATTATGTAGGTATTACCCAGTACAATAATCCGAAGGGGATGGTTACTTTTTTTGGGCACCGGTACGTAAATACTGTACTGTCAAATTATATCCTCGGGCTATCATACCTGATCATCGTAGCGCTATTGCCAATTTTAACTTCCATCGCCGATTACAAAGGCCACAAAAAACTGTACATGCAGCTGTTTACCTGGCTGGGGGTACTTGCCTGTTTTGGTTTGTATTTTTTTGAGATGAAGACCTTTGAGTTTGGGATGATATGTTTCGGGCTGGCCTCTGTGGGGTATTGCGGCGGCTTTGTATTTTATAACTCCTACCTGCCGCAAATAGCCACCATTGATAAGCAGGATGCGGTAAGCGCCAAGGGTTTTATTTATGGTTTTGCCGGTAGTATTGTAGTGCAGGTGCTTTGTTTGGTATTTGTGCAATGGCACGCCTGGTTTGGGATGACGGAAGATAAATCGGCCCAGCTTTCTTTTCTGATAGTTGCCTTATGGTGGATAGGCTTCTCGCTTATTCCATTTTACCTTTTACCCAAGGGGGCGCCAAATGCAGGATCGCATGAGTATAATGTGTTTACCGGTGGCTTTAAGGAGTTGGCTAAAGTTTTCAAAAAAGTTAAACAGCTGCCCTTATTAAAACGTTTTTTACCTGCGTTCTTCTTTTACTCGGTAGGGGTACAAACTATTTTGCTTGTGGCGGCCAACTTTGCCGCCAAAGAGCTTAAAATGCCCGATGATGCATTGATAGGCATAATACTGGTTATCCAGGTGGTGGCTATAATTGGAGCTGCTATAACAGCTAAAGCATCAGAAAAATATGGCAACGTTAAAGCCCTATCGGTTATAGTAGGGATGTGGTGTGTAATATGCGCATGCGTTTACTTTATTGCCAATGCAAATCAGTTTTACGTTGCCGCTGTTTTTGTTGGCCTGGTTATGGGGGCCGTACAGTCGTTATCGCGTTCAACCTATTCTAAATACATCCCGCCGAACATCCCCGACACAGCATCGTATTTCAGCTTTTATGATGTCACCGAAAAATTATCAATTGTAGTAGGTCTGTTTACTTTCGGCTTTGTAGAGGGATGGACAGGCGAAATGCGCGATTCGGCCCTGGTGCTTGATTGTTTCTTTTCAATCGGTTTTGTTTTATTGATCACGCTGTTGATTTTTGAACGGAAAATGAAGGCCGCCGAAGCGTTGGCGTAATTCTGAATTCAGATAACTCCAACATAAATCTCCACTTCAGCGTCGTCGGGGTTTTGTGCCTTAACGCCCCAAACGTCAAAATCGGCGATGTATTTTCTGTCGAGATCGCTGCTCCACACCTGTTGCCAGGTTTCGGCTACACAATCGGGCAGGCGGCCCTTGGCAACATATTTTACATAATCAGCCGCAGGTACTATCAGGCTTATCAGCCCTCCGGGGATGTTATCCAACGAGCTTACTTTACAACCCAGCACAGCGGTATAAAAGCCGGTATAATCGCTTTCATAGTCGGTGTACACGCAGTATATCTCGTCTGTTATCCTGTCTTCAATCTGCAACAGCACATCGTCGTCCATAAATCGGCCCCAAAGCTCGCCAATATCCTTTGCCGATTGACCGTTTTGATTTGTTGTGCGTACCGAAATACCTTCCAGAAAGAAGCCTTTAAGGTGCACTTTTGCTGTTATTGATGTCATTACTCTTGGTTATATTGGTTTATAATTATTGTGCAGATTTCAGATGCGCATATTATTTAGTGTGCTTTTAAGTGACCGGTCAGCCTCATTTGCACACCGGCCAATCTGAAATCTGCACATCTACTCAATCATCTTTTTCAGCCCTTCAAACATTCCCTGCCAGTTTTGTTCAGAGTGCTCTTTGGCTTCCTGGTTTTTAATATTATCCTGAATAATAGTTAAAGTGGTTTCGCCGTTTTCCTCATCCAGGCTGTAAGTGATATTGGCATAGTTTTCAGGCTTATCTTCGGTACCGGCCATGCTACTCCAGTAGCTGTACGTAGCAAATTTGCCCGGCTCAATTTCCAGGATGGTTCCCTTGTCTTCATATTTATGCCCTTGCCATTCGCCGCTGAATTTAATGGGCTCCCCTACCTTCCAGGTCGATTCTAAATTGGTGCCGAAAAAATATTCTTTTACCATTGCCGGGTCGGTAAGGCCTTGCCAAACTTTAGCGGCAGGGGCTTTAAATTTAATTTCGGTTTTTAACGTTAGTTTTTCCATAATGAAGTGTTTTATTTATTGTTTATTGGTGTTGGTTCGTTTGTTAGCATCTGGTTTTTTATCAGCTCAAAATCGTGCCCGGGTAGTTCAAAAAAACCAAAGCGGAAGGGATAACCCCATGATTGTTTATTGGGCATAAAGCTCAATTGAGCTACCAGGGGCACTATCGGTGTTTCCTTACATTGATAGTAAGTAACATCGCGGCGAAAAGGTTTGAAATCTTCGCTCATTTTATATTGATAAATCTCATCGGCAGCAACCTGGCCTATCGCTGTAAAGGCCTGCAGTTTTTCGTCGCCTTCCATACTCTTCTTAGGCGAATAGATGATTACCCAATCGCCGGTTGCCATACGGGTTAGCGGCCCTTGTTTGCCATGATTGGCTTGCATAAAACCGCCGGCCACGCCGCGGGTAATATGATCTTTTGATACTACGGTTATCCAGTATTTCATAACGTTAAGCTATTGATAGGGTTAACAAAAATATGACCAATAAATGCAGCCCTACGTAAACGGGCGTCATTACCTCCTTTTTAGGATCTCGAAATTTGATATGTGTGTAAATGGCACCGGCCAGAATTACCGGGAACAGCGCCATACCGTATACGCGGGTTGGGCCGTAAAGCATCAGGCTGCTGCCCAGCACTTCAACAAAGCCCAGCAAGCGCATTAGCCAAAGCGGGTAACCCCAGCCTTTAAACTGCCGTACTTTTTCTTTTTGACCAATTAATTTCTGGAAGCCAAAAATGTAGCCCGGTACCACATATGTTAACAGCAGTACCCATAAAAGGATTGTTTTAATTTCCATGTGTTGTAGATTTTGATTACGACACAAATAAAACACGGGCTGATGACAGCAGTATGTCAGTAGGAATCCTGTTCCTGCAAGTTTTTTTGGCTTATGGCGGTGATGATGGCGGCTACCCTATCTTTCAAGGCATCGGGCTTAATAATCTCGGCATGGTCTCCAAACATCATGTACCAGCGGGCAAAGCTCTCTATAAAGGCGGTTAAAAAGGTCATTTCTATTTTACCGCCGATGGTTTTCTCGGATATAAAACCACTGTAATATTTCTGATGCTCCAGGTAATTGTAAATTTCTTTATCAACCCTGATCACCACCAATTCCAATTCTTTTTCTTTTGCGGTTTGGGCTATATAAGCTTTTAAAGTGGGATGTTTACTGTTGTTGTAACTGACATCGGTTACCGCCAGCTTGCGAATACGGTCGATCCTGAAATCCCGGTAATCATTGCGCAGGCGGCAGTAGGCAATAAGGTGCCAAAAACTGCCCAGGTAAACAACACCAACAGGCTCCACATCGCGCCTGGTATTTTCCTGGCTATGACCGGCAAAGTAATCAATACACACCACCTTTTTGTGGATGATGCTGTTCAATATGGTTTGAATATGATCGTTATTGCTTACCGTCCGCCCATGGCTATAGCTTTTCATCACCTCAATACTGCCATCAAGGTTTTCAAGTGCATCTTTTTCGGATGTTTTTAAAATGGCCCGCACCTTATACATGGCCGATTGGTATTGTGCATTGGTTGTAGCATCGGTAAACTTTTCTACAAACTTTTCAGCGGTTAAAAAAGCAGTCGCCTCTTCGCGGGTAAACATTACGGGCGGTAAACGGTAGCCATCCATAATGGAGTAACCCACACCGGCTTCGCCAATCAGGGGTATACCCGCTTCTTCCAGCGTTTTAATATCGCGGTAAACTGTGCGCAGGCTAATGTTGAATCGCTCGGCAATATCGCCGGCCTTAACTACCCGGCGCGATTGTAATTGAATCAAAATGGCAGATATGCGGTCGATGCGGTTCATACACCAAATTAAACAAAAAAGGGGTTACATTTGTATTATTATTTCAATTATAACCTTTATGGCTATTGAACAGGACGACAAAATTATAACATTTGAAAACTATTACGATGTTATGCTGGCGCACATTGTACGCACCAAGCTGGAAGATAATGGAATCCCCTGCTTTATAGCCGACGAAAATACCCTTACTGCAAACCCGCTGTATAACCAGGCGGTAGGCGGCATCAAACTTAAAATATTTGAACGCGACCTGGATAAATGCCGCGCCATATTAGCCGCCGAAGGCGATATGCACGACCTTGACCATGTTGAACTGGATGAAGAAACGAACAGCGCGGTAATATGCCCTTTTTGTGGCTCAACCAACGTACGCCACGGCGAGGCTACTGTTGAAAAAGTACATTGGCTCACCGCCATTGTATCATTTTTGCTGCTGGTTTTCCCGTTTTATGCCCGCAAGGCCTGGCATTGCTTTAATTGCCACCAGGATTTTGAGTAAAGAGCCTCACCCTGCCCTCTCCAAAGGAGAGGGTTCTTGATTTGCAGGTTCGAGATGTATAAAACATCCTGATTTTAAATATGTCCCATTATTCTTTTAAAAGCCCTCTCCTTTGGCTACCGTGTGTACACATCTTTTGGAAACTTATCAATAAATAGAAAAATGTCATTTCGAACGAACTGGGGCGGGCATTGAGCGTTGGCGTGAGGAGAAATCCTATACGTTATGCTTGCAAACTTGCGTGGTTGAATGCATGACGTATAGGATTTCTCCTCGTACCTCGTTCGAAATGACATTTTCTTTTGTTTTAAAGATGTGTACACACGGTAGCTCCTTTGGAGAGGGTTGGGTGAGGCTTTCTTTGGAGAGGATTTAGGCTAAAGCTCTTTACTTTTTGCTTGTTTTAGCTATATTAGCGATATGTACAATCGCCGCAAGTTCATCAAAATATCAGCTGCAGGTGCCTCTTTAGCAGCACTTTCAAAGTCAGCTATAGCAAAAACCATTTCATTAAAACCCGAAGGTAATTTCCCCATCGTGATATCCACCTGGGATTTTGGCATTTTAGCCAACAAGGAGGCCTGGAAAACACTTGAAAAAGGCGGCCGCGCATTGGATGCGATTGAAGCGGGTGCCCGTGTACCCGAAGAACTGGACATAACCAACGGTACAGTTGGCCGTACCGGTACACCTGACCGTGATGGCCACGTTACCCTTGATTCGTGCATAATGGACGAGTTGGGCAACTGCGGATCGGTTGCGGCGATGGAAAATATAGCACACCCGATATCTGTTGCGCGTATGGTAATGGAAAGAACGCCCCACGTGATGCTGGTTGGCGAAGGTGCTACCCAATTTGCCGTTGAGCAGGGTATGAAAAAGGAAAAGCTATTGACACCTAAGGCCGAAAAGGCCTGGAAAGAATGGCTTAAAACAGCCAAATACAGCCCGGTAATGAATATAGAAAACGGCAGCAACCGCCCTGGCGGCAAATATAACCACGATACCATTGGCATGCTGGCTATTGATGCCAAAGGCAATATATCGGGCGGTTGTACCACCAGCGGCATGGCTTTTAAAATGCATGGCCGCGTGGGCGATAGCCCCATCATTGGCGCCGGACTATATGTTGATAATGAAGTTGGCGGCGCCACATCAACCGGTGTTGGCGAAGAAGTGATCCGCAACGTAGGCAGCTTTTTGGTTGTTGAACTGATGCGCCAGGGCTTATCGCCAGAGGATGCCTGTAAGGAAGCCGTGCACCGCATTATCAAAAAGAAACCCGAAACCGCCAAACAAATCCAGGTTGGCTTTTTGGCCATCAACAAAAAAGGCGAATATGGCGCCTATGCTATCCAAAGCGGCTTCTCGTTCGCGGTGTGTGATGCCAAACAACAGGATTTATTGATACCAGGTAAAAGCTATTATAAGTAATAAGCCTATAGTTCATAGATCATGGTTCATGGTAGCTATACCTTGCTACAGCGAGCCATGAACTATGATCCATGAACCATTAGCTTTCATCCACAAAGTAAAAATGACCAATAAAGTTTCTCTCGAAGTTTGCGCTAATTCGGTTAGTTCGGCTGTTGCTGCACAGGATGGTGGCGCTATCCGGGTTGAGCTTTGCGAAAACCTGAAGGAAGGGGGCACAACCCCATCGCACGGGCAAATACTAATGGCCCGCAAGCTGTTGCATATTAAACTTTTTGTATTGATAAGGCCACGCGCCGGCGATTTTTTGTATACCGACCTGGAATACGATATTATGATGGCCGATATCCGTTATTGCATTGATGCCGGTTGCGACGGTGTAGTTATTGGCATACTACATGCTGATGGCACGGTAGATAAAGCGCGTTGTATTGAAATGGTACGCCTTGCCAAACAATGGGGCCTTGGTGTTACCTTCCATCGGGCTTTTGACATGTGTAAAGACCATTACCAGGCACTGGAAGATATTATTGAAATAGGCTGCGACAGGATTCTTACCTCCGGCGGTAAAAGCACAGCAATGGAAGGCGCTACTGTTTTAAACCACCTGGTAGAAAAAGCTGCCGGCCGCATCAGCATTATGCCCGGTGCCGGCGTAAACGAAGCTAACGTTGCCGACCTGGTTCGTTTTACCAATGTAACTGAGGTGCATTCATCGGCACGGATCCCCGTTCATAGCAAAATGGAATACCATAACGACCATATCCTGCTGAGTGAGGTGCCTGGTGATGAGGAGACTACTGACGTTACCAGTGTTGACAGGGTGAAGAAGTTGATAGAATTGGCGAATGGGTGTAAGAAGAACACGTAGAATAACAACGGCTATAATATCCGCGGATTTGCAATAGCCGATGCTGACGATACATCTTATTTTTTGGCCGCCTAATGGTTAAACCTGACTTGAATTTAAGGTGATGAGGCTAAATCGCATTTAAAATTAGTATTACGCAAAGAGGCCAGGACGCAAAAAAAATAATAGTGGCATGGCGTCTTTGCGCAAAAAACAAGTGATTTACAGACCTAAAAGCCTGTTTAAAACGCTAATTTATATATTATATAACGTTTCTTGAACCCTTGAAGTGCTATTGCAGGTTAAATTTATTCGTAATAATCTACTAATCAATGCCCTACTGTTTCCCCCAATAATAATTTACACCAAAACCAATATTGGTATTCAGGCCTATGTTAAATGAATTGGCTTTGGTTTGATAATCATGAGTATACAATATATTACCAAAGCCAAGGTTTACAGCCAGCTTTTTAGTGGCAAAAAATACGATGTTGGGGTTGCCGCCAACACTTATTGAGCCCGATTTAAAGTTGTTGATATCATTTGCTTCGGTAACGCCAAACTGCGGGAATATGCCAATCCTGTCATTCAACATACAATAGTACCTGAAGTGGATGCCTAATGACAGGGCATCAGTATGATACTTACGATCATAGGTATAACTGGTGGTGCCACTGCCCGCCAGCGCGGTATAAACAGATGTTTCGGTACCACCTGTGCGTGAATAGCCCGGTTGGATGCCAATGGTCCAGTTTTTTGACAGGAACATTCCAAAGTCGGGGTTAATTTGCAGGTTAGATATACCATGATTGGTATAAACTGTAGTACCGGCTGCGTACGAATAGGTGTTGGTATAGCCATACCCATCGTAATTGTAATTAAGGCTGCCGCCAATATAATACCGGCCCGTGCCAATTTGAGCTTTTGCAGCAAAAGAGGCCGCCACAATAAATAAAAGTGTAAATAAGTGTTTTTTCATTGCTGAATTTTATAGGTGTAAAAAACGAAAGCAACGGGATATAACCACCAGGCAATAAAACAGATAAGGTAAAGTACTGCATATGGTTAACATCTCATGCATCCTTTATTACGGCTTTAAACGTAAAAGTGATACTAAAGGTTGGCGCAATATAACAAACAATAGCCCTAATCAACAAAAAGCCTATCTTTGCGCCATGGGTGTATCTTTTGAAGAATTTAATTTTAACCGGCAAATTTTAAACGCCATTGCCGATGCCGGTTATACCGAAGCTACGCCTATACAGCAAAAAGCCATCCCGCCTATCATGAACGGCCAGGATGTAATGGGCATAGCGCAAACAGGTACCGGTAAAACGGCGGCTTATGTGTTGCCCATAATCATGAAGCTTAAATATGCCCAGGGCCAGGTCCCCCGCGCGCTCATTATATCGCCGACGCGCGAACTGGCCATGCAGATTGAGGAAAACGTTAAAACCTTTGCCTCCAACACCGACCTTAGGGTTGTAGTACTATACGGTGGCCTGGGCCCAAAAACACAAATAGAAAACCTTAATAAGGGGGTAGATATCATTGTAGCCACCCCCGGCCGCTTTATGGATTTATACCTGGCGGGCCATATAGTTACTAAAACCCTGCAGGTACTGGTGCTTGACGAGGCAGATAAAATGATGGATATGGGCTTTATGCCCCAGATTAACCGCTTGCTTGAAGTTGTACCGGTAAAAAGGCAAAACCTGCTTTTTTCGGCCACCATGAGCGATAAAATTCATGAGCTATCTAATAACTTCCTGGAGTATCCAACCATTATTGAGGTTACCCCGCAGGCAACGCCCGCGCAAACGGTAAACCAGCTGCTGTACCATGTACCCAATGTAAAAACCAAAATTCACCTGCTAAAGAAGTTATTGGAAGCCGAGGGAGAGATTACCAAGCTGATGATATTTTGTAAAACCCGTGTTGTGGCCGATGACGTTTACAAATTCCTGCTGCGGAAGTTTGGCGAAGGAGGAGTTAAAGTACTGCATGCCAATAAAGGGCAAAATACCCGCATTAACTCCATCAACTCATTTAAAAACGATGAGGTTAAAATACTGGTAGCAACAGATGTGGCATCGCGCGGTATTGATGTAAGCGATGTGAGCCATGTTATTAATTTTGATGTACCTGTTGTAATAGAAGATTATGTACACCGGATAGGCCGTACAGGCCGCGCCCTGCAATCGGGCGAGGCCATTACTTTTTGCGGCCCTGCCGAGGAGTACTATCTTAAAAAGATAGAAAAATTGATTAAGCAAACCATCCCGGTTTCGGCCATTCCGGATGATGTTTTTATTGAAGAAACCGGCTACGATGAGCGCCAGGAAATTGCGAAGGAAATTGATATGCAAAAGCGCAAGGACGATCCCGATTTTAAAGGTGCTTTCCACGAAAAGAAAACCCTCAATCAGCATAAAAAGTTCGATGATGCCAAAAACAAGGTAAAATATGGCAAAGCCTATAAGGCAGCCGGCGGAAAAACAAGGTCGTCCTCGTCCCGAAAAAAACGTTAACCGATTTAAAAACTTCAAACATTTAATCATTTAGATGAAATTGCGCATTACCCCGTTAAATTTTGCCACCACATTTTTTTTGGTGGTGGCTGTTTATATCTGGATAAATGGAGCAGCCATTGCCGGCCGCCCTTTAGAAAACTGGAGCGGCACCATAGGCTGGATTTTCCTGTTATTTGCGGCGGTGGTGTTTTTTATGGACCTGATGTTCCGCAACTTTTTTGCCGAGCTTAAAAAACTATGGATTATTGAGCTGTGCGTAATAGCCCTTATCGCCGTAATCTTTTTCCTGGTTAAATAAGCACTCCCTTTTATTTCCATAATTTACATGGTGGATAAGTAGAATGCCCAATCAAAAATTACAAACCCATTATAATCCAGTCGTTTTAAAATAAACTACTTTTGCGACTTCAATAAAACAGAAAATGAAAACCGCCGAAATAAAGCTGACCGTTACGCTCGACGATAATAACGTGCCCGAAAACATTATGTGGGAATCAACCGACTCGCAATCAAAAGAAGCATTGCCCGTAAAATCGTTCATGCTGGCCCTGTGGGACCAAAGCTACAAAAATACCCTGCGCATTGACCTGTGGACCAAGGATATGCCAGTTGACGAAATGAAACGCTTTTTTTACGAAACCCTGCAAACCATGGGCGACAGCTTTTTACGCGCCACCGGCGAAAAAAACATTGTTGAAGACCTGCGCGATTACTGCGCCCACTTTGCCGATAAAATGGAAATTAAACAATAATTTAGTAGTAAGTATCAAGTAGTAAGTATCAAGATTTTTTGACTTAAGGACTTTGGGACAAAAGATTTTTTGACGAAGTGATTGCAGCTATCTTACTACTTGATACTTACTACTTGATACTAAATAAACTACTTGATACTAAATAACTACTTGATACTTAACCATGCGCCTTAGTTCAATTTTTTCATTTGTGGGCTTCGTATTGCTTTTTGCCGGTACTTATTGCCCGTTGTTACGTCCGTTTCATTTATTTAACTGGAACGTTTATCAGCTTAACCAGCCGTACGGTATTGTGCTTGTGCTGGTGGCAGTTATCGGTGTTATTTCATCATTTTTAAACCAGTATAAAATTACCCGTGCCTGTGCATGGGCATCGGTTATTTTAGTTGGGGTGTTGCTTATTGCAGCCGTGATAAAGGTTGAAACCACCTTTAGTTTTATTCCTTTCCATAAGTTTGATACACTTTTAACCAGGCAAATTAAATTTAAATGGGGTTGGTTTGTGTTATTCGCAGGCCCGGTGTTGGCGCTCATTGGTGCGTTAAGCGGCAAGCCTAAAAGCTTTGTTAAACCGCCCGAAACTGTTTAACAAAACCAAATTATTCCTGATATGTTTATTGCTGCGTACTTTTACGTAAACATGTTTTTTTTAAACATATTTGTATTCAGATAAACAAGATCTATTGATGGTTAAATTCTCCTTTCGCCAGCAGGTAACAACCGGCTTTGCTATATCTATTGTTCTGGTTTTTGTGGTAGGTGTTTTAGCGTACAAAAGCATTCGCCAGTTAGAAGAAGATAATTCCTGGGTAGACCATACCCAGCACGTTATCAAATCGTCAACCAACCTGTTGCAGCACATGATCGATGCCGAAACCGGGGTACGTGGTTTTGCAGCTACCGGCGATAAAGTTCTTCTTGATCCTTATAACGAAGCATTACCGCTTATCGATGCCGATTTAGCAGGGTTAAAAACGCTCACAAAAGATAACGGCGAACAGGTAAAACGTTTGGATACGCTTACCGCTTTTGTTAATTCACAACGTAACTACCTGAAAGAAAATATCGAAACCCGCAACAGCAGGGGGCTCGAATTTATGGTTGCCAGCCATATGTTTGTAAAGGGCAAGCAAAATATGGATATGATACGCGCATTGGTTGGCCGTATTACTGAAAACGAGAATAACTTGCTCAGTACCCGCAAAAACAACACCGAAAAAGCTTCAAACCAGGCCATAATCGTTATTGTTGCAGGTTCGTCAATATTCCTGTTCATTATACTGTTTTTGTTCCGCTATATTCAGGGCGCTTTTGAGCAGCAAAAGAAAATTGAAGCCGAAATTAAAATAGCCAATACCGAATTGGGCCTTGTATTGGCCGAAAACGAAGCCAAAAACTGGTTACTTACAGGCACAGGTACCCTTAACGAGAAAATGCAGGGCCAGCAAAGCGAAAAAGAGCTATCGCACAATATACTTGCCGAGGTTTGTACTTATACCGGGGCCGCCGCAGGCACATTTTATTTATATGACGACAGGGACCATCTGCTTGATTTGTATGCATCATACGCGTTCCACAACCCCGATCTGTTAAAGAAAAAAATACAGCTATCTGAGGGCTGGCTTGGCCAGGTTGCCGCTGATGAAAAGGCAGCTGTTGTAAGGGGAAAACTGAACGATAGGCTGGAGCTTTCTTCGTCGGTAGTTAAAGAATTGCTTACCGAAACTTTCATCGTTCCTTTCTTTTTTGATAAAAAGCTAAAAGGTGTAATGGAAGTGGCCTTTGCCGGCGAATTGACAGAAAAAGATCGTGGCTACATTTTAGCCATTACCAATGATATAGGCATGGCTGTGAACACCGCCCAGGCCCGCACCATTATGCACGATCTGTTTGAAGAAACCCAGCAACAGGCCGAAGAGCTGCAGGCTCAACAGGAAGAAATGCGCGTTACCAACGAAGAACTGGTAAACAAAACAGAAATGTTGCAGGCATCAGAAGAAGAGTTGCGTGTACAACAGGAAGAATTGCGCACCATTAACGCCGAACTTGAAGAGAAAGCAAGCCTGCTGGAAGAAAAGAACCAGGCGATTGAAGAAGCCCGTGCGGCCATTAACCTAAAAGTTGACGAATTGGAAACTACCGGCAAATATAAATCGGAGTTTTTGGCCAATATGAGTCACGAGCTCCGTACGCCGCTTAACAGCATCCTGGTGCTGGCGCGTATCCTGAAGGATAATAAGCCGGCAAACCTGTCCGAAGATCAGATTAAATACGCCAGTGTAATATTCAATGCAGGTAACGACTTACTTACACTGATAAACGACATCCTCGACTTATCCAAAATAGAATCGGGCAAGCTGGATATGCAAAATGAAGATATCAGCGTATCCGAAATTGTGAACGATATGGAAATGCTGTTTGCCGAAGTAGCAAGCAGCAAAAAGATAAACTATACCACCAGCATTAAAGATGTACCTGCAACCGTATTTACCGATAAGGTAAGGGTTGAACAGGTGATAAAAAACCTCCTCTCAAACGCGTTTAAGTTTACGCCCGAGAATGGCTCAATTTCGATCAATGTAAAGCCGGGTGCAAAAGAAAACACGATCAGCTTTGCTATCAAAGATTCGGGCATAGGCATCCCCGCCGAAAAACAGCGGATTATATTTGAAGCTTTTCAGCAGGCCGATGGCTCTACCAGTCGTAAATACGGTGGCACCGGTTTGGGCTTGTCCATCAGCCGCGAACTGGCAATATTGCTGGGCGGCAGCATAAACATGACCAGCGAGCCCGGAATAGGCAGTGAATTTATTTTGACAATTCCGTTTGAGGGCAAAGTACTGCCGGTTATAAACGAGGAAGTATTACCAACCGCCCAAACCTTTAAGGCCGAAAGCAACTTTCTGAAACCGGCTAAAGCTATTACAAGGGAAGACAACAGCGATCCACTGGTAGTTATAGTGGAGGACGATAAAAACTTTGCCAATATACTGCAGGACTACGCACGCGATCATGGATACAAATCGATCATGGTTTATGAGGGTATGCGTGCCGTTGAAATTATTAAAGAGGCAAAGCCCGATGCCGTAATATTGGATATTATGCTGCCGGGTAAGGATGGCTGGCAGATATTGAAAGAATTGAAGGCCGATGAAGCCATTATGCATATCCCCGTGCACCTGATGTCGGCGGGCGAAGCTGCAGCAAACCGTGTGCGTAAGGAAGGGGCTATCAGCTTCCTTAAAAAACCTATCAGTACCGAAACATTGGATAAGCTGTTTGCCGATATTATGCTGCAGAGCGGCACCCGGTTTAAACAAATACTGCTGGTTGAAGACCACCGGGCGCAAAGCCAGGCCTTAAAAGATATGATGCAAGGCCAGGGTATTACCGTAGACCAGGCTTTTGACGGTGCCTCGGCATTCAGGATGCTGCATGAAAATGAATACCAATGCGTAATCCTCGACCTTAACCTTCCCGATATTTCGGGGTTAGACCTGCTGGATAAAATAAAAGAGGTTGACCGCTTTGCTGCTTTGCCGGTAATTGTAAATACAGCAATGGAACTGGATAAAGCATCGGTAAACAGGCTGATGCTTTACGCCAACGCCATGGTGGTTAAAACCAATAAGTCGGCAGATAGGCTGATTGATGAGGTAAACCTGTTCCTGAACAAAATCAGTGAATCGGCAGGCACCCGGCAGGCATCGGCACCAATATCAAAACCTAAATTGCCAACAAAAGGGAAGGATGCCATAAAGGGGAAAAAAGTACTTATAGTTGACGATGATATGCGCAACATTTTTGCCCTGAGCAGTGCCCTGCAAGGCTATGAACTGGTTGTAGAAATTGCTAACGACGGCGAGGAAGCCATTGCCAAACTGGAAGAGGTGCCAAACATTGATATAGTGCTGATGGATATCATGATGCCTAAGATGGATGGTTATGAGGCCACAAGATATATCCGCAAGCAAAACAAATGGGCCAAGTTACCTGTAATTGCTTTAACCGCAAAAGCCATGAAAGACGACCGAGAAAAGTGTATAGCCGCCGGTGCCAATGATTATATTACTAAGCCGGTTGATATGGACAGGCTGATTTCATTGATGCAATTGTGGCTGGAAAGCTAATTTATGACCGATACTAACCTACCAATAACGGCATCGCAGATAACCGAACTTATTGACCTGGTAAAAAAGGTACATGGTTTTGATTTTTCGGGTTATACAAAAGCCTCATTAAAGCGCAGGATTAGCAGGATTATGCAGCTTAAAAAGCTTAGCTTTTATGACCTTAAGCATATCCTTGTAAACAACCCTGAGTTTTTCCAGGAGTTTTTGGAAGAAATAACCGTAAACGTAACCGAGATGTTTCGCGACCCTTCGTTTTACAAAGGTTTAAACAGCCAGGTTATACCGTACCTTTCTACCTATCAGCATTCGAAGATATGGGTGGCCGGCTGCTCAACCGGCGAGGAGGTGTATTCAATAGCAATCCTGCTGCGTGAGGCAGGTCTGAGCAATAAATCGTTCATTTACGGTACCGATATTAATACCGAAGTACTTAGGGAGGCCCGCCGTGGCATATACAGCCTGCGTAACATAAAAAGTTATGCCGAAAATTATCAATTTACAGGTTTAAAAGGTTCCATTTCAGATCATTTTACTATCTTGTACGATGCAGCTTCTATACACAATGAATTGAAGCAAAATACGTTGTTTTCTGTACATAACCTGGTTTCAGATGGTATATTCAACGAGTTTCAGCTTATAAGTTGCCGTAATGTGTTTATTTATTTTGAAACTGAACTGCAGGAACACATCCTGGAGCTATTTTATAAAAGTTTGTGCCCTTTGGGTTATTTATGCCTGGGGAGTAAGGAAACAATCCGGTCAGATACTTTTAAAAAGAAGTTTAAGGTGATTAATTCAAAAGAAAATATTTACCAAAAAATTGGCTCCTGATAAAAACCTGGTTGAACGATGGAAAACCGCCGAAATACTGCTGCTCGGTGGTTCTGCCGGTTCGTTTAAACTCTTGTTCCAGATAGTTAAATTGCTGGATCCCAACCTAAACAAAACTGTAATTATAGTAATTCACCGCAAGAAAAATTTTTTCAGCGAGATTGAAAAACTCTTTGCAGAAAACAGCCGTATGTTAATGCGCGAAATTGGCGACAAGGATATTCTGAATAAGAATACCATTTATATAGCGCCTGCGAATTATCATATCTTAATTGAAAAAGAGGGAACATTTGCACTTGACGTGTCAGAACCGGTATGGTTTTCAAAGCCATCAATTGATGTTACCTTTGAAAGCGCTGCAGAAGTTTACAAAGAGCGGTGCATGGCAATACTGCTATCGGGTGCAAACCAGGATGGTGCAGAGGGATTGCTTAAATTAAGGAATAGTGGCGCTACAACCATTGCCCAGCATCCCGAAGATGCAGAGATGGAAGAAATGCCGGCGGCGGCAATTAGCATTGGAGCCGCAGAATATATTTTACATACTGACGAAATTTTTAAATTATTAAGCACATAGTATTTCACCATACACTAATCAATATTACATGACCCCTGTGAATATTCTTATTGTTGATGACAGAGAAGAGAACATAATAGCGCTTGAGGCCTTATTAAAACGCGATGACATCCGTATATTTTCTACAACATCCCCTAACGAGGCGCTTAAAATAGCCTGGGAAACCCAAATTGCCATAGCATTGGTGGATGTACAAATGCCCGAAATGGATGGATTTGAGCTGGTTGAAATGCTCAAATCGAACCCAAGGACCAAAGATATTATGGTGATTTTTGTTACCGCAATATCAAAGGAAACCAAATACGCTGTTAAAGGCCTTGGCACCGGCGCAGTTGATTACCTGTATAAGCCGCTCGACCCATATATAACATCGGCTAAAGTTGATTCATTTGTTCACCTGGCCCGTGCACAGGCCGAAATAAAACTCAAAAACCAGGAGTTGCAAAATTACTCGATAGTTGTAAAAAACTCTGCAGATATCATTTGCTCTGTTGATGCGCAAACCCTGAGGATTGAAAATATTAACCCTGCTGTAGAAAATATTTTGGGTTTTAAACCCGGCGAATTACAAGGTACAAGCGTTGTTAACCTTGCCATCGCCGAGCATCAGCCTGCATTCCGGAAAAAACTGGGCGAAATTATTAAAGATAACCTGGCTTTCGCGGTATTTGAAGGCCGGTTTGAACGTTTTGATAAACGGGTAATATGGGGCGAGTGCCGGGCATCGTACCATAATAAAATGATATTTATCAATATCAGCGATATATCGCCCCAAAAAAGCTACCAGGAACAACTTATCAAATCAAAAGAGGAGGCAGAATACACTAAAAAAGTTAAGGAAACTTTTTTGGCCAACATGAGCCATGAACTGCGGACCCCGGTTAACGGCATTATTGGTATTACCAGTATGCTGCTCAAAACCAATATAGACGAACAACAGAAGGGTATGCTTGATTTGTTGGATACTTCGTCAAAATCACTATTAGGGGTTATTAACGATGTGCTGGATATTTCTAAAATAGAGGCGGGCAAGTTTAACATTATCCGTACGGCAGGCAACGTGCGCGATATTATCAAATCGGTATTCGACCTGCTGAAATTTAGGGCCGACGAAAGAAACATAGAGTTTTTATTAGAAATAGATCCTGACTTACCCCCATACCTGATGGTTGATTCGTTGCGCTTAAACCAGATACTGATGAACTTACTTAGCAATGCCATTAAGTTTACCGAAAGGGGTTATGTAAAGTTAAAAGTATCGGTTATACAAAGGAACGCCGATAAGGTGCGGGTAAAATATAGTGTTGAAGATACGGGTATAGGAATTCCGGAAGATAAGGTTAACCGGGTGTTTGAATCGTTTGAGCAAGCCGATGAGGATACCGTTAGCAAATACGGTGGCACAGGCCTTGGGCTTACCATTGTGAAAAGATTGGTTGAGCTTAAAGGCGGCGAACTTACAGTAAGCAGCAAAGTAGGCGAGGGCAGCAACTTCAGTTTCTATAACTGGTACACAATTTCGGCCAAACCGGTTGAAAAGGCGGGTGCGAAACCAGAAAAAACACTCGCCCCCTTTTTTAATGTAAGCGTATTGGTAGCCGAAGATAATATGGTAAACCAGTTTATGCTATCCAAAATACTGAAAGACTGGCAGGTACAGGTGGATATGGTTGATAACGGCCGCAAAGCACTTGATAAGTTAAGAACCAACCACTACGACATTATACTGATGGATACCCATATGCCCGATATGAATGGTTACGAAACGGCAAAAAACATCAGGGTTGATTTTGTGGAACCCAAACGGAGCATACCTATCATATCACTTTCGGCAGCCTCATTTGGCCATGAGCAGCAAGAGGCCTTAACAGCCGGTATGAATGATGTGTTGTCGAAACCATTTCAGCCGCATCAACTGCACGAAAAAATGAGCAGGCTTTTAAGTGCAGGTACGTATAAACTAAAAGTTTAACCTGGTTTGCCCCACGCCCATAACATTGGCTTCATGTTGTAACAGCCATTGTTTGCGCCAAAGGCCGCCGGCGTAACCGGTTAAGCTGCCGTCTGAGCCTATCACCCGGTGGCAGGGTACTACAACCCAAAGGTGATTTTTTCCGTTGGCCGCCGCAATGGCCCTGATGGCCAAAGGGTTGTTCATTTGGTTTGATTGCTGCGCATAGGTTGTTGTGGTGCCGTACTCAATATTTAAAAGGCATTCCCAAACCTGCTGTTGAAAATCGGTACCCGGTTGCTTAATAGGGAAATCGAAGGTTTTTCTTGTCCCATCAAAATATTCCTGTAACTGGTCAATAGCCATTTGCAGGAGCGGCGTGCAGGCCGGCTCTATCTCATATTCCTCGTCCCGGATAGAGATCCCCGAAATAAAATCGCCATCCTGGGTAATGCGGACGATTCCGATAGGTGTACGATAATAAGCTATGGGCATTTTGGTTATTAATTGTAATCAAAATTAAAGTAATCCCGGCTATCAAACAAATGCCTGAAATCCCTTATCACAAATTATTACCTTTGCCGCATGAAGCTTGTTCAGGAAACCATTCATTTGTTAAAAAAAGAAATTTTGCTGGAGTGGCGGTCGAAATATGCTTTTAATGGGGTTTTGCTGTACGTGGTATCCACTGTGTTTGTTTGCTATATTTCGTTTAACCAAAGTTCGGGTCTCAGCGGTACCACCGCCTATCCACTGGTATGGAATGTACTGTTCTGGATCATTATGCTGTTTGCATCGGTAAATGCCATTGCCAAAAGCTTTATGCAGGAAAGTAAAAGCAGGCTGCTTTATTATTACTCCATAGCCAGCCCGCAGGCTATTATACTTTCAAAAACCATATACAATATTTTACTGATGACACTCATCAGCTTTTTGGCCCTGCTGGTATACCAGGTTTTTTTTACCAATAAACTTGGCGACCTATGGTTTTATTTGCTGGCGGTTTTAATGGGCAGCATCAGCTTTTCAACAGTATTTACCATGATATCGGCCATAGCATCAAAAGCCGGCAATAACGGCACGCTCATGGCTATTTTAAGCTTCCCGGTAATTATACCAGTGATACTTATCCTTATCCGCCTGAGTAAAAGGGCAATGGATGGCATAGAGCGGAGCCTGAGTTATGGCGATATCGGTGTTCTGTTTGCCATTAACGCTATCGTAATTACAACCGCGTTATTGCTTTTTCCTTATTTGTGGCGCGATTAGGTGAGTCGATGAAAGGAACTAAGCAACGTTTGATCTACATAAAACCGCTCTGCTGTTTTTTAATAACATTATCCTATTTTCTTTTCTAATAAAGCATAAACCTCATCATAATCCTTATCGCCAAGTTCCTGGCGGCTGAGGTGAAATACCACAGAACTCGTATCTTTCTGTTTAATATATATGTTATCCTTATAAGCTTCAAAAGGTTTAAAAAGCTGCCAGCTCAGCTTCATGGATTTTTCTTTGTCTTCGTAAAAAATGCCATCGTCGTTAAAAATATAGGTGCAATCCATCCCTTCTTTTTCAAACCGGTCGCCAATAGTTTTAATTCTCTTTTGGAGCTTTATCCATCGTTCTATCAAACCTATCCACACTAAAGTTACGTAAAAAATAAACCCAGAGGCGATTGTTTTGCTAACAGAAAACTGGTTTTTATTGTCGGACACGAATTCTATCAGCGTCAATATGGCCGCAGCTACCGACATATAGATATATTGCTTAAAGGAGTTCCGCATAGCAAATTTCCAAAGGCTTTTTTGCGCGCTCGCAAAAAGTACGCGGTTAAATTGAATATGAATGATTTTTTCCGGCATAAGTGATCAATAGTGATAATGGCCGGAAGATACAGTTTATATCAGTTCAGGTTAACGAATATTGTTGAATATTTCCGCGGTTAACATAAAGCCGCCTCATTTTTGTGATGCGGCTTTTCATTTGGTTATTTGATTTCAATTAGCTGTTATAAACTTCGGCAAACTCCCTGGCAAAATCTTCAAGTTTTACCTTGCCCCATTGGGCGGGTTTATGAAGGTCATAATCTTCCCAGATTATTCCGCTGCGTACAGCTGTGCCCATTTCTACAAAATTTTTGGCCATTTCGGGCGGCAAACCGTGTTGCAGCATGCCCTGAAGCGCCTGTTCGTCGCTAAAACCTGTCCATTGCAATTCGGGCTTACCAATGGCTTTGCCTAAAGCGGTTGCTACCCGGGCCGTTGTGCTTTCGTCGCTCACAATGTAGCGTACACTTTTGCCGGTAAAATCGGCCTGTAATTCTTCGGCAATAGCATCGGCAATATCCCGTGGATGTACTAATATCAGCCTTGCATCTGCCGGGTAGTTTGAACCTAAAATTCCCTGATGCTTAATGGCCGGGATATCATTAAGCAAATTCACATAAAAGAATGGTGCACGAATAAATTTGATAGCTACTCCCTGTAATCCGCTCAATATGCCTTCAACATCGTGAATGCCTTTTATAGGTCCGGTGGCATCGTTTAAATGCGCCCCGATGCTGCTTAAAGCAACAACCTTTTTAATACCCGATTTTTGAATGGCCCCGGCATAACTTTTGCCTGTATCTACCATGTATTGCCTTAAGTTAGCGGCTCCAAAGTTTGGTGGTATCATGGCGTAAACGGCGTCAGCCCCGGTAAAAGTATCTGCAAGGAATGCGGTATCGGCCAATGAGCCAATAGCCGCTGTAGCGCCTAATGCCTGGATAGCCGCGGCTTTATTTTTATCGCTGCTGATAACGGTTACCTGGTGGCCTGCCTCAATTAATTGTTTTGTCAAAGGCTTGCTGATATTGCCTAATGAACCTGTTACTATGATTTTCATGATTATAATTTGTTTTTGTTGGGAGCAAAATTATATTTGTACTTACTTTTATACAAGTACTTACCCTAAAGTATGTATCCATATGACGCAAATTAAAGAAGCATCAACCATACAGGAAAATAAACAAACCGCATTCAAAGAGTGCCCGGTAACCTATGTAATGGAACGCATTGGCGGGTACTGGAAACCTATTATTTTATTTCACCTGCTAACCGGCGGCAAGCGCTATAGCGAGTTAAAAAAAGCAATACCTACCATAACCGAAAAGGTATTGATACAGCATTTGAAACAATTGGAAGCCGATAAAATCATCGTCAGGGAGGCTAGGCCGGTGGTGCCACCTTATGTAACCTACAGCCTTAGTCCGTCGGGCCAGGGCCTGAGACCGGTAATGTATGCCATGGCAACCTGGGCGGTTGAAGACAGCGAAGCTAACGGTACTGCTATTTATAAAAATATGGGCACTTTTCCGGGTATAGCAGAATTTGTTGAGGGGTAGATCAGCTTTTGTAATAAACAAGACACCCTGCATTTCCCAAATTTAATCCTTGATTTTGCTCTTGCCTTATTATGTCGTCATAAATTCTAAATTTGCCCATCAATAAATCCGACATCGAACATCCGAATTCCCAAATCATATGAAAACTATCCTCATTAAAGCAGCAACAATAGTTAACGAAAACAGGCAATTTGTAGCCGACTTGTTGGTGAAAGATGGCTTGATTGACCGGATAGCCCCACAAATTGATGCCCATGCAGATGAAGTTATAAATGCCGAAGGCCTTTACCTTTTCCCCGGCTGCATTGACGACCAGGTACATTTTCGCGAACCTGGGCTTACCTACAAGGCCGATATTCATTCCGAATCCCGGGCAGCTGTAGCGGGCGGCATCACATCGTTTATGGAAATGCCCAATACGGTACCCAACACATTAACACAAGAGCTACTGCAAGATAAATACGATATAGCATCGCGTAACTCACTGGCTAACTACTCATTTTTCATGGGTGCATCTAACGACAACCTGGAACAGGTACTGCGCACCGATGTAGCCAACGTTTGCGGTGTTAAAGTTTTCATGGGCTCGTCAACGGGCAATATGCTGGTAGATAATCCGCAAACTTTGGATAACCTTTTTGCTAACTCGCCTATGCTGATAGCGGTGCATTGCGAGGATGAGGCTACTATTAAAAGCAACCTTAACCACTACAAACAGCTGCTGGGCGATAATATACCTGTTACACTTCATCCGAAGATCCGTAGCGCCGAGGCTTGTTACCTGTCGTCGTCGCTGGCGGTGGAGCTGGCTAAAAAGCATAACACGCGCCTGCATATATTGCATATTTCAACCGGGCTTGAAACTCATCTTTTTGACAACACCATTCCGCTAAAAGATAAACGCATTACTGCCGAGGCCTGCGTGCATCACCTATGGTTCACCGATGCCGACTACGAAACAAAAGGCAACCTGATTAAGTGGAACCCGGCTGTAAAAAAAGAAAGCGACAGAGACGCTATTTTGCAGGCTGTTTTAGATGGCCGTATTGACGTAATTGCCACCGACCACGCCCCGCATACCATCGAAGAAAAAGCGCAGCCCTATTTGCAGGCCCCGTCGGGTGGCCCCTTGGTGCAACACGCCTTACCTGCTATGCTGGAACTTTACCATCACGGCAAAATTAAGCTTGAACAAATAGCCGAAAAAATGGCCCATAACGTTGCTACCTGCTTCCAGATTGACAGGCGCGGCTTTATCCGCGAAGGCTACTGGGCCGACCTGGTTTTAGCCGACCTGAATAATCCCTGGAACGTGAACAAGGCCAATATTTTATATAAATGTGGCTGGAGCCCGTTTGAAGGCACTACTTTCCGCTCGCGGATAGCTTACACCTTGGTGTCTGGCAATGTTGTATATGCTAACGGGACCCTCGCGGAAGGTGAAACCGGTAAACGGCTGAATTTTAACAGGTAGTCTGAATCAGAATTTACAGAATTAGAGAATTAACAGGATAAAAGCTGCCATGGTAAATTCTGGACATTCTTAAATTCTAAAAATTTTGATTCAGATAGACAAAAAACGGATCACGCAGAATTTTTGTTGGGGGATAAAAAAGTATTCTTTGTAATGTAAAATCGGATCAGTGGGATTTCAGTATTTTTAGGGAGAGGGCTCTGAAATCAAAAAAATCGATAATTTTACTGATTTACAGGGTTTTGATACTGATTGATATCGCTTTAGTCGCTCTGCCTGTACAAATTTCGAACCTTTTTCTGCATGATTTGAAGCTAATGGCAAAATTTGGTTCTATAATCCATCCTTCAATATTTTTGATTTTGTATGCAAAAAATGAAAGTCAATTAGAGTGTATTCACTGATATTGGATTTTTAATTAAATTTAACTAATGGATAAGCGATTGAAAAACCTGGAAATTAAGTTACCCGATAACTGGAATGATATATCTGAAGACAATCCTAACGGCCCTCCAACCTTTATCGATGATACAATTGATAATTCAGGGGTGTTGCAAATTTAATTGAGCTGTCAAAGAATATGGGAGTAAAAAATGATTTTGGAGAATTACAAAATGAAATATCCGGAAAATGTGGTTACGGTATCTTTGGCTATGCACAATTTTCTAATCCCCAATTTCCTTACGCTTCAATCGGGCATATATCCGATGGGCAGAATTTCATCTTTGCTACATTTATTTGTTCAATAGCTCCTGATCGAAAGCATGTAGACGATGTAGTTAATATTTTGATTTCTATTAAAAAAAATCTTGGCTGGCATCCTTGTTTGGATGACAGTGGCTCAAATCCTGTTAATCCTATAAAATCCATAAATCGTGTTCAACAAATAAGCCCGATGAATTACTTCAACGGGCTTCCTCACTATAACTATTTCCCCCCAGAAAATGATGTGATAAGGTCGTATATTTTCTAATTACTCAGCGTTTATAGTTTACAACAGGTTTTGTTGAACAAACATAACTTATATATAAGGTTTATGAAATACCCCGAAATAGGTATTTATGAGAAATAATACCCGGCTAATTGAGGTTCGGGAGGTCTGTTTGCCTGATTTTGATAATTAGAGATTGAAAAGACACAGCATCTGCCAAAACTAAGTACATTTGCGGTTTGTTAAGTAAAAGTAATGGCTAAAGTTTCTATCAACCTGGCAACAGGCTCGCTGCAAAAAGAGGATATCATAGTGGGTATCGATCTGGGTACCACCAATTCGCTGGTGGCTTTTATTAATCCCGATAAGCAACCGCATGTTATAAATGATACGGGTAAAGGCGTTTTGGTACCTTCAGTAGTCCATTTTGGGCCTACAGGCGATGTTTTGGTAGGTAATGAGGCTAAAGAATATTTGATAACCGACCCGCAAAATACCGTTTTTTCGGTAAAACGCTTATTGGGGCGCAGCTATCATGATATCGAAAATTATAAAGATTTTTTCTCGTACAAGGTTATTGATGATGATACCGAGAGCCTGGTTAAAATAAAGGTTGGCGATAAATTTTATACGCCTATTGAACTATCGGCACTGATACTAAAAGAGTTGAAAGCCCGAGCCGAGCATGCGCTTAAAACCCCGGTTAACCGCGCGGTAATAACAGTACCCGCTTATTTTAACGATTCGCAGCGCCAGGCCACCCGCGATGCCGGTAAACTGGCCGGGTTAGATGTTTTACGTATTGTTAACGAGCCAACGGCAGCAAGTTTAGCTTACGGTATTGGGCTTGATCCCGAAGAAGTAAAAACTATAGCCGTGTATGACCTTGGCGGCGGTACCTTTGATGTATCGATACTGCAAATCCAAAACGGGATTTTTGAGGTATTGGCTACCAACGGCGATACCTTTTTAGGAGGCGATGATTTTGACCGCATTATTGTTGATTACTGGATTGAAAAAAACAATCTGGATAAAGCCGAAATAATAGCCAATAATGAGCTTGCCCAGCAATTGCGCCTTAAAGCAGAGGAAGCCAAGAAAGCATTTGCCCACCAAAGCCTGTTTAACGAAAAAATAGGCGAAATATGGTGTACGCTGGATAGGAACACGTTTGAGGAACTGATTATGCCCAAAGTACAGCAAACCATTACCAGTTGCCAAAACGCGCTTAAAGATGCCAAACTGACCATAGCAGAAATTGATGAAGTGATAATGGTAGGCGGATCAACCCGTACGGCGTTGGTTAAAAAAATGGTGGCGGAGTTTTTTAACCGCCCTGTACATGATGATGTTAACCCCGATGAGGTGGTTGCATTAGGCGCGGCCATACAGGCCGATATACTGGCCGGTAACCGTAAAGATATTTTATTGCTTGATGTTACCCCATTATCCCTCGGTATCGAAACAATGGGCGGTTTGATGGATGTAATTATCCCCCGCAACAGCAAGGTGCCTACCAAAGGCGGCCGGCAATACACCACATCGATAGACGGGCAGGTGAATATGAAAATTGCCGTTTACCAGGGCGAGCGCGACCTGATCAAAGAAAATCGCAAGCTGGCCGAGTTTAACCTGAAAGGCATCCCAAGTATGCCCGCCGGTTTCCCAAAAGTAGATATCAACTTTCTGCTGAATGCCGATGGCATCCTGACTATACAAGCTATTGAATTGCGCAGCGGCGTTAAACAGGAGGTAGAGGTAAAACCCACCTACGGCATTACCGACGAACAGGTAGAGCAAATGCTAATGGATAGCATTACCCACGCCAAAGAAGATGTGGCCGAGCGTATGCTGATAGAAGCCCGTACCGAAGGCGAACAGATGGTTTACACCGTGGAGCGGTTTTTGCAAAAGAACGGCAGCTATGTATCGGCAGAGGAAACTGAACAAACAATCAGTTATATAACTGCTTTGAAAAATGCCATTGCTACCGGAGATAAAGACCTCATTTTGAAAAGTATAGACGAAGTAAATGAGTTTACCCGGCCATTTGCCGAACGTCTGATGGATCAGGCAATTAGCACTGCGATGCGTGGCAAGAGTATTGAATAATATACAGAACGACACTTTATAGATGAGAAGAATTACAGCAGTACTTACATTTTTGGCCCTGGCGGCTGTTTTTTTACAAGGTTCATTTAATAAAGTTTATGCCGCCGGTTTTATAATCCGGAACACAAAAGACACCATAAAAAATATTGCCGCACTTGATACCGCACGTTACGATTCATTGATGAAGCGGATGGCCAATGGCGACAAAACGGGGCGCTGGCCTGTAAAAAACGCACCATTGCCATTGCCTGGCGCTATTTTGCCTTTTAATAGGGTAGTAGCTTATTACGGCAATATGTACTCCAAAAATATGGGTGTTTTAGGCGAGTACGAGCCTAAAGTTATGATGGATAAACTAAAGGCCGAGTGCAAGGTTTGGGAAAAGGCCGATACCCTTACCCCCGTAATACCCGCCCTGCATTACATTTGCGTAACTGCCCAGGCCGATGCCGGCCGTAATGGCTTGCATAACCTGCGAATGCCTTTTAGCCAGATAGATAAAGTAATAGCCATGGCAAAAACCATGAACGCCCTTGTTTTTCTTGATCTGCAGGTTGGTTTCAGCACTGTACAAACCGAGATTCCCAAACTTGAAAAATACCTACTGATGCCCAATGTGCATTTAGGCATCGATCCGGAGTTTAGTATGAAAGAGGGGAGTGTGCCCGGCAAGCGCATTGGCACATTTGATGCCGACGATATTAACTATGTATCCAAATACCTGGCCGGGCTGGTAAATAAAAACAACCTGCCGCCTAAAATTTTTATCATACACCGCTTTACCAAACGCATGGTAACCAACTACAAAGACATCAAACTAAGCAGCGAAGTTCAGTTGGTGATGGATATGGACGGCTGGGGCGGTCCCGACCTTAAAAAAGGAACCTACAAATATTTTATTGCTGCCGAGCCTGTACAATTTACCGGCTTCAAGCTGTTTTATAAAAACGATATCAAAAACGGCCCTAAACGAATGCTAACACCTAAAGAGGTTTTGGCACTGAAACCGAGCCCTGTTTATATACAGTATCAGTAGTGAGTAGTGAGTGGTGAGTGGTGAGTTAGCTGCCGCGAGGTTTTACCTCGTGGTGAACCATGGTTTCAGCTTTCAGCTGAAATTACCAGGCATTCTGCCCATTCTAAAATTCTGTAAATTCTGATTCTGATATTCGCGATAGGGATAAAAGCGGATACCGGCCTGTGAATAAGGCCTGTGCAGTATGAGCGGTTAGCCCGGGCCGAAGGCATCGCCCTTAAAAAATCAAAAGTTAAAATTCAAAAGTCAAAAATATTTTTCGGCAGGATAGTGGTATTGATATTTTCGGATAGGTTCACAAAAAATCCCCATTTCCGGGGATTTTCTTTTTACAATTTGCCAATGGCTTCCTGCTCTCTTAGCGCGGTAATGTTATTTTTATCGCTGTAGCTTTCGGTTTGGCTGGCAAAGTCTTGCAGGATGCTGGCAATAGTGTCCAGGTTATCGGCAACACGCTGGTGCATGTCGGGCAAATCTTTTTCCAGGCGTTTATCGCCAAGGTCAATGTTATCTACTTCTATTTTAGCCAGTTTGGTGATGATTGCCTGCTGGCTGTTTTTTAAATCTTCCAGTTCATGGACAATTTTCTCCATCAGTCCGAATTTCTTTAGCTTATCCATAAGTTGTGTTTTTTAATTGTTATATCTACTCAACCTCAAATAACAAAAATTGTTTACCATTTGGATATTTGATATATAACTAATAATTTAGTTTAAAATAACTAATGTATTAGTTGATATGAAGAATATAATAATCTGCCTGTTTTTAGCGTGCTTAATTAAACCTGCAATTGCCCAGCAAAACACCGTCGCAAGTGATGCTTTGCTGTTAGATTACTACCAAAGCCAGCGGTTTGCCGAGGCTGCCGACCTGTTAAAGCAAACTTATCCGGAGCCTGTAACCGATATAAAAATACTGGGCAAACTGGCCTACACATCGCAAATGGCCGGCAAGCTGCCCGATGCCGAGGGGTATTACCAGCGCATGTATGTGATAGATTCTACCAGTAAGGCGGTGCTTTATAGCCTGGGTTCTATCAATTTAAGGCGGGGCAATCATGTTAAGGCATTAATGTACTACCAGGTATTAGCTCAAAAAGATTCGACCAATTTTTATGTTTTTAAACAGCTGGCAAAAATTAGCCAGGATAAAAACGACCTGGATAAAATGACCATGTACCTGCAAAAAGCCAATAAGCTAAATCCGGCCGATGCGGATGTGGCATCGGACTTAAGCGATATGTACGTGAACCTAAAGCTTAACACACAGGCCGAAAAGGTGCTGGATGGAGCCATAAGCCAGGACCCCGAGAACATTGTGCTGTTGCAGAGCCTGCTGAAACTTTCATACGCCGAAAAGAAATATGATATAGTAAAAAGCACCTGCCTGAAATTGATAGCGGCCGGCGCCGATAACGGTTTGGTACTGACTAAACTGGAATCGGCCTATTACAACCTGAAGCAATATGAATGCAGTATTGATGCTTTTAAACGGATCCCGGAAGTAAGCCAATCCGAAACCAGCTACTATATTGCCGCGCTGGCTTATAAAGAACTCAAAGACCAGCCTATGGCGATTGAAAACCTGGGCAAAGCTATTGAAGCAGGCATATCGCCCAATATAAGTGATTATTATACCGAAATGGCCGACAGCTATGACGTGCGAAAAAAATACAAAGCGGCTATAGCGGCCTATGAAAAAGCCCTTCAATTTGATGAGAAGCCGATAATTTACTACCTGATGGCTACGATGTACGATGGATCGCTCAAAAACAAAAAAATGGCCGTTAAGTACTACAAAAAATTCATGACCAGTAATCCAACCGGAAAACAGCAAAAGTATGTAAGTTATGCCATGGCGAGGGTTACAGAGCTATCGCGGTAGGGCTGTGCTTAATATCCTTCAGCAAAAAGAGCAGGGAAATTGTGCGATTCCTTCCTTGGGGAAGGGGAGGTAGGGGTTAAATCAGTCGTTCAAGCAACTTTGCAATTCGTCGCTCTGCAAAACCCCTCCCTGCCTTTGCGCTCATTGCCGGCCGCACCCCTCCCGTCGGGAGGGAATAAAAAAAAGCGCGTATCTACTACCTATTCATCAACCGGGCTACGTACTTACCTATAATATCAAACTCCAGGTTCACTACCGATCCTTCGCGCACGTTGTGCAGGTTGGTGTGCTCAAACGTGTAGGGGATAATGGCAACCGAAAAGCTATTGGCCTGCGAATTAACAACCGTAAGGCTGATACCATTTACGCAGATAGAACCTTTCTCAACGGTTACATTGCCAATGGCGACATCATATTCAAAGGTATATTCCCAGCTGCCGTCAAGCTCTTTAAATGCAGTACAAACGGCGGTTTGGTCAACATGGCCTTGTACAATGTGGCCATCCAGGCGGGCGTTCATTTGCATGCAGCGTTCCAGGTTCACCGGTTCGCCAATTTTAAGGTGCGACAGGCTGGTTTTATTCAGCGTTTCTTCAATAGCGGTAACCACATGCAGGCCGTCGGCTACGGCCACTACCGTTAAGCAAACGCCGTTATGCGCTACCGACTGGTCTATTTTTAACTCGTGCGCAATGGCCGATTCAACCGTGATATGTAAATTACCCTGATCCTGTTTCAGATCGGTTATTTTTCCTAAAGTTTCTATAATGCCTGTAAACATAAAGCGAAGCCCCCTACCCCCCCCTGAAGGGGGAATTTTTTGATTGACAAAGCTATAATTATACAGCGTTTTGTTTGTCAGTTTAAAATGAATTTATTTGAAATTGCTGGCGACATCCAGCCGCTTATTGCGAAGGTCGTTGCCACCTTCGATAACCGATTTTAGGTTGGCGAGGTAAAATGTCCAGCCTATCTGGCATTGTACAAAAAGGTTTTTTGACGGGTCGCTTTCCTCCGGGATGTTTTCCTGGGTTAATTCAACAACAGTTAATCCATACTTGCTTTGGATATCAACGGTAACAATGCTGCCGCCCGAAAAGGTGAACTTTAGCAAATCGGAGCCATTGTTTTCAAGTACCTGCCCATTCTCTACGGCGGTATCATCAAAACCATGCCAGTACCAGGAATAGGTATCTTCTTTTTTGATAAACTCGTCGGGTTCGCGCAGGCGGCCGGCAATGGCATAAAAATCGGCCTTGCGTAAAAACCATTTTTCGAGGCCGGCCGAAGTGGCCCATGCCTCATAAATGTTGCGTACATCGGTGTCAAAATCCGCAGTAATTTTAAATTTACTCCATCTTTCGTCTGCCATGGGTTTAATTATTTTAGGTTGTAGTTGGATATAAAAATAACAATATTACTTTACGCTTGTATAATAAATGCTGAAAGCTTAAGGCAAAAAGCCGAAAGCTATAACCCCTAAAAAAATATGCCCAAACAAAGTGCCGGAATACTGCTTTACCGCAAATTTAACGATGTATTACAGGTTTTCCTGGTTCATCCGGGCGGGCCTTTCTGGAAAAATAAGGATGATGGTGCATGGTCAATCCCGAAAGGCGAATATGAGAGCGACGAAGACCCGCTTGCAGCTGCCAGGCGCGAGTTTTACGAGGAAACCGGTCAATCTATCGATGGCGAATTTATTGCCCTGAAGCCCATCAAGCAAAAAAGCGGCAAAATAGTGCAGGCATATTTGGTGGAAGGAGATATAGATGCCCACAATATTAAGAGCAATTTATTTGACATAGAATGGCCACCAAAAACTGGCAAAATGCAGTCGTTTCCCGAAGTGGATAGGGCAGGGTGGTTTACTGTTGACGAAGCGAGGGTAAAGATTAATGCGGGGCAGGTGGGGTTGGTGGTGGAGTTGGCGCAAGTAGTGAATAAATAGTTTTGCAACTATTACAGTATGTTGGCATTTACGTTAACATCGGCTTTGAACGCTGACTACTATTCACCCCGGCTCCGCTGCGCTGGCCGACCTTCCGGCTTGCGCCGCAAAGAGTGTGAAACTCATTTTTTATTTTTTGCCCCTCTATGCGACGCAGTCGGAGAGAGGGGTGACGGGCGTAGCCCCGTCGGGGTGAGTCTTCGCCGCCATGCCCTCCGTCAAACAATTTTCACGTTTAGCCCTTATCCTTTTACCTTTCGCCTCAAATATTTAACTTAGTACAATGAAGTTTTTCAAATACATTCCCGCCGCTTTATTATTGATTACCATAGCATCATGTAAGCCCAAACCAAAGGCAGTAAATACCCCGGTTGTTGGTTTTGTTGATGCTTTTGAAGATGCAACCATATCCCAGGCCCGTACCGGCTTTACCGATGCCTTAAAAAAAGAGGGCTTTAGCGAAGACAAGAAAACGGTACAGATAGAGTACCGCAACGCCCAGGGAAATATCCCCACCCTCACCCAGATTACCAATTACTTTGTATCCGAAAAGGTTGACCTGCTGGCTACCTGCACCACTTTGGCTACCGTAACCGCCTTGCAAAACACCAAAACCATTCCCGATTTTGCAATGGTATCGCCTGTACCCGAAAGAATGAAACTATTGAATGATAAAGGTGAGGCTCCTGCAAACCTGTTTGGTGCTTTGGAGGACCTTAATTATATCGACACCTCGTTCTCCATCATCCCTAAATTGCTGAAGCCTAAAGGGGTTAAATTGGTTATCGGGATGATCTATAATCAAGCTGAACCGCAATCGGCAGATGCCCTTAACCGCATTAAATCTTTAGCCGAAAAGCAGGGAGTAACCATCATAGCCCTGCCGGTGAATACTTCGGCCGATGCGCAACTGGTTACACAATCGCTGTTAAGCAAAAATATTGATGCCTTTTTTGCCAACCCCGATAACACGGTTTTTGCATCTTTTGAAACCATCCTGAAAAGCTGTAACGAAAAAAATGTCCCTATTTTTACCAGCGAAGCCGGTTTGGTACAACGCGGCGCTGTAGCCGCTTTTGGTGCCGATATTTATCAATGGGGATACCAGGCAGGCACACAAGCCGCCCAGTACTTAAAAACGCATAAAACCGACGGGCTGAAATGGGAAATGGTAAAAGTGAGGAAGAGGGTATACAATCCCGCTGCGGCAAAAAAATATAACATTACTGTACCATCAAACTTCGAGGCTGTTAAATAATCACTTTACCGTAAATTAGCTTTCAGCTTTACGCATTAAGCTTTCAGCTTCAAAATATGGATTTTTACCTTACCGCTTTATTGCAGGGATTGTGCTTTTCGGCCATTGCGCTGGGAATTTATATCTCTATGAAGATTTTTAATATTCCTGATATCACTACCGATGGCAGTTACACTTTAGGCGGTGCTGTTACGGCTGTAATGCTAAGTCGCCATTTATCACCCTACCTTATTTTACCAACTGTGATTATAGCGGGCGGCCTGGCCGGAGCTTTAACGGGGCTTATTCATACCAAGCTAAAAATAAATGCCTTGCTGGCCGGCATCCTGGTCATGACGGCCTTGTACTCCGTCAATCTTACTATTATGGGCCGCTCCAATGTGCCGCTTATAGGTACGGCTTCGTTGTTCTCGCTTTTAAACATCGTGGCCGATCCTAACCAGAACACATTTATCCTGCTCTCGGTCTTCGTGGCAATAATAACATTACTTATAGGCTATTTGCTCAAAACAGATTTCGGCATAGCCATGCGGGCAACCGGCAACAGCGAATCGATGATCCGTGCATTGGGTGTTAATACCGATAGGATGAAAATTACAGGCCTGGCACTGGCCAACGCACTTACGGCACTCAGCGGATACCTCATAGTGCAGTTCCAGGGTTTCGCGGATATCAGCATGGGTATCGGGATAGTGATTGTAGGTTTAGGTTCGGTGATTATTGCCGAAACGCTCATCAACTGGTTTCGTATTACCAAAGTATGGGTTAGTTTGGCCCTGGTTTTGACAGGGGCCGTGATATTTCAGTTGGTATTGGCCTTTGTATTGGCCATTGGTGTTGATGCCAATTTGCTTAAGCTGGTTACCGCCGCGTTTGTATTGTTAATTGTTAGTCTTCCCCGTTTATCATTTAATAAAGCCTCATGATAGCTATAAACAATGTACATAAGGTTTTCAATAAGGGAAAGGCCAACCAGGTAAACGCGGTTAATGGTATCACGCTGCAAATTGAAAGCCAGGAGTTTTTGGTGATTGTAGGCTCCAACGGATCGGGTAAAACCACGCTGCTCAATCTTGTTGCAGGCAGCGTTATGCCGGATAGCGGCACAATTGCTATTGATGATAACGATGTAACCAAACTGGCCGATTATAAACGCAGCCAATGGATAGCCCGTGTTTTTCAAAACCCAATGAGTGGCACGGCATCAGACCTCAGCATCCTGGATAACTTCAGGCTGGCAGCTATTCGTACCAGGCCTAAAGGATTATCTATCGGCATTAATGATAAATTTAAGCACGAAGTAAAAGATAAGATTGCCTCCCTGGGCATGGGGCTCGAAAATAAAATTGAGCAATCCATGGGTACGCTCTCGGGCGGGCAAAGGCAGGCCCTTACGCTTTTAATGAGTGTGATGGATAGCTGCAAGGTTTTACTGCTTGATGAACCTACGGCAGCGCTCGACCCCCGATCGGCCGATGTTGTGATGCGTACGGCAGATAAGCTGATCAGCGATTTTAAACTAACCGCCATATTGATCACTCATAATTTAAAAGACGCCTACAACTATGGCACACGAATAATACAAATGGGAGAGGGGTTGGTAATCAATGATTTAAATCAAAAAGAAAAGACCGTATTAAAACAAAATGATCTTTTTGATTGGTTTGCTTAAAAACTGGCAAAATAATTGTAATGGTACTGCTACCATGAAAAACAATAATTTTGAAAATATCTTCGACGCCTACCAGTTGGTAGCCGGCGCAAAAATAAAAGGAAAACAACAAGACGAAATTTTCGAGCTTGGAACCTATGACGCCCTTAAACGTGGCTATACCCTTTACCCGCTTGATCACGGCGTTAGATACGACGATTTTAGCGTACTGGTATCTGAAAGGGAATTGAAAAATAATTTTATGATTGAAAGCGGTAAGGTGAATACGGCTATTGCGGCGTAGTTGCTCCTTTAAAAAACTGTCATGTAGAGTAGTAAAATCTGCGGATTCTTAAGGAGAAATGACATAGGAGTTATACGACTGTCATCCTAAGTGATAAAATTCGCAAAATTCTGAAAAAGGAATGACATTCAAAAATATACGACTGTCATCCTGAGGTACGAAGGATCTATTGGAGAACTTTTCCGGCGGCCATGCAAGGCGTAGAATAGATTCTTCGTACCTACCCATGACATATCGAATTATATAGGTACTAAGTCCACATTAAATTCGATAGCGAGCTTTTGTAAATACCTTTGCTTCTGCTCTTTAAGCATGTTATCATATGCCTCTATGCCTTTTTCTACAAAATCGCTCCCTTTAACCATTAAACGCCAATATTGAATAGCCAATTTTCTGGCAGTTGCTTTGATGGCTATCGCCGGACCTTTTCTTCCTCTTAACCGCCTGGCGAATGCTCCCCATCCAATGTATTTGCTGTTTAGCAAGCCGCACGCCATCTCCTTGAATATCTGGCCGGCGGTAGGTTTTCCTTTGCTCTTACTTTTGTTTTTCTTGCCCGAACGGTTCTGACCGGGAGATACCCCAAGCCAATTGGCAAACCGTTTTTCCGTCGACCACTGGCTTAAATCGGCTCCAATTTCTGTATATAACTGTAACCAGTTATAATCTGTAAAGCCGGGAAGTCTGGTGGCATCCCGGCCACCAAATATTTTCAGCAAATGCCCGCCAAGGTCTTTAACCTGGGGCTTATTGTGCCTGATCGGTTTTCTATTTCCGGTATTTGTACCGGGCGGTAGTTGTTTGTCTTTATTAATCTGTTGCAAGGTGCTATCTATTTTCCGGTCACACTCCAAGATCTGGCCTTGATAAAAAAGATATGCCTTATAAGCCTGCTCCAGGGCAAAAAGCCCATGTGGCGTGTAATGGCCCTCCAAAGCCTTTAATACTTCTTCGCTCTTTTTATCTTTGATTTTTTTGTGGCAGAGAGCAAGCAGCTTATAACGGTCTCTTTCACCGGAAAGGATTGCTGTTATAAGGGCTTTTCCACTGGCCCCATGTATCTGACTTAATACTTCCGGTAAACGGATATTCATTTCGATCAGGGCCTTTTGCATATGCTGAATATGCATCGAGGCACTCCGGAGGTGGTCTTCACGTAATCGCTGGTAACTACGTAGCTCCTTGAGCAGCCCCTCAGAAACGTAGCAACGGTTCAGTAAACCATAACTATGTAACTGCTGGATCCACTGGCAGTCTTTCACATCTGTCTTTCTTCCAGGCAACTGTTTGGTTTGGCGGCCGTCGACCAGCCACACATCTAACCCTGCATCTGACAGGATATCATGAAGTACATACCAGTAAACACCTGTAGCTTCCATCGCCACTGTAGTTACCCGGTTCTCCAGTAAATATTTACTAAGTGCTACCAGATCGCCGGTAAAGGTTTCAAAGCTACGGACAGGGCCGCTTTCCAGGCCAACGAAAACATGACGGGAGCCAATATCTATACCGGCTGCATGTGTACGCATTTTTTCCATATCAAGCTTGTTTTAAATAAGCTGTGCCCGAAGGAGTATAAGGAAAAAACAGGCTACCCATCGGACAAATCACTGTAAACAGGATCGTACCATACCTTCAGACTCTATCTTCGGAACCATACTCAGACACAGGCACGAAGCACTATAACTCGACCGGCCACACTGCACAGCGTTAACAAAAGTATGTCATTTCACCTTCAGAATTTCGCGAAATTTTAACACTCAGAATGACAGGAAAATTAGATGTGCCATGCGTAGATACGAAGCATTTATTGTGTCCCCTACAAACCAACCCTGCAAAGTTCATTATTAGATTCTTCGTACCTACCCATGACATATCGAATTATATAGGTACTAAGTCCACATTAAATTCGATAGCGAGCTTTTGTAAATACCTTTGCTTCTGCTCTTTAAGCATGTTATCATATGCCTCTATGCCTTTTTCTACAAAATCGCTCCCTTTAACCATTAAACGCCAATATTGAATAGCCAATTTTCTGGCAGTTGCTTTGATGGCTATCGCCGGACCTTTTCTTCCTCTTAACCGCCTGGCGAATGCTCCCCATCCAATGTATTTGCTGTTTAGCAAGCCGCACGCCATCTCCTTGAATATCTGGCCGGCGGTAGGTTTTCCTTTGCTCTTACTTTTGTTTTTCTTGCCCGAACGGTTCTGACCGGGAGATACCCCAAGCCAATTGGCAAACCGTTTTTCCGTCGACCACTGGCTTAAATCGGCTCCAATTTCTGTATATAACTGTAACCAGTTATAATCTGTAAAGCCGGGAAGTCTGGTGGCATCCCGGCCACCAAATATTTTCAGCAAATGCCCGCCAAGGTCTTTAACCTGGGGCTTATTGTGCCTGATCGGTTTTCTATTTCCGGTATTTGTACCGGGCGGTAGTTGTTTGTCTTTATTAATCTGTTGCAAGGTGCTATCTATTTTCCGGTCACACTCCAAGATCTGGCCTTGATAAAAAAGATATGCCTTATAAGCCTGCTCCAGGGCAAAAAGCCCATGTGGCGTGTAATGGCCCTCCAAAGCCTTTAATACTTCTTCGCTCTTTTTATCTTTGATTTTTTTGTGGCAGAGAGCAAGCAGCTTATAACGGTCTCTTTCACCGGAAAGGATTGCTGTTATAAGGGCTTTTCCACTGGCCCCATGTATCTGACTTAATACTTCCGGTAAACGGATATTCATTTCGATCAGGGCCTTTTGCATATGCTGAATATGCATCGAGGCACTCCGGAGGTGGTCTTCACGTAATCGCTGGTAACTACGTAGCTCCTTGAGCAGCCCCTCAGAAACGTAGCAACGGTTCAGTAAACCATAACTATGTAACTGCTGGATCCACTGGCAGTCTTTCACATCTGTCTTTCTTCCAGGCAACTGTTTGGTTTGGCGGCCGTCGACCAGCCACACATCTAACCCTGCATCTGACAGGATATCATGAAGTACATACCAGTAAACACCTGTAGCTTCCATCGCCACTGTAGTTACCCGGTTCTCCAGTAAATATTTACTAAGTGCTACCAGATCGCCGGTAAAGGTTTCAAAGCTACGGACAGGGCCGCTTTCCAGGCCAACGAAAACATGACGGGAGCCAATATCTATACCGGCTGCATGTGTACGCATTTTTTCCATATCAAGCTTGTTTTAAATAAGCTGTGCCCGAAGGAGTATAAGGAAAAAACAGGCTACCCATCGGACAAATCACTGTAAACAGGATCGTACCATACCTTCAGACTCTATCTTCGGAACCATACTCAGACACAGGCACGAAGCACTATAACTCGACCGGCCACACTGCACAGCGTTAACAAAAGTATGTCATTTCACCTTCAGAATTTCGCGAAATTTTAACACTCAGAATGACAGGATGTGTTAGGTTTTAGACGAAGCCATAATTTTAGTTATATGCCGCTGGAAGTGTTAGCAGACCTTAGCCTGCAACCATTAAATGAACACACCTCGGGCGTCAGTGTTATAGTGAAATATCATAATTTCTCCCATTTTGCAAATCCGCACATTAATTGTAAATTTGTAAAAAAATAAATGATGCTGTTTAAAAATTCATTCTGTAAAACTATAATGTGGCCCATGGTGTCGCAGCAGAAGGGTTATGCATCAATCATACGCATCTCCACCCCGGTATAGTAACCATACTTTTTATACCGAAACATTTTATTACGCATCATTATTTATTACAACAAGTGCTGAGTTTTAGCACAATTTTATACAATACAAAATTTATGGACACTTATTATACTATCGAAGAAAAGTATTTGCAGGCCGTGGATAAACTCTCTTATGGTAAAACTACCAAAGGGCTTAAATTACTGAACGAAATTATCAGCAACGATCCTTTATACGCACGTGCCCATCACCAATTGGGTATGTTGTACTATTACGAAGTTAAAGATTACCAAACCGCGGGCTACCATTTTAAAACCTGTATGGAGCTGGAACCTTCATTTCCGGATAACTATACACATTATCTTGATTTGCTTGTGTTTTTGAATATGGAAAAACTGGTAAACAACGTATCTGTTAAAGCCCTGAATACGCCCGGAGTTGATACCGCCGAAGTTTACAGCCTGCTTGGCTTATTCCACGAAAAAAGCAAAGACTGGACAAAAGCCTTAATTAACTATCAAAAAGCCTTTATGGAAGTAACCGACCATAACGACAAAATTGATATTGAGCAAAGCATCAAACGCATCCGCTCAAAAATGAAGCACACGCTGGCCTATACCTACCAGATAACGGAGTAAGGTGAAAGGTAAAAGGGGAAAGGTCAAAGGGGAAAGATCCCAAGGTCCGGAATAGAAGGACAAAAGCAAAAAGGTATACTGTATAACAGTATACCTTTTTTAATACCTTTTCAGTTTTAATCTTTCACCTTTGACCTTTCCCCTTTCGCCTATTTCGCTGCCCTTACTGCCTTAACCTGAGCCGGGCTTACTGCCGATGCTTTGTTGCCAAAGCTATTCCTTACATAAGTAAGTACATCGGCAATTTCTTTATCCTGCAAAAAATCGTGCGAGGCCATGGTGTTGGAGTAGCGTTCGCCGTTAATATCCACATCGTCGTTAAAACCGTTTAGCACAATCTTTATCAGCCGTGTTTTATCGCCGGTTACGTAGGTGGTTTTGGCCAGTGGTGGGTTCATATTGGGCACGCCCATACCATCGGCCTGGTGGCAGGTTACACAGTACTCCATAAATACTTTACTGCCGGCGTCCATGGCTGCTTTTAATGCTGCTGCATTAGCTGTTTTGTTAACCGGCTTATGTTTTTTGGTTTGTGCCTGTAATCCGGCAATGGTAAAAAGGGTAATTAATGGTATTAGTACGAGGGCTTTTTTTAAGTCCATTGTTATTTTTTATACGTGATTTTGTAAATGGTTCCCTGGTTATCGTCGGTTACGTACAATGAGCCATCTGGTCCCTGCGCCAATCCGCATGGGCGATGCTCGGCACTACCTTTGGCTGCCTTTTCGGCACTTCCCGCAAAATTATCGGCAAAAACTTCATATGCACCGCTTGGCTTGCCATCTTTAAAAGGTTGAAAAACTACAAAATATCCGGCCTGCGGCTCTGGTGCACGGTTCCACGAACCATGAAAAGCGATGAAAGCGCCGTTTTTATACTTTTCGGGGAATTGGCTCCCGGTGTAAAACAATAAGCCGTTAGGCGCCAGGTGGCCCGGAAATGCCGCCGCCGGATTTATGGCCGTTTCGCCGCCTTCCTTTTTACCATCACCCCCGTACTCGGGCATTAATATTTTTTTGTTTTGCTGCCAGTCGTAATACATATATGGCCAACCCGCGTTATCTCCTTTTTTAATAGCATACATACACTCGGCAGGTAAGTCGGCCGATTGTTTGGTGGTGAAATATTCCGGGAACAGGTCATGAAGCTGGTCGCGGCCATGCTGCATCACAAAAAGCTGGTTATTTTGCTGGTTCCAATCCATGCCAACCACATTACGCAAGCCGGTGGCATAACGAATGCCATCGCCATAGTGCTGGTTAAGCTTGTCGGCTTTAAACTGCCAGATGCCACCTGCCGAATCTAAAATAGGGCAGCCCTTTTGGCCCGGCGAGCCTTTTTTCCTATCGGCTACCTGGCAGGCGTTGGAATACGCGCCAATGTTAACATACAGGTTGCCGTCGTTATCAAGCGTTATGGCTTTGGCCTCGTGCTCGTTACGGCTCAACAGGCCGGTCACAATTTTTTCAGGCTGATCAGGGCTTATTACTTCATTCTTATCATTCAGTTTATAACGGAAAACTTCTTCGTCAGAGGATGCATACAGGTAGCCGTTTTTTACAAAGGCGCCTGTGCCTTTATAATCGCCAAAGCTTGTTTTTAAGGTGGCTTTATCACCATCCTGTATTAAATACAAAATGGTTTTGCCATCTTTTACGGTATTAAGCTTTACATAAATGTTATTTTGCGGCGTAATGGCTATTTCCCTTGCCCCGCCCAGTTTTTCGGCAATTGCGGCTGCGCTGAAACCTGCAGGAAGCTTAAGACCGGCATTTTCGGCAGTCGCAGTGCTTGTAGTGTCGATACCATTTTTATTATCGGTGTTGCCGCTTTTGCAACTGTTAAACAGTATAGCACCGGCAATAGCTGCAACAGGCAGCATTGTCCATACGATGTTTCTTTTTTTCATGGCTTCTGATTGATTATCAAAATAAATAAATATACAGGGAATCCCGAAATCTGATTTGTAGTAATTGTATGACAATTAGGATTTTTCGGAAATCATTCCAGATAGCGGTTAATACGAGCTATAGGTAATACCGCCAAATTAAATTTCTCACAATCGATGCCGTTAACAAATTAAGTACTGATTTATAGCTGTTGTAACATATATAGCAACAATGGATTAAACCATTGCCTTTGCAAGTGGTCATAGCTATATAAAATTTAACAAAATGAAAAAGTTATTCATATTATCGGCAATAGCAATGAGTGGTTTAATAGCTAATAAAGCAAACGCTCAATTATCAATACATGTAGGTTTTAATGTTCCTGTGCACCGTGTTTATGTGCCAAGCCCTCCGCCTGTTGTGGTTGAAGAGCAACCGGTTTATAACGATGATTATGCCCAGGTAAACTACAACGATGATAGTGATGATTATTACTATTTACCCGAAGTAGAGGCTTACTATAGTGTTTCTAACCATTACTACTACTATAATAATGGCCGTGACTGGGTAACCTGTGCCTACTTGCCAGGCGCTTACCGCAACTATGACTGGCGTACCGCTACAAGATACGAGGTACGTGGAAACCGCCCTTATATGCACCACGATGTATACAGGCAAAGGTGGGGTGGTTATGCCGGCGACCGCGGCAACTGGGGGCACCGTTTTGAAAGACGATACGATGGAGGATATGCTTACCAAAACCGCGATAACAGGTTCAACAACCGTGGATGGGACAGGGGAAGAGATAATAACCGTGACCGCGGCAATTGGGGCGGCAGGCCGGATAACAGAGATAACCACGGTAACTGGGGCGGCAGGCCCAACAACAATGATAACCGTGGTGGCGGCAACCAAAACCATGGCAACTGGGGCGGTCAGGACCATGGCAACCAAAACCAGGGTGGCGGTCATGACCGCGGAAACAATGGCGGTGGCCAGGACCATGGTAACCGTGGCGGCGGACGCGAATTTGCCGCAAACCGTGGTGGTTTTGGTATGAGGCAATAAGCCGGAACACCGGTAATATGTAACACTAATTAATCCCTATATATAAATGAAAAGGCTGCCTTTTGTGGGCGGCTTTTTTTATGCCGTGTGCCTGCCAAAGTAAAGCCGCCGCCAAAATCAATAATGACAGCCTGCTTTACCCGGCACCGTTTTACGTTTCTTTTTATTAACGAAAAAATCCTACTTTGTATCCAAATTGTAAACCTCTCCCCGGGATGAAAAAGAACGTTACTTTACTGCTATTTGTAGCGCTGGCTGCCAATGCCTTTGCGCAGGGTAATACTTTACAGGCAGGTACGCCGGCCGGTGAAAAATTTTCTGCCGAACGACTGCAACGCATCGATAACGTGATTGAACAAACCATCGATTCGGGCTATATCAATGGGGCAGTGGGGCTGATAGCCCGCAACGGCAAAATGGTTTATTATAAATCATTCGGTATGGCCGATGTTGAACAAAAAAAGTTAATGAATAATGATGCTATTTTTCGCATCGCGTCTCAAACTAAAGCCATTACCAGCGTAGCCGTAATGATGCTGTTTGAAGAAGGTAAGTTTTTGCTGGATGATCCCATCTCCAAATACCTCCCAGCGTTTGCTCATCCAAAGGTGGTGGATACCTTCAATCCTAAAGATACAACATATACCACTGTTCCTGCCAAAAGGGAGATAACCATCCGCGATTTACTTACCCATACTTCGGGGATTGCCTATGCCCAGATAGGCTCACCCACCATGAATGCCATTTATGCCAAAGCCCATATCCCGGCCGGCTTTGTGAGTGATAAAATACTACTGGCCGATGCCATGAAAAAACTGGGCCCATTACCGTTGGAGCACCAGCCCGGCGAGCGCTGGACTTACGGCCTTAATGTAGATGTTTTAGGCTACCTGGTCGAAAAGATATCGGGCAAAAGTCTGGACCAGTTTATGAAAGAACGCATTTTTGACCCGTTGGGGATGAAGGACACCTACTTTTATATCCCGGCAGCAAAGCAAAACCGGCTGGTAGCCGTATATACCCCGGATAAAAAGGATCACCTTATCAAATGGAATGCAGCTACTTTTGAGGGCCTTAGCGCCGATTACCCAACCGTTAATGGTACCTATTATGCGGGCGGCGCCGGCTTAACATCCACAATTAAAGATTATGCTACTTTTTTACAAATGATGCTGAATGGCGGCGTTTATAGTGGCCAGCGTTTATTATCACGGCATACCGTCGAATTGATGACCACCAACCAGATTGGCGACCTCTACATCAACCCCAATAAAGAAAAATTTGGGCTTGGCTTTGGCCTGACAACCGACATAAGTTCAAAAAAGCTGGGCATAAGCGAAGGTTCATTTGCCTGGGGCGGCTTTTTTGGCACCCTGTATTGGGTTGACCCTAAAGAACACCTGGTGTGCCTGTTGTTTGTACAGAACTGGCCGTTGCTGCACAACGCCTTCCAGGATAAATTCAGGGCGATGGTGTACCAGGCGCTTACGGATTAATAAAATAGTAAAATACCGTAAAAATACGCTTGGCGTATCCATAAGGGGTAGTTATCTTAGCTTTTGTAAGTGTTTGATTTTAAGTTATTAATAAATAATAAATTATTGTAACACATCGAATCTCCCACCATACCTTCCACCAAACCTTTTTTTAACCTGAACGCAAATAAATCATGAGCACAACAGCACCTAAATCAAACGATGACCCAACAGAAACTGGGTCTCAAAATCAAATTTCTACCTGGGGAAAAGTAGCAGCGGGAATTTTACTCGCGCTATTTACATTATTAGCTTTGAATACAATCATCAGTTATTGGCCCGATAAGTTACCTCCGGCGGGCGATGACGGAAGGTATTATCATAAATGTCATATTACTATGCTTCTTGATAAAGTCGCTATTAAACAACCTGGCAGCCAAAAAGATACTGCAGCTGCCGCACTATTCAAAAATAAACAGGATAGTGTGATTAAAAAGATCAAAACCGGCCAGGCTAAGGTAGCCAAAGCCGATTCTGGCACAATAGCTGCGCTGAAGGCTGATCAAACCAAACATGCTAAGGCGGTTGATGATTCTACGTTAAAAGCAAAAAAAGCATTGGCTAAGGTCGATTCTGTAAAATCGGTAAAATACAACGATACCGTACAGAAGGCGGCTATCTACGATATTGACGATACTATTCAATTTAACACCATTTTGCTCATATTGGTTGCGGCCGCAGGCTTTTTGGGCAATATGATCCATGTGGCTGGGTCTTTCACCGCCTTTGTAGGTCTCGAAAAATTTAAAAAGAGCTGGCTACTTTGGTATTTTGTAAAACCGTTCACGGCTTCGGCGCTTGCTATCGTGGTTTATTTTACATTCAGGGCCGGCTTTTTGAGCACTAACGATGGTGGAAATAACTTAAACCTGTTTGGAATTATGGCTATATCGGCCATGTCAGGCCTGTTTACCGAAGTTGTAACAAGGAAGCTAAGAGATGTACTTGATGTAGTATTTAAATCAAATAGCACTGTTGTTCCCGTAATTTCCGGTGCTACTCCAGTCACGCTAAAGCATTCTGTTGCCAACCCTATTACTATAACGGGTACAAATCTTGACAAAGTGCCGCTAAATATAACTATAGACGGGACGGCAATTGCACCCACAGGTAAGCCGACAGCTACGTCAATCGTTATTAATTTTACAGCTGGGGCTGCCGGTACCAGCCCGGTTTTATCTGTTACAGGCGCAGGTGTAAAAGCTTACACGCAAACATTTACAGTAGCCTGATACCAGGTGCCGAACAAAAAAGCCAGGTATTTTAAATTTGCCTGGCTTTTTTGCTTTAATACACCGCCTTAGGATTATCCAACTGGCCCTTTAAAACACTCCAAACATTTTCCGCAACAATTTTAGCGCCTTTTTCTGTTGGATGGATACCATCGCCCTGGTTAAGATCTGGGTGCCCGCCTACGCCCTGCAGCAGGAAGGGTACCAGCGCCATCTTATTTTTGGCTGCAACGGTGGGGAACACTGCTTTGAATTTATTTACATAATCGGCACCCATATTTGGCGGTACCTGCATACCCAGCATCACCAGTTTGGCTTTAGGGTATTTAGCTTTTACCTTATCGATGATTGACTGGAGGTTCCTGGTGGTTTCGGCAGGCGATATGCCCCGCAGGCCATCGTTTGCACCAAGTTCCAGTATAAATATATCTACCTTTTGTTTTAATGTCCAATCTATCCGGCCGTTGCCTCCGGCAGATGTTTCGCCGCTTACCCCGGCGTTAATTACTTTATAAGGCAACTTTAGCGAGTCTATTTTTTTTGCGATAACACCGGGAAAAGCATCTGCCGGGTCATCCAAGCCGTATCCCGCAGTTAAGCTATCGCCAAAAAATAAAATCGTTTGCACCTGTGCCGATGCAGCAGCCTTATCGGCAGTATCTGCCGGTGCTGATGCGTTGGCGTTTGATTTATCGCCACTGCCGCAACTTGCCAAAGCAAATGTGGCTATGAGTATAAAAAAGATTTTTACTTTGTTCATAAAACTAAATACAACGGTTAGGCGTTTGTTCTTAATATCTCTAAAGGCGGTTTGTTCAATACGCCCCGGCTGTTTAACAAACCAATAATTACCGTTAGCAAAGCGATGATGAAAAATAAAATCAACGCGGGTACAAAGCTAACGGAATAAGGTATCTCGAAACTATATTTTGCTAAAAACCATGTACCTGCCACGGCAATCAAAATACCTGTTAACGCCGATAGACTGCCTAAAAACAGGTATTCCAACGCTGTTATGGCCAATATCTGTTTTCGGCTTGCCCCAAGTGTGCGTAATAAAACGCTTTCCTGTATGCGCTGGTATTTGCTTATACGTACCGAAGCTATGAGTACTACTATACCCGTAATAATACTAAACGCACTCATAAAACGAATTACGTAACTGATTTTGCTTAATAACTCATCCAGGATGCTCAATACCAGTCCAAGGTCGATAATTGATATATTGGGGAATTGCCTTACCACAGCCTGCTGGAAAGCCGCCGATACTTTGTTTGATGGCACATGCGTCATCAACACCTGGAATTGCGGAGCATCTTCCAATACCCCGGTAGGGAACACCACCTGGAAATTGGTTTGTACTTTACCCCAGTTCACCTTGCGTACGCTGGCTACATAGGCAGGCATCGGTACCCCCTGCACGTTAAACACCAGCTTATCGCCAATTTTAAGGTGCGCGCGTTTTTGCAGGTTTTCTTCTACCGATACCGGGATGTCTTTCCCTGGCTCGGCTTTGCCTATCCATTTGCCGTCCAGCAGTTTCTCTGATGAGGATAATGTATCCCTAAACGTTACCCTGTATTCCCAGGCAAATACACCATGGGGAATTTTGATGGTAGTATCTTTAATTACGTCGGCGGCGGTTTTGCCGTTTATCTGCTCCAATCGTACGGTTACTATGGGCACCTGTTGCAAAACAGGCAACCCGTTTTTGCGCGTTACGTCGGCTACGGCATCCTTCTGGCTTTTTTGAATATCAAACAAAATCATATTTGATTGATTGCCGCTGCTTGATAAGTTTACCTGGCTGATGAGGATACTCTGGATAAAAAACAGCGTACAAATAAAGGCCGTACTTAGCCCGATTGAAACCATCAGGATTAAAGTTTGGTTATTTGGCCGGTATAAATTGGCAAAGCCCTGGCGCCATAAATAGCTCCAGCCGCTGTTGATAAGCAGTTTCATCACACGCATCAGCAACCAGGCTACAGCGGCCAGTATCATAAAGGCTACTAAAATACCGATAGTGAAAAAGATGCTGCCTATCCAGCTATCTAACTGTAAATAGGTAAAGCCTAAAACAAACACGATGATGAGTAAATAAACCAGCCAGCTTAAAGGGTCGCGTTTGCGGCCTGCCTCGTCAAATGACATGCGCAGCGTATTTAGTGGCGATATATTACGCACCGATATCAGCGGCAGCAAAGCAAACAATATTGATATAATTACCCCCAATAAAATACCCTGGCCAATAGCCAGCCACGATATCTCGACAGAAATAGTGAACGGCAAAAAATCTTTAAAAACTATTGGCAGCAAATGCTGTATGGCCGTACCCAAAGCCGCACCCGCTATAGATCCTATGAGCCCGATGCCAACAATCTGGATCAGGTAAATCAAAAATGCCTCGGATGCTTTTACGCCTAAACAGCGCATTATGGCTATCGAGGCTATCTTTTCGCGTACATAAATATGAATGGCGCTTGCCACACCCACGCAGCCCAATAACAGAGCAATAAAGCCCACCAGCGATAAAAACCTGCCCAGATCGCCAAATGCCCTGCCGGTATTTTCCTTACGGGTTTCAATGGTATCGTAGTTCATGCCATTTTTATCCAATATCGGGTCGAGCTTTTTGGTTAGCTTTTCCATATCAACTTTATGGTCGTACTTGTAGTAAAAGGTATAATTTACGCGGCTGCCTGTTTTCATGAGGCCGGTTTGTTCCAGGTATCGCATCGGGATGTACACCACCGGGGCAATACCTGCCATGGCTCCGCTTTGCCCTGGAGCTTTGTCCAATGCGCCGGCTATCAGGAAATGTTCGGTGCCTATGCGTACCGAATCGCCAACCTTGGCGCCAAATTGCAGCATCAGCGTTTTATCAACCAGGGCTGTTTGTCCTTGTTTAAAGGAGGTGCCGGCAATCTCGGGCGTGGTTTCTATAGCGCCGTAATAAGGATAATCGCCTTGCAAAGCCCTTATCTGTACAAGCCTGGTGCCTTTGCTTTTTGGAAAATAGGCCATCGATGCAAAACTCCGCTCGGTTGATCTGTTATCGCCCAATGAGTCAAGCATCTTCTTCAGCTTCGGGTCGACAGGTTTATTCCCAGATATCAGCAAATCGGCACCGATGAGCGTTGCTGCCTGGCCATTTACGTCGTTTTGCACATTGTACCTGAACGAGTAGATAGCCACCAGCGCAGCAATACCAAATATGATGGCAGATATGAACAGGAACAACCTCGACCGGTTTTTCCTGCTATCGCGCAAGGCCATGTTAAACAGCCAGGCAACGTTTGTTTTTCGTTTATAATTAACCGGATCGCTCATAATAACTTACCCGTTAATTGTTTTTTCGTCGGATACCAGCTTGCCGCCTTTTATCCTGATGATGCGTTGTGTTTTGGCCGCCAGGTCAAGGTCGTGGGTTACTACAACCAGGGTAGTACCGGCTTCCTTGTTCAAGTCGAAGATGAGTTTAATCACCTTTTCGCTGGTTTCGGCATCCAGGTTACCGGTTGGCTCATCGGCAAACAGAATTTTGGGTGCGTTTGAAAATGCCCGTGCCAGTGAAACCCTTTGCTGTTCGCCGCCGGACAATTGGGAAGGGTAGTGATGTCCGCGATCGGCGAGGCCAACTTTGTCCAGCAAATCCAATGCCCTTGCCTTAATGTTTTTTTCGTTCCGGAGCTCCAGCGGTACCATCACATTCTCCAAAGCTGTAAGTGTTGGCAGCAATTGGAAATTCTGAAAAATGAAGCCTACATACTGGTTGCGCACCTGCGCGCGCTGGTCTTCGGTTAAGTTGCCCAGGCTGATGCCATTTAGTTCCACCGAGCCGGTGCTCGATCGGTCGAGCCCCGCACATAGCCCCAGCAGGGTAGTTTTGCCGCTGCCCGATGGCCCGACGATGGCATTGGTAGAGCCTTCAGTTATCGCGAAGTTGATATCGTCGAGAACGGTAAGCGTACGCCCGGCGCTTTGGTATGTTTTACTGAGATTTTGAATATGAAGAATAGTTTCCAACGGATAATTTTTATACTTTGATAAATTGCCAACCAATTTGTTACCACATCGGTTTGCCTAAATATCCGGGAAATAGCATGCTTATAGCTGCTAAAGGCTACATTTTTTTATTTAATGACATAGCCATGTTTTTTAATGGCTATGACGCCACCAAGAAAGATTAGAACGGTTACCTGTTTCCGATCATTCAGAAATTAACAAAGTATTGGTTAAGCTCCCTCGATAAACAGAGCTAAAGGCATTTTCAAATTCTCAAATCTTCAAATTCTCAAATAATCCCTCTCATCTGCACATCTGTAATTTGAAATCTGCACATTTGCAAAATCTACCCCTCCATTTCCTTCGCCGATTCTTCAACCTTTTTCTTTAGGTCTTCTTTAAAGTCGATGAGGTTTTTAACCAGGTATTCGTCGGCGGTGGATAGGATTTGTGCTGCAAGGATCCCCGCATTTTTGGCCGCATTCAGGGCTACAGTAGCAACCGGGATACCATTGGGCATTTGCAATATCGACAGTATCGAATCCCAGCCATCAATAGAGTTGCTTGATTTTACAGGTACCCCAATAACCGGCAAATGGGTTAACGATGCCACCATACCAGGCAAATGAGCAGCGCCACCGGCGCCGGCAATAATTACCTTAATACCACGGTCGGCAGCTGCGCGGGCATAGCTAAACATTCTGTCGGGCGTGCGGTGTGCCGATACTACTGTAATTTCGTATTCAACACCTAATTCTTTTAATACATCGGCGGCATCCTGCATAATATGCAGATCGGATTTGCTGCCCATAATGATGGCTACTTTTGGTTGTTTTTGGTTCATAGTTCATAGTTCATGGTTCATGGTAAAAAATGGTCAGATGGAATTTCTGAGTGCAGTTATTTTTTTCACCATTACCTCATATTCATTATATAATATCTTAAATTCCTCTTGGGCAATGTACCCTCTTCTTTTTGCGATAAACAAACAGCTTACTACTTCTATTGCCGACCGGAGCGAATATCCCAAAAATACTTTAAAGACGGCTTTGCTTTGCCCTGTGGAACCTTCAGCGATATTCAAAACTACCGAATCGGCGGCTCTTTTTATCTGTGAAGTTAAAATGTAAATTTCTTCTTTAGGGAAAGTTTTAGTCAGCTGATTAATTTGCTCATCCAAATCCATGGCCAATTGCCAAACTTGTAAATCCTCGAATCTAAATGCCATAAAACCTAAACTAAACGACTTACAATAATGTGTTCTACCATGAACCATGAACAATTTCTTAACTTACTACCTTCAGCATCTTCTGCACAAATCTTGCTTTCTCAATAGCTTTTTCCCTATCGGCATCTACTATCGTCACATGCCCCATTTTGCGGAACGGTTTAGTCAACGCTTTACCATATAGGTGAATATATACCCCTGGCACTTTCAGTATCTTCTCAATACCCTGGTAAACCGCCGGGCCTTCGTAACCTGCTTCGCCCAATACGTTCACCATAATGGCATTGTTAAGGCAGGCAGTATCGCCTAAAGGTTGGTTAAATATGGCTCTTAAATGTTGCTCAAATTGCGATACCACGTTGCCCTCAATAGTCTGGTGACCGCTGTTATGCGGACGAGGGGCAAGTTCATTAACCAATATTTTGCCGTTTTTATCTAAAAACATCTCAACGGCCAATAGTCCTACAATTTTCAGGCTTTCGGCTATTTTTTTGGCAATCTGCTCTGCTTCCTGCTGTATTTCAAATGGCAGGGTCGACGGCGAAATTAAAAACTCAACCAGGTTGGCTTCAGGATTAAATTCCATCTCGACCAGCGGGAAGGTGCTTACCTCGCCATTTTCGTTGCGTGCTACTATTACGCCTATTTCTTTTTCAAAATCAACCCATTGCTCTATCAGGCTTGGTTCTTTAAAAGCCTTGGTAAGGTAACTTTCATCAACTACCTTGTAAACGCCTTTACCATCATAGCCATCCCTGCGGAGTTTTTGGATATAAGGAAAAGGAATGGTGCTTTGCAGTAATTCCCGGGGCGACGATATGATCTGGAAATCGGCGGTAGGGATATCGTTTTCTCTAAAAAATTGCTTTTGCAAACCTTTATCCTGTATCAGCCTGATGATGCGCGATTGGGGATAAACCAGCACTCCCTCTTTCTCCAGCTGCTCCAGCGCATCCACATTTACCTTCTCAATTTCGATGGTAAGCAAATCAACAGTTTTGCCAAAATTGTATACGGTTTCGTAATCGCCTAACGATCCTACGGTAAACTCGTCGCAAAGTTTGCGACAGGGTGCTTCCCTGTCGGGATCGAGGATTTTAACCGTAACATTATAATTTATAGCCTGTTGTATCAGCATGCGGCCTAACTGGCCGCCGCCTAAAATACCTAATTTCAAATCTCCGTAAAATGCTTTCATTTGATGTTGCAAGTTTACCTGAAATCTTTCAAAAACCCATAACCTGCTTTTATATCTGGGTTGTTATCCTTTTTTTATCCTCAGGTAGTAAAAAACGCTGTGCACTATTAAAAATATGAACCCGGTGATAAGGTAAATCACCTTATACTGCGGAGGTAACTGCATAGTAAATATGGTTACTATAAACGCTACAGGCCCGCCAAAATACAACGGCAACCGTACCGGCAGGTTATTCCAGTAAGCCGGGTTTACCAGGAATAATGATGGCAACGACATTATAAAAACGATAATGTTGAGCAACACTATCCCTTCACAAATTTTAGGCAGGGCGGTGGAGTAGTCGGCCCCTTTTTGGGTAATGGCGTAGTAAATGCTGTTAACAGCTATTGATAAAATTACAGAAAATATAACCGTTTTAAATAGTTGCCTGGCGAGTACTTTCATAGTTGAATGTTTTTGGGCATAGCCCGCAGGCCATGTTTTATATGCAGGTGCAAAATAATGTAATAGCTTGCTTAAAGCTTTAATATGAATGTCACAAATTACTACACTGCACTATTTTCAATCTTCCTCAACAATATTATCGGGCGTTAACTTCCTGAAAAACATGAAACAAAGTACAATTATTTGTGCTACAAAATGGAGCGCATAAAATTGCTTATCGTCATTTTGCAGCTTTGTGCCTAACAGCACGTACAGCAAAATAGCCACCGGTGTAAGTAAACAGGAGATAAACGCCCTGCTTTTTGCATTTTTAAAGTTGATGGACATAAAAAGGCCCGGAATCTCAATAAGCGTTATAGGGATATTAAGCAATAAAGCGCCAACCAGGGTTGATGGTACCAGGTGATTATCCCACTGGCCCTTAACCGTGAACAGAATAAATACAAAACTGAGTACGATGGATAATAGAACCGAAAACAGGTACAGCAACAAAAGTAATTTCCAGATTTTCATAACTTATATAACAAGCCCCGGAAGGCTGAGCGGCAATTTTTTAAAACTACATTTTTATTGCCGAAATAGAAATACTGATTAAAGACCGCTGTGTCCACCCCGGAATAAACACGTTTTCGGGCAGCTTTTCTGTCCTGTCATCCCCTTATTCAACAGTCAATTGTGCTCTCGGCTTAAATTTCTTTAAAAAAATAATCACAACATCTACACTGGTTTAACCCCCTCAAATTCAAGAAATTCACCCTCTTTTCCAATTCGTGCAATTCGCCTCAATTCGTGCAATTCGTGTCAGTTAAAAACCTTTTGTGTAATTATTAGTTATAACACCTGTGTTTATTTATTAATTATATAACTTAAAAGAAAAAACTATCAGGAAAACTACTACTCATTTACATTTCAATTTACGAACAAAATCAAAAAGAAAGATGAACATGAAAAAGTCAGTTTTAATTGCTGTGGCCGCGTTAGGCATCGAATTTTTATCGAACAACGTAATGGCGCAAACCCAACAAACCGATACAACTAAAACAGCCCCTGCAACTACACCCGCCGCTCCTGCTGCCGCATCGGGCGATGTAGTTGGCGTTTTAAGCAGTACTACAGATTTTGCCCCATTGGCACTGGCCGTTAAAACTGCCGACCTGGAACCTGAATTAAAAGGCCCCGGCCCATTCACCGTATTTGCACCAAATGATGTAGCTTTCAGTAAGGTACCAAAGCCTACGATGGACGATTTGACCAAAGACCATGGCAAACTGGCTAAAGTACTAAACTACCATGTAGTTGCCGGTAAATACACCAAAGCCGATATCATTAAAGCTTTAACTGCCGGTAAAGGAAAAGCAGTATTAAAAACAATCGATGGTGATAACCTTACCTTATCGGTAAATGATAAAAGCAATTTACAAATTGTAGATGCCAAAGGGAATGCAGCATTAGTTGTCTCGTTTGATACTATGGCTTCAAACGGCGTTATCCATGGCTTAAATGGCGTGCTGATGCCGCAATAATTTAGCAGCGCTGCACTCAAAGCAAGGCATCCCGGTATAAATACCGGAATTAATGATCAATTTTAAATCCAAAGGGTTTGGCAGTAAAAAGCCAGGCCCTTTTTTATTGGTGTTATTAAACAACCAGCCCGGTATTGTTCAGTTTATAAACCAGTTGCCCGTCTATCGTTTCCGAATAAGTAAACCCGTTGCGTTCCAATAGTTTAACCGACGGCTCATTTTGCGGCATTGGCCAGGCGGTTATAGTTTTAAGCAGCATATTGTTAAACCCAAACGCGATAACTTTTTTGATGGCCTCGCCCATCAGGCCCTTGCCCTGGTATGTTGGCAGCAGTTCGTAGCCAATTTCGGCCGTTGCCGCGTAGTAATCAAAATTCCAGCAGCAAATGGTGCCAATAACGCCGGGAGTGTTTTTTAATTGGATAGCCCAATACACACCTTTCCCTTCGAGCCTATCCTGTTTGCGGGCCTCGATGAATTGATTAATGGCCTCCATAGTTTGCACGTTACTGCGGCCTATAAAACGGTTTATAGCTTCATTGCTGCGGATAGCTAAAAGCTGCCCGCTATCTGCAGGTACAAGTTCCCTTAAAACCAATCTGTCAGTTTTTAATTGCGGGAAAGCGGCTGATGGAAAAACAATACCCATTATTTTTTTGGAGAAAATTTAGCTTTCCAGTATTTATTATCGGCAATAAGCGCAACGGGTATACCAATACAAACGATAAGGATAACCAACCCGGTTAAAGCTACATGCACTTTAATGTGATGGTAACCAATTTTGCTTAATGGCACTACAACCAGGTTCATTACCAGCCAAACTATAATGCCATAAACAACGGCAATAATATATTTATTACGGATAAGCTTATCAAAAAACGGGTAAAGCAGGTAAAAGGCGGTGGTAAACAAAAATGCTATAAGGTAATGAAAAAACACGCCCGCCACTACCATTTGAGTGCCGCTGGTAAAAGCCGCCTTGCCAAATACGGCGCTTGCAATAAATTCAAAAATAACATCGGCACCCACCTTTGGGTTGGTAATAAAGCTCCAGATAATGGCAGCCATGCCATCCAGCGTGCCGGTTAAAAAACCAAGCCAGAAAATAGTAGGCAAAGCATCTTTGAACTTTGATGATTGGTTTTGTGCTGCCATGGCGGTGTATTTTATAGCATAAAGTTATACTTTTTATAAAAACCAAACGTATCGGACCTTTTATTTTTTATCTGTAAAAAAATATTAAAACTGATGCTTATTTTTATGCGGATGAATGCTGCCAACACAATTGAAATACCGGGCCTTATTACGCAAAAAATAACCCAAAAGCTGGTATTTAACACAGATGGCATTACTATACAAAAAGCTTCGCCGTTAGCTTCTTCTGCTTTTTTGCCTGCCGCCAATATCGCAGCTTTCAGGTATGGGGTTAGCTGGATAAGGGGCTATCGGTTTGTTTTTGGCCGCCAGTATTTTGTGGAGGTGCAAGCCGACGACCGTAAAATTTCGCGTATTAAGCTGGGCAGTTATTACGGCATCCGTAAAGAAGTTTATGGCACGCTTTGGAATGATATTATCCAGCAATTATGGCAAAACTACTTTGTAAACCTGTTTAACTATTACCACGACCTGTACAAAATTCACCAGACTTTTGAGCTTTGCGGCATCAGCTTCCATTTTGCAGGCATATGCTGGGACCAGCAGGATATTTTACCCTGGCACACCATAGCCATTAGCAGTTACAGTACCTATTTTATGATTTACAACTGCCAAAACAAAAAGCAGTGCAAAAGCAAAAACTTCGCCAATGACTGGAACGCGGTGATATTACAGGTATTGCTGAAAGAGATTGTTAAAGAGCGTAATGTGATGTTGTCATAAGCAAAAAGGTAGAGACGCATAATTGCGTCTCCCGTTTGCAAATCGAACAGGCAAATCGACATTGCAAATCCTGAATATCCCGTGGGAGATGCAATTCTGCGTCTCCTCTACGGAAACAAAACTACTTCAAATACTCGTCCAGCCAGGCAAACACTTTGTTCCTTACATCGCCCGCATCAAACATTACCCCGTAATGCGGGGCGTTGGGTACAATAATCAATTCGTTTTTTACGCCTGCAAGCTTGAGGTGCAAACTGAGGGAAATAGATTGGCCGGGATTTACAGATTCGTCTTTTTCGCCCTGTACAATCAGGAATGGCGGGTCGTTTTTATCAACATAAGTAACCGGACTGGCTATTTTTGCCAGGTCGGGCCGGTCGAACACCCTGGCGCCTAACAGCAGCGTTAGCGGGCTGTTGGGATCTGTTGATTCATTGCCTTTTATCGACAGAAAATCCGACGGGCCATAAAAATCAAGTACCAGCTTGATTTTAAACGAAGGCTTTTTGCCATCAGCATAAAATCCCTTAATATTGTCATTGTTGGATAAACCCATCAGCGAAGCCAGGTGCCCGCCTGCCGAAAACCCAATGAGGGCAATTTTATCCTTATCCAATTTGTATTTAGCTGCGTGCCGGTATAAAAACTCCACCGCCCGGTTACAATCCTGAATTTGCGCCGGGAAAGGCGCAGTTGTGCTATGGCGATAATCTATCGAGGCTATAGCATATCCCTTATCAATAAAACCTTTAAGGGTTTCGGTCATGTAGCCCATATCGGCATATTTATCATTCAGCATCCAGGCGCCGCCATGTACCCAAACAATAAGCGGGTAACTGCTTTTTACTACCGGCGGCAGGTAAATATCCAGCAGGTGTTTTTTTAACGTATCGCCGGCGTAGTTAATATCGCCATAGAGCACCGTCCCCTTGGGGAAAAATGGTTGCTTGGGGGTGGATGTTTGGGCGATAGCGCAATTGCTAAACAGCAGGAATAAAACGATAAGTTTTTTCATAATTTATTGGTTGATTAAAGATAGGTTTTAGATAGCTGTTTTTCACCCACAAAATTCTTGTAACCTTTGAATTTAGCGAAACAACGGCCAACGGCGGCCCGGAGGTGATAAAAAGGGGTAATTGCAAGATTGAACCCGGAGGGGTAGCCGACTCATTTGTAATCGAAACGAGGTACGAGTGAGAAATCTTATACGCCCTGCATTCTGAAAAGCTTATTTATACAGGGTGTATAAGATTTTTCGCTACGCTCAAGAGGCAGTTTTCTCTTCGCCACCAGGCACCTCCCGCCTCGCTCATCGACATTTTATTATATAAATTGATTGACGTTCGCGTGAACAACGCTATCGTTTATCCGTTACGCCCCTATCAACTTCTCCCCTTCAATCTTCTTCTGCAATTCCAAAATTGCGCCAATCAAAGCTTCGGGGCGTGGCGGGCAGCCTTGTACGTACACATCAACCGGGATCACTCTGTCAACTCCCTTTACCACGTGGTAGCCGTGCTGCCAGTAGGGGCCGCCGCAGTTGGAGCATGAGCCCATGCTGATTACGTATTTGGGCTCGGGCATTTGCTCGTACAGGCGCTTGATGCGTTCGGCCATTTTAAAGGTAACGGTGCCGGCTATAATAATAACATCGGCCTGGCGGGCTGATGGGCGGGGGAATACGCCAAAACGGTCAAGATCATACGTAGATGCCATGGAACCCATCATTTCAATAGCGCAGCAGGCTATCCCAAAGCTTAGGGGCCACAGGGATGATAAACGCGCCCAGTTAAGCAGGTCGTTCATTTTGGTGATCACTACACCGCCGTCTTCACTGGTTATATCGCTACTCATTTGTGGGCTTTTTAAAGGTGGGTTTAAACATGGGCTTGCGTACCGGGGCCGCCTCCGCAGGTGTTTCGGCAGCAACAGGCTCCGGTGCAACAGGTTCGCTGGTCATGCTAAATGGTTTTACAACAAATTTGCCTTGCTCCAGGTTCAATCGTTGGTAAAACGATAGCGGGATGTTTACATCGGTTGTTGGCACGGTTGGTTTGGCTTTTATCCATTCCAAATCACCTTTGGCCCAAACGTAAACCAGGCCTAATATCAGGACGCCTAAAAAGATAAACATTTCGGCCAGCGAGAACCATCCCCAGCGGTTATCGGCAGCAATCAGCTCGTGGTTGCCAAAAACGGTAGCCCAGGGGAACACAAACACCATCTCGACATCGAACAATAAAAATATTAACGCGATAACGTAAAAACGCGAATTGAAGGGCAGCCAGGCATTGCCGGTAGGCTCTTCGCCACATTCATAGGAAGTTAGCTTCTCGTAATTGGGGTTGCTGGGGGCCAGTAACCGGTTGAAAAAAAATATCACGCACACCATTATTATCCCGGTGATAAGAAAGATGAGTATCTTTCCAAATTCTGATATTTGCGAAACCTCGGTCATGACAACAAAATTAACAAAACAAACAGATTTTGACGCAATAATTATTGGCGGCGGCGCCTGCGGCCTCATGTGCGCGGTGCAAGCCGGCTTTTTAGGCAAGCGTACCCTGGTACTGGAAAAGGCCGACCGTGTAGGAGCAAAGATCCTGATAAGTGGTGGCGGCCGCTGTAATTACACCAACCTGTACGCTACCGACCAACAATTTATATCGCAAAATCCACACTTTTGTAAATCAGCATTTTCGCAATGGACGGTGGACGATACCATCAGTTTTTTTGAAACCTACGGCATAACAGGTAAAGAAAAAACTTTGGGCCAGCTATTTCCCGAAAATGATAAAGCAAAAGATATAGTTGAAGTGTTCACCAATCTTTGTGCCGATATGGAACAGGATATCTGGTGCAATGCCGAGGTGAAGATGGTTGAAAAAACTGACGATGGTTTTACCGTTAGGGTTGAGGTTAACGGCAAACAGGAATTTTTAAGCGCGCCAAGTGTGGTTGTAGCCGCCGGCGGTTTGCCGATCCCCAAAATGGGAGCTACCGATTTTGGATTACGCACTGCCCGCCAGTTCGATTTAAAAATAGCCGATACCGCCCCCGCCCTGGTGCCGCTTACCATTACCGGCAAGGATCAGCCCTGGTTTGAGCAGCTGAGCGGCAACAGCATTTTCTGCCGCGTTTGGAACGACAGGATCAGCTTTGAAGAAAACATCCTGTTTACCCACTGGGGATTAAGCGGCCCGGCCATATTGCAGATCTCCTCGTACTGGAAACCTGGCGAAACCATCTACATCGACCTGCTCCCCAATCAAAACATTGCCGACATGATTCAGCAGGAAAAAGAAACCAACGGCAAAAAAATGCTGCTGGCCTACCTGGCCGGCCTGTATACCCGCAAATTTGCCGAGGCGCTGAGCGATAGGTTGCCTGTAGAGAAAAACCTGGCATCGCTCACCAAAACCGAGATTGAAGATATTAGTCAATTAATCCACGGTTTTAAAGTAAAACCCGCCGGTGACAAAGGCTACGACAAAGCCGAGGTAATGCGCGGCGGTGTATCAACCGACGAGCTATCGTCCAAAACCCTCGAAGCAAAAAAAGTCCCCGGCCTTTTCTTCGGCGGCGAATGTGTGGATGTTACCGGCTGGCTTGGCGGCTACAACTTTCAATGGGCCTGGGCCAGCGGGTTTGTGATTGCGCAGAATATGTAGTTCTTTTTTTAATTCCCTCCCCACGGGAGGGGTGCGGTTGAATCGTGTGCAAAGGCAGGGAGGGGTTTATGCGCTATGCCACGAATTATTCGGGTATAACAAGCATTGACGAAACCCCTTCCTCCTCCTTCCCCAAGGAAGGAATCGCACAGGCCTCGCTTTTAAAGCCGAGAAACCTACCGCTCCACTATCTCATAATTCCTATACTCTCCAATCCGCCATCCGCTATATTTCTCTACAAACTGTAAAAATTTACGCCTAAAAGTCATCGCTTTGCGCAGTTCTTTTGTGCTAAAATCAATATTCCAATTGGTAGCGGTAATGCGTTTTTGTATGGGGGCCGGGTGGGTGCCTGTAAAGCGCACCAGCTTATCGGCGTTGCTGTAATCAAACTCAAAAGTTTCGGGCAGGTTTTGCTCCATCCAGGCATCGTCGTGGTAAAACTTGTTGAAGTTGCGGATCTTGTTATTCAATCCCTGCGGTGGCTTGGCCCAGCCGTAGTGGTAAATGTACGCGTCAATCAGCTTTACTTTAATCTTCCGGTCGTTAAGGCGGAAACCCTGCGCGTCGCGGTAAGCATGTATGCCTTTGATGTTTTTTACCAGGCGGATTTCGCGGCGGTACCACCTGCGCGAATCGCCGTAGTAATCATAGGAGCCGTAAAAATGAAGATATTTAAACAACAGGCCTTCAATGTTGGGCTTATTCAGCGCATCTTCCATCTCCTTTTTGATAAGGGGGTGATATTTTTCGTGTACCGCCTCATCGCCCTGGATATAAAATGCCCAGTCGCTATCCGGCGATATGGCCGCAAAAGCCTTATCCGTTTCTACTGCAAACACACGGCCGCCATCTTTCAGCGAATCGTCCCAAATGGTATCGATGATCTTGATTTTTGGCGATCCGATGGCCTCGATCAGTTCGCGCGTTCCGTCATCCGAGTTGCCAGCTGCTACTATAAACTCATCGCAAAGGGGCAAAATGGAGTTGATGGCCTCAACAATAGGATAATCGTTTTTAACCGCGTTTCTGATAAAGGTAAATCCGGATACTTTCATTAAGGCAAAGGTAATACAGTAGTCCAAATAATATCGAATAATGAATTTTGAATGTCCAACACCGAAGTCTTCTGTTCATTATTCGACATTCAGTGTTCGATATTAAATCATTTTAGATTTTTAACTTAATGACATTAGGATATCGGCGTATGAGCACACAGCCCGACCCGTTTATACCAACGGGATTGCCCTTAAACTACTGCTGTTTTAAAATAATCAAACTACAAACCAAAACTCCCTGCTCACTACTCACCGTTCGCTCAATTCAAAGCTGGGTTTTCGGGGAAGTTGGCTATATGCGCATAGCGATTACCCAGGCCCTTGATCACGTCTTTCCACAGGTTGTGCTCTTCGCCTTCAAAAAGGGTTTCGGGGGCAAACTTGTCGGTTACTATCCAGCTGTCGGCGGCAATTTCTTCGTCGAGTTGCTGGGGCGTCCAGCCGGAGTAGCCGGCAAAAAACTTTATTTCGGTTTCGTTAAGCTGGTAGTTGCTTACCAGCTTTTTTATTTGCTCAAAATCGCCACCCCAATATACGCCGGAAGCAATTTCGATACCACCGTCAATTTTTTCGGGTACACGATGGATAAAGTGCAGTGTATTTTTGCCCACGGGGCCACCTTCATACACCGGCATTTCGGAGTACGATACATCGGGCAGTACGTCGCCAAGCATATATTCGCCATGATGGTTTAAAATAAAGCCCATGGCGCCATCGACAGAAAATTCTGTGAGGATAATGACCGATCTTTTAAAGTTCGGGTCCATCATAAAGGGTTCCGAAATAAGCAGACGCCCGGCGGCTGCCGATATAGTACTTAACATACAGGTTTAAATTTAAATAACACAACAAGCTTAGTAAAAATATGTTCAATTATGAAAATGAAAATATATCAATATATACGGATTAATTAATTAGTAAGTTTGCATAAATGAACGAGCAGGAACTACAAAATTTAAGGCAGGAGTATTCTGCCGCCACTTTATTGGAAAACAGCACCAAAGCCGACCCGATGAACCAGTTTGAACAATGGTTTAACGAAGCGCTGGCCGCAAAATTGCCCGAACCTAACGTCATGACGCTGGCTACGGCAACTACAAACGGAAAGCCATCGGCCCGGATTGTTTTGCTGAAAGGTGTTAATAAAGAGGGGTTTATGTTTTATACCAATTACCTGAGCCGCAAGGGTAAAGAAATTACCAAAAACCCGCATGGCGCCATTACCTTTTTTTGGGGCGAACTGGAACGCCAGGTGCGTATTGAGGGTACATTGGAGAAATTGGGCAAGGAAGAATCTGAACGATATTTTCACTCGCGCCCTGTAGATAGCCAGATAGGTGCATTGGTATCGCCGCAAAGCCAGGAAATTGAAGACAGGAAAGTGCTTGAAGATAAACAAACCCAGCTTACAGCCGAATACGAAGGCAAAGAAATTCCGAAGCCATCGTACTGGGGGGGATACATTTTAAAGCCACAGCTTGTAGAGTTTTGGCAGGGCAGGCCAAGCAGGTTGCATGACCGTATCCTTTATAAGAAAACCGATAAAAAAACCTGGAAAAAAGTACGTTTGGCCCCATGATGTTTAACGACATTAAATTATTACTTATCCAAAAATTTGGCGAGGCTGTTATTGCCGGCGAAGAAACCGGCGGCCTGCAGCCTGCCTTGCTAATTAACCCCGACGATATTGACCGGGTGTGCCTGGAGCTGCGTAATAACCCCAAAACGTATTTCGATTTTTTATCGAGCATCAGCGGGCTGCATTATAACGATGAAACTAATCGCTACGGCGTGGTTTATCACCTTGCATCTATTCCGTATAAAACCCAGTTTACCCTGAAGATAAGCAAGCCCCATGACCGGGAAAGCGACCAGTTACCCGAATTTAAAAGCATCACCGCCATATACCGCACTGCCGACTGGCACGAACGCGAAGCTTATGACCTGTTAGGTATCTTTTTTACCAACCATCCCGACCTGCGCCGCATTTTATTACCTGATGACTGGGATGGTTTCCCGTTACGTAAAGATTATAAGGCTGCGGAGTATTATAAGGGGATTAAGATAGATTAGGGAAGCCCCTTTTTAATTTATGCAGGTTACTATAAACTTCGATCAGATTTACCCTCCGCTAAAATTGGTAGACACATTGACAGAGATGACTTTTGAGGCTCCGCAAGTCGACGGCTCGACGCAGGAAATACTCATCCTTATTGGTCCACATCCAGATCCGTTGTTGCCAGATGTATTCAACCTTGGCTTTGGTCCTCCTGACGGGAGGGGCGGATTTAAGGATAATGTTAAATTGAGACATCTTAATCTGGATAAGGTATTTTCCACTGTTTTATTTCTTGGCCTTACGTTTTTACAGCAAAACCCTACTTTAACTGTTGGCATTGATGGGTCAGATGATTTTCGGGCCAGATTATATCATAGAATGTATAAGTATAATAGAGAATACCTCAGTAACTACTTTACTGCTATTGGTGTTGATTGGTATGTACGTATTTTTAGAAACGGAGATTACGAAAAAGATGATGATGGTCATGCTATCGCAAAACCAAGACCCGAATCTTTTGATTATGCACGGGAAAATAAAGATTTGTATCGCTATTATATGTTTCGTCTAAAATAAGCGATAGTATATTTGTTTATAATAATTGAACTTTAGTTATATTTGTATATGGATCAGCAAATGTTAAAGAAGATTGAGCAGTTTAAAAAACTTGCTACCGTTAAAGGTGGTGCGCCGGTTGCATCAAATGGTAAAACCATCAATAACGACAGTTTGAGCCAGGTGATCCGCTCAAAAAAGGATGCTGATGATTTTATGGCCGAACTTGAGGCTGTGGCTAAACGTGCTAAATAAATAAACTGTAATTAAACTATGATATTAAGAAGCCGCTTTTAGCGGTTTTTTTTATGCCAAATTTTCAATACGATAACATCCAATTCTTGGCTTTGTTAATTTTTGTTAAATAATTTTGTTATTTACGAACTATTCGTAGATTTACGAAATAATCGTAATTAATAATGGAGAAATTATCAAAACAAGAGGAAGAAGCCATGCAGGCGGTATGGCAATGCGAGGTGGGTTTTATAAAAGATTTTCTTGACCAGATGGAGGAACCCAAGCCGCCATATACCACGCTGGCATCAACTATAAAAAACCTGGAGCGCAAAGGATTTTTGCAAAGCGAAAAAATGGGCAACTCCTTACGCTACAGCGCGGCCATAAAAGAGGAGGAATACAAAAAGCGCTTTATGAGTGGTTTTGTGAACGATTACTTCCAAAACTCCTACAAAGACCTGGTTACCTTTTTCGCTAAGGATAAAAAACTAAGCGCCAAAGACCTGCAAGAGATCATTAAACTGATTGAAAAACAATAAACCCTAAAGCCATGCCAGCACTGTTTGTTTTTTTGCTTAAAGTAAATATTGCCCTGTTGTTGTTTTGCGCCGGTTATTACCTGGTATTAAGGCACCTTACGTTTTATACCCTTAACCGCGTTTACCTGCTTGCAGCTATATTGTTTGCCAGCATTTACCCCCAAATAAACCTGTCGGATTTTATACAGCGCCACCAGCAATTGGCCCGGCCTGTTCAGCAGGTAGTTATAAACTGGCAGGCGCCCGCGCAAGCCCTGGCAAAAACAGTTGATAAGCCCGGTTACTGGGCTTATGTTGAGCTTATATTTTGGGTAGGAGCAGCCTTGCTGGCCATCCGCTTGTTTGTGCAGCTGTTTTCGTTGTACCGTTTATATAAAAATTCCAAGCCTGCTACCATTGGCAACCACCAGGTTAGGCTGATGGATAAAGATGCTGCGCCATTCTCATTCTGGCAAAGCATCTTTGTTAACCCGGCCAACCATGAGCCTGCCGATTTAAAGGCAATTTTACTGCACGAGCAGGTGCACGTAAACCAATGGCACACGGCCGATATTTTGCTGGCCGAGCTAAGCAGCATTTTTTATTGGTTTAACCCGGGAATTTGGCTCATGAAAAGGGCTATTCGCGAAAACATAGAATTTATAACCGATCAAAAGATCCTTAAAAAAGGCATCGACAGCAAAACTTACCAGTATAGCCTGGTATCGGTAAGTTTTAATAACACGCAACCCGGCATTGTAAACCATTTCAATTTATCAACCATTAAAAAACGTATCATCATGATGAACGCCAAACGATCTTCAAAAATAAACCTCACCCGGTACGTGTTCATGGTGCCTGTTGTAGTTGGGCTATTGTTGGTTTTTAGTATTTCAAAAGCCGATTTTGTAAAAAAGAGCGATGCTTTTAAATCGATAACTATATTATCAAATAATGTAGGTAATGCCGTGGGCATAAATAAGCTGGCTGCCACCATAAAATTGATTTTGCCTGGTAAGGACGAAAATAAAACCCCTGCAAACACAGCCAAAGGTAAAGCGGATAATGATAATACCGGCGCTGTATTTTATTTGGACGGTGTACAGGTATCAAATGCCAATAGCTTTGCCGATAATACTGAAAGTATAGATTACCTTACAGCAACTGACGCCAAAAAATATTTTAATGTGGGCGATAGCAAACATGCAGTGGCCTTTGCGACAAGGAAAAACTCAGCGGCAGGTAAAGCCCTGAGAGAAAAGATAGCACAACTGGTAGCCGCAGGCAAGATTAAGATAAACAGCGTTAATAAGGGGGCTATTGAGCATGTGAATGCCAAAGTGAATTTTATTTTAAAAGATATGGTAAACGCCGATACCACCAAACGGGCTTTTGCTATCCATATCAATGGAAACGACTCGGTTATGTATTACATTAACGGTAAAAAAGGAGATATCAAAAATGTAAATCCCGATGATATACTTAGTGTTAATGTATTTAAAAACAGCGATGCTGCACAGCTTGTTGATGATAAAGTGGCAGATAATGTAGGGCTGGTATTTATTACCACAAAAAACTCGGCCGAGGGCTTAAAATTTAAAGAAAAGCTGGATAAATATAAGGGCACAACAGGTGCCGGGTTTGCTACAGTTATGGATTTTAGCCCCGCTCATACAAAAGGCCGCGTTGATAAAGTTTTTATAAGGGATATGAAAATTGCCGGTGATACTTTAAAGGATGCAAACGGCAAAACAAAACGTATTTATTACGCTTATACGGTTAACTCTGCCGATCCCGTAGTAGTAGGTAAGGTTAAAGGCCTCAGCAAAGTAACCGTATCGGCCAAATCCACAAAGGCACTTAAATCTAACCTGAAGATAGATGATGTCACCTCGATTGCAGGCGCTGCGGATGATAACGACGATGCTGAACCCATTACGGTAACAGGCACAGGGTTAAGTGGTGTAAGGGCCACCAAAAGGGTGGCGGGTAGTGCTGCGGCTTCGGGCGCTACAATGGTTACCAGATGGGACGGCAAGCCAATTCGTAAAAACATAGTGGTAAAAGGTAATGCCATTACCTTAAATAGTACCACACCAATGGATACCATTGTGATGATGACAGCCGATGGTGATCCGGTAACTATGGTTGATAGCAAAAATGGAATAAATGCTACCGCAACTAAAATTTTGCGGATACGCCCCCGGAATGACGACAAGGCAAGCCCGCTGATTTTGGTAGATGGTAAAGAGGTTACCCAGGGCGAGTTCAAAAACCTAAATCAAAATGATATCAAAAATATAAGCGTGCTTAAAAACGATGCCGCCACAGACAAAAAATACGGCGAAAAAGCCAAACAAGGTGTGATTGTTATTGAGTTGAAGAAGAAAAAGTGAGTGGTTGATTGGGTGATTAAGTGAGTAGTTGATTGAGTTAGATTGGGTTGATTAAGTTGTTGCTGATCAAAATCTTCATTCAAAATAGCCAATCACTTAACACAATCAACTTAATAAATCATCCACTACAAAAAACAAGGTTGATTAAGTTAATAATAGGATCAGTTAAATGGTTAGTAGTTGATAAGTTTACTATCCCCGTTAGCTTAATCAACCCTGTTACTTGTTGAATGGTTGATCGTGTTGTAAAACACTTCTTAATTCTGTTGATTTAAAAATTCTGAGAGCAATTCCGATTCCGACAATCCCCCCTCAACTCGCTACCGCGAGTTTTTCTGTTTCCAGGAGTTGTAAAAGTGCTTTTTCGGCAATATTCAACTCAGCAGCTTTGGCATCTTCGTGGCTGTCAATTTTCTCAAGGTATTTAAATATAGTGCCTTCCTCGTAGCTTTTTATTACCGTTGGGTGTACGTAGTATTTTTTGCAAACGGTGCGGGTGTTGCCAAGGTTAATGGCTACCTCATCCAATACGCTTACAATTTTCTTTTTGCATTCGGTTATGTTTTGAAACTCGCCGGCCTCTTTAAAGGCGTAAAGGGCGCTTACACTACCACTCCAGGTGCGAAAATCTTTGGCGGTAAAATCTTCGCCGGTAATGCCTTTCAGGTAATCGTTAATATCACCCGAGCCGATACTACACCGTTCACCATCGGGTTTATAATACTGAAAAAGGTCTTTGCCAGGTATATCGCGGCATTGCTTTACCAGGTTGGCCAGGCGCCTGCTTTGCAGGGCTACTTTATGAAAAACACCTTTTTTACCTTTAAACTCAAACTTTATTTTTGATCCTTCAATGGCCACATGTTTGTTAAGCAGTGTGGTTAAACCAAACGACCCGTAAAGCTTTTTGTACGATGCATTACCCACACGAATGCTGGTCAGTTCCATCAGGCGTACCACCAGCGCCACAACTTTTTCATGATCAAGGTTGTGGCGGGCCAGGTCTTTATCTACCTGGGCGCGTATGGCAGGCAGGTGTTCGGCAAAGGTTTGCAGGCGGTGGTATTTGCTTTGATTACGGATTTGGTTCCAGCCGGCATGGTAACGGTATTGTTTACGCCCTGTCGCATCGGTACCTGTAAACTGCAGGTGCCCGTTTTCATAAGGTGAGATCCACACATTGGTATAAGCAGGTGGGATAACCAGTTTGGCAAAACGCGCAATCAATTCTTTATCCTTTACCAGCGCGCCGCCGGCATCATAATAACTCCAGCCTTTGCCCGCTTTTTTTCGGGTATAGCCTGGGGTTGAATCTGAAACATAGCGTAAGCCAACTGCCTTTGCCGTAACTTTTGGGTCGCGACCAATTTTTTCGAGTTTTTGTACCAGGCGATTCATGCAAATTACAACAAGGGGTAGGGGATTAAGTTTTAGGGGAAGGGCTAAGAATCAATAGCCCATAGGGGCATGTCATAATATTTTTACAGCATATACAGGCTATCCTCAAAACCAATTTGTAGTTTTAGCTATTAATGTATCATAAACATTTATTAACCAAATTCATGCTGCCTAACAACTGTAAAACATTCATTTTAAGCCTGTCGTTAACAGCCGGGATAGCTGCCTGCCATGCAGCCCCGCAACAAACTGCGGCTGCCGATACCGGCAAAGGTGCACCTGTTGAAACCATTAAGCCCAACAGCGATTATAAATCAGCCTTCCCCGGTCAAACGCGTATCACAGGCGTTAAAACCAAAATGGCGGTAACCGCAACCGTTATTAACAGCGAGTTAAAGCAACCCTGGGCGCTTTGCGTATTGCCCGATGGCCGCTTTTTGATAACTCAAAAGGGCGGCACTATGCGTATTTTAAAAGCTGATGGACAGGCTGATAAAACGATAGCCAATTTACCTGCGGTATTGGCCCAGGGCCAGGGCGGCTTGCTGGATGTTAACATCGATCCTGATTTTAAAACCAACCGGATGATTTTTTGGGATTATGCCGAAGTAACCCCCGAAGGTAACGTACTGGCCGTAGCTAAAGGTAAATTATCTGCAGATGAAACCCAGGTAGAGCATATTGAAGTGATATACCGTGCAAAGCCCGCTTATAGGGGTGCTTTACAGTACGGCAGCCGCATTTTGTTTGATAAGCAAGGCAACTTGTTTGTAAGCACCGGTGAACGTTCTGGCGGCGATATACGCATGAAAGCGCAGGACCTGAGCGCTGCTATTGGTAAAGTACTGCACTTAACCAAAGATGGTAAGGCGGTGCCGGGTGGCCCCTTTGCCAATACCCCAAATGCCTTGCCCGAAATTTATGCCTACGGTTTCCGCAACCCCGAAGGGATGGCCTGGAACCCCGCAACCGGCGAACTATGGGAAGATGAGTTTGGTCCGCGCGGCGGCGACGAGATTAATATCATCCGCCCGGGCAATAATTACGGCTGGCCTGTGGTTACCTATGGTATTGAATACAGTGGCGAAAAAGTTGGTGATGGTATTCAGCAAAAAGAGGGTGTAACCCAGCCCGTTTATTACTGGGACCCTGTTATATCGCCTTGCGGTATCACTTTTTACACCGGCGATATGATACCGGAATGGAAGGGCAACCTTTTTGTAGCCGCCCTCAGCGGATCGCACATTGCACGCCTGGTCATTAAAGATAATAAAGTTGTAGGCGAGGAGCGCCTGTTTAAAGATAAACGCGAACGCTGGCGGTCGCTTGCCACCGGTAAAGACGGTGCGTTGTACGGCGTAACTGATAATGGCAAAATGTACAGGATAGCTAAACAATAGTAAATAAAAAGCATCACAAAATCCCGAATGGGCAACCATCCGGGATTTTGTTTTTTATAAAGATAGTTAAAAACGCCGCAGGGCAAACGCATTTAAATAGTTAAAACAGGCACAAATATTTGGATGCGCCTAAATTGGCTATCAGTTTAGTGTTAACCATGATAAAATATAAAATATTGATTATTAGCTATTTATGAATATTTTATCTGAAATGTGTTAAGTTATGTTAACCCAATTAGATGCGTTTGACCCTGAAAAATGCCGCCAAATATTTGCCGGGTTTGATATTAATCGGTATTCTTGAAACATCACACATATCTTTAAAAAGCGCCGTGGCCAATGGCCGGCGCAATAACTATTCATGAGCACTATTCCTGCAACTTTAAAAACCAAACAACACTTCGAAATCCTGGACGGCATGCGCGGTGTTGCCGCTTTGGCGGTAGTGGTATTTCATTTTACCGAGTTCCTTTTTCCAAGTTACGATGTAAACTTTATTGGCCACGGCTTCCTCGCTGTCGACTTTTTTTTCTGCCTGTCGGGTTTCGTAATAGGTTATGCTTATGATGACCGGATTGGTAAAATGGGCGTGCTGGAGTTTTTTAAATCAAGGATTATCAGGCTGCATCCGTTGGTTATTTTAGGTTCGGTGTTGGGCCTTATTGGTTTTCTTGTTGATCCGTTTGGCGGTCACCCGGAGGCTTACAGTGTTGGCCGGCTGGCGTTGATATTTGTAAGCTCGATGCTGCTTATCCCGTTCCCGGCCATGCAGGAGCGGTATTTTAACTTGTTTAGTTTTAACGCGCCTGCATGGTCGTTATTTTGGGAGTATATAGCAAATATTGTTTATGCGTTGGTGCTTTACAAGCTTGCGCGCAAGTATTTGGTTGTATTGCTGGTTATAGCCGCGGCAGCGCTGAGTTTTGTGGCCTTCCATGCCAAAATATTATCGGGCGGCTGGGCCGGCGAAAACTTTTGGGAAGGCGGTGCCCGCATTTTTTATTCGTTTACAGCCGGGCTGCTTGTATACCGGTTTAACTTCATTATCAAAAACAAGCTTGGCTTTATTGGGCTTGCCCTATTACTGTTAGCGGCATTAATGATGCCCCATAGTAAATGGAACTGGCTTGCTCAATTGCTCGTGGTTCTTTTTTATTTTCCGCTGCTTATCGCTTTGGGGGCAGGTGCCACGCTTTCGGGAGGCCTTAAAAAACTCTGCAACTTTTCGGGTAATATTTCTTACCCATTGTATATGACCCATTATGTGGGTATCTGGTTTTTTGGCAATTATGTAATAAGCCACAAGCCGCCAACCAGCCAAATTGTTTATATAGTAATTGCAGGCGTAATATTGCTGGTTGGTATGGGCTACCTGGCCATGGTGGCTTATGATATTCCGGTAAGGAAGTATTTGAGTGGTAAGCGGCAGCAGGGCTGATGAGATGATAACAAATGATCGACTTTTATTACCAGTCAATTTTTTTGCCGGTGAGTATTTTATATTATTGTTTAATGAGAAGAAAAGACGACATCCTTTGGAAAGGGATTCTCGAAGATGTTTTTGACGATTTTTTATGCTTTCTTAATCCTGATGCTTCGGATATTTTCGACTTTGATAAAGGGTTTGAATTTTTGGATAAAGAGCTGGAGCAGGTTTTCCCGCCGGAGAAGGACGAGTATTCTCCGAAAGTAATTGATAAACTGGTTAAGGTATTTACCAAAAGCGGCAACGAGGAATGGATTTTGGTACATATCGAGGTGCAGGGTCAATATCAAAAGGATTTTGGTAGTCGTATGTTTACCTACTTTTACCGGATATTGGATAAGTATCAAAAACCTATAGTTGCATATGCCATCTTTACCGAGGCGAACACAAAAGAACGGCCGGATCATTTTACCTTAGACTTTATGGGTACAAGTTTGCGATATACTTTTAATACCTATAAAATAGCCAGCCAAAGTGACGGGGAATTAATGGCCAGTGATAACCCTTTTGCGTTGGTAGTATTGACTGTAAAAGCCGCGCTCGCTGGTAAAAATATTAAGGACACCGACGAAAAAGATGAGCTTTTGTTTGCTTTAAAGCTCAAGTTAGCTAAGTTGCTGTTAACAAGGCAAATTGCAAAAGAAAAGATCAGGGTATTAATGAATTTTTTGAAATATTATGTGCGCTTTGAAAACCCGGATATAAATACTAAATTTGAACAAGAGGTTAAAAACTTAACAGAAAGGAGTACCACTATGGGCATTGAAGAACTTTTATTAGATAGGGCCGAGAAGCAAGGTATTCAAAAAGGTATTGAAAAAGGCATTCAAAAAGGCAAGCAGGAAGGTAAACGGGAAGAAGCAATTACCATAGCCCGTGAACTTAAAAAAGAAGGCCTGACTTCTGAGTTCATTGCAAAAACCACTAAACTTTCTGTTGAGGAAATAGAAAAACTTTAATTGATAACGTCGATAAAGTATAGCAGCAGAGCCCTAAAAGGGCTTTTGTTGTTTTAAAGCCTTCAAAAAGTTGGGAAGAATAATGTGCCGACAAGGCATCAAAGTGAATAATGAGTGGCTTAGGCCCATCCCATTACATTCACTATTCACCATTCAAAATTACATTCCCTTCAGCACCCCAACCAAATATTCCACCTGATCCGCATGTACATCTAAGTGTGTTACAAAACGGATGCGGTGTTTATCAGTATCGCTGGCTTTAATGCCTTTTTCGGCCAGTTTGGCCAGTACTGCTTTGGCGGGTTCTACAGTATCAAATAGTACAATATTGGTTTCCACCGGCATTACATGGCTTACCCAGCTTAAATTAGCCAGTTCTTCGCCCAAAATGCGAGCGTGGGCATGGTCTATTTTCAGGCGTTCTACATGGTGGTCCAATGCATATATAGCCGCCGCTGCAAGGAAGCCCGCCTGCCTCATACCGCCACCCATTACCTTACGAATGCGGCGCGCGTATTTAATAGTGGCCTTATCAGCCAGTAAAACCGAGCCAACCGGCGCGCCAAGCCCTTTAGATAAGCAAACAGAAATGCCATCAAAATAAGTTCCGTAATCAACAGCCTTATCGCCGGTATGGGTAAGGGCGTTAAAAATACGGGCGCCATCCAAATGGAGTTTTAGATCTCTGGCATGGCAAAGCTGAGCTATTGGTTTAATGTCATTTAAAGTATAGCAGCTGCCACCGCCTTTGTTTACCGTGTTTTCTAACACCACCAAACTGGTATGGGGGTAGTGAATGTTTTCGGCATTTATTTCCGGTTCAATCATTTCGGCTGTGATAATGCCGCGGTAGCCGTTCAGTAAACGGGTAGATACTCCGGAGTTAAAGGCAATACCGCCACCTTCATAACGGTACACGTGAGCGGTTTGATCGGCAATCAGCTCATCCAGCGGCTGGGTAAAGCATTTAATAGCTATCTGGTTGGTCATAGTACCCGATGGACAAAAAATTCCCGCTTCCATTCCAAACATGGCGGCCGCTTTTTCTTCCAGGGCGTTTATGGTTTCATCTTCGCCAAAAACATCATCGCCAACTTTGGCGCTCCACATGGCTTCCAGCATGCCGGGAGTTGGTTTGGTAACGGTGTCGCTGCGTAAATCAACAGTCATCATATTAAATATCTAAAAATTACGTTCTTTGTATTTTATACTTGTTATGCGCTCAATTTTAATCATTTTATTTTTTATGCTGTGTTTTGTATCAGCAAAATCGCAAAAATGGCAGTCGGGTGCTTTTACCGATGTAAAAGGTAACCGCAGTACCGGTTTTATCCGCGTAAACTCCGGCGGCAAAGGCCCTATTAAAGATGAAGGCTTTATTGAGTTTAAAGACGACGAAAAAACAAACCCCTATAAACTAAGCGCCAGTGATATCCGCTCGTTTGTGGCAGGTAAGGATAGCTTTGTGGTTGCCCACGCCCCACGCAACGAAGACTGGAGCAAAGAGGAAACCGATTTTGTACAGGTAGTATTGGACGAGCCACTTAAACTATATGCGGCCAAAGGCGCAACAGGCGGTGGCGGCGGTGTACATTTTTCGCCGGGTGTAGCTATGGGCTATGGCAGTGGCGGCTACGGTGGCGGCCTTGGCGGTGGCGTAGGTGTTTCGCTTGGCGGCGGCGGTGGTAATGGCGGCAGTGGCAAAAGCTCAAAAACAACCTACTATTTTGGCGAAAGTACCGCCGATATGCAGCGCATAACCGATGCCAACTTTGAAGATATTATGGCAGAGATATTGGGCGACGAAGAGCAGGTGGTTGAAAGCATTAAACAGCACAAGTATAACCTCAAAAATATAGATAAGCTGCTTGACTACTACAACAAATCGGTAGCTGCACATAAAGGGCAGCCGGCGCAGTAAACCGGTTAATAAAACGTTTGAAATTACAGGTCGTTCCCAAAAGGAGCGACCTTTTTTATTGAACCGTCTTGTTTTTCAAATAATCCATACTAAGCCCGTGGATATTATCATAATTAAAAAATTATGCCATATCTTTTATTAAATCATTTAAAAAACTATCTTTAAGCCTTACATAATTGTAAAACATAAAAGCTGATCTTATTGAAAACAATTACCCGCAGAGATTTTTTGGGTAAGGGTGCTATGCTGGCTGGTGGGGCTTATCCCGCTATGTTGGCATTGGGCATGCTAAAACCCGCTCCCGCGCACGCCTTTAATTTGGAGGGCGATGGCAAGGGCAAACACATTATTATATTAGGAGCGGGCCTTGCCGGCATGACCTGCGCTTATGAGCTTAATAAATTGGGCTATCAATGCACCATACTGGAGGCCCGCCAGCGTACCGGCGGCCGCTGCTGGAGTATCCGCAACGGCGCAACTAACCAGGAGATTGACAAACCCGCTGTTATTGCCAAATTTGATGATGGCCTTTACTTTAACGCAGGCCCGTCGCGCATTCCGCATCATCACGAGTTAACGCTGCATTACTGTAAAGAGCTTGGTGTACCTATACAGGTGTACAACAACGTTAATGAGGGCGCTTATTATTTTGCCGAAGGCAAAGGCCCGCTCTCTAACAAAAAAGTCCGTGTACGCGAAATTCATAACGATATCCGGGGTTATATGACCGAAATGCTGGCCAAAAGCATCGATCATGGCGGTTTGGATAGCGCCATGACCAAAGAGGACGGCGAAAAGATAATTGCCTACCTGCAAGCCGAAGGAGGTCTTGATATAGATAAACTGTATAAGGCATCTGCCAGAAGGGGTTATACCGAATCGCCAGGGGCGGGAGACCGGCCCGGCAAAATTGCCGAGCCGCATAAACTGGCCGATATCCTGCATTCGGGCCTCATGGATCCTGATTTTTACAACGTGGCTGAATATACCTACGAATTGCAGATGACCATGTTCCAGGCCGTTGGGGGTATGGATCAGATTGCCAAAGCTCTTGAAAAAAAGGTAGCGCCATCTGTAAAAAAGGGTGCTGAAGTTACTTCGATCAATAACCTGGCCGAGGGGGTAAAAATTACTTATAAAGATGCCACGGGCGTTCATGAGTTAACCGGCGATACGTGTATTTGCACTTTACCACTGCCTGTTTTAAGTAACGTAAACAACAATTTCTCGGGCGATGTTAGCCGGGCTATCGATTATATCAGCTATATACAAACAGGTAAAATAGGTTTGCAGTTTAAACGCAGGTTTTGGGAGGAGGATGAGCATATATACGGCGGTATTACCCACACCAACAACGATTTAACACAAATTTTTTACCCATCTTATGATTATTTAGGAAAAAAGGGTATCTTGATTGGCTATTACAATTTTAACGAAAAAGCCCAGAAAATCGGCGCTTTAGGTTATGCCGAGCGTGAGAAGTTTGCGCTGGAAAAAGGCAGGCTTATCCACCCCCAATATGATAAGGAATTTGAAGGGTCTTTTTCAGTTAGCTGGCACAAAACAAAATACAATTTAGGCGGATGGGCTGTTTACAGCACCGAAACACGCAAAACACAATACCCGGTGCTATTAAAGCCCGATAAACAGGTATACTTTGCCGGCGAACACCTAACCTATCTGAACGCATGGATGGCCGGCGCATTTGAATCGGCCCGCAGTACAGTGGCTGCCCTGCATGCCAGGGTGACTGAAGGTCGCGCAAGCTACCCAGCGGTAAAATAGGTTTTGGAAATAGAATCAAGAGTCAAGACAGCTGTAGGGGAGTGGAAAATGTTTCTGGACTAAGATTGAATTGGTTAAAACTATAATACTACAAGATAAATAAATCTGTCATGTGTCAGGATCATCAGTCTTGATACTTGATACTAACTACTTGATACTTAAAAAAATGGCAAACTCACTTAACCGCAGAAACTGGATCAAGTCCAGCGCACTTATGGCCGGGGGACTGGCCTTCTTTTCGGGGACAATTAGTAAGCTGGCCGCTATGCCGGTTGCTAAGAAGCTGGCCCCGCTGGCTAAACGCTTTACCGATATGGATGCCATAGCAGATGCGCCACCGGTATTAAAAGCCCGCTTACTGGCTAATGAAAACCCATTTGGCCCATCACCCGCCGCAAAAAAAGCAATCCAGGAAGCTATCGACCTGGGTTACCAATACCCAATGCAATCAATGGGGGTGCTTTACGATAAAATTGCCAGCTATGAGGGAATTTCATCCGGTAACGTCCTAATGGAATCCGGCTCATCACCATTATTATTGGCCGCCGCCATGTATTACAGCAAGGGCGGAAAAAGCATTATCACCGGCGATCCATCTTATGACGACCTGCCATCGCATGCCGAAAGACTGGAAGGCAAATGGGTTAAAGTACCATTGACCGCCGACTATAAACTTGATTTGGACGCCATGGAGGCCAAAATCGACGCTAACACGGGGCTGGTTTATATCTGTAACCCAAATAACCCAACCGCGACTATATTAGATACCGCCAAATTAAAAGCCTTTTGCGAGCGGGTATCTAAAAAGGTTACGGTTTTTGTTGATGAAGCCTACATCGATTACCTGCCCGATCCTAAGGGCGCCTCGATGATAAGCACCATGAAAGCCGGCAGCAATATTATAGTTGCACGTACATTCTCTAAACTATATGGTTTTGCCGGCCTGCGCTGCGGGTATATCGTGGCTCAGCCGGATACTATTAAGGCCTTATCTAATTATACAACAGGTTTCTCCCTTTCGGCTACAACCATTGCAGGCGCTATTGCCGGTTATCGTGAGGAGGCATTTTTGAAAGAAGCTTTAGAAAAAACACTGGCATCAAAAGAGTATTTGTACTCGGTGTTAAAAAAAGAAGGCTACGAATACATCCCGTCATCGGCCAATTTTGTAATGTTCCCGCTAAAAATGGACAGCAAAAAATTTGTAAGCGAAATGATGAAACGCGGCGTAGGCGTACGCAGCTGGCAGTTTAACGGTAAAGAGTGGTGCCGTGTAAGCATTGGCCGCATGGACGAAATGGAAGCTTTTGCCGAGGCGTTTAAACAACTAAGTTAAAGCCCCACCCAAACCCTCCCCTAAAGGGAGAGGGCTTTAAAAATTACATTTATCAAACTTTAAATAAAAATACTAACAAGATCAAAGTCTCCCCCTTCAGGGGGAGATTTAGAGGGGGCTTTATGCGTAAACTAACATTAACAATACTTTTAACCGGTTCTATTTATTTAAGCCGTGCGCAAACAACAGCGGCGGTAAATCCTCGTCCGCTTACTATGGATGAGTACAACAAAGCACAAACTTTTACCATTGCCGATCTGGATAAGGATACATATGTGAAATTTGAGAACGCCTACGTACTGGACAGGTATGAAAACCGGAAACCGTATTTTATCACCGGATCTGACGGGCTGAAAAAACGTGTCGACCTTTATAAGCTGATAGCTAAGGAAGGTATGCAGGAAATTGGGCTGATGGTGTTTTATACCAACGAAAAAGGCAAATTATATAAAGCCCTGGTGCCCGATTTTACTGCCGATGGCAAAGTATGGGAAAAGTACTTTTTAGATATTGACAATATTAACAAGGTTGAAACCAATTTTATTCTGAAGCTATCGTATGTATTGTCAAAAGAAGTAAGTTTTCAGCAATATAAAGTGCTGAACGGCGGCAAGGATATGAAGGAAGAATCGGCTACTTACGGTAACGATATTTGTTTCCCTGGCGATGAGATGGTAACCATGGCAAATGGAGGCAAAAAAATGCTGAGCACGATAAAAAGCGGCGATGAAGTAATTACCATTGACCCGGCCACCAATAAAAGTTCGGTAGTTAAAGTAAAAGAGTTAACCACCCATGAAGCAAAAAATTACGCGTTAACACGCCTGGTGCTTGTTGCTGCAGATGTTAAAAACACCAGGACAGGTAGGTTGGTAAATCTGAATACCAAAGTATTGCAGGCCACGCCAAACCACCCGATGCTTACCAAACAGGGCAGCCTAAAAATGGGCGAGATAGCTACCGGCCAGGAAGTGCTTTGCCTTAACGATCAAACCGGCAAATATGAAGCCTTTACTGTACTTCAAAAAACAGAAAATGGCGGCGGTATCCAAAAAGTTTACAACATAGTAGCCGATGGCGGCAGCACCCTGCTGATGAACGGCGTTATGGTGATGCAGAAGTAAACTCTACCCAAATCCTCCCCCCCAATGTCATTAAGTTAAGAAAAACAGAAGTGGAAAATAATATCGAACACTGAATTTCGAATATCCAACACCGAAGTTTTTCCTTCATTATTCGAAATTGGATATTCGGTGTTCGATATTAAGTCAACCTTAATTCCTTAACAAAAAACCTCTATCTTGCCAATCAAAAGCTCCCCCTTTAGGGGGCTGGGGGGAATGGCAATAAAAACAACCGTTATTACAGGTGCTACATCGGGCATTGGGAAAGAAACCGCGCTTTCATTGGCCCGGCAGGGGCATTCACTTTACCTGTTGGTGCGCAACATGCAAAAAGGCGATGAACTCAAAACCTATTTAATTAACGAAACCGGGAACAAGGAAGTGCATGTTATTAAATGCGACCTGGCCGATTTACAAACCGTGCGCGATGCCGCTGCCGAATTATCCGGCAAGTTATTTGCCATCAACACGCTTATCAACAACGCAGGCGGTATTTTTGCGGAACGTGAGCTAAGTAAAGATGGTTTTGAATTAACCTTCACCATTAACCACCTCGGGCATTTTTTATTGACTAACATGCTGATGCCGCTGCTTCAAAAAGGGCAGGCACGCATTATCAACGTTAGCTCAGAAGCACATAAACGTGGTACCCCACAGTTTGATGATCTGCAATGCGAGCGATCATACAATTCATGGAAAGTTTATGGGATGAATAAACTGTTCAATATCTATTTTACACAATCGTTAGCCTCAAAATTTGCCAATAAGGGTGTTCTCGCATTTTCGTTGCATCCGGGTGTGGTAAATACCCACTTTTGGGATGATTTTAAAGGGCTGGGCAAACTGATGACCACCCTGATTCGCCCGTTTATGATCAGCGCACAGCAAGGGGCGGCAACTACCGTATTCCTGGCAACCGCGCCGCGCCTTGATAAATATAACGGCGGCTATTTTAAAAAGAAAAAAATTGCCAAAACATCTGCCATCGCCACAGATACCGCTGCCCGCGACAAACTTTGGGCTATCAGCGAGAAATTGAGCCTTTGACGATGTGCAGATATGCAAATTTCAAATGTGCAGATTTCAGATGGATGATTAAATTCTCATTTGAATATTTGAAATCCGGACATTCACTAATTCCTCATCTGCATATTTGCACATCTGAAATCTGTACATTGATAAATTCCTCATCTGCATATCTGCAAATTTGAAATCTGCACATCTACTACTCTGTATCTAAAAAGTTACCAAATAAACGTCATTTTAAAAGTTGTAACATTCAAACTTAATATCTACATTAGATGACTTAAATATGACAATTATGCTGGTAAACAAAAAAATATTAGTTACCCTTGGCCTCATGTCGGTAGTGGTAATAGGTGCCATGACATCGATGACACCCAAAAAAGCCGATGAGCCGGGTTGGAAAAACCTGAAAGTATTACCCAAAAACATCACCAAAGATCAATTGCATGATGTAATGGAAGAGTGGGAACACTCGTTGGGTGTGCATTGCAACTTTTGCCACGTACGTGATGAAGCCGCAAAACAAATGGACTGGGCAAACGATGCCAAACCAGAAAAGAAAATGGCGCGCGATATGTTCAAGATGATGAACAAAATCAACGAGAAATATTTTGATGCTAAAAAAGACTCATTAGGCTTAACATTAAAATCGGGAGTTAACTGTTACAGCTGCCATCGTGGCACTGCCCATCCCGAAGTAACATTGCCTGCAGGTCGTGGCCCGGGCGGCCCTCCTCCGGGTGCCCCTGGTGTTGGCCCCGGTGGTCCGCCGCCAAACGGACAGCCTGGTTCTCCACCCGCAGGTACACCAGCACCTGATAAAAAGGAATAATATAAAAAGGCCTGTGATATCAATCACAGGCCTTTTTATTTGGCCAAAAACGAAAAATAGTTGTATAATAAGCTAAAAATACCCTTTTTACTATTGCCGGCAAATATTCATTATAAATTCACATTTTTTTGACTATTTTAGGGTTTGAAAGTACCCCTTAATTAACTCACATTATGACAGCCGAATTAGATACAAAAAACGGTATTGATAACATTGCAAAAATAAAACCCTTGGCCGCCCAAAAAGAGCTGCGTTGCCGTGGTTGTGGCAATGTTGGTATATCCCGCATAAAAAGAGGCCCATTGGTTAAAACTCTTTTTTTCTGGTTACCGCTTAAACATTATGTTTGTTATCGTTGTAGCCGTAAAAGCTACAGGCTTGATAGGTCTGGCCGGTAAAAACGGAGCTGAATTCTCTGGTTCGTTTCTCTAAAAATGCTTTTGGGATGAAAAATCAAGGCCGATTTAAATATCAGGCGCAGTACGTTTAGTCCCGTATAAGAAGACTAAAAGCCGTGGCGTTGGATATTAAAAGTATTGGGTATTAAGAATTCATTGCTATATATTATTATATCTGGGTTTTTATTTAAGCCGATGCCATTGTTCGTTTATCGAAAGCATTTACCAACATCCTAAATTTTCCCGACGGTCAACCGTTAAATCAGTTACATTTGTTTTATGCAAAAAATACTGGTAGCCAACCGGGGCGAAATAGCTTTAAGGGTAATGAGATCGGCCCGCGAAATGGGCATTAAAACTGTTGCCGTTTATTCGGATGCGGATCGTGATGCATTACATGTGCGCTATGCTGATGAAGCTGTGCATATTGGCGCTGCACCATCCAATCAATCTTATCTTGTTGGCGAAAAAATTATAGCCGCCTGCATAAAAACTGGTGCCGAAGCTATTCACCCAGGTTACGGTTTTTTGAGCGAGAATGCTGCTTTTGCAAAACTGGCGCGCCAGGCAGGCCTTATCTTGATAGGGCCATCGCCCGAGGCCATGGAGATTATGGGCAATAAGCTATCGGCCAAAGCGGCAGCGCTTAAGTACAATATCCCCATGGTGCCCGGTACCGAAGAAGCTATAACCGATGTAGTCGAGGCAAAAAAACGTGCAGTTGAAGTTGGCTTTCCTATACTAATAAAAGCAGCTGCAGGCGGTGGCGGTAAAGGCATGCGTATAGTTGACGGTCCCGGTGATTTTGAAGAGCAAATGCAGTTAGCCGTATCTGAGGCAACTTCGGCCTTTGGCGATGGATCGGTATTTATTGAGCGGTATGTTTCGTCGCCAAGGCATATCGAGATCCAGGTTCTGGGCGATACGCACGGTAATATTGTGCACCTGTTTGAGCGCGATTGCTCGGTACAGCGCCGCCATCAAAAGGTGATTGAAGAAGCACCTTCAAAAGTGCTTACCCCGGCCATAAGGGCGCAAATGGGCAAATGCGCGGTTGATGTGGCCAGGTCTGTAAACTACACGGGGGCCGGCACGGTGGAGTTTATTATGGATGATGCACTCAACTTTTATTTCCTGGAGATGAATACCCGTTTGCAGGTTGAGCACCCGGTTACAGAATTGATTACCGGGATTGACCTGGTAAAGGAGCAAATTAATATAGCCCGTGGCTTGCCTCTCAGCTTTAAACAGGACGATTTGCAAATTCGCGGCCATGCGATAGAACTAAGAGTTTATGCCGAAGACCCGGCCAATAATTTCCTGCCGGATATTGGCACCCTGCAAACTTATATTACGCCAAAAGGGGCGGGGGTAAGGGTTGATGATGGTTTTGAGCAAGGTATGGAAATTCCCATTTATTACGACCCGATGATAGCCAAGCTGATTACCTATGGTAAAGACCGTACCGAGGCCATAGAACGCATGATAAGGGCAATTGACGAATACCAGATAACCGGTATTACAACCACTTTGGGCTTTGGCAAATTTGTAATGCAGCACGAGGCTTTTATATCGGGTAATTTTGATACCCATTTTGTAAAAAAGTACTTCAACGCCGATGTATTGCAAACCGGGAATGAAGATGAAGCCAGGATTGCCGCGATATTGATGGAGCAATTGCTTGGCAACCGGAAAGCTACTGTGACGGCCCACGTTACTGCTGAAACCAGTAATTGGGTAAAAAACAGGAGCCGGTTGTAGCTATAAAAGTTCCGTCAGTTCAGCAAAGTTATCCACCGTAGCCACCATACCATCGGGTACAACCCCAAAGCCATAGCTTGCAAAAATGAATGGTACACCTGCCTTTGTTGCCGATGTGTAATCGCCCATGGTATCGCCTACGTAAACAGGGGCCTGCAGGCCATGATCGTTCACAATATCCTTAATATTATCTGCCTTGGGGTTACCTTTGGTGCCAAAGCATTGGTGCGCCAAAAAGTAAGGGTGCATGTTATTTAAATCCAGGAATACCTCAATATACCCATTTTGGCAATTGCTCACAATGTATAGTTTGTATTTTGCGCCCAGGTATTTCAGGGTTTCTTCCAGCTCCGGGTAAAGTTCACCGCCTTTTTTATGCAATATTTCCAGTTCGCTCACAGCGCATAGGGCTTGTACTTCTTTGCGCTGTTCATCACTCAGGGCAGGGAATAGCTTATCAAATATAGCATCATAGGTCATACCGGTAATTGATCTTACGCGTTCAACGGTCATATCTTCGTTCAAATAATCAACCTGGTTAAGCGCGTGTTGCCAGGCCAGCGCCACGTTTGCAGTGCTATCCCAAAGAGTTCCGTCCAAATCAAAAATTATGCTGTCGAATGTGTTTTTTAATGAATTATCCATATTGGCGGCAAAAGTAGCAGATTATTTTTCTGCGCGGCAGATGGCGTTGATTTATTTTATATTTAGATTATAAAAAGATGGTCTATTTTAAAAAAATTAGTTTTAACCCGGAAGACACTGCCATACTGGAAGCAGCTTTAAATAAGTTTTCTGAAGAACGGGTAAGTTTGCCGGGTTTCAACCCAAAATTGGCAACCAATTTTTTGCGAGGCAAATAGATAAAAGCGGCATCAATTATACCCGTTTAATGTCGCGGTTTGACAGGTTTGTGCCCAAGCTGATTTTTTACATGGCGATTAAAAGAGGTAACTGCGTTTGCCGGCTTAGTATAAGTAACCGTTCATTTGGTGTTTTGGTATTAATTATTGGCGGTATTGCTGCTAATACGATGTCGACCGATAAAAACGACCCGCATTATGCCGGGCTGATAATCCTCAGTACGACTTTAGCCATTTTTATTTTGTTTACAGTAATGGAGTGCCTGCAAACACAAATGAAAATTAAACGGGCTTTATCAACCTATAAATTGATAAAGCGGATTGCTCTATGAAGTGTACTATTGTCATCCACCCCTCACAAATATCCCATCTGTACACTAATGCCTTACCAATTGAGTAAATTTGTTTAAATACATTAAACAAAGGAACATTTTATATTGAATACCAACCGCCCGCCCAAAAATACCATCGACAACAAAATAACCTTAAAAGAACGTTTCGACGCGTTGCGCAACCTGCCTGCCTTTTTTAGGTTGGTATGGCAAACCAACCGCTGGATGACTGTAGTTAACGCCCTGTTGCGTATTGCCCGCTCGGCCATGCCGCTTGGTCTGCTGTACGTGGGCAAGCTTATTATTGATAAGGTGGTTACCATAAGCCACAGCCAGGTAAAAGATATGGCCCAGCTTTGGGAGCTGGTAGGGCTTGAGTTTGCTTTGGCGATATTAACCGATGCGTTAAGCCGCGCAATTACCCTGATGGATAGCCTGCTTGGCGATTTATTTAGCAACCACACATCCGTAAAAATCATGTCGCACGCCGCAACGCTGGATCTTGATCAGTTTGAAGATTCGGTGTTTTACGATAAACTGGAACGCGCACGGCAGCAAACCGTCGGGCGCACCATATTACTATCGCAGGTAATGAGCCAGGTGCAGGATTTAATAACCATGGGCTTTTTGGCGGTAGGGTTGATGGCCTTTAACCCATGGCTTATAATATTGCTCCTTATAGCCATTATCCCCGCTTTTTTAGGCGAATCGTACTTTAACGACCGGAGCTATGCCCTTACCCGCGGCCAAACGCCCGAAAGGCGGGAACTGGATTATATCCGCTACCTGGGCGCCAGCGACGAAACGGCCAAGGAGGTAAAAATATTCGATCTTTCGGGGTTTATCATCGACCGCTTTAAACAGCTTTCGAATAAATTTTATACTGATAATAAGCGGCTGGCCATCAACCGGTCCTTATGGGGTACGTTTTTTGCCATGCTGGGCAGCCTTGGCTATTACGGCGCTTATGTGGTGATTATTGTCCGCGCGGTACAAGGCAGTGTAACCATTGGCGAACTGGCTTTCCTGGCAGGTTCGTTCAGGCAGTTGCGGGCTTTGCTCGAGGGAATACTCACCCGCTTTACAGCCGTATCGCAGGGGGCTATTTACCTGCGCGATTTTTTTGAATTTTTTGAGATCGAGCCTAAAATTAAACTTTCGGTAAGTGGCCTGCCATTTCCTGAAACTATTCGGCGTGGCTTTACTTTTGAGGATGTTGGGTTCAGGTACCTCAACTCCGATAAATGGGCCAACAGGCACCTTAGTTTTACCCTGTACCCCGGCGAAAAGCTGGCGCTGGTAGGGGAGAACGGGGCCGGCAAAACCACCCTGGTTAAATTATTAGCCCGGTTATATGACCCTACTGAGGGCCGCATTTTATTAGATGGCATCGACCTGCGCGAATATGACCTGGCCGATTTGCGGCTTAACGTAGGCATTATCTTCCAGGATTATTTGCGATACCAAATGAGTTTTGCACAAAACATTGCCGTGGGTAAAATAAGCGAACGGGATAACCGGCCGCTGATAGAACACTCGGCCCGCCAAAGCCTGGCCGATGTACTGGCTGCCAAACTACCCGGCGCTTATGACCAGCAACTGGGTAAACGCTTTGCCGACGGTGTTGAGCTGTCTGGCGGCGAATGGCAAAAGGTTGCCCTTGCCCGCGCTTATATGCGCGATGCCCAGTTACTAATATTAGACGAGCCAACCTCGGCCCTCGACGCCCGCGCCGAATTCAATGTTTTTGAACGCTTTGCCGAACTCACCAAAGGCCGGTCGGCAGTATTGATCTCGCACAGGTTTAGCACCGTGCGTATGGCCGACAGAATATTGGTACTCGAAAAAGGCGAGCTTGCTGAAATTGGCAGCCACGAAGAACTGCTCCTGAAAGGCGGCCGCTATGCCGAACTGTTTGATTTGCAGGCGGCGGGATATAGATAGTGAGTAGTGAGTAGTGAGTAGTGAGTTGTGAGTTGTGAGTAGTGAGTAGTGAGTAGTGAGTTGTGAGTAGTGAGTAGTGAGTTGTGAGTAGTGAGTAGTGAGTAGTGAGTTGTGAGTTGTGAGTTGTGAGTTGTGAGTTGTGAGTTGTGAGTTGTGAGTTGTGAGTTGTGAGTTGTGAGTTGTGAGTTGTGAGTTGTGAGTTGTGAGTTGTGAGTTGTGAGTTGTGAGTTGTGAGTTGTGAGTTGTGAGTTGGATTATGTTAAATAGTTAAAACAATCTTCGTCAAAGCAGCTTTCCATAATGACTAATGACTAATGACTAATGACTAATGACTAATGACTAATGACTAATGACTAATGACTAATGATTGTAATATGTATGTTACAAAGAATTCAAAATTTGCTGGGTTTAGCTATAAAAAATATTGATAAATCCCATTTATCTTGAAAATTGCGTAAAACTACGTATGCATTTTCAGTGAAAACACCGTGTGTTTTTTAAATGTCAAGCCGTATCTTTGATGTAACATTTATTTAATACCTAAGTCCCGAATTTAATCTGCCTATCGCTATGAAACTTTTTTACCATTTTTTATTCTTCGTGATAGCATCACTCGTACTATTGGCATGTGCCAGTGTTTTTGCATCCGATCCTCAGGTTCAATCGCAAACAGATGAATTTACATCGCCGGAGCCCGACGATGATAGCCCTGTGCATGATTCAACAATAGCTGCCGACCAAACCGGCCTGTTTGTGCTTACAGGCTTAAAGGATAACACACAGTCATATCTTTTTTACGCGGTTAATGGCAAACAAAAACAGGTCTATAAAAAGTACTCATACCTGGACAATTTTCAAGTAGTATTCAATCAATTTAGCCTGCCCCAAAAATTCAAATAGTTCGATTCAGTTAATTTTTTAGTTTAATTTAGTTAGGGAAACAGTTGCAAGCAGCCGGTATAGCAATGTACCGGCTGTCTTGTTTTTGCAAGTTGCCCGGCAGCTCTTAGTATTTAAAATGCCCAAATGTAAAAAATATGCTTAACACGGGAATGGCGAGTAAAAAGTAGGCTTTGGCTAATTGCACATTATCGGCATTGCCAGTTATAAATACTTTGTACATGTCGGTTTTTATGGTTTCTATTCTTGCTTTCATAACTCAAAAAATTAAAGTCGCGGTAAATGTGGACTGTTGTAATTTTGACAGAAAGCGCTACGCAGGGTTTAATGATGTACAAAATTATCCTTGCTCATTTCGGGATGGTAATGTAACCCAGGAGTAAGCCAGTGGAGCAGTATCACCCTTGAATACCTGAAATTAAACGGCGATAATACTACAGCCACACTTAATATAATGGCACAATACAGCCAGGGGTTACTGCTGCCGGTTAAAACACTAATGGCCACGGCAAGGGTAACCATTTCGGCAACGTTTAGGGCATAGCTCACAAACATAGCCACATAAAAATACCCGGGTTCCCGTTCATAAACAAGGCCGCAGTGCGTGCAGGTTTTGTTCATCACCTGACCCTTAAAGCCATACATACTGTTGGCAAACAAGTCGCCACGGCGGCAACGGGGGCATTTTGCATGTACTATGGCGGGCCAGGCTGCTAATTTATATTGGGTAGTTTCCATAATGTTATCCAGTTTAAGATGTTAATATTTGTTTGCGAAATTCTTCGGGGGTAACGCCTTCTGTTTTTTTGAAAAATTTAGTAAAGTAGGAGTTGTCGCTAAAATTCAACCTGAATGAAATGTCGCTTATGCTCAACTGCGGATTGGTAAGCAAGCGCTTAGCCTCCAGCAAAGTGCGGTTGCGGATCAGTTCGCCGGCCGATAAACCCAATAAGTCCTTACAAACGGCATTAAGGTGGTTTGGGGTGATGTACAGCAGTTCGGCATAATCTTTTGGCAGCTTAATATCGGCGTAATGCTGTTCAATTAATTTTTGATAATTTTTAAGCAATGTTTGGTTGTAGGTTAGTTTACCGGCAGTAACCGGGTTATTATTAAGCCTGTTTACAAGGATAAAAATTTGTAACATCAGCAAACGCACCATATCGCTGCCAGATGGTGCAGGGCTGCTTATTTCATTGATGATGCGCTCAAACAGTTCTTTTACAGTGGCAAAGCTATTGGCAGGTAAATTAACAACGGCATCGTTTAAATTGCCGTTAAAAAACGAAAAACCATCCAGGTATCCCGGTTGTAATAAAAACGACTGGATAAAAGCTTCCGAAAAATTAATGATGTAGCCATCTGTAAACCCCTCAAAATGCCAGGAGTGCACCTGCCCCGGAACCATGAAATATATTTGGCCTGGCTTTACGTCAAAGCGTTCAAAATCGATGCTGTGCGTACCTGCACCATGGGTAAATAGTACCAGGTGATAAAACGAGTGCCTATGCGGAAAAAACAGACTTTTATGACTATCAAGATACGGCGCAAACCGGCTTACCAGCAGATCGTCCTGCCGAACGTCGGACAGGGAACAAATATCATAAATAGGAATGCTTTGTATCATAATTCAAAGCTACACACAATACCACCGCTTTAATGGTACTGTACATAGTTTGAATGGTACTATTTACTGATTTTTTTATTTTGATCTATTAAGCTTTAGTCCATTTCTGAATCACATTCTCCAACCGCTCAAAGGTAAAAGGCTTGCTTACAAAATCTTTCATGCCAGCCATGGTACATTCATTTTCATCCTCGCTTAAAACATTGGCCGTCATGGCAATGATAGGCGGCGCATGTTTGCCCTGCTTTTTTATAATGGTACGTGTAGCCTGTAACCCGTCCATTTCAGGCATCTGTACATCCATAAATATGAGATCGTAATGCTGCTTGTCGCTCATCAGGATTGCTTCCCGGCCATTTTCGGCAATATCTATACTATAACCAACCTTTTTGAAAATTTTGCTTGCAATCAGCTGGTTCATTTTATTGTCTTCGGCCAGGAGAATTTTTAGCGGGCGGTATTGGAATACTTCTTTGTTATCTGTTTTTACGTCGGCCGGTAATTCGCCATTGGCAACCCTTAAAGGCAAATTAAAAATAAATAACGACCCTTCGGCCTCCTTGCTGATGGCCCATATTTTGCCACCCATCAGTTCGACCAGCTTTTTACAGATGGACAGACCAAGGCCGGTGCCGCCATATTTGCGCAACGCCGTTGTATTTACCTGGGTAAATGGCTTAAATAATTGCGTTAATGATTCCTGGCTGATGCCAATGCCATCATCCTTTACGCGGAAGCTGAGGTCTTGTACCCCATCTTTTATTTGGGATCCTTTTACGGTTACCGTAACGGCGCCTTCATCGGTAAATTTAATGGCATTGCCTATCAGGTTTACCAAAATTTGTTGCAGGCGGCCTTCGTCAACCTTAACAAATTGCGATACATTATCATCTACATGGTAGCTCAGGTTGATGGGTTTGCGCAGGTTGGTAATGCCGGGCTGGCTGATATCGATAATAGTTTTAACGCAATGCCTGATGTTGGTAGTAACCGGGGTAATGGTTAGCTTATCGGCCTCTATTTTGGAGATATCTAAAATATCGCTGATGATATTGATGAGGATGTGACCGCTTGATTGCAGGGTTTGCAATAGCTCATGCTGCTCTGGTGTAAGCGCCGATCGTGATAGTAATTGCGAAGCACCGATTATGCCGTTTAATGGTGTCCGTATTTCATGGCTCATATTGGCCAAAAAGTTTGATTTGGCAAAGGTGGCGGCTTCGGCTTCTTCTTTTGACAACCTGAGTTCAATTTGCGATTGTTGCAATTGCTCGCTTTTTTTAATTAAATCCCGTTTATCGCTTTCGTGGCTTTTTTTAATAAAGCCTATTAATAGACCAACTACTATTATATTAATAACGGCAGATGCTATCAAGTCAAATTCGGCAGATGCTTTGTTGGCGGCACCTGTTACCCATTCGGGATGTATTTTTTCTAACTGATAACAGGTAACAAATACAACACACAACAAGGCGATGAAGATATAGTGGTAACGTTGTTTTATTAATAACGTTATCAATACAATTAAAAAGATGCCTATCTGGGTGGTTGATCCGCTGATACCCCCGTTGTAAAACCAACCGGGGAATATCGCGGCAATACCAAAGCCAATAAAAATGTAAACTTTTTTTTCACTATAGTGTACAAAACGGCTTTGATAATATGCAAATGCAGAAAAGATTAGTAAAAAAAGATTAGCCAATATCAGCCCCCAGCTAAATCCCAAAAAAACATTAATAATAATGGATATGACGTTATCAAGACAAATGAATAAGGCTATGGCATTAAAAAGTTTATTCTCGAGCGATAAAGCTGGATCGCCATAACCAATAATTTGTTTCAGCTTTTCCATTTAAAATAAATAATTAATTATAAGGAATTTATACGTGATAAAGTGTCAAAAAGATAGGTTAAATAAGCGATTTTTTTTTTGAATAAAAAATAATTAGTAGTGAGTAGTGAGTAGTGAGGTAAATTTGACCAACAAGGTGGGCAATTCTGGAAATTCTTTAATTCGGTTAATTCAGATTCAGACAAATTTGCGTTAGGATCGGCGCGGATACCGGCCAATGGCGTAACGTAGGATTAGTATCAAGTAGTTAGTATCAAGTATCAAGACTGGAGTTGTGAGTTTGCGCTGTTAAATTGGACATTACGGGTAGCTGCTTGTGAGGACACAAGCAGCGGAAAAAAGCAAAAAAAATCTTGATACCTGATACTAACTACTTGATACTATTTTAAAATGCTATCCGTCACCTTCGCAATATCATAGCTTATTTTATTGATAAAACCCAGTTGCTCTTTTAGTAGGTTTTCGTCGGCAGTAAGTTCGGGTTTGTCAATTTCGGTGGTCGGCGCGGTTTTACCTATGTTAAAATCGATGCTTTGGCCATGCAGTTTTTTGTTGCTTTCGTTAAGTACTGATATGTTTTTTTTGAGCAACCGCAGTGCCTCGGGGTGCGGTCGTTGCGCATTTTTTACCAGCCCCGCTTGTATAACGGCTATGTACGATGATAAAATATGGTTAAGTACCACAAATTTGTGCACCTCTTTTACGTTACGCTGCTTGCTTTTGGGCTCGGATGTCATGCGCTCAAAAGTAGCCGATAAGTTGGCCGATTTTACATAGATATCCTTACGGGCCAGCTTGAAAGCGGTAGTTCCTATGGTTTTGCCCGATAAACTTTCGGCAATGGTAATCAGGTATTTAATATTGGCCGCTACCACATCCCGCAGGGTTTCCTCAATCACCTCAAATTCCCAGGTTGGAAAAATGAGGTAACTGGCAATAAATGCGATAGATGAGCCTATCACGGTATCCAGGATTCGTTCCTGGGCAACATTTAAAAGGCCTACGCCTAAAAACTTAAACAAAATAAGCACATAAGGCGTCATGAAAATAACGCTGACTACATAGTTTAGCCGCTGAAAGCTGTATGCGCCTATCATGAATATGGTAAGCAATATAAACTGAACGGTGCTATCGGGTATAAAGTTCAAGATGAGTATGCCAATTGCGCCGCCGCCGATGGTGCCTATCAGCCTTTGGTAATTGCGCTGTTTGGATAGGCTGAAACCCGGTTTTAATATTACAATGATAGTTAGTAATACCCAATAACTATGGTGGCCCTGTGCTATGGTTTTGGCTGTTATAAAGCCAACCAAACAAACCAGCGATACCCGCAACGCGTGTTTAAAAACGCCCGACCCGAATGTGAAATTATCAAAGAAAATATGTGGTGCATAATCCTGGTGGGTTACAAACTGGGAGTACTCTACTTCACCCTTTATTTCTGTGGATTTTAATAAGGTTTTTGAATTATAGTAGTTGTAAATGTTGTTAATACTTTCGGTAAGGTTACGCAGGTTGATGAGCACCTTTTTTAACACCAATGTGCTTGTTTCCTGCTGATCTTTACCTATTGCGTCTATTTTTAATTTTAGCTTTTCAAGCTCCAGGTTAAAATCCATCACATGGCGGTGGCGGGTGTTTGATAATACAATATAGGCCACATCGTCAAGTTCATCGGCCATATGGTAAATAATGCGTGCTATCTCGTTCAATACGCCGGTATCCTTAAACTTTTCGCGCATCTGGTAATAGTCATAGTGCGTAGCCATAATCTGCTCAAACATATCTACCAGGTCAACAAATGTTAAAACCAGGATCCGGCTTGATGGGGTCGATTCCCTTACCACCAGGCGGCTTTTAAATAACAATTCGCGCACGGCATCCTGGTGCTGGCTTACCTGTATCTGTTGGCTTACCAACTTGCGGTAATTTTCGTCAATATCGCTTTCAGGATTGTAAAATTCGGCTTTAATGCGCAGGAATTTGGCAATGTCAGCCACATTTTCGCCAAGGGTTTGCTGTGCAGCCCGGTAAGGCCGGATGCCGAAGAAGATGAGGCTAAATAACATGTACCATACCCCCCCTGCCAGTATTTGCAGGCTGTACAGCAATACATCTGACGGGGCCAGGGCCTTATCCATCATAAATATCATGATGAGCAAGCTGCATGTACCAACAGACGCAGCCCTGTTGCCATAAACCGTAAACATGCTGAACAGGAAAGAGAATAAAGTAATTTCGAGCCCCAGGGTGTAAATATTAAGGCGTGCAAAACCCGTGGTAACTGCTACAATGAGCAGGCACAAATTGCCAATTGCCATGGCATTGCGCTTGTGGGTTGCCGGGCCGGGGGTATCAATAACACAAATGCATAACGCCCCTAATGATAGGGTAAGCCCAAGATCAAATTTGTCAAACTCCAATAACAAAAGCGAGGGCAGCAGGATGCCAGCCGAGATCCGTAAACCATCAGAAAAATACTGACTGTAAAAGAAACTGTTGATTTCGCGGGTGTTAAATTTCATTATTTTTTGTCCGTTTTTACCGGCAATAAAGCTACGATGAATACTTTTATGATTGGTTTTTTGTTGAAACTGATATTATGTTTTCATTTACGCTTTTTTTGCACCCAAAATGCACTGTAAATTTACAATAATTAAATATTTTGACATGGTTTTAGTAAATATGGCATTAATATTAGTTTTTTGTTAGTAATTATCTATTTTTTGCCAAAAATGAATTAAATTCACCGCCGGTATTGTGGCTCGCCCTTTACCCATCAATTTTAACCTTCAATTTATTTGTGCTATGTCGTTAAATTCAAAACTCAGTCAAAGGGAAACAACTTTTAACAGCGAAGTTGTAACCCGTTTTGAGTTGTATAACAGTTTGTTCCAAACCCTGCCGTTTTACCAGGTAAAGGATACCGGAATTTTACTGCCCTTTTTTAGCTCGCATTGCGAAAAGGGCGCCGCTATGAACGCATCGCCTACAGAAATTATCGAAAGTTTTTTTAAAAAATACGTACCGGATATTGACCATCGCGAGCAAATTAACCGCATGTTCCGTTTTATACAATATATCGAACGGCAGGTGGTTTTGTTTGATGCCATTGAAGATTCATCATTTAATAAAATAGGCAAATTTGATGATACCGGTACACTGCAAAGCCTTTTACAACAAGCGGCCATAAGCGATGAAACGCGCAAAAGCATAAGCGAGAAACTTAAAGATTTTTCGTTAAGGCTGGTACTTACCGCCCACCCAACCCAATTTTATCCGGGTACTGTACTGGGTATTATGACAGACCTTATTGAGGCCGTAAAAGTTAACGATATCCCTACTATTGATGTGTTGCTGCAACAGTTGGGCAAAACACCATTCTTTAATAAAACATCGCCAACGCCGGTTGATGAAGCCATAAGCCTTACCTGGTTTTTAGAAAACATATTTTATTATGCCGTATCGGGCATCCAATCAAAACTGGAAGAAGAATTTGAGATTGACCCAACCAACCAATTGCTGGAGATGGGCTTTTGGCCGGGCGGCGACAGGGATGGCAACCCCAACGTAACTACCGAAAGCACAAAAGAAGTAGCCAGGTATTTAAGGCAGCGCCTGTTCAGGTGTTACTACCGCGATTACCGGGTGCTTAAACGCCGCATAACTTTCCGTGGGGTTGAAAAACCGATGGCCAAGCTGGAAAAACTGATTTACAGGAATGCCAATGAACACCAGGCCGACCCAAAAGACCTGCAGGGCGAGCTGTTAGATTTGCTGCAAACCATTAAGCACACCCTGGTAACCGACCACGGCGGGCTGTTTTTAGATGTTGTAGAAAACCTGATTCAAAAGATACGCTTGTTTGGCTGCTATTTTGCTACCATCGATATCAGGCAGGATAGCCGTGTGCTGCGCAATGTATTTGATTTTGTAACCTCGCAAGCCGATACCGGCGTTGTTGAAGGTTACAACGATTTGGACGAAAAAGAAAAGCTGAAAAAGCTGCCCTTTAACGAGGTTGACTATCACCGTGCCGAAGATGCCGATGCCATGACCTGCGATACGCTGGACACCATCAGGCTCATAAAACAAATTCAGCATAGCAACGGGGAGAAGGCCTGCCAGCGTTTTATTATCAGTAACTGCCAGCGTGCATCTGATATTTTACAGCTTATTGATTTGTTTTTATGGAGTGGATGGAAAAAAGATAGCCTGAAAGTTGACTTTATGCCGCTGTTTGAAACCGTGAACGACCTTGCTAATGCAGGCGAGATCATGGAGCAACTGTACACCCACCCATATTACGCCGAACATTTAAAATTACGGGGCAACAGGCAAACCATTATGCTCGGCTTCTCTGACGGCACCAAGGATGGCGGTTATTTAATGGCCAACTGGAGTATATATAAAGCTAAGGTTGAAATGACGGCTATTGCCCGTAAATACGGCATCAGCCTGGCATTTTTTGATGGCAGGGGAGGCCCGCCTGCACGTGGCGGCGGTAAAACACACCGTTTTTATGCCTCAATGGGCAACGACATTGCAAATGAGCACATTCAGCTTACCATACAGGGCCAAACAGTAAGCTCGCAATACGGCTCTGTTGAAACGGCAAGGTTTAATATGGAGCAACTGCTTAACGCCGGTATTATTTCTGCCTTGCATCCCGATCGTAAAGATTTGTTGGGTACCAGGCACAAAACATTGATATCGGAAATGGCCGACGAAAGCTACTCGCTTTTTATGGCGCTACGCGCACATCCGTTATTTTTAGAGTACCTTGAAAAATTCAGTCCGCTTAAATTACTGTCAAAAATCAATATTAGCAGCAGGCCAACCAAACGTGGCGGCGGCGGGCCTATGAAACTGGAAGATTTGCGCGCCATTAGCTTTGTAACCTCCTGGAGCCAGCTTAAACAAAGTATCCCCGGTTTTTATGGGGTAGGTACTTCATTAAAAAAGATGAAAGATGATGGCAACTGGCACGAGGTGCAGGAGTTGTACAAAACATCAGGTTTCTTTAAAACCATGCTTGATAACTGTATGATGTCGATGTCGAAATCCGATTTCAGGGTTACGGCTTACCTGGAAAAAGACAAAAAATTTGGCGAATTCTGGAAAATGCTGAAGGAAGAGTTTGTGCTTACCCGCACCATGTTACTGGAGCTAACCGGCAGCACCGTACTAATGGAAGAATACCCGGTTGAACGTAAATCAATTGCCATCCGCGAAAAAATTGTATTGCCGTTGGTTATTATGCAGCATTACGCCTTGCAGTGCTTAAACAACTGCAAGGATGAAGAGCTGATAGAAATTTATCGCAAGCTGGTGATTAGGACGGTTTACGGTATAGTGAACGCGGGGAGGAATTTGGCGTAAGCCCCGGCCCCCTCTAAATCTCCCCCGGTAGGGGAGACTTGAAAACAAAACGGCGAGATTTCATATGGAAGTCCCGCCGGTTTGTTTTGTCTTAAAAAGCCGCCTGCTAATAAAAGTCTCCCCTACCAGGGGAGATTTAGAGGGTGCTCGGCTCCATCCCTGTTGAAATAGCAAACCTGTTCCATGCGTTAATGGCGATGATAGCCAGGATTACCTGTGCTATATACGCTTCATCCAAAACCTTTGCGGCAGCTTCATAAGTGGCATCAGATACATGGTGTTGTATCAGGGTTACCTCTTCGGTTAAAGCAAGGATGGCCCGTTCTTCTTCAGTAAAAAATGGCGTTTCGCGCCAGGCGTTCAGGGCGTAAATACGTTGCTCGGTTTCGCCGGCTTTACGGGCCTCTTTGGTATGCATATCTATACAAAAGGCACAGCCATTGATTTGCGACGAGCGAATCTTAATCAGCTCGCGGTGGGCTTTACTTACTATGCCTTTGGCAATATATTGATCAAGGTTTAATAATATTTTGTAGGCTTCCGGGTCGGTTTTACCGATACTTACTCTTGTTTTCATTTTGTGTTGTATTGTTTTAATACCCCAAAGGTGGCGACAAAACAGGTTCAAAAAAATGAATCAAGATTAAGAAAATTCAGAATAATTAAACTTTTTTCGCCCGTATTTTGCTCATAAACTGCGGAGTAAAGCCCAGGTACGATGCCAGCATATATTGAGGCACGCGCTGCATAAATGCCGGGAAAAGGCTGCTGAAATGGCGGTAACGTTCTTCGTCGCTCATGCCATAAATATATTTAATGCGGGTTTGGGTTGCGCTAAAGGCGCGTTGCTGTACTATTCTGAAATAACGTTCCAGTTTAGGCACTGCCTCAAATAGCTCCTCCTGCTTATTTTTGCTGATGCTGATGACTTCGGTATGCTCAACCGCCTGGATGTAGCAGGAAGATGGGCGGCCGCTTTCCAGGCTATCAAAATCGGTCATCCACCAGTTTTCAATGGCAAACAGCGTAGTTTGCTCATTCAGTTTTTTGTTGATGAAATACAGGCGAAGACAACCCTTACTTACAAAAAAAAGTTCCTTGCAAACATGCTCCGGTTGCAGCAGGAATGTTTTTTTCTTAACCGTTTTTACAGTTACCGCCGCGTTAATCAGCTGTTCCTCGTCCGCGGTAAGCTGAACAAATTTCTTAATATGGTTTGTAAGGGTAGATTGCACATACAATAATACAGGTATTGAGTGGGTTGTGCAAAAAAGGGTATTCCTCTTGTTGTGCCGCGTCGTAAAATCCCTGGGTATGAAGTGGGAAATGTCATCCTTGAGTTGTAAAATTTGGCGAAATTCTGAAGGAGGAATGACAACGATTTAATCCCCAATGTCATGCTGGAACTTGTTTCGGCACCCCACATGCTAAGTGTACTTCATACGGGTCACTTGTCCTATGGGATCCCCAAACAAGTTCGGGATGGCTTCCGTTTTTTAACTTGTCATTCTCCCTTCAAAATTCCGCCATTCATGCGGCATCTGTCCTCACAAACAGCTATCCGAATACCAATTATTTTTCCAGGTATTCCTTCAATGATGTGCCTGTAATATGTGTCCATCCGGCCACAAAGTTTTCGCGTTTGAATGATGGCAAACCCGGGAAAGTTTCCAGGCCTGCATGCGTAAGTTTAAGGCGGGTTCCGTCGCCATCGGGGAACAACTCCCATGTTACTTCCGAATAGCCCTCATAGCCGTCGTAGGTCCAGCTGTGGGTAAGCTTGCTGCCGTCAACTACCTCGGTAACTTTGCACTTGTGTAAAAACTCTGTGGTGCCGTCTCCGCCGGTAAATTCAAATTCAAAGCCCACTACGGGCTTAAAATCGGCCAGCTTAAAATACCATTCCGCCATTTTATTAACATCGGTAATAGCCGCCCAAACTTTGCTGATGGGGGCTTTGTAAATGCGCTCAATTACAAAAGGTTCTGTGTTCATAGCTTTTCAAATTTTTGTTTATATAGATGGTGTGTTTTGTTCGTTGGTTAAAAACGCGTCAAGGGCATCCAGTTTATTGGTCCAAAAACGGCGGTACTGTTCGGCCCAGTCGGTAACTTCTTTCAATTGCTTCAGGTCGGCCCTGCAATAGCGTTCGCGGCCCTGTTGCTTAATCACCAGTAAGCCGCATTCGGTCAATATTTTGATATGTTTGGATACCGCGGGGCGGCTCATGTCAAAGTTATCGGCCACGGCGTTCAGGTTCATGCTTTGGTGGGCAATCAGGTTGATGATCTCGCGGCGGGTAGGATCGGCAATGGCTTTAAAAACATCTCGGTGCATATGTTTAAAATGACTATATGAAACCATTTGGTTACAAATATATATGAAACCAAATGGTTACGCAAAATTTGTTTTCATTTTTAGTTTGGGGTGGAAGTCTTTTGTCTTGGCAACGCTCGGAGCGTTTGTTGAGGTTTTGTTTGAGTTTTTTAAGCCTTATAAACTCTAAATATGTTTATAATGTTTTGATACTTCTAATCAAGCAACTATCCATGTGTCATCGCATAGTGGCTACGACTCACCCCGGCTACGCTGCGCTGGCCGACCCTCTCTCCGGCTGCGCCGCAAAGAGGGTTTGGGAAATGTAAATTTAGGTAAATGGCACATTGTTAAATAGTTAACTTTAAAACCCTCTTTCCGGCGAAGCCGAAGAGAGGGTGGTCGGGCGTAGCCTCGACCGGGTGAGTCGTAGCCAGCGTTCAGCGAATGTTTATGTAAATTTCAATACATGATGGTGGGTATCAAGCAATGAGGGTCTTTTTTTTAAGAAGATTCGTGGTAAGCCGTGTTTTATCGCTTCGCGAACCACCGTTCGATAACCAAGGCATCTACGTTGTCATTAACATCCGCATTACATTTATAACCTGGTTTGTAAATAATTTATATCCGGGGTGAGTATATATATCTTTTACGGTTGTCTGTACTTACAGCAGCCGATAGGGGAGATACTTCAACGCTAATAATGCTTTATTGCAATTGCTTTAAATACATTTTGCCACCTGTATCTGGCCATTATGCAGCTGCTAAAAGATTTGTAAAACACTGACATTTGCTTTGTTGATGCCTGTTGATTTGATGTAGGGCAGCCAATGTCTGTACGATATAATAACCAATTAATTAATTTTTTAAGCGGATTTTAATTTCCGGTATGCTTATCTGAACCATGGGTCTCTGTTTTATTTCAGCGGAAACCTACCTGGCAGACGGGCGATTATACTGCTGATTGAAGTTTGCTGCCCATGCCTGTTATGCCTTTTTTACTGAAGCCTATTTAAAACCTATATTATGAAAGTACAACTACCAAAACTGTTTAAGTTAATTTTTTTGTGGGTGCTGCCGGTTATCATTGCCGCACCAAAGCAGGCATGCGGGCAAACCTTTGTCCATCCCGGCATCCCTTTTACCAATTACGATTTGGCACAACTGAAAGCAAATATTGCTGTAGAGCCCTGGAAAACTGCTTATACTGCGTTTGCCGCGGATGCCAAATCGCAGTTGACATACGGCATGCAGGGCCCCTTCGCTATTGTGGGCAGGGCGCCTGATATTAACAATACACAGTTTAAAAACGATATGCAGGCTGTTTTTAACCTGACATTTATGTATGTATTTACCAATAATACAGCCTACGCGCAAAAAGCCACCGATATACTGAATGCCTGGGCGGTAACAAACACCAAGTGGACGGGCGACGAAACTTTCCTTGACCTGGGTGATTACGCCGAACGGTATGTTACTGCCGCGGATATCCTTAAATCTACCTACCCTGGATGGACGGCTGCAAACACCACAAATGTTAATAATTACTTTAACAACGTGCTTTGGCCGCAGGTAGATGTACCAAACCCGGTGAGGGGGGCAAACCAGGGCGCTATTCAGCTTAAGGCGGCGCTGGCTATAGCTGTTTTTTTGGATGACGTCACAAAATGGAACCAGGCTATAGCCGACCTGCGTAAAGATGCCGCCGGGGGATTATCCAACAGCTTGAGTAATGGCGAGGTAGGAGACAGCGGCAGGGACGAAGGGCACTGGGCTGGCCAGCTGCAGGCCCTTGGGTGGAATGCGGAAGTAGCCTGGAAGCAGGGGATAGATTTATTTGGCGAATTGGATAACCGTTTGCTTACCGCAAGCGAACTGTATTCGCAATACCAGGCAGAAACTACCGATATTCCTTACATTAAGTTTGGGGGCGCATACGCGTTTTGGGGAGGTGGCTTTGGTGGCCCCCGGGGTGCCAGGCGCAAAATGAATTTTTATAATATTATCCGGGGCGCCTATACGTTACGCAAAGGCCTGCCGGCACCCTATACCCTGAAACTCGATAGCCTGATAGGAGAAGGGGTTGAATCATTTTTGTTTCTTAAAACGGCCGATAATTCTACAGCAACAATACCCGCTCCAATTACCCACCCTACTTTTGCGGGCGTTGCAGGCCTTGCTGATATTGATGTAGGCAATGTGGGGTTGGCCGGAAGCGCGGGCAATAGCAACGGCACATGGACCATAAAAGGCGCCGGGGCCGATATACCGGTGCCACCGCTTACGGCTCCGGACGCTTTCCATTTTGCATTTAAACAAATAACCGGCGATGCAGCTATCATTACGCGGGTAACTGCCATAGATAATACCAGCCCCGATGCGAAAGCCGGGGTTATGTTCCGCGAGTCGCTTGCCGAAAACGCTAAATATGTGGGGTTGTTCATCAAAAAATCGGGCGAGGCGGATGCTTCCTGGCGTGGCGCTACTGCCTGGAATAAAACCAATGTATCATGGAATAATCCGCCGGCCGGCTACCAGAGCCATGGCATTGCGGGTGCGCCTTACTGGCTGAAACTGGAACGGTTGGGCACCAGGATTTATGCATACCATTCAGAAGACAGTATAAACTGGACCTGCATCTCCACTGTAGAAACACCAATATCGGCCACAGCTTACATTGGGTTATGCGTTACTTCGCACAACGCGTCGGCATTAAATTCGTCCACCTTTACGGATGTTGGCATTACCAATACCATTCCTGCCGGGGCGCCGGTGATAACCAGTGCAAACGCAGATACAGCTACTGTAAATTCGCCCTATTCATTTACTGTGCTTACATCGCCTTCATCAACCTCATTCCAGGCCGATGGATTGCCGCCCGGGCTGTCAGTCAATCCAGCAACAGGGGTTATTTCCGGTTCGCCAACTACGCCTGGTAAATATGTGGTAACGGTGAAAGCAGCCAACGCTAACGGCACCGGATCCGATTTGCTTATCATTACCGTCAGGAACAACGTTGCCCCTGCGGCGCCGGCATCGCTTGCACTTATTAAACAAAATGACAACAGCGTTAGCCTTTCATGGGTTGCATCGCCAAATACTACCAGCTATACCGTTAAGCGTTCGCTAACTTCGGGCGGGCCGTATTCTGTAATCGTATCAAATGTAGTATCAACTGCTTATACAGATGCCAATCCCTACCCGGGGCCTAACTATTATGTGGTTACCGCCAGCGCAGGTGCGTTGGAAAGTTCAAACTCCAACGAGGCGGGTATCCTGTTGCCTCCTTCCCTGGTTACATCGTTAAATGCCGCTAATCTTGATTCAAAAATCAGCCTTAGCTGGCATACGGCTACCGGCGCGGCTACTTACACCATAAAACGTGCGGCAATCAGCGGCGGCCCGTATACAGTAATAGCAAGCGGAGTGACAGATACTACTTATACAGATCAAAATGTAAGCAACGGCGGATACTATTATTATGTGGTTGCCTCGAAGGGGTCGAGCCTTGAAAGTGGCAACTCGGCCGAGGTGCTTGGTGTGCCGGGAGCATCATCAAACACCTGGAGCGCAACGGCAGCCGACGCCAACTGGACAAACCCTGCCAACTGGGAAAGCACCACGGCGCCTGTTTCTCCCGCGCTTTTAACTTTCAATAGTTCATCGGTAACTGCGCTGAACAACGATATTAATGGCCTGGAAATACCCAGGCTGATATTTAACAGCAATGCCGCGGCATATACCTTTGCCGGTAACGGTGTAACCGTGGGCAACGATATTTATAACTACTCGGCCAATGGGCAGGTTATTAATTTACCGGTGGTTATAACAAGGCCGGTGTCGGTTATCACCAATGCAGGAGCATTAACCCTGGGCGGGGTGATAAGCGGCAGCGGCGGAATTGTAAAAAGCGGATCGGGCACGGTTGTACTCAAGGCGCTTAACACCTATTCAGGAAATACCATTGTAAATGGCGGGGGATCCGGCGGGTGGCCGCCAAACTTTGCACTGCAGCTTGGAGGTACAGGAACCGGTACAATAGGGGCTCCGCTATCCGGGGCCGCCGGAACAGGTAAGATTATCCTAAACGGTGGGGCACTGATGAATAATGGCTTCGGCACTATCTTCAACGATGTAATTGTTAAAGATTCGGTAAAAAGCTACATGTATATTGATGGGGGAGGCCTTGCGCTTGCCGGCCGGTTGCTTGGCAAGGGAACCCTTGAACATGATGGCAATAACACCCAGGGTTTGCAATTAAACGGGGATAACACCGGTTTTGAAGGGACTTTCATCTCGATAAACAGGAGCTCCAATTCGCGCATCCGTTTCAACACGCCCACATCCGGGAGCGCAAAAGCCAGCTGGGTGTTAAACAGTGGCTTTACCGATGCCCATGGGTTTACCTTTACCGGGGTACTTCAATTTGGCGCATTATCAGGAAACGGGCAGATGAGAAGAGACAATGGCAGCCCGGTTATCAGTATCGGGGCTTTAAATAAAAACACCACATTCGGCGGCATTATATCCGGCGCAATTGCCATTATTAAAGAGGGAACGGGCACTTTGCGGTTTACCGGTACTAATAATTATACCGGTGGTACAACTGTAAATGCGGGCGCCTTTCTTATTGATAGCGTTGGGCAGGTAACCAGCCCGGTATTGGTAAATGCCGGTACCGTTGGTGGTATAGGCACTTGCGCCGCGGCGCTCACCGTAGGTTCGGGCAGCGGTACAGGATCGTTTTTGTCGCCGGGTAGTAACGCCATTGGCACAATGACGGTGACAGGACTATTAACCATGAATGCTGATGCTACCCTAAAAGCTGAAATTAAAGTAGCAAAAGATAGTGCCGACCAGGTGAAAGCAGGCTCTGTTACGCTGAACGCTCCTTTGTTATCCATTCAAAGCCTGTCGGCCGATTCGGTACCAAAAGGCGCAATTTTTACCATTATAAATAATACCGGTACTGCTGCGGTTTCCGGTACTTTTAAAAATCTGCCTGAATTGTCGATGGTCAACATTAACGGTACCAATTTTCGCATCAGTTACAAGGGCGGTACCGGCAATGATGTAATTTTAAGGGATAACCGCACAACACCACCGCTACTAACCAGCGCCGATTCGGCTAAGGCCATCGTAGGGTCTGCTTTTAGTTACCAGGTTACGGCAATAAATTCGCCCAAAAGCTTTAATGCAACCGGCTTGCCTCCCGGTTTGGCTATAAATACCACTACAGGAATTATTTCAGGAACGCCGGTACAAGTTGGCACTTTCCCGGTATCGGTAAGTGCCTCTAATGATACTTTAACCGCTACTGCTATTATCACTTTTGTTATTAAAAGCAATGTTGTCGACGGGCTTAATGTGGCAAGCGGCGATAAAAAAACAATTCTTGAATGGGATGCCCTGAATGGCGCGGCTTATAATGTAAAACGTTCTGCCAGCCAGGCGGGTCCATTTACGATAATAGCCAATGTAGCAACAAATAGGTTTGCCGATACTACTGTGGTTAACGGCGCCACTTATTATTACGTGGTTTCGGCCGTTATCAATAATGCCGATAATCCTAACAGCGCGGTAGCTGTTTCTACCCCAAATGTTGGCCAGGTTCATTATTACAGGTTTAATGAAGCCGGCGGAACCAAAATCCTCGATTCCTGGAGCGCCGTGCATGGCAGTATGGCAACTGCGGCAGTAAGACAGGCCGGTTATATTGATCAGTCGCTTTATTTAAATGGTACTTCAACCGCCTACGCTACGCTGCCTGCGGGGTTTGTAAGTACCCTGAACAACTTTACTATAGCGGCATGGGTAAAAATGGATGCCCTTTCAAACTGGATGCGGGTATTTGACTTTGGTTCAAGCACCACTAATTATATGTTTTTAACCGTGCAAACAGGCGTTACCGGTGGCAAATCAATTGTGGGGTACGGTATAAAAAACGGCGCACCGGCCGAATTGAACCTGAGGTATAACTATACTTTCCCGTTAAATACCTGGACACACCTTGCCGTTACGCAATCCGGCAACACGCTTAGTATGTTCATTAACGGCGCGCTTGTGGCAACAAGTACCACAATCACCATCAAACCCGCCGACCTGGGCAATACAACCCAGAACTACCTGGGCAAATCGCAGTTTAACGACCCGATGTTTAAAGGGGCTATTGACGATTTCAGGATTTACGGCCGCGCATTAAGTACAGCCGAAATAGCCGGTTTAACCGGAAAAGACCAGTCCATTACCTTTGCTGCCATGCCGGTCAAATTTGTTGGCGATGCGGATTTTGACCCTGCCGCCACGGCTTCTTCCGGCCTGCCGGTTTTGTATACCAGTTCTGATACTTCGGTAGTTTCGGTAGTTAACGGAAAGTTACATATCATCAAGGCCGATACTGTCAGCATAACGGCTTCCCAGGCTGGTTTTGATCTTTTCCGTCCGGCTGTACCGGTTTCCCAAACGTTAATCGTCAGTAAAAAAACGCAGCAAATCACTTTTAATCCAATCAGTGTTAAGCGCCTTGGCGACGCTGATTTTACCGTAACAGCATCATCCACCTCTTCGCTTCCGGTTACTTTTATCAGCTCAAATCCTGGGGTGGCTGCTGTTAACAATGGGCTTGTACACCTTGTGGGGCCTGGTACTGTTACTATTACCGCCATGCAGCAGGGTAATTTTCAATATGATTCGGCCGCGGTAAGTCAGCAGTTTAAGGTATTGCCTGTTCAATTAAAAGTATTATATAAAGACGGCGAAAACGGACAACTAACAAATAACACCATCAAGCCTTATTTGATGATAGCCAGCACAGATAGCCTTGGCGTAGCTTACAGCGAGCTAACCGCCCGGTACTGGATAACCGCCGAAAATTACGCGGGAATAAATTTTTACGTGGATTACGCGCAAATGGGTGCCAGCAAAATTAAGGGCCGGTATGTTCCACTTACCCAGCCAAGGAATAACGCTTTTGGGTATATTGAATATTCGTTTGATAATGGTACGGCTATGCTTTCACCGCAAACCAATACCGGGGCTATCCAAACACGGGTGGCCAATTCAGATTGGTCGTTATTTGATGAAAGTAATGATTATTCATATCAGCCGGGCACAGCTTATGCCGAGAATAGCAAGTTTACCCTGTACCGAAACAATGTTTTAATTTGGGGCACCGAACCTTCGCTCATTCAGCCTTCAACAGCCGTTACCGTTTTTACACAAAGTATAGCAGCAGGCAGCAGCACCATAAGTACTTATTTAAGGATTGATAATACCGGCAACACAGCCTTAAGCTACAAGGATATTAAGGTCCGCTATTTTTTCACAAAGGATTCTAACGCCGGCCTTAACTATTTTATCGATTATGCTAAACTGGGCGCCACAAAGATCAGCGGACAGTTTTATGGCCTCAGCCCATCCTATAGCACCGCCGATTCGGAACTGGAACTGAAGATAGATTCAACGGCCGGGCAGCTGTACCCGCTCACCAGTTCGGGAAATATCCAGTACCGGATAGCAAAGACAGATTGGTCGGCGCTTAACCAGGCTAATGATTACTCGTACCAAACAGGCGCAATGAGCGCCAATAACCACGTTTGCGTTTACTATAAAGGCAGCTTGATATACGGAACCGAGCCGGGCAATTACCAGCCGGCATCATTTGCCCTGAGTTTGGCCGGGAATAATGCTATGGAATTCCAAAAGCCGGTTACGGAGAATCCCGGTTTTGTAACCTATCCAAACCCGGTGGTAAACGGACATTTCACCGTACGTACAACGCCAATTATTCCGGATGGTAATGTGCAGCTTACCATCACCGATTTTTATGGTAAGGTGGTATACAAAAAATCTGCAACAAAATCCGGGAACATATTGCCCGTACAATTGAATACAAACATACCTTCAGGTAATTATATCTTGCAACTAAATAACCAGTACGCCGTAAAAATCATTATCAACTGATTTTGATAATGACTACTGGCGATTTATGCGGCGTTACATGAAAATAAGGTATTAACCCGGATGGGGTGCATGTTTGCGCCCCATTTTTGCTTTAAGACAGATAACGGGCAGATAAAATAAGTGTTAAAAAAACAATCATTTATTGGAGATAAAAAATTTAATAATTGCTAAATTAGTACACCATTAATAAATCGCCTTAAACAGGTAAATTCTGTCGCTAAAAATAGCACCATAGCCTGCAGCATTTTATGAAGAAATTGCTTTTTATAACCGCGTTTTTACTGTTAAAGTATAATGCAGATTCGGCCCCGCTTCCCATGTCGTACCTGGGGATTGAGCAGGGCCTGTCAAACAATACCGTAACCACCATTTTTAAAGATAAATTTGGGTTTATGTGGTTTGGTACCCTCGACGGCCTTAACAGGTTTGACGGCTATACCTTTAAAAAATTCAGGAACAAAATAAATGACCCGGCAAGTTTGCCCGAAAACACCATCACCGCCCTGGAGCAGGACCAGCTGGACCAGATTTGGGTTGGCACGCGTTTGGGCATCGGAATATTAGATAGTAAAACGCTTCATTTTTCGCAGATAACCTACAAATCCGGCCCGGCGGGCACTTTGGCACCCATGCCGGTTGATAAAGTGATTAACGTGTTGAAAAAGGATTTGTCGGGCAATATGATGATCGGGGCAACAGATGCCGGTTTAATGATCTATTATAAAAATGCGGCTTTTGCTGTTGAGGTACCCTTGTTAAATGCCGAAAAAAAACAGCAATGGAAATACACTGTAACCGCGCTTGCAATCCTTAACGACCGCAGTATTTGGCTGGTTGTTGATAATATTGGTTTATGCAGGTTTTTACCCGGCAAAAATATAGTGGCGCCGGTTAGCGGCCCGCTTCCGCTGGCTAACCGCATGAAGCAAGGGCCCGATGGTAACCTTTGGATAAGCACAAACGGGGGCATGTTTTCTTTTAATACTGCAACCAGCCAGCTTAAGCACCAGGTTTTTGGTAACAAGGCGCTTGATAATATCAAAGTATTTGATTTTTACTTTGATAAATCTAAAAGCCTATGGCTGGCAACTGATGGTTTGGGTGTGGGCACTGTAAACGTATTTGGCGGGGGCCAGTGCACCCTTATCCAGCAGCAGGATGCCGGCACGCTTTCAAGTAACTCGGTTTATTCCCTTTACGAGGATAACCAAAGCCGTAAATGGATTGGCACGTTAAGGGGAGGGATTAGTGTTATCGACCCAAAGAAAAACCAGTTCATAACCGTTGTTCATCAGCCTTATAATAAAAACAGCCTGGTATCTAATTTTACATTTTCGTTTGGTGAGGATGCAGGCCATAACATCTGGATTGGCACAGATGGTTCGGGTATTAGTGTATGGAACAGGGGCAAAAATACATTCACTACCTTCCAGCACGATGATAATAATCCGAGATCGCTAAGCAGTAACCGGGTTTCATCAATTATTAAAGATAAACAAAACCAGGTATGGGTAGCCACATTTGGGGGCGGGGTTGATATTTATGATCCGGGCGCTCATTTGTTTAAAAACGTACCGTTTCAAAAAAGTGCGAACAGCAGGAAATCCGTTTGGAAAATTTACCAGGATGCCGGCGACAAAATTTGGGCTACGCTTTTAAGGGGCGAAAAAGCAGGGGTTGAGCGCGAAAGGCTTTTTTATTTTGATAAGGCAGCCGGAGAATTTGTTTCGGCAGGTTTTGATGTTAAAGACGACGTGCTGTCGATGACCGATGACGGTGAGGGCAATTTGTGGCTGGGCAGTTTTAAAAACCTGGTGCGGGTTAATAAACAAACCGGGCAGTCGGTGGTAATACAGTCAAATATTGCAGTACGCAGTTTGCTTGTTGCCCATGGCACCTTATTTATTGGTACCCACGGCAAAGGTTTAATGACATATGAACTGGCTACCGGGAAAATAGCCTTTTATAATGAAAACAACGGGCTGCCCAACAACACGATATTAAACATCGAAAACGATGCAAAGGGAAATATATGGATGAGCACCTTCAACGGCTTATCAAAATTAAAGCTCGCGACAAAAAAATTCGAAAATTACTATGGGTCAGACGGGCTGCAATCCAGCCAGTTTTATTTTAATGCATCCGGAAAATTGGCGTCGGGCGAGTTGCTTTTTGGCGGGATAAAAGGGTTTAATATTTTTCACCCGGATAGCATCAGGCGTTTTTACAACTTTCCGGATTTGCTGATAACGCAGGTTAATATTGAAAATGAAAACGTTAACGCCAATAATGCCTATATAAAAAACGCGGTTAATATTTACGATATCGATAAAATACAGTTACCGTATGATAAAGCCGTACTTTCTATGGAGTATGTGGCCCTGGAGTATTCGCTTCCCGAAAAAATACAGTATGCCTATTACCTGCAAGGCTGGGATAAAAGTTGGAACTACGTTAATAACGCGCGGGTTTTAAATTATTCAAGATTAAGCGAAGGCAATTACACCCTGCATATTAAAGCCACCAACGGCTATGGGGTATGGAATACAAAAGAAAAAATAGTATCCATTACCGTACTGCCGCCATGGTTCAGGAGCTGGTGGGCTTATTTGCTTTATATGGGTATGATATCCGCATCGGTTTACGGGTACATTTATTACCACAAAAAGGAAAACCAGCTGCACTATGAAGTTAAACTGGCCAACCTGAAGGTAGAACAGGAAAAGGAGCTTAATGAAAAGAAGATAGCTTTTTTTACCAATATTTCGCACGAATTCCGCACCCCGCTCACACTTATTGCCAACCCGATAAAGGAATTACTACAAAATAACGGCAAAAACATCGACTTGATAGACCTGAGTTCGGTATACCGGAATGCCAGGAGGCTGCTGGGCCTTGTAGACCGGTTGCTGCTTTTCCGGTCGACAGATAATGAACTAACCGAATTGAAAAAAGAATGGGTAAGCCTGTCGGACATTGCCCGCGAGGTCTTTTCGTGCTTTAACAACCAGGCTAAGGCAAAGCATCTTGATTATCAATTGCATATAGACCAGGAGATACTGGCCTGCATCGACAGGGAAAAAATTGAGATTGTGTTATTTAACTTACTTTCCAACGCCCTGAAATTCACGCCCGATCATGGTAACGTGGCCATGTATATCCGGGAGGTAAATGATAAGGTTGAAATAGAGGTACGTGACAGCGGGCACGGAATTTCTGCAGAAACAGGCGACCGCCTTTTTGAAAAGTTTTACCGCGAGGAAGCAACGGACAGGGCCAACCAAAGCGGATTTGGTATCGGTTTATTCCTTGCCAAAAAATATGTTGATATTCATAACGGCCATTTATCATACACCAGCACGCCGGGGGATGGAACAGTTTTCAAAATTGAGTTGCCAGGGGCAGATGCGATAACAAAACCCCTCGAGGTGACTAAACCGGTTTTTCATTCATCGGCGTTTGAGATCCTGAACGAAGCCATCATAGATCATGAACCCGGACTGCTAAAAGAGCCGGAAAAACCAGATCATGTAAGCGAATTGATGGAAAGCATTGTAAAGGACAAGCCATCGGTACTGATTATTGATGATGACGGCGATATCCGCCAGTACCTTCGCAAGCTGCTTAAAGATTCCTACAACGTTTATGAAGCAAAAGATACTGTTGAGGGACTTGAGATTGTAATGCAGGCAGATCCTGACATCATTGTTTGCGATGTGGTAATCAAGGAATTCAGCGGGATTGAGTTTTGTTCTAAATTAAAAGACTCACCCTCGTTTAGCCATATCCCGGTAATCCTTTTAACCGGCAGCTCTTCGCCCGAAATAAAGTTAAAGGGTGTTGAATGCGGTGCTGATGATTATATCACTAAGCCCTTTGAAAACGACCTGCTGGTAGCCCGTATTAAGAGTATTTTAAAAGGCAGGAATACACTTAAGCAGTTTTTCCTGAACGAAGTGACGTTGAAGAGTAACAACCTGAAAATTCCGGAGGAATACAGCTATTTTTTAACAAAGTGTATTTCTTTGATCGAAAAACATTTGGATGATGAAAACTTTTCGGTATCCGTGTTCACCAGGGAAATGGGAATGAGCAGGTCTAATTTGTTCCGGAAGGTAAAGGCGATATCTGGTTTAAATATTTCCGAATTTATCAGGCATATCAAGCTCAGGAAAGCTGCCGAACTGATGATCCAAAGCGATTTGCAAATTAAAGAGGTGGCCTACAAAATTGGTTTCCAGGATGTAAGGTATTTCAGGGAACAATTTTGCAAGCTTTTTGAAATGAATCCGTCAGATTTTATCCGCAAATACCGGAAAACCTTTGTTAAAAGTTACAACCTGGGCGCCGGAATGGCGCCCGAAAATACGAGGTAGGCTGGCAGGCGGCCCAATGTACAAAGCGCCTGTATTTCAATCTAACCCGGTTTAGGAACTGCTTCCTGGCCGGGTTTTTATTTAAAATGTTTTTTGCCGCGCCCGGTAAAACGGCGGCAATCCGGCCAATTGCTTTAATTGGCGTTTTATAGCCCTTTTTGAGCTTAAATATGCAAATCTACCGCCGTTGTTTGGCCGTTTAGCCGCCTCCAAAAGATCGGTTTTCAATCGAGATTAGCACTCGAAATCCTGTCAGCACCCAATTTGGCCGGACCGAAATCCAATTATTTAAACTTTTAAATCCAAAATTATGAGAGATTTTACTTTCCGTATCCGATGGCTGCTAACCATCATTTTTTTGTGTTTTTTTACCGCGCTTGCCAGCGCCCAGGACAAGCTGGTTTCTGGTAAAGTTGTCGACGCCGGGAACGGAACCCCACTGGTTGGCGTATCGGTAATGGTTACTGGCACAGCAAACGGTGTTGCTACCGATGCCGATGGCAAATTTACTATCAGCGTACCCCAAAAGGCAATTTTAAGGTTCCAGAGCATGGGTTATGCCGCCGTTAATATGGCGGCCGATTTTAGCGGCCCTATGGTAGTTAAAATGGCGTCGGCCGGTAAAACCCTTGATGAAGTGGTTGTGGTAGGGTACGGCGTTCAGCGTAAATCAGACCTTACAGGCTCGGTAACAAGCATTAAGGCGGCCGATATTACCAAAATTGGCGGTAGCAATGCTGCCGAAGCTTTACAAGGCAAGGCGCCAGGCGTACAAATACTAAACCAGGGCGGCCCGGGCACGGCCCCATCTGTATTTATCAGGGGCTTAGGTACCAACGGTGATGCAAGCCCGCTTTATGTTGTTGATGGTATGATGGTGGCCAACATTACTTTCCTGGCGCCCGGAGATATAGAATCGATGGAAATATTAAAGGATGCTTCGTCTACGGCCATCTATGGTTCGCGCGGCGCAAACGGTGTTATCCTGGTTACTACCAAAAAAGGCAAAACAGGTAAACCGGTCATTAACTTTACTACCTCTCATGGCTTCCAGTTTCTGACACGTAAATACGATGTTGCCAACGGTAAAGAGTACGCGCAGCTGGTAAACCTGTTTAAAACCAATTCCGGCGCATCCCCGGTTTATAATAACCTGGATACCATTGGTGCCGGTACCGATTGGATTAAAGAGGTAACCCAAAAAGGAATGGTGAGCGATTATGGCCTTTCGGTAGGCGGCGGTAACGAAAATGTAAATTATAATATCAGCGCCAGCTACCACAAAGAAGAAGGTGTTTTAAAATACACCGATTATAACCGCCTTACCCTGCGGGCCGATAACGGGTATAAATTGAGCAACAGGTTGTCTATAGGGCACAACCTTTCACTGGCCAGCAGCAACTATAATGGCGATGGTGTTTCAAACACCGGCCGCGGAATAAACTCTATTTCCCGCATCTCGCCATTGTTACCGGTTTATAACCGCGACGGGTCTTTTTCAAAAGGACAGGATATTGATATTGTAAACCCTTTTGCCGAGTTGTATTATCATAAAGATAATAAAGTACATCCCTTGCAATTTGTAGGCAACGGTTACCTGAACTACAATTTGCTTGATGGCCTGGTATTCCGCAGCAGTTACGGGGTAGATTATACACAAAACAAAATAAACAAGTATACGCCATCTTACAATTTGGGGGCAAATCAGTCAAACCAAACCACTATCGAAAACGGGTATACAACCGTGTCATCGTGGTTATGGGAAAATACCCTTACTTACAACAAGCAAATTGGCAAACACCATATTAATTTGTTGGGTGGCTACACAGCGCAAAATACCAATTACGGCGGGGTTGATGTAACCGCCAGCGGACCGCTAACCACAACCGACCCCAATTACCGCTACATTCAGGTGTATCCAACCACCAGCATCAATTCATTAGGTGCATTGCCTTCCAGCGAATCAATTCTGTCCTATCTTTTCAGGGCAAATTATAGCTTCATGGACCGTTACCTGCTAACGGCTTCATTCAGGAGTGATGGTTCTTCAAAATTTGCTGATGGCAACAGATGGGGATATTTCCCTTCGGTAGCATTGGGCTGGCGGGTATCCCAGGAAAAATTCATGGAAAATGTAACCTGGATCAGTAATCTTAAACTCCGCGGCAGCTGGGGGCAAACAGGAAGCAATAAAATTGCCAACTATCAAACCTATAGCACACTTAACCAGGAAACAACTTACGATGGCGTTTTTAACGGGGTATTTTATCCAATGGCAACCATAATTGCCGCTGCCAACCGCGATATTACCTGGGAAGTTTCACAACAATCCGATCTTGGTTTGGAGTTTACCACGCTTAACGACCGCCTGCGGATTGAAGCCGATTACTACAGGCGCGATACCAAAAACCTGCTCCTGGTGTTACCCATCCCCGGCGGTTCTACAGGAACAAGCGCTGCTTACTCAAATGCCGGAACAGTACGCAACAGCGGCTTTGAGTTCCAGGCAAGCTGGAACGACAGGGTTGGACAGTTTAAATATGGTGTAACAGTTACCGGAAGCGCCAACAAAAATAAAATTCTTGATTTTAAAGGGTTAACATCTTACGCTTCAGATTTTATGGTGCCATCTACCCACATATCTAAACAGGGTTTTCCAATTGGCGATTTTTACGGATATAAATCGGCAGGGATAGTTCAAAGCCAGGCGCAAATTGATCAGTTAAATGCTGATGCGGCTACCAAAAGTGGTGTCGCCGGCAAACAATACTGGTCGGGCCTTAAACCGGGCGACCTGCTATTTAAAGATATCAATGGCGATGGCTTTATTGATGGCAACGACAAAACAGATATCGGCTCGCCCTATGCAAAATTTGTTGGCGGTATTTCAATAACAGCTGCCTACAAAGGGTTTGATATCGCCATTGATATGATGGGTAGCTTTGGCGGGAAGATTTATAACGATTCGCGTAACCAGTTTGTAAGCTCGGGCCTTTCTAACCTTAATGTAGAGTGGCTTGACTCCTGGACCCCGACACATACCAATACCAGCATTCCCCGTTATGCCGTAAATACTTCAACAACACAATCGTCTGATTTCAACATTTTCGATGGTACTTACATTAAAGCGCGGTACATGGAATTAGGGTATACTTTTGGTAAAGCGGTAGTAAGCAAGCTGGGCATTTCAAGCCTGCGGATATACGTTAATGCAACCAATCCTTTTTATATCACAAAATACAAAGGGTTTTCGCCCGAGGTATCCAACGCTTACGGAGTATCAACCATCGGCGACGACTTCCGCACGTATCCTGTTTCGGGAACTGCAAGGCTGGGTATAAACTTAAATTTTTAAAAGCTTTCAGAATTTGAATTATGAAAAATATAGTAAAGATATTAATGCTGCTCAACCTGCTGGCTTTATGGTCGTGCAAAAAAAGCTTTCTTGATAAGCAGCCTTTAGGAGTGCTTTCCAGCGCTACCTTCTCTTCAGATACAACTACGCTTGGGTTGGCTGTTAACCGGCTGTACGGCTCAATTGCCTGGCGCGAATTCAGGATAGGCCAGCACCAGTATTCAACCAAAGAGATGTGCGGTGATGATTTTATAGTAGGCACCAACGCCGATTTTAGCGTATTCCAGAATTATAGTTTTTTAGCCGATAACTATATGATTGAAAGGTATTGGGGCAGGGCGTATGAAAATATTCACTATTGTAATGTGGTTATTGACCGTACGCCTACATTTGCCGCCCGCTATTCGGCCGAGTTGTATGAGGCGCAGGCTAAATATTTCCGCGCGTATTACAATTTTGATTTAACCAATGTTTTTGGCGATGCCCCTTTACGTGATCACGACCCGGTAACCCCTGCGGAGTACAACATTCCAAAAAGCTCGCATGCCGATATTATTAAACTGGTGATATCCGATTTAAAATATGCCATAGCTCATTTGCCCACCCGTTCACAATGGGGAACTGCCAACCTGGGCCGTGTTACCAAAGGTACGGCGCAAGGTTTATTGGCCAAAGTGTACCTGTATGATCAGGACTACGCCAATGCCAAAACTTATGCAGAGATGGTTATAAACGGCGGCGAATACAGCCTGTATAACGATTACCGGAATTTATTCAGCCCCGACCACTTGTACTCATCTGAAAACATGATGCCGGGCGGCCTGATTTATAACGCGTCGTTGCCTGCGGGCCGTCAGTATGCACCTTACCTGCAATACCAGGGTTTGCCTTCGTTGGGTGCAAATGGTGCTATATATCCATCGCCAAACCTGGCCAGCAATTACGAAAGCGGCGATCCGCGTTTTGCCGCCACGTTTTTTACCCGGACGGATATTATCCCCGGCTACAATAACAACCAGCCTGTGGTTTTCCCGTCAAATACCGATTACGCTAATAAAAAAGTAATATGGCCTTTTGCCTATTGGAATGCCGGAAACTTTAATTTTCAAAGTGTTAATCCGATGTACCTGCGCTATGCCGATATTATTTTAATAGATGCAGAAGCAAGCAACGAATTGGGTAACACTGCCGATGCGCTGAAATATTTAGAAATGATAAGGTACCGGGCCCGCGGTAATAAAACCTTTGCCGCATCGATAGCTGCCGGCGATAACGGCGGCGCCGGGATACTGCCTCAAATTATAACAACCGATAAAACAGCCCTGCGTTTAGCAATCTGGCATGAACGGCGTATTGAGCTGGCGCTGGAATTTAACAGGTGGTATGATTTGGTACGTTACAATAAAGTAGCCGCCGCAAACGGAAGCAGCGGAACGGGTTACACCGAAAACCTGCTGAAGAACGTTTATGGAAGAACAAACTTTAACTACACCAAGTTTAGCCATTTCCCAATACCGCAAACTTTTATAACCTCATCAAACGGTGTGCTTACCCAAAATAGCGCATGGTAAAAGTTAGGATGTAAAACATTAATATCCAATAAAAAAGCGGGGCCGCCAATAAAGGTAACCCCGCTTTTTTTATTACTGGGTGTATTAACTCAGCATGACGTGTTTCGGTATTATCCAAACATTGGCTTTGAACGCTGACTAAGACTCACCCGGCCGACGCTGCGCTGGGCCACCCTCTCTCCGGTTGAAGCCGCAAAGAGGGTTGAAGCTCTATTCTTTTGCCCCTCTATGCGGCTTCAGCCGGAGAGAGGGGCGACGGGCGAAGCCTCGTCGGGGTGAGTCGTCTCCGCCATACGATAAACGCCATTTTGCCGGGAAATTACATCTAAAGAATTGCTTTAAAACAATTCCCCGGTATTAACTATGGCCGGTAATAATGCACTGGCCAGATCCGCTGCTGGGCAAATGAAAATAATAATTTACCCCGCCGATATTCATCGTGTAGGTTTGATTAGGTAGCAATGTATATGCGCTGCCAATCCATAAAATATATGAACTTGTATGAGGGTCGACACTTTGTGTGTTGCCTTTAAATGTAAACGGTACAGGCCCAAGAAATGGGTTGTCAACCAGCGACCAGTTGAGTGAAACCCAGGGGTTGCTGGAATCATAACCGATAGTCCAGGTATAGCCTGTCGGAAAAGTTGCGTAGGGTTTTTTAAAGGCAACTTTCGCTTTGTGCGGTTTATGTGCTTTAGGCACAACGGTACTGGCATGCAACGATGTTGCAAGCGATAAACAAAATACTGCTGCAACAGCAGTAAGGCTGAAGAATTTTTTCATATGGTTATTTTTTTAAATTTTAGCTAAAATAAATGATGCTGCTGTTGTTGCACCTCTTAGCCAAAAATGGCGCAAACGATTGTTTTATAGAAAGTTATTAACAATTTGTCTGTCAGCGGTAGTCTACCGCCGACGCGCCGGATTTTAATTGTGCGCCTGTCGGTCTGAACCTGTAGAAGATGTGCGCGGAGAGGCCTTTGCCCGCTATGGTTCCGCTACCCATTACATGTTGTGTTTTCGAAGTGCGCGGCCTGTCACCCTGACTTGGGAAATTTTGCGGATTCTGAAGGTGGGAATGATATTCAAAAATAAAAGACTGTCATGCTGAGGTACGAAGCAGCTATTCGCGAACTTTTCCATCGGTCATGCATAGCTGATAGATCCTTCGTGCCTCAGGATGACAGGGGAATTGAACATGTGATGGGTAGCCTGTTGAAGACCCGCGGGTGAGGCCTCTGCCTGCTATGTTCAACAAGCTCACGATGATAGCCCTTTTATGTCGTCAATCCCCGTTTCAGAACTTCCCCAATTTTCCTTTGCCCACGTGATGTGCCCGGATCCAAATGATACTGTTAGCTTTTTTTACTCGTGGCCACCCCATCCTTAACGCTCCCCGGCATTGCGATAAAATTTATGCTATAATCAAAAAAATGGCGGCAAAATGAGTATCCAACCGGTATTTCAATGTCTTTACTATACTAATTAATAGCCGGGCAATAAAAATAAACCAATGGATTAAATGGCCTAAAGCCAGCATTAAATCAAAATTATGAACAATAAAACCAACACTTTATGAATGTTTTTTACCAAACAAAACACCATGTACTACGGCTGTTTGCTGTACTCGTGTTAATTGCCTGCTGGGCGACAGCATCGGCCCAAAACAAGGCCGTTACCGGTAAAATTATCGACGCCGGCACCGGCGAAGCCGTCATAGGCGCAACCGTACTGGCCGTAGGTACATCAAATGGGGTAGCCGCCGATTTGAACGGAACTTTTAAAATTGTAGTGCCCGCTAATGCATCGCTGCAGTTCAAGAGCATTGGCTATACATCAGTTACCGTGGCAGCCGATTTTGATAAGCCAATGATCATTAAACTGGAGCCATCAAACAAAGGCCTGGAAGAGGTGGTTGTGGTAGGGTACGGCCAGCAAAAACGTGCTACCGTTTCCGGAGCCGTTGCAACCGTATCCTCAAAGGTTTTCCAGGACAGGGGGCCTATAAACAACCCGCTTGAATCATTGCAGGGCCAGGTTCCGGGTGTTGTGGTTACCCGCACGTCTGCCCAGCCGGGCCGCGAAAACTGGAACTTCCAGATCCGCGGGGCCACATCAACCAACACGCAGGATCCGCTTATTGTGCTGGATGGTGTAGCGCTGGTTAACAATGCCGAACTGAACTCCATCAACCCGAATGATATTGATAATATATCTTTCCTGAAAGATGCCGCCGCATCTATTTACGGTGCACGCGCGGCTTTTGGCGTAGTGCTTATCACCACCAAAAAAGCAAAGGCCGGCAAAATGGATGTTCAATATCTTTCTACCATATCGCAAAAGCGACTTGGCCTTCAGCCTATTTTGATCAATAACCGGCAGTGGGGCCAAAGTTTAAAAGAGGCCTTAACTAACGATAACTATGGCGTGGCCCCTACCAACTATCTTTGGTACCAACTGGCCGACCTGGCCACCCATCCGCCTGATTCCCTGTACATCGATATTACCAAATTACCAGGCTACGCCGGATCAGCCAATGGTGTTTTATATAACGGCACGCCGCTGCCATCGTTTGGCGATGTTAAGGACTTTACCTTTTTTGATACCAACATGCAAAAAATGTTATGGGGAAATGCTACATCAACCCAGCAGGACCTAAGCTTTTCGGGATCGGGCGATCGTGGCGGTTACCGCGTATCTTTAGGCTACCTTAACGATGGAAGCCAGTTAAAATGGGGATTAAATGGAAACCAGCGTTATAACCTGCGTTTAAACCATAGCTATAAGTTTAGCGACAGGGTAAACCTGGAAACCAACATATCCCTTGAAAGGAATAATATACAGCAGCCTACACTATACAGCTATGGGGGCTACAGTGCACTAAGTAATTACGGCCAGCCTGGCTTGCCCGCGTTTACCTCAAAAGGGCAGCCCTACGCCTGGGGAACCGTTTACAGCGCCCCGGCATTGCTTAAATATGGTGGCGATAACAAAGAGTCGAACAGCAGGGCCCTGTTAAATTCAACTTTTACTTACAATTTTGCAAAACACCTTACATTTACCGCGGTAACCGGCTATCATGTATGGTACCAGGACAGCAGGATACAGCAAAAGCAGGTACAGTTTTACAACTATGCCGGTAACCTGTTGATACAAACCAACCCTATAGCAGGCGGCAGCGGCGGCAACAGTACATTTTATAACCGCAGCAATATCACCGAGCCTTATTATAACCTTGCAGGCAGGGTATCGTACGATAACGTGTTTAACAAGGTTCACGCGGTAGGGGTAATGCTCGGAAGCTCCTATGAGCGCGATGAGTATAATTATTTTACCACGCGTACTTACAACCTGGGCAGCGATGATATCCCGTCGTTAGGTACCGGTGTTACCAGCGGTACTGCCGGCTTTGTAACCAATGGCGAAACCCAGAATCATTATGCCCTGGGATCGTATTTTGGTCGTGCAACATATACCTACAACAGCAAATATAACCTGGAGGTACAGGGCCGTTATGACGGTTCATCAAAATTTATTGCCGATAAAAGGTGGAAGATATTTGGTTCGGTACTGGGTTCATGGCTTATATCCGAAGAGTCGTTTGTTAAAAACCTTAACCTCTTCTCTACCCTTAAATTGCGGGCAAGTTACGGAACCACCGGCAGCCAGAGCGGCATTGGTTTGTATGATTACTTACAGTCGCTTAATGTAAACAGTGGCGGCGCATTACTTGGCAATAACCTGGCTACCTCTGTAACCACTACAGGAAACCTGGTTTCCCTTAACAGGACCTGGGAAACTGTTGTTAAAAAGAACCTGGCATTGGATTTCGGCATTTTAAACGACCACTTTTCGGGCTCTTTTGACATCTACAGAAATGAAAACAATAATATGCTGCTTGGCCAGCTATACCCGGGTGTACTTGGAGCCGGCGCACCGGCACAAAACATAGGAACCTTACATACCTGGGGTTATGAGGGCAGCCTTACCTGGCGGTCAAACATTGGTAAATTAACCTACTCGGTTAGCGGTACAATTACCGATAACCAAAATAAACTGGTCCATTATGGCGGGGCAAATGTTATTGGCCCGGGTTATAATTACACTGTAGAAGGGTATCCCCTGGGGTCGTATTTTGGCTTAAAATATGGAGGCAAGCTTCAAACCCAGGCCGAAGTTGATGCTTATAACGCCCAATACGCGCCTGCCGGAAGCACTAATAACGTTGGCCTTCCCATACCATCGGCGCTTGCCAATCCGGCCGGCCAGATGAGCGGCCTGCGCCCCGGCGATAATAAGTTTGTGGATGTTAACGGTGACGGTAAATTGAGTATAGGCGGCACTACAGCCGATAAGGGCGACCTTGTTTACCTGGGATCGGATAACCCGAGGTACAGTTACGGGCTTAACCTTGGCTTGCAGTGGAATGGTTTTGATTTTTACTCCATTTTCCAGGGAGTTGGCAAACGGGCTGTATTGCGTACCGGGTCAACAGCAAATTTCAGCGTGCCTTTCCTGTCTATTTTCCAGGGTCAAACAACGTCATATTTGGGCAATGTATGGTCGCCCGAAAATCCGGACGCTTATTATCCAAACCTGCATTCGGCACAAAACAATGGTATCAACAACTATAATTATCAGCCATCAACCTGGCGTGTGCAAAACGGCGCTTATGTACGGCTTAAAAACGTGGTGCTTGGCTACACCATACCTAAAAGCCTGCTTGCACACACACATGCCATAAAAGGGCTCCGGATTTATTTTTCGGGCAGCGACCTGTGGGAAAAAACCTATATACATGACGGCTGGGACCCTGAAGTTACCCGGACAGTGGCCGGTAACGAAAGGTACCCCTTTTACCGTTACATCACCCTTGGCGTAAACGTGACTTTTTAATTTAAAAAACGATATCAAATGAAGACGAAATATATCAAGTTCATGTCGGTTATAGGGGTTGCCTTTGGCTTTACTATAATGTCATGTAATAAAACGCTCAACTTAAAGCCGCTTGACCAATTATCAGATGCGGCCTACTTTAAATCACCAACAGATTATAAAACTTTTGCCAACCAGTATTACGGTTATCTTAAAAACTTTACCACCATTAATGGCTTGTCTGACAATCCACATTCCGACGGACGATCGGACCTGTTTGGCGGCGGTGGCGTGTACGGCTCGGGAACCAACATTGTACCGGTTACCGAAGCAAATTTTGGAAATGCCGGAAACTGGAACGTAGACTATGGCCGGATAAGGGCTACCAATTACCTGCTGGATAAGGCCGCATCATACCCAAGGCCAGCCGAAATAGCCCAATATGTGGCTGAAGCAAAATTCTTCCGCGCCTATATCTATTTTGATCTTTTGCAGCAATATGGTGGTGTGCCACTGATTACCAAACCGCTTGACCTTACCTCGCCGGAGTTGTTCGGCGCCAGGGCCACCCGCGATCAGATAGCCGATTTGATTATAGCCGATCTGCAGGCCGCCATACCAGACCTACCGGTTTCGCTACCGGCCAACTCGGCAAATTTTGGCCGTGTAACCCAGATGGCAGCCCAGGCATTTTTAAGTCGCGTTGCACTTTATGAAGGTACGTGGCAAAAATTCAGGTCGGGCGATGCGGCACGGTATAATGCCTTGCTTGATAAATCTATAGCAGCAAGCACCGCCGTTATGGCCAGTAACCAGTATGCATTGTTTGGCACGGCAGCTTCAAACGCGCTTGGCGGCAACAGCACCATACTGGGCGACTCCTGCCTGAAATATTTATTTATACTTGAAAACATCAAATCAAACCCGGCCGGTATAACCAAAACCGCTAACCATGAATACATACTTTCGACCAGGTACGATGACGTGCTGAAGCCGATTAACGTATTTGTGAGCCGTAGCAGTACGGCAACCGGTGTGGGGCAAAAATTTGTAAATATGTTTTTGTGTAACGATGGCCTGCCGGTTGAAAAATCGCCGCAATTTGGCGGCTTTCAAACCTATTTATCAGAATTCCAGAACCGCGATAACCGTTTAAAATACACCATTAAAATTACTTACCAGTATTACTGGTACAGCATAAATGGTCGCGTTAACTGGACCGGAGATGCGGCCGACAGGGCAAATTCGCTGGGGCCGGCAAAACCTTACGGCTATGGCAATCAAAAATGGATATCAGAAAGACAATTGGTAGATGGTCAGGAATCGGAAGATTACCCGGTAATCCGCTACGCCGAAGTATTGCTTAACTATGCCGAAGCGGTATATGAGCGAAACGGAATGATTTCTGATGCTGACCTCAACAAATCTGTAAACCTTGTCCGCCTGCGCTGCAACTCCACCAACGGCATGCCGGGGCTTAGCAACGCCCTGGTAAATGCCAATAACCTGGATATGCGTACCGAAATAAGAAGAGAGCGTACGATAGAACTTTATGACGAAGATTTTAGGTTTGACGATATTAAGCGCTGGCACAGCGGCACAACGGACCTGGTAACCAACATAGGCGGTACCGCTTATGACAATGCTGCCGGTTTTGTAAGCCCATGGCCGGTATCGTATAAATACACAGGCACCCAGGCACAATTAGGCCCTGATGCTGTAAAACCAGTACCCACAAACGCCAAAGACGCCAATGGCAACCTGATCATCGATCAAACGGCCAGGTTATTTGCCGAAAAAAATTATTTATACCCCCTTCCATCCCAACAAATTACGTTAAACCCCCAACTAACCCAAAATCCGGGTTGGTAACTGAGTTGCGGGGGCCCTGCCCCCGCAATTTTTTTTAATGACAGGTGATGCAGGTTTACTGTGATTATATAAAACCGGTTAATTAATTTAATGGATGATGCTATTTATTAAACAGAATATCAGGATATTAGCGTAAGTTTTGTACAGGCCGATATTAAAAACAAACACCATAGAATAATAAAGGTTAAACCCGGTTTCCGGGTAAGCTATTTAGGGGCCTAAAAATATTTTAAGATGGAGAAAAAGAAACCTGACGAATTTGAACCAGCTTTCCATATCAGGAAACCCGAGGTTAGCCAGCTCCGGATTAAGCGGCACTGGGAGTCAATTTTACCCTTGCTTAAACAAAAAAAAGATCCGCCTGCACCAAAAGGGAAGCCCTGAGCTGCTCCTGATTTTATATGCCATCCGCTGCCCCATAGTCTGCGCCTCTCCATGCCCTTCCCCAATAGTTTGATGCTTTGCCAATTATCATAACAAGGCCGCTGATTGCCTTGTGCGCTAAGTTAAGGCTGAATTGTACCCCTGATATCAAAAAAATGCTTCTAAACCGGTTTTTTAGGCTTTTTTGGCTGGTTTACGTATGTCGATTGGTTATTTTATAGCCTTTCTATCGCCCAAAATCCACTCATATTAGCTACTGTAAACCAATTATACGACAATCGAAAAATGCCCGGGCCTATTTTTTTTCAGCCTGATTTTATGTGGCCGTTTTCCGGGAGTTGCAGGAACTAATATCAATTATAACCAAGCATTTTTATGAACAAGAATGACCAGTTAGCAATACGTTGGGAAAAAACCCGGCAGGGTGATGTCAGTGAATTCGGGGCTATTCACCATGAGTTGTACCCGCTGCTTTATCATTACCTGCTGAAAATTACCCGCGACGAAATTGTATCAGAAGACCTGCTGCAGGAACTGTTTATAAAAATGTGGGAACGTAAAGAAAGGCTTGGCCCCATACATAATGTGAAGGTGTACTTTTTTAAGGCGGCGCGGTCGCTCGCACTCAATTATTTTAAGCGTCAAAAGAATCATTTATCAATAACCGACGATCAGCGCGAAATTGATCTTGCTTTTTCCCAGGAAGAAATTTGGGTGAACAGCGAAAATGACCTTGAATTTAACAGGCTGCTCGCCCTTGCCCTGAATGCTTTGCCCAAAAGGCAAAAAGAAATGGTGTTTTTAAAATATTTTGACGGCTGGACCTACGAACAGATAGCCGAAGTAACCGGTATAAATTACCAATCGGTAGTAAACCACATACACCGGGCTATGCAGCAGCTGCGCAATAACCTGGTGTATGATAAACGGGTACAATCCTGTCGTGTAGCAGTTTAAACGCTGCCGTTAGGTGCGATAACTGCAAGTTCCTGTCCCCGCGGGGTCTCTTTGAAAAAGGCCCCAGCGGTTGTACAAAGCCGGTCATAATCCTGAAGCCACGTTGATGTAAGATGATCGGGTACCTCAGGGCCCTCTACCGAGAAATCCTGAGGGGACGGTGAAGGCGAGGGGAACGCTTATTCTTTTGCTTTTTCGTTTCCGCAGGATACCATACATGTACCAGGAACTCATTTATCCGCAGCGCTGCGATTTTCATTTTATCCCCCTTTAAACTTAACTATTGATTAATCTGTAACCTCTTTTTGGTTAATCATCCCCCTTCCGCAGAAGTTTATATAACAGAGATTTGTAATCAGTTACTAACCATCTGCCATTATAAACCGAAGCCTGCCCTGTTTGCAGGAAGTATTTAATTGTGCAACAACACAGTTAAGCTGTGCTATGGCAGCTGGTGCTTACATGCAATTAATTAAACCAATAATACTTAACCATTTATTATGAAATCAAAATTGCTATTACTGTTTTGTTTTTTTTGCCTGCTTCCTTTCTGGAGCTGCAGGAAATCAGCAAATCCTGCCGCAACTATTGCAGACAGTGTTAAAACCGGGAAATCGTCAAAATTAAAGGTAGCTGCCATCAGCCCTTTTGTTCATCCGGGCCTGCTGCACACCGAGGCCGATTTTATCCGCATGCAAACCATGGTATCGGCGGGTACCGAACCCTGGCTTTCGGGCTGGAACAAGCTTACCGCAAACTCCCACTCCTCATCAACTTATGTGATGAAAGGGCCGGTAGATACCGTATACAGGGGTTCCGGCTCGCCCGAAAATTATTCTAAACTATACAATGATGTGGCGGCAGCGTATCAAAACGCCCTGCGTTGGAAAATTAACGGCGATGTGGCCTGTGGCAATAATGCCGTGGCTATTATGAATGCCTGGTCATCTACGCTCAAGGCCATATCGGGCAGTGCCGATAGGTGGCTTGCCGCCGGTATTTATGGCTATGAGTTTGCCAACGCCGCCGAAATTATGCGCTCGTACAGCGGGTGGGCGGCGGCCGACTTTACCCGGTTTCAAACCATGATGCTTACGGTGTTTTACCCCATGAACCACGATTTCCTGGTGAACCATAACGGTGCCTGCATTACCAATTACTGGGCAAACTGGGACCTTTGCAGCATGGCCTCCATCTTGTCTATCGGCATCCTGTGCGATGATGCCGCCAAGTACAATGAGGCCGTTACTTATTTTAAAACCGGTGCAGGCAATGGCGCTATTGATCATGCAGTACCTTTCTTATACACAGGCGGCCTTGGCCAGGGCCAGGAAAGTGGCCGCGACCAGGGCCACCAGTGCCTTGATATTGCCCTGCTTGGCCCGTTTTGCCAAATGGCCTTTAACCAGGGCGATGACCTGTTTGGTTACGAAAGCAACAAGACACTGGCGGTAAGCGAATATACAGCCAGCTATAACCTGGGCAATACCGTGCCGTTTACAACCTACAACTGGGGTAGTGGCACTACCTGCGCGGCAAATTCGCAAACGGTAATTTCCGAGTCGGGGAGGGGCAATATCCGGCCGTCGTGGGAGTTGATTTATAACCATTTTGCCAATGTAGCCGGGGTTACGGCCACCTATAGTGCCCAATATGCCACCAACATGAGGCCCGAAGGCGGGGGCGGTGATTATGGCAGCACAAGCGGCGGCTATGATCAGCTCGGGTTTGGCACCCTTACTTTTACAACAACCACACAGCCGGTTGCCAATGGTACCTATCACCTCCTGAACCGGGCAAGCGGCAAATACCTGGATAACCTGGGCGCCACCACCAATGCTGCAAATGTAGGGCAGTGGGCCAGCAGCACTTCCGGTAATCAAAAATGGGCGCTATCCTATAGCGGCGGATATTACAAGCTTACCTGCGTATCCAGCAGTAAATGTTTGGATAGCAATGCCAATACTGCCGATGGCTCAAATGTTACCCAATGGTCAAGCGGTACGTCGCCAAACCAGCAATGGGTAATTGTACCGGTAGGGTCATACTACAAAGTTGTAAACCGTACCAACGGCAAATGCCTTGATACCGGCGGCGGTACCGCCAATGGCTCCATTATGCAGTTTTGGGGCAGCAACAGCAGTCTTAACCAGCAGTGGTCTATTGTGCCGTAAGTGGTGAGAAGTGAGTGGTGAGTGGTGAGTAGTGAGTGGTGAGTAGTGAGTGAATGAGTGGTGAGTGTTGAGTGGTGGGTGAATGAGTGTCTGAAGTTCTGAGTCTCAAGTTCTAAGTCTGAAGCAGGGTTTGCCCTTTTTTTAACTTAGGGCTTCTGGCTTAGGACTTCAGACTTTAAGCATGATTTATTGAGTATTAAAACCGCGGTTGGTTGTCATTGCATCAGGTAGTTTAACTTTTAAACCGGTTAACCATTGTAACCTGCTATTAAACCTGATGAAAAAATTAGTTATAAAAGATATTGCCGAACAATTGCAGGTGTCAAAATCAACCATTTCATTTGTTTTGAACGGTAAAGCCCGGCAGCATGGCATTAGTATTAAGCTGGAAAATAAAATATTAAAGTATGTTGAAAAGGTAGGCTACCAGCCAAGCCGGATTGCCGTGGGGCTTAGTACCGGCAAAAGCAAAACAATAGGTATGCTTGTTGAAGATATTTCGGACCCGTTTTTCTCTTCAATCGCCCGCGTTGTTGAACGGTCGGCCCTCTCGTCGGGTTACCGGGTTATTTATGGCAGTACCGAAAACGATACCGTACAGGCTATCGACCTGTTGCAGGCTTTTCGTAACCATAACGTAGATGGCTATATTATTGCGCCGCCGCCCGGGATAGAAAATTACATCCAGGAACTGATAACCGATGGCTTTCCCGTTGTTGTATTTGACCGCGACCTGCCCGGCCTTAACTGCGATAAGGTGCTGATTGATAATTTCGACGGTGCTTTGCAGGCTGTAGAACACCTGGTGGCCCGGCAGTTTAAAAATATTGCCATGGTTACCCTGTTATCGAGGCAAAACCAGATGGAAGAGCGCACCAACGGCTATTTAAAGACGATAGATGATGCGGGACTGGCTAAAAAGATTAAACAAATTCCCTACGACCTGGAAAAGCCAAAATGTGTCGAGGTTATCAGGAAGTTTTTAGCGGGCCAAAAAACTATCGATGCGGTTTTTTTTTCCACCAACTACCTTGCCCTGAGTGGCATAGAAGCCATCAGGCAGCTTGGGCTGCGGGTTGCCGAAGATATAGGCATTATTGTTTTTGATGATAACACCAATTTCGAATTATTCAGCCCGTCCATTTCGGCTGTTGCCCAGCCTGTAAAACAAATAGGGGAGCAGGTAACCCAAATAATGCTTAACCGCCTGCAAGCAAACACCCAGGCCGGTTTTGAGCGGGTGGTTTTAAAAACCACATTAATAGCCAGGGAATCGACGGTGAATGAGGTGCCGGCACTCGTTAAATAGCATTGGCAGGAGAAAATGCCCGTCGTTACCAAATCCCTTACCGCGTTAACAGGCATTTTTTTTGACTTTTGACTTTTAACTTAAACCATGGCGTACGCCGCCGATAGAGGCGGCGCCAGGCTTTTTGTTCATACTGCACAGGCCTTATTCACATTGGCCGGTATCCACGCCAATCCTTTACGCGAACTGCCGGGTATACAAAAAACTCCCGGATGCAATTAAACATCCGGGAGTTTTGTCCTCCCGATAGGCAGCGGCAAAAAAGTAGTTATAAACTGCAGGCATAGCCGCCGGGGATTTGCTTTTTTTTCTGATTTCTGTTAGCTTTAACCTACTGCCTGAACTATCATAAAAAAAGTATCATGAAAAAAATTTTAATGAGCGCGGTTGCCTTAACGGTTTTCTCGCTGTCGATCATCTTATTTCAAATAAGTTGTAAAAAAGATGTCCTTGCCGATGTAACGCCAGGTTCGTCGTCTATCAAGGGACTGTGGATTGGCACTTATACCACTGATACACATCCCGACCTTGGCGAGCAATATTTTAGCTTGATTATTAAGCCTGACGGCACCATGATTGCCGATACCAAGGGCGAGGCACAGCAGCATTTAGCCCCCGGTACCTGGACATTAAAAGGCGACACCCTTACCTGTACCTTTACATGTGTTTATGGAATTGCCTCCAATATCGGGATAACCGAAACTGCCGTTGCCGTTTGGGATAAAACCACCAAATTACACGGCATATGGAAAAGTTCTCCTACCCCTATCGGATCAGGAATTATTACTTTGACTAAGGTTGACTAAGGGTAGATGCGAGATTCTTTGATCCTGGTTAAAAATGGCGTAGGCCCGCAACGAAGTTAATTCTTTATCAGGTAGTCCGTCTTAAACTACGTAAAACTACCTACGTAAATACCGTATTTTAACGGGCATAACCGGTAAAAATATTATTGATATTTATTAAAACATTTAATACGTATCGTCATAACCTTAAACCAGATTAACATGCCCGCATTACCTCTTATCAAACTGAACAGCAAAGGCCAGGCTGTAGAAAACTGGCAGGATTTTTTAATTGGCCAGGATTTATTAGATGAACCTTCCGACGGGGATTTCGGCCCTTTAACTTTAGCTGCTACCATCGCGTTTCAAAAAATGGCAGGCCTGCAGCCTGATGGCGTGGTTGGTAATAAAACCTACGGCGCAGCCATGCAAATGGGCTTTAATGGCGTACAGGACGATAGGACAGGCAAGGAAGGCGCCAACTGGCCGCCAAAACCCGATTTTAAGCCATTAGTAAGCAATGCCGAGCGCCAGGCTGTTTTTGGTGAGTTTAAATTTGTGGCCGATCCGCAACCGGGCGACAAAGAACATATCAGGGTAACGGATAACTGGGCAAAGGATAATATTATTATGGTGCCGGTGCCGCAATTAAAAAACATTAGCGGCGGTTCGCATATCCAGTTTCATCAACTGGGGGCCAAACAGCTCATGAAACTCTGGGCAGATTGGGAACGGGCAGGTTTGCTCCACCTGATCCTTATTTGGGACGGATCATATAACCCAAGGTTCGTTAGGGGTAGCACCAAAACTTTAAGTAACCATGCATTTGGGTCGGCGTTTGATATCAATGCAAAATGGAACGCGTTCGGTTCGCAACCTGCATTGGTAGGCCAAAAAGGATGCGTGAGGGAGTTAGTAACCATAGCCAATGACAACGGTTTTTATTGGGGAGGACATTTTACCAGACCAGACGGAATGCATTTTGAAGTGGCCCGTATCCTGCCGTAGTTGCTCTTTAGCCTTTTCAGGGCAGTATTTAACCTAAACCACTGCCTTTAGTACATGCCTTGTGCCGGCTCATTTTTGCTGCACAAACCCTGGCTCAAGGGAAGGCCTAAAAAAGCTGTCGCTTACCGGCGACAGCTTTTTTGCTTGGCAAAAATGTGCTTAAGCTTCAATAAAAGCCAAAAGGTCTTTATTAATGGTGTCGGCTTCTGTGGCCGGCATACCGTGAGGGAAACCCGGATATGAAATCAATGTGCCGTTTTTCAATAATTTAGCTGCCTTTGCACCCGAAATAGGGAAGGGGACAATCTGGTCGTCTTCGCCATGCAAAACCAAAACAGGGATGTCTACGCTTTTAAGGTCTTCGGTAAAATCTGTTTCAGAGAAAGCTTTGATGCCGTCGTGCTGTGCCTTTACGCCGCCCATCATGCCCTGGCGCCACCAGTTGTCTTGTATGCCCGGTTTTATATTGGCGCCTTCGCGGTTATAGCCATAAAACGGTACGGTAAAATCTTTAAAGTATTGGGCGCGGTTAAATGCTGTGCCCTGGCGTATCTCATCAAATATTGCCATCGGAACGCCGTCTGGGTTGCTGTCAGTTTGAACCATCAGTGGCGTAACCGCGCTGATGAGTACTACTTTGGCCACACGGCCTTTGCCCAGGTTGGCTGCATAATGGATAGCTTCGCCGCCACCTGTTGAATGGCCTATGTGTACGGCATCTTTTAAATCAAGGGCCTCGGTAAGTGCGGCCACATCGGCTGCATAGGTGTCCATATCATGTCCGCCGGCAACCTGGGTAGATCTGCCGTGACCGCGGCGGTCATGGGCAATTACCCGGTAGCCTTTTTTAAGGAAAAACATCATCTGCGCATCCCAGTCATCGCCAGATAATGGCCAGCCATGATGAAATACCAGTGGTTTTCCTGTACCCCAGTCTTTGTAATAAATTTCGGTTCCGTCTTTTGTGGTGATAGTGCTCATGTTTTCAATTTTTAAGTGATGTATTTGTTTTGTGATACAAATGTGCAGCTTTTTGGGTTTAGCTGCACTTGATATAGATTAAGAAATGAAAATTTGTGTGCGAAATTCATCCTGTATTTAGCGTAAGGCTTGAGTGCCGGAAATGTGCGATGGCAGACTTATGAGGGGAAATTTGCATCTGAGTATCTAAGAACCTGTCTAAATTTGATTTAGATTATTTATGTATCCTATAAAAATCATTGCCGTTGACTTTAGTCAACGGAATAATGACTAAAAGGCGAATGGCTTTAGCCAAATTCCACTGAATAATTTGGCTAAAGCCAGCAGCGATACTATCTATTACCGTTGACTAAAGTCAACGGCAATAAATAAATCTCGTTTTTAAACAGCTTCTAAGGTTCGTTTCATTTCTATGACATTGTGATTAAATAAGCTAAATTTATTGCTTTAAATATATAATTATGGCCTTATCCAAAAGTCGGTGTTATTGGTTGAAAGGAACATGTGTCTTAAACCTATTCGTTTTTTTACTCGGCATATGTTGTTTATTCGGCTATTTATCCTGCAAAAAAAACACTGCCGATTCCTCTTCTCCAGATAAAAAACCAGTAATACCATCAATACTTGCTATAACCAGCCTAAGTAATAGTTCAGGGCCGTTCAACACCGTTGTGACCATAAGAGGCACCGGATTCGGCAAAGACACAACGCAGAATAAGGTTACTTTTAACGGTAAGCCCGGAAAAATATTAAAAGTAACCGACACAGCCATTACCGTAACAGTGCCCAAGGGCGCAGGCACAGGAGTGGTGGCTGTAGTGTTAAAAAATTCAAAGGCAACAGGGCCGGTATTTACTTATCAATATACAATAACTAATGTATACACTTTTGTAGGGAATAGCAGCGACGTATCGGTTGACGGGACAGGAACAAATGCTTCATTCCATGGCTTTAGAAGTATCACAGCCGACAAGCTCGGGAATATTTACATAAGCGATCCATCAGACCATATCATCCGCAAAATCACCGCAAACGCGGTGGTAACTACTTTAGCGGGCAGTGGTAAAGCTGGATTTGCTAATGGAAAAGGACGACTGGCTTCGTTTAGTACGCCCTCTGGTATCGTAGCCGACAGTATAGGCAATGTGTTTGTTAATGACTTGGGCAATCGCCTTATCAGGAAAATCGCCCCGGACGGCACCGTAACAACCCTTGCTGGCAGCATTACTAATCCTGTTGTCGATGGAAAGGGGCCGGCGGCCGGGTTTTCAGGACAATTAAATGCAATCACCATTGATCAATACAATAACTTGTATGTGCTGGACGACAATAACTTCCGTAAAATAACCTCGGAGGGCGTGGTTACCACCTTACCGCCAAAGTTTCCGGGAAACGCAGTAACCGGTCTTGCTATTGATAAAAACGGAGTGTTTTACATGAGCGCTGGCCATACTATCATTAAAATTTTGCCTTCGGACCCGGTAAGCCTTTTTGCAGGTACCGACCTGCAAGGTGCGCGAAACGGCCCGGGCCTGCAGGCCGCATTTTATTTTCCAACAGGTATCGCCTTTGACAAAGCAGGCAATCTCATGGTAGCAGATACAGACAACTGGATGATCCGGATGATAAGCCCTTCGGCCTATGTGACCACTTTAACCGGCAGACCGAACAGTGGCTACCCAACCGTAGACGGCCCGGCAGACGTTGCAACCTTTTATGCACCGTTTACAATAGCTTTCGATGCATCTGGTAACCTCTTTATTGCTGACCAGGATCACCGAATAAAGAAGGCTGTGTTTGAATAACTAAAACAAAGTATACAGGGTATCTGAATCGCAAGGAACATATTACAGAGCTGGTAAAAAAGGCATGGCTTTACCGAAAGGTTTTAGGCTTAATGACACTCATCATGTTTTTCTGAAGAACGTCACAAGTCCGCCGTCACTCACCTCCACTACGCAGGGCGTGCGCCGAGGGTGATTAGCCTGTCGTCTTGTTCATTTCCATTTTGCTACACGCTAAAGGACAATGGTATTAATTAAGAAGAACAGAAAAACAAAAAAGGAGAGGCTTACCTACCCCTCCTTTTAATTTTTATTAATAACCCGGATTTTGGTACATCTTAACAGGGTTAAGTTTATACTCATCAAACGGAATAGGATAATAACGGTCTTTTGTACTAAAGTTGGCTACCTGGGCCAAACCGAAGTCGGTTTGTTTTTTGGCTTTAAAGTAAGCTACCAACTCATCGGTAGTAAATGTACGCAGCAAATCAAACCAGCGGTGGTGCTCAAAGGCCAGCTCAACACGGCGCTCGTGTAAAATAGCCAGCTTAAGCGTAGGGTATCTTGAAGCATAATCGCTATTTGTCATTGATACGGCATAGGTTGGCATGCCTGCGCGGGTACGTACCTGGTCTAAGAATCCGGTTGCAGTTGCTGCATCACCAAGATAGTTGTTTACTTCGGCAAGCGACAGGATTACATCGGCATAGCGCATCAAAATCCAGTCGTTACCACCATAGCCATTAACACCGGCAGCGTTGCTAACATCCCTGAATTTGGTAACAAACCAATCTTTAACAATAGGGTCGTTAGCGTATTTAACAGAAAAGGTCATTCGTGGATCGTTAGTTTCGTACTCATTTATCAAATCGTGGGTGACATTATAGCCCGCGCCAGATGATGGTTTTTGCGAGTTGATAGTTTCGCCTTTCGCCTGGAAATTGGCAGCTATTGCTGAACTGTAGTTAAGATCACCCTGGATGTTCACAATCTGGAAGATCAGCTCCGGGCAGGTTGTTTTCTTACTTACATCAAAAACATCGGTATAAGGTATGCTGTTTAAATCGCCAAAATTACGCATGTTGTAAGCAGCCATTAAGGCAGCTTTGGCGTTGTTTAAATTAGTGGTTCGGTTAGCCTGATCTAAAGTGGTAGCCATGGTAAGGTATGCCTGGCCCAACAGGAAATTAGCGGCCGCTTTTGATACCCTGCCGGTTGACGCTTGCAGGTTTGGAAGCGGGCTGTTAACAACGTCAGTTAAATCGGCTATTATTTGCTGGTAAACTGCATCCTGTTTTACCCTGAAAGTTGAGGCGGCCACATCGGCGGCAGATGATAGTTGTTTGGTTACCAAAGGTACATCACCCCAAAGGCGCACCAGTTCAAAATAAGTAAATGCACGCAAGAATTTGGCCTCGGCAGCATACTTCAACTTTAAGTTATTATCTGGAAAGCTAACCTGGTCGATGTGCGATAACACCACATTGGCGCGGCTAACAGTGGTATACAATGATACCCAGTGGGCTTTTAAATAGGTATTGCTTGGCAGGATAGAAAAGTTGTTGAACTGGAAGGGCTCGCCGGCGTTTGACTGGTTATCGTTAGTGCCGGTATCATCCGAACGCTGATCTGTCCACAAATCACTTCCCTCGCCAACATTGTTACCGCTGCGCATTGATTGATAAATGCCGTTTACAGCCAGCAACACGTCGTTGGGTGTTTTGTAGCTTGCGTCAACGGTTACGGCGTTGGGGTCGCTTTCATTTAAAAAGTCTTTTTTACAAGACGGGCTTATGGCCACAACCGCAGCAAGGCAGGCGATGGCTAAAAATTTCTTATTCATTTTTATATCTCTTAAAAAAATTATCAAAAAGTAACGTTTACACCTAAGTTGTATGACCTAACCAGCGGATAGGTACCATAATCGATACCAGGTGCAAGGTTGGCTGGTTGCGTGTTGTTTGATGCGGCACCAGAGTAGTTATAATCTACATCGGGGTTATAGCCTTTATATTTGGTTATAGTAAACGCGTTAACTACGCTTGCAAAAACACGTGCCTTGGTAAGGCCCAAAGTGTTTTGCAAAAAGCCCGGCAGGGTGTAACCTAATGTTAAGTTGGTACAACGCAGGTACGAGCCGCTTTGCAGGTAAAAGGTTGATAAACGGGTACTGTTACTTTGCGTACCGGCACGTGAAGCGCGGTAAAACGAGCCATCGCCCGGGTTTTCTGCATTCCTGTACCTGTTGGCTACGTTGGCGTATTGATTGCCCGAGCCTTCACCATTATACAGGTAATAGTCCTGTCCGTCCAAAATCTGGTTGCCGTATGATCCGTTGAAGGCAGCGCTTAAATCAAAATGTTTATAAGTACTGTTCAATGCAAAGCCGTAAGTAAATTTGGCATATGGCGAACCGATAATGCCTTTATCGGCATCGTTTACAATACCATCGTGATTGGTATCAACAAACCAGAGGTCGCCTATTTTAGCAGGGTTGGTTTGTGAGGCAGACGGTGCGGTTTTACCTAAATTATCGGCAGTAATTATACCACCAACTTTAAAGCCATAAAACATCCCAATTGGCTGCCCTTGTGTAGTGATGCTGGTAAGGTATGATCGCTCGGCACCGTTTATGATCAGGGTGTTGTTTGATGGTAGTTTAACAACTTTATTCCGGTTTAATGAAATATTACCGCTTGCACCAAAAGTGAAATCCTTATTGTTAATGATCTTTCCGTCTACCTGGAAATCAAAACCGCTGTTACGGATTTTGGAATCGCGCAGGTTGGTTAGTATCGTTGTACTGCCCGATATTGCCGAAATTGGCTGGTTATACAACAGGTTGTATGAATAACTCAGGTAATAGTTGGCAATAATTGAAAGGCGACCTTTGAACAGGGAGATATCGGTACCAAAGTTATACTGCGAGGTAGTTTCCCAGCTTAAGGTATTATCTTTTATCCCACCCGGATAGGTTGCTGTTACAGCGCTGTTACCATCAAGCACAGTGCCTGTAGGTGTTGCCAAAGTTTGTTGTATGGCGTAGTTAGGGATATTGAAGTTACCGCTTTTGCCCCAGCTTGCGCGGATTTTAACAGTTGATTGATCGCCAAGGAAGTTATGGTAAAAATCTTCGTCGGACAAATTCCAGCCGGCAGCAACCGATGGGAAGTAGCCATACTTATTTGCCGGCCCAAAACGTGATGAACCATCGGCACGGAACGATGCGGTTAAAAAGTATTTACCTGCGTAGTTATAGTTAGCACGGCCAAGGTATGATAACAGCGTATATTCACTCTTATAAGCAGAGTTTAAAGCAAAGTTAGCTGCAAGGGCGCCCCTGTTTGATATTTCGGGAATCGCATCATTTTGGAAACCGTTTGCTTTTACGCTGATATAATCGGCAGAGGTAATTTGCGCGGTGTAACCAGCCAGGGCGTCAAAGTGGTGCCTGCCAATTTGCTTGTTGTAATTTAAGGTAAACTCGGCAAGCCTGTCAACAGTTACCAGGTTTGAAGCCTGCGCATTAGCGGCCAAAATTGATTGTTGTGATCCCGGAGGGAAAGCACCACTGCTTAACGTGGTTGGATAATAATAATCATACTTCTCGGTATAGGTTTCGGTACCCAGGTTTGTTTTAAAATCAAGGCCATTCAATATGTGGTAAGTTGCTGCCGCGTTATAATGGCCGCGGTAGCCTTTCCTGTTAATTTTAATACGCTCGGCAAGTGCCACCGGGTTTTCAATGCCCTGGTAACCATACTGGGTTGAACCGGCAACTTCGGCATTGGTGGCCAATGAGCCATCGGCATTATAAGCAGGCAGGTAAGGCATGTAAATAAGCGCGCCAAGAATTGGGCTGTGGTCAAAACGACCTTCCTGTGTTTCCTGGTTGGTATTTTGGGTGTAAGCTACATTGGCCGCAATGTGGATGCGCTTGCTTACATCGCCATCAATATTTGCGCGGAAGTTATAGCGCTGCTGGCCGGTACTTTGAATAATACCCGGCTGGTTTTGGTATGAACCGCTCACATAGTAACGGATATCACTTGATGCGCCCGAAAACGACAGCGTATGCTTTTGCATAAAAGTATTGCGGTACAACTCATCCTGCCAATCGGTATTTACGGCTTGTTTAATAGGGGTTTGCGTAGCGAAATTATACAAGCCATCGGGGATACTTACGCTGCCGGTGTTACCAACATTGGCTACACGGGTTGCATTCGGGTCAGAATACATGGCATCATTCCAGGTGTGGCCGGTGTTAACCCAAAGGTCATGATAGGCGTTGTTGCGACCATCTATTACCAGAAGTGCAGCCTGGTCGGCATTCAATAGTTTTACTTTATGGGCCAGCTGGTCAATTCCGGTTTGCACATCGTATTCAAAACGGCCTTTGCCCTGTTTACCTTTTTTGGTAGTGATTAATACCACGCCGCCGGATGCGCGCGAACCGTAAATAGCGGCCGATGCAGCATCTTTTAATACGTCGATACTTTCCACATCTTCCGGATTAATGTAGATGTCATTTGATGGGTAACCGTCGATAACGTACAAAGGATCAGAACTGGCATTGAAGGAGCCGATGCCCCTAACCCTGATTTTGGGGCTGGTATATGGCGCACCGCCTGTTTGCGATACCTGTACACCCGATACCTTGCCAACAAGCGCCTGCCCCAATGAAGGAGAAGAAAGATTTAAATCGCTTGATTTTACGCTGGCAACCGAACCGGTAACATCGCTTTTACGGATGGTTTGGTAACCAATGGCTACAACCTCATTAAGCATGTTGGCCTGTGGCACCAGTTTAACATTTATATTGGCCTGGTTGCCAACGGTTATTTCCTTTGGCAGGTACCCAATAAATTTAAAAACCAGCACGGCTCCCGGCTCTGCAGCAATGCTATATTTTCCGCTCACATCTGTTGATGTACCTTTATTGGTGTTTTTGATCATTATTGATACACCAGGCAGGGGTTGGTTGGTTTCGTCGGTTACGGTACCGGATACTTGAGTTGCCTGGTTAACCGCAATTTTAATAAGGGTTGCAGCGTTTGAGTTAAACGCGGTTGCCATGATCATGAGGCAGGTAAAAGGTTTTAGCAAAAACCTTCCAAAAAGATCACGGATAATCTTTTTATTCATATTTTTAAAAGTTGATTGTTAGGAAATGACAGTAAAGCTTTCGACCGCTTTTTTAGTTTTTTGACAATTATTCCGGGAGCCGTGTGAATGTTAGCGCATTCACCGGTTTCTATGTTTTATCGCCGGCTATCGATGTTAAGTTTAAATTAATGTTACATAGGCATTTAAATTAAAATACATGGCAGATTTTAATATTATCACAATAATTATTGCCTTGTGATAATATAATATTAATTATAGATTATTAATATTGAAGTAATGGCAACAAAATTAAACCAGCTATCTTAACACCGGGCTACTTAAACGTTAAGTTTGTGTTAATAAAAAAGGCAACCGGGTGTACGCCGGCGCCTGTAAGCTGGCACATTTCGCCGGTTTTTACCAGCTTGTTTTAGTGAAATTTACATTGCCTTTTCGTGATGATGTTACCGCAATTCCCTTTTCATCGTTGCCAATAAATGAAAATCCTTCCAGCTCATCGGCCCGGTTAATATCATCAACCTGGCTAAGTACCACCTGCTTACCGGCTTCTATCGATTTTTTGAGGTCGACGTAGGTAAAACGCCATTGCCGTCCCTCAATTTTATTTTGGATAAGCACCAGCACGCCTTTATCGGCTATCCAGTGCAGGTTTTGCACCCAGGGCGTGCACGTAAATTTTTTGTAAAGTACACCCGCCTCTTTTGTGTTTGCTGCTTTTGCCAGCTTCTGCGGATCATATAATCTTACCTCGTTTCCATGGTCGCCATAATCGGCGGTGGCCACATACCACTTATTATTATATTTAACATACTCGGGGCGCGTGCCTTGTATACAGGCGTCATCATCAATGGTATTGAGCAGGCTGGCATCAAGCGTACCGGTGCTCAACAGTGCTTTCCAATCAACACAATAAATAACGGCTCGCCATTTGGTGCCTTCGGCGTTAAGGCGGATGGAGTTACCAATAAAAGTTGGGCCAACGCCGTTATAGGCTATCCCGGTAGGGTGGTTAATTACATCCTGCCCGTTTTTGGTAAGCTTTACTTCTTTATGCTGATAAACCAGGCTATCGCCCTCCATTGTAAACTCGCGGATCATGCCTGTCTCCCGGTCTCCGTATAAAAATATCCGGCCGTTTTGGTACGATATCCCCTGGCAAGCGCCCAACGAATCGATAGTGATTGAGCGTTGGAGCTGATGATCAATATTGCCGGTTGTCAGGCTCCCGATACCTAATATTACAGCGACTATGGTTAAAGTAATTTTTTGCATATGTTGAATGTTTATCGTGGGTCAAGTGGCTCGTCGGGATCGATTTGTTTGGCATCTTCAACCGGGTAGTATTCAACCTCGGTTTCCGAGTTACGTTTGGCCAGTTTGTAAGGCACGTAGTTCAGTTCCTTTTGACAGCGGGCATCCATCGTCATAATAAAATCGGTTTGCGATTTATCTGTTACCACAATACCGGGCTTATTGGCCGGGATGCCGTATTTATAGATAAGCCTGGCGCTGTTACGCATGTTGGTAGTAGTATGGCGCGCATGCGGCTCAATGATGATGGCATTTTCGGGGATGTGCAGGGTTTTCACCAGGTAAACCTTCATCTCTTCGGCTTCGTTATATTTTGTTTTGAATGGATGCACTTTGCCGCCGGATACGATGATGAACGGAGCCTTACCCAATTTATATTGCTGAACGGCCAGCCTGCAGCGCAGCATCCCTTCGCCGCTTAAAGGCGATGTTAAATTGTCGGGCCCTGCACCGGGCACCAGGATGTTTGAGTACGGATAACCGGCCCATTTAATGCTTTTTATCCTGTTGACTGCAGCCTTATTCACCCCAAATTCCATAGGCTCGTAGTTGGCAGGATTCTGCCGCTCATTTATCTGCAGATAAAGCAATGCAGCCTGCATCGACGGCTCAAAAAACAAACGCATGTTTTTAACGTCGCCAATTAAGGTAGCAGTAACATCGTACATTAAAGTGCGATAAGCCTTTGCATGAACATTGTAACTGATAGAATCTATTTGCGGATAATTAGGTTTTTTCCCTTCGGCGTATACCGCAATGGTATAATTAACACTGCCGGCATCCTGCTCCCAGGCCTTCTGCAAGAGTTCGACATTGGGCAGTTTTTTATATAAACTATACGCGCCGGATGGAATCAGCTTTGTTTTTACCAACTTGTCCAAAGCGTTGCCTGGTTTATAAAGCGCGGTAAGGCGCCCGGTTACTAACCGGATCTCTTCATCGGTGAGTTTAACAGCGGCGGTTAAGCACGATGCATCGCCGCAATCGGTAAGAGATGTATTAAGCCTGCTTAGTTTTTGTTGCGCCAGCTGCGCCAGTTGGGCATCGTTTTTAAGTAATAAACTTACCTGGTTATCCTGCTCAAAAAGGGAAAGCAAGTAGTAATTTTTAACCTCCACGTAGTCGGTTGATGCTCTTTTAATACCGGCTGTCAAAGGTGCCTGGGCATAATTGCTTAACCAGCTGAGACACAACAGCGATAATACTATAAATTTTTTCATAGGCGTTTTTTACAAAGCGTAAAGAAACCCCTCCTAATTAAACTTAAGATTAACTCCAGGTAACAATCTCATAGATGGTTTGGGTACTGGGAGCAAGTAAAGTATTACGAATGTAAATAGTTCGCCAGGTTTGGAGTGGTCGCGTTGTGATTTGCTTTCATTGTCTGCTACACCCTCACAAACCACTTGCCGTTAAACTTATAAACAACCCGCTTGCTGCCAACCTTCCCATCATCCGATACTACCGGCATCGAAATGGTGCCCGAGGCTTTATCATAATCTATGCTGAATTTCTGCTCGCCGTTCAGCTCGTCGACCTTACCGCATATCAACACGTTTTCAAACGTTTTGCCTGTTTGTAACAGTTTGATGTTATCGTTAACCCCGCCGTTCTCTATTGCCATAAACCGGAGGCTGTACTCGGTAAGCAGGCCGCCAAAGGCGACGCGTTGGGCTATGTAGTAGGTTTTGCCGCCTGCAGCCAGGGTGTTAATTTTGTAAATGGTATAATCGGGCACCAATTGGTGCGGAGGCTTCACGTGCCTGGCCAGTACCTTGCCATTAGCCCTGTACTGGTACACATTATTAAACCAGGGCATCGACCGCCTCCTGTTCCTGTCGTACGAGTAAATGCGCAGGTTGCTATCGTCCGAGGTTGAGATATATACCGCGCTCGTTTCGCTCAAATTTTTAAACGGGTAACTTATCGTTTTGGGCAGCTGCCGGGTATATTTCATCAACAGCCTTTCAAAAAGTTCCATCCTGGCTTCTTTTTGGTCGTCAGTGTACCGCTCCGGCACATTTTCGTAAACATCGGCCAGCTTCTTGTCCACAGCGCTCAGCGTCTGGCCAAGGCAACGCGTTAATGTAAGCAGGAGCAGTAAGGTTAGGGGTAATCTCATGGGTTTATTGGTGATGTTAATAAACGCATTTGTAGAGGAAATATTTTGAGGCGGCAAGGGAGGAGTTTGCTGGAAATTATGTTTGAGCTGTTATTAACGGCATTTTCGTGTTTTATTTGTCCGTCCCCGCGGGGGGCTCTCGAAGAAGACCCAGCGGTCGTACAAAGCCGGTTGCAATCCCAAAGCCGCGTTTATGCGAGGGCACAGTGTTAAGGATTAGTTTAAAAGTTTCGCCCATCGCTCCATCCCATCGCTCCATCCCATCGCTCATCTCCATTATAAAGCAATTATAACTACCTTAATATTAACGATAACCGCTACCGTTTAATTGGGGCTTTGCGAATACTTTATCTTCCACGTTGTACCATCTGTAAACGATACCTCTGTAGGCCAGGCAATCTTTATTTTTTTCGCGTCTCTACTAAGTACGCTCCAGGTACCATCGTCAGAATGTCCGGGCTTTAATGCATCGTCGGTAAAGCCTCCTCCAAAACCCGCGGCATATGAATTCCCAAGATCAGCAGGTTCATTAAAGGCATTGACGCCGTACCAGTTAAACTTAATTGCAGCAATTGTTTTACCAGATACATTCTTGTATTTGAGATGTACATTTCGATACGATGAATACTCCTCTTTAACGATTTTTGCGCTTAATACTTTAACAGGTGCTTTATAGAGGCCGATGGTATCAAGCAAAGCTTTAGCCATTGTAGCATCAACCATCTTTTTCACGTGTTCATCGGAACTTTCGCCATATTTAGCTTTTGAAAAGCTATCTAATTCCATCTTCTTTTGAAGTTCTGTTTTGGGTGTTGCTTGCTCACAAGAAGTAAGTATGAATAGCAGTGCAATAGTTGAAATTAATGCGGAAAGTTTCATGTTGTGATTGATTTGGTCATAATAGGCTAAAGTTATACAACAATGCTGAAATTACAACTGAAATACAAGTGGAAGACGTAAGGTTAATTAAGCCGATAAATCCGTGCGGAATAAGAATAGTTCCCGTCCCGAGGGGCTCTCGTAGAGGACCCGGCGGTTGTACAAAGCCGGTTGTAGACCCAAAGCCGCGTTGATGCGAGGGGGGCGGGTACCTCAGGGGCTCTACCGAGAGATGCGAGGGGACTGAAAGCATGGCCGATGCTACCTTTTGATGATCCTCCTTGCAATTAACAATCCCCCTGCGATAATTATCAACCCTCCAACAAATACTCCAATCGCCAGCCTTTGGCGTTCCGTAAAAGCGAAAATAAAGATGAGTACAAGCGCCAAAAATGAAAGAGAAACCAGGACGACATTAAAAATTGACCAATCGGATGTTTTAACAATTAAATATATTTTGGCGATTAAAAAGAATGGGATAAAAATGACAAACCCCACCAGGAGTTGAAAAACTAATTTTGATTCTAAAATATCACTCATTTTTATTTAAGATTTAATTTAATTTTTTTGTCCCCGGTGACGTTTCCTGCCCGTCCCCGAAGGGGCTCTCGTAGAGGGGCTGGCGGGTGTACAAAGCCGGTTGTAATCCCAAAGCCGCGTTTATGGAGGGTGTTCGGGTAATTAGTTTAAAAGTTTATCGGTTTCATCAAATTCGTATCTGTCCAAAAGTCGCGATAATCTGTTATCTTCACAAAATCATGCGGTTTTTTTAAAGTAATAGAATAAGAATAGCCGGTGCCTGAATGTTGCCGGTAGCTAAATCGATTTTTAGCTGCTCCTATAATTTACCACGATGTTGTGTTATAACCGTTTTCGCGTTAAGGACTGCAATGGATACCGGCCGCGGGAGAGGGCCTGAGTGTCGGACGCGCCTAATGCCTTGTGCGCGTATGAATGCAAGGCCTGGCCCCAACTTCTACCGGTTGGGGAAACGCCCGTAGTTTTTTTGTATGATTTTTTGCAAAATACTAAGTAAAAAATTGATCTTTTTACCTGTTTTTGTGCAGTAATTTGATGTTTTTACCATCATTCCCGCATAGGAGAATGAAAAAACAAAAGTGTTCGGGGAAGAGATTTGTAGTTGATTTTTTCGCTCCCCGAACACCCGAACAGGCTCGCCCAAAAGCGAACACCTGTACAAGCCGTTTTATTATTTTACACGCTCGATATATTCGCCGGTGCGGGTATCAACTTTTACTTTATCGCCCTGGTTGATGAACAATGGTACTTTTATTTCCACACCATTTTCGGTAGTGGCCGCTTTTAATGCCCCTGATGAAGTATCGCCTTTAACGGCCGGCTCGGAGTAAGTAATTTCCAGCTCAACAAAGTTGGGCGCCTGGGCCATAATGGGTTCTTCGCTCTCGATAGAAACGATAACATTCATCCCCTCCTTTAAAAACCTTGCTGATGGGCCAAATAACGATTTGGGGATGCTTAGCTGATCGTAAGTGGTATTGTCCATGATCACCATATAATCGCCTTCCTCGTAAAGGTATTGGTAATCATTGGTTTCTACACGGCAAATTTCAACCTGTTCGTCGGTTGCTAAACGGGCCTCTACAATTTTTCCGGTTTTTATGTTACGAAATTTATCCAAGTAGAAAGCTCCGCCTTTACCCGGTGTACGATGCAGTACTTCGGTAACTGTTACCAATTCGCCGTTGTAGCGTAAAATGTTTCCTACTTTAATTTCAGATGCCTTTGCCATGAAAATATAATTATAAAATTTGTGCGCAAAGATATACGCTTTTTTGGGTTTCGCTGTTTCTTAATTTTTGCATAGGTAATTGCGATATATAAAATACCCAATCGCGCCCTTATTACACAATAATAGTAGAAGTATTTCCACAAGCTGTTGCGTAAATAAAATTAAAGTGCTGTTTTATTTATTTTAATCAACATGTAACTTTTGGTACTGTAATTGAGTATAAATTAATATCCTTCTCAAAGGATTGTTTTTCATAGGTAGATGTAGGGCCGATCAAAAAACTGCGAGAGTTTTTCGGCCCTTTTTTATGAAACAAGGTTTTTGAAAGGATATCGGCCGAATTGTTTCTAACTATTTGACTGTATTAACGCCGTCACGGCAGCCCGGTAAGCTTCGCCTATAGGAATCTCTTTTTCGTTAATAATAACCGCCGTTTTATTGATAGCTTCAATTTTTTGCGCGTTAATAAAAAAAGATTTGTGAATGCGCATGAAATGCGATGGCCATTTCTGCTCTACATTTTTAAAGCTGAGCCGCACAATGGCCGGTTTTTTATGGCCTGTAAAGTATATTTTAACATAATCCCGCAAACCTTCCAGGTATAGCACTTCATCAAATGTAATTTTAACAACCGTGTACCCGGCATTTATATAAGTGTAGTTTAAGGCAGGCGGGCTTAATGCATATTTTAACGCCTTAAGTTCGGCAAGCTCTTTTGCTTTGTTACAGGCCTGCATAAACCTATCCATGGGGACTGGTTTGGTAAGGTAATCAACCACATTTAACGCAAAGCCATCTAAAGCATATTGCTTGTAGGCCGATACAATGATAACCAACGGTTTTTTAATTAGGCTGTTTATAAACTGAAGCCCCGTCATTCCGGGCATCTGGATATCTACAAATATTAAATCGATGTCGTTTTCCTGCATGGCTTTATTGGCCGAAAATCCATCGTCGCAGGCGGCTTGCAGGTTTAAAAACGGAATTTTGCTTATGTTATCCGCAAGTAAACTTAAGGCAAGCGGCTCATCATCAATTGCAATACAATTTATCATGCATCTAATTTTAGTATCAGGTTAACCTCAAAGCAATTGTTTTCGCTTTTGATGCTTAACTGATGTTTGTTTTCATACAACAGGTTTATTCTGCGGCTCACGTTGGCTATGCCTATGCCCGACGATTCGTCTTTCGGCGCGGTATTGAAAGCATTATATTTGTTGATAACGGTAAAATTTAAAAATCGTTCATCGGTAACTAACTCAATTATAATACGCGGGTCATCAATGGAACCAACCCCATGCTTAAAGGCATTTTCAACAAACGGGATTAACAGCATCGGTTCAATCAGCTGGTTTTTATTCAGGATGGTAAATGAAGTCTCTACCTTAACTTTTTTGCCAAACCGCTGCTTTTGCAAATCAATATAATGGTTAAGGTATTCTTCTTCAACCTTAATGTTCACTTTCTCTTCATCGGTATGGTAAAGCATGTATTTCATTAATCCCGAAAGTTTCATTACCGTAGGCTCCAGCTCGGTGCTATTTAACCTTACCAGCGATACGATGTTGTTAAGTACATTAAATATAAAGTGGGGGCTTATTTGCGACCGTAAGAAAGACAACTCGGTTTTTAATTTCTCTTTATCCTTTTCGCGCAGCTTTTCCTGATAGTCAAGCAAGCCGTTTATGGTAGTGTAGGCCAGGCTTGCCGCCATGGTGAGTAAAAACGCGGGCAGCCGCAGCCAGCTGGTGCGCAGCAGCCCATAAGGCAGGTCTATCTCCAGCCAGTTATAAATATGATGGTATACAAACAGGTAAATGGCATAAATTGAAAGTACAGCCAGCACATAGTAAGGGTATTTACCCTTCATGAACAAATGAGGGATAAGAATTAAGCTGTTGAAATAAAAAGCGGCTATCCAATAAATATAACCCACATAATCAAGCTTAATAAACCCGCTCATTTCTTTGCCTGTAAACGTGCGGGAAGGCAATACGTTGATTGAATGCATGATGTATGGTAAAGCCATCAGAACAAGCCAAACGCATACATGCGCCCAAATCCTGAATTTTTTATTGTACAAATTCAAACCTATTATATTGTTTTTATCATGCATGGCTAAAGTACATTTATAAAAGGTTTAATGAAATTATATACATAAATGCAGTATTATTTTTACAATACAAATAGTAACAAACAGGGGACAATCGATTGTTGATGTTTAAACATGTGATTGCCTGGCTGGTACATACTAATTCATTGCGAAATATCCACGCAAAAGCTGTTATTTTTAAAATTGTCCAGATTTTATACGTGAAACTGGTTTTAAATCGGTTTTATGGCAGTCTTTTAAACTCTTGCTAATATATAATATCCCCGCAAGTTCTGCTATTCCGGCGCGTCAAAAAGCGAAAATATTTTTGTCGCATTATTTACCTGTTTGGTCTTACAACAGGTATGTTTTGTCGATTTATTAAAATCTATAATTCTATTATTTTATTATTTGTGAACAATTATAATAAACCGGGGCATTTACCTGGGGCGCGCAAATCGTGTGGCCTCTTTTACATAAGTAAACATTTTTAACAGGCGCCTTTTGTGCTCCTGGTGATCGGGATAAGGAATTAGCGATACACGTGTATTGACGAACTGATTTTACGGTTTTGCGCAGCTAAAACTGTAAATCAACAAGGTTGATAATATCGGTATCTGAAGAGCTTAAATGATTTAGTAAACGTGTCATTTGAGAATTAGTTGATCAATATCACTTGAGAAATGATATTGGATTTGCGTTCCGGGGTGAGATCCGGAACGCATTATTTAACAGCTGATTAATAGGTGATTACGCGTTCTGTTTGCAATCAATAAATAACCAAATATATATCAATTAAATCTCAAATTCATGTTTAAAAGTTTACTCCTAAAAGGGAGATTCCTGGGTGTGCTGTTATGCTGCCTGGTTTCTTCGGTGGTAGTTACTGCCCAAACAAAGTACAAGGGAAAGGTTATCGCCAGCGATGACAAATTACCTATCATTGGCGCCTCGGTACGGGTAAAAGGCGCCGCAACCGGTGCCATTACCGACGTTAACGGCGATTTTACCCTCTCGTTAAGTCCGGGTAACACGCTGGTCATATCCTATATAGGCTATGTTACTAAAGAAATAACCGTTGGTGCTGATGTTAATTTGAACATTACCCTGATTGCCGGTAACAATACCTTAAACGAGGTGGTAGTAACAGGTTACGGCAGCCAGCGAAAAAAAGACCTGGTAGGTGCGGTAGCCGTAGTTGATGTAGCCGCCGCCAACAGGCAGCCAACATCATCAGTAGAAAACCAGTTGCAGGGCCAGGCAGCGGGTGTAACCGTTATTGCATCGGGGCAGCCGGGCGAAAACCCTTCAGTAAAAATTCGTGGCGCCAATACGTTTGGCAACAACCAGCCGCTGTATGTTGTTGATGGTGTACCCACTACAAACGTAAGCGACATTAACCCCAATGATGTGGCCAGCATGCAGGTATTAAAAGATGCAAGTTCGGCATCAATATACGGTGCGCGCGCTGCCAATGGTGTAATTGTTATCACCACTAAAAAAGGTACCGGTAAGGTAAGCGTATCTTATGATGCTTATTACGGCACCCAGGTACCTAAAGGCGGCAATGTGTTTAACTTGTTAAATCCGCAGGAAATGACCAGCCTCAGAACGCTGGCCATTCAAAATACCGCTGCTTTAAAAGGAATACCGGTTGATTTAAGCAGCAACCTGTATGGCCCCAACGGCAATGTATTGCCCGATTATATTAGCGCGGGTAGTACAGGCCCTTATGGCGTACATGACGGCGATCCGGCTGTCGATCCATCAAAGTATTACGTTAACCCGTTTTATACCTCCGGCGATCCATCTGGCTTTTACCGTATTACAAAGGCCAACAAAGCAGGCACCGACTGGTATCATGAAATATTTAAATCGGCCCCTATACAAAGCCATAACCTGGCTTTAAGCGGCAGTTCAGACCTGGCCACTTACTTGTTCTCCATGAACTATTACAACCAGAAGGGCACCCTGATAGATACTTATGATAAGCGTTATACCGTAAGGGCAAATACCAGCTTTAATGTATCTAAACACATCAGGGTAGGCGAAAACTTATCATACTCGGTAACAGAAAATCCGCTGATCAATGAAAATGACGAGGGTTCTGGTATTGGTATGGCTTTCCGCGAGCAGCCTATTATTCCTGTATATGATATTGCAGGTAACTATGCCGGCTCAAATACAGCAAACTTAGGTAACGCCCGTAACCCGGTGGCTGTACAACAACGTACCGGCAATAATTATGGAGCTTATAACCGGCTGTTTGGTAATGCCTTTGCCGAGGTTGATTTCCTGAAATACTTTACCTTACGCACCCAGTTTGGCGGCGAGTATTATTCTGATTATAACCACTCGTTTACTTTCCCTGAATACGAGAACTCTGAAAACAACACAACCAACTCATACTCAGAGAACTCATTTAACGGGTACAATTACACCTGGACAAATACTTTAACCTATCACCAAACCATTCGTAAACACGATATTAAATTACTGGTAGGTACAGAGAACTATAAAAACCGGTACGAAACCCTGGGTGCTACCAATACCGGTTACTTTACTTTTGATAAAAATTATACCACTATAACAACAGGTACCGGTACGCCAACTGCTTATAGCACCATCCAAAGAGATAAGCTACAATCGCTGATTGCGCGTTTAGATTATACTTTTAATGATGAGTTCCTGTTAAATGCAACACTCCGTCGTGATGGTTCATCAAGGTTTTTAACTTACCAATATGGCTGGTTCCCGGCAGTAAGCGTGGGCTGGCGCATATCGCAGGAGAGTTTCCTGAAAAAAGCGGCATGGATAAGTGATTTGAAGATCCGCGGTGGATACGGTGTAATGGGTAACCAGATCAATGTGGACCCATCCAACGCCTTTACCACATTTGGCGCAATCAAAACCAATTCATACTATGATATTGCCGGTACATCAACCAGTACTGTTGCCGGTTTTACCCAAACCAGGATAGGTAACCCCGATGCTAAATGGGAGCTTGATAAAAACTTAAATATTGGTTTTGATGGTTCGTTTTTTAACCAGAAATGGGATATATCTGCCGATTATTACAAAAAGATCATCACCGGCTTGCTATTCAATCCAAACCTGCCAGGTACCGCAGGCTCTGCAACAGCGCCATACAGCAACGTTGGGGCTATGAATAATACGGGTTTGGATATTGCCATTGGCACGCATCAAACCCTGGGTCATGATCTGAAAATGAACGCTTCATTAACGTTTACTACTTATCATAATGTTATTAAGGCCGTTACGGTAGGTCAGCCTTACTTTGACCAAAACTCGGGCCGTTTTAATGGCAGCTCCATTATACGTAACCAGGTAGGTGGCCCTGTGGGCGGTTTCTTCGGTTACAAAACTGATGGTTTCTGGAATTCGCAGGCCGAAATTGATGCAGCCAATACAAAAGCAGGGGGTACTTATCAAACCGATGCCGCTGTTGGCCGCTTTAAATATGCCGATGTAAACGGCGATGGTAAAGTAGATGCCAGTGACCGTACATTGCTTGGAAATCCTAACCCTAAATTTACGGGCGGTTTAAATCTCGATTTTACCTATAAAAACTTCGATCTGAATATGTTCTGGTATGGCTCGTACGGCAACAAGATTTGGAATGATGTAAGATGGTGGACAGATTTTTACGCCAATTTTGCGGGTGCAAAAAGCAAAACAGCTTTGTATGATTCATGGACGCCTACCCATATGAATGCCAAAGCACCTATCCAGGAAATTGATGGCTCATTTAGTACCAATACTGTACCCAACTCTTATTATGTAGAAAACGGCTCATATCTGCGTTTAAAAAACCTGCAGATAGGTTACAAGTTTGCACCTAACCTGATCAAATCAATTGGTTTAAGCAGCGCACGTATTTACTTATCAGGAGCTAATTTAATTACCATAACCAAGTACTCCGGCGTTGATCCCGAGATTGTGGGTGGCGGTACCACCAGTAACACCAATAGCAGCACCAACTTTGGTGTTGATAGGGGTAACTACTCGCCAAGCCGTACTTATTTATTAGGTGTACAAGTTAAATTTTAATTAAAGATTTTATGAAAAATATCATACGTTTATCAGTTTGTACTTTAGTTATAGCTGGTATAGTTCAAAGTTCATGCAAAAAGTCGTCTCTTGACCAGCCTGCATTGGGTGCGTTAAGTACGGCGCAAATAACAACGGCGGCAGGTGTAGATGGCCTTTTGATTGGCGCATATTCGGCGCTCGATGGCCAAAAAGGCGGCAACGTTGCTTTTGGTGGCGGTAATCCCTGGGAAGCATCACCCGATAACTGGATATATGGCAGCGTGGCCGGTGGTGATGCTCACAAAGGCAGTTCCGGTATCGATCAGCCTGCTATCAACTCGATAGCAACATTTACGGTTGATGCCAGTAACGGTTTTTTAAATACCAAATGGATTGCCGATTATGAAGGTGTAACAAGGGCAAACAATGTGTTAAAAGCAGTAGCCGCTGTGGCAAGCATATCCGCCGCCGATAAAGCAAATATTATTGGCCAGGCCAGGTTTTTACGCGGTCATTATTATTTCGACTTGAAAAAGATGTTTGGCAACGTGCCCTATATCGATGAAACCACAACCAATTTTGTGCAGCCCAATACCACAGATATATGGCCAAAAATAGTTGCCGATTTTGCATTTGCCTACGCAAACTTACCGGCAACGCAAACACAGGTTGGCAGGGTGAACAAATGGGCAGCAGGTGCTTACCTGGCTAAAACCTATCTGTACCAAAAAGACTATACTAATGCCGATAAAACATTTACCGAAGTTATTACTGGTGGAACAAACTCGGCAGGTGTTGCTTATGGTTTAACGGATAATTACGAGGATAACTTTAACGCAGCAACCAAAAACAATAAGGAAACCGTTTTTGCTATTCAACAGGCGGCAAACGATGGTACCGGAACTATCAGCGAAGCCAATAACGGCGATATGCTGAACTACCCGTACAACAGCCCTTTTGGATGCTGCGGATTTTTTCAGCCTACCGAAGATCTGGCTAACTCGTTCCGTACCGATGCTACCGGCTTACCTTATTTAGATGACTACAACAGCCACGCTGTAGTTAACGACCAGGGCATTGCATCAACTGCTGCTTTTACACTTGATGCCGGCAACCTTGACCCACGTTTAGACTGGACAGTTGGCCGCCGTGGTATTCCGTATCTTGACTGGGGTAATCACCCTGGTCAAAACTGGATTCGCGAACAAAGCTCGGCTGGTCCGTACTCGCCTAAAAAGAATGTTTATTACCAGGCTACGAAGGGTACTTTAGGCGATAGCCATACCTGGGCGCCGGGTAATGCAAACCAGGTTAATATTATCCGCTTTGCCGATGTATTGTTAATGGCGGCCGAAGCCAAAGCACAATTGGGCACCGGCGATTTGGGTTTATCATACGTAAACCTGGTACGTGCAAGGGCAGCTAAACCGGCAAGCATAGTGTACACTTATAAAGATGCAGCCAACCCAATGGGCGGCTATACTACCACACCGGCTGCAAAGTATGTAGTAAGCCAGTACCCTGCCGGTTATTTCTCGGGCAAAGCAGTGGCATTAAAAGCTATTTATTTTGAACGGAAGCTGGAGTTAGGTATGGAAGGCCATCGGTTTTTTGATATCGTTCGCTGGGGTACAGCCCAGCAGTCGTTGGCAACTTATTTTGGCTACGATGGCAAAAACATAACCGATGTTACCGGCGCACATTTCACAGTTGGCAAAAACGAGGTTTATCCAATTCCGCAGGCACAAATCGACCTGGAATCAACCGGATCATCATCTGCCCTGAAACAAAACCCTGGTTATTAATATTGTTTATTTTTGATAAAACAGAAAGAGGTGGCATTAGCTGCCTCTTTTTGTATATAAAAATACAGGCACATTCATCAACAAACTTTAGCAGCCGGTTATGAGGTTTAGCAAACATTACATTTTAACATCAACCTTATTTTTATTTACAGCAGTAGTTTGCTTCGTCTCTTCTAATTGTAACAGCCCCCAACCGCATGTGGTTGCAACAGATGGAAAAAGTTTGTCGGCTACCTATTGTAAAAACTGCCATCAATATCCCGAACCACGGCTGCTTGACCAGGAAACCTGGACAAAACACGTACTGCCCGCAATGGCCCCCCGTTTGGGCATAAAAGTTTATGCCGATGACCAATACGTAAACGACCTGTCGGCAAAATCGGCGGTATCCTATGACGATTGGTTAAAAATTGTTGATTACTATACCAAAGGATCACCAAAGAAATTGATGCCCGCAAGGGTTCCTGTTCTCCCGTTAAAAGACTGGGCCAATTTCAGTTTAATAAAGCCTGCCCACGATGTGCCTTTAGCAACAACTACCCTGGTGGCATTTGATACCGCGGGGCAGCGTATTTATACCAGCGACAGGATGAATAGCAGTATTTTCCAGTGGTCAAACCAGCTGAAGCTATTATCAACGGTTAAATACCCTTCGCCCGCGGTTGATGTGCAATTTGGTAAAGATGATAAAGGCGGCGGGCAAAGCGTTTTTACTTTCATCGGTTCGATGGATGCCGTTGATATAGCCAATGGTTTTGTAAAACAAGTGGATTTAAAATCAATAAACTATCAACGGGAAATACAGATTGCCGATAAATTGCCAAGGCCAATAGAATCCGTACCGGGCGATATTAACAAAGACGGTTTGCAGGATTGGGTGGTATGCGGGTTTGGCCATAGTTTGGGTGGCTTGTACTGGTATAAGCAATTGGCCGGAAACCAGTTTGAAAAACACATCATCAGCAACATGCCCGGTGCCGAGCATGCCGTTATTGGTGATTTTAACCACGATGGCTGGCCCGATGTAGCGTGTTTATTTGCGCAGGCTGATGAAGGTGTGTGGCTGTTTTTGAATAACCATAAAGGAGGGTTTACAGGTAGGAATATCCTGAGGTTTCCGCCTATGTATGGCTCAAGCAGTTTTCAGCTGGTCGATTTTAATAACGACGGGTTACCGGACGTTTTATACACAAGCGGCGATAACAGCGATTATTCAAAAATATTGAAACCCTTCCACGGCGTTTACATATTCCTTAACCAGGGCAATTTTAAATTTAAGCAAGCTTATTTTTATCCCGTAAACGGAGCCACCAAAGCCATAGCTGCCGATTTTAACGGTGATGGCAAGCTGGATATAGCGCTGATTGCCTTTTTCTCAGACCTGAAGAAGAACCCCGGCGAAGGTTTTACCTATTTTGAGCAGGACAGCCCCATGCATTTTATACCCCACAACCTGCCTATATTCAACCGGGGGCGCTGGATTTGTATGGATGTTAAAGATTACAATGGCGATGGCAGTCCGGATATTATTTTAGGCAATTTTTCGATGGGTTTTATTAATGATGCAACTGTAAACCCAAGTTGGAATATTCACACACCGTTTGTTGTATTAAAAAACAATAATAAATTTTTAAACAGACATTAGTACAACTTGTCTGTTGTTCTTATGTAAAATGATTGATTCTTAAACAGCTTCAATCACCCTAACCCCATCCTCCCCGGCAATAATAGCTTTGGTAGCCATTCCATAAAACAAAGAATGCTCAACAATACCCGGTATCATTTTTACCTTGATGTTTAACTCATTCAGCGGTAAAAGTTTCGCAAAAAATATATCAACCAGCATATTACCGTTATCTGATACCACTGCGCCATCCTTTTGGCTGCTAATACGCTGATTAATTTTAGCACCCGGAAAATCTGCGGCGAGTCGTTTTAATACGATTTGCAACGCGGCGGGCAAAACTTCGATAACCATGGGGTAGGTGGTATCCAGTCTATCCGTATATTTTCCCGCATCGCCAATCAGTATAAACTCATCGGCCATTGATGCCAGGATCTTTTCGGTAGTGTGAATGCCGCCGCCGCTTTTAAGAGCGTTCAGTTGTTTATCAAACTGATCGCACCCGTCAAAATAAATATCAAGGCGGTTTAACAGTGCCGGTGCCATTACCCTTAAACCGTTTTTGGCAAGCATGGCCGTAGTTTTAAAAGATGACGATGTGAAGGTAACTGATGCTGCAAGTTCATCATCAGCGGCTACCAGTGTAACGAGGTGGGCAATGGTACTGCCCGCTCCTAAACCTATGGTTTGGTGTGGTTTAATAAATTTTACGGCTGCTTTTGCCGCCTCAAGTTTTAAATCGTTCATAAGTGTAAGCTAAACAGAGATTTTGAATTAAAAAAAATATATTTGGATCGCTTTCCAAAGCTTTAATATATCCTTAAATTTAAATTAATATCATTGGCGTTACTTTACCCCTATAAAAAAGGCTTGTGAAACAGTATTCGGATGCTCAACTTTTATTGGAACTGCAAAGCGGGAATGATTGTGCATTTCAGGAAATTTATGAGCGTTACGCCGATAAACTGATAGCCTTCGCCCTTAAAAAAACGCAGAATGAAGATGAGGCGATGGATATGGTGCAGGAACTTTTCCTATCGGTATGGAAAAACCGCTACACCATACAGGTAAACGGCCCGCTGGAGGCTTACCTGATTGTATCGGTAAATTACATGGCCTACAAGTGGTTCAAAAAGCAAAGTAAACAACCACAATCATTAAATGATTTTATGGAGTTGCCGGATATGGCCGAGGACAGTACCGCCCAAAAATTGTCATTTGCTGAGCTAAGCTTTTTAATAAACCGCGAAATTGCCGATATGCCCGAAAAAATGCGCCAGGTATACCTGTGCAGCCGCGAACAGGATATGAACGGGCAGCAAATAGCTGCAGAATTAGGCATATCGCACCAAACCGTGCGTAACCAGATTAGCAGCGCCCTTGGCCGGTTAAAAAAAGCAGTTCACCATTATTATAACGTCATCCCGCCCGATAAGCTCAGCGAATTTTTGCTGCTGATAATTTTTTTGCGTTTGCTATAGTACAAACGTCGTCCTGCTGTCACTTGGTAAGTATAAAGGCTTATAAGTGAAAGAAAAGGAAATCAAAAAACTACTTGATAAATTTAACGAAGGCAAATGCACCGACGAAGAGTTAGCGTATTTGCAAATGCTGATGCAGGATTTAAACCGCCGGCAGGATACGCCGCAACCTGTGGGGCGTTTAAAGCAGGCCCTTTGGGATAAAATACAAGCGCAAACCGTTAACCAGCCCCGCATAACCCGTTTAAACACTGCCTGGTTAAAAGTAGCCGCGGTTATTCTAATAGCCCTTTTTGCGGGCATTTTGGGTTACCGCATGTTTACAGGCCCTAAACCAGCTGAGGTAATTGCCTACCAGGTGATCACCGCGCCTAAAGGTCAAATGAAAAAAGTATTGCTGCCCGATAATACCCTTGTGCAACTAAACGCGGGCAGCGCCATCAGGTGCCCGGTTAAATTCGGCGCTGCTGTAAGGGAGGTAACTTTGCTAAACGGCGAAGCCTTTTTTGATGTAAAGCACGATGCCACAAAACCTTTCCTGGTTCACACGGCGGGTGTTACCACACAGGTGTTGGGTACCTCATTTAACGTTAAGTTTTACCGCGAGCTGCCAACCATACAAGTGTTTGTAAACAGCGGTAAGGTTGAAGTGCATGACAGACAGCATACCTTAGGGATGTATACACCGCAGCAGCAGGTAACCTACAACAAACAAAACCAAAATTTTTCAAGACAAACCATTATTGGCGACCACGCCCTAAGCTGGATGCATGACGACCTGATTTTAGATAACGTTGAGTTTAAAGAGGTGACCGTTTACCTGCAAAACAGGTACAACGTCAATTTTAAATACGCGGGTAAAAGGTTGAGCAGGCAACATTATTCGGTTAGGTTTTCAAATAAGTTAACCATTAACCAGGTGCTTGATATTTTGCAGTTTATTGATGGCCGTAAATACCGGCTTAACGGGGATGTAGTAACTATTAAATAATAGATATAAAAGAAAACCAATGCCTGCTACTAACAAGCACTGGCTTATTAAGTGTAACTGCCCAGACTAAACCCAGACAGGCGGTTACTAATCACTTTTAAAAACAAATGTATGGAAAAATCTTTATCCCAGATTTCAAGAAAGTTAATGACCGCAATTTTATTGCTCTTAACAATTTTCGCAACGTTGATGCCGGGACAATCCCTGGCCGAGCGTAAAGCATCATTGATTGACCAGCCGGTAACTGTAAAGTTTGCCGATGAGACGATGGATGCATCGCTCGAAAAATTAAAAAAGGCCATGAACAACGTGGCCTTCAATTACAAATTAGATGATGTGGCGGCAGTTAAAGTAAAAGCGAGCACTTTTATAGGCAAGCCACTAAAAGATGTATTAAATGCTTTAACCAGCAACACCCAACTGGAGTACCGCGAGAAGTATAACACCATCATTATTTCGCGTAAAAAAGTGGTAAAAGTGCCGGCAAAAGTAGTGATAACCGGTACCGTGAGCGACAAAGACGGTCCTCTTGCAGGTGTTGCCATCCGCAGCAAAACATCGCAGGCCGGCACCTCAACAGATGTTAACGGTGCTTTTAAAATATCGGTTGAGCAGGGCGAGGTACTGGTTTTTTCTTTTATCGGCTACAAAACCCAGGAGGTAGTTGCCGATCATTCACCGCTTGATGTTATTTTAAGTGCAGATATAACCGGGTTATCGGCGGTAGTGGTGGTAGGTTATGGTACGCAAAAAAAATCGGATGTAACCGGTGCTATAGGCTCATTAAAAGTATCAAATGTTAAGGATCGTTCGGTAGGTTCGGTTACCGAAATGCTGCAGGGGCAAATAGCCGGTGTTACCGTTTTAAATGAAGGTGGCGACCCAACATCCGGGCCTAGCATCAGGTTACGTGGACGAAGTTCAGTAAATAGCGAAGGTCCTTTAACCGTAGTTGATGGTACCATTTATAACGGTGGACCTATTGATCCTAATGATATCGAATCTATCGATGTTTTGAAAGATTCGTATGCCGCTATTTATGGTGCCCAGGCAGCGGGCGGTGTAATTTTAATAACTACCAAACGCGGTAAACAAGGCAAAACCAATCTGGATATTTCGGTAAAGGGAGGTGAACAAAATGCACTTAAAATATTGCAGGCTTTAAATGCTGCCGAGTATGCCGACGCTATAAATACGGCATATGACAATGCTGGTAAAACGCGTCTGCCGGCTTTTGATGCCACTGTAAACCCCGATTCGCGCATCACCCGCACAAACTGGACTGATGCATTGTTCAGGACCGGCCATGTACAGGATTATAGCCTTAATATCAGTGGAGGTAACGAAAAATCAACATTCTTTGTGTCTGGAGGGTATCGTAAAAACGATGCAATTCTTTTAAACACTAATTCGCTGCGCTACAATTTCAGGGTGAATTCTGATCACCAGATAAAAGACTGGCTTAAAATGGGCGAAAGCATGTCGTTCTCCTACAATAACGGCCAGGGGGCCAATACAACAAGCGCTTATACAGGTGCTATATTATCAGCCATATTTTATCCGCCCAACGCCTCAATTTATAATGCCGATGGCAGCTTTGGTGGTGTGCCTGCTGCTTATGCAGGTTCATATGGTGATGTTATAAATCCGGTTGCTTACTTAAAACGCCTGGATAACAGCGATGCGGTTACCAGCTTTACCATAAACCCGTATATAGAAGTAAGCATAATTAAAGGGTTAAAATTCCGCTCGAACCTGGCAGTTACCAAAAACATGGAGACTATCAAAAACTTCAGCACCAGGATACTGGAGCCGGGAAAAAAGTTTTTTGATAACTTCCTTTTCCAGGAACAAAATAATTCAAGGACGATACTTGCCGAGCAAACCTTAAACTTTGACAGGACATTTGGCCGTGATCACCACGTAACTGCTTTGGCAGGTTATACTTACCAGGATGATACGCAGGATTTTTTTAGTGTAAATACTGATAATTATTTGAGCGAAGATCCGGCATACCGGTACATTATAAATGGGACATTGAATCCAACAGGTGTTCCTTTGCAGGGCAATAAAAACGAAACGGCCCTCATCTCTTATTTAGGTAGGGTAGGGTACGATTATAAAGGAAAATACTTTGTGAGCGGCATCATAAGGCGCGATGCTACTTCGAAGTTGAGCAGTAAAAACCGTACAGAAACGTACCCTGGAATATCTGCAGGATGGTTGATTAGTAAGGAATCATTTTTTCCGGCCGATGGTTTAGTGTCATTTGCAAAATTGCGGGCAAGTTATGGCCAGTCAGGTAATCTTGCTGGTTTGCCTTACTTTCCTACGTCGGTATCCTTAACCAAAACTGCGGGCTATTTGGGCAGCCCTGCCGCGGCAATAACAGGATCAGCAATTGATGGCCTGGCCAACCTTGACCTCAAATGGGAAAAAGCAACCCAAACAGATATCGGTTTCGATTTAGGTTTGTTAAACGGCCAGCTAAATGTTACCGGCGATGTATTTGTGAAAAAAAACACTCAATTTTTATTTCAACCACCGGTAGCGGCCGTTTTTGGTGTATCTAACCCGCCATTTGTAAACGGCGGCGAAATTCAGAATAAAGGTATCGAGTTATCGGTTAAGTACCAGAACAGTATTGGCCAATTGCATTATAACCTTGCCGCCAACGGATCATATATAAAGAACAAGATCCAGGATATTTTACCAGGCCAGCAAACAATTTTATCAAGTCCAACGGTGAGGGATAACCTGGTTCCGGTTCAATTGCAGCAGGGATACTCGCTGTACTCTTTCTTCGGTTACAAAACAGCCGGTTTGTTCCAAACCCAGGATGAGGTAAACAACTATAAAGGTTCGTCGGGTGCACTTATCCAGCCAAATGCAAAACCGGGCGATATTAAATTTCTTGATTTAAATGGCGATGGTAAGCTTAGCGATGCCGATAAAACCTATTTAGGCACGCCGTTTCCTAAATTCAACTACGGCTTTACAGCCAACTTTAACTATGGCAACTTTGACCTGAGCGTGTTTTTACAGGGTATTGCCGGCAATAAAATTTTCAACGCCGTTAAATACACAGGTTTAAACGCATCAATCCAAAACTATAACCTGCTGGCCGATGCCAAAAATGCCTGGAGCCCTACACATACCAACACCAGCATACCAAGGCTTTCGGCAAGTGATGCCAATGGCAACTTTGGTAACGTATCTGATTTTTATGTCGAAAATGGCTCTTACATGCGCATCAAAAATGTAACACTTGGTTACACCCTGCCAAAAACATTGATGACCAAAATAGGGGTACGTAGTGCAAGGGTTTTTGCCAACGCGCAAAACCTGGCCACATTTACCAAATACTCGGGCCTTGACCCGGAAGTTGGTATCAACCAAAACGGGGTCGATTTAGGTTTGTACCCACAATCGAGGATCATTTTAATAGGTATTAACGTAGGCTTATAACAACAAGGTATTAGAGAATTAAGGAGACAATTAAGATGAAATTTAAAAATATAGTTAAAGGCTTGTTAGGTGTAATGGTAATTATACTTGCGCAAAGCTGTAAAAAAAGCACGTTAGATAATATTAAGCCTACAGGTACGCCAACAAGCACCAACTTTTGGAAAAACGCAAGTGATGCCCAGGCGGCAGCTAATGGTCTTTACGAAAAACAGAGCAACAGCGAGGATCTGTATGGCCGAGGTTTCTTTTGGTTTATAAACGCCAGTGATGATATGGTAGTTGGCCGTACATCTGCCGATAGAGAAAATATCAAAAACTTTGTTTGTACCGGTAACGAAAACAGCATTTATGCGCCATGGTCGTTACATTTTGTGGTAATGAAAAGGGCAAATGATGTTATAGCTAATGTGCCCGGCATCACCATGGATCAGGCTACCAAAAACTTTATATTGGGGCAGGCCTACTTTGTACACGCGGTTATGCACCTGGAAATTGCCGATTTATATGGTACCGATAAACAGGGAGCTCCCCTTCAAAACCGGGCTAATCCAATCGCGTTTCCTGTACAATTGGCTTCAGTTAAAGATAATTACGCTTACATAGAAGCCGATTTAAAGAAAGCGGCATCGCTGTTACCTTATTTTGATCAGCTTGCTGCCGCTGATAAGGGTAGGGCGCACAAAACAGCCGCATGGGCATACCTGGCCAAAACCTACTTGCACGCTAAGGATTATGCCAATGCCGAAAAATATGCCGATTCAGTTATTCTAAGTGGCAAACATGCTTTGTTAGCTAATTATGCCGATGTATTTAAAATAACCAATAACTATAGTTCCGAGTACATTTGGTCAGTAGCCAGCAATTTAAACGGGCAAAGCATTTTGCCTGGTGCTATGCTGGAGAATAAAGGCTGGGGTTTATACAATGGTTTTGGCTACTATCAGCCCACAAAGGAATTGGTTGACGAATTTGAAACCGGTGATAAAAGGCTGGCAACAACTATTCTTAAAAACGGTGATACTTTCCAGTATTTTGGACAAACGTATACTTACCCAATTGGTGGCAAAAGCAACAGCTTAACCGGTTACCAGTTTAATAAATACATGGAGCCGTTTAGCTATGCCGGCGGCATTCACGTAAGCCCTAATGGCGATGAGCCGTCGACAGATTTAAACGTTCCGTTATTACGCTATGCCGAAATTTTGCTCATTAAAGCCGAGGCTCAAATTATGCAGGGTAAAAACGGAGATGCAGCTTTAAACCTGGTACGTGTAAGGGCTGGGCTGGCACCAAAATCGGGTGCTACCATGGCTGATTTAAAACACGAACGCCGTGTAGAACTGGCAGGTGAGTGGAGCGACCGCAACTTTGACCTGGTGCGTTGGGGCGATGCACAGGCTACTTACGCCAAACCATTGCATGGAGCTAATGGATCTGTAGTTTGGAAAGCGCGTAATTTTGACCCGGCAAGGGATAATGTATGGCCTATACCGCCAAAAGATATCCAGATAAGCCAGGGACAGCTAAAACAAAATGCAGGCTGGTAAATAAATTTATACCTTTAAAACCGGGCAACGCCCGGTTTTTTACATTGAACTAAAAAATGAAAAACAGTACTACAATTATCTTGCTTACCGCTTTGCTGCTTGGTATAAACTTGTGCGTGAGCGCACAAATTAAAGAGTATACCGTTGCCGATGCACACTCCCACAATGATTACAAAAACAACATTCCATTTTATCGGGCCTATGAAAAAGGTTTTGGGTCAATTGAGGCCGATGTGTATGCGGTAAACGGCCAACTGATGGTGGCGCATGATAAAAAGGAGATCAGCGCCAAACGCTCGTTGAAAATCCTCTATATCGATCCGCTAATCGAGAAACTTAACCGCGATCCGCAAAGACACCTGCGGCTGCTTATCGAAATAAAAGAAGATTATAAAGCGATATTGCCCTTGGTGATCAGCGAACTTAAACCGTTAGAAAAATATTTTGCCTATGATGGGCATCCCGGCAGGTTATCTATCGTAATGACGGGGGCGGTACCTCCGGCAGCTGTAATGCCAAACTACCCGGATTGGATATCTTTTGATGTTGATCATTTAGATGGGTTTACGCCAGCTCAATGGAAAAAAATTGGATTGGTGAGTTTCCCGCTAAGCAAATATGTGCATTGGAATGGTAAAGGCGTATTTAATGCCGATGAAATTAAAAGAATAAAAGGTGGCATCGACAGCGTTCATCATGCCGGCAAAAAAATACGTTTTTACGAAACTCCCGATACCAAAAGCAGCTGGCTGGCTATGTTGCGCTTGGGCGTTGATGTTATAGGAACCGATGACATAGAAGGGCTCGGCAATTTTTTAAACAGGAAAGAGAAATCTGAATACATTGCTCCAGAACCTTACGTTATTTATCACCCAACTTATAAATCAGATGGTGAGGTAAAAAAGGTTAAAAATATCATTTTATGTATAGGCGATGGCATGGGCTTATCGCAACTATACGCCACTTATAGTGCCAACAGGGGGCAGCTTAATATATTCCAGATGCTTAACATGGGCTTTTCGGTTACTTACTCGGCCGATGCCTACATCACTGATTCAGCTGCCGGCGCGACAGCTTTTGCGTCGGGACAAAAAACAAATGATAGGGCAGTGGGGGTTGATCCGGAAGGTAAGCCATTAAAATCGTTGGCCGATTACAGCGCCGAAGCAGGAAAAAAAACGGCCGACATTGTGGTATGCGAACTTACCGATGCAACACCCGCAGCCTTTTACGCTCATAATGCCGAAAGGAGTAATGCCACCGATATTGCCGGTCAAATAGTATCATCGCCGGTTGATATATTTTTAGGGTCGGCTTATAAAGATTTTATCCAGCCGGTAAATGGACAAACGCCCATCGATAAAATGAAACAACGCGGGTATACCATTATCCGCACTTTTGATGAGTTTTTAAATACGCCTGCAACAAAAATCCTTGCGTTAATGGACGATAGCGTAACCAGGCCCAAAATGGATGGCCGGGGAAACTATTTGCCGCTTGCATTTAAAAAAGTAACCCAAACTTTTAAAAATGCACCAAACGGGTTTTTTATGATGATAGAAGGATCGCAGATTGATCACGGTGGTCATAGCAATAATTTGAAACAGGTAATTACCGAGAACAGCGATTTTGACCGGATGGTTGGCGATGCCCTGCGCTTTGCCGACGAAGATGGCGAAACACTGGTTATTGTTACTGCCGATCATGAAACGGGCGGTTTAACCCTGCTGGATGGCAATATCGGCAAAGGATACGTTTGGGGCGATTTTAGTACCAATGACCATACCGGAACACCTGTACCCATATTTGCCTACGGCCCGCACTCGCTTGATTTTAGAGGCGTTTTTAACAACACGGAAATTTTTAATAAGCTGAAGGCGTTGCTGAAATAGGGGATTGGTTACAAGAAAAAAGCCGCTGCATATGTTGTTATGCGGCGGCTTTTTTTATGGTTTAAAATTATTTTGCAAATGTTAAACAGTAGCTGTTTGCGTCTGGGTATCACTTTCATTAGTTTCCGCAACAACCTTAACCGGCGGTACTTCGCAATTGAAGCCAAATAAGCACCGGTTTTTTATCATGGCGGCTACCTCGTTAGGTACATATTCTTCCCATCCCGCAGAGCCTTGTTTTATGAGCTGGAGCACGTTGTCGGTATCAACATGCAGGTTACCTTCGTTATAGTGCCTGATATCTTCAATCTTGTTGTTGGCAATCAGGTAGCGGTACAAATCGATAAGATGTGGCGGCGGGTAAAATTTAAGGCAGTTCCAGATTACGCCATCTCGCAGGGTGGGGTATATGAACAGTTTTACCTTACGGCTAAATAGCGTAGCAAATGACTCAAGGATACCGCCCGGAAGATCCTTGTAATGTTCTTCCGAAAAGATGTACTCCAAATTAGGGAAGCCCAGCACCATCCCTATTTTTAACCGGGTGATTTTTGAAAGGTAAGCCACCAGTTTATAATACTCATGAAAATTACTAATCATAACCGTTTGCCCAAGCGAGCACAGGATATCTACCCGGTCAAGAAAGTCTTTTTCATCAATATCGGCATTCAGGTCGGCGTTTCGCTCTTTCAAAGCTTGTAGGGTAAGCTCGGTAACTACTACCACCTTGGTGTTATCAACATCGGGTTCCTGTAAAAATTGCTTAACGCCATTATTCAGCATATCCAAATGCACGTTAATAATTGGGCGGAAACGGCCGCGGATCACCACAATGTGCTTTTTATACAACGCTTCGGTAGGCTGCATGTTTTTGCCATCGGGCCCAAATACGGCAGCGTCAGAAAAACCATATTTTACCAGGTGCAGGCTCATCAGTCTGTTGTCAACTTTGGTAAAATCAGGCCCTTCAAAGCGGATCATGTCAATCTGAATCCTGTCTCTTGATAGGTTATCCATCAGCGACAACAAAAATACCGGCGGAATTTCGTTGTAGTAAAAGCAGGCATACATCAGGTTTACCCCCAAAATGCCCACAGCCTGCTGCTGCAGGTTAGTATCGTTATCCAGCAGTTTTACGTGAATAACCACATCATTAAACGCGCCGTTTGGCTGTAGCTGAAAGCGTACCCCCATCCAGCCGTGGCCGTCGTTGGTTTTATTGTAATTTAAAGCTGAAACGGTATCAGAGAAAGCAAAAAACGTTGTGGAATCGCCACGTTGTACGGCCAAACGTTCAATTAGCAGCCCGTATTCATGGTCAAGCATGGATATTAAGCGGGCTTCGCTTACATAGCGCCTTGATTGTTGTACGCCATAAATGGCATCGGAGAAAACCATATCATAAGCCGACATGGTTTTGGCTATAGTGCCCGATGATGCGCCGGCCTTAAAAAAGTTGGCTGCAACATCCTGTCCTGCGCCAATTTCGGCGAATGAACCGTATATTTTAGGATCAAGGTTAATGGCAAGTGCCTTTTGTTTGGTCCCTATATCCTTGTTGTGAATGGCATTCATACCCTTAGTTAATTATAGTTTATTGTTGCCAATATGATGATCTGAAAAGACGCCTTAAAAATACGGTTTTTTAATTTACTTAAGATCATGTATTAGTAAAAAGGCAAGGAAACCGCATTTGTTTTTTGATTTAGATAGTAAGCGTGGCGTAAGGTTTAATAAATTGTTAACAAATGCTAAATTCGCTCATTTGAAGATCATGATATTATTCCCGATGCTTTTTTCGTATTTTATGTTACATAAACGCATCCATCTGTTTTATTTTGGTTAGATACCGCGCCTGTCGAAAAATTGTCCGAAACAAGCGGCTTAAGGAAAATTATTTTACATGGGCTGTTGGCAGTTCCCCAAAAAAGATTGAAAAAGTGGTTCATTTCAGGAAGAAATGATTTTTGAAAAGGATTTATCCCTTTGTGTTGATAAACTGTGTGTACCGCTTCGGGGCGAGACAGGGTGAAACGCCCTGAAACACCCTGGTACGCCCTGAAACACCCTGGTACGGGGTGAAACACCCTGGTACGGGGTGGTACGCCTGGCAAATACTAATCCGGCAACTACTTTACTGGTTGGGCCTGTTTTAAAGCTAACCGGGCATATCCAAGCAATATCCCCAGTTTACCGTAAGTACCTGGAAATTTGATGGAGGCATTAATGGCCCGGGTAATTGTTTTATTGCCCGGTGTAAATTTTTCACACTTATTTCGCCTGCTTTTTATAACTTACAGCTTTGTAAATAAACCTCGATGCTTAATAAAGCAGTAACTTTTTGTGGCAAACCTTATTCATACCTTAAGCTAATCATAAAAGGCTTTTTCAGTACTGTAATTTTGTTTTTATTGCCGGCTGCAGGTTTATATGCCGAGGGCAGTAAAGAACTTACCGCCAATGGAGGATACCGTGCTTACCTGTTTTCGAGTACTGTAATTACCAATACATCCTTCCCGTTCCCCACTTTAGGTACTGTTAAGGTTTACGTTAAAGCCGGCGAAAGTATTTACGTAGGCTCAAGCGCCCAGGGGATTGCCGGCGGTACCATTAACCTTCGGGCGCCCGACGGTAACAATTATACCAGCGGTACAAATGCCAATACCGGTAATATTCATAGCCGCGCCCAGGAAGTTGCAGGCCCGTTGCCTAATGTAGGTGGATTTACGCCGTTTATTAAAACAGTAGGCGCAGGCCAGGATGGGGTTTGGGAAATTGATTTTGTGGCCGAAAACCCCGGAACGGTATTAAACGGTAATCCGCCTACCATTCCGGCCAATGCCAACTGGACACAGCCGCAAGCCGAATATATTACCGCCTTTGATGTATCGGTACGCAATGCTTCAAATTCGGGCTTTATAAATGGCAGGGTGTATACCCAGGTATTTTCGGGAATACTGGGTACGTTTAACGTGGGCTTTAACGCCATATTCCACATCCTGACAAAAGACGGATATCAATACATATTAAACAACAATGGCCAGGCCGGTAATGGCTTTACCTTTTTTGTAAATAACAAGGGCTTTAGGGGCGCGGATGGAAAGGCATCATACAAAAGTATCGACGGGCTTAGCGCCAGCGTTAACGTTCAGGACCCACGCGTGGCCGATACTCAAACCGATATAACCCAAAAAATATTTTTTAATATTCCGGCTACCGATATGCCGGCTGTAGCCAATACGCCGGGCGCGGCAACAACCTGGCTTTTAAATACTCCGGTAGTACCTGCAATAACTAACGTTACTTTCACAGGCGCCGAAGGAACTATTGGTAAAGCAGGAACCAATCCGCTGGGCGGCAATTTTAATTTTAATATAACGGGCAACGGTAATTATGTAATAGGGATTGATATAAACCAAAACGGTTTGTACACCGACGCTATCGACCGTAAATTAACCGGCCAGGCGACCACAGGAGGTAACCAGGTTTATTGGGATGGACTTGATGGCCTGGGCACCAAAGTAGCCGGCAACAGCAGCTTATCGTTGCAGGTAAATATAACTATAGCCACTACTGCCGGCGAAGTCCATTTTCCGTTTTTTGATGTGGAACGCAATGTAAACGGCCTTTTACTTACGCGCACAAATGGCACATACGCCCCGGACGATTCCTTGTATTGGGACGATACGCCTATCAGTATAGTAGGCACATCATCAAACCCGGTAAAGAACCTTACAGGATTAAGCAGCGCCATAAACGGGCACAAATGGGGTACCACTACCAGCATATCCACCAATGATGCCGATTTTGGCAACAATAAATCTATCGATACCTGGAGTTATATAAAAAGTAAACCGGTAACTACTTCGCTAAGCTTTGTAATGCAGGAAGCCGATCTTTCCGTTGAAAGTATAACGGCTGCGGCGGCTTGTTCAGGCCAGCCGGTTATATATAAAGTGGTGGTAAAAAATAACGGCCCCGACGATGTTAAGGGAGGCGGTTTCAGCTTTAGTTTTCCTAATGATATCAGCGGGGTGGTAGTAACAAGTGCTGCTACAACCGGCAGTTCGGCAACCTCAGGTGGTACTGTTGCAGCAAATGCCTACCATGCTAACCTCGATATAGCAAATGGGGCTGTGCGCACATTTACCATTGCAGGGAATGTAGCACTGGCAACAAACGGTAACCTTACGGTTGAGGCCGCTGTGTTAAGGCCGGCGGATGTAACAGACCCGGATGCCACTAATCCGGATGCTGCTGTACCTGCCGACCCAAATAACGAATGTGATGCTTCCCCATCCGGTGTAGGTTGTAATAATGTTAAAACCAACACGGTAAATATTACGCCGGGCCCAAATGCAGGTGCCGATCAAACCGTATTTGAGTATGCTCCGGCCACTGTGGCGGCAACCGGTACCGGTGTATTTACCCAGGTTGCCGGAGATCCGCTGCCGGCGACTATCACTACCCCCGCAAGCAATACAACTACCATAACCGGGTTGGATAAAGTTGGCTTATATCATTTTGTATTTACCAACGCTAATGGTTGTGCCGATACTGTGGTGTTGAAAGTGATCCCGGCCGATTTGCAAATCCCCAATGTAATAACACCCAACAATGACGGCAAAAACGATGCTTTTAAAATTGTTGGGTTAGAGAGCTATCCCGGTTCGCAGCTCAGGGTGTTTAACCGATGGGGCAACGAGGTTTACCGTTCTGATAATTACAAAAACGATTGGAGCGGCAGCGGCCTTGCCGAGGCTACCTATTTTTATGTATTGAACCGGAAGGAGCATACAGGTGAATTTACCCCGGTTAAAGGCTGGGTATTTTTAAAACTGAGTAAATGATGCGGGGCTTTAAACTATGTATCCTAACAGCCGGCCTGGTTTTACTCATCGTAAAATTGCAGGCCCAGCAAAGCATACAATTTAGCCAGTATATGTTCAATGGCCTGGCGGTAAACCCGGCCTATGCAGGCTATAAGCAGGACTGGACACTTAACTTAAGCAGCCGTATCCAATGGGTGGGTATTAATGATGCGCCTAAAACAGGCACAGTATCTGTTGATGGCCTAACCAACAGCACCAACCAGAATATGGGCTTAGGGTTGATAGCTACTTTTGATAAGCTTGGGCCCGAGAGTACATCATCGGTATATGTAAACTATGCCTATAGGCTAAGGCTTGATGAGGATGATACCAAACGTTTAAGCTTTGGCCTTGGCTTCGGCGCCATACAGTATCGCCTTGATGGCACTAAATTTAACGCTACTGATGATGGGGATGCCAATATACCCGCCGGAACGCAAAGCAACGTTACGCCCGATTTTCGTTTCGGGGTTTATTATTATTCGCCAACTGTATATGTTGGCGCATCAGTGTTTAACTTGCTTTCGGGTTTGGGTAACAGTATCGATCATTTGCAACAGTATAAGCAGGCCCGTACAGTTTACTTAACCGGCGGAGCAATGGTGCCATTAAATGAAGGCATGGATATTAAACCATCGTTTTTGATAAAAGAGGACTTTAAAGGCCCCACCAACCTTGATGTAAGCAATTACATAGTATTTAACAAAACCATTTGGGTAGGTGCATCATACCGGACCGGGATAAAGCTGTGGAAAAAAAGTAACCTGCAAAGCGGACTTGATAAAACTGACGCCGTAGCGGCGATGGTACAATTTTATGTAAGCGAAAACTTCAGGATTGGCTATTCATATGATTTTACTACAAGCAGGCTGGCAAGTTCGCAAAGTGGGTCGCATGAATTGTCGTTGAGTATAAGTTTTCCGGGCAAAAGCCCAAGAGTGGTTAGTCCGAGATATTTTTAGGCAGATGAAAAAGTTAATATTGATTGGTTTATTGATGACTTTGCTGGCAAAGATTACTTTGGCGCAGGAACAATTGTCGGTACAACAACGGGCCGATAAACTTTTCGATCAGTATGAATATTTCAAAAGCCTTAAATTTTACCTGAAACTGGTTGGCCACAAGCCCGATATTAAATTGGTTGAGCGTATTGCCACCTGTTACCGCTACATTAACCAATACCAGGATGCCGAAGATTGGTATGCCAAAGCCCTGAATGATCCCAAAGCCGCCAAACTCGATCATTATTTTTATGCCGAAGTGTTGTTTCGCAACCAAAAGTTTGACCAGGCCAGGCAACAGTACCAACTGTATTTTACCGATGATGCAGGCGCGTTAGCCCTAAAACTGGCCGATGTGGATTCGGCAATGGTGTGGATGAAGCAACCATCGCAGTTTAAGGTTAATAACGTTGGCGGCGTAAACACCCCGTCATCTGATTGGGGGGCCGCCTATGGTGGCCAGACAACTATTATATTCACATCCGACCGCGAAACCGAAGATGGCAAAAAAGATAACCGCACCGGCAACGGCTGGTTTAAGCTATACACCTACGATTTAAATACTAAAGAAACAAAACAACTGTTTTTAGATCCCGGTACCAGCAACGAGTTTAAAGATGCTTACCATGTAGGACCTATGGTGTTAAACAACAAAGGAGATACTGCCTATATTACCCTGACTACCGAAGTTGCTGCTAAAAACTTACCCATAGACCAACGTAGCGGCAAAAATAACACCCGGTTTTATACCCGCCGGCTGCAATTGGTTACTGCCGTAAAAAAAGATGGCGGGTGGGTTATTTCGGGTAGTTTTCCGTATAATAACGTGCAGCAGTATTCTGTAGGTAACGCAGCATTATCAAAAGATGGCAGGCTGATCTATTTCAGTTCGGATATGCAGGGCGGGCAGGGCAAAACAGATATCTGGTATTGCGAAAAACAAAGTAACGGAAGCTGGGGTAAACCGGTAAATTGTGGTAAAACCATCAATTCCAAGGAGGAAGAAAGCTTTCCGTTTGTAGATGAAAACGGTGTGTTATACTATGCTTCCAAAGGGATGCCTGGTATGGGAGGGTACGAAATTTATGTTGCCCATGGCCAAAAAAACAATTGGGATACCCCAAAAAACCTTAAGTATCCTATAAACTCCACCAGTGACGATTTTAACCTGGTAACACGCGATGGCCAAAGCGGCTACCTGTCGTCCAATCGCGATAACGGCCAGGGCAGTGACGATATTTATGCTTTTACCCGCATAAAAGATTCCATTTTTGTAAAACCAATAAGTGGTAGTCCGCAAACAATTATTGCAACCGGAAAACCGGGATCGCCAGATTCTTCCAACCCTCTTTCGGGGGCATCCCGTCCCGATTTCAATATCGGGCCTATTTATTATGATCTTGATAAATCATTCATACGGCCCGATGCAGCCATAGAACTGGATAGGCTGGCTGGTATTTTAAAGCAATATCCGGCGTTAAAAATAGCATTGGCATCCTATTGCGATTCAAGGGCATCGTATTTATACAACCTTGCACTATCTAAGCGCAGGGCCAAATCTGCCGCAACTTACCTGGTAAAAAAAGGCATAGCCCCAACCCGCATGGTAGCCAAAGGCTATAGCAAAAGTAACCCCGTAAATCAATGTGCCGATAAGGTTAAATGTTCAGAAGCTGACCATCAGCTAAACAGGAGAACAGAAATTAAAGTGCTGCCGGGCGGTAACTGATCAAACGTTTATATAGTTATGGCTGATTATGAAAATGTATAATCAGCCACAAGTGTATTTAAAAAGTGAGTTATGGCTGAGTATGTTATTGAGTGCTTGGCGCACCTACTACAAGTAAAGTTCTATCTACCCTGATTCACTTTGTTTTTCATTTTGATATTGCTACCCTTTCAAAATGATAGGTTTTTTAAATGCCTAAATGTGCCTGCGCAATCAAATTAGCCGGTTTAAAGTGTTTTTAACTGCTATAAAGCATTTTAAGCGTTTTTTGGCATGCCGATAGTGATCAAGGCTGTAATTGATATACACTAAAAAATTAAGTCATGACATCATTTTATATCGTACTGGAAGTAATAGCTTTTATTGCAGTAATTGTAATACCAGTTGCCGGCCCAAAAGCAAAGAAAAATTTACCTGTTGCAACTACCGGTAATCTGGCGGTTAACACCCAGGGGTTCCTGGAACCAATTCCTGCAAACCAACAAGATCATCATCCGGTGCATTAATTTAAAAAACCATTTTAATTAAAAATAAAAGCCTTTCATTTTGAGAGGCTTTTTTTATGCAGGTATGCAGCTTTACTTATTACCATAAAATGTTTATCTCTTTTCTGTTTATGGAATTTATAGGATAATATTGCCGGTGAATACTAAACAAGATTTGTATTCGCCGCTTATGATGAATTGGGAAACTTTACTATCGGCCAAGCGCTGGGGATACGAGGATAAATATATTGCAAGCCAGGTTGATGCCCGGTCGGAGTTTCAGCGGGATTATGACCGTATAATATTTTCGTCGCCCTTCAGGAGGCTGCAAAATAAAACCCAGGTATTCCCTTTGCCGGGGAGTATTTTTGTGCATAACAGGCTTACGCACAGTTTAGAGGTAGCCAGTGTTGGCAAATCATTAGGCCGCATCTTTTATAACAAGCTTAAGGAAGAAGACCCCGGGATTGATACCCGCCTGCCACTGATGAGTGATATCGACACCATCATTTCGGCGGCATGCCTTGCGCATGATCTTGGCAACCCGGCATTCGGCCATTCGGGCGAAGCCGCTATTTCACATTATTTTATTGAGGGTGATGGCGCCGGCTATCAAAAAAGTATACCCGCTGAGCAATGGGCCGATTTGATTAATTTTGAAGGTAATGCCAATGCTTTGCGCATCCTTACCCATTCTTATTCGGGCAAGGGGAACGGAAGTTTTGCGCTTACTTATGCAACTATAGCGGCTATTGCCAAATACCCCTGTGCTTCCATTATAGGCGGAAATAAAGCGAATATCCACACTAAAAAATACGGGTTCTTCCAATCGGAACAAGCGGGATTTAAGAAAATAGCCGACGAACTGGGACTAAACAAAGTGCAGGATAGTCCGCTGATTTACAAGCGTCATCCACTGGTTTACCTGGTAGAGGCTGCCGACGACATCTGCTATAATATTATTGACATTGAAGATGCCCATCGCCTCAAGATATTATCTTATGATGAAATTGAAGCCCTGCTGCTGCCCCTGTGTAACGATCCTAAAATGAAGGCGCGGCTGGATGATATTGACGATGATGACGCCAAGGTTGGTTACCTGCGTGCCCGCTCAATAAACACACTGATACAGCAATGCTCCAAACTGTTTTACAATCAGCAACAAACTATCCTTGCCGGAGATTTCAATACATCGCTGATAGATATGATAGATGAACCCTATCGCACTATCATGAAAAACATCGAAACCTTGTCGGTAAAAAAGATATACAATTATTCGTCGGTTGTGCAGATAGAAGTTGCCGGTTATAAAGTTATGGGCGGTATCCTGGAAGAATTTATCCCGGCGTACCTGCAAAACACATCCAAGTATCATAAAAAACTGGTAGAGCTTATCCCCAAGCAGTTTTTAACCAAAAACCAGGATGATTACTCCAAAATTCAAACCGTACTCGATTTTGTTTCGGGGATGACAGATTTATATGCGGTGGAGTTGTTCAGGAAGATCAAGGGGATTTCGTTCCCTACGTTGAGTTAGAAACCCGAAAATGATATTCTATATTTTAACGTACTAAACCCCAATTTTGATAATAATTAAATCAGATAAATGGCTTAATAACGGCTAATTATTACAATATTAGCGTAATAACAAAATTGATAATAGCCAAAACGGAAAAATACCCGGACAAGATTTATCCTGCTTCTGAAATTTCATCAGAATATAATTGTTAGTTAATCGATTTATTGCCAAGGCCAACCGGTTAAATTTTTAGTGTTATAAATACAATTAATTATATTGCCCTATATTTGAAATAATAAATAATATAAACGGGTGAGAAAAAAACTATCGATTGTTGATATCGCAAATGCTTTAAACGTATCAAAAACTACCATATCATTTATTTTAAACGGCCACGCACAGGATAAACGGATAAGTGCCGAAGTAATTGAAAAGGTGATGAAATATGTAGCCGAAGTAGGGTATAAGCCAAGCTCGCTGGCCAAAAGTTTACGTACCGGCAAATCAAATACCATAGGGCTCATGGTAGAAGATATTTCGAACCCTTTTTTTGCCAGTATAGCACGTTTAATTGAAGACCGGGCCTACAAAAACGGATATAAAATTATTTATTGCAGCACCGATAATGATACCAATAAAACGCGCGACCTCATTAGCATGTTTCGCGACAGGCATGTGGATGGTTACATTATGGCCCCACCGGAAGGAATTGAACAAGATATTGAATCGCTTAAAAGTGATGGCATGCCCGTGGTTTTGTTTGACCGGCATTTACCCAAGGTTAAAACAGACTATGTGGAGATAGATAATCTTTTCAGTGCTTATAATGCTACCCGGCATTTGGCCGAACAGGGATTTGTAAATATTGCTTTTGTTACTTTTTTATCGCCCCAAACACAGATGGTTGACCGGGTAAAAGGTTACCATGAGGCCATTAAAAATAGTAAACTTAATGGAATTGTTGAGGAGGTAGTATTTAGCCAGGATGATGAACTGATTATGCAGGCGCTGCGCGATTTTTTAACAAAACACACCAGTGTAGATGCCATACTTTTTGGTAATAACCACATAGCTACCTGCGGCTTAAAGGTAATGAGAGAATTTGGTTTAAAATTGCCTGGCGATATTGCTGTGGCGTCTTTTGATGATCATGATGTTTTTAAACTTCATACACCGCCGGTTACGGCCATAGCCCAACCCGTTGAGGATATTGCCGATAACGTGATTACTGTTTTGTTAGCGAAACTGAACGGTGGTTCATCGGCCACCAAACCGCAATCAATTATTTTGAAAACCGATCTGAAGATCCGGGATTCGTCGAAAAAAAGCAGTTGAGTTTTTTGCATGAGTCCAAAAACACATCTCTTTTTGTTTTGGGTGGAATACTTATCTTGCTTAAAATTTTAACAAACTAATGGGTACCTGGAATACTGCTATCGACGGCAATGATACTTTTCTCGATATCTATTCAAATTTTTTCGACTTATATAATCAGGGACAGAGTCCGATCTATATTTCTACTCAGCTTGTTAAAATATTTGTTGGCGAGTTTGAAGACGAGGATACCCGTAATAACGCGCTATTTGCCCTTGCTTTTGCACAATGGGAAACCAAGGCACAAGCCCCTGACTTATTAAAAAGCGTACAAGATATTATTGCTACCGGCAATGATCTTAATGTTTGTGCAAACCTTGGAGCTGATGAAGAAACACTTGCTCAAAGAGCAATCACTCTTGACGAATTTCTCAAAAAGATAGCAACACCTATAAGCAAAGCCAAAAGAAGGATTAAAGTAAAGTTTGATTTTAAACTTGTTCCCCTTATAAAAATAATAGCCCCAGATGGTTTAAAAGAGTTTACCGCGAGTGAAGAATATGTTAATGGTAAATATGTTCATACAAGCGCTATGTTGATGTGGCATTCTGGGGGTGGAGGCTCTGTTTGTTATTTTGCCGATCAAGGTAAGGCATTGCAGGCAAAGTGGATTGATAGGCAAACATTAGAATTGACGCATGAGAAAGATATTGTTTTTGCCAAAAAAGCGGTTGAATGTTACTACTATGGAGACGGCGTCAAAATTATTTACAAAGTAATGTAATCGACACCTCCCAACCTTATATTTCTCTACCCCGATCTGTGTCCTCACAAATCGCAATTCGTACGCGTACGACAAACCGATGGCTTACCAGGACTATGCCTGGGAGGACACAGTTATCGGGGACTTGTAATTTACTTACTATTATAATGTCCCATTGCAGATATCACAAAGACGGTGACAACATCTTCTTCTACTTTGTATATTAACCGGTCTTTTTGGTTAATCTTTCTCGACCAAAATCCAGAAAGCTCATATTTTAAAGCCTCTGGGTTTCCAATACCGTTATATGGCGTTTCTGTAAGCTCGATAAGTATTTTTTCGATCTTTTTTATACTTGCTTTGTCTCCGGATTTTAAGTGTCGCCTTATATGCGATTCAGCTAATTCCTCTATTTGGAGTTTAAACTGCCCCATATATCAGCCACATCAATAGTTTTATAATTACCTCGTTTTTCAGCGTCTTTTACCATCGCCACAAAATCAGGATCGTAAGGGCTTTTCTGAGTTTCAACAGTAATCTTCAAGGCTTTCGCAATAGCTTTTAAAGCCAATAGCTGTTCCTTATTCTTCGGGTGCATGATTAGCGTTTCCATAAACAAATTTATTAATTTATGCGCGAAATAAAGAGGTTACAAATTAATCCGCTAAAAATATATTATAAGTCTGTTAACCGTCCCCAAGTCTTTGACTCCTGATTCTTAACTCTTGATTCTTCTTAAGAATAATTCTAAATAACACAAACCACCTGTAATAAACATTATTAGCATTACGTTTTGTATTTTTGCAAAACGATTTTTATTTTATAAACCGCAGATGAAAAAAAGTTCAATTTTTGGTCTTGTTGTTATAGCTATAGCTATAGCGGTTATCATAAGTGTATACGCTAACACAAGCACATATGGTTCTTTTGGCGATGCCGAAAAAACCAGCAGCGAGCTGCATATTGTTGGTCACCTTAATAAAGCAAAAGAGTTATATTTTGATGCCACTAAGGATGCCAACTACTTTTCTTTTTACGCGAAGGACAATAACGGCTCGGAGCGCAAGGTAATATTGAAAGGCCCCAAGCCTGAAGATTTTGAGCGCAGCGAGCAGTTAGTGCTTACCGGTAAAATGGTTGGCAGCGAGTTCCATGCATCAAGTATCCTGATGAAATGCCCGTCCAAATACACGCAGGATAAGTTAGAAACTAAAGAAGTTAAGGCCAAATCAGCCAGCATATAAACCCATTTTAATGGATATTCAATTTAAAGGTGAACACCTTTTACCGGGCCAGATAGGCCAGTTCTTTATCGTCCTTTCGTTCGGTGCCGCGCTTTTATCATTTATCAGTTATTATTTTGCCACTACCGACGATGCCGGCAAGCAAAACAGTCTTTGGCAAAAATTGGGCCGCGCGGGCTTCCTGGTAAACTTAGCTTCTATTATAGGGATAGGCGTATGCCTGTTTACACTCATTTATAAGCATTATTTCGAATATCATTACGCCTGGGCTTATACCTCGCGCTCGTTGCCTATTTACTATATCCTTTCGGCCTTTTGGAACGGACAGGAGGGAGGCTTCTTGCTTTGGTTATTCTGGCAGGCTGTTTTAGGCACCTTCCTTATCTTCCGCTCCAAATCATGGGAGCGCCCGGTGATGACGGTTGTGGCCATGTCGCAGGTGGTATTAGCAGCTATGGTTTTAGGTGTCGAAGTTTTTGGTCAGCGGATAGGCAGTTCGCCGTTTTTGCTGTTAAGGCAATCAATGGAAGCGCCCATCTTCTCGAACCCCAATTACCTGGAGTTTATTAAAGACGGGCAGGGCATGGTGCCATCGCTTCAAAATTACTGGATGATTATTCACCCGCCAACCTTGTTCCTGGGCTTTGCATCAATGGTAGTGCCATTTGCTTACGCTGTAGCGGGGCTTTGGCAAAAAAAATATAAAGAGTGGGTAGCCCCTGCAATTCCTTACGCCCTGTTTGCCTGTATGATATTGGGCACCGGTGTGGTTATGGGATCTTTCTGGGCGTATGAGTCGCTTAACTTTGGCGGTTTCTGGGCCTGGGATCCGGTTGAGAATGCTTCTATCTTCCCCTGGATTGTACTTGTAGCAGGCCTGCACGTATTAATCGTATTTAAAAACACCGGCCATTCGTATTTTACAGCAACTTTTTTGGTGCTGTTAAGCAATGTGCTCACCTGGTACTCATCATTTCTGAACAGGAGCGGTATTTTGGGCGATACATCAGTACACTCCTTTACCGACCTGGGGATGTTTTGGCAATTGGTGATCAGTATTTTTATATTCCTGGGGATAACTATATGGTTGTTGGTATCCCGCTGGAAAGAGCTGCCTATCACCAAAAAAGATGAAGATACTTACAGCCGCGAATTTTGGATGTTTGTAGGGGCCGTATTCATGGGCCTGTCGTGCTTCCATCTGCTGGTGGTTACTTCGGTGCCGGTTTGGAATGCTATTTTCCATACCAAAATGGCGCCGCCATCTGATATTATTAAGCATTACAACGTTATCCAGTCGTCGTTTGTATTTGTTATCGTTTTAGTAACCGGCTTCAGCCAGTTTTTAAAATACAAAAAAACAGATGTTACCAAATTCTTTGTAATAACAGGTTCATACCTGCTTATCGCCGCCGCGCTCACAGCGCTGATTGCTTATACATCGGGTGTGTACAAACTCAATTTTGTGTTTGTGCTGGCTATGTGGGGTTCGGTTTATTCGGTATTGGTTAATGGCAAAGTTTTGGCCGATGCTTTCAAAGGCAAGTTTAAACTGGCCGGCTCGGCAGTGGCGCATATTGGTTTTGGTTTGCTGATGATAGGCGCGCTTATTTCGGCCGGTACCAGCAAAGTAATATCTATAAACAACACCGGCGAGGCTTATAACGCCGAATTTGCTAAAGAAGAAAACCCGCGCGAAAACGTAACGGTTTACCGCAACCAGCCAACAAAACTGGGCGATTATACCGTTACCTACATCGGCGACTCGATATCATCTCCAAACCACTGGTTTAAAATCAACTACAAAAAGATGGATGCCGGCGGTAAAATTACCGAGGAGTTTACATTGAAACCTAAGGTACAGGTAAGTAAAGGTACCATGTCGGCTTCGCCGGATACGCGCCATTACCTGTTTAGCGATATCTACACACACATTACGCTAACCAACGCTATTACGCCTACCGAAGCAGGTACCGAAAGCGCCGAGGCTGCCCACGATGCTGATAACGACGATAAAAATTACGATGCTCCGGTAAGCCACGAAGTAAAAACCGGCGACACCATCAGGTACCGCGATGGATATATTGTATTAAAGGGATTAAATAAGGAAGCTAAAGTGGAAAATATTCCGCTTACTGATAGTGACGTAGCTATTGGTGCACAGTTGGAAATTGTATCTAACGGTAATAAATACAGCGCCACACCGGTTTACATGATCAAAAACGGTAACGTGTTTGATTTTGCCCGAAAGGTTGATGACGCCGGTTTAAAACTGCGTTTCAGCAAGGTAATACCCGAGCATAAAACGGTAGAGATTGTTGTTTATCAGCAGCCCGAAAGCAAGAAGAAATTCGTGGTAATGAAGGCCATTCAGTTCCCTTTTATCAATTTCTTTTGGGCGGGTACTATCATTATGGTGATTGGTTTCTTTATGTCGATATTGCGCCGTAAAAGCGAATTAAAAACGGTTTAAACCCGGCCGGCTGTGGTAATAACACAACAGGACAATATTTTAAACGATGGTTTTGCCATTGTAAATGATATTTACACCCGGGCAGAGGTTAACAGCATTATAACTGCGATTGAAGCGGCCGATCAGTCGAACCCCGCCTTCCGTAAAACCGACGATCTGTTTGCCATCAGGCAATTTTTAAAGGAACTGGCGCAGGTGGTTCCTTTAATTTTTAACCCAAAGCTAAAGGAACTCATCCGGGAGTTGTTCGGCGATGGGTACTTTGTTACCAAATCCATTTACTTTGATAAACCCGAACTAAGCAACTGGTTTGTAGCCTGGCACCAGGATTTAACCATTGTGGTTGATAAGAGGACCGATACTCCCGGCTACGGCCCCTGGACGGTAAAACAAAACCAGTTTGGCGTACAGCCGCCCTTAACTATCCTGCAAAATAACTTCACCATGCGCATTCATCTCGACGATACCAACGGCGAAAACGGTGCGCTAAAGGTTGTACCCGCGTCGCATCAAAAAGGCGTGTATCGCCCCGAAACCATTAACTGGGACCTGGAAACTGAAACCACCTGCAATGTAAACGCCGGCAGCGTGATGATTATGCGCCCCTTGCTGCTCCATGCGTCAAACCGTACTACCAATAATAAAAGAAGACGAGTAGTACATATCGAGTTTAGCCGCGCTGAACTGGATGGTGGATTGAACTGGGCGGAGCGGCTTTCAGTTTAAAGGATTGATCGTCGTTCCACGTCATGCCTTTTTTTATGCCAAATCTGATGTTCAAGCTTTTAAAGTATCTTCTTAGGAGTTCATATTTTTGAGTACACTCGGCACCTACATCTAATTTGTCCGACTTTGAGGAATAGTGTTGGCAGGCAAAGCAAATTTCAAGGTAATCATAAATTTCACCCTTTTTATTAATAAATACAAACGCGTTGCGTGGTTCATAACACGATGCCCCTCCGGTTATGTTATTGCCGGTGTGTTTAAAGTTTATATTGAAAATGATGTTGGTTAGTTCGCTGATTTGTGGTTTGCTCAGGGTTTTGCATTCCAATATAGTTGACAGGTCAAGCGTATCCGCCCTGATTTTAAAGCCACCACGCAGCAATATATTTTTTGGCGACATGAAGCCAGGTGCTAAACTGTCATTTTTTTGGGGTGATGGTACCTCTAATGAATGATAAGAAATAGCTAATATTTTGGCCGCATTTGAAAAGGGATATTTTTGCAATCGTTTTTGTACGCTATATCGGTTTGTGAATGCGCAGTCGCTATACCAGGGTTTAAACATCCGCCTGGCTTCTTCGGGCGATTTTGGCGGTAATGGATACGACGATTTTTTTAATGAGGTTGCGCTATGTTTGGTGGTATCGATGCCCAACATGTTGTTACCCTCCGCAGAACAGTGTAAGGTAGTAAGGATCGACAGCAGCACTATCAACTTCAATTTCATGACGATTAGGTTTTGTTGCGATTAATCTGACGGTACTTTGTTATCCGCTCCATATCTTACTCCTGCTTTAATAAAAAACCGGGCAAGCATATCGAATTTTTGAGCACAGTTTGCCCCTATACTTAAATTCTTTGAAGTGGATTCATAATTGTTACAGTGGAAACAAATGTCAAGATGGTCAAATATTTTCTCGTTTTTATCAAAAAATAAAATCGAATTTCTTGGCTCAAAACACGCTGCAAAACCTGTAACTGTGTAGTTTTTCATACCGGCAAAGTCATAGTTGAAAACGATATTGGTAAGTTCTTCAACCTGTTTACGGTTTAAAACTTTTGTTTCTATCAGTGTCGAGTAATCCAATTTTTTATTCTTGATAACTAAGCCTAAGTAATGCTTGTCCTGCTTGTGAGCTGTTGGTATAGGAGCAGTGAAAGGCGAATCGATTTTAATATCCTGATTTGGTTGTCCGCCACCGTAATATGATACCAACATGATTTTAATTGCCGCCGAGTACGGGTATTTCTTTAGCCTGTTAGCTACAGTGTACTGGTTGGTAAAAATGCAATTATCAAAGCCCGGCCGATAACCTTTGATCGTTTCCCTGGTTATCGTTATGCGTTTTTTAGCCATTCTTCTTGCTTGTGCAATAGTATAGCTGGTATCTTTTTTTAAAGGAGGAGTGTTTGCATAACAACTAAAACTCAGCAATACAAAAAGGCACAGTAGTAATTTAGGTTTCATTGGCTCAAGTTAGTTAAAAGCGGAAGCTTTTTAGAGTCAGTAAAAATGATACGATTTAACTAACTATTGATACGTTGATATTCAATAGTTTCGCTGTAAATAAAGTTATTTGCTTGCTTATTAAGCAAACCATCAAGTGCGCTTATAAACACCAATTTATAAACAATAACTATCGCTTAACATCTTATTGAGTTAACCCGAATTTGTTCTGCAATGCGGATACCGGTCGTTTTCGCTTCTTTATAAAATGAGGGGGGGATGGTTTGGTGTGCCGGTAAAACGACGGTTTGGGTACCTGACGTTATGATGCGAAGCTGTATTGCATGAATGCTAACCAATAACCTATAATATGAAAAACAAGTTTCTGATCCTATCGGCCATCGCGTCGATGTTATTATTTAACAGTTGCCAAAAAACAAAAGCCAACTTAAAAAGAGCAGCGGCTGCCGATTCAAGTCAATCGTCGAAATCCAAAACCAACAGTTTGTCGGCCATTTTTACCAATGCGCTGCCCTCCATCGATAACGGCAGCTATTATGATCCATGGGTGATACGCGTTGGCAGCTATTACTATTACTGCGGATCGGATGGCGGCCGGCTTTGGGTAGCCAAATCATCAGCCCTGCAAAGCATCCTTCAGCAAACCAAAACCTATATTTTTACTCCGCCGGCGGGCACCAGCTATTCGAGCGATTTGTGGGCGCCCGAGCTGCATTTCCTGGGTGGGCGCTGGTACGTATACTTTGCGGCCGATGATGGTAATAACAACAACCATCGCATGCATGTGCTGGAGGGGGGCGCCGATGCCAATGATCCCCTGAACGGTGGGTACAACTACAAAGCCAAACTGGCTGCCACTACCGATAATTGGGCAATTGACGGCTCTCCGTTTGTGTATAACGGGGTAACTTATTTTATATGGTCGGGCTGGGAGGGCACTACCAATGTGTCGCAATACCTGTACATAGCTACCATGAGCAATCCTTATACCATCAATAGCCAAAGGGTCGAGATCTCGCGGCCCGATTATGCCTGGGAAAAGGTAGGCACGCCAACCGTAAACGAAGGCCCCGAAACACTGGTAAGCGGCACAACGGTAAGCGTTATCTATTCGGCAAGCGGCAGCTGGACTAACGATTATTGCCTTGGCCGCCTTACCTGTACTAACGGCAACTTAATGTCAAAAGCATCGTGGACAAAGCAGTCAACCCCGGCATTTGCCAAATTTGGTAATGTATTTGGTCCGGGGCACGCGTCGTTTGTAAAATCGCCCGATAATATCCAGTGGTGGATTGTGTACCATGCCGCTAATGCCGATGGCTCGGGCTGGGACAGGAGGATTATGACGCAACAATTTGCCTGGGATGGCGATGTACCCTTTTTTGGGTACCCTATTGAAAAAGGTATCCCAATTCCTGCGCCCGCTATTGGTACCAGCTATAGCATGCCTATCGCCAATGGCACCTATCGCATTAAATCAAAAGTTACCGGGCAATGCCTGGACGTGCCGGGCGGCTCGACTACACCCGGCACACAGTTACAGGAGTGGACAGATAACGGCAACATAGCGCAAAAATGGGTGTTTACCAGTTTAGGTAATGGTTATTATAAAATCAAATCGGCTGCAAGTAATTTGTGTTTGGATGATGCCGGCAACTCGTTAAGCGCGGGTAATATTTTGATAGAATGGAACGATGTGGGCGGCAATGCGCAGGAGTGGCGGGTTCAGGATATGGGCAGTGGCTATTTCAAGATCATTAGCCGCCGCAGCTTATTGGCGTTAAATGTGCCCAACAGCAACACGACCCCTGGTACTAAACTGGAGCAATGGTACGAAAATCAGTACGATGCCGAGTTGTGGAGCATAGTGCCTTAACGGTTATACTTCAATCATATGATATTAAAAGACCGGTTTTCGATATTGAAGCCGGTTTTTTAATGTTAAACTCACTCTATCGCGGGCTTTGCAACGCCAAACCAATTAACAATCACTATCCCTGTTTTAAAAACGAAACAATTTTTGGGTTTACCAAATCGGGTTTTTCTAAAAAAGGCAAATGCGCGGCATCGGTAACCGGGAAAAAGCTCACTTTCAAAATGTTGCGTATGGTGTCGCTGTAGCCGAAAGGTACGGTTTTATCGTCTTTGCCCCATATAAGTAAAACCGGTTTATTGGCGCCATTAAGGCAAACGTAACTTTGGCGGCCTTGGTTTTCATAATCATAAAGCGTTGAAATCAGCGCATTCCGGAAACCTTTGTACTGCATTTGCGGCAGGTATAATTTTTTCCACCCGGGGTGCTGTTTAGGATATTTAAAATCGGTAACCTGCCCGGCCGCCCGCTCGTCGGAGTTTACAGCTTCGTTATACATGGCTAAATATTTAGGCGCTTTTGGCCTCTGCTGTTCGTATACCGGGTCAATAAGTATAACTTTGTTCACTATATCAGGATGCTGGCAGGTAAAGTCGGTTACAATTTTGCCGCCGAATGATACGCCTGCAAGGTTTACTTTGCCGGCCTGTAACTTTAGCTGGCTTATCAGTTCCAGCAGTTGATTGGTATATAGTTCTTTATTATAAGTAACGTCAGGCCTGTCAGAATAGCCCCGGCCATAGGTATCATATCGTAATACTTTATAGCCTTTATTAATAAGATATTCATAAGTTCCGTCCCATATATAATATGGTACGCTAAAGCCGTGTACAAGCACAATAACTTCGCCATTTTCGGGACCTTTTAATTCATAATGGGTAACGCCCTGGCTTAATTTGATAAAACTGCCGGCAATGTTTTTACGGTCGGCATCGGTTAATATTTTTTTCTCTTTATTATTATATTTATAAAAACCATATAGTATTAAAGTAGCCGCACCGACCAGAAATATTATAATTATTATGCTTGCTTTGAGTATTTTCATGAGGTATTAGGATGATGATTACTAAAATACACAAATATTTAATCGGTAGTTAACCGATTTTTACATTAAATGTAAAATTTATATGCGCTTAACATTTATCGGATCGGGCAACGTAGCAACCCACATGGCTGCGGCATTTAAAAATGCCGGGCATCGTATAGTGCAGGTTTACAGTCCTAACATGCACAATGCGGCCCTGTTGGCTTACCATGTTGGGGCTGCAGCCATAAACCAGCTTACTGAGATCAGTTCCGAAACTGATATTTTTATTATTTCGATAAAGGATGATGCTATTGCCAAAATTGCCGAAGCATTGGCCGTACATCAAAAATTAATTGTACATACATCAGGCTCAACCAGCCTTGATGTTTTATTAAAATACACTAATAAGGCAGGTGTGCTTTATCCCCTGCAAACATTTAGCAAAATCCGCGAAGTTAATTTTTTAACTGTGCCCTTGTGTATTGAAGCCGCAAATGATAGCATATATGCTGATATTAAGGAACTTGCAGCCACCGTTAGCAATAGCATTTATAGCATTAACTCGGCCGGGCGCAAAATATTGCACCTGGCAGCAGTATTTGCCTGTAATTTTCCTAATTATTTATACGGTGTGGCACAACAGTTGCTTGCCGGCCATGACATGGACTTTAATTTGCTGAGACCCTTGATTTTAGAGACTGCTCAAAAGGTGCAACAACAACTCCCGGCCAGTGTACAAACCGGCCCCGCGGTACGTAACGACCAAACTACAATGGCCGCGCACCTGCAAATGCTTGAGGGGCAGCCGCATTTGCAGGCAATGTATACATTATTAAGTCAGGGTATTATCAAAAACAACAATGGTGGGCATGAGGATAAGTAATTTTGTTACTTTTGCCTAAATGAACATTTTTAAAGTAAAGATAAACTTCGAGGAGAAGGGGCACGAAACGGTTGAGCTGCCAATAGCCGAGGGAGAATCTGTTTTGGACGTATGCCTGGAGAACGGCATTGAACTACAGCACAATTGCGGCGGCGTTTGCGGATGCAGCACCTGCCATGTTTACGTAAACAAAGGGATGGATAACATCCAGGAAATATCAGATAAGGAAGAAGATTTTATCGACAGGGCTGTAAACCCGCGTATAACATCGCGCCTGGGCTGTCAGTGTGTGACCATTGATGGTGATATAGAAGTTACCATACCAGATCAATCGGCATTTATGGGGCATTGATGACCTTTAAAGTTTGTGAAGCTTTACGTGGGACGTTTTACGTTGTACGTGAAGAAGCCATGCAGATAATTATTAAACCAAATAAAAAACGTATCACGTAAAACGTATTACGTACAACCTATAAAAGATGAGCGATAATAAATTTGCCTTACCCATTCACTGGAACGATTACGAAGATATTGCCATGGAGCTTTACGAAAAATTTGGCGATGATTTTGGCGAATCAAAGATATACCGCATCCGCTTTACTGAGTTGCTGGAGTGGGTTTTAAGCCTGCCTAACTTTGCCGGTAAACGGGAAGAATCAAACGAAGGCCACCTGGAGCAAATTCAATCGGCCTGGGTATATGAATGGCGGGATAATCAATAGAGTGGTGAGTTGTGAGTAAAGAGTGGTTATATGTTTTTATCAGTAATCAGTTTACAATTCAACAATCAATCTAATCGGTGTAATCACCTAAAATCAGTGTAATCATAATAGATGGAATCGTTCCTGAATAAATTAAAAGATATAACCACGTTTATTTTTGATGTGGATGGTGTGCTTACTGATGGATCTGTTTTTGTAACGGATAGCGGCGAGCAAAGCCGTGCCTTTAATATTAAAGATGGTTATGCTTTACAGCTTGCCGTAAAATGTGGATATAATGTTTGCGCCATATCGGGCAGCCGTTCAAAAAGCGCTATTTACCGTTTAAATAGCCTGGGTATTAATGATGTTTATATGGGCACGCATACCAAATCGCAGCGGTTTAAAATTTACCTGGAGGAGAAGGCCATTATTGCTACCAACGTACTGTACATGGGCGATGATATTCCCGACCTGGAGGTAATGAAGCTTGCGGGCTTACCTGTTTGCCCTGCTGATGCTGTTGAAGAGATAAAAGCTTTAAGCGCCTACGTTTCGCCATACGGCGGCGGCAAGGGCTGTGCCCGTGATATTATTGAAAAAGTGCTTAAAGTACAAGACAGGTGGATGAGCGAAGAGGCGTATAGCTGGTAGTTTTTTAGTTCATGGATCATGGTTGATGGTTCATGGCTGTTTCAAACTGTCTTGAATTTTTAGTTCATGGATCATGGTTGATGGTTCATGGCAGCTTTAATCCTTAAGCGGTAATTTTACTATGAACCATCAACAATGAACTATTAACCATGAACAACAATCCCATTCCAAAAATCATTCTTGCATCCAAATCGCCGCGCAGGCAGGAGCTTTTGCGTTTGATGGATATGGAGTTTGAGGTGGTATTGAAGGATGTGGATGAATCGTACCCAGAAGGTTTAACACCGCCGGAGGTAGCCGTTTACATAGCCCGTAAAAAAGCCGAAGCTTTTGACCAAACCGTGCGGGATGAGGTGGTACTTACTGCCGATACCATTGTTTGTGTTGATGGATTGATATTAGGCAAACCCGAAACTCCGGCACATGCTGTGGAGATGCTGCAAATGTTATCAGGCAAAGTGCACCAGGTGATTACCGGGGTTTGCCTGCTGTATAAGCACCAATACAATGTTTTTTTTGATGTATCCGAAGTGTTTTTTCGTAAGCTTACTTTGGATGAGATAAGTGGTTATGTTACTCAATATAACCCCTTGGATAAGGCCGGTTCATATGGTATCCAGGAACGGATAGGCCTTATCGGCATCGAAAAACTAAGCGGATCTTACACCAATGTGGTTGGTTTACCTACCGAGAAGCTGTATGCCCAGTTAGTTAATTTAAATAAATAATATTTAAATTAAACCTTTCGTTTCTGGATTGTCTAACGGTAAATATATAAGGGAGCAATTTGTCATGAAAACAATTTTTAATACAGGGTTGGTACTGTTGCTGGTATCCGCCTTGTCTGCTTGCAGCAGTTACAATTATTACACCGCAGCAAAAAACAAAACTAATCTTACATCCTATCGTACCTTTGCCTGGTTGCCGCCAGATGCGCAGCTAAACAAGGCAGGTGGCGTAGTGAAAAAGGAAATTGCCGACGAGAAGGTTAAAGAAGCTACCATCGAGTCATTAACAGCCAAAGGGCTAAAATTACAGGAAACTGATCCGGATTTATTGGTAAGTTATTCAACCGTAACAGGTAGGGGCGTAAAAAATGAATTTTACCCCGCTTATTATGGTACGCTTTACTCTGGATGGGGTTGGGGTGGTTTTGGTTGGGGATACCGTCCGTTTTATGGGTACGGTGGCTTCGGCTATGGCTGGGGATATCCTTACTATGGTGGCGGCGGCGTTGTAGCCCGTGTGCCTTACAAAGAGGGTACCCTGATTATTGATATTATTGACCGTAACACCAGGCAACTGGTATGGCGTGGTTTTGGTGTTGGCGAATTACACAACCCAAAAACCACATTGAAAGAACTGCCAAAGGTAGTTAACGGGATACTACAACAACTTAATCTCAATTACACAGGTCATACACCGGTTGGCCTGGACACAAAAAAAGCTTAATAAAAAATTTATTTCACCTGCAAGCAATAAATTTAAAAATCCCTTCGGACCCATCAGGCCCGGAGGGATTTTTGTTTACGGTGCAAATGGACAACGGTAAATACCCCGGCTGCTGCTACCAACATAATTACCCAGGTATCCAACGGGCAGGCTGTATCAAAAGGGTCAGCGTCATTACATGGTAAATCGCCCTGGGCATCGCTAACAAAGGGCATCATCCATAATAAGAATAGTGCGGTTAACACTTTAGCGTTTAATCTGTACACACAAATCTTCATCTGTTTTAATTATATTATTTTTTTATAAATTTTGCTTTCCCCAATGAACTGCCGCCATTATCCTTTAATTCAACTACATAAATGCCAGGTTTAAATTGCGAAACGTTTTGGCTAAAGGCGTTGCTATCAGCTGTTTTTTGCAGCACTAATGAACCTGTTGCATCATAAACATTTAACTTATAGCCAGCAGACGTAGCATCCGATTTTCCGCTGGTAACATTAACGTTCAACGTTTCGGCTATAGGGTTGGGATAAACGCTAAACATATTGGCACCGCCGCTTTTATCGTAGTAAATACTAACAAGGCCCGAGTATGTGATGTTGCCAAACAGATCTACCTGTTTTAGGCGGTAAATATTATTGCCTGTATTTGGTGTTTTATCGGTGTACTTATAAATTGTGCCACCATTGCTTTGTATTTGATATAAAGAGGTATAATCGGTGCCATTTGCCTGTTGTTTTTCGAGTGTATAAAAATAATTATCTCCCTCGTTGTAAGCACGCCAGGTAACCAGCACTCCATCTGTCGCCTTTTGGGCCGTAAAACTTGCCAATTGATACCTGGCAGTTGGCAATTGCCGGATAGTTAGTTCAAACCGATTGGCGCCAAAAGAGTTGGTGTCACTTTTTAAGATATTGAAAGCGTAAGATTTATAACGCCCAATGTCTAATGAATCTTTTTTAAAGTGGTCAAGCAGGGTTATTTTGTAATTATTGGTATCAATGTTACGGATTCCTTCAATTTTTAAATTATATAAGCCATCTGTTTTACCATTGGCATAAAGTTTAATATTAATGCCTTTTTTATAATCGGGGAAGTGCTTTACAGCGGTATGCATTCCATCGGATGACAGGCTTGACAATAATACACTTGAACTGCTTACATCAAGGTCTAAGGCATCTAAATTTTCGTCAAATTTATCTTGCCAGTCGTTTCTAAAATACACGCCGCAGTAATCATATGCCAGGCTATCTTTTTCAATTTTTACATATAAACCGGTAAGTGGGTTGCGCTGCGCATCTACTTCTTTAACAGAAGTAGTTTGGAGCGAAGATATCATGTCGGCACTTTTAAAAGATTTACCGGTGCCATCTATTGTTAATGTTTGGGCTTTTGGTGCCGACATAAGGAGGTTGCTGCCGGTAAGCTGTTGGGTGGCAACTTTATCAGTTTCTTTAAATGTTAACGAGTTGCCCCCGCTTGTTGTACGTACCAGGAAACCCTCGCCGCTTAAGGCGTAACCAATACCGGGCGCCGATGTGCCGTTGGCTGTGTAGGCATAATAAGCCTGGCCGGGGCTATTGGTTTTATTTAGCAAATAAGCGGTACTTATGTTTGAGTTATGGCCCAGCACGGTGGCTATATTGATAGTGCTGGGGTAAGGATTGCCAACCATGTTATAACCGGCACCGCCGGTGAGCGTAGTTAGCGAATAGGATAGTTTACCCGTAGTTGAATTTGATGAGCCGTTTTTTGGGGTATACCATAACGCTACGGTAACATCGCCCTGGTTTACATATCCTACATTGGTAATATAACAATCCAATGGGTTGCCTGTAGTGCCATCGGTACGGCTATTGGGGCCAACATAATAAAGTAGATAGCCATTGCCTACTGGCATGCTTACCGCCCCGACGCCATTTAAGGTAACTGTACTGGCGCCGATAGAGGTAACCCCGACGTGTTTGCCCGAACTGAAACTGGTATTACTTACAGCCTTTGTTTCGTCATAAAAATAAATAATGGAGTTGCCATTGGGATTAATATAGCTAAACCCTGTTCCTCCCGATGGACCTGCAGTAAATGCGCCGGGATAGCTTGTATTGGCTGTTAAACTACTATAAACAGTATAACTGTTTTTTAACGTATTTAAAGTGATGTAATTATTATAAGTCGTACTGGTAGAGTAAGAGTTTGTAATATTGGTAGGCGAAGAAAAAATTCTGTACCCCCGGTTGGTCGCAAGGTTTCCGCCGCTTACAAAACGTTGAATATTATAGGTGCCTGCAATTGCTACTGTACCTGAACCATACCCGGTAGATGATATCTGATCAAAAGCGGCAGAGCCTAAAGCATCAGACATTAAGGTGAAAAACGAATATGCATTGTTGGTATTGGTTACAACAGGCTGATAACCTGACGAAAGATCGATGATGGAAGTTGAACCAAGGTTGAAATAGGCAGATTGTGATGAACTGCCGGTGTTGGTAATAAAACAAGCCTGTGCGCTTAATGTAATTGTACACGGAGAGCCCGAGGTGCCGGCATTGAAAACACCGGTATTGGTAAGTCCGGATTGGTAAGTGCCCAGGTTGATATATGACGTGGAATCGGCCGTAAAGGTGCCACTATTCGTCATGGACATGGTGCTGTTGGTTCCGTTAAAAGTTGCCCCCCTGGCAACTACTACAGCGCTTGAACCTGTGTTTTGAAAACTGGAATTATATCCCGACAGGTTGTAAGTAGACCCGTGATCATAATAATTAGCCGTGTTAAGCATATAGGCACTGCTTGTTGATACATTGAATACGCAACCGGTTTGTGTGATGAATGTACCGGAGTTTTTGATATAATTGCCATTGTTGAAATTAAACGTACAGGCGGTTGCTTTAAGAGTTGCCGAATTATCAGTATAAGCGCCAGATCCGGATAAGTTTATTATGCTGCTACTTGCCGAAAATACCCCCGAACCGGAGTTTTGTAGGTATTCGGAGCTATTACCGAACGTAAGCGTGCATGAGGATATAGTAAAAATATTTGTGTTTTTGATATATCCGCTGGTACCGCCCGATGTGAAGTTAATACTGCCGCCGGTACTGGTAAAGGAGCCTGAATTATTGATGAAGTTAGTAGAACCCTGTAATGTGAAAGTAGTACTTGTTGCTGTTACCGTACCCGAATTGGTAAAGGAACAATTGTTATTAAACGTTACGGTAGCGCTTGAATTAAACTTTAAAACTGCGCTGTTGGTTAATGTTGCGAGTTGACTAAGACTGGAAGATCCGCTGATAGATGCAGTACCCGAACCCGAAAGAGTGAGCGTTGTGGTGCTAAAAGAACCGATCGTTAAGCCCCCTGTCATGGTAAGTGTATAGCCCGAGCCTATATTTATTATGGAAGCATATCCATTGGTAACAGACGAAGCCCCCGTGATGGTTACGTTTACGTTATCGGTAAGTGTGCCTGTAAACCCAACATTAAAAGTAGCCCCTTTTAAAGTGGCAGAGCCCGTAATTGTAACCGGCCCGGTTATGTTGATAGAACCGGATACGGTTAAATTATTATTTATGGTTAAAGTAACAGTAGCACTGTTTGATAAATATAAGTTGGCGCAGGTAATTGCAGTATTAACATTGGGTTGCTGTGAGCCGGAGAAAACGTTAATACCTAATATAGAAACACCGATATAGGCATCGTCACTTGTGGAAGGTGAACCCGAAGTGAGGCCAAGGGTTGTGAGATTGTACCAATTACCAGAATTGTTCCAGTTGGTGTTTCCGCCGCTGCCTGTCCAATAGTATGAAGCGGCTGTTGCCGGTTTACTAAATAGTACAAAGAACAATAGTAAAACTCCTAAAAGTATGCGTGTTTTCAAATAATTTAATTAAAGGGCGTTAGAGGAATTTAATCGCATAAAACTATCAAAAATTTCAATAATTACATTATCTAAATAAAAAATCGATAAAAAAACGACTTCTTTTTGAAAAGTTTCAAAAAGCGTTGCTGGAATGCTCTTGTTATTTTCATTTAAGGAAAAGAATGTTTTCTGGTGCGGAAAGTGGCATTTGGAATTGTATCCTATAAGAAAAGAAAATCGTTTCAGTTACTAAATTAACCTATGAGTTAATTATTGAAATTGTTGAAAAATAATGAGTCTGATTTCCAAATCAAGGATAAAACGGATTGAAAAATATAGAAATGAAAGCGATTTGCTTATGTCTATATTAAATTTAATGGTAAATGGAAATTTCGCCCTTCAAATAAGTGATAGCATTACCGCTCATTAACACGCGGTCGCCTTTAAGTTCGCACCAAAGTTCGCCGCGGCGGGCCGAGATCTGGTAGGCGTGCAATTTGTTTTTACCTAATTTTTTTGCCCAGTAAGGGATCAGGTTGCAATGTGCCGATCCGGTAACCGGATCCTCGGCAATACCTGCACCGGGGGCGAAAAAGCGCGATACAAAATCGCTGTTATCGCCGGGCGCTGTAACTATCACGCCCACAGTATCCATTTTAGACAGGGCAAAAAAATCGGGCGTAATGTCTTTAATATCCTGTTCGTTTTCATAAACAAGAAAGTAATCCCTTGAGCGGAAAAAGGCCAGCGGCTGTTTTTCACCTAAAGCTTCGGCCAATCCGTACGGCGGTTCTATGGGGATGGGTGGCCTCGACGGAAAATCCATAGTATACTTGTCGCCATCGCGTTTAATATGTAAAGTACCCGCTTTTATGGTCTCAAAGTGTATTTCGTCGCCCCCGAAGCCCAGCTCAGTAAATAATATATGAGCGGCTGCCAGGGTGGCATGGCCGCAAAGGTCAATCTCATATTCGGGGGTAAACCAACGCAGCTTGTAGCCACCGACGGTTTTTACAAAAAAAGCGGTTTCGGCCAAGTTGTTTTCAATTGCTATCTTTTGCATGGTAGCATCGGGCAGCCATTCGGCAAGCGGGCAAATAGCTGCCGGGTTGCCGCCAAATAATTTATCAGTAAAGGCATCAGCCTGGTATATAGGAATAGTCATAACAAACGTTTCTGGTAAAGCTAATATACTGATGAGAATTCAAGAATAAGAATCAAGGCGTAAGAATCATAGTCAAGAGTTAAGAATCAAGAATTAAGACAGGAAAAGTACCGCTAAGAAACCTACGAAGTATAACCTTTTTGTACTCGTATAGTTCGCAAGATCCAACTATACTTTTTTCTTAAGTCTTGACTCCTGATTCTTGATTGTTAACTCTTTTCCTCACTCCACCCATAAAACAGAATTTCCCGTATTGTATTCGTTTTGCTCGTATAACTTGTTGGCGGGGTCAAGAATCCAGCTGCCGTCTATCAAAAACTTATACCGGTACTTCCCGGGTTTAAGGTAAAGGCTTATCACCCATTCGTCGGCATTGTGTGCCATGGTGAAGCCCGATGGGTCCCAATCATTAAAATTGCCTGCCAGGTGCACGCTTCCGGCGTTTGCGTGGCCCTTGAGCCTGAACGTGTAATTGGGTTTAACGGCAATAAAGGAATTGTTTACGCCGCCCTCAATAGCGTAAAGGTGGTTTTGGGGGTCGGTTATCCAATTTCCGTCAACAATAAATTTGTAGCCGTAGTTACCTGCCGGAATCATTAAAGCTATGGCCCAGCCGGTAGCCGTTTTCCGGAGGCTTATTTCATTGGGTTTCCAGTTATTAAAACTACCGGCAATGTAAACGGCTTTAGCGTCTTTATATCCATCAAGTTTAAAGCTAACCGCCTCGCCCTGGTTTAACACCGAATTAATGTGCCCTTCGTTATCTTTCACTTTCACCGGGTTTGCAGGGTCGGCGTACCATTGGCCATCAACCCAAAAGCGATAGGTATGGGTGCCATCGCGCAGGTAAAGTTTGGTTTCCCAGCCACCGTTCTTTTTTTGCAGCGGGATATTATCGGTATTCCAGTTATTAAAACTACCGGCTACCGTAACTTTATGGGCACCCGTAAAGCCATTAAGTCTGAAGGTGTTGTTAACGCGGTAGTAAACCGAGTTTACATCACTAAACCCATCCGGGCGTTGACGCAGGTTGCTTTTGTCGCGTTGCCAGCGGCCGTTTATAATGTATTTGTATTCATACCCACCCGGCGCCAGTTTTACATCACTTACCCAGCCGCTATCCGTTTTTGTCATTACGCCCTTCAGGGTACTCCAGTTGTTAAAATTACCAGATAATAATACGCGTTTTGCGTTTAAATAGCCAGGCAAATAAAAGCGGGTGAAACCCGATGGTAATTCAAATACGGTAACCTGTATAAACTTGTTTACACCGTATAGTTCATCGGGAGGGTAGCCCGGTAAACCTGCAGGAGCATCAATATTACCGTCGAGGTTGGTGGTTATCTGGTATGGTGGGTTTTGTGGGTTCAGGTTTAAATCGGTAAGCGATCTGTCAAACCTAACCATGTTTTTATCGCGTCTGCCAATGTTCCAGCCGTCTTTGGCCAATGACGAGAAATCGCCCTTTAAAATGGCAGCGCCATTTGGCTTTTTTATACCGGCAATTTTTAAAATACTATCCAGTTGTGTTTTTGACGAACGCAAATCGAGCAGCATAATCAAATGATCTTTACCTAACACAAGGGAATTGCGCGTTTGCGCCCTTGCCGCAATAGAGAAGCAGGTAAACAACAAAAAAATAATTAAAACCGATCTGCACTTTTTCATACTACTGGTTAGTGTAAATGTACATTTCAAATTCTTTTTTCACAAAGTTGATGCTAAAGATACCCCGGATAAAAAAATCAAAGCCGAGTATCCCATCAACAGTGTGCCCGTAGGCTTTGCCCATTTTATCAAGATTGGTTAACAGCACCCGGTTTTTCACAAACCGCCGGCCGCCAACCGTTAGGGTATCAAACCTTGCATAAATTACCTCGAATGATGAGCCGCCAATGCCGGTAGTTTTTGTGCGGTTAAGCACCTGCATGCCGGGCAGCATCTTGCGCACCCTGTCATAATCCATCAGGTTTGTTTCGGCGCCGGTATCAAATGCAAACCACAATGGTGTGTTATTGGCAACACCTTTTATAAATATTACATCGTTGGTGTTATTAAACGAGGTAAACATCCACGGTTCGTGAAATACTTTTTCATTTACAGGTATTTCACCGTCGTCATTCAGTTTGTGGATGTACAAGGTATTCCTGAACAAATCAACAGTAATGGCAAACTTTTTAAACAGCCGAGTGCCCAATAGACCGAGTATTTTAACGTTCCTGCCATTTTCAATAGCCGAAAGATCGGTTACATCGGCTGTAAGGCGGGGGTAATGCAAGTCGAGTATGCTGAAATTCCGCACTTCGGTCGTAAAAGCGCCAGGCGCGTTGCCATTTAAACCCGCCGATTCCTGGTCGGCTATAACGGGCATGTACCTGAAATAGGTAGCGTTTAAAACAAGGTAAGGCGCGCCGGTATCCAGCACAAAATTACCCGCGACAGAGTCTATCTGGGCTTCTACCAGGATGAGGTTGCCAGCCCGTTTTATGGGTACTATAAGTGTATTAAAATCGCCCGATGGGTCAGGGTCTGGTCCGCGTTTGGCGTTTTTGAAGCTGATGCTATTGATAGCGGTATTTGTGCTGCACCCGCCTTTTTGCCAGCAAGCAACAAATAACAAAACTATCAAATATACGTAAGGCCGGGGCATCGTGGTTGTTTAGGTAATAGACAGCGCCGGTTGCTTATATGTTACATGGGGTGGTGTTTAATTAATATGGCTCACATAACCATAAGTAACCAATTCATCCTTATTGCGGATTGGCCTTGTGTAGCCATCGGTAATCAGGATGGTCCTATCGCTTACATCCAGGATATTGTAATATTGGTGATCGGTTACTATGATGCCTTTTATTTTAGCGCATTTCCTGATAATTTCCTTAAAAGCCTCGGCCTGTATGGGCGATATGTGGGTGAAAGGCTCATCAAGCAAAATAAAGTCGGCCTTGCTGTAAATAACCATTAATGTTTCCAGTTGCCGCAGTTCTCCGCCCGATAAGTCGGCTATGGTTTTTTCGGCATATTTTTCATAGATGGGGTGGGCCGAAAAATCGACCCAAAAGCGCGCGTCGATAATGGTTGCTGCCAGCTTTTTTATTTTAATTCCTTTGGGCAGGTAATTGTGTTGGGGCAGGTAGGCCACGCGCATATTTTTGTAGCCCTTTTTAATGTACTCGCCGCTAATGCTTACGTGTTTGTAGGCAGGAGTGAGGGTGCCGAATATAATCCTTAATAAAGATGATTTGCCGCACCCGTTTCGGCCCAGGATGCCCAATACTTCGCCTTGTTTGCACTCGAGGTAAACATCCTGTAATATTTTGCGTCCGCCGAACTCCAGTTGTACGCTATCGGTTTTTAAGATGAGTGGCTCCAAATTTAGCGGATGGTTGAAAGGGATAAAAGGATAATGAAAGCTGTAAAATCACAGGCAAATACGGATAAGTAAAGCAGGTTGATATTATAGCCGGCATTGCGAAAATAGAAATAGGTTTGCACGGCATTAAAATTCAGATACCGTACGCCAAGAATGGCGGCGTAACTAACCAGTTTACATAGCACAACAAATGGTATATTCAATTGGTGCGACATGAGGTAGTATATACAAGCCAGCGAAGCCAGTATGCACCATACCATTATCGGTTTATAAAAGTACCATCCTATTTTTATTGATTTTACCATTGAGTTAACTATGACAAGTTAGCTATGTAACGGCAATTTGAACATTAAATTTTGTGGAGACTAAAATGTTGCAGGCTTGTAATTATGGGGTGCGATGGGATAGGGATGTATGTGATTCGCTTCGCCAAAAAAAAGCCAGGATTTGAGTAGTTTGCTCAATCCTGGCCTTATATTATCTTATATTTTTGATTCTTATCTCTTGACTCTGTACAATTAACCCAAGTACGATTTCAAAATTTTGCTCCTTGAAGTATGGCGCAAACGCTGCAGGGCTTTATCCTTTATCTGGCGAACGCGTTCGCGGGTAAGGTTAAATTTTTCGCCAATTTCCTCTAACGAAAGCGGGTGATTGGTGCCCAAACCAAAGAACAGCACAATGATTTCGCGCTCACGTTCTGTAAGCGTTGAAAGGGAACGTTTGATCTCTTCGGACAACGACTCGTTAATCAGGATCGAATCGGTATTGGGTTCCTGGTTTTCAAGTACATCTAATAAGGTATTCTCTTCGCCCTGTACAAACGGCGCATCCATAGATACATGGCGGCCCGAATTGCTTAAGGTGTCGGAAATTTTATCAACGGTGGTTTCCAAAATATCGGCAAGTTCTTCGGGCGATGGCTCACGCTCGTACTCCTGCTCCAGTTTGGAGAATGCTTTACTTATTTTACTTAACGAGCCTACCTGGTTTAATGGCAAACGTACAATGCGCGATTGCTCGGCAATGGCTTGCAAAATGGATTGACGGATCCACCATACGGCGTAAGAGATGAATTTGAAACCCTTGGTTTCATCAAAACGTTTGGCAGCCTTAATTAAACCAAGGTTGCCTTCGTTAATTAAATCGCCCAGTGTAAGGCCTTGGTTTTGGTATTGCTTGGCAACAGATACAACAAAGCGCAGGTTGGTTTTGGTTAAACGCTCCAATGCCGCCTGGTCGCCCTCACGGATTTTTTGGGCTAATATTACTTCTTCTTCGGCTGTTATCAGATCAACTTTACCAATCTCGTGCAGATACTTGTCAAGCGATTGCGACTCGCGATTGGTTATGGATTGCGTTATTTTGAGTTGTCTCATCTATTTATAAACCTCTCTGTACTTTTTATTTACTACAGAACGACCAAAGTTATAAAATTGTTGTAAAAGATTACAATTGTACAGTGTATTTTCAAAAAAAATAAGCTATAAGTATTTTTTTTAAAATATTGATTATCAGAATATTAAAATTTTAGTATCGACGGATTACGCAATTTTTGCATAAAAATACCGGAAAGGGGCAAGCGGTATGGTTTTTGTGGTGTTCGTAAAACACTATCTAAATTTAACAGGAAAAGATTAGTATCAAGTAGCGGTTATCAAGCATCAAGATTTTTTGATTGTTTAGCTTGAATTGACTGCAAGTACAATACATAATAGTATCAAGTATCAAGATTTTTTGATTGGTTAGCTTGAATTTCCGGCAAATGCAATATTAAAAAAATGCATAATTTCAAGCCTGACAGGCGTAGCTGTTATGATACTTCTACTTAATACGATACCTACAATTCACTTAACTTAAAAGTATCCTTTACCCTGATGCCTTTTTCTATTTGTTGCAGGGTGCAGCATTCATTTACCGGGTCGTGTTCAAAATAAAGTACGTAATCATGCTCCAGGGCCTCTGTAAGGAATAGCTTTTTCTCTTTAAGGGTAGTGAGCGGAAACATGTCATAAGCCATTACATAGGGCAGCGGAAGGTGACCTACTGATGGCAGCAGGTCGGCCATGTAGAGGACTTTTTTACCCTTGTAGTTAATAAGCGGCAACATCATAGCTTCAGTATGGCCGGATACAAAACGGATGTCAAAATCTTTGGTAAAGTTGATTCCGTCCCGGGTATCTACAAATTGCAGCTGGCCGCTTTCCTGTATGGGAAGTATATTCTCCTTTAAAAAGGACGCCTTTTCACGGTCGTTTGGGTTTGTAGCCCAATCCCAATGCTTGGGGTTGCTCCAGTACCTGGCGTTCCTGAAGGCAGGCAATAACTTTTCGCCGTCGCGCACTACTGCGCCACCTACGTGGTCAAAATGCAGGTGGGTTAAAAATACATCGGTAATATCATCGCGATGAAAACCAAGTGCAGCAAGCGAACCATCCAGCGTGGCATCACCATGTAAATAGTAATGGCTTAAAAACTTTTGGTCCTGCTTATCGCCAATGCCGGTGTCTATCAATATTAAACGGCCTTCATCTTCAACCAGCAAACAACGCATGGCCCAGGTGCACAGGTTATTGCTGTCGGCAGGGTTGGTTTTGTTCCAGATGGTTTTGGGCACCACCCCGAACATGGCTCCGCCATCTAATTTAAAAAAGCCGGTATCGATAGTGTGTAGTTTCATTGTTGGTCAATAGTCGATGGTCCATGGACCATGGTTGAAAAATAATAGCCACAAAAAAAAGCCGATAGCTCAAAGTTAAAAAAATAACTATGGACTATCGGCTATCGTCTATGGACTTGTTTTACAAGTGTATTACTTCATCATAAGCAGCGGCGGCAGCTTCCATTACAGCTTCGCTCATGGTTGGGTGCGGGTGAACCGATTTGATGATCTCGTGACCGGTAGCTTCCAGCTTGCGGGCGGTAACTACTTCGGCAATCATTTCGGTAACGTTATAGCCCAGCATGTGCGCGCCAAGGAACTCGCCGTATTTGGCATCAAATATTAATTTGACAAAGCCGTCTTTAGCGCCGGCCGCACTTGCCTTGCCCGATGCCGAGAAGGGGAATTTGCCCACTTTAATTTCGTAACCAGCTTCCTTAGCTGCCTTTTCGGTATAACCTACGGATGCTACTTCGGGCGAGCAATAGGTACAGCCCGGGATGTTATTATAATCTAAAGGATGCGGGTTTTGGCCTGCAATTTTTTCAACGCAGATAATACCTTCGGCCGATGCTACGTGGGCAAGAGCCTGGCCTTTTACAATATCGCCGATGGCGTATACACCATCAATGTTTGTTTTATAATAATCATCAACCAAAACTTTACCGCGTTCGGTTTTTACCCCAACTTCTTCCAGGCCTATGCCTTCAATGTTGGTAGAGATGCCTACTGCAGATAAAACTATTTCGGCTTCGATAACTTCCATACCTGTAGCGGTTTTCACGTTCACCTTGCAAAGTTCGCCGGTGCTGTCAACCGATTCCACGTTGGCACCGGTAAGTATGTTGATGCCTTGTTTTTTAAGGATACGCTGTAAGTTTCTTGAAATTTCTTCGTCCTCGAGCGGTACAATATTATCTAAATACTCAACAACGGTAACTTTGGTGCCAATCGAGTTATAAAAATAAGCAAACTCGATACCGATAGCGCCCGAACCTACTACAACCATCGACTTTGGTTGTTTTGGCAATATCATGGCCTGGCGGTAACCTATAACTTTAACACCATCCTGTTTTATATTTGGCAACTCGCGGCTGCGGCCACCGGTTGCAAGAATGATGCTTGTGGCGGTAATTTGTTTAGTGCTGCCATCATTTAATTTTACTTCAACAACGCCCTTTGATTTTAATTTACCAAAACCGTTAATTACTTCGATCTTGTTTTTTTTCATTAAAAACTGAACGCCTTTGCTCATACCATCAGCTACGCCGCGGCTGCGTTTTATAACAGCACCGAAATCAACTTCGCCTGTGCCGTTTATTTTGATACCATAGTCCTGCGAGTGGTTAAGGTATTCAAAAACCTGGGCGCTTTTTAATAAGGCTTTGGTTGGGATACAGCCCCAGTTAAGGCAAATGCCACCTAATGACTCTTTTTCGATAATGGCAGTTTTTAAACCGAGCTGAGAAGCGCGGATAGCTGCTACGTAGCCACCCGGGCCCGACCCTATAACAATTAAATCGTAGTCCATATTTTTATTGATATACTTTGATAACTAAATTTTTGTTTTGAACGGATTTATAGCCGGATGTGTGATGAACGCAGGGGGCTACATTTTAAAGGCGCAAAGCTAAGTAAAAAGGGGCGAAATGAGAAAAGTGTACATTTCATCGCCACGACAAAAAAAATATTTTTACCGGCGTATGGAAGTACAAGATTAAGTAACAAGATAATTACAAATATTACATTAAATCTACCTGTTTACTATGCATTTTGTATGATTTTATGACATAATGTTGAAAAATACTCAACGATTGTTAACATAAACTTAACATTGGCAATCAGGGGATTAGTTATCTTTGTCCACAATTAACTCAAAGTATAATTAAAAAAGCAATTTATGAGGAAGCATTTACTTCTTTTATTATTATTAACCGGTTTTACATTCCTTATAAACAGGAATGCGGCTGCCCAGGGTGTTACCACCGCAAGCATTAACGGTATCGTTACCGATGCAAAAGGTGCTATCCCGGGTGCAACTGTAACCATTACACACGTGCCAACCGGTACGGTGTATGCAACTGTTAGCCGTTCGGATGGCCGGTTTAACATCCCCAACTTAAGGGTTGGCGGTCCGTACACCTTTAAAGTAAGCTTTATTGGTTACAAAACTTTTCAGCAGGATAACATTACCTTGTCTATCGGCCAGGATCAAAAGCTTTCTGCAGCGCTTGAGGATAATACAGCTACTTTAGGCGAAGTAAAAGTAACAGCTTCGGGAAGTAAAGTAATTAACTCTTCACGTACCGGCGCCCGCGAAACTATTAGCCGCCAGCAAATTGAAAGCTTGCCTACCATTAACCGTTCATTATCTGATTTTACCAAACTTACACCATCTGCAAACGGTTTAAGTTTTGGCGGCCGTAGCAGCGGTTACAACAACATCACTGTTGATGGTGCGTTGTTTAATAACTCATTCGGTTTATCAGGTACTTTGGGTGGCCAAACAAGTTCACAGCCTATTTCATTAGATGCGATTGACCAAATCCAGGTTGATATTGCTCCTTATGACGTTCGCCAGGGTAACTTTACAGGTGCAGGTGTTAACACTGTAGTAAAATCGGGTACCAACGAATTTAAAGGTACTGTTTATGATTACATCCGCAGCACCGGTCTTACCGGTTACCATGCAGGTGTAACCGACATTGTTAAAACGCCTTTTAACTATCACCAGGATGGTTTAAGCATTGGTGGCCCAATCATAAAAAATAAATTGTTCTTCTTTTTATCAGGTGAGCAGGAAAGAATCAGCGCACCGGCTACCGCATACGTAGCTGCTGCCCCGGGCGTAAGTGGTGCAACTGTATCACAGGCTGATGCTGCAACGTTAAACTCTATCTCTGATTACCTGAAATCAAAATATAGCTATGATCCGGGTGCTTACCAGGGCTACAGTTATACCACCCACAGCGATAAAATAACTGTTAAACTGGATTGGAACATCAATAAAAATAACACTTTAAGTGCTAAATATTTTTATTTGAAATCGTACAAAGATCAGCCTGCAAGTAACTCAGGTATTGTTGGTATCAGCAATACAACCCGCGCTGCCGGTGTTACTACATTGCCTTTTTACGGATCAGGTTACCGTATCAACAACAACTTTAACATCGGTATTATCGAGTTAGATACCCGTATCAGCAATTCATTCTCAAACAGGTTAACTGCCGGCTACTCTGCACTGCGCGATTACCGTGCATCATTAGGCGGCGCTAAGATACCTTTGGTTGATATTGGTAACGGTGTTTATGATCCATCTACAGGTAAAGAAACTACCGCGTCGGCTGTTACAACCAGCTTTGGTTATGAGTTATTTACAGCAAATAACTTATTAAGCACAAACATACTTCAGTTTTCTGATGATTTAACTTACTATGCAGGTAAACACGAGTTTACCGTGGGTATTACAGGCCAGGCACAACGTTATACTAACGGTTTTGCTCCAAATTACAATGGCTTATATACTTATAACTCGGCTTACGATTTCCTGAATGGCTTACCGGCTACTCAGTATTCAACCCGTAACTCGGCATTGCCGGATGGTTCGTTTCCTTATGCCAAAATCAACGCTTCTATATATAGCGCTTACATACAGGATAAATGGCACGTTACTGATAACTTAAGGGTGACTTACGGCTTACGTGCTGATTATGACGTATTCCCAACAACCTTACAGCAAAATGCTAATGTACCTCCTTTAACATTCCAGGGCGGTATGCATGTTGATCCATCGGTATTGCCTAAAAACAGGGTGCAATTATCACCACGTTTAGGTTTTAACTATGATGTATTTGGCAATGGTACTACACAACTACGTGGCGGAACAGGTTTATTTGCCGGTACTGTTCCATTCGTATGGATATCTAACCAGGCATCAAACAATGGTGTATTATTTGGTTCATACTCTGTAACCAAAGCCGCCACTCCAACTGATCCACGTTTGATTTTCAACCCTAATGTGGATGCTTACCGCGCTCAGGCAGGTGCTGCAAATACATCTTACGAGTTGGATATTGCCGATCCTAAATTGAAATATCCTAAAATCTGGAGGTCAAACTTAGCTATCGATCAAAGACTGCCAGGTGGTATCATTGCTACATTAGAAGGTTCATATACAAAAGATGTTAATGCTATTTACCACCAAAACCTGGTACTATCTGATGGCTATTCAACATTAGCCGGTGCTGAAGGTCAAATCCGTTACGATTCAAAAAACACAACTCCTGCCGCTGCTGCTGCAACTGCTGCAAACCCATCTATCACCGGTTTGTATTACATGACCAATACCAGCAAAGGCTATTCATACTTTGTTACCGCTCAGTTACAAAAAAGCTTCAGCAATGGTTTATATGCTAACGTAGCTTACACTCACACTGGTTCAAAAGATGTTAACGATGGTGGTTCAACAGCATCAACTATCTGGAGCACCCGTTACGTGGCAGGTAATCCTAATGCCGATAACCTTTCAAATAGCTCATACGTACAGCCAAACAGGGTAATTGCTTCATTCTCATACAAGCATGAGTACTTTAAACACGCTGCAACAACCATCGGTTTAATATTTGAAGCTGCTAACAATGGTGCTGTATCATACATTACCTCGGGCGATCCAAACGGTGATGGCGCTACCAACGATTTAATGTTCATCCCTAAAAACAAAGGTGACATCACACTGGTGCCAAATGATGCAAAAGACTTGCGTACAGCAGATCAGCTTTGGAGCCAGTTAAATAACTTTATTAACCAGGATCCATACCTGAGCAAACACAGGGGCGAATATGCTCAAAGGAACGGTGCTATATTGCCAACCTTTAAAAGAGCCGATTTACACATTGCACAGGATTTCTTTGTAACTGCTGGTAAAGTAAAAAACACGATTGAAATATCTTTAGATATCATCAATATTGGAAATTTACTTAACCGTAACTGGGGCGTTTATCAAAACTCATTTACCGGTTTCAGCAACGGTTCATCAGCTGTTACCAAATACATGGGTACTATCACCAATGCAGCCGGTCAAAAACAAGCTACATACTCATTCCCGTATCTTGATGCAACTAACTTAGTTCCGTTGCAATCATCATACAAAGCCGATATCAGCCAGGCTTCACGCTGGCAGGCTCAGTTAGGTTTACGTTATATATTTAACTAATAACATCTAACTATAAAAACAAAAAACCCGGCCAATTTTGGCCGGGTTTTTTGTTTTTATAGCGTATTAAACTATTTGCTTATCCCTTATAAGTTTTAAACAACTTATCCCATATGGTGGTATAAAAGCCATAATTATAATGGATATTTAAATGATGGTTATGATGAAATGATGATGTGCCGAGGTATCGGAAAGGGATAGCTTTCCTGATAGCCGCGGGGATAGGCTCGATTCCTAAATGCCCCATAATGCCAAAAAAAACATTTACTGTAAGGTAGACCAAAATCGCATAAAAATTTAAATTAAACATGGCGATTATGATAAGCCATAATGAACCAAAACCGATAGTTTCTATAGGATGCAGCACAAAAAGATCAATGGGGATCGGATCGGCGTAATGATGATGGAAACGGTGGATAGCTTTGTAAATAACCGAATGATGGATAACGTAATGGAAACTAAACATGGCCAGATCCATCAGCATAAATAAAGCCACGAAATCAACCAGGATAAACCAATTGATTGCAAAGTTCATCGCAATATAACCATGCTGCCAAAGCCAAAAACCGGCATAGGTTATGGCTGTATTAATTAAATTGGTAAGCAGACAAATCAATACCTCGTTGCGTGATGCCGCTTTTACCGGCTTGCGGTTAAGTTTGAGTACAAGGTAACCAAAGGCTAGAGTCATTGCGGTAACCAGCAGGTTTTCGGTCAAAAATATGAGCCATAAGTTAAATGGTGGCTGTGCCGACAGAAACCTGAGCATAGGGAGATTTAACGGGCGCGGTGCGGGTTACCCGGCTCGCGATTTTGGTAATTTATTTGTGTATGATCATCGTGTTTACACGTGCAACAGCCCGTTCTAAGTCACCCGATCCCCGCAACCCGATCCTCGAGCCCGTTTACTCGTACTCAAACACCCCAAACTCCGATGTTACGGTTACCTTTTTAGTGTCGGCCTTTTCTACCCGGCCAATAACCTGTGCGTCAACGCCAAAACTTTTGGAGATGGCTATCAAATCATCAGCTACTTCTGAAGGCACATAAAGCTCCATCCGGTGGCCCATATTGAATACCTTGTACATTTCCTGCCAGCTGGTTTTTGATTCCTGCTGAATGAGTTTAAATAATGGAGGAACAGGGAAAAGGTTGTCTTTTATAATATGCAGCTCATCAATAAAGTGCAGCACTTTGGTTTGCGCACCGCCACTACAATGTACCATGCCGTTAATCTCACTTCGGTATTTATCAAGTATGGCTTTTATAATAGGTGCATAGGTGCGTGTGGCACTTAATACCAGTTTGCCTGCGGTAATGGTTTGGCCGTTGCCGATATCAACCAGGTCGGTAAGATTTTTACTACCGCTGAAGATGAGGTCATAGGGGATGGCTGGGTCATAACTTTCGGGATATTTATCGGCGATGGTTTTGTTAAATACATCATGACGGGCAGATGTAAGCCCGTTTGAGCCCATACCTCCGTTGTATTCTTTTTCGTAAGTGGCCTGGCCATATGATGCCAAACCCACAATAATATCGCCCGGTTGGATGCGGTGGTTTGAGATAACATCGGTACGCGGCATACGGCAGGTAACGGTAGAATCTACAATGATAGTGCGCACCAGGTCGCCTACATCGGCAGTTTCGCCACCGGTTGAGTAAATGCCTATACCGGCATCGCGCAGTTCGCTTAAAATTTCTTCGGTGCCGTTTATAATGGCGGCAATAACTTCGCCGGGTATCAGGTTTTTATTGCGGCCTATGGTAGATGATAGCAGAATGTTATCTGTAGCGCCCACACAAAGTAAATCATCAAGGTTCATGATAATTGCATCCTGTGCAATGCCGCGCCATACTGATATGTCGCCGGTCTCTTTCCAGTAAGTATACGCTAATGACGATTTTGTGCCCGCACCGTCAGCATGCATAATATTGCAATACGCGTCGTCGTTGGTTAATATATCGGGGACTATTTTGCAGAATGCTTTTGGAAATATGCCCTTATCAATGTTTTTAATGGCATTATGTACATCATCTTTAGAGGCAGATACACCCCTTTGATCATATCTTTGCGAAGAAATCATGGGCAAATATACGCACGAATTACGCGAATTTTATACACCAATTGCACGAATTGAATTGAACAGACACGAATTAATGAAGTCCGGATTTTATAAGTAGAATGAATTTTAACGAATGATTATCAAATTTTATAACTTGCAGTGTGTGGTGGAATTGGTGTTAATTCGACCTAATTGGTGAAATTCGTGTTAAAAACAATCTCCTATAAAATAAACCGCTGGCGCCTGAGGCGTAATAGCCAACGGAACTTTTTAATTTATTGTAGTGTGTTTGTCGGCTTTTTTGGCGGCCTTGCTGCCATTGTCTTAAAATTCCTGGTGCATTTTATAGAGGATGTAAGCCGTAATATTTCATCGCACCTTTATTATCACATAGCCTACGTTTTTTTGCCCGCGCTTGGCATCTTTTTAGCGGTAACCTGGCAGCATCTGGGCAATCGCGATAAAATTCAAAAGGGGATAGGTAGTATCCTGGCCAATATCAAAAAGAACCGGTCGAACATCAGGCTCAATAATATTTACTCACATATTGTAACCAGTTCGTTAACGGTAGGTTTTGGCGGCTCGGCGGGGTTAGAGGCGCCTATTGTAGCTACAGGCGCTGCCATAGGCTCAAACGTGGGCAAGTTTTTTAAGCTTACGCCTTATGAAAAAACAGTACTGCTGGCCGCTGGCGCATCGGCAGGTATCGCGGCGGTATTTAACAGCCCCATTGCGGGGGTGCTGTTTTCGTTAGAGATATTGATAGGCGAAATTACCATCCCAACTTTTATTCCTTTGCTCATTGCATCTGCAACGGGGGTTGTAGTGTCCAAGTTATTATACTCGGGGCAGTTATTCCACCTGGTTACCGAGGGTTGGGTAGTTACGGCTATTCCTTTTTACATTCTGCTGGGCCTGTTTAGCGGCTGGATGGCCATATATATTAATAAAGTTGGGGGTAAGCTGGAGGGCGGTATTCTTAAAAAACAAAACAGGTATGTGCGCGCGCTTTTAGGCGGTTTGTTCCTGGGCCTTATTATTTTGGTGTTTCCGCAATTATTCGGCGAAGGTTACCATTACCTACAGGCTATTTTAAATGGCAATATTGATGCGCTTAAAGACGAATCATTATTTGCGGGCTGGCTGTCAAACCAGTGGTTTATGCTCGTTTTTATCATCGCGCTGGTTTTTATGAAGATAATTGCCAGCGGTATAACCCTTGGCTCGGGCGGCAACGGGGGCTCGTTTGCGCCCACCATGTTTACCGGTGCATTTTTAGGGCTAACAATAGCTTATGGGGTAAATCTTACCGGGCTGATACATTTAAACACCGTTAATTTTATAGCAGTGGGCATGGCCGGCGCGTTAAGCGGCGTAATGCATGCCCCACTCACCGCCATATTTTTGATTGCCGAAATTACCGGGGGGTATGTATTATTTATTCCGCTGATGATTGTATCATCTATATCCTACATCATATCGCGCGTTTCTTCGCCTCACAATATTTACTGGCAACACCTCATTCACGAAAAAGATATCCACCCGGGCCAGGATTACAGCATGCTGAACGCGATATCACTTGATAGTATCATCAATAGGAAATATACCGCGGTTGACAAGCAAACTACCGTTAACGATTTTTATAAGATACTTGCGGTAACGGATGCCAATATATTCCCGGTACTTAAAGAGGACGGAAGATTGGAAGGAGTAGTATTGGTTGACGATATACGCCGCCGCCTGTTTAACCAGGAGATAGCAGACGAAACCATTGCCGATATTATGACGGTACCACCAACAATAATTGATTACGAACAACCCGTCAGCAGCGTGATGGAAACTTTTGATGCCATTGATGTATGGCAGCTGCCGGTAGCAAAGGATGGCTTATTCATTGGCTTTATATCCAAATCGGCCCTGCTAAGTAAATATCGGGAGGTTATTATTGCACAGCATAAGGCGAGTGATTTGTTTATCTGAAATATACCGGGATGTAAAATAATTGTTCCCGGCAAAATGAGCGCGATAAAGGAAATAGCACCGACAAAACATTTTTTTTCGGGGTATTAGGGCCTGGCGTTTTGCATTAACGAACTGTTGAACTTAACAATAAGTGCAAACAGCTCTTTGTATTTATTTAAGGGTAGCGTGGCGCTGATATCAAATACGTCATGATAAGCTTTTATGCCGCCCATGGTGTAAATAAAAAATGCCGGTACCCCTTTCTCGGTAAATAAATAATGATCGCTATTGGCAGCTTTGCCACGTTTGGCTACTTTAACAAAATAGTGGTTATCGTTATTTATCTGCTGCATGGCGGCAAATTCCTGCGGATAAACGGTGGCGTTTACCACGGTGATCCCTTCAATGCCGGTACCGTTCAAATCAAGGTTAATCAAAAAACGGATCTTCTTTAAATCTATCAGAGGGTTTTCGGTAAAATATTTTGAGCCCAGCAAGCCAGCCTCCTCACCCGAAAAAGCAATAAAGGCCATGGTATAGGGCTGTGGGTTTGCCGCGTAATATTTGGCCAGGCTTAGCATCTGCGTTAGGCCGCTGGCATTATCATTGGCTCCGGGGAAGTATGTATTGCTGCCCATGCCGCCTAAATGGTCGTAATGGGCGGTAATCACTATCATCGAATCGGGCTTAACCGTTCCCTTTACTATTCCACAAACATTGGCTGTTTTAAAATCGGGGATGAGTTTGTTTTCTATAGCTACAGTTAACGAAGAGGGTGCCTGTTTCAGCGCCTTTTTATCAACCTGTATCACTGTAAAATCCAACGCCTTGCCTTCAACCGACCAGGTAAGCTTATCCTCTAAAGATACAATGACACGGTTTTGTTTATCAACAAAATGAGTGCTATCGGTTTGTTCCAGCCTGCCTGTGCCTGTTACGCCACGGCTATCGGGGCTCACAATAAACTCTTTGCCGGGGATAAGCTCAACCCCGTTGATGGCCACATCCATTTTACCGGGGAAAATATTAACCGGGTAACTAAACTCCTGCAGGTAATTTTTGCCCGCCATTGGTTTTACCCCATAGCTTTTAAACTGTGCCGATATAAATGCCGCAGCCTTATGCACGCCATCATGGGTATAACCACGGCCCCAAAAATAGGGAGAAGTAAGGGTATCTACCAGTTTACGGGCAAACACGCTGTCCTGTGCAAATGTGGTGCCCGATATAAAAAGCAACAGCAGGGTAAGTTTAAATTTCATTTATAACGATGCAGGTAAATGTTATTGTGGCAGCAAATTATAGGAAATGCTACATAAAACTGTCAGCCTCCCTGTAAGCTTTTATCAAAGCCAGTTCCCCATCTTTTCCCTGCCCGGCGGTACCGTGTTCCATGCCTAAAACGCCGCGATAGCCCTTGTTATAAATGTGTTTGAATATATTTTTATAATTTACCTCGCCGGTGCCAGGTTCTTTGCGGCCGGGGTTATCGCCAATTTGGTAGTAGCCTATTTCGTCGTAAACCAAATCAAGGGTAGGGATAATGTTGCCCTGGTTGCGCTGTACGTGGTACATATCATACAATATTTTGCACGACGGGCTGCCCACGGCCTTGCAAATGGCGTAAGCCTGGTCGGGTGTACGCAGGAAAAGATCGGGGTTATCGCTTAACGGCTCAAGCACCATGATAACGCCGTGGGGCTCTAAAATGGCGGTGCCTTTTTTAATAGCTTCTATCACATTGCCGGTTTGTATTCCAATGGGCAGGTTGCGCACAAAATCGCCGGGTACAACAGTTACCAGTTTGCTGTTGATGCGTTTGGCTATTTCTACCGCCTGTTTGCACGATGCAATAAATTTCTCTACCTGGTCGGCCTTGCCGGATGCCAGCATGTTGCTATCATTGCCCAAACCTGGCTGAACAAATACGCCCATAGTCATGCCCAGTTTAGCCAGCGTATCGCCTATTTTTTTCTGCTCATCCTCGGTACGGTGGCTCATGCCATTATCTTCGATGGAGCGAAAGCCTTTATCGTATGCAAATTTTATCTGCTCAACAAAATTATCGCCGGCATGGTTTTTAAACATCCCATCGTGAATGCCATAATTAAGATTGAAAGGCTTATCGGCGGCGGTTGTTGCCACACCAGCCGGATCGGCACAGCCGGTAAGTGTAGCCGCATTTAATACACCGGTACTTAATAATGATGCGCCCGCAAGCATCGAGCTTTGCACAAAGTTTCTGCGTTTCATAGGCCTGAATTGGTTTGAGCAGGCAAGATAGTTTTATTGAAGGCAAAATTCAACAATAAAAAATCAAAAGTGGATGTATAGGCAATCAGGAAGACCAGCAGTTAAAAAAACGGATACGTTTTACAAATTTTATGAAAAAGATGTAAGTTGTAATCGACTAACATGATAAAAAATAAAAGAGGCTGCCCCGGGATAGGACAGCCTCTTTTATTTTTTTAGGCCTGTATTTATTTACCTGTTAAGGCAACGTTGAATTTGCCATCGGTGATAGCTTTAACTTTACCAGAACCTGCGGTAACATTACCTTTAAATGTACCCTGTATGTTAGTCGAGCTGATAGATGTTACAGTTACGGTTACTATTTTGGCGCTAATGCTATCGTCGTTTAAATAGTCGTCGGTATCGTTGGGCGCATATAAAAGTAAAGGCCTGTCGCTTACTGCTGCAGCTGTCGAGGTATACGTTTTACCTGCCGTGATGGTACCATTAAGCGTTATCGAAATAACCGCTTTATTTGATGCTGTACCTTGAACGTTGGTGAATTTTTCGCCGCCTACGGTACCGGTTATTGCAAACGCGTTGTTAAAAGTTGTGGCGGTTCCGTCGATGCTGGCAGTAATTGTTGTTGATATTACGGTATTGTCTTTATCCTTTGAGCAGGAGTTTAACGTAATTACGCCAATGGCAAGTGTTAATAAAAAAAGGCTCTTGATCTTTTTCATTTGTTGCAGGTTTAAGTTTAATTTTTAATATTTAATAACTCCGGCGAAGATATTTAATAATAATGGAAATAAATTACATTTTAAGTTAAATATTCGTGATGCTATTTGTTAGATAATAAATTATTGATTTGTCGAAATCTCAATGCCCTTCCCCCGGGTTTTTCCATCCATTGTTTGCCGCCTGGCTAACCAGGCATCAGTAAAAGCAAAAAAATATTCCCAATTCACCGGCTTTAATCCGTTGTTTACCGACGAAAACCGGGCTTACATCTAATTGGCCAAAAACAGCTGTAACGTATGGGAAATGGGGGCGTCTTATTGGTGTATTCAAAATAAACAAAACACAATTACTTGACAATCAAAATATTAATATCATGAAAACTACATTATTCACCATCGCTGCTTCATTGCTTTTAGTAGCTGGTTTATCAAATTCAACCTTTGCATCTACAAAAAATACCCAAACTGTTGCCACCGTATTAACCGATGTAAGCAACATCAACAAAATCGAAGTTCGCGGTAACGTTGAACTTTATGTATCGGCCGGCGCCACTGACCAGGTGAAGGTTTACAACAAGTACTACGCCGAGAGCGCCCTGGTACAAAGCTCAAAAGGCGTATTGCGTATTACATCATACAGCAACGAAAAATTAGTGGTTTGGGTAACAGCAAATGATCTGGCGGCTATCAGCGCTTATGACAATGCCGAAGTTAAATCATTCGGCAACCTGTCTGCCATCGAAATGGAAGTTAGCCTGCATAACAATGCTACCGCTAATTTGAAACTGGATGTTTATACTGCTACTGTAAACACAAGCGATAAATCAAAAATTGAATTATCGGGCACTGCCGAAGTTTATACTTTAAACCACAATACCCAATCAAGCGTAAACAATAACAAATTTATTGCCCAGGCCTATACCGATAAAGTAACCAACAGCCCCGCCAAACAAAACAACGACTTAGCGGGTATCTAAATCTCCTAAGACTTTGCAAAAGTCCATCATATACTACTACATGAAGCTATCATTTATATATGATGGCTTTTTTTGTTTTGAGGGGGACTAAGAATAGTATCGGGTATCAAGTCACAAGTATCAAGACAGCTGCAAGCCCAGGTGATCCCAAAATCTTGATACTTGCGACTTGATACTATCCTTGATACTTTAAAAATATTTCCTCCATTCACCGATGATTTCACCACGTTCGCCGATGAAAACCGGGTGTACATCTAATTCATCAAAAACGGCTGTAACGTTTTAAAAATGGCGGCGTCTTATTGGTGTATTTAAAAATAACACAATACAATTACTTGACAATCAAAATATTAATATCATGAAAACTACATTATTCACCATCGCCGCTTCATTAGTTTTAGTAGCTGGTTTAACAAACTCAACTTTTGCATCTACAAAAAATACTCAAACTGTTGCTACCGTATTAACCGATGTAAGCAACATCAACAAAATCGAAGTTCGCGGTAATGTTGAGCTTTATGTATCTGCCGGCACTGCCGATCAGGTTAAGGTTTACAACAAATATTACGCATCAGGCGCATTGGTACAAAGCTCAAAAGGTGTACTGCGCATTGCATCATACAGCAACGAAAAATTAGTGATTTGGGTTACTGCAAATGACCTGCGCGCCATCAGCGCTTATGATAACGCCGAAGTAAAATCATTTGGCAAACTATCTGCCATTGATCTGGATGTTAACCTGAGCAACAACGCTACTGCTAAATTAGATTTAGATACCTATAACACCAATGTAAACGTAAGCAACAATGCTAAAATTGAACTTGCAGGTACTACAGAAGTTTATACCCTTAACCATAACCTGCAATCAAGCGTTAATAACAACAACTTTACAGCCACCACTTATACCGATAAATTAACCGGTATCACATCTGCCAAAAACGAAAACGAGTTAGCCGGTTTGTAATTATATAAGCATCAGTAACTTTTGCAAAAGTCCATCATATATTCTGAAAAGCTATCATTTAAAATATGGTAGCTTTTTTTAATTTTGATGTAACATCTCTGTCCAAACCAACGTCAAAAAAAAATCAAAACACTATGAAAAAATTTAACCTGAATATTGCAGCTTTAGTTGCCATTGTTGTATCTATAAGTATATTTTCATCATGCCGCTTTCATTGCGTGCGTGGTTCTGGTAACATGACCACCGAAAACCGCCAGGCCGAAGAATTTACCAAGGTAGATATTGCAGGCGCTTTTAAAGTGATTTTAAAACAGGATAGTTCGCTAAAAATCAGCATCACCGGCGATGATAACCTACTTAAATACGTATCAACTTCTGTTGAAAACGGCGAGTTACGTATCAAATCAAAAAAATCTTTTTGCGACGATCATATCGAGATTACCGTTGGTGTTCATAACCTGAAAGAAATAGGCGCATCGGGCGCGGTTGAAGTATCATCAGACGGAAAAATAAATGCCGGTGATTTTAAATTCGATTTATCCGGCGCTACCAAGGTAAACCTTGATCTGAATGCAGCCAACGTAAAAACAGAAAGCAGCGGTATGAGCGAATTAAACCTGAAAGGGCAGGCGGCATCGCATAACGTAGAATCAAGCGGCGCCACCAAGATTAACGGCTTTGAATTTGTGGTTGGCGATTATGAAATTAATACTTCGGGTGTAAGCAACTGCAAAATCAATGTATTAAAAACGTTGAAGGTGCACTCCAGCGGCGCTTCCGAAATTGAGTATAAAGGTTCGCCCGCAACCGTAAATAACGATAAATCTGGTGCATCAAGCATAAAAAAAGTCGACTAATGTCAACATTAAATTGAAATACCTACCATTATCTTATCATGAAAAAGTTTTTAAAGTATACAGCTTACATAGTAATAGCTGTAGTTTTAATTGTTATTGCAGGCGTATCATACATTACGCTTGCGCTGCCCAATGTGGGCAAACCCGAAGACATTAAAGTAGAAGCCACGCCACAACGCATTGAGCGTGGCAAATACCTGGCAAATCATGTAGCCCTGTGTATGGATTGCCACTCTACCCGCGACTGGACAAAATTTGCCGGACCCATGCTGGAGGGCACCCAAGGCAAAGGCGGCGAAAAATTTACCGCCGCTGTTGGTTTCCCGGGTAATGTAGAAGTACCCAACATTACACCATATAATTTGGGCGGATGGACAGATGGCGAACTGTTTCGGGCTATCACCACGGGTGTAAAAAAAGACGGCTCGGCTATATTCCCGCTGATGCCCTGGCCTTATTATTCAAAAATGGATCGGGAGGATCTTTACAGTATCATAGCCTATATCCGCTCACTTAAACCAATAAAAGCAGATTATCCCAAAAGTACACTCGATTTCCCCTTGAATATTTTGGTACACACCATGCCGCAAAAGGCAAGTTTAGGCACGCGCCCAAATGAAAGGGATACCCTTAAATATGGCGAATACCTGGTTACCTCGGCAGCTTGTATGGAATGCCACAGCCAGGTAGATAAAGGTAAAATAATACCGGGTTTGGAATATGCCGGCGGGCGCGAATTTGTAATACCGGGTTATGGCGCCGTAAAATCGTCAAATATTACAGCCGATAAGGAAACAGGCCTGGGCAGCTGGACAAAAGAGCAATTTGTAAACCGATTTAAGGCTTATGCCGATAGTACCAAAGGCCCCATGGGTGTTAAACCACACGAATACCAATCTATTATGCCCTGGTACAAATACGCCGGCTTAAAAACAAGTGACCTGGAAGCTATTTACGCGTATGTTAAAACCATTAAACCGGTTAAAAACCAGTTTGTGAAGTTTGTGGCCAAGTAAGGGGGATTTAAGCGAAGCAAAGTTGCGCAACATATTCAGGCCGAAACGCCCCGCCACATACGGGTTTTTGTGCGGTGGTATACTGATGTTGTAGTTTGGATAAATAAAATAGCACAAATCAAGAATCGCTTTTGAGGATCAAAAGCTTTGCGGGCAGGAGTTTTAATTAAAAATAAATTCATACTTTTGCGCCTCGAAATTTGTATAGTCCGCAAGTTATTTTCGGTCTACATTTCAATGGATCAATTAAAATACCCGGTAAAAAGATGAATATTACACAGGAAAAAGTAGATGCCCTGAATGCAGTTGTTAAGATCAATATCGATCCTGCCGATTATCAGCCACGTGTTGATAAAGCGATAAAAGAAAACGCTAAAAAAGCAAAATTACCAGGTTTTCGCCCGGGCATGGTGCCAGCATCACATATAAAAAGAATGTACGGTAAAAGTATTTTGGTTGATGAGATCAATAACTTATTACAAGATACCTTAACCAAATATATTGAAGAACAGGACCTGCGCGTATTAGGCCAGCCTTTGCCAAAAACTGATAACGAAAAAGAATACAACTGGGATTTTGCCGACAATTTTGAGTTCAATTATGAATTGGGTTTAGCGCCTGAATTTAATATTGATTTTTCATCAACAGATAAAGTTACCCAATACGTAATTAAAGTTGACGACGAAACATTGGCTTCACGTATCAAAAATATTCGCCGTAGCTATGGCAAAATGACAAATCCTGACGTATCGGCAGACGATGACGTTCTTTACAGCGAATTAGTCCAGCTTTCTCCGGATGGTAGTGTTTTTGAGGGTGGTATAAACAATACAGCATCTGTACGTTTAGACCAAATTAAAGACGAAGCCATTAAAGCTTCATTAATTGGTTTAAAAAAGGGCGATGTATTGACGTTTGATATTCAAAAAGCTTATGATAACGACGCAGCCAAGGTTGCCGGTTTATTAAAGATAGAAGAAAACGAAGCGGCCGATTTAAAATCGAACTTCCAGCTAACTGTTAAAAACGTTAACCGTTTGGAAGAAGGCGATTTAAATCAGGAGTTCTTTGACAAATTATTTGGTGAAGGTGTAGTAACAACCGAGGCAGAATTTACAGCTAAAATTACCGAAGAACTTGAAACAATGATGGTGCAGGATAGCGAACGCAAATTGCAGGACGATATCTACAAAGCCGCTATTGCTAAAGTTGACTTTAATTTACCTGACGATTTCCTGAAACGCTGGTTGAAAGCTACCAACGAAAAACTAACTACAGAAGAGTTGGAAGGCGGTTATAATGATTTTGCTCAAAACCTTAAATGGACTTTGATTGAAAACAAAATAATTACCGATAACAAAATCGAAATTAAATACGATGAAGTTTTCGCGCTTGCAAAAGTAAGGTTAGATCAGCAGTTCAGAATGTACAGCCCACAGGCTATCCCTGAAGATCAATTAGCCCAGTACACTGTACAATACCTGCAAAACAAAGAGAATGCTAACAAAATATTCGAAGAAGTAAAAGCATTAAAGGTGTTTGATTATATCAAAAGCGTAATCACTTTAGATAAACAAGACATCCTGTTTACTGATTTTAATAAATTGGTTTCTGAAAAATAAGGAACACAATTTTGAAATATATTTTACCAAAAGCAACTCAAAAGGTTGCTTTTGGTGTATAGATAGAGTTGGAAGCTAGAAAGTCCGGAAGTCAGTAAAGTCTGGAAGTTATTGACTTGTCGGCCTGCTACAAAACAGCATACTTTCTTAACTTTCGGACTTTGCTGACTTTCGGACTTCCCGACTCCATTCACCACACAAATAATTTTTACTTTATACAAACTATCTTCCTAAAATTGTATTCAACTAAAAACTATATTTATCCGCAGGTAAAATGCCTGCATCTAAAAATAAAACATACACAAACACCATGAGTAATAATATCGATAAAAACGAATTCAGAAAATACGCTGTTAAACACCACCGGATAAACAGCCTCTTTGTAGATAAATATCTTGGAAATTTTGATAGCCGCCGCATGCCGCAAGGTATTGCTACCACGGTACCAACCGGCATGACGCCTTACATTATTGAAGAACGCCAGCTTAACGTTGCCCAGATGGACGTGTTCTCGCGTTTAATGATGGACCGCATTATTTTCCTTGGCGATGCGATTTATGAAAATATTGCAAACATTATTCAGGCTCAATTGCTATTCCTGCAATCGGCTGATGCTAAACGCGATATCCAGATTTATATCAATTCACCTGGTGGCTCGGTATATGCCGGTTTAGGTATTTATGATACCATGCAGTTCATTTCAAATGATGTGGCAACTATTTGTACAGGTATGGCCGCTTCAATGGGCGCTGTATTATTAGTAGCTGGTACCGAAGGAAAAAGGGCTGCATTGCCACATGCAAGGGTGATGATACACCAGCCATCGGGAGGTGCGCAGGGTCAGCAATCAGATATTGAGATTACTTACCATGAGATCACTAAACTGAAAAAAGAATTGTACCAGATAATTGCCGATCATAGCGGAGCCTCATTCGAAAAAGTTTGGGATGCATCAGACCGTGATTACTGGATGATTGCCGAAGAAGCCAAAGAATTTGGTATGGTAGATGAAATTTTAAGAGGAAATAAAGGGAAATAAGTCTGAAGACGGAAAGTCCGAAAGTCGGGAAAGTCCGGAAGTATTTAGTCGGGAAGTCCGAAAGTCTGAAAGTGAGTTTTTGCTTTCGGACTTCCCGACTTTTCCGACTTTCGGACTGCTCCTCTTTGTTTTCTCGCTCCAATTAACTAATTTTGATTAAGTAAACGAATCAGATGAATAAAAGCAGTAAGGAAATCAGGTGCTCATTTTGCGGCGCCGGTAAACAGGATTCCCTGATGTTGATTGCAGGGCTCGACGCTCATATCTGCGATAAGTGCGTTAACCAGGCTAATGAAATATTAGCTGAGGAGTTAAAGGTACGTAAAGTAAAGTCGTCGCCACTGGCGCCTGCCTTGCTTAAACCGTACGAAATCAAAACTCACCTCGATCAATATGTTATTGGTCAGGATGATGCCAAAAAGATACTATCAGTAGCCGTATATAACCATTACAAACGCCTTAACCAGCGTATTGATAAGGATGAGGTTGAGATTGAAAAATCAAACATCATTATGGTTGGCGAAACAGGTACAGGTAAAACATTGCTTGCCAAAACCATGGCGAAAATATTAAACGTTCCGTTTTGTATTTGCGATGCCACCGTGCTAACCGAAGCTGGTTACGTAGGCGAAGATGTGGAAAGCATCCTGACCCGTTTATTGCAGGCTGCCGATTATGATGTAACCCTGGCCGAAAAAGGCATTGTATACATTGATGAGGTAGATAAAATTGCCCGCAAAAGCGATAACGCTTCCATAACCCGCGATGTATCCGGCGAAGGTGTACAACAGGCCCTGTTGAAAATACTGGAAGGTACAATGGTTAACGTACCACCCCAGGGCGGCCGTAAACACCCCGATCAAAAAATGATCACGGTGAATACCAGCAACATCCTGTTTATATGTGGTGGCGCATTTGACGGTATAGACCGGAAGATAGCCAACCGCCTGCGTACCCAAACAGTTGGTTATAAATTAAAGCGCGATGATGGCGAGATAGATATGAAAAATCTGTACAAGTACATCACCCCGCAGGATTTAAAATCATTTGGCTTGATACCCGAGCTAATTGGCCGTTTGCCTATATTAACTTACCTGAACCCGCTTGACAGAGCCGCCCTGCGCAATATATTAACCGAACCTAAAAATTCGTTGTTAAAACAATATAAAAAGCTGTTTGAATACGAAGGGGTAAAACTGGACTTTGAAGACGAAGTGCTGGAATTTATTGTTGATAAGGCAATGGAATTTAAGTTGGGGGCAAGGGGACTGCGCTCAATTTGTGAAGCGATTATGATAGATGCGATGTTTGAGTTCCCATCAAAAAAAGATGTGAAACGCTTGCATATCACGCTGGATTACGCCCACGAGAAATTTGAAAAATCGGATCTGAAAAAATTAAAAGTAGCTTAACCTGCAGGTAAATCTCCGAAGCTATCTTTACTAAAATAACACAGACCCTGGTGAAACGCCGGGGTTTGTTGTATCTGACAGTTTGCAGTGGGCAGTTCTCAGTGGGCAGTTCACGGTTGGCAGTTTGCAGTAGGCATAGTTTTATATGTAACCGCAAACTGATAACTGTAAACTGCGATCTGCAAACTGGCAACTGCCCACCGCCAACTGCAAACTGATAACCTACTAAGGCAGCCCCAACAGGCTGCCATTGCTGGTTAAAACAAAAAATTATTTAATATGAACGAAGAATTAAATGCAAAAAAGAACCCTACCGATGCACCGGTAGTGAAAGAAGTGCAGTCGCCGGTAAAATCAGGACTGAAGACGAAAGAGGCCATTGTGGCCAACTGGCTGCCACGCTATACCGGCCGCCCGCTGGAGGCTTTTGGTGATTATATTATCCTAACCAATTTCTCAAAATACATTCAACTATTTAGCCAGTGGAATGATGACGCGCCAATAATGGGCCTCGAGAAACCCATGCAAAGCGTTACCGCCAATGGCATTACCATTATTAACTTTGGTATGGGCAGCTCTGTTGCGGCAACTGTAATGGATTTGCTTACCGCCATACATCCCAAAGCGGTTATATTTTTGGGCAAATGCGGTGGCCTTAAAAAGAAGAACAATGTAGGCGACCTGATACTGCCGATAGCTGCCATCCGCGGCGAAGGTACATCAAACGATTACCTGCCGCCCGAAGTGCCTGCATTGCCATCATTTGCCTTGCAAAAAGCCATATCAACCACCATTCGTGACTTTAGCCGCGATTACTGGACAGGTACCTGCTATACCACCAACCGCCGCGTTTGGGAGCACGATAAAGTATTTAAAAAATACCTGAAAGATTTACGCGCCATGGCCGTAGATATGGAAACCGCTACCATTTTTACCACCGGCTTTGCTAACAAGATACCTACTGGAGCACTGCTGCTGGTATCAGACCAGCCAATGATCCCCGAAGGTGTAAAAACAGCTGAAAGTGATTCTGTTGTAAGCGAGCAATATGTTGAAACCCATTTGAAAATTGGTATTGAATCGTTAAAGCAGTTAATTAATAATGGGTTAACGGTTAAGCACCTGAAGTTTTAGGATGGTTCATTAAAAAAGATCGTCATTGCGAGGTACGAAGCAATCCCGAACTATGTGGGACTTAGCATGTAGGGGATTGCTTCGTGCCTCGCAATGACGGGCGGAAGTCGGGTGTGCTTATTTACCCACAACTACCCGTTTCATCCCTTCCCTGCCATAAAACACCGGGAAATACATCATTTCGGCTTTAGCCGGGTTTAGCGTGTATTTGCCATCATAACGGGGGATAAGGTTTACGGTGAAAGTATATTTGCCCTGCTTAAGCTTGCGGCAAAATATGCTCACCTTTTCTTTAAAGTATTCCCTGTGAACTTCATTGTTACCCCATGGCTGGTCCTTACTTTCATAGGAGCATCCTGCCGGGATAGGAATCTCTATCATTACAAAATCGGCATCGCCTTTAGCGTTTACTTCGGCTTTTAGTTGTACAACGTCGCCGCCTTTCAGGCTGGTGACTTTTTGTTTTTTCCGCTCAAACCAGGTATCTACGATAAATTCCTTGCTTACCTTTTGGGGAGCGTTATTCCAGAATTTTTGCGAACCGGTGATGTACACGGGCAAGCTGCCGGTTTTGCTAACGCTGATGTTTTCCGGCTTAAAGGTGGCAGAGTAAGGGAAGGTATTGATGGTTTGCGTGGTAGCTCCCTTTATAGTGATGGCCGATGGCTTAACCTGTTTATCAGCAACTAACAAATCGGGCAGGATAGTTTCCAGTATCAGGGCCGATTCATAAGTATTGCGCCATTCGCCATGGCTGCGCTGCTCTAAAAAGTAGCCTTGTATTTTGCGCAGTTGCCCGGGGTGTTTGCCGTCCGCTTTGATGATACGATAGGCCAGTATGCTCAGTTGAACGGAATTATCGAAGAAACGATAACTGTCGTCGCCCCAGTATATGTTGCCAAATAGGGTATGATGTTGTTTGTCAAACAAACTATCCAGCTTAACCGGCAAGCCTGCTTCCTGCTTCACCAGCATCAGCCTGAATTTATCATAACCAGATAAGGGGAATCCGGTTTTCTGTTTTAAGACGTTGTTTTCTCGTTCGATGATATCGATGTATTTTTGATAGTCAATTTTAGCTTCCAGCTTGTGTAACAGTTCCAGGCAGGTAAGTTTATCGGCCCCGTGGTAGCTTTCCAATTGATAAACCAGGTAGTCTGTAAGCTTTTGTTTATCCAGTTGAACCGTATAGCCTTCTTTTTGCGCACCCAACAAAGCCTCTACCGCGTGCAGGCTAATCCAAAGCTCTTCGTCGGTATCTTTCCACCAGCCCCAGGTGCCGTTGGTTTTACGGTTTTCCTGTAGCTTTTTAATGGCCTCCTGTATGTTTTTACCGTATTTAAATTCTTCGCCCAGGAATTTTTTGATCCGGCGTTCGGCCAACAGGCCTTTTAATTTTGAGGCCAATTGTTCGTTACATAAATATTTGTATTCCCTTAATTTACGCGATTCCTCTGCCAGTGTTGGTAGCACGGAAGCTTCGGCCCGGAAAGTAACCGGCCCCATTGCCGGATTGAATTCCAGGTTTACGGTAGTATCGCTGTTCAGTGCTTCAAATATGCCTTTGGTTTCTTCAACGCCTTGTTTTATAACAGGCACTTTGCGGCGTTCCCCGTCAAAATAACCGTTATCGCGTTTTATGGTGTATTCAAAACTGAGGCTGTCGGTAGGCGAAGCAATAATACCAAGGGTGTCTATTTTTGAGTTTTTAACTTCAAGCCCATCCTGTTTAAGCTGTTTGCCATTGTATGTGAATGTACGGGTAAGCTTAACATTGGTAGAATTATAGTTCATTACTTTGCCAATCAGGCTCACCTCATCTCCTGCAACCGCAAACTGCGGGGCAATGAAATTGGCGCTTAGCGGCTTGAATGCCTTGATGCTGTTTTCGGCAAAACCGGTTTGCTGCTTATCAGAAATACCAATAATAAATGTACGCCAGTTGGTAATATCATCCGGGAATGTTGCTGTAAAACTGGCTTTGCCCAATTCATTAGTGGTAAGTTTTGGTTGCCAGTACGCATAATCAGAAAAGTTATTGCGCAGCGAAAGTTCGCTGCCGGGCTGGCTGGCGTCATTTGCTTTATTTACAGGCGCACCTGGCTTTGGTTTAGTCCTGATTACAATTACACCGTTGGCGGCTCGGGCGCCGTAAATGCCGGTAGCTGCAGCATCTTTCAATACGCTTATCTCTCCAATACTTTCTTTGTCTATACCATCCATACTCTCTACAATTTCGCCATCTACTACAATTAATGGCTTGGCTGATGAGTTGGTCGACATTCCCCGAATCCGAATAGAAACCCCACCACCGGGTGCGCCGTCTGTTACCACCAGCCCGGCAACCTGGCCTTGCAGGTCAGATATCGTAGTTACTGATCCGGTTAGGTTTTTTCTTAATGCGATGCCATAACCAATAACCACTACTTCGTTAAGCGCATTACTTGAAGCTTTCAGGTTAATCCTTACCGTAGTTCCCGGCTGAATGCCAACCTCTTTTTGCTCGTAGCCAATAAAGCTGATCAATAATTTACCGCTGGCCGGTACCCTGATCTTAAAGCGGCCGTTCACATCGGTTACAGCACCTGTTGAAGTTCCCTTTACTCTTACGCTAACACCAGGTATCGGCAATTTATCATCAACGCTGGTAATAATACCGGTCATCATGTTACTGAAATTATCGGTGTTTAAATACTTATCGTTAAAAGCCTCTTTTATTTTTAAGGCATCATTTTCAATGGCATAATCTTTATAGTTGTACCCTGCGGTCCTGTTATTGATGATATTGCCAATTTTGATGCTTACCGAATCTTTAGGATGAGTGGGCAAAATATCAAACTTATAATAGTTGGTGCCATAAGGCCTGATATTTACTTTTTCTATCAGGTCATATACATCACCTTTTAACAGAAACATAATGCGGTACTCGCCGGCTGCCAGGCGGTAGATATTGGTGGTACTACCCGGGTAAATTTGTATAAAATCCGGATCGTTATACTTGTACACAATTACGTTTTTTACCAGCAGGCTATGGTTTTTAGGCTGATTAACTTCGAAGCTCAGATTGCCCCCTACGCCGTTTGAAAAATCGTTGCTGAACAGTTGCTGCGTGCTGCTGCGCAGATCGAGGTATTGTTGCCAGATGTCCGTCGCCTCATTTTTGCTGAGCACATGCTGGGTGTAATCCGGTTCGCCTGAATAAGATGATAACACCGGGTTAAACGGATAGGTTGTCGGGATGCTTTTTTGCTTGAGCAGGCCCGGCTCAAATAAATAGTTATAGTTAGGTTCAGTTTCAAACAGACGGTCTTTTTCCCCGGTTACATTAAGGACGGCAAAGTTATTGGCTAATGGCCCGGTAAGGATGCTGTTCCTGTAATCGGTTAACGGGTTCAGCATAAACAGGCGGTCGTTTTGTTGCAGGAGCGCCATTTTAACGCCAAAGTTGTTGGTAACCGTAATCAGGTATTTATTGATCAGGTCCGATTCATAACTGCTCAGCGTATCAGATACCGGGGTCGAATTTGCCTTGGCTGCATTTACGCTGATAATGAGTTTTTTTGATCGTTCCACCATTACACTATCAACCCAAATGTTTTGATGGCTGGTCCTGAAACGCAGCATGTGCCTGCCCGGCGTTACCGCAAAGCTATAACGTTTCAGTTGCTGGGTTTGATCAAAGTAAACCGGCCTGCCATCGATATAAAGGATATGTACCGGCAAAATATCGCCATCTTTAACCACAAAGGGGGCCACCTGTGTAACTGTATCTGCAATGTTTTCTTCTACCCGGTAAATTTTACCCGGGTGAGTAAACTGGAAGTAGGTAATGCTGTCCAACCCAATTTCACGGCCCCAGCGGTCCCAGTTCAGCTTCAATGCGCCTTCGCTATCTGTTTTCAGGATATTGAACGGCTTTTTAGGTTTCCGGTAGGCGTATGTTTTGCCCATGTAAGGTACAAAGGGTATTTTATAATCGGTAAATTTGCTGGTCATCGACCATGCCGTCAAATCGGCATTGGCAACGGCTTTGCCCTCGTTATCGGTAATCACAATATCTGTTTTAACCCGCTGGCCCGGATATACCGATACCGGCTGCTTAACGTTGATAGTAAGCAGTTTATCCCGGTAAATGATGTCGGTAGCTTCGGTTTTACTTTCGCCGGCCCAAACATAATGAACCAGGAAATTTACATTGTTTTTATCGCTGTAAGCCTTTGCGTAGGTAAGCTTATCGGCCTGTCCGCCGTCTATAAGTTTTTGCCCCGCGAAAACGGAATACCAGAAATGCAGGTGGCGCTCATTTTCAACTTTAACAAACAGCGAATCGGCGGTGCGGTAGCCCGATACGGAAATTCCGCTTTCGCTATCCTTCAAATCAAGATCGCTGTATGCGCTATCTGTCTCAATATTATAACTGTAGGCATTGGGGTTGATGATGGTTTTAGATGGCAGCATTACCTTTACTTTAGATATAGTATCGTTTTGGGCATCCAGGGCGCTGATGATGGCGGTAGCTTGCGTTTCCTTACCGTTATCAAAGTAGGTAGCAATTAAAGTATCGCCGTTTAATTTCGATTCTATGTGGTACCTGCTATCGGTATAGGTCATCTGTTGTGCATCAGACTGGCTTTCATTGTTGCTGTTTAAAAATTCGGAACTGATCTCGTAGCTGATATCAGCTTTAGGGAAAATGGAATCCGGGATCATTAATTTGGTTTCGCCGATGGGATCAAGCGGCATTTTATGCGTCCATAAGGTATCGGGTACAAAAAGTTGCTCCGGTTGAAACCGGTTGGTGCCCCGCGAAAGCAATGTTATGGTAACCCGCCCATCGGCAACAGGTAAATTATTTTCGTCAACGGCCTTTAGGTAAAGTGCCGGCGGGTTGCCTGGCGAATGCGCTGTTTTATCAACCCTGGTACTGAATTTAATTGATTTTAATTCGTATTCCTCGTATTTAAAATCGCCCGTTAAATAAACTTTTCTTTTCGATAGAAAGGCCCTTTCGTCATCGCCGTCGTATTTGTCCAGATCATATTTAAGGCTCGATGGATCTTCCAGCGAAATGGTATAATCCTCATCAAGTGAAAGTTTCAGGCTATCATTTAAAACAAAGCTGTATTCATAGGCTCCATTACGGTAGCCGTTAACCTTGCCAATAACTTTACCGTCGTTGTCATTTCGTTCCTTTAACCGCACCAGTAATTGGGGGACATTTATCGCTTGTTTTGATTTTCGCCCTAATATATAGGCCTTGAATTTTACGGTATCGTTTGGCTTATATATGGCTTTGTTGAATACTATGAAGCCCATGTGGCTATAGGCCGACGATTGCGGATAATTGTAATGCTTTTTGAATAACCTTTTCACTGCGTACCAGTTTCGCTTAAGCCAGTTGTTTTGCCTGCCGTAGCGACGATATTGGTAAGGTTTCTCCTGCTTAACAGAAAAATAGTTGCTAACCCCGGCATAATCAACCTTTAATACGGTGTCTTTTTTTGATTGATTGGCTACATATAAGCCGTTTTTGGCATCATAGGCTACCATTTTATTATTAAACGTTACAACGGCGTTATTAATAGGGCTGCCTTGTTTATCGGTTAATATAAAGCGCAGGTCATAATTATTACGCATCACCTTTAAATAAGCCGAGCGGTTTTCAATAAGTTTATACCACAATTTGTTTTTTTGTACATACACCTTTAAATAATTACCTGCCGGGAGATTGTTTTTCCAGCTATCGTCGGTTTTGAAGGAGTCAACCGGATTATGCAGTATGTTTTCGTCGGGCTGCCGGCTGGGGTACTTGTAAAACCGGAGTACATCGTCAGGCCCAATTTTATAGATATAGGTGTAAAAACTGCTTTGCCTGCTTGGGGTAAGCAGTTTTTGCCCTAATACATGTCCCACAATAAAGCACGGAACAATGGTTAGCAATAAAATCTTTTTATAAAGTGATAACATAATGGGTTAAGTTAATTGTTTAATGACGGTCTTAAGCTCAAAGTTGGATGTGTCGGGTCATGAATTTTAGGTATGAAGCGCGTAACGGACTTTTTAAAACTCAAAACTCAGAACTCACCACTCATTACTCCCACATGATGCACATCTATTTACTTTTCCATAAAGAAAGTTCAGTTTATAAAAACTATTTTTGAGCCGTAATCCCGCTTAGTACACCGGATTAGTAGATTTTTAATTTTATGTGGTATAACAATATATTAGAAACCATTGGCCACACGCCGCTGGTTAAGTTAAATAAGGTAACCAAAGACATCCCGGCAACGGTTTTGGCCAAAATAGAAACAACCAACCCCGGCAACTCCATTAAGGACCGTATGGCCCTTAAAATGATTGAGGATGCCGAAAAAAGCGGTAAACTAAAGCCCGGCGGTACCATTATTGAAGGTACATCGGGCAATACCGGCATGGGCCTGGCTATTGCGGCGGTGATAAAAGGCTACAAGTGCATTTTTACCAGCACCGATAAACAATCAAAAGAAAAATTTGATGCCCTGCGCGCCTTTGGCGCCGAGGTAATTGTTTGCCCAACCAATGTTGAGCCGGAAGATCCGCGGTCGTATTACTCGGTATCATCCCGCTTAGAGCGCGAGGTGCCCAATTCCTGGAAACCCAACCAGTACGATAACCTGAGCAACTCGCAGGCGCACTATGAGCAAACCGGCCCCGAAATTTGGGAGCAAACCGAAGGTAAAATTACACACCTTGTAGTAGGGGTGGGCACCGGCGGCACCATTTCGGGTACAGCCCGCTATTTGAAAGAGAAGAACCCAAACATCCAGGTTTTAGGCATTGATACCTACGGCTCGGTATTTAAAAAATACAAGGAGACCGGTATTATGGATAAAAACGAGATTTACCCATACATCACCGAGGGTATAGGTGAAGACTTTTTACCGCAAAACGTTGATTTTGGCCTGATAGACCACTTTGAAAAAGTAACCGATAAAGATGCAGCCCTCATGACCCGCGAAATTGCCCGCAAGGAAGGCATCTTCGCCGGCAATTCAACAGGATCGGCAGTGGCCGGTACACTGCAAATGAAAGACAGGTTTAAAGAGGGTGATGTAGTAGTAATCATCTTCCCCGACCACGGTACCCGCTACCTGGGTAAAATGTATAACGACGACTGGCTGCGCGACCGCGGTTTCCTGAAAGATGGTAAACTTACTGCCCGCGACATCATCGGCAAAAAAGATGTACAGGAAATTATCACCATCGACTGTGAAAAATCGGTGCTGGAAGCAATCAACACTATCAAATCGCTCAATATCTCGCAAATCCCTGTCACCCAAAAAGGCATGGTAATAGGTAAGATAACCGAAAGTGATATCCTGAATTCGCTGTTAGAGAACCCGTCTATCAAATCGCAGCCGGTTAAAAATATTACCACCGCACCGTTCCCGTTTGTTGATCTGAATACCTCTATCGACCGCATCTCGGGCATGATCAATAAGGAAAACATTGCCGTACTGGTTGAAAGCGAAGACGGCAAAATTGAGATTATTACGCAGTATGATATTATTAATGCAATATCGGCCTAACCTCCTGAGGTAAAAGGCGAAAGGTAAAAAGATAAAGGTGTTGTGCTGGGGCATGGCACCTTTTTTAGTTTATATTTGGGTATGAAATGTCTGCTTATATGCCTTCTATTCGTTCCCATATTTTCTTTTGCTCAACAAAAGGATAAAGAAGTGACTGAGTTTTGGAGAACAGAAATAAAAAAAGCAGTTACCAATAAAAAAAATCAGCGGGTAGTTGATATGATTATCCCGGATTCTGCCACGGCTGTTGCTGTTGCAGAGCCTATTTTATTTAAAGTTTATGGCAAGGATGAGATATTGGGCGAAAAGCCCTACAAAGTTGATGCTGTTGATGGCTACTGGGTGTTGACAGGAACCTTGCCCAAGGGATATTTCGGCGGCACATTTGTTATAATTATGGCTGCTAAAGATGGTAGGGTTATAAAATTGACGCATTATAAGTAAAATCACGAGAGAACGTTTTGAGTTTTTCGTTTACGTCGATGGAAATCAGCCATATGCACGATATTGTTCCGTTGTTAAGCCTGATAAAAGAAAACCTTGCGCATCTAAAACCTGATATGTTTTGTAAGCTTTAATTGAAGAGTAACTAGCTTTTTATCGTGTTAAATACCGGTTTAATTTAGCGATGGTACTGCTAACGGCAGGCTAAAGTAAAAAGTAGATCCTTTGCCTAATACACTCTCTGACCATACTTTGCCTTTATGTCGGTGGATAATTTCGGCCGATAGGTAGAGGCCAAGCCCAAAGCCCGAGATACTGGTAGTATGTGCACTTTCGATACGGTAATAACGGTCAAAAAGCTTTTCCTGTTCCTCGGGGTTAATACCTATCCCTTCATCTTCAACGCTAACCTGTAACATATTATCGGCTTGCATGCATTGCAGCTTAATATTGCCGCCCTTGGGCGAATATTTTATCGCATTGCTCAAAAAATTACTGATCACCTGGCCTATTTTATCTCTATCTGCTTTAATTGACATAACAGGGCCGGGCAGCACGCTAACCTGGTGGCTATTGGTTGTTAAAAGCAGCTCTTCAACAACCTCGTCCAATAAGGTATTCATTTCGAAGGTTTCCTCGTTCAAATAAATTTTGCCGGCTTCAAAACTCGATGCATTTAAAAAACCATTAATCAGGGTGGTCATCTTTTTTACCTGGTTATTGGCTTTAACAAGGTAGGTAACTGCAAAATCATCACTGGCTTTTTTTGCCTTTAAATTTAATAATTGCACATATCCCTGTATTGCGGTAAGCGGCGTTTTCAATTCGTGGCTTGCCATGGCAATAAAATCGTTTTTCCTGAGTTCGTCCAGCTTAAATAAGGTTATATCAAGCAAAAGGCCTGTAAAATAGGTTGGTTTGCCATCTTTATCCAGTGCAAGATTACCAATGCCCCGTACCCATCGCAGCTTTTTGTCACGAAATCCATGCAGCGGATATTCTACATCACATTTGGCGCCGGTGCTAATGGCGGTTTCCACCGCTTCGGTTACTACGTGCCGGTATTTTTCAACAACCTGCGCTATGGCATCTTCATAGGTCATATCCTCGGTTGGATAAAAACCAAACATGGTTTTAAGGCGGGCAGATGGGGTAAACTTACGGGTTTTAATATCTATGGTCCAGGTACCCATCTCGGTAGAGTCTATGGCCATTCCCAGCATGTTGTTGCTGATATTTAATTCCTGCTGAATGTCTTTTAATTCGGTAATATCATTAAAGGTAATGATAGCGCCATTGCGCTTATTGTCAGATTGCTGTACGTAGGGCATGGTCATAATCTGGTACCATTTGCCATTATTGGTTTCAATTTCTTTGGTGATTACGCTGCCATCGTGAAGTACTTTTTTAATATCGTCAATAATGGTTTCAAATTTAATATTGGTTGATATATTGCTCAACGGCCGCCCTATGTCGGTTTCTAACAAATTAATCTGCTTTACCGTACCCGGCGAAAATTTCATCAGCTGCAAATCGTTATTAATAAACAGCTGGCCGTTAATATTGCTCCTGAAATAATTGTTCAGGTCATCGTTGGTTTCCAGCAGTTCTTTGTTTTTTAACTGGTAGTCCGAATTAATGGTATGCAACTCTTCGTTCACTGATTCCATTTCTTCGTTAGTACTCTGCATTTCTTCATTGGCCGATATCAGCTCCTCATTAAACGATTGCATGTTTTCGTTTGATGCATCCAGCCTTTCGTAAGCAGAGTTAAGCTTAAACTTCAGTTCCTTTAATTCTTCTTCCAGGTTGGTGGTGTATTTGTCGTGATAAATTTTTTCGTCAAATATTTTTTCGTCTGTTGTGGCAGCGGTTACCTTGGCCTCCTGCATAAACGTTACCAGCAACAGGGTTTGATCTCCTTTTTTGGGTATCAGCGGAATAACTGACAGGTTTACTTTAATTATTTTTTTGCCGTATTTAATTTTTACACCGCTAACACTCACCTTTTCTTTTGTTTTTAAGGCATCAATTTTTAAAGCGTTAAATGCTATAGCAAGTGGTTTTGGTAATAGTTCGGCAAGGTTTAAATTAAAGTTTTGCTGTAACAAAAACCTGGAGGTATCGCCGTATGATTTTATCACACTATTAGCTTCATTAATGCAAACGGCCAGGTAGCCTATATTTTGGGCCAGCAAGGTGTGCATGTGATCTGATAGCACGTTGTTGGCATTACCGGTATCTTCGGGCAAAAACTTTGCGGGTGTGCGTTTAATATCTAATAATTCGGGCAGCGAAAACGCATCGAAACTAACCCCCCGTTTGGCTTTAAGGTTTTTATATATTTTCCATTTTTTATTTACCACTTCCAGGTCTTTAATAATGGGCATCGGGCTTTCGCTCGATCCTAAAAACAGGTAGCCATTAATTTTTAACCCGAACAACAACATGGTGTAAATTTTCTTTTGCAATACCGGGGTCATGTAAATGAGCAGGTTGCGGCAGGTAATCAGGTGCATATTGCAATACGGTGGGTTTTTTACCAGGTCGTGCTGGGCAAAAATTACCATTTTGCGAATAGAGGGGATAATGCGGTAACCTGCTTTCTCTCTTATAAAATATTTCTGTAGCCGTTCTGCCGATACATCTTTTTTTATCGCATGGTTATAAATGCCTTTAGCGGCGTGGGCCAGGGCAAGGCTGTCAATGTCGGTTGCAAATAGCTTTACTGCTACGTTTGCAAAATTGCCGTGCAGGTGTTCGGCAATTAATATGGCCATCGAGTAAACCTCTTCGCCTGTAGCGCAGCCGGCTATCCACATTTTCAGTTCTTCGCCTACGGCAAGCTTTCCCAATAAATCAGGCAGTATATCATTGGTTATAAACTCGAATGCCTCGTTATCCCTGAAAAAAGAAGTTACGCTGATCAGGAAATCCTTACCCAATGCTTCTACCTCGTCGGGCGAGGTTTTTAAAAAATCAAGGTAGCTGGCAAGTGATGTATAATTATTGTTTGATGCGCGCCTTTTGGTGCGCCTCAGGATGGTGCTTAGTTTATAATCCGAAAAATCAAGCGGCGATTTTTCCTTAATCAAGGCTATAATTTCGGTGAGGGTTTTTTCGTCCTCCTGCTCATCGGCCAATAATTCCTGTTCATGTTTCACGTATTCTTCAATGGCAGCCGGCATTAGCTCGGGTTCTAAAATAAAATCGACTATGCCGGTAGCAATGGCATGCGATGGCATGCTGCCAAAAAGCGATGTTTCGGGGTTGCGGGCCATCACCATTCCGCCGGCTTTTTTAATGGCTTTAACGCCTTCGGTACCATCGCGCCCTAAGCCCGATAGTATTACCCCTATGGCTTTACTGCCGCTGTTTTCGGCCAGCGAATTAAAAAAAACATCAATGGTAAGGTGCAGGCCCGGGTGCTGGCCTTTATTGGTTAAAGCCAGCGTACCGCCTGTTATGGTCATAAACTGGTCATGGGGGATAAGGTATACCTCGTTGCTTTTTACAGTAGCGCCATCCTGGGCTTCTTTTACAACAAGCTTGCTATGCCTGGCCAATAACTCAACCATCCGGCTTTTAAAATCGGGCGATAGGTGTTGGATAATTACATACGAAACCCCATCTAAAGGGGTATGATCAAAAAAGGAATTAATTTCATCCATACCGCCGGCAGATGCGCCAATGGCAATGATATGATGGGGATCAGCTGCGAGCATAAAAGGAAATTAAAACGCTTTAGGATTTTCAAAAAATCTGATGAAGGGAAAGTAAAAGTATCATTAAAGTTACGATTAAATTTAACATTAACAAGATTGTGGGCCATAAACATGAAAATGCTTTTTCCTAATAAGAAATACGGCCGGCTTTTTAGTGTCAGTCGGCAAGATGCTTGAGAAAAGTATCAGGTAAATGTAAATTGCATTTGGTTATCATTGTTTTATATTTACGCATCGGGCAACAGGAGCCGTTAATTCAATATAACCGGGAACAGGTGGGAGAGGGCTTGTTCTAAATTATCAAAAAATCAGCCTTTAACAGGTTCAGCTATGAAAAAATATGTGTTGTTTTCTATTATGATTGTCTGCGTAATGTTTGGCTGTTTTAACAGTTTTGCTGCCGGCGTAGATACGCTGGATATACAAAGCCAGGTTATGCAAAAAAACATTAAAGCTGCTGTGGTGCTGCCCCAGTCATACAAAACCACGCAACAAAACTACCCGGTGATTTACCTGCTGCACGGCGGCCAGGGCAATTACCGCGACTGGCTATCAAAAACCGACGATAAGCTGCTGCTGCACAAACTTGCCGACCAGTATAATTTTATCATAGTTACCCCCGATGCCGGGCTAATGAGCTATTATTTTGATAGTCCCCTGGATAAAAGCAGCCAGTACGAAACCTTTATAACCAAAGAACTGGTAGAAAAAATAGACGGCACCTACCGCACTATAAAAGATAGGAAGGGGAGGGTCATCGCCGGCCTGTCTATGGGGGGGCACGGCGCCATGTACCTGTCGGCACGCCACCCCGAATTATACTGCGCCGCCGGCAGCATGAGCGGCGTAATGAACATTAATACCGCCACCTGGAACGTTCCGGCAGAATTTGCCCAATTGCGCAATAAAAATTTCGAACATTTGCTTGGCCCGCCAAAAGATACCGCGAATCCATACCGCGAATATTCTGCCGTGGGGCTGGCCGATAAAATGAAAGTCAACGATGTAAAGCTGATTTTTGATTGCGGGTTTGACGACATCATGATTAAACCCAACCGCGAACTGCACCAGCTTTTATTAGCCAACGGAACACCCCACGAATATACCGAACGCCCCGGCAAACACGAATGGCCCTACTGGAGCAACGCCGTATCCTACCAGTTCCTTTTCTTTCAAAAAGTAATGAGTAGTATCAAGTAATAAGATTTTTTGAGCGGAGAGTATCGGTTAGTAGTGTTCTTCGGGGTAAGGGGCATTACTATATGATTTTGGTGACCTAATGACTGGCTTGCACAGTTCCCGATTGCTGCGCTCGTGACATAGGTTTATGGCTGGATGTATTACCGCAGCTGTCTTGATACTTGATACTTGCGACTTGATACTTTTTTATGCAGCTATCTTGATACCTGATACTCGCTACCTGATACTAGATGATGTCCATCAGCTATTCCGGTGACACTGGTCATTTTCTGCAAAGATGGGCTTACCTAAATTGCCGAAATAAAAACCAGGAGAAGCCATGAATGGAATTATTATATATCAGGGTAAATACGGGGCAACAGAGCAGTATGCGCAATGGCTGGCCGGTGCGCTGCACATGCCATTTTTGAAAGCAGACGAGGTTACGCCCACCATACTTGCCGGTTATGACCTGGTGATTTTGGGTAGTTCTGTTTACGTTGGTAAATTAACCATTGGACGATGGCTGAAACGGAACCCTGACTTACTGGCAGGGAAGAAGCTGTTTTTATTTATTGTGTGCGGCACATCGGCCGAAGATAAGGCGGAGCAGCAAAAGTTGCTGCAGACGAACCTGGAACCCGAGGTTATGAAAACGAAGGGGATATTCTTTCTGCCCGGGCGGTGCGCTGTTTCCAGACTGTCGTGGAAAGATCGCTTTGTTTTAAAAATTGGGGCTATGCTGCAAAAAGATCCCCAAAAGAAAGCTGTTATGAACCATGGGTTTGACCATATGGATAAGAAAAATTTGCGGAGCCTGATTTTGGCGGTAGGCCTGGAATGTGAATTGAAAGGGGCGGCGATGCCTAACGCAAACGGGACGCACTGAAATGTTGGGCAAACTGAACGAGACGCAGATTGAAGCACTGCTTAAAAGGCAGGTAACCGGGCGCATAGCGTGTACAGATGCCGGTGTGCCCTACATTGTGCCGGTGAATTATGTTTACGATGGAAAACAGGTCATTGGGCACAGTACAATGGGTAAAAAGATGGAGATAATGCGCAAGAACCCGCGCGTATGTTTCCAGGTCGACGACATAAAAACCATTTTTAACTGGCAAAGCGTGATTGCCTGGGGACGGTTTGAAGAGATTACCGATATTACAGAAAAGGAGCAGGCCATGATGGCTATTACCCACCGCTTGATGCCTTTTGCCGAAAAAGCGGCACATCATCCTTCCCACGGTTTAGCAGAAAAAGAAGAGGATATCGGCACCAAACTCGACCTCATTTTATACAAAATTGTGCTGGTTAATAAAACCGGCCGGTTTGAACGAAGTTGATGCGGCTGCACAGTTTGGTGTCCCAACAGTCGTCTTCAGATATGTCATGAGGTTTCCTCGAAATAATCGCCTGCGAGGACACAAACGGTGGATGTGGAACATAGGTCTTTGTCCTCACAGACCCCGGATATGGTTTTAGCCTATGAACCATCAACCATGATCCATGAACTAAAATCCCTACCAATCACACCTGCTTAATATTTTTTAGCCCCTATTAAACCCCAAAACTTACCTATACTGTATTAACTTTTATATATTTGACCTTACAATCAGCAAATCACAGCTGAATTTATTTTTATGACAGTTCTCGCAAACGGGATAGGTGAAAAGTACGAATTGGTTGTAGGCCTTGAGGTACATGCCCAGCTATCCACTTTAAGTAAGGTTTTCTCGGCCGATTCTGCCGCTTTTGGTGCCGGGCCTAATCAGCACGTCAGTGCCATATCTTTGGGGCACCCCGGTACTTTGCCTTTTTTAAATAAACGCGCGGTGGAGTATGCGGTGAAAATGGGCCTGGCCTGTAACTGCACTATCAACCTGAATAACAGTTTCGCCCGTAAAAATTATTTCTACGCCGATTTGCCCAAAGGTTACCAGATAACGCAGGATCATGCCCCTATATGCCTGGGTGGTTATGTACTTGTAAAACTGGCCGATGGCACCGAGAAAAACTTAGCCATCCACCACATCCACATGGAAGAGGATGCCGGCAAAAGTATGCACGACCAGCACCATGCTGATTCGCTTATCGACCTAAACCGTGCCGGTGTGCCCCTGCTGGAAATTGTTACCCAGCCCGATATGCGCAGCGCCGAAGAGGCCGGCCAGTTTTTGACCGAAACCCGGAAAATACTGCGTTACCTTGATATTTGTGATGGTAACATGGAAGAGGGCAGCATGCGTTGCGATGCCAATATATCCGTTCGCCTGCGTGGCGCTACCGAATATGGTAACCGTTGTGAGGTAAAAAACCTCAACTCTATCCGTAACGTGCAGCGTGCCATTGAGCACGAGTTTGCCCGCCAGGTAGCTGTGATTGAAGCCGGCGGCCATATTGACCAAAACACGCTTAACTTTAATGCCGATACCGGCGAAACATCGGTATTGCGCAGCAAGGAGATGGCTAATGATTACCGCTATTTCCCTGAGCCGGATTTAATGCCGTTGGCGCTTACCGAGCAATACGTTGATAACATCCGCAAAAGTTTGCCGGCACTGCCCAGCCAGCTTTACCATAAATACCTTGAATTGGGCTTGTCGCCTTATGATGCTTCGGTTATTACTGCCGATAAAGATGTGGCCCATTATTTTGAAGAGCTGATAAAAGCTACCGACCATTATAAAGCCGCCGCCAACTGGATTATGGGCGCGGTAAAATCATACCTGAATGATCATGACGTGGCCATTGGTAACTTTGCTGTTACCCCGGCCAACCTTGCCGGCCTCATCAAACTAATTGACGCGGGCGTGATAAATAATTCTGTAGCTTCGCACAAGTTATTCCCCGCCATGATTAAAGAACCGGGCAAAAATGCCGATGAACTGGCTAAGGAGCTTAACCTGTTAATCAGCGCGGATAATGAAGATGTAAACCAGTTTATAAAGGCCGCCATTGCCAAGTTTCCGGATAAGGTAAAAGAGTACCAAAAAGGAAAAAAAGGTGTGTTGGGCTTATTTATGGGCGAGATTATGAAGCTATCGAAAGGTAAAATCGATCCGCAGAAAACAAACCAGTTATTGATCAAGGAATTAGAAGTAAAGTAGTAATGAAATTAAAAAATCTGGCAGTTTACAGTTTGCTGTGTTTAACTGCATTTGTTTATTCATGTAAAGATAATTCGCAGTTTACCATTAACGGTACCATTAAAAACCCCGGCAGTTTAAAGCTGGTTTATTTAATTGAGGCCGATAGCAGCCAGCTTAAAGTGGTAGACTCAACCACGTTGAGCGAAGATGGCAAATTCCAATTCAAACACGTGGCGCCTTATGCCAATTTATATAAGCTGCGGATAGGCGGCGCGGGCGGCGGCGATCAATCGGCGGCAGCAAACAATGTGTACGACCTGATTGCGAAAAACGGCGATGATATTGATTTTGAAACCGACAGTAAAGACGCTTCACATGTCTATACTATCAAAGGCTCTGACGATTCGGACAAGATAAAAGAGTTTAACAAGATCAGTAATTTTTACGGTGAGAAAAATTCAAAGCTTGTGGCCGAGTACCAGGAAAAATCACAGGCCCTGGGCAAACAATCAGATTCATTGCTGAAAGTTTATATGCCTACCTTCCAAAAAAATGTGGCCGATTATGGCGCTGCTGTTTTAAAGTTTGTAAATGATAACAAATCGTCGCTGGCGGCCTTTTATGGCGCAACATCATTAGATGTTTATAAGTTTGAACCGCAACTGGTGGCCTATGCCGATGATATTAAAGATAATTTTAAAGATAACCCGGCGGTGCAGTCGTTCGTCAAACAGATGAATAAAATTAAGCCGGTATCCATTGGTCATAAAGCACCCGATTTTACCACTACCAGTATAGATGGTAAACAGGTTAGCCTGGCCGACTATAAAGGCAAATATGTAATGATTGATTTTTGGGCATCATGGTGCGCGCCTTGCCGCCAGGAAAACCCAAACGTGGTTAAACAATATGCCGCATTCCATTCAAAAGGCTTTAATATTTTAGGCGTATCCTTAGATAATGATAAGGCTGCATGGCAAAAAGCTATTAGTGATGATAAGCTGGAGTGGGCTCACGCATCGGATTTAAACAGCTTTGAAGGGCCCACAGAAAGGTTGTACAATATCGAGGCTATCCCCTCAAATTTCATCATCGACCCGGCCGGAAACATCGTTGCCAAAAATATTACCGGCGCCGATTTGGAAGCTTTTTTAACCAAAACGTTCAAATAGGTTCAATTTATCGTTAAGAAAAGGTAACCATTAACAATTTGTTAATATTTGGGTAACTTTGTGGTGTTGTAAAGTGTATACTTTTATACAAAAAAATTAACGCATCATGAGCAGCTCTCCAAAACAGAAAATTCTTATTGTTGATGATGAACCGGATATTTTAGAGTTGATAGAATACAACCTTAAAAAAGAAGGCTACCAGGTGTTTTTGGCCCGCAATGGCCAGGAAGCCGTAGCCGAGGCCAAGAAATCACTACCTGATCTTATTGTACTTGACATTATGATGCCTAAAATGGATGGCATCGAGGCTTGCCGCATTATGCGTACCATGCCCGAATTTAAAAATACCTTTATGGTGTTTTTAACCGCCCGCAGCGAAGAATACTCAGAAATTGCAGGCTTTAACGTAGGCGCCGATGATTATATAGCTAAACCGATAAAGCCCCGTGCCCTGGTAAGCCGTATAAACGCCATTTTGCGCCGCAACTCGCCAACCGAAGAAACACCTGACAACAAACTTGAAATTGGCGACCTGGTTATCGACCGCGAAGCCTACCTGGTTTACCAAAAAGGTGTAAAAGTGGTTTTGGCCAAAAAAGAGTTTGAACTACTATACCTGCTGGCCTCAAAACCCGGCAAAGTTTACACCCGCGAGGTAATCCTGAAAAACATCTGGGAAGACTCGGTAGTGGTAACCAACCGCACCATCGACGTTCACATTCGCAAACTGCGCGAAAAACTTGGTGATGAGGTAGTTGCAACCGTTAAAGGTGTAGGGTATAAGTTTGAAGCGTAAGCCCCTAACCCTGAAGGGGGAATTTTTGATTAGCATATTTGAAGCTTTGATTTTCTTAAAGAAAATCGAAGCTTTGTTTTTTTGGGCGTTGCCTGCGGCCGGGCCATCCGTTCATACGCGCACAGGGGCATTAGGCGCGGGCCGGTATCCACTTTTGTCCCTAACGCTATTGTCTGAACTCGGATTAAGCAGATTTTTTGGGATTACTTGGATTTGATTTGCATGCGGTCATTTTGGATTAGTAAATGTCTTTATCAATCCATGCAATAAAATCCAAATAATCTGGCTAATCTGCTTAATCCCGTTTCAGAAATATAGCGATGAAAGTCAACGTTCAGCTAAAACGGCGTATGCCGCAAAAATTGCCCGGCAATCAATTCATCGCCCTGCAAATCAAATCCAAAAAATCTGATAAATCCGACGAATCCCGGGTCAGAAAAATAGCGTTACAAGCCAATCGCCAAATCAAATAAAACTAAATCGCCCGAAATTTGTATACCAGTTAACAAAATTTCTCCCGATGAAAAAAATAGCCTGCATAACCATAGCATTTGTGCTGATACTTAGCGTTTGTTTCGCTGCAATAAACAGCCTTACAGGCAAATGGGCAGGGCCGGTTACATTGCCTGGGAACAAGCCCTTTCAGCTCGGGTACAATTTTAAAGTGGATAGCGGCAAACTTACCGGCACCGCACTAACCCCGGCCGGTGAGGTAAATATTACCGATGGCATGATAAACGGCGACGATTTTTCGTTTAACGTGCCTGTGCCTAATGGCAACGCCCCGCATACCGGAAAACTGTATGCCGATAGCATTGCCCTGCATTTTGTGTACGAAGGGCAGCATTTGGCGGCTACTTTAAAAAGGGTTAACTAAAAAGGCCCGCAAGTTACCCCGCGGACCTTCACCCCCCTCTGATCGAAAAAAAACTATTGTTGTACTACCTGTGCTTTTAAGCTCACAATAATTTTGCCCAGTGAGCCTATTAAGTTTGATGGCAGTTTATTTTTATTAGCGCCTTTAACAACATCGTCAACAAAGGCGTCAAAATCAGCAGCAGTGGCTTTGCCGTTCATACGTGGATTTTTTGCCGGGTCGTGGGCATCAACCATATTGTCGCCTGTGTAAGTGAAGTTTTTTGCGCCTGTGGCAACAGCTACAAAAGTAGTCAGGTTGCCGCTCAATTCGGTAAAGCCCGATAGGTTGCCTTTGGTTACTTCGGATAGCAGCACGGTAAAATGGCCGTTTATCCTGCTATCGCCGGCAATAACAAATATGGTGCTATCTATAACCGAGCGGATACCTAAGCGCCCTTTTTCGATGGTGGTACCTGGTTTTGCCGGGTCCGATACCATTACCGATCCGCCTAACGAATCATATAAAGTAGCTTTTACCGGTGTTACCGACGAATTACTGCTGCAAGCCTGCAGAGCGAACATAGCGCTAACGGATAGCGCGATTAACGTTGAAGTGTTTAGTAGTTTTTTCATGTTTTTTAAAGATTAGATTACCTGGGTTATTAGCTTGTAAATTTTATAGGTGTATGATGATTTGGCAACCGGGCAGCCGCTTTTTAAGCTTTGGGCATCGGGCATGTAGCGATCGGCTTTTAGGTCAAGGGCTTTTTTTAGGTTATCAACTACCTGTGTGCCATTGGTTTTAACCGGGAAAAAAGTGAAAATAACGGTGTTCGATTCGGGGTTAACCATTACGTGGTCAATTCCCTTTTGCTTGTACATCCAGGCGGCAATGTTATTGGCATCCCTGGTTGTTATGGGCTGCTTAATATCAATGCGGGCCATTACTTTGGTATAGGCATCGGGTGCCGGCCGATAAACAAAATAAATGTGAATGGCCAATACAAAAAACAAGAACACGAAAGTTGATAAACCGTAAAGCACGATTTTTTTTACTGTATTTTTTTTCATGAGGATAGGCTTTTGATTTTAATATCTTAATTATGTTTGTTGCGAAATTTTACATTTCTATTATGAAATACGGTGCTTTAATTCTCCCGGTTTTTACATGTCGATAAATAACCTACTTTAATTTAGAGTACTCTGAATAGTGGTAAAAAGATGTTTGGGAAAGTGGCTTAAAAAAGGGAGAATGGTAGCTGCGTATTTTTACAGGGGCCAATTAGGTAGCTGTGAAGATTAGTTTTTAGCGATAAATTTATTAATCGCTTCTATAATGAAGGTGAAATAAAGTGCAGAAACGCCTTAATTCCAAGCTGCTGATCTGCCGCTGATAATTGCCTTCGGCCGGGCCATTTGTTCATAGGTGCTTAAGCGCGGCCAATAACCAATTTGTTCTTAATGCGCTTGTTTGAGGTGGTGTTTGTTTTCTTAAGTTAATAACGGACTTAACGGCCCGCTAATACGATCAATGAATTATTTTTCGTAATCTTATTTTTGCATTATCCGTTACCGTCAACATTTTATTAGTGTTGCTCATATCCAGGTTGTTGCAGCCTAAACAAAAGGTTATGAAACCCGTTATTACATGTTTTTCATTAAATATAACTACGCCAAATTCTGATGTAAAGCAATCTTCAAAGCGGGTCTTTTGATAGGAGTGCTTGCTCAGCAAAATTTCCGTCAGCGTATTTATGTCGGCAACGCTTAGTTTTTTGATCTTATGAAAACAGGAATCAACCTTATTGTTGGCAATAATTGGTGGGCTTTTTGAATCGAGGCAATCATGCGTATTGCGCTGCATTTTATATAAATCAATAAATCTGGCTTGTTTTAAGGTGTTTTCGGCCTTTGTACCCAATTGCTGGCCAGCACAAAAGTTGGCAAAAGAGGAGACGAAGAATATCGCTAATAGATATTTCATTAAACTTTAATGGTTAAGATCGTTGGTTCTTATACGTTAAGGTAGTTTATTTCCTTACGGTCAGCGATGTTAAAATCGCCCTCATCTCTACCGAATCGGCGCTACTGCAGGCTACTTTTGACAGGTGTACATTTACAAACAGATCTTTACCTAACATGGCATAGCCATACATATTTTTTTGTGCAAAGTTGGCACCATCCATCACCACATTATTTTGCCGGTACATGAAATCGTCGGTTGGGGCACCCCAGTCCTCATTATTGCGCTCCATGGGTTTTAGTTTGGAGTAGTTTGAAAAATAAGCAAATGGATAGGCCGGGCTGATATCGGGGCCGCCAATGGCCACTTTTAGCGCATCAACCAGTTGCAATTTTTCATCGTCATTAAGTTTGTAATATAAAACAGAACAAATAAAACCGTCCTGTTCTGCGTAATAGTAGTAATCGGTACCGCGCCATTCTTTTTTGAATTTTTTAAACCGGCTGCTTGCCAGTGTAAATGTGGTTCCGTTTCTTTTGGGGTAAGCAAATTCAAACAGGGTACTGTCTGCTATTTTAAAAGCAAGTAACCCGATAACAAGAGCGGTTGCTAAATAAAAAATATTTTTTTGTTTCATGGTGTTAAGGCTATAAGTACAGTGCTGCAGTCAAATATAGGTTTTATGTTGGATTATGAAATACTGTGCGCTTATTAATGGCCAACTGTGTAATGTTGGATAACCGCCTGCGTTGTAGTTTCCCTGTACCCAGGTAATTTACACGGCGAACTTAAGATTATGCTGTTTTTTTTTAACTTTAATCGTCATGGAATTTAATGCCGCACAACTATAACATCACCAGATAATATGAAAGAAGCCAGGATACAAACCTTACACCCCGATAAGGATAAACAAAACAAAATTATCTCGGCCGAAAAGTATGAAGTGATCAAAGCGGCCATCCTGCAAATTTTGCAGGAGCAAAGCCTCACCCATACCCAGCTGATGCAGGCCCTTCATGATAAGGTGCATGTCACATTCGCCGGTAATGCCCACTGGTACGGCGAAACCGTGAAGCTGGACCTTGAAGCGCGTGAAATAATTAAACGGGATACGGCTAAGCCGCCGGTTTACAGCATTCATAAACTCTAAACCCCTCAATAGAAAACAGAAGTGAACATAGCATAATATCAAACACTGAATTTTGAATGTTCAGCACCGAAATGTTTTCCTCATTATTTGATATCTGACAGTCGGGGTTAATATTCACTGTACCCTTGGCATCAACAACAAACCCCTGCTTCCGGAAGAAAGCAGGCATTTGAAAGAGACTTATACTTTTGAAACAATTATTTTTTCGTTGTGGCGAAACCGCCGTCAACTAATAATTCCGTCGCTTTGTCGTTCATTTTTTTGGGGTTATAAAGTTAAAAACCATACATACCACCCGATACGGAAATTTGCTCGCCCGTAATCCACGCTGCATCGTCGGATGCAAGGAAAACGGCAGCTTTCGCAATGTCTTCGGGCTGGCCCCTGCGGCCAAGTGGTGTTTTGTCAACAAACATCTTTTCATACTCACTCCCGGCGGTAACGCCCGCGCTGGCTGCGCCTTCGGTTGCTGTAGCGCCCGGCAAAATAGAATTGATACGAACTTTTTTAATGCCCAACTCCTTAGATAAAGCTATTGTGAAGGCATCCAATGCCGCTTTAGTTGAAGAGTACAATGAGGCATTTTGAAGAGGGTATTTACTTGCACCCGAACTGATATTGATAATGTTACCACCCTTATCGCCGAAAAGTTTCAAAGCTGCCTGGATAGTCAATATTGGCCCTAACACATTCACGTTGAAGCTTTGGTGGAAATCTTCTACCGAAATTTGTTCAATAGGCGCATATCCTTGAGATACCGCATTGTTTACTAAAATGTCCAGCGTACCGAAAGCATTCTCAGTTTCTTTAAACAACCTGGTTACGTCGGCTTGTTTCGATACATCGGCCTGTACTGCAATGGCTAAGCCTCCATTGTCGGTTATCTCCTTAACCACCTTATCTGCGCCTTCTTTACTTGAGGCATAATTTACAACTACTTTTGCGCCTGCTGCTGCGAAGTGTTTTGCAATAGATGCGCCTATTCCTTTTGAAGCACCGGTAACTACCGCTACTTTGTTTTTTAATTTACTCATCATTTTTATATGTTAATATATTCAGATTCTTCCCGATTTTTCCGTTCTGAATCATATCCAAAGATGCTTTATTGTAACGAACCGGGGGTTGACATGAATCATTAAATAGGCTTGATATAGGTCAATTCAAGGTGATGACCTAAATCACATTATCCTGATAAGTAATTGTAAAATAGTGACTTATGATAGAATAGGAAAACAAAGTAGCAGAAAGCCAGGCAGGTTACAACGGCTTATATTCCATTGCCAAGCACTTTTTTTGCATTCAGAGAGATAAATTGACGAGGCTCTATTTAATAGAGTTTTTCTTTAGCCTGCTCAAAGTTTCCGGGGATAAACCCAGGTAAGAAGCGATCATGTTTTGCGGGAACCGCTGTAGAAATTGCGGATAATTACTAATCAAATCCTCGTAACGTTCTTCAGCCGTATAGCTCATTGCGGCCTGCATCCTTTTCTGGCTTGCAATGGTGTTATTTTGACTGATTACGTTCGCCATCGCCGCAAAGGCAGGTATATCCTTCAAAAACTCCTCAATTTGAGCATTGGTTGATTGCAGAACCTCCAGGTTCTCCAGCGCTTCAATATTAAAGCGACTTGGGGTTAGCTTGTAAAAGCTTTCAAAATCGGCCAGCCACCAGTTTTCCAAAGCTAATTTCAGGATATGTTCATGCCCTTTGTCGTCTACCGTAAAGGTCCTGGCAGATCCTTTTACAATAAACCCGATATATTTGCATATATCTCCTTCCTGTAAAAAGTATTGCCGTTTTCGAAGTTTTTTTGGTTTGAAATGGGCCATCAGCAAATGCTTATCATCCTCCGAAAGCAGTTTGCCTGATATTTCCTGAATGTAATCGAAAAACGCTTCAAAATTAGACATCGTTCAAGTATATAATTATGCGCAATTTACTTAAGCCGCCTGATAAAAGATTAAAAAAATAACGAAGTGTGGCATTTGCCACAAGCTCATGCTCACCAAAAAATCCCTGCTTCCTTAGGGAACAGGGATTTAAAAGACAATTTAATCAAACTATGGTTTCCTTGTCGACGAGGCGGTATCGCATCGAAATTTGCGACTACTATTCATCAATTGAACTTGACAAGGTCCTGAAATATGAGTTTACCCCAGGTGTTTCCGTGTGCCTGCACAAGCAGTCCGCCCTCCGAAAGTCCTCCAAGCTTGACCGGCGCGAAACCGAGATTTTCCGCAAGCGCACCAATCTCTGTAGCTGCGCTGTCATCGTCGCTTGCCAGGAACACAACTCTCCGGCCACCATGTACGGCCGGATCCTGGCCAAGAATGGCAGCTCCCAAATGGTTGAAGCCCTTAACCAGTTTTCCGCCGGTGAAGGCCTGGGCCACCAACTTACCGGAAGGCAGTCCTCCCAGCTTCTCGGGGGGCACACCGTAGGCATTGGTCACATCTACGATGGTTTTCCCCTGCCAGTTGGGCAGCGCCTTCGCTACATCCGGGTGCGATTCAAAACGCACGGCCAAAAAGATGACGTCGGCCGTAACGGCTTCTGCCAGTGTTGCGGGAATGATCTCTGATCCGATTGCGGCCGCGTCGGATGCAAAGCTTTCCGGGTCGCGGGTGGTTGCAACGGATACTTTGATGCCCTTGCGTGCAAATGCCTTAGCCAGGGCCTGGCCTATCTTGCCGAAGCCGATAATTGCGTAGCTTGCTGCTTTATTTTCTGATTTACTCATTTTGAAAATTATTATAATTATTTAATGGCACGGGTACATCCCCGTGCCGGTGTGAGGTTAATTACTTAGCCAAATAGGTCATACCGCCATCAACAAGGAGTTCGGCGCCAAGCATGAACGAAGAATCGTCGGAGGCCAGGAAAACCGCTGTTTTACCAATGTCAGCTGGTTGCCCGATCCTGCCTATCGGCATTTGATCTGCAAAGTGTTTTTTTACCGCTTCCATTTGTTCTGCCGGAACAAACTTGTCAAATGCGGGTGTATCTGTTGTGCCTGGTGTGATCACATTTGCCCTGATCTTTCTATCTAAAAGGTCGCTTGAAAATCCTTTTGCTAAGTAGATTACAGCCGCTTTTGCAGCGCCATAAAGCGTAAAATTTGCATACGCCCGATGTGCCGCGTTTGACCCAATCAAAATAATAGAACCTCCATCATTCATATAGGGCAATGCTTTCTGAACAGTGAAGTAAACACTTTTCAGGTTCAGGTCAATTGCCTTATCAAAGTCGGCTTCGCTAAAAGTTTCTACAGTTCCTACAGTTCCGGCACCTGCATTGGCTACAATAACGTCTATTTTACCAAATTTTTCGGCTGTTACTGCAAACACCCTTTCCAGGTCGGCAAGGTTGGTTACATCGGCATTTATGGCTATAAAATCATCTCCAAGCTGGGCCACGGCACTATCTAAAGTTTCCTGGTTTCGGCCTACAATTGCTCCTGCGGCACCTTCATTTTTAAATTCCTGCGCAATGCCAAACCCAATGCCACTATTACCGCCTGTAATAACTGCTACTTTATCTTTTAATCTACTCATTTTTAATTTCTATTTAAATTTGTTTCGCAAAGATACCTCCAATAGTTTATCTTTGTAACTATTGATAGTGTATTCTGGTTACCGTTGGGTAACTACAATTTTAAATGATATGAAGGACGAAAGATTTTGCAACTCGAATTGCCCATTTACCAGAGCCATTGGCACTATTGGTAATAAATGGAAGCCGATAATTATAAATGTAATTGGCACCCGTACCATTCGTTTTGGTCAGCTGGATTCTATAATACCACTCATTTCAAGGAAAGTACTAACCGAACAACTAAAAGAGTTGGAAGAAGACGGACTATTGGAAAGATTGGCCTATAAGGAACTGCCGCCCAGGGTAGAATATAAGCTGTCGGAAAAAGGCTTAGCTTTTTTGCCAATTTTAGAACACATCAAAGAATGGAATTTAAAATATGAAGTAGCTTTAATACCCAAAGAGACTGATAGGGTAACTTATGCCGGATAGTGTAAAATTGAAACCTGGCATTGAATGGAAAATGGAAGATTGCTATTATCTCGTCGATTCGCCGTCCCCTTCGTCCCCTAAGGGTCTCTCGGAGAGGACCCTTAGGGCTCCTAATCACCTTGCATAAACGCGGCTTTGGAAATTACGACTTGCGCTGTGCAGCCGCTGGGTCCTCTCCGAGAGATCCCGCGGGGACGGAACACTTTTTCATAAAGTGAATATATTCGCTTTCAACTCAAATACGGCCATCAGTGTTTCATTGAGATACACCTCGAACCCGCACCGGTCACTTTGTTTATTGGACGATGCGGTATACTTTGATACAATTGTCCTGTGAAACCCTAATGTTGAATTGTTCCATTCTAAATACGCATTGTAGGGTAGTTACAATCGCAGGCATATGCTTTAGTTGCTCCAGCTGTCGGTTCTAAAGGGTATGGCGGGGAGCCCCGCGGAGTTTTGGAGATTGGTTACCGGGGCATTTGTAAAGGCATACCTAACAGCCTGAATTGGCCTTGGCGTAGCTGCAGGTGCGGTTACAATAATGTCGCTGCCCCTAATAACTGCCGTGCCTTGCCTGAAAACACTATCGGTTCCGGCCACAAAAAAGAATTGCTTTAAGGGCTGGCCGCCAGCGGTTGTAAGCCCGTTGGCAGTACCATGTTTAAAATGTATTGTAACCGTGCTGTCGTTGGCCTGCCACGAAGAATAATGGGGGCCATAACATTCAACAAACTTGCCGTAAGTATTATTTAACGCCAGCAGCGCCAGGCGTTCGCCTACGGGCTTTTTATTACGGGGGTGATGGTTGTTCTCTTCGCCAACGTCCATAGTTACGGCCATACCGGTGCCTGCAAGGCTGAGTGTATTTTCCTGCCCCTCCCTGAATTTTGCAAGATAATTTAGTGTTTTGTCGCCCCCCGGCGGTGTGCTGGTATTGTAATCTTCTGCGAAAGGTGTAAGCTGCACCAGGTAAAAAGGTAAAGTATTGTCATTAAACTTGGCGCGCCAGCCTTTAATTAAAGCGATGCTAAGGCGGGTGTAATTTTCGGGGCTGTCGTGTTGGTTATTTTCGCCCTGGTACCAGTTGAAGCCTTTTATGGCCAACCGGGTTAAGGGGTTTATCATGCCATTATAAAGGCCGGAAGAACCTGATCCGTATAGCTTTTGTAATGTCGGGTCGCCGGCTATGGCGCTGGCGTTGGCCCAATCCTGACCGTACGAACCGTTATAGGCAGAAACAATAATGCCTACCGGCACATTTAATGCGGTATGTATTTTGCGACCGAAAAAATAAGCTACGGCGCTTATACTGCCCGCATTTGCGGGCGAACAAACTGCCCAGGCAGCGGGCGCAGTAAAGCTGGTAACGGGCAGGGCTTCGTTATCACTTTGTAGGGTTAAGGTACGGATAAGCGGGTAATTTGCAGCGGCAATTTCGGTTTCATAATCAAGCACCCCGGTAAAGGGCGAAATTGGCGACAGCGGCATCACCATGTTCGACTGGCCCGAACATATCCACACATCCCCAATTAATACGTTGGTTAGCGTTATCGCCTCGCCCCCCGCAGGTTTTGCCAATATACTTTGCGGATTTGAATTGGCCGGGCTTGCCGGAACGGTTACCATCCAACCGCCTGCATCATCGCTAACGGTGTTAAACGTGGAAAGGTTCCAACTAACATTTACCGTTATTTTAACTTTTGGCCCGCCATTGCCCCAAATAACGAAGGGCTTGTCGCGCTGCACTACCATATTGGTTTGCAGGGGCGAACCTAATGAGAATACGCCCGGGGCGACCGGCTCTTGAGGGTCAATAGCCGTTTTTTTACTACAGGCTGCCAGCACGAGCATAAAAAGCCACAAGCAAACCCGGATAAATTTAATATACTTCAGGCCCTTCATTCAAATTTTAATACGGGGTAAAATCAACGTTTTTAGCAGTAGCTAAAATAAAAAATTAGCCGAATATTGGGGTGGTGATTTAGCCTGTGGTCAGTGTTATCACCGCACCACTTCCGGTTGTCCTTACGAAAGCCCGGAATTATGCAGATTTGCAACTAAAGCATATGTAAAATACAAGCTTTGGCTGGTGCGGTGGTGACACAGGCCAGAAGCTAAACCTGATATTCGTCTCGTCAGATTATTACTTCACCATATGAACACGGGTAATATATTTATCGTAAGAACTGGGGCTGGCTACAGGACCTTCTGTCCAATAAAACAATTCATTAGCCTTTGATGTAATAATCGGATATTTAAAATCATTTAATGGATACCATTTGCTGTTGGAAAGTTGAGATGCGTTGGTACCGTTAATTGCGGCGTCTGAGATTGTATAGTTAAATTTAGTATTAACCTCTCCTGATGCTTTAAAACTGCCAGTTCCATCCTCGTTTAAAATTACATATTCCGGGTTAGTCATATCGTATTTTTTAGTGTAGGTATCCATAAGTTTGGCACCTCCGTAAAATTCAAAAACGCGGTAATCAACTCTCCATTCTCCAATAATTTTGTTTGTGTTTTGTTCTGAGGAATCTTTTTTACAGGAGTAAAGGCTTAAACCAAGAAGTGTAATAAATAGTAACGCGTAAATTTTTTTCATGACAAGGTTTTGGTTAAAAATAAGAAATTTAATTTAACTCATGGTAGATGTTATCATCGCACCACTTCCTGTTGGCCTTACGGAAGCCCGTTACTATATAGATTTGCAACTAAAGCATATGTAAAATACAAGCTTAATTTAACGCATGGTAGATATTATCACTGCACTACGTCCGGTTGACCTTCTGTCCCCTCGGGGTCTCTCGAAGAGGACCCTGAGGGCCTATCATCTCCTATAAACGCGGCTTTGGGGTTCACGACGGGCTTGTACAACCGCAGGGTTCTCTTTGAGAGACCCCGCGGGGACGGAATATTTAGCTTGTGGTTCGTGTTTTCATTTTAGCGCAGGTCTTGTGCATGGTGCTTTGAGCGATGGGTGACCTGTGCTTCACGGATACGTGTCGTAAAATAAGTCACAAGTCATCAACCCGCAGGCAGCCTCACAAGACTTGCGCCAAAGGGGTGGGATTGTAACGTTTGCTTTCAATCCTATTTATAGATCAACGGGAACTACTAATTAATTCTTTATATTACATATTTTCCATAAACTTGACTAATATATAAACCTAATCATGAAACTTACTAAATTTTATTCACTAAGAAATGACTTTACCATTATCGGCCTAACCGGAAGGCTCGGTTCAGGCTGTACTCAAATTGCCAAACACCTCTGTAATCCTGATTTTATGGATGATGTTAAAAAAACAACAATTACAAAGGAGAGTTCATTAGAAGATTTAAAGCATAATATATGTTACGATTTTCTCACCTATCCTGGAAATTGGGTAAAGTTCCAAGTAATAAATTACAAGAACATTCTTATACTTCACCTGCTATTTGAAAGTCTGAAAGATGTAACTATTGACCATGGGATAATCAAGATAATCAATTTTTTATGCCAAAATGGAAATAGCATCAACGCAAAACTTACTAATAGGTTCGATAAAGTTGAAGATGAATCCTTTATAGAGGATTTGTTGCCTACTTTTCTAAAAAATGAGGAGGAGTTTCTGCAAGAATTCCAATCAGCTTTTGATTATAGTAAATCAATTAACGAAAACCTTAAGGATAAACCCAAAATATACAAGCTCTATTTCGAAAGTGCATTTTTGTTTTTCTGTGAAAAATTCTACAAAGTTTTAAACGATCAAAGTATGATCAAGAGAACAAGATTCACGCACGATATTGCTCAAAGTCTTAGGGCTAATGGCACAGTTGAAACCAAGGAAATGCCTAATGGCTTGGAATACATCAATACAATTGCCGAAACAATAAATAGAATAATAAAAGCTTGGCGATTAATGAGTGATGAACCAACACGGTTCGTTATTGACTCCTTAAAAAACTCTTTAGAGATTATGTATTTCAAAGAAAAATTTTCTGCATTTTACATGGTTGCCAGTAATAAAAGTGAAAAAGATAGGGTTTTGAGTATTGGCGCAGCGAATGATATGTATGGCTCAAAGACTGAGGATGGGAAGTTGAAACTTATGGCTCTTGATGATGCTGAATTTAAAACAAATGACTTTAAAGAAGGTCGCTTTTTTAGTCCTGATATTGAAAACTGTATTCAAAAATGCGATTATCATATTTATATTGAAAGCGAAAAAATAGAAAAAAAATATATTCCTCTCAACAACCAGATAATTAAGCTTATATGTTTGATAAAAAAACCTGGAATAATTACACCTTCCACAAACGAGCATTTTATGCAGGTTGCATATAACGCCAAATCCAATTCAGGTTGTATTTCGAGGCAAGTTGGCGCAGTTGTTACAGATGAAAATTACTCCATAAAGGCGATAGGTTGGAATGATGTTCCCGAAAACCAAGTACCTTGCGGACTAAGAGATCTAAGACATCTTTTAAGTAATCAAAATGAGTTTATGTTCTCAGATTTTGAGAAAACGGGAGGCAACTATGATGATAAGATAAAATTTAGAGACAAGGCTAATGCAGAACTTCAAAGTGCAGACTTATCAAGCTTAGATGGAAGAAATTGTACATATTGCTTTAGAGATTTTCACAATGCCTTTGAAGGAGAAAAAAACCAAGTGCACACTAGATCCTTACACGCTGAGGAAAATGCAATGATGCAGATAACAAAATTTGGAGGCGGAGGCATTAAAGGTGGAAAACTTTACACAACAGCAAGTCCCTGTGAGCTTTGTTCAAAAAAAGCTTATCAACTTGGCATTAGTGAGATCTTTTATATCGATCCATACCCAGGAATAGCAACTACCCACACTCTAAAGAGTGGAATGAAGGATGTTCAAAACCCGGAACTTATAATGTTTCAAGGCGCAGTTGGAAGAGCATATAATAAGCTATATGAACCATTTATCTCACAAAAAGATGAAATTGCCATTTTAACCGGACTAAAACCTATAGCTAAAATAGAAGACAAGTTAAAAACCTTAACAAAAGATAAAAAATTAAAAGAGAAGATTTCGAATAAGCTTAAAGGTAAGTCCACTAAAGACCAAGAAGCCTTGCTTGATAAATATTTAAATATGCTCATTGATAAAGCATAAATCATCGATTTAATCAAATAGAAAGGGGGAAGCAACTAAAATGCTTCCCCCTTTTGTGGTCCCGACGAGAATCGAACTCTTAATTATAATCCCGTAATTGCTTTATATTTTCCTCCTTTTTATGCGCGCGGGATCGGGTTTTTTTGGTCAATAAATTGGTGCAAACATTGCACAATTTGAACCAACTTCGGAGATGCGGCCAAGTCCTCCCATGTATATTTCCGTTCCATAATCATGGTATGCACGAAATCCGCGAGACCCTTCTTATATCTAGGAGCCAGTGTACCGCCGCCACCTTCGAAGTCCCTAAGGTTTTTACCCTTATGGATTTTATCTTTTAAGAAGCTGCCCAGCTTGACCGCGCGGTCGGGTTTGCTGAAGCAGGCGGTAACATCCTCCAGGTTACAACGGAGTTTTTCAATAAGATAGGCCATGACGAGTTTATCCGGGATCAGGTTTTCAATTTCGGGGAGTTCAGTTTTGCAGAATACAAAGTTTTTACGCTGAATGGCATCATATTTTTGGTATTTATGCTCGTCGAAATCGGAATCGGCCAGGAGGAAAACGTTTGAATTGATAAAATAGGCTTCGATCTTGTTTTTATCTACTGCCGCGTCCGCCTGTTTTTTGTGATCAAAGTTATAATGCGTCAAGTTTTTGCCGCCGTACTCTACAAAGGAATAATGCAGACCCTCAACAGGTATAAACGCGGTGTTTTGCTGACAATAGGCATACAAGAAGGCTTGTAGGTAATGTCGGTCTGTAACGCCTTCCACCCATACGGTGCAGTTGCTGATCAATACGGAAGTGTTTAGAACACCGAGCGCTTCCAGCGTATTAAGCTCGTTGCCGTTAAAAGAGTTGATTTCGGAGGAGGCCGAATCTTTGCGGGAAAATACGAAAACCTCGGCATCCAGTGCACCCAACATGGCGCCGGAAAGGATATGGTTGGAATGAGTATTGATAAAAAAACGTAGCCTCTTTTTTTTAATGGACTCGTTACCCATGATCGCACTCATGAATACATTTTGGTAACCGGGGTGCAGGTGATTTTCCGGTTCGTCAATAAATATCCAAGAACCTTCTTCAGCCGTAAATACCGGGAACAGCAAGTTGATCACTGCCTGGACCCCATCACCAAGGTCATGTATTGGGATGTCCTCCATTTCTTGGGGCAGGGTCACGTGAATGACCTGCTTGTCTGGTTCGTCACTCTGGTGGGCGACGATGTGTATGTCTGGGGACCTAAAAAAGACGTTTCCGATGAATTTTTCAAACTCCCGGAAGTCGCGGCTTTGCTGACGCGTACCATTCCTTGCGAGGCTTATTTTTCGGTAAAGCTTTAAACCGGTGTGGATTTGTAATTTTTCCGGTTTAGTCGGAAAATGCTGCTGGAGGATCGCGGTTTCAAAAATATCATCACCGTTTTTGCTTAGCGTTCTTGACGTGCGCAAAACCGGAATAAGAATGATCGGTTCATTGCAGGCCTGGTAATTCATGTCGATCAACATTTCCAGGTTTTTCCTGACTTTTGTCAATGTGCTAAACTTCAATGGGCCATTAGCCAAGGCATAACCATGTTGTTGTGATGGCGTGATATAGGTCAAATAACGCAACATAGTACCGGTAAACTGGTTCTGGTTGACACTAATGTAATCCCGCTCGGATAACGCGGCATAAATGTCTTCAATAGCTTTTACCACGAAATATAACCGCCTGAACTCCGTCTTTTGATGGCTGAAGTGTGTCGGTGAGTCAATTTCCAATAAATTCTCATAAATCTTATTGATGTCATTCCTGATTTTGTTGAAGGAGGTTTGGCTGTTTGAGTCGAAATACGATTTGATATGTGTGTATTGTTCATCATCCTGGCTGCTGGCCAATATCTGTACCTGTATTATGTTTTCAATGAGGTCCTTGCCCATTACCGTAATTGCGTCATCAAAAAGGTGCAGACTTTCAAAATAAGCCTTATTCAGGTCATGATTTAAGTTGAAGACAGCCTTGTTTTTCTGCGAAATAACCAGCCTTAAAAAACGACTTTTTCTCGTATTGTTCGCGCCAATAATAATATTGATATCCTTTACATCATTTAAAAAAACTATAGGCAGCCTGTCTTTATAAAATTCATTGGTTTTCGCAATAAGCCGCAGGTTGTTCATCGGTTTTGATTTTTGTTAAATCTCGGAAAAACATTCTAAAAAACGGCAGGTTAGGCAGTCCGCCTTTATTGGTGTTTTTACCAACAAAAATCGTCATATTATAATGCAGCATCCATCTATATTAATGCTCTCAGCTTGTGGGCGGTGTTTTCTCCGTATCATTCCATTATCGACCCCGCCTAAGGGAAATATAGCCGGGTGTCCGGTTGGTTTAGTAAAGGAACAGTGCTTTTGCGTTCATTTTATAGACAAAATTCAAATCTGTCCTCAGGACGCAGTGAATGCCGACCGTATTTTAATACTTGAAGCAGTATAAGTGCATGGACCGGCCCAACAGGATTACACCCTAATTATTTACCCTTCACCTTCGGCCTCAACGTCAAAAATATCTCCTTCGCCAAAGCCTGCTGAGCATCTGTTAGATTCCGGGCAGCCATCACAATAGCGTTCGCGCTTATCCCCGAAAACATATGGGCTTCCTGTTTGCGCATATAGATGCCTGTTATTCCTTTGGTTCCTTTTTTGGGTATTACCAAACGGCGGTAATGGCGCTGTATGGTATCTAATATTACAGTGTGGTTTTTAACCTCCTGCGGGATAAAAATTGGCAGGTTAAACTTGTCTTGTTTGTAAGTGCATGATGCTATAAAATCGCAGCCGCGGGCAAATGCGCTGTCGCTTTTATTGCATGGTCTTATTTGGGTTACCTGGGTTTCCCTGTCGTCAATGTTGGGATGTAAGGTGGAGTTTACAAACCTTATAATTGCTTCTTCTTTCCACCATCCCTGCCGTATATATTCCGGCTCACTCATTACCAGCGTATCGCAATACCAGCCATAGTCAAAAGAGAGGTCAAAATCCTTTCCCTTTAATGAGCCGGGTTGGGAATCAATGCCCTTTTCAAATTTGAGGGTAAAGTAATCGGGAACATCAATTACAAAATCATGCAGGTTGATGGTTTTCCATCCGGGTTTTGGAGGTGGGGGCGGGACAGCCGTCTGTTTGGGTTTGGTGTTGCATCCAAATAGCAGGACGACCAGTAAGACAAGGTAGGCTTTGCTCATGTAAGGTTTATATGATTTGCCAATTTACCAGTATTAGTGGACAGTTGAAACTATAGTATGTAGTTTTTATCCCCTGCGTAAGGGATAGCAGCGAATACCGGCCCCGCGCCTAATGCCTTGTGCAGTATAAGCGAATAGCCCGACCCCGCTTCTATCAGCGGGGTTACGCCATGATTATTTGCGTTACCTTCATAGTTCATAAACCCCTACCTTCCCTTTTTAATTGTGGTAAATTCGCCATAATTAAAAATCTATCAACGCAATATCCCATACCTTCATAGTTCATTAAACCCCTACCTTCCCTTCCCCAAGGAAGGAATCGCACGGGGCTTTGCTTTGGATGGTGGGAGAGGGGATGGCGGCGATGCATATTTCGCTTAGCATGGTTTAGATGCATGGCGTACAAGATTTCTCTTTCGCTCTCCCGCGCCTGGCCTTCCCTTGCTCTATCGAAATGACAATCGTTTTTTGCGAGAAGATATTGGCCATGCCAATCAAAATCCTGTCAATCCTGCAAAATCCTGAAAATCGTGTTTATATGCCCAACACCTGCTTCAACTTCACATACCCCGTTTTACTCACCGGGATTTTGGCGCCCGATTTCAGGATGGCCAAATGCGCGTCCTTTTCATACGGATCTATCCTGGTTATCTGTGTAATGGCGATAATATACGAGCGGTGCACGCGGACGAATTGCCGCGGGTCGAGGGTTTGCTCGAAGAAGCTCATGGTTTTGTTCTTGAGGTACGAGCCTTCTTTGGTGATGACGGATACGTAGTCGTCGTCGGCCATCAGGTATTCGACGTCGGCAACGGGGATTATTTTTACTTTGGTGCCGGTTTTTACCACAATGCGCTCGTTTTGGGCGGGCGAATGGGCGGCAACGGCATCCAGCAGTTCTTCGGTATGTTTGGTGGCGTGTTTTTCGGGGGCGGTGGCCAGGAATTTTTCGACAGCCTTGTTAAAGCGCTCCTTGCTGAAGGGTTTCATGAGGTAATCGACCGCGTGCGCCTCAAAGGCTTTAATGGCGTACTCGTCAAAAGCGGTGGTGAAGATAACGGCGGGCGGGTTTTCTACCAGTTCCAGCATTTCAAAACCGTTGATCTTGGGCATCTGCACGTCTAAAAATATCAGGTCGGGCTGGTGCTGTTGTATGGCTTTCAGGCCTTCAAAGCCGTCATTACATTCCTGTATCAGCTCAATATCTTTAAAATTTTGCAGGTATTCCATTACAACCATGCGGGCTAATGGCTCGTCGTCAATAATCAGGGCGCGCTTCATACTTGTGGTACTTTTATTATGGTTGTAAATATATTATCATTTGCGTAAGTTTCCATCAGGTCGTTACGGGCAAATAACAAATATAAACGGCGCTGCACCCCGCGCAAGCCAAAACCGGTACCTTTTTTTGGTCGGCTGGTTTGCGGATCGTATGGGTTTTGCACCATCACCACCAGGTAATGATCTTCCATTTCGCCGCGGATGCTCACGGTAACCTCGCCGGTGGTATCGTACAAGCCAAATTTGATGGCATTCTCAACCAATGGCTGCAGCAGCATAGAGGGCAGCAGGGCGGCGCCGCAGCGCGGGTCGCAACTAATCTCGGTTTGCAGGCGGTGGCCAAAGCGTACCTTTTCAATATCCAGGTATAAATTCAGGTGGGCCAGTTCGTCGCTGAGGGGCACCTGTTGCTGATCGTCCTTTTTAAGGGTGCCGCGCAAAAAGTCGGACAGCTGGTGAATCATGGTACGGGCGAGGTCGGGTTTAAAGCCGATGAGCGCGTTGATGGAGTTAAGGCTGTTGAACAAAAAGTGTGGCTGCAGTTGCTGGCGCAGGTTGTACAGTTCGGCATCGCGGGCCAACTGCTCGGCCTCGGTTTTGCGTTTCATGGTTTCGCGCTGGTCAAGCTGCGAGTACCACAACAAGCTGATCATGGCCATCCACCCCACGGCCAAAAAGTTGATAAAAAAGCGGATGGTTAGGGATTGGATAACAAAGTTGACGAAGATGGCATCGGTATTAAGCAGCGGCAACAGGTACCGGCAGCCCGCGGCGCAAATGCCCGCCAGCGCCACCACCCATATAAACAGGTTAATATAGCTGCCCTTGCCCGGCTGGTAGTAGCGCAGGTTATTGTTGATAAGCCAGCAGGCGCCCGAGAGCAGCACGGCGCTAAGCAAACCATCAATAGTTGAGGTGAACCACAAAAAACCAAAACTATGGATAATATACGTTTGCAGCGCCGCCCAGCCGAAGCCGCAGCCCACAAACGCACCGTATAATCTGGAAGCTTTTAAATTTGGTATGGCCAATTTTTTTTGTCGTTTTGTTATTGATTCATTTTTTTAGGTAGTCCGAAGTCCTAAGTCGGAAGTCCTAAGTCGGAAGTTTTAAGTCTTAAGTTAGATAGCGCTTTGACTTTAAACTTAGGACTTTCGACTTAGGACTTAAGACTTAAGACTTAAGACTCAATTCCTCACCCCCAGCAACGCCGCCTTGTGGTGCGCCCAGGCGATGTACAGGTCGGCGTCGGGTGTTTCGTGTATGTTGTAATATAGCTCGGCGCCGTCGGTGGGTTCGCTGATGCGGTTAAGTTCGGCCACATCAATAAATTGCCATTTAACGGTTTGGCGCTCAATATTTTTAAAGCTATCCTGGTTGGCATGGCCAATCTTGTTAGCTTTTTCAAAGGCATTCAGCTCGGTTTCGGCGCTGATTAACCGCAACTGCTCATCAAACTGCGCCTGATGGTCGCCATCACCACTTATTACCCTGAAAACTAATTTTGCTACGTACCAGTTCATAAAAAAGGCCTCCAGCCCAAGCCCCCTCTAAATCTCCCCCTGAAGGGGGAGACTTTTGGGTTGTTTTTTTGTTTGTAAATATTCCTTCGTTTGAAGATGTTTTCGTTTTTTTTAAGCCCTCCCCTTCAGGGGAGGGTTTGGGTGGGGCTGTCTAATAACTCCTGATATCCACCCCTGCAAATATCGATACCCCTTTTAGCACCAGTATTTTGCCGTTAACGTTTGACGCCGTGCTGCGGATGCGTTTATCATCTACGCTGGCAAATACCGCGGCCAGGTCAGATACTACCTGCCAGTTGGATGGCACGATGATTTTGGTGCCGCCAAAAATCTGGGTAATATCCAGGTATACGCGCCCGTCAATATCGGCCTGGGTAAAGTCGAGCTCGGCCCCGCCGAAGATGTTCACGATGTCGCCACCCTTAAAATTTTTGCTCAGGATGGTTTTATTAACCCCGCCGAAGATGGAAACGGTATCCAGGTAATCATCGCCGTTATGGTGGCCAAAAGGCGGTGTATCCTTTGGCGGCGTGTTAGCATCGGCCGCAGCCGGTTCGCCTGATGGTGGTATTTCGCCACCATCTTTTACGGTGTAGTCAACAATCGGGTCTTCCATTTTACCAAAGTCGAACTTAGGTTTTTCGGTTCTTTTGCCCCAGTTGGCAGGGTCGGCATAATCTTTTTCCCATTTGGTTTTGTATTTACCGGTAACAGGATCATGGCTTTTGCCGCGCCTTACAATAAGCCACATACCAAAGGCTATGATAGCGATGGGCCATACAATGCGATCGGAATCATGAATGTTGTTGATGATAAACAACACCACGCCGATAGCTATCAACATAGGGCCTGATGATTTTTGAAAATTATGTTTGGCGCCTACATACAGGCCCCAGGCCACCAACCACAGCGGCCAAAGTTCCAATGACTCCGGGAGAAAGAAAAGGCTAAATTGTTTTAGTAATAATATTGCTCCTACAACAAGCAATATTATCCCGGCCATGGCTTTGCCTCGGTTAGGGTTTTGCGGAGAATTTATATCGTTGTTCATTTGTTCTGTTGCATTTTAAATCATATCCCAAAACTAAGGTAACATTATACATGTGCCAAACAAATACTGGCGATATATTTAAAGTAATCGGTAAGGGGGGAAGTTTTGTCGGTGAAAAAGTTTGCCGGTGTTTAAACGACGCGATGGTCAGGATTCAGTGCCTTTCGTTAAGTGAAATATTTTCCTTTTGCGAAAACTTTGGACAGGCAAATAACGTCCGGAAAATTGGGGGGTAACAAAGGGGCTGGAGGGGTGTGAGGATGTGCGGCAGGTATGTTAAAAGGTTGCCGCAGGTAGTTGGCAGGTGGTTTGCAAGTTGTTGAAAAATGTGGTATAAAAATGCATTTTTCTTGCTCAAAACCTGGTATCTTTTGCACATTAATTGAATTTTTTTGCCGGTTTTTGCTTCCTTAATGTATCCTGCGAAATGGAGAATAACGACGAGGGTGTTGCCCCGCCGATAGAAGCGGTGCCGGGCTATGCACTCATACGCCTGCAGGCCTTACGCGCAAAGGCCGGTACCGTTTCTATCCCTAACACATAAATGTGAGCGGTAATGACAAAATCCTGTCAGTGTTCGGGCTTATGCAGGCCAAAATCGAGGGGTGTAGTTAAGTATTTAAAAATCAGTTAGTTGGTAAAATGTTGCTTTTTGCATTCTGTTTTATCCGAACACTTAATTTGCTGTATTTCAACAGTATATGTGTTCACCCCCGAACACCCCCGTTATTCCCCCACAAAACCGAACACTCACAAAAAAGGGAGAACCTATACAGGCCCTCCCTCAAATCAAAACTATTAAATCAAAATGTATTAAACGCCCGGTTCGGTTGTGTTATCAAAATGGAACGGTTGCTTGGGTTGGTTAAATATTTGTTCCTCAGTATGTTTGCGTGGTTTAACTACCATCCAGGCGCCAAAGGCCATGATAGCCAGCGGCCATACAACCCGGTCGGCATCGGGGATGTTTTCGTTGAGTAAAAAAGCAACGCCAATCAAGGTAACAATTATCCATGATGGTTTTCTGAAATTGTATTTGGCACCCATGTAAGTACCCCAGGCAATCATCCACATTGGCCAGCTAAACAGCCAGTCGGGTATAAAAAATAAATCGAATTGGTTTATCAGTAAAAGGCTGCCTGCTACTAATAAAATGGCCCCTGCGGCTACTTTGCTGTTGTTTGGGGTGTTCAGGGTGTTTATATCGTTGTTCATCGTCGTAAGTTTTAAATTATACCCTAAAAGTACTGCGCTATATAAGGCACAGCAAGCCAATATTGGCGAACAGGGTATAACAACCCGGTAAGCAAGTATATTTTGTCGGTGAATGGGGCTATCGTTTTTGCCGCAAAATTTGACAAACAAATGCCGCATTGTATGATTACAATAATTACATTGGCCTACCATAATATTGCGATGGACGATTCTGATATATTGATCATAGGGGCCGGTGCGGCGGGTTTAATGGCTGCACGCACGCTGGCAAAAGCCGGCAAAAAAGTTGCCGTACTGGAGGCCCGCGACCGCATTGGCGGCCGCATTTACACGCTCGAAAATGCATCGGGCCAACAACCGTTTGAACTGGGTGCCGAGTTCATCCACGGCGATTTGCCGCTCACAAAATCATTATTGGATGAGGCAGGCATTGCCTACGAGCACGCCGGCGCATCTATGTGGCGGTACGAGGATGGGGAGTTTAAGCAGAATGAAACCTTTGTAGAACATTGGGATGCCTTCCTTAATAAACTGGGTGATTTAGAGCAGGATATGAGCATCAACTGCTTCCTGCTCCGCGAATTTAAAGGCGAAAAATACAGGCGTTTGAGGGAGTCCGTACGCCAGTTTGTATCCGGATATGATAACGCCGACCCCAAAAAAGCAAGCTCGTTTTCGCTGCGCCGCGAATGGCAATCTGAAGACGATGGAGCACAATACCGGGTACCAGGTGGCTACGGTAAATTGGCAAGTTTTTTGGCCGGTGAGATAATTGCTGCCGGTGGGCAGATACACCTGAATGCTGTAGTAAAGAAAATTTATTGGCAACAGCATTGTGTAAAAGTGGTTAGCAGTGTTGGCTGTACGCATTCGGCAAAGCAATTAATTGTGGCTTTACCCCTTGGCGTTCTGCAGGTTAACGCAGGCGATTCCGGGGCCATCAGTTTTAATCCAGAGATTCCGGATCATACCAAAGCCATCAATGCTTTAGGCTTTGGGGCGGTAATAAAAATCCTGCTGGAGTTTGATGAGGCTTTTTGGGAAGACAAGCAAACCGAAAAGCTGGCCGGTAAAAGCCTGAGTAACATGGGCTATTTATTTAGCACCGAGGAAATCCCCACCTGGTGGACACAGGCACCCCGGCATACCAATATGCTAACCGGCTGGATAGGCGGCCCCGAAGCTGCCGAAAAAACGGATACGCATAACACCGAAATACTAAAGCAAAGCCTGCAATCATTGGTCAATATTTTTAACCGCGATGAGCAACAACTCAAACAAAAGCTTCGTAACTACCACATAGTGAACTGGACGGCAGATGAATTTGCCCGTGGCTCCTACGCTTATGATACGGTGGAAGCCGGCCAGGCGCGCTCCATTCTACTTGAACCTGTAGAAGATACCATTTTCTTCGCCGGCGAATACTTGTATAATGGTACCGCTATGGGTACTGTTGAAGCAGCATTGGATAGCGGGTTGCGCGCTGCGGAGCGGATTAAGCAATTCTGAAAAAGATTGGTCTTTCTACTTTTAAGCAGCAGGTATTAATATTTTCAATTAGGGATACGATAGTAACTAAATCTTTCGTTATTGGCGGATAAGCACCTTATCCAATGTCCAGATTATTCCTGACCCTGCTGTTTTCCTATTTAATTATTGTAAACCCGCGGCCCAAATTGCCGGATAGCAAGCGGGCCAGTGATGTGCGCGCTACGGTATGGCCCCGATTACAAAGAGAATTAAACGATAGGGGTTTCAAAGGGGAGGCACCCATCTATATCCGTATTTTTAAAGACCAGGACGCGCTGGAAGTTTGGAAAAAAGCAGGCAATAAATATCAGTTGTTCAAAACTTATGAAATTTGTTATTACTCGGGCAACCTGGGTACCAAAACCAAAAAAGGCGATAATAAAAGCCCCGAAGGCTTTTACAGCATCGAACCAAAACAATTAAACCCGGCAAGTAAATATTACCTGGCCATTAATGTGGGCTATCCCAACAAGGTTGAGCAGTTAAAGGGCTATACCGGCGATGCTATTATGATCCATGGGCACTGCGCATCTATTGGTTGTTACGCCATGACCGATGCGCGGATTGAGGAGATTTATACCCTTGTTTATAAGGCTTTCGAAGCGGGCCAGCAAAAAATCAACCTGGATATATTCCCATTCAGGATGGATAACGCGCACATGGATTTTTACAGTCATCAACCGTACATGGCTTTCTGGAAAACACTTAAGCCCGGATATGAGAAGTTTGAAAAAACGCATATGCCCGTTACCTACTACATCAAAGGAAAGAATTATGCGTTTTAAGTTTTAATTGGAGACCAAGAAAAAAGTCCCCTTGCAATACGCAAAAGGACTTGATTTTCAACTCTCTCCCTTTGGAAAGGGTAGGGTGGGGTGGGGTGGGGCTTTACGCCTCGCTGTTATATTTTATTTCGCCAACATGTTTGTCAATCTGCCAGCGGCCGGTGCCTTCTTCGCCAATAACTTCAAACAGTTCAAGGGCGCGGCGTGCTTTGTATTCTTCTTCGCGCTGCTCTTTCAGGAACCAGTTTAAAAACTCCATGGTTACAAAATCTTGCTCCTTCATGCAGCGGGCATAAATGTTTTTGATAGAATTGGTAACGCTAATCTCCTGGTCCAGGGCCTCCTCAAACACTTCACGGAACGAATTATATTCCTGTTTAATGCCGGTGACCTCCGGAGATGCAGAATTGCCACCCATATCAAGGATGTATTTAAAGAATTTTAACTGGTGCATTCTTTCTTCTTCGGCTTGTTTAAAAAAGTAATCGGCCGAAAAATCGTAGCCATTACGGTTGCACCAGGATGCCATTGATAAATATACAGACGAAGAGTATGCTTCTTTTTTTACTTGTTGGTTTAAAAGCACTTCAATCTCGGTAGAAATGAGGCTTTTTATGCGGAGTAAGTCTTTCATGATGGATTAAATTGATTGGTTATTATATGCTTACGCAGGATGTTATACAATAATACCGCTATAATTTTATATTGTTCAATATAAAGTTAATATGAATTTAATCTAAATAGGTGAGTAGTGAGGTGGATTATGTTAAATATTTAAAACAATCTTCATCAACTTCAACTTGCCCTAATGACTAATGACTAATGACTAATGACTAATGACTAATGACTAATGACTAATGACTAATGACTAATGACTAATGACTAATGAGGTGTGACGGTTTATCCGGACAGTGGACTCTCTTAGTTTTTAAATATAGTTAAATAATAACTTGTTGTTGTTTGTCGTGTTGGAATGTGGGAAACCTCCTTGGGTTTTCCATATTTCAACACGTTTTTCTTTTTTTGCTTCTTTTTTTCTTTTTATCTGGATTCCTGTTTTTGTTGATAACTTGCCTGCCGCTCAAAAGCTACCGGGCTGATATAGCCCAATGATGAATGTCTGCGAACAGGATTGTAGTACATCTCTATAAATTCAAATATTTCAGTACGGGCATTTGTCAATCCATCAAAAGCCCCTCCTTGCAACAACTCTGCTTTAAATCTGGAAAAATAGGATTCCATAAAAGCATTATCATAAGGGTTAGCCACACCGCTCATACTTTGGTGCAACCGGGGACTTGCTAATAGCCCACGGAATTTATTTCCGGCGTATTGTCCACCACGGTCTGAATGAAGGATCAGGTCTTCAGTTACATTCCGGTTGATCCAAGCTTTTTTAAACGCCTGTACGATTAACTCTTCCCTCATATGTCCCAATAGCTGCCATCCGGTTACCTTGCGCGAAAACAGATCCATCCAGACGGCCAGATAGCCCCATCCGCCACCCGCTAACGGAATGTAAGTAATGTCGCCTACCCACACCTCATTGATCCTTACAGGAAGCTTACGCCCTTTCAATAAGTTAGGACTGATTGGATATGGATGCCTGCTATCGGTTGTCCGGGGTACGAATGATTTGGGCTGGATTGCTATTAATCCGTTCTGCTTTAATATCCTTCGAACCTTGCAATTTCCGATTTTCAAGCCCAGATCCGCCAGCTCAGGCAACAACCGCCTGATGCCATAACGCCGCTTATGCAGTGCAAATGCAGTGAGCACCATATTTTCTATCTGTTGTTCTTCGGTATTGGGAGGATCATTGCCATGCTTACGATAAACATAATAACAACTCCGGCTTACCGAAAGAACACTACACATCAATATAACCGGAAAGAACTGCTCCTGGGAAAGGATAAAGGCGTACACCTGCTTTAAATCCCCCGGCTGAAAATGCCCAACGCTTTTTTTAAAATATCTCTTTCCTGCTCCAGCTCTCGTATTCTGGCCTTCAATTGCTCCTGATCTGCATCAGAAACAGAGCCACTAACAACATCTGGATATGATCCTTTTTGACCAAAAACTTCATTGTGTTGAGCTTTCCATTTATGAATCATGTTTGAATTGATTCCTAATGAATGGGATATATCCTGCACCGAACGACCAGAGGATATCATTTTTAAAACGTCCCTTTTAAATTCAGCATCGTATTTCCTACGAGGCTTATCTAACTTTTTTTCTTGCATCAGTTTTGCTAATTTAAGCAAATCTTACTGTCCGGTTTTACCGATGCATCTCATAATGACTAATGACTAATGACTAATGACTAATGACTAACTTATCGTGTAATATGTGGTTTAACTCCAACATTACAAAGGTTCCTTCCAGCAGTTCTTTCAGGGCTATAATTTGTACAAGGGTTAAAACGTAGCAGTGGTCGCAGGCGCAAATAAAGATGATCTCCACATCGGGATCTTTGGTGGTATTGAGCAGGGCATGCTCGATATCTATATGATAAACTGCTTTACGGAGCTTTAATAAACAACGATAATCAAATTTGGCAACCTTACCGGCAAAATCAACATACCAGCAACGCTCTTCATCACATTGATAAATGGCTCCTTTTGTTGTTTTAAAAACATCGGTCCAGTGAGTTGTTTGGGCAAGCGTCGCAATCATATAATATTACAAAGGTTGTGTTTATTTATAATTAATCCAAATAGTATTAAGCTTTTTTTTGCAAGCATTTTTCCGCATCAACAATTATTTAAATTTTCGCACAACAAATCAATTTTATTATAAATTTGAAACGCGGATAGGCCCAAAAGCCGTCCGCAGCCAATTACACTTTTTTTGACCTGTTTTATAGTATGAAAAAAACTTTACTTTTTGCCTTATGCAGCCTTGTGCTTGCGTTGGGTGCATCGGCACAAATGCCTGCTTTAGAGCGTGTTGAGCCTATGTCGTGGTGGGTGGGTATGAGCAACCCTAACCTGCAATTGATAGTGCATGGCAACAACATTGCCGGCCGGAATGTAGTAATTAATTACCGTGGCGTAAAGCTGAAAGCGGTGCATAAAGTAGAAAATTCAAATTATTTATTCCTCGATCTGCAGCTTTTTTCTTCTGCAGTTCCGGGAACGTTCCCGATAAAATTTACAAAGGCCGGTCAAAAGGACCTGGTTTACCAATATACGCTCAATAAACGCGACAAATCTGCCGGTCGCATCCAGGGCGTAACCAGCAAGGATCTGATCTACCTCATCATGCCCGATCGCTTCAGTAACGGTGATGAAAGCAACGACTCATTTGACAATATGCGCGAGAAAGGCGTTCACCGCGATTCGATGTACAGCCGCCATGGTGGTGATATCCAGGGAGTGATGAACCATCTTGATTATTTAAAAGCATTAGGCGTTACTGCTATCTGGATGACCCCGGAAATTGAGAACGACGAACCGCATGCATCATATCATGGCTACGCAGTTACCGATTATTATAAAATAGACCCACGTTACGGCACCAACGAGCTATACAAAAAATTTGTTGAAAAATGCCACAGCATGGGCATTAAGGTAATTAAAGACCTGGTGCACAACCATGCCGGTACCGAAGGCTATACCATTATGGATATGCCAATGAAAAGCTGGGTACACCAGTGGCCAACATATACCAAATCAAATTTCAGGGATGCCGCAGTGATGGATCCGCATGCTTCGCCAATGGACCGCAAACTGATGGCCGATGGATGGTTTGATCATCGGATGGCCGATATGAATCAAAATAACACTTACGTACAAAACTACCTTACACAAAACCACATTTGGTGGGTGGAATATGCAGGTATCGATGGTTTCCGCTTAGATACTTACCCGTATAACGATCCGGCATATATGGCCAAATGGGCGCAGGATGTTAAGGCCGAATTTCCAAAGCTTTCCATTTTTGGCGAAACGCTGGTATGGTCGGCAGCAAACCAAGCCTTTTTTACACAGGGTAATACTGTTAATCGCGGTATGGATACCCACCTGCCTGGTGTAACCGATGCCGTATTGAAAGACGCTATTTACGAGGCCTTAAACGGTAATGACGGATGGACAGATGGCGTTGGTCGCCTATACTCCGTTATAGCGCAGGACTTTTTGTACCAGGATGCCACCCGTAACACCATATTTATGGATAACCATGATATGAGCCGCCTGTTATCTGTTGTGAAAGAGGATTTTACGAAATATAAATCAGCCATGGCCATGTTGCTGACCATGCGTGGCGTGCCGCAGTTATATTATGGCGACGAGATCTTGATGAAAAACTATTCTGATCCGGATGGCCTTGTACGTGAGGATTTTGCCGGCGGCTGGAAAGGGGATAAAGAGAATAAATTTACTGCCGATGGCCGTAGCAAAAAAGAAAACGAGGCCTTTAACTATGTAAGCAAGCTGGCCAATTACCGCAAAGGCACAACCGCACTGCAAACCGGAAAAATGATGCAGTTTGTACCCGAAAAGGGAATTTATGTATACTTCAGGTATGATGCCGCCAAAACGGTGATGATTATTTTCAACAGCAGCGATAAAGATCAAACTACAACAACCGACCGGTATTTTGAACGAATTGGCGATGCCAAAAAAGCCCGCAATGTGATAACTGACGAGCCTGTTGACCTGGCACAAGTGAACATACCTGGCAAAACCACTTTGGTGCTCGAAATATTACCCGGCGGTACTCATTAAAAATTATATCTTAGTGGCTTTGAGCCGCGTATCTAAAAAGTTACAATGAACAATATTAAAGCATGTATTTTCGATCTGGATGGTGTAATTGTTGATACAGCCGTTTATCACTATACGGCCTGGAAACGATTAGCCAACTCCCTGGGCTTCGATTTTACAGAACACCAGAACGAACAATTAAAAGGCGTAAGCCGGGTACGCTCGCTCGAGCTTATTTTAGGCTGGGGAGGCGTAACCAAAACTGCTGCAGAGCAGGAAATTTTGGCTACCCAAAAAAATACCTGGTACATGGAAATGGTTAACCAGATGAAACCCGATGAAATACTGCCCGGTGCAAAGGAGTTTGTAGAAATATGCCGCAAAGCAGGTATCAAGATAGCCTTAGGCTCGGCCAGCAAAAACTCGATGACCATCCTCAACAAAATTGGTATTACCAATCTTTTCGATGCGGTTATTGATGGCAACAAAGTAAGCAAAGCCAAACCCGATCCCGAAGTTTTTTTAGCAGGAGCCAAAGCTCTAAGTGTTGAACCCGAAGAATGTGTGGTTTTTGAAGATGCCATTGCCGGGGTAGAGGCAGCTAAAGCCGGCGGTATGAAGGTAGTTGGCATAGGCCAACCCGGCGCACTGGATGCCGATTTGGTAATCAGTGGGTTAGATAAAATGACGTTAGATAAATTATTTAAATTATAAGAGAAGCCCCACCCAACCCTCCCCTAAAGGGTAGGGCTTTTAAAAGTCTCCCCTTTAGGGGAGATTTAGAGGGGCTTAATGCATTGTTATGAAAAATTACATTAAAGTTGATGAGTGGAAGATAATCGAAGAGGGCTTTGATGCACATCATCACCAGGTATCTGAAAGCATATTTAGTTTGGGTAATGGCCGCATGGGCCAGCGAGCCAACTTTGAGGAGGCATACAGCGGCGAAACCCTGCTGGGCAACTATGTTGCCGGGGTATATTATCCCGATAAAACCCGCGTAGGCTGGTGGAAAAACGGCTACCCTGAATACTTTGCCAAAGTGCTGAATGCCGCTAACTGGACAATTATTGATGTAGTTTTAGGTGGCGAACAATTGGATTTGGCCAAATGCGAGGTTACCGGCTTCCGCCGTGAATTGAACATGAAGGAAGGTTACCTGAAACGTACATTTACCGCAAAAACCGCATCGGGCAAAGAAGTATCGGTTGAAGCCTGCCGCTTTTGCAGTATGGTTGATGATGAAACGGCTGCTATCAGGTACACAATTACTCCATTAAACTTTAGCGGTACCATCGCTATTACCCCGGCTATTGACGGCGATGTGGTGAACAAGGATTCCAACTACGACGAGAAGTTTTGGGACGAGGTGACCAAAGCTAACCAGCCTGATGGCGGCTACATAGTAATGCGCACCAAAAAAACCGGTTTTGAAGTAGCTACCGGTATGAAATTCAGTGTTTTGAAAAATGGCGAAACTATCCGGCCAAAAACAACAACGATATCGAAAGAAAAATACGTAGCATCAAAAATTGAATTACAGGCACAGCAGGGTCAAAGCATCAGCATTATTAAGTACGTCGCTAACCTGTCGTCACAAAATCATAAACCCGAAGAACTGGTTGCCTCGTTGGCAGCTACTTTAAATCGCATTAGCGCTAAGGGCTTTGAAACCATGCTTGCCGAACAGGCCGCTGCCTGGGCCGAAAAATGGAAACACAACGATATCATTATCGAAGGTGATGAATCGGCTCAGCAAGCCATCCGCTTTAATATTTTTCAGCTTAACCAGACCTATACCGGCGAAGACGACCGCCTGAATATTGGCCCGAAAGGCTTTACCGGCGAAAAATACGGAGGCTCGACCTATTGGGATACCGAGGCTTATTGCGTACCTTTTTACCTTGCCACCGCGCCGCAAAAGGTTACCCGCAACCTATTGCTTTACCGTTATAAACAATTGGGCAAGGCTATCGAGAATGCGGCTTTATTAGGTTTTAAAAACGGGGCAGCATTATATCCCATGGTTACTATGGATGGTACCGAATGCCATAACGAGTGGGAGATCACCTTTGAAGAAATTCACCGGAATGGCGCTATCGCTTACGCTATTTTTAACTACGTGCGCTATACCGCCGATGAAGCATACCTGGCCGATTATGGCTTTGAAGTGCTGATAGCGATAGCCAGGTTTTGGTCGCAACGGGTAAGCTGGTCGCAGGATAAGCAACAATATGTAATGCTGGGTGTTACCGGGCCAAATGAGTACGAGAATAATGTAAACAATAACTGGTATACCAGCATGCTGGCCGTTTGGTGTATGAAATATACCATGGAAGCTGCCGAAAAAGTGAAGACAGCCGATAAGGCTAAATACGATGCCCTTGCCGCCAAAATTGACTTGGATGAAGCAACGGAGTTTAGCCGTTTTGGCCACATTGTTGAAAATATGTACCTGGGCCACGATGAAAAGCGGGGCATATTTTTACAGCAGGACGGTTACCTGGATAAAGAACAGATATTAGTAAAAGACCTGCCGGCAACAGATCGCCCGTTGAACCAGAAATGGAGCTGGGATAGGATACTGCGCTCCTGCTACATTAAACAGGCCGACGTATTACAGGGCATTTACTTTTTTGAAGATCATTACGATATAGATACAATCCGCAGAAATTTTGATTATTACGAGCCACGCACGGTGCATGAGTCGTCATTGTCGCCATGTGTGCACGCTATTTTAGCTGCCAAATTGGGTGATGAGGCCCGTGCTTACGAATTTTACCTGCGTACTGCCCGCTTAGATTTGGACGATTACAATAACGATACCGAAGATGGCTGCCACATCACCTCAATGGCCGGCACGTGGATGGCTGTTGTGGAAGGTTTTGGCGGTATGCGTGTAAGAGATGGCAAACTGTTGTTCCAGCCGTTTATCCCCGAAAAATGGGCGTCTTTTTCGTTCCATATCGGTTTCCGTGGGGCTTTGCTAAATATCAAAGTAAGCAAGGAAGGCGTGCAAATCAAAAACCTGTCTGATGTGGCAACCACGGTATCTGTTTACGGAAAAGATCAGTTGGTAAATGCCAACGAGGAATTATTGGTTGAGGCATAATGAAAAGCAATAAACTTTTCTCCTGTTTTATAGCGGTATCAATGATTCCGTTAATTTCGCTTGCGCAGACGAAACATCACCCTAAAAAAACAAAAATGGAACAAACCGCAGCCAATCATAAGCTGATCATATACCAACTATTGCCGCGGCTTTTTGGCAATACTAAAACGCTAAACAAAACCAATGGCTCAATTGAAGAGAATGGCGTTGGTAAGCTGAACGACATTAACGATAAAGCCCTTCAGGAAATAAAAAAAATGGGCTTTACCTACGTTTGGTATACCGGCGTAATTGAGCATGCGACCATGACTGATTATTCGGCTTATGGCATTAAAGCCGATGATCCGGATATTGTGAAGGGCAGGGCGGGCTCACCATATGCTATTAAGGACTATTATGATATTGATCCTGATCTGGCCGTTGACGTGAAAAACCGCATCGGCGAGTACGAAGAATTAATTAAACGTAGCCACAGCAACGGGCTAAAAGTATTGATGGATCTGGTACCTAACCATGTGGCCCGTACTTATGCATCAGATGTAAAACCGGCCGGCGTACGCGACTTCGGTCAGGATGATGATAAAAGCAAAGGCTTTAGCCCGCAAAACGATTTTTACTACATACCGGGGCAGCCATTTACGGTTCCTGCGGGATACAATCCCGGCGGTGATGAATTTAAAAGCCCTTTAAAGGATGGTAAATTTGATGAGAATCCAGCCAAAGCAACTGGTAACGATGTGTTCAGCGCATCGCCATCTATTAATGATTGGTTCGAGACGATGAAGCTAAATTATGGCGTTGATTACATGGATCATCGCCGCGGCCATTTCGACCCGATACCGCCGCTTTGGAACAAGGTTTATGATATTTTAAAATACTGGACTGCCAAAGGTGTTGATGGTTTTCGCTGCGATATGGTAGAAATGGTGCCCATCGAATTCTGGGCCTGGGTAATCCCGAAAATGAAGGCCGAACATCCCGGCATCGTTTTCATTGGCGAAGCCTACGATAAAGGCAAATACTGCGATTATATATTTAAGGGGCATTTTGATTACCTGTATGATAAGGTTGGCCTGTATGACACCATCAGAAATTTAACCCGCAACGATTACCACACCAACACCTGGGGAATAAACGCGGTTTGGAACCATGATAGCAAAGGAATAGACGAGCATATGCTGCGCTTTATGGAAAACCATGACGAGCAACGCATTGCATCGCCTGATTTTGCCGGCAACCCGTGGCTGGCCGTGCCGGGTATGATTATCACAGCAACGCTAAACACCGGGCCGGTAATGATCTACTTTGGCCAGGAAGTTGGTGAACCCGGAGCAGGTAGTGAAGGCTTTAGCGGTAATGATGGACGCAGCTCGATATTTGACTATTGGGGTGTGCCCGAACACCAGAAATGGCTTAACGGCGGCGCTTATGACGGCGGTAAACTATCTGATAATCAGAAAAAATTGCGCGGCTTTTACAGTACCCTGCTTAACGCCGTGCACAACAGCGAAGCCATTAAAACCGGCGCTTTTTATGAACTGATGATGGCTAATGAGCACCAGCCTGGTTTTGATACTAAAATGTACGTATACCTGCGTTATACCAATAATCAGCGTATATTAGTGATAACCAATTTTAACCGGGACGTTCGCAAATTAAGCGTAAAACTTCCGGATGACCTGTTACACAAACTAAATATAAACGGCAAACAGCAATTTACCGATCTGCTCAGCGGCAACAAATTCGGCACCGATAACATTAAAAATGGTGTTGAGGTAACTGTAGCGGCCAGTAGCGGGTTGATGCTGGAGTTTTAAAGTCGTCTGAATCAGAATTTACAGAATTTTAGAATTAACAGAATAGAAAAATAGAAGCGGCTAATTAGATAATACAACTTCGCCCCTGTCATGCTGAGGCACGAAGCATCTATTAGCCAACTTTACAAGCGGCTATGCATAGTTTAAAATAGATCCTTCGTTCCTCAGGATGACAGGTAGAGAGCGTAATCAAACCAAAAATCATTCTGAGAATCCTTTAATTCTGTAAATTCTGATTCTGACAATTAACCAATGAACCAAAAAGATGAATAAAGTATTACAAAAGCCAAGATTAAGTTTCTGGCAAATCTGGAACATGAGCTTTGGCTTTTTGGGCATCCAGTTTGGCTTCGCGCTGCAAACCGGGTATGCAAGCCGCATACTGCAAACCTTTGGTGCCGATGTAGGTAACCTGTCGTTTTTTTGGTTGGCAGCCCCACTTACAGGGATGATCATTCAGCCAATTATCGGGCATTACAGCGATCGTACGTGGAACCGTTTGGGGCGCCGTCGCCCTTATTTTTTAACCGGGGCTTTGCTGTCTGGTTTGGCGCTTTGTTTTTTGCCGAATTCATCGGGGCTTGCATTTTTAATTCCGCCCATAATTGTTGGCGCAGGTATGCTCATGCTGATGGATGCATCCTTTAACGTTGCTATGGAGCCGTTTAGGGCATTGGTTGCCGATAACCTGCCCGATAGTCAGCATACTGCCGGGTTTTCCATGCAGACTTGCCTGATAGGCGTAGGCGCCATCATGGGGTCGGTATTGCCATCTGTTTTAAGCGAATGGCTTCATGTGCCTTCAGTTGCGGCAAAGGGCATCGTACCTGATAATCTGCTTTATTCATTTTATGCAGGCGGGCTGATATTAATCGGCTGTATTTTATGGACGGTTGTAAAAACAAAAGAATACCCGCCTGAAGAATATGCTAAATTTCATGAGCCAGATGCAGAAACGGTAAAGCGAAGCGGCATTATGGAATTTATAAATGATTTGGTAAACATGCCCAAAACCATGAAACAGCTTGGTTTGGTACAGTTTTTTTCGTGGTTTGCCCTGTTCTCCATGTGGGTTTGGACAACCCCTGCCATAGCTACACACATATTTCATCTGCCTTCGGGCGATACATCTTCACAGGCTTATAACAATGCCAGTGATTTTGTAGGTAAAATGTTTGGCGTATACAACGGCGTTTCGGCATTGTACGCACTATCATTACCGTGGATAGTTAAAAAGATTAACCGGAAAAGAACGCATGCTTTTTCATTAGCCATGGGCGGTATTGGTTTAATTTCGGTGTTTTTTATTGAAAACCATAATTTGTTGTACTTGTCAATGGTTGGCGTAGGCTTGGCGTGGGGCAGTATTTTGGCCATGCCGTATGCCATATTATCAAGCTCGATACCGGCAAAAAAAATCGGGGTTTACATGGGGCTGTTCAACTTTTTTATCACGTTTCCGCAAATAGTAAGCAGCCTTAGCAGCAGCCTTATTATCAAACATTTGTTTAATAGCGAGTCGATTTACGGTTTAATTATGGGTGGTGTTTTTATGTTTATCGCAGCTATATCGGTGTTTTTTGTGCAGGATGGTAAGAAAATTCAAATAATAGAGGCTTCAAATTGAAGAAAACGTTAAAAACTACCTCGGTTAATGATTTTTCCTCAAATCAAATGTTGTATATTGCGTAGTAAGTACACATTATACATATTTGCACAAACCCCGTTAAATAATTTGAATGGAAAGTAACACACCCAATCCGGAAGAGCTAACCAGTAAGATAGTTGAGATTAAAAACTTACTGGAAGAAGAAGAGGAAGAGGAGTTTCATCACCTTAATAACCCCGCCGATGGCATAAAACCCATCATCAAAAAATATCTTGGCATACCAAACCATGCCGATCAGATAGGCAATAAATTTTACTTTACAGATGGCGATGCCAAAGTAGAAGTTGTTGTTGTTACCGACGAGATTATCCGCGTAAGATTGGCGCCGCATAGTGTTTTCCTTGAAGAATTCTCATACGCCGTTCCTAAGCTGGAGCATAAAGCTGCAGCCTTCACCTTGTACGAGGATGATAACGAGTTTCGTGTAGCAACTAAAGCGATAAATTGCCACATCCGTAAAAAGGATTTTTTCATTTCGTTTTCTGATAGCAATAACCATGTAACCAGCTCGGATGCTGTGCCTATGCACTGGGAAGAGAATGTTCAGTTTGGTGGTTATTACGTGTTTTGCACCAAAACATGCGCTAAAGATGAAAGCTTTTTTGGCCTGGGCGATAAGCCTACCGAGCTTAACCTGCGTGGTAAAAGGCTGAAGAACTGGAACACCGATGCATACTCCTTTGCCTGGAACCAGGATCCGCTTTACCGTAGCATTCCTTTTTACATCAGCGTAAACGAGGGTATTGCCCACGGTATATTTTTTGATAATACCTTTAAGGCGCATTTTGATTTTGGCGCCGAAGACAAAACCAAAACCAGTTTTTGGGCTGATGGCGGCGAACTGCAATACTATTATATCCACGGACCCCACATGATGGATGTGGTAAAAAGCTACCACATTTTAACAGGCACGCACCCCATGCCACCGCTTTGGGCGCTGGGTTATCACCAGTGCCGATGGAGTTATTATCCCGAAGCCAAGGTGCGTAAAATTGCCAAAGGTTTCCGCGAAAATAAGATCCCCTGCGATGGTATCTATTTGGATATCGATTATATGGATGGTTACCGCTGCTTTACCTGGAATAAGAAATACTTCCCGGACCCGAAGAAAATGATCAGCGAATTGGCTGCAGATGGGTTTAAAACCGTTGTAATTATTGATCCGGGCATCCGTGTTGATGATAACTATTGGGTGTTTAAAGAAGGTAAAGAAAATAGATATTTTTGCCGCCGCAGCGATGATTACTTTATGGAAGGTCACGTTTGGCCGGGCCGCTGCCAGTTTCCGGATTTTACCAACCCCGAAGTGCGCGAATGGTGGGGAGGCTTATTTGAGGAGTTGGTAGATATGGGCGTGGCCGGCGTTTGGAATGATATGAACGAACCTGCCGTGTTTGGAGCAGGCACCTTCCCGGATGATGTTCGTCATCAATATGATGGGCACCGTGGGTCGCACCGCAAGGCACATAATGTTTACGGAATGCAAATGGTACGCTCAACCTACGAAGGGTTGCGCAAGATCATGAAAAACAAACGTCCTTTTACTATAACCAGGGCGGGATACTCGGGCGTACAACGTTACTCATCCGCGTGGACGGGCGATAATGTGGCCTCATGGGAACACCTCAAATTAGGCAACATCCAATGCCAGCGCCTATCAGTATCGGGCATCCCTTTCTGCGGTACAGATATTGGCGGTTTTAGCGGCGAGCCTGATGGCGAACTATTTACCCGCTGGATACAGTTGGGCACCTTCTCGCCCTTTATGCGCGCGCACTCTGCAGGTGATACCAAAGAGCGCGAGCCCTGGAGTTTTGGCGAACCGTTTACCGAAATCAATCGTAAGTTTATCGAGTTGCGTTACAGGCTTATCCCGTACTTATACTCTACTTTTTGGGAGCACCACCGCTACGGTTTCCCTATCTTGAGGCCGGTGGTAATGCATGAGCAGGATGTGTTGTTAAACCACTTCCGCCAGGATGAATTTACCTATGGCGATAAAATTTTGGTTTGCCCGGTAATGGAGCCAGGCCAGATAAAACGCAACGTGTACCTGCCAAAAGGTAAATGGTTTAATTACTGGACATTTGAAGTGCTGGAAGGCGGTAAGGAAGTAACCGTTGACACCCCGCTGGAAACCATGCCGCTGTTTGTAAAGGCCGGATCGGTAATACCCGAATACCCGGTGATGCAATACACAGGCGAAAAGGAAATTGAAGAAGTTAAACTGAACGTTTACTATACCGATTACGAAGTAAACTCCTTCCTGTTTGAAGATTACGGCGAAACTTTTGCCTATGAGCAAGATATTTACCTCGAGAAAAAATTTGTGGTAAATGGCAACTCAAGAAAACTAACCATAGGCCAAAGCATGGAGGGGCTGTACACTCCACGCTACGAGGGCTATCACTTTAACGTTATCGGCTTACCATTTAAGCCACACAAAATAATGGTCGATGGTAAAAACGTAACCGCTTTTTCCATCAACGCTGATGGCACTATGGAGTTTAAATACAGTAAAAAGTTTAAGCAGATAGAAATCTCAAAATAATATAAAAACCCCGGCATACCGGGGTTTTTTGTTGGGGTACAATTTATCATTTTCTGTCATCCTGAGGAATGAAAGATCTATTCGCAGATCTTACTGGTCGCCAAAGTATGGCGCGCAGATCCTTCGTACCTCAGGATGACAGGTGTGCTAACTTTTGGAGAGAAAATCAAAACCACTCCATTATCTTGTATCTTCATCCTGCTTTAAAAAATAAATCCCTTAAACCCTGCATAATGTCATAATCCTGTTATATTTGATTTTATATAAACCAAACTCAATCCTGTAATTTGGGTTATTGTTACAAGCCCCTACAGGTTATCTATATCATGGCCAAAAAAACGAAGACAACCGACACCCCGCTACCGGAAGAAAAGCCTGTAAAAGAAAAAAAAGCAACCAAAGCAAAGGCAGATAAAGTTGAACCCGAAGTTGTTGCAGACACCGCTAAAAAAGCTGTAAAAGCTAAAGCAGCGCCAGTTGCGAAAACAACCAAGCCCAAAACCGCTAAAGTCAAAGTTGCCGAAGCGGTACAAGCCACAAATACTGTAATATTAAAAGCCGTTGAGCCATATAGCCGCTTTACCGATTTTGATATCAGTTTATTTAAGTCGGGAAAGCACTTTAAGCTTTATGAAAAGTTTGGCTCGCACGTGGTGGAATATCAGGGCGTAGTGGGTACCTACTTTTCAGTTTGGGCGCCAAACGCGCAGTATGTATCGGTTATAGCAAACTTTAACGGCTGGAACCGCGGTTCGCACAGTTTGAATGCCCGTTGGGATTCATCCGGCATCTGGGAAGGTTTTATCCCGAATGTGGGCGTAGGCGAAACCTATAAATATTATATAAAATCATCAACCGGCGAAGACCTTGAAAAGGCCGATCCTTTTGCCTTGCGCTGGGAAGTACCGCCAAGCACGGCATCGATAGTTGTTGATACCTTTTACGAATGGACCGATGGCGACTGGATGGCTAACCGCCATGAGCATAATGCGCTTGATAAACCTTACAGCGTTTACGAAGTGCACCTGGGTTCATGGGCCCGCAGCCCCGAAAGCCCCGACCAGTTTTTAACTTATACCGAACTGGCACACAAACTGGTGCCATACGTTAAAGAAATGGGCTTTACACACGTAGAGTTTATGCCTATAATGGAGCACCCGTATTATCCAAGCTGGGGCTACCAAATTTCGGGCTACTTTGCAGCAGCTTCCCGTTATGGCTCACCCCAGGAACTGATGTTTCTTATCGAAGAATTTCACAAGGCTGGCATCGGGGTAATACTGGATTGGGTGCCATCGCATTTCCCGGGCGATATTCATGCCTTGTACAAATTTGATGGCACACACCTGTATGAGCATGCCGACGCTCGTAAAGGATTCCATCCAGATTGGAAATCGTACATATTTAACTATGGGCGTAACGAGGTTAGGGCATTCCTGATCAGTAACGCGCTGTTTTGGCTGGATAGATACCATGCCGATGGTTTACGGGTAGACGCTGTAGCATCTATGCTTTACCTGGATTACTCGCGCAAGCATGGCGAGTGGGAAGCCAATATTTATGGCGGCAACGAAAACCTCGAAGCTATTTCGTTCCTGAAAGAGTTTAACGAGGCCGTTTACAGCCATTTCCCATCAACCCAAACCATTGCCGAAGAATCTACATCGTTTACAGGTGTTAGCCGCCCGGTTTATTTAGGTGGCTTAGGTTTCGGGATGAAATGGATGATGGGATGGATGCACGATACCATCGATTATTTCCACGAAGATCCTATCCACCGTAAGTATCACCATAACGAAATCACCTTTAGTACCATATACGCCTTTACCGAAAACTTTATGCTGCCTTTCTCGCACGATGAGGTGGTATACGGCAAAGGCAGCATGCTGCGCAAAATGCCCGGTGATGAGTGGCAGCAATTTGCCAACCTGCGCCTCATGTACAGTTACATGTTTACGCACCCGGGTACCAAATTACTATTTATGGGTGCCGAGTTTGGGCAAGGCGATGAGTGGAATTATAGTCAGTCTTTACAATGGCATGTAATGCAGTACCCTAATCACCAGGGCATGGCGGCAACGGTTAAAGCGCTTAACCAGCTGTATAAGGATGAGCCTGCGCTGTATGAAAAAGCCTTTGACTTTACCGGCTTTGAATGGATAGACGGTGGCAACGCCAACGACTCGATACTGGTTTATGGCCGTATGGGGCATAATCGTGCCGACGACCTGGTAATTATCCTGAACATGACCCCGGTACCGCGTTATAACTACCGCATTGGCGTACCCGCAGGCGGCAAATGGCAGGAAGTATTTAATTCAGATGCTCAAAACCTTTGGGGCAGCGGCATCATTAATTATCACCCGGTTACTGCCGATGCCGAAAAATGGCATGGTAAGGACAATTCTATCAACATTACTATACCCCCTTTGGCAGCCACGGTATTTAAAAAAGTACCCGATGCACCTGCCAAATACGAACTAAAGCGATAAATAACGCCAAATCGCTATAAATATATTCAACCATTTATTAAGCTTTTGCGTTTAATAAGTGGTTGAATATTCATATTATACATTTACCTGCCCATGAACCCCAAATTTCGTAACCTTTTTATTGTAGGTGGCTCGGTAGCCCTGGTGTTGCTAATTATACAGGTATTCATGACCTACCCCGATATAAACGCCGTAAACATATTATTAAACGCCTTGCCCGCCCTGGTGCTTTATTACCTGGCCTATAAAACCTACCATGAGCATAAGGATGGCGAATTGATGTAAATTGAAGATAGTTACATTGCTTTGGTTATAATAATCTTTAATTTTGAATATGGACGCATTGATCATATATCCCGAGAATAAAGAACAATTGACGGCCATGAAAGCGAAGAAAATTACCTTTGAACAAAAGAGTGAGGTTTACCCCGATTATGTTGTACAAGGCGTAAAAGAATCTTTGAAACAAGCCAAAGAAGGGAAGTTAACGCCCTACACCGGAGTAAGAGACATGCTTGGCCTTTCATGAGCCTTAAAATTTATTATACCCAATCAGCTAAAGAAACGCTGTTGGTATTATACACATCTATTCAAAGTAATAATCCTTTTGTTTTTTGGGATACCCGACAAGAGCCATTCTTTACCTATTTACCCGAATAATATGCTTAACCTCTTTGTTTTTGGCACAATATCGCTGGCCATGTTTATCCTGGGCTATCAAATAAAATATAAAAAGAAAGCCAGCCTTATATCCGGGTTTGATGAAAACCTGGTGAGCGATGTTAACGGACTATGTAACTGGGTAGGCAACCTGATGCTTATCAATGCCGCCATAGCCCTGCTCACCGGTATCGGCATGACTTACCTGCCCGCCCAAATGAACCTTGCCTTAATATTTTTTGTGGGCGGCATCCTGGCAACTTCTGTTTTTGCCATTGCAGGCAAGCGCAGGTTCAGGCGGCTGTAATTATAATATAATACTAGCGCCCTGGGTTAACCTCTCTTGTGCAGGCCTTGGCCACATTAGCCAATACCCAACACTATCACTATTGCTCAAATCGTTTAACAACATTCCTGCCCGTTAGCAAAGCATATTACCGCTCCGACAGGCGAGGGCGGACAAAAAACGCTTGCTTCCAATTTATCGCTTACCATATTGTTAAAATATTATCCTTAAATTAGAGCTTACCTTCAACCATATCTTAACCCAAAATGGTAGTTAATCCATCTTTTTTTAACAAAAACAGAGGAATGAGGCTAAAATCCGGCTAATGATTGCTAAATTGTTAGTTCAATAATTTAGTAATCCACCGTACTTTTGATAAAAATAAGAAACAATGATAACTTTTGACTGGAAAGGCGTATTCCCTGCGGTAACCACCAAGTTCACCGATAACGACGAATTAGATTTTGATGCTTTTGATGTAAACCTTGCCGCACAGCTTGAAGCTGGTGTTGACGGGTTTATTTTAGGCGGTTCATTAGGCGAAGCCAGCGTGCTTACCGATGATGAAAAGTTTGCGTTATTAAAGCATACCATTGATTATGTTGATGGCAAAGTACCTGTAATACTAAATATTGCCGAGCAAACTACTAAAGCGGCCGTAGCCTGTGCTAAAAGAGCTTTTGATACCGGTGCCGATGGTTTAATGCTATTGCCGCCAATGCGCTATAACAGCGAAGAACGCGAAACTTTGGCTTACATAGGAGCAGTTGCCGAAAGTACCGAACTGCCCATCATGATATACAACAACCCGGTTGATTATAAAATTGAAGTTACACTGGATATGTTTGAAAAACTATCGGTTTATGAAAACATACAGGCGGTAAAAGAATCAACCCGTAATGTATCAAACGTTACCAAAATGTTTAATCGTTTTGGCAACCGCTACGCTATATTTACCGGTGTTGATCCGTTAGCTATGGAAAGCCTTGTAATGGGTGCCGACGGTTGGGTTGCAGGTTTGGTTGATGCTTTCCCTAAAGAAACTGTAGCTATTTACCGTTTGGTAAAAGCCGGCAGAATTGCAGAAGCCTTAACCATTTACCGTTGGTTTTTGCCTGTATTGGAATTGGATATTCATCCAAAACTGGTTCAGTACATTAAATTGGCTGAGGTTGCTACAGGTATTGGTACCGAAAATGTACGTGCCCCACGTTTACCGTTAATTGGCGAAGAACGTACCAAAGTATTAAAGATCATCAATGATGCTTTAGCTGTTCGCCCGGAGCTACCTGTTGGCAGTTGGGGTAAACTAACCGAAGTTGAAGCTTAATAATCATTTAGTAAAACTATAAACAAAGCTTAAGGCCGGCTTTATGCTTTCGGCCTTAAGCTTTATGCTTTCAAATGAGTAGTAAAACATTTTTTTGTATAGATGCGCACACCTGTGGTAACCCCGTGAGGGTAGTGGTGGGTGGCGGCCCAACGCTTAAAGGCGATAACATGAGCCAAAAGCGCCAGCACTTTTTAAAAGAGTACGACTGGATTCGCACCGGGCTGATGTTTGAACCAAGAGGGCACGATATGATGTCGGGAAGTATCTTGTTTCCGCCTCATGATCCTGATAATGATGTGGCCGTTTTGTTTATTGAAACAAGCGGCTGCCTGCCTATGTGTGGGCATGGTACCATTGGTACCATAACCATTGCTATTGAAGAAGGTCTGATTGAGCCCAAAATTCCTGGTATAGTACGTATGGAAGCGCCGGCCGGCCTGGTTTTGATAGAGTATAAGCAGGAAGGAAAAAAAGTTACTTCGGTTAAGCTCAGAAACGTGGCAGCCTATCTTGCTGCCACCAACCTGGAGGTGGAGTGCCCGGATCTGGGTATGCTAACCATCGATGTCTCTTACGGGGGTAATTACTATGCCATTGTTGATCCGCAGCCAAATTTTGCCGGGCTTGAAAATTATACCGCCGGGCAGCTAATAGCCTGGAGTCAGGTATTACGCAAGCGCATTAACGAAAAATATAAATTTGTTCACCCGCAAGATCCTACTATAAATACGTGTACCCATATCCTTTGGGCAGGTGCAACATTAGATAGCACTTCTACCGCCCGTAACGCTGTATTTTATGGCGATAAGGCTATCGATAGGTCGCCTTGTGGCACAGGTACATCGGCACGTATGGCACAGTGGTATGCAAAAGGCAAGCTGAAAGTTGGCGAGCCTTTTATCCATGAAAGCATCATTGGCAGTAAATTCATAGGCAAGGTAGAAGAGGTGGTGAAGATAGGCGAACTGGATGCCATTATTCCGAGTGTTGAAGGCTGGGCAAAAGTTTACGGTTACAACACCATCAAAATAGATGATGATGACCCGTATGCACATGGTTTCCAGGTGATATAATAAAATATAAAAAGACTGTCATCCTGAGGTACGAAGGATCTATTCGTGAACTTTTCTATCGGTTGTGCACAGCTGATTGATCCTTCGTGCCTCAGGATGACAGGGAAATAGGATATGTCATTTTGAACGAACAAAAGGGAGTTGAGCGTGACGCGCGGAGAAACTATCTCTCGAACGTAGCGTAAAATCTTATGCGACTTGCATCCGAACTTATCGCTCATATAAGATTTCTCACTCGTACCTCGTTTCGAAATGACATGTGTTTTTAGTAATTCAAAGTACAAAAACTCAAGCTTTCGGCTTTGCGCCTTTAGCTTTAAGCTCCGATAACAAAATGTCAAAAGTACTCATCATAGGTGGTGGAATTGTAGGTTTAAGTTCTGCATATTATTTACAAAAGGCCGGGCACGAGGTTACCGTGCTGGATAAAGGCGACCTGACTGATAGCTGTTCGTTTGGTAACGCGGGTATGATAGTACCCAGTCACTTTATTCCGTTGGCAACTCCGGGTATGGTTTCGCAGGGCATTAAATGGATGTTTAACAGCAAGAGCCCGTTTTATGTAAAGCCATCGTTTAACCCGCAACTTATCTCCTGGGGATTAAAATTTCTTCAAAAAGCAAATGCAGGGCACGTAGAGCGGTCTGCAACCCCTTTAACTGAACTTTCTTTACTGAGCAAAAAGCTTTATGAAGACCTGAGTAAAGAGCCTGGCTTCGTTTTCGACCTGGTTGAAAAAGGCATCCTGATGTTTTACAAAACCGAAAAGGCCGGCGAAGAGGAAGCCCACCTGGCCGAAAAAGGCCGTGAACTGGGATTGGACATGGCAGTGCTTAGCCCTGCCGATTGTGTTAAGCTACAGCCCAACCTGGAGCTTGATGTATTAGGGGCGGTGCATTACCGTTGCGACGCACACCTATCGCCAAATAAGCTGATGGCGGCGCTGGTAAAATACCTTAAGAACGCGGGGGTAAATCTTATTACGAATAAAGAGGTTACTAAAATAGAAACTGTTGCAGGTAAAGTAACCAGGGTTTTATCGCATAATGAAGAATTTACAGCCGATGAATATATTGTTGCTGGTGGCTCCTGGTCGCCGGCGATAGGTAAATTGTTGGGTGTTAAAATATTACTAATGCCGGGTAAAGGCTATTCTTTTAATGTGAAGGAACAAGTTCCATCCATGCAGATTCCGGCATTGCTGGCAGAAGCACGCGTGGCAATTACCCCGATGAATGGCGGCCTGCGCTACGGCGGTACCATGGAGCTGGATAAAATTAACAGCCGCATCAACATGAACCGGGTAAAAGGTATTGTTGAGTCGGTACCTAAGTATTTTCCCGGCCTGAAACCTGCTGTACCTTTCGAAAAAGATATCTGGTTTGGTTTCCGGCCGTCATCTGCTGATGGCTTGCCCTATATCGGCAGGAGCAACAAATTCGGCAACCTTGTAATAGCAACCGGGCATGGCATGATGGGCCTTAGTTTAGGAGCCGCTACAGGGTTATTAGTACAGGAGGTAATTTCGGGTACAAAAACCAGTATTGATATTGAGGCTTTTGCACCGCATAGAAGTTAGCAAAAAGTATAACTGTCGCGACGTTTTAACTCCTAAAAAAAACAGACTTACGAAGTTTTTAAAACTTTGTAAGTCTTTCATCGCTGATTCATTAATCCTTACAACGCCTCGTCCACCAAATGTTTTAATTCGTAATACCTTTCGTGCCTCCCATCGTTTTTAATGTAAAAACACATCATAAAAGCCGCATAATGCTTATCGTTATTTACCCAGGGGAAACTGCCAAATAATCCCGGACTACTTACCGCTGGCGTTGGGTTTTGCGGGCCGGATGCTTTCAATACCCACTCGCCGAAACCATAACCGGCATTGCCGGCTTCGTCGGGGGCATAGGCTATTTTTACGTCTTTGGTTATCCGGTCAATCTGCATTTCATTAACACTTTTTTCGGTTAAAACGCGTTTGCCGTTAATGGTGCCTTTGTTTAATATCATCACCAAAAAGTTAAGGTAATCATTAGGGGTGCTCCAGGCGCCGCCGGCGGGGAAGGCTACGAGGCCTTTACCAAAATCGGTATTGACCATGCCACAGGGGCCGGCAATGCGCTCGGCAAAAAGGGTTTCAAAACTTTTACCGCTAATTTTCTCTATAACGGCTGCTGCCATTTGCAACCCTACATTGCTATACCTGAACAATGAACCGGGCTTGCCTTCAATGGGCATATCGGCAATATCCTGGATGGATTGATCCATACTGTGAATGTCTTTCATATCCTGCAACGCTTCTTTTATAGGCGGCGCCTGGATGCCGGTAAGGTGCGACAGGCATTGGCTTATGGTAATGGCACCCTTGCCGCTTTTGGAGATCACGGGCAGATATTTACCCACAGTATCGGTCAGTTTTAGTTTGCCCTCGTCAACAAAAGTCATCACCAAAGCTGCGCTAAACCATTTGCTGCAGCTGGCTACCGGGATTTTGGTAGTTGTGGTAAAAGCATCAAGGTTAGGTGTTTTGCCCATTTTACGGGCAATCATTTTTGTCGCAAACCTTTGCTTCATGGTCATTTCATCCTTGCTGCCGGTGTAAATGATTTTGCCATCTTTATAAACCATAAGCACCGTACGGCCACCCATTTTTTCGGTATTATCGGCAAGCCATTGGTCAACCTTTTCAAAATGATGCTGGGCTTTTGCTGTAGCTATAGCACAAAACAAAAGGAGCACAGTTATTAACTTTTTCATAATCTCGACATAAATGTAAAAGGCACTGTAACCCAGGGAGGCTGTACAGTGCCTTAAAAAAGCTATTGTTTTTCTTTAATCTTTTCCATTAGTTTCGCTTTCATCTCCTCCTCAAAGTCCTTGTATTGTTTAAACTGTGCCGGGGTGAATACGCCTTTTAACTCCTGGTCTTTTGCTTCCTGCAAATTCCTGGCTTGTTTCATTTTACTAAAGCGGCCATCGTCGCTTTTTATAATGGTCTGCATTTTACGGGCGTAAGTTAAATTAATAGCCTGCACCTTGCTCTCCTGTGCAGCGTCCAATTTTAGTTTGCTCTTCATCATTTCCGTCTGAAACTGGGCCCGTTGCTCGGGAGTAGAGTTTTTAAAATCGGGCATGCCGGTTTGGGCAATTGCCGGTTTGATCATCAATATTGTAACAGTTATCACAGCGGCTATTAGCCAAAGTGCTTTTATAATTCCTTGTTTTTTCATTAGTCGTAATTTGGTTAAAAATACATTTTACCATTGAATAGCATAACTGGCGCCGCTATTTAAAAGTAGGGTAGCCTTATTGTCGCCAAGAAACGTGATGGTACCTGCAAAACTGAAAGATTTACCAGACGACGACGAGCCTGTAAGCTTAACCGCGGCGCTGCCCGATACTATTTTTAAAGTAGTTTTATCAACCAGTATGTTTGACGATGTAATGCTTAAATTGCTTGTGAAGGTGTATTTACGGGCAATTTTTGAGGTTTCGGTGCCGGTATGGGTAAAAGTGGTGCTTAAGGAATAAGTTGATGCAGATGGCTGCAAATTAGTGAGTACAAAGCCGCCTGTGCTACTGCCGTTTGACGACATGCGCGTGCCATCAAAAGTGTGCGAACCGGTAAAATTAAAGGTAAGCTGGCTGGGCACAATACCGGCGCAGGTGAGCATATAATTCCAGCTGAGATTGTAGCTGTATGACGGTGTTGCACCAGCCGCGCTTGTTTTGGTTAAGGTTGAGTCCTTTTTAACGCCGCAACTTAGTACAACCGTTTTATAGATAGTTACGGAGCTGTTTACCTGTAAGGCAAACCCGCCAGTTGTTGGCGTTACAGCATCGGTAGTAAGTTCTGCCGCGTCGGCTTCGGTAACAGTCACGTCGGTGGCTGCAACGCCATCTTTTTTACAGGAGTTTAAACCTAAACCAAGGCTTGATGCCATCAGCAATATCACCATTGTTGTTTTTACGTTTTTCATGATATTAAATTTTAATGTTGTGTATATATTATTCAGTTTGATTTTTGTACGATTAGGGTATTACCTGCTGATAGCTTTGCTTGGCTAACACCGGCTTTTTGAGGGTGATTGTACCTGGGGAGCTCTTCATTTCAGAAAGCTTTTTATTTTTAAACAGATCTATAAACCCGCGGGCAACCAAAACAAATGGATTGTTGCTCACAAAACCGGTGGTTAGGCCATAGTTTACCTTTTCGGTTTCTGGCTGATAAGTGCCAAATAATTTATCCCAGATGATGAACACTCCTCCAAAGTTTTTATCAATATAAATTGGATTGCTGCCATGATGCACCCGGTGCGATGATGGTGTATCCATTACATGTTCTACCACGCCCAATTTGCCAACAACTTCGGTGTGTAAAAAGAATTGATAAGCCAGGTTAAGTACATACGATATCACAATAAAGTCTGTTGGCATACCGAGTAATGCTGCCGGAATAAAAAACAGCGGACTAACAATTGCCGAAAACCAATTAAGCCTGTAAGCTGCCGTAAGATTCATGTGCATAGCCGAGTGATGGATAAGATGGAAAGCCCAGAGCGGTTTCCAATGGTGCGAGATGCGGTGAAACCAGTAGTAGATAAAATCGGCGGTAAAAAAAGTGAGCAGGAAAACCCAGCCATTGCTGGGTAATGTGAAGGGCGCCAATTTGGCAAAAAAGCCAAGTATGGCTAACTGGTAGCCGGCGAAAAGGTATTTGGAGAACTGGAAGCCAACAAAAACAAACAGGTTTGAAAACGTTTCTTTAACGTCGTAAACGTTTTTATCTTTCTTCCAGTTCCAGATAATTTCGGCCGTTACAAGTAGTGCCAGGAATAATAATATGTATATGCGGTATGGGCCAATTTGATGTTTCATTTTCTTAATCGTTTGAATTATTTTGTCGTTTTTTGATTGACAATATAAAGTTGACCAGAAAATGCGGCTTAAGTTTGATGAAACCCGGCGAAGCTGAAAAACCGGGGGCCGAAGTGACTGTACTCGTTATTTCCGTTTGATAAATCCGAAATCGAACATCCTAAATCAAAAATATCAGCTATCTACCCATTTTTTAAACTCCGGCACCCTTGCTTTGCTGATGAGGATTTTCTCCGGTGGTTCGGGTTTCATTTTCAGCGACAGGCGCCCGTTAAAATAAAAGTCAACTTCGGTTAGCGCCTTGCGGTTGATGATGAACTGCCGGTTGGCACGAAAAAACATATCGGGCTCCAACTGTTGCTCCAGTTGCTCCATTGTAAATTCGATGTTGTATTGTTGGCCGTCTGTGGTTTGGGCGTATACTATTTCATGCGCGGTATAAAACCAGGAAATTTTAGCGGTTTCAACCGGGATCAGCTTATTCCGGAAATGAACCAGGAATGATTTTTTATGCGGTCTTGCCAATATTTTTACCTGTTGCAGCAGTTGTTCAAAGGGCTGGTTTGCCTCGCTTTTGGGCCCTTGCACTACCAGGCGTTTAAACTTACTTAACGATAGCTCAATTTCGGCCTCATCAAAAGGTTTAAGAATATAATCAATGCCATTATTTTTAAAAGCCTGTATGGCATAATCGTTATAAGCCGTCACAAATATTACCGGTTTCAGGATCTCGGCTTGCTTAAAAATATCAAAGGATACCCCATCAGCAAGGCGGATATCCATAAATACAAGGTCGTAGCTATCGGGATTGGCATTAAACCATTCCACCGCGTCTTTTACATCGGGTAGGGATGCCGTAATAATTATATTGTCATCAAGGTTTTGCAACACATGTGCCAGGTTACGGGCAGTAACAGGTTCGTCTTCAACTATAACAACACGTAGTTTATTCATGTTTCAAAGGGAGCTTAACTGTAAAATGGCTGGTAGTTTGTTCAATGTCTATTTCCCGTTGCATCAATATTTTGTAGCGCTGGTTAAGGTTAGACAGGCCCGTGCTGGTGCCATCTGCATCTACCGGGTTAAGGTTGTTACTTACAGATAATTCGTCGCCGCACATTTTAATGGTTACCTGCAATGGCGTTTTTAAGGTAGCGGCGTTGTGCTTAGCCGCATTCTCCAACAAAGGCTGTAACGATAAATGTGGCAGTTTGTATTGCAGGAAGGTATCGCCCACGTCAATTGTTAACTCAAAAGCGTTTTCAAACCGCATTTTTAACAACTGCGCAAATGATTCCACCATGGTTAATTCCTCCTTTATAGTAACCAGATTGCTGACAGGCTTAATTAATGTATATCTGAAAACCGACGACAGGTGTTTGATATATTGCTGTGCCAAGGCCGGGTTTTCGCGCACCACGCCCGATAAACTGCTCAGCGAGTTAAATAAAAAGTGTGGGTTAAGCTGCTCTTTTAATAATTCCAGTTCGGCTGTGGTATAGGCATTTTTAAGTTGCTCGTTTTCAATGGCCTGTTGCTTGTTTTGGCGCAGCAGCAGCACTATTTTTATAATAATACCTATTAGTACAGTTGCTAAAGCGTACCGGGTTGCATATCCCAGCCAAAAAGCGCCCCTTATTTGGTTGGGGTTAAAGCTAAATACCCGTTTTTGCACGCCGCCTATCAGCACCATACCAACAAATGCAATTAAAAAATTGAGCGACAGATAGCGCAGGTATCTGTTATTGTCGCGATACCTTGCCAACCGGCCGCGGCCCAAATTGAGCGAGAATAAGAAGTAGCAGAAACCAAGCTGCGCCAATAATTGGTAGGCAAATTCCGCAGCGTTAAATCGCCAGTAATGGGCCACAATGCCATTTTCGCGCAGGGCGAGCAACCTCCCGCTATTAAGCATTACGGCTATCAGCAGCGAACAGTAAAACCATAACTGTTTCCCGGTTTTTTCCATCAGGTAAATCTAATTAAAGAAAGCTACAGGCAACAGAAAATTTGGGTGAAGCTGAAAATTTGAGGGGCGAAGCCCTACCTAAACAGGCGCGCCTAAATCCTCTCCAAAGGAGAGGACTTTAAAGCAGCAAGTTTACAGAAACCATGCAAATCAAAAACCCTTCCGTTTGGAGGGGGCAGAGTGAGTCTTTTCTTATCTTTTTACAAAAGTCCACTTAACTTATCGCAGCTTTTTAACATCTTTACGGTACACATATTTTAAGTACAAATGCAGCATTGGTTAGTAAAATCGGAACCCGTAAAATATAGCTGGGAAAAATTTAATAAAGATGGCCGTACCTTTTGGGATGGCGTACGCAACTACCAGGCACGCAATAATTTAAGATTGATGCAGGAGGGCGACCTGGTGTTGTTTTACCACAGTAATGATGGCAAGGAAGTAGTGGGTATAGCCAAAGTAGTTAAAGAAGCCTACCAGGACCCCACAACCGAAGACCCAAACTGGGTGGTGGTTGATCTTTCGCCTGTAGAAACATTGAAGAAGCCGGTAACATTAGAGACAATAAAAGCCGATGAACAACTGAAGGATGTTGGACTGGTAAGGCAAGGCCGGCTTTCGGTAATGGCATTAAAACGCGAGGAGTTTGACCGTATTTTAGAACTGGGCAGTTAATGGCCACCCCATTTGCAATCGGTCGCTGTATACAAACGGTGTTTCTTACAGCGGTGTTATTTTCTCCAAAAACAACTATGGCGCAATCGCCATTTGTCGGGTTAGAGAATTTGTTTGCGACACCCGAAAATTATGTAGTAAGGCATATTGCAAACGCCCCGGTAATTGATGGGGATATTAATGATGCCGTTTGGCAGCAAGCTAAATGGACAAACGATTTTGTGGATATTGAAGGCGACCTGAAACCCAGGCCGCCTTACAAAACCAAAGTAAAAATGCTTTGGGATAACGGCTATTTATACATAGCCGCCCATATGGAAGAACCACAGGTATGGGCTACTTTAAAAAATCACGATGATATTGTATACCACGATAATGATTTTGAATTGTTTATCGACCCATCCACAACAACCCATTCCTATTACGAAATTGAAGTAAACGCGCTGAACACCATTTTCGACTTGTTTTTAAATAAGCCATATCGCAATAGGGGAGGCGGTTTGATAGGCTGGGATGCTAACGGCCTGCGTTCGGCAATTAAGGTGCAGGGCACGCTCAACAATGCTTCGGACACAGATGCCGGCTGGACTGTAGAAATGGCTATCCCTTTTAGTGCCATTACCATGGGATTTAAATCGCAGGTTCCTGAAAATGGCACCATTTACCGTATAAATTTTTCCCGGGTGGAATATGATACCAAAATTGTAGAAGGGCGGAATGTAAAACTGAAGGATTCTGCCGGGCGCGATCTCCCGGAACATAACTGGTCTTGGTCGCCGCAGGGCGAGATTGCCATGCACAGTCCCGAACATTGGGGGTATCTTTTGTTCAGCACACATGAGGCCGATGATGTAGCATTTACTATGCCCTATGCCGAGGAACAAAAGAAATATCTTTGGCTGGTTTACTATCGTGAAAAACAATGGTTCAGGCAACATCATGAATATACTTCGTCGCTTGGTAAATTGGGTATCCACGGTAAGTATGATATTGCCGGTATCAGCAATAAATTAAAGCTGCAAAGCACCCAAAACCAGTTTGAGGCTTTTATTACCGACGCAAATACAAATACCACCTATACCATAAACCACGAAGGTTTTATAGAGCAATTAAACCCGATACACCATGAATAAGCGCGAATTTTTAAAAGCCGGTTTATTGGCCGGTGTTGCTGCCCAGTTGCCATTGCTAAGCAATGCTGGCCCGGTAAATACCGCGGCCATGAAAAAAAATAAAAAGAAAAACTGGATATGGATAAATCCTAACCTGAAGGATACTGATGAGGATTTAAAAACTAATTATACAGGTTATAAAGCTAAAGGTATAACAGGTATATTTTTTGAAAACGACAGCGAGCGGCATTTTCGCGCTGCCAAAGCTGCCGGAATTGAGGCCCACCGCTGGATATGGACTTTTAATCGTGCCGAACTTTTAACCGAGCATCCGGAATGGTACAGCAAAAGCCGCAACGGCGATTCATGCGCCGATAAACCACCATACGTAACTTATTACCGCTGGCTTTGCCCATCGCGCCCCGAAGTACAGGATTACCTGACTACTACCGTTGATAAGATACTGGCTTTAGATTATGTAGACGGTATTCACCTGGATTATGTGCGTTATTGCGATGTTGTACTGCCGGTAAACCTTTGGGACCATTACAAAATTGAACAAACCAAAGAATTGCCCGAATATGACTTTTGCTATTGCGAAGTTTGTCAGGCCAGGTTTAAAGAACAATACGGCCAGGATGTAAAAGCAATACAATACCCCGATGCAAGTCTTTCGTGGCGGTTATTCAGGTATGGTAATATTATCAGGGTGGTCAACAAAATTTCGGAGGTGGCTAAGCAGCATAAAAAAGCGATAACCGCAGCTGTGTTCCCAACGCCCGAGGTTGCGCGCCGCAACGTTAGGCAGGACTGGACAAATTTTCACCTGGATGGCGTTTGCCCCATGATTTATCATGGCTTTTATAAAGAGGGGGTAAGCTGGATAGGTGACGCCGTGGCCGAAGGCGTACACTTTTTGGAGGGAAAATTTCCACTGTATGCAGGTCTGTATATATCGGACTTTAAAAATGACGACGAAGTGCGCGCCGGGATACAATATGCATTAAAGAATGGTGCTGCCGGGATTTCGTTTTTTGGTAAGGTGACGCCAACTATATTGGATATTTTGCACGAGGAAACGGGTAAGTAGATGTGCAGATTATAGATTTCAGATGGGCAGATTGGTCTTTAGAAACTTACGAAGTTTCTAAAACTTCGTAAGTTTGGCCTCCACTATAATTGGTGATTACGATATGAACTACAGAAATTTCAAAAACACACCTATAGCCGAAGTTGGCCTGGGCACATGGCAACTGGGCAGTGCAGATTGGGGTAATGTAAATGACGAGGATGCTTTTGCTATACTAAAGGCATATACCGATGCAGGAGGCAATTTTATCGATACCGCCGATGTTTATGGCATGGGTGTAAGTGAATCCGTTATTGGCAGGTTTTTAAAAACAACAGATAAGGAAGTATTTGTTGCTACCAAACTGGGTCGCCGCGGTGATTCCCCGAATGGCTGGCCGCAAAACTTTACTTACGATATAATGAAGCGGAATGTGGAAGACTCGCTGAAGCATTTGGATGTGCCACAACTATTTTTAGAGCAATTGCATTGTATCCCTACAGGCGAAATGAAATCGGGTAAAGTATTTGATCATTTACGTGCCCTGCAGCAGCAAGGCCTCATTAAACACTTTGGCGCCAGTGTAGAAACATCCGAGGAAGCGCTTATATGCCTGGAGCAGGAAGGCCTGGCATCGTTACAGATTATTTTTAACCTGTTCAGGCAACACGTGGCCGACGAGGTTTTTGCCAAAGCAAAGGAAAATGACGTTGCCATTATTGTAAGGGTTCCCTTAGCCAGTGGCTTATTATCTGGTAAATTTAACGGGCAAACCCAATTTGCCGCAAATGACCACCGTAATTATAACGCAAACGGCGAGGCCTTTAATACCGGCGAAACATTTTCGGGCATCGAGTTTAACGAAGGCCTGAAGCTATCTCAACAAATAAAACAAATATTACCCGACGGGAGTATGCCGCAATTGGCTATCCGCTGGATATTGGATCATCCGGAAGTTACCACTGTTATTCCCGGAGCATCAAAAGTATCGCAGGTTGATAGTAACGTGGGGGCATGTGCTTTGGAGCCGCTGCCTGCCCATATTCATCAGCAACTAAGGAGCTTGTACGATGCGGAAATTATTGGAAAGATAAGAGGACATTATTAAGCCCTCTTTTAAAAGCCCCCTCTAAATCTCTCCCGGAAGGGGAGACTTTAAATCTTCTAAAGCCCTCCCTTCCGGGGAGGGTTTGGGTGGGGCTGCTACCCCCTCAATTTATCCAGCAAATCGCTTAACTGAGCAGCTTCATCAGCGGTGAGGTTATTTTCAAGAACTTTACGGGTTTTAAATTCTTCGTCCATTTTGGCAAGGGTTTCCAGGCCAAGGTCGCTTATGCGGATATCAACAGCCCGGCGGTCTTTATTATTGGTACAGCGCGAAACCAGTTCTTTTTGGATCAAGCGGTCAACAATGCGGCTGGCGTCAGACATTTTATCAACCATCCTTTCTTTCAATAAATTAATCGTAGCTGGTTTGGGGTACTGCCCCCTTAGTATCCTCAGGATATTAAACTGCTGCTGGGTTAGATTGTACTTATCAAAATGGCAACGAAAAGCATTGTTTAACCACCCTGAAGTATAGGCAATATTGATAACTACTTTATGGTAATTATCCTCAAATTTGTTGCTTTGTATTTCGTCGTCTATCCGCATAATAGTTTATAATGACTAAAGTACAAATATGTTTATTTATTTTTAAAATTGAGGTACCCTAATCAGCTATTAGCTTTGCTGAAGCTTGTCCTCCGGGTCAATTTTGCTGCTATTTGTTTGGGGTTTGCCATAGTCCCAGGGGCAATGCAGGCATTTGTTTTTACAGCAATAGCCGCGCGTTAAATGATAGTGCTTTGTAAAAACAAAATTGCCATCTTCATTAATATAATAATCAATGCCCTCTTTCAGCATCAGTTTGAATTTAAATATGCGAAATTTAGATGTGCAGAATTCAGGTGCGTATGATTCCAACATTTGCACATTTGAAATCTGCATATCTGCACATCATCAATTGAGTATTTTTACAAATATCTCATCTTTAAAATGATTCTTCAAATGCCGGCCATCACCATGCAGGGTCCATACCTGTTTGGGCTGGGTACGGGTTATGGTTTCCAGGATATCATTCCAGTCTACATGGTCGGATATAAAAAGCGTATCCTGGCTGTTTACCTGCAGGTTTTTCCAACCCGATGCAAATAATCGCTTTACACCCGTGGCCCTGATATAGCTATCAAAAGTAAATGGGGGCACTATATAAACAAACTCATCCTGCACCTTCATTAGCTTACGGCCATAAACCTGGTATTTGCCGGGGCGGTAGCCCATGTTTTCGTAAATGGCGTTAATAGGCATAATTTTATGATGCACCAGGATTTTTTTCCGGGGAGCGTGCTCGGTTATCAGGTTAATAAGCCGCTGGCTTTTGCCCAGCCCATAAGCGCCCAGCAAAATATTGATCTTGATATCGTTGATTTTTTTAATTTCCTCAACCGGATCGGGATGTATAACGGCCGGGTCGGCAAAGGTGCTCTCTGTTATCAGTACATCAGTTTTTACCCACTCTATAGGTTCGCAGGTGGCATCGGGTTGTAGTTTGTAGTCGCCTGTGTATAGGTAACGCGTACCCTCGTACTCCATAAGTATTTGTGCCGAACCAAGCATGTGACCGGCAGGTATAAAAGTAATTTTTACCTTGCCTATTGTAAAAGGCTGGTTAAAGGGTACAATATGGAAAACTTTTGCGGCAGTGCGTTCATACCTTAGCTGCATTATAGTTGCCGTGGCGCGGGTGCAATAAACATCGATATTGCCGCTGATGGCATGATCGGCGTGGGCATGCGTAACAACTGCATTTTTAGCGGGCAGTTTAGGGTCGAGGTAAAAATCGCCATACTTGCAGTAAAGGCCTTTATCATCTATAAGTACAAAATCGTCGAGTATCATTTTCAAGAGCTAAAAGCTTAAGGCGTACAGCTAAAAGCTAATGTTTAATTCGTTATAAGTTATTGGCAAGGGCTAAATGTTTTTGGTGCAGGGCAATTACCTGCGGAATTACCAGCTGGCTATCGTCATTTATGATCACGTCATCGGCCAGTTTTTTCTTTTCGTCTTCTGGCATCTGGCGGCCTTCGCGCTTTTTAACTTCATCAAGGCTAATGCCATCGCGTTGTACAACGCGGGCTATGCGTTTATCCAGCGGAGCGGTTACAATGATAGAGCGATCGCAGGTTTTGTATGAACCGCTTTCGAATAGTATAGCCGCCTCGCGAATGATATAGGGGGCATCTTTTGCTTTTGCCTCAAGGGCGTCAAAAGCCCTGAAAACGGCCGGGTGTACCAATGCGTTAAGCTTCTCCAACTCTGCCGGGTTATTAAAAACAATGGCCGCGATATGTTTGCGGTTTAATGAACCATCAGCAAAATAAGATTCAGCACCAAAGGTTTGCTTTATGGCATCAATCAGTATAGCATCTGTAACCATAACCTTTTTTGCTTCGTCATCGGCGTAAAAAACCGGTACACCCAATAGCTCAAATACCTTTGCTACAGTGGTTTTTCCGCTGCCTATGTTGCCTGTTAAACCTATTTTAAGCATCTCATTTTTTGATGATAAAATCAATATTAGCCGGGCTTACCCTTACTATTTTACAAAAAGGAGGGAAGCGTGTCAGTTGTACCGGTAGGGTTGAATAACCATGATCGCGCCAAAGATCAAGGTCGGCGGTAGCCTCAAAAAGGTCGTCACTCATATCCTTGTAGCGGTTTAACGATGTGGTAAATGTTACTTTTACTTTTTGAGGAAACACCTTAACGTTGTCGTAATTGTGGTTGTTGATGAGTTTAACCGGGATATCCAAAGTTTTCTCGGTAAACTCGTCCACCGGGACAATCACCTGTACATTTTTGGGGTATATGGTTAAATTGCCTTCGCTTACAGGCTGTAAATTAATTCGAGTGATGATGGTTTCATTTACATCGGCGGCTTTTATAGAATCAGTTTTCCATTCGCCTATTTTTTGCAGCCTATCGGCAGGGCCGCTTATGGTCACATAGGCAGGTTTAATAGATACGTTGCCCGATATGGCAAACTGTTTTTGATATTCAATACCTAACAAAGCCCTTACAGGTACTTTTTTGGTAAGCCGGTTGGTAAAATCAAAATACAGTGTGTCGGGGTCGATAGCTGTAATTTGTTGGTTAGCGTCCCGCTTTGAATTGATAACCTTTAGCTGAGAACTAAGCACAACATAGTTGCGGGTGTCCAGCGGTGCCAAATCAACAATAATGGGTTTGTTTTCGGGCTTCAATTTCGAAAACAGCATTTGCCAGCCCGTACCCTGTATGGTAGCTTTCACACTATCGGCCTGTAATGGGTGGAAAGCACGTTTTTGCGGCGAGTTTTTGTAAACAAGGGCTTCATTAACCGCAAAAGGCAACGGGCTCGATAGCGTTGTAAAAATCCAGGCAACAATGGCAAGCCCAAGGCAGGTAAAAAATACTGATAGCCGCCGCCGTTCTGTTGTGGATAGTTTTACTATTGCCATGTTGTTGAGGTTGTTATTGAGGTTAAAGGGTAAAGGCGAAAGGTTAAAGGTAAATGTTCACAGGTTGAACTGCTAACTACCAATCGCCTTTCGCCTTATTATTTAGATTAAGGATAAGACACCTTTATCCTTTTAGCTTTTACCTTTCGCCTTTAACGTTTATCCTTTCACCTACTTAACTACAGCCGGTGTATTCAATGCTTTTGATGCATCTAATGATATTGCCGATTTATCGAAACGGATTTTTCCGTTTTCAACTTCAACTAAAAAAGTACTATCATTAAGGTCGATGATGCGGCCATGTATGCCTGCTGTGGTTACCACTTTGTCGCCTTTTTTAAGTTCATCTACGTATTTTTTTTGGTCTTTTTGTTTCTTAACCTGTGGGCGTATCATGAAAAAATAAAACACTACGATAATTAATACCATAGGTATTAACGTACCGTAGCTACCAAAAGCACCGCCTGCAGCGGCCTGTAAAAAAATTGTTGCTATCATTGTTTAAATTAATTGAAATTATTTGGTTAAAACCTCGCCAATAAGGTGTACCATAGTTTGGGCCGGTACAGTATTGGCAGTAACCGTAATTTGTTTATCCTGCAAGCCGGTTTTGCCTGCACTATTAAAAGTAACCTTTATAATGCCGCTTTCGCCTGGTTTAACAGGAGCTTTAGGCCACTCCGGAATGGTACAGCCGCAGGTAGCATGCGCCTCGCTGATGATGAGGGGTGATTTGCCTGTATTGGTGAATTTAAAATCGTAGTTAACCTTATCGCCGGTTTTTATCTTGCCAAAATCATGGCTTTCTTTTTCAAACTTCATTACCGGCGCGTTAGCCGCGTTGGCTGTAGTTGTGGCTGTGCTATCGGTTGTAGCCGCAGTACTGCCGGTTTTTGATTGGTTACAGGCCGATAATAGTAAACCTGCTGCTACTAAGCTTAAAAACAGTTTCTTCATTTTATATAGTCGGTTTTTATTTTAAATCTGTTAAAAATCGGGTGTTAAATTTTGCCACTTAAAACCCAATACTTATAACTCAAAACTATTCAATCAATCCTCTGCCAATTTTTTTAATCTTGTTTTCGGCCTTAAGGTCTATCAAAATCTTGTCTAAGATACCGTTTATAAATGAATTACTCTTAGGTGTGCTAAACTCCTTTGAAATTTCAAGGTACTCGTTAATAGTAACTTTTACCGGGATCGAGGTAAAGTTCACAAACTCGGTAATGGCCATTTTCATCAGCAGGGTATCCATCATCGCAATACGGTCTGGTTCCCAATTGGTTGTTTTGGCGGCTATCAATTCCTGGTAAGGTTTATCAAAACGGATGCTTTTTGCAAAAAGGTCAACTACAAATTCGCGGTCTTCGGTCCAGTTACCGGTAATTTCGGCAAGGTGGTTTTGTTTAAAATCTTCGCTGCTAAAGTTTTTAAATGTTTTGGCAATCAAAGCTTGCAAAACATCTCTGTCTACCGGCCAAAAAATGAATTTATCCTCAAAAACCTGCTCGGCCAATGATGATTTTAAAATCACTTTTTTGAAAATAAATTTAATGATGTCTTTATCCGTTTGGATGGTGTCGTCGGTTTTGGCCAGGTATTCTGCATACTCGGGCGATTTTTTAAGGGTGGTGAACAGAGTTTTAGCCAGTTCGGGTTCAAAACCCCAGTCAACCTTGTATTTTTTTGAGGCGATAAGATAATCCCGGTTATCATTCAGGGAGAGGATAAACCTGTTGCTGACAATTTTAGTATTGGCATTCAGGTCTTCGGCGGTGGGTAAATGTTTGTTGGCGCGCTCCTCTTTATCATTTGCGGCATAATTAGCCACCTCTGAAATGAGCGATAACATCCAGATATACATTTCAAAAACTTCATCTATGCTTCCCAGCATGTTTTTTTCATACTGTTTAATGTCGGTGGTTTCCGATTGGTGGAACGCGTATAATGCCTGTAGTACTTTTACCCGTAGGTGCCTTCTGTTTAACATGTGTAAGAACGATTTGGCCGGCCAGATGGCCAGCGGTTTAAACTATAATTAATATGACGATTTTACTTTTTTAATATCCGTAATTCTTTTTTCTGCTATTTTATTTGCTGCTACGATAGTTGAAATGTTTTCGAGTTTCGAAAGCTTTAAAATATTGCGCGTTACCTCGTAAATATTCTCGGTAAGCTGCATGGTACGTTTTTTACTGAAACCCATTAACTCCGAATAGCAATTAATAATGCCGCCGGCATTAATAACGTAGTCGGGCGCAAATAGTATATTTTTATTCAACAACATTTCACCATGAACCGATTCATCCAGTAACTGGTTATTGGCCGATCCGGCTATGATGCTACATTTTAACTTATTGATGGTTTGGGTATTTACCGTGCCACCCAGCGCGCAAGGTGCATAAATATCGGCATCGATATCAAAAATACTGTTGTTTGATACTGCTTCGGCTCCGTATTTTTTAGCTATTTGCCCAACGCGTTCCTCCTGGATATCGCTGATGTAAACTTTTACCTTCTCATCGCGCAGCAGGCGTACCAGGTGCTCGCCAACATGGCCCACGCCCTGTACTATTACAGATTTACCGGCCAGCGTATCGGTGCCAAATTGCTCTTTAACGCAGGCTTTTATCCCCATAAAAACACCCTGAGCTGCCACAGGCGACGGATCGCCACTGCCACCAAGAGTTTCCGGAATACCGGTAACATGCTGGGTTTCCATACGGATGTATTCCATATCGCGCGGATTGGTGCCCACATCTTCAGATGTAATAAATTCGCCGTTAAGATTTTTAATGAAGCGGCCAAATTTACGCATCAGCGCTTCTGTTTTATCCCGGCGCGAATCGCCGATGATAACCGAATAGCCGCCGCCCATATTAAGCCCTGCTATGGCGCATTTGTATGTCATGCTTTTGGCCAGGCGTAATACATCATTTAATGCATCGCCTTCAGTTTTATAACTCCACATGCGTGTGCTGCCAAAAGCAGGCCCAAGGGTGGTGTCATGAATAGCGATGATAGCTTTCAGATTGGTATCCGGATCGCTGCAAAACACCACTTTTTTATGCCCGAAAATTTCGAGTTGGCTGAAAATGGATTGTTGTGATTGTTGATCGGGCATTAGTTATACTATGGTAAATGTTTTAAGGCGGCACAAAAGTAGATGTTTTTTTGGTTACGGCAAAGTTTATTAAAGCCTAAAGTAGTTAGTTCATAGTCATAAGTTAAATAAGGGCCATTCAATTACCTGAAACGAAATGTTATTAATGCAAACTATGGTCAGCATGTACAAGGATAACCTAAGTTTCCCGAGGGCAATAGCTAAAGAATACTTGCAGTAACGCATTATACTTTATGTCGCAAATGCACCCCTAAATTGTCTGTAACAGCCCATCTTGAAAAGGATATTTAGTTTTAGGTTTGTATATTGATGGTCATTGCTTTGCGTTATTTGCTGTGCACCATTGCGTATGTTTCAAAACCCGGATTAATATGTTACTCCAAAACAAAAATGCTATTATATACGGTGCAGGCGGCTCACTTGGCGGTGCGGTTGCAAAAGCCCTGGCGGCGGCAGGTGCAAAAGTATTTTTAACGGGCCGTACGGTCGGCGCGCTGCGAATTGTTGCCGATGATATTATTGCCCTTGGCGGGCTTGCCGAAGTTGCGCAGGTAGATGCATTTAATGCTAACGCCGTTAAGCAACATATAGACACAGTTTTACAAATTGCAGGCACATTGGATATCTCTTTTAATGCCGTTGGGATTGATGTTAAACAGGGTGTTCCGCTGGTTGATTTATCGGCAGATGATTTTGTTAACCCTGTAACCGCTACCCTGCAAACCCGGTTTTTAACTGCTACTGCCGCAGGAAGGGTGATGATGGATCAGGGCTCGGGTGTTATCCTGTCGCTTACTGCAACGCCCGGTGGTATTGGTTATCCGTACACCGGCGGTTTTGCCGCTGCCTGCTGCGCGGTTGAAAGTTTTAGCTGTAACCTGGCATCCGAAGTAGGCCTGCATGGCGTGCGTGTAGTAAATATCCGCTCAGGCGGATCGCCAGACTCCAGGGTATTTGCGGATGCCATTGAAGATCGGCCGGAAGTAATGGCCACAGTATTGAAACAGATGAAGGCTGATACAATGCTGAAAAAGCTGCCGCTCATGGCTGATATTGCCAATACCGCCGTATTCCTGGCGTCAGATTTAGCGGGCAACATAACCGGTGTAACTATTGATGTAACCGGTGGCACCGCGGCGGCCCTCAACTATCGGTCGAACCCGGAAGTTCGGCAGGTGGCACGTCCCAAATTCGACAAAGACTAATAATCCAAAAGTTGGCTAATTTGATAACATAAAAAGTATTAAAAAAATGAAAGTAGTACGCGTACAATACACCACCCGGGCAGAGTTTGCAGCTATAAACCAGGCCAATATAGCAGGCGTTGTTGCCGAACTAAAGCAGTTAAACCATCCGGGTATCAAATACACCTGCTGGCTGCTGCCTGATGGCAAAACCTTTATGCATTTTGATCAGCTGGAAAATGAAGAAGCCCACCAGGTGCTGCAATCATTGGCCTCATTCAAAAAATTTGCCGATGAACTTTGGGCAAGCGGACTGGAAGTAGAGCCGGTATTGGAACTGTTGAATTTGGTGGCATCAACAGAGACTTATTTTGGGTGATCGGTGCTGATTGCCGTTGGCCCGCGATAGTATCTCATTTCGCTAATGTGCCGAAAAAACCTGTGTCCAATACTTCCCGCTGGTGGCTACACCCATTTGGGTAAAATCGCCATTCATAATGTTTTGGCAGTGGCCGGGGCTTTTAATCCAGCCAACCATTACATCAGCCTCATTGGCATAACCTTCGGCAATATTTTCGCCGTAGGTAGAGAAAATATAATTTAGGCTCATCAGCCTGTCGCCGGTGTTGGTACCATCGCTGCCGGTATGGCTAAAGAATTGTTTCTCGTCCATATCATTACTGTGCCTTTGAGCGGCTACCTGTAGGGTATCGTTCCAAACAACGGGGTTAACCGGCGGATAATAAACAGTACCACAGGTGCAGCCCGACGCCCGGTAGTTGTTCACCAAATCCAATAATTTAGCTTTCGACGGATTATCGGGTGCCAGCACAGCCTTTCGGCAGGCGGTCCCCTGTACAATCACGCATACAAGGGGAAGTATCAGTTTCTTAACAATATTCAGCATGCCAGGTTTACCGGTAATAAGCCCCCAATTTAATTTAAAATAAGTTAATAACAACGGTGCCGGGAGTTATTGCGACAGTAATGTCAAGCTCTTTATTCTTTTAAAATAAACAAAGGAGCTACAACCTAAAACCATTGGCATGAAATTTAGACTGTCTGATATATATAACCAATGCCATGAGCAAGAATATACTAATTGTCGACGATGACTCCGAAATGGTTGAACTCATTTGCCTCATACTGATGGAAGAAGGCTACAATGTTTGGACGCTTACCAGCGGCGAAATGATTGAACAGACGATGGATACTTTTAAACCCGACCTGATCCTGATGGATGTAATGCTGGCCGGCCTGGATGGTCGTGAACTGTGCAAAAACCTAAAGGAAAGTGCCGAAACCAATCATATCCCGATAATCCTGATTTCCGGCTCGGACGAATTGCGCCTGGATGGCTACGAAAATAGCGCTCCTGACGATTTTATCCCCAAACCTTTTGATATCGATTCGTTACTGCAAAAAGTAGGTAACCAGTTGGCGGCTTAGGGTATAAAGGTTTGCATTCCCCTGCCAAATATACCTATCCGATTGTTAAATTTGTGGACTAAAAAATGGTCAGCAAAATAGGTTTTGGCGGAAGTTGCCACTGGTGCACCGAAGCTATTTTTTTATCGTTAAAAGGAGTAACGGCTGTTAAGCAAGGCTGGATAGCTTCTGATGGCCAAAATTCCACTTTTAGCGAAGCCGTTATTGTTGAATTTGACCTGAATACGATATCATTACAAACGCTTATCGCTGTGCATTTACATACGCATAGCTGCACGGTAAACCATAGCATGCGGGCTAAATATCGGTCGGCGGTTTATACTTTTAATCAAACGCAGGCAACTATCGCCCAAAAAGCCATTGAAGCCCTACAGCCGGAATTTGAAAGTGTAATCATCACTAAAGTTATCCCATTCAAACGATTTCGGCTCAATAGCGATAATTACCTCAATTACTACTACAATAACCCCGATAAGCCTTTTTGCCATAATATAGTGAACCCCAAATTGAGGGTGCTGCTGGCACGTTTTTCAAATGAGGCAGATGTCGGCAAACTAATACACCTTTGAAGTCGGCCTCACACCTAAGTATTCAGTCTTGATACCTGATACTCGCTACTTGATACTCCTTCCCAAATTTGGCACATTTGTTAAAATTGAATTGCCATGAGTTTTAGCCTCGAGTCGCCGCGCCTTATTATCCGTGCCTTTATACCTGCCGACGAAGCGCCATATGTAAACATACATATGGACCCGGTAGTGAATGTATATTTACCCGTACGCACGGCCGAACAATATAGCGAGTTGCTAAGGCTAAGCATGGCACAGCCCGATGCCGCGCTTAACCGCTGGGCTATCATTGAACGCGAAACCGGCAATTTTATGGGTAGCTGCCTGCTGCGCGAGTTTAATGTGGGTGATGATACCGTTATTGAACTGGGCTACAGCCTGGCTACACCTTATTGGGGCAAAGGCTATGCTACCGAAATGGCAAAGCTGGTGGTTGACTATGCTTTTACTATGCCCCAAACCCAAAAAGTAGTGGCCGTTACCGACCAGGAAAATAAGGGCTCGCAAACGGTGCTGCTCAAAAGCGGCTTTAGCTACCGGGGGCTGGTTGACAGGTATGAAGGGCTTACCCTGTCGTCTTTCGAATATCCGAAGAAGTAGCCTTTAGTCGAAAGTCTTAGGTACCAGGTCAAAGGGGATAAATTTAAACTTTTGACTTGAGGTTTAGTACTATTTACTTAACTCACCTGCTCCAACGGCAATTCGGTTACCGTTGTAGCCCGGTCATAAAACCCTTTAAGCAATTTTGTTACCTGTCTTTTCAGCTGCACCGCCTGTTTCTTGAGCAGCGCTACCGCGGTTTCGCCCTGTGTGGCTTCGGCGGCAAAAAGGTCGATAGTTACACTGTTATCGTGCCAGTTGCCAACCGCGTTTTGTACTTGTTCCAGGTAGTCTTCGTTAAATGGCATGTCAAGGTGGTCCCTTACAAGTCGGTAATTGTAAATCAGTATTTTAATTTGCTTGCGGCTGGTGTGCAAATCTTCGGCGAAACGATGTGTTTGCAAACCGGCAGTAATGCTTTCCAGTTGCTGTTGATAATATAAACCGATGTGTAGGTTTTTTAATTTGGGGATACGTTTTTTTACCTTACGCCGCGCCTTGCGGATGGTAGCCAGGAATTGTGCCCCCTGTGCTTTAAATTGCCCGGCTAAAGTGTCCATTAACTGTTCCTGGGTTTGTATAAAATCCAACTTTATGGCTTGCTGGCCTTTGGCCAACTGAATATTAATGTAAGCGTTGCGTATCTCACCGGCCTGTTTAAAAATTTCGCGCACCGGTTTAAATAGTTTGATTGGGTTATGGTCGTTTTTAACACTTTCGGTCAAAGTAAAAAACGCCCTTAGTTTTTTTACCCCTGTGCGAAAATGGTGCAAGCTTTCCTGGTCGCCGGTTTTTATAAAGGCTTTTAAATGATGTGTCATGGAGCGCCATTCCTGCTCCATGTATTTCTTTTCGTCCTTTTTTTTCATTTGGTAATCCGGGTTTAATACGGCCTTTAATAACAGGGGTAAATTTGTATACTACCTGTATGTTTCAATTGCATGGTTTTGATTGCAATATGAGATGTTTTTTTTGAAACTTTTTAAACTTAAAAATGTCTTTTACATACAATTACTATTAAAATGAAAGCTTTTGAAATTCGTGTTGGCCAGGGCCAGCGGCTGTTAAAATTCCAACCGCAGGATAAAGTTAATCAATTTAAGATTTACGCGGCCGATAAGGCCGAAGATTGGATAGGTTATGAACAATCGCGGTCTGTAGATGTGCCACAGGATGGCTTGCTGGGTACTATTACAGTATATAGCGATCATCATTTCGATTTTGATGGGCCGGGTGCTTTCACCGGCCAGGATTTGTTAAGCATTGCGGCGCAGATTGTAAAGCATCCACAGTTTAAGGCCGAATAAAAAATACAAAAACAGGATAAGCGTTTTTTAAATTATATAAGCCATGAGTAAGAAAAGAACAATGCCTAACGAGCCCGACGAAATGCCGGTTAATCCCGAAAGGCCCGAAATAAGGCAGCCAACCGACCCCGGTGAACCTGATATGCCCGAAGAAGGTCCGGAAAATATACCAAATGAACTGCCGCCCGATGAAACCGAACAGCCCGAGTTAAACCCGGATGAGTTTGAGAAATAACAACAATATTAACAGGATAATGAGTGAAATTTAACTAACCTTTATTTCATTCATTATTTTAATAATACCTTTGACCAATAATTACAGCAGGGGCTAAATGAAAAAAATCTGTGCTTTGGCTTTTACCGCGTTTTACCTGTTATTAACAACAGGTGCTTATGCCTGCCTTTTGCATTGTACAGCCAGTTACCTGTTTACTAATATGGCCGCGTCCCGGCAAATGCACCAACCACATCATGACGAGGGTAAAGATCAGGACAAAGATGATGACTGCAAAAGTGGCGACTGCAGTTGTTGTTACCACCACGGTACTTATGTGGTAAAGGAAAATTTTAGTTCCAATTTTGATTTTCAGTTTTCAATTGGCCAGGCGGCAGTAATGTTACCTGTTAAAGTACACCTGTTTTACGTGCCGCAGATAATAGCCAAAACAAGAAACTGGCCAAGGGCCACCGGGCCACCGTTTGTGGCATCGCAACCCATTTATATTTATAACAAAACTCTTCTTATCTGATTCGGGCTTTTGCCGTACCCACCGGCCTTGGTTTTTATTGCCCGATTTTTTGCCCGAATTAAGTTGAAATTGCCGCCATTAATGCATTTGTGTTTGACATTTGCCTGTTCGCCAATCTGGTTTTAACCTGCGGCAAAATCAATAAATAACATAACTTAAAAACCAAATACTGTAAAAGATTAAGCTGACCTCAGGTTAAATTTGTACTGAAAATAAAAAGGAAAGCTTTTTAACAACAATTTAAAATACTGCCGAAACAAGTGTTAAGGCAGGTGATCTGTTTATATTAAATTACTAAAATCATGAAAAAGATATTTTTATTGGTTGCTTTAGTTGCAACCGCATTTACTCAACAACTTTTTGCACAGGATAACAAAGCAACGGCGCTTAGCCCATTGCTATCATCTTACTATGGCGTTAAAGATGCATTAGTAAAATCAAACACCGCAGATGCCGCTGCCAGTGCCGGCGAATTTTTAAAAGCTGTTAACGGGGTTGATGTAAAGTTGCTGCCCGCTGCAGATGCTGCCGCTTTTAAGCCTTTGCAGGAAAAACTGGCTTTTGATGCCAGGCACATATCCGAAAGTAAGGACATTGCCCATCAAAGGGAACATTTTGCCAATTTTTCTGCAAACTTCTTTAAACTGGCCAAGGCCGTAAAACTAACTGATAAGCCTGTTTACTATGCCTATTGCCCCATGAAAAAAAGCTACTGGCTATCGGCAGATGAAGCTATTAAAAACCCTTATTATGGCAATATGATGCTTACCTGCGGCAAGGTTAGTGAAACCATTAGCCCTGCAACAAAATAATTATTAAATGCTGCCGGATAATTCCGGCAGCTTATTTTTTATTATGAAAAGATCCACAGTAATTTTATTGAGTTTCTTTTTGTCTTTTTCGGCCTATGCACAGCATATGGCTATGAAAATGGACGAAAAGGAGCCGCGCAAACCCTTTTACACCAAAGTGGGCAATCGCGAAATTTATCATTTGTACATTGCCGATACTACCGTAAACTACACCGGCAAAGCAAGGCCCGCCATGGCCATTAACGGCAGCATACCTGCCCCTGCATTGGAGTTTACCGAGGGTGATACCGCCGAAATATATGTGCATAACCAAATGATGATGGAAACCTCTATCCACTGGCACGGGCTTATATTGCCCAATCGTTATGATGGCGTTTCGTACCTTACCACCGCGCCAATTGAGGCCGGGCAAACTCATTTTTACAAGTTCCCGCTGGTGCAGCATGGCACCTATTGGTACCACTCGCATACCATGACACAGCAGCAAAGTGGTATGTATGGGGCTTTTATTATCCATCCCAAACAGCCAGCCGAACAAAAGGAGTACACCTTGCTGCTGAGCGATTGGACCAATGAAAACCCCGACCAGGTAGAACGATCATTACATAACCAAACCGATTGGTACAGCATTCGTAAAGGCAGTACCCAAAACTATGCGGAAGCTGTGGCCGAAGGGCATCTTAAAACCAAGCTAACCAACGAATGGAAGCGAATGGTGGCCATGGATGTAAGCGATGTTTATTACGATCGTTTTTTTAGCAATGGCAAAGCAGTTAATAACGCCCCCCGGTTTAAAAAGGGCGACAAAGTGAAACTGCACATCATTAACGGCAGTTCATCAACCTATTTTTGGCTAAAGTATGCTGGCGGCAAAATTACCGTTGCGGCTAATGACGGCGAGGATGTGCAACCGGTACCTGTTGACAGGCTGATTATAGCCGTAGCCGAAACTTATGATGTGATAGTTACCATCCCCCAAGACGGCAGCTTTGAATTTTTGGCGACTTCCGAAGATCGCACCCGCTCAACCTCATTATGGCTCGGTAGCGGCACGCAGTTTAAAGCCAAACCCTTGCCCAGGCTCAAATATTTTGAAGGCATGAAGATGATGAACGACATGATGGGGATGGATGGCAACATGAAAAAAATGGATGGCATGGTGATGACCAACCAGGTAATGGACATGAATACCGTAATGTATCCCGAAATAACAGGGGATGGAGCAGCCGCAAAAGATACGAGTGCAACCGAAAAAAAAATGAGCGATATGCCTGGTATGGATATGGGGGGCAGCACCGATATAGTTACCCTAAATTATGGAATGTTAAAGGCCATTAAACCAACCAATTTACCTGCCGGCCCGCTAAAGATTTTGCATTTTAACCTTACCGGTAACATGAACCGTTACGTTTGGACGATAAACAATAAAACGGTTTCCGAATCGGATAAGATCCTGATCAAAAAAGGAGAAAATGTTCGCATTATCCTGTACAACAACACCATGATGCGCCACCCCATGCATTTGCACGGACATTACTTTAGGGTACTAAACGGGCAGGGCGATTATTCGCCGTTAAAAAACACGCTGGATATTATGCCGATGGAAACTGATACCATTGAGTTTGCGGCTACGGCAAGCGGCGATTGGTTTTTTCATTGCCATATCCTTTACCATATGATGAGCGGTATGGGCCGTATATTCAACTATGAAAATTCGCCGCCTAACCCCGAACTGCCCGACCCGGCAAGCGCCATAAAAAAGATATATGCCGATGACCGCCGCTTTTTTCCGGCCGCTAAAATAGGCTTGGAAAGCAATGGCAGCGACGGTACCGTTAGCATAGCCAATACCCGGTGGAAATTATCAACTCTATGGCACCTGGGCGTAAACAACCGCAAAGGCTATGAAAGTGAAACCATGGCAGGCCGCTATTTTGGGCAAATGCAATGGCTGTATGCATATGCAGGGTTTGATTACCATTACAAAAACACAAACGATCAGGAAAAAAACCTGTTTGGCCAGCAAAGCAATAAAAACAACCGCCATACCGTAGTTGCAGGGGTATCATACATATTGCCCATGTTGTTTGTTGCAGATGCCCGTGTGGATGGCAATGGCAAATTCAGGTTTCAATTGGGGAGGGAAGATATCCCTTTAACCAGCCGCTTAAGGTTTACGCTTATGGGTAACACCGATAAAGAGTACACAGTTGGTATGCGGTATATTTTTACCAAATATTTCTCTTTATCATCGCATTACGATAGCGATATGGGCCCTGGCGGCGGGTTAACAATAACTTATTAAAATATAGATTAATATAATGATTTTGATCACATATCAGCGTGTTGATGGTCATTTGACCAGGGCTTGAAATAGAGGAGATTTGAATAAATTAAATTTCACAATTATGAAAAAGCTACACTTCCTTTTATTCATATTAACCATCACCGCGGCGGTTACGGTTAATGCCCAGGTTAAAAAAGATACAACTTTTAAAATTATCATTACCGATAAGGGATGGATCAGGGATGCAGGGGGCACTCAATTAGGCCATATTGATAAAGACAATATTGTGCGCAACAATAAAGGGCAAAAACTATATTTTATTGATGCCGGCGGTAACGTGATTGACGCTAACGGGAAAAAGTTGGGGACGGCAAAAAAGAACGGCTCCTACTATAATATCAATGGCGAAAATGTGCTGAATACCAAAGATCTGGATAAAGAAAAATGCGCCATTTTAGATCCAAAGGGGCATAACTTCGGCACGGCTCACCAGAATTATAAATTGCACGCATGTGCCGCACATTGTTATTTCCTGGAGCAGGAGAAGAAAAAGGCTGAGGCAAAAAAAGCCAAGGTTTAACAGTCTTTTTTTTTAACACGCGTTAGGAAATATTCGGGTTGGGTTTCGGTAAGCTCAGCCCCGGCTTGTTGAAATGATCTGTATAGGTTACAACTATAAAACTTAAAAGCTAAAGATGGTGTATTACGGAATTTATGGAGGAATGCACCTCATATGGTGGATTGTTTGGATGGTATTACTGTTCTGGATATTTGCAACGCCCTATGATATTCCAGGGCAGCGGAGGCGAAAAGATACACCGCTGGGTATTTTGCAAAAGCGGTTTGCCGCAGGCGAGATAACTGCCGAAGAGTACAAGGAAAAGAAAAATATACTCCAAAAAGACAAGGCTGATTAATATGGAGATGAACAAAATGCAGGAGGGGATGGAGCATCATAAAATGCACGATAGGCATGATCAGCACATGGGAATGTCAGAACATGACCACCATGCCATGATGATTGCCGATTTTAAAAAAAGGTTTTACGTGGTATTGGCGCTTACAATCCCTATCATGTTGTTATCAACCATGATCCAGCATTTTATGGGGGTTAGCTGGCAGTTTAAAGGTTCATCCTACATTTTGTTTGCCTTATCGTCGGTGGTGTTTGTATATGGCGGCTGGCCTTTTTTAACAGGTTTGGTAAGCGAGGCAAAAGCCAGAAATCCGGGGATGATGTTCCTGATAGGTTTTGCTATTACGGTGGCCTATAGCTACAGTGTGGCAATCGTTTTCGGTCTTAAGGGGATGGATTTTTTTTGGGAATTGGCTACCCTTATCCTCATTATGCTTTTAGGGCATTGGATAGAAATGCGATCGGTAATGGGGGCGTCAAATGAACTTGAGCTGCTGGTTAAGCTCATGCCGGCAGATGCGCACATGGTAATGCCCGGTATGGTGCATGATGTAAAAACAGATACATTAAAAGCCAATGATATTATCCTGGTAAAACCCGGAGAAAAAGTAGCGGCAGATGGTATTATACTGGAAGGCGAAAGCTACCTCAATGAATCTATGCTCACAGGCGAATCAAAGCCGGTACAAAAAGTAAAGGGTGATAAAGTGATAGCCGGTTCCATCAACGGCAACGGGTCGTTTAAAGTAACGGTTTCACACGCCGCCAAAGATTCTTATTTATCGCAGGTTGTTAAGTTGGTTGACGATGCGCAAAAGTCAAAATCCCAAACGCAGTTACTGGCCGATACTGCTGCAAAATGGTTAACAATTATAGCCCTGATTACAGGTATCGGCACATTTATGTACTGGTTTTTAACGGGGCAAACAATTGCCTTCGCCATGGAACGGATGGTAACCGTCATTGTTATTTGCTGTCCGCATGCTTTAGGGCTGGCTGTTCCGCTGGTGGTAGCCAAATCAACAGCATTATCGGCCAAACATGGCCTGCTTATTAAAAACCGAACCGCTTTTGAAAATGCCCGTAAAATAACCACCGTAGTATTTGATAAAACAGGCACACTTACCGTGGGCAAGTTTGAGGTATCCAAGGTGGTTTCGTTTAATAAAGAAATCAAACAGGACGACCTCATCCGCCTGGCTTCTGCCTTAGAACAAAACTCCGAGCACCCTATAGCCACGGGCATCCTGCAAAAAGTTAAAGACTCAAAAATTACCATCCCGCAGGCACAAAACTTTAAGGCCATAACCGGCCAGGGTGTTGAGGCAACGGTAGATGGGAAAAAAATATTGGTGGTTAGTCCGGGTTATTTAAAAGAAAATAAGCTGGCCGTTCCCGGTGAATATAATGCCAACGATACCGAAACGGCGGTATTTGTAATGATTGACCGGCAATTGGCCGGGTATATTGCCTTATCGGACGAGATCCGCCCCGAATCGGCAGATGCCATTAAAACCTTGAAGCAGGAAAACATTAGGTCTGTTTTGTTAACCGGCGATAACAATAAAGTGGCGGCAAGTGTAAGCAAAACTTTAGGTATGGATAGTTTCATCGCCGAAGTATTACCCCATCAAAAATTAGATAAAATTAAAGAACTGCAAAGCAAAGGCGAATTTGTGGCCATGACTGGTGATGGTGTTAACGACGCCCCCGCGCTGGCCCAGGCTGATATTGGCATCGCCGTTGGCTCGGGCAGCGATATTGCTGCCGAAACTGCCGGCATTGTACTGGTGAACAGCAACCCGAAAGACATTGTAAGCCTGATACTGTTTGGCAAGGCAACCTATCGTAAAATGATCCAGAATTTGATTTGGGCAACCGGGTATAACATTGTGGCGCTGCCCCTGGCTGCGGGTGTGCTATATAGCCAGGGTATTCTTTTAAGCCCGGCAGCGGGGGCGGTGTTAATGACGGTAAGTACCGTGGTTGTAGCTATAAATGCAGGTATGCTGAAAGTGAAAGAATAACAAACCCTAAACCAAGCTCCATCAATAAGCAAAATATTAACCAATATAAACCACCAGAAAAATGAAAAGAATGATGATTGCCCTGATTGCTGTTACCTTAAGTTGTAGCGCTATGGCACAAACCAAAACAACAGACACTACTATGCACAAGATGTCGCATAAAATGTCGCACAAAATGTCGCACAAATCAATGCACAAGATGTCGCACATGTCGATGGATAAAATGCACGATTGTGTAATGATGAAAGATGGTAAAATGATGACCATGATGAATGGCAAAACCATGCCCATGACCGAAGCTAAAACCATGACAAACGGTACCATTGTTGAGGCCGATGGAACCTGTAAAATGAAGGGCGGCAAAACTATGAAGCTAAAAGAAGGCCAGTGTGTAATGATGAACGGCGAGATGCCAAAAATGCGGATGAAAAAAGATACTGCAGGGCACAAAATGTAGACTGGATTTAAAGAGCGGCTTATCGTTATTTGGTAAGCCGTTTTTTTGTGCCCGGCTGGGCACAAACTGCAGGTAATAATTCGGAATATTTTGTTTTACTTAAAAATATTAACCATCAGTGGTGTACCACCCCGTACCAGGGTGTTTCAGGGTGTACCAGGGTGTTTCACCCCGTACCAGGGTGTCTCGTCCGTACCGGTACAGTACACTTTGGTATGTCTCGTCCTAAAAAAAAGTTTACAGTTTGTCTTGTGTTATGCGGGTTTTCAATGAGTTAAAAAAAAAGACTTCGGCGGGCCACTTATTCTTTTGTGTAATGTGATATTATTGACAGCTGTAAGTCGGCATATGTTCAATTACCAGGACAATTCAGTATATTAATTAGCTTTTTTGTGTGATTAAACCATTAATAATTAAGCCGATGTTAGCACCATCATCTTAATTAAAAACCTAAAATAATGGCAAAAAAATATCACCAGGTTAATTTAAATAATAACAGGTTGGCTTTTGCATTTGTTGTTTTCACGTTATTGTTTTCAAATGTGCTTTTTGCAACTACTATTACGGTATCTTCAATTGCTGGTTTGCAAAAGGCCATCAATTTAGCTAAGCCTGGCGATCGGATTTTGTTGGCCGATGGCGTTTATACAACAACAGAAGATATTATTGTGAGCAATAAAGGTACCGAAAAGGAACCCATAACCATTGCCGCCCAAAGCCTGGGCCGGGCCGAAATTAGCGGACAAGGGGGCTTTAGCCTGATGAATCCGGCTGCATATATTACTATCCGCGGCTTTAAATTTACACACGTGGCGGGCCGCGCTAAAACTGGTATAGGCACAAACCATTGTAGGTTTACCCAAAATATTTTTGAAAACCCGGGCGATGGCGAGGAGCTTACCGTGGCCGGCAGCGACCACGAAATTGACTATAACACTTTTCAAAATAAAAATGCTATGGGACGCTTTATAGCAATCCGTGGCGAGGGGAAGCAAATTGCCGAAAGATTGCACATCCACCATAATTATTTTAACAATTTTGCAAGCCAGGGGGGTAAAAATGGCGCCGAAGCACTTCAGTTTGGCTTAAGCGGATTTAGCTTATCATCAAGTAATAGTATAGTTGAATATAATTTATTTGAAAAATGTGAAGGCGAGAATGAATTGATTTCGGTTAAAGCTTCGGCGGTAACGCTTAGGTACAATACCATTCGTGATTGCCCTGCACAGTTTACTTTACGGCACGGTAACAAAAGTTTGGTTTACGGCAATTATTTCTTCAATACACCGGGTCTTCGCATTTTTGGCGACGACCACCTGATTTTTAGTAATTATTTTGAAAACTGTAGCTCGGCTATTGTGGTTGGCAACGGCGATGGGGAAGTAGCTGATGGTGCACTGCTAACCGCACATGACCGGCCCGATAGGATATTGATTGGATTTAACACCCTGGTTGATAATAAGCAAAATATTATTCAAACAGAACGTAAGAATGGAATGGGGGCCACATATGTTTCGATAGTTAACAACATTATCCAGGGAGGGGGAGCAGCGGCAACTATTTCGGGGCCTTATACCAACCCGCAATGGGCAGGCAATATTTTGTACAATGTAAAAGATGCAGGCAATATACCGGCTGAAGGCTATAAAACAGTTGACCCAAAATTGCTTAAAACATCTTCAGGTACTTATCACGTACAAACCGGCAGCCCTGCCATCGATCAGGCAACTGCATCTTATCCCGAGGTTAAGGTTGATATGGACGGGCAGCCCCGCATTGCACCTTTCGATATTGGTGCAGATGAACTTAGCACGGCAACGGTTAATGCCCATGTTCTTAATGTCGCCGATGTAGGTTATAACGCTAAGCATTAAGCATAAGCGGACTTCCTAATTTAATCCTAAATGTCTCTTTGCATTATAAGAGATTAAATAATCGGGGTCGTTAATGTATTTTTTAATAAAAGCATCTGTCTTATTATCATTGAAGCTTTTTAAGTAAACAAATGCCGGTATTTTTTGATACTTATCATTAAATGTTAAAAATAGATCGATGGCTATATCGACCATTGCGTAATCTAAACTGATTTTAAAAATTGAAGTTGCAATTATCAATTTGACGAAATTATCAGGAGAGGTTATTAATAAATTATTCAATACAGGCAGGGATTTAGTTGATTTCATATAGGCCAATGTTTCAACTATTAATGTGTCGGCTGATTTTTTTTCAATTAATTTTTCCATTAACAATGATTCTACAAGCAGTCGTTCAGAATAACTTAACTGATCAATTATATGCATATTCGTAAAGCCTTCCCTATGCTGCCAATCTGACGGAGGAATAATTTGATTGATAAGTTGCGCTATTTCCATATGTTAATTTATTGCGATATCCGGGAGTTGTCTATTCAATGCTTTGTATGTCGTTGACCAAGGGCCAAAAGGCTAAAATTCTGTGCGGCAGCGATAAACGGCTACTCAGCTGGCGCAATTACTTAGTGGTTACAAAATGGATATTCGAAACTTTGGACTACATTCTTTCTGAAAATTTTAACTGTTAACTCCCCCTTTGCCTTAGAAATACTGTCGTTTAGTAAGCTATATTTCCAAAGTTGTTTTTTGATCGGAACACATGTGCATAAGTCTTTAATGGTATCGATGTTGTTCCCATGCTTTATTACAATATCCGCAAAACAAGGAGGGGTATCTATCTTTTCTACAATTATCCCATTAAACGATTTATCACGTTTCTCATCAATATCAGGTCCACAACCCAATATATAGACCAGCAATATTAAACCAACATTTTTCGCGATAGCTTCTATTTTTTTCATATTACCTATTGCCTAAGTTCTTCAACTTCTTTTCTTTTTTTGCCGATACTTATTCACTTTATAATAGAACGACCTAAAAGGTGAAACTTTCAAAATAACCCTTGGTCGCGCATATTAGCGACGAATATTTAACCTCCAATCAACTATCACTAATCCAAACGCCTGTATAGGCTTGCAAATAGGTATGCTGATCCATTGGGCATGGAGAAGTCTTTTGGCACATCTACCCTTACATTGGATGGGGGCTGAAAATTAACATCCTGGGGATAAATACAAAAGCCTTCGTTTTTTATATCAGGATCAACCAAATATCCAGGCGCTATTTTGTCTGTTTCAAAAATAAAAATCAACTCTTTACTGTCTTGCTTTTTACAGATATAAAGATTTGCAAATCCATTTTTTTGCTCCCGATCTTTTACAGGGTAGGCTTTAAGCAAGACTACCATTGTGCAATTTTTCTCTGTCGCTGCCATGGTGTAATGTTTAAGAACGATATTTAGCGGCGCGATGTTCTTACCATTATTTCTGCAACCGATAACAGCGAAAGTCAACACGAAAAATAATGCCACGCACGTTCTATTTAAAATTCCGCTGTTGCCGCAAACCCTACAGTACATTTAACCTCCTTACCACAATTAAAAATACAATATATAAAAACATCAGCCCGATTGCTGTTGGTTTCCTGTATTTTTCACTCACAACATTACAAGGCAAACGCATCTAAATAGTTAACAGCGATAAGCTGTTATTTATAATAGCTAACGGAATAAGCTTATAGCGTCGGGAAAGGTATAAGCGTCAAACGATACCTTGTTTTTATTGGCTGATCGTGGTTAAATGATCCAGGTACCAAAAGGACTTGTATTGGCCAACAACGGGCACAAATATTTGGATGCGCCTAAATTGCAAGATCAGTTTAATGTTAACCATGTTAAAATTCAAGTAATTCATTATTAAATATTTGTGAAAAATATATCTGAAATATGTTAAGTTATGTTAACCCAATCAGATGCGTTTGCCCTGTCATTTTAGGTATCTTCTTCGCAAATGTGGCAATTATTTAATAACTTAGTATTGTGAAACGCACAGCACTCATTTTATTAACGGCTATTTACCTGCTATCCTGCGTGGGTATCGGGGTTAATCGTTTTTATTGCTGTGGCAAGCTGGCTTCTGTTACCCTCATTTATGGCGCAGCCGACAACGAGGCCCATAAAAAAGCGGATGACAGTTGTTGCAAAAACGAAAAGCAAAGCTTTAAAATTAAGGATACCCATGTAAGCGCCTCGTCGGTTGCATTACAGGCTTTATCGCCTGCGTTGTTACCGGTCGTTAACCATTGGATAGCAGCCATTATTGTTAAAGAATTGCCATCCACTATCGCTTATCAGGCAAATGCCCCGCCGGGGAGCACTGATATACCGATTTATACCCTTAATTGCATTTACAGGATTTGATCCTGTTCCCTCTCCTTTTTTAGCAATTATTCAACGTAACCGGGCTAACCTTTAAATTAAAACATCATCTTAATTTATAATCAACGCATAGGTTCTGCCTGTGTTATTTGTCCACTTTTCAATTTTTTTAATCCATGAAAAAAGTAATGCTGATGGCGGTAGCCATCCTGTTTTCTGCGGCAACTGTTTTTGCTGCCAATGTACCTAATGGTAAAATGAGCGCCGATACCACCAAAAAGGCCAAGCCGGCAAAAGTGCAGTACACCTGTACCATGCACCCCGAGGTATTGAGCGATAAACCCGGTAAATGCCCCAAATGCGGTATGGCCCTGGTAAAAAAATCACCTGCTAAAAAGAAACCGGCAGCCATGAAAATGTAACTCATTAAGCCTGGCCGCCAAACCGCGGCCGGGCTTATCAAAACCATTAAGATGATTAATCAACTTATTAGCCTGTCGTTAAAAAACAGGTATATCGTTTTATTTATTGCAGTTGCCCTTTTTGCCTGGGGTGCCTACGCGGTAAATGAAAACCCCATTGATGCTATACCCGATCTGTCAGACAACCAAGTCATCGTGTTCACCGAATGGCAGGGCCGCAGCCCGCAAATTATGGAAGACCAGGTAACCTATCCGCTGGTAAGCAACCTGCAGGGCATCCCGAAGGTTAAAGCCATCAGGGCAACCTCCATGTTCGGGATGAGCTTTGTTTATATTGTTTTTGATGATAAAGCCGATGTTTACTGGGCGCGCAGCCGGGTACTGGAGCGGCTGAACTACGCCCAGCGTTTATTACCGCAAGGCATTACACCCACCCTTGGGCCGGATGGCACGGGCGTTGGCCACGTATTATGGTACTCGCTCGACGCCAAAGGCATCGACCTGGGCGAGCAACGGGCCCTGCAGGATTGGTATGTAAAATTGGGGCTGCAAACCGTGCCTGGCGTAAGCGAGGTAGCCTCCTTCGGCGGTTTCGAAAAACAATACCAGATCAGCATCGATCCGCATAAGCTTAACTACTATAATATTCCCCTGTCGCAGGTACTTAAAGCGGTTAAAAGCAATAATAATGATGTAGGCGGCCGCAAGTTTGAAATGAATGGCACCGGCTATATTGTACGCGGACTGGGCTATATTAAATCATTGGCGGATGTAGAGAACATAGCCGTTGGTGTTAATAAAACCATCCCCGTTAGGGTAAAAGATATTGCCACCGTGCAAATGGGCGGCGACGAACGCCTGGGTATTTTTGATCAGGATGGCCAGGGCGAAGCCGTTGGCGGAATTGTGGTGATGCGTTATGGCGAGAATGCCGATAAAGTGATCCACGCGGTTAAGGATAAAATGGCCGATATTCAGAAAGGCCTGCCGCCGGGCGTAAAATTTAAAATAGCCTATGACCGGAGCGAACTGATTGAAAGCGCCGTTAAGTCGGTAAAGCATACGCTGATTGAGGAAATGATTACGGTATCCATTATCGTTATCCTGTTCCTGTTTAGCTGGCGCAGCGCCTTAAGCATCATTATCCAGATCCCGATAACTATAGCGGCCAGCTTTATACTGCTCAACGCGTTTGGGATATCTTCCAATATCATGTCGTTAACCGGTATTGCATTGGCTATCGGGGTTATTGTAGATAACGGTATCGTGATGGTCGAAAACTCGCACCGCAATTTATCCATCGCACAACAAAAAGAGCAATCATGACCACAGCCGAAAGAATCAAGATCATAGAAGCATCCTGTAAACAGGTGGGGCGCGGCGTTTTTTTCTCTACCCTTATTATTGTAGCGTCGTTTTTGCCCGTATTTTTATTGGAAGGGCAGGAGGGGAAGCTATTTGGACCCCTGGCCTGGACAAAAACCTTTATCCTGGCCATTGATGCCATATTAGCCGTAACACTGGCCCCTGTACTCATCTCGTTTTTCCTGAAAGGGAAGTTAAGAACAGATGACCATAACCCGCTAAACCGTGGGTTAGAAAAAATATACCGGCCAATACTCAGCTGGTGCGTAACCTGGCGTAAAACCACCATTGGCATTAATGTGATAGCATTGCTGGTAAGTATCCCGCTTTTATTGAGTTTGGGCAGCGAATTTATGCCGCCGCTGGATGAAGGCACCATCCTGTTTATGCCGGTTACCCTGCCCGATATCTCCAATGCCGAAGCCAAGCAACTTTTGCAGGTTCAGGACAGGATTATTAAAAGCATCCCTGAAGTAAAAAATGTGCTGGGCAAGGCCGGCCGGGCCAATACGGCTACGGATAATTCGCCCATTAGCATGGTTGAAACTATTATCCTTTTAAAGCCTGCCAGTGAATGGCGCAAGGGGATTAAAAAAGAAGATATCATTAATGAGCTGAATGCCAAACTGCAAATTCCCGGTGTAGTAAACGGCTGGACGCAACCTATTATTAACCGCATTAATATGCTATCTACAGGTATCCGTACCGATGTGGGCCTAAAGGTGTACGGGCAAAACCTGGATACCATTTATGCTTTATCAAACCAAATGAAGCAAGCATTACAGGGCATAAGCGGCGTAAAAGACTTATATGTTGATCCGATAACTGGCGGCAAATACCTGGATATCCGGGTGAACAAAGATGCCATAGGCCGGTATGGATTAAGCGTTGATGATGTAAACGAAGTGGTAGAGAGCGCCCTGGGCGGCATGAACCTTACGCCAACCATTGAAGGGCGCAGGCGCTTTAGTGTAAACCTACGCCTGGCGCAGGATTATCGCAGTAATTTGGAGGATATTAAGCGCACACTGGTACAAACACCGTCCTTTGGCCCGGTACCGCTATCGTCTGTGGCAGATATCAGCATTAGCGATGGCCCGGCCATGATCCAGTCAGAAAACGCACTGCTACGCGGCACCGTCCTATTCAACGTGCGCGACCGCGACCTGGGCAGCACCGTTCAGGAGGCGCAGGCCCGGTTAAATGCCATGGTTAAACTATTGCCCAAAGGCTATTTTATTGAATGGAGCGGCCAGTATAAAAACCTGATCCGCGCCGAGCGTACTTTAAAACTGATACTCCCGGTTGTGCTCATTATCATATTTGCCTGCCTGTATTTTGCATTCCATTCCATCCGCGAGGCCTTTTTTAGCCTTATCAGTATCCCCTTCGCTTTAATAGGCGGGGCATATATGGTATATTTTTTCGGGGTGCATTTATCGGTAGCGGTAGCTGTCGGCTTTATCGCCTTGTTTGGTATCGCTGTAGAAACGGGCATCGTCATGGTGATATACCTTAATGATGCCATGCAGCAACTGGTTGTTTTAAAAGGAAATTCAAAAGAAAACATCAGCAGAAACGATCTGCGCGAATACGTAATGAACGGGGCGGTAAAACGGTTGCGGCCAAAGCTCATGACGGTTTGTGTTGCCTTATTTGGCCTGGTGCCCGTGTTGTGGGCAACCGGCACCGGCAGCGATGTAATGCTACCCATTGTACTGCCTATGATAGGAGGCGTATTAACATCTTCCACCCATATTTTACTGGTTACGCCCCTCATCTTTTTGATGGTGAAAGAGTACGAACTAAAAAGATATGGCAGGCTGGAAGTATTGGATGTAAAGGAATAAATCATGAAAACAAAGTATCAAATTATATATACCCTGCTCATCTGCCTTGCTGGCGCAATCGCGCAGGCACAGGAGCGCTTGCCGCTGGATAGTGTTTTGGCTAAAATAAATGCCAACCCGGCCTTGTTGGCATACGATGCCACGATAGGTGCGCAGGATGCCTACGCCACCGGTGCCAAAAACCTGGATGCGCCAAAAATCAGCGCCGGGCAATATCAAACACCATACCGGCTAAACCCAAATGGAGGGGCCCTGATGATACAGGCCGAGCAAATGTTTACCAACCCCGCCAGGCTGAAAGCAAAAGAGGCTTATATGCAGGGAATGTCTAAAGTAACCGCAGCCGATAAAGGCTATATGAAAAACCAGCTCATGGCGCAGGCCCGGCAATATTATTATGAGCGGGTAGTGCTCGAAAAAAAACTGGACCTGCTGCAAAATACAGAGGGTTTGCTGCAATACATGCTTAAAGACGCCAATATCAGGCTCACCTATGGCAAAGAAAAGCTGCCTAATATCTACAAAGCCAAAGCCGAACTGTTTGAGCTGGATAATACCCGCGAACAACTGAATAATGACATAAACCAACGAAACATTATGCTGAACACGCTGATGAACCGGGAGCGTCAAACCGCTTTTACCGTAGATACAAATGTTATCTACCAGGATTACGAAACGGCTATAGTTGACACGGCTATACTGGCCGCACAGCGCAGTGATATTAAAGGGATTAGCCGCAGTATTGAACTACAGCAATTGAACGCCCTGGTAGAATACAGCAAGCGTAAACCCGATTTTGGCATCCAGGCGGCACATATGCAAAGCTATGGCGGGTATGCCAATCAATACATCCTGATGGCTTCTGTTACCATACCTATTGTTCCCTGGGCGTCTAAGGAGTATAAAGCCAACCTGAAGGGCATTCGTTATGAGGTGGCAGCATTGCAGCAAAAAAAAGCCGACCTGCTTAACCAGGCGCAGGGGCAGTTAGCCGGATTAAAAACCGACATCGGCAGCAAAAAAAGACAGCTGAACAACTATAACCGGCAAATTATCCCCGCGCTGCAAAACGCTTACAAAACCGCTTTGCAGGCATACGACCAAAATACCGGCGACCTGCCCACCGTACTGGATGGCATAAAAAGCCTGCAAACAGCCCGCATGGCCGCCCTTGACCGCTTACAGGAACTTTTAACATTACAGGTAGCTTATGAAAGGGAGTATGAAAGCACTAAATAAAATATTTGCGGTATCGTTGGTGGTTGCATATACGCTGTTAAGCGCTTGCAGCAACCCCAAGCCAGCCCCTGCTACACAAACACAGGCCAAAGGCGATGTAAAATATACCTGCCCCATGCACCCCCAAATTATAGAGGACCATCCCGGCAGCTGCCCCATTTGCGGCATGACCCTGGTGAAAAAAACAGGCCAGGCCAGCGAGGGATCGGGTATCAGCCTGGGTACGGTTTTACAGCCGGTTAACGGCAGCGTTGTTTCGTCGGTAACTGCTGTTACGCCGGTTCAAAAATCAATCGCTACCGAAATTTATGGCGATGGCTACCTTGATTTTGATACCCGTACGTTTAATAATATAGCATCCCGGTTTTCGGGCCGGATAGAAAAACTGTATATCAAATATGCTTTCCAGGAAATACATGCCGGGGAGCGCATTTTTGATATTTACAGCCCCGATATGGTTACCGCCCAGCAGGACCTGGTATACCTTACCCGCAACCCGCAACCCGAGCCCGAACTGCTCAACGCGGCCCGCCAAAAACTCTTGCTGTTGGGCATGACCATGGCGCAGATAAGTCAGGTAGCTAAAACCGGTAAGGCTTTCTACAGCCTGCCAGTGTACAGTCCTTATAACGGGCACGTACATGATACGCAGCACAGCCAGATGGCAGGAGCACCCGCCACTGAAACGCCTGTTGATTTTGCGGCTAATCAGCCATTAGCTATCAAAGAGGGCATGTATGTAACCAAAGGCCAAACCTTGTTTAATGTTGTTAACCCGCACAGCCTGTGGGCTATAGTTAAAATAGACCGGTCATCAGTCTCGGCTTTAAAATTAAACCAGCCGGTTCAATTGCGGCTGCCCGATATACCCGGTAAAATCATCAGCGGTAAAGTGAATTTTATTGAGCCAACCCTGCAGCAGGGCGATAAAACCACCAGCATCCGGGTTTATGTGGATAATATGGATCATAGCCTTAAAGTAAACAGCCTGGTAAAAGCAAAAATACAAACCGGCCGGGCCGAGGGTTTATGGATACCCAGGGAGGCACTTGTCAGCCTTGGGCAAACACAGGTGGTATGGCTAAAAAAGGGTGCGGCTTACCGTGTCAGCCAGGTTAGTACTGGTCTGGTAAATGGCAATTATATCCAGGTTACCCAGGGCCTGGCCCTTACCGATAGCCTGGCCTCCAACGCGCAATATTTAACCGATAGCGAAAGCTTTATTAAAATACAAGGCCATGAACAGTAACCAGTTTTTAAAATATTCATTTTTGATGCTGCTGGTGCTTAGCCTGTTTGCCGCCTGTAAGCAAAAGCCACCGATACAGGTTGCCAAAACAGCGGTACGGCCCAATGCTTACTACACCTGTTCTATGCATCCGCAGGTGCATGAGGAGCATCCCGGTAATTGCCCCATTTGCGGCATGAAGCTGATTAAGGTCGAGCTTACCGCCGCCGCCAATGCCGTTCATGTAAGCATCAGTCTAACCGCCACGCAACAGCAGTTAGCCGCCATACAAACAGATACCATCGGCACAAAAAACACCGCCGCCCAAAAAATGCTGACAGGTACGGTAACTACCGACGAAACCGCCGCCCAGGAACTTAGCGCCAGGACAGCTGGCCGGGTGCAGCAACTTTTTGTACGTGCCATTGGCGAGCAGGTAACCACAGGCCAGCCAATTTATACCCTTTATAGCGAAGATTTGCAGGAGGCCGAAAAAGAATACCTGCTGGCCCGGCAGCAACAAAAACTGCTGCACAACCCCGATGTTGACTACAAACAACTGATTGCCTCGGCCGAAAGCAGGCTGCGGTTATGGGGCCTGTCGCAAATACAAATCAACAATTTGGCGGCTTCGGGCAAAGCCGCGGCCACAACAACCATACTGAGCAACGTAAGCGGAACGGTAAGTGAAATAGGGGTACACGAAGGCGACTATGTTACCGAAGGCATGACCATTTTAAAAACCCAATCGCTGAATAATTTGTGGGTGGAGGCCCAGTTGTATGCCGGTGAAGGCGGCAGCTATAAAGTAAACGACCAGGTAACCCTATCGTTCCCCGACCTGGACGGGCAAACCATCGACGGCAAAATAGCATTTATCAACCCCGAAATATCGGATGCCTCCAAAGTAAACCTGCTGCGCATCAGCGTGCCAAACCCCAAAGGTTTATTAAGGCCGGGCATGCTGACCTACGTAAGCCTGGCAACAGGCAACCATCAATCGCTGGCTGTACCCGCATCGGCCGTTTTAACCGATGGCAAGGGCAGCAAAGTATGGGTGAAAAATACCGATGGCAGTTTTTCGCCCAGGAAGGTTACCGTAGGCCCCGGCAACCCGCAATACGTACCCATACTTTCCGGCCTAAGCAATGGCGACGTGGTAGTAACAAACGGCGCCTATTTATTGAACAGTGAAGCGGTGTTTAAAAATCCTTAACGCAAGCTGGGGATATACAAAAACACCCGGATGAAATTAAACATCCGGGTGTTGCATATTCATTACTTGGCATAGCGTTTACCTATCAGCGGGCCACAAGGCTGGAGCCTTGCGGCAGCGACAAAACGCTTGCGGTAGCGGGGGCCTCGAGGCAGCGAAAAGACCTTGCGGTAGCGGGAGGCATTTATTCTAATTTGTTCTTTGAAATGTATTTATCAAATAATTTAAATAAACTTAAGTCTCTATCCCAGTCTTTAGATATCTGCGAAATAACATCAATAGAAACGTCGGCTTCGAAGCTTTTTATAACATGATGTTTAAGTATTATAAAATAATAAAATCTTTGAAATATTAATGTTTGAGTTAGTGTAGGACAAGTTGCAAAATAATTTCTTGATTGAGCACCATCCAACTTGTTCTCAAACCCCTCCGGGACATCTTTTAAGTTTTTTTCGTACTTGTGATTTTCATTTTCAACTGCCCAACTATCATTTATTTTAAATAAGATGGAATAACTTGTTGACAGCTTTGTTTCACTTGACTGGATAGTTATTTTAATTACACTAATATCGGTTTTCAAATTAATCAAACTATCAACTACTTTTAAATTTTTATAATTATGAGGCGAATCCATAATTGCTAAAAAGCAATTATGGATTGTATCCGCGTTGATTAGCCCTTTCTCCTGTGAATGAGAAAAATTAAAACATCCGACAAACAAAAGCAAAAATAAAAATGCTTTATTATTGCTTTTTATAATATCTATAACCATCTTTTATAACATTAATATTTATTTGTTTAATCTCAGGTATTCCATTATGAAGTAAGTTCAGAGGTATATTTTTATATAACTCCCTCAGTGGAATTGTAGTTCCAGTTGGATCTAATTCTGCTCGAATAATATTCTCCGTATGAGAAGCTGACTTTTCCCCAGCAACTCTTTTATTAAACGCCGCAATTGCACCCGCATTTAGGTTTTCTTCTGGACTTTTATTCATATCCCAAGGAGCCGTTGGTTGACTCCAATCTTGACCATTATCATAGTCAACTGCATGCGCTTGTTCATGCGCTTGATTTACTAGTTTTCCACCCGGAGCATCATTTGTCTCGTCCGTTAAGTCTATATACATATCCGTTCCTGCTCCCTTTTGTGGATCAACAGCACCTTTTGGAACAGTCTTGGTTACTATCATTTGGCCATTTTTATCTTTTTCATTCAAATGTATTGTATGAACGTTGTCGGATTTTTTTAGTTGCTTCCATAACGCTTTTGCAGTCGGCGAATGTTTATTCAAATACCGTTGCCTTGTCATGAATTCATGTTTTTCTTTTTTACCAGTACCTTCAGCAAATTCGATCTTTGCTCCTGTTGGATCTATATAGATAACGGGATTATCTGCTGTATAATTATAAATAGACAAGGAATAATATTTCTCTGCCATCGGATCCACCGCACCCCACCGTCCAATCACCGGATCATAGAACCGTGCACCGTAATCGTATTGCCCCAATTCCTCCTGCAACTCCTTCTTATTGTAAAGATACTTATTTCCCGCGTTCTGCAAACGGTGTACATTTAATCCGAAGGGATAATAATCGTCTTCACCCACCTTGCCACTCGTTTGGTCAAATGTCACCCGGTTGTTGCCCAGATGGTCGGTTAAGGTATACTCGTAAACATAGCTGGTACCACTCCGGTTCGCCTTGCCTTCTTCCGTCTGCACAAAATCTATGGTACCGTCTGCTTTATACTGTATGCCGCTGATATAATCAGTCGCGGTGCCATTGCTTACCTTCCTCAGCTTGTTGCCCGTGGCATCATAGGTGTAGGATAAACTAAGGCCGGTTGCCGTCACCGTTTGCGGCAGGTTGAGCAGGTTGTAGGCAAACGCTTTACCTGTACCATCACCCGGCGCATTCCCATTGGCATCATAAGCGCCATAACTGCGGAATGCGCTGCCGTTGTTGGTTACCGTTTGCAACTGGTTACCGCTGTTATAATAGGCATAGCTTAAAGCTGCCGCGTTGGGCCCGGTACGGTTAAGGGTTTGGATATTACCATTCAGATCATAGGTGATGCCCGTTTCGCTGTAGCCGGTACTGCTGGTACCCGAAAGCAGCCGGTTCATCAGGTCATAACCATATTTTACTGTTTGAATGCCTGCAGTGGACGAATTGTAAACATTATAAGCCTGTTCGGCTATATTGCCATTATATTGCGGCGTGGCACCGTACTGTGTGCTGTTGTAATTCAATTGCTCGGCAAACAGTTTGGTTGTGGTTGGCGTAACCGATGGATCATTTATCTTTTGCAGCCAGCCCCGCTCATTATAGGTATAGCTAATGTCTTGCAGGAAAGGTGCTACTCCAGTGGCGCTATGCAGATGTTTGGCCATCAGCTGCCCTATCTCGTTATAGTCATTTTTAGATAGCATTACATTAGTCCCCCCATTGATCTGTTCCGAAGTGGTCAGCTTACGGCCCATATGGTCATAGGCGTAGGTATTGGCTATGGTTACCGCAGGGCTGGTGGTGCTTGCGCTGGTATAATGCTTACGGGTGGTAGCTGTTATTGCACTGGTAAAATCGTAACTGCTGCTGATAACATCGTAATTATTTACATTGATGGAACCGCCCAGGTAATGCTGCTTATAGGTTTGTATATTGCGGCCCAATCCATCATAATAGTTTACAGCCCACAACGCATCGGTGGTGCCCAGTACATACGTTTTATTAGCGGTAAGCTGGCCCCGGGTTTGGCTGCTTGCTCCTGTTGGCACTGCATTAAAGGCTGTGGGCAGCCCCGTAATATTGCTGAAGCTGTAATCATCGTAATAGTTAATGGATAAATAACTGCTAATGGATGGGTAGCTGCTGATGGTATAGCCTGTGTTGGTATCACTGGTATTCCTCACATCCCACTGTGCCTGCCCGTAGATACTGACCTGCAACACCGATTGTGTCGATGCCGAAGCATCCGTCCATAAACCGGTCATGATTACCCGGCCAAGGGCATCATATTTGGTTACCGTCCACTGGTTGCTTAGCCGCTGCACGCCGTCCTGGGTTAACACAGGCTGGTCAAGGCTGTTGTATACTATATACTCCCAATCCTTGCCGGGCAATTTTTTGCGGCTTAACCGGCCACGCTCGTCGTAACGGTACTGGTAACAGAGGTTATTCTGCGTAGTCTGGTCGGGTAAAGCATTATCCGCATTGCTCATGGGCGGCAGTACAAAGGCCAGTTCGCCCAGGTCGTCATAAACATAGTAGGTGCTCAAAGTTTGCACGGTAGTGCCTACCAGGTTAAAGGTGCGTTTCAATACCACATGGCCTTCCTTATCCTTATATTCCTCGGTGGTGCCCGGCTTTCCGCTTACCCAGTTCTCGTCTTTACTGATGGTTACGTAAAGCTGGCCGGCGGGGTAATAATTACCTGCCGAATTGCCCAGTACCAGTGTGCGGCTTTGGTCGGCGCTGATGGTGACGGTATACAGGTTAGCTATAAAACTGTTGTTGACATCCGACAGCGCAGTGGTATTATTATTGGTATAAACCAGCTTTACAGTATGGCCGGCTGAAGGTTGCCAGTCGGTACCCGGTGCTCCTTGTTCCTGCACCCGGTTAAGCGGTGAAGATTCAAAATTAGTACTGCTAAACGGATTGGGGTTATAAACAATTCCGTTACTTTGCTGCGTGCCGCTAACGCCAGCACCGCCGGGATTATAAAAGTTGCCAATCTCGGAAGTGATCGCCGCTGTTTTATAACTGCCATCGGCAGTGGGCGATGTATAGGGCAGGTATTTGATCGCTTCGCGGCTATAGGCATCGTAGGCATAGGGCTGTACAACATCTTTAACCAACGGCGAGCCTTTTACCTGTACAGTTTGCAGCGGGCGGCCCAGGCCGTCAATGTATTGCACCGTTTGCATCAACTCGCAGGTGGTACGGTTAGCCAATCCCGATGCATCCACCACTCCGCCCACACGGGGAACCGAAGTAACAATGTAATTCTGCGTAGCGCTTGGTAAACTTGCCAAAGGCACGCAATCTGGGTTTACTATATACAGGCTTAGGCTGCTACCGGTTGCTGCTGTGAAGCTGAACGTAGGGTTAAGCGTAATACTGGTATTGCTATAGTACGAGCCTGCCGCCGGCGTAGTGGTTAACGTTGCCGGTGGGGCCAGGTAAGTTTGGGCTTTTGAGCCAAAAGCGTAAAGCATAAGGCTTAAAACTAAAGACAGTTGCTTTAGCCCTGGTTTTATAGTGATATGGGTAATGGCCATATTTGCTGTTGTTTTAAGGTTAAGATATTATTGCCCCTGGTAGTGATAATCTGTATGTTTAACAATGTTGCCGTCCTTGTCTTTAACGTTGATTAGCCTTAGGAGTCCGTCATATTCGTAATAGGAGGTCTGGTTTTTAGCATCCGTCGAACTTGTGATGCCTACTAACGGAGTATAGGTATACGTTGTCATTTGGGCATCTGCGGGGTATAACCGCAATTCATCAATATTACCGGACCCTGTAACAGTAACCGAAGTTACGCCGGTGACTTTATGCTCGTGGTAATACCAGCCCTGGGTTGCCGGGCCATTTACCGGATAGCCGCTTACTGTGCCGGTAATATTGAGCGGCGTGGCGCTTTTGCTCCAGTACGATATTATGTAGCTTGTTGAGGTTGTAAGGCCACCTTTTGAAATATCACCATTGGCAAGATTGTAGGATATTTTACCCGTTTTTGCCGTTGTGTTATCCCGCGATGTCGACCCGATTGTCCAATTGCCGGTTCCGTCATACTCAAAACTGGTATAGGCTATATTGGCTATCGATGCGTTTGTAACTTCGGCAACAGGTAATGCAGAATTATAATCCCAAACATAGGAGTTATATGGTCCGTTAAATTTGTGCTGCTGTAAAATGTTGCCATAATTATCATACTGGTCGGCAAAAATATATTGCTTATACCTGCTATCTAAAGTGGTGGATGAGGCGGTTACTGCCGACTCCGCAAAGTTGGTAATAGGTAATACGCTATTTGTGGCCTGTATTACATCCGGCAGTGGCTGTGCCGTTTTATATGACGTAAAAACAGCATTTGTTACCCGCGAATTGCTCCCGTCCTGGTTGGTTTTTTTAATATATTTTTCAACTACGGGTGTAACTATATTTTTATTTACCAGGTTTTGCACCCCATTTGCAGTGGCATCAGTAACCGTACCGCTAATTGCATAATCAAGCGGATATTTGTTAACTGTCGTTGTTACCTCGCCCTTGCTGTTGCTGGTTGTAATGCGTGTTGGCTGAAAATGCGCATAGTTGTCATAATAATAGTTTGTTGTATTTTCTGCGTATCGTGTGATATCATCCTGGGCAAAGGTTGTTTCAATTGTACTAATTAAAGGCTTAAACTGCGATTTTAGCGTTACGTACGACAACAGATTCCGTTCACATGGGTTCGAATTACCAGAAACCTGCGACCCGTTCGACATGTCGATATCGATATGCGGTTTTACCCGGCTTTCAACACCGTAAACCACGTTATCATTGGTTGCATAATTTTCGTAGGTGTTTATCACACGCTTGGCAATCTGGAACTGCCCCTGTTTGTTGATATAATCCTCCTGTTTTAAAACAGATCCGTTTAAGGTTTCGGCAAGATTAGCTGCAAAGGGGGGCTGCATCGGCAAATGATATTCAGGATCGTTATAAGGATTTACATGGTCGGGCTGATTAACGTACTGGTATACAGTTTTTCCGTTTTCGCCATTTTCCCCTTCTAAAACGGTTACCTGGTCATACCCAACCACCGCGCCACCGGCAGAGCCATTTAACGGTATATCACTGTCCGACATCCGCATTAAACTGGGGGCAGTAAAAGCTTCGTAAAAAGCGCCACCCGTAACAGGGTATTTAAAAACAAAATCGGTAATTGTAAAATAGGTATATACGGGATGTGACATCCGCCTGCCGTAACTGTATTCTTTAGGTGTGCCGCTGTTGTTTTTATCCGCAAAATAATGATAAACAAATTTCTTGACATTGATGTTGGTTGGATTTACCCCATCATGGTCTATAATGCGCGATACGCGCAGCCCGCCGCCACTTGAAAAAGTAATATTGTTTTGTGTAGTGTAGTTAGCTGCTGAGCTTACCTGAGCGTAGTAACTGAAATTCATTCGTAAGTCCTGCAAAGATGTGGCATAGGCGTTATCAACATGCGTCCGGATGAGATACTTTTTACCGGGGAGCAATGAACTATTCGACATATTGTAGGTCATAGCTTGTCCAGTGCAAACCATACATCCATCGGTATTGCCGCCCGAGCATGCCGGGAAATAGGAGGCATCCTTATGCACCAGCAAATTTGTCCCGTTAATATCATAAATATCTATGGTAACCTTGTCTGTAGTAGGAAAAGGATAAGGATTATTGCACATGCTGGGATCATTAAACCTTATAACCAGGTTAAATCCAATATAAGGTGTAGCTTGCAAAGGGTTTTCGGCAAAGGCATATGCGTTAGTAAGGTCCAGCGTATCCGATGGCAGGAATTTATGCTGCGGATTGTCATAAACAACAGTAGTTGTTTGCGGTATAATATCGTAAGCATGGCTAAAGTAGCTGGCATCGTTTACCTGTGATTGCTGTTCGTCAAAATCATTGGCCTCAAGCTGAAGTTCTGTAGACCCTCCTGTGGGATATTGAATTTTTGATAAGGAATATGCGCCAACAACAGAAGGATCGGCGTTTCGTTCAGAGCCATCCAGTCCCAGGTACGCCGTTATCATATCGGGTGAACTGACGGTGACGTTACTTGGAATTAACGAGGTATTGGTAACCTTGCCATTATAATACCCCCAATGATCTCTGGCAAATGATCCCTTTGATGGCATCCATACGCTTTCGTTATAGGTGAATACATAGGGTTTTTCCGAAATAGTGTTCCCCTGGTAGTTGCCCGTTTGCTGTACCTGCAATAGTCGTAATCTTTTTGAATTGGCATCCGTTCCTGCTCCCGAATCATTGTCGACGTTACCATGGTCAAAATAATCATAAGTAAGGTTTACGGTCTTCAAGGCTGTTGTGCTTACTACGCCATTTACATCTTTAGGATAAATGGTTAAATTATCCAGCTTTTTGTCGCCTACCAGGTCGTCCCGGTCCGAATAATTGAATTTTACGATACCGGTATTAAAATCGATATTATCGAGCACAACCAGGGTATATTCCTTTCCGGGTGTTGAGCCGGCCTGCCGGCCCGTATATGGAGCGTAATATTTCCCGGCTTGTACAAGTGGGTTAAAGTAATCCCACGAATCTGAATAACCACCCACGGTTTGTACATACCTGGGTACCACAGTATAGTTAAAAGTTATGCTGTTCCCGGTAGGGGAAGTGATTTTTGTAAGATACCATGCAGAAAGGTGATCGGACGAATCATGATATTTTTCGCTGATATTAAAATCATATGTATAGCCATCGGTTGTTTTCACCTGCCAGGTGCTGCCGTCAGCAGCCGGCGTTATTTGCAACTTCTCCTGTTTTTCAATCACAGCTTGTTTATTTCTTTTCAGGATAAACTTCCCGCTTTGTCCAGGCAGGTTATAAAAATACTGATCGGGCTGAAAATCAAATACCGGAAACGAGTTTAAAGCACTCTCCAAATCCATCGTGTACATGGTTGGCTGGTTTGGAATATTCCTGTTAAACATGTTCAGTATACAGCCATCCGTCATATTATCGCGAGGACCCTGGCCATCAGAAAAGTCCATTAAGGTATTGGTACTGCTATTAAAATAAACAGATCCGTTAAAATCATCATCGCCGATGATTGTACGTGAAATTGACCCGCCAGAGTTGATCACCCAGCCCAAACCAACCTGGCTGGCCTCCTCGGCCACTTTAATACCGGAAGCATGATAGCTAAGCGAAATAGGGAAGCTTACGTCCCTGTATTTAACAGTATACAGGGGAATGGAGATATTGGGAATGCCGGTGTATGGGCTTACCGGTATATTACCATATTTTTGGAATGCCTGTATATTGGGTGATGGCGGTATCACTTTGCTAAGAGTTGGACCCTGAGCAAACGAGAAATCACAAAATACATTACATAGCGATAGTAATGTAAAAATGACTTTGATGTTAATTTTCATATAAAAACACTAAAAGGTTTATAGTAAGTTTGTTACGTTACTTAGAAAGTAATTAATTGATGCCCGGCTTTTCCAGTTTTGAAATACGCTTTTCCTGGTCGTTTATCTTTTTATTCTGCGCTTCCAGCTGTTTATCCTTCTCAATCAAATACAGCGTCAATTCCTCCACTTTTTTCATCAGTAGCTTATTCATCTCGCCCAGGTTAATGCCATCTTTCTCAACTTGCTGCGCTGATGGAATTTCGGGCAGGTGGTGGTTTTGGTCGATATAGGTTTTTACCTCTGTTAGGGATGGTAAACGGTAGTCTTTATTAAACACATAATCGGCCCAATCGGCGTAAAGTTTAACGGTTACTGCTGTGGCTATTATACCGCCGTTTACACCAAGTTTATAGCCTTTGGTATCGGCAGTACCGATGCCCACATTCCCGCTGCCCGAAATAACAAGCTTATCTGATACGGTTCCTGCGTTATTGGTAGCAAAGCGCAACGAAGTAGTTGAAGTAGCATTTACAGCGCTTTCTCTGAACGAGTATATCTGTGCCCCCAAAGCATCGGGCGAAGGGGTTACGGGTGTGTAAAAATTTATGGCCGCGCCTTCGCCGGCCAGTTCATCGCTGTTATTTCCCCTGATTTCTAAACGCAACATCTCGGTAACAGCGCCCGGTGTCATCAGCTTACTTACATGCAAAGGTGCAGCAGGGGTTGTTGTGCCAATACCCACGTTGCCATTGTATAACCATGACATCACTTGCTGATCAGGGGCGCCATTTGTATTACTCGCTCCATTCACAAACAGATCTAATTTGCTACCCGATAGGCTTGGTCCGCCATGTCCTATCCTGAATTCAGCGCTTTCATTATAAGAATAATCAGAAGTTCCATTTCTCATAAGTTTAAATACAGATTTCGTTGGTGCAACAACTCCACCAGGTTTACTGTCCGATGATTCGAAAATCTGTAAGTTACTTGTAGGATTGGTTGTACCAATGCCCACATTACCGGCCGAATTGATGCGCATGCGTTCGGAGGTGACACCATCGGAGCCAGCCAGGCTGAACAGGAATGCCCCCGGTACAATGCCGCTTGATGGAGCGCCATTGGCTACAAGGACAATCTGGCCCGAGCGTTGAAACGAGGTGCCATCATGTCCATAAAAGTCAAGCCAGCCAAGATAATCTCCACTAATCGTTGCAAGTGGTGCAGTTGCCGTGCCCCGGGCCCGTCCGAAATACAGGTGCGATCCCTGCCACCCGGTGTTGTTGAAAGATTCAATACCAAAATCGGCATACGAACCGCTGTTGGTACTTCGTGTAGTAGTATTATATATATGAAATGGGTAAGCAGGGGTGGTTGTACCAATGCCAACCGTATTAGTAATAGTGGTTGGGGTACCGGTTGTAGTCCATTGGGCATAAGAAAAATGGCAACCGAAAAGCATTATTGCGAGTGATAATAGATTTTTTTTCATTTTTTATTTGTTTAGGGGGTTAATTTATTTCGAGTTATTTTTTTCCAATTCACTTACCCGGGCCTGTAGTGCTTGTAGCAGCTTGTTTTTTTCAGTGTCCTGTTTATCCTTCTCAATCAAATACAAAGTCAACTCCTCCACCTTTTTAAGCAGCAGCCTATTCATCTCACCCACATTAACGCCGTCTTTTTCGATTTGCTGTGCTGACGGGATTTCGGGCAGGTGCTGGTTTTGGTCGATGTAGGTTTTTACATCGGTTAGGGAAGGCAGGGTGTAGTCTTTTTTGAAAACGTAATCGGGCCATCCGGTTGTTTGAACGGCTATGGCCTTTGCGTATGTGGTGCCGTTAGCATCAACGCGAAAAGTGATGTTATTCTTGATGTCAATATCCGTCAGCGTACGGGTAGTGGTACCGACTGAAGGTATCGGAGCTAAATATAAAGTCCCGGCAACATCAGAGTAAATTACACCACCGCCGTTGTGGCTACCGTCTCCTTCAATCGTCCAGTTTGCAGAATTACCGCGCCCTATACGCGCAGCGTTAAAGCCGATATAAGCCGTGCCATAATGCAAATCGCCGCCCGGGCAGCCCCCCGCAGAAAACTTGTAAGGGCCGCTATTAACCTGGAAAGTAGAAATAGGGGCTGGAGCAGCGACACCTACATTGCCGCCCGAACTGATCCGCATCCGCTCGGCATTGACGCCATCCGAGCCTACAGTTGTAAACAGGAATGCCCCAGGAACAATGCCGCTTGCAGGGGTTCCGTCAACCTTAAAAATAAGCTGTCCTGCACGTTGCGCCGTAGTGCCGTCATGACCATAAAAATCAAGAAGACTAAGGTAATCTCCGTTTTGTACTACCAAAGGAGCAGCTAAAGTGCCGCGGGAGCGCCCGAAATACAAGCGTGAGCCCACCAAGTTATTGTTGTACGAATCGAGGCCGAAATCAACAGAGCCCCCACTATTTGTACTTCGGGCTGTAGTATTGTATAAATGAAATGGGTATGAAGGAGCAGTAGTACCTATACCCACGGTATTAGTAATAGTTGTGAGGCTACCAGTTGTTGTCCACTGAGCATGGGCAAAAACAGAAACCAAAAGAAGTGCGATAGCGATAAAGATTGATTTTTTCATAATTAAAAAAGGGGATAATATCGAATGATAAGTTGATTTAATGATTTAAACAGGCACAGCCAGGGCGTGAATTAACAAGGATAATTCATGCTGACAATGCGGTAATTCCGGATAAATACAGTTGGTGAAAACATGCGGGGTCCAGGGCTTTTGAAGCCGGGTAGTACTTTAATCGCAATGGATTTAGTGGGTGTCGTCATTTTGATAAGGTTGTTAGGCGGTACTAAAATAGCTATCTGAATTGAATTGCAAAAGAAATGGAGATAAATATTTTTATATTTAATTAATAATATAAATGCGTCTAATGGAGGTTAAGAGTCAGGGGGCATGGAAAGAAGGATTGGCGCCCTAATATTAAACTCGTTCAACTTTCCGTGAACCCTAAATCTCTTGCCCGGATGCTACAAATTTAAACGGTCGGGTTAAAAACGGCGGTGACGCAACCTTGTCAGTAATTGATTACCAGCAAGATAAAAACGCGTTAGGGATAGCAGTGGAAAGCCCACAGCATGCGCGGGCCCTTGTGCGCCCCGGCCTGCGAGGACTTGGAACGGATAGCCCGGGCCGCAGGCAACGCCATAGTGAAAGTCAAAAGTCAAAGGTCAAAATTCAAAATGGGGCAGGGAGTGGAGCTTTAGTGGTATCAAAGGAGAATTAAGCTTTTCATCTCTCAACGCTTAGCCTTTAAACATGCAGTCGCGCCTGTAAATATTTTTGCTTACCGGTAACAATGGTTTGGCCACAGGCGTCTATCCGGTATACTTAATACTTTAATCATGACGACACCCAAATTATTTTTCCGCATATGTTTTTCGGTAATATTTATTGCCTTTGCCTGTAACTTTACTGCCAATGCCCAAACAGCAGTTTTTAAACCAAAGGATGCCGCATTGTTTAAAACTATTGCACATATGGATAGTGTGATGTTTGATGCCTTTAATAACCGCAACCTGGATGTGATGAAGGGCTTATTTACTGCCGATGTGGAGTTTTATAATGATGGCAAGGGTCTTACCGGTTATGATGGCACTATGGCCGGCTTTAAGGGTATTTTTGAAAACAAACAAGCCGCCGACCTGCGCCGCGACCTGCTGCCCGAAAGCCTGGAGGTTTACCCTATGCCGGGTTTCGGCGCTATTGAAATGGGCACTCACCGTTTTACCCATACCGAAAACGGTAAGCCGGTAATTGGCGTTATGAAATTTGTACACGTTTGGCAGTTAAAAAACGGCCAATGGAAGGTTAGCCGGGTTGTGAGCGTTGGGCATTGATAAAAACTGTAAATTTTTAAAACCAATGGCTTAATAACCGGAGATGGTTGTTTGTTTATTGCTCTTATTTGATATTTTTTAACTGTTTTCCGGCTGCCTCAATTGCGTGTAAGCTACCAGCGGCCAGGAATTCCCGGCCCGTCGTAAGGATGCTCGAGCGCATTGATGATGCGCATGAGGCGGTGCCTGGCGCCGGCATGTTTAACTTCGGTGCGCATGGTTTCCAGGTTGCGGGCCACGGCTTCTTTCACGTCGTGCTGGGTGGTTGCCCTGTCAATTCTTAAAGTTTGGGGCAAATCTGCGGTTTCAAAATAAGCTGTCAACTCCTGCTCTGTCATGCCGCAAAGGTAAAAAAGCAATCCGGTAATCGGTTAGGCCTTTTTACTTTTCGCCCAGGGCAAATCATCAAAATAGCTAATGGAATGAGCTTATGTCGTCGGGACGATATAAACATCAAACGACATCTTTTTTTACTGGCTGATTGTGGTTAAATGATCAAGCTGCCGAAGGGACTTATATTGGCCAACAACAGGCACAAGTATCTGGATGCGCCTAAATTGTGCTATCAGTTTAGTGTTAACTATGTTAAAATATAAAATATTGATTATAAAATACTTATAAATGTTTTACCTGAAATGTGTTAAGTTATGTTAACCCAATAAGATGCGTCTGACCCGACCTTTCGCCTTTTACTTTTTACCTTTCGCCTTTACGCTTGTTGTTTTCTTACATCAATGTTACTTTTCGGCCGACAACAATCCCCTCAAATTTTAATACTTTTGGTCAGCATAAATGAAAGACCTCGCATACCTCAATAAGTTTTTTTACAAATACCGCTGGCGGCTAATCCCGGGAGTGCTGTTTGTAATTATATCCAATATTTTTGGTGTATTGCCTGCACAGGTTATCCGCGTAGCCTTCGACCTGGTTACCGAGAATATTGGCGCCTACCACCTTTTTGCCGGCTTTAACCGGCAGAGTATGATCTATGATATTTTTGGCAGCAGCCTGATGCTGTTCGGCGTGCTGGTACTGGTGCTGGCCTTGCTGAGGGGCCTGTTCCTTTTTTTTATGCGCCAAACCATTATCCTGATGTCCAGGCATATAGAGTATGATTTAAAGAACGAAATTTATAGCCATTACCAGCGCCTGTCGCTGGCATTCTACCGGCGCCACAACACCGGCGACCTGATGAACCGCGTTACCGAAGATGTAAGCCGGGTGCGCATGTACCTTGGGCCGGGCATTATGTATACCATCAATACCGTGGTGCTGTTTGTAATGGTAATTTATGCCATGCTTACCGTAAATGTGCGGCTGGCAGTATGGTCGGTATTGCCGCTGCCTGTATTAGCGGGCATCATTTACTATGTGAATAATGTAATTAACTACCGGAGCGAACAGATCCAGGAACGGCTGTCGGGATTGTCGAGTTTTGTGCAGGAAAATTTTTCTGGCATCAGGGTAATCAAATCCTATGTCAGGGAAGCCTTTGTACGGGAGAAATTTGCAGCCGAAAGTGAAAATTATAAAATGCATTCGATGGCCCTTGCCAAAGTGCAGGCAATGTTTTACCCCATTATGTTGTTGCTGGTTGGCCTGAGTAACGTAATTACCATGTATGTGGGTGGGGTAGAGGTAATGAAGGGCAATATTACATCGGGCAATATTGCCGAGTTTATTGTATACCTGAATATGCTCAATTTTCCGGTGATTGCCCTGGGTTGGGTAACTTCGCTGGTGCAGCGGGCGGCTGCCTCGCAAAAACGGATCAATGAGTTTTTGCATCAGCAGCCCGAGATCATTTCGTCAAAGGCGCCAGTACATGCTATTAAAGGGGCGCTTGAATTTGATAACGTATCGTTCACTTATCCTGATACCGGCATCCGGGCTTTAAAAAACGTTTCATTTAAGGTTGATCCGGGGCAAATGGTTGCCATTATTGGGCGCACAGGCTCGGGCAAATCAACCATTGCCAACCTGGTTATGCGCATGTATGATACTACCGGCGGACAGGTTTTGGCAGATAATATTCCCCTGCAACAACTTAACCTGGAAGGGTATCGGTCGCAAATTGGCTTTGTGCCGCAGGAGGTTTTCCTGTTTAGCGATACGATTGCCAACAATATCGCTTTCAGCGCCGATGTGCTTGATTTGCCGGTGGTAGAACAGGCCGCCCGGGATGCAGCTGTTTACAATAACATTATGGAGCTGGAGCACGGCTTTACCACCTTAATTGGCGAGCGCGGCGTAACCCTGTCGGGCGGGCAAAAACAACGAGTATCTATTGCCAGGGCCATTTTTAAGCACCCCCAGGTGTTGATATTTGATGATTGCCTTTCGGCTGTTGATACCCGTACCGAAGAGGAAATATTGAATAACCTTGGCCGTGTTATGCAGGGTAAAACCAGCATCATTATAGCGCACCGCATATCAACCATAAAAAATGCCGATAAGATACTGGTGATGGATAATGGCGAAATTGTTGAACATGGTAACCACGAATACCTGATGCAGCTTAAAGGAACCTATTTTGAACTGTATGAAAAGCAGCTGTTAGAAGAAGAGCAGAACGCCTAACTCCTCTGGTTGACTAACATCTAAGTTTCGCAGCAATAATAAATTTAACTTGCGCACAAAAAAATCATTGTTTTGTTTTAAAAGTTGCAATAAAAACGAATAAAATACTTGCACTTTGAATTTTTATTTATATTTATGCCAACCAAAACTAATTTCAGGGATATTTATGGGAGATTTTGACAATAGAGAACGTGAAGAGGTATTTTCTAAAAAGGTGAGAGCCGGGAAAAGAACGTATTTTTTTGATGTAAAAGCAACCCGCTCAAACGACTATTATGTTACAATTACAGAGAGCAAAAAGCGTTTGGAAGACGGCGTTTTTATTAAACACAAGATTTTTTTATACAAAGAAGATTTTGAAAAATTTGCCGAAGGTTTGAAAGATACTGTTGACTACATCAGGGCTAACCAGGATGTAGTGGAAAAGCGCTATGAATATAATGAAAATCCTGAAGTTGCCAAAGCTTCTGCCGATGAGGATTTTTCGTTTGAGATTTAACAACAAAAAGAATTAACGCTAAACTAATATAATTGAACCCTGCCCATAAGGCAGGGTTTTTATTTTAATGAAGCACTATTACATTCCGGCAGACATATCTTTTGCCATAGTTGCAGCAAATACTACAAAACATACTATTGCTAATACGTAAACGCAAATGAAAACTATGGTTACAATTCCCCATAGCTTAAAAAACGATTTTAGCTTGCCCAGCCCGGCTGTTATGTGGGCTGTATCCTTAAAGTTTACCCCTGCCTTTATTTTCACCGCAAACTGGTAAATATAAAGCGCGAAGAAAAAGTATAGCAGATCAATTAACAGGTAAAAAATAGTAACGCCGCCGCCAAAACCTGCCATCATTTTCAGGCCGGGATTGTATGGCATCGTTTCGGCCATTTTTGAAAAAATGGTACCTATTGATAAGGCTAATAAAGCAAATAAGCCACAAAAAATAAAGCCCAGGATACCTAAAAAGGTAGCCCATTTACCTGCCGATAGTAAATAGCTTTGCGCTTCGGCTGTCAGAATGATTTCGGTTGAACCAGGAGGGGTGATGTAGCTTTCGTCAGTTTCCATTATTAGTGTTTTAAGTTTAAGTATTTATTGTACTAAAGGTATATAAATATTTAAGCAAACAATAATTTTGACAGCAACGAAACTACAGCATTGTCCCCTTCATGAAAATTATGGCAACTGTAAAATAGATGATCAGGCCGGTAACATCTACCAATGTGGCCACAAACGGGGCAGAAGAGGTTGCAGGGTCGGCGCCGCATTTTTTGAGTATTAGTGGCAGCATTGAGCCAGCTAATGATCCCCATAAAACTACCCCTACAAGGGCGCTGCCAACGGTAAAACCTACCAGGATCCAATGAGGGCCATAGACAGGCGAAAACAGGTGCCAGATGTAGATTCGGGCAAAACCAATAACGCCTAAGGTTGCGCCCAGCATCAGGCCCGACATGATTTCGCGGCGCATCACCAACCACCAGTCGGCAACGGTAACTTCGCCCAGGGCCATGGCCTGTATAATAAGCGTTGATGCCTGCGAGCCGCCGTTCCCACCGCTTGATATGATGAGGGGAATAAACAGGGCCAGTACCACCGCTTTTTCAATCGAGCCCTCAAAATAGCCCATAGCTGTAGCGGTAAGCATTTCGCCAAGAAACAGGATGATAAGCCAGCCAACGCGTTTTTTTACCAGCCGGAATAAGTTGATATCAAGGTACGGCTCATCAAGAGCTTCGGTACCACCTATTTTTTGAATATCTTCTGTGTATTCTTCATTAGCTATCCATAAAATATCATCTACAGTTACTATGCCCAACAAAATATTCTCTTTATCAACAACCGGCAAAGCTGTGCGGTTATTCATTCTAAAAATATTGATAGCTTCTTCTTGCGGGTCGCTGGCGCTTAGGGCTATCAGGCGGCCGTCCATCAGGTCAGATACCTTGGTTTCGGGTTTTACCAATAGTATTTCGCGGATACGAATATCATCCAGTAAAATTCCATTTTCGTCAATAACATAAATTACATCGATGGTTTCGGAGTTTTTACCGTACCGGCGGATGTGCGACAATACCCTTGTAACATCCCAGTTTTTTTTTACGGCGATATAATCGGGCGTCATCAAACGGCCAACGCTATCTTCTTCGTAACCTAAAAGCGACAATGCCTCTTTACGGTTTTCTGGTGATAAGTGAAGGATCAGTTTTTTAACAGCGTCGCCATGCAATTCGGCAAAAAGGGCGGTACGGTCATCCGGGGGGAGCTCGTTAACTAATTCGGCAACCCTTGGGCCCGATAGCTTTTTAATGATGCGCTCCTGCGTAGGGAAATCCAGGATACGGAATACATTAACGGCGCGGTTAAGCGAAAGTATTTCGATAAATAAAGGGCCGTGTTCAGGAAGTTCATCAATCAGTTCTTCAACATCCGATATATTAAGGCTGTTCAAATATTCCTGTAATTGGGTATTGTCTTCCTGTTCCAGTAACAATTCTATTTGCTCAACCATCTCTTCCATATAATTGCCCTCGTTTTTACATCGTATTATTAATGTGATCCTGTTTTTTAACGATGGCAAAAGTCGTTTATTTTTTCAAATAATCGGGCAAAAAATTCTGTTATCTTTGCAGCCTTTTGGTTCATGGTTGATAGTTCATGGTTCATAGTCTTTGATGCTGTTTCAGACTGTTTATTTGGCCATGATCTATGAACCATCAACCATGAACAATTTTAGAAATTAGAATTTAAAACAATGGGTTTACAATGTGGGATAGTAGGTTTGCCAAATGTGGGGAAATCAACACTTTTTAATTGCTTATCAAATGCCAAGGCGCAGGCGGCTAACTTTCCGTTTTGCACCATCGAGCCAAACGTGGGCGTAATTACGGTGCCGGATGAGCGCTTAACAAAGCTTACCGAAATAGTTCAGCCCAAAAACATAGTGCCAAACGTTATCGAGATTGTAGATATTGCCGGCCTGGTAAAAGGTGCCAGCAAAGGCGAGGGCTTGGGTAACCAGTTTTTGGCCAACATTCGTGCTACTAATGCTATTATCCACGTATTGCGCTGCTTTGATAACGATAACGTGATTCATGTTGACGGCTCGGTTGACCCAATACGCGATAAAGAGATTATCGATACCGAATTGCAGCTAAAGGATTTAGACTCAATAGAGAAAAAGATTCAGAAAGTTGAAAAAATGGCCAAAACAGGTGGCGACAAAGAGGCTAAAAAAACCTTTGATGTTTTAACCGTTTATAAAAACCATTTGCTTCAAGGCAAGTCGGCCCGTACAGCACCGGTTGCCGAAGAAGACAAAGAATATATTGCCGACATATGGCTTCTTACCGCCAAACCGGTAATGTACGTTTGTAATGTTGACGAGGGATCTGTAAGTACAGGTAATGCTTATGTTGAACAGGTAAAAGCCGCCGTAGCTGAGGAAAAAGCCGAAGTGTTGATCATATCGGCACAAATTGAAGCCGAAATTGCTGAATTGGAATCATACGAAGAACGCCAGATGTTTTTAAACGATTTGGGTTTAACAGAATCGGGCGTTAACAAACTGATAAAAGCTGCTTACCGTTTGCTAAACCTGGCCACCTATTTTACAGCCGGTGTACAGGAAGTACGTGCCTGGACAATTACCCAGGGCTTTACAGCACCGCAGGCAGCCGGCGTTATCCATACCGATTTTGAAAAAGGCTTTATCCGCGCCGAAGTTATTAAATACGACGACTTTGTGAAATTTAACGGTGTTGAAGCTACGATAAAAGAGAACGGTAAATTGGGCATCGAGGGTAAAACCTACATTGTGCAGGATGGCGATATTATGCACTTCAGGTTTAATGTTTAACTAAACCGGTAGCTATTGAACACCATAGAGCAGGAAATTAAAGGCGTTATCAAAAATAATTAATTCGTCTTTACGGCCGTGCTACAACAAAAAAGGGAAATGTGTCGAAAAGCATTTCCCTTTTTTTGTGCTGAATTACGCATACAATAACCTCACCGCTGTGCTGTCAAAACCTCCTGCCGATAATGATTTTAACAATTGCTTTATCCGTATTTGAAGTAAATCCATAGCCTATGCCACCGTTAACCTCCCATTTGGGGTCGAAGTTGAGGTCGGTTGCTACAAATAGCTGGTGGTCCTGTTGTTTAAATGCATCATAATGAAAAAATGGCCCGGTACTTCCATAATATTCTAATCCAAGCGCCACAATTTTGGTTACATCGTAACTACCTTTTACATTGGGCGAGAAGGTAAACCCACGGTTAACATCGGGGCCGGCGAAGCTTTTCTCTAATGTAGGGTTTACAGAAATATATAATTTGTTCCATTTTTTATCCACAATAGGCCTTATTTCCAGTGTGCTTGTATTGGCAGAGAACGCGCTTTTTTGAAACCCAAATTCGGTTGAGATACTGACGCCCACCGGCCAGTTCCAGCTTTGTGGGGCTGCTACCCTTGGCCTGATGTGCGAGCCTACGTACGCAGTCCGCCCCCCATCACCTATTGAGTTAAAAAAATAAAAGCCGGTTTCAAACCATGGGGTCCAGCCGTGGGTTATCTCGATAGTTTCATGTACAACATGGTTGGTTGGTAATTCGCCATTGGTAGCTGTGTTACTTCCGTTAATGGTATAATTACTATGAAGCTCTACCATGGTATTTCCTTTTTCTACCGTTTCTGAACCATATACCTGGATTTCGTAATTGTCCTGCGCTTTAAGTTGCAGGGTGATAAAGGCAAAGGCCAGTAAGCATAAATATTTCATTGATTTTGTACTTTTATAATGTACGCCAACGGCATACACGATAAAACTATAATGACAATCTGAAGCAAAACTGTAGTTAGCTGCTAAATGCTTATTGTATCACTAAGGTGACAAAACACCATCTAAAACGTAATTACAAAAGCGTGTAAACCCATTTCGTGATAATAATGGATGGTGTAGCCGTAATGCTGGCAAATGTTTTTTACCAACGTTAACCCCAGGCCGGTGCCTTGCGATTCTTTACCTTTTTGAAATCGCTCAAAAATCAGGTCGGTGTTTAAAGGATTAGCACCCCCGCTGTTTTTTATCGATAACAAATGCGCTGTTAATTGGATAATAACTATCCCCCCGGTAATGTTATGCCTGATAGCGTTGCTGAACAGGTTGTTTAACAAAATATCAACCAGGTATTTGCTGGCCAATATCTGCTTAGGTTCAAGTTGGTGCCGAAACAAAAGATTTTTGCTTTGCATCAATTCCTGAAATTGCTGCATCTTTTCGGCCAGCATAATGTCAAGCTCAATGGGTTCTTCCTCGGTTATGAGTTTGTTTTCCAACTTGGCAAGCAGCAACAATGAATTGTTAAGCCGGCTTGATTTATTAATTGAGCTATAAATATCTGTTATTTGTGCCAGCTGATCGGCACCCAAAGTTTCGTCCTGGATCAGTGTATCCAGTTTGGTTGTTACAACGGCCAGCGGTGTCATCATTTCATGCGATGCATTCTCTGTAAACTGTTTCAGTTTCAGGTAATCGTGCGTTACCCTTAACGACATTTCCCTGATCGCTTCATTTAGTTCGGTAAATTCATCCACCAGGCTTGGTTTTCCGGTAAATTGGTCAACATCAGCAATATTAAATTGCTTTATTTCCTTTAAAGTTAGCCGGAAAGGTTTCCAAAGGTCGTTAAGCAGGTATTTATTTGTTATAAAGAGCACAGCCAGCAGGCCGGCAAGCAGGGTAAGGGTAATAATAGTTATAACCTCAATAAGATACTTTTGGCCGGCCCTGGAAATGGTGATAACCACCTTGTAGTAGTTGTTATTGTTTACTTTAACCAGGTCTTCCACCGCGCGGCCGGGCTCTGCCCGTTGTTCCTTAGGGTTAAAATAAGTGGTATCAAAAAAACGCTTTTGCAATTGCTGCCGGTTTGTTTTTACAAATATGGCATGATCCCTGTCCAGGTCATACAATTGCGGGTTCTGGTCATTACTCCTGGCGTATTCTTCCGCTTCAGTTAATTGTTGCTGGAGGCCCCGGTCAAGCTGTTGCTGCGCTATATAGTTAATTGCAAAATAATAAATAACCGCCCCAAACAGTAAAACCGTTAGGGTGATATATACACTTGTCCGGGTGTAATGCTCAGATAGTTTCATGTACTCACAAATTTGTAACCAAGGCCGTATATCGATGTCAGATAATCTTTACCACCGGCATCCAACAATTTCCTGCGCAGGTTTTTGATATGGGTGTAAATGAAATCGAAGTTATCGTGCATGTCCATCTCATCTCCCCAAAGGTGCTCGGCAATGGCATTTTTGGATATTACTTTGCCCTTATTAGCAATAAAATAAAGCAGCATTTCATACTCCTTACGTGTAAGTATGATGGCGTTATCGTTAACTTCAACCGTTCTGCCCGGTATGTCAATTGATATTTCATTAAATACCACTTTGTTATTGGTATTTAATGCTTTCCGGCGGTATACAGCTATTAAGCGCGCTTTTAACTCGGCAAGATGAAATGGTTTGGTCAGGTAGTCATCGGCACCCAGGTTTAGCCCCTTCAGTTTATCATCTAATGAGTTTCGGGCCGAAATGATCAGCACAGCCTCGTTTTTGTGGTGGGCTCTTAAAAATTCAAGCACATCTAAACCTTGCCCGTCGGGTAAGCCTATATCCAAAAGCACGCAATCATAGTCATAGTCTGCTAATCTTTGCAGTGCCGTAGTCAGTCCGCCACAGCTTTCGCATATATTGCCGTCAACATTCAGGTAGCTGGTGATGTTTTCACGTAAGCTTTGCTCGTCTTCTATTACCAGGATTTTCAATTCGGTTTTTGTTCAAAGATAAAATGCGAAATTGAAGATAAACTGAAGTACGCATACCCATTTGCGGATAAAGATGTAGTAACTACAGATTTGCTTCATATTCTTGTGGTAATTTACAAAAAAAACAGCCTCAAAACGTCACTATACTGTTATCATCCAAAAAGATAAATCCTCCTTTATAACAATGCAGAAGGTACGGGCAGATCAAATTGGTTTGATAAATGGAATTGATTATCTTTTGGGCAAAACAGGCAGCTAAATAAAATTAACATGGCAATTATCGAACCTATCCGTGAAGATGTTACCCATCCGGGACATATCAAAAAATATTCGGCACCCCTTCGCCTCTGGCATTGGGTTAATGCCATTGTCATCAGTGGTTCGCTGCTTACCGTACTAATCAATGCGACTATTACCGACAGAAGGCCGGTAACAGCCTTGGTTAAAGATGAACTGAAGCAGGTGGGTGCCGTAGTAACCAACGACCAGGCCGGCTCTGTTGCCCATGCACTTGGCGATAGCGTATGGAGTATTCATACCTATTTTGGATATGGCTTGGCTGTTTTATTATTATTTAGGCTGGTGCTGGAGTTTTTTCAGTTGGCCGATCAAAAATTCATTGGCAAAATAAAAGGCGCTTACCGGCAATTTCAAACTATCAAAAAGGAAAGAGAGTTGACGAGGCACGAGCTTGCCGTGAAAAGTATTTACGCTGTGTTTTATTTGCTGCTTATTATTATGGCAGTAACAGGTTTATTCCTGGCTTTTGAAGACCTGCTGGCGCCATATAAATCTATCAGGCACAGCGTTAAAGAGGTTCACAGTTTTTGTATGTACCTTATTATTGCATTTATTGTAGTTCATATTGCAGGCGTTTTCCTGGCCGAACGAAAGCATGATGGCAAAGGCATTGTTTCGGATATGATCAACGGAGGTAAATCATAGTGTCGTGACGGATAGTCTTTAGCCCAAAGTCTTGAGTTCTAAGTCAAAAATGAAAATTCAGACTTAGGACTTCAGACTTAACAATAGTACGTTTGTTATTTCCCGGTAATCAATTTGGCCATCAGGAAAGCGGCCCCGGCGGCAAGCGCGCCAATTATTACTACTTTAAAAGCGCCGCTTAATGCCGGCTGGCCTGTCATTTTACTTTTAAAATAACCAAATATGAACAGGCATATCAGCGTGACACCGCAAGAGTAATATAAAGCCTCCTGGGCATGGTCGATAATGATATAGGGAGATAGAGGAATAATGCCGCCAACAATGTAGGATAAGCCAATGGTAATGGCGCTTTTGGCCGCGCGGTTTGCATTGGGTTCTTCAAGGCCAAGTTCATAACGCATCATGAATTCCACCCATTGCTTTTTGTCTTTGGCAAGTTCATCGGCAATTTGCCGTTGCAATGGTTCAGATAGACCGAACCCCGCGAATACTTCCATTACTTCGGCTTTTTCCTGCTCGGGTAGTTTCTCTACTTCCTCATACTCCCGTTTTAATTCAGATTGGTAATGGTCTACTTCCGTGCGCCCGGCAAGGTAACCGCCTAAGCCCATGGCAATTGATCCGGCAACAATCTCGGCAATACCCGCAGTTACTACAAGGGTTGACGAACTGATGGCTCCGCTTAAACCTGCCGCCAAAGCGAAAGGAACCGTTAAACCATCGGACATACCGATAACAATGTCCCTGATGGTTTCCGAACTGGTTACATGGTGTTCATGATGCATTTGCGCTGGTTTTTTAATAACGAATATACTATTGTTAAATAATAGTAGTAAGGCTGAATTATAAGTTAGAATTATTCTTGATTTAGAACCTAAAGGTTTCGACCAATTCTGTTCATGTTTTGAGGGTGGCAAACTAAACCGTGTTAGCTTGTCATTTTGCTGTTACTATGGAAATAACAAAGGACTAGTCTTTTTTGAATAGTCCTTTGTTTAAATATCAAACGATAATTAGTGCTCCCGACGAGATTCGAACTCATATCGATGGTACCGGAAACCATAATTCTATCCGTTGAACTACGGGAGCAGCGGCGCAAATATATAAAATTGATTTAATCCTTTTATCGTATTCCGTTTTCTTTTAACAACAGGGAAGAGCCAAATGAATTATGAAGCGGGAATTACGATTCTTTAAGGTTGGTGCATACGAAAAGCTAATTAACCAAACCGCGGATACTTTCATAATACGCATCGCTCACCGGCAATTCAATATCCGTTAGTTGCGCCTTACGATTTTGGATGGATTTTATTTTACTTACAGGTACAATGTAGCTGCGATGAATACGCTGAAATTTATCAGCGGGCAGCTTTTTCAACACTTCCTTTAATGTCATTAAAGTAAATACCGGTTTGTCGTTAGTTAAGTGAATCCGGATGTAGTTTTCCATACTTTCAATGTACTCAATGGCACTCAGGTCAATCTTCACAATCCGGTATTCAGAATGGACGTACAGGCTTTCGTCTGTAGTATTCAATTTTTCATTTGCCCGGTTTTTATATTGATAAAACGCCAGGGCTTTTTCTATAGCCCTGGTAAAACGTTCAAATTCTATTGGTTTTTCAACAAAATCTACCGCCTCCAGTTGAAAGCCTTCATAGGCATAGTTGCGGTAGGAGGTGGTGAAAATAACCATGGGTTTTACAGGCAGCGACCTTAAGAGGTCGATACCCGAGATATCGGGCATGTTGATATCCAAAAAAAGGAGGTCGACCGCCGTGTTTTTTAAGAATTCGGCCGCCGAAATTGCGTCTTCGAATGTTTTGATGAGTTGCAGTTTGGGAAACCGCGATACATATTCGCCAATAAGCCGTAACGCTAAAGGTTCATCATCAATGGCTATGCATTTAAGGATCATGGTTAAGTTGGTAAAGTTAGCTGAACAATGTACTCCTGGTTATCGTTGCTGATATTTAATAAATACCTGCCGGTATATAAATGTTCTAAACGTTTTCGGGTGTTTCTGATGCCTATGCCGGTGCTGTGGTTATCGCCGTTACTTAAACCGAATATCCGGTTTTTACAATAAAAGTACAGGGTAGTTTCGCTGATAACCAATTTGATTTGGATAGTTGTGCTTTCATGTTTGCTAACACCGTATTTGAAAACATTTTCAATAAAAGTCATTAGCAGCAGGGGGGCTATTTGTTTTCCATCTATGTCGCCGTCTACCTCAAAATTAACAGCCGTAAGGCTACCTGTGCGTAAACGCTGTAGTTCAATATAGCTGCCTATACAATCAACCTCGCGCTGCAGGGGTGCAAAATTCCCGGTTACATCTTCGGTAACGTAACGCATGATTTTTGAAAGTCGCAAAACGCTGTCGGCTGCATGATCGTCCTTTGTTAAAACCAGCGTATAAATATTGTTCATGGTATTGAACAAAAAATGCGGATTGATTTGTGCTTTCAAAAAAGAGAGCTCGGCGGTCGCTTTATCCGCTTCGGCGCGGGCGGCCCTTTGCTCGGTAAGCAGCCATTCCCGGATAGTTTTAATGGCCGTACTAAAGGCTATTACCGTAAAAAAAATAAAGAAACTGGTAATATCCAACGGCTGCCCAAACGGCGACCGGCTTAAAGGTCTATCGCGATAGGATGGCAAGTTGGGGTTTCGTCCCGGAGGCTCCACGGGCTGATAATTCACGTTGCCGGGCCCATTGAAAGGCGGCCGGTTATTAGGCCGCCGGCTGTCGTCCTCTTTTTCCCTGATATGCAGCAAGCGGTCAAATGGCCTGATGCAGTAAACACCGAAGAACAGGGAAAAAACAGCAATTCCAAAGAAAATATGTTTTTTACGGAGCAGCAGCCGCGGAACAAAAAAGTAGGCGTTGCTGTAAAAAACCACCATAAAAGTAAGTCCGAATAACCAATAGTCGGGGCTTTGCAAAAGGACGATGTCACCGTCAAAGCTGCCGCCTCTATGCAGAAATATGAGCGGGATGGCCATGAGCATAACCCAGCCGGCAAAATGCAGGATGATGGAAATAGCTTTAATTTTTGACATAGAGGTAAAGTAACACAATCAGTCCGGCATGAAAATAAAAACATCGGTGATTGACTTGAATGTATAGATGAAATGGCAAATATACAGTTTAACAGTTGTTTCCCCCCTTATTGACCCCGGCAACATGACTTGAAATTATACAGGGTTTGAGCAACAATAGCCCACTCACCACTAAAAAAAGGCCATTCATCTATACACCCTGTTTTAAATTATGGTTTGCCGCTACGTTTACGCTGGGTTTAAAAAACACCTGTGTATTTATCAATTTAACAAATAGTTAACTCATGAAAACTAAATTATTTATCTTATTACCGGCCATCAGCCTAAGCGTATTGCTGGTGATCCAGGCCTGCAAAAAAAGCAGCAGCGATTCCGGCACCACTACAACTACGGCATCTGTAAGTGCTTTAACTTGTGCCAGCGCAACAATTTCAGGAACGGCTTATGCCTCAACTGCATTTACCGGAACAGCAACGGTTCCGTATACGGGCGGAAACGGGAAAACTTATGCCGCGGGTACCGCTATCTCATCAACAGGGGTTACCGGGCTAACAGCAACTTTAGCCGCGGGTACATTAGCCAGCGGGGCGGGCAACATTACGTATGCTATTGCAGGTACACCAGCGTCGAGCGGTACTGCTTCTTTTGCTATTACCTTCGGCGGGCAAACGTGCAGTTTTGCAGTTACTGTAAATGCCGCAAGTACAACAACCACAGGGTGCTCTACGTCGGCCACCACCGCATCAAAAGTAGTATGTTTAGCCAATGCTTTTTTAGCAACGCTTACCACTGCGCAGCAGTCAACTGTTGTACTTACGCTGAACCTTACCAATGCCAAAAGATGGTCGAATCTGCCATGTGGGGTTTCGTGCAGAAACGGATTAGCATTTAGCAGCTTAACCGCCACACAATTGGCGGCTGCAAAAGCAGTTGCAGCGGCAGCCTTCGGTACAAGTAGCGGTGAAGGTTATGACGAGTTTTCACAAATTATGGCTGCCGATGATTACCTGGGGCAAACTGCTTCCGGCTATTCTTCAGGTAACTATATTATCGCATTTTTGGGAACCCCAAGTACAACCGGAAAGTGGATGCTACAGATTGGTGGCCACCATTACGCGCAAAATATTACTTATGACGCAGGCAGTGTTACCAGTATTACACCTTTGCACCAGGGAGTAGAACCAAAAGGATCATTTACTTTAAGCGGAACTACTTATAGCGGCCCGCTGGAATCAGAGCATACGGCAATGCAGGAAATGCTGGGCTCTTTCACAAGTACAGAGCTGGCTTCGGCAAAAATATCCAGTACTTTTTCCGACTGTTTGATGGTACCCGGTTCAACCACCAATACATTCCCAACCACTAAACAGGGAATTAAAGTAAGTGCGTTGAGCAGTGCGGCACAGGCAAAAGTGCTGGCAGCCATGATGCCATGGATCAACGATGTGGACGCTACTGCCGCCGCCGCCTTTACTACAATTTATCAAAATGAGCTTGCAGATACATATGTTACATATGCCAGCAATACCTCTGCCGTTGCCGGTACGGCCAGCTCATTTTTAACAACCAATACCGATTACGTCAGGATAGATGGGCCAAGTGTTTGGATAGAGTTTATTTGCCAAACAGGTGTGGTGCTTTCGGGAATTCACTACCATACTGTTATGAGGGACCATACCCGTGATTACATAGGTTTATAAAAAAAATAGAAATTATGTGTAACATTTTTTCAATAAACAGTCGCCATAAAAACAGTTGGCGGCTGTTTATTTTTGCAACTATTTTTGCCGTTACAGCATTAAGGCCAACAATTGCTGCTGCGCATCAAACGCCAAATACGCTTGTTTTTTTAGATGCAAGTCCTCATAGGGTTGCACTTGAGCTGCAAATGCCGCTATCAGAACTGGAACTTGCTTTTGGCAACAATATATCTAAAAATCCGGAAACGCTTATCGAAAAATTCGGGCCTCAATTAACAGAATACCTCAAAGCCCACATTCATGCCTACACAAAAAAAGCTACTCCATGGAATGTTGAAGTAGAAGCTTTGAGGATGGACAAAGGAAAATACATCGAGAACGGCATCGATTATTGGGAAGTAGTTGCCAGGGTAGTTATCATACCGCTGCCGGGCGAGAGTACCCGGAAGTTTATGCTCGATTATGATGTGATTATGCACCAGGTTGTTAACCATGCAGCCCTTGTTTCTATCCGCAGCGATTGGGAGACAGGAAATTTAAATACATCGTCGGCAGATGCAATGGTAATCAGCTGGAATACCAAAGATAACGTGATATATCCTTTGGAAATAAATTTACAGCAGGGAAGCTGGTTTAAAGGTTTCAATAGCATGCTTGCTTTAGGCATGCAGCACATCAAGGAGGGAACCGATCACCTGTTGTTCCTGATTGTGCTATTGCTGCCATCTATGCTTTTACCTGTTAAAAAGCATTGGGGTGGTTTTGGCGGCGTTAAATGCAGCCTCAGGAACTTGCTGAAAATTGTAACGGCGTTTACCATCGGTCATTCTGTTACCTTGCTATTGGGAGCTTTAGGTTGGCTCAGCCTCCCCGCGCAACTGGTAGAAGTATTGATCGCCGTTTCTATCCTGGTTTCGGCGGTACATGCCATCTATCCTATATTTCCTGGCAGGGAGGCCCTGGTAGCAGCAGGTTTCGGGCTTATACACGGATTGGCATTTGCTTCGGTTTTGTCTAATCTTAATTTGACTGCCCTCACATTGACGCTAAGCATCCTTGGCTTTAATATTGGTATCGAAGTGATGCAGTTGTTTGTAATCGCCATTATCGTTCCATGGCTGATGCTGATGAGCAGGACGTTGGTTTATCCTTTTTTCAGAACCGGCGCCGCCATACTGGCTGGTGTAGCGGCTTTGGCCTGGATGGCCGAAAGGGTTTTCAATCAGCCTAACCTGATTACCCAGGTGATACTAAAATTTACCAGCTACGAATTGTGGTTAGTATTTGCTGTCGCAATATTTTCTGTTACCGCATTTCTATCGGCCCGATTTAAAAAAGCGCTGTTTGTTTAATAACCCTTTCATTTTATGCGTAGTTGCCTGCTTATCGCTGTTCTGTTAATTTGTAGCCGTCACTCGTTTTCGCAAACAAGTCATTTAACAGGCAGGGTAATTGACAGTGCCACACAAGTTCCGTTAAAAGGTGTAACTATTATGCTGCAACCGGGGAACAAAACCGGTATTACTGATGAAACAGGCCGATTCTTTTATCAAAGCATACCTGTATCAGTTAAAACTATTTCTATAACTGCAATTGGCTATCAAAAAGAAACCTTGCCGCTAAGTGATTTCAGGAACGGACAGGTAATTGTTATTAGCCAGCAGCAAACACAGCTGAGCGATGTGATTATAACGGCCAATGCGGCCAACCCTTATAAAGTAATCAGCGAGACGGACATTAAAATGAGGGGAGTAGCTAATTCGCAGGAGATGCTGCGTATAGTGCCAGGCCTGTTCATAGGCCAGCACCAGGGCGGCGGTAAAGCCGAACAGATTTTTCTGCGCGGTTTTGATAATGACCATGGTACCGATATCAATTTGAGCGTTGATTATATGCCGGTAAATATGGTTTCGCAGGCACATGGCCAGGGTTATGCCGACAGTCATTTTATTATCCCCGAAACGATAGAAAGCACCAACTATCAAAAAGGGATGTATAATGTGGATAAAGGCGACCTGGCCCTGACCGGCTTTGTGAACTTTAACACTGCCAACGCGATTGACGCTAACCAGGTTAAAATAGAAGGCGGACAGTTTAATACCTACAGGGTGTTCGGCATGGTTAACCTACTTGGCCAAAAAGCTAAAGCCAATAACCAGTCCTGGTACGCCGCTTCGGAATACCGGTACAGCGACAGTTATTTTGATAACCCGCAGCATTTTAAACGCTTTAACTTTTTTACCAAATATCATGGCCGGCTAAACGCCAACAACTGGCTAACCGTTAGTGCTTCCACTTTCTACAGCGCATGGAAAGCATCCGGGCAGATCCCGGAAAGCGCGGTAAGCGATGGCGCCATCGGGTTTTACGGCGCACTTGACCCCAACGAGGGCGGAGTAACCTCGCGTACCAACTTGAACGCACAGCTTTTAACCCGGCTGTCGAATCATGACATCGTCAAAAACCAACTCTACTATTCGCGCTATAAATTTGACCTGCATACCAATTTTACATTTTACCTGGTAGATACAGTTAACGGTGACGAGATCCGTCAGCGGGAAACACGCAATTTGTATGGCTATAACGGCAGCTACCAGCATGAAGGCTATATTGGGAATACTAAACTGACAACGGAAGCGGGAATTAATACCCGGCTGGATATGACCAAAGGTTCGGAATTATCGCATACCGTCAACAACTTCACAGTTATCGATCCGGTTAAATTGGGTGATATTACCGAACTGGGTGCCGGAGCCTACCTGGCTGAAACATTTCAATTCAGTTCAAAATTCTCGATGAACGCAGGGGTAAGGTTTGATCAGTTTTATTACAGGTATAACAATAAACTGGCCACTGATAGTACGCTTAATGGTATCGGTGTGTATACCGCCAATAATAATATAGTTAGTCCCAAGCTGAATTTTTACTACCGTGTTAACGATAAAACCGAATTGTATTTATTAACCGGCAAAGGCTTTCATTCTAATGATACCCGGGTGGTAGTGGCGCAGGGAGGTTTGCAAACCCTGCCCGCAGCATATGGTGCCGATTTGGGTACGGTATTTAAACCGGCCAAAAACCTGTTGTTCAACGCTGCGTTGTGGTATAGTTACCTGCAAAAAGAATATGTATACGCAGGCGATGGAGGTTCGGTAGAATTTAGCGGCCGCACCCGCCGCATTGGTTTAGACCTGTCTGGCCGTTACCAGCCGCTTAAATCCCTGTATTTTGACGCAGATGTAAATTACGCCCATGGAAGGTCGCTGGATGAGCCGGCCGGAGCAAATTATATTCCTTTAGCACCGGTTTGGAGCAGTACCGGCGGCATAACCTACACTTTTAAAAACGGCTTCAATGGCAGTTTGCGCTACCGGTATCTGGCTGACCGCGCGGCGAATGCCGACTATAGCCTGGTTGCCAAAGGTTATTTTATCAACGACCTGGTATTAAATTATACCAGGCCCAAATACGAAATTGGCTTAACCATAAATAACCTGTTTAATGTGCAGTGGAAAGAAACCCAGTTTGAAACGGTTACCCGGTTAAAAAACCAGGCACCGGTTGATGGGATTGCTTTTACTGCCGGAACCAAATTTGCAGCTTTGCTGCATCTCAGTTACTTTTTTAAATAAATTGCTTCAAACGTAATTTTGATTTTTGCCGAAAAGAAAAAAGCCCCGTGAGTGACGATGGTTAAACCTGAAGATGGTATATTCTTTTATAAATACAAATTCACCATTTGCTTCCAATATCGTGGCCGGTGCGCATAATTATCCCAAATGTATAATTGATGCGGAATGCTTTTGCCTGTAAGCAAGTCGCTAAAGTCGCGGTTGCTGTGTACAAATGGGTCTGTTTCGCCCACTGCCATAATGATCTCGATTTTACGAATGGCATCTAAAATGGCTCCATCATGCAGGTTGGCCATAAATTGCTGGGGCATATTAAAATAAATATCCTCATCGCGATAGCCATCAAACAGATCTTTAAAGTCGTCTATTTGCAGGGTAAGATCAAAACGCCCGCTCATACATATTACTTTCTTGAAAACAGATGGATGTTTCATAGCTATATTGATGGCATGGAATGATCCCATACTACACCCGGCAACTTCAAAGTAATCGCCGCCATTTTGGTTTTGTATGAAGGGTAAAACCTCGGTAAGAATATACTGTTCGTATTGCAAATGCCGCGCTATACGTGTGGCCGGATGCACCCAGTGGTTATAAAAACTTTCGGTATCAATACTATCTACACAAAAAAGCTGCAGCTCGCCATTTTCAATTTTGGTTTGCAGCGCTTCAACTATCCCCCAGTTTTCGTAGTCATAAAACCGCGCCATCCGGGTAGGGAAAAATAGCACAGCCCTGCCTGCATGACCAAATACCAATAGCTCCATAGTACGATGTAAATTGGCGCTAAACCATTTGTGGTATCCTCTGTTCATTTGTGGCCCGGCCTTTTGCTGCGAAATTTCCAAAACAAATGTTAATCAAAATTAAATAAATGGTAATGCTTACCTGTTAATATTAGCTGTAATAACCTGTTTCCATAACTGGTAACCAAGCGGGCTTAAATGCAGCCCGTCGCCTACAAAATATTCTTTTTTAGGGTAGCCTTTGGCGTCAATCATCTCTTTATAAATATTAATAAATCGCCAGTTATTGGTATTTTTAACTATTTCTGTCTCGATAAGATTATTGGCATATTTAAATTTATCAATGATGTTCCACCGGCTAAGGCTTGGTTTTAATGAAACATAATAGCAGGGCAAATCACCAAAACGGTGATGCACTTTGGCAACCAGTTGCTGAAAAAATATAAAAACTTCTTCGGGATGGCGGCCATCGCCCAAATCGTTGTCGCCGGCGTATATTACCAGTCTTTTGGGGCTGTAGCTTTCCATTACCCGCTCAAAAAACCAAACGCAGGCAGCCAGTGTCGAGCCGCCAAAACCCAGGTTTGTGGGTTTTAATTCCTTAAAATCGTCCTTAAGGCTTGTCCACATCCTTACCGACGAACTGCCATAAAAAATAGTTTCGGGCTCGTATTCCTTGTTCCTGCTAACTTTTTCAAGCTGCTTTATATCTTCTTCGTACCAGTACATTAAACTATTTTAGGGTGTGCAATTAATTAATGGTTGTAAATTACTCAATTAATTTAATTACAGGCACAGCGCTTGCTTCAAAATGAAAATTGCAGTGCTTAGTAAAGCTCAAATTTGCGGGTATAAATCAATTTATCGGCATAATAGATATTCAATTGCCAGGTGCCTTTTATTACTTCAAAGTCATTATCGAGTGCGTAGGTGCTTGCATCGGTTGCATTTACCGCTATATCAATTGGGTACCTTACACTTTTAAATGATTCTTTTTTCGCAGTGTCTACAATCTCTGCGGGGAAAACCCATTCAATATCTAACCTTGCAATATTGCCATGCTTTCCGGTTATTTTATATTCAACACCAAATTGGGTTCCTTTTTTAGCCTCAATTCTGTTTGTCTTTTTACCGAATACCTGATTTGCAATAATGGAATGATCACCCGATGGTGAACCAGGCATCTCTTCTTTAAAAACTGTTGTTGATGTTGCCGGGCCAAAAGTGATTTCAGTGAACTTTACCCGCGGGGCTGTCTGTTGAGCGCCAACATTTAAGCAACCCAAAAATGAAAGAAGCAAAAATGCAAACAATGTGATTTTGGTCATGATATAAGGTTAAATATTTCGGGGCAATATAGTACTTTCATATATCTTGTATATTAACCAAGTAGGTAGTTACCACGACCGCGCGCCGGCGTGGCCTGATATACTTTAACCAGGAAGCCGATGAACCGACCCTTAGGAATAGTACTTAAGCCCATGATTTGGGCATCAGGAGGGCAGGTTACTTCAAATTAGGAAAAGGTATCCGGTACGAAACCGAAAGCTTTTGTCCGTTAACTAAAACAGCCTGGTTTTCTTTTAAGGACGAGTTTAGTTTGATGAAAGCCGGAAAGTATTTTTTATCCAGGTAAACGCTATATAAATCGTCGCCCCTTTTTATGGTTGTTTTGTTTTTGAGATCGGGCCACGCAACTGGCCAGGCCAATGGTTTTTCGGGAGAATGGCTGTAGTTTGTCAGCATCACCTCAATACTATCCGGCAACCATTCTTTAGCCCCGCCATGTTGATATTTGATAAGGTTATTAAAAACATTAATAAAACAGGCTGGCGCTTTATCGCGGTCGGGCGCCCAACGCAACTGTCCGTAGACGCTAATGATTTTCACAGAATCGAGATTAAGGAACAATTTAGCAGTGGGCTGATCCGTTGCTATAGAAACGTCGATGTGTTTAGGTAGTTTTTTTAAACAGTCATTGATACCCAGGTTATTAATCGTTTGCAGCAGATCCTCATGGCTTAGATTAACCTCGTAGTATTCGGCTTTATCATCTGTCATTTTTTTGTAAATCACCTGCCCGTTTTCGTAAATAGCTATAGTAGGTGAATCGGACCCCACAACCATTAGCCAGGGATTGGTTTCCGTTAATACCACCAACGGTGATCCGTATCCTGTTTTGTGTTGTGATTTGCAAGAGATGGCTACAATACAGATCGATAACAGGAGTAGTAAAATTTTCTTCATGATGTTTAAGTAACACTATAACTTATTTACCTGATCTTTATTACGCCCGTTTTATACAAGTCAATAGCCAGCTTCAAAATTGCCTCAATAGTTTCAACCGGCAAATCCTCATCGGCATCAAAAAGCATAATTTTCATGCGTGCCCGTTTTTCGATGATCAGCCCGGGATGATCAAAATGTTTGCCTTCAACAATGCCGATATAAGGCTGCAGCAATTTTTTATGCACCCACAGGTAGCAAAACATTTTGCCTTTATAGCAAAAAAATGGCATCCCATATTTCCAGGCCGCGGTTATAGCGGCATCCTGTTTCAGTATAATCCGGCGCAGGGCCAACAGGCAGCTTTTTACCGGTTCGGTTTGTTGAAGGTAGAAATTATCAAGTGGGGTAGGCATACACTACTGCTTAACGCCTTTTAAAAAATCCCTCACTTCCATTAATGCAAAACCCAATAAGTTTGGTCCACGCCAGCTGTAAATATCATTTATTCGTTCATCATCCTGCGCCAGGCCAATACCCCAAATGGTATCAACCGGGCTGGCTTCTACCAATACCCTGTCGCCTGTATTTATCAAATATTCGGCGAATTTTGGGTGCTGGTTAAACTTATGGATATTGCCGGTAACAACTATCCCGAACCGTTTTTGTGCCCATATAATTTCGTCGAACCCCAAAACCTGCCGCCCCAGCTCCTTTACCTCGCCGGGGCTGTTGACGGCAATTATTTTTTCGCAGATTTTTGGATTACCAAACAACATGGCTTTGTTGGCCATCATCCAGTGTTCGGCAGTTTTGTAGGTAATGCCATCAACCACAAAGGGCAATTCAAACCATTGGCTAAAACACGATTTATCAATTCCGGCCCGTTTGCTCCGGTGTCCCCAAAAGAACAGGTATTTAATATTGTCGCCGTTTTCAAATTTATCGGTCAGCCATTGCAGGCTATAGTTTTGTTCCATCTTATAAATCCCGTTTTACCAATTCAATTGCCATATCCAAAACCTGTTTAATGGTATTTACAGGCAGCTCTTTCCCTGCATCCAATATCATTATTTTTATCCGCGACCGGTTTTCGAAAGTAAGGCCGGGGTGTTCCATCCGTTTGCCTTCACTGAAACCGATAAAGGGCTGTTGTAGTTTTTTATGCGTCCAGATATAGCAAAACATTTTTCCCTTGTATAAAAAGAAAGGCATATTAAATTTCCAGGCGTTGGTAATATTCTTATCGTGTTGCAGGATGATATCCCTTAAGGCAAGCAAGCTGCTTTTTAGTGGCTCGTCCTCCTCAAGATAAAATTGATCTAATGGCAATAACATATCCTATCTTTTTTAAGAGCCCTTTGTCGCGGTTTAGCTTAAGTAATTTACAGGCGATTGAGTAAATATAATTCTGTTCTTTATCTTACGCCAGGCATCAATAACGATACAAGGAACATTATACTGCAAATTGCTAAAATAAAGTATATGAATTTTCCAATATCGTTAAAAGTACGTTCTTCCTTCAGCACCAGGTTTTGGAACGGTGCGGATAAAATAAGCGTTAAACAAATTAATACCATAAAGCCCGTTGCCAATCGCATGCCTATGAACATATCCTGAGGGCTGTTTTGAACGACTACGCGGTATAACTCCGGGGTTGCGAGCGCATTCCAGATAACTACGATAATAATTACTGCGGGCACTTTCATAGCAAAACCACCTTGCGATTGCAGGCAGTTTATTGTTGTATCAAGGTCAATTGGTAAAGGTTTTTTATTATCTGTAAAGCCTGTCTGCGCTATCTGGCCTATAGTTTCGCGTACGTTGCCTGAAGGTCTAAAAACAACCGGCGTTTTATAATGAGGGACGGTATGATTAATAACCAGGCTGTTTGTAGTAAAGCCACGATTATACGGCTCAATTGATAATACATCAGCGGGCCTGAAATACAGGGTACATAATGGCAGGTTTAAACTGAGTTGGTTTTCGGTAACAGTTAAGGTAGCTAAAGGCCAGGTTGCACTCAGCAGTGCATATCTTGCGCCGCCTGTTTGTTTAAATTGGTAAGTATTCATATGATAAGGCAATGATTGACGCGTACCATAAAGCTAAGTTTTTAATTTGGATTTCGAAATTTTGAACTATTTATCCCGCTTTTGCCTTTCAAGACCGGGGGACGGGGCTTTTACCTTATCTTTGCCCCACAATGATAAAGCAAGCGCTCGAAAACCTTAAGATAACAGCCCTGAACCAGATGCAGGAGGCAGCCATCAACGCGGCCAAAAAAAGCGATGTGATCCTGCTATCGCCAACCGGCTCTGGTAAAACGCTCGGGTTTTTATTGCCTTTGCTGGGTTTGCTGGATGCCAATATCCCCACAGTGCAGGCATTGATTATGGTACCATCGCGTGAACTGGCCTTGCAGATTGAACAGGTTTTCCGGACAATCGGCAGCGGCTTTAAAGTTAACTGCTGCTATGGCGGCCACCCGGTTAAAATTGAGCGCAATAATCTTTCGCAGCCGCCAGCCGTGCTTATAGGTACGCCGGGCCGCATAGCGCATCATTTACGTCGCCACAGTTTTAGTACCGATACGATACATACCCTGATATTGGATGAGTTTGATAAGGCGCTGGAATTTGGTTTCCAGGAGGATATGGCTTTTATTATTAAGCAGATGCCCAATATCAAAAAGCGGATGCTGACATCGGCCACCAAAATGGACGAAATTCCGTCATTTACCGGCATGGTGAGGCCAATTGAATTGGACTACCTGACCAATGCCACCAACAAACCCGACATTAAACAAAAAGCTGTAATAGCCGAAGCCGCCGATAAACTGGATGCCTTATTTGCCTTGATTTGCAAAATAGGCGACCAGGCCACACTGGTTTTCTGCAACCATCGCGAAGCTGTTGAACGTATCAGCGATCTGTTATATGACAGGGGATTACCCCACGATATTTTTCACGGTGGTATGGAGCAGGACGACCGGGAGCGCGCCCTGCTAAAATTCAGAAATGGCAGCCACCGCTTGCTTATCACTACCGACCTGGCGTCGCGCGGGCTGGATATTCCCGAAATTGAGCATGTGGTACATTACCAGCTGCCCCATAACGAAGAAGCTTACCTGCACCGCAACGGCCGCACGGCCCGTATGCACGCCAAAGGCACATCGTACCTGCTATTGGCGCCGGATGAAAAGCCCTCATATTTAAAAGAGATGCCGGAGGTTGAGGAACTGCCCGAACATCCTGTGGTACCCAAGCCATCACCCTGGGCAACGCTTTATGTGGCTGCCGGTAAAAAAGACAAGGTTAATAAAATAGACATTGTTGGTTTGCTGCTAAAAAAAGGCGGGTTGGATAAAGATGATGTAGGCCTGATAGAGGTACTGGATTACACCTCATATGCCGCCGTGAAGCGCAACAAAATTGAAAAAGTTGTACAGCAGATTAAGGGCGAAAAGATTAAAAATAAAAAAGTTAAAATAGACATTTCGATATAATTTAATACCAATAGTATGAGCAATAATGATATCATGAAAAAGCTGCGGGTAGCTATGAAGTTTACCGACGATGATATTGTAAAAGTATTGGAACTTGCCAACTTCCGGATTACCAAAACTGAACTGGGCGCCATTTTCCGTGCCGATGATCACCCCAACTTTAAACCCTGCGGCGACCAGATCCTGCGCAATTTCCTAAATGGCCTTATCATCTACAAACGTGGCCCTATGCCTGATAAGCGCGCACCTAAAACTGAAGAAAAAAAAGAAGAAAAAAAATAATATCGACCTGTTGGCAGTATTGTAATGCAGATCAATATTTTGGAGCATCCGGCTCCGGTTCAACCACTTTGGGGAAAGCCCTGGGTAAGGCGCTTGGTTACCCAGCTTTTGATGGCGATGAATACTTTTGGATGCCATCAGAAACCCCGTTCACCATTAGGCGAAAGCCGGAAGAACGAAATGCCATGCTTAACCTTGATACAGCCCCCCACAAAAACTGGATACTAAGCGGTTCGATAGTCAACTGGAATAATAACTGGGATTTCGACCTCTCGGTATTTTTATATATCCCAAACGCAGTAAGAATGGAAAGGCTCAAAAAACGTGAGTTTGAACGTTATGGCGATAAGATATACACCAACCCGGAACGCGCCGCCTTTTATCATGAATTTTTAGATTGGGCCAACGGCTACGACGATAATACCACCGATGGCCGCACCCTGCAAGTACACCAAAACTGGATGAAAAACCTTAAAAAGCCCTTGTTGCTTATTGAAGGGGATACTACGGTTGATGAACGGGTGGCGGCTGTATTGCGGAGGCTGGAAGAATTGAAATAACTTTCTATGGCATTATGAATTTGATCATGTGCCGGGGAGACTCAAAAAAGGCGGGGAATGTGCGATTCCTTCCTTGGGGAAGGAGGAGGTAGGGGTTAAATCAGGCGTTCAAGTCACTTTACAACTCATCGCGCGTACAAACCCCTCCCTGCCTTTGCGCTCGTGACCATCACACCCCTCCCCGAGGAGGAAATTTTTAAGACCTCATTTCTTCTTCGAACATATCAATAAACAAAAAGAGCGATGATCCTAATCACCGCTCTTTATAAGTCTCATATCTCAAATCTAATATCTCACATCTAAAAAGATTTACCTCAAGTCCACCACTTCAACGCCGGGGTGTGCTTTTGCGTCCCAGCCAAAGGTGCTGTCGGCAACGGGAGCGTTGGGGGTAAAGCTCTTCACAACATAGTTGTATTTGTTGCCGTTTTTATCGAATAAAAGAGCGCTGTAGATCTGTTTTTTGGCTTTATCAACCAATAGGCGCACTTTAAAAATGCTCGCTTTTTCGTTTTCAGGCGTCAGGTCGATAGCCTGGTATGCTTTGCCGGCAATTTTTTGTTCGCCTGTGTAAAGGTATTTGTAGCCCTTTTCATAGATGGTGAAAATTTGTGAAGGATTGCTTAAACCATCACCGCCTTTACCGGCATCGCCCACCTGCACTTCTTTATCTTTTTTAAGGTAAGTCCACTGGCTTTTGCCATCGCTGATGATCTCTTTATCTACATCCTTTGCTGTCGCCGAGCTATATAAGGTAACCTTGTACTTGCCGGCTTTGGCTTTGGATATCAAGGTACCTGTCTGGGTTTCTTTTACCCCGGCCTGCTGGTTATCAAGTGTGAAAGAAAAATCGGCTTTAATAAGATCGTATGATTTGTATTTGGCGCTTACCTGGTTTAATATCACTTTAGCCTGGGCATCTTTCTGGGCAAAAGCATTGGTGCAGATAGTTAGCGCTAATAGGGTATATAAAATTGTTTTTTTCATGTTTGTTTTATCATCAACAACTATTCATGTTAATAGTTATTGGTTTAGAGCATATTTATTGTATTTGGTTTAATCTTTGGCTTTTTGAAGGGTTTCCAGGTAGCGTTCAAGGCTATATTCGTCGGGGTAAAGTACATCACGGGCTTTGCTGCCTTCAAAGGCGCCAACAATACCGGCGGCTTCCAACTGGTCGATAATCCGGCCGGCGCGGTTGTAACCCAGTTTCATTTTACGCTGAATGAGCGATGTTGATCCTTGCTGGTGCAATACAATCAAACGTGCGGCTTCTTCAAACATCGGGTCGCGGTCATCCGGGTCATATTCTTTAGGGCTGCTGGTTTCGCCTTCGCCAAGGTATTCTGGCAGTAACATGGCGGTAGGGTAGCCCTTTTGGTTACCTATAAAATCAGATATGGCCTCAACTTCGGGTGTATCCACAAACGCGCACTGCAGGCGGATAAGGTCGCTACCGGTCGAAAATAACATATCCCCGCGGCCAATCAGCTGGTCGGCGCCGCCTGCATCCAAAATAGTGCGCGAATCTATTTTAGATAGCACCCGGAATGCCAGCCTTGATGGGAAATTGGCCTTAATAGTACCCGTAATAATATTTACCGACGGCCTTTGCGTTGCAATAACCAGGTGTATCCCCACTGCGCGGGCCAGCTGGGCAATACGGGCTATAGGCACTTCTACCTCTTTACCGGCGGTCATCATCAGGTCGGCAAACTCATCAATTACCAGTACGATGAATGGCAGGTAACGGTGCTTTTCGGGATCGCTTATTTTGCGGTTAACGTATTTGGCATTGTACTCTTTCAGGTTACGTACCTGCGCATCCTTCAGCAAGTCATAACGCTGATCCATCTCGATACAAAGCGAGTTGAGGGTGTTTACCACCTTTTTGGTATCGGTAATAATGGCGTCGGCTTCATCGGGCAGCTTGGCCAAAAAGTGCCTTTCTATCTTACGGAAAAGGGTAAGTTCCACCTTCTTGGGGTCAACCAAAACAAATTTAAGCTCGGCGGGGTGTTTTTTGAACAGCAAAGAAACCAATATGGCATTGATACCAACCGATTTACCCTGTCCGGTAGCACCTGCAACCAGCAAGTGGGGCATCTTGGCCAAATCGGCTATAAAAACCTCGTTTGATATGGTTTTACCCAAAGCAATAGGCAAATCCATCGTGGTATTCTGAAACTTCTCGGTCATCAGGATCGACCGCATCGATACCATTTCGGGGTGTTGATTAGGCACCTCGATACCAATAGTTCCCTTACCAGGCATAGGCGCGATGATACGGATACCTAAAGCGGCTAAGCTCAGAGCGATATCATCTTCCAGGTTTTTAATTTTGGAAATGCGGACGCCCGGGGCAGGTATAATTTCGTACAGGGTAACCGTTGGGCCAATGGTGGCTTTTATTTTATCAATCTCGATATTATAATGGTTCAGCGTTTCAACAATTTTGTTTTTGTTGGCTTCCAGCTCTTCGGCATTAACCGAAATTTTGTTTGAACCATGGTTTTCCAGCAAATCGAGGTGCGGAAATTTATAGGTGGCCAGGTCAAGGCGGTGGTCATAAATGCCAAACTGGTTTACAAGTTCCTGCGCTTTTAAATCGTCGGCCTTTTCAACACTTAACTCTGGTAAAGGGCGGTTAACATCAATGGTAAGAGGTAGGCTGTCATCCTCGGTCCCCATCTTGTCGGCGCTGGTAGGTGTTAAAACAATGGGCTCATGATAAAGCGGGGTTTGTTCCAACGGCTGCTGTTTTATAGGTTCGGGCTTAACAACATTAACCGGGCTCAGGGGAATGTCTTTTACACGGTTGCCGCGGGGCCATTCAACAGGCAGGTCAATTTCGTCGTCAATCAGCTCGACAGGCTCGGGTGATACTTCGTCAACAGTTATCGGGGCTACCTTTTTTTCCTTGCGGGATGGTATTTTAAAATCGATGTTATAGGCTATAACCAATACCGTAAGTGCCGCGAATACCAGCAGGCCGCCGGTACCTGCCGGGCCTATCTGGGCGTCAAGTAACCGGTTGCTCCAGTAACCGAATCCACCTTCTAAAAAATGAGGGTAATCTATAATAAACGCGTGAAAATAGCCTATGGCTGTTGAGATGAATACGATACTGAAAATGGAGTAAGCAATTGTTTTAGAGAGCGAAAAAAGCCTTACCTTAAACAACAGGCGATAACCCAAAACAAAAAATATAAACACAAACAGAAACGATGCTACGCCAAACCACTCATAAATAAATTGGTTGCTTAGCAGTGCGCCAAATTTACCCAGCCAGTTTTGCGCAATATGCGGCGTACCGGTATCGGCAATTTCCTGTACGGTTTTGCCGGTGGCCAGGTTATGCCAGCCGCCATTGGTTGTTGAAATATAACTTTGATCTTCCTGCCAGGTAAACAGGTAAGAGGTAAAGGCGATAAGGAAATAAATAGCCAATAGAAGCGAAAATAAGCCCGCTATTTTTACGCCACGCCCATTTTCCATATCAAAGCGGGGCATTTTAGGGAGCAGTTTTTTTGCTTCCTTCTCTTTATCGGCCCTGCCGCCTGGTTGGCGTGGCTGATTATCGTCCTTAAAACTATTTGATTTAAACTGATTTGCTTTTACCGGCATCCTGATGTAACATCCTTTAACTGCAAACTTACATAAAATTTCACCTATGTAAACTTTGCAAAAACAACATATAAATTTTTATCTACTGCCAAGTCAAAAGCATTTAATCGCGGGTCTTTAGCCGAAAGTCATAGGTTCAAAGTCAAAAATGACAATCAAACTTATGGCTTGCGATTAAGTACTTATGACTTAACATTACCCTCATCAATCACCCAAAAAATACTAAGTGTTGAAATATAAAGTTAGCAGATTAAACAAATATTTAGGCGTATTTTTATTTTTTTAGTATAATTGAAACAATGGTGCGCTTTACGTTCAACGCGTAGGTTTTGCCTTTATTTATGTGCAGATAATGAGTATAGAACAGGTTGAAGAGTACATTGCTACTGCCGATTTAACCGGACTGGCACAACTGCTTGCCCAAAATCCGAAGCTGGCCACAACATTAACCAGCCAGCGGGTTTCGCCGCTGATGTTGTCATGCTATTACAAAAAGCCCGGTGTAACCGAGTTGTTGTTAAAATACGCCGGCGAACTTACCATGTTTGAGGCCGCCGCTGCCGGTAAACTGGATTTGATAGCCAACCTTGTTTATGATAGCCCCAACTCGCTTGATGATTATGCCGACGATGGCTTTACGGCCCTTGGGCTGGCCTGCTACTTTGGCCACTATGATGTGGCCCGCTACCTGGTACTAAAAGGGGCCGATGTAAACCGGCCGTCAAACAATGGGTTTCATGTGTATCCCTTACATTCTGCTTGTGCGGGCAACTATACCCAAACAGCCAGGATGCTGATTGAAAACGGGGCCCTTATCAACATAAAACAACAGGCTGGTGCCACCCCGCTGCACTCGGCTGCTCAAAACGGCAACCTGGAACTGTTGATACTATTACTGGAAAACGGCGCCGAAATTAATACCCGCATGGAAGGTGGCAAACTCCCCGCAGATTTGGCCAGGGAAAAAGGTTTTGATGAGATAGCGGAGATATTGGAATAGGGGGGGGGACGTAGAGTCAAGAATCAAGAGTCAAGAATCAAGATGGAAGGGGCTGGATGAGATAATATTAAACATATTTCATTGCCACGCTATCGCTGGCAATGAAATAATTATTGTGAGGGTCTGAAGCCTAAAAAAATCCCAGCCTCACGAGATTTTTAAAACGTCGTAAATCTTTCTCAGACAAATATTCTGTTCATTTTTAAATTCTGAAAATTCTGATTCAGACAAATGCGTAAGGGCTTGGCGCGGATACCGGCCAATGTGGTTAAGGCCTGTGCAGTATGAGCAAAAAGCCCGACCCCAACTTCTACCAGTTGGGGTTACGCCCTGTTACATTAATACACTTTCTTCTTTTTGTTTCACCTGGTTTTTCTGCTTCTCCATTTCCTCAAAATATTTTTTCTTTACAACGGTGGTCATTTTATGGTCGCCGGTGTGGCTCCAGCCGGGTGGCATTACGATGTACAGGAATTTATTTTTGATACCGGGGGCCTTGTACACATCTTTGACTAAAGCAACTATTTCGCCAAAATAGGCATCCAGGAAGCTATTTTTAATCATGGGGCGGCTGATGCCATATTCTATGGGGATGTTGCGGTCTTCGTTTTGGTAGGTGCCAAAAACACGGTCCCATATGGGGAGCAGGTTGCAAAAATTGGTATCCATATAGGTTACGTTGCGGGCGTGGTGCACCCGGTGGTGCGATGGCGTAAGGATAATGTTATTCAGGAAACCCAGGCGGGCATCTTTCATCGCATTTTCGCCAATGTGGATAAAGGTGCCCCAGAAACCATCAATAAACATGATAACGCCCAGCATAACCGGGCTAACGCCTAACAAAATACAAACCGTAGTACGGATAAAATCGGCATACGGAGCCTCTAAAAAGAAATGAGCATTGCTGATGGCGATATTCATGCTTTCGGGCGCGTGGTGAGTGGAGTGCAGGCACCAGAACAACCTTACCTTATGGCCAAAATAGTGGTACAAAAAGTGGGCAAACTCCCAAACAATATAGCCATATATAAACCAATACCAGGTGAACGAGGTTTTGAAAAAGGCATACTTTTCAAACAGCCCTATACAAAGCATCACCATGGCAATTTTAATATACGTGCCGATAAAGGAGTTTAAAACGAACGAAAAAAACGACAGCTTATAATGGATAACATTAAAACGTTTATAAAACGCCCCGCGAATAATCTCAAGCAGCAACAAAAAAGGCATGATGGGGAATAGCATAGCCTGGAAACCTTCGTAGGTAAGCAGCCTGCTATAATTGCCCGATTTAATGATGTCGGTTAAGCTGCCCCAGCTGCCCCAGCCAAAAAAGCCTTTGAAAAGATCAAGTATGGAATTGAAAAAAGTACTCATCTGAATTTTTATAATTGGTATAACCGGCAGGTTAATGTATATACATTACAATATTATAAAAATAGATTTGTAAAATGAAAAGATTTGAGTGTTCTGTAATGTAACAATTGGCGTGTGGTGCGGAGTTTAATAAACAAAGGCTTCCATGTGCTGTACGTATTCTTCAAACTCCAGCAGGAAATTGGCATCCTGCTCAAAGTACCTGGCCTTTTCGTAATCTTTGCCGGCAAACAGTTTAATGGAGTCATAGGAATCCCACTTGGTAACCGTCCAGAAATGGCAAACGTCGCCGTCTGTTTTTCGCCATATTTCGGCAGATAGGTTGCCTTTTATGTTTTTGTATTCGGCGATGCCGGTATCTTCAACATATTTAAGGTATATGTCGGCATCGGTGGCTTTTGTACGGCCGTGCCAGATACGTGTTATCACTTTTTTCATAATCTATTAACGCCGGCTTTAAAAGTTTGTTTAAGCGGCCAATTTGATTTGACGTGTTCATTTAAAACAGAATGGATATGTGGATGTTATTTGCTCAGTGATATAAATTAAAAAACGCCCCCAAAGGCGTGGCGTAAAAACACAATTATGAATGTTTATCAACAAAAATGGCTAACGGTATTGCACCACACCAACTTACCCGGATGGAAAATTGAGGCACAGGGAGATGATATTTTTATTGAAATGCCCCACGTTACCGATCTGAAACTAATAAGGGATAATCTGCCCGAAACACTGGCTTTAATGTCGTTAGACATCTCCGGGCCTAAAGAAAGGTTGAAATTTATTATTCACAATGGTTATGAGCAGTTTGATTACCTGCTAAACCCCGGGAAAGCCGATTTATAAGGAACCTATTAACTAATTTCACATTAGGTGAACGTATTTAATTAACAATCAGTCATTAGCTTTTAGTTTCTGTATAAAGAGTGAACATGCGGTAACGGCCTTTTATGATTGAAAATGGGGGAGGCCGTTTCAGGTACTTTGTATAACCAACAAAGTGTGTGTACCACCTGGCAATGAAACACCCTGGCACACCCTGGTACGGGGTGGTACGGGCTGAAACACCCTGGTACGGGGTGGTACACTTTTAATGATGTGAAACTAACTGATATAGAACATATAATTAAAACTTTGCTTGCTGTAGTGAAATAGCTGCCAAATGGGTTTTCCTGCACTTTGAAGATGGCAAATATGTGAAAACTTTAGTGCGAGATAACACAACCTGGCCGGCGCCGGTAAAAAAAATGCGTTCCGTATCTCACCCCGGAACGCACCACATAAATGTGTCAACTAAACCTCGGATCTCAGCTTATGATCCCCAAGCTCTTTACTGCGAAACCGGTTTTATATCACTCATTTCTCAGGGTCTTCACCGGGTTTGCTTTTGCCGCTTTTATTGCCTGGAAACTTATTGTTACAAGTGCAATAATTATGGCAGCTAAGCCGCCTGCGGCAAGTAACCACCAACTAATGCTAATGCGGTAAGCATAAGCTTGTAACCATTGGTGCATGTAATACCATGCTATGGGGGCCGCAACAGCAAAAGCAATTGTAATGAGTATGACAAATTCTTTCGAAAACAAATAAACTATACTGCCCGAGGTAGCACCAAGTATTTTACGGATGCCAACTTCTTTTATGCGCTGCACCGTCATAAATGAGGCTAAACCATATAATCCCAAACAGCTAAGGAATATGGCAATGGCAGCAAAAATTTTGTACAAAGCGGCCAACTGGTTTTCCTGTTTATAAAAACCTGCAATTTTATCATCCAAAAACTTGTATTCATAAACAAAATCGGGAATTGACTTCTCAAATATTTGTTTAACAGATTGCATCGTCGAAAAAATATTTGTCGTTTTAAGTTTTATGCCTACCTGGTTATACATGGTGCCGTTTGTAGCAACAAGTAATGGCGCAAGGCCATGCCGAAAAGACCTGTCGTTAAAATCTTTTAACACACCAACAACCGGACACTTGATAACACCATCCCAAATGCTGATTTCTTTATTCAATATATCTTCGGGGTTTTTAAGCCCCAAGCTTTTCACAAGCGATTCATTCACCAGGAATTCTCGGGTAGTCATGGAAGGCTGCAAATTTCTTCCCGCTATTAATTGTAACTTATACACCGGAATATACCCTTCGTCTGCAAATTTGGTGATAGCCTTAAAGTCCGATTCTTTAATTGAATGGTTAAACTTTATAGTACTCCAGGTATCGTTATTATTTTCAATGGGCGTATTTGAACTGTAACTCACGGCCTGCACGCCGTTTATCGCTAATAACTGGTTCCTCAGGTAATCATACCTGCTCATGCGAAGACTATCTATGCGGAACGGAATATTTACAACGGCATCTTTATCAAAACCTAAGGGTTGATCCATAAAATAGTTCATTTGCCTTACAATGATGATTGTGCCAATGATGAGTGCCTGTGCAATAATGAATTGAAATACCACCAATCCTCTGCGTAGCGAAATTCCGTTTGCGCTATTGGTTGAAAGTTTACTCTTTAAAGCATTAACCGGACTAAAACGCGATAAAATAACAGCCGGGTAAAAACCTGCCAGCGCGGTTACAACAATGGTTATTGCGAAAAGAAATAAAATGATTGCAGGATTGCTAAATATATTGAACGAAAGCGAAAGCTCTAAAAGCCGGCTTACAGCAGAAACTGCAAAAAATGTAATAACTGCTGCAAGTATTACAGCGCCAGCAACTATCAAAAATGTTTCTACGATGAACTGAATTTGTAGTTGGGGTTTACTGCTTCCCAAAACTTTTCGTACGCCAATCTCCTTTGCCCGGTTAACAGCTTGCGCGGTAGAAAGGTTGATGAAATTTACGCAGGCAATTGACAAAATGAACGCCGCAATAAGCCACAATACATTAAGTAGCTGACGACTGATTGACTTATTGCTGTAATTAGCTACCTGGGTATCATAATGTACAGCGTTTAAAGGCTGTATTATTTGAATATCCTTGTTAACGGTTGATTTAACCTTTTTTGAATATGCGCTCAGCTGCTGATTGAAATTACCGGCAGCAACATTCGGCGGTAATAAAATATAGCAACCAAAATCGGCTACCGTTCTGTCCCAGTCGGTTGATTTGGCCAAATAATCTCCGGTAAACCCTGTTCCAAAACTAACCACAAGTTTTAGCTGAAAGTCGGAATTTGCAGGAATTGTTGCCAGGATGCCCGAAACTTTTAATACATCGGTGCCGTGCTCAAACATAAACCCCCCCATTTGCAGTTTAATAGATTTGCCTATTGCCGTTTTCCAGTCGCCAAAATATTTTTCGGCGGTCTCTTTTGTGAGCAATACGTTGTTCGGATCTTTTAACGATTCATAAGAACCTGCAAGCAGCGGAAAATCAAATATTTTAAAGAAAGAAGGCTGTGTATAAAATAGCCCCCGTTCCTCTTTAAATACTTTTACCGTAGTTCCGTTATTATCAGGTATCAATAACTGATCATTTTGGCTTGCAAAAATTGGCGCTACCTGTTCTACCTGGGTAAAAGCAGTCTTCAATCCCAGTGGTAGTGGAAACGGGAGGTCTTTTCCATATGATATATTTCCTGCGTCCTGGTGATGATATTCGGTTAGCACACGGTAGATGCGATCTTTTTTGGAGTGAAAAGCATCGAAGCTTGTATGGTATTGTATAATGATAAAAATCATCATACAAACGGCAATGCCAACAGCCATGCCAATAATATTAATAGCCGCGTAGCTTTTATTGCGCGTAAGATTGCGCCAGGCTATTTTAAAATAATTTTTGAACATATAATTGCGATTTAATTTGTGAGTAGACCACGTAGGTGTGGTTTCCTGGAACGAAATTACCTTCGCAAAGCGGGGCGAACGCCCCAAACTATAAGATGGGCCTTCTTTTTTTTGATGATTTTTATATTCAGCCGGGCTTTTCCCGGTTATTTGTTTAAAGGTGCGGTTAAAAGTAGTTTTAGAATTGAAGCCCGATTCAAAAGCAATACCCAGCAGCGTAATATGATCATAAGCCGGGTTTTGCATTTTTTGAACAACAGCTGCAACGCGATACTCACCAATGAAATCGTTGAAGCTTTTCTTGAGTGCAGTATTGATGATGCGCGATAACTCATGAGGGCTCAGCTCAAGCTTTTCGGCCAGCGAAGTTAGGCTTAGATCAGGGTCCTGGTAATACAGGCCTGCTTGCACGGCTTTTTTTAGCCAGGTACCCCTTTGCTTCATTTCGGCAGGAAGCGGTGCGCTGAACAACGCGGGCGACTCGGCCGGTACACTTGTTTCCTGCCTGAAAAAAGCGACTGCCGACAGCCAGATGGTCATTACCGCTAATAAGAAATACAGAGGATAATAGGCATGTATACCTAACTGATGATGATAATAAAAATAATCTATGGCGATATAAGGCACCCACAATAGCCATAACAGGCCAAAAATGGTTAGCAAGCGATACAGCCACCGCAGCTGGTACCGGTAACGATCGTTCACCGTATTAAATTCCAGCTGTTGGTAAAAACGTTCAATCAGCCTGAAAGAGAGGTATAAGTATACGGTGACAGATATAAACGCGGACAGGTCCAATACCGGGCTCAGTTGCCGAAAGATCAGTGTATCATAAGTGGCGCCTCCCGTCGTGATGCTCTCCATAATCTCCAATACCCAAACGGCCAGTTGCAACAACCATGGGCTAAAATGCAGCAGATTCTTCCAGCGGAATTGATATTCCGGCCGGGTTACTTTAAGCACATAAAAATAGATGAAGGGGCCAAGCGTGATGGAAAATTGCAGCGGTAACCAGCTCCACCGGGGGAAATAGCTATCCAGCCTGATGTCAATGCCCAATACCCAGGCCATCCACAAAACGATAGTTGCCAGGGCCAGGCCAATAAACCGGTTTGCAGCCCGGTTCACTCCTTTGGCAAACCATAACTGCAGGCTAAAAGTTAGCCCAATAAAAATGGCTCCCAGGAAAACCAGGTCGAACAAGCTGATATGGAATGTGTATGGATTCAAATGAAGTATTTAAACTCAATCGTTGTTCCAAACTTATAACTTATTGATAATATAAAGATTATATAAAATGCAATATATGTGCTGTAGCAAAACCGGACATTAAGTCGTTCGTTTTTAGATTGTGGTGACCCAACCTGAAATAGCTATAAGATTTGCAGACTTTTTTGGAAATAGGGATGAAAATAATGAAGGCGCTTGATGCGTTTTGTTACGTACTAACCTTTGGACGGTAACTTAGTGCCCGGCATCACGAATCGAGTTTAGCCTTGGTTGATACCAAAACTACCGAAAGCCCCATGAGCGCGATGAGCACAAACGATGCCCGCAATGTGGCAATACCTGCAATAAAGCCGATAACCGGAGGACCTACAAAAAAGCCCAGGAAGCCTATGGTTGACACGGCAGCCAAGGCAACGCCCGGCAGCATAGTTTTTGATTTGCCGGCAGCGCTGTACACCATCGGAACAACAGACGATACGCCTGCGCCAACTAACAGGAACCCGAATATGGCGGTGTAAAAATCAGGAAAAATTACTGCGATAGTAAGGCCGGTAGCTGTTAAGGCGCCACTTACCTGCAAAGTGCGTTTTAAGCCGTACCTATGAGCAAATCCATCGGCCACAAAACGGCCTATAAACATGGTACACATAAAGGCGGTGAAACCAATACCCACCCACTCGGCAGGGGCAAGCACAATTTTTTTGAAGTAGATAACGCTCCAGTCAAACATGGCACCTTCACATATCATCGAACAAAATGCGATGATACCTAATTTAATGAGCGATTTATCGGGCATGACAAATGCTGGCCCTGCGCTGGCTACCTTATCATCTTTTAAATAACGGGCAGATATAGCCAGCCCCGTTACAATAACCAACAGCATAAACAAAAAGTGGTATACAGGCGCTATTTTAAATGCAATCATTAGCGTACCAAAGCCGCCGCCAACAAAACCTGCCAGGCTCCATAAACCATGGAAAGAGGCCAATATGGGCCGTTGGTATATTTCCTCGGCGGCCACGGCTTGTGTGTTAACAGCTATATTAACGGCATTACTGCTAAACCCAAAACAAACCAGGCAAATGATAAGCTGAAAAGTATTTTGAGCCAGGCCCAAAGTAACCAATGCGCAGGCATAAACCAGCAATGCGCCGATGAGTAACCTGCGGCTGCCAATTTTGGTAATAATCCAGCCCGAAAATGGCAGGGATGCCATTAGCCCAACGGGTAGCGAGAATAACACGGCGCCAAGTGCCGCATCAGACAGGCCCATGGTTTGTTGTACTGTAGCGATACGCGATGCCCAGCTTGAAAAGCTTAACCCGGCCATAAAAAACATAGCTCCCACGGCAATGCGCAATGTTTTTTTGTTATTTAAAACCGGTAGGGCGGGTGCATCTATCATTCTTATTTTATTATACTAAGTGTATTTTTTACACTTAGTTGTGTTGATGCAAATATAGGTGTTTTGTTGACACAATGAAAATGCTAAATCGTTTTTTACTTTGACCTGTTTTTTTGAAAATAAAAAAGCAGTTGCTTTTAAACAACTGCTTTGCAAATATGACTTTGGTTTGGGTAAGGTTATTGCTTTAAGTTAAACGACCCTTTAACATGATGGGTATTAAATGATCCGTCCAATTCGTCTCCGCTGAAAGTGCCTTGTACTGTTCCCTTTGTATTTGACGAATGCGTTAAAATTGTTGCTTTTACCGTACCGGTTGCCTGGGCGGTAAGCTGCAAGGTTGGTGTGTTAATACTTGCCGCGAAAATATCATAGGTACCTGGTGTTATACCTGTAAAAATCAAAGTAAAAGAAGTATTAAGGTCGTTTGGGTTAAGCATTGCAATTTGTGTAGCCCCGTTTGGATAAAGCAGGCTCACGCCCGGGTCGCCCGGCAAAAAAACGACAAACGCTGTGTTTGAATTATAGGTTACTACAGCGCTGCTATCTACCTGGTACGAAATTGTGCCGACTGCTCCAATAGGTACTTCTCCGTTACTGCCAGTGCCAGGATCAGTTCCGGTTAGGGCTCCGGTAGTGTCTTTAGACTTGGTTGGCATAACATCACCGCTAAGCTTACAACTGCTAATCGTAACAATTAAAAATAAGCCGGTAAATAAATTATAGTATATTTTTTGCATACCCACATCATTGATTTTCACTCCGTTTTACTGCATTAAATATAATATTGTTTCGTGTTATTTAAAAATGTTTAAAACTATTTTTTGAGTTGATTGTATAGCTGAGCGTTTAAAAAAAGGTATAGGTTAAATAGCGAAATTTATTTAACCTATACCCTCTGGAATTTACATCAAATGAAATATTGTCCCGAAAAAAACAGGATGTCGGATTTGCAGCTATTAATCAGTAATTAAGCGCAGTCGCCATCCGGCCCGCATGATTCGCCTTCTATGATAGTTAGCGCCGGTTTGCTGTTCTCCTGCTGCCATTCGGCAAACGATTTTTCGATAGTCTCCTGGAAAACGGGAACCGCCTGCGCGCCCGATACGCCATATTTGTTATTCATCACAAAAAACGGAACGCCCCTGATGCCTAATTGCTGTGCTTCGGCAATATCACGTTTTACATCATCGGCATAAGTGTCGCTTTCCAGTACCTGCTTTATTTCGGCAGCATCAAGACCAATGCCGGTGCCCAGGTTTACCAGGGTATCAGTATCATCAATATTTAGACCATCAGTAAAGTAAGCTTTAAACAGCGCTTCTTCCGCTTTGTCGCCCAGGCCATGCTTTTTAGCCAGGTGACTAAAACGATGTGCCTTAAAACTATTGGCAACAACAGATCTGTCAAAATCATAGGTCAGGCCAACTTCGGCCGCCATCTGGGTTACGTGGTTGTTCATTTGCCGGGCGTATTCAAGTGTCCAGCCTTTTGCATCGGCCAGGTATTGGCTAATGTTAATATTGGGGTTGGTTTTCATATCCGGGTTAAGCTGAAAGCTTTTCCATTCAATTTCAACCTGGTCTTTATGCTCAAATTGTTCCAAAGCTTCTTCAAACCGGCGTTTGCCTATATAACAAAACGGGCACATTACATCGCTCCAGATCTCTACTTTCATCATGGTGTTTTAAAATTATTTGCCATACAAATTTAAACTAAGGGTTTAGCATCACCGTAAGGGCAAAGTAAAATTTAAGTGGGCTGGCGGCGTTGGCCTGAACCGGGATTCGTCAGATTTATCGGATTTTTTGGATTTGATTTGCAGGTGGTAACACAAAATCCAAAAAATCTGATAAATCTGTTTAATCCTGGTTCAGACAAAAATCTGGTTGCATAAAAATCAATCAAACTTAATTATGTTCAATTAGTTGGATAAATACCGGTAAAACAATTGCTTTGTATACCCGAAATAATTACGCCTACAATGCAAAAACGACACATTACTTTTTGTTTATTATCGTTGTTTATTTTATGCTGCGGTACTGCCATCGCCCAGCATAAAATTAAGCCTGTCGATACCGGCGACAACCTGTTTAGCGCCGGCTTTGCTTCTGGCTTTATAGGCGGCCTATATGATAACTGGTATCCTTATAAGCAACTGGAAAAACATGGTAATTTTGGCCTCGGCGCCCCCGGCCAGCTGGATGGCGAACTGTTGATGATGGATGGAAAGATATACCAGACCAGGTCAACAGGTAAAACAACCCTGGTTTCCGATACAGGTAAACTGCCTTATGCGGTAGTTTGCTTTTTTAAAGCTAAAAAAACGTTTACGCATGCCGGCGCCTTAACTAAAACGGGGCTTTATGCGCTGTTGGATAGCCTGCTTACCAATCAGAACGGTATTTATGCCATCCATATCAAGGGTAAATTTAAACTGGTTAAAACCCGCGCTTTCCCGCCGGTTGAAAAACCTTACCTGCCGCTTGCCGCCATGCTGAACAGGCAGCATTTTTTTGAACATGCCAACGTACAGGGCGACCTTGTAGGCTTCCGCATTCCGGCATTTATGGAGGGGGCGCATATCAGCGGTTATCATTTTCATTTTCTATCGACGGATAAAACTGCCGGCGGCCACCTGATTGACCTGGATGCGACGGATATTACAGTAGAAGTTGATACCCTTACCAGCTATACCATGGATTTGCCCCAAACTGCCGACTTCAATAACTTCGACTTTAAAAAAGACCGTAAAGAAGAGATAAAAAGCGTGGAAAACGGTAAGAAGCAGTAAATTAAGCGTTGGTGGCGAGGTTCGGGGATTATGGTTCGGGTCGAAGGTTCGAAATTCAATTTGTTCTTTTCAACTTACCCCCGAACCACGCTACACTAACCCCGCCCCTCAATAATAATTTGCAATAGATTGTTGTTTATTTAATTTTTTAGATAAATTAGGGTCGATTATAAAACCTTGTATTTAAATTTATTGGCTGGCTGCAACGCCCGAAACACATTAAAGCTGGTATGCCTTATATCCCGTTAGACGAAAACCTGCCCGGAATTACCGGTTTGCTTAATTATAGGCAGGATACGGCTTTGCCTATAAGGCAGCTTACCCAAATCCTGTTGCGGGGAGAATCGACCCTGACGGAAGGCGAGCGCGAATTAATTGCTACAGTGGTAAGCAATGGCAACCAATGTCGCTTTTGCACCAATGCCCATACCGCAGCTGCTAACGTTTTGTTGGGTGAAACCGAAACTGCCGAAAAGGTAAAAAATGATCCGGACAATGCCCCGGTAACTGAAAAAATGAAATATTTGCTTGAAATTGCGCGCCAAACACAGGTAAACGGCAAAAATGTAACACCCGAATTGGTTGCTAATGCCAAACAGGCCGGCGCTACCGACCTGGAGCTACACGATACTGTTTTAATTGCCGCCCTTTTTAGTTTATATAACCGTTATGTAGATGGACTGGCCAGCGTTACCCCAACCGAACCTGCTTTTTATAATCGCCTTGCAGGTATCTTAAAAACAAATGGCTATTTGCCATCGGCAAATAGGTATGCCGCCTTAAATGCAGATTAAATGAAGAAATATATACACAGACCTGGAATATTTTGGATTGGGATTATTTTGTTGGTTGTACCGGGCCTGGTACATGCCTACCTGCTGATGCCTTTCCCTGGCAGCCAGGATTTAAATGCTATCACCGTATGCTATTACCTTGAAAAAATTGTAAACCCGCTACGTTTAATAGGCGCTATTTTTATTGTTTGGTACCTGTTTAAATTCTACTCAAAAAATACACAAAGGGGTAAAATAGTTAAAGCTGCGGTATTGCTGCTTTGCCTGGCCAGCTTTTACATTACCGATTACATGTACAAAGCCGAAACCATGTTTAAAGAAACCGAGGCTGCTAAATTTGCCAACGGCTTATCAAACAAGGTGCCTTTAAATTATTTGGTTGTGGGTGTGGTAAACAATGGCGTTGCCAAGGCTTACCCGGTTATTTATTTGGGCTATCATCATAAAGTACAGGATAATGTGGGCCAGCAGCCCGTTTTGGTTACCTATTGTACCATGTGCCGCACGGGCAGGGTTTATAACCCTATTGTAAATGGAAAACGTCAAAATTTCAGGCTGGTAGGGGCCAGGCACTATAATGCCATTATTGAGGATGAAAGCACCAAAACGTGGTGGTACCAGGCTACCGGCAACGCCGCGGTTGGTAAACTGAAGGGGCAGCATTTACAGGAGTTGCCTTATGAGCAATTAACCCTGGGTGCCTGGTTGCAAAAGCATCCAACATCGCTCATTATGCAGGCCGATAAGTTGTATGCACCTGATTATGCCGACCTTAAAAATTACGACCGTGTACAGTATATAGATAAAGATAGCACCTTGAAAAATAAAGATTCGCTTATCCGTAAAAGCTGGGTTATCGGGGTAATCATTAACGGCCAGGCCAAAGCCTATGACTGGCGGCATATGTTCCACAAGCGGATACTGAACGACGAACTTAATAATAATTCGCTACTGATAGGCATCGAGAAGGACAGCCTGAGCTATCATGTATGGAACGCTGTGCTTAATGGTAAAACACTCCATTTCGACCTGGATAAGAATGATAAGCTTACCGATAAGGAAACAGCCTCTGTTTGGGATTGGGATGGTTTGTGTACTTCAGGAGCACAAAAAGGACAACGGCTTACCAAAGTACAGGCTTACCAGGAATACTGGCATTCATGGAAGCATTTTCACCCCAAAACCATATTTTGGAAGGAAGGCGAGCGGGAGGAACCTTTAGCAGTTATTTGGGGTTTGTAGGTTGGCTAAACTAAATAACTGCCGTAATCTTTGCTATGTCACTGTCGTTTAGCAGGTCGCCATTATCAATGTTCGGGTAATATTTGTCCAGGATTTTTTGAATAAGCAGGTAGCTTTCCATCGACTGGATAGGAGGGTTGGCCAGTTCATTGATGATAGAGCCAATCATTTTTAATTTTTTTGCCTCATACTGGTTCAGCACAAAGTCAGAAGTCTTCGTTTTGCGGCTTTGGGTAATCAATTCGTCCAGTTTCTTAATCTCCTCAATCAGGTCAATCAGCTTTAATACTTCCACTTTTTTCATCGGCGGTAAAATTAAGCAAATAATGTAGATGTGCAGATTTTAGATTTCAAATGTGCAGATGAGAGTCATTTAAAAATTTGAGAATTTGAAGATTTGAAAATGAGGCTGCAATAGATTATAATTCAATAATTCTTCCCCTCGTAACAATTTCCCCTGCCAGCCGTCTATAAAGCGTATGCTTCAGCTTGAAAAGGGAAAATATTTCGGAATCCAGAATAAGGCTATTCATTTGGATAACCTTATCGTTACTGATACCGAGTATACATATGATAAGGTTGACTGGCATACCCATGAAAACCCGTACTTTACTTTTTTGCTTACCGGTAACATGCAGGAAACCAACAAAAAAGAAAGTTATGAATGCAACGCCGGAACTTTGTTATTCCATAACTGGCAAGATGCGCATTGTAATGTCAAACATCCCGGCTATACCCGTGGATTTCATATTGAGTTAGAGCAGGATTTTTTTGAAAGGTACCAATTGCCTTTAAGCCGGATAGAAGGAAGCCTGAAACTGGATAACCCGGTTTTGAAACTGCTGTTCCGCAATATGTATATGGAAACCAAATACACGGCCGATATTGAGTTACTTATAATCCGCGAATCGCTTTTTAAGGTTTTCGGTTTCCTTACCGGCGAAAAATGCCGGGAAACCGCGAGGCAGCCGGCCTGGGTTAAAAAAATAAAAGAGGTTTTAAACGATGCCGATGCCGCCACTTTATCGTGGGATGTACTGGCTGCTATAGCGCAGGTGCACCCTGTACATTTATCGCGCAGTTTCCCCACGTATTTTAACACCACGGTTGGCGACTATCTAAAAAAACAAAGGATAAACCAGGCTGCCGTGCTGTTGGCAAAAGCTGATGTTTCACTTACCCAAATTGGCTATGAATGTGGCTTTGCAGACCAGAGTCATTTTATCCGCAGCTTCAAGCAGGCGTTTGGTGTTACGCCTTTGCAGTACCGCAAAATAATTACCGCACGTTAACAATGTGCTATTTTGCCGGCATTATTGCCATTACTATTGTGGTATAAAATATATATCATGTTATTAAGCACGTATTTAAAAAATAGGCTACCCGCGTTGCTGTTTCTGTTGCTCATCAGTTATGGCTGCATGGCGCAGGCAGGGATGAAACCATACGAAGGCCATTGGGAGGGCTTACTAAATCATCCGGAGAATTTCAGTATTAATGTATCTGTAAAAAAGTTGGGCGCTAATGCATATACGTTTCAATTGTCATCTGCCGGGAAATCAATTCAAAAGAGATTTGGCTTATCGGCCAATAAGTTTGATATCAAAATAGATAGCAACCTTGCTGTTAAAGGCATTATCGGGGAGGGGCAAATCCGGCTTTTTATCCGTTCCGTTCAGTGGAGCTATCACCTGGTATTGAAACAGCAGCCGGGCAATACTTATACTGGCCGGTGGAATATACTTTTTGTGCCCAACCTGAAACCTCAATTTTATATTGATGTTGAGAACACCGATTCTACCAAATATGAGGCCTATATTTTCCTGGGTGATCCTCGCTTTTCGGGCTTCGCCAGTGGCGGGCTAACGCTTACAAGTGATAATATTCACTTCAGAGATTATCGCACCGGGTTAAAGTTTAGTGGCAGAATTTTAAAGGATGCAATAAACTTACAGGCGTCAATAGCCGGCTTGCCTATTGCTGCGGTTTCATTGCGCCGCTCGGTTAATGATTGGGAGTTAACAGGCGGAAACCTCAAAATACCATTTGATGGCAAAACGCCGGTTGATATGCACGATGCCCTGCCGGTAAATAGTTTAAAAGCTGCCGGCTTAGATGAACGCTATTTAAAACTGATGGTAGATAGCATCAACGCCAATAAAATTACAAATACGCACAGCGTGCTCATTAGCCGCAATGGTAAGTTGGTTTATGAGCAATATTTTAATGGCTATGATGAGGCAACGGTGCACGACCTTCGCTCGGCTTCAAAAAGTATCTCGTCGGCAATTGTGGGTATTGCTATGGACAAAGGCCTGCTGAAAGATACAGCCCAGAAACTGTTTGGATTTTTACCGGCAAAGTACAAACACGCCGCCGATGGCGATGCCAGGAAACAAGCTATCAGCATTGGCAGCCTGCTTACCATGAGCTCGGGCCTGGATGCGATAGATTTCGGCATTGATCGTAAATCCGCGGCATCCGAAGACGAATACCAAAACTCGGCCGATTGGCTTAAAACGGTGGTGGAAGCGCCAATGATTAACTATCCCGGAACACATGCCAATTACAGCTCGGCCAATCCGTATTTATTGGGTGTAATTGTAGATACGGTTGTAAAATACCCGCTCGATTTGTTTATCGATCAAAATCTTTTTGAACCCTTAGGCATCTCCAACTATATCGTTTTTGACGATCCCTTGAACCGCCCCTATTTTGGAGGCGGCATGCTCCTGCGCCCACGCGACTTATTGAAATTCGGTTTGCTTTATGCCAATGGTGGTAAATGGCAAAACAGGCAGATCATCAGTAAAAACTGGGTTGATGCATCATTTAAAAAATACCTTGTGCTCGAAAATCATAATGAGAAAAACGAATATGGCTTTTTGTGGTGGCATTACCACTATAACGTAAACGGCCAAACCATCAACACTATTGAAGCCCGTGGCGCTGGCGGTCAGTACATTTTTATTGTGCCGCAATACCATATGGTAGTAGTTATTACATCAGGTAATTTCAGGAACCGAAGGGTATGGCAGCCGGAAAAGATCATGGAAAATTATATTCTGAAGACGGCGGGTAAATAATATAAAACGCTGATCATTATTTTTTTATAATATTCTGGTAACCTAAGTAACTAAAAAACGTCTTATCTTAGATATCAACAAAATTAAATTATGAAAAGAAAGTTTTTTACTACAGCATTATTGGTTGGTTGCTTTATGGCGTGCCTTGCAGCCATTGCCGACCTTAACGGAAAATGGGCCGGAAAAATTGACATTGGCGGCACCGAATACCCCTTACTTTACAATTTTAAAATTGAAGGGGATAAATTAACAGGAACGGCTTTAACACCCGAAGGCGACGTGCCTTTAACTAATGGTAAAACAGATGGCACTACGTTTTCATTTAGCATAGCTACCAGCGGAATGGATATTGCGCACACTGGCAAATTTTACGGCGATTCAACTGCTATCGACCTGGAAATTAACGGCTCAAAAAATCACGCCGTTTTGAAAAGAGCAGAAGAAAAGAAATAGTTTTATACTTACCAGGTGAAACTATCCCAGGCTTACGAAGCTTTAGAAAGCTTCGTAAGCCTTTGGTTTTCTTGTATCAATCGCTACCAGTCGGGGTTGAATTTTACCCAGTAGATATCATCCCAGCCATTTCCTGCACCGCTTAACAATGCTTTTAATTGTAGATACGATTTTGGTTTATCGTTTGTTAAATCTTTATTTAACCTGCTGCTGGTAAATATCAGGTATTTTTTATCCCAGCTTACAAATGGACAATAATCTATCGCGCCGGAATTGATTGGTGCCGGCAAATGTTTTACGGGCAGCCAGTTGCCTGTTTTATCTTTGCGGCTTATATATAAATCGCCGCGCCCCAGGTTATCCGGCCTGCCATCCGAGCTAAAGAGGATGAATTGCTCGTCGGGATCAACAAAAGCGTTAAACTCATCGTATTTGGTATTTACGTCTTCGGGCAGGCTTTCGGGTTTGTTAAATCCACTGTTTACATTGGGCTTGCAAATTACAATATCTTCGCTGCCTTTACCATAATCGGCCTCTACTGTAAAATACAGGTTGCCGCTGCGGGTTATGCCGGGGTAAAATTCGTTTTTATCTGTATTAACTATCGGGCCTAAATTCTCCGCTTCTGTCCATGTACCGTTAGGTTTATGCTTAACCCGCCAAATGTCGAAGTCTTTTTTTGTGGGGTTGTTTGCTGTAGGCCTGTTCGACGAGAAATAAACTGTTTGCCCATCGGGTGAGAATGCTGCCTCCAAATCTTTATATCTGCCCGAAAACTGGGCTACCTGCGGCTTACCCCATTTACCATTCTTTTTAATCAGGTGTAAAATGGTGCTGGTTACAAAACGGGGTTGTTGTAAAGTATAAAATATCTCGTCGCCATTTGGCGATATGGCAAAATCGCGGTTGCTTAGTCCATCTGTTAATAATCCTTTGGCAAAAAAAACCGGGGTATCGGTTGGTAATATCGCATCGGGATAATTTACCTGGGCAACGGTTTTATTACCCATAATTAACAGGATAACAAGAAAGGTTAGTTTATGCATGGTGGCTACAATTTAAGTTAATAAGTGCATGTTTTGTAACATCAGCGCCAATTTATCATCGAAGATAACAACTGCCCAAATTCATATGATGAAGATACGTTTATGTTGCTTTTGCTTTTTTACATTGTGCTTATTTAATGTCGGTGCGCAAGAAAAGTTTGATGTTTTTTCGGACAGGTTTGTAAGCGGGCACAAGACCCTTAACCTGCCACAACTTGAGCTGAGCTATGTAAGCGGCCTGGAACATATTGGTACTACTGAAAACATCCAAAAACAAGTTGCTTTTTTTACGTGGGCAAAGCAGGGCCTTTTAAATTATGAAGCCAATATTCTGACACCATCGCAAAAGCTGGACTATAACCTGATTACTTATGAAACCGGCCTAAACCTGGAGCGCCTGGCATTGGAACAGGAGTGGATAAAGCATCGCCCGGAGAAAATATCGGCAGGGGGCATCATAACTATCCCCAACGGTAAGGCATGGTATGCTTATTTATTAAAACGATGGGTAGGCGCCGATGTGACGCCCGACGGGGTTTACAAATTTGGCCTTACCGAAGTTGCCCGTGTACAACGGCATATTGAAATAGTGAGGCAACAAACCGGACTATCAGAGGAAGCTTTTTACAAACATCTGAACGATGCTGTTTTTTTTGAAAGCGACCCCAAAGTAGTGCAACAAAGCTTTGAGCACACCAAAGCAATTATCTATACCAACCTGCCCGGGCTGTTTAACGATGCCGAACCAAACCCTTTAAAAATTAAGGCAGGCGAAAGCAGGCAACTGGCGCAAACGCCGGGTTACTATGATAACAACACTTTTTATTACAACCTTTTTGATAAGCCCTACAACAAGCGTCAGTACGATTGGCTTTTTATACATGAAGCCGTGCCGGGGCACCACTACCAGGCAAGTGTTGAAAGTAAAACCAAAACATCGGCGGTGCAGCAGCTTTTTTATTACATAGGCTTTGCCGAAGGCTGGGCTGCTTATACCGAAGAATTAGGTAAGCAACTGGGTGTATATCAAACCCCTTATGATGAGCTGGGTAAGTGGGAGTGGGATATAGTACGCTCGGTACGCGTACCGCTTGATGTTGGCCTAAACTATTATGGCTGGACGGATGAGCAGGCCCTTGCCTTCTGGAAAAAGAACATACGTAACCAGGATGATATTGCCCTGCGCGAAATAGCCCGCATGCGCCGCTGGCCAGCCCAGGTAGTTACCTATAAATACGGCGCGCTGCAAATACTGCAGTGGAAAGAGGAATTGCAAAAAAAGCAGGGTAAAGAATTTAATATCAGGGATTTTCACTCGCGCGTGCTGGATCATGGCTCGCTGCCCTTGTTTTTGGTAAAAGAAAACGTATTCAGGTAAATAAAACCTGCGCCGTTATTTATACTACCGCAGGTTTTATTACCATGTCTTATTTCAGGATCACCTTTGTGGCACCATAGCCAAATTTTTCTTTACGGGCATCCATAAAAGTTTGTACTTTGGGGTGTTTGCCCAATAGCTTATGTAGTTCGTGCCGTAAAATACCATTGCCGGCTCCATGAATAAAAGTAATATCGGGCAGTTGGTGAACTATAGCTGCATCCAGCGCTTTATGAAAATGGGCAAGCTGGATCTGAATCATTTCGCCGGCTTGTAAAAACTGGTGATCGTCGCGCAGTTTCTCTATATGCAGGTCAACCTCGCTCACCGGCTTTTCAAATACAACCTTTTCCTCGGCGGGTTTAAAAAAGCTTTCTTTTAGTTTTTGGGCGTCTATTACCAAATCCGGCTCATCAAGCCTTATAAGCCACCCGGCCTGGTTTAATAGCGGCACCTGCTTTTTGGTTGATGAAAAATCTTTTGCCTTAAATTTTTCTTTTACAGCCAGCGGTAAAGGTGGCTCGATATTCTGTTTGGTGTTATAAATAATATGGAAGGTAAACAATGGCCACAATTGCAAATCGGCTAATTGAGCCGAGTAAATTTTTTCTGTGGATGATGGCGGTATTACCCCGGCAAACTCTCCTTTAAAAACCTGTTGCTTTTCGGTGCTAAAAGCGGCCAATAGCTGAAATGATGTGGTATTAACCAAATGGAAATGAACTACCGAAGGTGCTTTGGCGTCGGCCACAACGCCAACATAAATGCCTTTCTTTTCAAATGTGCCCAAATCAGCTGGCTTTTCATCAGCAATGGCTGCCTTTTTTGTTCCGGCGGGTTCATAGCCATGTACGGTGGTTACCTTGCTGGCCAGCACAGGTATTTCAAATTCGTCGTCGCCGGTAACTCCTATCATCTGATCGTCAATAATGCGGGTTACAAAACCTTCCATTTTTTCGTCAACAAACCGAACAAAATCGCCTAATTTATATTTCATAGTTATGCTTATCAGCGGGCAAAGTTAGTATTACTTTTTGGCTATGCTGCCGGCAAGTTAATGCAATCATCACAACATCTTAATTGAAAAAAACATGAGCAATAACACCCCGAACCATCTGAACCCTTATTCGTTAAAACAGGTATTTTTACATAGCCTTAACCGCATTTATTTTGGCAAGTGTTATCTAAATAATAACCTGGAACACATCATCGCGCGGGCTTCTTTTAGTAATTTACAACTGGCCATCCACGAGTTTTGGGGCGACATTAGAAAACAGATTGCCCGTATGGACGAAGTTTATGCCTATATGGGCGAAACGCCATCAGATAAAAATTGTAACCCCATAAAATCAATCGTCAAAGATCAGTTTTGCCTGGATGAAAAACAGCAAATAACTATTTTGAGCGATATGGACATCATTATGTACCTGCAATTACTTGAGCACGTTAATATTACATCCTGCCGCATGCTGATGATGGTTGCCAAATTATTGAAATACGATAAGGTTAACCAATTGCTAACAGAATGTTTTGACGAATCGATAGACAACGACCGCCTGTTTGTGATAATCTCGAAAGAGTATCTTACCGAGGAATAAGACAGATTTGATGCCTCTTTGAAACAATAAAGCCACCCGAACAAGTTCGGATGGCTTAAATATTAGTTATTTAATACCCCTATTAAAATAACTTGTACAAATAAAAAAAATATTTCCCGCAATAGCAAACTATTTAATCTCAATTAAAAAGATGTTACAATTTTGTTACGAAAAACTGACGATTAAGTAGGTGTATTAAATTTCATTTATTTTGTAACTATTTGGTGTTAACAGCATCTTTACAAAAGTTGACACACTGAATTTATTTACATTTATGAAACACACCAAACTAATAGCGTTTTACGCATTGTCGTGTTTCGCGCTCACGCAAGTGAAGGCCCAAACCTTATACATGCCGCGCGATATTCAAAAAGCTTTTACAAAAGAAACGCGACAAGCCGACGGAAAGCCTGGTAAAAAATACTGGCAAAATCACGGAACTTACAACATCACTATTACTGCCTTGCCGCCGGATAGGAACGTTAAAGGGTCGGAAACGATAAATTACGTAAATAATAGCCCGGATACATTGAAAAGGCTTAATATGAAGCTAATCCTGAACATTCATAAACCCGGTGTTGCCCGGTTTGGAGATGCAGGAGATGACTACCTGACCAGCGGCATTCAGTTTGATAAGTTTTTGATTAATGGCGAGGCTAAAAAAGTTAATAGTAAAGCGGCCTCAACCAATATGGCGGTAACTTTAACAAAACCTTTAATGCCGCATGATTCATTAAAACTGGATATCGATTGGCATTTCCAGATCTCGCTGGAAAGCGGCCGCGAGGGTATGATTGATTCCACCTCCTACTACCTGGCTTATTTTTACCCGCGTGTAGCCGTTTATGACGATTACAATGGTTGGGACAGGTTGCCTTTTTTAGATGCGCAGGAGTTTTATAACGATTTTAACGATTACACCCTCACGGTAAATGTTCCGAAAAACTATATAGTTTGGGCAACAGGCACATTGCAAAACCCCAACCAGGTTTTACAGCCTGAATATGCCAAACGCCTGGCAGCATCAATGACCAGCGATTCGACAATACATGTGGCAACTGCTGCCGACCTTGCCAAAAAGGATATTACAGTGCAAAAAGACCAGAATAGTTGGATCTGGAAAGCAAATGATATCAGCGATATGGCTGTTGGCATCAGCGATCATTATGTATGGGATGCCGCAAGCGCCATAGTTGATGATGCCACGCACCGCAGGGCAAGTATGCAGGCTGCGTTTTTAGATAAATCAGAAGATTTTCATCATGCGGTGCAAGCTGGGCGCCATTCGTTAAGCTGGTTGTCACATAACTGGCCGGGGGTACCTTATCCTTTCCCTAAAATGACTGCTTTTCAGGGTTTTGCTGACATGGAATACCCTATGATGGTTAATGACAGTCATACAGACGATATCCAGTTTGCCGCTTTTGTTCAGGATCATGAAATAGCCCATACCTATTTCCCATTCTATATGGGCATTAACGAAAGTCGTTACGCTTTTATGGACGAAGGCTGGGCCACAACTTTTGAACGTTTAATAGGTACCGACGAAGTAGGTGCCGAAAAGGCCGACGCACTTTACAAGAGTTTCAGGATAAACGGATGGATTCATGACGCATCAACCGCCGAAGATCAGCCCATTATTACTATGTCAAGCGAATTAAGGGCGGGTTATGGTAACAACTCATATGGTAAACCGTCGTTAAGCTATTTTGCTTTGAAAGATATGCTTGGCGACGATTTATTTAAAAAAGCGCTGCATGGCTACATGGACCGCTGGCACGGTAAACACCCTATCCCATGGGATTACTTTAACTCTATGAGCAATATATCTGGCAGTAACCTTAACTGGTTTTTTAATAACTGGTTTTTTAGCAATTACTACATCGACCTAAACCTGCAAAAGGTTGGCAAAGCTAAAGATGGTTATGTTGCCGATATTAAAAATGTAGGCGGTTTTGTTATCCCGTTTGATGTGAAGATAACTTATGCCGACGGAACAACCGAAACCAGGCACCAATCGCCTGCTGTTTGGGAAAAAAATCAAAAACAAATTTCGGTCAGCATTAAAACTCCCAAAGTAATTAAAGCCGTGACCCTTGACGGCGGTATATTTATGGATGCAACCGAAGGAAATAATACGTTTGCTTTTAAATAAACAATAAGAAAAAAATATATCAAACAAAAAACCCGGATGCATTATTGATCCGGGTTTTTTGTTTGATATATAGTACTAAAAATTATGCATTTTGTATAGTATTATTCCAATTGTTGGCTGTAGTTTTAACTTTTGCTTTAGCATCTTCAACCACATCTTCCGCTACGTGTTGTGCTTTTTCTGCGGCAGCTTTAGCAGTTGATTTTGCTGTTTCCAAAGCATCATCTTTATAATCATAAAGGTCGCTAACGGTACCGTTAAATTTTGATTTGGCCTTTTCTATGGCATCGCTGCTATATTGTTTTATGCCGCTGGCTGTTGTTTGCGCTTTATTTTTAGCAGTATCAACCAGGTCGTTTATGTAGTCGGCAATATCATCCCTAAGCTCGTTACCTTTTTCGGGAGCCAGTAATAAACCTAACGCAGCCCCTGCTGCTGCACCTACTAATAGTGCGGCTATAATTTTTGCTTGATCTTTCATGGTTAATTTTTGTTTTTGTAGATATGATTTAACTTAAATAAGTTAGAACAACAACAATGCCAGTTTTGAGGGGGGGAAGAAGAATCAAGAGCCAAGAATCAAGAGTTAAGATTTTTTGGACTTTGGTATCTTTGGACTTCGGACTTTGAAATACCAATGACCAATGACGGCGCAGCCTAATGACAAATGACAGCGCAGAGAAATGACTAAAAAAAAGAAAGGCATCCACTAAAAAGCGGATGCCTGGTATGCTTAATGGTTATATTATACTTAGATAACTTTTACATTTACCGCATTTAAACCTTTTCTGCCGTTTTCAACTTCAAATTCAACTTTGTCGTTTTCGCGGATCTCATCGATCAGGCCTGTCGAATGAACAAAAATGTCTTGGCCACCGCTTGTAGGTGTAATAAATCCAAAACCTTTTGTTTCATTAAAAAATTTTACTGTTCCTTCTTTTTGCATTATTTTATTTATTAAAGGCGGCAAGGTAGGGAAAATTCTTCGATTTGGACATTTGAGAATTTGAAGATTTGAGGATAAAAACGCCGGTTTTGGAAATTAAAACACATTGATAGAAATTAAATAACTAATAATCAGTTGCTTTTAAAGCTTCGAAACTAATTTTTTAACTTTAAAATTCTCAAATATTCAAATTAAAATTACGCCGGCATGGCAGGAGGCCAACATAGAGTGGTATATTCAACAAGTAATTGTTTAAAAAAATAGCCATCAAAAATATTATATTTGTGGCCAGTTACACTTAAACCTTTTGATAATCGTTACGTCATATGCGTGTAACCAAATAGTTGCAAAAACGTAAACAATCATAACCAATCGGAACCAAAAAAAGTCATGAAAAGTATAATCCTGTTAACGCTCAGTACGTTATTTTCAGCCGTGGCTTTCGCTCAAACGTCAAGCCCTTCGGTACCTGCAAAAGCAGAGGAAAAAGTGAACATTGTTGCTGCTAAAACCGAAGTAGCATCAGCTAAAACAGAAGTTGTAACCTCAAAATCAAACTTAGCAGCCGCCGAGTCTGAACTGGCAGCCGCCCAGGCAACGCTGGATGCGGCCATTGCTCAAAAGGCAGATAAAGTTACCATAGCGGCAGCCAAAGCCAACTTAGCAACAGCAAAAGAGGATGTAAAAGCCGCAAGGAAAAACGTTAGAGTTGCCAAAGAAGTGCGCTTAACCGCCAAGGAAGAAGTAAAAGACATAAAAAAAGAAATCAGGCAAACCAAACACGATGTGGCAAAACACCATGCCACTCATGTACGGTAACCCATGATTTTGTTAAACAAAGGCTGCTTTTAAAGAGGCAGCTTTTTTATATCATTATTTGAACCTTACGCGTTAATAGCATACGTTAAATAATTTTACCTATCCTGCCGGAGGGAGCCGGTTAATAGCTTGTATTCCCATTTAAATATGGCAAAGCCAAATGGCTGTCATTTTATCAATGCGTAAAAAGAATGAAAATTGCATGCGTATCCTTTTTGGTAACTGCCTTTTTTTTGTTTTGTGCGAATGGGATTTTTGCTCAAAGTAATCCGGCCGATAAGGTTGATGAAACAAAGAAAAGTGATAAAGAAGGCTCATTCAAATTTGGCCTTAGTTACCTGAGAAATAATGTAATTATGGGCCGGGCTGATACCATAAAAACTCCCATGTTGATAACTGATATCAAATACTCCTTTAGCAATGGGCTATATCTTTCGGGCAGTATTACTTATATACCAAACCGCATTGTGGATAAGCTTGACGAAGGAAACCTTACAGCGGGCTATGACTTTGATATCACTGATGACCTGAGCGCCGAAACATCATTTTCAAAATTATTTTATAATAAAAACAGTACTCAAATAGGTTCGTCAATAAATAGCACCATCAATGCAAGCCTTGATTATAACATTGTGGGCATTGTAACTCCAACCATAGGGACCGGTTATAATTTTGTGAGCAAAGGATTTAAAAACGATGTTTTTGTAAATGCAGGCTTATCGCACGATTTCATCACTACCGGTATTGTTAATGGTAACGATTTCCTGGTTATTTCGCCATTGGCCGAGATGAACGGAGGCACGCAAAATTTTTACGATGCCTATCTTACACAAAAAAAATACAAACTTGCATCCAATACCTCAAAAGCGCTGGCTAAGCAAGAAGCCATGTTAAGTAAGTTTAACCTGCTTGACTACGAGTTTTCGGTACCAATGGCCTATAAAACGGGCGTATTGATTCTTCATGCTTCGCCGTCGTACGCCATTTCGCAAAATAAATTGCCTGCAAACATTACCGGCAGTATGATAAACAAACCGGGTATATTTTATTTTGACATTGGCGCCACCATTAAACTTTAACGGTACTGCTACAGGATAGCCAAACTGCCATAAATAAAAAAAGCCCTTCAGCCTTTTGGGCCAATGGGCTTGCTAAAATCAATAATCACGCAAAAACAACCGCAACACAATCCTTATTATTTTAGCTACACCTTAAATGTTGTATTAACTATTTCGTTAAATAAAATTGTACTAGTGTATATATCATTGTACGTAAGGAAGCTATTTTTAGTTTTTATAAAGTGTATTTTGCGCCCAAAATTCAAAATATACTATGAAGGCCTTTATATTCGACCTTAATGGCACCATGATAAATGACATGCCCTATCATACCAAAGCCTGGCAAACGCTTTTGAACGATCAGTTAGGCGGCAATTTTACGTGGGAAGAAGTAAAAAAAGAGATGTACGGTAAAAATCCCGAAGTGCTTGTACGGATGTTTGGTACCAACCGCTTTACGGTTGACGAGATGAACGATCTTTCTTACAAAAAAGAGCAAAAATACCAGCAGGAATTTTTGCCCCATCTGGCACTTCTGCCCGGTTTAAGAGAGTTTTTAGAGGCTGCTTATCAAAAAGGTATCCCGATGGCCATAGGTTCGGCCGCCATACCGTTTAATATCGACTTTGTGCTGGATAACCTGAACATAAGGCACTATTTTAAGGCTATAGTTAGCGCCGATGATGTGGTTTTGAGTAAACCGCATCCCGAAACTTTTTTAAAGGCGGCACAGCTTTTAAATGCTGAGCCAACCAACTGCATCGTATTTGAAGATGTACCTAAAGGTGTTGAAGCCGCAGCAAATGCCGGTATGAAAGCCGTTGTGCTTACTACTACACATATTGCCCAAGAGTTTGAACACCTGGATAATGTGCTCCATTTTTCGGAAGATTTTAATGACGCGTTTATAGAAGCCCTGGCATTTTAGGCAAAAGTTATTTATTAACGCGGCTTGTTACATAACTTAGGTTTTTAGCGTATTATTGGTAAAGATTTTTAGTCCCTAAATTCTTAACCAATATACCTTTATGAAAATAAAATTCTACTTACCGGCAGCAGCATTACTTTTGGGTTTGTTAAGTTCATGCAGCGAGCATGTGTATGGCCCGGCCCTGCACAAAAGTGATATAGCCTACATGCCAAAGCCGATGTCGATGGATAGTGTTAAATCGGCTACTTATGTATCGGCCGGACTGGTGCTTGATTTTGGCAATAACCTTAGCGATCAGCTTACCAGCGGCCAGTTAAACATAAGTGAAGCCCACACGTTTAAAAACTTTAACCTGGCGTATGGTGCATTTACATCATTGGGCAATTACTCCAATTATGATTTACAGGAGGGCGACGCCCATTATTTTAAAGATAAATTCTTCGGCGCGGTAGGTGGCCGTTTATCAGGCAACTTTTATATCAATAATGATGGGCGTACCGATATCAGGATTATTGGTTTTGAAGCGGCTTATAGCCATGAGTTTGGCGATTATGCCAGGTTCAGGAAAGATGTAACCGGCGATCCTAACTTTTACACCGATACCCGCACCGAACTGTTTACCGGCGGCTTAACCAGCGAAATTGTTTTTCACGGCCGCAAGCCCAATACCCAGATGGGTTTCAGGATATTTGTTGGCGAAACATTTGGTAACGATAATATTTACAACAACAATAAAAACGATTACGTAACTTATAAAACGCCCACCTATGTTGCCTTCTCGTATTTTATACAATTAAAGCAATATTTTGCCGTGATTGAAGGCGGCACCTACGTACAGTTCAGGGTTGGCTTAAAGTTTTAAGTCGAAAGTCTTAAGTTCTAAGTCAAAATCAGACTTCGGACTTAAGACTTTCGGCTTAGAACTTTCGACTTAAAAGAACCTATTCTGAATAAATACTGCCAACCCTGTCGCGCAGGTTATAACCAGAGGCCATCACCTCGCCGTATGCGCCGGCAGTGCGTACGGCAATCAGGTCGCCACGAAATGATTCCGGCAGGTCAACATCCTTCTGAAAACAATCTGTGCTTTCGCAGATGGGGCCTACTACGTCATATTTCAAGTTGTGAGTTGTGAGTTGTGAGTTGTGAGTGGGGTTATCTTGATTCTTGATTCTTGACTCTTGATTCTTACTTATATTTTCTATCTGGTGATAAGCCTGGTAAAGCATGGGGCGTATCAGTTCAGTCATGCCGGCATCCAATACCAGGAAGTTTTTCTTTTTGCCATTTTTTACATACAGTACCCTCGATATCAGCGATGCGCTTTGGGCTACCAAAGCACGGCCAAGCTCAAAGTGTACTTCCTGCCCTGGTTTTACGTTCAGGAAGTTTTTAAATACCTGGAAATAGTTTTCAAAATCGGCAATGTTGGTGTCCGGGCTGTAATAATCAACACCTAAGCCACCGCCGGTGTTTAGTACTTTAACCGGGAAACCATGATCTTCAAACCAATCCTGCATTTCGTTAATGCGTGTGCAAAGGCTTTTATAAACCTCCAGATCGGTAATTTGTGAGCCTATATGGAAGTGAATGCCTAAAAATTGCAGGCTGGCGCATTTGCGCAGGGCTGTAGCCACATCGGGCAGCTGCCATATATTAATGCCAAATTTATTTTCATCTAACCCGGTAGTAATAAAATGGTGTGTATGCGCATCAACGTTAGGGTTAATGCGGATGGCTACATTGGCCTTTTTACCTTTGGCAGCCGCCAACTCATTAATTACTTCCAGTTCCTGAACCGACTCGACATTGAAACAAAAAATATCAGCATCAAGCGCATAGTTTATTTCACGGTCTGATTTTCCTACCCCTGCAAAAACTACTTTGCCTTTGTCAAAACCATGTTCAATAGCTGCCCTAACCTCGTTGCCGCTCACACAATCGGCACCAAAACCAAAAGATTGAATCATATCCAGCACCTTCGGGTTAAAGTTTGCCTTCATGGCATAGTGCACATGAAAGCCATGTTTTGCCGAGGCATCCCGGCAGGCTTCCAACGTTTGGCGCAATACGCCCATGTCATAGTAATAAAACGGGGTATCTAATTGATTAAAGGTATTTATGGTATTGGTTGTAAACATTTTTTTAATTCAAAAGTCAAAATTCAAAAGTCAAAAAACTTGGCGGTGGCAAATTAGGAATCGAAAATAAATCCGCATCGAAATTTCCAATTCCCCAATTAAAACAGCCGGTTATGCAAGCTTCTAAGCGTTTCCACCTTATCATCTGTTTTAACCAGTAATGACAGGTTGTGGTCGCTGCCGCCGTATGATATCATTCTTAACGGGATGTGTTTTACGGCTTCCAGCACCCGTGCTGCATAGCCATGTTTTTCGGCACCAAAATCGCCTACTACGCAAATGATAGTATGGTTTACATCCAGCTCTACCGAGCCAAAAATGTTAAGCTCGCTGGTAATCTCGCCAAGGTAAGTGGTGTCGTCAATAGTTAAAGATACTGCCACCTCTGATGTGGTAATCATATCTATTGATGTTTTATATCGCTCGAAAACTTCAAATACCTTCCGCAAAAAGCCATGTGCCAGCAACATCCGGCTGCTTTGAATTTTGATGGCCGTAATGCCATCTTTGGCAGCAATAGATTTGATTTTGTCCTTTTCGCTTGTGTTGGTTATCAGCGTTCCTTTTGCCTGCGGATCCATAGTGTTTAACAGGCGTACTGGTATTTTATACTTTTGCGCCGGGAACACGCTTTGCGGGTGCAATATTTTGGCGCCAAAATACGCCAACTCGGCTGCTTCATCAAATGATAGCTGGGCTATAGGCTGCGTGCCTTTCACAATCCGCGGGTCGTTATTATGCATTCCATCAATATCTGTCCAAATCTGCACTTCTTCGCTGCGGATGCCGGCGCCTATCAACGATGCTGTGTAATCGCTGCCGCCGCGGCGCAGGTTATCAATTTCGCCAAAAGCATTCCGGCAAATAAACCCTTGTGTTATAAATAGGTTAACCTCTGGTTGTTTATCCAGTAACGGGGTTATTTTTTCGGTGATATAATCAACAATAGGTTCGTTATCCTCATCTATCTTCATAAAACTCAAAGCAGGCAGCAATGCCGATGGCACACCTATCTCTTTTAAGTAAACATGATACAATGTGGTCGATAACAGTTCGCCCTGGGCTAAAACTATTTTCTCTTCTATAGTAGTAAAATTATTATTGGCCAGGTTATTAAGTAATGCAAAGTGATAGTCAATTACTTCCTTGCCTTGCTTTAAATATTCGACGTTGGTAAAAAGTTCATTTATAAATAATTCGTATTTATCCTTTAGCGCACTTATCAGGATTATGGCTTTCTTTTTATCGCCTGTAAGATAAGCCTGTCCAATTTCAACCAGGTTGTTTGTTGTACCTGATACCGCCGAAAGCACAACGATTTGTCTTTCTGTAGGGTCTATAATGTCAAGCAGTGCTTTCATGCGGGCCGGACTGCCCACAGATGTGCCGCCAAATTTTAAAACTTTCATTGCTATTTTGTTAACCTAAAATAACGGGCGGGTAGGTGCCCTTATTTGCGGCGTTAAAAATAGGGTTTTAAAATGCTTATAGCTAATAAAATTTAGCTGGTTTTCAGAAACGCCCTTTTTTATAAAATTGGCGAAATTTGCTTATGCATTTCAATCACAATGATGAACGGTTAGTTTATTAACCACCTTGCTGTTGTTTATCAAGATTTATTACCAACTGCCGAATGTCATAAATTTTTTGCTGCAAATTTTGCAATGGTAAATCCTTATGGGCAGCCAAAACAAAAGCCACTTAACTAACAATGGGCGTTGCTTTCTTTGGCCGCCGTTACTTTTGCACTTTGGGCACAGGTGTAATTTGCGTTTTTTCTTTGGTGTATTCGTGTTTATATCTACTATGCGCATATTACAAACAAATTTTGTATGCTTATGATAGGTAGTAACGAAGTTGCATTTTTTACCGCAACTTCGTTTCAGCTAATATAGTAATTATTCTGTTTTAACCTTTCACCGCACCCGGTATAGATTGCCCGGCGCATTGGTTTTTATTAAACGGTTTAACTCTTTAACACCAATTGTTCCGTTTGGTGTTGCTAAACAGGAACAATTTGACTGGTGCCTTGCGCAATAACCATATTCATTTGCTTTAACCATTTGCACTACACCTGCAATGTTACCAGACTGATAACCGATATTTATCCGGTAGGATATAAAGTGAATATTTTACAAAGAAAAACCAAGTAAAAAAATGTCAAAAAAGGATAGGGGCGGATGTTATCATTAAAGGTTTTAGGATCACCCATAAATTTTTATGGTGTTTTGCTTAAAAAATGCCTGTAACAAGGTACAAATATAATTAAAATGAAAACCCTAAGTTAATACCCAGGCCCCTGATACCGGCAAAAGGGCCGCTGGCATGCGCGGTAACGCCGCTATTGGTAACGGTAGAACTTTTAATATAATTATGGTTTAATAAAACAAACTTGCTGTCAATATCGTCTTTAAGCTGCTGTTTATCATTGGCCGATAAGGCACTTAGGTCTGTATTACCAATTACATCGCCACTCATATTGCCGTAGTGTAAACCCAGTATATACACATCTAATGATATCTTTTGGGCTATAAGCCATTTGGCGCCAATCATGGCACCACCGCCTATTCCATTTAATGTAGTAGTTAAAGGCACATTTACATTATTGCCGTTGCCAACTGTATAAACATATGGATAGTTAACTTTCATGCTGTTATACCTGCCATATAATGAAACATAAAACCCACGGGGTCCATCGTGTTTGCCGGTATAAAAACGTGCTTCGGCGGTAAACGTTTGATTTGAGGTGCGGGTATTTTTGTAATCAATATTGTCGCCGTCATCTGATATTTTATCACCTATGGATTTTATTAAAGATACATCGCCAATGCGGGTATCTGGCATAAATTTATATCCTGCTGATATAGTGATCTTACGGGCAACCGAACGTTCATAGTTAAAACTGTAATTATGCAATACTAACGACGATAAGTTAACCTGGATATTGTTTTTTTTATAATCGCTGTTTTGAGCCGATACGTTGCCGATACAGAAGCATAGTAAAATGCTTAAAAATACAGTAGTTGTTTTTAAAAATGATGGTAAGTTTTTTTGCATACTGTTTGTGGTTAATAGTTTGGATTTGGTTGGTTTACCTGGTGAAATTACAAAAGTGTTTTAGCTTACACAATATTCATGTTAAAGTGTAATTATCTTATTTTTAAGTTATTATATTGATAGTCGACATTGATCGGTTAATTTATTATTTTTTTTCTTAAGCTTAATCAGCCACATGAATAGCCAAGGTATTTACTGAAACTGCCGAGATATACGTTTGGTGATAAACGGTCCGGAACAAAAGCCCAGCAAAATAGCTGTGGTGTTTAAGATTGATGATGTTGGATAAAACTTTTCGGGAGTAATAAAAAGGTTTATAAATCCGGAAGTGCATTGGCGGCAACAGGTGTATTTGAAATGGTTCTTTTTGATGATTTTTGAATAACTGGCAGTGCATAGCAAAATGAAGCGCCTTTGCCTTTGTTATTTTCAACCCAGATGCGTCCATTCATTTTGTCGATAAAATCGCTGCATATCATGAGGGCTACACCTGCGCCTTTTTCTTTTTCGCTGCTGTATTTCATGTCTATCTTGAAATTGAAAATCCCCGGTAGTTTTTCTGGCGAAATGCCTTTGCCCTCGTCCTGTACACAAACCGTTACCTCATCGGGGGCGCCAAAACCGGTAATTGTGATACAAGAATTCTCTGGCGAAAATTTGATTGCATTATGTATAAAATTGCGATGGATAAATTGTACAAGTTCTTTATCAGCATCAATATGAATGTTGCTATCTACATTGTTTATTAATGTAATCTTATTTTCCCGGGCTATAATAGCAAATGGCTGTAAAGCCTCGTCTATAAGTTCCCTGAGTGGTAGTGCAACGGGGCTATAGCTAAAGCCGGATAGTTGTTGCTTTATCCATTGTAAAATATTTTCAAAAATCTCCAGCGCTATGTCTGACGAACGTTCCATGGTTTCTACCAGCATCATCAATTCTTCGTGGGTAAACGCATCTGCATCCTTTAAAACAGTAGCCAGGGTTTTTAATGAGCCAAGGGGCTGCCTGAAATCATGCGCGAGGATAGATACCAGGCGGTTGTTAAATTCATGATCAACTTCCAGTTTTTGGTTGCGCAGTTGCACTGTGCGGTTCAACTCTTCCAGAGTTTCGTTATGCCGGCGTTTAAGTCTGTATAGGCGGTAAAATATGCCTACCGAAAGCCCGGTAAGCAAAAGCAAAAAACCAAAAACCAACATCAGGGTATAGCGGTTTTCGGCCCTTGTTGTTAGCGCCTCAATTTGCTGATCTTTTATGGCGTAGTCAATATAATCAAGTCCCGACGTATTGTTAAATACTTCTTCGGCTTCATACAGTTCCAGCAGTTTGCTACTATAACGTTGCGCCTCGCGCAGGTTGTCTTGCTTGTAGATATTGTACAGGCTTTTGCCAAAAACTTTGCCGTAAAAATGATAACCCTTTAACTCCGATATTGCCAGCCCCTGTTTATAGTAGTAGATAGCTTTTGTACTATCTGTAAGGATAAAAAGGTCGCCGAGGCTTTTTAGTATATCAAGGGTTACATAGTTTACATCTAATGCTATGCCCTCGGCGGCGGCCTTTTGCAATTGTATTATGCCTTGCTTGCGTTTGCCATTTTTGAGGTAAATGTTTGCCTGTACCTGGTCGGTTACCAACAATACCCGTTCATCTTTATACTTAGTAGCAATGCGGCGCGCCCGGTCAAGGTATATCCTGGCTAAATTTTCACTAACCGAATCGGGGTACAACAACAGATAGTTACAGTACAGCAAAGAGATGATCGAATCTTTTTTAAGGCCCGCTCCCCGGGCTAACGCCTGCTTTAAAGCGTCTATAGCTTTTTTGTCTTCTTTTCGTTCGTTAAAAACAAGTGCAATGTTCATTAAGGTCTGAACGATATTGGCCGAGTCGCGTAAAACCACGTAATGGTTAAAGGCATCGTTATAATACCTAAGGGATAGCTGAAGATTGCCTCGCAGGTCATAAACAATTCCTATTACGTTAAGGGCATCGGCCTCACCTTGCTTGTATTTTAACCTTGTAGAAATAGCCCTGGCAAGCTTTGCGTAGTAAAAGGAGTTATCAATGTTCCTTTCATACATCAACATCCCCAAACGGTTAAGGGCGTCAACGTATTTTATACTATCGGTTATTAAAGGAAGTTGTTTTTGGATCTTGTCAATATCTTTTAATTGGCAATAGCCAGCTTTACCCGCAAATATCAGCAACAATAAAAGGCTTAAGTGCTTCTTCATTTTATAAATCAAGCTGTGCAGGGAAATAAATCGACAGGATGAATATATGTAAAATTTTTAGTACTAAACAATATCCCGATATATAAAATACCTTGCCAATATTGTCTTTTTTTACAGTTGTTGGCTATTTATTGATAATTTTCCCTATTTTTTTGATTTTTTGCTTTAGGTACTTCAAATATTTTTTATCATCAAATTTAACTAATAATACATGGACCACTTTTTTATACCGGTAATAATTGGCATAAGCGGCAACTGTGTTTTCAAATGAGTTGTTGAAATAGCTGATGCCGAAGCAATTTGCCTGTTTTTCATAGCGCATTTGCTTAAATGCCTTAGCGGGATTATATAATCAGTTGCCTTGCCAGGAATTGCCCGGCATAATTAACCATAAAGTTTTAAACGTTGTTGCGATATTCAGCGATAAAAAACATCAAACAAATTTACCTTTACAAGCTATCAGGGTTCGGAATAAAATTCATGAACGCCTGGAATTTGGCATAATAATTTTGCATGTTAAGCTGATAGTAGTAAGCGCCTCGTTTGGAGCCGGCTTTATCTTTATCGGCCAATTTAATAAGCAGGCCTGTAGCCAGTACTCTTTTACTAAAATTACGCTTATCAATAGTGGTATTAAAAACACTCTCGTACAGGATCTGTAATTGTGGTATAGTGAATTTTGTAGGCAGCAGCTCAAACAGGATGGGATGCATAGCTGCTTTGTAACGGATACGTTTGCGCGCCTGTTCAACCATTTCCTGCTGATCGAATATCAGTTTTGGCACCCGTTTTAGCTGAAACCATTCGGCGTGATAATCAGCGCTTATCTGGGTTTCATATTTATGAATGTCAATCAAAGCAAAATAAGCTACAGAAACGGTGCGCTCCAGTGGGTCGCGGTTTGGATCGCCAAAGGTGTATAATTGTTCAAGGTACACGCCTTCAAGGCCTGTAAGCTGTTTAAGGATACGGTTGGCCGCCTGGTCAAGGCTTTCATCGTTCTGCACAAAACCACCCATTAAGCTCCAGTTGCCCTTTTCGGGCTGAAATCCTCTTTTGATCAGCAATATTTTTAAAACCTCCCCGTCAAAGCCAAAAATTATACAATCTACAGCTAATAATAACCTGGTTTGTTTCGAATACTTCTGCATTTTTATTGTAAAGGTTTATAACAAAAACAAATATATAATAACATTTGGGATATGTGAAGTCTTGGTTAATCCCTCGCTTGCGTATAAGGTTTAATTAGTGTGTTTAAGACGGTAATTTGACAAAAAATAAGGAATATTTGTATTTGATTTTTTTTAGCAACACTAAATACTCCCATACAAATCAAAAACCTTCTTCTTTGGAGAGGGTTTGGTGAGTCGTCTATTCTCCCCAGGCGGTAATTACCAAATCGCGGCTGCCGCCATAATTACGGTGTTCGCATAAATAAATACCTTGCCAGGTACCAAACGCCGGCCTGCCGTTGCGGATTGGTACTGTTACTGAACTACCCAGCATGGCGGCTTTTAAATGGGCTGGCATATCGTCTGGCCCTTCATCATCGTGCCGATAGTCAGGATCGTTCTCGGGTACGGCTTTGTTAAAATACATCTCAAAATCCATGCGTACAGTTGGATCGGCATTTTCATTAATGGTGAGCGAGGCCGAAGTATGTTGAATAAAAACCTGTAACATACCTACCCTCATACTGGCTATTTGAGGAAGCGCCTGTAGTACCTCGGCGGTAATTAAGTGAAAACCTCGTTTGCGTTCGCGTAGTCGGATAGCTTGCTGATGGATTTGCATTTTTAAAACTGTAGTTAGGTAACAAATTTAGGGAGTATTAAGTTAAGAATGTATTATTCTGAATAGCTATAATATTGTTTTGCCAAAACAAATTAATCTTTAGGTTTATTTTAATTATTACTTTAAATTTCGCAAAACGCAAAGTAAATTGCGTCTTATAACCTATTTATGTCAGCAAATATTGGTCCGTCTGCCCAAACGCTTAAAGCATTGGAAACCGTTCCGGTTTCTATAGCTATCCTGTCGCCGCAATTGCTGATACTAACCGCCAGTGATCAATATTTAAGGGAAACAGAAACCATCCGCGAAAACATAGTGGGTCGCAATGTTTTTGACGTTTTTCCGGATAATCCCGATACACCGGAGGCTATGGGGGTATTTAACTTAAATGCCTCGCTGCAATCGGTGTTGCTTAACAAGCAGCCACATAAAATGGCCATACAGCGTTATGATGTGCCGAACCCTATGGTTGCAGGGCAGTTTATAACACGATATTGGGAACCTTTAAATACACCTGTTTTTGACGATGCCCATCATATCCAGTACATTATTCATATGGTTACCAATGTAACCGATAAGGTATTGGCCGATGAGCATCTTGCACTATCAAAAGAAGAACTTATATCGCTTAATCATAAATTGAACGAGGCCAATCATGAAATACAGGCAACGGTAGAAGAGTTGGAGGCCAGTAACGAAGAGCTATCGGCAATACGGGAGCAATTGCAGCACACCAACATATTATTAGAAGAGCGGGTAACCAGGCGTACCAAACAGTTATTTGAAAGTGAATTGAATTTACGTACCCTGATAGCAACTGCACGAAACCCGCTGGCCATATTAAGGGGGCGCAACTGGACAGTTGAAATAGCAAACCAGGCAATTGCCGATATTTGGGGTAAAGTCAATGGTGACATTACGGGGAAACAGTTGCTGAAAATACTGCCCGAATTAGAAGGCCAGCCCTTTGCGGCTTTATTGGCCAGGGTTTATGATACCGGTGTTAGCTACGGCGAGGATGAGGAAATATTTTACCTGGATACGCCGGACGGTACTGTTGTTAAATATATAAGCTTTTACTACGACCCTTTGTTTGATACAGATGGAAATGTAACGGGTGTAGTAGTTGCCGCTAACGATATTACAGGGCTTGTTGAAGCCCGGCAGTTGTTAGAAAAAAGTTATGACGAACAAAAAGTGCTTAATGAAGAGATTGGCGCATCAAACGAGGAGTTAGCTGCTGCAAATGAAGAGTTGCTGGCCACCAACGAGGAACTGATACAAGCGAAGGCGAATTTAAGCGCTAACATTGTTGAACTGGCCGAGCGTGAGGCTAAGCTAAGCTATATGCTGGCCGATGCCCCTGTTGCAATTGCTGTGTTGAAAGGCCGCGACTTTATTGTTGAATCGGCCAATAAAAAGGTTTTAGCGGTATGGGGGAAAACCGACAATATTATTGGTAAGCCCCTGCAAGAAGCAATACCAGAGTGGATTGGAAGGAAGTATTTGAAGTTGCTTGAAAATGTATACGACAGCGGCAAACCTTATTATGGCAATGAAGTTAAAACCTTGTTGGAGCAGGATGGGAAAATTGAGGAAGTATACTCCAATTTTGTCTATCAGCCGTTAAAAAACCCGGCAGGTAAAACTACCAGCATTATGCTGCTTGCCCACGTAGTAACCGAGCAGGTAAAAGCCCGCAAAGCCATTGAACTGGCCGAAGAGAAGCAACGTATTGCCGTAGAGGCTGCCGATATGGGTACCTGGTATATTAATGCAACTACAAGAGAATTAGTTACAAATGGCCGGCTTAGGCAGTTGTTTGGTTTTAATGCCGACGAGGAAATGCCATACGAAGCAGCTGCCCTGCAAATACCCGAGCCATATCGCGAAAGGGTGCTCGGCTCCATCGAGCATTCTATAGCAACGGGTGCGCTGCATCAGATTGAGCATCCGATTATTGGTTATCATGATAAGCAAACAAGGTGGGTAAAAGCCACCGGTAAGTTGTACGAAGCCGAGCCTGGCAAGCCCCCGCATTTTTCGGGCGTAATGTTTGATATAACCGACCGCCGCGAGCAGGAACAACGTAAAGACGATTTTATAAGTATTGCCAGTCACGAGCTTAAAACGCCAATTACCAGCCTAAAAGCATCATTACAACTGCTGGAGCTTATGAAAGATAATCCATCGTCGCAGATGCTGCCTAAGCTAATAGAGCAATCCAGCAGGAGTATGAATAAAATAAGCGCGTTGGTTGAAGACCTACTGAATGTGAGCCGGATGAACGAAACCAAACTGCAGCTTAATAAAGCCCCGTTTAATATTGCCCAAATGCTGAATGTTTGCTGTAATCATGTACGCATTACAGGCAAGCACGAACTGGTTGTTATAGGCGACGAACAATTAGTAGTAAATGCCGATGAGCACCAGGTAGATCAGGCTGTAGTAAACCTGGTAAACAATTCAGTAAAATATGCACCCGAGTCAAAAAAGATTTACTTTGTTATTGAAAAACTGGATGGGTTTGCCAAAATATCGGTAAAAGATACCGGTCCCGGGATGTCAAAAGAAAAGATAGGCCATCTTTTTGACCGTTACTACCGGGCCGAGCCTGCCAGTTACCAAAACGCGGGCCTTGGCCTTGGGCTATACATCAGTTCAGAAATTGTAAAACGCCATGGTGGCGAAATTGGTGTAGAGAGTGAATTAGGGCAAGGGAGCACGTTTTGGTTTACATTGCCGCTGGAGTAGGTATGGCGGTAGTTAGGCGGACAAACTGAGTCGTCTTGAGTGATGAAATTTGCGAAATTATAAAGGGGGGAATGACGTATATCGCATGGCGGCTACGACTCACCCCGGCCAGCGCAGCGATGTCGGGGTGAGTCGTAGCCTGCGTTCAAGCCGTTGTTTAGTACTTTACGTTTTGGGTTAACATAACTTAACATATTTCAGATAGGATATTGGTAAATATTTGATAATCAACATTTTGTATTTTATTATGGTTAACACTGGAAAGACAATCTTTTGGCTCTTTTTATATGGATTACCAATTGCAGCTGTCAAATACTTAAAGTACCAGAAATATCCGCCGCGTTGTTTATTGACTTTTTAAGGATTGACTATTTAGACGCGTTTGCCCTGCTTTCATCTTTAACCTTTTACCTTTCGCCTTTCATCTTTTCCCTAAAAAAAGTTTAAATTCCCTGTAACCAATTAAAATTACGGCGGTCTCCAATATATAACTAACGCAACCAGGCCTTTTTGAACGCACTAAGTGATAACACGATCATGCTCCGGGTAAAGGCCGGAGATTTGGATAGGATGGGGCTGCTGTTCCAAAGGCATTACCGTGCCTTATACGGCTTCCTGTTTCACATGACTTATCAGCGCGAGGCCAGCGAGGATATGGTACAAATCGTGTTTTACAAAATGCTCAGGTATCGTAGCAGCTTTACAGGCGAGGGCGAGTTTATGGCCTGGATGTACCAGATCGCCCGCAATGTGTTAAAAGATAATGCCAAAAAAGGTGGCAAACAAGGCGTATACCAGGACATAAGTGAATTGGCCGACAGGTTGCCGGGAGGCACCAGCGCCGATGAGCACCTGGAAAAAAAGCAGGCCAATGCGGGGTTATATAACGCTATGGAAAAGTTGAGCGATGATAACCGGGAGATACTAACGCTCAGTCGTTTCCAGGAGCTGAAGTACCAGGAGATAGGGCAAATTTTAGGTATTACCGAAGGGGCCGCTAAAGTACGCGCCTTTAGGGCTATGCAGGAGTTAAAAGATATTTACGCCAAAATGGAACGTTAAACAGATGAAGATGAATTGTGCGCAATACGAAGAAAAATTTAGCGGCTATATAAGCAATGAGTTAACCGCTGCCGAGCGTGATGAGTTTGAAAAACACGTATCAGACTGCCAGGATTGTATGCGGGAACTTGCCGAAATGCAGCAGGTTTGGGCTTTAATGGGCAATATGCAGACACCGGAACCGGGTGCCCACATAGAACTAAAGTTTAAAGCCATGCTTGATACTTACAAGGAATCGGTTGAAGAAAGCAAGCCAGCCTTTAGCATAAAAGAACAAATTGCCCGCTTATGGCAATGGCAACAGCGCCGGCCGCTGGCTTATAGCCTGCTTATAGTACTGGTTAGTTTTGGCGCGGGGTACCTGGCTTTCAGGGGAAGCACCGCGGGCAAACAAGATGAGCAGTTGAAAGACCTTACATCGCAGGTACATGAGCTAAAACAAACTATGATGCTGGCAATGCTCGAAAATCCATCGGCATCTGAACGGATTAAAGCGGTAAGCTATACCAGCGAGATTAAACATGCCGATAAGGAGGTTATTGATGCTTTATTTGCCACCCTTAACAACGATCCGAATGTGAATGTACGCTTAAGTACGCTTGATGCTTTAACCCAGATGGCCGCGCACCCGGAAGTGCGGCAGGGGCTGATAGCATCCATCGTTCAGCAGGATTCGCCGCTGCTGCAATCGGCCATTGCAGATGTGATGCTGAAGCTGCAGGAAAAAAAGTCGGTTAATTCGTTTAAAGAGTTACTGAAACAAAAAGGACTAAACCCCGGTGTAAAAGACAAAATCAAACAAACCATAACACAACTCATTTAAAAACAACCATTATGAAACCAGTTTTACTTGCCGTTTTTGCGGCACTCGGGCTATGCCTTGCTCAAAACGCCGCGCAGGCACAGGAGTATAAAGAGCATATTACCAAACAATTTACAGTGAGCGGCGGCACAATAGCAGTATACAACATTTGGGGAACCATTAAGGTTGAAGGCTACAGCGGCGATAAAGTATTGATGGAGATTGACGAAACCATCAAAGGCAAAACCCAGGCCGATGTCGACGTTGCTAAAAAAGAAGTTAAGCTGGGCTTTGACCAGAAAGCTGATAGCGTGATTGCGTACACAGCCGAACCTTATGATACCCGGCCGCATACCTGGAACCGGAATGATGAAGGCCACCGGAGAGATTATATTGTACACCTGGATTATACCATCAAAGTGCCCTTTAATGCAAGCCTGGCAGTATCAACAGTAAACGATGGCCACATTACCGTTAAAGATGTATACGGATCATTAAAAGTGAACAACGTAAACGGCTCGTTAGAGATCATCAACGCTAAAGGTACCACAGTTGCCCGTACCGTAAATGGCCCGGTAACAGTGAATTATTTGGCCGTGCCTCCCGGCGAATCATCGTATCACACCATCAACGGGCAAATGAATATTACCTATCCTGCCAACCTATCGGCCGACCTGACCTTTAAAAGCATGAACGGGCAGTTTTTTACCGATTTTCCTGATGCCCAGGTAATGCCGAGCAAAGTGGTTAAAACCGAAGCAAAAAGCGGAGCCGGTACTACCTATAAACTCAGTTCAAATTCCGATGTCCGCATTGGTTCGGGCGGTAAACTATTCAAATTCGAGACCCTTAACGGGAATATTTATATCAAAAAACAACAATAACAAACGATAAGATGAAAACGATAAAATTTTTAAGTGTATTCGCGGTAGCTCTGTTGGTAACTGGCCGATTGTGGGCACAGGAGCAACTGACTGTTCCGCTAAGCGATCCTGGCAAACCCTTTAAATTAAATGTAGGTTTGATAGACGGATCCATCACGGTGATAGGCTACGAAGGTAAAAGCATTGTAGTTGAAGGCCAGGTGGACGAAAAACGTAAGGACCGTGATAAAGAAAAGGAAAAAGTAGCCGGGATGCACCGTTTAAACAGCAGTGGCATGGATATCAGCGCCCAGGAAAATAACAACCAGGTAACGGTACACAGCAGCATGGGCAAACAGGTTAACCTAATCATAAAAGTACCTAAAACCACATCCACTTTTAAAATATCAACAGTAAATGGCGGCGATATTACAGGAAGCAACCTGGATGGGGAGTTGGAAGTGAGCAACGTAAATGGTTCTATAAAACTTACAGATATCTCCGGTTCAGTGGTAGCCACAACCGTAAACGGCCCGGTAATAGTTACCTTTAAATCCATCGACCCAAAAGCAGCGATGGCATTTTCGACCCTGAATGGCAAAATAGATGTTACCTTTCCGGCAAGCCTGAAGGCCAATGTAAAGCTAAAATCAGACAGAGGTGATATTTTTACCGATTTTGATGTAGCCACCGAACAACAAAAACCCAACGTAACCCGCACCAATAAAGACGGCATGTATGGCCTGAAAATTGACGAATGGGTATACGGCAAAATAGCCGGCGGCGGCCCCGAACTAATGATGAAAACCACCTTTGGCGCGGTGTATATCAGGAAAGCGAAGTGAGGTTTTTAGTTGATTGGGTGAAAAAAGTTTAAAGCGAAAGACAAAGGGTGAAAGGCAAAAGGTATGCTTTTCACCCTTTATTTTGCCCTTTCCACAAGCAGTAGTTAAAATAAGTCATGCCGAGTGGTAAAATTTTGCGAAATTCTGAAGGGTGGATGACATTCAAAATAAAAGACTGTGATGCTGAGTGGTAAAATACGCGAATTCTGAAGGGGGAATGGCGTGTATCACCTGGTTGCTAAGACTCACCCGGCGAGGCTACGCCCGCCACCCTCTCTTCACCTGCGGTGGCTGTTGCACAACCAAGCACATAAATTGCAAGGCTTGAAATCTTGCCGATCAATCATCTGAGATTTAAATATTCAACAATTGATAGAAACAAGTTTGCCGGTATTGAAATCTCAGCATGTCAAACGACTACAAAAAGTGTATTTTTTTTCGCGGCTAAGTTGTGCAACAGCCACCTGCGGTGGAAAGAGGGCTTGAACGCGGGATATTCAATTGAAAAAGGCACAAACCAGATGATGAATTTTCAAGCCCCTCTTTCCGGCGAAGCCGAAGAGAGGGTGGCGGGCGCAGCCTCGCCGGGTGAGTCTTAGCCAGCGTTCAAAGCCAATGTTTATGTAAATATTAAACTTGTCATGCTGAGGAACGAAGCACTATTCACCAACATTTATGTCGGTTATGCATAGCTAATAGATACTTCGTTACTCAGGATAACAGGGAAATTGGATATGTCATAAGTAAAACTAATGCATGTGATTGCCGCTCTAAATCAATACCGTTTTCATACCAACAGGTTCTGTCACAAACCATCTGTTAATAAACCCGCGGATCAAATCAAGCAGCCCCTGTTTTTTTACCGGCTCAATAGCTGCTTTTTCAACAGGCAGTGCATGATCGTCAGGTGCATCGCCTTCCTGCATTTCTACCAGGATACTTTCTCGGATGGCGGGGTCGCGGTTTACAATATCGTCAAGTTCGGTAAGTTCATTAAAGGTAGCTGTACCATTCTTTTGTCGTTTAATTAAAATGTCGAAACGGTCTTGCAAAAATGTACGCCGTTCCAATTGTTTGTGGTGCTTCATGGTACTTTCACTTTATTAATCTACATGGAGCAAATCAAATGCCATGCTTTTATTTATCTGTATATCAATAATTTATGTTGATTTCGGCGTTCAATATTCGTTTCGTTTTGATACATCAGATGTACGCTTTCGGGCAGTATGATCTGCCCTGAATAGGTATACAGATTTGTGAGTAAATCCTGTGAATACTATACAAGTACATACCCACGTGTGATTGTAGGGGCAAAATTCCCCGAAACTATCGAAGGCGGAATGATGTATATCCCTGGCGGCGAAGACTTACCCCGGAAAAAGGTCTTTTAAAATTACTATTGAATAAATAGTTAATTGTCAAATTATTAACTATAAAAACCCTCTTTCCTGGCGCTTTCGTCGTTGAAGGCATTTTTGTACCCACAGCGACCTGCGGGTACAAAAATGCCTTGAAGTTCCGCTTGTTTTTTACCGGTCTGAACCGCGAAATTGTTTAATCTCTATATTCCTGAAATCAACCGGCTGACCCTCACTTTGCAGGGCAATAAAGCCGCTGCTTAATAATTTTCCATCTTGTTTGTACTTTGGATCGTAACCATTGGCTACGCCGCCTCCAATGGACGGTTTTGAATATTGTAACACAGTATCGCCGTTGATGATATGTGTAACTAATTTGTTGCCATCAACTATGAGTTCGCCCTTTACCCATTGGTCGCCATCATAAGTTTTTGAGGTCGAACTGATGCAATGGTCGGGCCAAACCCTCCCTTTGTAAACCACATCGGTACCTGGCGAGCACATATTGCCCGTCGGTCTCGGTTTTCCGTCGCCAAGGCCGCCTAATAACTGCATTTCTATTGATATTGGCCAATCCTGGTCTTTTAGCATGGTCCTGGGGTCCTGCGAATGAAACATAACGCCGCTGTTAAGCAGGGTATAGTCGGGTGCGCCTTTTTGCTGTTTACCAACAAAACGGTACTCAAACCGCAGGCGAAAGTGCGAAAACGGGGTTTTGTAATACAGGTGGCCAAATTGATTGTCAAAATCGCCATACTGATCATACCTGATCTTGATTATGCCATCTTCTACCCTAAATGTATTGCCATAGTTTTCGCCAACCAGGTGATGATTGATCTTCACAAACCAATCCTTAATGTCGGTGCCGTTAAACAGCTTTTTCCAGCCTTTACCGTCGTTACCGGCGTCGGCCAGTTTTTTTGCCCCGGTACAGCCAAGTACCAGGAAGCAGGAAAATATTAAAAAATAGTGTGTTTTTTTCATGGCAGGTATGTGTTGTGGTTTGTTAACAGGTTGCTGTAAGGGCACCAAAATAGTATTAAATTTAATAGCTATTTGTCGCCGGTTATGTTTTGGTTTGTCTAAAGATAGTATAAAAGGGTTAAATCTTTTGGTTCCCTTGGGTATCTGTTGAAATATCCCGGGCTTGGTTGTTAAAAAGTAAACGCCCGGGTATTATTAAACCGTTGTAAAGAGTTCGTTTTTTTTGTTGATGTTTGACATTTCTTAACACTACAGACCATGAAAACTTTCCAATTTAAAATCCAGCTCACTGGCACCGAAAACCCTGTAGTTTGGCGGCGGCTGCTGGTACCCGAAGACATTAGTTTTGATGAATTTCATATGGCGATACAGGCTGTATTTGGCTGGGATAGCAGTCATATGTACCAGTTTTCGGCAAAAGGATGGGGATCGAAGCCGTATTATCAATTGCTTGACCATTACAGCGATAGCGGTGATGAGCGCGACAGTGAAGATTACCTGATTGGCGAGGTGTTTAAGCGGGCCGGGCAAAAGTATACCTACATTTACGATTTCGGCGACGATTGGAAACACGAGATTTTGTTAGAAAAAACTACAGGAGAACAAGTGTTTGCACCGCATTGCATCGGCGGCGAGGGTGCCTGCCCGCCCGAAGACTGCGGCGGGGTTCACGGCTACTACCGCATGGTAGATATTGTGAACGACCCCAGCCACCAGGAACATAAAGAAATGCGCGGATGGATGGGCATACCTAAAGGTGGCAAGTGGGATGTAAACGCCTTTGACCTTGAAGCGGCCAATAAGCGTTGCGCCCGCCTGGTAGGCGATGATGACGACGAAGAATAATTTTTGGTGTCGAAATTATAATTGATCCTAACGCTTAAGTTATTGTTATTTAGATAGTTAATTGTGTTCACCTCCGAACACCCTTGCATTCCCACAAAAAACCGAACACTCTGGTTGCTTCTTAACCATACAGCGGTTACCTTTGCGGCATTATGCTGCAACGTGTAACAGCCTATTTATTGATCTTTTCGCTGGTATCGGTTAATTTTTCGCGCTTTTTTGTATACGCAGGATTTGAACTGAACAGGAATTACATTGCCACCAAGCTTTGCGAAAACCGGGCCAGGCCCTGGATGCATTGCGATGGCAAATGTTACTTCATGAAAAAGATAAAACAGGCTGAGGATAAGCAGGCCAGCGACGAAAGGCAGTCGCAAAAAAGCCTCTTCCAGGAGGTGTTTGTTATCAGTAGTACTGATGTTAAATTCCATTCCAGCCTGTTGCAAGTAATTGATACCCCGTATGATGACTGCCTGCCACCCACCCCGGCCGCAGTGATCTTCCAGCCCCCGCAGTTAGGATAAATTCCACCCGATTTTTCCCGGATGTTTTTTGATTGATAAGGCTTTGCTGCATGCTTTTGCGCAGGATAACTATGTTATTGCGAGGCACAAAGCAATGGCGAACTATGCAGTGCGCTTTGCTTCCGTGCAATTGCCTCTTGTGACTAAAGGATACTAATGCCTTCATTAAGCCTTCATCCGGTACAATCTATTTATCCACCGGAGGCAACTCCTCACACATTATACATGAAGAAATTTTTCTCTCTCTCTATACTATTTTTTATATTTAATACCTTGGCTTACAGCCAAACCAATATCCAGGTTATAGTTGTAGATGCCAATACCCATGAAGCCATGGCTGGCGCCGTTGTTGCCAAAACCAATGGCGAAAAGCTGGGCGCTACCGATGCCAAAGGCCAGTATGTTATTACATCGCCCGGAACTTTTGAAATCAAGGTAACTATGGTTGGTTATGGTACGCAGGTAGTTAGTGTTACTGAAAATAAGCTCGACGTTGCTTTGTCCCCCTCAACTTTAGATCTGGCGCCTGTGGTAGTAACCGCCAGCCGCGAGGGCCAGGCCAGGCAGGATGCGCCAATCGCTATCAGCAAAATAAACTCTACCCAGATAAAAGATACCAAACCAACTGCCCTATACCAATTGCTCAACAAAGTAGCAGGCGTTTATATGGTCGACCTGGGGAACGAGCAGCATACTATGGCCATACGCCAGCCCATTACCTATAATGCACTTTATTTGTACATGGAAGATGGTTTGCCGATACGTCCAACGGGGATTTTTAACCATAACTCGCTGTATGAAATCAACGTGTCGGGCGTTAAAGATATCGAGGTAATTAAAGGCCCGGCATCGTCGCTTTACGGCAGTAACTCCATTGGCGGTGCTGTAAACTTCATCACCCAGGGGCCACCCTCGGGCTATGCAGGCAACGTTTCTATCCGTGGCGATAACTATCACTACCGTAGGGTTGATGCGGATGGCGGCTTTAGCAAAGGCAAATTTGGCCTATACATAGGCGGCTACATCGGTCATCAAAAAGATAGCTGGCAAGATTATTCTGATTTTGATAAGTACTCGGCCAACTTTAAAACTACTTATGATTTTAACGCCGGTACACGGTTAACAACTTCTGCTGCTTATAATTACCTGAATACCCAGACGCCGGGAAGTTTGGATAGTGCCCACTTTTACAACAGAAGCTATGGCGCAAATCAGCGTTTTACCTATCGTAAGGTGGAGTCGTTCAGGGCCAGCACCAGGCTGGATCATCAGTGGAATGAAAAGAATGCGACGTTTGTTACTTTATTCTTTCGCCACAACTCAACCGCGCAGCTGCCAAGCTATTTTATATCCGACGTTAGGGATAATCCAGGCAACTACCTGAGCAGTAACGGGCAGGTGAATGATCAGCGTTTTCACAGCTATGGATTGCTGGCGCAGCACAGGGTTAACTTTGATTTTCTGCATTCCAGGCTGATAGGAGGGGTTTACGTAGATGATAGTCCAAGTTCGTACTATGCTCAATACCTTGATATTGATAAGGATGTACAGAATAACTACTACACCGGCTTTACAAACACAGGTAAATACATCGATGATTATCGTATCAAACTGTTTAACACAGCTACTTACATGCAATATGAAGTAAAGCCCACCGATGCGCTGCGCATAGTGGCCGGTTTGCGGTACGATAGGGTGCATTACGATTTTACCAATGGCCTGCCTGCCGGCAGCACAAAATACAAACAGCGGGAAACCAATAACTTTAACATTGTGGCGCCTAAACTGGGCCTGACATATGATTTAGGCCATAACAAAGGTTTTTACGCCAATTACAGTGTAGGCTTCCAGCCCCCAGAGACAGGCGACTTGTATAGTTCAAGGCAGCTAACTCCCTTAAGGCAAGCTACTTTTGATAACTACGAAGTAGGTGGCTGGTTCTCGGCCTTTAACAAAATGCTGTACTTTGAAATGAGTTTGTTTGACCTGGAAGGCCGTAACGAAATCATCAGCCAGCTTTTGCCAGATAACACTACGCAGAACCAGAATGCGGGTGCTACCCGCCATCGTGGCATTGAGTACTCTTTAACACTGGCACCAGTTAATGAGCTAACCTTCAGGTTTAGCGGCACCAATGCCAGGCATACGTATGTGCATTATAGCGAGGTGGTTGCAAACTATAGCACAGGCAGCAACACTGTGATTAAATACGATGGCAATCGCATGAGTAACGCGCCTGCCTGGATTGCCAATTCCGAACTTACCTACAAGCCGGCCTATCTGCAGGGCTTCAGGATAGCAGGCGAGTGGCAACACATTAACCAGTACTATACCAACCCGGCAAATACCAAAACTTATAGCGGTTATAATATTTGTAACCTGCGTTTAGGTTACGATGTTAAAAGCAGTGTGCTAAAAGGGGCGGGCATCTGGTTTAATGTATTAAATTTAACCAATAAACTGTACGCCACCACGGTAACCAGCAACCGGTATGGCGATACCTATAATGCCGCGGCACCGCGTACTTATACCCTGGGTATCAGTTATTCATTTTCAAAATATTGACCCATGGCATCATCATCAGTAAAAAGCAACTTTTATAAATGGCACCGGGTGCTGGGTTTAACTTCCCTTATCCCGGTTATCTTCTGGACGTTGAGCGGGTTATCGCATCCGTTCATGTCCAACTGGTTCAGACCGTCGATTGCGCGTGAGATCTTTAACCCTTTGCCGCAAAGCAAAATGAAGCCGGTACTTACCATTCAGCAGGTGATGGACCGCAATCATATCACCGCGTTGAGGAACTTTGGCCTCATCAACTTTAAAAAAGGCACCTTTTACCAGGTACTTGGGGTAGATAGTACATATAATTACTATTCGGCAACCGATGGCGTATTATTACCGCATGGCGATACCGACTATGCCGAATACCTGGCCCGCTATTTTGTGCAGGACAGCACAACGGCCATACAAATTAGCCCTCAGCGTAGTTTTGATAGCGAGTATCAGCCTATTAACCATTTACTGCCCGTATTGAAAGTGTCTTTCGACCGGCCCGATGGTATGGATGTTTATGTAGAGACCGGGCAAAGCCGCATGGGTACATTTAATAACAACACCCGCAAGGCGTTTTTATCCTTGTTTGAGGAGTTTCATACCTGGGAGTTTTTGGCCCGGTGGGGTGGCGATACTTTCCGTAACGTGGTATTACTCGTTATCATGAGTATCATGCTGTTTGCGCTTATTAGCGGGTTAACAGTTTATGGTTTGATGTGGAAGAAGTTTAAAACCAGCGCTCAAAAACGAAAAACCAGGGGAGATGACGACAAACGATTCCTGCACCGGTTTCACAGGCAGATAGGGCTCATGGTATCCTTTGTAATGTTCACCTTCGTGATTAGCGGTGCGTTTCACCTGGCCGTGAAGCTACGCAACAGTGGGCCGGTTAAGGCAGATTACGGGCAGGTGATTAAACGCGGACAATTGGGCATATCCAACTTAACACTACCCCTGGCCGATAGCCTTATCCGCAAAGTGGGGGTGGTTAGTTTCGGCGGCAATACCTATTACCAGGCGACCGATGACCAAAAGGAGATAGTCTATTTTAACACCATCACTGGTAAAGAGCAGCTTAATGCCGATGAGGATTATGCCCGGTTCCTGAGTACCTACTATCAGCCCCGGTTAGAAGCTGGGAAGTATTATGGTCGGGTTACGGTGCACCAGGTGACGCAATTTGATAACGAATATGGTTTTATCAATAAACGCCTGCCCGTTGAGCGGGTGAGCTATCCTAATGGCGATAACTGGTACATCGAGACCTCCACATCTAAACTAGCCACCAAAGTAACGGGTGTAGATAGGGCAGAGGGACTTTCCTTTATCTTTCTGCATAAATACTTCGGGATGACCTGGGCCGGCAAAAATATCCGCGATATCGTGAGTATGCTTGCCGCTTTAGGGGTGCTGGTGGTATCTTTATTTGGCTTTGCTTCATTTATAAACAATAAATAACCATGAAAAAATTAATCATCATATTGGCACTGTCCGCATTTGGTTTAAGCAGCATTACGTCGTGCAGCAGCCCGGATACTAAAACCGGAGTAAAAACGAAGAGTAAATATACCTGCACCATGCACCCCGATTTAGCTTTTGATAAACCTGGCACGTGCACCAAATGCGGTATGGAGTTGGTGGAGCGGGATACAACGGCGGGGAAGTAAGTTTATCTTTTTGTATAATAAGATACTGTCATGCTGAGGTACGAAGCATCTACTCTAAGCCAAGCGTAACACCAGAAATGTTCGCGAATAGATGCTGCGTACCTCAGCATGACAGTCTTTTACTTTTTTGTCATTCCCATTCATAGTTTGGCGAAATTTTACAACTCAGCAAGACAAGTTTATTTTAAAGGAGGGTAGGCCTGTCCTCCTGAGCCTGTCGAAGGACGCGTGGAGAGGCCTTTGCCCGCAATGCTTCCGCGGAGCTCAGCATGCCAGCGCTGTTTGTTGCATCGAATATTGATCCTCCCTCCAACGCAAAAAAGCCATCCTTTTCCGGGATGGCTTTTTATTTAAAGTTTGTATTGCTTTGCTGTTTTCAATAATGCCGTGCTGTTACGTATACTTAACAACAGCGGCATTTTAATTATTAAAACACAGCAACAGCATTCAAACAATTAAGCTTGTTTGGCAAACTGAACGTTAATTAACAGTTTGATATCTTCGCCTACTACAATTGAGCCGGCTTCGGTAACTCCATCCCAGGTAAGGCCGAAATCTTTACGGTTAATTTTACCGCTGATTTCGAAACCAGCTTTGGTGTTACCATAAAAATCAGCAGCCGAACCGCCAAATTCTACATCTAACGATACCGGTTTGGTTACGTCTTTGATGGTTAAATCGCCTTTTAAAGCATATTCATCATCACCGGTTTTGGTAAATGAAGTTGATTTGAAGCTGATTTTTGGATAGGTTGCCGCATCAAAAAACTCAGCCGATTTCAAGTGCTCGTCGCGTTGAGTTTGGTTGGTATCGATGCTGTCGATATCTAACGTAAAGTCTATCTCGGCATTTTCAAAATCGTCGTTATCTGTGATTAACTCACCGGCAAAGCTTTTGAAAAAACCGCTCACGGTTGATATAACTAAATGTTTTACTTTAAATTGTACTTCTGAATGCATTGGGTCGATAACCCATTTTGTTGCTGTTTGTGTTGACATGATATTTGTTTTTTTTGTTGAGACAAAGATAATACAAAATTAGATGTTTAAACATCTATTATTACTAATTTACAATTCTCAGACATTGAATTACAATTTGCCGACGTTGAATTACCAGTTTAACCATACAATTGCGCCATTGTTTAAATTAAAATCTACTTTTATATAATATAACACCAGCTTCATACCAATTTAACCGTCCAATGAGAAAGCTCTTTATCGTTTCATTCTTTATCATATTTGCCGCCCTTGCCGGGTGGACTATCATCTGGAGACCCGCGGCCTGGTCGTTTGTGATTATGGTGCCTGTTTATGCCGTCGGTTTTTATGACCTGGTGCAAAAGAAGCACAGCATCGTGCGCAATTTTCCGGTGTTTGGCCACCTTCGGTTTTTGATGGAGGATTTGCGCCCCAAAATATACCAGTACTTTGTGGAAAGTGATACCAACGGTACCCCGTTCAACCGTCAAAACCGCAGTGTAGTTTACCAGCGTGCCAAAATGGTTGATGATACCCGCCCCTTTGGTACCGAGCTTGACGTTTACGAGAACGGCTACGAATGGCTTAACCACAGCATCGGGGCTATTGATCACCATAAACTGGATATGGCCCCGCGCGTAAAAGTTGGCGGGCCCGATTGTAAGCAGCCTTATATGGCCAGCGTATTCAACATATCAGCCATGAGTTTTGGTTCGTTGAGCGAGAACGCTATACTGGCCCTTAACGGTGGCGCAAAACTGGATAACTTTGCCCATAACACCGGCGAAGGCGGCCTGAGCGATCACCACCTGCAGCCCGGCGGCGATATTATCTGGCAAATAGGTACCGGCTATTTCAGTTGTCGCCATAAGGATGGTACTATTGATTACGATGCCTTTGCCCAGCGCGCCGTGCTTCCGCAGGTAAAAATGATCGAGATCAAACTTTCGCAAGGCGCAAAGCCGGGTCACGGCGGTATTTTACCGGCAGCCAAGGTAACGCCCGAGATTGCCCGGATCCGTTTGGTAGAGATGGGGCAGGATGTAGTATCGCCGCCATATCATACCGCTTTTAGCGATCCTATTGGTTTAACCACTTTTATCAAAAAACTGCGCGACTTATCCGGCGGCAAGCCCATCGGTTTTAAACTGTGCGTGGGGCATAAAAGCGAATTTCTGGCTATTTGCAAGGCCATGGTTAAAACGGGCATCTACCCCGATTTTATTACTGTTGATGGGGGAGAGGGCGGTACCGGCGCAGCGCCGCTGGAGTTTTCTAACTCGGTAGGTATGCCCCTGCGCGAGGCTCTGGCCTTTGTATATGATGCCCTTACCGGGTTCGATATTAAAAAACATATTAAGCTCATCGCATCGGGCAAGGTAGCTACCGGTTTCGACCTGGTGAAAAACTTTGCCATCGGCGCCGATATGTGTAACAGCGCCCGCGGCATGATGTTCGCCCTGGGATGCATCCAGGCGCTGGAGTGTAACATGAATACCTGCCCAACCGGCGTAGCTACCCAGGATAAAAGCCTGATGCGCGGCCTGGTGGTAGATGATAAAAAGGTACGGGTAGCCAACTTCCACAAGGCAACGGTAGGCAGCGCTATCCAGATGATAGGTGCCGCCGGCCTCACCAAGCCCTGCGATCTGCACCGCATGTTCATTTACCGGCGCATTAACCACAGCCAGATACAAACTTATGCCGAACTGTTCCCCTATATCCCCAAAGGCAGCCTGCTGAACACCCCATATCCCGCCAATTTTGAACTGGACATGGCCCTGAGCAGTGAAAATACTTTTTTACCGGATTATAGCGTGGTAACTAATATTGATTATAGTAATGTGAGTTCTTATACAGTATCAAGTAATTAATATCAGGAACAAAAACAAGTCACGGAGAAATATGTCTCTCCTCCCTGTCATAGGCAGGTACGAAGCATCTAATCACGGGGCGCTATGTGTGGCTATTGGAGCTAATAAACACTCAACTTAACCGCCTACTCAAATATAATAAATAAAATAACGAGGTGCAAATGCAGTGCGGTATTTGCATTTGTATTTAGCTATAGGTTTGTATATAAAAAAGGGACGTGTTGAAAAATAACTCTATTGATAATCAGATTGTTATATAAAAACACTCTCCCTTCAAATGCACCTGCCGCACCCTTGCCAGCCCCTTGTCAACCCTCGCCGGCACCTTCCGGCACCCTGTTAAGCACCTGCCAAACGTGGTTTATTTTTTTCAATAAGTCAACAAATTTAAAACTGAATTTTTGTTTTGGAACAATAGTTCTAAAATATTCATTAACTCTTTTTGAAGAGGTGATTTTTACTGACAAGGAAACGCTGTTTTGGGAAAAAAACGGCGACCGGCCCGGGTAAACGAGCCGATAGTTATGGGAGGAGGGCAATCAAATGCATTTTGTTGCATGGGTTGCTTTTTGTTGAAAAAACGATTTAGCAATTTGTGTCCCTTGTTTGCGAAATTCAACGCGCACCGCTTTGAAATTAACGGTAAACAGGGAGCACCTACGGAGCCAATTTGCGGGAGGGTGCAAACGCTATAAACACGTGACTCCGCTATAATCGGTGGGTGCTAAATCGTTCTGAAAAGGCTTCCAGGGTTTAGAACAATCTTGCTATGCATTTACAGATTTTTATAATTCCGGCGGAGTACCGTGTTTGTGGTAAAAAAAGCAATAGTTTTTGGGCTCCCGTAGGTGCCTCCTGTTTTAAAGTGAATTCCCTGGCTTAAACCCTAATCACCTAAATTCAATTATTATATTTATTACCCCCATATTTGCATTAAATGGAGAAGTTAAGAAATTTTTACGCCCTGTTTTGGATCCTGGGTTTAACCCTGCTGATTTACGCCTTCTTTAGGATCAAGCAGGAGATTTTCCGGCATCGAAAACCAGCTACAGAAATAAAAAAGCCCATCTCCTGACCATCATTTGGATGAATAAAGCAATTCCCTCCCTCGGGAGGGGCGCGATAGAAATGGGCGCAAAAGGCAGGGAGGGGTTTAATGAACTATTTACGTTTCAGGGAACGATTTAGCTGAGCGAAAACTATGTCATTGCGAGTATCCATCAGCTTCGGCTGAAAAAACAGTAATGACATGGTTGCAAATGGGGTTATTCTGGGACCATCAGATTTGCGCTTCCTTTTAAAAAGCGGTGGAAAAGTGCGATTCCCCTCTTGAGAGGGGCGGAGGGGTGTGTTATGCATGCGCAATGAAACGCGGAAAAACACACCCCTGCCAACGCACCTCCTACCGCGCCCCCTCTCGAGAGGGGAATAAAAAATAAATTTGATAATCAACGTATTATAATCATGTCATTATAAGGCACGAAGCAATCGCTGAACTATGCCCGATGTTTTGTGGGTTGCGAAATTACCTTGTAGAAGCTACAACATCGGCCCGCTCATGGCCGCGGGAGGGCCTAGTCCTTTTTGTCTTGAAACAAAAAGGACCAAAAGACCGAGCGTAGCGAGATAATGAGCACCTATAAAAAACAAACGACAGCGAATAATTCAAGTCAGCAGAAATGCTTCTTTGCGCTTGGGGCCTTTGCCCTGCAAAACGGCCAAAACCTGGGCTGGAATTATTTTGCCCCGGTGCGCTTTATCCCCCGCACTTGCAAAAACTTCCTATGCCCTGCCACCGCACTACCCACCATCGTTTTGGCCGTTTTCGCCCGAAGCTGTTCTGCTGACGCTTTGGGGAAGACGAGAGCTTTCGAATTCCGAAGTCACTTTTTCCAGTTCCCTCCCTCGGGAGGGGCGCGATAGAAATGAGCGCAAAGGCAGGGAGGGGTTTAATGAACTATTTACTTTTCGGGGAACGATTTAGCCGAACAAAAACTATGGTATACGAGGTACTAAGCAATCTCTTAACTTAGCTTTTCCAAAGTCACAGGTCAGCCCTGCTCAATCAACTTCACAAGACTTGCGCTAAAGGGGGGGCTGGGAAGGTTGGAAATGAGTTATCACTCATTTCCACTACACAAGCGCTGCGAGGGGGCAAGTGTATGAAAATTTAAGAATATTAATAATATTGTATATAGCTTTATAAAACCATGGCCAATCATAATATCGATAGTTTAGAACTGTATAAAAAACATATAGACTCGTTAAATAAAGTTATAGCAGTATTGCATAACAGCAAAAGTGTTTTTAAGATTGGCGAAGCGTCTGTGCAAGCAGCGTTAATTGTTGCGTCCGCAACAATATTCACAGTTATGATTGGCTTTATTTTCAAAGATTATTTAATCCCAGGTTGGATCGAAAAGAGAACCGCCAGCCGGACGGGCCAGGCCCTATTCCAGCTCTATAAGGTCAACCTTTTCCGGTCAGCCAATGCAATTAATAACCGACTGCATGAAATTTACCGGACTAGGTCACATTATCTATGGAGTAATGCACCACTGAATACCTTTTACGATTACAAATACAAAAGCTCCATTTACAGGCTATGCGTTCTCATGGGCTGGATCAGGGCTTACCGCATACTGGAATCGTCGATGATTATTCCCAAAAGCGATGCAAAATTTCATGAAATATCTGGATGTATCAGCGCCATAGAATCCGCACTGGCCGACGGCCAGCGCATTGAAATGTATGTCGCCCAAGCTCTTTTTACGATTGCGAAGGTCAAATCAGATACCGTTCCAGCCGATATCCTGGAGAAGTTTTCGGTCGAAGTAGATCACTTGATCAACCAGTATTTGCAGGACGATTTATTGGATTATATTGCAGATCTCACACCAGATCAGCAAGAGTCTTTTATCGTCGATCTGGAAAAACTCCTGGCCGCGCTCAAAATCAAACATGAACCGCTGGCGACTAGTAAGGAATTAATTATCAAAGAAGTGTCCGTTAAACTAGGTCTGATCTACCGCGACTGGCAGCAGGGTATCGGCGACCTTATGTTGGAAAAGGATGAGCAAATCTATAATACTATCAGTTACAAAACCTTTGAAGAGTACTGGGGAATGAAGGAAGATACCTCGGAAAAGAAATGGCTGAAACGAGCCGAGGTAATGTTCGAAAACCTAGACTTGCGCGTCGATCAGCAAAGCGATTCCCGTATCGAACAACTCAAACTGGTTTACGCTAGTATTTACAGTCTGTTAAATGCCTTGTACACTACGGAAACCGGTGTAAGCCCGGTCAGTCAGCAAGATTTTAATAAAATCCCAAATACCATTGATAGTACTAGGAAACCATAGAAAATATGATACTTTTAATTTAAAAGCTAAAATAAAAATGTTTTATTGCTGAGGATCTATTCCCATATAATGTGGCCAGTATCTGTAATATTCCATGTTTCCCGATAATTTTTAATTTCCGCAACTGATATGCTATAAGTACTTAACGATTGAACGGGTGTTCTGTCGTAATGTGCTTTCATAACTTCAAATTCAATGGCCTGTACGATCCTAAACTCCGTATCAGCTACATTAGGTTTTACTGCTAAATTTCTCGTGAAAAAATTGTTGCCTACACTCGGATAGGAAATGCAGTCATAATTAAAGTTGGAATTGTCGTCATCAAGCTCAAATATCCTGTCGGAGAGAATTGCTGATAGCATATATTCAAAATGATTTTCGTCGGTAACAGATTTTGAATACTCCCGTGCAAGTAAATTGAAATAATTTGTCATGTATCGTGCTAAAAGTGGGTCTTGACCGTCATTTAAAAGTTTTAACGCCTGCAATCCTTGCGCTATTTGTGAGTTTGCTTTTGCTGCACATTCGCTATGCTCAATCGGGTATTGGGTAAATGTTCGAGTTCGCTTTGGTGCCCAAACACCAATTGTGACAATTTGATTTTCAGGGGGACGGATTTCTTTTAAAGCTGTATCAACAGTTTCGGTAAGATATAATAGAGTATTGTTACAAGTACTGGCTCTATTATATCTATTCTTCTCCTTTAAAGTTTCTAATGGCGGATAGGTTAAAAATTTCACATCGGCTATCGATTCATTTTTATCAGTGACTTTTTCATTAACAACTAGTCGAAATAAATTGCCCGCAATGGTAACTTGATTTGTGATCAGGCAGTGAGAATTAAAAGCGTAATGAATATAATTTTTAAAATCTTGAATATCTTGGGCTGTGAATGATTTATAATTCAATTCTGTAAGTTGTGCATTCAGTTCGTTATAGAATTGTCCTAAATCCTCAAACGCCTTTCGTTCTTCTACACTCACATCTTGGCCTGTTTCCAATTTACGCAGAATCTTTTGCTCCATTGTTACGTTATTACCACCATAGCTTTTATATTCAGGAATTGTTGGCAAATTTTTAAACTGGCTTAAACGCTCACCGCCACTCGCTTTGAATTTCTTCGCTGGCTTGTCCCAATGATCGATAACCTCTTGTATGCTTTCTTGTAAATCACTTATTTTAGGTTTAAGTATTTTATGATACATTAAATTTGTTCCTTGTAATCTTGAATGGAAAATTTTCTCAAATTCGAAGGTAGCGTTGTCAACCAACTCAAATAGGAATTCGACCGTGGGCGCATCATGGTAGTAGCGAACGTCAAAGTTTGTTTCTGTTTTTGCTTTGAATACTTCACCGTTGAATTGATGTAAGTAGGTCATAATAACCCCTACCGAAAAGCGAAAGACGCTATTAAAAATATCTGGTTTAGTAATACCTAACTCGTAGCGAATGTCACTTTTAAAACTTCCTAAGAATTTTTCAAACGGCTCATGTTTCCATTGCAAAATAATTGTTGGATATGCCGTTTTTAGTTCTGAAGCAATTGTATCCATTCGAGTTCATCCGTTATTTTATTATATCCAAATTTAACAATTAGCAGCATGTTTTTTGATGGAATACATGTTAATAGCTTGATTAACAAATTTAATGAAATTATTAAAAATGAGTTGTGGAATTAGTAGATTGGAACCGGTTCAAGCAGAGAAGGAATTAAAAAGAATCGCTTACCCCCAATTCCTCCAAACTCCCCCGCGATAGGGATGGAAACGGATACCGGCCCGCGCCTAATGCCTTGTGCACGTATGAGTGCACAGCCCGGGCCAAAGGCATCGCCATGATTAGATATGAGATATTAGATTTGAGATTTGAGACAGGAAGAAACAGGTTTAACCTTGTACGAGGCAGACGCAGGAGGATTTTCTACACACTTTCCCACCCAAACCAAACTTATTTCGCAAATAATTCTTATCTTGTTTCCCCTTCTTTTTTTGAGGGGCTATAATTATGACTAACCACGAAATTAAAATAGCTTTCGACGAATACGATTCTATTGAACAATTGGATAAAACAGATTACAGGCTGTGTCTTGAAGCAGCCGAAGCATTAAAAAACTCCCATTCGCCATACTCAAAGTTCAGGGTAGGGGCGGCGTTGCGGTTGCAAAGCGGCAAAATTATTTATGGCAGCAACCAGGAAAACGTAGCCTATCCTTCGGGATTATGCGCCGAGCGGGTCGCGTTGTTTTATTGGGGCGCCAACCACCCCAACGATCCGGTGGAAGCCATGGCCGTAACCGCCCAGACTGATGAATTTGAGCTTACCCGCCCGGTAACATCATGCGGATCGTGCCTGCAGGTATTGGCCGAAGTTGAAAAAAAACAGAACAAGCCCATCAAAATTATATTATATGCACAGCAGGGGCCTGTTTGGGTAATACAAGGCATTGAAAACCAACTGCCCTTTTTGTTTTTTGAAGAGCGCCTTACTACATAAACCATGAAATTAAAACTGCTTTTATTGCTGATGGGCTGTGCTTTTACAGCTAATTTGTTTGCGCAGCAAGGGTTTCCGTTTGATAACGAGATCAGAGCCTTTAAGCACCAGGATAGCATCAGCTTCCCTAAAAAGAACGGCATTTTATTTATAGGCAGCTCATCCATCCGCCTTTGGGCCGACCTGGAACAACGCTTTGCCGGTAAGCCCATTATTAAACGCGGCGTTGGCGGCAGCACCATTGAGCAATTGGTTGATTATTATACGCCCTATATCATGATGCCATATCGTCCCCGAAAAATATTTATCTATGCCGGTGAAAATGACATCGCAGCCGGGAAATCCGGGCAGTTTGTAGCCGATGAGCTTAGTAAGCTATGGATGCTGGTACACAGGGAGCTGCCCAAAGCCGAGGTTTATTATATGTCGGTAAAGCCAAGCCCATCGCGCGCCAAATATTACGGCGAAGTGTATAAAGCTAATGACCTGATCAAAACCTACCTGAAGAATAAGCCTAAGAGCCATTATGTAGATTTAGTGCCGGCCATCTACAAGCCCGGCACCACCCAGCCCGATAGTAGCCTGTTTAAAAGCGATTACCTGCATTTGAACCCGAAAGGCTATGATAAATGGGAAAAGGTGCTGAGGCCATTGGTGCGGTAAAAAAGTTACCCTAAGGGACAATGAAGTAATCGCATGGCGGCAACTACTCACCCGGTCGAGGCTACGCCCGACCACCCTCTCTCCGGCTGCGCCGCAAAGAGGGTTTTAGAGTTGTTACTAAAATAAATATTTGATTATCAATTATTTAAAAATAAACCCTCTTTCCACCGCAGGTGAAGAGAGGGTGGTCGGGCGTAGCCTCGACCGGGTGAGTTTTAGCCAGCGTTTAAGCGAATGTTTATGTAAATTCCAATACATGATGCACAGGCAATTCGTGCAATTCGAATAAATTCGTGCCATTCGTGTTTATAAATTCGCCTCATTCGTGTGCAATAAAAAAGGCCCCGCCTGGCGGGGCCTATACTTACTTACATTATAAACACTAAACTAAAACTCTCTTTTTATTTAAAAACGCTGTATACGTTGGTAATTTTCCAGCCTTTGCCGGTATTGGCAACGGTTACGTAGTTGGTGCGCACAAAGCCGTCAAACTGCATATCTACTTTTACAACGGCCATGTCGGAGTTACTTTCCATAATGGTGGTGCTGGTGGTGCAATTTTGCTCGATATTTTTGTTTGATTTTATCGACTCAATCATTTCGTTTTTGGTAAAGCTTAATACGTTTTTACCACGTAACATATTAAATTTGGCCGATTGGTCAACCACATCGCCAAGGCCCTGAATTTTGCCGCGGGTCATGGCATCTACATAAGTATTTATTGCGAAATTGCGGGTCAGGTTGTCGCCTTCGGCATTTACGTTTGCTTTGGCTGCGCCACATACTATTACTAAAGCTACTGCTGCGATTATTGATTTTAAGGTTTTCATATTGTTGTTGTTTGGAGGTTATTTGTTTTTTAATTTATATCTATAAGACAGCGGCACTATTCCTTTCGTTACAGCTAAATCAATAGATTTGTACGATTTAACAAACATTTAACAATTGGTATTTTTTATTAAATATTTAGCAACAGAAATATAATATATACCACGCTATGGTTGATTTTACTACCATTATTTTGCAATTTGCTGAACAGGGCGAAAAAACCGGCTGGACTTATATTGAAATTCCGGCCGATATTGCGCAGGAAATGAAGCCCGGGAATAAAAAATCTTTCCGGGTGAAGGGCAAACTCGATAACCTGGACGTGCGCGGCATGGCCCTGATGCCCATGGGCGAGGGCAACTTTATTATGGCGCTGAAAAAAGATGTTTGCAAAGCCCTGCACAAAAGCCGCGGCGCCATGCTGCGCGTGCAGCTTGAACCCGATGATGATTTTAAATTTGCGATACCTGCCGATCTGCTGGAATGTTTTGAATACGAACCCGAAGGCGAGGCTTTTTTTAACAGCCTTGCCGAAAGCCACCGCGGCTATTTTATAAAATGGATAGATAGCGCCAAAACCGACGCCACCCGCGCCAACCGGATAGCCAGCACCATAAACGCCATGGTAAGGCGAATGGATTACGGAATGATGCTGCGGGAACTGAAAAGGGCGAGGGAATAATGACACCTTATTAATGACGAGAATAAATTTAAATTGCCAGTTAAAAAAAGCAATATTTAATGGCATTGCTTTAACAAAATGCATAAACGATAATAGCAATACATAGATTTGTAATTCATCAATAAAAAGAATGGTTAAATTATTTATTGTGGGTATACCCCGCGATATGGAGGAGATCGAATTACTTGAGATATTTACCCTGTACGGCCAGGTTGAACAAGTAAAGATCATTACCGACATTGATACAGGCCAAAGCAAAGGGTATGGCTTTATTAATATGGCAGACGAGCCCGGTGCAATCAGGGCTATTGATGCATTAAACGGCGCAACAATTGACGATCGTGAAATCAGCGTACGCTTAGCCGACGACAAACGGCCCGCTCCGGAACCTCCAAAGCAACCTTTTAAAAAATCCTTTACACCCAAAAATCAATATCAAAAGGTAAACCCGCATACATCAAACGAAAAACAGAAAAGACCGAGGAGGCCGTTTTGATGCTTTAGGCCGTTTTTTTACTGCTGCTGTTTAGGAATAACGTTTTTTGCATCAGGCTAAATTTTAATATATTAGCGTGATATAAATAAACCACACCAATTCCTAAACCGCATGGAAATCCTTGAACAGGAAGAAAAATCACTCTTCGTAGATGTAACTACACAAAAGATATATACGCTCCGGTCTATCCAGGTGGCTACCTTTTTGGGCGGGCCAATAATTGCCGGCTACCTCATATCCGAAAATTATCGGGCTTTTGACGAAGACAAAAAGTCAAAAATAGCCATTGTGCTTGGCGTTCTTGCAACAATAGTATTATTCGGCGTGGTATTCATGCTGCCCGATACTAAGAAGGTACCAACATATATAATTCCCCTGGCTTATAGCTGGGCTGCCTATATATTGGCGCAACAGCTCATAGGAGCACAAATGAAGGCTCATTTTGCCGCCGGCGGTGGCGTATATACCATATGGCGGGCGCTGCTTGCAGCGCTTATAGGTGGTGCAGTTACGGTGACCGGTGTTTTTGTGACGCTTTTGTTAGTAGGGTAGACCACGAAAATTATACATCATGACGAGAACTACACTTACGGCCGAACGCTTAAATACTATTTCATGGCTAAATGATAAGATTGTTGATTGGGCCGCTGGCGGCAATCAATATTCGATGGATGGAAGTACAAAAAGAAGCAGCTCATATTTTCCATTTAATTTTGATGGTTCTATTAATACTACCGACGGCCAATATGCTTTTATCTATCAAAAGCTTGGCACCAAAGGGTTGTTATTAAAAAATGGAGAACTTTTAAGGGAAATAAACAGATCTTATTACTTTGCCGAAGCTTATGAATATCCTGCTGCATTTGTGACAGTAGATGAAGTGACCTATCTTGTTCATTGCCCGAAAGAATATTGCAGGCTTGATTTTGAAAATGTGGAAACCGGTGAACTAATAACCGAGGTTCCGGGCAGAGAGGCTGAGGATTTTTTCCATTCAAGATTGGAAGTAAGTCCCGATGGCAAACATTTATTGAGTAAAGGCTGGCTTTGGCATCCTATGGATGAAGTTTATATTTACAAGGTTAATGACTGTCTTAAAAATCCTTTATTGTTAGATCAACTAATATCGTTCACCCATATTAGTGTTGAAATGGAAACAGCAAGTTTTATTAACAATACAGAAATCCTTATTGGATCTGGCGATGAGGTATACGATGTTGAAAATATTATTTTTCCATCCAAGCATATCGCAGTTTGGGATATAGCCACCCAGCAATTATCAACCCCCGTAAAAATAAATGTAGAATTTGGCAACCTGTTTGCCATTGATGGCGAGCGTTCCTGGGATACCTATCTGTATCCTAAAATTATTAACATCAATACCGGAGAAGTTATAGATAAAGATGAATCGGTTTACAGTGGCAAACAAAATTCAAGTATTGTAAACAAAGAGAACTTGGTGCAGATTGTGTTTAACAGGGATACGAAACAACTTGCAATAGCTGGTAAAGAAGTGATTGACGTTTTTACACCATAAATTACCTGCAATTAAAGGTGTTATTTCCCCATCAACAACTCATCTATCAACTCATCCGTCAAAACAGTTCGGTCATTATCAGTTCTCCAGTTGCCATTACTCGGTGGGAAGGCATTGCGCGAATAGCCAACTTTGTTTTTAAAATCAAATATGGCGTGGCAGTAGTTATTGATTAATAACGAGGCTAATTGCCAGTCGTCGGTCCAGGCTATTTTAATATTACATGGGATTGCTTTATCTGTAACGTCGGCTACATTATAAATATGCACGGCATCCAGGATTGCCTGGCCGGGCATTTTTCCTATCGCGTAAAAATATCCTGTTGTAAGGTCATCCTCAAAAACAACACCATGCGATGAATCGGGGACAACGCTATCCAGAAATGTATCCTCGCCAACAATAAATTCTTCTTCTACCTCTAAAATCATTTAATAAAAACTTAAAAATTCATGGGGCATATAAACAGGCAATATAGTAATACTGTCTGTTTGCAGCTTTTTATCCCTGGATATAAAGTAGTTTAACTTGTGATGAATTGCCGTATAGTATTGGAGCGCATCTTCTATATCATCGATTTTAGAGTGCAGGGCAGACAGTGCAACCTCGTGCGGAATATCAATAACTTCAACGTCAATTAACAAAGTTAAAAGGAGTTCTTTTGCTTTGATATTACCGTAGGCTTTCCCGATCCAATATCCTGCAATATGTAAAACTGACGACGTTATAAATGCCTGAACCTTGTTATTGACAACCAAATCCATGACTTTTGCAGCCTCTCTGTAATGATCTTCGCGTTTGAGGATAAAGTCGAGCAATATATTGGCATCCAGGAATATTTTAGATGCCATATTTTTTTGACTGGTTTTGGTAATAAAGTTCTTTTAAATCCGCATTGGGATCAATATTTGAAGGAGCGAGTTGCTCAACAAGATCAACAATGTTTTTTTGTTTTGGAGTTTTGGTCAAATTTTTAAAATAACCTTCCACTAATTCGGAGATACTGATATGCTGTTTTTGTGCATATATTTTTGTCTGTTCCAGCAAACTCTCTTCTATTGTCAAATTAAGTCTTGTTTTCATAAAGTAAATATACGCATATTTTAAATAAGTGCGTATTGTATTGAATTTGCTAAAATTAGTACGAGTTAATTTTGATCCACCTTCCAATCATCCGGAAACGGAATTTCTTTCATTGTAACCTGCTTAAAGCCCGGCACCTTAAAATCCAATCCCGATTGGTTGTAATAAAAAAACGGATCGATTTTAAATGCTTCGTAATCTGCCAGCATTTGCTGTTCTAATTTTATTAAGCGGCTGCGGTATTTACTGTCAAAAGGGGCATCTTCCAGTTTTATGGCCAACAGCCTCATAATATGTTGCAGCAGGTTATAACAGGTGGTAAACTGCCCGCAGGCTATGATACAGGCTTCGCTATGCTCTTGCTCGGTAGATTGTTTGTCAAACCACAACGTGGTACCCATATCGAAGGCCACCTGGGCAACAATCTGGATATCGCGGCTGGGGTTGAGTATAGGAGGCGTTGGCGAATGGTAGCCATCATTGGCTTCGCGGTTAATGTTGTTTGAAAAAGAAAGGTCATAAATATGGTTACCCTTGCCCCGGTTTTTCCACTGCGGCGAAAAGTAAAATTTATTGTAAAGCAGTTGTCTTATCCGCTTTAAAAATATACTCAGGTTAAGCATCAGCACCGATTGTACTCTTGCGCTTATCATTTGTTTAATGATGCTTAAGGGTGTTTTTGCAAAATAGCCAACCAGCACGGTAATTATCCGTTCGGTAAAATTCTTTTTAAAGTTTAATATCAATGCCGAATTGGCAACGCCCAACAACTGCTGCCTCAAATAAAGCGTTGCTACCAAAAAAATTAGAGGTACGGTAGTGAGTAACGAGCAACCTATTGTTAATAAAGCACAATTGTGTTTTACACCGTACCAGGCGCCCACCGATAATATGGCAATAACCGCCGCGGCTATCAGCATCAATCCCCTTATGGATAGCTCCCAGCCCTTTTTTACTTCGGGCATTACATAAGGGTTAATAAAATGGCTGCCCACATCGTTAACCATCAGGAAGTCAAAACCCCGCAGGTCGGTTTCGTGCCGGGTGCGGCGGCCATCGGCATACATCATACTTTGCAGGCCCTGGTTGTCGGTAATGCCGCCATCCATCAGCCCAAAGTTTTTCTTGCTTATAAATTCCTTTTCCTGTTTATCGCCGGTTTGCGGCAGCATGGTAAGTGCCTTTTTTAGGTCCGCCGGGTACAGGCCGGGATACGTAAAATCATCTGGAAAAACTATAGGCTCAAAACCTGCCGGAAAACACGACGATGCGGCCAGTATATCGCCCAGTTTTAATTTACCTGCTGTTTTTTCATCCAGGTATATAACCATATTGCCGTAGGTAAAATAGGGGTCTTTACCGGCATCGGGCACCAGTTTGATATCCTGCCTGAAAGATTGGCCTGTAAAAAACTCGGTGGCATTAAAGCAAACTTCCTGTAAATGCTTACCGGGCGCCCCGTCATGGCAAAGCGATTCAAGGTTGGCATGATCAAATAAATATTTATCATAAGCCAGCGCAAACGCGTTGATGATATTACGGCTTTTAAGCTCCCTGGTTTTCCAGTACTTTTTATCGGCCAGCATTTCCATCGCGTGTTTTAACAGTTCATCGCCGGTTAGCGCTGTTAAAAGTTTGCTATAATAATCGCCAAAGCTTTTGCCCTTACTGTTGTACAATGCATACAGCGTGGTTGCTATGGTGCCGCCCGATGCCGACGACATGTAGCTAACTTTTTGCAACAGGCTTTGTCCAAAAAGCTCATCGGCGGAATCATCAAATTTTACTTTGTCGAGGTATGATAATACACCTAACGCGAAGGAAGCCGCCCGAAAGCCACCGCCCGAAAATGCAAGCGCGATGCTATCAAACGGTTTAATTAAGGCAACCTCCAGCTTGTTTTCTGATAGAGGTTCAGGAGCGGCTATCTTATCCATAATAACATAGGTTTTTGGTTATATAAAATTAGTTAAATATTATGCGGAGTAAAAAAGAATTGACAGGAAAGTTTTTAGACAAATGGCCTGTAGCCAGCATTTTGAGCCTTCACAATCAGTTGTTTTTTAAAACTAACATCGCCATGGGCATTAGCAGCGGATTTTAAAACAGATTTGGTAATGTGCCGGAATAGAAGGAAATTGCCTTGAAGGTTGCATATACCAAAATACTTAACCGGCGTTAACTGGTTTTAATGTATAGACTGATAGTGCAATACCTGATTTTATTCCATTTTGTACCGGCATAATCTTATAACACATTTAAATATGAAAAAAGTAACAGGCATAGGCGGCGTATTTTTTAAATGCGAGAATCCGCAAAGTATGAATGAATGGTATGCCAAAAACCTTGGATTGCCTAAAAGTGAATACGGAACAACCTTTGAGTGGCGCGAGGCCGATGATCCGTCGAAAACAGGATCAACATCCTGGTGTACGTTTCCGCAGGATACCAAATATTTCAATCCCTCGGCAAAGCCGTTTATGATTAATTACCGGGTAGAAAACCTGGTTGCGCTGGTTGAGGAGCTAAAAAAGGACAACGTGACTATTGTAGATGAGATTGCCGAATATGACTACGGCAAATTCGTCCATGTACTGGATCCGGAAGGCAACATTATTGAGCTTTGGCAACCGGCAGATGAATAGGGGCAGATAACGAGGCCTGGGCAAAATTTAGTTTAGGTATCAGTATGGACCTTTCGAAGAATCGTGCGGCAAAGCTTTTGTCAGCTTTGGTTCGACAGGCTCACCATCACAAGTTGAAAAACGGAAGTCATCCCGAACTTGTTTCCGGATCCCACAGGACAGGTGACTCGCATGCAGTATACTTAGCATGTGGGGTACCGAAACAAGTTCGGCATGACATTGGTGATTAAATGGTTGTCATTCTTCTTCAGAGTTTCGAAAAATTTTACCACTACCCATGACATGTTTGGTTTTACATGAACATTGGCTTTGAACGCTGGCTACGACACCCGACCGACGCTGTGCTGGACCACCCGTTATTCACCTGCGATGTAACGAGGGTGATTTATTGTATTTTGTTGTTAGCCAGTTATTTAATAATTTGAAATTTTCAAGCCCCTCTTTCCGGCGAAGCCGAAGAGAGGGTGGCGGGCGCAGCCTCGCCGGGTGAGTCTTCGCCTTCATGCGATATGCGTCATCCCCCCCAAAAAAATCTTTCCTAAAACACTTGCAATTATATAAGCACTTATATAAATTGCGCTATGAATTTATATCAAAGCCTGGGTTATTTGGTATTGGGGAGTAGGTTGCGGCGATTAAGCGAAGCTTTTTTGGCCGAAATTAACCGTGCCTACCAAAATGAGGGGATAGATTTTGATGCCAGCTGGTTTCCGGTGTTTTATTTACTCTCTAAAAACGATGCTTTATCCATCAAGGAACTGAGCGAGCAGATCGAGGTTTCGCACCCGGCGGCAAGCCAGCTGATTACCAATTTAAAAAACCGGGGCTTGGTTACCAGCGCAACCTGTACCGACGATGGCCGCAGGCAACTGGTTACGTTAACCGATAGCGGCCGCGCATTACTAAAGCAGATATTGCCCGTTTGGGATGCCATCAGCCAGGCCATGACCCAACTGGTGGATAGCGATGCCATATCGCAACAACTGTTGCCTGCTATTACGGCCGTTGAAAATACCTTTCGTTCAAGCAACCTGTCTGCCGTTATCGGCGAAAAGTTAACAGCTAATTTAAAACCCGCCGATCATGAATAGCATTTTCAACTACGGCACAAACCATTTAACCATTGGCATTTGCCTTGATATTGCAGCAGGCAAAACCGGGGGGATTATCGATGCAGATGCTGATAAAGCTATCCGCGCCTCCTGGGGCGAGGTTGCAAAAATTGTTCATGCGCAAAAGCCGGTTTATGGCATTAATACAGGTTTTGGCCCGCTATGCGATACCCATATATCCGAGGCCGATACCAGTTTGCTGCAAAGTAATATCCTTAAAAGTCATAGTGTAGGGGTGGGCAAGCCTATCCCGCAGGAAATAGCCAAGTTGATGCTGATAACCAAAGTACATGCTTTGGCACAAGGTTTCTCGGGAGTTGCGCCGGATACCTTAATACGTATCATCTGGCATATTGACAATGATATTGTGCCGGTCGTGCCCGAAAAAGGATCTGTAGGTGCTTCGGGCGATCTGGCCCCCTTATCGCACCTGTTTTTACCTTTAATAGGTTTAGGCGAGGTGTATGAAAATGGCGAGCGCAAACCTGCGGCGCAGGTACTGCAAAAACATAACCTGGCCCCATTGGTTTTAGGCCCTAAAGAAGGGCTTGCCTTAATCAACGGCACACAATTTATATTAGCTTTCGCGATAAAAGCAGTTGAGCGCTTGGATGATGCCCTGAACCGTGCCGACCTGATTGGCGCCATGTCGTTAGAAGGGTTAATGGGTTCGGTAAGGCCTTTTGACGCCCGCATCCATGCTTTACGCCCCTTTAAAGGCACTAAAATGGTTGCCGACCGCCTGTTTACTTTATTAAACGGATCAGAGATCAACTCCTCGCACATCAATTGTAATAGGGTGCAGGACCCTTATTCGTTGCGCTGTATGCCGCAGGTACACGGTGCGTCGCGTAACGCCTGGCTGCATTTAAAAGAACTTACTGAAATTGAACTGAACTCGGTTACCGATAACCCCGTTATTTTTAGTGCCGATGATACCATCAGCGGCGGCAACTTTCACGGCCAGCCGCTGGCTTTACCGTTGGACTATGCCACCGTGGCCGCTGCCGAACTGGGCAATATAGCCGACAGGCGTTGTTACCTCATGAGCGAAGGCCGTTACGGTTTGCCCAAGCTGCTTACTCATGATGCAGGGTTAAACTCGGGCCTGATGATACCGCAATACACCACCGCGGCCTTGGTTACCGAAAATAAAACCCTGTGCTTCCCGGCAAGCGCCGATAGTGTGCCTACTTCATTAGGGCAGGAAGATCATGTATCCATGGGTTCCATCAGCGGGCGCAAGCTGCATACGGTGTTAGATAATATAGAATTCATCCAGGCCATCGAGCTGCTTTACGCGGCGCAGGCCATGGACTTTCGCAGGCCATTAAAATCGACCCCGGTTGTTGAGGCGTTGCATGATTATGTGCGCCAATATGTTCCGTTTATAAACGACGATCGTGTTTTTGCGGACGATATTAACCGTTTACATCAAATTATTACCGATGGCTCTTTTTTGGCGACTGCCAATAACGCTGCTAATCATCACCATATAAACCTCAGCCATGACGAGTTCGGAATTTATTAATACCTACGCCAATCATCCGGTGTACAAAGCGCCCCGTGGTATGCAGCTGCATGCCAAAAGCTGGCAAACCGAAGCTCCTTTGCGGATGCTGCTTAACAACCTTGATGACGAAGTTGCCGAAAACCCTGCCGAACTGGTGGTATACGGCGGCATTGGCCAGGCTGCCCGCAACCCGGAATCGCTGCGGAAAATTATTGAGTTGTTGCTGGAACTGGATGAGTATCACTCTTTATTAGTGCAGTCGGGCAAGCCTGTTGGCATTATCCGTAGCCATCCCCAGGCTCCACGTGTTTTAATAGCCAACAGCAACCTGGTGCCTGCCTGGGCCAACTGGGAGCATTTTAATGATTTGCGCGCCAAAGGCCTGATGATGTACGGCCAGATGACCGCCGGCAGCTGGATATATATAGGTACACAAGGTATTTTGCAGGGCACCTACGAAACCTTTGTAGAGTGTGGCAACCAGCACTTTAATGGCGATTTGACCGGCAAGCTGGTTGTAAGCGCCGGTTTAGGCGGTATGGGCGGGGCTCAGCCATTGGCGGCAACTATGGCAGGCGGGGTATTTTTAGGTGCGGATGTGGATGCAACGCGTATCCAAAAAAGGCTGGATTCACAATATATCGACCGCATGACCTACTCCTACGAAGAGGCCATAACCTGGATAAAAGAGGCTATCGACAAAAAAGAAACCCTGTCTGTAGGCCTGGTAAGCGATGCCGGCGATCTGCTGCAAAGATTACTGGATGACAAGCTTATTCCCGATATTTTAACCGACCAGACATCGGCACATGATCCGTTGAACGGGTATATCCCGAATGGTCTGTCGTTAACGGAAGCTTTGGATTTACGCAAGAGCGATCCGGTAGAATATAAGCGCCTATCGTTAAAAAGTATGGCCAGGCATGTAGGCCTGATGCTGGAATTACAAAAACACGGTGCTATAACTTTTGACTATGGCAACAACCTGCGCGAGTTTGCCCGCCAGGGTGGTGAGCCGGATGCCTTTAACTTTCCCGGATTTACGCCTGCTTATATCCGTCCGCTGTTTTGCGAGGGAAAGGGGCCGTTCAGGTGGGTTGCCCTTTCCGGCGATCCTGAAGATATTTATACTACCGATAGGGCCTTGATGGAACTGTTCCCGGACGATAAACCCCTGGCCAAATGGCTGACTAATGCACGGGAAAAAATCTCGTTCCAGGGCTTGCCTGCCCGTATTTGCTGGCTGGGTATGGGCGATAGGGAAAAGGCCGGCCTGTTGTTTAATGAGCTGGTAAAATCAGGCAAAGTAAAAGGCCCGATAGTAATAGGCCGCGACCATTTGGATTGCGGCTCGGTAGCATCGCCCAACCGCGAAACCGAATCCATGAAAGATGGCTCGGATGCCGTGTCTGATTGGCCGCTGCTTAACCTGATGGCCAATGCATCCGGCGGCGCTACCTGGATCTCGTTTCACCACGGCGGCGGCGTAGGCATGGGGTACTCCCAGCATGCCGGCATGGTTGTTTTGGCCGATGGTACCGAACGAGCCGCCACCTGCCTCAAACGCGTATTATATAACGACCCGGCCATGGGGATATTCCGGCATACCGATGCAGGGTACGATAAGGCTGAAGAGTGGGCAGAGAAGTTTGGGTTGAAGGTGTGGTAGGTGGGCTGAAAGCTCAAGGCGTAAGGCCGAAAGCAACAAGATAATCGTGAAATATGAGATACGATATCAAACTATGTCATTGCGAGGAACGAAGCAATCTCATAACTATGCATAACCGATACGCAAGTCCGACATGCGTGGCGACGAGATTGCCGCGCTATCGCTCGCAATGACATATTTACCAACTAAATGAAAAAACTAATCGGTCCATTCACGCAAATCCTTCCTTTAACAGGGCTGCCAATAAAGGGCGCTCTAAAGGACGAGCAGTTACACATCATCCCCAACGGAGGTGTATTGATTGAGGATGGACTAATACTTGCTGTTGATGACTTTGAAAAACTCCGGTCAAACTATCCGTCGGCACAAATAGAAGAAATTATTGGCGATAGCGTACTATTGCCCGGTTTTGTAGATTGCCATACCCACATTTGCTTTGCCGGCAGCCGTGCAAAGGACTACGCCATGCGTAACGGTGGTAAAACTTATTTGGAGATAGCGCAATCAGGCGGGGGCATCTGGGATTCAGTCACCCAAACCCGAGCGGCGGATGAGGCGACGCTCACGAGTCTGCTTTTGAAACGTATAAAACGTCATGTAAGTGAAGGTGTTACCACTATTGAAATTAAAAGCGGATACGGCTTAAGTGTCGAGGGCGAGTTAAAACAGTTAAACGCGATAAAAGCGGCGGCAGATAAAACGAATGCCAGTTTAATATCAACCTGCCTTGCCGCCCATATACTGCCTAAGGACTTTAATGGTAATCACCAGGAATATCTTAATCACGTTTTAAATAACTTATTGCCTGTTATCAAACAAAAGGGACTAAGCAACCGGGTTGATGTTTTCATTGAGCAAAGTGCCTTCAATACCAGCGATGCTTTAAACTACCTTGCCAAGGCCAAGCAAATGGGCTTCGAGGCAACGATACATGCCGATCAGTTTACCACGGGCGGTAGCGAGGTTGCCATTAAGGCCCGCGCAGCATCGGCCGATCACCTGGAAGCCAGTGGCGACTATGAAATAAAATTATTGGCAAATTCTGATACCGTAGCTGTAACTTTACCCGGTGCATCCTTAGGTTTAGGTATACCTTACGCTCCAGCCCGAAAGTTACTGGATGCCGGCGCCTGCCTGGCTATAGCCAGCGACTGGAACCCCGGCTCGGCACCAATGGGCGACCTGCTGATGCAAGCCGCTGTAATGGCGGCTGCCGAAAAACTAAGCGCAGCCGAAGTATTTACGGGCCTGACAGCCCGCGCGGCCCAGGCCCTGAAACTAAACGACCGTGGTGTTTTAAGCAAAGGTAAACTTGCCGATATGCAGGCCTACCCATGCGATGACTACCGCGAGATATTATACCACCAAGGGAAATTAAAGCCTGATATGGTATGGATGGAGGGTTTGAAAAATTAAAAGGTGGGGGAATGTGCGATTCCCCTCTTGAGCGGGGCGGAGGGGGGGGGGTATAAAAGCAGGCGATTGAACGCGGGCGAACACACCCCTGCCACCGCGCTTCCCATCCCACCCCCTCTCGAGAGGGGAACTTAAAAAGTGGCAGGCTTCGCCGCCATAACCAATGAACTAATGAACCAGTGAACCAATGAACAAACTAATAGAATGCGTACCCAATTTTAGCGAAGGTGTAAACCTTGATATCATTAAACAAATAACCAACGAGGTGGAATCGGTTGAGGGGGTAAGGTTACTGAATGTCGATCCCGGCAAGGCTACCAATCGCACCGTAGTGACTTTTGTGGGTGAACCTTCGCGGGTGATTGAAGCGGCCTTCCTCGCCATAAAAAAAGCGGGTGAGCTGATTGACATGAGCAAACAGAAAGGCGAACACCCGAGGATGGGCGCAACGGATGTTTGTCCGCTGATACCCATTAGCAATATCAGCATGGAAGAAACCGCTGAGTATGCCCGGCAACTGGCAAAGCGTGTAGGGGAGGAGTTGCAAATCCCGGTTTATTTGTACGAAAATGCACAGCCCAATAAAAGCAGGAGCAACCTGTCGGTGATTCGTGCCGGCGAGTATGAAGGCTTTTTTAAGAAGATAAAATTGCCCGAATGGGTGCCCGACTATGGCCCGGCAGAAAATGATGTTAAGCGGGGGGCAACCGTGATAGGTGCCCGTGATTTCCTGGTAGCTTACAATGTAAACCTTAACACCACATCAACCCGCAGGGCAAATGCTATTGCGTTTGATGTGCGCGAGGCTGGCCGAACTTTGCGCGAAGGCGACCCGGTTACAGGCAAAATCGTAACAGACGAGAATGGTAAACCCAAATCAATCCCCGGCTCATTAAAAGCGGTTAAAGCCATCGGCTGGTATATCGAGGAATATGGTGTCGCCCAAATTTCGATGAACCTGACCAATATCGAAATAACCCCTGTCCACGTTGCTTTTGACGAGGTTTGTACCAAAGCCAATGAGCGCGGCATTCGGGTAACGGGCAGCGAATTGGTGGGTTTGATCCCTTTAAAGGCGATGTTGGCTGCCGGTAAATATTTCCTGCGCAAGCAACAACGCTCTGTTGGCGTTAGCGAAAAAGAACTGATCAAAATAGCCATCAAATCGATGGGGCTTGATGAACTTGGTCCATTTGTTCCCGAAGAGCGCATTATTGAATATTTATTGAAAGATAAGGCTGATAGTAAGCTCATATCGATGAGTCTTGCTGATTTTGCCGATGAAACAGCAAGCGAAAGCCCGGCACCCGGTGGTGGTTCTATCTCGGCCTATATAGGCTCGTTAGGCGCTTCATTGGCTGGCATGGTGGCCAACCTAAGCTCGCACAAAAAAGGATGGGACAGCCGCTGGCTGGAGTTTAGCGACTGGGCTGAGCAGGCGCAGCGATATAAAGATGAGTTACTTGCTTTGGTTGATTTTGATACTACAGCTTTCAATAAGATCATGGAGTCTTTCAGCCTGCCCAAATCTACCGATGAAGAAAAGGTTGCAAGGGATCAGGCAATACAGGATGCCACCAAGTATGCCATTGAAATCCCTTTTAAGGTGATGCAGGCCGCGCTGAACAGTATGGAAGTGATTAAAGCAATGGTGGAGATTGGTAACCCCAACTCCGTAACTGATGCCGGTGTAGCTGCCCTTTGCGCCCGTACGGCCGTTTTGGGTGCATTTATGAACGTGAAGATCAACGCTTCGGGGTATAAGGATAAGGATTACGTTTTGGATATTATTTACCGGGGCAACGAGATTGAACGGCAGGCTGTTGCTTTGGAAGCAGAGATTATTGAGATGGTAAATGGGAAGATAGGGTGAGCCCCCCGGCCCTAAAGGGGGAGGTAAAAGAAAATGTGATGGGCGTGATCGCTATTCTGCCAATTGGTACTCTTTGATCAATGCCGAGGCAGGAATGTGCAATAATTCGCTAAACTTCCTGATCATGGTTAAAGATAAGGCCTGTTTGTAGTTTAAAACTTTACTAACGGTGCCTTTATCACCATATTCCTTTGCCAGGTCTGCAGATTTATAACCAAAATCCTCCATGCGGATTTTTATTAATTCGATAGGATCAACTTCGGGCAGATCACTGTTTACTTTTTCATACGCTGAAATAAAAAGAACAAGCAGTTGTTTTTCTTTATGCTCCTCAGAGCCTTTTTTTGAACGCTTAACTTTTTCATAGCGTTCAAGAGCCTGAATGTATTCCTCCTCAGTTTCGATTACGAACCACTGTGATCTTACATCATACATAAACTCGGTTAGCTTTCTGCCTCCTCAAGTTTGCTGTATACTTTCATGAATTTGCCCTTTTTGGTCAAAATCCCCGCTTTATTAAGGGAAAGAATGGCTTCTTTTTTTGACATATGCTTTGCCTCTTCCAGTTTTACTTTGGCGAGTTCAATTAGCATTTCTATGTCTTTATCACTCATGTTATTGCGGTATGATCAAATATAATTAGCTTAACTGAAATAATAAAGACCGAAATTAAATAGGCGATAAGTTTTACACCTATCGCCTATTAATATCCTTTGCAGCTATGAACCATCAACTATGATCCATGAACAAATGAAACTAAAACCTATACCTCACAAATGCCTCCATAGCTTCGTACTCAGCCAATCCTAACCTGTCGTATTTTTTAGCGGTATCACTTGTCCTGTCTTCAGCACGTACCCAGAATTCCCTTGCATCATCACCTGGGAATACCGGCCTGTCTTTTTGGGATTGGTGTTTGAAGATGGCATTACGCTTGCGGATAACCTCCTGTGGTGAAAGCGGCACAGCCATCTCAATTTCATGAGTTTCAAACTCGTGCCATGCACCGCGGTACATCCATAACCAGCAATCTTTTACCCACTCTTCGGTAGCTTTTAAACGGTCAAGGGCGGCAAGGATAATGTTGAAACACACCAGGTGGGTGCCATTAGGATCAGCAAAATCGCCGGCAGCGAAGATCTGGTGTGGTTTTATTTTCTGAAGCAGTTCGATGGTTAACAGGATATCCTCCTCGCCAACGGTGTTCTTTTTGATCTTGCCGGTTTCATAAAAAGGCAGGGCCATAAAGTGGATATGATCGTCCTGCAAGCCGGCATAACGGGCTCCCGAGATGGCTTCTGTTTTGCGGATAAAACCCTTTACATTCCGTATCTCACGGGTATCAATCTGGTTGGGTTGTTTTTTGGGGAAGAAGGCACGCATTTCTTCGTATAAGGAAGTCAGATGTGCGCTGTCCTCACCAATGCTGTTGGTAAAATCGATAGCGAATTCCATGTAACGCAGTACGTCATCGTCCCAAACTGCGGTATTGCCCGATGTTTGGTAAGCTACATGCACATCATGTCCCTGGTCAACCAGGCGGATGAAGGTACCACCCATCGAAATCACATCATCATCCGGGTGCGGGGAGAAGATAACCGAGCGTTTTTTTGCCGGTAAAGCCCTTTCCGGGCGTTGTGAATCATCAGCATTCGGTTTGCCGCCCGGCCAGCCGGTAATGGTATGCTGTATCTGGTTAAAAATATCAATATTGATGTTGTAAACAGGGCCTTGCTCTACAGCAAGCTGCGCCATACCGTGGTTGTTGTAATCTTCTTCGGTAAGTTTTAATACCGGTTTGCCAATGGTATCAGCCAGCCAGATCACGGCTTTCTTTTTCAGCGTATTATCATCCCATGAACAATCTTTAACCAGCCAGGGGGTATCAAAGCGGGTTAGTTCAGATGCAGCCGCTTCGTCAAGCACAAATTCAACATGCTCTGATAATTGCAGGTAGGTAGCAGGAACTTCACCGGATATTTCACCTTCAACCGCTTTTTTTACAATCGGGGCTTTTTTGGCGCTCCAGGCCATCAGGATAATTTCTCTTGCTTTAAAAATGGTGCCAATACCCATGGTGATGGCTTTGGTGGGCACATTGGCCTTGCCGCCAAAATCACGGGCGGCATCACTGCGGGTCAAATCATCCAGGGTAACCAAACGGGTACCCGAGTTCGGTGCAGAGCCCGGCTCGTTAAATCCGATGTGGCCGGTACGGCCGATACCTAATATTTGCAGGTCTAAACCGCCTAATTCTTCAATTTGCTTTTCATAGTCCAGGCAGAAAGCTACCACGTCTTCTTTATCCAAAGTACCATCGGGGATATGGACATTGGCTTTATCAATATCAACATGACTGAAAAGGTTCTCATACATGAAAGTAACATAGCTTTGGGCGGCGTCGGGTTTCATGGGATAGTACTCATCCAAATTAAAGGTGATAACATCTTTAAACGACAAGCCTTCTTCCTTATGCAAGCGTACCAGTTCGGCATAAACACGGATGGGGGTAACACCGGTTGCCAGGCCAAGCACTGCCTGCTCGCCTTTTGCCTGCTTATCGCGGATAAGTTTGGCTATCCTGCCTGCTACGGCAATGGATGCCTCCTGCTGGTTGCCATAAACGCTTACCGGCAGCTTCTCGTACCGGGTCTCTTCCAATAAATTTAATCGGGCCATAATTTTCTAAAGAACCTTTGTTATATATATGTTGAATAAAAAAAAGCGTGTTAAAAAAAATCCCCGCCGAAACGAGGATTTATCAAACCAATTAACAAAAACTGTTTTAACCTCACCGACATAAGGCTAAAAAGAATTCTATTTAATAACAAGTTGTGCATTACTGGTACAAACATAATAAAACTTATTTTCAATAAAAAGAACTTTTTAAATTATTTTAATAAGTGTCATCGTACGAATTGTCACGAATTAAATCGAATTCCCAATGGCGGTCACGCGAATTTTAGGACGATAGGTGTCGATAGCGACATTAACTTTCTAATTCGTGTAATTCGTAAAGATTCGTGAGCATTGGTGTGTAACAAGAAAAGAGCTCCTGATGGGCAGGAGCTCAGATTCTAACCAATTATAAAACATAAATATGAGAAGAGAAGAGATGCAGGGGATGGGGTCGAACCATCCGCTTGCTGCCAGCCAGCGCCTGCGTTATAGTTAAAAATGCACCCATTTATAAACTATCTGCTGCAAATATATAATTAATCTATAATATCTATCTATTTAGTAGATAAAATATTGAAATATTTTTTAAGTTTATAAAATTTCCTTCAACAAAAACTCCTGGTCTGCGTTATTAATGGGTTCGTCGATACAAAACTACTCTCTGTCGATGCACACTGTGTTAACTACAATTTAAGCTGAAAATTTGTCGTTAAGTAAATAATTAATTAAGGGTTCAATCAGCCCTGTTTACGTTAACCAAAACTATTAATTGTATGATCTTACTACTTTGCGGCCTGTCTGGCGCCGGGAAAACCACCCTCGCTCAAAAAGTTAAAGTAAGCCTCAGCCGGATAGAAATCCCAACAGAGGTAATTGATGCCGACGAATACCGGCAGCAGCTATTCCCCGATCTTAAATATTCAAAGGAAGATAGGTTTGAAAACATCAGGCGGCTGGGCTTTATAGCCAATAAGTTTAGCAACCAGGGCATCGTTACCGTCATCAGCGCCATAATGCCCTATAACGCTATGCGGAGCCAGCTGGTTAACAATTACGATGATGTTAAAGTAGTTTATGTAGACTGCCCTTTACCCATTTTAAAGGCAAGGGATACCAAAGGGCTTTATCAAAAAGCGCAATTGCCAGCCGGCCATCCCGAACGCGTTGGCAACTTAACAGGCGTGAACGACCCGTTTGAAGCACCGGCATCGCCCCACCTGCATATTAATACCTATACCCATAATATTACCGAATGCACAGCTATGCTGCTGGCTTTTATACAACACGAGCATCAATTATTAAAACAGCAGGTTATTGCCTGTTGAATATTTCAAAATCAATCACAGTTAAATTAATACCCCCATGCAACACCAAACTTTAATTATAGCCGGAATGCACCGCTCAGGCACATCGTTAATAACAAACTGGCTTAACCGGTGCGGACTGCAAATTGGCGAAAACCTGGCAGCGGGTAACAATGGAAACATTGACGGGCATTTTGAGGATGTTGAATTTTTAAAGCTGCATGAGGAGATTTTGAATAACAACAGCCTCCATATTTCGGGCCTGGTAGATGCCAAAAAGATAGAATTATCGCCTTACCAGCTGGCCAAATTGCAAGGCATTATTAATATAAAACAGCAACTGTATGAGCAATGGGCATGGAAAGACCCACGCACCTGCCTTTTCCTTGATACCTACAGTAGGTTACTGCCCGAAGCCAAATACCTGGTAATTATGCGCGATTACCAGGCTGTTATCAGTTCGTTGATAAACAGGGAGTTTGCGCATATTGATAAAAAATACATGGGCCGCAATTGCCTGCAACGGATGCTCTGGAAACACTGGCGACGCAGCCGCCGCGAAGAAAAGTTTTACGCCGAACATGCCGAAACTTATTTAAAGGTGTGGATAAACTATAATGAAGAAATATTAAAGACCTTAAAAAAGCTGCCCGCAGATGACTACCTGGTTGTTAATTACCGGCTTTTACTGGAGAAGGACACGGAGGTTATTGATTTTTTAAAGAATAAATGGAAATTTGATTTAAACTACTTTAATTTTGGCCTGGTTTACAAAAGCAATTTAATGAGCGCCGCCCGCGATATTGAACGTTTTATACAAACAAAAACGCTACTGGTAAAGGCACAATATTTGCAGATGCGGTTGAGTCACTATGTGAGGCTGGGGTAGGAAGATGTGCAGATTTCAGATGCGCAGATGATTGTATGAACCCGGATTGCTAAGCAGATTGATCAGGTTATTTTGATTTAGATTTTCAAAAAATCCTGTAATCCTTTAGTCTGACGAATCCCGGTTCAGACATCTTTTAACCAGACAGGAATTTGTGAAATTCGAGTCAATTCGTGCTATGCGTGTTAAATAAGAATCGGCACATCTGAAATCTGCACATCAGTTTAAAACTGAACATACTTTTCAATAAGGGCCTTATCAATACCTTTTGCGCGGGCTTTTTTTGCCTGTTTTCTGAGTATAAACTCAAAAATGCTCATCCAGCCGGGGAGGTTGCTTTCGCTGATATCAAACAGCCAGGCTAATGCCAGCTTATCTCTTGGGAAGCCTTTTTTATTGGTGAGGCCATCTGATGCCAGGCCATATCCTATTTGAAGCGATTGCTCAAAGCCCCTGCTTGCGGGCCTCAGTTCTACGCTGAATTTGCAGGGTTTGCCGCTTCTGTTCCTGAACAGGTGGTTAACGTTGGGTTCGGCCAGGGCTTGCTGGCCGGGTTTTAACTTATATGCATTTTTGCCTAATGCTACCTCTACTTCACCATCAATACAGCTAAATTTTTCGCTGTATGTTTTGTGGTAATGCAGGCCCACACCGCCGCCATCGGCCAGTTCAACTTCTACTAAAGTGTATTCGCCGTTTGTTTCGGCGGCTGTTTTCAAGAATACCACGGTGTCTTTCTGGATAGGATTATAAATGCTCCTGCGGTTATCGGTCATGATTGCTTGCGATTATCACTATATACGGTCAGTTAAACAATATGGATTTTTGTCTGAACCCGGATTGCAGATTCTTCAGATTTTTTTGATTTGATTTGCAGGGGATGAATGGTCAAAGTTCTGAAATCTGTGTAATCTGAAGAATCTGCTTAATCCGAGCTCAGACCAATCACTAACCAGACAAGAATTTGTGAAATTCGAATCAATCCGCACCATTCGTGTTAAAAAAATCATCTGCACATCTGAAATTTGAAATCTGCACATCTGCACTTTAATTTTTATCTTTACCCATCCAAAAGTTTTTAGCGAATAATGAGTGAAGATCTGAATCAAAACGAGATACCTGACAATAACGACGACAAATTACATAACGTTACCTCACTCGACGGGTTATACGAAAACTGGTTTCTTGATTATGCCTCCTACGTTATCCTCGACCGGGCCGTACCACACATCAATGACGGTTTAAAACCCGTGCAGCGCCGTATACTGCATTCATTAAAGGAAATGGACGACGGGCGTTTTAACAAGGCCGCCAACGTAATTGGCAACACCATGAAGTATCACCCCCACGGTGATGCATCCATAGGTGATGCCATGGTACAAATAGGGCAAAAAAACCTGCTGATTGACTGCCAGGGCAACTGGGGTGACCCGGTAACCGGTGACTCGGCTGCAGCGCCACGTTATATCGAGGCCCGCTTATCCAAATTCGCGCTGGATGTGGTGTTTAATGCTGATACTACCATTTGGCAGGCCAGCTATGATGGGCGTAATAAAGAACCTATTACCCTGCCTGTAAAATTTCCTTTGCTGCTTGCCCAGGGCGCCGAAGGTATCGCGGTAGGTTTGGCTACCAAAATATTACCGCATAATTTTATCGAACTGATTGATGCATCCATAGCCGCCCTTAAAGGTATCAGGCCTAATTTATTGCCCGATTTCCCTACCGGAGGTATGGCCGATGCATCTGCCTATAACGAAGGGCAGCGCGGCGGTAAGATAAGGGTACGCGCCCGCATTGCCGAAAAGGATAAGAAAACGCTGGTGATATCCGAAATTCCGTTCAGCACTACTACCGGGGGGCTGATGGAAAGTATTGTGAATGCCAACGAAAAAGGCAAGATCAAGATTAAGAAGATTGAAGATAATACGTCAAAGGATGTAGAGATTGTAGTGCACCTTGCGCCGGGTATATCGCCCGATGTAACTATCGATGCGCTATATGCCTTTACCGACTGCGAGGTATCTATATCGCCCAATACCTGCGTTATCCAATCGGATAAGCCACGCTTTATGAGCGTGAACGATATGCTTACCGAAAGCACGTTTTTTACCAAGGAACTGTTAAAACAGGAGCTGGAGATAAGGCTAAAGGAACTGATGGAGAAGATTTTCTTCAGTTCGCTGCTTAAAATATTTATACAGGAGGGGATGTACAAACACCCCGACTATGAAACATCGGGCAATTTTGAAACTGTATTGGAGGTATTGAACCGCTTGTTCGAGCCATTCTTCCCGCAGTTTTACCGTACCATAATGCCCGATGATTATAAAAAGCTGATAGATAAACCTATGAGCAGCATCACCCGCTTTGACGTTAAAAAAGCGGATGAGCAGATGAAGGCCCTGGAAAATGAAATAAAACAGGTAAAACATCACCTGAAACACCTTACCGATTACACCATTGCCTGGTTTGAAAAACTGCGCGAAAAATATGGAAAGGACAGGGGTCGCAAAACCGAACTGCGCACCTTTGATAAGGTAGAGGCTGCACAGGTAGCATTGGCCAACATTAAATTATATGTGAATAAAACCGACGGCTTTGTGGGCTCGGGCCTCAAGCGCGATGACTCGGTTGAGTATGTTGGCGATTGCTCGGATATCGACGAGATTATCGTTTTCCGCGCCGATGGCCGGTGCCTGATCACCAAAGTGCAGGATAAGGTTTTTGTGGGTAAAGACATCATCCACGTTGCCGTATTTAAAAAGAACGATGAGCGTACCGTTTACAACATGATATACAAGGATGGCGAAAGCGGCATTGCGTATATCAAACGGTTCTCGGTAGTAGGGGTAACCCGCGATAAGGAATACGACCTTACCAAGGGCACCAAAGGTACCAAAGTGTTGTATTTTACGGCCAACTCCAACGGTGAGGCCGAAATAGTAAATGTGCAGCTTAAGCCGCATTCCAAACTCAAGAAACTGCAGTTTGATGAAGACTTTGCTTCGATAGCTATTAAAGGCCGTGGATCGATGGGTAACATCATTACCAAATACCCGGTTAAAAAAATTGTGCTGAAATCAAAAGGCGTATCAACCCTGGCCGGCAGAAAGATTTGGTATGATGAGATCCTGAAACGCCTTAACGCCGATGGCCGCGGCAAATACCTGGGCGAGTTTGACGGCGACGACCGTATCCTGAACGTATTAAGTACCGGTGTATATGAGCTTACCAATTTTGATCTGAACAATCATTTTGATGATAAAATGATCCTGATTGAAAAGTATGATCCTAAAAAAGTTTTCTCGGCAATCCACCTGGATGGAAAATCCAAAAACTACATGGTTAAACGCTTCATGTTTGAAACCATAGCTATAGGTAAACAGGTAAGCATCATCAGCGATGAGCCCGGATCAAAACTTATTTACATTGCCAAAGCAAACCAATTGGTAAAAATTGTACAACTTAAAGGTAAAGAGCAAACACCCGAAACCATTGAGGTAAACCTGGCCGACCTGATAGATGTAAAAGGCATGAAGGCCATGGGCAACCGCCTGTCGCAATTACCCATCAAATCTGTCGAGCTGATAGCTACCGAGGATGTTGCGGAGGAGGCCATTGAGCAAGAAGCTGATAGCGAAGCAGAAGAATTGGATGGGGCAGCCGCGGAGGCAGATGAAACTGAGACTGAGAATGAACCGGTGAAACCGGAAGCACCGGCAATGAAATCGGCCGCAAAGCCGGTTGAACCTCCAAAAGAAGAATCACCCAAAACAGAATCGGAAAAATCAAATGAACCTGAAGTAAAGGAAGCCTCAAATGAATCATCGGATTCGCCCCCAAAACCGGCGCAAATCCAAACAAAGAAAATTGATTTTGAGATTACCAACCCGGATGATATTGATATAGATGACAAAGGCCAGTTAGGGCTGTTTTAAATTATTAAGCCATCGGTTGAATTTGCAACCGGTGGCTTTTTTTCAATAGTAGCTTATTACATTTTCCTTGTAGCCACATAGGCCACCAGGTATTGTGGTTCGGCCTTGGGGCCTGCTTTAAGCACGCTTTGTTCTGCGCCGGCAATTACGGTATTTAACCGGGTAGCTACAAGGCCGGGCACGGTGGCAAGTACATCGGGTGCAAGCAGGGCCGATATTACAGGGTAATATTTCTTTTCGATAGCTGCTTTTTGTTTATCGGCGACTATGCTTACATTCCACAATTCGTCTTTAGCAAACCCGTACTCGCTGGCGCAGTTTGTTAACTCATATAAAAAATCCCTGGCCTGGGCCTCGGCAGATTTAGCGGCCATTATTTGGCTTTTTTATTGGGTGTTATAATTTCTGGTTTGGCTTTGCTGGTTTTACCGGCCTGGTAGTCAGACGGGGCTTTTTTACCTACCGGATTAGGCATGCTTTTTTTGTCTTTGCTCATGGTAGTATGGGTTTTATAACCTGCCGGATGTATTTCTGGCTGTGTGTAGTAATCAAAGATGAACTAATAAAACGATGTTTGCGCTATGTTAAAATAATAATTAAATAATTGCGGTATATTTACTTTTTGATTAAAAAACAACAAAACTAATTTGTACTTGATGTGTTGTTTGGTTCAATAATAAAAGGTAAACTGCACTCATGAACGCTGAACAAGAAAAGACAAGATATAACGAAACCGAATTACTGGAATTTAAAACGCTGATACAGGGCAAAATTAAATCGGCCCGTGAAGAACTGCTCGATCTGACATCTTCAATCAGTAATCCCAACGCCAATGGCACCGATGATACGGCCAGTTCGCACAACACTTTAGAGGATGGATCGGCTACGCTGGAGAAAGAATCTATCAACCAACTGGCATCGCGCCAAAAGAAATTTATCGATCAGCTGGAAGCAGCCCTGGTACGTATAGAAAACCGTACTTACGGCATTTGCCGCGAAACGGGCAAACTTATCCAACGCGAACGTTTATTAGCCGTACCCCATACTACACTGAGTATGGCGGCCAAGCTAAAGCAGTAAGGTTGTTGTAAGTTATTTGAAAAATCAAAGCCCGGATGGATAAACATTCGGGCTTTATTTTTTGGTCAATTTCTCCCGTTTGGTATCCATATAATTTTCGGATGTTTATTGAAATCAAATATTTTGACATCATTCCGGAATTGCCATATATTTATCAGCAAAGAAATCATTATCACAATACCTGCTTAATAGTTTGCCTTAACGTATAAAACAAACCTAACCTTACCCGATGAAAAAATGGCCAATAATTATTGTATGCTTTTCTTGTTTATTTATAGGCTCCATTTGGTATGCCGAATTTAAATATAAATTAGAATCGCTCGATTGGTTATTAACCAAATTGGCAGGTATGACGTTGATATCGGTAGCTTTAATTTTTGTAATTGTTACCAATAAGGAATCAACCGGGAGTAAAATTTTAAGGATATGTAATTTGCTTTTTTGGATGATATTTATGGGGTATAAAGATATATCCAAATACAACAATAATGTCCATCTGAATAAGTTTGGCTTAGTGTTTAATGATACCAGGCGGAGGTTGGGCGTACCCGAAATTCCAATTGATTGGAATGTAAAATACAAGTGGAACAGGTTTGTAGAATGGCAGGCGAAGGATACAACGATTGGGCACCAATCTAAAGAGATTTATATTGATTCAGTTTATAATGTTGATTTTGAAGATGATCGCTATAAACTTAAATCAATTGACAGCGTATCCAGGAGTATCTCTATTACTAGTCGATACGCGCGTGGTAAAGCCAAAGACTCCATTTTTTATAATTTTAACCCGGGCGATAGCACCCGGTTAATTTCAAGGCAACAGGCCGACAGTGTCTTTGCTGCCGAAAAAATAAAAAAGGATTATCAGCGCTAAAGGGACCAGGTAGCTTCGAAGCATTATTCGCCATGCTTTTAATATTAATCGATATTTAACTTAGTTTTATAAACCATTAGCCTGATACCATCATGAAAATTATAGCATCAATATTAATAGCCCTGGTTGCCATTGAACACATTTATATTTTATGGATAGAAATGTTTGCCTGGACAACCAAAGGCCGTGCAACTTTTAAAAGCTTCCCTGCCGAACTGTTTGAACCAACCAAAAATCTTGCAGCCAACCAGGGGCTTTACAACGGTTTTTTGGCCGCCGGGCTGATATGGGCGCTACTCATTGGCGATGTGGTATGGGCCAAAAATGTGGCCATGTTTTTTTTAGGCTGTGTGGTGGTAGCAGGCTTATATGGCGGCTTTACGGCAGGCAAAGCTATTTTTGTAAAGCAAATGCTTCCTGCCGCCATAGCTTTGTGCGCAGTATTGGTGTGGATGTAGGTTAACCCCGCCTCGCTGCTTAATTACTAAACCTGTTATATTGCCCCCGCTCCATCCTGATGTCCAGGCGCTGCAGCATGGCTGTTAAATTGAACCCTTGTTGCTGATATTCGGCCAGTACCAGTTCCTTCGCGTTCTTTAGCGCTTCTTCACTGGCCCATACGGCTATGGTTATGCAAATTAAGTTGCCATCATCGTCGGTGCGTTCATAAGCCTCATCGCCAATGAAACCGGGAAGTTTTTTAATAAATTCACGATTGATCTGCATGCGTTCGGTAAATTCCGCCTTTGCGTTTTGGGGCATGATAAAGCGGTCGATAAAAATTTGTTCCATGTGGTTTGTATTGTTAATTATGTTAAAAGGGTGCAGGCATAACCCTGCCTGTTCATGATATGGATAACCTGTGGCAGGTTAATTGCCTGCTGCGCCGATTCAATACGTAGTATCCGGTCGCAATCTTCCAGGTCGAAATTGATGCGGCAGTGCGGCAGATGTTGCAATAGCAGGCTAATCAGCGTAGCAGCCTCGCATTCCTGTACTACATCGGTTTTAAATATTTCAACCTGTGTGTTCATGCTCAGTAAGCAATTTCGACGGTCGACTTATAAGTTTCTTTATTAACAAGGTTGTTTACCATATAATGGCCTACATCCGCACGCGATATCTGGAGGCAGTTTTTTAAAAAACCGTTTACAGCTGTACGGTAATTAGCCGTTAATGGTTTGTCGGTTAACTGTGGCGGGCGAATAATTGTCCAGTCGGCGCTGCTGTCTTTTACGATAGATTCCATCCGTCGCAGGTCGGCATACATATGTTTAAGCAGCTTTTGAATTACATAACGGGCAACCAGGCGCACATACCAGGGAATCACGGGGCTTATTTCCACCGCCGAGGCCGAGATACAAATGATGCGCTTAACACCATGCCGCTCCATTGCTTTTAAAATATTAGCGTTGCCCTGTGAGTAAAGCGTGGTAGGCTTATCGCTAAACAGGCCACCGTTTACACCTAATGCCGATAACACAATTTGCTGACCTTCCATTTCATCCGCAAAACTTTCGGGTTGCATGATATCGCCCTTTACAATATTAAGATTGGGGTGCACAAGCAGCAATTTTGCCGGATTACGTACCAGCGCAGTAACCCGGTGCCCTGCCTGTAAAGCCTGCTCTACAGCCTGGCGGCCAATGCCGCCATTAGCGCCTGCAATAAATATGTTCATATCAGTTAAATTTAAAAACGCTTAAAAAAATTATGAGTAAAAACAGCATCAGCTGTAGCAGGTGAAAGGTTTTGATTTTGCTTTTGATGCGGGCAACTTCGGTAGTGAATACCAATCCTCCAGCTTCCAGCAACTTCCGAAGCTTTAAGCCTTGTCGCCGGCCTATAAGCAGGCTGTTCAGGATTACCAGTATCACCAACCCAAACTTAATCCGGAACCAGAGTTGCTCGCCAAAAACGCCGTGGGTTATAGCCATCATGCCTATACCGCTGGTAATAAGTACGGCGGCACCAATGCCGGCTACCCGTGGCAGCATGGCCATCATGTTCAATAAAGCTTCGGGACGGTTGCCCTGGCCGGCAAACTTCCAAAACGATGAGTAAGCCAGGTAATCAACCAATGTGGTACCGGCCATTAATACTAATGCTGTTAAATGCAGCACCAGAAAAGTGGGTAAGAGATAAGTGATTTGCATGCTTTAAACTTTTTGGTAGTAAATAATATACAATATTATACCATATGGTAGTATGTAGCAAATAACTTTTGTCATTTTTTTATAATTTTGCTTCCAAATGGTAGTAAATCAAACAGTAGAATTGGTGAAGCGCTGGGGCGCTTACGAAGCGCAGCATCCCGGCGCCAGTATTGAGGATTTTTGCCGGTACCAGCTGGCCCAAAATGTTAAGCCTGAAAGCTACGGCACGCCAAAAGGCGACCTGCGACCCGACCTGAACGGCCAGCTGGTGATCCTGTTGCGCCGGATTGGTAAATTCCATATCGCTTATTCAAACAAAGCGCTTGAGGGCACCGGGCTCGACCAGATGGAAGAATTTGGGATACTGGTAACTATTTATAACCAAAAGAACCCCATCAAATCAGAAGCCATATACAATAACATTATGGAATTATCCAGCGGCAGTAATATGCTGATCAGGCTAAAAAAACGGGGTTTGGTGAGCGAGTACGACGATGAGCAGGACAAACGGGTAAAACGCCTTAAACTAACCGCTAAAGGCGAGGCCACTTTATTAACTGCCAAAGAAGTTGTGCTGAAGGTGGCCCGAATGATGGTTAATGAATTGACCGACGAGCAAAAGCGGTTATGCATCCAACTGCTTAGCCCGATTGACCGCCGTTTTTCGGGGCTGTTTCAGAAACAACGCGCCAAGCCGTTTGATGAAATTTATCTGGAAAATATAGGGTAAGCCATATTTATTGAACAGACTTTTGAAAAGCCCCGCTTTTAAACAAGCTCTGCTTCCCGGACTTTCTTGCTATAATCTGCGTTTGTTTTTTCTGGGTCAGGTACGGCTGCTTTTTGGTATTGTGTGGTTATGAGGCTGCCTTTTGCCGCCGCGCCAATTACAATAGCTGCAGATACCAGCACAATGTTTTTAATAATGTATTGACCCAGCAAAGTAGGTATAAATACAGATGCGCCAAAGGTTTCATTAGGGAAGAAAAATAAAGGCAAAAATGTGCCTGCCATTTGAAAATACAGCAATAACAGCGTAAGGCGCAGCCATTTTTTAAACACCAGCCCAAAGCCAATAGTACACTCCCACATGGCAAGTAACGGTAACGAAACCTGGGGTTTAACCAGCCCAAATGTTAGCGTGTAAATGGTTTTACCGGCAAGGCCCTCGGCAGGGCTTACACCCGGAAAAAATTTAAGCAGGCCGAACCAGATAAATACCAGCCCTAAGGATATTCGTAATATATTTAGGCCATTTTGAGCTTTCCATACTGCTAATTTCTTCTCCTGCGATGCTATCAAACTAATTACCCGATTATTTCTCATTATTTTTTGAATCCATATTTACCCGAATGCGGTTGATAAAGATGCAAATAAACTAAAACAAAAAGCGGGCAGATTTTAAAAATTAAAAAGGAATTTTGCCTATCCTTTTTAAGTAAAGTTTTAAGAACGCAGCAGTCGTAACTGGTAAATAATGGGATATGTTGCTTAACTTAGCTTTATCGGCTTTTTTAACTACCAATTAGCTATAACACCTTATGGATTTCATAGCCTACCAGCAGCTTTTTCAGCATATTTTAACAGATATCAATCCCCGGTTCCCTTATGATGATCCGCATTATTTGAATTATACCCGGTTAAACTGGTCGCGACAGGAGCGTTGGCTAAAAGTGGGGGTGTTGAATGAAGAATTAATTGCATTGATAACGGGTATCAAAACCAAACAAAACTGGACTATTATCACCGAGCCCTGGTGCGGCGATGCATCCCATAGTTTGCCATTTATACACAGGTTATCGGAATTGAACCCACTGATTAAAGTTGATTATCAATTAAGGGATAGCGAGCCATTTTTAATAAACAGTTACCTCACCAGGGGCAGCAAATCAATACCCAAACTGATAATTGCCAATAGCTACCATCAAGACCTTGCCACCTGGGGCCCACGGCCGGCCGGTTGCCAGCTGTTATATGAGCAGCTTGTAAAAGACCACGTTGTTATGGAGCAGCAAAAGATAGCCTTGCAGCAATGGTATAATGCTGATAAAGGCGTGAGTTTACAGCAGGAATTGGTTGCTATTTTTAAAGCGATTGGGCAATGATTTATATCGCATGGCGGAGACGACTCACCCCGGCTACGCTATGCTGGCCGACCCTCTCTCCGGCTGAAACCGCATAGAGGGTGAAGCTCATTTTTTGTTTTCTTATCTTTTTCTTTTTTTTTGCCCCCTCTATGCGACGCAGTCGGAGAGAGGGGAAGACGGGCGTAGCCTCGTCGGGGTGAGTCGTAGCCGGCGTTCAAAGCCAATGTTTTTGTAAAATCAAATACATCCTGAACAAAAAATCAACTCAATAACCCACCTGTAAACGATACTTTAATTTTTGACTGAAAGTTTTCAATGATCTTAAAAATTTCTTTCAGCGTAACGCGTTCGATTTTTGAAAGTTGTGAGATATCGATATAGTTATCCGGTTCGGTATGGTCCTGGATGATTTGTTCGGTTTGTTTTTTTAGCCGCAGGTTCATCAGGAAGTAGTAGGATTGGATCAGTTCATGGTATTCTGATTCGGAGAAAATTCCTTTTGCCTTCAGAGCTTTCAGGCGCTCGCCGGTGTTTACTTCAAAAATGCGGTTCTTAAGGGCGTAAACTCGTACCAGGTCAACAATGGGGCTCATTGTTCTTTTGATATCAAATACCTCACGGCTATCTTTTTTAAACGTGCGGATGGTGTTAAAAAACGTTAATGGCGGCTCGTATTGCAAGGCATTTTTGGCCATATGGAAAAATAGCTTTTCTAAAGGCTGTTGCAGTCGCTCATCTAAAAACTGATGCAGTTCGTCCATAATGGCACTTTCGCCATAAATGGTGCGGCAATCAAAAAAGGTAGAAAAATTGATCACCGTTTCGGGGATAGATTCGTCCATCCAGTACTCGTAATTGCGTTTCCAGTGCGATAGGGAGTGCGTCCATTTAGGGTTTTGGGCCATAAAATCGCCCGTGCAGTATACAAAGCCAATGTTGTTTAAATCGTTGGATACCCGGGTTGCCAGGTCAAGGAAATAAGCCCGTACCTCTTCGCGGTGCTCATTGGCTTTATCTTCATAAATAATGGCGTTGTCCTGGTCGGTTTTAAAGGTTTGTTCTTTACGGCCCTCGCTGCCCAGCACCATAAAAACGAATTTGGCGGGAGGCGGCCCAATTTGGTCAATTACACTTTCAATTACTTTTTGCGCAATAGTATCGGCAACGGTAGTAATTATCTGGTTCACAATCTCGGCGTTTACACCACGGCCAAGTAGTTGGGTCACAAACTGCGGTACGCTTTGCCACTTGCGTTTCAGTTCATCTGTTGATAGCGCCAGCTTAACCGATTGTATAAACACCAGCGGCGATTGCGCCTGCTCGCTCAACAACTTATTGCGGCTGATAAAGCCCACATATCCCCCGGCCTTTTGGATCAGGATGTACCGGGTTTTGGTCTGGAACATCATCAGTAGCGCCTCGTAAACAAAGGCATCCGCACTGATGCTCACTATAGGCGTATCCATAACCAGGCTTACGGCACCAGCAGTGTCATATTGCCGGGCTATCACCTTATCGCGCAGCGTAATATCAGTTACGTAGCCAATAATCTTTTGCTCATCATCCAATATAAAAAGGCAGCTGGTTTTTTGGGCAGCCATAAGCTGTGCTGCTTTAAATATGGGCGTTTGTTCATGGCAGGCTACTACGGGCCGGTATTCTATACTTTCTACGCGGCGCGAGTATAATTGCTCAGATGCGATATAGCTTTCGGTAAAGGAGGCTGGTTGCTTAAAAAAATGCACAAACTCCTCGTTTTGCATCCGCTTGCCAAACTCGGCTGTAAAATGCAAAAAGAAATCTTCGTAAGTTTTGCACAACAGCCGAAAATCCCTGCGGTGCAAAAAATACACCAGCGTTCCCTTTTTGGCAACAACCGTACGTAACGACCGCCGCCTGTTAAGCAATACCGAAACGCCGCCGTAGCAAAAACCGGGCTCGTGGTTTTCTATCAAACGCTTATTGCCAGCGCTATCGTAAAAAAAAGATTCGTAGCTGCCCTTTACAATAATATCAACCCCCTTCATCATGGTTATATCCTGCTGGTAAATTACCGCGTCTTTTTGGTAGCTGATTTCCTGTAGCTGCTCGGCTACGCCTTGCAGCACGTTGGCGGGCAGGGCATTAAAAGGCGTAGTAGTTTTCAGAAATTCCAGTCGGTTGTTCATAAGCTGTAAATGATGATGGCTGCCAACAATATAAGCATTAACGCGGGCAATAAGCAGCCTTTTTGCTTTTGGGTTGGATCGCGCTGTAGTTCAAAATCCAGGTTTTGCTGCCTGATGCTTTTATCCGGGATTTCGCCACGGTTGCGTAATTCAAAAAAGCAAGCGGCGGTAGCCTGGGCATCATGCAGGGCGTTGTGCTGGTGCTGCAAGTTGGTGTTAAACAACATGTAGTACAGCTCTTCTAACCGTAAATGTCGCGTAAGCGAGCTGTGCACCAGGTGTGTGGTAGCTACCATGGTACAAAAAACAGGCAGTGTATTCAACGGGTTTTCCATGGCCGACCGGTAAAACGCCGCCCCCAGCAGGTAATAATCCAGGCGTATAAAATGGCCTGTTACCATAGGTTGGTATTGCTGCAAATCGGCAGTCAGCAATTGCAGTACTTCGGTTAGCGGTTTGCCGTTTATAGCCAAAAACTCCGGTGTAAGGCCGTGAATAACCAGGGCGGCAGGTGTAATATGGATGCCTTCGCTGCCTATGTAGTGGTTCTGTTGCTTAATCAGCGTGTGGTGCTTATCGTAAATAAGCCATGATACCTGCAGGGCATGGGGCCAATTTTCGTCGGCGCTGTAAGGTAGGTCCCATTTAAGCGGGAGGCCCGATGCTTCTGTATCGATAAATAAAAAGTAGTCGTTCAAGGTATTTGCCGATGCTGTTTGCGCGGGCATTCAAAAGTAATTAATTCTGCCAGAAGTTGATGGGGATTAAACGGGCGTAAGGAATTTTCTAACAGCGGTATGTGTTGATAAAATACTGCACTTTACATTGTTATTTCTCTTTTGGAAGAAAGTGCACAGAAATTAAACAAACTAATGCACTTAGCAGTAGCGTTGTTAAAATAAAAGTTATCAATGGTGTTAAGTGGTTGGTAGCTATAAAGTTATAAAAAACAGCTCCCGATTCAAAATATTTTTAAAAAAAAGTCGTTATAAAAGGTTTTCGTACGGCGTGTGCTTGTGGCTTTCAAGCTCAATAATCAGCGAGGGGACTTTTTTTACAGCTATGTAAATGCAATATAAACCCGGCAGTAATGGCAAAACCGGGAGCACTATCGATTCTGTATATATTGGGATTGATTTTTCTTTTTTTACTTTCGCCAAAAAATATTCGGAATGAAAGAGCAGCTACTTGAGTTAATAATGGCATCCCAAAAAGGATTGCTGGCATTTAATGAAGTTATAAAATTGATTGACATGCATTACAATCATCAGCCAACCGTTTTTAAAAATGGCAATTTGTATAATGAGGCAATGCAAAACCAGGGGAGCGCCAGGGTTTTTACCTGTGCTAAACTTAATAACTTAAGCGCAGCAGATACACTCTGGTTATTTGCCGAACATTATCAATCGGTATTAGCCAACCCGGATGCAGCAGACCATCAAAATATAAGGCAGTTTATGACTCATGGATGGGATGGGGTGGTTTTTGAGGGTGAGGCTTTGAGCGCGAAATAGAAGGGACCCGGTTTATCTTTAAAACCAATTAGTTGCGCGGTACGCTTGCGCCACCGGAAAAATTACGAGCACGCCGGCATGGCGGATACCCTATGTTGCAGCAACCGCAAAACAGGTATATTGCGATACACTTTCGTTTTCACAGATGAGCGACCAACAACACGAAGTCCGCCGAAACCGGGGGAAAGACCCGCACGACGACGCGCTTTTTTGCAAGCCGAAGGAGCGTGAAAAGCTGTTACAGGCTTTACAGGATATGCATTATTTGCTCAGTAAAGATTATCCGCCAAGGGCAACGCTGGCATTGGTTGGCAACAGGTACCGGTTAAGGCAACGGCAGATCCTGGCTCTGCAAGGCATGGCTTGTTCGGCAAAAGATATCCAAAATCGTAAGAATAAGGAAGTAGCAGCTGTAGGTGTTCGCGGTAAAACCATTTATGTAGATGGTTTCAATATTGTTATTATACTGGAATCCCTTTTATCGGGCGGATATGTTTTTAAAGGGTTAGACGGCTGTTACCGCGATATCTCGTCGGTACACGGATCTTATAAAAGGGTGAGGCAGACCGACAAAGTGCTCATCATGGTGGGCAAGGCGTTGCAGGAGCTTGGTGCCGGGCGTGTGAACTGGATATTTGACGCCCCGGTATCAAACAGCGGGCGGCTTAAAACACTTTGTTATGAAACAGCGACGCAACAGGGCTTTTCCTGGGATATTCATTTAGACAACGCCCCCGACAAATTTTTAATTGCCGAAAACCGGCTCATCGTAAGTTCAGATGCCTGGGTGCTTAACGGTTGCTACGAATGGTTTAGGCTTGCCTCCTACATTATTAAACACTTTATTGATAATATGACGGTGAATATTATTAATCAGGATGGAGAATGAGGCGAACAGTAGTCTGGAGACAATGAGTATAGTAGTTTGAAGTCCGAGACGTCGAATGGGGGTAATTTCTATCCTATTTGGTCTTTTACGTATTCAATACCCCGCGCCAATTTATATTTAAACCATTCTTCGCGCAAGCCGGGATGGTATTGCAACAGGTGATTGAAATTGCCAAACGGCTTTTTGCGCGATATAGCATCAATAAATTTGTTGTGTGTAGGTATATGGTTAATACCGGCAATAAAATCTTCCATAACTTTAAATGCCTCACGACTGCTCATTCCCTCAAACCGTTGATAATCGCCGTAGTTTTCGGCAATTTTATCAATAACCTCAGCCCAAGGTTCTTCGTCATAGCCGGGGTTCTTGAATTCATCCGGGTAATAATCCATCGTTCCTGTTGGTTTATGATAAAAACAAATCATACCCATATCCAACATCTCGGCAATATCTTTTATAATTTCGGGTGTTATTTCTTTTACTAAATGCATATTAATGTAGTTTAGTGTAGTTAATATGTTGTATAACCACGATAGGCAATGCAAAAATAAAAGTTTATTATAAATACCATCAGCCTGGATAAAGCCAAATTGGAATATGTTTACGTTGCAAATAAATCTGGAATCATTGGGGCTTGTTGAAACGCTGCCATCCAATGAGGAGGTAAAAGTTTTTAGTGAAACCAATGAAGTGAAATAACTGGCCGATGCCACCATCAGCGACACCCGCACCCTACACCTGCATTTAAAAGCCAGGCAATTGTTAAATGACGGGCGGGTAATGGATGCCTGGAAAGTGTTGTTGATGTAGTTTATTTATTGACCTTGTCATTGCTCTGTTGTTCGATTCTCCGACTTCGAGCCCTTGTGACCGTAGTTGGCGACTGTTAGGCCTGGCCTGCCCGGGCGTTTTTTTTGCTGATTTGCGACAACCAGATATCCCAGTCCTATATATACGATAACCACCACCCGCTATGTGTTTGCTTATATCGGCCATAGTGACGGCAGGGATAATACATCAGCGCAATAACGGTTATCCAGCACAGGTACACCCCCCAAAGCGGAATACCGAAACCCGGCGCGGCCCATACCGGTGTAGGCTTCTGAAAGTCAAACGGAATACCGGCGATTACAACGCCCGCTACATTGATTATGCGCAGCAACACCAAATGTGCGATAAAATAAAAGTAAGGCACATTGCCATATACAGTACAAAACCGGGTAACGCGGTTGCTTGTGCCCTCGGTAACCGACAACAATAGCAATACCGGCCCAAGCGTCATCAACATAAACAGGAGCGAGGGCGTTTGCTTTCTTACGTTCAGGAACGAAAGCAAGGTATGCGCCGTATTCCGCTGAACGGCCCAGGGTGCAGGGTCGCCGTAATGGTTGATGAGGCGCAGGGTAACAAACAGCACAATCAAGGCGCAGCCCGAAAGTTTTAATATTTTCTGCCGCTTTGCCGCGTTATAGCCCTTTTTGTACAGATGGCCAAAAACGTAGCCTAACAATAAAGCCCCCGTCCACGGAATGGCGGCATAAATAGCGAAAATAAACCGGTTGGCGCCAATAGGGATCAATGCCCCTACGCCATTCAATAATAGCGTAGCAAGGTTGCCAGGAATGCCGTTCTTAGGCAAATCAACGTTGTCGAGTAAATTATGGCCGGCAATAATCAGTATGGCAACCACGGCTATAATTTTTTTAGGGGCCCGAATCAGTAAGCCCAAAATAATCATGCCAAAGCCAATGGCCCACAAAACCTCCAGCACCGGGAAATGGTAATGCACATCAAAGCTAAAGATGAGGCTGATAATTACCAGGTCGGATAATATGAGCCAGGCACCTCGTTTTAGTAACAAAGTGGTCATTTGGCCGGTTGTTCGGCGTTGCGCGGCAAGGCATGCCGATACGCCGCTCAAAAAAACAAAGGTGGGTGCGCAAAAATGTGTTATCCAGCGCGTAAAAAACAGTATCACCGTGGTGCGCTGTACATCAAGCGGGGGCGGCCCGGCCAGGTGCAAAAAATCGCGGGTATGGTCAAGCGTCATGATAATCATGATTAATCCGCGCACGATGTCTACCGACTGTATACGTTCTTTCATCAAAATAAAGATAGTACAAAACCTTAGTTTTTCTCAATAAGGTATCTTCCTTATCCCGATTTTAAACAAGCATTGTACGACGGCTTTTTTGCTACTTGATTATGGTGGTGGGAATAGGCACCTTAGTGTGGAGGCTACGGGCATCGACCACAGGCTAAATTCGAAGCCAGAGAATCGAATTACGGGATTACCACCACCGTGCTATTGCGAGGAACGAAGCAATCTCTGGGCTGTGCATGGCGGTTATGCATGGCCTATACTTAGCACGCGGACCACAAAGGTGGACCTGCGGTAGCGAGGGGAACTCTATGAACAACAGGCTTATTTTATTTTGGGTGAAGCCAGAGCATACGGAATAATAGTAATATTTTTGATCTAAATTATACTAAATGACCACTTTAAAATTAGCCTTTTCAGTTCTTATTATATTTTTTTTTAACTGCAAAAAAAATCAGCAATTAACAAAAGAAACCACTCAAAAAGATAGCGTAATTGTTCCGGTTAAGCAATGGCTCAATTTGAATTATGCCGATGATGGCAAAGAGTATCATAACCTCGACATCCATTTGCCTAACGTAGCAAAACCCACGTATAAGGCAATTATTGTAATATACGGTAGCGCATGGTATGGCAATAATTTGAAACAAGCCGCGTTTGATGCCCTTGGAAAACCATTGCTCGACAGCGGTTTTGCGGTTATAGCCATTAACCACAGGTCAAGTGGCGATGCTCCTTACCCAGCCCAAATCAATGATGTGAAAGCTGCGGTACGATATATAAGGGCAAATGCTGGTAAATATCAAATTGATGCTTCATTTATTGGCATTACAGGCTATTCATCAGGTGGACATCTTGCCTCGCTCGCCGGAACATCAAATTCTGTTAAAGAATTTACAGTGGGGAAAGTGAAGGTTGACATAGAAGGAAACGTAGGAAATTATACCGCAGCCAGCAGTTCTGTGAATGCGGTAGTTGATTGGTTTGGCCCTATCGACATGGCTCTGATGGATGAGTGTAAGAAACCTAAAGGAGCTGACTCTCCCGAAGGTGCGCTTATTAGAGGCAATCCGGTCGATAATCTTGATATGATAGCCTTGCTCAACCCCATCACCTTTCTGGACAAAGCGGATCCTCATTTTATGGTAATTCATGGCGATGCTGATAATGTTGTACCCTATTGCCAAAGTGAGCTTTTTGCCAAAGCATTGAAAGAACAGGGAATATTAACTGAGTTTATTTCTGTTCCTAAAGGTCAGCACGGACCGATTACATTCAATGAAAATACTTTTAATAAAATGACAGATTTCTTTTTAAAAGAAGCCAAAAAAAAATAGCACAGCACTTTAATCGTCTCTTTGCCCTTAGTGGCCTCCCATACCAATTGAATAGCCCCGTTTGTTCCGTGGAGGCATAAAGCAGACCAGCAGAGTTGACGATAAGCGCGGCATTAGCTTATGGTCGGTGTTTTCACTGCAGCAGCCAATGCTCGTATTTTACATATGCTTTAGTTGCAAATCTATGCAACACCGGGTTCCGCCAGGCCAACTGGAAGTGGTGCGGTGATAATACCGACCACGGGCTAAATTGCAAAGTGTTAATTGCAAGATCCTTATCGTTGAATGGTTATTGGAAGTTCAGATCTTGTGCTAACATTGTTGTATTTTACCATTACAATAGCATTTATTTAAATTGCCGGATATTTCGATGATATAACTGCCTACCCGCAGTTGCTCTAGCTGTAAAGGATTCGTTAGCAATTAATTCTTTCATTATAGGCGTGGAATCCAATACATTTAATTTTGTAAGCACACCAGTAATTTCCATTTTTCCAGCTTTATATTGTGTTTTTTTATAACTCACTTTAAAACCGGCATTTAGGATAAAAGCAATCAAGTCACAACAAAGGCTACTAAAATCCTTTGGTGAAGAAAAAACCAAATCATCAATAAAACGGGAGTATGTTAGTCCATGTATTTTACAAAAGGCGATAACATGGTGATCATTCGGTAAAAAAATCAAATTTGCCAATGTGGAACTGGTTGGCGTTCCTTGCGGTAAAACATGCTTATAAGTTGTTAAGTGGGTTAAAATACTAGCCACTTTCGTACTGAAGCCGTTATCTAAGAACATCTGGAATACCCTTTCAAATGATACAGAAGGAAAATAGCTTTTCATATCTGTTTTGAATTTGTATTTTTTACCTAAATGAACAGCAGCGTTGGCAATATTGGAATATCCCTTAACACCACCCTTGATGTTAGTAGGTAACGGAATTGCAGTTAGTATACGGCTATTGATTATCTTTTGTATTTCTTTTAACCGGCCTTTGCTTGGATTTAATTCACGCATTACTGGTTTGCCTTGATCATCAAAGCGCAGTTTACGGTGCTCATCCAACTTTGGTTTATATGATACATAATAATACTTATGCTTATCAGAAATCAACTGCGCGATCTCTTCTTCCGTGCTTTTCAAAACCAGCATCAGTAATTTGACTTGTTTTATCGCTGCGGTTTTAAGTTCAGTCATTTTCAACAAGTTCAGAAATTAGCTGTTTAACCGTTGGGCCGATGATTTGGAATGCCTGTTTTTTGCTCTCGGGAATATCATCAGTATCTATTGCTAAAAAGAACAGCACCGGCAGTGCTACGTTTAACTTCTCAGTTATCAATTTTAGCGTAGAGATATTAGGCTCCTTTTGATTATTTTCTATTTGTGATAAATAAGTTTGTGATAAACCGCATAATTTAGCAAAGGCATATTGTTTAATAAGCTTGTGCTTTCTTAACGTTTTTATAGCGTTTCCTAAATTCATAATTAACATTTAAAGTAAATGTTGGGTGTCTAATCAAAATAATAAATCCTTCAATTTGTGAAAATCTTCGTTTAACAGTACCCTTAACAGGATCTCTATTACCCTTGCTATAATGATGTTATTCAGCGGATTTTTGGGATCTGCTGAATCTCTTACAGTTTCCAGGAAAACGATGCACTCCTTTAGAAGTTCAACATTCTGATCAGAAAACGAACTACGGTTCTCTGAGATGATAGATTGAATACCTGCGGTCAACCTATCGATTGTTTGTGGATTAAACATATTTTTAAAAGTTTTAGTTAGCCTAGCTACATGCTAAGCTTGCTTCATACTTTTCATACTAAAGACTAACTATTGCTTCTGACGGTAGTTCGCTATACACTCCAACATTATTCTTGCTTCAAAAAAAGCGGATCCGGGTTATACTGTTGATAATAAAATCTTTAACCGGAATGAGACCCATACGGGTGAGACATTAAATGCTCTGAATTGTGCTTGCAAATAGATAATCGTTTAATTCCACTATAACAAAGAACTAAACAAGGTTTGACCCTTGTCTTGTACAAATATATGAATAATTATTAAATTGCAGTTAATAAAAATTATTTTTGTCCTCTGCTGACGCGCACGTGTGGGGGCTGCCCTGCATGAAAATCACGATTTTGTTGTCAACCCGAACTCTTAAATTCCACATCCCCTGTTAGCGATTGAAACGGATACAGGTCTGCGCCTAATGCCTTGTGCGCGTATGTGTAAAGCGCGGGCCGCAGGCAACCGCATGGAAAAGAATCAAGATATTAGAATCAAGAATGATTTCCGTACCGACGGAGGCTCTCGGAGAGGACCCAGCGGTTGCACACGGGTCGTAATCCCGAAGCTGCGTTGATGCGAGGTGATCGGTTAAAGTGACAAACATTTAATAGCCGGGTACTGAAAATTTAGTACATTTACTTTACACTAAACAATATCCTATATTATGAAAAAGACAGCAAAAGTTATTCGGGAAGGTGACATAGACACCTACCAAACCGCGATTCAAGAAGCATTAGACCAAGGATTTGATGTAAAGTTTGCCAACGCTTATACGAATGATAAATCTAATAAGTATTTCGCTTTGCTGATTAAAGAGGAAGCTAAAGAAGGAAGTATGACTTTTTCCAAAAAATAATTTTTTCAACCGTTCTGCTTATTATAGTTAGTCAGATTTAACCTGATTATATAAGGGTAAGTTACCCCGCCAAAGGGACAAGAATTGATTACCAAATACAAATTGTTGAACGTCCGGTTGAGATTGGTTACAACTATGGTGCAAACCTCAACGTGAACGCTTGGTATGTCTTGAAAACTGATTGGCACCGGGTTATGAGAATATCTGATTAGCACACATGTAAGAGCCTCCTAAGATTCATATCTTGGGAGGCTTTTTTCTTTTAACAGTTTTGAAAATCGTTATCACAGTCAGCGTAATGCCTGTTAAATTCCCCAATAAATCTAATACCAACTTGAAGGTTTCCATAGCAAATAATTTAATCTGCTATCCTAATAACTACTTACGCCACCGAAATTTTCAGATTTTTAAATTTTGTTTATAACTAACTGACAATCAAATAGAAATAATTTAAAAAAATATCTATACAATTTCAAGGTCAGTGATATTTATATATATATGAAGGCAGAGATATTAAAGTTTTTCGGTTGCTACTTCATAGCCGACCGTGATGCAGATTACTACCTAATGGTAGATACCCACAACGATAAAAAAGTGAGGATAATTGATAGCGAATGCTATAATATTATTGAATTGCTGAATGATATTCAGGGAGAGGTGGAGAATTTATAATGAACGAATTTGATAAAAGTGAAAAAATCTGTGATATGAAAACCAAAGCGTTATTCCCACAGTACAATTCCTTCCCCGCGGGGTCTCTCGGAGAGGACCCCGCGGTTGCACACTGGTCGTAATCCCGAAAGCCGCGTTGATGCGAGATGATCGGTTACCTCAGGGTCCTCTGCCGAGAGACCCGGAGGGGACTGTGTGAGTGGATTTTCTATTCATAGCTGTTGCATGAGTGTGCCCCACATGCAAATCACTATTTTGTTTGTAAACCCCAACCCCCAATTCCTCGCATCCCCCCGTTAGCGATTGAAGCGGATACCGGCCTGCGCCTAATGCCTTGTGCGCGTATGAGTGTAAAGCGCGGGCCGCAGGCAACGGCAGGAAAAGAGTCAAGATGTAAGAATCAAGAATTAAGACGCATTCGATATTTTAAATGCTTCGCTCTCAGTATCAACGGAAGGAGTGGTGCTTTACCGGCTCTTAAACTTATAGAAAATGTATATTCAGTTTCGTAAGCGGCTGAATTCTTTTAAAATCCTTATAGTTACAGGTGTATAGGTCTGTGCAATGTTTTTCGGCTATGGCGGTGTGCAGGCAGTCATTAAAATCTTTAAAACCTATCGATGACGCCAACTCCATGGCCCTTTTAAATTCATCAAGGCCATATTGAACAGGGGACGATGAAATCAATTGGTTTAATTTTGTTGTAATAAATGAGGTTGGCTGATCAAGTTTAGCAAGTACAAATCCAAGTTCCTGAATGCTGAGCCAGGATATGAGCAGAGTTTGAGTTGTAACCATATCCTCTATCATATCATTTACCTTCAAATGTAAATTTGAATTTTGATTGACAAGTGAATGAGTCAATACATCTGTGTCGATATAATTCATCCTACTCGCCCCCAACCGGGTTGTGTGAATCATCAATTAATGCCCTGATATCCACATCTGGAGAAATTACGGGAGCAGCCTTACGGTTGTCTTTTATCATTTGCAGTAAATTGTTATTTACAGGGCTGTCCGATTTTTTTTGAGGATTGTCTACAGATTTTACAGTGATCTCGACTTCCTGCCCGGCAAACATTGTTTTCAGGGATTTCAGAAATGCCATGCTGATCTCTTGCGCCTTTAGTCTGTAAGTTGTTTGCATTGTTGCTGATATTACTGTCCAATCAAAAATACAGAATAATTGTGGAAATATAAACCCTGGTACCAGTCGCCCTATTACACCGAAGCAGGCGCATGGCAACTTCAGTTTACACAAACATTGGCCTTGAATGCTGGCTACGACTCACCCCGGCTACGCTGCGCTGGCCGACCCTCTCTCCGGCTGCGCCGCATAGAGGGTTAAGCTCAATTTTTTATATCTTTTGCCCCTCTATGCGACGCAGTCGGAGAGAGGGGCAGACGGGCGTAGCCTCGTCGGGGTGAGTCGAGTCGCCGATATGCGATGAAAGTTATTCTCTCTTCAGAATTTTCCGAAATTTACAGCTTAGCATGACATACCTAATTTTCCTGTCATCCTGAGGTACGATGGATCTATCAGCTGTGCATGACCGTTAGAAAAGTTCGCGAATAGATCCTTCACTCCGTTCAGGATGACAGTCGTTTATTTTTGAATGTTTTTCCCGTTCAGCGTTTCGCGAAATTTTACACTCCGCATGACAGGGTAGGGTCAAGGCCTTATTGCCCCGCCTTTTTCAAACTATCTGCCTTGGCCTTTTTGGCTTTGTCCTTAAAAAAACCTTTCAGGAAAAAGTTGTGTTGAGCGGCTTCCAGGTCGTCGTTTAGTTTGACGGAGCTTTGTTGCAGGTTGTCGAGGGTGGTTTGTACTTTAACGGCGGCTTTGGGGTCGTTTAGCAGTACGCCGAGGGCATTGTCGGTACGGTTGAGTTTGTCGCTGGCTTTGTTCAGGTTGTTGGTGAGGGTGCTGGCGTTGCTGGCGGCTTGTTGCAGCTGGTTTACGGCCATGCGGATGTGGTTAAAGGTGGCCGTATCGGTAAGCATTTTATCTGCTAAACCGCCTTTGGTGTTTAGCTTATTGCTAAACGCATTTAGCGAGGCCGCCATTACCGCGGCGTTTTGGGTGGCCGTTTGCAGGTTTTTCATGGCGGCGCGCAGTTGCAGGGCCATGGTATTATCGGCCATCAGCGCGCCAATGGTGCCTTTGCCTTGTAAAATCTGATGGCTTAGGGTTTTAAAGTCGCTGGTTATGGCCAGCAGGTTTTGGTTGTTATCCTGCAGGGTTTTCATGATATCATCTGTCGAGAGTAGTTTTTCGGCCTGTAGTACGTCGCCATCCTGTACTTCGGGAGCTTGCGGGCTGCCGCCGTCAATTACAATGATCTTGTTGCCTATCAATCCATCGCTGCTTATTTTGGCCTGGGCGTTGCGGTGGATGTATTGCTGAGTTGCCTGGTCCACACTCATGGATACCCGCACCTGCGATGGTCCTTCAAAGCGTACGGAGCTGATGGTGCCTACCTTTACGCCCGAAAACCAAACGTTGTTGCCTTTTTTAAGCCCGGCCACATCGCCGAAAACCGAACTGAGGTGAATATTTTTTACAAACGCTTTTTGCTGACCGCCAAGCGTAAAGATGCCAAGGATAAACAATATGAGGCCGAGGCCCAGGAACAGGCCTACGGTGATTGCTTTTTTATTTTCTGATGCGTCCATGATAATGGTATAATATCTTTTTTGTTATTGGATAAAGTTATAGTCGTAAAACGGTTTAACACGGCTGTCGTTGGTATCAAATACCTCATCGAAACTGCCGGTGCGCTGAAACCTGCCATCCAGTAGCATGGCAATGCGGTCGCCGGTTTGTTTGGCGCAGGTTAAATCATGTGTAATAATGATAGACGAGGTGTTGAAGCGTTGCTGTACCTCGTTAATCAGGTCGTTAATCTCGATGCAGGTAATAGGGTCGAGGCCGGCGGTTGGCTCATCGTACAGCATAATTTCGGGGTTCAGGATCAGCGTACGGGCAATGCCGATACGCTTGCGCTGCCCGCCCGAAAGCTCGGATGGCATCTGGTTAATAGTTTGCGACAGGCCAACGGCATCCAGCACAGTTTCAACCGCTGTGTTAATTTCATTACGGGTAATACCCCTACGGTTGCGCACCAGCGGAAATTCGAGGTTTTTGCGTACCGTCATGCTATCATACAAAGCACTGTTCTGAAACGAGAAGCCAATGCGGATGCGCAGCTCCTGCAGTTCCTTTTCGCTTATTTCGGCGTAGTTATGGCCTAATACATTAATCTCGCCTTTATCGGGCGTTAACAGGCCGGATATGATTTTTATTAATACAGATTTGCCGGTACCCGAGCGGCCCAATACCACCAGGTTTTCGCCCTGGTATAGGTCAAGGTCGATACCTCGGAGAACGTGATAGTCTTCAAAGGCTTTTTCAAGCCCCCGGATAGTGATAACCGGGTTGTTATGGTCGGCCTTTACAATTTTCTTTTCCATGCTAAATCGATTAACGGAACCAGCTGGTTATCTGTACAATAATTACTTCTTCAATAAACACCAAAAACATGGCGGTAACCACCGCGCCGTTGGCGGCTTTGCCCACGCCCTCGGTACCCTTGCTGCTGTTATAGCCCTGGTAGCAGCCCACAATGCCTATGGTAAACCCAAATACAATGGATTTGATAAGCGAGGCCACAAAATCGGTATACGTTAAGGGATCAAAAAACTCCTGTATAAAGGTTGTCCAGGTGGTGCCCTCGTTTTGGGCCACGTTTAAATAACCGCCAAACATGGCAATAAAGCCGGTGTAGGTAGATAGGATGGGGATGGTAAGCGTAGTAGCCAGTACCCGGGTACACACCAGGTATTTGAATGGCTTGGTTCCCGATACCTCCATGGCATCAATTTGTTCGGTTACCCGCATAGAGCCCAGCTCGGCCCCTATGCCCGAGCCTACCTTGCCCGATGCGATAAGCGCCGTAACCAATGGTGCCAGCGCCCGCATAATGGCTATAGATACCAGCGATGGCAACCATGATGTAGCCCCAAACTGCGAAAGCGACGGCCGCGATTGTTTGGTAAATATAAGGCCCACAATAAAGCCGGTAACGGTAATGAGGGTAAAGGAGCGCACACCAACTTCATAACACTGCCGCATAACCTCTTTAAACTCAAAAGGGGGCATAAATGCCTCCCTGAAGAAGCGCAGGATAAACTGGTTTATGCGGTACAGGCTTATCAGGAAGTCGGTAATGCTTTGCTTAAACTTGTTTACCCTTTTGCGTATGGTAGGTTTGGTGCTTTGTGCGGTATCCATTAATTATGTAATGTTTTGATCCATCTTTGTTTATACCGTGTTCTACAACAAATATCCGGTAATTGTTTTGATAGTTGTGCGTATTGAGTATTGAGTTCTGAGTCTTGGGTTTTAAGTCCGAAGTCTTGAGTCAAAAGTTCTAAGTTCTGAACAATTGTCAAAACACTGCAGGTTTCGGGCCCGAGATTTCGGCGTTAAGACCTTGGATTTAAAACTTCGGACTCAAGACTCAGAACTCAAGACTTAAAACTCAGTGCTAAACAAGCTGACCCAAAGGGTTAAAAGTTAAAAATCAATTTGGTTGCAAACCTAAAAGTTAAAATTTATATCAATGTAACAGGCAGTTAAAAAAAGCGTTATTTTTTTGTAATTTTTTGGATGTTTTTAGGTGTCAATGGGGAGGTTTTTGGTGCTTAGCCGGACTTTATTGACGCTATTTGACGGTGTTTGAGGGGTGTTTTGGGGTGGGGCGACGACTTAATTTAATGTTTTAGTGGGAGTGATATCCGTGCAGTTGGTATTGAAAACTTTATAAAAATGTAAAATATTTGATATGCTGATGTTAAATATGTATCATTGATCGCCTTTTTAAAATCTGTTCAGAATTATGATTACCAATAATGTAATGCGCGAGATTACGCCGCTAACCCCAAGCGACTGTTTTACCATTTTTTCGAGGGTTAAAAAGAAGTTTGATTTTCCGCTGCATTACCACGATGAGTATGAGTTAAACCTGATTATCAATGCCAAAGGCGCCAAGCGTGTTGTAGGCGGCCATATCGAGATGATTGACGAGCTGGAGCTGGCGCTCATCGGCCCCAACCTGTACCATGCCTGGTTTACCCACCAATGCCAAAGCGAAGAGATTACGGAGGTAACCATCCAGTTTCATAAGGATTTGTTTGATGAAAAACTACTGAAACGCAACCAGTTAAGTTTTGTAAAAAGCATGCTGGAGCGATCGCAGCGGGGCATCGTATTTTCGCCCGATACCATCATTGCTTTACGTGAGCGTATCCAGGGACTTGATAAAAAGAGTGGCTTTGATTCGGTGCTGGAGTTGATGTCGATACTGCATGATCTGTCTATCTCGCGCAATATGAAGATGTTGTCGGATCCCAGCTTTGCCAACGATAAATTTTATTACAACAGCCGCCGTATTGAAAAGGTGTTTGAGCACATGAACATAAACTACAACAAGCAGGTAACCCTTGCCGAGGTGGCCAAAATAGCCAATATGCCCGAGGCATCGTTCAGCAGGTTTATCAAAAAACGCACCGGTAAAACCTTCATTGACAGCCTAAACGAGATTCGCCTGGGCCACGCCTCCCGCATGTTGATAGACTCGACAGCCACCGTGGCCGAGATTGCTTACAAATGCGGTTTCAACAATATCTCCAACTTTAACCGCATTTTTAAACGCAAAAAGCTGTGCATCCCCAAGGAATTCAGGGAAACTTATACCGGGAACAGGGTGTTTATTTAATTTGAGAATTTGAAAATTTGAGAATGAGACATTTCCGGTGGACGGGGGGCATTATTAATGAACAATGTTCGATATAAAATTAAGCCGCTTTTGTTGTAGGTTATTACCGTTTTATCAAGGTACACAGTAACGCACCTGTCAACCGTTAAAGATACTCCCAAACACCTTGCCAAGCACCCGGAAGTTACCAAAACAACACCCCGCGCACGTCGAAAGTACCCCCGAAAACGTAGGGTTATTGTAGGTCAAAAAAAGCGATAGTTCTTGACCTTTGTTATATAGAATATCGATAAGTAAAAGAATAGGTTAAAAAAGTATTACAAAAATGACTTTTATAAACCCACTTTTGAGTGCACCAATTATGATCAGGATTTACAGAATTTGAGAATTAACAGAATTTGTCAAAAAATTACCGAACGCAAGGTATTCTGAAAATCCGTAAATTCTGAAAATTCTGATTCCGACAAAAAAATGAAGCTACACTTAGCCGATATTATTATCATCGTTCTGTACCTGCTGAGTACCATTTTTATTGGTTTGTGGTACCGTAAAAAAGCCCGCGAAAACAAGGAAAGCTACATGCTTGGCGGCAAATCGCTGCCCTGGTATAAGCTGGGTTTAAGCGATGCTTCGGATATGTTTGATATCAGCGGCACTATGTGGATGGTAAGCCTGTGCTTTGTGTACGGCATGAAAAGCATCTGGATTCCCTGGCTGTGGCCCGTATTTAACCAGGTGTTTTTGATGATGTACCTGTCGCGCTGGCTGCGCCGCTCCAACGCTGCAACCGGCGCCGAATGGCTGGCAACCCGTTTTGGTAAAACGGGTAACTGGGTTGGCGCTTCACACATGGTAGTTATTGCTTTTGCGTTGTTAAGCTGCTTCGGTTTCCTGGCTTACGGGTTCATCGGGCTGGGTAAATTCATCGAGATATTTATCCCCTGGGACCTGGTGAAAAGCTATGTGCCGTTTAACGTTGCCCCGCAATATGTACCGCATGTTTACGGTATTATATTCACGTTGTTCGCCATGTTTTATTCCATTTTAGGCGGAATGCACAGTATTGTCTTGGGCGACATGGTTAAGTACGGCGTGATGACGGTTGCCTGTATCTGGATAGGGTTCATCGCTGCCCATAAACTGGCCAATCATAGCCTTCATGTACCCGATGGTTGGTTTAGTCCGTTTTTTGGCACCCACTTGAACATGAACTGGTCGGGCATTATTACCGAGGTAAACAAAAAGATAAAAGACGACGGCTACTCGCTGTTCGGATTGTTTTTTATGATGATGACCTTCAAGGGCTTTTTTGCGGCCCTGGCCGGGCCTGCACCTAATTATGATATGCAGAAGATCCTGTCAACCCGCTCGCCCGAGGATGCCAGTAAAATGAGTGGCTTTGTTAATATTGTTTTGCTGCCCATCAGGTATTCGCTCATTGTAAGCCTAACCATTTTAGGTTTAATCTATTATCATCAAATGAACCTGAAGGATGCCACCGGCGATATCGATTTTGAACGGATATTACCGGCAGTCATCAATAATTTTTTACCCGTTGGCCTGGTAGGCCTGTTGCTGGCCGGTTTATTAGGTGCCTTTATGAGCACCTTTAGCGGCACCATGAACGCGGCCCAGGCTTACATTGTTAATGATATTTACCTCAAATACGTTAACCCGGTTGCCTCCAACAAAAATATCATCACCATGAATTACCTGGTGGGCATCATTGTGGTAGCTATAGGGGTGATCCTTGGCTTTTTTGCGCATAATGTTAATACCGTGCTGCAATGGATCGTTTCGGCATTATATGGCGGCTATGTGGCATCAAATGTGTTAAAGTGGCATTGGTGGCGCTTTAATGCCGGCGGGTTTTTCTGGGGGATGCTTTCAGGCATTTTGTCGGCAATGGCGTTCTCGTTGTATGTATCCAATAACGAATTGTTGTACTGGTTCCCGGTATTGTTCCTTATCTCGCTGGCTGGTTCAGTTATAGGATCGCTTGCAACCGAGCCTACCGATATAGCGGTACTGAAAGCCTTCTACAGCAACGTACGACCCTGGGGCTTTTGGGGGCCGGTAAAAAAGCTGGTAATGGCCGATGATGAAAGTTTTACGCCCAACAAAAACTTTAAGCTCAACATGTTCAACGTAGTTATAGGTACAATCACCCAGCTATGCCTCACCATATTGCCCATGTACCTCATTCTCAACCAAAAGTTGCCTTTGGCGGTTACCATAGGCTTACTGGCAATTACGATGCTGATCCTGAAAAAAACCTGGTGGAATAAACTAAAAGAATATTGATAATTGATTACCCTATGACCCCTGAATTTAAACAAAGGCTGGCCTTGCTACAACAGGAACAGCAACAACTCATAAACAAGCCAAACCAGGTAGCCGGTACCGGCAATGGTATTTTTAACCGCTATAAAAACCCGGTGCTTACCGCCGCGCATACCCCAATCAACTGGCGGTATGATTTGAATCCCGACACCAATCCGTACCTGATGGAACGCTTTGGTATTAACGCCGCTTTTAATGCCGGGGCTATTAAATTCAATAATAAATACCTGATGGTGGTTAGGGTAGAGGGGGCAGACCGTAAATCGTTTTTCGCCGTAGCCGAAAGTCCTGATGGCATCAGCAATTTTACTTTTTGGGATTACCCCATCAATCTGCCGCAAACCCGGGAGCCTGATACCAATGTGTATGATATGCGCCTTACCCTGCACCAGGATGGATACATATACGGCTTGTTTTGTACCGAAAGACGTGACCCTGCCGCCCCCGCTTACGATCAATCAATGGCCGTAGCGGCCTGTGGTATAGCCCGTACCAAGGATATGCTGAAATGGGAACGCCTGCCCGATTTGAAAACCAACTCGCCCCAGCAACGTAACGTGGTACTGCACCCCGAGTTCGTGGATGGCAAATATGCCCTGTATACCCGCCCGCAGGATGGTTTTATCAGCGCGGGTACCGGCGGAGGCATTGGCTTTGGCTTAGCCGAAACAATGGAAAATGCCGTGATAGACCAGGAAACCATCGTCGATAATAAAAACTACCATACCGTTTACGAAGCTAAAAACGGACAAGGCCCCACACCCATTAAGACCGATAAGGGCTGGCTGCACCTGGCACATGGCGTGCGCAACACGGCCGCCGGCTTGCGTTATGTACTGTACATGTTTATGACCGATTTGCATAACCTGACCAAAGTTTTGCACAAACCTGGAGGTTATTTTTTAGCCCCCGAGGGCGAGGAACGCATTGGCGATGTATCAAACGTGGTTTTTTGCAACGGTTGGATTGCCGATGAAGATGGGTCGGTGTATATTTACTATGCATCCTCAGATACCCGTATGCATGTGGCAACTACTACAGTTAATAAATTGATTGACTACGTGGTGAATACACCGACAGATGGCTTTAAGTCGTCAACTTCGGTAGATGCAATTTATAGGATTATTGATAGGAATAAGGAGCCTCACCCTGCCCTCTCCAAAGGAGAGGGTTCTTGATTAGGCTAAATAAAAAAGCGGGGGCAAGTGCGAATCCCCTCTTGAGAGGGGCGGAGGGGTGTGTTTATTCAGGATACATAGTAGATACCCCCCTCTAATAAGGCATTATCCGATTGTTCCCTTTCGGATGAAAATTAATTACTAAAAAGGCATGACGTATAACACACCCCTACAGCCGCACCATTCATCGCGCCCCCTCTCAAGAGGGGAACTTGAAAATATGCTTGGGACACTAAGTGTCGAGCTTGCCACCCAACTCCACAACATCATCGCCTACTGGCAAAATTATACACCCGACGAAACGCACGGCGGTTTTTTGGGCAAAATAGATAACGACAATAACGCTACGCCAGAAGCGCCCAAAGGTTCCGTATTAAACGCAAGGATATTGTGGAGCTTTTCGGCGGCTTATAACCTGCAGCCCGATGATGCGGCGTTGCAAATGGCGCACCGGGCTTATGAGTACATCTGCCGGTATTTTATCGATCCCGAATTTGGCGGGGTATATTGGTCGGTTGATTTTAAAGGCGAAAAATTAGATACCAAAAAACAGGTTTATGCCAGTGCCTTTACCATTTACGCGCTGAGTGAATACTATAGGGCTTCAGGCTTAAAAGAAGCCAGGGATCAAGCTATCAGCCTATATCAGTTACTGGTTAAAAAAAGCTATGATGTTGACAAAACGGGCTACATGGAGGCCTTTACCCACGACTGGCAGCCCATTGGCGACCTGCGACTGAGCGCTAAGGATGCCAACGAAAAAAAGACCATGAACACCCATTTGCATGTACTGGAAGCTTACACCAACCTATACCGCATCTGGCCTGATAAGAAGCTGAGGATTCAAATACAAACCTTAATAGGCAATTTTTTCGATCATTTTATCGACCCGGAAACCAATCACCTGGTGTTGTTTTTTGATGAAGACTGGAACTGTAAATCGGACACCATATCGTACGGGCATGATATTGAGGCTACCTGGCTTTTGCTGGAGGCTGCCGAGGTAATAAATGATACTGTATGGGAAGAGGATATTGAAGAAATGTGCATACAGGTAGCCGATGCTACTATAACCGGTTTAGATACAGACGGAGGCTTATGGTATGAATATGAACCAACCGAAGATCACCTGGTTAAAGAAAAACACTGGTGGGTGCAGGCCGAAGCGATGGTAGGTTTTTTTAATGCGTGGCAAATAAGCCGGGATCAAAAATATCTCGATATCGTTGTAAAAAGCTGGGCTTTTGTAAAGGATAAGATCCTTGATCATAAAAAAGGCGAGTGGTTTTGGGGGATAAAAGCCGATGGCAGTATAATGCCCGGCGAAGATAAAGTTGGCCTGTGGAAGTGCCCCTATCACAATAGCAGGGCTTGTATTGAAATTATCAGGAGAATAGGCATGCGGAGCACTTAAAATAAGGAGGCACCTACGGAGCCAAAGGCAGCTTGGTATGTTTTTGCTATAAACACGTTACTCCTCACGGAGTAATAAATTGTGGCCGAACACATGATATGCCCGGGTTGCTATAGTTGCCATAAACAAAATAGAGCCAAGGCTACAGCGTAGCCCCGTGTTTATAGCAAAAAAAAAATAAAGTGTATGGCTCCGTAGGTGCCTCCTGCAAAATATAAAAAACAACATCTTATTACAGTAAGAACTAATATTATGAAACTTAATCGGTATAAAAAACTATTCGTTACCGCGTCGATCATTGCATCCGCCTGCCCTAATTTATTAGCCCAAACTACAGACGCTACGGCACCTGTCGCCATTACAAAAGAAGCCTCACCAAACAAGGCTGGTAATTTGGCGCCAACGCCCCCCATGGGTTGGAATACCTGGAACACTTTCCAGACCAATATTGACGAGCCCTTGCTGAAAGGCATGGTTGATGCCTATGTATCAACGGGCATGCGCGACGCAGGCTATAAATATTTTGTACTGGATGATGGCTGGATGACCATGGAGCGCGACAAAAACGGCGACCTGGTGGCCGACCCTAAAAAGTTTCCGAACGGAATGAAGGCCTTTGCCGATTACGTACACTCCAAGGGGCTTAAGTTTGGTATTTACAACTGTGCAGGCAGCAAAACCTGCGCGGGCTACCCCGGCAGCCGCGGGCATGAATACCAGGATGCCCGGTTATATGCATCGTACGGCGTCGATTTTTTAAAGTACGATTGGTGTAATACCGATAGCCTGAATGCTCGCGAAGCTTATATCACCATGAGCCAGGCGCTAAAAGCATCGGGCCGGGAAATTACTTTTAGCCTTTGCGAATGGGGCAATCACCAGCCATGGCTTTGGGCAGGCGGCGTGGGCGAGCTTTATCGTACCACCGGCGATATTACCGCCAGTTTTGATAAAGACAAACACAATGGCACCTGGACAGCGCTTAGTGTTATGTCTATAGTTGATAAACAACCCGCCATTGCCAAATATAACGGCCCCAACCACTGGAATGATCCGGACATGCTGGAGGTAGGCAACGGTATGAGTTTTAACGAGGACAAAGCACATTTCTCGCTTTGGTGTATGCTGGCTGCCCCCTTAGCGGCAGGTAACGATCTGCGCAAAATGTCGCCCCAAACACAGTCAATACTGACTAATAAAGCAGCCATAGCTATTGACCAGGATGCATTGGGCATTGCCGCATCACGCATTTACCAGGCCGATAGTTTAGAGGTTTGGGCAAAGCCGCTGGCTAATAATGAGGTTGCCGTTTGCTTTTTAAACAGATCGACATCTGTAAAACAGGTAACCTACAACTGGAACGATCATCCTGTAAAGAACGAAGCCAACAATATCGATATAGATTTTGCAAAAGCATCATACAGGCTGCACGATATTTGGGTGAATAAGGATTTGGGAACTACCAAAAAAGAATTTAAACAAACATTGGTCGGACATAGTGTGATTGTGGTGAGGTTGACGAAGAATTAGATGTGCAGAATCAGATGTGCAGATTCCAGATTATTATGGGAACCAGGATTGCTATATTGTATAGCTATGATAGGTTACCAGTTGTCAGGTAGTGATGGTTTTTAGCCCGGCATTGGCTGATTTTGTTGTAACGGCGAATTAAGAAATTACAGGATTATATGCTGCTTACGCTTTAACCTTAAAAGGGTTATTTATAACAAAACAATGCTTTATATTTGGCTATGCATGATTATAAACCGCCTGTCGCCGGGAAATATATTGACCCATTAGTTGACTTTGCTTTTAAGAAGATATTTGGCAGTGAGCCCAATAAAGATTTGCTGATCGCTTTTTTAAATGAAGTGTTCAGGGGACGCAAACATATTGTCGACTTGGTTTATAACAAGAATGAGCATCCCGGAGATTTAAGGGATGAAGGTGCAGCTATATTCGATTTGCTGTGTACAGGAGATAAAGGCGAGCGTTTTATAATAGAAGTGCAACGGGGCAGGCAAGGCTACTTTAAGGAAAGGGCGTTGTTTTATACCAGTCGACTTATAAGCGACCTGGCACCCAAAGGAAAACGTAGTGAATGGGCTTATAACCTTACGGAGGTGTACCTGGTGGCCTTGCTGGAAGATTTTACGCTGGCGGCGAGCCCTGCACATGAATATCTGCACGATATTTGCCTGTGTAACAGGCATACTGGCGAAATATTTTACGATAAATTAGGCTACACTTATATTGAATTGATTAATTTTGTAAAGACGGAGGCCGAACTGGAAACCGACCTTGACAAATGGCTGTATGTTTTAAAGCATCTTAGCCAAATGAATAAGATACCGGCTTACCTGCGAAAACCCATATTTGAAAAATTATTCAGTATTGCAGAATATACAAGTCTGACAAAGGAGGAAAAAGAGATGTACGATAGTAGCTTAAAATACAAATGGGATAATAAGAATGTGTTGGATTATGCTGTGAAAGAAGGCATGGAAAAAGGCATAGCACAAGGTATAGCACAAGGTAAACTTGAAGAAGCTATAGCCATTGCACGTGAACTCAAAAAAGAAGGCTTAGCCATCGAATTTATTGCAAAAACCACTAAACTTTCTATCGAAGAAATAGAAAAGCTTTAATGAAGATGTACGATAGCAGCTTAAAATACAAGTGGGATAATAAGAATGTGTTGGATTATGCCGTGAAAGAAGGCATAGAAAAAGGTATAGCACAAGGCAGAGTTGAAAAAGCTATAGACATCGCCCGTGAATTAAAAAAAATGGGTATGTGTTTAGAAGGCATTGCCAAAGGCACTAAACTTTCTATCGAAGAAATAGAAAAACTTTAACGTGCTATCTAAATAGTTGCTTAAATACAAGTGAGGTATAAGGGAAATTAAGTGCCAATCTTGTAGAAACCTTAAATCGGGTTAAAATCTACGATCTCTTTAACACAACCACCCCCAAAACACCCGCTAATAACGAAGCTAATAAAATCCCATATTTAGCCTGGTCAACCATCTCAATATGGCTAAATGCCAGGCCTGATATAAAAAGCGACATGGTAAAACCAACGCCGGCCAGTAGGGCTACGCCGGTTATTTGTTTCCAGGTGGAGTTTGCAGGCAGTTGCGCGCCAAACTTTACCATGAGCCAGGTGGCCGATAGTACGCCTATGAATTTGCCTGCTACCAGGCCAATCATCACGCCCAGGCTTACCGGGTTTAGTAACGACGAAAAGAAATTCGACCCAATAATAATACCCGCGTTGGCCAGTGCAAACAGCGGCATCACCACAAAAGCCACCCAGGGATGCAGTCCATACTCTACTTTTTGCAGCGGGGTTTCAGCATCTGTGGTCATTTTCTTTATTTTTTCGATGGTCTGATGTTGCTCGGGCGTGGTAAGTGTGCTGTTATTAGGAATCTGCGCCTCAAAATCAAACAAAAGTTTGCGCAGGCTTTCGGCATAGTTTTTTTCGTTGATGCGCGTGCGTGCGGGAATGGTAAATGCAACCAGTACACCTGCAATAGTAGCATGCACACCCGAAAGCAAAAAGGCTACCCATACAGCAAAACCTATCACCAGGTAAAATATAATACTGCGAATGCCCAGTTTATTGCCAATAAGCAGTATGGTTAACAGGCATACACCAATGGTTAAGGGTGCAAAATCGATATGCGAGCTGTAAAAAATGGCTATCACCAGTACAGCGCCCAAATCGTCGGCCACTGCCAAAGCAGATAAAAACACTTTTACCGATGATGGGATATGCTTGCCTGCAATAGATAACAATGCCAGCGCGAACGCGATATCTGTAGCCATAGGGATGCCCCAGCCATGTTCGGATGCTGCTCCTTTGTTAATGAAAAAGTATATCAGGGCGGGCACTAACATTCCGCCCAAAGCGGCTACCATGGGCAGGGAAGCTTTTTTTATGGTTGATAGTTCGCCGGCCATAAATTCCCGCTTCAGCTCCAGGCCTATTACAAAGAAAAAGACGGCCATCAGGCCATCGTTTATCCATAAGTGCAGGGAATGATCAAGTACATGTGCGCCAAAGCCCAATGATACTTTAATATCCCAAAGTTGATGGTACGAATGAGCAAACGGCGAGTTTACCCATATTATAGCTGTCAAAACGCCTATAAAAAGCACAATACCGCTGGTATGCTCCTGGTGTATGAACTTACTTGCCGGCTCGGTGATTTTATCTATGGGGAGTTTTTTTCGCATCGTTTTTTTGTTAGAATCAGGAATTGAGAGTCAAGATAGCTGCACCTGTTGTTATCGATTTTTACGCTCGTCATTGCGAGGAACGAAGCAATCCCGGATTTGCAAATCAATTACTCAAAGTTCAACAATTGTCCTAAAGAGATTGCTTCGTACCTCGCAATGACGGTGGAGAAGCGCTGATTCTCGGTTTTTGTTCCCTTGCTCTCCAATTACGGTTTCCAGATATTATTGCTCTTATCCGAATCTACATCGTAAGTAGTACCTAATGTAATTTGCTTAATAGCGCCTTTGGCCGCAAAGTTAAGCGTTGTTGTTTTATTGCCCTTTGCCCAGGCTGCTATACTTGTTCCAACTGATTGTTTGCTGCCATCAGCATAAAAAATGGTAAGGTGCACGGGTACAGCTTTGTTACCAATGCTGGTAACGGTAACCGTATATTTTTTTGCCACATGCGCTACCTTGCTGATGGCCAGGTCGGGAATGCCGTTATCAAAGAACCAGTTTTTCCAAAACCAGTTCATGTTGATGCCTGCGCCGGTATTCATGCAATTAAAAAAATCATAGGGCATGGGGTGTTTACCGTGCCACAGGTTAATATAATTGTGCAGCGCTTTGGTGAAAAGTTTGTCGCCCAGCATTTCTTTTACGTACAGGTAACCAAAGCCGGGTTTAGGGTAATTATCGGTAAAGGCAGCAATGCCTGTAAGCGCCGGGGTAAGCGTCATGATAGGTACATCCTGTTCGCTGCCTGCCGAGTTTTCAACGGCAGAGATGCCATACAGGTCGGTTATTTTAGAATCAATATCGGGACTTATAAGCCATTCGCCAATGGTGGCCCAGCCTTCGTCCATAAAAGCATACTTGGTTTCGTTTATACCCATGTAAAACGGGAACATGGTATGGAAAATTTCATGGTCGGTCAATTCTATCGCATCTTCGCTTTGCTCTAATGGGTTGTCGTTCACCATCATGGGGTATTCCATTTGGGCAAGGCCATCAAAAACGGTTTCGTGCGGGTAGGGGTAAGGCCATTTAGGGAATTTATAGCTCATGCTTTCCACCGTTTTGCGGGCATAATCAACTACCGCGTAATAATCCTTATGTGTGGGGTTAAATACCGCATCAACGCGGGTACGCCTTTGGGTTTTAGGATCAACCACCAGGCTGCTGGCTTTCCAAATGTAATGGTTGCTGGTGGCAAAAGCCAGGTCGGTAACGCTGTCGGCTTCAAATTTCCAGGTGTTGGTAGCATTCTTTTTGGTGATATCGCCTGCGGCTACATCAGCTTCGGTAACAATATCTGTTATTTTATCGGCGCCGGTTGCGGAGGTAATCAGTTTTACATATTTGGGGTTGTAAACTTCATCTGCATTTTTTAGGTTGCCGGTTGCCCAAACCTGGTAATCGCCGGGAACGGTAATCTCGGCATTAAAATGGCAAAAATCGTTGTAAAACTCCTGCGAACCGGTGTACGGGAATTCGTTCCATCCGTCTATATCATCATAAACAGCCACCCGCGGAAAAAAGTAAGCGATAAAGAAAGCCCCCGGATCAACCTGCCCGCCGCGGATGTGCGAGGTTTTGTTGAGGATGAACGAATAAGCAATATCCAAATGCACCTTTTGTTTTGGGCTGATAGGTTTAACCCTTAACGACATATTGGTAGCATTAACGCGGCGTTTGGTACTATCAACAGGCTGATTATCCAAAGTGATCGATTTTATTTTAACGCCATCACTTACATCATTTGGCGAAATAGCTGCATCCCGAGGTGCTCCTTTTTGGTACACATTGGGATATAGCTTGAAACCAAGTTTTTTAAGTGTATCGGGACTGTTGTTTATATAATCGATACCAACAGTGCCGGTAATTTCGAGGGTCTTAGGATCAAAATTTGCTTTTATGGAATAGTCGGCAGTGTTTTGCCAGTAATTTTTACCCGGTGCGCCACCCCTGGTACGCGTGCCTTTGGTATATGTTTTTTGCAGGGTAGTATTTATGGGTAAAGTTATTTGTGCCGATGCCATTGTGCTGCCAAGGAGCAAAGCCGCCGGGAGTAATTTTTTAAGGTTGATCATGAAGGCAGTTTATATCTATATTTGACGTAAATATAATAAACAGGAATATACCCAGGTTGGCGTAGCAGCTTTAATGTATAAATATTACATAACTTAAAGCTATTTGTGCCCGTTTAAATAGTACCAATTATAACAACCATATGACCGCAGAAAAAATGATCATTATAACAGGTAAGCAATACCTGGAACTTAAGCAAAGTTTAGAGAGCGGCGAAGGCCTTACCTATAATATAGGCACTGATAAGCACCCCGAAATGGTGAAAATTACCAACATGTACATGGATACTGACCCTGATTTTACGCGCAACTCGGGCCAGTTTGCCAAAATGAGCGAAAGTTTGAACGTACAGGTAAAAATGGAGTATTTGGCAGAGTAAAACTTAAAAAAATTAGAATTTTTTATTTAGTGGCTTTTGCGAAAAATTAATGATAGCAGTGTCATTAAAATCAATCTCATTTTTTTGCACCCTGCTTTTAATATAAACAAACCGGTCGTTTTTAATCGAGTATAACGACCCTGCAGATCTCATATCATAATTTTCATTGTAAAGATATTTGTGCATAGTAAATATGTTATAGCCATTGACAACAAAAATTCCAAAACCGGATAGGTAATCTCTTTTAAATATTTCGTCCTTTACCAGGGTTTGGGTTTTATTATCTATCGCATATAATTCAGTATATCCGCGACCTGTACTCTGATCAATCGAAATTAAAGTAAAGTTGCCCAAATTCAACCAGGCGCTTCGTTCGATGATGCCATTTTTTACCTGGCAGATAAGCGGGAGAGTATTTGCTAAGTCAATTTTATATTTTTTTGATAGGCAAAGCGTTTTGTTATTTACAACAACACATGAACTATCTCCTTTGGCATATACATGGGCGGGCCGATCGACAGAACCCTGATCAAGTTTTTGTTTAGGCTTTATTGCTGGCGCGCCAGCCTTAGCTTGATTCCGAGCCGGTCTACCAGGGTTATAACACGATACCAAGCTTATGATTATGCATAAGCTAATGGCCAGGTTAGGTTTCATGGTATGTATTAAATGTTAAACTGTTTTTACCAGCCGCCTTTAAAGCCCTCTGTAAGCGCATGCCGGTAGCCTTCCAAATCAAACGAATATAAATAGGGCGCTTTATGGGCGCCTCCCTTACGGGGCTGTTCTGCACGGTTCAGGATGCCAAAGCCCAAAATTCGGCGCTGAAAGTTGCGGCGGTCCAGTTTTTTACCCAGTATGGTTTCATATAGTTTTTGCAACTCGGGCATGGTAAACTCTTTGGGCATCAGGTTATAGCCAATGGGCTGGTAATTTAGCTGAAGGCGTAACGTATCAAGGGCGGTTTTAAATATCAGTTGATGATCAAGCTCCAATGGGGGCATGTCGTCCAGGTCGCGCCAGGTACATAACTCCGAAAACTTGTCATGTTGCGGGTTAACCTCAAAAAAATCAACCAGCGCATAATATCCTATTGTTAAAAAACGGCCCGAAAACCAGTTCTTTTCAGGTGGCAGCATATTGCTATACATCTCGTTGTGAACTTTCGACCTGTCGGGATCGCCAAATACGTGAAATTGCTGCAAAAATATCTGGTCGAGGCCGGTACGCTCTTTTAAAATGCGGTTGGCAGCCATTTCAATAGGTTCGCGCTTAAGCACAAAGCCACCTGGCAGGTACCATTTTTCTTCTCCTATGTTTTTAAGCAGCAGTATTTTCATCTGGCCTTCGTGAAAGCCAAAAACAACACAATCAATAGAAATATGCTCGAGGTAGTTTTTACGGGCCTCGTCGCTGTACTCAATAAGTTCTTCTCTGGTCAACATTTTTGCTATTCTACAAAAATACTTTGATTATTTAATTATAATAATTACAATTGTGTACTTTATACACAATCATTTTGTTGTTGTGTTATAGCCAATTATAAGCGATGATTTTTAATTAAATGGTTATGTAAGGGCTTAATCGCGCTTTTACCTGTCCAAATTTGGTTAATCAATATCCCTACAACGTAAATTTAAAAAATGAACAAATATTTTTCAACTCAACTTATAGCCAGGGTTATTCCGCTTTGCGTAGCGTTATTGCCTTTTAACCGGGTGTTGGCTCAAAATAAAACCGAGGATGCCAAAATGGATGTTTTTGTGAGCGGTTTGATGAAAAAAATGACCCTCGACGAAAAAATCGGCCAGTTAAACCTGGTAACCATTGGTGCCCCAACCACAGGATCGGTAGTTAATAAAGGTGTAGAGGATAAAATAAAAAAGGGCGCTATTGGCGGTGTATTTGGTATTTGGGGCGTCGATCATACCAAAGAAGTACAGGAAGCGGCTGTTAAAAATTCCCGTTTACATATTCCGTTGATTTTTGGGTTGGATGTTATACATGGCCATCGCACTATTTTTCCAATTCCGTTGGGCATGTCGGCAACGTGGGACCTGGACCTGATCAAACAATCGGCACATATTGCAGCAAAAGAAGCAACCGCCGAGGGCTTAAGCTGGGTGTTTTCGCCCATGGTTGATATCGCCCGCGATGCACGCTGGGGCCGGATATCAGAAGGTGCTGGTGAAGACCCATGGTACGGCGGGCAGGTGGCAAAGGCTATGGTACAGGGTTACCAGGGTGCAAGCCTGAAAAATGCCGATGCGGTTATGGCCTGCGTAAAACACTTTGCTTTATATGGCGGCGCCGAAGCCGGCCGCGAATACAATACCGTTGATATGAGCCGTATTAAAATGTACCAGGATTACCTGCCGCCTTACAAAGCGGCCGTTGATGCGGGTGCAGGTAGCTTCATGAGCTCATTTAATACCGTTGACGGTGTACCCGCAACAGGTAACCAATGGCTGCTTACCGATTTGTTGCGCAAGCAATGGGGCTTTAAAGGTTTCGTGGTATCGGACTACACTGCAGTTAACGAAATGGAAGCCCACGGCCTTGGCAATTTGCAAACGGTATCGGCCCTGGCGTTAAAAGCCGGGCTGGATATGGATATGGTTGGCGAAGGCTTTTTAACCACGCTAAAAAAATCATTACAGGAAAAGAAGATAACCCAGTTTGAAATTGACCAGGCTTGCCGCCGGGTGTTGGAGGCCAAATATAAATTGGGTTTGTTTGATAACCCCTACAAATCAATGGATGCAACGCGCGAAAAAACGGATGTGATGTCTGAGGCGAATCTGTCTGCCGCCAGGGAAATTACCAAACGTTCGTTTGTATTGTTAAAAAACGATAGCCAAACGCTGCCGCTTAAAAAAACAGGTAGTATAGCGCTTGTTGGCCCGCTGGCCAATAACCAGCGCGATATGCTGGGCACCTGGATATTAGCCGGCGAATGGCAAAAGTCAATCAGTGTGATGCAGGGCATTAAAAATGTTGTTGGCGATGGGGTTACGATCAATTATGCCAAAGGATCAAACATTACCGAGGATACTGAATTTATAAAACGCCTCAATTTTGGCCCCGGAATGGTTACAATAGATCCTAAACCTGCTGATGAACTTTTGACGGAAGCTATTGATGCCGCCAATAAATCGGATGTGATTGTGGCGGTGGTAGGGGAGTCGCAAAGTATGTCGGGCGAATCATCAAGCCGGTCGGATATCGATATTCCGGAGCCGCAAAAAAATATGCTGAAGGCATTGTCTAAATTAGGTAAGCCAATGGTTATTGTGCTGTTTAACGGCCGCCCGCTTACTTTAACCTGGGAAAACGAGCACGCAAGCGCTATATTGGATGTTTGGGCGCCCGGCACCGAAGCAGGCAATGCTATTGCTGATGTTTTATTTGGCCAATACAACCCCGCCGGAAAACTCACAGCAACTTTTCCGCGCAGCGTAGGGCAGATACCTATATATTATAACCACAAAAACACGGGCCGTCCGTACACCAGCGGGCCAACTAAGTTTAAATCAAATTACCTGGATATTTCTAATGATCCGCTGTACCCTTTTGGATATGGGCTAAGCTATACAACTTTTGGATACAGCGACGTTAAATTGAGCAAAACCACCCTCAAGGGCAACGAAACGCTAACTGCAACAGCAACAGTTACCAATACCGGCAAATATGCGGGCGAAGAAGTTGTACAGCTATACATTAGCGACCCTGTTGCAAGTATAAGCCGCTCGGTTAAAGAGTTGAAAAATTTTAAGAAAATAAGCCTACAGCCAGGCGAGTCTAAAGAGGTAAGTTTTTCCATTACACCCGAGCAATTGAAGTTTTATAACAGCCAGCTGAAGTACGATTGGGAGCCAGGCAAATTTGTAATTGAGATAGGTACAAACTCAACCGATACCCATATAGCATCAGTTTGGTGGAACAAATAAAAGCCACACATTTCAGTATGGATTATATTTAAATAATATATAGCATATGGCCGATGTTCATTGGTTATATAACTAAGTCCATCATATAAAAAGCACCGCGCGTTTTAAAGTGCGGTGCTTTTTTGCTTATAAATAGGTTTTTTTTGACATTGTTTGCACGGGTTTATAAATTAAGAAATGTTGGCATAACACTTATTATTTTATTTATAAATGTTTGTATTACAGTTAAAAACCAATAGAATAATAAATGTTGTAATGACATTTTTGCTAAATCATGATGATATTTTAACACTAAGGTTCACCGGCTTTTGTAACATTATTATAGCATCAATACAGTAAAAAAAATGGAGGTTTAAAGGCAGCTGCATTAAAGATGAGCGATTAGAGCGTTCCTCAATTGCAAATTGTTTGTTGTGTGGTTATTTAACCTTTGCATAATTTTTAAATAATATGGGGTTTTATTAATGATTTATTAATAAAATATTCACAATTTGTAATTTTATTGTCTTTTAGGGTTTATAAATAATTAATTTGTAAATCTTCATTTTTCACTTGTGTAAACAATACACTCTCTTTACATTAGATGCATAGCCAATATAAATTTCTGGAATGCCAGGAACCATACAAATTCTGATAGTATTATAACATTGTTCACGTACACTTAAGTTTTAAGAGGCGTAAAACCAGGGTAACGGGGATAAGTTAAATTTGTTACAGGAAGTTCACATATGATAAGACTTTTACATTCCAACATTTTAAAATCTTCAAATTTCACCTGTCAGCATTATGCTGTCAAGCCTCATGATTTTTTTGTTCTCACCAAAAAAATCATGACGAGGCATGTCATAGTTCAACTGCAAACTTAAAAAACACCAAAATCGTCCAAGATCTTAAATCAAATATATTAATCAACTAAATCTCAATCTCATGTTTAAAAGTTTACTCCTAAAAGGAAGAATGCTTGGCGTGCTATTATGCTGCCTGGTTTCTTCATTGGTAGTTACAGCCCAAACAAAGTACAAAGGTAAAGTTATCGGCAGCGATGACAAATTACCGATCATTGGAGCGTCGGTACGCATCCAGGGATCTACTACAGGCGCAGTAACTGATGTTAACGGTGAATTCACCCTTACATTAAGCCCGGGCCAAACGCTCGTGGTATCGTACATTGGCTATCAAAGCCAGGAAGTTAAAATTGGTGCAAGTACCAACATCACTGTTACACTTGTTGCAGGCAGCAATGCACTGAATGAGGTGGTGGTAACAGGTTACGGTTCGCAACGTAAAAAAGACATCACCGGTTCGGTTGCTGTTGTTAACGTTGCCAACTTAAAAACGGTACCAGGCGGCCAGGCAGCAGCGTTATTGCAAGGTCAGGCGGCAGGTGTTACTGTTGTTAACAGCGGACAACCCGGTTCCGGTAGTGCTGTGCGTGTACGCGGTATTACATCAATTGGTAACACAAATCCACTTTACGTAATAGACGGTGTACAAGGAAACTTCAATGACGTTAATGCTAACGACATCGAATCAATTCAGGTATTAAAGGATGCCGGTTCAGCTGCTATATACGGTGTTCAAGGTTCAAATGGTGTAGTTGTAATCACCACCAAAAAAGGTAAAGCAGGTAAGGCAACCATTACCTATGATGCTTATTATGGTAGCCAAAAACCGTTAAAAGATGGTTTCAATTTAGCTGGTAGCCAGGAATATGCCGATGCGCTCCAAAGATCAGTAGGTAGCGTACAATATCCAGGTACCGGCGGTGCGATATTGAAAGATTATATTACCCCGACAGCAGCCAATGAAGGTGACCCAAATACTGCACCTTCAACTTATAACATTAATAGTAACCAAATCACTAAAACAAATAAAACAGGTACCGATTGGTTTCATGAAGTGTTTAAATCAGCCCCAAGAACTTTTCATAACATCACTGCAAGCGGTGGTAGCGAAAAATCAAGCTACTTAATGTCGGCAAATTATTTGAACGAGCAAGGTACATTGCTTAACACTTATTTAAAACGTTACGCATTGCGCGTAAACACTAATTTCGCCGTTGGCGATCATATTCGTGTGGGTGAAAATGCTTACATGTTTTATAAGAGCAACCCTACAGTAGGTAACCTAAACGAGGGTAACGCTATATCTTATACTTATCGCCAGCCACCCGTTATCCCGGTTTATGACATCATGGGCAATTTTGCAGGAACAAAATCAGCAGGTTTAAGTAACTCTTCAAACCCCGTTGCTATAAGGACACGTGCAAAATCCAATCTTGGTAATGATTGGCAAATGGCAGGCAACGTATTTGCAGAAGTTGATTTCCTGAAACATTTTACAGCTCGTACTAGCTTCGGTGGTACTTTTGATAATTATTACTACCATTTCTTTAATCCAACTTCTGTTGAAAATGCAGAAGGTAACACCAACCCCAACACCTATACGGAAGGTTCCGGTTATAACAGCCAATATCTTTGGACTAACACTATAACTTACAACCAAAGGTTTGGTAAGCATGATATCAAGTTATTAGGTGGTATCGAGGCAAACAAAATGAACAACCGCGGTTTGGAAGCAGGCAGGGCAAATTACACAGTTTCAACATCTCCGGATTACGTTGATTTGGATACAGGTGCGCCTAACACCCAGAGCAATAAAAATATCAATATTTACTATAGGTCGCTTTACTCGCAGTTTGGTAAATTAGATTATTCTTACAATGATCGCTACCTGTTAAGTGCTACAATCCGTCGGGATGGTGCATCAGTTTTTTCTGCCGCGCATCGTTTCGGCGTGTTCCCTTCTGTAACCGGTGGTTGGAGGATTTCGCAAGAGTCGTTCATGAAGGATATCAGTTGGTTAAATGATTTAAAAATTCGTGGCGGTTGGGGTAAGTTAGGTTCTATCAGTAATATTGGTATAACAAACGCTACCAACCTATTTGCAGCAGGTCCAACAAATTCATATTATGACATTAGCGGAACAGGCAGCAGTGCGCAATTAGGTATTTACCGTTCTCAAATTGGTAACACTTTGACTTCATGGGAACAAGATGTTGTTACTAACGTGGGTTTTGATGCAACCTTTTTGAACAATAAATTAGAAATAGGTTTTGAGTTGTACAAAAAAGATATAAAAGGACTACTTTTCAAACCTGATCTTTTAGATGCCCAAGGTGGTGCAAATCCTGCATTTGTTAACGGTGGTAACATTAGCAACAAAGGATTCGACTTTAATTTTACCTACCACGGTAATGTTGGTGCCGACTTTAAGTTTGATATAACAGGTAACATAACTTCATATAAAAATAAAGTTATCAGCCTGCCAAGTGGTAAAAAATATTATGACGAGCCAAGTGCCGGTTCAACCCGTATTGGTTCGTTCACCAGGCTACAGCCAGGTCAGGCCCAAGGTGCGTTCTTTGGATATGTGGTAACCGGCTTAATAAAAGACCAGGCCGAAGCAGATGCTTTAAAGGCAGCCGGACAGAGCGGTGCTGAACCTGGTTTTTTCCACTATAAGGACGTTAACGGCGATGGTAAGATCAGCGATGCAGATAGGACTTTCTTTGGCAACCCTAACCCAGATTTTACTTATGGCCTAACAGTTAACGCCAATTTCAAAAACTTTGATTTTAATGCGTTCTTTTATGGTTCAAAAGGTAATGATAACATTAACTATGTAAAATATTGGACAGATTTTCCACAAGTGTTTAAAGGTAACGTTTCAAAAGGAATCTTAGCCAACTCATGGACACCTTCTAACCTTGGTGCTTCCATACCTAAATTAAGTACTACGGCTAATTTTAGTAATACAGGTGTGTTTAACTCTTATTATATGGAAAGTGGTTCGTATCTTAGACTGAAAACCTTAACATTGGGTTACAGCATTCCAAATTCGCAGGTTAAACAATTAGGTATCTCAAGATTCCGTATCTATTTACAAGGTGGTAACTTATTCACTATAACAAAATACAAAGGTTTAGATCCTGAAATTCAGCCATCTGACTTGAATAATAACACCAACTTCGGAATTGATTTTGGTAACTATCCAGCCAATCAAAAAACTTATCTATTAGGTGTACAGGCTACGTTTTAACAATATTTTAATAGATTAAAATCATGAAAAAATTTCAATTAAAATTAATTATCCCATTGTGCTTACTGCTCATATGCTCAGTATATGCATGTAAGAAGAGCTTTTTGGACAAGCCGGCCCTGGGGCAGATAGACCCATTATTGTTATCTAACAAAGCAGGGGTTGAAAGTTTATTAATAGGCGCTTATTCGGAACTTGATGGCTACGGAGGTAAGGGATCGGGTCAATCTGCAGCTCCGTCAAACTGGATGTTCGGTAGTATTACCGGTGGAGATGCCTACAAAGGTTCAGATCCATCTGATGGTGCCAATGATCAAACTCCGGTTGCAACGTTTAGTTTAACTGCATCAAATCCTTTTATCGTGGGTAAATTTGCATCGTTGTATGACGGTGTTCAGCGTGCTAATGACGTTTTACGCGGCATCCCGAATGCCAAGGACCTTACTGCCGATGATATCAAGAGGATTTCGGCTGAGGCTAGATTTTTAAGAGGATATTTTTACTTCGAACTACGTCGTAACTTCTTCATGGTTCCATATGTGGATGAGACAGTGGAACTTGTTGACGTACCAAAGGTGAAGAATGATAAAGATATTTACCCGATGATCGAAGCAGATTTTAAATTTGCTGCGGAGAATCTTCCTGAAACCCAGCCGCAAAAAGCTCGTGCCAATAAATATGCTGCTATGGCTTATCAGGCAAAGGTATTTATGGCCGAATCTAAATATACCGAGGCGAAAGCGGTATTGTCTGTTTTGATGACTTCGGGTAAAACTGCCAGTGGCGCAACTTATGGTTTAAATGATAACTATCAATCAAACTTTACTCCAGAGGCTGGATTGAAAAACAGTAAGGAGTCTGTATTCGCTGTTCAAGCTTCAGTTAACGATGGTTCATTGGGTAACAATAGTAACCAGGGTGATAACCTTAACTTTCCATACAACGGTGGTCCAGGTGGTTGCTGCGGCTTTTTTAATCCATCACAATGGTTGGCAAACTCATATAAAACAGATGCAGTTACCGGATTGCCGTTGTTAGATAATTTTAATTCTGGCAGTCCTGTTACCGATGTTACATACACTGGTTCATTAGATCCCCGGATTGATGTGTCGATTGGCCGCAAAGGTATTCCTTACCTTGATTGGGGCCCGCACCCCGGTGATGCCTGGATTCGTAATCCAGGGTCTGATGGTCACTTCAGCCCGAAAAAGAACGTCTATTCAAAAAGCGAAGTGGGAACTAACACAAGTACTGAAAATACCTGGACTTCTGCCTTAAGTACATCCAACAACGTTAACCTTATACGCTACGCAGATGTTATTTTATGGGCTGCGGAATGTGAGGTTGAAGTTGGCTCATTATCAAAAGCCATGGAGTTAGTTAATATGGTGCGTAACCGTGCCGCTAATCCGATTGGTTTTGTTTATTTAAATTCACCATATAGTGCGGGAACCGCAACTTATACAGTGCAATCTGTTGCTACAAGGGCAGCAAACTATAATGTTAAGCCATATACGTCATTCCCAGATCAAGCTTATGCCCGCAAGGCAGTTCGTTTTGAGCGCAAGTTGGAACTGGCTATGGAAGGCCACCGCTTTTTTGACTTACAAAGGTGGGGCAGTGCTTATCAAACTGCCGAGATCAATGCATTTTTAACGAGTGATCAGGCAATTGACATTACCTTAAAAGGCGCGGTGTTTACTCCGAATAAAAATGAGTACCGCCCTATTCCTCAGGCACAAATTGATATTGCCAATTCAAGTGGCCCTATTATTTACAAACAAAACCCTGGTTATTAATTTTTGATAACCGGGTCAATTATTCTAATTTAGGTGGAGATAATTTTCTCCACCTTTTTTTATAGCCTACTGTTAAAAATTCATGAAGTATACCTACATATTTATCAGCCTGCTTGCGTTTTTATCAGCGTGTAAAAAGTCGGCGCTTTTTCAACAAATACCCTCGTCGGAATCGGGCATTACTTTTAGCAATACCATTGTTGAAGATGATAAAATAAATCCCCTTACCAAGCTCAATCTTTACAATGGCGGCGGGGTAGGTATCGGCGATTTTAACAACGACGGCTTGCAGGATATTTATTTTGTTGCCAATACGCTATCAAACAGGCTGTATCTTAACAAGGGCGACATGAAGTTTGAAGATGTAACTGCAAAAGCCGGGGTGGACGGCAAAGGCGGCTGGGGCAGGGGAGTAGCAGTTGTTGATATTAATAACGACGGCCTTGCCGATATATATGTTTGTAACACTTTGCTCGACGATTCTGTTAAGCGAACCAACTTGCTATATGTAAACCAGGGGGTTGGTAAGGATGGTGTACCTGTTTTTAAAGAAATGGGTAAAGAGTACGCCCTGGATATTAACGTGCACTCTACCATGGCCTCGTTTTTTGATTATGACAACGATGGCGACCTGGATATGTACGTTACTGTTAATGAAGCTTTAGCAAGCGATAACCAAAGTACCTTTAGGCCAACAGTAAAAGATGGGAGCCACAAGAGTACAGGCAGGCTTTATCGTAACGATTGGAATGCCGCGCTTAAACACCCTGTATTTACAAACGTATCAAAACAGGCGGGAATAACTATTGAAGGTTACGGGCATGCTACAACCATTGTTGATATCAACAAGGATGGCTGGAAGGACATATATGTAACCAATGATTTTTTACCTGATAATATACTGTACATCAACAATGGTGATGGTACTTTTACAGATAGATCAAAAGAATATTTTAAGCATACCTCGTTTAGTGCCATGGGGCAGGATTTTGAAGATGTTAACAACGATGGGCTGGTTGATGCATTTGAAGTTGATATGAACCCCGAGGATAACTATCGTAAAAAGATGTTTATGCCCGGTAACAATTACCAGGTATTTCAAAATTTCGACCGATATAACCAACAATACCAATATACACGCAATACCTTACAAATAAATAAAGGCCCGCGCCTGGGCCAAAATGATTCAATAGGCGCGCCAATTTTTAGTGAAGTTGCTTTTTTAAGCGGCGTGGGCCAAACAGACTGGAGCTGGGGCCCAATGCTTACTGATTTTGATAACGATGGGTTACGAGATCTGATAGTGACCAATGGCTATCCCCGCGATGTTACCGATCATGACTTTATTACCTTCAGGAACCGGGCTTTTGCAATCGCATCAAACAAACAGATCCTTGACCAGATTCCGATTGTAAAAATACCAAACTATGCATTTAAAAATACCGACGGGCTACAATTTACCGATGTAACTAAAGAATGGGGCCTTGGCACGCCATCGTTTTCAAACGGTGCGGCGTACGCCGATCTGGATAATGACGGCGCTATGGACATGATTATCAATAATATTGATGATGAAGCCTTTATTTACAGGAATACTGCCCGCGATAAAAATAAAACCAACAACAACTATTTACACATACAATTTAAAGGCGGCCCGCAAAACCTTGGCGGCATTGGGGCGTTTGCCAATATTTATTACAATCACGGCCAGCAGCAGGTGTATGAGAACACGCCATACCGTGGCTATTTGTCTACCATCCAAAACATAGCCCATTTTGGCCTTGGTAACGTATCCCAGGTAGACTCTGTTGTAATCAGTTGGGATAACGGAAAAAAACAGGTGCTGAAAAATGTAAAGGCCAACCAAACACTTAAAGTAAGCATGGCAGATGCCCGCGAGCCTTATTCGTTTAAACTCCCGGCCCAAAACACAGGCGCGCTTTTCCGCGAGATAACAAAATCGGCAGGCATTAGTTATAAGCACCAGGAAAAAGATTATATCGATTTTAACGTTCAAAAATTAATACCGCATAAATTATCGCAGTACACGCCGGCAGTAGCCGTTGGCGATGTGGATGGTAATGGTTTTGATGATATGGTAATTGGCGGTACAACTTTGTATCCGGCGCAATTATTATTGCAACAGGCCAGTGGCAAGTTTATTCAGCGCAATTTGCTGCCGCAATCAAAAACAAAGGTCCCAGCTTTAAACCCAATGGATATGGGGGCATATTTGTCGCAGGTTGCAGGTAATAAAGATGAAGGCGTACTATTGTTTGATGCCAATGGAGATGGCCATCCTGATTTATATATCGCCAGTGGCGGATTTGAAACCCAGCCAGGCTCCGTCAATTACCAGGATAGGTTTTACCTGAATGATGGCAAGGGCAATTTTATACTTCAGCCAGATGCTTTGCCCAAAAATCTCACCAGTAAATTGTGTGTAAAGTCTGTTGATTTTGACCATGATGGCAAGCTTGACCTCTTTGTATCGGGCCGGGTTGATCCATGGAATTATCCAAAACCGGTATCCAGCTTTATTTTGCGTAACGACAGTAAAAATGGTGTTATCAAATTTACCGATGTATCTGCTGCGGTGGCGCCCGCTTTAAAAAATATCGGCCTGGTATGTGATGCCACCTTTACCGATTTTAATAACGATGGCTGGCCCGATTTAATACTTACCGGCGAATGGATGCCTATCACCTTTTTGAAAAATGAAAAAGGGGTATTTAAAAACGTCACAAACAACACCGGGGTAGCCGATAAATTAGGCTGGTGGAATACCATTGCCGCAGGCGATTTTGACCATGATGGTGATATCGACTACATTGTAGGCAATACGGGCCTGAATACTTTTTACAAAGCATCAGACCAATATCCTATTTATATAACAGCTAAAGATTTTGATAATAATGACAGTTATGACGCCTTTCCATCGGTTTTTTTAAAAGATCAGGACGGAGTAAGGCAGGAGTTCCCGGCATTTGGGCGCGATGATATTGTAAAGCAAATGATTAGCATGCGTATCAAATTCCAAAACTACCGCTCTTTTGCTGTGGCCCCTATGGATTCGATAATCACCCCGAAAATGCGCGAAGGTGCTATCCGTCTGAAGGTAAACTACCTGCAGTCGTGCTATTTGCGCAACGATGGTGGCGGTAAATTTACAGTGACGCCGTTACCAATTGATGCCCAGCAGTCTGAACTTTGCGGTATTACCGTTGATGATTTTGATGGCGACGGCAACCTTGATGTAGCCCTGAGCGGCAATGATTACGGTACCGAGGTTGCAACAGGCCGCTACGATGCATTTAACGGACTGGTGCTAAAAGGTGATGGCAAAGGTGGTTTTAAACCCTTAAGTATTTTACAAAGCGGTTTATACATACCTGGCGATGGCAAAGGCCTTGTTAAATTAAGAAGCGCCAAGGGGAATTATATGCTTGCAGCAACCCAAAACCGGGATGCCCTGAAGTTATTTGAGCTAAACCGAAGCATTAAAACGGTTGCTTTACAGCCGTTGGATGCTTTTGCAACCATCAAATATAAAAATGGAAAAATGACCAGGCAAGAGTTTTATAATGGTAGTTCTTTCTTGTCGCAGTCAGGCAGATTCTTTAATATTGAAAGTAATATGGCATCAGTAACAATAACTGATAGCTATGGCCACCAACGAACCGTACAGCTTAACTAATTACTTGTTTATGAGATGTTTTAAAATACTTTTAGCCGTTGCATGCTTATTTTTGATTTATAGTTGCGGGCAGAAAAAAACAACACCCTTGTTAAAAGACGCGGACGTGTTACATAACAACGTTGATCAGTTAACGCAGGTTATCATTTATGATGTGTTTACACCGCCGGTTGCAAGCCGTATTTATGGCTATACCACGTTGGCGGCTTACGAGGCCGAGCGTTATTCTGATACCAGTTATAATTCTATAGCCGCGCAATTAAAGGGTTTTGGCAATCCGCCGAAGCCAAAAAAAGATTTAAAATATAATTTTACGCTGGCTGCAACCAAGGCTTTTTTTACAGTAGCCCACAAAATCACCTTCTCGGTAGATACGCTGCAGAAATATGAAGATAAGGTTTATGCCATGTACAAGGACAACCTTGATGATTCTACTTATGCCCGCTCAATAGCATTTGGCACGCAAATGGGTAAATTCATCCTGAAACGTTCGGCAGTTGATAATTATCCGCAAACCCGTGGCAAACCTCGTTTTTTGGGTAACGATGGCCCTGGTCAATGGCGCCCTACGGCCCCCGATTACCTTGATGGTGTTGAGTTTTGCTGGGGCACTATGCATACTTTTGCTGTTGATACTTCAACTCAATTTAAATTGCCGCCGCCGCCCGCCTTTAGCGACGACAAAAATAGCCCATATTTTAAGCAGGTTGTTGAAGTGTACGAATTAAGCAAACACATAACCCCAGAGCAAACTACCATTGCCCGCTTTTGGGACGATAATCCTTTTGTAATACAGCACAACGGGCACATGATGTTTGCCAACAAGAAGATAACGCCTGGCGGCCACTGGATTGGCATTGCAGCTATTGCCTGCAAACAAACCCACGCTGATGCTTTAAAAACGGCACAGACTTATGCGCTTACTTCCATAGCCTTGTTTGATGCTTTTATTTGCGGCTGGCAGGTTAAATATGAAACCAACTATATAAGGCCGGTTACGGTTATTAACGATAAAATTGACCATGACTGGCTGCCTATGCTGCAAACACCGCCATTCCCCGAATATCCAAGCGGACATAGCGATATCAGCGCTGCATCGGCAGTAATGCTTACCCACTTGTTTGGCGATAATTTTGCTTACCAGGATACCAGCGATTTAAAATATATAGGCATGCAGCGCCATTTCGATTCGTTTTTAAAAGCGTCCGACGAAACGTCAATAAGTCGTTTTTACGGCGGTATTCATTATCGTAATAGTGTTGACCAGGGAGCTGTACAAGGACGGCAAGTTGGCGAATACATCTGGAAGAAACTTAAACTTAAAAAATAACGGTACTTAACGCTTTATATGCACTTCAAAATAAAATACCTGGCTACTACTTACCTGCTTTTATTTACAGTTTTATTATCGTTTGCTACGTTGATTTATGGCTGCAAACCCAAAACAAATGAGCCCTATAAATTAACCGGTAATGTAAAGTTAGATGGCGAAAACCTGGTACGATTGAAATGTACAAGATGCCATGCATTAACACCGATAAATGCTTTGCCAAAAGATGTCTGGATAAATCACGTATTGGTGAGTATGGCGCCCATGCTCAAAATTTCTACCTACGGAGGGCAGTTTTTTAAACAGGATGCTAAAGATACAACCGGTGCGAGTATAGTGGAGTGGTTGGCTATTGTTAATTATTACAAAACGCTTGCGCCCGATACGCTGTTGCCCGGCAAAAAACCTACGCCGCTGGTTGAAGACTGGGCCGGGTTTACGTTAAAAAAGCCTTCGGCGTTTAGTTCAACCAGTTTTACTACCGCCATAAACTATAACCCGGCTACCAAAAAGCTGTATAGTGCCGATGCCGTTAACGAAAAATTATACAGCTGGGATAGTAATTTAAAAGCCGATTCGCTGGCATCGCTGCCATCAGCGGGCGTTGATATTAGCTTTGATAAAGAAGCTGGCAGTAACATTGGTTTTGTGTCGGCTATTGGCCGTATGGCACCTGTTGATTTCCCTAACGGCAAAATTGTTAAGCTTAATCTCGACTCTAAAGACGTTCACGCTTCTGAAATTTATATAGCATCAGATTTGCCCCGGCCGGTGCAAACCATTGTGGGCGATTTTAACAAAGATGGCCTGAACGACGTAGTAGTATGCGGGCAGGGCGATAAGAAGGGCGGTGTTTACCTGTTGGTTCAAAATAAGGACAAAATCTACACCCAGCAGGTTATTTTGAATAAAGCAGGATCGGTACAGGCTTTAAAAGGCGATTTTAATAAGGATGGCTGGCTCGACCTGATGGTGTTAACAGGAACAGGCGATGAAGGGTTATGGCTTTTAACAAACGATCAAAAAGGTAGCTTTACCACAAAAAAACTGCTTACTTTCCCGCCAACAAATAGTTCAACCAGTTTTCAGTTGGTTGATATGGATCACGATGGTAACCTTGACCTGGTTTATACCTGCGGATATAATTACCATGATTCGCGCATTTTAAAACCATACCACGGCCTTTATATTTTTACCAACGCGGGCAACTGGAACTTTAAGCAGAAATATTTTTACCCTATAAATGGCTGTACCAAGGCAATTGCTGCTGATTTTGATGCCGATGGTGATGTTGATATTGCCACAATAGCCTTTTTTGCCGATATGCAAAACACACCACAGGAGGAGTTTATTTACTTTGAGCAAAACAAGCCGTTTGATTTTAAACCGCACGCCGTGCCTGTAAGTAAATATGGCCGCTGGATGTGCATGGAAACTGCCGATTTAAATAACGACGGTAAGCTTGATATTATATTGGGTAATTATGCCGACGGGTTTAAATTTATCCATGGCCTGCAACCGCAATGGGACAGAAATTTACCACTGATTGTGCTTGAAAATCATACAAAAAAATAGGTTTTACTATAATAGAGTATATAAATAAGCGTCTATCTTCAAGCTTTGAAAACTGCGTCGGAAAACGGGATAAGTGTAAATGATTAATAAACAAAAGTTTTTTTTCTATTCATTAATCATTGCGCTATTTGCTTCGCTCGCACTGTGCGGCAGTTGCAATAGGGATAATGGGCAGGCAGACGATGAAAGGTATATTGAGGAGGGCAAGCAACTGGCTCAAAAGCGTTGTTCCACCTGTCACCAGGCGCCAGATGCATCTTTGCTTGATAAAGCAACATGGGATAAAGGTATTTTGCCTGCCATGGCGGCTAAGTTTGGGGTAAGGCCCTTTATGGGCGACTACCTGGTATACTCATCATCAGCCATATCAAACGCCGATTGGCATAAAATTGTCATGTATTACAAAAGTGCTGCGCCCGATAAATTGGTTATCCCTAAGCCCAATGCGGTGAAAGATTGGGCTATTTTTAGCCTAAAACGACCGGCAAAGACGGATACAGCTGATGGTATAGCCATGACAACCATGGTTGCGTTTAACCCTAATGATAAAAGTTTTTACACCGGGGGGGCGGGCGATAAGCTTTATAAATGGGATAGCGGCCTCAACGCCACAGTTGTCAAAAAATTCCAGTCGCCGGTGGTTGACGCTGAATTTTTTAAAACGGCTGTAAATCCTAATGGCGCGGTTATTACCTGTATCGGAGTATTACCCCCTAATGATCAGCTCAAAGGGAAACTGATCAGCATTAACCTTAATAGTAAATTAAAGGGTAAAGACTCGGTTTTAATTACCGATAGCTTGCCCAGGCCGGTAAAAAGCGCTTACGCCGATTTTAATAAAGACGGTTTAATGGATTATGTATCCTGCGGATTTGGCCACAATAAAGGTGGCCTATTCCTGGTGCAGCAACAACCGGCACATCAATTCACAAAAAAAATCATCAGGGCAATGCCGGGGCCAAGTCAGCTTTATATAGATGATTACAACAATGACGGCTGGCCCGATATTGTATGCCTGTTTGCCCAGGCTGATGAGGGGGTGTGGTTATTTCTGAATGACAAAAAAGGAGGGTTTACTACGCAAAACCTGGTGCGTTTTCCATCCGTGTATGGATCAAGCAGTTTCCAGTTCATTGATTTTAATAACGATGGCAAACCTGATATTTTGTATACCTGTGGCGATAATAATGATTACTCGCCTATATTTAAGCCCTACCACGGGGTATATATTTTTACCAACCAGGGCAACTGGAAGTTTAAACAAACTTATTTTTACCATATCAACGGTTGCTCAAAGGCTATGGCCGCAGATTTTGACCATGACGGCGATCTTGACCTGGCCGTTATCGCTTTCTTCCCCGATTTTAAATATCATCCTTCCGAAGGTTTTACTTACCATGAACAAACAAGCCCTGGCAAATTTAAAGTGCACGAAATCCCGGTTAACCCTTATGGGCGTTGGCTCGCCTTGGATGTGAATGATATTGATGGCGATGGCAACATGGATATAGTTTTGGGTAATTTTTCGGTAGGCGCAAAAGGACTTATCAACCAAAAAGATTACAATCCTAACTGGGACATGTATTCACCAATCACCGTATTGCACAATATTGCCAAAAAGAGCCACTGAAATTTGCATTTGTATCATTTGTATGATAAAATGATAAATAAGTACAATATCAACCTGCCGATTGTTAATTAGTTTTACCGTTGTTAATTATTGCCCAATGGGTGTTTCGATACCTATTCATTGATTGGCCGGCGGGCATCCCTGTTAAAAAATCATTATGATGAAAAAAACTATTAATGCGGTATTTGGTGTTGTTGCTGCCTGTGTTTTGCCCGCCTTTTTGTCGGCTCAAACGGCCCCTGTAAAGCAGGTTAAACTGGTTAACTTTGATTTGCAATCTTCAGCGTTGATTAACGCCAGCGGTGCCGAGTTATCAAGTATCCAATACCATTCGTCCATATACTGGTTTCCGGTTAGGGTACCTTCAACCGTGTTAACGGGGCTGGTGGCCAATAAAATTTATCCCGATCCATACCAGGGATTAAATAATATGCTGATCCCTGATGCATCAGATCAGTTTAATAAAGAATATAACCTGGAGCAATACAGCCATTTACCCAATGATCCTAATCCATGGAAAAAGCCTTACTGGTACCGTACCACATTTAAAGTTTCAGCGGCAGATAAAGGCAAACAATTTCAGCTGATATTTAAAGGCATCAACTACCGCGCAGCAGTGTATTTAAACGGCAAACAAATTGCCGATAGCACCCAAATGGCAGGCATGTTTGCCGAGCACAACCTGGATGTTAGTAAAGCTATCAATGCCGGTGGCGAAAACGCGCTTGCCGTAAAGATTTACCCGCTGGACTATGCAGGTTACCCCGCAAAAGAACAGTTGAAAGCCCTTGGCCCATTCTATGAAAATGGCGGCCCTACCGGCGATATTGGTAAAAACGTAACCATGCTGTGCTCCGCCGGCTGGGATTGGATCCCCCCGGTTCGGGATCGCAACATGGGTATCTGGCAGCCGGTTTTTTTACGCACTACGGGCGCGGTAACCATAGGCCGACCAAAATTGGTATCCAATTTGCCAAACCTGCCAGACACAGGTATTGCTAAACTATCTTTAAAACTTACTTTATCAAACAATACTTCGGTTGCCAATGCAGGTAAGCTAACCATCAGCATAAAGCCCGAAAACTTTGCAGGGGTGCCTATGCAGTTTACGCAAGCAGTTTCCGTTCCTGCAAACTCGGGTAAAGCGGTTGATTTAAACGCCGATAATATTAGTCAGCTGGTTGTTCATCAGCCTAAACTATGGTGGCCAAATGGCTACGGTAAGTCTAACTTATACCGTATCCGCCTGCAATATGCCGATGCTAAAGGTATAAGCGACGATACTACTTTTGTTTTTGGGGTGCGCACAGTATCATCAAAAGCCGAAAAAGTGAACGGCTTTGTACGCCGCCAGTTTTATGTAAATGGCAAGCTGGTTCATTTAGTAGGAGGCGCCTGGGTACCCGATATGATGGTAAACCGCGATTCGGCCAGGTATGATTATGAGATGCACCTATGCCGTAATGCCAACGTTAACCTGGTGCGTATTTGGGGTGGCGGGGTTACCGAACCTGATGCGTTTTGGAGTGCGGCCGACAAATATGGCCAGATGGTTTGGTCGGATTTTTGGATCACCGGCGATACGCAGGGCGAGTTTAAAGGCTCGCCTGATTGGCCTTTGGAAGGCAACGTATTTGTAAAAAACGTAGAGAGTACTATTTATCGTATCCGTAACCACCCAAGCCTGCTGGTTTGGACCGGGGGTAACGAAGGCCATGCCCGTAAAGAATTGTACGATAAAATGCGTAACGATATTATCGAGCTGGATGGCACCCGTCCGTTTATCCCAAGTTCATCGGGTTTTGCCAAACTGCCCGAAGGCTGGAAAGGCTCGTGGCCGGATGATATGCCATCAGGTGTATACAGCGGTGGCCCGTATGCCTGGAAAGATCCTAAAGATTATTACAAGCTGGCCAACCTGGCTCATGATTGGGTATTTAAGGATGAAACCGGTTTACCATCGCAGCCGCCTTATACCACGCTGCCAAAAATAATTCCCAACCTTACCTGGGATAAAACTTTGCCTTTCCCCTTAAATAATACCTGGGGATATCATGATGCTGCCACCGGCGCGGGTCAGTATGATAAGTACTACGACGAAATGGTAAAACGCTATGGCGCGCCCAGCAGCATCGTCAACTTTTCGGATAAGATGCAGTTCCTGAACTACATTGGCTACCAGGGAATTTTTGAGGCCGATGGCCATAAGTTGAACGAAACCGGTGGTGTTATGCTTTGGAAACTGAATGCCGCGCTCCCAAGCGTTATCTGGCAAATTTATGACTGGTACCTGGAGCCAAACGCGGGCTACTACAGCATGCAAAACGCCTGCGAGCCGGTGCATATCCAGTATAACTACGATAATTCGAGCGTGGCTATCATTAACCGCACGCACCATGCTACAGGTAGTTTAACCGCTACAGCCGATGTTTTTGACATCGATAGCAAACTCATTAAATCTATTAAGTTAGATCATGTTGGATTGGCTACAAACGGTGTGCAGGAAATCATTCAGCTTAAGGATGTTTTGGCAGGTACACAAGGTGTAAGCTTTGTGATACTTAATTTGAAAACATCGGCAGGCAAAGTGGTATCGCACAATGCTTACTGGCTATCTGCAACGGATGAATTCAAAACGCTTAACAACATGAAGCATGCCCAGGTAAGTGCTAAAATTGTTAAAACTGAAAAAGGTACTGTAGAAAGTAAGTGGACCGTTCAATTCACCAACACATCAAATAAACTGGCATTCTTTGTACGCCCGCAACTAATGAAAAACGGCGAAGAAATTATGCCAAGCTACTGGACAAGCAACTATTTTACCCTGGCCCCGCATGAAAGTACAACAGTATCGGTAACCGCCCCGGCTGCCAAATTAGGTGACGTAACCCCAACCATATTGCTAGAAGGCTGGAACCTGGATAAGCAAGTGATCAGGTTAGCTTCAAAGTAGTAAAGAAAGTTCCTATAATAGAAAAACCCTTAAAAAAGGGTTTTTCTATTACCAAAAGTTATAATTATTGCGGTTTTGTTGCGGTTTGTAAATTATGACAATTCGTAATGTGTTGATTAATAGCGATATGTGATTTTACAGTGTTTCACCTGTTTCGCAACACAACACTTTTTCATCTGCACATCTGTAATCTGCACACCTGCACATCAAACCGAAGGTTCCTGCTGGCTCAAACAGTGGAAGCTACCCAGTCCCCAGATAATGTCTGTCGAGTCTATCCCCACAACCTCGCGGTCGGGAAAACATTGCTGAATGATTTGCAGTGCTTTATCATCATTTGCCGAACGGTACGTAGGTACTACCACCGCCGAATTAGCGATATAGAAGTTAGCGTATGATGCCGGCAAACGGGTGTCTTCGTAAATTATTTCGTCGGGCATTGGCAACTCAACTACATTAAGTTGTTTACCGTTAAGCAAGCGCATGGTTTTAAGTGCTTCAAGGTTTTCTTGCAGCAGATAGTAGTTATCGTCGTTTTTATTTTCTTCAACAACGGTAACAACTGTATCTTCATTTACAAAACGGGTAATATCGTCGATATGGCCATCGGTATCATCGCCAACAATACCATCTCCCAACCATAAAATTTGTTCGGCACCGTAATAGTTACGCAGGTAGCCTTCAATTTGCTCCTGGTTAAGGTGTGGGTTGCGGTTTTTGTTGAGAAGGCAGGCAGTGGTTGTTAAAATAGTGCCTTTGCCATTAAAATCGACAGAGCCTCCTTCCATAACAATTCCCGGGTTAAATACAGGTAAACCAAAATGCCGGCCAATTTTAGTAGGGATCACATCATCCAAATCAAACGGCGGATATTTGCCGCCCCAGGCGTTATAGCCCCAGTCAACAATGGCTTTTTGTTTGGTATCCGGGTTTATCAAAAACGCCGGCCCGTGATCGCGACACCAGGCATCGTTGGTAGCAAATTCAAATAACTCAATTTTGCTCATATCCACCCCCGCATTTTGTAGCTGGAAGGCTACCGAGGCTTTCATGTTTTCATCAACCACGTTAATGCGTACTAATTCGCCTTTGGTTAGTACTTTAATGAATTCAATGTACGCTGGGTAAACTAAATCAATTTTACCAGGCCACGAGGCTTCCTTGTGCGGCCAGCTCAACCAGGTGGCAGTATGTAGTACCCATTCAGCTGGGAAATGAAAGCCCAGCGAAGCAGGAGTTTGTATAGTAGAAATTTTTTTATAGTCCATAGTCGATTGTCCATAGTCCATGGTAGGAATATGCTATAATGTTTTTCTTAACGACGTTATCATTTTACATAACGACTGATATTCGTTATATAATTTATCAAAGTCATCTTCCTTGATAATGTTTCTTCTTTTTGCGATAAATAAGCAAGCTACAACTTCTATTGCTGACCTTAACGAATAACCAAGGAAGGTGCTAAAAACAGCATTTGTTTGTCCCGTACATCCTTCCGCAATATTAAGTACAACAGAATCTGCCGCTCTCTTTATTTGAGAAGTTAATATAAATAATTCTTCTTTTGGAAAGTTGTTTTTGGTTAGCGTATTAATCTCATCAGTTAACTCTAATGCCTTTTGCCAAACCTGAAGATTTTCGAATTTAAATGCCATTGCTTTTGCTATGGTCCATTGTCCATGGACTATCGACCAATTAATCCTCGTCTAATAAACGTTTTGTTATCGGCTGGTAGCTGTCAATCCTTCTGTCGCGTAAAAAAGGCCAGTGACTGCGGTAGTAGTCAGATTTATCTAAATCGAACTCCTGCACAACAACTTCTTCCTGGTCATGTGATGTTTGATGGATAATAGCTCCAAACGGATTGGCAAAAAATGATCCGCCCCAGAATTTTACGCCGGCTTCTTCGCCTACGCGGTTGATGCTCACAACGTGTATGCCATTGGCAACAGCGTGCGAGCGCTGGATGGTTTGCCATGCGTTGTATTGTTCAATATTTGTAGCCTCGTCCTGGGTGGTAGCCCAGCCAATGGCTGTTGGATAAAACAGGATGTCGGCACCCATCAACGCAGTAATGCGTGCTGCTTCAGGGTACCACTGGTCCCAGCAGATCAATACACCTAAACGGCCGTATTTGGTATTGAAAACTTTATAGCCCAGGTCGCCGGGGGTAAAGTAAAATTTTTCGTAAAAACCCGGATCATCGGGAATATGCATTTTGCGGTATTTGCCAAGGTAGCCGCCGTCGGCATCCAATACAGCTGTTGTATTGTGATATACACCTTGTGCACGCTTCTCAAAAAGCGATGCAATGATTACTACGTTTAACTCAGCAGCAACTTTTGACAGTTCATCGGTTGATGGGCCGGGGATAGCTTCGGCCAGTTTAAAGTTGTCGTAATCTTCTACATCGCAAAAATAAAGCGAGGTAAATAGTTCCTGTAAGCAAACAATCTGCGCACCTTTGGCAGCTGCTTCCCTTACTTTAACAATAGCCTTTTGCAGGTTCTGCTGCTTATCTGCAGTACAGCTCATTTGCACAATGCCAACTTTTACTTTGTTCATACCTATAAAAATTTGCGCAAAAATAACAATTGAAATCAGGATTGCGCCGATTTATGTTATTGATTACACTTATTTGAAACTGTTATTACGCTGAGGTTATAATTGATTACAGTGCCTTAACAAGCTAATGCAGGTTAGTTAATATTGTTTTTTAATTTTGTAAAATATTAGTGGCAGCATTTGTTAAATCACAATTCAAATTTAGCTAAATTAAAAAATACACATAGCTTTGCGGCACATGGCAGTAAACGAACAAGAAATACCCGCCCCCAAAACCTTTAAGCAGCAGCTGTGGAACGCTGCCAAATTGGTGCTTAAAATTGCAGTTACATCGGGGTTACTTTACTGGGTTTTTACCAAGGTAGATTTTAGCAAGGTAAAAGACAGGCTGCTGCATGCCAATTATTGGTGGATGCTGGTTGCCGTTATTTGTTACTTCTGCTCTATGTTGGCTTCATCATGGCGTTTGCTTAGCTTTTTTAAATCGATAAAATTAAATTTAAATCCCTGGTATAATTTACGGTTATACTTCCTGGGCCTGTTTTATAACATGCTGTTACCCGGCGGTATCGGTGGCGATGGCTACAAAATATTTATATTAAATAAGGCTCACAAAGTTCCCGGAAAAAAGCTGTTTTGGGCCATAATGTTTGATAGGTTAAGCGGCCTTTGGGCAATAGGTTTAATAACTGTGGGGCTTATCTTTTTAATTCCGCAAATTGATATTCATATTGCCATCCCTGGTAGTATCTTCCTTGCTGCATCGGCTATTTATTATTTTGTAGCCTACAAGTTTTTTAGAGAATACACCACTTATTTTTTCCAGGCGCATTTAAAAGCGCTGATAGTACAGGGTATGCAGTTATTAGCCATTATTTGCGTAATGATTGGCCAGGACTTTACCGGCAAGTACTCGCCTTACCTGTTGTCGTTTTTGATATCGGCCCTGGCATCTATCCTGCCAATTACTGTTGGCGGCGCCGGTGCGCGTGAAGCCATATTTACCAAATTATCGGATATTTTCCCTATGGATAAAGGGCTTGCCGTATTTTTGCCATCCTCTTTTTACCTCATATCACTATTGGTAGCCTTGTTCGGGGTTTATTATGTGATCCGTCAGGCGCGTTTGGAAAAAGGGTTAGATAAATCAATTTTTGAGGGCGAGGCCGTTGATGAGAATAAATCCGCTGCCGAAAATTAAAGTTTGCGGGTAAACCTAATTAGCTAATTTTACGTTCTGTTTTAAACCAATTAAACGTAAATGAACTTTAATGATTTTAATAATCCGCAGGTTGCGGCATTGCCCGGTCATTTAAAACAATTTATAGTCGACCAACATTACGAGCATTACACGCCTATTGACCACGCGGTTTGGCGCTATGTAATGCGTCAAAATTATAGCTATCTTAAGGATGTAGCCTACTATCCTTACATACCCGGTTTAACCAAAGCCGGCCTTACCATCGAACGGATTCCTGATTTGGAGGAAATGAATGATGCCCTGGCTAAAATAGGCTGGGGAGCCGTTACCGTTGATGGTTTTATACCGCCTGCGGCCTTCATGGAATACCAGGCCTGCAGGGTGCTGGTTATTGCTGCCGATATCCGGCAATCGCGACATATTGAGTATACACCGGCACCCGATATTATACACGAATCGGCAGGGCATGCGCCAATTATTGCCGATAAGGATTACCACGAATATTTGAGCTATTTTGGGTCGATAGGGGCAAAGGCTATGTTTTCGGCACAGGATTTTGAACTTTATGAAGCCATAAGGGCTTTATCGATATTAAAAGAAATGCCGGATGCAGACCCCGAGCAGATCAAAAAGGCCGAAGAGTTATTGGCCTACAGGCAGGAAAACATGGGCGAACCATCAGAAATGGCGCTGCTAAGCCGCCTGCATTGGTGGACGGTAGAATATGGCCTGATTGGTACACTCGAAAACCCGAAAATATACGGGGCCGGCCTGCTATCGTCAATAGGCGAGAGTGCCAGCTGTATGACGGCCGGCGTTAAAAAGCTTTGGTATACCATAGATGCCGTAAACTATAGTTATGATATTACCAAAACACAGCCGCAGCTTTTTGTAACGCCAACTTTCCAAAACCTGATAGATGTATTGGAGCAGTTTGCCAATACCATGGCGTTCCGCCGGGGCGGTGCTTATGGTTTAGGCAAGGCTGTCGAAAGTAAAAATACCTGCACCGTAGTTTATAGCTCTGGCCTGCAGGTTTCCGGCACCGTTACAGAATTTAAGTTGGATAGAGACGGCCAGCCCTGTTTTATTAAAATCACCGGGCCTGCTGCTTTGGCAGTAAATAATAAACAGCTAAAGGGGCATGGCAAAACCTATCATCATAACGGCTTTAGCTCACCGGTTGGCAAGCTGAAAAACCTTGGCCCGATAGAAGATTTGAATGTAGCGCAATTGGAAAGTACCGGTATCAGCATAAACCAAAACGCGGTGCTGAATTTTGAAAGCGGTATTACTGTGAAAGGGAAAGTAAAAGGCATACTGGAAAATGAAGGCAAAAAGAGTCTCATTACTTTTGCAGACTGTACGGTAACCGACCACAACGATACAATACTGTTCGACCCATCATGGGGTGTTTATGATATGGCTGTTGGCCAACATGTAACCTCGGTGTTTTGCGGCGCTGCCGATAAAGAAGCTTTTGAGGAGGCTGTTTATAAATCAAAAACGGCAACCCATCATGTGGAATATGATTTTAAAAGTAAAGAACTTCATAAGCTTTACAAACAGGTTCGGGATTGCCGCCAAAAACAAGGCGATTATGGTTTTTTAGGTAATGTTTGGCTCAAACTGCAAAAAGACCATCAAGACGACTGGCTTTGTGCCCTGGAAATACTGGAACTTTTGGAGCATGAGGATATTGAGCCACTATTAGCATCCGACATCCGGAATTTTCTGCAACAAAAAGCAAAAGATCAGCCCGAGCTAAAAAAACTGATTGACGATGGTTTTTACCTGATAGCACATCCGGTTGAGCAAAAATTGGTATTTTAGGCCGGGTTTTATTGCTATCGGTGTTGATGCCGCAAAGTAATAAAGGATGGTTTGCGCCCGGTAATCAGTGCTGCAAATAACTCATTTTATATCAAACTATCGTTCCCCCTTCAGGGGGTTAGGGGGCTTAACTTATGAACATCATTATAACAGGCGCCAGCAGCGGCGTAGGATTTGAAGCTGTAATTGAATTGATACTATCCGGTAATCATAAAGTAATAGCCCTTGCGCGATCGCAGGATAAACTGGAGCGTTTGCTGGAAATAGCCAATGGCCTTAACCCCGATTGCCAGTTGTACGCGCTTACATTTGATATCGTACACGATGATTACGAAGGCCTGCTTCAGTTTATTAAAGCCAACTTTGATAACCGGGTTGATATTTTAATTAACAATGCCGGCGTACTCATCAATAAGCCGTTTATGGAATTGCAGGAAACTGATTTTGTAGAAATGCTGCAAAGTAACTTTATTGGGCATGTACGCATTATACAAGCTTTATTGCCCCTGGTACCAGGTGGCGGTCATATTGTAAATATTGGCAGCATGGGCGGTTACCAGGGCAGCGCTAAGTTTCCGGGCCTGGCGGCTTATTCGGCAAGCAAATCGGCATTACACACTTTAACCGAGTGCCTGGCCCAGGAACTGGCCGGCCGGGATATTAAAGTGAATTGCCTGGCATTAGGATCGGCACAAACCGAAATGTTGGAAAAGGCTTTTCCTGGTTATGAATCGCCTGTTTTGGCTTTTGAAATGGGGAAATATGTTGCCGATTTTGCGCTTACCGGCCATAGGTTTTTCAATGGTAAAGTTTTGCCCGTTGCGGTGAGTACGCCCTAAATTAATATTTGATTATTAGTACTGATGCGTTAAGTTTTTAATGTTAAAATAAGTCATATTGTTCTTTGACATTTTGAATGATTTGATCTTCTGTTAATAACTCTTTCAAAGGAGTTTTATCAAAAGCAGATATCCCCAGAACTTGCATGATCTCGTAAATAGAAAGGGTGCTTTTCAGAGTATGCTTCACACTGGCTACGATTAGGTAAGTACAAATAGCAACCCAAACGTGAATATTCACTGCGTTTTCTGATTGCCCCCACAGAGATTTAATGGTCAGGTTCTGTTTTATCCACTTGAAAAAAGTCTCTATTTGCCACCTGTTACGGTACAGCCTTGCAATTTCCAGGGCGGATACTTCGAAGTTGTTAGTTAGGAACACCAGTTCGGTATCTTTCTCACCATCGTAATATTCCACCAACCTTAGCTGTTCTGGATAAAGTTTTTTAGACTTTGGCCCGTTCAGCACGACAGTTTTGTCCCCTGTGAGCCCTGAGTTCGGATCAATGTTGAAATTTCGCTCAACAATCGCGCAATCCATGACGCTCTTTGCCCTTGTGATAAAGGATGCACCGCAGTTGTGGATATTGTACAAAGCCTTAAAGTCAACATACGCTTTGTCCATTATATATATTGCCCCTGGAACTGGAGTTATTGTATCAAGTGCGTTGCTGTCGTGGTATTTACCATCGGTGATCAGGATAAAAGCAGGTATGTTCCCTCTTAAGTCCAGTAGTGTATGTATCTTGATAGCGCCACGCGAGTACTTGCCAGGAGCCCAAACGAATAGCTTCAGACTCAAAGAAACCGTTGTGGAGTCAAGGGCAAACACTTCATTGCCAATATCCACATTGGCAATTGGTTCATTGGAATACATCGGCCTTACCTTTTCAATCAGGTATTTGCCGAAGTCTTCGAATATCCGGCAATCCCGGTTTTCGTTTGCGCGCGATAACGTGGATTGGTTCACATAATCCCTAATTCCGAGGTGGTACAGTTTGTTCTTGTGCGCTTTTAGGCAAACACAGATATCACGGAGCGAGTTTCGGGAGGTCAATTGACCGAAAAACAGTTGGATGAACTGGTTCCAACAATTGAAATTCCTTGTCCGGAAATCCCCATTATACTTAGAAACGCATTTCTCAAACTCATACCTATCAACCAAATGCAAAAGTTGAGCAAAAACATACTTCCCTGAATTCATAGCCTTTAAAAAAGGCCTAAACTAAAGGTCAAATCAAATCAAAAAATCAAATAACAACTATATTATATTTATATTCAGCTATTTACAACGGTTTATAAAAACTTAACGCATCACCAATATTTGATTATTATAAATATTTTATAACTTAGATATAGTAAAATATGCCATAATCATCTGCTATGGATACAAGATTCATATCCTTTTTTACGCATTCAAAAGATATATTTTTTGTAATGGATATGAGCGGTGTAATATTGCACACTAACCCGGCTTTCCAACATTTATTTAATTATACTGAAGCCGAACTGGCTGGAATAAATATTGCCGACATATGCCACCCGGCCGATAAGGAACGCAAAGAAGAATCAGTTGCCAGGTTGGTTGCGGATAAAAAACTAATAGGGTATCAAAGCCGTGTTAAAGCCAAGGACGGTTGTTATTACAACGTTACCTGGTCTATCCTGCTTAACGACGACAACCTTATTTATTCAACAGGGAGCCCTGTTATCGGCATTGTTGACGCTGTAAGCGATGATATAGTGCAACATACCATCCAAAGTCTTAACGAAGGTTTTATTGTACTTGATGCAGGGTGGAATGTTTTGGCTTTTAATCCGGCTTTCCTGGCAATGACCAATTTAGATGCAGGCCAGGTCTCCTTATCGAGGCTTACGGAGATTGAAAGCCTCGGTTTAACACCCAGGGTAACCGACGAATTTCAGCGGTCGCTGGCCAGGAAACAATCATTACAGGTACAGTATTTAAATTCATTTTCCAACTCGTGGTTGCGTATGAATGTATATCCATACGATAATAAGTTGGCCGTTTTTATCCGGGACATTACCGAAATTATGATCCAGCAATGGGTTTTAACACTGGAAAAGAAGGTGTTAGAATTAAATACTGCATCAAGATACACCCTTGCGCAAACAACCAACGAATTATTAATGGGAATTGAAGGTATTTTTCCGGAAATGATATGCTCGGTTTTGGAGGTTGATGATGCGCAGGAAAAATTACATAATCTTGCTGCCCCGCAGCTACCTAAAGCTTATTGTGATGCAATTGAAAATCTATCGGTAGGCCCACATGTTGGTTCATGTGGTACAGCGGTGTTTCATAGGAGGCAGGTTATAGTAACCGATATTGAAAATGATTTTCTTTGGGCCGATTATGCAGGCCTGGCTAAACAGTTTGGATTAAAAGCATGTTGGTCTACCCCGGTTATCAGTTCAAAAGGATCAAAAGTTTTGGCGGTGTTTGGTATTTATTATAACTGTGTACGTGAACCCAACGACAGCGAACTTCAATTGATTGGGCGCACCGTAAATATTTTGCGGGTTTTGATAGAAAGCAAAAGAAATGAGGAAAATATACTGGATCAAAACAACCGGCTACACTCGATAGCCAATATAAGCTCGCATGAACTCAGGCGACCGGTGGCTACCATCCTCGGTCTTGTCAATTTATTCGATAGGGATGATATGCTAAATCCGTTGAATAAAGAGATTATTGCCCACCTTGATACCTCCGCCCGCGAACTGGACGATGTGATTCATAGCATTGTAGAAAAAACCCTTTACATGCGGGTTAATGATACAGAGATATATGGCGAAGAGGTAAAAGGGGGAAGGTAAATTCGTTTGATAATTAAATCTCTATCGGAATAGTAAACCAAAAAGTACTTCCTTTCCCCGGTTCGCTTTCAACGCCTATCCGCCCTTCATGTTTTTTAATAATTTCGGCGCTGATATATAATCCTAAGCCTAATCCACCTGTTTGAAAGCCGGCTGTTTCAACCCGGTAATAGCGCTCAAAAATGCGTTTTACTTCGTCGGGGTGTATGCCGGGCCCTTTATCTGTTACGCTAACCCTGGCCATATCGTTTATTTTTTCAATCGATACAATAATATCTTTTGAGCGTGGGGCGTATTTTACCGCGTTGTTTATAAAGTTTACCAACACCTGGTCAATCTGGTGCTCGTCGGCAAATACCTCCAGTTCAAGATCACCTGTTACTATTATTTTATATTCTTCGGCCAGCCGTATTTCGCTGCTGCCGGCGCTTACTATTTTTGAAAGTACAAAGGCCGATTTGGTCAATTGCAGGCGGTCCTGGTTTATTCTGCTTAAGTTTAACAGATCTTCAACAAGGGCTGTTATTTTATGCATACTCCTGCTTGATTGGGCTATCAGCTTAGGCAGCATGGGCGAAGTAAGATTGTTAACCAACCGCTCCAATAATTGCAATGAACCTTTCAGGCTGGTCATAGGGGTTTTAAGCTCATGACTCGCAATGCTAATAAAGTCGTCTTTTTGCTGTTGCAGCTCCTTAAGCTGGTTTATTTCGGTTGCTGTGCCAATCCACATTTCTGTTTCGCCTTCTTCGTTTTTAACCGGTACCATCCTGGTTAAATGCCAGCGAAATTCCCCGTCGGTACCTTTAATCCTGTTTTCGAAACCGCCACCATCACTTAAGCCCAATTGCATATCCCTGAATTTGTTAAGGGCTGCTTCCACATCGTCAGGATGCATCGCTTCTTTCCAGCCATATCCTTTACTGGCTTCAAAATCGAGGCCGGTATAGTCGTACCATCTTTTGTTAAAAAAAGTTGCCTCCGCGTTATTATCAACGGTCCATGCCATTTGCGATATGGTTTCAAACATGGTCCTAAAGCGCGTTTCACTATCGGCCAAAGCCTTGGTACGCTTTAAAATACGGTCTTCCAATTCGGTATTAAGCAGCTGCAAGCTTTCGCGCGATTGTTCCAGCAGTTCATTTGATGTGTACAACTGTTCGTTTGTAACAGCAAGTTCTTCGTTGGTACAAGCCAATTCTTCATTTACAGCCCGTAGCTCTTCATTAAAGTTTTGCAATTCATTATTGGCGTTGGCAAGTTCTTCGGCCATCTCCAATTCTTTTTTCCTTGATGCTGCCAGGGCCAGTTTATTTAACTCCTGTTCCGTTACATTTTTGGCAATACTTAGCAGGTATGCTACCTTGCCTTCGCTATCAAAAATTGGCGTAAGTTCGGTTTGCGCCCAACCCTGAACGGTAGTACCCCCTGGAACAGGAATTTCGAAATAAAGCAATGGGAGCTTAACGTGTTTTTTTTGTTCTACGGCTTCAATGAGCCCATTTTTTAGCAGGCTTAATTGTTCTTCGCTGTTTTTGTCCCAGGGTTTAAAAACATCAAACGTATCCTTGCCAATCATTGCATCTGCGGGCATAGCGGTTGCATTTATCCGCGCCTCATTCATAGCTATTATTGTAAACCGCGGTATGTTGGGTTCAATAATAGTCATTGGGAAACCAATCTGATTAAATACAGTTTCAAACATGTGGGCTTGTCCGGCATCCATACGGGTAGATATAATTGGACTCAAATATACTATTCAAAACCCAAAGCCACTTATTAGCGTGGCCTATAATATAGGGAAATGTTATTTGAGATATTTAAAATACGAATAAGGCCATTTCTGTAAAAAGGTAACTTATTTTTGGCGCAAGACGTTAAGAAAACCAGCGCCTTTTCTTGAGCCTGTATGCGAAAGACATCAATAATACACACCTCTTACAATCGGCCGGAACGGGAAAAAACCATAAGTTTTTTCCCAATCCGGCGTCATGGGTAAATGGATGTAATTGACTACAAGCCCCTCATTTCTCATCGTCTTTATTTACCGGTGCAACAAACCACCTACCCGAAACCTTTTTTACTTCCCTGGCTTTCTCTTCATCAATACTTGCATCAGGCGCTTTGGGATCTTCGGCCGCCTGGGGTTGGTTTACGGTTTTTACTCTTCAGCCTTTCGCACCTACTTTTAAAAAGTCGTTTACCACAATTTCAGATACGTAGCGTTTAATGCCGTCTTTATCCACGTAATTGCGGTTAGCCAGTTTACCCTCAATAGCTACTTCATCGCCTTTTTTGAGTAAATCTTCGGCACGTTTGGCTGTGGCGTTCCAGAAGACCAGGTTGTGCCAGGTAGTATCGGTTATTTTTTCGCCTTTGTCATTTTTATAACTTTCGTTGGTGGCCAGGGATAACCGCACCATTTTTTTATCGCTGTCAAAAGTTTTTACTTCCGGGTCCATACCTAAGTTGCCTACAAGGCGTACACTGTTTCTTAATGTGTTCATCGTTTTATTTTTTAATGTTACTGTTTGTTTTGATAACGATACAAAGGTGCAGCTACCCCGAAAATTTAACCGGATAATAACCGTTTACAGTCGATAGTATCCATTTGTAAGCGTTTGCAAACGGATAAATAATTATCTAACTTTATCACATGAACCAGGAAAGAAACTGTTTGGATTGCGGCGAACCCCTGCACGGCCGGGCCGACAAAAAATTCTGTAACGACCTATGCCGCAACAATTATAATAACCAGCTTAACAGCAACAGCTATAACCTGGTGCGCAACATCAACAACATATTACGCCGCAACCGCCGTGTGCTGGAAGAGCTAAACCCAACCGGCAAAACAAAAACCACCCGCAAAAAAATGACGGCAAAAGGTTTCGATTTTGACCATATTACCAGCATCTATCAAACCAAAACCGGGTCGACTTATATGTTTTGCTATGAATATGGATATTTGTTATTGGATGGGGATGAGGTGTTGTTGGTGAAGAGGGAAGAGAGTTGATGTGCAGATATGCAGATTTCAGATGTGCAGATGATTTTGTCTGAACCGGGATTCGTCGGATTTATCAGATTTTTTTGGATTTTGATTGTGTGTATTTGAAAATCTGTGGAATTCAATAAATCTGCTTAATCCCGGTTCAGACAAAAATCATCAATTAAAAAAATCCGAAATCCAAATTCCGAAATTCCAAATCAAATCCTATCTTTGCCCATGCAAGAAAAAATCCTTATTCTTGACTTTGGCTCGCAATTCACCCAACTTATAGCGCGCCGTGTCAGGGAGCTCAATATTTACTGTGAGATCCACCCCTTTAATCATTATCCCGAAATTGACAGCAGCGTAAAAGGTATCATCCTTTCCGGCAGCCCGTATTCTGTACGGCAGGAAGATGCACCCCGTTTTGATTTTGATCAATTTCATAACACCCGCCCAATTTTAGGGGTTTGTTACGGGGCGCAGTACGTGGCGCATTTTCACGGTGGCGAGGTATTGGCATCGAGCACCCGCGAATACGGCCGTGCTAATTTAGATTACGTTAACCGCGAAAACCCGCTGTTTAAAAATATTCCCGAAAATTCGCAGGTGTGGATGTCGCATGCGGATACCATCGCACGCATTGCCGATAATTTTGAGGTTATTGCCAGTACCGATACCGTGAAGGTTGCGGCTTACCAGGTTACAGGCACCCAAACTTACGGCATCCAGTTTCACCCCGAGGTTACCCACAGTATTGATGGCAAGCAGTTGCTGCAAAACTTTTTGGTTGATATTTGCGGCTGCCACCAGGACTGGACACCCGATTCGTTCATTGAAACTACCATTGCCGCTTTAAAAGAAAAACTGGGCGATGATAAAGTAGTTTTAGGCTTATCGGGCGGCGTTGATTCATCGGTTGCGGCGGTATTGCTGCACCATGCTATTGGTGCAAACCTGCATTGTATTTTTGTTGATAACGGCCTGCTACGTAAAGGCGAGTATGAGCAGGTGCTCGATTCGTACAAACACATGGGCTTAAATATAAAAGGCATTGATGCCAAACAACGCTTTTACGATGCGCTGGCCGGCTTAAGCGACCCCGAAAAGAAACGTAAAGCCATTGGCCGTGTATTTATTGAAGTTTTTGATGATGCAGCGCACGAGGTGCAGGACGTAAAATGGCTTGGCCAGGGTACCATTTACCCGGATGTTATCGAATCGGTTTCTGTTAAAGGGCCATCGGCTACTATTAAATCGCACCATAACGTTGGCGGACTGCCCGATTTTATGAAGCTAAAAGTAGTTGAACCTTTAAACACCCTGTTTAAAGACGAAGTTAGGCGTGTTGGCAAGGCATTAGGTATCGATCCTAATATTTTAGGCAGGCACCCTTTTCCTGGTCCTGGCCTGGCTATCAGGATACTGGGCGATGTTACACCAGAAAAAGTTGCCATATTACAGGAGGCCGATGCGATTTATATCAACAATTTACGGTCATACGGTGTTTACGATAAGGTTTGGCAGGCAGGCGCTATATTTTTACCGGTACAATCGGTAGGGGTAATGGGCGATGAGCGTACTTACGAGAATGTAATTTGCCTGCGTGCTGTTGAATCGTTGGATGGAATGACCGCCGATTGGTGCCATTTACCGTACGATTTGCTGGCCAAGATCAGTAACGAGATCATTAACAACGTAAAAGGAATTAACCGGGTAGTATATGATATCAGTTCGAAACCACCTGCTACAATTGAGTGGGAATAAATGGTTACTGTTTTTTATAACGGCGCTGGTACTGGCTGCATGTTCGCCAAAAGTGCGGCAGGTAGCGCCTGTTAAAAAACCAACTGACACCGAAGCCGAGAAGCCAAAGATTGCTGAAAAGCCGCCCGTGAAACCGGCTGCTTCCAAACCTTTAACCATTGCTATGGTATTGCCGCTGGGTTTAGATCACCTGAAACCCGGCGCCAGGTATACTTCGCCCGGCTTAACCAAGGCCAATATGAGCGTGGAATATTACCAGGGCTTTAAACTTGCCCTGGATTCGCTAACAGCCGGCGGCGCCAATTTTAAACTCCGGCTGTACGATTCAAAGGACGAGGCCGCGCAGGCGCATAGCCTCGGCTTTAATCCCCTCATCAAAAACAGCGACCTGATTGTGGGCCCGGTTTTTCCTGATGGCATGAAAGTTTTTGCTGCAGTGCTTAATACAAAGTCGCCGGTTGTTTCACCGCTTTCGCCTGCATCTCCGGCCACCATCAACAGCGATAATTTAATTACGGTAATGCCCCCGCTGGAGTACCATGGCTGGGGTGCTGCTCAGTACATTAATGATAAGCTAAAACCCAAAAAAATATTTATCCTGCGCTCGGGCTTTAGCCAGGAGCAGGATTATGTACGGGGCTTTAAAAATGCTACGGATAGTTTGAGCAATAAGAAGGTTAAGGTAATTATAGTCACCATTTCAAAGGGCCAGTTAGGTGGATTAATCCCTCAGCTATCTAAAAAGGAACAAAATATATTTGTAGTAGCCGCCACCGACCAGGCTTTTTTAACAGTTACATTAAAATCGCTGGATACATTAAACAGGCATTATCCCGTAACCCTGTTTGGCCACCCCAGTTGGGAAAAGTTTAGTTTTTTGAAGATAGATATTTTGCAGCGGCTTAAAACCCATATTACATCCGGCGATCAGGTTGATTATAAATCGGATGCCAATATGGAATTTGTTAGGGTTTATCACCGCGCGTACCATGTGGAACCTACTGACTTTGCCATTAAGGGCTTTGACGAGGGGATGTACTTTGGCCGCCAATTGATTGATAATAACTTTGCAACATTGGATAAAACCGACTATGTAGGCCTGCACAACCGGTTTCATTTTATTAAGAAAAATGGACTGGGATGGGTAAATACGCATGTAAATGTGTTAATGTATGCTAACTTTGAGCTTAAACAGGTAGAATGAAGGCTATAAACCAGCTTAAAACGTTTCAGCGCATAATAGGGGAGTACCCGGTTGATACGCCCTTAAGTAAATTTTTACCCGGTTTTTACAGGCAAAACAAACAAATGGGCTCAACCGACAGGCGGGTAGCCAGCCGTTTGGTATATAATTACTTTCGCCTCGGGCAGGCCCTGCCCAACCTGGCAACTGACGAACGGCTGATAGTTGCCGAGTTTTTATGTAATACCCAAAGCAATTCGTTTTTACTGCATTTTAAGCCCGATTGGGCCGCTTGCATTAATTTTACCATTGATGATAAGCTTACGCTGATAAAGAGCGCCTACCCCGCGTTTAAGCTGGAAGATGTATTCCCCTGGACGTCGCAGATCTCGGTGGGAATTGATAAGGATGCATTCCTGAAATCATTTTTTTGCCAGCCCGATTTGTTTATCCGGGTACGCAATGGCTACGACCACCTGGTTAAAGCCGAACTGAATAAAGCCGGAGTTGTTTTTAAAGATGAAGGCAACGGCTGTTACGCTTTGCCTAACGGAACCAGGCTCGAAACCATCTTTGCAAAACAAAACTGGTTCGAGGTGCAGGATCTTTCCTCGCAGCAAACCGGCGATTTTTTTAGGCCGCAACGTTGGGACAACTGGTGGGATGCCTGCGCGGCATCGGGCGGTAAGTCGCTATTGTTGCACGAGGACGAACCCAATATAAAGCTGGTTGTATCCGATATCCGCGAATCGGTTTTGGCCAACCTGGATGAGCGCTTCCAGTTAGCCGGTCTAACCAAATACCAAAAAAAAGTACTCGACCTTACTACCAATATCGATCAAACCCTGCACGATTACGAGTTTGACGGGATCATCCTCGACGCCCCCTGCAGCGGCTCGGGTACCTGGGGCCGCACCCCCGAAATGATAGCCCAGTTTATGCCGGCCAAAATCGAATTCTTTCAGCGCCTGCAAAAAGGCATCGCCCAAAACGTGGTGAAATACCTTAAGCCCGGCAAGCCACTTATTTACATTACCTGCTCGGCCTTTAAAGGCGAGAATGAGGATGTGGTTGATTACCTGGTTGAAGAGTTGGGTTTGAAGCTGGAAGAAAGTAAGGTGTTAAAGGGGTATGAACATAAGGCGGATACGATGTTTGTGGCAAGATTGAGCCCCCTGGCCCCCTGAAGGGGGAGTGAAAGCCACGAGGTTTGATCTGCTTCAACTCAACCGTCGCGAGGTTTAAACTCGTGACAAAGGCGGGTTTCAGCTTTTAGCTGAACTGCGTAAGCTTACCCCGGTTTACCCACGAGTTACGCTTCGCTAACCTCGCGGGAGTTGAGCAATTTGACTATTTGGGTTTAAATAAAAACGCAGCTGCAATACCTGTACCTATTAATCCAATGGGTAAATAAACCTGTCCTGGTATCAAAATGGCAGATATAATAGCAAGCAAAATTCCAATTCCTATTTTTATTAGGGCGATGTTAAAGAAAGGCTTGTTCTCTTTAGTTACTTCGACTATTTGTTGAACTGTCAGATTTTTGATCACCTGTTTAATCATTTCCTCAGGTATGCCTTCTTTATCCATCCGCGCTCTGATTACTTCGTAATCATACCCTTGTTGCAGTAATCTTGATGCCAAAAGATAGGCCCTCTTTTTTAGTTCTTCGCTCATGATAAACTTTCAATGTGATTTTTGATGTGTTTTAGGGCTGTCGCTTTTCTCTTAACTTCTTCTTCAAAATCATCAACTATTTGAAAATCATTAATCAACCACATAAAATCCTCTTCGCCTAAGTAGCCGATTAAAGCAATGTTAATAGCTTCCTGTTGAATTTCCCTGTTGCCGTCAAGTTGGGTTATCTTAATATCGATAGCAAAGGTTCCATCATCAAACTGGTATAAAATATATTGCCATGCGCTGGTATCAACTGATATTTTAATACCTCGTTCGTTTTCCAATTGCACGATGCCTTTCCAATCTTTAACCGGTTTGGATGGCAAAAAATGCCAGCCTTTGCAATTTGGAGCTAAGGCAATCACTTGTTGGGTATATTCCAGCAGATCGATGTTTAGGTTGGGTGAAATAGCCAAAAACTGTAGTTCACCTGTACATGGGCCGATCTCCCAGCTAACAGCACCAAGACGGTTCACCCGATCATCCAACTGGTAAATAAGCGTTTGATTATTGTTGTGATCTAAAAGTGCATCGGATATGATTTTAAACCAATCCCAAAACTTGTTGATTTTGTTAGCGTCAAATGCCATTTATGAGTAAGATAAAGTTTAAGCTAATAGAAAAACTCCCCCTTCAGGGGGCTGGGGGGCTTCGCCTACAAATGCGTATTGGCCCTAAACAACTTTATCGCTATCGCCAGCAAAATTATCCCAAACGATTTACGCAATATACTCAGCCCAACCGGGCCTAAAAGCTTCTCTATCCATTTTACATTTTTAAGCACCAGGTAAACTACGATGGTGTTTAGCACAATGCCTACAATAATGTTTTGGGTTTGATATTGAGATTTTAAAGATAATAATGTAGTCATGGTTCCCGCACCCGCTATCAGCGGGAAAGCTATGGGCACTATCGATGCAGAAAGCGGTACCTCTTCCTTAAAAAAGTCGACACCCAATACCATTTCCATGGCGATGATAAAGATCACCAGCGAGCCGGCTATTGCGAAGGAAGAGATATCCAGGCCAATAATGGCCAGCAGTTCATCGCCCACAAATAAAAATACTACCATTAATATCAGTACCGCTATGCTTGCTTTTTCCGATTCGATGTGCCCTACACGCTGGCGTACCTGTATAATTACAGGTATGGCGCCAAGGATGTCAATAATGGCAAACAGGATCATCGTAACAGACAATATTTCCCTGAAAATTAATGGGTGCATGGCTTTAGGGTTTTGTGTTTTTTTAACTTTAACCGGAAACTGAGCAAAGTTGCAATTAAAGCTCCGGTATAAAAAGAACTTAACAAAAAAGGTCCTGAATTTTCAGAACCTTTTTTGTTTGTATTGATATTGTTATCAGTTACTCAATAAATTTAGGGTTGATAGGGTCAACTGCTCCTTCAACTTTTCCGTGTCGTACGTGCGAACGTTTAACACTGTAACCAAAGTAGATAACGAAGCCTATCAATAACCAGCCTATTAACCTTAACCAGTTTTCAAGGCCTTCACTTGCTATCATACAAAGGCAAATAATTGCCCCTAACGGACAAACAATCACATACCAAGGCGTTTTGAAAGGACGAACAAGATTAGGGTCAGTTCTGCGAAGAATAAAAATACCTAAACATACCAGTACGAATGCGAACAAAGTTCCGATACTTACCATTTCACCTACTATACTGTCGGGAATAAACCCTGCAAATAACGATACGAAACCAAAAAATAACCATTGTGATTTGTATGGGGTACGGTGTTTAGGATGCAGTTTTGAAAAAATAGGCGGGATTAAACCATCTATACTCATGGTATAGAATACGCGGGTTTGGCCCATAAGCATCACTAAAATAACCGAAGAAAACCCGGCAAGAATAGATACAGTTACCAATGATGACAACCAGGTATAACCTGGCATTGCCGTTTTAATGGCGTAGCTAACAGAAGCTTCTTTACCTTGTATCAGGAATTCTTTGTAAGAAACCAAACCGGTTAATACATGCGAGAACAGAATATAAAGCGCGGTACAAATTACCAGCGATATCAAAATACCCTTTGGCATATCTCGTTGAGGGTTTTTTGCCTCTTGTGCTGCTGTTGATACGGCATCAAAACCAATGAAGGCAAAAAATACCACACTGGCACCGCGTAATACACCCAGCCAGCCGTGGTTAAAAGTATCGGCATAGTTTACCGGGCCTGTATTTGTATTTACTACACCCGCATCAGCGGGAATCATATAAGGCACATGATAGGCGGGATTTATAAAATGCCAGCCTAAACCAATGATCATGAGAACAATAGCAACTTTTACAATTACAATAATATTATTCACAATTGCCGACTCCGCAGTACCACGGATCAATAACAAGGTAAGCATCAGCAAAATAAAAATGGCAGGTAAATTAATTATCCCATGAGTACCCAGTTCGGCAGCATACATGCCCGTAGTGGTTTTGGAAATCTCCCAGGGTGAGTGCGACCAGGCAAATGGGATATGCGTGTGAAAAAATGTTTCCAAAAACGCGTTAAAATACTGAGACCATCCTATAGATACGGTAGCGGCACCCAATGCATATTCGAGCACCAAATCCCAGCCAATGATCCAGGCGATGAACTCGCCCATGGTGGCGTAAGAGTAGGTGTAGGCTGATCCTGCGATGGGGATCATACTGGCAAATTCTGCATAACATAGACCGGCAAGTGCGCAACCTGCAGCCGCTATTAAAAAGGAAATGGTTACCGCCGGACCGGCATGCTGGCCTGCGGCAGCTGCCGTTCGTACAAAGATACCGGCACCGATGATTGCGCCAATACCCAGTGCTATAAGCGATCCAACGCCTAAAGTTCTTTTCAGCGTTTTCTCAGTTTCCTTTGATGCAGCCATTAACTGCGCAATAGGTTTTTTAATAAATAACTTCATGTTTAATTAGTAAGATCAGTCGTAAAAAAATTAAAAATTCACATTTCCCCAAACGTACTTAAATTTATTGAAAAGTTAAAGGGCAGAATGTAACAATGGGTGCGAATTAATATCCCAAATTATAGTTTGAAAATGAAGCGTTTACAGTTGGGTTCAAACCATGATTAATACGTTGTTGTTACAATATCGCCGGGTAACATGCGCCACATCAGGCCCTGGTATAGCGATTACTCAAAGTTATGCAGCTTTTTTAATGCTATTAAGCTGTAGGCCGTTGTACAGGTAACCTTCATCGTGTCTGCCTGTATCACATTATTATCAAAAATGTATTGTTTTTCTTCCGACAGCACCGTATCCCCTTTTACTTTACAATCAATATAACCCGTTTGGTCATCATAGGTGCCCAATTTAAGGCTGAAGTTTGCCGAATCGGTAAGGTAGGCGGTAGTGGATGTTTCAAACAAACCCGTGCGGTAAATCTGGATGTACAGGTTGCTGTCTTTAGCAATGGTGTATTTGAATCTGTTTGGGCTTTTGCTGTTTTTGCAGGAGGCGAGGGCAAGGGCCAGTGTAAAAGCTAAATACCGATGATTCATTGTTTGAACGCAAAATAATTTGGAGAGACATCGGTTAATAATTTGAACAAAATCAAAAAAGCGATAATGAACAGGACAGATTTCATGATGCCCAATTTAACTAAAATAGGTTAATAAGATAAAACGCAACTAAAGATTGACTTTCATTCTGTTCATTCTCAAATTCTGCCAATTCTGATTCAGATAAGTGTTAGGGATAGCAGCGGGTACCGGCCAGCGTGGTTAAGGCCTGTGCAGTATGAGCGGATAGCCCGGCCGCAGGCAACACCCAATTACGTATAAGTGGTGTTTACCCAAATTCAGGGGCCTTTTGAAAAGATACCCTGAGCGAAGATCATATGGATGGAAATACTTTTTCATTTAGAGGACGGTACAGAAACACCCTAACCTATCGTGAATGCTTATCTCGCGGTAAACTTACTAATGTCGGTAATTATCACTATAGCAAACCCTATCAGTATAACCAGAAAAAACAGGTGCCCTGCAAAATAATACATTCTAAACCTGTTAAAGGGTTCTTTATGTGTGTAACTTTTAATTATATAAAAAAGTCCCATTGGAACAAGTACATAAACTGCTAATACCGGGAGCAGAATGGCAAATGCGCCAATGATTGGATTGATGCCGTTAAATAAGGATGAATATAAAGCAATCCATACGCACGTATAAAATGCCAGCCTATAAAAAAGCCTGGATTTTTTATAGTATTTATAAGCACTGTTACCGGCTTCCATTTAGTTCAAAACTTTTGAATTTAATCTCTACTGACCAGCCTTTAAAGACAATAACGAGCTAAATATCCACCCGATGGTTTTAATGCTTCTTGATTTACCATCCACATTTTGTAACACTTCGGCCTGGCTGTTTACAAGGTATACCTTACTCCATTGTCCGTTTGTTTCTATCAAGCCCACCTCATAACCTTTTGTTAATTTTTTAAGGACAGGGGCATTGGTCGAGAATGAATTTCTAAAATTGGTGCCATCGGTATTTACCACATAAATTCTACCTGTGTTGTTTGAATGGCCGTACACATTTGTTTTAAATGTATCCCAGGGGAATGCCGGTCCGGGATCTGGTTTGCGCGCCGGGGAGATATCATCATGGCCAACGGCTGCAATCAAATGATAGGTATCAAACAATACTTTGCAAAGCTTGTAAAGGGCTTGTAACTGGGCATCCGGAAAAATGCGCCAGTAATGGTTGTTTTTGCCCGTCCAAAATTTATGCTTGTGATCAGTTTTCATAAACTTGTCGCCGTCGGTAGCCGGGTAAATTTTTACACCGTCGTCTGTAACGCGTTTAAAAGTATTATCTGCCAGCTTTTCTGCAAAGCCCGGGTTTACAATTTCGATGCCGATGGCATGATAGTTAAAACTATCTACCCCATCCCAGGTGCTGGTACCCGCATGATTTGCTCTGTGATTAAAAGGCACCAGTTGCGTAATGGTGCCATCGGTGTTTAAAACGATATGCGCGGCAATCCTGTCGGGGTTCGAGTGGGTATCCATAAACCAATTTATCGCCGACTGTGCGGTATCGGTGGCGGTATAATGAATTACCAGGTAATCGGGATCAATAGGGTCCCTGGCATTCCCGGATTTAGAAATTTTTATTTTTTCGTCATTTGAGTCGGCTTCTAACCAGTGATTTGTAATTTTCATATAGATGCAGGTAAGGTTTAACTAATTGATTGTGTTTGGGTTATTAAAGGTAGATAGAAATAATAAAATAAAACCACTTTTCAGATCTTTTTTATAATTGATGATGTTGAAGGGGATATAGGCGGGTATTCGCCATATTTATAAAATAATTTTGCCCCGCTTATTATTAAATAAACAGATACTATTATGGGTGTAAAATTTATGGAATCGCGGTATATGATTGCAACTGTAAGCAGTATTGCCGAGATTTATCCAAATAAAATTCAGTTGTTTTACAGCTAAACACAGCGATGCCCAACAAAGCGTTCAAAATTTATTATTTAAGCGAAACAGCGGTTACCGTTGAGTTTGGGCAGCAAATTGCCGAAGAATTGCTAAACGCAGTCAACAGCTTAAACCTGTTGCTTCACCAACAGCCATTTCCGGGTTTTAATACAACGGTGCCGGCCTATTCTACTTTAACTGTTTTTTATGATCCTGTTATAGTGATCAAATCTGATTTACCGGGCGCAGGCTGCTTTGCCAAGGTATCGGGCTACCTGGATGATTTAAAATTTCAAAAGAAAACGGCCAAGCCGGCCGGGGGGGATACTATTACGATCCCTGTATGCTATGGTGGCGGTTTTGGCCCTGATTTGGAAGAGGTTGCCGATTCACACCATATCGGCATAGCCGAGGTAATTAAATTGCACAGTGCGGCCACATATAAAGTTTACATGATAGGTTTTGTTCCCGGCTTTGCTTATTTAGGCGGTATGGATGAACGATTGGCAACGCCCCGTAAAGCAACGCCGCGGAAACTGGTACCGGCAGGGGCAGTGGGTATAGCCGGGCAGCAAACGGGAATATACCCATTGGATACACCGGGCGGCTGGCAAATCATTGGGCAAACACCCCTCAAAATGTTCGATCGTGATCGCGGGCAGCCATCGCTGCTAAAGGCTGGCGATATGGTTGTTTTTAAAGCTATTGATATACAAGAGTTTAATGAATTATTGGCCGGGTAATATGCAGATAAGAATATTAAAACCCGGTTTAATGACCACCATACAGGATTTGGGGCGCTACCAATATCTTTCGCAGGCGGTGCCGGTGTCGGGAGCTATGGATACGTTATCGGCCCGTATTGCAAACATGGTCGTTGGTAATGGCGACAACGCCGCCGTAATTGAATTTACCTATGCTGATGCGGAATTTATTGCCGAAACCGACCTGCTGATTGCTTATGCAGGTGAGGGCGCGGTATTTCAATCAGGTGAACAAGTATTGCCACCGGAGCGTCCTCTTTTTGTCCCATCGGGAGCCATCATAAAATTAATAAATAACCCATCGGGCAGCCGCACTTACCTGGCCATTGCCGGTGGCTGGGATGTGCCCGAAATTTTGGGAAGCAAAAGTACCTGCCTGGTCGCCGGGTTTGGCGGGTTTGAAGGCCGGGTGTTAAAACGCGGTGATGTGCTCATAAATGGGCAAAAATTAACAAGTATTGCACAAGTAATAGTAGAAAAATTCAGAGAAATAAAAAAAAGTGTAAAGAAAGATCAGGTTTTTTACCTTCCATGGAGCATTCCCCGGCGCGCGCATTTGCCGGCCGATGGTAAAACAATAAGGGTGGTGCCGGGTAACGAATTTGGCTGGTTTAATGGCCGCAGCATCGCCAATTTTTTGTCGGAACCATACATCATTGGCAGGCAAAGTAACCGCATGGGCTACCATTTGCAAGGCGCAGTGATGGAACGTTTAAAAAAGGATGAATTGTTAAGTACCGCCGTAACACCAGGCACCATACAGGTTACCGGCAACGGCAGCATGGTGCTTTTGATGGCCGATTGCCAAACTACCGGAGGGTATCCGCGAATAGCGCAGGTAGCCGCTGTAGATATGACTTTATGCGCCCAGCTTAAACCCGGCGACGCCATTTATTTTAAAGATATCACCCGGCGTGAAGCAGAAATGCTGTATATTGAACGTGAACAACAATTGCACCAGCTAACCATTGCTGTGCAAAACAAATTTTTATAAAATACCACCATGCAAAGCATAGACCTTAACTGTGATATGGGCGAGGCATTTGGCAACTACCCCATGCCCAATGACGAAATACTGATGGACTACATTACATCGGCCAACATAGCCTGCGGCTTTCACGCGGGCGACCCGGAGGTAATGCAGCATACCGTTGGCATGGCGGTAAAAAAAGGCGTGGCCATTGGCGCACACCCCGGCTTGCCCGATTTGCAGGGCTTTGGCAGGCGCGAAATGAAGATATCGGCAAATGAGGCCTACCAGATGACTTTGTACCAGATAGGTGCCTTATCTGGCTTTGTGAAAGCGGCCTACGGGAAACTTCACCATGTAAAGGCGCATGGGGCATTATACAATATGGCCGCAAAGGATGTTAGCCTGGCCAAAGCCATTGCCGAAGCCGTGCACGATTTTGATTCCTCACTGATATTATACGGCCTGGCCAATAGCGAAATGATTACCTGGGCAAAAAAACTGGGTTTGACAACCGCATCCGAAGTATTTGCCGACCGTACCTACCAGGACGATGGCTCGCTTACCCCGCGTACCCAAAGCAACGCGCTTATTACCGACGAACAGCAATCTATCAGCCAGGTGCTGATGATGGTAAAACAACAACAAGTGATTTCGGCCAATAATAAAACCATCAGCCTTAAAGCCGAAACGCTATGCCTGCACGGCGATGGCGCGCATGCTGTTGAATTTGCCAAAAAGATAAACGAGAAACTGAAAGCCGAAGGCATAAGCATTAAAGCACCTGCGCAATAAATGAAAAAACAGCGCAACTGGAGTGTTTTAATGGGTGCCGCCTTCCTGATGGCATCGTCAGCTATCGGGCCGGGATTTTTAACGCAAACGGCGGTATTTACCGCGCAGCTGGGTGCAAGTTTTGGTTTTGTGATACTGCTGTCGGTGGTGTTGGATGCTATTGCCCAGCTCAACATCTGGCGTATTATTACCGTGGCCGGTAAACCAGCGCAGGATATTGCCAACCAGCTTTTACCCGGCCTGGGGTATTTTATTTCGTTGCTGGTTTTTTTGGGTGGTATGGCATTCAATATAGGCAATATTGCGGGGGCCGGGTTGGGCCTCAATGTACTGTTTGGTGTGAGCGTAGGGCAGGGGGCTGTCATGAGCGCCATTATAGCTATCGGCATATTTATTTATAAAGAATCGGGTAAGGCGATGGATTTGTTTGCCAAATGCATGGGATGCCTCAAAATAGCGCTGGCCTTGTATGTTGCCTACATTAGTAACCCGCCACTGGCCGAAGCGGCCATCAGGGCGGTAAACCCCACGCAATTTAGCTTTACCGCGGTACTAACTATTGTAGGCGGCACTGTAGGCGGCTATATTACCTTTGCCGGGGCACACCGCTTGCTGGATGCAAAGATCACCGGGCAACAGAATTTGCCGGTGGTTAACCGGGGGGCTTTAAGTGCCATCGGGTTGGCATCGCTGATGCGGTTGTTGTTGTTTATAGCTGCTTTGGGAGTTATAACTGCGGGCGGCAAGCTCGATCCGGCCAATCCGGCGGCCTCTATATTTCAACTGGCTGCGGGGCAGGTTGGTTATAAGCTTTTCGGGGTTATTATCTGGGCGGCGGGGATCTCTTCGGTAGTGGGCTCGGCGTATACATCGGTTTCGTTTATCAGGAGTTTTAGTCCGCTGATATTGAAATGGAATCGTGAGATTATTATCAGTTTCATTGTGATATCCTGCTGTATATTTTTAGCTATAGGCAAACCGGTGAAAATACTATTGGTAGTGGGGGCCATCAACGGCTTTATATTGCCAGTTGCCCTGGGCGTAATGCTGGTTGCGGCTTACCGGTCAAAAATCATCGCAACATACAAACAGCCTTTATGGCTTACTATTTTAGGCGTGCTGGTAGTTGGCACCATGACCTGGATGAGCATCGGGGCGATAGGGCAGATGTTGGGGTGGTGAGTGGTGAGTGGTGAGTGGTGAGTGGTGAGTCAGTTCGCTGTCCGATTCTCTGGTTTCGAATGATCAGGGAAAACGCATTTTGTTGGGTTAACATAACTTAACACATTTCAGATAAAATATTTACAAGTACTTGCTAATCAATATTTTATATTTTATCATGGTTAACACTAAACTGATAGCGCAATTTGGGCGCATCCACATATTTGTGCCTGTTGCTGACCAATACAAGTCCCTTTGGTGCCCTGCTGCCCGATTCTCTGGATGATTATGCCGATAGTCTGTGACTATCGAATGATAAGGTGATGGATCGGCAATTGAAGCAACATGGATTGCCTATTTTAAAAATTGGTCAAAAAAACTTATTTTTGATCAATTGATCATTAATGAAAAACATCAAAGATGAACTACAAAATATCATTCTCGGAGATGAACCTGCTGGCGAGGCAAATAAACTCAAAAAAGCCCAATGTTTCCTTAGATCAGATGCGGCAGCAGGCTTCACAGCTAAAAAACAGCAGTACGTCAAAAGTAAAGAAACAGCAAAACTCTTAACTTTCGCCGAAAGGGAGAATCTTTTCTATACTCCGCTAATCCTGCAAAGTGATTTTATCAGCGAAGGCGCCGAACAAAAGTATACAGGCTTAATGGAACCCACGTTATTAAAACCAATGCAGGTATCTTTTATGAAAGCTGGCTTGATTATTTCAATAGTCTCATTATTCATAATTACTTTTTTCCGGCTACTGCATATACATTTTTGGGCTTCAAAATAATTAACGATGAACTTAATGCGGTAGTTGCGCAGGAATTTATAGTCGCTTCCGAGCCAACGGATCTTGCTGCCGTAAAAGACTTTTTAGAATTTAATCACTTTCGCAATAATCGCAATAACGATTATATCAACAATAAGCTGGGGTTGATTTTTGAAGATCTGCATGAATGAAAATGTGCTCTCTTTTAATGGCGTCCTTTTCTTTATTGACACTATTTTTTATTTGACACCAGATTTTTATACCTCGTGAGTTCTCAGCTGTTCCATTCTCCTCTTTCGGATGACTATGCAATGATAAAGGTATTGATCGGCAAATGATAAAAGAATAAAATAAACTATACAGACAAACACAATGATAATCCTGTAGTCGGAGACAATAGGAATAAAGGTTCAAAGACAAAGGCTTCGAATAGCAGGGGGATTTTATAAAATCTGCGGGGATAGCTGAAATTTTGTTAATTCCGGTTCAAACAATTATTCTGTTCATTCTTTAATTCTGAAAATCCTGATTCAGACAGCAAAAAAAGCCACCCTCAACAGGTGGCTTTTCCTAAATATCCTAAAAAGTAATTATCCTTTTTTGTCAACCTTAGTTACAGGTGATGTATAAGCCTGCACGATAACGTGTTTTTTAACCTCCTGTTTCATAGCTGTTGGCGCCACATGGTTTGCATTTAAATGCGGCGCTATTACCAACGAAACTATCGACATCAGTTTGATCAGGATGTTCATCGACGGGCCCGAAGTATCTTTAAACGGATCGCCTACAGTATCGCCGGTTACTGATGCTTTATGTGGTTCTGATTTTTTGTAGTACATCTCGCCGTTGATCAGGCAGCCTTTTTCGAACGATTTTTTGGCGTTATCCCATGCGCCACCGGCGTTGCTTTGGAAAATACCCATCAAAACACCCGATACGGTTACACCCGCTAATAAACCTCCCAATACTTCGGGGCCAAAAGCAAAGCCGATAATGATTGGGGTGATCAGCGCGATTAAACCAGGGGCAACCATTTCGCGGATGGATGCTTTGGTTGAGATAGCCACGCACTTTTCGTATTCGGGCTTGCCTTCATAGGTCATAATGCCCGGAATTTCGCGGAACTGGCGTCTAACCTCTTCAACCATGGCCATGGCCGCGCGGCCTACTGCCGAGATACACAATGCCGAGAAAATGAAAGGGATCATGCCACCCACAAACAGGCCGGCCAAAACATCGGCCTTGTAAATATCAATATGCTCGATACCCGCAACACCCACAAAGGCTGCAAATAAAGCCAGTGAGGTTAACGCGGCTGATGCAATAGCGAAACCTTTGCCTGTAGCAGCGGTAGTGTTACCTACGGCATCCAGATTGTCTGTACGGTGGCGTACTTCTTCTGGCAGGCGGCTCATTTCGGCAATACCACCGGCATTATCAGCAATTGGTCCAAAGGCGTCAATAGCTAATTGCATAGCTGTTGTTGCCATCATACCTGCGGCCGCTATCGCTACCCCATATAAACCCGCAAAATGGTACGAGCCATAAATACCCGATGCCAAAACCAGGATAGGCAATACTGTCGATTCCATACCTATAGATAAGCCACCGATAATGTTGGTAGCGTGGCCCGTGGATGACTGGCGGATAATGCTCAATACCGGGCGTTTGCCCATTGCGGTATAGTACTCGGTAATGATAGACATTAAAGTACCTACAACCAAACCTACCACTATCGACATAAACACGCCGTTTTTGGTAAACGGAATTATGCCCGCTTTAACTGCGCCATTAACTTCATCGCGTACCATGTGAAACTCGCCCTCGGGCAACATCCATTGTACTACAAAGTAAGTAGCAATAGCTGTTAATATGATTGAAGCCCAGTTGCCTATGTTCAGTGCTTTTTGCACACTGTCTGTTTCGCTTTTAATCCTCACCATGGCAGCGCCAACAATCGAGAATATCAAACCTAAACCGGCTATAACCATAGGCAACAGGATAGGGGCAATACCCCCAAAAGCATCATGAGACACAATTTCGCGGCCCAGCACCATGGTAGCCAGCATAGTTGCCACGTATGATCCGAATAAATCGGCGCCCATACCGGCAACGTCGCCTACGTTATCGCCTACGTTATCGGCAATGGTGGCAGGGTTACGCACATCGTCCTCGGGGATGCCGGCTTCAACTTTACCCACAAGGTCGGCGCCCACGTCGGCTGCTTTGGTATAAATACCGCCGCCTACACGGGCAAACAGCGCTATCGACTCGGCACCTAACGAAAAACCGGCCAATACATCAAGGGCTTTGGCCATTGCCTCGCCGTTTACGGTGCTGCCTGCAACATTAACTACATAAAACTGGTAAAATAATATGAACAGCGAACCCAAACCAATAATGGCTAACCCGGCAACGCCAAGGCCCATTACGGTACCGCCGGTAAATGATACTTTTAATGCCTGCGCCAAACTGGTACGGGCAGCCTGTGTAGTACGCACATTAGCTTTGGTTGCAATGCGCATGCCCAGGTAACCGGCAAATGCCGATAAAAACGCTCCGATGATGAATGAAACGGCAATAACCGGGCTGGATGTAGCCACGGTGGTACCGCTCCAGGCCAGCAATAGGGCAGCTACGGCAACAAAGCCACCAAGCACTTTCCACTCGGCACGTAAAAAGGCCATTGCGCCATCGGCAATGTAACCGGCCAGCGTAACCATGTCGCCATCGCCGGCATCTTGTTTGGTAACCCAGGCTGCTTTAACAGCCATAACGGCAATGCCGATGAGCCCAAACACCGGAATTAAGTAAATTAAGTAAGTGTTCAAAAAATCCATAGTAACAATTTTGGTTTTATTAAGTAAGTGTTGCTAAGTCTGAAGTCTAAAGTCGCAAGTCAAAAGCCTTTTTTTTCTTTTTTCTTTGATTCTTAAGACTACCGACTTAAGACTAACGACTTAATACCACACTGGCTATAGCAGGGTTTAATTGGTGCTTGCAAAATAGTAAATTTATTTTCTTTACAATAGCCTCTCAATATTAAAGTTTTTTGAATAGTTTAGGGCTTTAAACCCTTTTTTAATTTATGGCAAAAGATTCCGGACAACCAAAAATGAAACATGAACTTGGCCTGCTTGATGGCACCATGCTGGTAGCAGGCTCCATGATAGGCTCAGGTATATTTATAGTTGCTGCCGACATTGTACGCAATGTGGGCTCAGCAGGTTGGCTGATAGCAATTTGGCTCATCACCGGTTTTATGACATTGACAGCAGCATTAAGTTACGGCGAGCTGAGCGGCATGTACCCCAAAGCAGGCGGACAGTACGTTTACCTCAAGGAAGCCTACAATAAACTTATAGCGTTTTTGTACGGTTGGAGTTTTTTCGCGGTGATACAAACCGGCACTATAGCTGCAGTTGGGGTGGCTTTTTCAAAATTTACAGCATATTTGATCCCGGCGGTAAGTGAAGATAATATTCTTTTTCAGCAGGGCTTTATAAAAATCAGCGCGGCACAGCTTGTTTCTATCGGTGTTATTTTAATATTAACATTTATAAATACCCGCGGTGTTAAAAGCGGAAAACTGATACAAACTACTTTTACATTAACCAAGCTTGCAAGTTTATTCGGGCTGATCATTTTTGGTTTCGTAGCCCTGAAGCCGGATGTATGGCATGCCAACTGGAGTAATGCCTGGAATCTGCATAAATTGAATGCCGATGGTAGCTTTACAAGTGTAACCCTGGCGGCGGGGCTTGGTGCCATAGCCGCTTCTATGGTGGGTTCTATTTTTAGCAGTGACTCATGGAACAACGTTACTTTTATAGCAGGCGAAATGCGTAACCCTAAAAGGGATGTGGCGCTAAGCTTGTTTTTTGGTACCATGATAGTAACTATAATTTATGTGGCTGCCAATGTGGTTTACACCGGGGTTTTACCATTACATGAAATTGCTACGGCTCCAAAAGACCGGGTTGCAGTAGCTGCTTCACAGGTAATTTTTGGTCATACCGGAACGCTTATTATAGCTGTGATGATTATGATATCCACTTTTGGTTGTAATAACGGTTTAATTATGGCAGGTGCAAGGGTTTATTACACTATGGCTAAGGATGGTTTGTTTTTCAAAAAAACCGGAGAACTTAATAAAGCATCAGTACCGGAATTCGGCTTATGGATACAGGCACTGGTAGCATCAATACTTTGTTTAAGTGGAAAGTATGGCGATCTGTTGGATATGATATCTTTTGTTGTTGTAATATTTTACGTGCTTACTATAATTGGCATTTATATTTTGCGTTCCAAGTTGCCTAATGCAGATCGTCCTTACAAAGCTTTTGGTTACCCAGTGTTGCCGGCTATCTATATTGTAATGGGAATAGCCTTCTGTATATTGCTGATTATTTATAAGCCGCAATTCACGTGGCCCGGATTAATTATTGTCTTAATCGGTATTCCAATATATTACATATCGCAAAGGAACGTTAAAGAGCAGGATGAAGCGGCTATTGATAGTTAGTTTATTTTTAATTACCTGGCAGGCTTATGCCCAGGACCTTCAATCAAGATTATCGGCAGCGTTTGGCCGGTTACAGGCCGATAGCCAATGCCGGTATGCATCGCTTTCGCTAACTGTTTTGGATGCCAAAACCGGCGAACAGGTATTTGCCGCCAACCCCAATATGGGGCTGGCTACGGCATCAACCCTAAAAACTATTACCAGCATTACAGCCTTTAATGTTTTAGGGGCCGATTTCAGATACCAGACCCAATTGGGCTACAACGGCGAAATTGCCGCTGACGGTACGTTGAACGGCGATATCATCATCAAAGGCTCGGGCGACCCAACCCTGGGCAGCTGGCGGTACGAGCAAACCAAAGAAGCACATGTGCTGGCTTTAATGGCCGATGCACTTAAAACTGCAGGCATCAAAAAAATAAACGGGCGCATAATTGGCGATGACAGCATCTTCGGCACCCAATCTATCCCCGAGGGCTGGATATGGCAGGATATTGGCAACTACTATGGTGCCGGAACATCGGGCCTGTGCTGGCGCGAAAACCAGTTTGATATTAAGCTTCGTACCGGCGCTGTGGGCAATCCTATTGGCGTTTCGTACACCGTTCCCAATGTATCGTACCTTACTTTTAAAAGCGAATTGGTTAACGGCTCCGCGGGCAGCGGCGATAATGCTTACGCCTTTTTGCCCGTTGGCAGCAAAGTAATGTACCTGCGCGGCAGCTACGCTATCGATAAAGATAAAAAAAGCATCTCGGCAGCAACGCCGGATGCAGCTTACGATGCCGCATTGCGCTTGTCGGATACGCTGAAAAAATTAGGCATTGCTGTCGGGTTCGATCCCGAATCTGTTGCCACATTAACGGCAAAAGGATTGAAATTGCCTTTGATTACCAAAAATCTCACCGCTATTCCGTCGCCGCCGCTGAGCCGGATCATTTACTGGCTCAATCAAAAAAGTATTAACCTTTATGCCGAGCAACTGCTTAAAACCATCGCCTGGAAACAAGGCCGTAAACCCACCACAACAAACGGGGTAGAGGAGGTACAAAAATTCTGGCAGGCCCGGGGGATAGATGCCAGTAGCATGAACATCTACGATGGCAGCGGCCTGTCGCCCGGCGATAGGGTAAGCACCAATACCATGGCCCGCATCCTGCAATCGGCCAAAAAAGAAAGCTGGTTCCCTGATCTGTATGAAAGCCTGCCCGTATACAACGATATGAAAATGAAAAGCGGCAGTATCAACAGCGTACTTTGCTACGCCGGCTACCAAACCCACAACGGCCGCGAGCTTTGTTTTGCCATCATGGTAAATAACTTCAGTGGATCGAGTAAGGGAATAAAGGAGAGGATGTTCAGGGTATTGGATGTGTTGAAGTAGGAGACCCCTAACACTTCATGTTATTTAGTTAAGAAGTTAAGGCCGATTTAATATCGAACACCGAATATCCAATTTTGAATAATGAAGGAAAAACTTTGATGTTGGATATTCGAAATTCAGTGTTCGATATTATTTTCACTTCTGCTTATCTTAACTTAATAGCGTCGATAACCCCCTAAAGGGCGAACTTTTTGATTGACACATTCGTGTTGATGTGGTAGGAAAATTCGTCTAACTTATCTTGTTTGATTCTTGATTCTGTTGCTATCTTTGAACTAAACCAAATCACAATTTATTTCATGAGATTCCTTTTGACTCTTGCACTTGTATTTACGTATTTAACATCAATAGCGCAGAGTAAAAACCTGCTGTACGGCAATTGGATAAAAACCAGGTTAACATACCAAAGTGGAAAAGAGCCCACTGATGATGATACCAGGAAATTCGAATATCTAAAGTTCAGCTTTAGCCAGGACGGCAAATTTGCATTGGCATACAATTACGATTATAAGGGCGGTAGTTTTCGCTTTGTTTTAAACGGAGATACTTTACAATATGGGGCTAACCTTGTACATATAGATAAATTAACTAAAGATTCGCTGGTTTTTACGCAATGGATTAACGGCAAGTTTGACAATCCAAATTGTTTAAAATATTATTTTGTAGCAGAGCCGGCATACCAGAAAGCAATTCCGTTAACGGCCAATGATATAGTTTCGGTAAATCAAACAGACACACTTTATAGAGCGAGCGAAAAAATTTACGCTGGATTTAAAGAAGATGAGGGGTTTAGGCAATTAGTGTCGGATGCGGTTAAAGGATTACAGCAGCAAACGCCTATAAACGATCACTTTTTGGCAACTTTTACGATCAATAAAGCAGGCGAGGCATTAGGACTGCAAATTATAAACGGAATTAACCGCGAATTTGATAGGCAGTTTAACAAGGTATTTGAAAGAAATAAAAAGAAGTGGGTTCCGGCAACTTATAAAGGCAAGGCAGTTAACGTACAAATGAAAACGGAAATTCGTTTTACAAACTATTCAAAATACCCGGTTTATCAACGGTATACGCAATTAGGAACTGATGCAATGTATCAAGGCGATTTTAACCTTGCGTTGTTTAATTTTGATAAAGCGTTAAAGAACTATGCCGAAGGCGATATTTATTATAAGATGGCTTTATGCCAGATTATGCTCGGCAATATAGAAGAGGCCTGCAGCGATATGCTAAAATCTGAAGCGCTGGATTATACTGCAGCTACCGGATTGAAAAGAAAATATTGTCATTAAGATAGCTAAATCATGAAAATATTAACCTTAACCCCGCACAAACCCATTGTTTATTCACCCGGAATAATCAGCCTTGTATTGTTGCCATTATTTTGCCTGGTTTATTTAAAGCAGCACAAAGCATTTGTGCGTTACAGTGCCATGGATATAGCGGTATGGAGTCCTGAATGGAATAGCAGGTTACCAAAGCGGCTTCAACGGGATTTTCCACCGGTTAGAAACTATCTCAGAATAAATTTAGATGGCAACGAAATTGGCGATAAGGCCCGCCTCGATTTCGCCCGCCTTGAAATCAGAAAAATGCTGGCTTCGGGAGATACTGAAAGGGGTATAGATTTTCATTTCTGGAATACCGCGAAATACCAGGCATTTATTACCGCTATTGATATTTGCCAAATGGAGAATGCCGGCATTTGTATTTCTTATAAAGATGATATTTACGTAATAGTTCCAAAGCGATAGTTTTCAAAAAGCCGGATTATACCGGCCGTCCTAAGTAATTTACAAATCAATATATTATGAAAAAATTAAACACGGTGATAATCCTTTTTGTGTTTTTTGCCTTGTCGGCCTGCAAATCCAAACCCAACCCTGCCGACGCCGTTCAAAGCATCCGCTTTAAGTTTACCGAGCTGGGTCGCGAAACGCAGTTCAGGATCCCCTGTGATAAATTCAGCTATTATTTTCCGGCAAGCAGGATTAAGATTTTTACAAAACCCACAGCCATTGATAGTGTGATGCACTTGCTCGATGGCATGAAACCGGCCGGCGAAGGCGTCCAGCCCGATGTACGGGGGCAGATTCTCATTACCCATGTGGGCAATGCCATAGATACTGTATGTGTAGGGGTAAAGGCCCTTGAATATAAGGGTGCCACTTACGAAACGCCGCAGGAGTTATTGGTGTTGATACAGAAATAAAAACTCGGAAGAATGTGTCATCGCGAGCGTAGCACGGCGATCGCGGACATTGCAGGTCATTCACGCGTAACTAAGAGATCGCCACGTCGTTCCTCACTATAATGGCGTGTTTGTAAGTTTATTGATTACCAGTATAGAAAACCGTCATTGCGAGGTACGAAGCAATCCCAAAATATGTGGGACTTAGCATATCGGGGATTGCTTCGTACCTCGCAATGACGGCGTTTAGAACATCAATTTAATTATATTTTGTTGTGCGTCATAACGTTTTTTTTAATTTTTACCTGATCGGTACACGCAATGACATGATGAAATACGTACTTACGCGTAAGTAACATTCAAAGTAAATGGTACGCTCAGCGCTTTTGATATAATGCAATTTGCTTTTGCGTCTTCGGCAATGGCTTTAAATTTAGCTTCATCAACACCGTCAATAACCGATGCTTTCAGTTCTAAATGAATACCAGTGATGCTCAGGGCCTGCATATCCAGGTCAAGAATGGCATCGGTGGTCAGGTCGCCAGGGGTAAAGCCGGCTTGTGACAGGGCAGCGCCAACAGCCATAGTGAAGCAGCCTGCATGAGCGGCGGCAATCAGCTCTTCGGGGTTGGTGCCAATGCCATCGGCAAAGCGGGTTTTAAAAGAGTATTGGGTTTTGTTAAGCACGGTGCTTTGCGTAGTGATTTCTCCGCTGCCGGTTTGTAAAGTGCCATTCCAATGGGCGTTTGCTGTACGTTTCATAGTTTGTGGTTTTTGTTTGTCCATGGTCCATAGTCGATGGTCCATGGTATTGTTGTGATTAATTGATTCTAAATGCATGTCTATGGACTATCGACCATAGACTATCGGCTAATTCCATTTCGCCCGAACGTACTGCTCCGGCCATTCTACTTCGTGTCCCAGCTCATGGGCGGCGCGTAGTGCAAAATGCGGATCGCGCAGCATTTCGCGGGCTATAAATACAACATCGGCTTCGCCTTCCTGTATAATTTCATCAGCCTGGTGCGGTTTGGTTATTAAGCCTACTGCTCCGGTAAGTATACCGCTTTCTTTTTTAACTTTCTCCGCAAATTCAACCTGGTAACCTGGTTTTAACGCTATTTTAACACCAGCGATGTTGCCGCCTGTCGAGCAGTCAATAAGATCGACACCTTTATTTTTTAGTATTTTGGCAAGCGCTACCGAGTCATCAGCCGTCCAGGCGCCTTCCGTCCATTCGGTTGCCGATATACGCACAAACAACGGATTTTCTGCCGGCCAAACTTCCTGTACGCTTTCAATTACTTCCAGTAAAAAACGGATCCGGTTCTGGAACGAGCCTCCGTATTCATCCGTACGTTTATTACTTGCAGGCGATAAAAACTCGTGCAATAAATAACCGTGCGCGCCATGCAGTTCAATTACGTCAAAACCTGCGGCCAAAGCCCTGGCAGCGGCGGCTTTAAAATCAGCTTTAATTTTGTCGATGCCGGCTTTATCCAGTTCTAAAGGCGCCTCTTCACTGTCGATAAAAGCGATTGGGCTTGGCGCGTATGATTTCCACCCGTTAGGTTCATTGGATGGCACCTGTTTGCCGCCCAGCCACGGCTGCAGGTGGCTGGCCTTGCGGCCGGCATGTGCCAGCTGTGTGCCGGCATAAGCACCATGGGCGTGCAAAAAATCGGTGATTTGTTTTAATTTGGTAATATGTTCGTCCTTATAAAGGCCCAGGTCGGCAGATGAAATGCGGCCTTCGGGCGATACGGCGGTGGCTTCGGTGATAATTAAAGCAGCACCGCCAACGGCCATGCTGCCCAGGTGTACCAGGTGCCAGTCGTTAGCGAAACCGTCTTCGCTGGAATACTCACACATGGGCGATACCACGATGCGGTTTTTAAGTTCGATGTTCTTTATTTTAAGCGGTGAGAATAGATGCGGCATATGTTTTTGTTTGGTACAAATATGGTAAGTAACATTGATTGTAACCACACTGTTTTGTAAAATAGATATAAGCGTAAAGCCGAAGGCCTAAAGCAGAAAGCAAAACAGGCGTAACGGCTTTTACCAGTGGACCTTTGCTGTGCTTCACACTTTTTTGGTGAGGTTTTAAATTGCGACCTGTTCAGGATGCAGTTTCTTCTTCCTCCTCGTCCTCGTAGCTTTCATCTTCCAAATCCAGCCGGCAAATCCAAACCCCCAATAACAAAGGGAGTAAAAATGGCAGCAGCATGGCCGATAGTTCAAATGGCGAATAGGCGTTTTTAGACGCTGATGCACCAAGAAATACCAAAATAACAACAATACCTAAGGCGATCGACACCCGTTGTTTAACAGCAATTACGGTTGAATTCCTGGTCATTCGTGGGATAATAAAAGTAAGCAACGCGCCCAGCGGGCATGTAAATACCATTAACACGCCAACCGATAAGGGATATTCTTTAATAAAGGCGATGGATAGTATACTCCCGGTGTGAAAGAAAAACTGGCTTACAAGGATTTGTAGCACGGGTGCTATGATCACCATAGTTAACCACACCTTAAAACTGTAAAATTGCGCCGGATCCATAGGCTGTTATTGTTAAAAAAGTAAATATAAAAGATATCAGCTTTCAAACAAGGGATGCGCCGTACGCGGCAAAAAATAATGCGAAACAATGCTTAAGTTTGAAATGTTAAGGCTGATTTATGTACTCACACTGTTAAACAATTGGTAATTTGACTACATATACAACCCTGATTATTTTAAGCGGACTGGTCATTTTCTCGTACCTGTTCGATTTGATAGCCGGTAAAACCAAAATCCCTTCGGTTATTTTATTGCTGATGCTTGGCATCGCGATACATTTTACTGTTGATTATTTTGGGGTGAAAATGATCAATTTTAAGGTGATTCTGCCTACGCTTGGCACGTTGGGCCTTATCCTTATAGTATTTGAGGGAGCGCTGGAACTGCGGTACAATAGCGATAAAAATGCTATCATCAAAAAAGCGTTCTTTTCGGCATTTACCCTTTTATTGGTTAGCGCATTTGCCATTACATTTATCATCAGGTATTTAACAGGGCAAAGCTTTTACCTGTGCTTTGTAAATGCCATACCTTATTGCGTGGTCAGTTCGGCAGTGGCTATTCCATCGGCATCTAACCTTGGTAAAAACAAAAAGGAGTTTATTATTTACGAGTCTTCTTTTTCGGATATCCTTACCGTGGTGCTGTTCAACTTCATAGTACGTAACCAGCAAATTGATGTGGTATCGTTTATAAAACTTGGCGCCGAACTTACAGGCATTATTATAGCAGCCATCATATCCTGCCTGCTGTTGCTTTACCTTATTGGCCGGTTAACACATCACATCAAATCGTTCCTTATTATCGCGTTGCTCATATTGGTTTATTCGGTAGGGCAATCGTTCCATTTATCGGCATTGATAATTGTACTGGCACTGGGCCTGTTCCTGAATAATGCAAACCAAATCAGTTTTCCGTGGTTCAGGAAACTGTTTATCTATCCAACCTTTCAACACGATATCAAACAGCTTTTCCAGCTATCTGCCGAGAGCGCTTTTTTAATGCGCACGTTCTTTTTCATAGTATTTGGTTATACCATGGATATTTATGAATTGCAGGATATTACCTTGCTGGCAACCGGCGGTGCCATACTGGTATCCATTTACCTGGTCCGCTTTTTATACATCAAATTCGTATCCAAAACCGACCTGATGCCCGAGTTAGTAATAGTACCCCGGGGGCTAATCAGCGTACTGCTGTATTATAACCTGCCGGATAATTTGAAGATACCGCAGGTTGGTACGGGGCTGTTGTTTATTGTAGTATTGGGTACAAGTTTGATATTGAGTTTAGGGTTGTTTGCGACGAGGCGGAATCTGAATCAGAATTTACAGGATTAAAGAATTGACAGAATAAACTACGCATACATTCTATTCATTTAAAGATTCTGTAAATTCTGATTCAGACTTTAGCAAGTTCCGGGTTTCATCGCATCCGCTATCGGCCTACATTTGTTTATAAATAACAAATAATATGATGAACACACAGGAAAATATTAATTACGACCGTATTGCCGAGGCAATAAATTACATAAAACTCAACTTTAAAACCCAGCCAAATTTAGATGAAGTTGCCGAAAAGGTTAACCTCAGCCCCTTTCATTTTCAGCGTTTGTTTACAGATTGGGTAGGCATCAGCCCTAAAAAGTTTTTGCAATACTTAAGCCTGGAATATGCCAAAGGTATTTTAAAAGATAAGCAGGCAACCTTGTTTGATACCGCCTATGAAACGGGCCTGTCGGGTACCGGGCGTTTGCACGACCTGTTCATCAACATTGAAGGCATGACCCCTGCGGAGTACAAAAACGGCGGCAAAGAGTTGAGCATAAACTACAGCTTCGCCCAAAGCCCCTTTGGCAATATCATAGTGGCATCAACCCCCAAAGGTATTTGCTATATGGCCTTTGCCGACGACCATGCCGACGCTTTAGATCAACTTAAACAGCATTTCCCTAACGCGACCTATACCCAGGTAGTTGATATGGTGCAACAGGATGTTTTGCATATCTTTAAAAAAGACTGGTCGCAATTGCCGGCAATAAAATTGCATTTAAAGGGCAGTAGTTTTCAATTAAAGGTGTGGGATGCCTTGTTAAAAATACCTATGGGTGGCTTATGCAGCTATGGCGATGTTTCGCAAAAAATACAATTGTCAAATGCCAGCCGGGCAGTAGGCAGCGCCATAGGGGCCAATCCGGTAGCGTTTTTGATCCCTTGTCACCGGGTTATCCGGTCGACAGGCGAATCGGGGCAATACCATTGGGGGGCAACCCGTAAATCGGCAATTATAGGCTGGGAGGCAGCAATGGTTAATCAACCGGTATCAATATAAAAGATGATGGAAATTAAAGAGCGAATTGATAATTTAAATTGGGCTGATATTAAAGCCGGTATGGATGCCCGTGGATATGCCATTGTAAAAAACGTTTTAGCTGCGGATGAATGCGCCGCTCTGGCTAATCAATATATTGATGATGGGCTTTACCGCAAAACCGTTGTGATGGAACGCCACCATTACGGCCGGGGCGAGTATAAATATTTCAAATATCCATTGCCGGCAATCATTCAACAGTTACGGGAGCATGTTTATCTAAAGCTTGAACCTATCGCCAATAACTGGATGGAATTGCTAAATAAGCCCACGCGTTTTGCTGATACTTTAGATGAATTGCTGCAGTATTGCCATCAGCATGAACAATTGCGGCCAACTCCGTTGATACTGCAATACACCGAAGGCGGTTACAATGCCATGCACCAGGATTTGTATGGCGAGGTGTTTTTTCCCATTCAATCGGTTTTTATTTTGGATGAACCCGGCATAGATTACGAGGGAGGCGAATTCATTTTGCTGGAACAAAGACCGCGCGAACAATCAAGGGCGATGGTGTTAAAACCCGGCAAGGGTGATATGATATTATTTACCACCAGTTACCGGCCTGCAAAAGGCAGCAAAGGGTACCATCGGGTAAATATGAAACACGGCATAGCCGAGATTACCAATGGTCGGCGGCACAGTATGGGCATTATTTTTCATGATGCCAAATAACTGTTGCAACCCTGAATTTGATGTGAAACAAAGCTTTACAACTCCTGCGATTGCGATTGATTTATGCCATAAATTACATCAATAGTTAATTTTTGCTAAATTTATCGCAATTCTATGTTAACCCCCTTTCAGGATGGCAGAAAAGGTAGCTATAAGCGATGTGCAATTGATCGACCGGTTAAAATCGGGCGATGAAAGTGCGTTGACCGCTATCTACAAAAAATACTGGCAGCAATTGTTCCTGTCGGCCTACAATGTTTTAAAAGATAAGCAGGCCTGCGAAGATGTTATCCAGGAACTGTTCATCAAGCTTTGGAATAGCAGGGATAATATCCAAATAGCCGTATCGTTAAAAGCATACCTGTATGCATCCATCCGTTATGAAGTTTACAGGCAAATCCGTGCCGGGGTTGCAACAAGCGATGTGTTTGATGCCCTTGCCAACAGTTTGCAAAGCCCTGACACCCATGAAAATTTAGAATACAAAGAGCTGGTTTCACAGGTAAATTCGGTAGTTGAAACGCTACCCGAAAAATGCCGCGAAGTTTACAAGCTTAGCCGCGAAGAGTACCTAACCCATAAGCAAATTGCATCAAGGCTCAATATATCTACCAAAACAGTCGAAAATCATTTAACCAAAGCGCTTAAGCATTTGCGTACTTCGTTGGGGACTTTGTTTTTGTTGTAGATTGGGGTGTTTTCTGTTGTGGATGGGTGAAAAAGATGTGTTATTGCAGGAGTTCAAAAATGCCGACCGATGTTCAATTGATTAGTTATGGCATTTATCGTAACTTTATACTTAATTAAAAATATACGGAAGTGAAAATGAAGCCTAAAAACGATCAACAGGATAACCGCTTATTTGCCATGCAGCAGGTTATAAAAAAACTCAGGAATGATGATCTGAACCAGGGACATTGCTTTATGATTTTTGATGATGAATTGCCTGATGATGAAGCCTACTATGAATACCCAGATGGCCAGATAAAAGTAGAAAGATTGGATAAAAGTAATTTAGATGCCCCGCGCGAAGTGATCAAGGTACTCACAAAAAGTGAAATTGCTGCCGTAAAGGAAAAACATGAAGTTTTCCATTAAGCCTAAACTATTTATTATTACTGGGAGCAACGGTGCCGGCAAGTCTACCTACAAACAAACGTTGATCCCATCCGAATTTGCTGATCTCGATATATTTGATGGAGATGTTTTTTACACACAAAAAAGCATTGAGTTTTATAAAATAAATAAATCGTCAAAAGAGTCAAGAAAGCTTGCGGAAGAAGCACTTGAACAAGAATTTCTTCGTCTTGTTAACTTAAATATTGAGAACAAAGCTAACTTTGCCTATGAGGGGCACTTTACAGGCCCAGGTGCTTGGGCAATCCCAAAGAGATTTAAAGAAGCTGGTTTTGAAACCCATTTAATTTTCTGCGGGCTAAATACTTTAACAAGATCAATCCAAAGGGTAGAAATGCGTGTTAAAAAAGGAGGTTTCCATGTTCCCCCACTTGCAATCGAGAACAAGTATTGGGGAAATATGGAAATGCTCGATAAGAATTTCCCGATGTTTGATTCTGTTGAACTAATTGATACGTCACTAAAAATGATTTCTATTGCTAAACTTCTAAATGGAAACGTCGGAAGATCCATACCTCCAGATCAGGTACCAGAATGGTTAAAAAGCGGAATGCCAATTATGTTTGAACTAATCAAGAAGTTTTACAATGTTGCATGATTTCTGCCATCATTCATCGTGAGAAAGAAGTATATAGCATAACTGTATTTTCAGCTATGCTATATATGCTATATTGTATTGATGTTTGCTCTGAAAAAAAGCATCCAAAGCTTTCTTTTCATCAAAGTCAATTGGAAGTTTAACACAGCCTGCTATCCTTTTTAATTTTGGGGATAATTTCTTTATACTTGTTTCTTCCGCCACTAACTTCTGCCTCGTTTTCATAATATTTTGCCTGTAAAACAAATTCACTTATCCGGACAATCTTCCCAATTTTATTTTTTTTCTTCCCAGATAGGGGATACCCCTGTTTTTATACTCTTACTATAAAAACCAGGTTGTGCAAAAGCAGGAATTTCAACAATTGATTGATAAATACCTTAACGGGCAGGCTACTGCCGATGAGGTGCAGCTGTTAATGGAATTGTTTGACAACGCCCAAACCAATAATGATTGGGACGAGCAAACCCTGGGCGTGAAGCAAGACCTGGAAGATAAAATGCTGCAACGTTTGCAATCGGCAGTTCAGCAATCGTCAGCAAAGCATCAACCTAAAGTATTCAAAATCTTTGCTTCCAGGAATGTAGCTGCGGCGGTAATCGGCCTTATGATTATTAGCGCCGGTGTGTATTACGGTACGCGGCACACGGCAAAAGAGGTAGCCCTGGCAAAAAACAAAACGGTGGTTAAGCACGATGCCGACCCCGGTAAAAATGAAGCAGTCCTAACCTTAGATAACGGCGAAAAAGTGGTGCTCGATTCTGCAAGAATCGGCACCATTGCCCAAAAAGGAAACATCAGCATTAAAAAAACTACAGATGGGCAACTGATTTACCAGGTGGATGACAATAATGCTTCACCGGCAAATGGCCTTGTTGCTTATAATACCATCAGTACCCCCCGTGGCGGCCAATACCAGGTTATATTGCCCGATGGCAGCAAAGTTTGGCTTAACGCGGCATCATCGCTGAAATTCCCGACAACATTTGTCGGCAACCAGCGCAATGTTGAACTAACCGGCGAGGCCTATTTTGAAGTGGCTAAAAATCCGTCGAAACCATTCGCGGTAAATGTTGGTACGCTTAATGTAAAAGTACTGGGTACCCATTTTAACATTAATGCTTACGCTGACGAGGATAACATCAAAACAACTTTACTGGAGGGCGTGGTACAATTAACCAGCGGCAATAGTCATAATTTGCTAAAACCAGATGAGCAGGGCATTGTTAAAGGCGATAATATCCAGGTTGTTGAAGTAGATGCCGAAAGGGCCGTAGCCTGGAAAAACGGTTTTTTTGATTTTAACCGGGCCAGTATCAAGGATATCATGAAACAACTATCGCGATGGTATAACGTCGAGGTGGTTTACAACGGCAAAATATCCGACGATGAATTTATGGGCAGAATTGAACGAAATGTGAAGTTATCGCATGTACTGCACGTTCTGGAGCTTAGCCATGTCCATTTTAAAGTTGAAGACAAAAAGATAACAGTATCACCTTAACCATATCCGTTTTAACATTAACCTTAAAAAAACATCTACCTATGAGCAAAAACATACATCTCCATTAACACCCTACAACTACCTTACCCATGAAAAATGCCGGGAGTACTGCAATACTCCCGGCTAAAATGCATGGGCTAAGCTTTTACTGAGTTTCCTTAACAGACGCATTCACCCAAAACACGACGAAGTTATGCAATTAAACTTTAGGGGTAAAGTATTTTATGTACCCCCAACATCAACCTCCAAACTGTTTTTGACAATGAAGTTAACGGTTATCCTGATTATGATTGGCTGTTTACAGCTTAACGCCAAAAGCTACTCGCAAACTATAACGTTAAGCGCAAACAATACTGCTATTGATAAAGTATTTACCGCCATTGAAAAGCAAAGCGGTTTTTATTTTTTTTACAAATACAACGAAATTAAGCAGGCCAGACCCGTCACGCTTTCCTTAAAAAATGTCACGCTTGAACAAGCCTTACATGAGTGTTTTAAAGACGAACCTTTTACTTACACCATTGACAACAAAACCATTATTGTAAACAAAAAGGATGAGCAGGTGGTTACACCCGATAAAATAACGGTTACCGGGCAGGTGCTTGATAATACCAAACAGCCATTGCCCGGTGTAAGCATTACCATTAAAGGTTCAAATACTGGTGTAATAAGCGGGGCCGACGGTAAATACATCATCCAGGTTGATGATAACGCGGTGCTGGTTTTCAGGTTTGTGGGATTTAAAATCAAAGAAGAGCCTGTAAGCAAACGTGCGGTTATCAATGTATCCCTTGATGAAGATAACCAGCAAATGAGCGAGGTTGTAGTGGTGGGATACGGTAACCAGGAGCGTAAAAACGTTACCGGAGCCGTTGGAACCGTAAAAATGGCCAATATTAAAGAGATAAAAGCGGCCAGCCTTGATCTGAAACTTGCAGGACAACTGGCCGGTGTTACCGTTAACCAGGTTACAGGCACACCGGGTGGTGGTGTGGCGGTTAATATACGTGGAGCCGGTTCAGTAGGTGCCGGTGACAACCCATTATACGTGGTAGATGGTTTTCCGCTCTCGCCGGGTTTCGATCAATATTCGAATCCGCTAAGCACCATTAACCCCGATGATATTGAAAATATAAGCGTGCTTAAAGATGCCGCTTCAACCGCCATATATGGTTCGCGCGGTGCAAATGGGGTTATCCTGATAACCACTAAGCGTGCAAAAAAAGGAGAATCATCTGTTACGGTAAATACTTCAACCGGCCTGCAGTCGGTATTGCCCAAAAGCAAACTTAAAATGATGACTGCGGCCGAATTTGCACAATGGCGCACAGAAGCCATCCAGGATGCAAACGCGGTCAATGGTACCAATAATCCAATTCCCGATGCGTATAAAAACCCTCAGTCGCTTGGCAAAGGCACCGATTGGTTTGATGCTGTAACCCGTGTTGCGCCGATGCAAAATTACGATGTTACTATAGCTAACGGCACCGAAAAAGTACGGTCGTTGTTTTCATTGGGCTACTTTGATCAGCAGGGTACCGTGCTGAATACAGCTTTTAAACGCTACTCGTTAAAGGCTACAATTGATGCGGATATAGCTAAGGGTTTAACCGTAGGGTTAAATATAGCGCCCACTTACAGCTTCAGGAATTTGCAGGAAACAGATGGGCACTTTCTTTCGGCAGCCTTAAGCCAGGCCTACCTGGAAAGCCCGCTTGTGCCGGTGAAACAACCCGATGGATCGTATACCAATGTTATTGGTTCGCCGGGAACTTTTCAAAATAATAACCCAGTAAGTTCGCTTGTAAATACTACCAACAAGCGTAACGAATTCAGGGCGCTTGCCAACACTTATATTGATTATGAAGTTATTAAAGGACTAAACATAAAATCAACATTCGGTGTCGATTATCAAACCAAATCGCAGGATTATTACAGGCCATCATACCTGGGCGGGTTCAATGTTCCAAACCGCGATGGTAACCAGCAAAAAGCAGTGGCATCTTTCACTTCGCAAAATGTTTTTAACTGGCTTAACGAAAACAGCATTAACTACAAAAAAACCTGGGGCAGCCATACGTTAACCGTACTGGCCGATTACTCCATACAACAGGAAAACTCACATGATCGTTTTACTTTCGGCACAGGTTTTCCAGATGATGCCATACGGTCTGTGGCCAATGCAACTATCATTACTGCTGATGCAGGCGATGCCGAGTGGCGTTTACAATCGTTAATCGGGCGGGTAAATTATGCATACAAAGATAAGTACCTGTTAAGCGGGTCTATTCGCCGCGATGGTTCATCAAGGTTTGCGCCCGGGCATCGCTGGGGTACCTTCCCCTCGGTATCAGGCGGATGGCGCATTTCTGACGAGTCTTTTTTTCCTAAAATAGCCGCGGTTGAACAAGTTAAGTTTACCGCAAGCTATGGCCTTGCAGGTAATAACGACGTAGGTAATTATGATTATATCCCCGTTGTTGATGTGGCCAATTATACATTTGGTGGCGGCCTCGCACCAGGAGCCTCAATAACCGACCAGATTGGTAATACCGAACTTGGCTGGGAAACCACCAAACAGCTGGATATAGGCATGGACGTTTCGCTGCTAAAAGGCCGCGTTTATTTAATTGCCGAATATTACAACCGTTATACCCAGCGGATGCTACAGTATATCCCAATTCCTATCGTATCGGGCTATGGTTACGCTTTATCAAATGTGGGTAATGTACGTAACCGTGGATGGGAGTTTACGTTAACTACAAAAAACATAGTAGAACGTAACTTTAATTGGTCAACTGATTTCAACATATCATTTAACCGCAATAAGGTGCTTGATTTGGGACCCACACCATACATCTACGATGCGCCTAAAAACGACAACGCAACAAGTATTACCAAAGTGGGCTTGCCTTTAGGCCAGTTTTACGGTTATATTTTTGAAGGCATATTTCAAAACCAGGCCGAGCTTGACAAATACCCTCATTTTGACGGCGAACAGGTTGGCAACATCAGGTATAAAGATGTTAATAAGGATGGCGTAATTGATGGCAACGATCAAACCAATATAGGCAACCCCTGGCCCAAATTTACATTTGGTTTCAGCAATCATTTTTCTTACAAAAAGTTTGATCTTAATATCATTACAGCGGGTTCGGTTGGCGGGCATGTATTTGATATGTATAAGCAGTTCACAACCAATTTAGATGGGGTTTTTAATGTCGAGGAGTCGGTTATTCACCGCTGGCGCTCGGCAAGCAATCCCGGTGATGGCCTATTGCCAACCACCACATCTAATACCAATCTTGCCCGCGATTATTACCCATCTTACTGGGTCGAAAGTAACTCGTACCTGGCAGTTAAAAACATCGATTTTGGATACAACTTTAAAACAAAGTTCACTAAAAATTTCAGGGTCTATTTCAGTGCCCAAAACGCCATCTTCCTAACCGGTTATAAAGGCGGTAACCCCGAGGTAGGGATTGAAGGGCAGCAGGGCAACAGGTCGCTGTCGCCCAACGTAAATTTTACGGGCTACCCTGTTTCGGCAGTTTACACGTTGGGATGTAACGTGACATTTTAATTGAAAATGAGTATTCAAACTAACGATGGTGAAACCATAACAACAGAAATCATGAAAAAATACATATATGTTTTCCTGGTACTTATTGCATGTGGTACGTGGAGCTGTAAAAAGGATTATCTTAACCTTCAGCCTGCCGATACTCAAAATACAACCAATTTTTTCAAGACAAAGGCACAGTTTATACAGGCGGTTAACGGAGCTTATGCACCGTTACAAGGCCTGTATAACGGCAGTTTTTGGGCAATGGGCGAAATGCGGTCTGACAATACATCATATGAGTTTGATCCTTATGACCGCTCCGGTACCAACAAAGAGGAAATAGATGAGTTTAGGGAATTGAACAATAACGATATGGTAGGCGCTTTTTTTGAGGCCAGCTATACAGGCATTGGTCGTTGCAATGCTATTTTAGCACGTCTGCCCGCGGCCAAACTTGATGTGGCAGTTGCCGATACCATAGCCGGACAGGCCAGCTTTTTACGCGCATTCAACTATTTTAACCTGGTGCGTATGTTTGGCCGGGTGCCGCTGGTACTTAACGAGGTAGCATCGGTAAGCGAGGCTTACAAGGTAGCAACAAAGGCCGAGGTAGATGCTGTTTACGCGGCTATTATTGCCGATGCGCAGGTCGCAGTTGCCAAACTGCCGGTAACCTATGCCGGCGCCGCAAATAAAGGCCGGGTAACCAAGGGAACCGCCGAAACCATGCTTGCCGAGGTGTACATGACCCGGAAAAAATTTGACCTGGCCATTCCCTTGCTGCGGAATATTATTGCATCAAATGCTTATCATCTGAATACAGATTATGCCGATAACTTTGATAATAATAAAGAGAACGGCCCCGAGTCTATTTTCGAAATACAATACATTGAGGGTTCAAACGGACTGGGCAGCGATTTTGTAGATACTTTTATCCCCTGGGATTATTATGACTCGGATGTAACCGGTTTTGAGATAGCCAACGGCGCGCAAAATGGCTGGAATATTCCAACCCAGGACCTGGTTAACGCCTACGAGGACGGCGATAACCGTAAAGATGCCTCGTTAATTGAATTTACATCTGATGAGTACGGCGTGGATTTGCCCTTTATTAAAAAGTTTGCAACCACCAGCGCCGTGCAGGGTGTAACCGGCAAAAATTTCCCGGTGTACCGCTATGCCGATGTTTACCTGATGCTGGCCGAATGCCTTAACGAGCAGGGATTTGTGGGTGGCGGCGATGCTTTTAAATATTTAAACCTGGTACGCGAACGGGCCGGCCTGGCCGCTAAATCCGCCGGGAATGATGACCCTGCTTTAAATGTTTCGGGGCAGGATGCCTTTCGCGATGCCATTGCGCATGAAAGGCAGGTTGAATTGGCGTTTGAAAATCACCGCTGGTTTGATCTTTTACGTACCGGTAAGGCCGTTGCTGTAATGACAGCCCACGGCGCCCGCGAAAAAGCCTTTAAAAAACCTTACTGGAATGTTAACTCTGCTGCTTACGCTAATATCCGCCTGCTTTTCCAATATCCGCTAACAGAAGGAACACTGGAGCATTAATTATTACTTTTTTTGCCCCGCGAAACTTTTGCGGGGCTTTTTCCGTTTATTGACATAATAATGCTATTACCACATCATTTTTACTGTTTTATAGCTAAAATATGTGTGGTATTTAAAACAAAAAACGTTCTAAAGCTATATTTAGTGCATGAATTATACTCAACAAATAAGTGTGCTCAAAAAAGTATGCTTAAATATCGTTTTGTTAGTTTTGATTTCTTTCAGCAGTTTTTCCCAGGTTAAGCCGTTACCGCCGCCGCCGCTCACAGTTGATAACCTTATTTGCGAATACAAAACCAATCCCATATCGGTTGCTGTTGCCAATCCCCGTTTAAGTTGGAAACTGGTATGCCCGGAGCGCGACATTCAGCAAACATCCTATGAAATAAGAGTTGGCAGCAATGCCGTATCGTTAACAAAAGGCAAGGATATCATCTGGGGTACAGGCCGCATTTATTCCGCTCAGTCTATCCAGGTTTATTATGGCGGGCCTATGCTTGCTTCGCGCCAAAAAGTTTACTGGCAGGTTAGGGTATGGGATAACAAAAACCGGGTAAGCCCCTGGTGTATGGTCAACTTTTGGAAAATGGGTTTGCTAAACCCAACCGACTGGTCGGCCAAATGGATCCAGGATACTTACCCGTCTGACACCACCGGCGGCCCGGCGCCCATGTTCCGCAAAAGTTTTAAGTTAGATAAAAAAGTGCGTGCAGCACACTTATACATCACCGCGCACGGTGTTTTTGAAGCGCAAATAAATGGCAAACGTGTTGGTAATGATTATTTTGCCCCCGGCTGGACGAGCTATAACAAACGCCTGCAATATAATGTGTATGATGTTACCGCCAATATGCTAAAAGGCGCCAACGCCATTGGCGTAACCGTTGGCGATGGCTGGTACAGGGGCTATACTTATAACCGTAAAAAAAATATATATGGCAGCAAACTGGCCCTGCTTTGCCAGTTGGAATTAGTATATACTAATGGTAAACGGGAAATAATTAATTCAGATAAAAGCTGGAAGGTAACTTATGGCCCAATACGCTCGTCATCTTTTTTTGATGGCGAGGTTTATGACGCCCGCAAGGAAAAAAACGGCTGGACAAGTCCCCTTTATAAAGACATGGGCTGGGATACGGTTAAAATGGATACGACCATAAGGAATAACCTGATTGCCACCACCGGCCCGACTGTAAAAAAACACGAGAAGTTTTTGCCCTTAAAGGTATTTACCACACCGGCAGGCGAGCGGGTTGTCGATTTTGGCCAAAACCTGGTAGGCTGGGTGCAGTTTAAACTGAAAGCAAAGGCAGGCGATACCGTCAGGCTTTACCATGCCGAAGTGCTGGATCAAAAGGGAAATTTTTACACCAAAAACCTGCGTACCGCCAAACAGGAAATTACCTATGTTTTTAAAGATGACAGCCTTGCCACTTTCGAACCTCATTTTACCTTCCAGGGGTTCAGGTTTTTAAAGGTGGTGGGTTATACAGGCCCGCTGGATTCCACAAATTTAGCTGCTTATGCCGTTTATTCGGATATGGCGCAAACGGGCAAATTTTCCACTTCAAACCCATTAGTTAACCAGTTACAACATAATATTCAATGGGGGCAAAAAGGAAATTTTATTGATGTGCCTACCGATTGCCCACAGCGCGATGAACGCATGGGCTGGACGGGGGATGCACAGGCTTTTTGCCGTACCGCCACTTTTAATATGGATGTGGCAGGCTTTTATACCAAATGGCTGAAAGATTTAACAGCCGATCAGCATAAGGACGGCGCGGTACCTTACGTGATACCCAATATGCTGGATAGCGCATCGTCAGCCGCATCCGGCTGGAGCGACGTGGCCACCATAGCCCCCTGGAATATTTACCTGGCTTATAACGATAAACAGGTGTTGCAGCAGCAATACGAAAGTATGAAGGCATGGGTGGGCTACATTCAGCTGCATAGCCGCAATTACCTGTGGGATACAGGCAACCACTTTGGCGACTGGCTGTTTTACGCCGGTACCAATTACGAAGATGGTGCCGCACTAACCGACAAAAACCTGATAGCGCAGGCTTTTTATGCCCACTCAACGCAATTGCTCATCAATGCAGCCAAAATATTGGGTAAAAGCGATGATGTACAAAAATATTCGCAGCTGTTGTATAATATCAAAAAAGCTTTTAACAGCGAGTATGTAACACCCAACGGGCGCATGATATCGGGTACGCAAACATCCTACGTGCTGGCATTGAATTTTGATTTGCTGCCCGAGAACCTGAGGGTATCGGCAGCAAAAAGGCTGGTAAAAAATATTGATGATTACGACGAGCATATCACTACCGGCTTTTTAGGCACACCCTATATTTGCCATGTTTTGAGCCGCTTTGGCTTTACCGATATTGCTTACGACCTGCTGATGAAAGAATCGTACCCATCGTGGCTATACCCGGTTAAAAACGGCGCCACCACCATTTGGGAGCGCTGGGATGGCATTAAGCCGGATGGCACTTTTGAAGACCCTGAAATGAACTCCTTTAACCATTATGCCTATGGCGCCATAGGCGATTGGATGTACCGGGTAATTGCCGGCATTAATACTGACGAGGCTGATCCGGGTTTTCACAAAATTATTATTGCGCCAAAGCCGGGCGGTAAATTAACCAGCGCGCAGGCCGAACTGGAAACCCTGTACGGCAAAATAAAATCGGCATGGAGTATTGATAATGGCATATTTACCCTGGATATTGTAGTGCCGCCAAATACTACGGCGCATGTAGTTTTGCCATTGGTAACAGATCAGATCACCGAAAGTGGCCTGGATTTTAATACCGAAGAAGAGATTACCGAAATAAAAAAGGTTGGTAACGATGAACAGATGAACGTAGTATCGGGCACTTACCATTTTGTATATACGCTTAAGCTTCCGGGGAAAAAAAGCTGACAGTCGGATGGTTTATAGAATAATAAAACATGGCAAATACAATAGTTGGTGATAAAGTCACCAGTCCCAGCAGGCCACGATTACTTTCGCTTGATTTTTTTCGCGGCTTTACCGTTGCGGCTATGATCCTGGTAAATGATCCCGGCGATTGGGGGCATATTTACTGGCCGCTGGAACACTCTAAATGGAATGGCTGCACCCCAACCGACCTGGTGTTCCCTTTCTTCCTTTTTATGGTGGGGGTATCCATCGTTTATGCTATGCAGGGCAAAAAGTCAGATGAAGCAAATCATGGTAAAGCTATCCTTTCTATACTGCGACGCACATTAATCATCGTTGCATTAGGCGTTTGCCTGCCATTGATCAGCGATTTTCAGTTTGCTCACCTTCGTTTCCCAGGCGTTTTGCAGCGCATAGGCGTGGTATTTGGTATTACTGCCATTATTTATTTAAAAACGAATACCCGAACACAAATTATTATTGCAATAAGTTGTTTAATAGGTTATTATTTGATCATGACCTTTGTGCCGGTTCCCGGCGTAGCTGATCCCAACCTTGAAAAGGAAACTAATCTGGGCGCTTACATTGATAGGATGGTTTTTACCACCAATCACCTTTGGCAGGCCTCTAAAACATGGGACCCCGAAGGGTTGTTGGGTACCATACCCGCTATAGGTACCTGTTTGTTAGGCGTATTTACAGGCACCTGGCTTAAAAGCGACCGGCTTAAAAACGGCAACGAAATTTTTAAACTTACCGGTGCGGGAGTGCTGCTGGTGATACTTGGCTTAATATGGAACACATTTTTTCCCATCAATAAACAATTGTGGACAAGCTCATTTGTGCTGTTTACAGCCGGGCTGGCTATTATTATCCTGTCGTTATCGTACTGGCTTATCGATGTAAAAGGCTATAAGAAAATCCTGCCGCCATTCCTTGCCTTCGGCCGCAATGCCATAGCCGCCTATGTTTTAGCCGATGTAATCCCGGAAATACTATCCATTATTCAGGTTACGGACAACGGGCATAAAACAAATGTCTGGTCGTACATGTACTTTCACCTCCTTACGCCCAATTTTTCGCCAGAGAATGCGTCGCTGATATCGGCCATACTTACGGTTATCATTATATTTATTCCTGTTTGGATATTGTACGTCAAAAAAATCACCGTAAAAATTTAAGCCCCCCTTACATTACATGAACAACATCAGCATAAAGTATTTAGCCGCGGTTTTTATAGTTACTTGCATCAGTTTACAGGTAAGGGCGCAACTACACATTATACCCCAGCCTTTGCACTTAACCGAACAAAAAGGCAGCTTTGTTTTAAGCAGTAAAGCAGTTATCGGGGTTGATAAAGAAAGTGAGGCTGTAGGTAAATACCTGCAAACCTATCTCGCTACGTATTATAAGCTTAATTTAAAGCTGAAAGTTTACCCTAAAATTCCGGCTGCTGCGGCAATAAAATTGGTAACCGCGGTAACCAATAAAGAAGGTGCTTATAACCTGGATGTAACTCCCGGCACTGTAAAAATATCGGGTAATGGAGCCGGCGTGTTCTATGGGGTACAATCATTTATTCAATTATTACCTGGGCGGGCTATTGCTCCTTTAAAATTAGCGGCATGCCGTATTGCCGATGAGCCCCGCTTTCAGTGGCGTGGGTTAAGCCTGGATGTAAGTCGCCATTTTTTTACAGTTGATGAGGTTAAAAGGTATATTGATGTAATGGCCCATTACAAGCTGAATGTATTTCACTGGCATTTAACGGATGATGAAGGCTGGCGCATCCAGATTAATAAGTATCCAAAACTGACCGAAATAGGTGCTAAGATTACCTATTATGAAAAACAAGGGAAATTTCGCAAGCTGGATAATTTGATAGATGGTGGTGGCAAGGATGGGTTTTATACCCAGGCCGAGATTAAAGACGTGGTAAAATACGCGCAGGACAGGTTTGTAACCATCCTGCCCGAAATTGAGATGCCCGGCCACAGCGAGGCGGCCATATTTGCCTATCCCGAATTAGGCTGCCAGGATTCAACCGGCGCCAAACACCGTGTACGCATGCTGGATCCAAGCGAATATACTTTTACCTTTATGGAAAACGTGCTTACGGAAGTGATGGCATTGTTCCCTAACCAATACATTCACATTGGCGGCGATGAAGCCGAAATGGAGGCCTGGCTGAAAAGCCCGACAGCCGTTGCCCTAATGAAAAAAGAGGGCTTGAAAAGTGAAAAGGAAGTACAAAGCTATTTTATCAAACGCATAGAAAAATTCCTGCTCTCCAAAAATAAAAGATTGGTAGGGTGGGACGAGATATTGCAGGGTGGCCTGGCCGAATCGGCCACGGTAATGAGCTGGCAGGGCGAAGCGGGCGGCATAGCGGCGGCAAAAATGCACCACCATGTGGTGATGACACCATTGCCTTATATGTATTTTGATGCTCCGCAGGCCGCCGAGGATTTGGAACCGGTGGGATGGAACCCAACGGTAACCTGGCAAATGGTGTACAACTACGAACCCATGTCTAAAGAGCTTAACGCCGAAGAGGCAAAATACATTTTAGGTGCCCAGGGTAATATTTGGGCCGAGAAAGTGCCCACTGCCACACATCTGCAATACATGGTTTATCCGCGTGCTTTAGCTGTAGCCGAACTCACCTGGTCGGCAGCGGAAAATAAAGATATAGATAGATTTGCCTACAAAATGAAACAGCAATACGGCTACTTCAAACTCTGGAACTGGAATGCCCGCCTGCCCGATATTGTGGGTATGGACAATATTGTAACCAATAGCAACCAGTTTGGGCTGGTGCTTAAATACCCGCTGTTGGGCGCGCAGGTACGTTATTCGCTTAACGGCAAAATGCCCGATAGCACCGCTAAACCACAATCGTTCCCCGTAAAAATCAATACCATGCTCCAGGATACCTTCAGTATTAAAACTTATACCACCTGGACACTAAATAAGCAGCATATTTTGCAGGAGGCCATGATCAGGCATGTGGATATTAAGCCCGTTATTATCGACCAGGCGGCGTTTACCCCCGGCTTCAGCTACCGGCTGATTAAGAGCAAGGAATACAATATTGATAAAGTGGATACCACACAGGTGGTGACAACTGCTATCATTAATTCGGCTACGCCGATGGTGCTGCCGGTAACAGACGGAAACCTCACCTGGGTAAAAGTAAACGGCTTTATCCGGATTAATGCCGATGGTGATTACCAGGTTACTTCGGGCTTTTTAGTTAGTCCGGCGCTGTTTATCAATGGCGAGCAGATCATATACCGGGGTAAGGATAAGTACGCGCAGCCGCAAAAAGGGATGCTGCATCTAAAAAAAGGTGCTTACGCCCTTAGTGGTCATTATATTGCCGATAACACTAACCGTAACGAGGATTTGCTGATCATCAAAGCTGCCGATGGTAAGGTGATAGATCCTCAGGTTTATATGTTCCATCAATAAGCGTTTAATATGAGGTTATCCTGGTGGCCGAAAGTTGTTTTGTTGCTATTTTGCCTTGTTGCGGGTAGTACAGCCTATGCCCAAACATATGGTAAATATGTAAACCCTTTTATTGGCACATCGGCAACCGGTCATACATTTCCCGGCGCTACCGTTCCCTTCGGATTGGTGCAGCTAAGTCCCGAGACCGGCAACTTTGGCTGGAATTATTGCTCGGGCTATCGTTATGAAGATAGCGTGACTACCGGTTTTGCCCATACCCATTTAAGCGGCACCGGCGGTGTTGATTTGGGCGATGTATTATTCTTTCCATTCCAGGGGAATGACCCCCAAAAATTCACGAGCAAATTCTCGCACCAAACAGAAAAAGCGTCCCCGGGGTACTATGAGGTTGTTTTAAGCGATCACAACATCAAGGCACAGCTTACAGCCACAGCACATACCGGTTTGCATCGTTATACGTTTAGCAAACCCGGCAAGGCGCATTTGCTCATTGATATGCAAAGTGGCCTGGTTGAGGATGCAGAACAATTAAAAGAGCATGTATCTGAAGGTAGCATTACCGTCAACAGTAAAAACAATATCAGCGGGTATGCTTATACCAGTCAATGGGTTGAGAAGAAGGTATTTTTTACCGCTACGTTTGGTAAAGCCTTTACCGGCTATCATTTTATTGATGGCGACGCCCACCGCCGCCTGGTTGTTGATTTTGACACCCAGCCCGGTGAAACTATTGAAGCCAGGGTTGCCATATCCACGGTGAGTATAGATGGAGCCGGTAAAAATCTTGCTGCCGAAACAACCAACAAAACCTTTGTACAGGTTAAAGCCGGGGCAGCCAAAGTTTGGGAAAACTATTTTTCCCGGTTGAAGGCCGAGGGGGGAGAGGAGCAAAAAATAGCTTTTTATACCAGTATTTATCATGCGCTCATCCAACCCAATAATATTGCCGATGTAGATGGCAAGTATCGCGGAGCTGATGGCTTAGTGCATCAGTCTGCCGATAAGGTTTATTATTCTACGTTGTCGCTATGGGATACCTACCGGGCCGCTCATCCACTGTATACACTCATCTGTCCTGATAAAGACGGGCAGATGGTTGAGACGATGCTGCAACACTTCAACGTAGCCAAATTGTTGCCTGTATGGACATTGTTTGGCAAAGAAAGCTACGCTATGATAGGCAACCACGCCATCCCGGTTATTGTAGATGCCAGCCTGAAAGGCATTAAAGGGTTTGATAAAGAACAGGCATTTGCTGCTATAAAAACTACTCTCACTACTGACAAAAATCCCAAATACAATTGGGACTTGTACTTGAAGTATGGCTACCTGCCATCGGACTCGGTAAAGCGCGAGGCAGTATCTCGTACCTTAGAGGCGGCTTATGACGATTGGTGTGCAGCCCAATTAGCCAAATTGCTTAACAAAACGGCAGATTACAATTACTTCAGTAAACGGTCTTCCTTCTACAAAAACCTGTTCGATAAATCAACCAACCTGATGCGGGGCAAACTGGCCGATGGCAACTGGGTACAGCCCTTTGCCAAGCTGGACAGCGGGCAGCTGGCCATCGGTGGTGACTATACCGAAGGGAACGCCTGGCAATATACCTGGCAGGTACAGCAAGATATTCCGGGGTTAATCAACTTAATGGGAGGGAAAAAGGCTTTCTTAATCAAACTCGATTCCCTGTTCAGTATGGATTCCAAAGTTTTTGGTAAAGGCTCAACACTGGATGTTACTGGTTTGATAGGACAATACGCGCATGGTAATGAGCCTAACCATCATATTGCTTATTTATATACGCTTGCCGGCGACGCCGCTAAAACGCAACGGCTGGTAAGGCAAATTGCCGATCAGTTTTATCAGAACAAGCCCGACGGCTTATCTGGCAATGATGATTGTGGACAAATGTCGGCATGGTATATTTTTACCGCCATGGGCTTTTACCCGGTTAACCCGGCCGATGGCAAATATGTATTTGGTGCGCCGCAATTGAGTAAGGTTAGCCTGGCATTGCCGGGTAATAAAAGTTTTGTTATCGAAGCCCGAGGGCTGTCGGTGGCCAATAATTACGTGCGGCGTATCAGCCTGAATGGGAAGCCATATCTGAAGAACTACATCAGCCATAAAGATATTTTGAAAGGAGGGAAATTGATTTTTTTGATGGGGGAGAAGCCGAATGTCGGAAAATATAGCGAGGATTAAAGCCTCTTGTAGTATTTGAATTGACTGAAAAATTATGTTAGGTGATAAAATAATCTTAACTTTAATTTATGAAAACAACGTTAAAAAAGGGGTCCAGACATACCACAGAAGATGGATATGCCTATTTAACAAAGAGGACTTTGGTTGCTAAGGCGAAAAGTGCCGGCAGGTTAGCTGCAAAAAACGCTATGGAAATCATGGGCTATGTTGTTACAGTTAAAGATGGTTGGGTTGTTGAGCAGCATGAAGATGGACGTATTGTTAAGTTGTCTGAAATCTAATATGAACCTCAACACAGGCCAATGCAAAAAGATAATAACTCTGCCCAACTAAGGCTTAGAGTATTTGCAGGACCCAACGGGTCTGGAAAAAGCACCGTAGTTAGATCAATAAGAGAAGCGAAAGTAGATGGAAAGCAAATTGATTTTGGCATCTACATTAATGCAGATGATATTGCTTTAGCTTTAAAGAAAGATTCATTTAGTTTTAAAGCTTATGAAGTTGAAACAACTAAAGAGGCAATATTAACTTTTGCCCAACAGTCGGGGCTTTTAAACGATAAATTTACTGTCGGAAATCTTGAGTCTGGATTTGTCCTAAAGGGAGACCACCTTAAGATAGTTGTAAGCACAATTTTAGATCGGTTGGCTCAAATTATTGCACGTTATTTGAGGGAGGTCTTGCTATCCAAACGGGAAAGGTTTTCTTTTGAAACCGTGTTTTCGCATGATTCAAATCTTGATATCATGAAGCGGGCGAGTAAGGCCGGATATAAAGTTTATTTGTACTTTGTTTCGACAGAATCTCCAGAAATAAATATCTACCGTGTAAAACTGCGTGTAAAGCAAAATGGACACGATGTTCCTGAAGATCGAATAAGAGAAAGATATAAGAGGGCTTTGGGTTTGATGTATGAAGCTTCGCAAATAGCCTATCAAGCCTTCTTTTTTGATAACTCTAAAAATGATGAACCATTTACTTTGGCAGGTCATTTTAAAAAATCAGGTCAAAGAAAAATTTGGGATGATATTCCCTCCGCTCAGATACCCAAATGGTTCAAGACTTATTATAGGTCGAAGTGATTTATTTTAAGCTTTTTCTATTGTACCAAAGCGTACTTAAATTGATAATCCAATATAGTCGCCGCATTTACGCTCTTCACAATTTTCCATTCCTTTAGCTCGTCAATAAACTCCGGCTTTTCCAGCCCGGCGTCCGCGGCAGCCTGTGTATAAAATGCTGACTTTACAGGATGATCTGATGCACATCCGTTAAAAAGATATCCAAAGGCATGGTGGCCAATAATAGCTTTTGTTAGTCCTATGCAATCATCCAGGTGAATGAGGTTAACCGGAGCATTCCCATTTGGGATATTTTTTTTACCCGCAAAAAAACGTCCGGGATTTCGGCCGGGGCCAATTAATCCTCCGAAGCGGATAATGGTTGTTTTAAATGTTGCCCCTTGTCTGAAAAGGTTTTCGGCAGCAAACAGAACCCGGCCTGCTTCGGTGTTGGGTTGCGGGTCGGTATTTTCGTCAACCTCGTTATTTAAGTCGGCATAAACACCGGTGGAACTGATGAATATTACTTTTTTAACGTCATGGCGCTTTATCGCATTAATGATCTTCTCTATCTTATGAATAAAGTCCACACCCTCGCCAGAGTGTGTTTTAGGTGGGATAGCTATCAAAAGTATGTCGCAGTCAAAAAAGCGGGCATCGTAATTTTCGGTGGCGTCAGTAAAAATAACCAGGTATGGTTCAATGCCCTCATCGTCCATGGTTTCCATTTTGCCGGGCGATGTAGTTGATCCTTTTACCCGCATGCCATCGTTAATCAGCGCCTTTGCTAATGCCAGGCCATACCAGCCGCAGCCTAATATACTGATGGTGTTTTTGTGCTGAAATGCGGTTGTACTCTCCAAATTTAATACTTTGTGACAAAGGTAATTAAATATTTCAGGGCGTTTAATAACATAAATATCTGTACCGGGGTTAAACTTTTTGCCAGACCTAATCGTTATTGGAGTATGAAGAAAGAAATCTTGGCAACTTCTGTAGTATTGGGTTTGGCCGCTGCTGCTGCTTTGGCATTGCAACAGGCAAAAGAAAAACCTTTGGAAACCGTAAATTACGTCGACATAAAAAAATACCTGGGCACCTGGTTCGAGGTAGCCGCTTTTGAGCAGCCTTTTGAAAAAGGATGTTCCTGTACATCGGCAACCTATGGCCTAAATAAGGATGGCAGCATCATTGTTAAAAACAGGTGTATAAAAGGCAATAAACTTAAAGTAACCGAGGGGCGGGCTACCGTGACCGATAGAGGCGTTAACTCCAAACTTGATGTGCAGTTTTTTTGGCCTTTTAAAGGAAAGTACTGGATTATCGACCTCGCTAAAGATTACAGCTATGCTATGGTTGGACATCCTAATCGCAAATTTTTGTGGATTTTGAGTCGCAGGCCAACGCTGGATGACCAAACTTATAACCAACTAATGGTACGTGCTGCAAATAAAGGATTTGATATACGGCGGCTGGTAAAAACCGAGCAAATAGGCGATTTATCGGGAATATAATATGTGATTTTATAACTAACGGGAGGCTTTATCAGCAATGATAAGGCCTTTCCTGCTTTTAAGTTTATTGAAGTGTATAATGACACAGATTATTAGATGTTAAACGAAATAATTTAATCATAACCTTTTAGTAATCTGCCCCGAATGAATATACTGACTGTGAATATTTTAAATAAACATTTCATAACTATTTTGATATTTGCCGCAATTTTGATACTTTTCCATAAATTTTTTAACTCAAACTTGCCTTAAAGTTCCTAAACCGATAATATGAGGAAATTTTACCTTGTCATCACTTGCCTGATTTCATTTATTGCAAAAATTAGCTTTGCGCAGGCCCCGGCCATTAGCTACAGCGGCTCTTTTAAATTTACGGTGGGGGCAAAAGCAACCCTGGCTGCCCCCCAAAATACCGGTGGCGCTATACCCGCAGAAATTTACTCGAAAGTTGGTACACTGGCCGGTAGCGGGTATTATGGCTATAAAGATACCCTGGCCAAATATGCCCGTTTTGAAAACCCGGTTAGCGTTGCCTTTGATAGTAAAGGAAATATGTATGTTGCCGATGCCAACTTAAACATGATCAGGAAGATCTCTGCTAACGGTGTGGTAAGTACATTTGCGGGCAATCCAAAAAAAGGCGCGAAAAACGGGCAGGATACCGCGGCGAGATTTAATTACCCTACGGGCGTAACGGTAGATAAAAATGACAATGTGTACGTTGCTGATTTTAGTAATAACATGATCAGGAAGATAACGCCCACAGGTTTCGTAAGCACGTTTGCCGGCAGTGTAAATTACGGCAATAAGAATGGTAATGGGACAAATGCCAGCTTTACCCTTCCGTACAGTTTAGCGTATGATGCTACATCGGGCAATATAATTGTTGCAGATACCTATAATAACATGATAAGGTGGATAACGCCTTCGGGCGATGTTAGCACAATTGCGGGCACGGGCGCCCCCGGACGCAAGGATGGCCCTGGCGGGAAAGCGACTTTTAATGTCCCATATAGTGTTGCTGTAGATAAAAATGGATTTATTTACGTGGCCGATCAGGGAAATAATTGTATCAGGCAGGTATTAACGGCATCTAATGGCCCCGGCTATGTAAATACCTTTACCGATACCACCTATATATCGCCCAATGGCATCGCTGTTGATAATTTGAATCGGGTATACCTTTCAACCGTCGAGGCTTACAATATTATACAGTTTGATAAGGCCGGTAAACAAATTGGGCCTATTCCATTTTCGGGCGGGTCATACAGAACGTTTAATGATGCTACTGATACATTAAGCAGCTACAAGGGCAGCATGGGTTTAACTTTTGATGGTAAAAATAACCTCTTGATTGCCGATCCAGGTAATGACAGGATCAGAAAAGTAGCCGTTAACGGTTATACTGTCAGTCCGCGTTTGCCGGCGGGGCTTGGCATTGATAGCACGGGGGTAATTAGTGGGGTACCTTTATCTATATCGCCTGCAACAGATTATACCGTTACGGCCTATAATAGCTCGGGCTCGTCAAGTGCAAAAGTAAATATTACGGTCGGTATCGGCTCGCAAACTATTACATTTAATAAACTACAGGCTGTTACCTACGGTGCTGTTGATTATAGCCCCCTTGCCACAAGTACCGATACCGTGATCAAGATTCGTTACAGCAGCAGTGATACCGCTGTGGCAACCATTGTTAAAGACAAAATACATATTAAGGGCGCGGGTACAACCACCATAACGGCCAACCAGGATGGGAATGCCAATTATAAGGCCGCCTTGCCTGTTAGCCAGCCCTTAACAGTTAATAAAGCGGTTTTAACGGTTACTGCAGATGATAAAATAAAAACCATACTGAAAGACAATCCGCCTTTAACAGTTAGCTATAAAGGGTTTGTTTATGGGCAGGATACAACTGTACTTGTTACCAGGCCTTCAATCAGTACCACTGCAACCACAAATTCGGCAGCGGGTTCTTACCCTATAACGGCAAAAGGGGCCACTGCAAAAAATTACACATTTAATTACGTGGCCGGCAAGCTGATTGTGGCACCTGTGCCTGTAATTACAGCTACAGGGTCAACAACTATCGTTAAGGGTGGCAGTGTTACGCTGTCGGCTTCCCCATCAACCGGCTATACCTATCAATGGGCGGTTGACGGGAAGGAAATAACCGGAGCCACAACTAATTCCTATATAGCTACCAAAACAGGGGCTTATACAGTTGCCATCACCGCAAATAATTACACTACTTATTCATTATATATCAGCGTTTTATCGCAGCTGCAACTGCCGCCCAATAATTTCAATATCAGCGTTGTAAGTGCAACCTGTAAGGGAAGTAACAATGGGCTCATCCATATAGCGGCATTGCAAAAACTTAAATATACTGCGGCATTAACAGGAAACGGGCTGAGCAAATCTTATCCCTTTACCGATTCATTAACGGTGAACAACCTGTCGCCAGGCGAGTACAGTATTTGTTTTTCGGTTGACGGCGAAATTTTCAGCCAGTGCTTCCAGCTAAAAGTTACCGAACCGAAGGACTTGTCGGTTTACTCCACTGTTGATCCAAAGCTTAATAATTTGAATTTACAGCTGGATGGCGGTACATCGTTCCAAATAGTATTGAATAGCGTAACGTATAATACTACACAAAAGGAAATTAGTCTTCCGCTGTCTGCCGGTTACAATAAACTCAGCATAACAACAGATAACCTATGCCAGGGCGTAATTGAAAAAGTTATTATAGTTGCCGATAAGGTTGTACCATTTCCCAATCCGTTTCAAAATGTGCTTAATGTTAATATTGGTAACCAAACTATTAATAACGTGGGTGTAAACGTGATTAATACCATGAGCGGCAAAACTGTTTTGAATAATAAATACACCAATCAATCGGGCGTAATACAGCTTGATATGTCGGCCCTTCCGAATGGGGTGTATTATCTTAATTTAAACCTGGATAACAATAAATCCGGCTATAAAATTGTAAAAAAATGATGAAGCGTATTTTAAGTGTAGTAGCAATATTGGTTATCCTATCTTGCGGAAAAAAAGCGCCAGCGCCCGCGCCGGGTATAGCAACTTTATCCGCGCCGCTAAAAGATCAGCCCTGCCTTACAGGTACAGTACTATCAGCCACAGAAAGTTCGGTGTCTTTTTCATGGAACGCGTCTTCGAACACAAACCAGTACGATTTAACGATTACAAACCTGCTAACCAAAGCAGCAACAACGCAAACCACATCTGCAACCAGTGCAACGGTAAAACTGCTCCGCAACACTCCTTATTCCTGGTACATCGGTTCCAAATCGAATAAATCTTCGGTTATAACCAAAAGTGATACCTGGAAATTTTACAACGCCGGGCCGGGAGTTGTAACTTATGCACCCTTCCCTGCCGAAATTACAGCACCTGCATTTGGCGCCGTTTTAAGTGCCGGTACAACCAAAGTAAACCTTACGTGGAAAGGAAGCTCGGTAAGTTCAAATATTGTAGCTTACGACGTGTATTTTGGCCCATCGGGTAATCCTGATTTGTTCAGGAACCACATTACGGATACTTTTGTTAATGATGTAACGGTAGGAGCAAATACTACTTATTACTGGCGTGTAGTTACAATAGATGCCAACGGTAATATCTCCGATTCAGGGACATACAATTTCTTTGTTCAGAAATAATATACCGGTTAAAATTTCTGAAAATGCAAACGCCGCCTCATTATAAAAATGAAGGCGGTGTTTGCTATATATTACATTTCTTAAAACGCGTATCCCAATGTCAGGAATGCGTTATTGTTGGTCTTCTTCAAATTGGCTCCGGGGCTGCCTGTACCTATTTCATAGGGGTAAACTGTTTGGTTGTCGCTTAAATGCGCATAAGTGGCATCAACATAATAGCTACCAAAGCGTACACCAATACCACCAGTTACGGTTTTAATATCGCTGCCGTTGGTTTTTAGCGGGCTACCTTGTATGCCATAACCGCCGCGCAGGTAAAACATGCTGTTCAGGCGTGCCTCGGCGCCTATATGCGCGTTTACAGTTGAGCGGTACAGTGCTTTTATGTTGCTGTTATCAAAATCGGCGCTATAGCTGTCGTTGCTGCTGATGTGGGTAGTAGTGTAATCAATATAATCCACATCGCCCGATATGAAGCCGTATTTACCTATAAAAATGGCTGCGCCTCCTGTTAATTTTAAAGGGGTACGCATGTTATAGGATAATGGATACTCCACGGGGCCGTTTTTAAAGCTGCTGTTATTGGCAAAGTTGGTGTTCAGGCCTTCGGAGTACGAGTCGTCAATGGTATAATAGGTAGGTGATGTAAAGGTAAAGCCCAAACGTAAGGCGTTAACAGGTTTATAAATTACCCCCAGCTTAACATTAGCGCCAGAGCCCTTGGTAACCTGGTCTTGTACAAAATTAGAATTAAAGCCAACATTTGTGCCTATATTGTTAACCAGAATATTTGCTGTACCTGTTTCGTTGAACACGTTATAGGAATTGTAACGGATGTCGGAAAAAGATACTCCTAATCCAAAATATAGCTTGTTGCTGTAGTTTGCGCCAAATGCCAGGTTAACTTCCGATTGTCCGCCTGTGCGGATGGTGTTATTTAATTGATTTACAGTTCCAAACGCGTTTCTGCGATATTCGCTGCCGCCGGTGGTGGCATAGCTATCTATCAGGTTTTGTTGATAGGCCCAGTCATCTAATCCGCCTGAGCTCACCTGGCCATTTGAATTGGCAATTCCCGCGTAATAGTCGCCTATGGAGTTGCTGGCGTTTTTACCGCCGTAGGTAATGTTTTCATAAAAATTATTGGTACGGCTGTATGCTGCGCCGTAGTTGATACTTAGCCATCCTTTTGTTTTGTCGCGGCCTTTTGGCGTGCTCAGCCGCTGGTAAATTACAATCGAACCATTGCTGAAATTCAGGTTGCTTTTGCTATCGGTATTAAACTGGCCAAGGTAGGTTGAATTTACTTTCGACCCATCAAACTCCGGCGTAATGCTTGCCTCAGAGTGGGTAAAAAAGCCCAAACCTGCAGGGTTACCGCTGATAGAGCTCAAATCGCCGCCAATAGCGGTACCCGCGTTCCCTATTCCTTTGATGCGCGATGTTGAACCTGTTTGAAAGGTGCTGAAGCGAATAGCATCCTGCGAATATTGCGCAAAACTATCTTTAGTAATTGCTACTATAGCAATCACACTAAGTAAATATTTAATCTTCATAGATTTAAGCTGATAAAATTATGGTCTAACTGGTCTGCCGCCACCACCACCGCCGCCGCTGTTACCGCCGCCGCCCGAGCTTGAAGATGATGGCGATGGGGCTGGAGATGGTGAAGAGCGCTCAACACTTTGGGTTTGTGGCCTGGTATCTTGTTGCCTTACAGGGCGCGAATCGCGCGAGTAACTGGTATTGCTGTTGTTTGAATTGCCGCGGGTAATAGTACCATCGGTTGTTCTGTTTGCGCGTCCGCCTGGTATATAACCAATACCGGTACGCGTAGGCGAGCCTGCACCTACCGGGCGGGCAGTACGGGTAAATGAACTTGGCGTGTAACCACGGCCGCTAAACGGACTGCCGGTACCGCGCACAGGGCGCGGCGTACCTGATGAAGCATAACCCCCACGGCCATAACCGCCGCCGTATCCATAACCGCCGCCATAAAGGCCACCGTATCCATAACCGCCACCGAAACCGCCGTATCCATAACCGTACGGGTAGCCATAGCCTAAACCAAGGCCCCAGCCGCCACCATAACCAAGTCCCCAGCCGCCGTACGCGTACGGCGAGTAGCCATAACCATAAGGACCATAATTAAAGCCTAAGCTAAAACCGCCGTTGTAATAGGGGTTGCTGTAGCCGTAATATAAATTATCATAATAACTAAACGGAGAGTAATAACTGAAACGGTTTATACGCGACGAATAATCATCATAGTAAAAATAATCGTCGTCATCTTCCTGCTGCACCTGTTGGTTATCAGCATCAGTTTGATTGTAAACAGGCTGAACGGCATAAATAGGCTCATCTCCTGCCTTCGCATTCGAAAAGTATACATCGTCGTTACTGGCAGTGGTGGCGAGTTTTTGAGTGGAGCAGGAACTCAGTGCCAGGGCGCTGATGAGAAAAATTCCTATTGCAATATTCCGTTTCATATGCAGGTTTGTAAAAGTTCGGGTTCGAATAAGTTTTAAATTTATAAATTTGGGCGCAATATACAATAATTGCAAAGTCAAAAATTCTATTCCAATCAATATGAGCAAAGGTGTTATCAGTAAAGACGAAGATTATTCGCAATGGTTTAACGACTTAGTAATTAAATCTGACATGGCCGAATATTCGCCGGTTAGGGGCTGCATGATCATTAAACCGTACGGCTATTCTATATGGGAAAAAATACAGGCCGTGCTTGACGGCATGTTTAAAGATACCGGGCATAGCAATGCCTATTTCCCGCTGTTAATACCCAAATCGTTTTTCAGCAAAGAAGCCAGCCACGTTGATGGTTTTGCCAAAGAATGTGCTGTTGTTACCCACTACCGCCTTAAAAACGATGGTAATGGCAATATTATAGTTGATGAGGATGCCAAACTGGAAGAAGAGCTGATCATTCGCCCTACATCAGAAACCATTATCTGGAATACCTATAAAGGCTGGATCCAATCATACCGCGATTTGCCTATTTTGGTTAACCAATGGGCCAACGTAATGCGTTGGGAAATGCGTACCCGTTTGTTTTTACGTACCAGCGAGTTTTTATGGCAGGAGGGTCACACCGCCCATGCTACAGCCGACGAAGCCATAGCCGAAACCGAGCAAATGCTGAATGTATACGCCGATTTTGCCGAAAACTGGATGGCACTGCCCGTTGTAAAAGGTCGTAAAACAGCTAACGAGCGTTTTGCAGGGGCTTTAGATACTTATTGTATTGAGGCTTTAATGCAGGATGGTAAAGCTTTACAGGCAGGTACATCGCACTTTTTAGGGCAGAATTTTGCTAAGGCCTTTGACGTAAAGTTCACCAATAAAGAAAATAAGATAGAACACGTTTGGGCAACCTCATGGGGGGTATCAACCCGCTTGATAGGTGCATTAATTATGGCCCATAGCGACGATGCCGGGCTTGTATTGCCGCCAAAACTGGCGCCTATACAAGTTGTAGTTGTGCCTATTTACAAGCACCAGGAAGAGTTGGATAATATATCGGCTTATGTAGATTCGTTAAAGAAAGAACTGAAGGCCAAAGGTATTTCTGTGAAGTTTGATAACCGCGATACCCACCGCCCGGGGGCAAAATTTGCAGAGTACGAGTTGAAAGGCGTTCCTTTGCGCGTTGCCATTGGCAGCCGCGATATGACAAACGGAACAGTTGAACTGGCCCGCCGCGATACCAAAACCAAGAATACCGTTAACCAGGAAGGATTGGCCCAGCATATTGAGGCCTTGTTAGAAGAAATTCAGAACAATATCTATAAAAAAGCCTTCGATTTCCGCGCCGAAAACATGACCGAGGTTGATACCTACGACGAGTTTAAACGCATGCTGGATGAACAACCAGGCTTTTTAAGCGCCCACTGGGACGGAACACCGGAGACCGAGCAAAAAATAAAAGAGGAAACTAAAGCGACAATCCGTTGCATACCTTTGGATAATAAACAGGAAGAGGGGAAGTGTATCCTTACCGGTAAGCCCTCTACGCAACGAGTTTTGTTTGCCCGGGCATATTAGAAGAGTCCATAGTCGATGGTCGATAGTCCATAGCTATGAAATAATTTAATTTTTACTATGGTCCATAGACTATCGACTATGGACTGTGCTTACAGCACACACCATGAAATTCGCAACTAAAGCAATACACGCAGGGCAGGAGCCCGATCCAACCACCGGTGCTATCATGACGCCGATATACCAGACATCTACCTATTGGCAAAAATCGCCGGGGGATAATAAGGGATATGAATACTCGCGTGGTACCAACCCAACCCGTAAAGCGCTTGAGGGCTGTTTGGCCGCATTGGAAAATGCCGAATTTGGCCTTGCTTTTTCAAGCGGAATGGGCGCCACAGACGCCGTGATGAAATTATTACAGCCCGGCGACGAGGTGATTACCGGGAATGACCTGTATGGAGGCTCGTACCGGATTTTTACAAAAATTTATGCTCACTATGGCATTAAGTTTCATTTTTTGGATCTGTCTGATCCCGAAATTGTTGCTGAGTACACCAACTCATACACCAAACTGGTTTGGATAGAAACGCCTACCAACCCAACTATGCAAATTGTGGATATTGAGGCTATAGGCAAAATAACCAAAGAGAAAAATTTGCTGTTTGTGGTAGATAATACCTTTGCCTCGCCATACCTGCAAAACCCTATCGACCTTGGGGCCGACCTGGTAATGCACTCTGTAACCAAATATATTGGCGGCCACAGCGATGTGGTAATGGGCGCCCTGATGACGAACGACGAGGACCTGTACAAAAGGCTTTGGTTTATTTACAACGCCTGTGGTGCCACACCCGGCCCAATGGACAGTTTCCTGGTGCTCAGGGGGATTAAAACCCTGCACCTGCGCATGAAGGCACATTGTGAAAATGGTCGCCTGGTGGCCGAGTTTCTGAAAACACACCCCAAAGTCGGGAAAATTTATTGGCCGGGCTTTACCGACCATCCAAATCATGAAGTTGCCAAAAAGCAGATGCGCGATTTTGGCGGCATGATATCTATCGTATTGAAAGATGCCGACCTGCAGGAAACTTTCCGTATTGCTTCATCATTTAAAGTATTTGCCCTTGCCGAATCATTAGGCGGTGTAGAGTCCCTGATTAACCACCCTGTAAGCATGACGCACGGTTCTATCCCCAAAGCCGAACGTGAAAAAGCCGGCGTGGTTGATAACCTGCTGCGTTTAAGCGTAGGGGTTGAGGATATTGAAGATTTACTGGAAGACATAAAGCAGGCGCTTAGCCCCCTAACCCCCTAAAGGGGGAACGATAGTTCAGTATGTTAGATCAATTAAAAGCATCCCCTTTAGGGGACGGGAGGGGCTTGGAGGCTTTGCAATCCTTCCTCGACGCTAAAGTTGCCCAGTACAACCGCCCCGAATTTATTGAGAACGACCCTATAGTTATCCCGCATATGTTCAGCAAAAAGCAGGATATCGAGATCATGGGTTTTTGGGCAGCTACCTTGGCCTGGGGGCAGCGGGTTACCATCATCAAAAAGTGTCGGGAACTAATAACCTTGATGGATGGGGCACCCTATGATTTTATCATCAACCACGAAGAGCCCGATCTTAAAAAGCTGCTGAGCTTTAAGCACCGCACTTTTAACGATATCGATACGCTGTATTTCATCAGCTTTTTTAGATATCATTATGAAAATTTTGATTCGCTGGAGGATGCATTTATGCCGAAGCCCCCTAACCCCCTGAAGGGGGAACAAGCGGCTAAATTTCCTAATCAAGGAACTCCCCCTGCAGGGGGCTGGGGGGCCGAAGATCATCTCAATCACTTCCGTTCCTATTTCTTTTCGCTGCCCGATTATCCGCATCGCACAAAAAAGCATGTATCCTCGCCTTCGCAAAAATCAACCTGTAAAAGGCTCAATATGTTTTTGCGCTGGATGGTTCGTAAAGACGACAACGGTGTGGATTTCGGCATCTGGAACCGCATCAAACCTGCCGACCTGATTTGCCCCCTCGATCTGCATGTAGACAGGGTTTCCCGCAAGCTATTACTCATTACCCGAAAACAAACCGAGTGGCAAACCGCGCTTGAACTAACAGAACGCCTTAAACAATTTGATCCGCTTGACCCGGTAAAGTACGATTTCGCCCTGTTTGGGCTGGGCATTGAAGAACGTTGGGGAATAGAGGGCGTACTTCCAAACTTTAGCTAAGTTCTAAGTCTGAAGTCTTAAGCCCTAAGTCCGGATTGTAATTTTGACTTAAGACTTCGGACTTCAGACTAACTTTTCGCCTTTTCAACAACCACTACTGTGGGCTTGGGCTCTTCAACCCGTTCCATACGTACCAGGCGTCCGTCTTTAAAATAATAGTACATGTTTGCTACCACTCTTTGGGCATCAGCTTCAACTACCCGCTTGTAAACAGATCGTCCTTGTGTTGCTTCAAAAAGGCTTAAATTATATTTCTGCGATGCGGTAAATTCTGTTTCGCTCATGCCAATGGTATACTGTTTAACCGCGCAGCTTACTAAAATAACAGACAGGAATAAAATAGCGAATGACTTTTTCATAAGGTAAATGTGACAAGTTTTTGAAATACATTTTGTTTGTAAAAGTATGAGTTATCCTCGCCGAAAAGGTTTACTTAATAAAGCTAAAAGCGTGTTTATTTATTGATAACAAATGTTGTATTCAATACTGCCAGGGTCCTGAAATGGTTTCTTGAGGTCGTATTATATATGAAAAAAATGGCAGATTTGTTATTTGTAAATGGCTATCGTTTTGATAAAACCTATCAAAATGATAGGTTTTTCGATATTTATAAATTCATATATTTTACAGTTAATTATCTGTAATACAGATTTTTAGTTTTTATAATCGCCCTGTAGGCATATGTTTTGAATACGAGGTTTCGTTATTAAAAACAGTTTATGGTGATAGTATTTCTTTGTTGCGGCGGTCGACATTCCATGTGGCTGCAAAAAAAATCCCTGGCAACAGTATTGTCACCTTTTCAATCCCCTAATTTTTTTATTTATTAAATGAACTCACACGTTAAGCACCTCACATTTGCGGGCATGATTGTTACGCTCGGTATCATTTTTGGCGATATCGGTACCTCCCCGCTATATGTATTTCAAACCCTGCTGGTTGAAGGCGGGAAAGTAAATCCGGCCCTGGTTTTAGGCTCCATTTCTTGCATCTTTTGGACGCTTACCTTGCAAACCACCTTTAAATACATTGTGATAACCCTACAGGCCGACAATAAGGGCGAGGGTGGCATTTTCTCTTTGTATGCCCTGGTAAGGCGCTACGGCAAGTGGCTGGCTATCCCGGCTATTATAGGCGCAGGCACCTTGCTTGCTGACGGTATAATTACGCCACCAATATCTGTAACTTCAGCTATTGAAGGATTGAACCTGGTACCTTATTTTTCGGATGTTATCATTCCTGGTAATAACCTTATTTTGATTATAGTAATTGCGATAATTATACTGCTTTTCTTTTTCCAACAGTTTGGCACCAAAGTGGTTGGTTCGGCTTTTGGTCCTATTATGCTAATGTGGTTTTTGATGCTTGGCATTTTAGGCAGCATCCAGGTGATGCATTCTCCTGGTATATTCAAAGCGTTGAATCCTTACTATGGTGCGCGCTTACTAATGGGTCATCCCAAAGGGTTTTGGTTATTGGGCGCGGTGTTTTTGTGTACCACTGGTGCCGAAGCTTTATACTCCGATTTGGGCCATTGTGGTCGCAAAAATATCCAGGTAAGCTGGATATTTGTTAAAACCACGCTGGTTATTAACTACCTTGGTCAGGGTGCATGGGTATTGGCGCAGGCCCCAACCAAGAATTTTACAGGTGTAAATCCTTTCTTCGAGATAGTGCCTCACCAATTCCTGATCCCGAGTATTGCATTGGCAACCATGGCTACTATTATTGCCAGCCAGGCTTTAATCAGCGGGTCGTTTACACTAATCAGCGAGGCGGTGAGCATGAACTTCTGGCCGCGCATTACTATCAAATATCCATCTAACATTCGCGGACAGATTTATATCCCCAGCATCAACTGGATACTTTGTGTGGGTTGTATCCTGGTATCGTTGTATTTTAAAACATCAAGTGCCATGACCGCTGCTTACGGCTTTAGTATCACCATTGCAATGCTAAGTACTACCGTTTTAATGTACTATTTCATGCGCTATGTTAAACACTGGCCGGTGTGGTTGGTCACAATTATTTTGTGCCTGTTTTTAACCGTTGAGTTCTCGTTTTTTGTAGCCAATGCGGTTAAAATAGTTAAAAGGTTATTCTTTGTAGGCTTTGAAGTTGGGTTGATATTTACCATGTATGTTTGGTTCAGGGCGAGGAAGATCAATAACCGTTTCCTGCATTTTGTAGATATTAAAGAAAAATTACCCCTGTTAAATGCACTTAGTGCCGATACTACCGTCAACAAATACGCTACACATCTGATTTATCTAACCAAAGCCAATAACAGCAAACAGATAGAAGAAAAGATTATTTACTCTATCATGAGCCGCCGCCCTAAACGTGCCGATATTTATTGGTTTGTGCACATTGAGCGTACAGATGAGCCCTACACCATGGAGTACAGCGTTGACCATATTGAGCCCGGTAAGGTTATCCGCATTGAGTACCGCTTAGGCTTTAGGATTCAGCCGAGGGTTAACGTGCTGTTCCGCAACGTGGTTGAGGATATGGTGAAACGCAAAGAAATTGATATTACCAGTAAATACCCTTCCCTTAAGGAGTATAATATCCCTGCCGATTTCAGGTTTGTAATTATGGAAAAATTCCTGAGTTATAATAACCTGTTCAGCGTGAGCGAAGGATTTATCCTTAACAGTTACTTCGCCATTAAAAAACTGGCCCAGTCAGAAGCCAAAGCCTTTGGTTTGGATACCAGCGAAACCCGCATTGAAAAAATACCGCTGGTGGTTAAGCCGGTGAGTAATTTGCATTTGAAGAGGGTAGAGGCGGTATAGGTTTTTTGGTGGAGTGGTTGATTGAGTTGATTAGGTGAGTGGTTGATTAAGTTTAAAATGCTGATAATCTGTCAACCACTTAACCCAATCAACCACTCACTTAATCAACCAACCCTACGCCTCTTCCTTAAAATAAACCTTATAAAAGTTCATCGCTTTGTCATCATCAAAGCCTTTTTCGATGAGTTGTTTATCGCCATGGATATAGATGTGGAAGTTTTTATCCAGCTTTAAAACGCTTTTATAGTCGCGGGCTTGTTTTTTTACGGCATTGCCGGATATTTCGAAGGTGTTGCCAATGGGGCTGTCAAACTCCTGTTCGTACTGGTTTTTGAATGTTTTGAACGATTCGATGGCTTCAGGGTTACCTATTACCTCGTTGCCAAATTCGTCCATATCAAAGGTTTCCTTTTCTTTAAAATACTTCATCGACCGGTTGAGCAGGTCAATCTTATCGGCCTTACTCATTTCAAACTGATCGTCGAGTTTTTGGGTAACAAAGTTTTTGTAAATGCCCAGGGTATTGTTGGTTTGGTTAAAACTATCGTTACGGATCTTGAGCTGTAAAAAATCGTCTTTCCAGTATACGGCCGCATCCTGGCCGCCGTTGGTTTTATCAACCACCACTACTTTATAACCGTTTTCTTTCTCGATGTTAAAGATAAGCACCCCTTTATCCAACTTGTTAATGTTGATGGCGTCCTGCTCATAATCAACCTGGAAACCGCCTTTATCGGGGTAAACCTTCAGGTAGGTTTCTTTATTCTCCGATTTAAAAATGCCGATGGTATCCAGTGGGTTACCTTCAATTTGTACGTTGTTAAAGTAAACAACATACAACTCGCCACCTTTAATATTGGGATGGGTGGTAACCTTAAAAAGATGCTTGGCAATTTTTTCTGATGCTTCGTGAAATTTTTCCTGATCCTCAAACACCTGGGTGGCAAAGTTATGCAACTCGTTAAGCGCCAGGTCGCCGCTGCTGTGTGTCAGGTGATAAACTTCGTTAACCTTTTCAAAGGGCTTTAAAAAGTACTGCATCAGCAGGTTGGGGATAATCTCATCCTTCAATTCCAGCGGACTATCCGACAAGGCGTATAACTCATCCTGCAAAGGATTACCAACATGATGTACCGAAATAGTATCGAGCGAAGCTTCAAAAAAAGTTACCATAGTGGCGGCAAAGGTAGTTTTTTTAGTCCATAGACCATGGACGATGGTCCATAGTTAGGTTACAAAATGATGATAGGAAGATTGATCTTAAATTGCGACTTTTGTACTTTGGTCCTTTTACCATGGGCTATTGACCATCGACTATTGACCACCGACTATGAACACTCACCACTCACCACTCACCACTCACCACGAAGATACCATCGTTGCCCTTGCTACCCCAAACGGGATTGGCGCTATTGCGGTTATCCGCCTTTCGGGGCTGGATGCTATTGCCATAGCCAACAGCGTTTGGAAGGGTAAAGATTTAACCAAACAGGCTTCGCATACCATCCACTTTGGCCATATTGTTGACGGCGATTTGGTGCTTGACGAAGTATTGGCATCGTTGTTTGTTGCCCCGCGATCATATACGCGCGAGAATGTTGTCGAGATTAGTTGCCATGCCTCGGGGTATATCATCGAATCAATCATAAAGCTATTCATCAAAAAGGGAGCAAGATCGGCCAAGCCGGGCGAGTTTACCCTCAGGGCATTCCTGAACGGACAACTCGATTTATCGCAGGCCGAGGCGGTTGCCGATTTGATAGCCTCCAACTCCAAAGCATCACAGCAGGTAGCTTTACAGCAATTGCGTGGCGGTTTTAGTACTCAGCTGCAAGCGCTGCGCGAGCAGCTGGTAAATTTTGCATCGCTGATTGAACTGGAACTTGATTTTGCCGAAGAGGATGTTGAGTTTGCCAACCGCGACCAGCTGAAAAACCTCATTCATGAAATAACCAAAATAGTAGGCAGGTTAATCCAGTCATTCGAACTGGGTAATGCCATCAAGAACGGTGTAAATACAGTTATAGCCGGCCGGCCCAACGCGGGTAAGTCGACGCTGCTGAATGCGCTCCTGAACGAGGAAAGGGCCATTGTAAGCCATATTCCTGGTACCACCCGTGATACTATTGAAGAGGTACTGAATATCCAGGGCATCAATTTCCGGTTGATAGATACCGCCGGCATCCGCGAGGCCACTGATGCTATTGAGCAGATAGGGGTACAGCGTACAATGGAAAAAATAAGCCAGTCGGCATTGTTGGTTTACGTGTTTGATGCCGCTGAAATTACTACCGAAGAATTGAACAACGACATTGAAAGCCTGCAAAAGCCAGGAATTTCCATGCTGCTGGTAGCCAATAAAGCCGATTTGCTTACCGATGCCCAGCTAACAGCCCTACCGCATGGCGATAAGCTGACCATCATATCAGCTAAAGAAAAACAACATATCGATGAGTTGAAACAACGCATCTATTCCTCATCCATTAAAGACCAGCTAAGCGGCGATGAAACCATGGTAACCAACATTCGCCACCTGGAGGCACTACAAAAAACCGAGGAGGCCCTTGTACGGGTGCTTGGTGGGATAGACGGGAGTATAACATCCGATTTCCTGTCGATGGATATTAAACAAGCGCTTCATTACCTTGGCGAGATTACCGGTGTAGTTACTACGGATGATCTGCTGGAAAATATATTTAGTAAGTTCTGTATCGGTAAGTAGTCTTTATAACTAATTGTAAATCAGTTAGTTGTAAATTTTTAATAAAAAAGTAGAAATCCTTATTTTATTTTATTAAATACCATATTGTCAGCAGGTTATAAATAAGACCAATCGGTATATTTTTGCGTTTTGTTACCATTAGAAAGTAATTTCGTTGCTTTTTTGGTTCCCAAATCATCTTTTGTTCCTCATTTTTCAGTGTCATGTAAATCGTTGTAACAATCGATAACTAATTAGCATTAAATGACACTAAATGTTATAAAATGCTACAATTTTAGGGAGATACAACGATCGATATTGTAGCGATGAATTGTTGGGGCGGGCAGTACTGTGGTTAATTAAATTGTGGAAATTTAAAATACATGAGTTCAAATTTCACGATCCAAAGAAAACCTGTGCATTGTAAACAACATTCAATGCCAAGACCACTGTCACTCGATTTTGTGGCAAGCTGTGTAATAAACGGTTTAACGCTACAAAACAGAGAAATGAAAAGACTGAAGCGGAAAGTCTGGCCCTTTCTGTTTCAACTGTTGCCCAACAACTACAGTTTAGCGATCAGCTTTCTTTAGTAAATTTTTCAAAACACACACGGGCGTTAATCCAAGCAAGTATAAAGGCGCAATAAAATAAACCAGGATGCTCAATAATTCGGTTCTATCGGTAACGCTATGGTTTGCATCGTGTTGCGTGCTAGCCGGGTTTTGTTATATCTGCCGTTATTAGTTCGCGGTAATTCACGATTATTATTAAAAATTAAAACGTTTAAAGATTTTTATGCAAATTATAGCTGAGTTTTTGATGTTCCTATTATCGCGGAAACGATGGTGGCTTTGGTCTTTATTTGTTTTTGTTTATCCTGAACCTGTTTTTGTTTCTGGCCCAGGTATCGGTGCACTGTTTCAATCCTTATTTCAGACCATTTTGGGGTCAACCGAATTAAGCCGTCAGCATCTAACATTAAAAAAATCTCTAATACCTCATTTAAAACAGAGGCATTAGAGATTTTTGGCGATTGGTAAAATAACTTAATTGATCGCTTTGTATTTATCTTATATTTTCACAAATCCCCATTGTTGATTACGGCCTCCGGAATAGGTCCATTGGTCAAGCGCGCCGCCGTTATTGAGCGAAGATGCTGCAACATCCAATGCCTTTCCGCTATTTGCGTTGATAATTTTATAATATCCGTTGTCGGTTATCTGAATTGACCATTTTTGGTTTGCACCGGCGTTGTAGTCCCATAAATCCACCTGCCCACCATTGCTGGTATTCCAGCCATACATTTCCAAGCATTTTCCGGTGGCATGCATCGGGGTTAACCGATAGTAACCTCCTCCGGCATCTTCTATTTTAAATTGCTGGTTTGCACCGGGTAAATAATCCCATTGGTCGGCCAGTGTTTGATTTGCAGTACCCCAGCCGGCAAACTCCAAAGCTTTAAAACTGTTCCTGTTATAAATCTGGTAAACCTGTCCAACCTGGATGGTTGAGGATGTACCGTTTTGCGCGCCTTGTACTGCAGCGGCTAAACCTTGCTGATCGGCAACTCCGTTAGTTTGCCTGTTAATAATTCTGAATGCATTATTCCCCGTCGAGCCATCATCAAAATAAAATGGGCGCAAGCCGTATTGCAAAGCCTGGTGTGTTATATAATTAATATAGTAAGCCCTGCCGGCCTCATGTAATGTTAATGCATCTCCCGAAAGCGTTTGCAGCCTGCGGATAGCTCCATATTCTCCCAATATAACCGGAATGCCCTTGTCAATGAACTTTGTTTTCATCTTCGGAAACTCTGCAGTGGCATCCGACTCCTCGCCCCAGGTGGCATTTCGTGAAGCATCGGTTGTAGAGTGGTATCCATTACCCCAATAATAAAACATATTACCCCAGTTTGCATCCGCGCTTAAACCGGCAAAATTAAAGGGAGTGTAATAGTGCACTTCAACCATCAGGCGATTGGAGGCCGGATCGGTGGGAAGGGTATTCATTAAAGTATTTGAGTAGTCGATACTTGTAGATGGCCCCTGGATAAGCAGCACCCGGTAGCTATTGTGCCCGCCTGTCGATCTTACTGCGTTTACAAACGTTTGATGATAAGAAAGCAGCACTCCCATCCCTGTAGCATCTGATACGGCGGGTTCGTTGGCGCTCGCAAAAATAACATGTTCGTCAAAACCACGCATTTGAGTAGCAATCTGCTCCCAAAAAGCCTTTTGTTTGGCGTTAACGGCGGCCTGTGCGCTGGTAGTGCAATTGTTCTCCAGCCATCCGCCGTCCCAGTGTATATTTAATATTACGTACAAACCGTCGTTAACGCAGTACTGAACAACCTGCTTCACCCTGTCAAGCCATGTTTGCTGAATTTGAGCCGTGGTTGCGTTAGCAAACTGGTCCCAACTGCAAGGGATACGCACCGCGGTGAAACCACTTCTTTTAACCTGATCAATAAGCGCCTGGGTTACTGTAGGATTGCCCCATGCGGTTTCGCCGCCTGTTGCCTCCAGTGTGTTGCCAATATTCCAACCTAACTGGAACTTTGCAGCAAGCTGAGTTGCCGTACTTGCAACACCGGTTTGATCGGGGGGAAGCGGCGAAATATTATAACTGGGATAGCTGGTGGCGGTCAGCTTTTTGGTGCTCGTTTTAACGAGCGGCATAACATCAGGAGAAACGTTTTTTTGCTTCGTACACCTTGTAAATGCCGGAATTGCGAGAATGCATAAAAAATAACTTAAAGTGTTCTTCATAAAAAAATGGTTAAACTGGGCGGCATATAAATTTGCCGCTATTAATAAATTGGTTAATTGCATCTGAAAGTGTTAAACAGCCAGGTAAAGCAAGGATATATATCGTTTTGCCTTTACGGTTTATATGGATAGTGTTATAAATAGTTGTATTTATAAATACCTTCAGCCAGTAGGGTATTAAAAAAGCTAATAATAAAGCAGTTGACATTCCGCATAAGGCAGAGTTTAACAGTAGTTTCATTTTTCGATAGGATAAAACGGGTCCGAACCGGTTTATTTGTTTAATTGGTTAAATCTTGTTTTTCCGAAGCAGGTAGATAATTAATGAAAACAATACAATCAAAGTCAACAAAACACAGCCGTTGGAATAACAGGTATATTTTATTTAGCAATATTTGAATTGTTAACAGGTTTATTAATTGAGTAGTAAAACTACAGAAGAAATAAATGAATGATGGGGGCACAAAAGTTAGAAAATAGGGCGCTCAATGTTAATTTGTCAAAAAGAATATGGAGTCTGTAAGGATTTTGGCTAAATAGCCACCTTAGCTGAAAGAAAAATGATAAAACGGTATCGAAAATGAGTGTCTATCGTCTTTCGATAACCATATTAGGAAGCCTAATAATACTTAAAGTGAATATTCCTTGAGGCTGAAGATCAGGGTAACTACAACATATTGTTCATTTTTAAAGTGATGGTTAGCAACTGAGACTTTTATCTCCAGGGCAAACACATGTAATTGGGTTAACACAACTTAACACATTTTAGGTAAAATATCTATAAATATTTGATAATTAATGCTTTGTGTTTCAATATGGTTAACACTAAACTGATAGCACAATTTAGGCGCATCCTGATGCTTGTGCCTGTTTTTGGCCAATATAAGTCCCTTCGGCAGTTGGATCATTAACCACAATCAGCCGATAAAAAAAGGTGTCGTTTGATGTTTAATCGTACCGACGACATAAACTCATTCCATTAGCTATTTTGATGCGTTTGCCCTGCTTTTATCTCTTTAAATACGAATTTATCTTACTTTTATACTACCTTAGTATACCGGCTTGTTTAAGGGCCAGGTTCCCGATTTCGAAGATTTCAACTAATTTTTAATGCGCGTAAAACTTTATATTGTCGTTTCAGCATTGTTTTTTGCTTACACCAACAATTTTGCACAAAACAGCCAATACCAGTTTTCGCGGCTCAATATAAGTAACGGACTATCTCACAACCAGGTTAATTGCATATTTAAAGACCCCAAGGGCTTCATGTGGTTCGGTACGGCTTCGGGCCTTAACCGTTATGACGGTTATACTTTTAAAGTATTTAAGCACGATGTAAATAACAAATACTCCATTAATGATGATTATGTAACTAATATTTGTGAAGGGCCTGGCAAAAAATTATGGATAACAACCCGGGCCGGATATTCCTTTTATGACCCCGAAACGGAGCAGTTTAACAATGATGTATGGTCAGTAGTCTATCCTTTCAAACTTCCGGGGTATCCAATAGTTTCCAAAACACTTCATAATGGGAATGGCGACTTCTGGTTTTTATGCCCCGATTCGGGCCTTTACAGGTATAATGAGCTGAAAAAAACTGCCACGCGTTATTATCATCACCAAAATTCCAGCCCATCATTATATTCAAGTTTTGTTACAGACATTGCGCAGGATGCAAGCGACAATATATGGCTTGCTTATGACGACGGCGTAGTAGAGCTATTTGACGTAAAACGTAATGCAATTACGTACCATACCGATATTTTTAAAAAAGCAGCTAATAATAAGGGTAGAAATTACTCAATAACTATTGACAGTGACGGCGATCTTTGGGTATTTAACCCAAATATAGACTCCCGCGCCTATTATTACAGCCCCCGGACGGGACGGTTCCGGCAGATTGCAAAAGAATCGTCAGAGACACCACTTACATCGAACATCATTACAAATATTATCCAGGCCGACGACGGACTCATGTGGATCTCCACTGATCATGGCGGGATAAACATATTGGATAAAAAAAGTGGCAAAATCACTTATTTACTGAACAGGGAAGATGATGCAAAATCATTGGCACAAAATACAGCATCTGTTTACAAGGACAATACAGGCATTATGTGGGCCCGTACGCTTAGGGAAGGAGTAAGTTATTATCATAAAAATATTATCAGGTTCCCGTTATACAGACACTTTGCCTCAGATTCCCGGAGTGTTACTTTTGAAGATGTTAACAAATTTGTTGAGGATAAAAACGGTAACTTATGGATTGGTACCAATGGAGGCGGTTTAATTTATTTTGATCGCAAAACAGGCAAGTTTATCCAGTATAAGCACGATCGGGGAAACCCGAACAGCCTCAGCAGCGATATTATTGTAAGCTTATGTATCGACCACGACCAGCAACTATGGATAGGTACGTATTTTGGCGGGCTGGACCATTTTGACGGAAAAAAATTTATTCACTACAAACATAATGACAAGGTTCCCACAAGCATTGCCGATGACCGGGTGTGGAATATCCTGGAAGATTCATCAAACCGATTATGGATTGGCACTTTTGATAACGGTTTGGAAATTTTTGACCGCTCGAAAAATATATTTTATCATCCGTTCGGCCAAACCGAAATCAGGTGCCCGTATACAGCCGCTTTGTTTGAGGATAAGCGGGGAGACATTTGGGTGGCGGGATATTTTGGGATAGATAAAATATTAAAAAATGGACGTGGTGTTATACATTATAATAAAAAGAACAACGACCCTAACAGTTTGATTGGCGATAACATCAATAGTATCACTCAGGATAGCCGCGGCCTGATGTGGATAGCAACAAGGGACGGACTGAGCATATTGAACCCTGAAACCAACCGTTTTATTTCGCTGACGAAAAAGGAAGGGTTGCCCGACAACCAGGTTTTGAATGTATTGGAGGATAACAGGGGGGCCATGTGGCTAAGTACATCAAAGGGGCTTGGCCGGATAACACTGCAACCTGGCAATGGAACCTATAAGTTTGAATTTGAAAACTTTGATGAAACAGATGGCCTGCAGGGCAGAGAGTTTAGCATAAATGCAGCCTTAAAAACCAATAAAGGGGAATTGGTATTTGGCGGCTCGCATGGCTTTAATATTTTCGACCCACTGAGTATACATCCGAATATAGATGAGCCTAAATTAATTTTCACCGGTTTTCAGCTATTCAACAAAAGTATAGCAGCCAATGAAATAGTTGATGGCCATATCATATTATCTAAAGCCATCTCGGCCACACAAGAGATAACACTGAATCACAGCGAAAATGTGTTTACGATTGAATTTGCCGCCTTAAATTTCTTTAACCCCAATAAAATAATGCACCAGTATATGATGGAAGGTTTTGATAAAGGGTGGCTTACCGCAGACAATGCTACCCGGAAAGCTACCTATACCAACCTTGATGCGGGCAATTATACTTTTAATGTAAGGGCTATTGGCCAGGAGGGAAAATGGAAACCCATACATATAAAATTAAAAATTAAGGTATTGCCCCCGTTCTGGAAATCTACTTTAGCTTACGTCATTTACCTGTTCCTGATAGCCGGAACGCTTCTTTTTATACGCCGGCGCGGAATACAAAAAATAAGAAGGGAATTTATAGCCGAAAAAGAAAAACAGGAAGCAAAGCTGTTAATTGAACAGGAACGGCAGGAGGTTAAGCGTATGCTGGAGCTTGATCAGTTGAAAACTAAATTTTTAACAAATGTAAGCCATGAGTTCAGGACTCCATTATCATTAATTATGGCACCTGTTGATAAAATGCTTATTGATGCCGATAAAGAGCGGGGCGAGCAATTGAATATGATAAGGCGAAACGCTAAAAGGTTGTTAAACCTTGTAAACCAACTGCTTGATTTTCGGAAGATGGAAGTGCAGGAACTGAGGTTACATGCCCGGAGCGGCGATATCGTTAGCTTTATTAAGGAAATGTCTTATTCCTTTTCAGATATTGCCGAAAAAAAACATATCGGGTTTGTATTCGACTCGGAAATTGAAAACCTGGTGATCAATTTTGACCACGATAAAATAGAACGTATCATATTTAACCTGCTTTCCAATGCATTTAAATTTACACCGGAGGGCGGGCACGTGAGCGTATTATTATCAACCAAACAAACACCCGGGCAGCAAATGCTCGAAATAAAGGTTATTGATACAGGTATAGGAATTCCAGCGGATAAAAGGGATAAAATTTTTGAACGTTTTTTTCAAAACGATATTCCCGGATCTATGGTTAACCAGGGTAGCGGTATTGGCCTGTCAATAACAAAGGAATTTGTAAAGCTGCATAATGGTGAAATATATGTAGAAAGCGAACCCGGGCAGGGAAGTTATTTTACCATTTTACTGCCTGTGCACCTAACGGCCGAGGCAGAAGGACAATGGCCCGATGACGGGTTTAACCTGGCAGAACTTTCAGGGACCGACGAACAAGCCTTGCAACAACCCGGGGCTGTTGCTGCTGCTAAAAACCCAACTGTTTTACTGGTTGAAGATAATGAGGACTTCCGGTTTTATTTAAAAGACAACTTAAACGATTTTTTTCATATTGTTGAGGCCGCAAACGGCAAGGAAGGCTGGCAAAAAACGCTGGCCCTGCACCCCAACCTGGTAGTTAGCGATATAAGTATGCCCGAAATGAATGGGATAGACCTTTGCCGCAAAATACGTAACGACAAACGGACATCGCACATACCGGTTGTTTTACTTACCGCTATAACCGGCGAAGAGCAACAGTTAAAGGGCCTCGAAACTGGCGCCAATGATTACCTCACCAAACCTTTCAACTTCGAGATTCTGCTATCTAAACTGAAAAATATACTTGCCATACAGCAAGACATGCGCAAAACCTATCAAAAGCAGCTTGACGCCAAGCCAACAGACGTGGTGCCCGAGTCGTTCGATGAGGCTTTTATTAAAAAAGCCTTATTGATTATCGAAAAAAATATTGATAATGCCGATTTCTCCGTAGAAGAACTCAGTAGCGAATTATGTGTGAGTCGTGTTACACTATATAAAAGGGCGCTCACCTTAACCGGAAAGTCTCCGGTTGAATTGGTCAGGTCTATCCGTTTAAAGCGTGCCGCGCAGTTGCTTGAGAACTCGCAGTTAACCATATCCCAGATATCATACAAGGTAGGCTTTAAAAGCCAGAAGTATTTTGTGCGATCCTTTAAAGCTGAATTCAATTGTCTTCCGTCGGCGTATCAGCAAAAAAGTAGGCAACAGGCTGATAAAGCCTGATAATTGCGGCGCATAGCCCTCAATTTCTCCTCTCTTTTGGCCCATTTTGTTAATCTTCCTGCCGGTATTTTTCTTATTTTTTACCATTAAATCAATATTTTTTATATTAACTACCTGAAAATAAGTTAGTTAAAATGATTTAACATTTGTGCCCCTATTTTTAAACAATCGATTGCGCCACCCCTTGTAGTTTTAACCTATACAAAGCGGCATAAATTCAACATAGCTGCTGCAGGCCTGTCATTATATAATGATGCAGGCACATAACCAATTTTAATAATAACCTGATTAAACTAAGCATTATGCCAAAACGTGTACTTATTAGCGCCTGTTATTTGCCTGCCGGGCAGTTACCAAAAATAGTTCGGGAGCCATCATTAATACCCCACATACATCGGGCAGCGTAGGCTGTTGCAACAATAACGGGCTTTTTACATGAATTATCTTATTTGATCTGAGTGTTAGCAGTGTGCCATTCGGCCATTGCACGCAGGTAATAAATTCAATTTAACAATAAATACGATGGGAGGAAAACAATGCAGGGAAGCTAACCAATAACCAAATAAACAAACCAATTATCAATTAATTATGAACCCCAATTAACATGGAAAAAAATTTACGAAAAAGATTAAGACATGGTGCATTGCTGCTAATGGCGATGCTGTTGCTAAGCCTCACGGGCTATGCGCAAACCATAAAAATTACAGGTAAAATTACCAGCGCCGATAATACCGGACCATTGCCCGGTGTAACCGTTAAAGTAAAGAATGCAGCAACCGGCACTTTATCTGGTGTTGATGGCAGCTATGCCATTAATGCAAAACCCGGCGATGTGCTGGTATTTAGTTTTTTAAGCTTTACTACCCAGCAAATATTTGTAGGCTCATCTTCGGTTATTAACGTAGTGCTTAAACCATCAACCAACGATTTGAACGAGGTTGTGGTAATTGGCTATGGCACCAAAAGGCGAAGCGACCTTACCGGATCTATATCGTCAATTACAGCGGCCGATCTTCTTAAAACCCAGCCAACAACCTTTGATCAGGCCATGCAGGGCAAGGTTGCAGGTGTTGTAATACAGCAGGTATCTGGCCAGCCGGGTGGTGATGTAAACGTGCAGATCCGCGGTTTGGGCGGGTTCTTAGGCGCGCCGCCATTATACGTTATTGATGGTGTGCAAATACCGCCCAACGGCCAGTCGGCTATACCGGGCAACGGTACCAATCCGCTATCCAGCATAAACCCTTCGGATATCGCCTCTATCGATGTGTTAAAAGATGCTTCGGCCACAGCTATTTATGGTTCACAGGCATCCAATGGTGTTATTATTATTACCACAAAAAAGGGAGCCTCCGGGCCGCCGCTTATCAGCTATGATGGTTACCAGGGCTGGCAAAAATTACCCAAGTATTATGATGCAATGGATTTGCGGCAATACGCCACTTTCATGAATGAAAAGAGTGCCATCATCGGTTACGACAAACGGCCGCAATTTGCCAATCCGCAATACCTGGGTGTGGGCACCAATTGGCAAAAAGCCTTGTACCGTACCGCGCCAATGCTAAACCATAATATAGCTATCAGCGGCGGCGATGACAGGACAAAATACTATTTATCGGGCACCTATTTCTCACAGCAAGGGATTGCGCTGGGCTCTGATTTTAAAAGAACTTCGATAAAAGCAAACATCGATAACAAAACCACCAACTGGTTAAAGGTTGGCGTAAACCTGAATATGGCACACGTGGCCGAAAATGTGGCTACTTCCAATACCGGGGTAATTTTGCAGGCCCTTAACCAAACCCCGGATGTAAATGTAGTAAACCCCGATGGCACATGGGGCGGTAATGATCCTAACATTTATGGCGCAACTGGTACCAACCCGTTCGCTATAGCCACTATTGTAAAGGATTTTAAAAGCCGTTACCAATTAATGGGCAACGCCTATGCCGAAATACAATTTACACGCGAACTTACCCTGCGTAATGAAGTCGCCGGAAACTTTGACTTTGCCACCGAGGATTATTTCAATCCATCGTATGTTATGGGTGCTTATTCAAAAACCACCAACAGCGGTACGACAACAAATGCGCAAAATTTTTACAATTCAATCTCCAATTATTTAACCTACCAGTATACGTTTGCAAAAAAATACTATGTTAACGTAGTAGCCGGGCACGAAGCTCAATTGCTTAAAAGCAGCGGTTCTTCTGCTACCCGCACCAATTTTGCAAGTAATAACGTGCAAACCATAAGTAGCGGTGATGCAACAACCGCTACCAATACCGGTGTAAAAGGGCAGGGATCTTTAGAAGCCTATTTTGGCCGGGCCAACTTTACCTATGATGACCGGTATTTGTTAACCGCTACGGTACGTCATGACGGCTCATCAAAATTTGCCAAAGCACACCGGTGGAATACCACTTACTCGGGCGCGCTGGCGTGGAAGATAAACCACGAAAGCTTTCTTAAAGGCGTGAGGGCTATCAATGATCTTAAACTTAGAGTTGGTTATGGCCTGGTAAACAATCAAAATATAGCCGAATATGCCTACGGTTCAACATTAAGCACAATACCCACCGGCTTGTCGGGCAACTCGCAGATAACCAGCACAACGGGTAATCCCGATATCAAGTGGGAAACTACAAGATCATATAATGTTGGCTTGGATGCCTCTGTGTTAAGCGGGCGGATCGGATTTTCTGTCGATGCGTATTACCGTAAAACAAATAACCTGTTGCTAAGCCTTACCATGCCTTATTACTCAGGTACATTCGCTTCGGGCGGATATTCGCCGGGGGCGGTGCAGGCGCCTTATGTAAATATTGGTGCGGTGGGCAACCGGGGATTTGAGTTTACATTGTCGACCCAAAATGTGAAATCGAAAGACTTTAACTGGAACACCAATATTAACTTTTCCAGGAATGTGAACAAAGTACTCGCTTTGGTTGATGGCACCCCCGCAATAAACGGCTCAGTAACCAAAACTGTAGTTGGCCGGTCAATAGGTGAGTTTTACGGTTACCAGGTATTGGGCATTTACAAAAATGCTGCCGACTTTACTAAATATCCTGCGTTATCCCAAAACGGAGGAGGCTCGATACCTATAACTCCCGGATCAGGCGGTGTTTGGGTAGGTGATGTTATTTTTAAGGATATTAATGGCGACGGGATAATTGATGCCCGTGACCAAACCTTTTTAGGATCACCTTTACCTAAATTCCAGTACGGGATCAATAACAGCATTAACTATAAAAATTTCGACCTGAATGTTTTCATGGTTGGTAATTACGGCAATAAAGTTTATAACCAGATAAAGGTAAACGGCGAGAATCCTAATCAAAACTTTGGCTATTTCCCTTCTGTGCTCAACTATGCCAAGATCGGGCTGATTGACCCGACCGGCTCTGCATCGGATATTAACAACGTATATATCACAAACCCATCTACCAATATTATGCGGATAAGCCAGAGCAGTGGTAACGACAATCAGCGTTTTTCTGACAAATACATCGAAAATGGGGCGTTTTTAAAATGTAAAAGTATCGCCTTGGGGTACAGCTTTTCAAACAACATTTTAAATAAGATCAAACTACGGTCATTACGGGTGTATGTTAACGTTACCAACGTTTTCACGGTTACCAAATATACCGGCTATGATCCTGAAATTGGTTCGTGGAACCCATTGGCAGCGGGTATTGATAACGGATATTATGCTCAGCCGCGTGTTTACACAGTTGGTCTTAACGTATCGCTAAATAACTAAAATTTAAGATGATGAAACTCATAAAAATAAATATGGTACTGCTGTTTGTCGTTATGATAAGCAGCTGCAAAAAGGATTACCTTAACCGGCCACCCTTAACCGGTATAACCAAAGATAACTTTTATAAAAGTGGTTCGGATTTAAGACTGGCTACCGCGGCACTTTATGCCCAGCCATGGTCTAACTGGAACAATTTTCCGCTGCTTGGTGTTGGCGATATCATGAGCGGTAATATGCTGCAGCCTTATAACGCCGATCTGGTTCAGTTTACTACCTTTTCTATAACAAGCCAAAACTCCTATATTACCCAGTCGTGGCAGTCTTTTTACGATATAGTTGCCCATTGCAACATTAACATAAAAGCCATTAACACCAGCCTTCCGGATAGTGTGGCTGTAAGCAGTAAAAAAGGTGCGCTTGGCGAATTGAAGTTTATACGCGCCACATCTTATTTCTTTATCGCGCAACTGTGGGGCGCCGCGCCAATTATTGAAGATAATGATAAACTGATAGCAAATCCGCTGGTGCCCCGTCATAAGCTTACCGACGTTTATAAATTCATTATAAATGATTTAAGATATGCTGCAGCTAATTTGCCAAGAGCAGATCAGCCAGGACGCGTAACTACATGGTCGGCACAGGGCTTGTTGGCAAAGGTATATTTAACCAGGGCAGGCTTAGGCCAAAACGGCACCCGCAAACAATCTGACCTTGATAGTGCCGCGTATTATGCCGGCAATGTTTGCAACACCAGTGGCTTAACGTTGTTACCAAGCTATTACAACCTTTTCAGGACCCAGTATAATGATAACCCCGAATCATTATTTGCTTTTCAATGGGCGCCAGGTGTAGGCTATGGGCAAGGTAACGCTATACAGGCTCAATTTGCCCCCAGCGGCAGCCTGGTTACCGGCGGCGGTGGCTGGGGCGGCGCCATTGGCCCAACCCTTGATTTGGCTAACGAGTACAGCATGGATGACTCCGTGCGCCGCAAAGCCACATATATGCTTACCGGCGATAAATATCCTGAGCTTAACGCCGCAAATGGCGGGTATACCGCTACGGGTGTAAATGTTAAAAAACACATTGTTGGTACTGCTGCAGATAATAATTCGCCTACTATGGACCTATGGTCGTCCATCGAGCATAACACCGTTTTACGCCTGGCCGATGTATACCTGGTATATGCCGAAGCCTTGTTAGGCAACAACGGTTCTACTGCTAACCCGCAGGCGCTACAATATTTTAATGCTGTACGCAGCAGGGCCGGGGTAAGCACGGTTACGAGTATTACGCCAGATATGATCTGGAAAGAACGGCGGATTGAACTGGCATTTGAAGGCCAGTACTGGTTTGATTTGGTGCGCCTTTCTTACTATAAACCGCAGGCGGCCATTAATTCTCTTAACGGTCAAAAAAGGCAACAGTTTACCTACAGTCAAGCTACAGGCGTAAAAACGCCGTCGCCTAACGGATTGATCATCACCCCGGCCACAGTTGCAACATTTACGCTGCCTATACCGGCAAATGATCAAACCGCCGATCCCAAGCTGCTGGAGGAACCTGTAGCTTATTATTAACAGTATTCTTGATCATTGATATAATTTAAACATCATGAAAAAATTAATTTATCATATTAAAGGCTGCCTGGTGCTTGCCTTGCTTGCCGCGGTGGTTGTTATGCAGCCGGGCTGTAAAAAGGATGCTTCACCATCAAAAGGCACCCCGGTAATTACCGCTATACGCAATTATGTAGCCCATCCCGGTGATTCGCTTTTAAGCAGCGTAGGCACGGGCCAGTGGGTTGTAATTTCAGGTAAAAATTTAAAAGGTGCGCTCGCTATTAATTTTGACGGGGTAAAAGGCTCTTTTAACGATGCCTGGTTTTCAGATACCAGTGCAATCGTCTTAATCCCGGCGGTTATCGCGTTCCCTTCGGTACCTTCAGATAAGCTGAATACTATTCAGTACGTTACCAACCATGGGCAAACTACGTTTTCGTTCCCTATTGTTGCACCAGCGCCTACAATTACCGGCGTTTCTAATGAAGATGCCAACCCTGGCGACTCGGTTAAAATCAACGGACTAAGCTTTTTCTTTATAAAAAGCGTTACCTATGCCGGGATTAATATTACCAGTTATAAATCATCAAATGATGGTACCAGCATCAGCCTGGCGGTACCTGCAGGTGTTACGCAAACCGGTGGCATTGTAAGTGTTACAACAAAATCAGGTTCGGCTACCTCCGTTTATAAGGTACATGACTTTGTAACAGGCGTGTTGAATAATTATGATAATGTAAATAACTTTTCATGGGGATCGGGCACATCTAACAGCTCAGCCGCGTATCCGGGTAATAATGGCTATTATGGGCTATTGCAATCAACTAATATCAGCGCCGGAGACGGATCCTGGTGGAATGGCGGGCGGTCTATCAATACGAATGGGGCGCAGTGGGTACCTAAAACCAGCTTAAAGGATACAGTGGACCATTATGCTTTAAAGTTTGAAGTATCTGTAACAACGCCATGGTCGGCCGGTGCTATCCAGATTGTTAAAGATTATTCCTGGACATATTCGGCCATTTATCGCCCCTGGAAGAATGCCAACGGTTCAACAATGCAGTTTACTACAAAGGGCTGGCAAACAGTAACCATACCACTATCAGAGTTCAGAACAAATAATGGTACGGGAAACCCACCTGGCAGCCTAACGGATTTACTTGGGGCCGAAGGGGCAGGTGCCATCAATGTTACATTTATTAATGATGGTACAACTACCATCAAAACTTCTGAGATAGCTGTTGACAATATCAGGGTAGTAAGAATAAAATAAGAAGAGAGTTTTAGTTGAATATAAGTGGATGCCTGGGGCCTTTACCGAGAGGTCCCGGCATTTTTTTAGGCCTCATTGGCTCAGCACTTTCTCAGACGGGTGTCGTCCTTATTTGTTTGGTCATAAATAGTCTGAAAAGTGCGCAAAATGTGTGGTTCTGCTAAAAGGGCTTAAATATTATAAAAATGAAAACATTGAATTTTTTAAGAGTATTATTTTTTGTTGCGATTGCTTCTTTTTTTTCCTGTAAAAAGGCGAATAATCCAGCCGCAGAATTAACAGTTAATCAGTCCGTAATTACATTTACGCCCGAAGGCGGAACGCAGGACTTTTCTGTTGCAAGCAATGCCACATGGAACATCAGCAATCCGGGTTCTTCGTGGCTGCAATTGAATACAACATCTGGTAACAGCGGCAGTACTGTCATTCATGTAACAACGCTGTCGCAAAATACCACAGGGCTAACACGCTCCATCGTTTTAGAAGTTAGTTCGTCTAATGGCCAGTCAAGAAGGGTAACGGTGTCGCAGGCAACCACTATCTATCCAACTTATAATACCTCGCCAAAAGCAGCTGACGCAACGGGAATGAGCAGTAATGCTGTTCAGTTGGCCGCTAAAATAAAATTAGGATGGAATATCGGTAATACCCTGGAAGCTTCTGGTGGCGAAACAGGCTGGGGCAATCCGCTTATCACCGAAGATTATGTAAAATTTGTAAAACAGCAGGGCTTTAACGCTATACGCCTTCCATGTGCCTGGAACATGGGCCATCTAAGTAACCAGGCAACTGCACAAATAGACGGCAACTGGCTTAACAGGGTGAAAGAAGTGGTGGGGTATTGCGTAAAAAATGATATGTATGTCTTACTCAATATACATTGGGATGGCGGCTGGCTTGAAAATAACGTTACCAAGGTAAAGCAAGATTCTGTTAACGCTAAACAAAAGGCGCTATGGGAACAAATTGCAACGGCCATGCGCGATTTTGACGAACACCTGATGTTTGCCAGCGCCAATGAGCCGGCTGCAGATGATGCCGCGACAACAGCAATACTTTCTACCTATCATCAAACCTTTATTAACGCAGTCAGATCAACCGGTGGTAAAAACGCCTATCGGGTATTGGTGCTTCAGGGCCCTTCTACCAACATGGAAAAAACAAGTGATTATATGACATCCCTTCCGCAGGACCAGGCGGCAGCCCGGTTGATGGTTGAGGTGCATTATTACTCGCCGTTTCAATTCTGCTGCCTGCTGGACAATGATGCCAGCTGGGGTAAAATGTTTTATTATTGGGGTGCTGGGCACCATTCAACTATCGAGCCTGAACGAAATGCCACCTGGGGCGAAGAAAGTGATGTTGATGCCTCTTTCAATAGAATGAAGACAAAATTTGTCGACAAGGGAATTCCCGTCCTTTTAGGGGAGTATGGCGCCTACAGGCGTGACAATAGTGCACATGTTCCTTTAGATCTGCCAACGCACGAGGGCGCAGTAGATTATTGGAATACCTATGTTACGAAACAAGCGAAATCCAACGGCATGCTGCCATTTTTTTGGGATACAGGCGGCGCTTTAGACAGACGAAATTATACAGTAAAAGATCAGCGTACTATTGTTGCCATCAAGGCAGGCGCCAATTAAATGAATGCCTGTGGCTTTTACCAAAAGGCCCGGGCATTTTTTACACCACACCGGTTTTATTTATCAGCATAACCAATGCAGGCTGGTAGTTTACAATAGAAAGTTTAAGGGAAATTGATAAGAAAAAAATTCCCGACGGTGCAGGGTGGAGCCATCAAATTATTCAAAGCTTACTGCCGGTTCGGGATGGAAAAAATAATCACATGTTAATATAGCAGCAACAGCGCTCTTGGTAATTATCTCCACATTATCTGTAGCAACAATATTCATGGTAAAGCAATATCGCGGGGGTTAAAAGCATCTGCTGTCGAATCACAGCTGCAGATAAATAGCACCGACAAGAAGAAAAGAAATAACATTTTATGAAATATACCATTGCCTGTTTTATGGCATTTTTCGTGGCCGGCGGAGTTTCGGCACAAAACAAAAGCGAGGTTGCACTTAAAGGGAAGATCAACAGCATCGTCAGTAAAATGACACTGAAAGAAAAAATAGACATGCTTCACGGCAACGCGTTATTTTCTTCGGCAGGCGTAAGCCGTTTAGGTATTCCGGAGCTTACCTGCGATGACGGCCCCCTGGGTGTACGTGAAGAAATAAAACGCTTTGACTGGGCATCGGCTAACTGGACAACCGATTCTGCCACGTTTTTACCAAATGGTTCGGCAATTGCAGCCACCTGGAACCCCATAATGGCCAACCGGTACGGTGTGGTTATAGGCGAGGAAGCCAATGCCCGTAAAAAGATTGTAATGCTTGCACCTGCATTCAATATTTGCAGAATGCCCCTATGCGGCCGCACCTATGAATATTATTCGGAAGATCCTTATTTAAACAGCCAATTGGCTGTTCAATCAGTAAAAGGGATTCAAAGCCAGCATGTAGCAGCCTGTATAAAACATTTTGCTGCCAATAACCAGGAACTTAACCGCGATAGCGTAAACACCATAGTTGATGAAAGGGCTTTACGCGAAATTTATTTCCCGGCATTTAAAGCAGCCGTACAGCAGGGTAATGCCTACACCATTATGTCGGCCTACAATAAGCTGAACGGCTATTGGTGTTCCGAGAATGATTTTTTATTAAATAAAGTGCTAAAAAACGAATGGGGCTTTAAAGGATTGGTCATGTCAGATTGGTCCGGGACGCACCATACCGTTGCAGCGGCCAACAATGGGCTGGATATTGAGATGGGATCAAGCGGACCGTATGATCAGTGGTATTTTGCCCAACCCTTATTAAAAGCTGTTAAGGAAGGCAAGGTTTCGTTAAAAACAATTGACGATAAAGTGCGCAGGATTTTGTGGGTAATGTACCATACATCCATGAGTGCCAATCATCCCAAAGGATCTATTGCTACACCGGCGCATGCCAAAGCAGCCTATGATATTGCCTCAGAATCGATCGTTTTGCTAAAAAACGACAAGCATTTATTGCCTTTAAAAGCGGGTAATGTTAAAAGCATTGCTGTCATTGGCGATAATGCCATCCGTACATTTGCTTTGGGCGGGTATGGCGCCGGTGTAAAAGCTAAATATGAGGTTACCGCGTTAGCGGGTATGAAATCAAGGTTCGGCAAAACAGCCAGTATCAGCTTTGCCCAGGGCTATAAAGCAAACTACCTGGCCAGTAATACTGATGAGCAGAATAGTGGCTACGACCAACCCGATCAAAAGCTGATTGATGAGGCGGTAGCACTTGCTAAAAACAGCGATGTTGCCATTTTATGTATCGGCTCCAATCGGGAATATGAAAGTGAAGCCCATGACCGTAAAAGCCTGGAACTGCCTTTTGGGGAACAGGCATTGGTTAACGCGGTTACCGCAGCCAACCCCAATACCATTATTGTAATCATGGCCGGCGCCCCGTATAATATGAATGAAATCAAAAAAAACAACCATGCGGTTGTTTGGTCGTGGTTTAACGGTTCAGAAGCCGGTAATGCACTGGCCGACGTATTAAAAGGTGTTGTAAACCCATCAGGCAAATTGCCATTTACTTTTCCTGTATCGTTAAAAGATTCTCCTGCTTTCGCTTTAAATACTTATCCGGGTAAAGGCGCTACGGCTGATTATAAAGAGGGCATACTGGTTGGATACCGCTGGTACGACACGAAGAAAATTCAACCTGAATTTCCATTTGGCTATGGGCTTTCCTATACTGAATTTTCTGTCAGCAAACTTTCTACAGATAAATCAAGCTATAAAAAGCGTGAAACCATCCACGCAAAATTCACTATCAAAAATACAGGAAGCAGATCCGGGGCCGAAGTTGTGCAGTTATATGTAAGCGATCCGGTTTGTTCTGTTTTACGTCCTGAAAAAGAGCTTAAAGGTTTTAAAAAGATATTTTTAAAGCCCGGTGAAACAAAAACCGTCGAACTGGATGTAAAGGTTGGCGATCTGGCTTTTTATGACGAAACAAAAAAAGGATGGAATGCAGAAGCTGGTGAATACATACTTCAATTAGGTAATTCGTCGCGTAATATCTCAAAAACAGTAAAAATCTTGGTTAAATAAATATTGAATAGGTAAAATCGTTTCTGTTTATTTTGAATGTATTTATATGAACTCCGAAGTATTTGTTAACGGAAAATCGCTTGGTGTTCGCCCGTAGGGTTATTCGTCATTCAGTATGATCTTTCGCTTTTATGTATGCCCGTTTTGATAAGGGTTAGCCTATTTGCTACCGCCCGTAACATCGTTGTTGAATTTTGCTACATCGACTGGTTTGAACAATAGTTGCGAAAACATATACAAATCGTTCTTCCATACCCTAAAATCATGTACACCGGGCTCAATGTAGAAGATATGGGGGACATTGTTTTTAACAAAGTAGTCGTGGGTACGCTGGCTAAATGATATCAAATTGTCATGATCGCCGCATGAAATCCAAAGTAGTTTCAATTTACGTTTGGCCAGTTCGGGGTTAGGAAGCAGTTCTTCGGGCTTACGGGTATTGGGAGCGGAAGAAAACCCGCCGACCCAGGCAAAAATGTCAGGATTTCCCAATCCAAAATTAAGCGACTGCCCACCGCCCATAGACAAACCGGCCAATGCCCGATGCTCCCGATCTTTATAAACGGGGTATTTCTCCTGAATAAAAGGTACCAGATCGTTGAGTAAATCTTTTTCAAAATCAGCGAAAGCCTGTACTTTGTCGGGGGCCATAATATTGCCGGTGGCACGGTCTTCTTTCATTGCCCGGCCATTGGGCAGCACTACAATCATTGGCTCAAGTTTACCATCGGCGTACAGGTTGTCCAGAATTATCTCGGGATGTCCGTTGTTGAGCCATTCAAATTCGTCGCCTCCGATACCGTGTAAAAGGTATAATACAGGGTATTTCTTATTTTTTGTAAAGCCCGGAGGCAGGTAAACTGTAGCCCTGCGCGTTACGCGGACTGTTTTTGAATCATAACTGATGGTATCGATGACACCATGCGATATTCCGGAACGAAACGTGTCGAAGCCGGCGGGCGCCTGTTTAACAGTTGTTTGGGCTTTTGCAATACCTGTGATAAGCAGCAATAAAAAAATAAAGCATTTGTTTTTTTGCATAGCATTTAGGGCTGAAAATAATTATTGATGAGTAAGAATAAAGGCTTGATTTGAGTTTTTGTCAATTAATGTTGAACAGCATCGGCGCCATTTCATGAAGGCTGCGCCGCCATGTCAGAAATTCATGCGCTGTATTTTCAGAAACAAATGATACCGAGTTCATGCCGGCACTTTTTAGCTCGGCTGATGCATTTTTTACGCCATCCGGCTTTTCGCGGCTGCCACAGCTCATAAATATTAGTTTTACCTTTGACTTATCTTTGATTTCGGCCGACGTATAGGTACCACCACTTAGAAGACCGTAATAGGCAAAAAGATCAGGGTTGTTGAGCGTGATCATATGGGTTTCCATACCCCCCATTGATAAGCCCGCCATAGCGCGATGAGCCCCGTCGGCAAAGGTTCGGAAATTGGCATCGATGTAAGGGATTAACTCGTGGGTTAAAACTGTCTGGAATGGTTCAATCTTAAAACTTTTTAAGCTACCGCGGCCAATCTTAACATCATTGGTCATTCCATATGTCATTACAATAATAAAGGGTTTTGTCTTGCCTTCTGCTATAAGGTTGTCCATAATCAGGTTGGCGTGTCCCTGGTTGCACCAGGCCGTTTCATCCTCGCCCCAGCCGTGTTGTAAATACAATACCGGATACCGGCCACTTTTGTTCTTATCGTACCCGGGAGGGGTATAAACAAAAGCCCTGCGTGAGGTGCCTGTACTTGATGAGGGGAACAGAACCTGCTGTACATTACCATGCGGCACATTTTTAAGCGCATAAAAATCCTGATCCTGTGCAGGTATCTCTATTCCGCTTTCCCACCTGGTTGACCCATAGAAGTTCAAAGTGCCGGGGTCATTAAAAACCCCGCCATCTACGGTCAGATGATAATAATGGAACCCTTCATCCATCGGGCCTTCAGTGGTGCCGGTAAAAAATCCGTCGGCATCTTTCAATAGTTTAGTGCCGCCCCGGCCACCCAGACCCAGGCTTACCTTAATACTATCGGCCTGCGGAGCTTTAATACGGAACCGGGCATAACCCTGTGAATTCACCTGGGGGTAATCCTGTCCCGGTTGGTTAAAAAACGAAGGTTTAAAGTCGTCCTTTAAACCCGGCAGCGTGCTTTGTGCGTCACAAATGCCGGCAGTAATCATAATTGCTGCAGCAATAGATAGCGTTTTCAGATTCATATTTTGATATTAGTACTGATGCGTTAAGTTTTTAATGTTAAAATAAGTCATATTGTTCTTTGACATTTTGAATGATTTGATCTTCTGTTAATAACTCTTTCAAAGGAGTTTTATCAAAAGCAGATATCCCCAGAACTTGCATGATCTCGTAAATAGAAAGGGTGCTTTTCAGAGTATGCTTCACACTGGCTACGATTAGGTAAGTACAAATAGCAACCCAAACGTGAATATTCACTGCGTTTTCTGATTGCCCCCACAGAGATTTAATGGTCAGGTTCTGTTTTATCCACTTGAAAAAAGTCTCTATTTGCCACCTGTTACGGTACAGCCTTGCAATTTCCAGGGCGGATACTTCGAAGTTGTTAGTTAGGAACACCAGTTCGGTATCTTTCTCACCATCGTAATATTCCACCAACCTTAGCTGTTCTGGATAAAGTTTTTTAGACTTTGGCCCGTTCAGCACGACAGTTTTGTCCCCTGTGAGCCCTGAGTTCGGATCAATGTTGAAATTTCGCTCAACAATCGCGCAATCCATGACGCTCTTTGCCCTTGTGATAAAGGATGCACCGCAGTTGTGGATATTGTACAAAGCCTTAAAGTCAACATACGCTTTGTCCATTATATATATTGCCCCTGGAACTGGAGTTATTGTATCAAGCGCGTTGCTGTCGTGGTATTTACCATCGGTGATCAGGATAAAAGCAGGTATGTTCCCTCTTAAGTCCAGTAGTGTATGTATCTTGATAGCGCCACGCGAGTACTTGCCAGGAGCCCAAACGAATAGCTTCAGACTCAAAGAAACCGTTGTGGAGTCAAGGGCAAACACTTCATTGCCAATATCCACATTGGCAATTGGTTCATTGGAATACATCGGCCTTACCTTTTCAATCAGGTATTTGCCGAAGTCTTCGAATATCCGGCAATCCCGGTTTTCGTTTGCGCGCGATAACGTGGATTGGTTCACATAATCCCTAATTCCGAGGTGGTACAGTTTGTTCTTGTGCGCTTTTAGGCAAACACAGATATCACGGAGCGAGTTTCGGGAGGTCAATTGACCGAAAAACAGTTGGATGAACTGGTTCCAACAATTGAAATTCCTTGTCCGGAAATCCCCATTATACTTAGAAACGCATTTCTCAAACTCATACCTATCAACCAAATGCAAAAGTTGAGCAAAAACATACTTCCCTGAATTCATAGCCTTTAAAAAAGGCCTAAACTAAAGGTCAAATCAAATCAAAAAATCAAATAACAACTATATTATATTTATATTCAGCTATTTACAACGGTTTATAAAAACTTAACGCATCACCAATATTTTGTAATTAATGGTTTGTTTATGTTGATTACTCCGGCGAAACTTTGGAGCCGCACTTTATTCGAAAGTTTTATTCTTCATTTATCCTGAAAAAGTCAAAATCGACGTATCCTCCGGGTACTTTGGTAGCAAAGTTGAACAGACCAAACCGATATCCCATAAAATGAGGTATCGTATAGGCCATTTGCAGGGTCGACCCAATGGTATTCCACAGTTTACCGTCAATACTGTATGAAAAATTGCCCTTATCCGTTTTTTCCCTGAAGTCGCACATGGCCTTTAGATAGACTACCCGACGGCTTAGTGGTATCCTTGCTACCCGGACTGGCGAATCTGTTTGAGCATTGACCATCACAATAAATTTATTCCCGTCGATTACTTTCACGCCAACCCACCCGTACCTGCGTTGTAGCAAAACAATACCGGCACAATCACCATCTTTCATATGAGAAACATCGATTGCGGTGATGCCGGTGCAGGTGGGGCCGAAAGTGCGCTGTGTAAGCGTATTGCGAGCCAATAGCAAGCTGGTATCAACCCGCCCAGTCGTCAACCGCAGATAGCCCCGACGTTTAGTAAGAGACCACAGTGAATTGACCGGATTGTGATTCCATTGCCAAACCAGCGGCAAAGGCCGATCAGCCGGGGCCCGCGTAAATTCATCAGATGCCACAATGCCGGGTATCGGGTTTTTGGCGGGCGGTAGTTTAACCGTATCGGAGACTTTACCATTTTCGCCTAATACAGGCCATCCGTTCTCCCATTTAACCGGGACGAGATAAGGCACGCGGCCAACGGATCCGTAATCCCTAAACAAGTAGCTATACCAGTCGCCATCAGGCGTGTCAACCAAACCGCCCTGGGCAACGCCCTTATCCTGTAATGCAACTCTGCCTTCATACGGGCCTGTAAGATTATCGGCACGGTGGACTATAACAGTGCGCATGTTTCCCTTTGGCCAGGTGATATTGAATAAATAATATTTTCCGTTGATTTTAAACATTTGCGATCCTTCTGCGCCAAGCCCGGCGCTACCAGAAACTGCGGTAGCATTTTCAATAAGTACCCTGGGGGCAGTGCCCTGTTTGATCCCGCTCAGATCATCACTTAGCTCGGCAAGCATAATCCTGCCGCTGCCGTAAATCATGTAGGCTTTTCCGCTGTCATCAAAAAATAAAGAATGATCATGCAGCGCCGGTTTAAACGATACTACCGTCCATGGGCCTTTTTCAATATCCCTGGTCGAGAAAATATAAGTTTTGCCGGTAGTTTGTGCAAAGGTGCTCACATAAAATATACCGTTGTGATAACGCAGGCTGCTGGCCCATGAGCCCCGGCCGTAAGTGCTTTTGCCATTTGCCAGATTGAGCTCATCAACATCATCCAATATGTTATAGGCGTAGTTTATGATTTTCCAATTGACCAGATCGTTAGATTTCATAATTGGTAATCCCGGGCTCATGTGCATTGTTGTACTGCTCATGTAGTAATTATGCCCCACGCGGATGATTGATTGGTCCGGTACATCTGCAAATACAGTAGGATTTTGCGCAGTTTGCGCCTGGGTGTTTAATAACACCATTGTTAGCATCCATAATAATAATGAGCAGATTCTGGTTAGTCTTTCTTTCATATATTGTATGTCTTTGTTCTATAATTATCAAATTGATCTCAATATAGGAGTGCATTTAAAAAAAGTGTAGTCATCCAAACGATCAGGCTTGGCAACTGAGAGAACCATACAAAGTTCCCGATTCAAAAATTTACTGCATCTCACAAATCACGAAGTTTATATAACAAATGTTCAAAACCGAAGCGAGTTGTATCATATTGCGATTTAAGCAAAATGGAAGATTCGCTGGCACGGCGTTATCCCCATCTGTATGCTTATTGACTATCCCGTTCCTGCAGATCGGCAATAACATCAAATTCATCAGTCACTTTTGTTATCAAACTTTCAAATATCGGGCATATAAATGATGGTTTTCGGCATTGGGTAAACAGGTTTGGTGTATGGTCGCCGTTTTCAGGCATTTGAACAAAAGTATCATGAATTTGACGATTTGTGATACTTGAAAAAACGGAAAGCACTGAACTTCGGCAGCAGCTATGACAACACTCTTGTCGCCATAGACAATTATATAAACCAAAAAAGCATTTTGAATTTTTGATAACGGCGGGGCTTTGCCCGGTATATGTTATTTCTGGTTTCGCAATCGATTGTATCGACCGAATTAAAATCAATGTTATAACCTTTTGATAAATAATATAAATGAAAAATGTGATAAGAGGCCCAGACAAGATCCAGGGCAAATGCTAACCGGGACTAACCAAACCATCGAAGAAAAAATACAAATCTTTTTAACCTGAATTATGAAAAAATCATTACAACATTTCAAAAAAAAGCCACTGCTGTTGCTGCTTCTGATTTTGCTTTCCGGCCTTACAACATTCGGACAGGGCAAAAAAATAAGCGGAACAGTGACTGATGAAAAAAGTCTGCCCTTACCGGGTGCCACTATAAGGGCTAAAGTCGGCAAAGCAACAGCGGTTACAGATGCGGCCGGCAATTTCATCATAACAGTAGCCCCGACTGAGAAAACCCTCATTGTCACTTTTATTGGCTATGCCGACCAGGAAATTCAAATCAACGGCCAATCTCATCTTTCTATCCATCTTACTCAAAGCAATAACAGCCTGAACGACGTGGTAGTTATAGGCTATGGAAACCAGCGGAGGGAAGCAGTTACCGGTTCAGTTGCTTCCATCAGCGGCGAGAAGATACGTGATATTCCCGCACCTAACATTAGCCAGGCTATACAGGGCAGATTACCCGGCGTAGAGGTGTCACAAACGTCTACTAAGCCGGGGGCTACAATGCAAATCCTGATTCGCGGCCAACGATCACTGACTGCCAGCAATGATCCTTTGATCGTCCTTGATGGAATTCCATTTACCGGCTCTATCGGCGATATCAATCCGAGTGATGTTAAAAGCGTAGATATACTTAAAGATGCTTCGGCTACGGCAATTTACGGTTCCAGGGGCGCCAATGGAGTTATCATTGTAACTACAAACAGGGGGCAGATGGGAGGAGCCGCCAAAATAACCTATAACGCGTATTACGGCGAGCAAACTCTTTTCGCCAGATATCCCATGATGACAGGCCCTCAATTTTCAACCTTCCGTAAAGCGGCCGGGTTATATACCAATGCAGTAGATGAAGCTGATAATGTCAATACCGATTGGCAAAAATTATTCTACAGAAAAGGAATGGTTTTCAGCAACGACGTTGGTGTTTCCGGGGGCAGCCAGACAGGAACTTACAATTTCGGGGGAGGCTATTATAAGAACCAGGGCCTTATTCCTACGCAACAATATACCCGTTATTCTATGAGAGGCTCAGTTGACCAGAATGTTGGCAGATATTTCAAAGTAGGTTTCACTACCAATAATAACTATAATATATCCGAAGGAAACCAGGTTAGTGTCGGCACCGTTTTGGGGCTTTCTCCGCTTGCTAATCCTTACAATGCGGATGGCAGTTTAAAAAGAACGGTAAAAACGCCATTGAGCGAAAGTTTCGTTTTGACAAAAGATGTGATCAATAACCTCCATGACAAATGGCTGAATGAAACCAGGAATTATGCTACTTACAACTCTATTTATGGAGAAGTGAAAATTCCATGGGTAGAAGGCCTGAAATACCGGGTTAACATGGGTTTGGATTATGTGCAAAGCAACAATGGAAATTACACCGGAGTGGGTATCGGAAGCGCTACCCCGACAACATCGTCAACGGCCGGCGTAAGTAACTCAGCACAATATCATTGGGCGGTTGAAAATTTATTGACTTATGACCATACGTTTGCTAAAAAGCATAATATAAACGCGGTAGCCTTGTATTCTACAGAGCAAACCAGGTACAATTACTCTACCATGTCGGCCAAAGATATTCCGGCAGACGCCTTCCAGTTTTATAACCTGGGTGCAGCTACAGGCGAAATCACCATTGGCAATGGCAACTACAGCCAAAGCGGCCTGATGTCATACATGGGGCGCGTGATGTATTCTTATGATGACCGATTCCTGCTATCGGCTACCGTTCGTTCAGACGCCTCTTCGCGTTTGGCCCCGGGTCACAAATGGCATACTTATCCAGCCGTTTCAGCCGGTTGGAATATCATGAATGAGTCTTTCAAGAAAAACATTTCGGTTATAGACAATTTGAAACTGCGTGTAGGTTTTGGGCAAACTTCAAATCAAGCGGTAAACGCATACCAGACACTTGGTACCCTGGGCACCCGTCAGTATAATTTTGGCGATACGAATTATGCCACCGGTTATTATGTAACCCAGCTGCCCAGCCCGACATTAGGCTGGGAATATTCAAAAACCTGGAACTACGGATTGGATTTCTCTCTTTTTAAACATCGTTTGTCAGGTACAGTCGAGTATTACGTTACCAACACCAACGACATATTGCTGAGTGTTGGCTTGCCGCCTACTGCCGGGGTTGGCAGTTATACAGCAAACGTTGGGCGTACGCAAAATAAGGGTATTGAATTGAGTTTGAACGGCACAATCATTAACCAAAACGGATTTACCTGGGATATCGGCGTCAACGTATATAGAAACCGGAATAAACTTATAGCGCTTGCATCAGGTCAAACCAGGGATGAAGGAAATGCCTGGTTTGTTGGCCACAATATCAATTCCATTTACGATTATAAGAAAATAGGATTGTGGCAGGCCGGAGATCCTTATCTGAGTACCCTGGAACCAGGCGGTAATGTAGGGATGATCAAGGTATTATATACCGGTACTTATGATGCCAATGGTCAGCCAACACGGGCTATCGGAGCTGCCGATCGCCAGATTATAGACGTTGATCCAAAGTTCGAAGGCGGATTTAATACGCGCGTGGCTTACAAAGGTTTTGATTTCAGTGTAGTTGGCGCCTTTAAAGACGGCGGGATCGTCATCAGTAGCCTTTATGGTTCAGGCGGTTATCTAAACCTGATGACAGGCCGTAACAATAACGTTCAGGTTGATTACTGGACACCGGATAACACGGGAGCGAGATATCCGAAGCCAGGTGGTATCCTTAGCGGCGATAATCCAAAATATGGCAGTACACTGGGTTACTTTGACGCCTCCTATTTAAAAATCCGTGCGATGACCCTTGGCTATGATTTCAGCAAACTGTTATCCAGGAGTGGCCATATGAAATTGCGTACGTATTTCACGGTGCAAAATCCTTTTGTATTCTTTTCGCCTTATCACAAAGAATCGGGGATGGATCCTGAACCTAATTCGTACGGTAACGAAAATGCAGCGGTGCCGCTATCAAATGCACAAAGGCGTTTCCTGACTGTCGGAAGTAACGCGCCTTCGACCACGAATTATGTGCTTGGATTGAATTTGACATTTTAACACTATTAACATGAAAACTTTGAAGATAAAAAGCATCATAAAATCCACGCTGTTGTTGGTCATTTTATCAACAGGATGCAAAAAAGTGCTTAATGAACAACCTCGTTCTTCATTTACACCAGAATATTTTAAAACGGAGCAGGGTGTAAACGGGGGATTGACAGCAATGTATGCCCACTTACGTAACATTTACGGTCAGGCCTATTATTACAATTCAGGCGTTACCGGTACCGACGAAGCCACCTGGGGCCAGAGCGCCGACGGGAACTTTAAAGATATGGATTGTTCGGGCGTAGGTGTCATATCCTCAACCAGTTATCCAACCAGTATTATATGGGGTGAATCCTTCACTGATATTAATACCGCAAGCGGAGTAATCGAAAACGCGAGCACGGTGGGTATTTCCAACGCACTGATTGCCGAGGCTCGTTTTTTTAGAGCCTTTGATTATTTTTTGTTGGTGCAATCCTACGGTGGTGTACCACTGGACCTGGGTTCGGGTATTTTGAAATTTAATATATCCCCATCGAGAACATCTGTACGTAATACGGTGCCTGACGTATATACCAAGGCGATATTCCCCGACTTGCTGCAAGCCATCAATGACCTGCCGGAAACCGGCCGGGTAACCGGCGGATTGACCAAAACAGCGGCCCGGCTTTTCTTGTCGAAAGCATATTTAACTTATGCGTGGTGGCTTCAAAACCCTAACGGCATTCCAACATATCCCGCAAGCACCCGGACAGACCCCGACAAGCATGATGCTGCATGGTATTTTCAAAACGCTTATGATATCGCAACTACCGCTATCGATAACCCCGGGGCTTTTAAACTACAACCAACTTTCTATGATGTGAATGTTGGATCAAACGACCGGAACGGCGAAATGGTGCTATATGCCGACCATACGCAAAGCAGCGAGAAATATAACGGCTCAAGTTTGACTTATGGCAGCGGTGGTGCCCCGGATAACTTTGCCGGCTGGATGATGACCTGGAACTATCCAAACATCATCAGTGGCGGGGTAAATTCCGTTCTGCGTGAAGCAGAGCAACATCTGGGCCGCCCATGGGTACGTATGGCGCCTACTGTTGAAGTGTTTAAAAATACTTTTGCTGACAAAGTAAATGATTCCCGATATGACGGAACGTTTACTACTGTATACCGCGGTAACTGGCAAAAGGGAGGTAATACTGCTCAAACGTTAACCAATGCAAACGGTTTGCCCGTTGCACAGGGTGGCGCTATCCTTACTTTTCTTGATAGCGATGATTCAAACGTCACTTATGCTAAATCGAATGGGAATGTTGGAGCCGGGCTACTGCCGGGAAGATCAGATTGGGTTATCAACCTTGGTGATATAAGCCGGATAATCTACCCGGGGCTGTGGAAACTGGGGCCGTACCGCACAGACAATGGTACAGGTTTAGGCCAGCCCAACGCGGGCAGTACCCGCCCTTACCCAATTGCTAAGTTTTCTGAACTATACCTGATAGCAGCTGAAGCAGCAGTAAAGGGCGCCACTGTTAAGTCAGGAAAGTCGGCCAGAGAACTTATAAACGTATTACGCGCAAGGGCAGGGAAGTGGCGTTACAGTAACAACGGAAACGTGGCGAAGATTGAAGACGATAGCCAGGCCATGACTGCCGCAACGCCAGCCAGCATCGATATTAATTATGTTTTAGCAGAGCGTTCCCGGGAATTCTACGCTGAAGGCGGCCGCTGGTTTGACCTGGTGCGGACTCAAAAATGGGCAGAACTTGCCGCTTCGTATACAATAGCGGGAACAACTTTCGGAGATCACACTCCGGTTAAAGTCACGCGCTCTATTGATGCACATCTTTATCTGCGTCCTATCCCACAGGGGCAAATTGATGCATTGGTTATGAGCGATGCCGATAAGGCTGCATACCAAAATCCGGGCTACAACTAAGTTGCCGAATTGATATTTGACAGAAGAGGCTGTATCATAAATGATGATCAGTCTCTTTTTTATCTGATTTATTCGGGTACCTGATGGAGGCAATTTTCATACAGGCGATTCTCAAACGGTCATTTTGATTTATGATACAACTTCTTCCTCCGATGGTTTATTACGTAAGAAGATGACGTTTCTAAGCAACTGTGCTCAACACGATAGAAACAATATCGCTAATCTCTTTCGCCAGAATTCGAATGCTTAAATTTAGTCCGCGATTTCTGTCAGGAGATTTTTTGAACGTTTTGCCCTGCGCCCGGTTAAAAACTCAGAAGGTGATAAACCATATTTTTTCTTGAAATTCTTGGAAAAGTAGCTGGGCGTTCCAAAACCTGTCATGTAAGCAATTTGCGCCACGTTAAAATCACTGGCTTCCAACAGCGCCCTGGCTTTATCCAACCTGATAGTCCTGATGTATTCTACAGGGCTTAGTCCGGTAATTTCCAGTAGCTTGTAATATAATGATCCCCGGCTCATCCCGACATGACGGCTTAACTCCTCTACCGATAGTTCGGAATCGCTGAGTTGGTCTTCCACCCATTTCATAATGGTGTTCAATAATTTAACATCGGCCGACTCGCAGGCGATCTCTGTGCCTGTGAGCTGAATTTGTTTGGAATAAGTGGCTTTTAATTTTTTGTTCAAAAGCAGTAGGTTGCTGATTTTTGTCTGCAGGATTTGAAAATTGAAGGGTTTGGACATGTAATCATTCGCGCCGGTTTGTAGTCCCTTTAACTGATCTTCCTCACCGGTCATTGCAGTGAGGAGGATGACTGGAATATGCGAAGTCCGTTTGTCACCTTTTATTTTTTTACATAGCTCAATACCATTCATCTCCGGCATGCTGATATCACTCACCACCAGTTCGGGGTGCGTACTAAGGGCTTTTTGCCAGCCCTCCCTGCCATTTACCGATTCTACTATACGATAATGTTGTTTCAAGTGTCCGGCCAGATAAAAACGGAATTCATCGTTATCCTCTACCAGCAGCACAGTTGGCAATTTGTTTGTGTTGGAATCCTCATCAATATGGAATGAATTCGGTATTAAATCCATTGCTACGCTGGTAGCCGGCAAAGCTGCAGGTTCGTTTTGGCTGGCCGGCTCCGGTAATTGCATCACTGGTAAGGTGATAAAAAAAACAGAGCCACCGGTAGGTTTGCCCGATGCGTGAATATGACCGTGATGGAGTTCTACAAATTCCTTAGCAATTGCCAGGCCGATGCCGGTGCCCTGGTTTAAAATCTTACCATTCGGGTCAGCTTGATAAAAACGTTCAAATATTTTATCCAGTTCATTTTCGGCTATACCTACACCTGAATCCGCTACCCGTATCTCTAAAACAGCAGATGCTCCGGTTGGTTCGCTTATGTCCAGGTATAAATCTACCGATCCGCCGCGGGGGGTGAACTTGAAAGCATTAGACAATAAATTAAAAATCACTTTTTCAAGCTTGTCATGATCAAAGAGGGTTTGCCAGTGCTGCTGCTTGGTTGTTACATGGAAGATAATCTGTTTTCTGTCGGCAACATCCACAAAAGATTCGGTGGCCTCCAGTATAAATTGAATAATGTCGTCGGGCATCAGGTTCAATTTCAATTCGTGTTCTTCCATTTTTCGAAAATCCAGTAACTGATTAACCAGGTTTAACAGCCTTTTAACATTTCTGGATACCATTTTTAGGTGAGTCGCATCATCCTCTTTAAAAGAACGTTCGAGCAGCTTTTCAACCGGTGCCAATATCAATGAAATCGGCGTTCTGAATTCATGGCTTAAGTCAGTCAAAAATTTAATTTTTGACTGATCCAACTGATGTAGCCGCTCGGCCTGCAGACGTTCCTGCTCAATTAATTGTTCGGCTTTTAATTTTTCCTGGGTGATTTGAAATTGGCGTTGCAGTTTTCGGATTCCCCGCCGCCGGATAAGCAATAAGACAGAACCTCCTAAAATCACATAAGCCACATAAGCATAAATTGTACGCCAGAAAGGTGGCTGCACCGTCACTTTTATTTCCGATATAGCATTACTCCAGTCCCGTTCATTTTTGGTAGCCATTACCTGGAACACATAGGTGCCCGGGTCAAGGTTGGTGTAATTAGCAACCCTGGCTTTACGCACGTAATTCCATTCCTTTTCAAATCCAAGCAGCCGGTAAGCATACAAATCTTGTTTAGGCGAGGTATAGTCGGTAGCAACGTAGCCGATTGAGAAATTTTGTCCATAACGTAAACGTATCTCGCTGGCAGTAGTGATCTGTTCCGTTATTGGCGCATCCGAACCCGGCGTTACAGGCACATTGCCGATCTTTAATTCGTTGAATAGGACCGGGCCTGGCACCTGCGGAGGTGGGAGTTTTGCGGGGTTGAGATAATTAAATCCGTCCTGCCCACCGAAGAAAAGATCGCCGTCGGGGGTTTTTAAGCCCGACCCGTTGAGGAATGAGCTTGACTGTACGCCGTTTTCGCTTGTGAAGTTTCTGAAGGTTTTTTTCTTTCGGTCAAAAGCACTTATCCCGCGGTCGGTACTCAGCCAAAGTAATCCATGATCATCCTCCTGGATATTCTTAACGAAATTATTTCCGAGTCCATCGTGTTCAGTATAAGAATTAAAGCGCTTGGTTTTCGGGTCAAAGCAACTGATACCCTGGTTGGTCCCTGCCCACAGTGTTCCGTCTCTGGCTACCAGCAAATCAATAACCACATCGTCTGCCAAACCGCTGTTGGCTTTGTTGTAATGCGTAATACTGCCATTACCGGCGTGACAGACAGCAATACCGGTTCCTGACGAAGCAATCCAGATATCACCATCAGGCTGTATGGCCAGCGCATTGATATAACCGTTTAAGGGCAACACCTGGCGAAAGCCGGCGGCAGAATATTTGTCGAAGTTTGTAAAAAGCTGCGTTTTAGGATCATATATGCTAATTCCGTGACCGATAGTGCCCATCCATAACCTCCCATTTGGATCTTCAGTAAAGGTGGTGATGCTATTGTATCCTGGGCCGCGCGCACTGCCGTCAAAAATAAATTGTTTAAATGTCCCGGAAACCGGATCGATCCGGAATAAACCATGATAATGCGTGCCGGCCCACAATTGCCCGCTGATATCTAAATGAAGCGCAGCTATTGTCAGCTCCTGCGACCTGTCTAATTTGCTGCTGATTGGATAAGTTTTAAAAAGACCGCTCACTTTATCAAACAATTGCAGCCCGCCGCCGTCTGTACCGATGAAAATTTTGTCGTTTCGGTAAGCTGCAAATGAGGTAACAAAAGGCGATTTCAACCCGGCAGGATCGAAAGCGTCACTGCGTTTAAGATCAAAGAGCGAAAGTTGCTGATTGTACTTGCTAACACCGCCTCCTAAAGTCCCCACCCAAAAAATGCCTTTGGGGTCATAAAAAAAGCTACGGATATACCTGCTTTTGAGACTAAAGATATCCCTGGGATTTGGACCAACTTTATGAAAATCAGCGGTTGCCTGGTTCAGTATATTGACTCCATCTTCAGTACCCACCCATAGCTTCCCTTCGCGATCCAGCGCCAACGTACACACGGCATTATTGCTGAGAGACCGGCTTCGGCGGGGATCGTGGCGGTAAATCATGAACCGGCCATTTCCCAGCCATTTACTCAAACCATCCAGGGTTGCAAACCATAGATTTCCCTGTTTGTCTTCCATAATTGCTTTAACAGCATTATCGCTAAGGCTGGATGGGACATCGGCCTGATGCTCAAATTTGTGAAATTTACCCTTTGCAGGCTCGTAAAGGAAGAGGCCGCTGTTGGTGCCTGCCCATATCCGGTGCTCCCTGTCTTCATATAAACAAAGAATCACAAAAGTTTCCATATTACTTAGCAGCGGCTTAGGCAGCACAGGCTCCCCAACCTTGCCTGTTTTCAGGTCGAACTTCCGGAGGTCGCCATAGGTTCCAACCCAAAGCTGACCCTTGTGATCTTCTAAAATCGCGCGCGCGGAGATACCCGACAATTCTTTCCAGCTGCCATCTCCCTTGTAGTTTACGAAACGGTCATATTTTTGATCATAATAACATAGCCCCCCACCGCTGGTGCCTATCCATATCCTTCCCTGGCGGCCTTCAAACAGCGTAAGTACTTCATTGGAGGGTAGGCTGTACTGATCGGCAGGTTCGTGCCGGTAGGTGGTAAAAGCACTTCCGTCAAATTTGCCCAGGCCGTTGGTTGTTGCAAACCACATCAGCCCGTTTCTATCTTTGATTATTGCATTGACAGTATTAGATGACAGACCTTCCTGAACGGTGATAGTGGTAAATTTAATTGCATCCTGGGCAGCCGCGCTAAATTGAACTGTAACGGTAAATAACAACACAAAAAAGCAACATTTAATCCATTTCCACATAGGTTCGTTTAATTTATCCCCCTATCAGATGGTTGTGCAATCGATTGTGGGTTAGTATTGATTTTTATAATTTATAAGAATAATTGGCCGCTCTCTAACAAATATAGGGCTCAAATATTTAATTTACCAAGTCAGGGATACATAAATAATGTTATTTCAAGGAATTTAGGGATGTATCGGAAATATTGCGTGCAATCGATTGTAATGTACTATTAATTTTTTTGTGTTATTCGTTATCAAACCTAATAACGATCTCCAATCCCGGTAACAAAAGGCCGCTTTAATCCTTGGATTGGTATTTTACCGGTTACCAATAATATTTACCTTCAATAGCACGGCCGTTAAACATTTGTGGTAGCAATTTAAACATCAGCGACAGGGGGAGACAAGCCCTTTATCCTACATTAGCCGACCGCAATTGTAAACAGAACCGGTAAACTATTAAAAAAATGACGGGCGCTTTTCAACAATGCTCGTCCGTTGGCTGATACCCGGTTGGATGGAGAAGTGACAACATCGCGGAGCAATCAATAAGAATAGGATTTTTAATTAACGATATGATCAATCATTTATACCGCCTGCAGCAATGCCTTGCATTGCTGTTATTTTGTACATCAGCGGCCCACTCACAATCAAAGTCGGTTGCCGACTCGTCCTCCTTTTATCAAACTGTAAGAACCTACGTTAATCCCGTACTGCCCGGTGACCACCCGGACCCTACCTTATTGAAGGTTGGGGATGACTTTTATCATTGCGGTTCTACGTTTCATTTCAATCCCTATCTGCCCATCTACCATTCTAAGGATCTGGTACACTGGCGGGTGATCAGTCGCGTTTTACCGTCTGCTAAAGCGGCCTGGGTAACAGATCGCCCCTCGGCGGGTATCTGGCAGGGGGCGATAACTTATTTCTATGGCTCTTACTGGATCTACTTTTCTGCAAACGGTCAATGGTTTAGTAAGGCGAGCTCGCCTGCAGGTCCCTGGACAGAGCCAGTACAAGTGAAATCAAATGCGGTGACCGGGAACCTGGGTTATGATAATTCTATTTTTGTTGATGACGACGGCAAGCCTTACATGGTAATCAAGAACGGGCAGCGGGTGAACCGCCTGCAGGAATTAGGGCGCGATGGCCAGTTAACCGGCACTGTGATCAATATGGATTGGGTTAATGCTAATCTGCAGTATAGTTGGGCAGAAGGGCCGGTAATGTGCAAGCGCAATGGATTTTACTACTATTTCCCTGCCGGGGATGTGTCCGGTGGCCAGTATGTGTTGAGGGGAACTGCTTTGACCTCCGACTCGACCAGGTGGGAGCGGCTGGGCGATTTCTTCAAATCGGTTACGGATCCTAAAGTCGGGTTTCGCAGGCCAAATCATATTTCGGCTCCTTTTCAATTAGCCGATGGCACCTGGTGGACAATAGGGCAGAGTTACGAAAAATATGAAGGGGATGACTGGTCTGGATTGGGCCGGCAAACAGCCTTGTACCCGGTAACCTGGGAAGGCGACCGGCCCTGGGGGATGGCGCCTACCATCAAGCCTATTATCAAACCTAATCTTCCGCAAGCAGGCATTCCCTGGCGCGCCGTTAAAACCGATTATTTTGACAGCGGTATGCTCAATCTTAACTGGCATTTCTTAACCAGGAAAGCCAGTAACCGTTATTCGCTCAGTGAGCGCAAAGGCTGGCTCCGGTTGAAGCCAGATACCGGCCGTACACACGTGGTGCAAAAGGAAACAGACCATTATTATACAGCAGTAACTCAGGTGGAACTTAGTGCCACAACAGCAACAAGCCAGGCCGGAATTTACCTGACCAACGGTAGCGAAAAAGTGGTTGCCAAATTATTTACGGGTTATGAGCAAGGTAAAAAGATCACTTTCGAGTTAGACACCGCCAGGCGCATCATTTCGAACAGCTTTGGAAATAGGGTATGGCTTAAACTGGAAAGGAATCAGCATTTACTGCGTGCCTGGTGCAGCGGTGATGGTAAAGCCTGGACGCCTGTTGGTATGCCTGTTGATGCCGCCGGCCTGGATAAAACACAGCCCAATTACAATTTCTGGGTAGGGACAAGCGTAGGGTTGTTTGCGGAAGGCCAGCCAGCCGATTTTAATTGTTTTATTTGTAAGGATGGCACATCGGCGATGCCAGCCGTTGGGTACAGCAACTATTACGGTATCATGACCGTGAACTACGCATCTGGTAAAAGTGTAACCAATACTTCGGACTACGGCGGCTGGTTCATGCTTTCGGGTGTCGAACTCGGTAACAGGTCGCCGTCAGCTGTTAGCGTATTGGCTAATGCCAAGGTGAAAGGGAAATTGGAAATTTGGCTTGACGATTTGCAGCACGGAAAGCTGATTGCTAAAATACCCCTCAATAGCAAATTCGGCTGGAGGCACTACCGCAGCGGGCTAAAAGGGCTTACCGGTCAGCACGACGTTTTTGTCAAATTTCCGGTTAAGGTGGCAAGGGGATTGGTAATCAAAAGCATACAATTCTTGAATTAATTGCGGAAGATCGCAATGGTGGAAAGGGGTCCGGTATAACCTGGTACTTAAAACATTTTTTGGCAAGAAAAGAAAAATATTATCGTTAATTATCCTGGCGTTGCCCGCGGGGGATGTTTCTGGTCGGCTATAAACCGAATATATCATCCTTAAAAACTAAAACTGATGAAAGTAGCAATAAGCTTTTTTTAATGGCTTTACTGCTATTGGTCTCCCAAAGCAGTTTTGCGCAGGAGGTAATGAAGAATACCCATAATCGGGCTGCTGCTTGCCGCAAACGAATGTCGTCATCCGAATTGAGTTATCGAATCGTGCTAATGCGATAGCTGCATGTATTTTCTTTGCAACCGCATGAAGGTCTTAGCGGCTTACAGCGCAAATACCTCAATTTCTGGTTTAGCTAATAAATTACTCTTGAGCTTTATAAATTTTTGAAAAACCGCATATTTCATTCAATTCATATACAAAACGGTGTGGGTTTTGCACTGTTACCCACCAATAGGCGAAGCAATATAGGTTATATTTCTGTTTCCATACCACGACCTTAAGTAATATAGGCCGCAAATTTTTTTGGAAGTACAAGCTGTATTTTGTTTTTTATATAAAACTTTTTCCACAATTCTTAAAATGTAAATCACCCTAAAAAAGGTCAAAATTTGTTACTGATTTGTAATTTCCTGATAATTACATTTTAACTACTTTCTGTATCGGCAAGTAAGCCATCAAAAAATAAATTCTATCTGCTTTTAGGTTTCTTAATTACAGTAAATTACCTGGTTTTTGCCGGCTTCTCATTTTGCAAGGATGATTGGATTTTTTCGAAATCATCATTAAGAATATGTTTTTAATTTTTTGTTAATCAATAAGGTATATGAATATGCTGGTATTGATTATCGGTATGCTGTAAATCGATTTTTTAAATCACGAGATATATTTCTTATGACGCCCGGAAACAAAAATGTTTATATTGGTATGTTATTTGGGTAAGCAGGTTCGCCACCAACTCATTAACGACTTAACTTTCAAAAAATAAATTCGATGGGGCATCAGTTACCAGGCCTTGCCAAACAAGAAGGCAGAGAGGCGAATATCCCCAAAAACTGCTGGCTTGTTGTGGCTGTCGATAGCAAATATGTTAAACTCCTGATAGCAATTTTATTGCTTATTGTACCAGAGTTTTGCCCCGCCCAAGAGGTAAAGGAGCAATTGTACACGCAGCCAGCTCACCACCAGGTTGACACATCGCGTATTAAGGCTTTATATCAATTAGGCCTTTACTATTTATCGCATTATAATCAAAAAAATCATTTAGATAGTGCGCAGTTTTATTTGAACAAAGCACTCGTGATGGCTAAAGTAGCATACCGAAGCACAGATGCAAGCAGATATAATTTGCAATTGGGTAATGTGTACCTGGCACGCAATAATATGCCTGTTGCAGAAAAATATTACGCCCTGGTCGCACAGGCACATGAAGCAAAGCTGGAAACTACTAAGCAGGCCCAAACCTGGGTAAAATTCGGTGCAAATGTGTTAAATAAAATGACAGATACAGGTAAAAGAAATTCTGAATCAGCAGCCGAAACTGCCGAATTATATTTTAATCGCGGTATAAAGATACTGCAATCCGTGAGAGATACTGCGGCTCTTATTAAGATGGAGATTTATATAACTATGTCTTATCATGACGGAGGCTATCGTCAGCGTTATAGGAAAAGATTTATAGATATCATTAAAAAATTTGAAAACTCCCGTTTTGCTGAAGTTAATATACTGTATGCAAATTTATCGGTGGTTTACAGGAATGAAGGTAATAATAATATGTCGCTTTTTTATTTGCTGAAAGCGATGAACCGCATGGAACGGTTACGCGATACAGTTAATAAAGATGTGCTATATGGCGAACTGGCACTGATTTATGACGAACTGGGCCAAACAGATCAAAGCATACAATGGTATAAAAAAACATTAGCGTTACGTGAAAATATACCTAACACATCACCGGCGGGTTTATATCGTACGGTTGGTTTTTTGGTGCTTAACCTCAACAAACAGGGGCGCAGTTCCGAAGGGCTCAGCTACATTATAGATCTGGAAAAAAGGCATCCGCCTAAAGATGATAATGTAAAGGGTATGGCCGCCCAGGTAAAAGCCTATTGTTATGATGGGCTTATGCAATATAAGTTAGCCGAGAAATACTTCCTCCTAATGATGGCTTATTACAGAAACTCCGATGTTCCTTACCTTCCGGCCTATGGCATGTACGATATTGCCAATTTTTATGTACAACAAAAAAAATACAGCAAGGCGGCTTATTACCTGAAAGATTTGCACGAGGGGAATTTTAATTTATCCCGAGAAAGGGATATCAATTTGATGCGTTTTAAAATTGATTCTGCTGCTGGGAAAACCTGGTCTGCTATTAAATATTTTCAACAGTATAAACGGTTGAACGATTCGATTTTTAATGCCACAAAAAGCGGGCAAATAGAAGAATTGCAAATAAAATATGCCACCGAGCAGAAAGAGCGCGACCTCGCATTTGTTACCAAAGACCGGCAATTACAGTATGAAAAGGCGAACCACGCCACCAACGCACGCAATATTACATTGATAGGCATAGGTTTGCTTTTAATAGTTATTGGCTTACTTTATAATAGTTATCGCATCAACCAAAAAAAAACTATTGAGATAGATCGTAAGAATAAAGAACTGAACCAATTGGTGAGTGAAAAAGATAGTTTATTGGAAGAAAAAGAATGGCTGATAAAAGAGGTTCACCACCGGGTGAAAAACAACCTGCAAATAGTAATGAGCCTGCTTCAGCGGCAATCGTCGTTTATCAATAATAAAGAGGCGCTGGCAGCTATTCGCAACAGTGAACACCGCATGAATTCTATCGCGCTCATCCACCAAAAGCTTTATCAGTCCAATAGTTATATGCTGATAAAAATGATCGATTATGTTAACGAGTTAGTTACATACTTGCAGGAAAGCTTCGATCTGGGAAGCCGCATAATATTTGAGAAACAAATTGACGATGTTGACTTTGAAGTGAGTATGGCAATTCCTATAGGGCTGATTTTGAATGAGGCTATCACGAATGCAATTAAATATGCTTGTGAGAGTCATCGGCTTTGTTCTGTAAGGATCATGCTTAAACAGACTGACCAAAATGATTATCTGTTGGAAATTGCTGATAATGGAGCGGGCCTGCCGGCACATTTCAATTTAGATGAAATCAATTCTATGGGATTTAATTTAATGCGTGGTTTAACTAAACAGCTCGGAGGAAAGCTGTCAGTAATGAACCAGGATGGTTTGGTGATCAGATCAGTAATTCATAAAATGTAAACGGTTAAAACACAAAACCTGACAACGATATATCGTTGGAGCAACTATATATCGTTGCCCAAAGATGAAAATTTGGGGGTTTTACGCGCTGATAATACCAAATTTGATGCATAAACATAAATATCTTAGCTGATTACTTAAACAACTTCAGCCGAAGTATTGTGGCAGGGTTTCTGAACTTGAAACAGCTAAGATTTAAACTTTATGCAGTTAAATACTATTAAACAACGTAGATGGCCAAGCTTCTGATTTCTTATCTTTTATTAATTCTGACTTGTGCTTTTGCTGAAGCTCAACCGCCAATTTCAAAAAATGCTAACTCCCTGTATCAATTATTGTCAAAAAGTAAACCGGATACGAGTAGGGTCAACTTGCTGATTAAGATTGGACGATTTGACAACGCTCATTCGGCACAACAACCTGCCTTGCCAGATAGTGCTCTTGCGGTTGCCGGTCGCGCCAACACACTTTCAGAAAAGCTTGGGTACACTGAAGGCGTAGGGTTAAGTTACCAAATTATGGCTCAGGCATTTTGCAATAAAAAGAATTTCAAGAAAAGCGATGATTTGATCGCCAAGGCAATCGGTGTGTTTTTAACTCATGAACTTTTTCGTGATGCAGCCGAAGCATATCTTAATAAAGAGGAGTTTTATTTGTCGGCCGGAGGGCATGATTACAAGGTGATGATCCGATATTATGAGCAGGCGCAAACCTTGTTTCATAAAGCAAATGCACTTGAGCGGGAGGGGGCCACCCTTGAGCGGCTGGGCGACTTTTATCAGGTTATCGATGATTTAGACAAATCTTTGGTAAATTTAAATCAGGCATTGATTGTATTCAAACAAGTTAAATACCCTTGTCTCCAATATACGTATGATCTGCTCAATTCAGTAAACATGCGAAAGAGCCGGTATCGGGAAGCGTTAAAATATGGGTTGCTCGCAGAGAGGATAGCACACGCAGTAAATGATACAAGTTTATTATTGTGTACCATTTATACCAGAATAGGAACTACGTATTTTGTAATCAACAAAAGCTATCAATCTGAAATTTACTTTAAGAATGCGCTAAAAATAGCCAGGAAGTATGGTGACCGGCCATCTATCCGGATCGTATTACAAAGCCTGATAGCGGCTTATGCCGCGGAGCACAAATACAAACAGGCACTTGAATTGATAAAACAAATCCGCAAACAATATTTTTCTGCAAACAACGAAGAGATAATACTTGACTATGCCGACTTTATATTGATATATACCGGCTTAACGGACTATCATTTGGCCCAGGTTTATTCCGATAAATTACTTAAGTCAAATTTTCTCTCGTTGGGGAGTTCAACAACGGTATATGCCTTGAATTCCCTAACCGGTTACTTAGTACAAAGTGGTCAATATGAGCGTGCAGCTGAGTATGTTCCGATATTTAGACGTTTAGCAATTCGTCTTGCTATGAAAAGAAAGGAGTATCAAGCTTATTTGATGGGCTTTAAGACAGACTCGGCGAAAGGAAATTATCTGTCGGCGATAAACAATTATCGCCGGTACTTTTTTTTGAAGGATTCTTTGTATGATATCACCAAAACAGGACAACTGGAAGAGTTGAAGATTCAGTATGAGACAGAGCAGAAAGAACAAAGCATTACTATTTTGAAACGAAATACGGTTTTGCAGAAAGATAACCTGGAACGGGCCGATATCATCCGGAACATCACCATCGCTGCATCGATCATCCTTGTCGTTTTTATCTTGTTATTGTATAAAAGCTATCGAGTAAATAAACAGAATAGCGTAGCTATTGATAAAAAGAACCAGACACTTAGCGAACTGTTGACCGAAAAAGAATGGTTGCTCAAAGAGATACACCATCGGGTAAAAAATAACTTGCAGATTGTGACCGGGCTTTTGCAACGGCAATCTGCTTACATTAATAACCATGAGGCATTGGAAGCAATTCAGAATAGCGAAAACAGGATGCATGCGATTGCGCTGATTCATCAAAAACTTTACCAATCGGAAAGTCTTGACCTGATCAGCATGCCAGAATATATCGAGGAAATGATTAGCTATTTAAAAGACAGTTGCTCGCTTCATAACCGCATTGTTTTCGAGAAGCATTTAGAGGCGATCAGTCTCGACGTGGCGCAAGCCGTTCCCCTGGGTCTTATTCTGAATGAAGCCGTCACCAATGCCATCAAATACGCTTATAAAGACAATGAAAGCGGTACCATTTATATTACGCTGGTTAAAAGTGAAGATGATACGAACCAATTGACTATTGCGGATAACGGGCCTGGGTTCCCGGAAAGTTTTGATTACAACGAAGTTGATTCCCTGGGGCTTAACCTGATGCGTGGGCTGTGCAAGCAGTTGGGGGCGACTCTTGAATTTATTAATGAACAGGGCTGTACAATAAATATTATCTTTAAAACTCAATTTTTTAGTAAAACTGCAGATCGTGGATAGAAAGAGTATACTTATCGTCGAGGACGAGTTTATTATTGCGGATGTTTTAGCCAATATTTTAAAACCGGCGGGCTACAAGGTTTGCGGCATCGCAAACAGTGTAAAAGAAGCGCTGGAATTGATTGAGGAGTTCAAGCCGGAATTTGTATTGCTGGATATTTATTTGAAAGGGAAGTTGACAGGTATCGACCTTGCCCATAAGTTAATGGAATTGAACATACCGTTCATTTATATTTCGGCAAATTCTAACCAACAGGTACTTGACTCCGCTAAGATGACCAATCCCTACGGTTTTGTTATCAAACCATTCAGGGATAAAGATGTACTCACGGCGTTGGACATTGCCGTGTACCGTCACGATAATCAGCTGGAGAACGGGTCACGACAAACTGCCCATTTACAAAAAAAAGCCGCAGAAATACTTTCATCGTCACAATCATGGGAATTGAAGATGCTTCAGATGGGCAAATCGGTACAGCCTTATATCCCTTTTGAATTTTTATCATTTGGCCTGGAGCAGAAGGAAAAGGAAGAATTTTATGAGTTAGGCTTTTCCCGGATCGGTTATGATGAATATCAATTGATAGGAGCCAATGAGCTGATGATGATAACCAGTAAAAAACTACATGAGTTAGCGCGGCTGAAAGCCAATGACCTGGTTGTACAAATGGCTACCTGGTACGACGAAATTGAACTGGAGGCGCTGTTCCAAGTACCGTCGCTCAAAAAGCTTTATATGGACAAATATAAACTACGCTCTCACCTGGCGCTACCGGTGGAATTGGGCCACGGGCAAACAGCTCACTATAATTTTTACAGCCGTCGTCCTGATGCTTATCAGGCTGACCATTTGTTATTATGTAGCCGCCTGCTGCCTGTTATCGAAAATTTTACAGCGAAGATGTTGCGCAAGCTGGATAGCCCACTCATATCCGGCAGTGAGAGTTATTCGACTAAACACCCTGCTGCTGTTTCGGCGCAGCCTAATCCTTTTACCGGTATAATTGGGAACAGTCACCTGCTTTTAACTGTTTTCGACCATGTAAGCCAGGTTGCTAAGGCAGATGCTTCCGTACTCATATTAGGTGAAAGCGGTACGGGTAAGGAGAAAATAGCCGAACGAATACACGCTTTGTCTTTGCGAAAAGATAAGCCGTTCATCAGGATCAATTGCGCCGCATTGCCCACGTCACTCATAGATTCGGAGCTATTCGGCCATGAAAAGGGGGCCTTCACCGGAGCCCATGAGCGGAAAATTGGCAGGTTTGAACAGGCTCATACCGGCACCATTTTTTTGGACGAGATTGGCGAGTTGCCTCTGGAATCGCAATCCAAACTCCTACGAGTATTACAGGAAAAGGAGATAGAGCGTATCGGGGGCCGCACGACCATCAAAACGGATGTACGTATCATCGCCGCTACTAATCGGGACCTGACTAAAGAAGTGGCGGAGGGACGTTTTAGGTTGGATCTGTTTTACCGCATCAATGTGTTCCCTATAGTCATGCCTCCACTGCGGGAACGGAAAGAGGATATCGCAGACCTTGCCAATCATTTTTTAGCAATTTATTCCCGAAAGATTGGCAAGACCATTCGTGGCATAGCTCCGCAGGTTATGGATAATATGAAACGGTATCACTGGCCCGGAAACATCCGTGAACTGGAAAACCTGATTGAAAGGAATGTTCTGCTTACCCGGGATGATATGATTACGAGCATGGTGCTACCTAACCTATTGGAGCAGCAACCGCAACCGGTCGTCATTGAGACTGGAGTGTCTACCATGAGCGACGGAGAGCGCGCGCATATCATGGCGGCGCTGAAGAAATGTAACGGGAAGATCTGGGGCGAAGGAGGAGCGGCCAGCTTGCTGAACTTGCCACCCACGACGCTTAACTCAAAAATGAAGAAGTTAGGAATCCGAAAAGATTTTGGAGCTTAGCAGGTTCACGTTTCAGGCTTTAGGTTGTTTCAATAGCTTACTTGCAGCTAACCACATGACCATCAGTAGACCCGGAACCAGTACGGAAACCAGTCCGAACTGTTTGGCCATTACCGCTCCTGACAAACAGCCGACCAAAAAACCGACAATCAGGACGAGCTGCTTTCTGAAGCTGACCCATATTTCATTGTCTGCAGGATTAATAGTCAGACCTCTTATTAAGTCAAGCGAAGCCTGTGTAACGTTTCCGGTCATAACCGTGGTTAAGCCATAGGTAGCTTTATTATACAATTTTCCAAAGGTATTCTGAAAAGCCATGGCTATGACGATAAGTACGACGATAATTTGCACCTGCCAGCCGCCTTCCTGCCCTTGATCTAATAGCGTGGCCGATAATAGCCCGCTGATAATCAGTAGCAGGCTTTCCAGGATGAGCAACAGATACATATTGGCTGATTTTTTGCCTATACGGCCGCCCAGCATTACGGCCAGCACAAAAACAGGAAAGGTGAGCAGCTTTTGCCAGTCATGCGGGTTATTATGCTTAATAAGGTCGTAAGCAAACACAATAAAGTTGCCTGTAACATGGGCCGAAAATAATTCGCCTGCGGCAACAAAAGTAAGCGTATCACAAAACCCGGCTGCAAAGCATAGTAGCAGCGTTGTATTCCTAACCAATTTTTCAGTTTCCATCTTATTAATATTACCGGCTCAAAATTTCAGCGTAATGGTGCTGCCCGCCATTAAAATATCTTTACCGGGCCCGGCTTCTTTCAGGAAGTCGCCGGCGCTAAACCATGTTATTTCCTGCCGTAAATACAGGTACTTGTTTATGGTATATTCCAGCGCGCCCCCAAGCTGGCGGCCTATCTGCTTTGAACTACCTGCTTTACCGCTATAGATGACCTTACCATTTACCGCATAAAGCCCGTCATTACGGTTCATGCGCCAAAATAAATCGTAATCTGCCGAAAATACCAATTTTTTGGTCAGGTTAAACTGAAAGTAGGGGTGAGCATCCAGTAAGTTATAGGGCCCAATCAATGCTGCAAGACCAAAATAAGCGCCTTTGGGAAATAATGGATTGAACGTATTTAACCTGCCGTCGCCATAATTTTTATCCCCGCTGATAGCTTCCGTTTTTAATCCTATTTGTGGCTTTAGCTTGGTTTGATAAAATGTGTGCGAAATATTTGCTGATAGGGTCCAGGCCGAAATAGCGCCAGTTGCAAAATTACCAAACTGATAAAGGCCTTCCAGGTCATATTGCCAGTAAGGTGTAGTTCTCCATATTCGTGTACCTATGGAGTGGCGGGTTTCGGCACCTTTGCCGTCATCAAACGTAGCCGCCTTTTTATGGATGCCGAGGTAATAAATGTCGAAATTTTTGACTACAGGTATTTGGGTAAAGGCCCCGTAAGCGCCCCAAAACTGCGTTCCGTTGTTAAAGCCATCATCAAATATATTTGGTTTGGCAGGCACATAGTACGAGTAAAATACATCGAGTTTGAGATTTTTGCTGCCATACATCAGTTTAGCTGCATCAAATGCCTGCCTGTTATTTGGCGCTTCGCGTACCGCTACCAGGCGCTGCGATCCGTAGGATAATTCCTGCCTGCCAAGTCTAAGCGTTAAGTCTTTAGTCATCACGTCAACAAAGGCCTGGTGCAGGTCAAGCAGGTTTTGATCTACCGGCGACGGTTTTTCTGCCTCGCCGCTGGCCAAACTGCTTTGTAGCTGCACAAACGTACGAAAGTGCTTGCCGGCATGAAAATCCACATGCCCAAGGTACCGGGTTAAAATAAAGCCGTCTTTATCCGCTGGTGCGGCTCCCCAGTCCTGGTTGTCAAAATGAAAATATTGGTAGCGTACCTCGCCACCGAAACTGAGGTAAGCAGCTTTATCTTGAGACACAGACTGAAATTTTAACCGGTTGTACCAATTGGCTGATGTGTCTTTTGCGAGATACGTGTAATTTTCGTCGTATCGCAATTGTTTAAAGGAAGTTTCCTGCGCCAGGCAGGTGCAGGAAACTATACTGAAAAATAGGGCAGCAATGGCTTTCATAGGTGTAAGGATATAGAGCGGTTTGAGCGATGAGTTTAGAAATAGCTAATTTTTGTTATTCATTGTTCGCTAAAGAATCAATAGTGGTGCCTTATTGGTAATTATTTAAAAATCAATTGTTTGTGTTTTGACGCTGTGGAGGTTATCGCTTTATTTCGGAGTCTGTCCGGTTTTTCTACGAAATAGCGTTGTTGCCCAAGGCAATATTGAGTTAGCAGATAACCATTAGATTATCAGGTAATTTAACTACATATCGTTAATAGGGGGCGGAAATTGCGACATGTCGTTTTTTTATTGGCAGTCGTAATGCTACAAGTATTTGATTTTTAGTTATTTACATAGATGGAATAGCGCTTGTCATTGATAAAGGAAATAATTATGACATGAAAAAGCACTCTCTTAAAAAATTGAACTCATCCCTAACCAACTGGGTGATCCGCCTCCATCAAATTGGATACACCGACGATTTTTTACCATTAAAAAGCGGCGAGGTACAATGCGCCCAAAACGGTGAGAACTTTGCCATCAAGGACCTGCGCGTCAGTTTGATTGATTGTAGTTATGACATGCTTACCGGTTCCTATCAATATATCCATACCATTGATACCCAGGTTGGCTATCGTGGGTTGTTAATTACCAACAGAATATTAGGACTAACCAATTAACATATGATGATAGCCGGCAAACCTACTAACGGCAAAATGGATTGTGTTACCTTATTTCGTTGCAAAACTTGGCCATTTTAACGACATACCGCCAATGAGATATATCGGTAGAAAATAAGTTATTGATTTTTAGAGTGTTAGATAAGTGGCTTTTGGATTGCACCAGGTGGTTCATAACAAATATCATAAATTATGAACACGTTAAACCAAAAAATAGCCATCGTCGCCGGCGCGGACAGCGGCATGGGTTATGCTACGGCAAAACTATTTAAAGCAAAAGATGCAACCGTTTTAGTTACCGGCAGAAATTCGTCGACGATTAACAAGGTAGCATCAGCGTTAGCGGTAACCGGTTACAAATCACGCCACCGAGATCTAAACTCCCGTAAATCTTCTTTTATCACCGGTACAAAAATCCCCATCAACGATGGTTTTTTTGTCAACCCGGTAGTGCAATAAATCTGAACCAGTTATGAAAAAAATTAATTCAAAAACCGTGGTATTTATTACCGGCGCCTTTGTAAGTAGTGATTGCTGGGCCGAATGGAAAAGCTATTTTGAAGAACGAGGCTATGAAACATTTGCACCGGCCTGGCCATACAAAGATGCCCCCGCCTGCACATTGCGCCAGCTACACCCTGATGCCGATGTTGCCAGCCAGCGCCTGGATAAGCTGACCTCTTATTTCAGGGACTTTGTGAAGGCACTGCCGGAAAAACCCATCTTGATTGGCCACTCTATGGGCGGCCTTATCACCCAGTTATTGGTGCAAAACGGGCTGGCAGCAGCGGGTATCACCATTCATTCGCTTCAGCCGCAGGGTATATTTACTTTCAGGTTCTCCTTTTATAAAGCCGGCTGGCCCGCGCTGGGTTTTTTTACCGATACCCGCAAAACCTACCTGATGTCTTTCCCCGAATGGCAATATGCTTTCACAAATGGTATGCCTTACGAAGTACAAAAGGATGCTTATTACAAACTATTGGTGCCGGAGTCGAAGCTGCTGGTGCGCGATGCCACAACGGCTGCTGCCAAGGTGGATTTTGCGAAGCCGCATGCACCGCTCCTTTTTCTCTCTGGTAGCCAAGACAATTTCATCCCGGCCTCGCTCAACTATACAAACTATAAAAAATACAGCCATGCCCAGTCTGTGGCCGATTACAAGGAATTCCCCGGGCGAAACCATTTTGTGTTGGGCCAGCCGGGCTGGCAGGAGATAGCAGAATATATTTTAAACTGGTTAACAAAATAATAAGACCATGAAAAAATTACTAACCTTATTGTTCCTGGTAACGTTGCTAACAGCCGCAGCTCAGCAAAAAGCCGACCTGATAGTTTACAACGGAAAAATAGCGACGATGGCCCGTCCGGGCGAATTTAAACAAGCGATTGCTGTGAAAAATGGCTTAATCCTGGCGACAGGCAGCACCCAGGCTATCTTTAAAACCTATAAAAGTAATTCAACTAAGCTGGTTAATGCTGCCGGCAAAACCGTTATTCCGGGACTGAATGACAGTCATATGCATGCAATCAGGGAAGGCCTGAACTTTAATATGGAGCTGCGATGGGATGGCGTTAAAACGCTTAAACGCGCTATGGAAATGCTGAAAGAGCAGGCCGCCAGGACACCGCCCGGGGCCTGGGTGAAAGTGGTTGGCGGCTGGAATGAATTTCAGTTTGCCGAAAAAAGACAGCCTACTATAGACGAGATCAATGCGGCGGTGCCGGATAAGCCCGTATTTATCACTTACTTGTATGGCAAAGCTTTTTTAAATAAAAAAGGCATTGAAGTGTTGGGTTATGATAAAAACACCAGCTATCCCGGCAGTATAGTTGAACTGGACAAGGATGGCAACCCTACGGGGCTTTTGTATGCCAAAGAAACCCCGATGGCTATTTACCGCACGCTGGCACTCACCGGCAAACTTACGCCCGAAGAACGAGTTAACAGTTCTGAACATTTTTACCGCGAGATTAACAGCTTCGGTATCACCAGTGTTGTAGACGCCGCCGGCGGATCACAAAATTATGATGCCGATTACCATGCCTCATTAGCGCTGGCCAAGGCTGGGAAGCTAACTGTACGCACCGCCTATTATTTATTTGCGCAACAAAAAGGTAAGGAATTAGCCGATTACGAAAAATGGATAGGGCAAACTTATCCAAATAAGAATGAACATATCCTTATGGCCAATGGCTATGCGATGGAAGGAGCCGGTGAAAACCTCATCGCCTCGGGTGCCGACTTTGAGAACTTTCTGGAACCGCGCATAATACTGGCCCCGGAAATGGAAAGCGACCTGGAGCCGGTTATCCGGTTATTGGTTAAAAACCGCTGGCCGTTTCGCCTGCATGCCACCTACGGCGAATCCATTGACCGCATGCTGAACGTGTTTGAAAAAGTGAATAAAGACACGCCTTTTAATGGCCTGCGCTGGTTCTTTGACCATGCCGAAACCATCACTGATACTGAACTGGCCCGTGTAAAAGCGTTGGGCGGGGGGATAGCCGTACAGTTCCGCATGTATTATCAGGGCGAACTATATAACAAAATGTACGGACAGCCTAAAACCCAGTTGCCACCCATCAAAAAAATGCTGGCCATGGGCATTCCTGTGGGTATGGGCACCGACGCGCCTCGTATTTCAACCTATAACCCATGGATGGCCTTGCATTGGTTGCTAACCGGTAAAACCATTGGAGGTATGCAATTTTGGCCAAAAGACGAGGTGCTGGATAAGTTCACTGCCCTAAAACTTTATACCTCAGGCAGCGCATGGTGCTCGGGTGAGCAGGACGTTAAAGGCAAACTTGTGAAAGGTATGTATGCCGATATGGTCATTCTTTCTGACGATTATTTTAGCGCAGCTCCAGAAAAGGTAAAGCATATTTCGTCGCTGATAACCATTGTTAACGGCAACATAGTATACGCTGCTGGTAAATATGCCGCGCGATGCCCACCAATACCGCGCGCAATTCCAGATTGGTCGCCAATTAATTATTACGGAGCTTACCAAAGATAAAAACCAAGTTCAAATCAATATGAAAACAACATTTATCAGATTGTTAACGGCCTGCCTGGTGCTCAGCAGCAGCGTTTTTGCCCAAATGCCGCCGGTGGTGCCTATCTGGGACGCCAATAAAGTCACCCTCGGCCTGCACAAAGTGGCAACGGATATTTACGCTATCATCCCGACTACTGCAGAAACAGAAACAACTAAAGGTATTCCTCAGGCTACTACAGGTGGTTTTATCGTCGGAGATAAAGGGGTGCTGCTGATCGAGGTGATGATGACTAAGCGGCTTTACGACCAGGAAGTGAAACTCATCCGATTGGTGACGGATAAGCCCATTATCTATGCGGTTAACACCAGCGATCATGGCGATCATTGTTTCAGTAATTACTTACTTCCTCCTTCTACCCGCATCATTCAAAATGAATTTGCCAGGAATAACCTTTCAAAAAACTATGATGGCATTAAAACATTTATGGTCGGGCTTTTCGGCACCGGCAGGGAAATTGAAAATACTATTTTCCGGACGGCGGATATCGTGATCCCGAAGAACAGTGATCTTAAGGTAGATATGGGCGGTGGCAAGATTGTTGAACTTCTGAACATTAGCCCTGCGCAGTCTCAGGCCGATTTGTTTGTGTGGATGCCCAATCAAAAGATATTCTGGGCCGGTAACCCCTTCATCGCTGAAAGTCCTGCTATCCCCTGGTTATTCGATGGTGTCTTTTTGGAGCCTGTCGTTAACCTCAAAAAAGTATACGACTTTTTACCTGACGATGCCACTATTATTCCCGGCCATGGCCGCATTACCAATAAAGCCGGTATTAAATATACGATTGATTACGTCGAAAAATTAAAAATCGAAGTAGAAGCGGCGGTTGACAAAGGCTTGAGCCTGGAACAAACCAAAACGGCGGTGCCGATGAAAGAGTTCGATAAAGGTTATGTGTTGTTCAATTGGCTGCACTACAATTTCAACCTCCCTAATGCCTATAAAGACATTAGCAATAACAAGAATAAATAATCATAATTCCATATCAAAAACAATAAAACTATGAAAATCAGAACAACAATGAAACAGCTATTGGTTACCCTGCTGTTCTCGGCTTTAATTGCCAATGTTTTCGCGGCGGTTACTCCGGCTAACCCTCCGTCAAATTTTAAGCATCAGTATGCGACCGTAAACAATGTGAAGATCCATTACGTGATTGGCGGAAAGGGTGAGCCTTTGCTGCTGATACACGGCTTTGGCCAAAACTGGTATATATGGAACAGGCTGCTGCCCGAGCTGTCCAAACACTTTACTGTTATCGCACCCGATATGCGCGGCGTTGGTGAATCGGGTAAGCCAGCCGGTGGTTACGATAAAAAGAATATGGCAGTGGATATGCATGAACTGATGAAAAAATTGGGCTATCAGCGTATTAACCTCGCCGGTCATGACATCGGATTGATGGTGGCTTATGCTTATGCAGCCCAGTATCCAGGTGATGTAAAAAAACTGGTTTTGATGGATGCATTGTTACCCGGCATTGAGCCTGTTTGGAGCCAGGTTAAAGCCCAGGCCTGGTGGTTTGGTTTTTTTGCACAGCCGCATGCGGGAGAATTGGTTTCCGGTAAAGTCGGCGTATTTTTTACCGACTTCTGGCCTGTTGTAGGTTTTCAAAAAAACGCTTTTACCAAGGGAGAGACTGCTGAATTTATCAGGGCTTATTCTGTACCCGGCGCTACCACCGGTGCATTCCATTGGTTTGGGTATTTTAACCAGGACGCCAAAGACAATGTTGAATTTGCCAAGAAAAAACTGCCGATGCCTGTGCTGGCTATGGGTTCAGATCATTTTGCCGGAGCATTCCTGGCAACACACATCAGCTTGGTGGCTACTAACGTGCAGGAATCTGTCATCAAAGATTCGGGACACTGGGTTGTGCAGGAAAACACACCGCAGGTTCAAAAAGACCTGCTAGCATTTTTAATGAAGTAATTATTAAGTCCGGGCATCAACAATTGGCCTTATGTAGCTGTTAAACAGGGAGCAGTTATCACAATACGGGCGTATAATAAGAAGGTTCAACCCAATTCAACGATGTTGAGCATGGTAAGGAGCATAGGCCGGGTACATCTGGCTTATGTTTTCTCAAGTAAATAACAATATTAGTTTTATATCGCATTAATTTTTAAATATTATGGATCTGCAGTTACAAAACAAAAAAGCGCTGGTCACTGGCTCTACCGCCGGTATAGGCTATGCCATTGCTCTTCAATTAGCTAAGGAAGGCGCCGAAGTTATTGTCAATGGTCGCACTACAGAACGGGTGGATAAAGCAGTAGCACAAATTAAAACCGAAAGCGCCAATGATAAGGTAAGCGGCATAACTGCTGATTTTAAGAGCCTCGAATCTATTAACAATTTGATTAGTCAATTACCACAGGTAGACATCCTGATTAATAATGTGGCCATCTTTGAACCGAAAGCATTTGTTGACATTACCGACGAAGACTGGCTGCGCTTTTATGAGATTAATGTCATGAGCGGCATCCGTTTATCCCGTGCCTATTTTCCTAAAATGTTAGCTGTCGGCTGGGGAAGGATCATCTTTATTTCAAGCGAATCAGCTGTACAGATCCCGGAAGAAATGATCCATTACGGTATGACCAAAACCGCCCAGTTGGCTATAGCCCGCGGTCTGGCTGAATTGACCAAAGGCACCGAGGTTACAGTTAACTCTGTGTTACCCGGCCCCACCATGTCAGAAGGAGTAGGTGGCTTTATTGAAAACCTGGCGAAGGATCAAAACAAGACCATGGCTGAGGTGGAAGCCGATTTCTTCAAAACGGTACGGCCTACATCTATCATTCAACGGTTTCTTAATACCAGCGAAGTAGCAAACATGGTTACCTACCTGGCCAGTCCGCTGGCCTCGGCAACCAATGGCGCTGCTGTAAGAGCCGAAGGTGGATTGCTAAAGGGCATAGTGTAAGAAAAATCCCGCATTTTTTTCGATCATTTACTAAAGCCGTGGAATAGTTCCATGGCTTTTTTGTCATTCCAACGAGGCGGGTTAGTGTATTAGATATTAAATTTTCAATTTGTTAATTGCTTTGGCTATTCCTCCGGTTGTGCTGCCCGAAAGTTTTAGTCGACTGGTATCAATGCCAGAGGTTTTCCCCTATACGCCTTATACATCACAGATTTATGCAGAGGATTGCACCGGATGTAATCTTTTTGCAGAAGTGTGCCTGGTTATCGTTAATACTGATAACGACAGGAAAACCATTAACCTCGACAAGAAACACAATCTCACTGAAACAAGGGATAATATCAGCCTTTTGGGCAAATCCCGGTAAATGAGTGCTCCTCTGTAAATTTTTCGTCGGTGCGACGAGGACAATTTATCGAATCATTGTTTGAATTTTCTAGAGCAAAGTTCCTGGTGTAGGAAACTGTCCCCGGTTATTCCGGTTCCTGATCAGCCTCGGCAAGTAGGTTCGGTTTTAAAGCACCAACGTGACCAGGATCATACCCGATACTGACCGTCATCATGTTATTTACCACTGGTTTAGTCGTTATTTGACTTTATGATTTACATCTTTTATTAATTATTGAAGTTATGAAAACAGATATTCAAATTCAAAAAGACGTGATGGATGAACTGAAATGGCAGCCATTTTTAAATTCATCAGAAATTGGCGTTGCCGTTAAGAACGGCATAGTGACCCTGTCAGGGAACCTGGATTCCTACGCCAAAAAGTTAGATGCCGAAAGAGCGGCAAAAAAAGTAGCCGGTGTTAAGGCGATAGCCGAAGATATCCGGATTGGCGTATCGCCCGGCGCCGGTAAAACAGATGCGGAGATTGCCGAGGCGGTTTTTAACACCCTTAAATGGCATTCTGCCGTGCCGGAAGAAAAAATTAAAATAAAGGTAGAAGATGGCATCGTAACGCTGGAAGGTGAGCTGGAGTGGGAATATCAGCGGGTGAATGCAAAAACGGCCATTCAATCCCTTTCTGGCGTGCGTTCGGTAATTAACCTGATCACGATTAAACCGAAGTTAAACGCATTTGACATGGAACAAAAAATCATGGCTGCCTTTCGCAGAAACGCCACTGTTGATGCCAGCAAAGTAAACGTTAGCACAATTGGCAACAAGGTTGTTTTGACAGGTAAAGTGCGCTCATTTGCCGAAAGCGAAGATGCGGAAGACGTAGCCTGGGCGGCACCCGGCGTTTATCACGTTGAAAACAAACTGACCGTTGAAGAGCCTGAATATGCATTTTAATTCACCATTAAATTAAAGATCATGAAACGATTTAAAATAGCACTTATACTGGCAACGCTCTTAACCGGCGCTGCCGTGCGGTCATTCGCGCAAGTTATCCTCCCCGAAGTGAAGATCATCGCATCAACTTATAAATACCTGAATGCAACTGATAACCGCGAAATGGCGCAACCTGTGAGGATGCTGGAGTTTAAAGCGGCGGCTTACGATGTAAAAAAGTCGGAATTTTACGACGATGATTATGACGGATATTATATATCTTTTTTTATCCCCGATGGAAAGATTCTGGCTGCCTACGATAAAAATGGCAAGCTGCTTCGTACCGCGGAAAAATTCAAGAACACCAAGCTGCCCGCTGCAGTAAAGGACGCCGTTACCCAACGGTTCCCTAATTGGCATATTTCGGAGGACGTTTACCAGGTTCATTATTTTGACCAGAAAGAGAAAGCAGATAAAACCTTTAAGCTGCTGCTGCAAAACGGCGATAAGCGCATGAAAGTAAAATTGAATGGAGAAGGAAAATTCATTTAACCCTTAACGGAAACCAAACAATCAAACAGCTTTCGTGAACAAAGTTCGCGAAAGCTGCCTCTTAAATATAGAAGATATGAAAAAGATCATGATCGCACTCGGCGCAGAAAAAACAGAGCAGCAAAGTACCGCCTTTGCATGTTACCTGGCACGGCTAACCGGCTCCCGGCTAACAGGAGTTTTTTTGGAAGATTTACCCACAGAAAATGTTCCAGGGGTGAAATTTGCCTACGGCAGCGTGTTTGTGGAAACCATTGACACGGGCAACGTACCTGAAACAGAATTCAAGGGTCGGGCTGTTGCCGAAAATATTAGCGCATTTAAAAGGTACTGCGAAGAACAGGGTGTTGACTGCCAGATACACTGCGATCAGGGTGTTCCTGATGCGGAATTGATAGGCGAGAGCCGATATGCAGACATTATTATTACCCCGCCTGGATTGTTTGCATCCTCGCCGCTTGAGGTGCCTGCCGGTTTAGTAAAGGAGTTGCTGGCGAAGTCTGAATGCCCGGTTATGATCGCTCCGCACCATGCCGAACCGGTCAATAAGATCCTGTTCGCCTATGACGGAAATGCGTCATCGGTATTTGCGATTAAGCAATTCACTTATTTATTCCCCGAATTAAAAGACGCCGAAATCACCGTATTGCAAGCGAACAAGGATGCCGTATTCAGCGAGGATCAGAAAGAAAAACTGTACGAATACCTGAAAGAACATTATCACCGTATCGATTTTAAAGACCTTCGCGGTAAACCAGAAGATGAGCTGTTTGATTATACACTGCGGCAGAGTAGTGCCTGCCTGGTCATGGGTGCCTTTGGCCGCAATTGGTTATCAAGGTTGTTTAAAGCCAGTACGGCCGACCTGCTGATCAAAATCAACAACCTGCCGGTTTTTATTGCCCATCCTGTGGTTTAATAAAATTAAGTAACACACATCTGCATTAATTCCAAAATCATGAAAAAAATAAGCGCAGTATTTGATGGATTAAAATTCGCGGATAGTACGCTGGCTTACGCTATAAAACTGGCCGAAAGCAGCAGGGCGCTTCTCTCCGGGGTATTCCTGGAGTCATTGCTGTATAACAGTTACCGGCTGGATGACCTCATCGGGAGCAGCGGGCTGTCTGAAGTGAAAATTAAACATCTTTTGGAAAAGGATAAAGCTACCCGGGATAAATCGGTCGGAATCTTTGAACAGGCCTGCAAAAAAGCACATATCAGCTATGCCATACATCGCGATCAAGGTTTTTCTTTACAGGAAGTACTTAAAGAAAGTATTTATAGCGACCTGCTGCTAATTAACGTAGAAGAAACGTTCAGCCATGTGCGTGTCCAGCCTCCTACACATTTTATCCGGGAGCTGCTTGCAGCAACGCAATGCCCGGTCTTTATTACACCCCGGGATTACCAGGAGATTGAAAAAGTAGTGCTGCTTTATGATGGCAAGCCGCCGGCTGTATATGCAATAAAGATGTTCAACTATATGATGCCCTGGCTGCGCGGTAAACCAATTGAAGTGGTTTCGGTAGCCGATGACGGCGATGTGGCCGAACTCCCTGATGAAGCTTTGGTTAAGGAATTTATTGCCTGTCATTATCCGGCGGCAAGCTATGCCTTGTTGAACGGTAACCCTGAGGAAGAGCTGACCACCTTTCTTAAAAGCCGTAATAAACATACCCTTGTTGTGTTAGGGGCCTATCAGCGCGGAGGTGTTTCCCGCTGGTTTAAATCCAGTATGGCCGACAAACTTATAAAAGAAATAGAAGCGCCCTTGTTTATAGCTCACCACTAACCCCCAAAACTCATGGAAAAGATACTCGTGACTACCGACCAATCCGCTAATTCAAAAGCGGCAATTCGCTTTGCTATTAAGTTGGCCAAACAACGCCAGGCTGAATTAGTTATTCTGCATGTTTACCATCTTTTAAAACCTTTCAAATGGACAGCGGAAGCCTTTGATCAATATATTGTGCAATTCAGAGAAAAAACGATTGAAGAACTATCCTCATTTATTGCCGAAATTTATAAGGCGATAGAAGAGCCCGAAATCACTTACCAATTGGCCCTGGTATCCAACGTTGATGTGGTGGATGGGATCAGGGATTATGCCAGTAAGCACAGTTGTGACTATGTATGCATCAGTACCCGCGGCGCAGGCACGCTAACTAAAATATTCGGTACACATACCGCCAAACTGATTAGCAGTTCTGCAGTACCCGTTTTGTGCATACCAAGTTCTTATCATTTAAAAGAATTAAAACACATTCTTTATGCATCGGATATGACCGATTACGAAAACGAATTGAAAAAGGTAGTTGATTTTGCGAAGCCCCTTGGGGCCAGCGTAGCCATGATGCATATTTCATACCCCTATGAATTTGCGTTTGATAAGGAACTTGCGGAAGCCACGCTACAAAAAAAAGCATCCTATCCAGTGAGTTTGTTAACCCCCAAAAGAGACATCAACCATGCTTTGCTGGAAGATATGGACCAGGCCATCAAGGCCAGCAAACCATCACTCCTTGTATTATTTACCCATCAGTCAAGGTCAATGTTTGAGAAATTATTCTTTCCATCCAATGCTGAAGAATATTCTTTTTACGGCAAAATTCCCTTACTTACTTTTAATAAAAGCGAAGAAAGTAAATGAAATACCCAATAGATCATCCCTTTTCTTTAACGGCAACGGAGGTGGTCGGGTTGGCTCAAACAAATAGCAATACAGGGATTTCTGAACATGAGGCCACGAAACGCCGTAAAGCCTATGGCCCCAATGCTTACCAAACGCAAAAACTAAAAAGCCGATGGTTGATATTACTGGCCCAATTCAGGAGCCCCATTGTTTATCTTCTGGTTTTTGGCGCAGCCGTTTCGCTGTACTTTAAAGACCGGTTAGAAACCATGTCTATCCTGGCGGTTATCATCATTAATGCCATGATTGGTTTTTTTATGGAAATGCAGGCACGCAGTTCAATGAACGCCCTGAAAAAAATGGAAGTGATACGGGCCAAAGTGATTCGCAACGGCGAAGCCAGGCCGATTCCGGCTGATGAGCTGGTGCCCGGCGACCTGGTTTTGCTTGAGGCTGGAGATATGATCCCTGCAGATGGACGCCTGGTTGCTGTAAGCAGGCTACAATGCGATGAATCCCCGCTAACCGGTGAATCACTTCCGTCTGATAAAACAACAGAACGGCTAAAGGAAGATAGCAGAATTGGTGACCAGCGAAACATGGTTTTTAAGGGCACTTCTGTAATGAACGGAAACGGGAAAATGGTGATTACTGGGATAGGTGCAAATACACAGTTAGGTGTCATTACCGCTTTGGTTGAAAGTTCGGCCGAAACGATTACTCCGCTGGATAAAAAGCTGAACAAGTTAAGCCGGAAACTAATCTGGATTACCCTGACCATGACCGTTATTTTTGCGGTAACAGGGTTTATACAAGGCAAAGCTTTCCTGACTATTATAGAAACCTCCATTGCGCTGGCTGTTGCTGCGATACCTGAGGGCTTGCCAATTGTAGCGACTGTTGCCTTGGCATACGGCATGTTGCTGATGGCCAGGCGAAATGCCATTGTAAAGAAAATATCCGCCGTAGAAACGCTGGGCAGTACCGGGGTGATCCTGACGGACAAGACCGGCACCCTGACCGAAAACAAGATACATGTGGATACGTTTGCGTTTCCGGAGGAAAGTGTTAAAGTTCATATCGAAAATAACCTCCTGAAATTTCCGGGTGGTACTATTAAAGCGAGCGCCGAAAACTTGGATAAACTCTTATTAGCTGGGATTCTGTGCAATAACGCTGATGAAACGACAGGGGATCCCGTGGAAGTGGCATTAATGCAGATAGCTATGGCTACGGGGTTAGATACCGGTGAATTAATTAAACAATACGTACGGATTGGCGAGGTGCCATTTAACTCGGAAATTATGATGATGTGCACCCTGCACCAAACGCCGTCCGGATATTTTGCCGCGGCTAAAGGTTCGGTTGAACGGCTGTTAGAAAAATGCAGCCAAGTACAATCGGGAGCATTTTTCAAGGCTCTTGACAACGAATCCCGTAATGCCATACTTTTAAAATCTGAAAAGATGGCTGCCAGCGGCCTGCGGGTGTTGGCATTTGCCTACCGGCTGGACGATGCACTTACCAGGCATAACTACTTGAATGATCTGATTTATATTGGTATGGCTGGTTTTATTGACCCGCCCCGGATAGACATCAAAGGAGCAATCCTGGCTTGTAGAAATGCAGGCATTAAAGTGGTGATGATTACAGGCGACCATCCGCAAACCGCATTAAACATTGCCCGTAAGGTAGGTTTGATTGATGGTAACAGCAAAGACGTAATCACCGGAAAAGAACTGCCTGAAAATGCTTCCCTGACTAAAGCATGGATACAGCGGGTATTGGGCACTGCTGTTTTTGCACGCACTTCCCCCAGGCAAAAATTGGAAATAGCGGAGGTTTTCCAACAGGCCGGATTTGTAGTTGCCATGACAGGTGATGGTGTAAACGATGCGCCAGCGTTAAAAAAAGCAGATGTAAGTATTGCCATGGGCCAGCGGGGAACACAGGTTGCTAAAGAAACAGCCAGTATCATATTGAAAGACGATTCGTTCACTTCCATCGCCCGGGCAGTGGCACATGGCCGCGAGATATTTCAAAACATACAAAAGTTTGTGGTATACCTGGTGTCCTGTAACCTGAGCGAGATATTTATAGTTACTATTTTAGGTGTTATCACTCCCGCAGCTACCTTATTGCCGCTACAGATCCTTTTCTTAAATATGGTGACCGACATCTTCCCTGCACTTGCACTGGGTTTGGGTACGGGCGATACTACCGTAATGCTGCGGCCCCCGCGCGATCCCCAAAAAGATATCATTACCAACAAAAAATGGCGGGTTATAGCGCTATACGCAGTTGTTGTTGCCTCTACGGTCATCCTTGCGGTTGTTTATGCCAGTAAAGTGCTGCACAGCGATGATAGTACCTGCAATAATGTAGCGTTTATTACTCTTACCTTCGCCCAGTTATTTCATGTGTTCAACATGTCATCGAAAGGTTCCGGCTTTTTGAATAATGAGATCACGAGGAACAAATGGGTATGGATTGCTATTTTGCTCTGCAGCGGCCTTATCCTGATGGTTTATGCTGTGCCTGGCCTGCGGTTGGTTTTAGGGCTTTCTGTACTTCCTTTTAAAGTGTGGCTGACCGCTATATGTGTTAGCCTGTTGCCGTTAGCTATTTTTCAGGTTCATAAAGCTATCCAAAAAATGGTACACTAAATTTGCAGCTCGCTTTTTACCGGCCGTTCGTCGCCCAGTAGTACACCCCATTGCTTATAATTTTCAGTACGGTCAAACATGATTTTTAAAATAGAAAGCACCGGCATTGCCAGGAACATCCCCGACAAGCCCGCCATAACACCGCCAACGATAATACCAACGATAGAAACAAGCGGGTTGATTTTTACCTGCGAACCCACAATACGCGGCATAAGGATATTATTGTCCAGAAATTGTACTGCTGTAATGGCTCCTAATACGATCAGCACATCCAAAAGGCTCTCTGATGAAGCCAGGGTAAGGAGTACGCTCAAAATATTGCCAATTAATGCACCAAGGTAGGGTATAAGGTTTAGAAAAGCGAAAATGATGCCAATGAGTAAGGCGTTGCGGATACCGAAAAGCCACAATGTGCCCCCTAAAAGAACAATGATGTAGGTAATCTGTATCAACAACCCAACCAGGTAGCTTTTAATCATTTTTTCGGTTTGTCGTACAATCTCTTCTACATTTTGGTATTCATCTTTTTTAAACCACATCAGCATGAACTTTAAAAAAAGGTTCCGGTACAGGATGATAAAGTAGATATAAATAGGCAGTAAGCCTATAAATATAATGATGCCCGATAAAGATCCGGCTGCACCACTCAATACGCCGCCCAACGAACTGAATAGTTTTTTGCTCTGCTCATTAATGAATTTAACTTGCTCTGCCGGGGAATAGCCAAATGAACGGCTTATCCAGATACTCAGGTCATCCAGGTGCTTGGCTACGGTACGTTGGATCTGCGGAAAATCATCCAACAAGGCCCCCAGTTGACTTGAGAACAGCCAAATGATTAACACCACTACGATGGTTAATAATAAAATTGGTAAAAAAACAGCTACCACTTCAGGTACCCTTATTTTTTTAAAAAACCGGAATACAGGCAAAAGTACCAAACTGAAAAAAAAAGCCATTAATAAGGGCATGATGATGGTATTCCCAACAACAACGATCGTTCCTAAAACAAACAGACCAATGAGCTCTATGGCCCGTTTCACGGATTCCGGCATTACTTTTACCATGGGGTGCAGTTTTTGCGCTCTTGCGGGGATTAGCCGGTTTACGAGCTTTTCGACTTAATATTTTCTTACCAAATGTCATCATTTGCAGGTGCTATTTTGCCAACTGGCATCAGGTGAAATAATGATCATAATCATTATTTACGGCAAAACCAGCTGGACAGGGCAAATTGGCAACGGGGGCAAATAGATTGGCGTTTTCAAGCTAATAATTGTCATTCAGGCTATTTTATATCGAAACGCATGCAGATAAAGCATTTTTTTCGTTTGGGATAAACATTTATTAAATATACCCCCTGTATTTGACCCCATAACCGCCTTTCTCTCCGTTTTTTTCGGGCGACTTTTATGGCTTCTTCAAAGGCAATAATTATTGACGTAATGGAGGGCTGCCCCGGTGTCAGGTACACGCCGCAAGTTTTAACTTTTATATTTAATGAAAAAAAGAATTATTAAACTGTTTTTATTGTTGCTTTGTATTGTAAGCCATGTAAATGCCCAACTTATTACTTACAAAGCTCCTGTTGGCGCTGCCTTAACTACCGATTTTATAGTAAAAGTAAGGCAAAAGGGAGGTGAATGGAAAACACTGCCTACATATAAGGCTACAGTTACCAATATAGTTAACACCAAAAGTGAACATCAAGCTACCTCTTTTGCATATTTTGATTTTTCGGGTACTGTAGAGGTTGCTGTTACTTACAATAAAGGTGCCGTTGAACAAGCCAGGGTGAGACCATTGGGCTTTGGTATAGTCCCCAGGATACAATTTAACACACTCTCCTTTTTTCTGGATAAGCCCCGTAATCTTTCAGTTGAAATAAATGGGGATATACTTCATAACCTCCAGTTATTCGCAAACCCGGTTGAAACTTTCCATCCGTCACCGGCCGACACCAATATAACCTATTTTGGCCCTGGGATACACCAGGTAGGTGTTCTTAAGGCGCGGTCAAACCAAACCATCTACCTGGCAGGCGGTGCTATTGTACAGGGGCAAATACTTATCAGTAAAGCCGAGAACGTTCGTATTTTGGGACGTGGGATTTTAACTCAGCTGCCCGTGTTTCAGAAGCAAAATGCCGGCAAAGCCGAGCCTTCGGCCGTACAGGGCTCCCGTAACGACCAGTTGACTGTAGCGTTTTCAAAAAACGTTGAAGTGGATGGCATCATCGTTTTGCCACATAAGTATAGTATACTTATCGGCCAGTCGGCAGGTGTGAAGATCAGTAATTTTAAGTCAATCAGCTTTGAAGGCAATGCCGATGGTATTGATGTTTTTTGCAGCTCGGACGTTGCCATCAGCGATATTTTTATGAGAAACTCAGACGATTGCATAGCTATTTACGGTCATAGGTGGAATTATTATGGCAATACCAAAAATATCTCAGTTTCCAATGCTACACTTTGGGCAGATGTTGCCCACCCCATACTGATTGGCACTCATGGCGATACCGACAAGCCGGACACACTTGAAAATATGACTTTTAAGAATATTGACGTCCTGGAACAGCACGAGCACCAGATAGATTACCAGGGTTGTATTGCGCTGAATGCCGGAGACAGTAACCTGTTAAACCAATTGCGATTCGAAAATATAAGGGTCGAAGATTTCAGAGAAGGGCAACTTGTTAATATCAGGGTAATGTTTAATCACTATTACAATACTTCGCCGGGCAGAGGAATACAAAATGTATATTTTAAAAATGTTGATTTCAATGGACATCACTCCAATATTTCGGTCATCGCGGGCTACGATAATGAACGCCGGATAAAAAATGTTGTATTTGAAAATTTAAAGATCAACGGGGTAAGCATAGCAGATGATATGCCAGGGAAGCCAGGTTATTATAAAACAGGGGATATGGCGAATATCCTTATCGGGGAACATACCGATGGCATTCGCTTTATTGCGACTAAGGACAAATAGTTAAATTAAGCCGATATTATCAGACATTCTGCTGCCCGTTCATAGGAAGCTCGGGCAGTAGGTTGGTACATTCAAAAAATGTCAACATAAAAGTTAGTGATGCCCGGAAAATCGAATTAAACAAAAGACCTATTTATCCGCCGGGTTTTTCTTTTTATTTGCCAACATGTCCATCATTTTTAATAAACGTTCGTTCCTGGTTTTTTCCTGTTTGGCGGTCAGTATCCAAAGCACGTACTCTTTTTTATTGCTGTACGATAGCTGTTGGTACCAGGCCATAGCCGCGGGTTGTTGTTCAAGGGTGGTTTTTATATAGTGCGGAAGGGTAATAACTTTGTTGTTAACGTCAATATAAGCGTTATGCTCATTATTACGGATGCCGTCGTTTCTTCCTTCGGATACTTTTACCTTATCGTGGGGGCGGAAACGTAACGCAGTCCAGGTTTCATTTACGGCGGCAGATGCAACCGGGCGCAGACCATAAACGGCAGGTTCGGTCCAGCTGCTCATCATCTCCAGATCGGTGGCGATTTTAGAAGTTTTTTTTGGGTAGATGATCCAGAAAACAGCATCGTCATTTAATACCGGGATAATTACTTTCAGCTCTGATGCCAATTCCTGGCTGTTGATGATAAATAAAAGTATCCCGTTAAAACTGCCGACGGTATTAAAAACAATTTCGGCATCATCGGGTAGCGGCAATAAGCTATCCAGAAAATTAGCAGGTGCGTTATGCAACAACCAGCGTGAATTGGGTTTTATCTGGAGTTTTTTTGTTAAGGCGCTCATTTTTGGTATCAAGTAGTTAGTATCAAGTATCAAGATAAAAGAACTATAGATACAAACTTAAAAGAAAACCATGAACCATCTACTATGAACCAGCTACCAGCTTGGCAAAAAAGTCCCACAGTACAATGCCGGCGGATACTACAATATTAAAAGAGTGTTTAGTGCCAAACTGGGGAATTTCGATACAGGCGTCTATGGATTGCATAACCTCGTCGCTTACGCCGTTTACCTCGTTGCCAAATATGAGGGCGTACTTTTGGGCAGGATCGGGAACGAATTCATTGAGCATGGTGCTGTTTTCGGCTTGCTCAACGGCAATAATCTGGTAGCCCTCGCCGCGCAATTGTTCAACAGCCTGTAACGGTGTTTCGTAATAGGTCCAGTTTACAGACAGGGTGGCGCCGAGTGCGGTTTTTTCAATTTCGCGGTGTGGCGGCTGGGCGGTGATTCCGCAAAGGCAAATTTGTTCAACCGCAAAACCATCTGAAGTACGAAAAATGGAACCGATATTGTGCATGCTACGCACATTATCCAACACTACGGCAACCGGTAACTTAGCCTGTTCCTTAAACTCATCAACCGATGCCCGGTTCAGCTCATCTAACTTTAGTTTACGAATCTCCATAGTGGTTCATTAGTTCATTGGTTCATTAGTTCATTGGTCTTTTATGACGGGCTATTGAACTAATGAACCAGTGGAGCGCAAAAGTATCGATTAATAGCTTAAATAGCCACTTCGTTTAACAAGCCTACTCCATTGCCTATTAATGAGCTGTATACCGATGGCGCGTAACCTATTTTACTGGTGTAGTATTCGGTAACACCTCTGGCGTATTCTTCAAACGCATCGCCTTTTACCAAAGCTATGGCGCAGCCGCCAAAACCTGCCCCTGTCATGCGGGCACCGGCTACGTTGGGGTTGGTTTTACTGTATTCGGCAACGGTATCAAGTTCAATGCCGCTTACCTCGTATAAATCGCGCAATGAATCATGCGAAGCGTACATCAGCCTGCCAAATTCATCAAGGTTATTGCCGGCCAGTGCTTTGGCAGCAAGTTTTACCCGGTCGTTCTCTTCAATAACGTGTTTGGCGCGTTTAAGTACTGTAGGATTGGTAATCAGGTGCTGGTATTTGCCGAAGGTTTCGGCATCAATATCGCATAAGTAATTGATATCCAATTCCTGCTGTAATGCTTTCAAAGCGGTTTGGCATTCTTCTACACGTTCATTGTATTTTGATTCGGCCAGTTTGCGGGGCTTGTTGGTATTGATAATGGCCAGCACATATTCGCCCAGGTTGCTGTCAACTGCTTCGTAATCAAGTGTGTCGCAGTTTAGCATCAGGGCTTTGTTTTTTTCGCCAAAGGCAACTGCAAACTGGTCCATAATGCCGCAGTTTACACCAATAAAGTTATTCTCCACTGACTTAGATAACTTAACCAAATCAAGTTTGCTGTAACCACTATTGAAAATATCATTTAGCGCAAAAGAAGTTACCACCTCGATAGAGGCCGACGATGACAAGCCCGAACCGATGGGTATATCTCCGTAGAAAAGCATGTCGAGGCCTTGTAAATCATGGCCTTCCTGTATAAAGCTGTTGATTACACCGATTGGGAAATTAAACCAGGTTTCGCCAACTTTTTCATATGATGCCTGTAAAGGGGTATCTTGCTGCTCATTGAAATTTAAGCTCCTGAAACGGAAAACACCATCCTCATTAGGCGATGTTAACAGGTAAGTGCCAAAAGTGATGGCGCAGGGCATAACCAGCCCCCCGTTATAATCGATATGTTCGCCGATAAGGTTTACGCGTCCTGGTGAGAAGTAGGCGTTGTCGGCTTCTTTATTAAAGATGTTGATAAATTCCTTGTGCAGATTATTCTTCATTATTCGGTTTATATTACAATTGGAAAACAAATATTGTAAAAATTGTCAAGTTTACATTTATAAAATTAAATTAATTTCAAAAAACATCAAATTTTAGGTAAGAAAATAGAAGTTTCGCCTGGATTTTTAATTTTATAGCTTTACATCTATCAAAAACATAAATTAACCCTATAAGTTAAATTACGACAATCAAATTTTAAACTATGAAACAATACCTGGTTACCGGCTACGATTATACCGACGAAGGTGCCCTTGAACGCCGTATGAATACACGTGCACATCATCTTGATGGGGTGAAAGCGCTTAAAGCCAATGGCAATTTTATTGCTGCCGCGGCCTTTTTAAACGAAGAAGGTAATATGATAGGTTCGGTAATGATGCTGCAATTTGAATCGGAAGAAGAATTAAATGCCTGGAAACTGGCCGAGCCCTATGTTACCCAAAGCGTTTGGGAATCTGTAGATGTGAAACCTATTAAAGTGGCGGTTATTTAGGTAGTATCAAGTAGTAAGTATCAAGTAGTAAGACTGCTGCAACGCGCAGCTAATTTAAATAGCTTCATCTGAACGTGAAAATCTTGATACTTACTACTAAGAACTATTCCCTTCCAACTCTCCAACGGACCATTTGCCAATAGCCTTCGGCATCTTTGGTGTAAAATGCGGTATAGCCAATGCCCATCATATTAAAATCAAAGGCAAACTCGGTTACGGTGGGGTCATCAGGTAAAAAATTAGGAAGTACGCTATCGGCAACTAAAGCTATTTGTTCGCTTAATTCGTCTTTATCGTTTTTAACAACTTTAATTTCGGTGCTTTTTATATAATCTTCCAGGTTTTTAAACTGGTAATTGGGCGTTGGGGCAAATTCATCCTTAAGCTTGCGGGCGGCATTGAATGCGTCTGCAAGGCTTTGCTGTTTATAAGCTTCCATGGCTTTTAGTAAATCGGGAGCTGATATTTCGGACACGCCATCGGCGCCGGTGGTGTAAAAGCTGTTTAGTATTTCTTCTTTAGTTTTCATGTGCAGGGTATCACTTTAATACAAAACAAAAGGATGCGGTAAAATTAACCACATCCTGTCGCTTTTAGCCTTAAATAGCAAATTAATTACAATTGGCCAAGACTGTTCAGCACGTCCATATCGTCTTCTGATAGTTGAATATCGGCTGTTTTCATATTTTCTTCCAGGTGTTTAACGCTCGAGGTACCCGGTATCAGCAGTATATTTGGCGAATGGTGCAGCAACCAGCTTAAGGCAATTTGATGGATGGTGGCACCATGTTTACCGGCCACGCGTTTTAGTACCTCTTCGCCTTTTACGTTACCGCCGCCAAGCGGGAACCAGGGGATAAATGCAATGTTATGCTCGCGGGTATATTCGAGTTCCGCTTCCCATTTGCGGTTATCAACGCTGTACATATTTTGTACCGATACAACTTCGAAAAACTGTTGTGCCAGTTTTATATCCTGCACACTCACTTCAGATAAGCCGATATGTTTAATTTTGCCATCCTGTTGTGCCTTTTGCAATACCTCAAATGATTTTTCGGCCGGCACTTTCGGGTCAATGCGATGCAATTGGTACAGGTCAATCCTTTGCAGTTTAAGGCGTTTAAGGCTTCCTTCAAGGGCCTGGTTTAAATGCGCGGGCGACGAATCAATTGGCCATTCGTTTGGGCCGGTACGTAACAAGCCCCCTTTTGTTCCAATAACCAGGTCGGCGGGGTAGGGTACAAGCGCTTCGGCAATCAACTCCTCTGACACAAAAGGGCCATAGCTATCGGCAGTATCAATAAAATTTACGCCCAGTTCAACAGCGCGTTTCAACACACGAATGCACTCTTTTTTATCGTTGGGCGGCCCCCAAATACCCTGGCCGGTAATGCGCATGGCGCCATATCCCAGGCGGTTTATTTTGAAATCGCCGCCTAAAATGAAAGTTTTTTCAAATGAACTTGTTGTTGTAGCCATATTGTTAATATTGATTATAAGTTGAACTCAAATACTGCGGTATTGTTTGGTTTAGTATCAAGTAGCGAGTATCAAGTATCAAGATTTTGATTGTAGATTTGTTTATGCTTATTTAGCAGATGAGGTCTTGATACTTGATACTAATTTCTTGCTACTAAAAAGCTATCTTTCCATAAAAAATCAACCTTCATGACCGATCAGAATTTTACCAATCACAGGCGTTTGGCGCCAGGTTATCATTATGTATTGACCCTTTTACTTTTAGTCGGAATTATATCAGCCATGGTAAATGTAGTATTGCAATGGGGCACCAGCGGACTAATGACCTCGCTACTGATATTGCTGCTGTTTATCTGTTTGCTTTTTGTTTTTATTATGATGCGCACTTTTCCGTTAAAAGCGCAAGATAGGGCCATACGTGCCGAAGAAAGCCTGCGTTACTTTATACTTACGCGCCAGCCATTAAGCAGAAACCTTAGTATAGGCCAGATAGCCGCGCTGCGTTTTGCAGCCGATGAGGAAATGGTGCCGCTTGTTGAAAAAACACTGGCAGATAACCTTAAACCCGACGAGATTAAAAAAGCCATCCAAACCTGGCGGGCCGATCATCATAGGGTATAGAGTTTTCTCCCCTTATCTCCAGGCCCCCAGAATAGCGCCCATCAGCGTTAGGGATACCAAACTGTATCCGCCATTAATAAATATCAGGCGCCAGCTTTTAAGTTCAAAAAGGCTCATGGTGGCAATGGCGCTAAATGTCCAGATGCCGGCAAGTGCGCCAGCTGTTGTACCCCAGGCCAGGTCGGTTTTTGCATCGGCTAAAAAGGCAGCAAGGTTTGCCGCCATAATAAGCGAAAAAATGGCGGTCATTCCGAATATTTTGAGCTTATTGCCGGCTTTTAAGTCGGCCTCATCAAGTTTGTTATCGGCCACCCAGGCTTTGGCAAACAGTACAGGCGAATACCAGATACCGCCTACTAAAAATGAGGAGAGAGCGGCCACCACAACGGCAGCCCAGTTGATTAATTTAGGATCCATGATGATAAGTTTATGTGTAATTAAAGTTATCTGTTTTTGGATCAAAGAACAAAGTATTTTTGTGGAATAAAAAGGATTAATCAGGCGTGTGGGGGAAACAAAATTGGGCGTCCAGTTTGTCAGTCCTGATATCTATGGGCATTGTTGAAGCACGTTATCTACATCGTGTTGTGAAATCCAGACTTAGTTTTAAAAACTTCAAGTCTTTCGCCGTCATATCAATCCTCGTTCACAGCTTCGGGATTTTACTACTACCCATGAGGTGTTCCGTTTTACATAACCATCGGCTTTGAATGCTGGCTAAGACTCACCCGGCCGATGCTGCGCTGGGCCACCCTCTCTCCGGCTGACGCCGCAAAGAGGGTTAACTCCAATTTTCTATTTCGCCCCTCTCTCCGGCTGACGCTGCAAAGAGGGTTAACTCCAATTTTCTATTGCAACAGACGCAGCCTCGTCGGGGTGAGTCCACTCGCTGCCTTGCAAAAAAGCTACTTCACATTAAAATGTATTACCTGCCTGCCTAAATTGCCATCACCATCAAGACCTTCAATAATGGCCCGATACGAGCCGCGAGCATCACTGTTGTAAAAGTTAAAGGTGGCAACGCCGTTTTTATCGGTAATTACTTTAGGGTTCCAGTAAATGGTGTTCCTGAGATCGAGCCCTATTACGCTGCTTTTGCCAACTTCGTATTTAGGTACGTAAAAATCTTTGGCCTTACTATAACCTTGTACGGCAAACGTAATTACGTTTTGTTTGGGTATCAAAGCCATTAATTGCGACAGGGAAATTTTTTGAGTTTTGATCACCTTTTTGTGGATGATCATCACCCCTTTTGTTCCGTTTATACGGTTTATGCCGCTCAAGCCATCGTTCAAAAATATCTCTACAGATTCTACATCGTCGCCACTCATTGATGCAAGGTTGGTAACATCAATCTGGGCGCTGTTAATATAAATTTGTACCGGTGTTGTTTTTTTTCCCTGGTTGTAATCGCGGGTTACATAAAAGTTATTATCGGCATAAGTTAAGCCAAGCGCCATGGTGCTTAAGCAATTGATCAAAATAGGGCAGCCTTTCAGTTGCTCCGGCTTTATTTCATGATCGGCTTGCGGGCTTAAGCCGGAAAATGTGCCATAATCATTATGGCTGGCTTTTTTAACAACGGTTTTGGCCTTAATTACTACCTCTTTAAGTATTCTTGAGTTTTGGTATTGTTTGTGGCTGTTTTCCAGGTACGGGCGTATAACGCTATCGATATTCACAATTTCATCGGCTACATTGGGGTTTTTATTTACCTTTTGATATAGCTCTCCGTTAACGTTTATTACCATGTTGCGGCCGTTGGGGTTGTTGCGGGCACTCAGGGTAATTTTTGAGGTATCCCTCACCATTACGTCCGAAAACTTGAAGTTGCCCGCCATATCGGTAAGGGTTTCGGCCGAAAAATTATTATCGGGTACAATCAGGCGGATGCTGCCCTTACTAACCGGCAGCCCGGTATTGGTGCGTAATATACCCGATACTTCGATTCCCTGCTCGGGCGCAGTGTATATGGGCGGGTTTTTATCGGCCAGTATATCCTCATAATTAAAGCGGGTATAACCCTGGGTAAGCATCAGTATATCAAGATTATCTGACTTTTCCTGGTCGGGTTTATTAAAGTAATAGTTAGGCTTTTCGATATATCCCTTAAGGTCGGATGTAAGCAGAATATAGCTTAAAATGGTTTGCTCGTTATTTTCGTTAGATGGGATGGTGGCATCGTCTAAAACAGCCACCGAAAAACTGCCCACAACCGGGGTTGTTTTGTTAACTGCCGTTACCGACATTTTTACGTTTTGACGTACCGTATACGATGGCTTATCAGTTTTCAAATTTAGGCTCAGCTGATCGTTATGTTGAATAAACACCAATCGCTGGCACAACGCGTAGCCGCCCGACGAAAATAACGTGATTTGCAATATACCAGTTGGGAATTTTGATTTTGGAATAGCTGCCGAGTAGCTTTGATCTTTTAACACAGTAGATGCCGCGTAATATATCACGCCGCCGCTTTGTGCTACCAGGTAAAAGCTTTTGTTTTGTTTGCGTTGCAAAAATACATCGTTGGCTGCAATTTTTATATTAAGGTTATCGGGGTCGCTATTATTTACCATAAGGCCTATGCCCATATTTTGCACCCGGGGCAGTTTATAGGTAGCCGAAGAGCCATTGGGAAAAGTTACGTTGGCTGTGTATGTTTTGCCGCTTTCGGGCGTCATGCCAAATATGCCCATGCCCAGGTGGGCCGATGTAAATGTGGCTACTTCGGCTCCGGCATCGTCGGTTATTGTACCCTTAATATCGACGCCTAACCCTTTGGCGTTAATGGCTTTAAACGCCACCTTGGTACGTACGCCGTTGGTAAGCTGGCCGCTCTCGGGAAAAAACTGTACGTCAAAACTAGTTATCGATCCTGTTAGCGGGAAGGTGTTGGTTACAAAATTGCGGTCGCCCATGTCAATAGCAGTTACCAACGACCCAGATGTAAGCGTTGGGGCGTCGTTTTCTGGCAGTTCAACCAATAAGTTGCCTTTGGCATCGGTAGTGCCTTTGCCTTTGGCTATAGGATCGCCGTTGCGCACCAATTGCCAGCTTACTTTTTTATCGGCATAAGGCGCACTTGTAGGGTCTTTATAAACAATATTGGCGTTTAGCTTAATCATACCGCCCTTTTTGCCCGAGCTTTTGTAACTGATAAAGGTATTTACCTTGTTATCAAGCGCATTGCCGATGTTAATGGTGCGGTCGTAAAAATAATCGGCGTCAAAATTACGCATCCAGTTGGTGTATGCCCTTATTCGGTAGGCGCCTTGTTTAATGGTTTCGCCATCCAGTGTAATGTTGCCGTTGGCAAAGCCGCTTTTTAGGGGTAGCCTGAGGCCTGCAATTACCGAATCCTGGCTGTTTAGCAAATCAACATAAACAATGCCGCTTAAGGCCGAAGGCTGGTGTTTCTCCACCGTTACATAGGCTTTAAGCCATATGGTATCGCCGGCGGCGTAATAAGGCTTATCCAGGTGCAGGTAAACTTTTTCTATCGGAAAAGCCGTAGCGTACTTGGCGGTTTTTTCAATAACGGTATTAATAGGGATGCTATCCTGCTGGGCCATTGCGGCTAAACTAAAACATAAGAACAGCGATGCTACGAGTAAAAATTTTCTTGATATCATTAATATAAAGCGGCTAACGGGGCTAATATAAACATTTAGGGCTGTTGCATACGGGGTGCATACGGCATTTAACATTTTTTTACAAACTGGCAGGATTTGAACTATGTTTTACAATGAACGCTTAAAAATACGCTGCATTGTTTCGCGCTGCGAAAGTTAAAGCCATTTGATAGCATAGCACAGAAAATAACATGATTGTTACTTTTTTAATAAAAAATGGCAGCAGAGCAACCCTAATTTGCAGGTGCCGTTTTGCCTTCAACATGTACAGATACCATGCTGGAATGTATAATACCCAGGGTTGAGCCCGGTTTTATATTAAGATAAAACTTAAAATAACTATCCATAATACCATTGGCCATCCTGTTATAGGCCGCGGTAAATTCGGGCCCGCTGATATCAAGGTCGATAAGGGGCTTGCCGTAATGCATGCCGCCCTTATCATCAATATACATGGTAAATGAATAGTAAAAATCTTTGTAAGCCTTGTTGATCACGATATCGTAAGTAGGGTCGAGGTAATCGTCGGACGGGTCGAAATTGTTTTCGATGGTGGGTTTTGTAGTGCGTCGGCTAACCGTTACCTGCGGGCTTTTGCTGGTAATTAGGGCCGGTTGCCTTGCCGAAAACTGTTTTTTATAATCGGCATTTGCTTTTACCGCTAATGAGCGGATAAACAAAGTATCCTGCCGGCTGGGGTGCCTTAGTGTGGATGTATCGGTATGCAATACGTTTTTTACATAATTATCGGCATAAAAGGTCATGTACACTTTAGTGCCCTTAATGTCAAGCGAATCGCCTTTTTGTTTGATAATTTCAAGGATAAGGCTGTCTTTGGTCATTTTTTGCACCTTTAGCCAGGAGCGGGCAGCATTGAAAATAGAATCGTACCCGCGCGTTAGGGGAAAGTTGATAAAAGCTTTTTTGGTAGGGCTATAAATACTTACCGAATCGTCTGATACAAACTTAAGCTTCCATTGCGGCTCCAGCTGGTAGCCATATTCGTTAAAAGACAGTCCGTTTTTCTGCCTGCGTTTTACTTCAGAATAGTTGATGCCGTTATAAGGCTTAAAATCTATTAATTCTTTTTTTTTATTACCGGGGCCGCCACTGCAGCCGGTTTGTATAATGGAGATGATAGTAAGCAGTATAAAACCAGCCAGTTTTATTGTTTTTATATTGATAGATAGCATACGCCTTAAAGATATATATAATTCAATAAACTGCTAAAAGGGACTTTTAGATTTTGAAACTTTGGGATTTCGGATGAAATAGTTCTTCCCATCTATCTCAAAATGGTTTACCAATGAATGAATTCATTCCTGAACTGACGAATTAACTACTCGCTTTTAAGACTTTTTATGGGATTGGCTATTGCTGCTTTAACGGTTTGAAAACTTGATGTTATGATGGCTACAACAAGCATCCCGCCGCCACTCGCGGCAAATATCCACCAGCTAATGGGAGTACGGTCGGCAAAGCTTTGCATCCATTTATTCATGGCCAGCCAGGCTATTGGTGTTACCACAACAAATGCAACCAATATCAGCAGCGCCAACTCCCTCGATAGCAAAACTACCATCTGGCTAACCGAAGCGCCTATAACCTTGCGGATACCAATTTCTTTGGTGCGCTGGTTTGTGGTATAAATGGTGAGGCCCAAAAGGCCAAGGCAGCTAATGATGATAGATAATGCGGTTGCCCAGCTAAGTAGTGTAGAGGTGCGTTGCTCGCTTTCATAAAATCCGGCTATATTTTCATCAAAAAAATGGTAGTCAAAATCCTGTTCGGGGTAGCTTTGTTTCCATAAGCTGTTCATGGCTGCTATAGCTTTTTCCCAGTCACCGGGTGCGGTTTGTGGGTTTAGGGCAATGTGAAAAATGCGGTTAAAATACTGTCCGGGTTGTATAAGCAATATAACCGGTTTGATGGCATCGTGTAGTGATGATTGATGGAAATCAGAAAGTACGCCAACTACCTGACGGTGCTTGCCATGAAAGGATATAGCTTTTCCAATTGCATCTGCCGGGTTTTTAAAGCCAATGGCTTTGGCATAAGTTTCATTGATGAGCATGCCGCTCAATGTATCCCGTTGTTCCAGTATTCGGCCTTTTAATAGTTTTAAGTGATATATTTTGGTGTAGTTTTCATCTCCAAACTTAGGTAATACATCGGTTTTAATTTCTTTTTTACCATCGTTGTAGGTGGCCTGCTCCATATCTGTATAGTTGGATGCAGGTGCATCTATACCCATGCTTAGCTGTTTAACCTGTGGAATTGCCATTAATTTATTCCTGAAAAAGTACTGAACCTGCATCGACCTGTTTTGCCATGGTGTTTCAATAATCAGGATAGCATCTTTTTTGTACCCCAGGTTTTTATTTAGCGCATAGTACACCTGTTTGCTCACCAACACTGTTGACATTACAAAAAACTGGGCTATAACAAACTGGGTAACGGTTAGTGTCTTACGTAAAACAGAGTTCCGGTTTTGCGAGTTATCGTTACCCGATTGATTTTTAAGTACCTGTAGCGTTTTGTATCCAGACAGTACTTTGGCCGGGTAAAAGCCTGCAAGCAAGCTTACTATTATAGTTAGCCCCAGCAAAAACAAGGTAATGCCCGGATTGGCAAAATTAGCCTTAAGGCCCGGCGGTGTAAAGGCAGCGAATGCCTTTAACAAAACCGGGGTAAGCGCGGCTGATATTATAACCGCCATTAGTGTGATGCAAAAGGTTTCTAACATAAACTGGCATACCAGTTGTTTACGGCTGCTACCCAATGTTTTGCGGATGCCTATTTCTTTGGCCCTTTGGGTAGCTTGCGCTGTTGTCAGGTTGATGAAATTGATGCAACCCAACAGTAGTAACATGATGGCGATTACTATTAAACCATATAAAGCTGGCTTATTGGCTGTTGGCCGGTTGTAAAATATACCGTACCGGCTGTCAAAATGCATATCGGCAAGTGGCTGTAAGTGTAACTGGTAAGATGAACGATTGAATTGCTGATCGGTAGCAGTATGTGCTTTTAATATGGAATTTAGTTGTTTTTCAACCGATATAGGATCTGCATCAACTGTCGTTTTTATAAAATATTGGTCCCAGGCTAAATTTGTATTGGGGTACCAATCGGTAAATTTATATTGCAGGGTTTTGACTGCCTTAAAGGTGTTATAAGAAATAAAATCATGAAAGGCAAGATCGGTGTTGCCGAGAGGTTGCTCAACAATGCCGGTAACCACAGAAGTTTGCTGGTCATAGTGCCTGTCGTAAATAATTGTTTTACCCACCACGTCGGCAGGCGAAAGGTTGGGAAAATATAGTTTGGCCCGGGCCGCGGTTAATACCACCTGGTTAATACCGGTTAAAGCCGTTTTGGCCGAGCCTGCAAGCCAGTGATAGTTGAACATGTTAAAATAACGTTCATCGGCATAAATCATATCGTCCTGCTCTTTGTAACGTGTGCCAGCGGTTTGGCTGTTGGGGATTACCACATCAAGGTGCGCTATGGTTTCAAAGGGGGCCGCGGTTTCTACCCCGTTTGCTTCTTTTTTTGCAGCATCGGCCAACGGTATAGGCGATGCGCTGCTGTACGATAAATTACCATTCAATGTATAACTGGTTACAACGCGATAAATGCGGTTGCCATCATGATGGAATTTATCAAAAGTAAAATCAAAATGTACTACAAGGTAAATAACCAGCGCCGCGCTAATACCTACAGATAAGCCAACGATATTAATAAGCGTAAAAAGTTTATGACGCCAGAAATTCCGGATAGCTGATTTGAGGTAAGTTTTTATCATGGCTGTTAACTGATTATAGGTTTGATGGTTAACGCTAAATTAAAGGGTTTATTGGACGTCTGTCATTAAATTCCCGTTATTCCCTGCACATGAATGTTAATTTCGCTGGCATGCAGCATGTTCAATGTTTTGCCTGGTGTAACTTTCAGGTAATGTTTTAAATAGCTGTTCATGACGGCGGTAGACTGCCGTATATAGTTGTCTTTTAAGGATTGGCCAAGAAAGGGGATGAGCGGTTGATTATAATGCATTTGCCCATCCGAATCAATATACACGCTGAATGAATAGTAAAAATCAGCATGAGCCTTACTTATCGCGACATCAAAGGTTGGGTGCATATAGTCATCAGACGTATCAAAGTGATTAAGCAGATCGCCCTCGGCAACCCATTTTTTCACCTTAACCCGAGGGCTTGTACTGCTTAAAAAAGCAGGCTGCCGGGCTGCAAATGCTTTGGTGTAGTCTTTATTAGCCGCATCGGATAACGCCCTGATGAAGACCGAATCCTTGCGGTTTGGTCTTTTTAACACCGCGGTATCGGTGTGCAAGGTGTTTTTAATGTAATCATCGGCATAAAAGGTCATGTACAATTTTTCCCCGCGAGTATCAACGGTATCGCCATACGAGTTAATCATTTCCAGTTTCAGGCTATCCCGGTTCATTGCTTTTACTTTAAGCCAGGTACGGGCGGTATTAAAAATGGAGTCGTAGCCACGTGTTAACGGAAAGTTGATGAATTTTCCCTTAGTAGGGCTATAGATGCTTGCCGAATCGTTGGATACAAAGTTGATACGCCATTGAGGCTCCATCTGGTAACCATAGTCTGTAAACGAAAGGCCGTTTGCTGTAAGTCGCGAAATTTCTGAATAAGCCACTCCCCATACCGGTTTAAACGATATCAGGTCTTTTTCGCCGTTATGTTTAACAACAGGAGGGTGTTTACAGGCAAGGTTAAAGAATATTAAAAGTGTCAGGAGTAATACAGGTAGCTTCGTTTGGGTTATCATCAGGTAAAGGATTTTAGTTAAATATAGGTTATTGATTTAATAAAACAATATTTGCATAGCCGGTAATTTTAAAACTAACCATCAGCCGGGCCGTTAAATAGTAAAAGCAAGAAACAAATGGGAGTTGAAATAGAGCGAAAATTTTTAGTTGATCATGATCAATGGTTACAAATGCCAAAGCCAATAGGCACGTACTTTAGGCAAGGTTATCTTTTAAGCGAGCCTGGTAAAACTATCAGGGTGCGCGTAACGCCCGATGAAGGCTTTATTACTATAAAAGGCGGTACTACCGGCTTAAGCAGGTTAGAGTACGAGTATGCAATCCCTGCCATAGATGGGGAAGAGCTGTTGGATAATTTTGCAATATCCGAACTGAAAAAACGCAGATATAGGATTGATGTTGCCGGCAAGGTGTGGGAAGTTGACGAATTTTTGGGCGATAACAAAGGCTTGCTGGTTGCCGAAATTGAACTGGAAAGCGAAGACGAAAAGTTTATATTGCCGCCCTGGGTTACCACCGAAGTTACCGGCGACGCCAGGTATTACAATTCGAATTTATCGGTAATGCCATTTTGCAGGTGGTAGCAAAATCAGGCCGATTCGGGCAGGCCCAGTAAAATATCCGTTTCAGATTCGTCGCTAACGGTTTTTACATATTTATTGCCTTTGGGGCAAAGTGCCGGTATTAGGCAGGTTTTATTGCCGCGTTCGTCAATAATATAAGCTTCACCGTCCTCGTTCTTTATCCAATCGTAAAGTTTTGCCCGTTCGGTTATCCCTTTAACATTTATCCGTTCGTTAATCCACTCCAGCGAATCTATTGCCACGTATGGGTTTTCATGTGGCGTTACATCAGTTTTAATACAAAGAATACGTACAGCCATAGCTAAAATGCTTTAAATAATCAGGTGCGATAAAATTAAAGCAAAAATAAAAGCGATGAAATAGGTGTTTTCACCCATTTGGGCGTACGTAGTTTTACTTATGGGTAATGTCTGCCAGGCACCATTACAGGCGCTAAGTTCAGGGTATTGGGAACAAAAAAAGCAGGGGACCGTGCGATTTGTTCCTTGGGGAAGGGCAATGCCATTAATTTAAGAGGTTTTTCGCGCAAAGATCGCTAAGGCGCAAAGTAATTTGCTTATTTTATTTTTAGCGTCCTGGCAGAACGCCTATGACATCCTGAATAGCAAAATCCGCAGATTCTGAAGTGGGAATTACGTTTATCGCATGGCGGCGATTCGACTCACCCCGACGAGGCTACGCCCGTCTGCCCCTCTCTCCGCTTCGCGCATAGAGGGGCAAAAAAATAAAAAATGAGCTTCACCCTCTTTGCGGCACAGCCGGAGAGAGGGTCGGCCAGCGTAGCGTAGCCGGGGTGAGTTGTAGCCAGCGTTTAAGCCAATGTTTGTGTAAGCCCAACGCGTCATGGGTAACAAAATATCCTTAAAATACAAAAGCCCTGGTTAAGTATAACTTAAGCAGGGCTTTTGCGGTTAATAAAAATATTAAGCCCAGCCAGTACCTTTTTTAGCGTTACCATTGGCAATATGCTCTTCGGCAGTGGCTTTGCCCATGATTGCAGCCATTTTGTTACCTGCACCATCTGTACCGGTAGCAATATACCTTCCAGATTTAATGTCGATCACCGGATCAACCATTGGTACATTCTTAGTTTTGGTTTTCACTGAATACGCGGTAATACCGCTTCCTTTTTCTGTTGCCATGATAAGTTCTTTTTGTTTAATTTAAGTTAACCCGATTAACGCCGAATTGTTTTCGGCATACTCACAATTGGTTTTACAGTGTAAACATGCATTAAAATTTTTTAATTCAAAATATTTGACATAAATAATTTGTTAACACATTTAGGGCATTGTTAATAAAAAAATGTAAAGGGGCGCGTTAACGACGTTAAGTTGAGGATATTTGCCGGTTAAGCGCCTCCCGTACCTTCCCAAGTAGGGTAGGGCTTTAAAAAATAGTATAGTATAATACCTCCAACCGGGGGAAACCTTACCGGGCTGCCAGATAACTTGCAGGGCCTGATTACATAAAATATATAAAAAAAGCCAAAATAATTTGCGTATTTGAAACACATATTTATATTTGCGTATAATTAACGCAAATAAGATGAAAATAGCCGTAATTATTGCCCGCTTCCAAACGCCGTACCTGCACGATGGACATAAAAACCTGGTAGATACCGTAAGTAAGGATTATGCTAAATTGATTATCCTGCTTGGGGTAAGCCCGGTAATGGGCAGCCGGAAAAACCCGTATGATTACCATACCCGCGAAAAAATGATTAAAAGGGAATACCCTGATGTGATTGTACTGCCGGTGAGCGATCATCCGAGCGACAAGGTGTGGTCTGATAATCTTGATAACTTGCTCAAAAGTGTTTTCCCTAATGGTAATTTCACGCTGTTTGGCAGCCGGGATAGCTTTATCCCTTACTACCAGGGCCATTTTGAAACCGTGGAACTACCCGCTCACGGCGATTACAATGCTACCGAATTGCGTAAACAATACGCCGATAAGGTTTTCGACTCCAATGATTTTCGCGCGGGCATCCTGTACGCTTACTATAACCAATACACCAAAGTATACCCAACGGTTGATGTGGCCATGTTTAGGAACAATAAAACCGAACTGTTATTAGGGAAAAAGGCCAACAGCCCTAAATGGCGCTTTATAGGCGGCTTTGCCGACCCGGAAGACGATAGCTACGAAGCCGCCGCCAAACGCGAACTCACCGAAGAATGTGGAAAAGTGGAGGTGGGCAACATGACCTACGAAACCAGCCACCGTGTAAACGACTGGCGCTACCGCAACGAAGCCGATAAAATTATTACCTTGTTGTTTAGTTGTGACCATATATCAGGCGAGCCGGTAGCTAACGACGATATTGTAGATGTAGCCTGGTTTAAAATTGAAAACCTTACACCAATGATAAGCAACGGCCTGATTAATGATGAGCATGCCAAAATGTTAAAATTGATCATCACTAAATACCTTAACAATTAACACCATGAAACGCGAAAACTTAGTACTGCTGGCCGATGGCTACAAGTACGCCCACCATAAATTATATTATCCTGGCACCACCCAAATTTACAGCTACCTGGAAAGCAGGGGAGGGATGTTTAATGAAACCATTTTTTTCGGCCTGCAATATTTTTTGAAAGAATACCTGCAAGGCCCTGCATTTACCCAACATGATTTGGACGAAGCCGATGGCTTTTTAAAACAGGTGTTTGGCAGGGACGATGTGTTTGATAAAAGCAAGTTCCAGTACATACTGGATAAATACAACGGCAGATTGCCCGTAAAGATAAAAGCTGTAGCCGAAGGGACCGCAGTACCTACCGGCAACGTACTGATGACCATTGAAAATACCGACCCGGAATGTTACTGGCTCACCAATTTTTTAGAAACCCTGCTGATGCAGGTTTGGTACCCATGTACCGTAGCTACATTAAGCAACCAGATAAAAAGGGTAGTGGTTAGATATTACCAGGAGACCGCCACACCCGGCGCAGAGGCCGGTATAGACTTTGTGCTGAACGATTTTGGTTTCCGCGGCGTAAGCAGTGTGGAGAGTGCTAAGATTGGCGGAGCCGCCCATTTGCTTAATTTTAGAGGCAGCGATAACCTGGCCGGTTCTGTAATGGCCATTAATTATTATAATGCCCAAAATGTTTATGGCTTAAGCATCCCTGCTACCGAACATAGCATTTGTACATTATTGGGCAGGGAAGGAGAGCTGGAGGTTTTCAGGCACGTATTAAAAACTTTCCCCACCGGGATTATTGCCTGCGTATCTGACAGTTACAATATATTTAAGGCCTGTAGCGAATACTGGGGGACGGAGCTGCGCGACGAGATATTGAACCGTGATGGCACCCTGGTGATCCGCCCGGATAGCGGCGACCCGGTGATGACCTTGTTAGAGATTTTCAATATCCTGTTTGATAAATTTGGCTTTACCATCAATGCCAAAGGTTACAAAGTACTGCCCTCACAGGTAAGGGTAATACAAGGTGATGGCGTAAACTATACCGAAATAGGTAATATTTATAAAGCTTTAAAAGAAAACGGCATCAGCGCCGAGAACCTGGTACTGGGCATGGGAGGCGCTTTGCTTCAAAAAGTTGACCGCGATACCCAGAAATTCGCCCTGAAATGCAGCTGCGCCATTGTAAACGGGCAGGAAGTTAGGGTGGAGAAAAGCCCGACCGAAATGGATGCCGATGGCAACATTACCTCCAGCTTTAAAAAGAGTAAAGCTGGCAGGTTAAAGCTGATTAAGGTAGACGGAACATTTAAAACAGTTAATGAAGATGACCTGCCCGCAGCAGAAGACCTGTTGCAAACCGTTTTTAAGAACGGGGAATTGATAAATACTGTTAGTTTTGAGCAGGTAAAGGCAAATGTAAATGCCAACAAGGGTTAGAAAGTTCGGTTTAAGGGAGCAAGGGGGCGTGCGATTCCTTCCTTGGGGAAGGGAAGGTAGGGGTTTCTCCAACCATAAGGCAAGAGTAAAAGCATAAAGTAGAAACCCCTCCCTCCACCCTCCCATGGGAGGGAATCGCACTGGGCCATCACTTTTTGACCTTACAGAATACCTGTGCCATTAAAATATTAACATGAAAAAGCTACTGTTCGCGATAAAAGATTATGAATACCTGGCCCAAAAGGTAATGGCCTGCGGAACATTTGAAAAGGGACAAATTGAGGTAAGCACCTTTACCGATGGCGAACGTTACCAGCGCATCCTGTCGCCAATTGAAAACCGCGATATTATCCTTATAGGCGGTACGGTAACCGACGAAGCAACGCTTGAATTGTATGATCTGGCATCGTCACTGGTGAGCTACGGGGCCAATTCATTAACCTTAGTAATCCCATATTTTGGCTACTCCACCATGGAACGTGCCGTACTAAGCGGCGAGATTGTAACCGCCAAAACCCGCGCACGGCTCATCTCTGCCATTCCCAAATCAAACAGGGGCAACAAAGTGGTGTTGTTTGATCTGCATTCCGAAGGGATCCAGTATTATTTTGAACATGATCTGTACCCGGTACACGTTTACTGTAAAGACCTGGTGATAAAAGCAGCCCTGAAATACGGAGGCGATAATTTTGTAATGGCCAGTACCGATGCCGGCCGCGCCAAATGGGTAGAATCGTTAGCTAACGACATGGGCGTAAACGCTGCCTTCATACTTAAACGTCGCCTAAAAGGCGACCATACCGAAGTAAGCGCCATCAACGCCGATGTTGCCGGCAAAACTGTAATTATTTATGACGACATGATCCGCTCCGGGGGCAGCATCATCAACGCCGCCCAAACCTATAAAAATGCCGGTGCAGGCGATATTTACGTAATAACCACCCATGGTTTATTTATCAACAACGGCATAGAAAAATTAAAAAACAGCGGCCTCATCAAAAAACTCATCAGCTCAGATTCGCACATGAATATGCAGGCCATCAGCAATGATGATTTTGTGGAGGTAAACAGTTTGGCGGAGTTGATTTGTTCGGTGATTTGAGATAAGAATGTATAGTCCTCTCATCCTGAACGCAGTGAAGGATCTATTTGCCACCATGTATCGTCAATTGCAAAGTTCGCGAAAGATGCTTCGTATCTCAGCATGACAGAGCGGCAAGACGAATTGTCTCTTCATCCATATTATATCATAAATTCGCACCAATGTTCCACTTCAAACAATTCAGCGTCGACCAAACTGGTTGCGCCATGAAGATTAATACTGATGGTGTTTTGCTTGGCGCGTTGGCAGCCGCCGATGACCCGATGTCGATATTAGATATCGGTAGCGGAACAGGCGTTATAGCCCTGATGCTGGCCCAGCGCTTTGCCACCGCGCAAATTGATGCTGTTGAGATTGATGAAAGCGCGGCGAAGACTGCCGAAAGTAATTTTAAAAACTCCCCTTTTGCGGATAGGCTCAGGATTTATGCTTCGGGGTTTAAATTTTTTTTTGAGGAACATCCCGGCAGGAAATATGACCTGATTGTTTCCAATCCGCCCTTTTACATCAATTCCCTGTTATCGCCCGGCGCGAAAAAGAACCAGGCCAAACATGCTGGCGAAGGATTTTTTGAGGAATTGATTCAAACTGTTTCTAAACAGCTTAACGGAAATGGGGTTTGTTGGTTGGTGTTACCACAGGATACGGCAGATATAGTAAAGGCCCTGGCCACAAAATACGGATTGTACTTGCAAAAAGATATCAAAATCAGGTCTTTTGAAAATGATGAGCCTCACCGTGAAATTGTGGTGCTGGGTTTCCAGGAAATTTCGACAGAAATAGCTACTTTAACCATTTATAATGATGTAAACGTTTATTCTGAAGAATATAAACTTATACTACAACCTTATTTTTTAGCCTTTTAGCATGAGAAACCTATCAATAATCTTAACAATTTTGTTAATTGTACCATTTTTAGGCTGCTTATTTATAGCTTACCAAAGCTATTCCATGACAACGAGGCTTTCGTTCTCTCATCAAAGTGATAAAAGACTTTTGATACAGTTGGTCTGGCCTGCATTTACTTATGTGTTTTTTGGGGTTGTGGCAATCATATTGCACAAAATGGAAAAGTATCTTGAGAATAGTGTTATGTGTACCACTTTGATTGCTTCTTTTATTGTATCGTACGCAATGAGTATGATTATCAACTTGGTGTTTTTATGGTCAAAATAAACCTGACATCTTCCGCTGCGTTAGCATAGCGTAATTTCAGGGTAATGCTTGCAGAAGCCTTTGACTTCGGTGCAGCTGAAAGCTGCCGCGAGTTTAGCGCAGCGTAACTCGTGGTTAGTCATTATGTAAGCTTCCAGCTCACGGAATTTAGCTGAAAGCTGAAATTATGATACACACGGGCTTGCAGCCCGTGTGAGCTATTATTTTTAATCTTAACTCTTGATTCTTGACTCTTGCATCTATCTTTACCCCATGACCCGAATTGGCCTGATATCCGACACCCACAGCTACCTTGATGAAGCAGTTTTTAAACATTTTGAAAACTGTGACGAGATTTGGCATGCCGGCGATTTTGGTACCATCGAATTGGCCGATCAGTTGGCGGCTTTTAAGCCCTTAAAAGGCGTTTATGGTAATATAGATGGCAAGGATGTAAGAATAGTTTACCCCGAACACCTGCGTTTTAACTGCGAGGAGGTGGATGTATGGATGACGCATATAGGTGGTTACCCGGGCAGGTATAGCCAGCATATTAAGGCCGAAATTTATACTAACCCGCCCAAACTATTCATCACCGGCCATTCGCACATTTTAAAAGTGATACCCGACAAAAAGCTACACCTGCTGCACCTTAACCCCGGCGCGGCCGGTAAACAAGGCTGGCACAAAGTACGCACCCTGATGCGTTTTAATATCGATGGCGAAAAGATTCAGGATTTGCAGGTGATAGAGCTGGCGGGAAGGTAGGGGGGCGTTGATAGTTCATGGTTCATAGCTTTTCGTGTTAAAGTAAAACAATCATCTCAACCCGAAATTGCTACTAATGACTAATGACTAATGACTAATGACTAATGACTAATGACTAATTATATATTAATTGATTTAACATACATTACAGTTTACCACCCCGTACCAGGGCGTACCACCCCGTACCATGGCGTACCACCCCGTACCAGGGTGTACCACCCCGTACCAGGTCGTACCATCCCATACCGGTACACACACTTTATTGGCTATACACAGTACCTAAAAACGGGAAAATTACCTGTTTTCAATCGTAAAAGGCTGTTAACTCTATGTGTACGCTTTATACAGAAACTACTTCGCGTTTTCCACCTCAAAAACAGAGTCGATAAGAAGCGGGGCACGCTTACCGGCAGCGACAGCCAGTTGGTCGCAACGCTCATTTTCGGGGTGCCCGTTATGGCCGCGTACCCAGGTAAATTTTACCTGGTGCAGTTTGCTTACATCAAGATAGCGCATCCACAGGTCTTTGTTTTTTTTGCCGGCAAAACCCTTGGCAACCCAACCATTAACCCAGCGTTTTTCGATAGAGTCGATCACATATTTGGAGTCGGAAAAGATCATAACCTGTTGATTAGGTGTTTTTAACGCCTCCAGGCCTTTAATAACGGCCATTAGCTCCATCCGGTTATTGGTAGTTTTACGAAAACCTTCGGATAGCTCCTTATAATGTTGCCCCGAGCGCAATATCACCCCATATCCTCCTGGTCCCGGGTTACCACTTGATGCACCGTCTGTAAAAATCTCGATCATGATGTTGGTCCATGGACGATAGTAAATGGTCCATGGGCAAAAATAGCAAAGTTTGATGTTTAGATGAACTAAATAGGAAAATGAGAATGCTATGGACTATGGTCTATCAGCCATCGACGTTCTTCACCTTCAGTCTCAACGAATTACCAATTACCACCACGTCAGAAAAAGCCATGGCAAAGGCGCCAACCATGGGGTTTAAAAAACCGAATGCCGCCACCGGTATGGCTATAATGTTATAGGCAAAAGCCCAAAAGAGGTTTTGTTTAATGGTAAGCAGGGTGTGCTTACTAATCTGCAAAAATTTAACAACTGAATGTAAATCAGTATTTAACAGCACCACACTTGCCGATTGGATAGCTACCTGGCTGGCATCGTTCATTGATACGCCCACATCAGCCCGGGTGAGGGCAGGGGCGTCATTGATGCCATCGCCAATCATTATGGTTTTACCCTTTTGTTTGTATATGTCAATTACCTTCAGCTTTTCATCGGGAAGTCTTTCGGAGTGAACTTCAGTAATACCTATCTGGCTGGCAACTTTCAAACAGCGGTTTTTTTTATCTCCGCTTAAAAGTACAGGTACAATTCCCATTTTTTTAAGTTTCGTTATCAGTAGGGCTGTTTCGGGCTTAATCTCGTCGTCTATGGCAACCTGGGCCAGTAATTGCTGGTTTTTATAAAGCGAAAGGTTAAAATGATCTTCGGTGTTTTGTTTGGCAGTGCCTAAAAAGTAATGATTACCCTGTACATCTTCGGCACGCATTCCTAACCCCTTTTCTTCCTGAACAGATTTTAAGATCACTTTTTGCTGCGGTAGTTTTTTTAAACCGTCGACCAATGATTTGGCAATAGGGTGGTTTGAACGTTCTTCAATAGCGGTGATTATGCCCCGGATTAATTCCAGGTCCGTACCGGCTCCTGCTTTGATCTCGTTAATGCTGAATTTCCCTGTGGTCAGTGTGCCTGTTTTATCAAAAACTACGTATTTGGTATTTGCAACAGCTTCAACCGTATCGCCCCCTTTAATCAGGATGCCATTTTTTGCAGCCCGCCCCAGGCCAACCATAACAGCTGTGGGGGTAGCCAAACCCATAGCACATGGGCATGAAATAACCAGTACGGCAATGGCATTCATTAATGATTTTTGCAAGCCAGCGTCGCCTACAAAATAGGTTAACGTAAATGTGATCAATGATATTAATATAACTGCAGGTACAAATATTGATGCTGCCTTATCGCCCAATTTCTGAACAGGGGGCTTGGCCGCCTGTGCTTTTTTCATCAGGTCGATAATCTGCGACAGGACGGTATTGGATCCAACTTTGGTGGCCAGCATATGGAAGTTCCCATTAACTACTATAGTGCCGCCAATTACTTTATCATATTTATCTTTTTCAACCGGTATGCTTTCGCCGGTAAGCATGGCTTCGTCAACAGAGGCGTTGCCTGAAAGAATCTCGCCATCAACGGGCACCTTGTCGCCCTGGTTTACCACCAGGGTATCCCCCGGGCGAACATCTTTGGCGCTAATTATTTCAATAGCTCCATTCACCATCCTGTTGGCATTTACCTGCTGAAATTTTATCAGATCTTTTACTGCCGACGTAGTTTGCGTAACCGAACGTTTTTCTAAAACGTTACCCAATAACACCAATGTGATGATTGTAGCGCAGGTTTCATAAAACTGGTATCGCCCGCCTAAAGCCTGAATAGTACCAGCAAGGCTATAAACAAATGCCGATGTGGAACCAATAAATATAAGTACATCCATATTAGGCACACCAGCTTTAACCGAGTTCCAGGCACTTTTTCCAAAATGCAGGCAGCCCACAATAAAAACAGGCAGGCATAAAAGTAGCTGTACCATGGGCCGATGTAGAAAATGCCATGGCAGCAGCATATGCAATAAAAGTGGCGCTGTAAAGATGGCGCAGAAGATAAATTTGTTCTCTACCAGTTCATAAAACGGCGGCGAATGCTGGTTGAGATCGTCAATTACTTTAAATCCTAAATTTTCTATGCCTTTTATTACATCGGGCAGTTTGGAATCGTCATCGGTTGAAAATTTTACTTCCTCGCCGGCAAAGTCAACCAATATATTATGTAACCCTTTTTTTTCAAGGAGTTTATGAATAGACATGGCGCAATTATTACAATGCATCCCGGTCACATTCAGTTCAATTAATTGCTCAGCCATAATGACAAATTTAGCCATTAATTAAAATTGTTCTAAATAAATGCGGTAAGCTGAATGTAATTTTAAAAAGAGTTTGCAAATAGGCCGAAGATTTCTATTTTTGCACTCTCCAAACGGTAGATGTAGCTCAGTTGGTTAGAGCATCGGTTTGTGGTACCGAGGGTCGTGGGTTCGAGCCCCATCATTTACCCGAAAGCCTCTCATGAAAATGGGAGGCTTTTTTTGTACCATTATCTATGCTTTTTTATCTATGTTTCGGTAATAGGACATACATCATACTGAAGACATAAGGGGACTGTCAATCTTATAAAACAATAAGTTCGTTGCCTTCGGCGCCTGTTAAAGGTACTTTCTCCCTATAAGTGTGCATTTTTTCGTAACATTCCAAAAAGCAAATCCGGGTCTTCCGGATGGGATCGACCAGTATACAATTTTACGACTTTGGGTTGCCAAGCCGAACTCGGCAACATATCCGTCTGTCTTGATTCCTTTTTCCGCTCCTTTTATCTCTATCGAATTAAAGCCATAATGCCCGTCAAAGTCTGCATAAAAAACGGACTCAAGATCAGATTCGCCGATCCTTATGAATCTACGAGTCGTATTCAATACGAATACGGCATTGCCACAATCAAGCAGGAATACAGGTTTTTCAAGCTCATCTAAACTTGCTTGCCGAAGAAGTGCCTGTTGGAGCCCTTCAGGTATAAGATCAAAAAAAGTAAAAGTTTCAGACCCGGTAAAGAAGTTCCTATCCTTACCATGATAGGAAAGGAACCAATGCTGCATCAAAGCAGATATTTGATCAGGTGTTTTAAAAAACTTATCCATGTGGATTTCCGAGATGGGCTAACGGTCTCAAAAATAAAAAAAGCAGCCCAATTTTCGTAAAGCTGCTTCATAGCCCGCTGGGGAAAAGATAGGGCGGTAAGCTGGCGGGCACGGAGGTAGCGACTTCTGCTCAAGGCAATTCCGACTCGCTTACCACCGATGCCCCGAATAGCGACACGATCGGAACAATCCAAACCTGCGCCTCGAAAATAATTCATCGCCTTACAGCTTTGATGAGATCTAAATCAGAGTTAGATTTATTGGCTTTAAATAATTTTGGAAAAATCTCCAATTTCAACCAAATTCACAAAATGGTTCGAATTATGAACCGTTATCCACCCTTCACGGGTTAAGAGATTTTTAGAGGTCTTTTGTCTCTTTTTTCGTAATAGCTTGTTTTTCATGGTATCAACGAGAAACGGCATGAGCGCCCGTCGAGACAGGTGTCACAATCCGCCCCCAACTGGTTTTATCAACAGGATGAGGATGTACGTGCTAAAAGCGTAATCGCGTTATGGGTACTTTATTTCTGGAACATTGGCTCAGGTCTTATTAAGCAATTGGTGCGCTGGATAGTAATTCTCTTTTATCAGATCAGATGCAAATCTCCGTTGCGGTTGTCTTTATGCTTGTCGCGCTGCCACCTACTGTCACCTACCCATCCCGTTAAAAAAAGGAGTATAAGCACTTGGTTTAATCTTTTATTTCCCGCTGCGCAAGGTCTGGCGTTACTACAACGTTTGCGTAGATTATTATATGTCAATATAGTACCAGTCATTATTACGATTGTATGGTAACATAAGAGCAGTGCAACACATGCTTATTAACCATTCAGCATAATCGCAATCATTATAAACCAAGGCGGTTAATCCGTCAAAAATTAACCAATATGAAAAAACCTTTTATAGCCTGTTTGCTATTACTATTTTTTACGCACGCTGTTTTTGCCCAGAAAGAGCTTACCCGCGACGAACGTATGAAATGGTGGCGTGAAGCCCGTTTCGGAATGTTTATTCATTGGGGCGATTATGCTGGATTGGCGGGTATGTATAAGGGGCATGAAGTAGGGCGTGGCGGAGAATGGATTATGAACAGGGCCAAAATTCCGGTAGCCGAATACCAACAGTTTGCCCAAAAGTTTAATCCCGTAAAATATAACCCCGAAGCCTGGGTGAAGCTGGCCAAAGAAGCCGGAATGAAATATATTGTAATAACGGCAAAACATCATGATGGTTTTGCAATGTTTAAATCAAACGCCAGTAAATGGAATATTGCCGATGCTACACCTTATGGTAAAGATGTTTTAAAACCATTGGCTGCAGCTTGCCGCAAATATGGTATTAAACTGGGCTTTTATTATTCACAGGCCCAGGACTGGAATAATCCCGGCGGTGCAGCGGCACGTAAAGTAAGCAGCGAAGGCTGGGCTAATCCCGATTCGGCAAAGATTGATGCCTATACTAAAGAAAACAGCGGCCATTGGGATCCTGTTCAAACCTCGAGCACCATGGCGCAATATATTGATAAAGTAGCCGTACCGCAGGTAAAAGAGCTGCTTACCAACTATGGCGATGTTGCGGTAATTTGGTGGGATACACCAACAGCCATGACCGACGAGTTTGCGCAAAAACTTCAGGACGTATTAAAGTTACAACCCAATATCATAACCAACGACCGGCTTAAACGCCCCAATTTTGCCGGCGATTATAAAACCCCAGAACAAAAAATTCCAAACCTTAGCGAACTTGATGGAAAGGATTGGGAAACCTGCATGACCATGAACGGTACCTGGGGTTATAAAAGTTATGATCATAAATGGAAAACGCCCGAAACACTAATCCATAACCTGATTGACATAGCCTCAAAAGGAGGGAATTACCTGTTAAATGTTGGCCCTACTGCCGAAGGTGAGTTTCCGCAGGAAAGTATCACTACTTTAAAAAAGATGGGAGAATGGATGAAGGTAAACGGCGAAGCTATTTACGCTACCAAGGCAAGCCCTTTACAACCACTGAGCTGGGGGCGCTGCACATCGAAGCCTGAAGGTAAAAATACTATCCTGTATTTTTCTGTATTTAACTGGCCTGCCGATGGGAAACTAACCATTCCCGGGTTAAAAAATGAAATTATTGGCGCCAAAATGCTTGACGGCGGCAGCACTTTAAAAACAGGTTTAAGTAACGACGGCATAACTATAAATGTAGCCGATAGAGCCACAGATAACATTGCCACAGTAATTAAGGTGGAAGTAAAAGGACCTATAGATACACAGGCAGCCAGGCCGGCTGAAAAAATGAAAACAGGTGCGCTGGATTAATAAACCGAACTATCGTTAACAGTAAATCAACATAAATGAGACCACAATTGCTAAAAGTATCATCCGGTCCTGCGCGGTCCTTCAGTGTACGACAGGACCTGGTTCCTTCTATTAATAGTAAATGGCACTACCATCCCGAAGTAGAGTTGATCCACTTTGAAAAAGGTAGTGGAACTCAGTTTATAGGCGATAACATACGGCAGTTTAACACCGGCGATATTGTTTTGGTAGGATCGTACCTGCCGCACTACTGGCGTTTTGATGATATCTATTTTTCACGGGATGAAAAAGCCGAGGTTGATATAAGGGTGGCCCATTTTTGCGAAAATTTTTGGGGGAATGATTTTTTGCAACTGCCGGAGAACAAAAACATAAAAACCGTGCTTGAAAAAGCCAGGCGTGGAATACAAATTACCGGTAAAGTAAAAAAACAGGTTGCCGAAATTATGCAGAAGCTGCTGGCTGCCGAAGGTGCAAAACGAATACTGTTATTGATAGAGGTATTGAATACAATTGCCGAAGGCGACCACACCGATTGTTTATCGTCAATTGGTTTTAGCCCGAATGTGGAGGAATCTCGTAATGATGGCATTAATATAATTTATGAGTATTCGCTGGCAAATTTCAAAAACAAAATACACATGGATGAGCTTGCCGAACTGGCCGGGGTTAGTCCTAACTCATTTTGTCGTTATTTTAAAGCGCGCACACAAAAAACATATTCTAAGTTTTTGCTGGAGATTAAAGTTGGGCATGCCTGTAAGTTACTGATAGAAAATAGGTTGCCATTAAAGCAATTATGTTATGAAAGCGGATTCAACAATTTTGCAAACTTCCATAAATACTTTAAGCAAATTACCGGCAAAAGCCCTTTAAACTATCAAAGAGAGTTTATCCAGGTAAAATCAAAAGTTTCATATGAGTAAATTAGTACTGTTTATTTACCTGGCTTTTTTTTGCGGGGGTACTGTTTTAAAAGCACAAAGCAACAAGCAAATAATTATTGCCACAAAAAATGTAAATTTGGTATTTACGGTCGGGGCCAATAACAGGGTATACCAGGCATGCCTGGGGAAACGGTTTTTAAATCAGGCAGATAATAGCTTAATTCCTAATAATAAACATGAGGCTTATATTGCCGGTGGGATGGAAGACCTGCTACAACCCGCCATCCGCTTAATTCACAGCGATGGTAACCCATCGCTCGAACTAAGGTATGTAAGCCACACAACAAAAAATTCAGACGAAAATATTTCAGAAACCAACATATTACTGCAGGATCCCAAATATTCGGTGCAGGTAATACTGCACTACCAGGCTTTTAGTAGCGAGGATATCATAAAATCATGGACTGAAATTAAAAATGATGAAAAAGGCGAAATAAACGTAGAAAACTATGCCTCATCTATGCTGCATTTTGAGGCTAAAGATTATTGGCTTACACAATTTCATGGCGATTGGGCTTCTGAAATGAAAATGCAGGAAAGCAAGCTTACAAGCGGCGTAAAAGAGATTGACAGTAAATTAGGCACCCGTGCCGATATGTATCAAACCCCGGTGTTTTTCCTCGCGCTAAATAAACCGGCAGATGAAACAACAGGGGAGCTACTTGCAGGCACATTAGCCTGGACAGGCAATTTTCAATTCCATTTTGAAATAGACGAACGTAACGCCTTACAGGTAATATCGGGCATTAACCCTTATGCATCAGCCTATAAGCTAAAAAAGGGCGAAACCTTTACAACCCCGGCATTTATTTTCACCTATTCAACTACAGGAAAGGGGCAGGCGAGCCGGAATTTACATCAATGGGCACGTAATTATGGTGTACTGGATGGTAATAAACCGCGCCTCACCTTATTAAATAACTGGGAGGCCACACATGTTAATTTTAATGAAAAAGAACTGGTGGGCTTGTTTGATGATGCCACAAAACTGGGTGTCGACCTGTTTTTGCTTGATGATGGATGGTTCGGAAATAAATACCCACGTGATAACGACAAAGCGGGATTAGGAGATTGGCAGGAGAACAAGGCAAAACTACCAAACGGGATAGGCTATTTGGTTAAACAAGCTGAAGCTAAAGGGTTAAAATTTGGCATCTGGCTTGAGCCGGAAATGGTAAATCCTAAAAGCGAATTATATGAGCAGCATCCGGATTGGATTTTAAAATTACCCAACCGAGATGAAAATTATCAACGTAACCAGTTGGTGTTAGATCTTACAAACCCTAAAGTAGCCGATTATGTATACCATACGGTGGTTGATATGCTAACAAAAAATCCCGGCCTGGCTTATATTAAATGGGATTGTAACCGGAGTATGAGTAATACCTGGTCGCCGTATTTAAAGGATAGGCAGTCGGCATTGTTTGTCGACTATACTTTAAGCCTTTATAAAATCTTAGATCGTATAAGGCAAAAATATCCGCATTTACCTATTATGCTTTGTTCGGGAGGCGGGGGCCGTACCGACTATGGGGCTTTAAAATACTTCACCGAGTTTTGGCCAAGTGATGATACCGATCCTTTAGAGCGCGTGTATATACAATGGGGATATAGTAATTTTTTCCCGGCCTTAACTATCTCAAGTCATGTTACATCCTGGGGAAAACAATCTATCAAATTCCGTACGGATGTTGCTATGATGGGTAAACTTGGCTATGATATTAAGGTGAGTAAAATGACAGATGATGAATTGCAGTTTAGTAAACAGGCGGATAAAAACTATAACCGCTTAAGTAATACCATTTGGTTTGGCGATCTATACCGTATTATTTCTCCCTACGATGAAAACCGAATGGTGGCCATGTATGTAAATGCAGAAAAATCAAAGGCGGTTTTGTTTAATTACAACCTTAACACCAGGTATAAAGAAGTATTTAACAGGGTACGATTACAGGGCCTGGATAGTCAAAAAAAATATAAAGTGGAAGAAACAAACCTTATGCCCGGTGCCAAATCAAATCTTGCGGAAAACGGACGTGTTTTTAGCGGCGATTATTTGATGACCATGGGGCTTAATTTAACCCCGGGGAAATTAATACCGTTAACCAGTATGGTAATAGAGATAAATGCAGAGAATTAATAAAAGACAATTAATATAAACTATTGATGGAATTTAAACAATACACAATAATAGCATTGCTTGCAGGATTAATTATACCTGCAGCAAAGGCTCAAACTAAAGCGGTTACCCTTGATTGTTTTTTTAATAATGAATATCGTAAAAATGCATCGGGTACAATGGAGCGTTTTCATTATACCTGGGAGGATACCAAAAGTTCGGGATATTCAATATGGGGGAATATTTTTAAACAAAATGGTGCAAGCCTGAAAAGCCTTATGGCCGAACCAACTGCAGAAAGTTTAAAAGGCACTGATATTTATATTATTGTTGACCCTGATACGAAGAAAGAAACGGCCAATCCTAATTATATTGAATCGAGGCATATTAAAGTGATAACTGATTGGGTCAAAAAAGGCGGTGTGCTGGTAATGCTTGCAAATGACAGTGCTAATGCCGAACTACCTCATTTAAACAACCTGGCAGGAAAATTCGGGATCCATTTTAACGATGATTTATACAAGCACGTTATTGACAAGCAATTTGAAATGGGAGCAATAGCTATTTCGCCGGGTAACCCTATATTTAAAACAGCCCGCAAGGTTTATTTAAAAGATATAGCAACCATAAAACTATCATTAAATGCCCAACCTGCGCTTACAGATAGCGGTAAAGTAATTGTGGCCACAGAGCGGTATGGCAAGGGGATAGTGTTTGCAGTTGGCGACCCATGGATATATAATGAATACACTAACGGAAGACTGACATCTTCGATGGGGTTCGAAAATGATAAGGCGGCCGAGGATATAACTCAATGGCTTTTGTCGCAAATACCCAAAAAGGAATAACTCATTACATTAAAACTTTCGTTTATAGAACGGTAAAGCGCACTAAGTAAATGTTTTAACGATGGTGTTAATGAAAATTTTCAATTGATTTTGATCGAATATTTTGCGCTGATTTAATTTTTATATACTTTTAGATGACGGCCTGCCGATGCGTCGAAAAAATTATAAACCAGTTAAATTTATTTCAATAATTTACATACTAAAGCCTGCAAATTAACTTTAGTGTAATCAACCGGATAGCAATATAGATGAATAAATTGCTAAATTAATTGCATAAACAAGCCGTAATTATAATTTAATTGCAGTACCAATTATAAAAACCAATTATTAATAATACAAAGTTGCCAAAAGCAGACTGTATTATTTGATACATAAGAAATGCTGTCTGAAGTAGAATTAATAACATTAATTAAGCAGGGAGATATCCGGGCCTTTGACGAGTTTTATAAAAGAAACTGGCGGGGCTTATACCAGGCTGCTTATCGTTCAACGGGTTCATCTGATGATGCCAAGGACCTTGTTCAAACGGTTTTTATCAGTTTATGGAAATGCAGGTTTACCCTTTGCCCCGAGCAATATAATTCATCGTATCTCTTAAGGGCCTTAAAGAATAATATCATTAATTTTCACAAAAAGGATGCGATCAGAAAGAGGGGAGTGGATGAACTAATGCAATTAAGTGGCGGCAACGAATTTACCAACGAAGACGATTTAATTGCCAAAGAACTCTCCAATACAATTGAAGGCCGCATTAAAGAGCTACCTGGTAAAATGCAACAGGTGTTTGTGTTGTCCCGTCAGCAAAACTTATCCATCAGCGAAATATCTGAGATGCTTGATATAGCCCCGCGTACTGTAAAAAACCAGATATCTAACGCGCTTAAAATATTACGCACAGGATTGGATGTGTTCCTTGTGATAACTTTTCTTTTTATAAAATAAATCTGGTACCAAAACCAGTTGCGCTTGTATTATAAGTGCCAATGCATAAACTGCCTTGTAAGCAGATATTTAAAAAACCAAATACACTTTTACAATAATGATAAAATGGCTGAAGCCTGGTCATAAGCCTATTGGCGGTGAAGCACATCTGCATGATGAGGCAACTATGCAGGCGATAGAAAAGCAGATGTTAAATGCTATTCATAAAGAAATTTATGGTAAGTGGTATTTTATAAAAACAACGTCGGGTAAATATGCCGTTGCAGCATCGTTTGTACTTTTATGCTGCTCGATAGCATTGGGCCTTAAACTCTCCTTAAAAAATAAAATCAATTTTGTTACGGTTGCTGCGGCAAATGGGCATATCAATATTGTTGACTTACCCGACGGGTCAAAGGTGTGGTTAAACTCGGGCTCCACTATCCGTTATCCCGACAAGTTTGACAAAACCCGCGAAATTCAGTTGATTAACGGCGAAGCTTTTTTCGACATAAAACACGACGAACATAGTCCTTTTATTGTTCATTATGGCAGTTTGCATGCGCGTGTTTTAGGAACGGCCTTTAATATCAAATACTTTAAAAAACTTAGTGATGTAAGGGTAACCGTAACAAGGGGACTCGTAGAGGTTGGAAAAAATCGTGAAAGTTTTGGCGTGCTTGCTCGTGATAATGAAGTTTCCTATGATCAGCTAAGCAATCAGCACATCATTCGCAAAGTTGATTCACGGAAGATAGCCGCCTGGACAACAAACGAGGTTAATTTATATGATGTTTCTTTTGCCGAACTGATGCTCAGGCTCGAAAATGTCTATAACATTCACATCGCCTACGATCATGCAAAACTGAACGCACTACCAACAACCATTCATTTTTCAAATAATGATAACCTGCAACAGGTGCTCGAAATTATTAAAACAATACATCGCGTAAACTATACGATAAAGGGAAAGGAGGTTTCTTTAGAAAAAATACCTAACAAATAGTAAATAAAAAATGCCAATGTCTATGAGCAAAGCTTAGCAGACATTGGCACTGAGTTAATGTAAGTTATTGGCAGGTTCCAAGCTAAACCAATGATTTACATAGTTTTTTAAGACAAAAACTTTGTAAATATGATAAAAAAATTGACTAAATTTTTTACTTTTTTCATGAAAGTATCAATAACTGTAATAGTATGCTCGCTGGTGTGTTGCCAGTTACTGCTTGCTAAGACAGCAAAGAGCCAGATTTCGGCCACGCTTGTCAAAATTTCTTTTGGCAAGGAAAGTCTGCAGAGCTCCATCAGTAAGCTCGAAAAACAAACGGGCATCAAATTTTCCTACAACCCCGAAGATTTGAAGGGTTATTCGGTTAAACCTAATAAGTTCAAAGAGGAAAAACTGAGCAATATCCTTAACTATCTGTTTTCTAAAACACAGCTTACGTTTAAAGAAATTAGTGACGGTATTGTAATTTACGACAAAACAGCAACACTAAAAACGAGCTTGTTTACCGATAAATCTTCAGGACCGGATATAAAAACCGAATCGGCCGATATTACGGTTACGGGCACGGTGTCAGATTTAAACGGCCCCCTACCGGGTGTATCAGTTGTGATTGAAGGCAGTACCAAAGGTGTTATCACCAATACCAACGGAGCTTATTCGCTAAGAGCTGCTCCGGAGGCAGCGTTGATATTTTCTTCTATCGGTTATAAAACACAAAAAATCAATATTAACAACCAAACCGTTATTAATGTAACTATGGTAAGCGATTTGAGGTCGTTGAGCGATGTTATAGTGGTTGGTTATGGTGTTCAGAAAAAGTCGGACATAACAGGTTCAATAGTCTCTGTTAATGAACAGGCGCTTCGCGATATTCCGGCCGCAAATATAGGCCAGGCGTTACAGGGGCAGGCCGCAGGTGTTGATATTCAAAAAAGCGCCGGTAACAGCCATCCGGGAGCTACGCCATCAATCTTAATCAGGGGCACCAGGTCAATAAACGCCTCAAATTCACCACTGATTGTAGTTGATGGCCTTCCTTTTAACGGAAGCCTTAATGATATTAATCCGGATGATATAGTATCGTTAGAGGTATTGAAGGATGCTTCCTCCACCGCTATTTATGGTTCAAGGGGTGCTAACGGTGTTTTATTGGTTTCTACCCGCCGGGGTAAAAAAGGCGGTACTTCAATAACCTACAGTGGTTACGCCGGTTTTAACAAGCCAATGGGGCATTATAATGTAATGAATGGCACTCAATTTGAAGACCTTAAAAAATGGGGCCTCATCAACGGGAACCCCGGCAAATATTCGGGCTTGGATGATCCGGCCTTTTTAACCGATGGCTCTTTTGCCCCGCAGGAAGTAGCCTCAATTAAAAGCGGACGCAGTACAGATTGGCAAGACCTGATTTATAAAACCGGTTTTGTTACCGACCACCAGTTAGGCGTTTCCGGTGGTAACGATTTAACACAATATGCTATATCTGGCGGGTATTATAACGAAACCGGTATATATTTTGGCCAGTCATTCGTGCGGTACTCTATCAAATTAAGCATTGATCAGCAATTGGGTAAAAACGTTAAAATAGGCTTAAGCAGTTTAAACACCTTAAGCTATACCAATGGCGAAAATGCTAACCCACTTGGCCAGGCGCTCAGGGCAAGCCCGCTTTCTACCCCATATGATGATGCTACCGGTAAATTAGTAGGGTTTACAGCAGGCAGCGCCAACCAGGTTTGGAACCCGCTTGCTAACTTTGTTCCAGGTGCTGTTGCCGAAACACGCAAACGGTTTGGAACATTTACCACTGCTTATGCCGAGATTAACCTGGCGCCGGGCTTAAAATACAGGTTTAACGGTGGTGCCGAAATACGGCCCGATATATACGGAAATTACTACGCCAGCGCAACCACCAATAACCTGGGCGGTGCATCTACAGCAAATAACCAAAGTACTTACAGCTACAACTATACGCTTGAAAATATTTTAACTTACGACAAAACAATTGCTCAAAAGCACCATATCAATTTTACTGGTCTGTACAGTTTGCAGGAAAGTCAATCGCAATCTAACTCATTCAGTTATAATAATATTCTGTCAGATGGTATTCAGTATTTTAACCCGCAGTATGGCGCTAATTTGAGCGGATCCGGCTCGTACTCAAAATGGGATATTATATCCTACATGGCAAGGGTAAATTATGGCTTTGCCAATAAATACCTGCTTACATTAACCATGCGTTCAGATGGTTCATCGCGCCTGGCGCCTGGTAACAAGTATCATGTGTTCCCATCGGCCGCTGCCGCGTGGAATATTACTCAGGAGCCTATGTTTAAAGATTCGCATGTGTTATCAAATCTTAAATTGCGGGTAAGCTATGGTACGGTTGGTAATACAGCAATTAACCCATACCAAACATTGGGTGCGCTAACGTCGGTTAACTATAACTTTGGCTCTACCAACCTCACCGGGGCCTATCCAACAAACGTACCAAATCCCAATCTTACCTGGGAGTATACATCTACATTAAACGCCGGTGTTGATTTCGGTTTTCTTGACGGACGGATAACAGGTGCCGTTGATGCTTATCATCAATATACCAGGTCGTTGTTGCTTCCCTTGTCTTTACCGCCAACATCCGGTATCCCCAACAGCATTTTAACCAATGTTGGCCAAACGCAAAACAAGGGTATCGAAATAAGCGTAAGCAGTGTTAATATACAGGGTAACGGCAGAAACAGCTTTAGCTGGACTACCAGTGCCAACATTACCTTCAACCGCGGAACAGTAACCAAATTAGCAAGCGGTGTTACGCAGGACATAGCGAACAACCTTTTCGTAGGTCAGTCTATTAATGCCATCTTCGACTATAAAAAAGTGGGAATCTGGCAAAATACGGCCGCCGATACGGCGCAGGCAAAAAGCCTTGGGCTTACCACAACAGGTACCGGTTCTGTTATAGGCACCATTAGGGTAGAAGATGTAAATAAGGATGGAAAGATTAGTGCAAGCGACAGGATAGTGCTTGGATCAGATCAGCCAAAATACACAGGTGGATTTACCAACCGTATAGCCTACAAGGGTTTTGATTTTACCGTAGTTGGAGTTTACAGGGTAGGCGGTTTAATAACCTCCCGGTTATTTCAAAGCGGCGGTTTTGTTAATACCTTTCAGGGCAATTATAATAACCTGAATGAAGATTACTGGACCCCAACCAATCATCAAAATTTTTATCCAAAACCAAACTCTGCATCAACCAATACACCTTACTCATCGTTACTGAGCTACTTTGATGGTACTTTCCTTAAAATAAGGAGCGCTACACTGGGTTATTATATGCCCGAATCAATAACAAAGCGTATTAAGGCAAAGTCATTAAGAATATATGCAACGGCGCAAAATCCATTTATACTTTTTTCGCCGTATCGCAATACTTTTCACGGTCTTGACCCCGAAACGGCTGGAAGCTTAGCCATTGATACTCCTCCCACAAAGTCATTTATATTCGGTATTAACATGACACTTTAAATTAAAATAAGATGAAAAGGATATCTATATATTTATACAGCTGTTTATTTTTAGGTCTGATTGTTACCTCGTGTAAAAAAACATTGGTAGAAGCTCCTAAATCAACCTTAACCCCAGCTTTTTTTACAACAACACAGGGTTTCATGTCGGGGCTTACGGCAGCCTATGCCGGTTTTAGGACCATTTGGGGACCTGATACCTATTTTGAAATGACCGTGCCCGGTACCGACGAATTTATTGCCGGTAACGATGGCAATAACGGCCTGGTTAAATACAACAGTAACTTCAATACCGCCGATGGAATAGTAGCCGGCATCTGGAAAAACTGTTACACCTATATCAATACCTGTAACGGGCTAATTGATAATGCTCCGGCCGGGCTGGATGATGCAACAAAAGCAAGTTTAATTGGCGAGGCTAAGTTTCTGCGCGCCAACTATTACTTTATATTAGTTCAGTTTTGGGGCGATGTTACTTTAAACAAAAGTTTTCAGGCAACCCCAACAACTTCTGCCACGCGCGCGCCGATGGCCGATGTATATGCTTTTATAATTCAGGATCTTAAAGATGCCATAGCTGCTTTGCCTGTGGGGCCGTTAACCAATGGCGTACAGCCGGGCAGGGCTACCAAAGCAGCTGCAGAGCATATGCTTGCAAAAGTTTACTTAACAAGGGCGGGCTCATCGGTCAAACAAGCTGATGATTATAAAAACGCCTATACCAACGCTATTGATTTAATTACCAATATTGCTCCTGGTGCCGGCATTAAGCTGCAACAGGATTTTGGAAAAGTATTTGCCGAAGGCAATGAAAGCAACAGCGAAATATTATGGACAGTACAGCACACTACAACACTGGCCTACAATGGTTCGCCAACTCAAAATAATAGCGGCCCCGATAATTTACTGTGCCATTTATTTGCGCCAAAATATGAAGTGCAGCCAGGTATGCAGCGCAGCACCCTTTATGGCCGCCCTTATATACGTGCTGTACCTACCCATTGGCTTACCGATACTGTGTTTAAAGAAAGGATAAACGACCAGCGGTATAATAAAACATTTCAAACCATGTGGTTGTGTAACAATGCTGCATCTATACCAAACTGGCCCAATCCTTTACCGGCAGGCGCTCCGGCAGGCGCACAACCGGGTGCACCTAAATTTACTGTAGGCGATACAGCTATATGGATGCCAGGCTACGCCATGACCTCCAGTCAAATTGCAGGTTACCGTTACCAGGTTATTCCGCCCAGCAAATACAGTATTGCCCTGTCGCCGGCCATGATCAAATATTTTGATACCAAACGGCCCGATCAAAATTCACCATCCAGCAGGCCTATCATCATATACAGGCTGGCCGAAACCTATTTAATTGCCGCCGAGGCGTTATATATGGATGGCCGGGCGGCTGATGCGGTACCGTATATCAATGCGGTGCGCGAAAGAGCTGCTTACCCATCGGGCAATGCGGCTGCAATGGATATCACTGCTGATAAAATCACACTGGATTTTATTTTGGATGAGCGCTCAAGAGAGCTATGCGGCGAACTGGTACGCTGGCTTGACCTGGCCCGCACAGGTAAGTTACTGGAAAGGGTAAAGCTGCATAACACCGATGGTAAAAGTAACATTAAGCCATTTCACGTGCTGCGCCCAATTCCGCAAACACAAATTGATGCCACTATTACCGGCACCCCTTATCCTCAAAACCCTGGTTGGTAAGTTAGTGTCTTGTCATACTTAAATTGTCGGTTAGTCTTAAGTCGAAAGTCTTAAGTTCTGAGTAAGAAACAAGCAAAATACGACTTGAGACTACCGACTAAAAACTGGTGACTTAATACAGGGTTCACTTAACATCTATTTATAACAAACAGAACGCAATAATTAAAACTATATATGAAAAAGCATAACCCGGCTCCTGGTATTCTTTTTACTTTTCTTTTGTTTTTTTATGGCCTTACAGCTTTTGCCGGCGTTTATCCGGCACCCGAAACATCACCCTATAACGTAAAACTCTACGGGGTAAAAGGGGATGGTAAAACCATTGATACCAAAGGGATTAATAAAGCAATAGATGCAGCGGCAACAGCTGGTGGGGGCACTGTTTACTTTCCGGCAGGCAATTACTTATGCGGATCTATCCATCTTCAAAGCAATATCTCTTTATATATTGATCAGGGGGCCACTATCATTGCGGCCCCCATTACCGATGAATCCGGTTATGATTTACCCGAGGATAAGATCGACAACAAATACCAGGATTTTGGGCACAGGCATTGGCATAACAGTTTGATATGGGGCGAAAACCTGCATGATATTTCCATATTAGGTCCTGGCACCCTTTGGGGAAAAGACCTGGTACGGAGTAATAAAGGAGAGGACGACAAGCGCCCGAACAAAACAATCAGCCTTTATTTATGCCGCAATGTAATCATTAAAGACATATCCATATTGCATGGCGGCTGGTTTGGCATCCTGGCTACCGGGATAGATAACTTTACTATTGATAATGTGAAGATGGATACCAACCGCGACGGGATGGATATTGACTGTTGCCGTAATGTGCGTATTTCTAACTGCAGCGTTAACTCTCCCTATGATGATGGTATATGTTTGAAAAGCACCTTTGGCCTTGGCTTTGCCCGCGCTACAGAAAACGTTACCATTACCAACTGCCAGGTAAGCGGTTATGATGAAGGTTCGTTTTTAGACGGCACTTTTAAACGGAACGAAAAGAAATACTCCGATGGTAATCCTACAGGCCGTATAAAAATGGGCACCGAATCAAATGGCGGATTTAAGAATGTCACTATTTCAAATTGCGTATTTGATTATTGCCGTGGCTTGGCTCTTGAAACTGTTGATGGCGCGCTTTTAGAAGATGTTACCATTACTAACATTACTATGCGCGATATTGTAAACGCACCCATTTTTGTTCGCCTTGGGGCACGTATGCGCGGACCCGAAGGTACACCTGTTGGCGCACTCAGACGGGTTATCATCAGTAATGTGGTATGTTATAATGCTGATAATAAGCATGGCGCAATCATAAGCGGAATCCCCGGCCATGATATTGAAGACTTACGGTTAAGCAATATCCGGATCTATTATAAAGGCGGCGGTACTAAAGAGCAATCAACACGTGAAGTGCCCGGTTTAGAAAAAGAATATCCCGAACCATACCGTTTTGGTACAATGCCATCCTATGGTTTCTTTATCCGCAATGTTAAAGATCTGAAAATGAACGATGTGGAGGTAAGTTATATTGATGAGGATCTTCGCCCGGCATTTATACTTGACCATGTAACCGGTGCCGATTTTCAGCATATTAAAGCGCAGAAAGCGGCCAATTCACCAGCATTTGTTTTAAATGAAGTAAAAGATTTTAACATATACAACAGCCTGCCGGTAGCAAACACCAGGATGGCGGATGTGAATAAAAAGGAACTTTAATAAAATAAATAATTGCATGAAAAGTAAACTATCCAGGTCAATAATAATACTTACGGCGCTTGTAGTAAGCGTAACACTTTATGCCCAAAAACCGGCAGCCGATGTAATACCCGATGCCGATAATGCCGGTTTAAAATTGCCCGCCGGATTTGGCGCCTTAAAAGTTGCCGAGACCGGTGCCAAGGCAAGGCATTTGGTGGTTACGCCACAAGGCGATATTTATGTAAAGCTTGCAAAGGTTAACAAAGAAGGTAAAGGTATTTTAGTATTTCATGAAGCTGTAAATGGCAAGGCCGAACTCAAATCGGGCTTTGGTACTTACGGTGGTACCGAAGTTTATTTAAAAAACGGTTACCTGTATGCTTCATCCAATACCGAGGTATTCAGGTATAAGGTGAATGATAAAAATGAAGTTATTAACCCCGATCAGCCCGAAAAAATAATTACCGGTTTAAAGGCGGGCCGCCAGCACGAAACCAAATCGTTTGCATTGGATAACGATGACAACATTTATGTAAACATAGGCGCCTGGTTTAATTCATGCCAGGAAAAAGACCGCGGGTTACATTCACCCGGTATACCGGGCTGCCCTATTTTGGATTCGATGGGAGGGGTGTGGCAGTTTAAAGCCGACAAATTAAACCAAACCTATGGAGATGGTGTGCGATATGCAACCGGGCTAAGAAATATGGTTGGTATGGACTGGAACCAGCAGGACAACCAGCTTTTTGTAATGCAGCATGGCAGGGATAACCTCAACAGCTCGTGGCCCGAACTATATACCACCAAACAATCTGCCGAGCTACCGGCCGAATGTTTATATGCCCTTAAAAAGGGTGATAATGCAGGCTGGCCGTTTATGTACTATGACCAGATTCAGCATAAAAAAATACTAGCCCCTGAGTATGGCGGCGATGGAAAAAAAGAAGCCGATGCTAAATTTCTTGATCCGGCTGCCGCCTATCCTGGCCATATGGCGCCCAATGGTTTGCTGTTTTATACCGGCAATCAATTTCCGGCGAAGTATAAAAACGGCGCTTTTATAGCATTTCATGGCTCATGGAACAGGGCTCCCGAACCACAGGCCGGATACTTCGTAGTTTTTCAGCCATTTAAAAATGGAAAGCCCGACGGCGATTGGGAAGTATTTGCAGATGGTTTTTCGGGTTCACCCGAAAAAACCGCCGCTGGTCGTGCCGATCATCGCCCCTGCGGGCTTGCCCAGGGTGCCGATGGTTCTTTGTATGTTACTGATGATTCAAAAGGTACCATATACCGCATTATCTACACTAAAAAGTAATTGCTGCAATGAGAAAATATTTAATGATTATCATCTTCATTTTTAGCTGCTATCAGTTAATGGCCCAGGTTAAAACTCCGGCGAAAGCCAGGGTTAGGCCCCGGCCGAGCTTCGCTAATCCGGTGGTTGACGGCAAAAGTGTATATGTAAAATATTGTTTGACCTGCCACCAGGCCGATGGGGGCGGGGTACCCAACATGAATCCGCCGTTAACTAAAACATCTTATGTGCTGGGCGATAAAACCCGCCTGATTAAGGTTGTGCTTAACGGATTTTCAGAAAACGTTGATATTGATGGTGAATCATACTCCAACGTAATGCCGGCACATGATTTTTTGAAAGACCAGGAAATTGCTGCCGTGTTAACCTATGTCAGGAAAAATTTTACCAATAAAGCGGGTGCAATAAGTACGGCACAGGTAAAAGCTGTAAGAGCCGCTAATAAAAAATAAATCCTTTTTAAAACAGATACCTCAATATGATGAAATCATTTTTATACTTATTACTAATGGTTTGCCCGGCGATAGCATTTGGGCAGGATACCAACACCGAAGCAGTTGTTCGCAAGGTTGCCGACAATATAGTTCAGAACACCTCATTTAAATTTATCAATTCCAGTACCAAAGAAAAATACGATTCTACAAAAGGATTGGCATCATCGGCTGACATTAAAGCGGATAGCAAATACAATAAGTGGGCTTATGTAAACGGTGTTTTAGCCATTGGCATGGTGCAAACTGCCGATGTGCTTAAGGATAAAAAGTACTCGGAATATTCGCAGCACAACTTTGAATTCATTTTTGATAACCTTAACTATTTTGAAGCCCTTTACAAAGCTAAAACAACCCCGAGGGTAGAATATGGTTCGGTATTCAATATCACCAACCTCGACGCTTGTGGAGCAATGTCTGCCGGGTTGTTTGATGTAAATGCGCTGGCACAAAGAAAAGATTACCAGGCCTATTTAGAAAGGTCCGCAGCTTATATTTTAACTAAACAGATGCGTTTGTCTGATGGCACGCTTGCCCGCCCGCAGCCTCGTTTTGGTACCCTTTGGGCCGATGATATGTTTATGAGCATCCCGTTTTTAGCACGTATGGGCAAGCTTACAGGCGACAGCAAATATTTTGATGACGCGATAAAACAGGTAGAGAATTTTAATAAATATCTTTATGATTCTGCTACCGGCCTTTTCTTTCATAATTATTATTCTGACGATCAAACCAATGGCGTAGGTCACTGGGGCCGCAGCAATGGCTGGATAGCCATGGCACAGGTTGAGTTGTTAAACAATTTGCCGGCAAACCATCCCAAACGCCCCGAGCTGATCAAATTGCTGTTGAGGCAAATTGTAGGTTACTCCCGCTACCAGGATCAAACCGGTTTATGGCACCAGTTATTGGATAAACCCGATTCATACCTGGAAACATCAGTTACAGCTATGTATACATATGCCGTAGCACGTGCAGTAAACCAGGGCTGGATCAATGAAAAATATTTAGCAATAGCCCGCGAAGGATGGGATGGGTTAAAAACCAAAATTACGGCCGCCGGAGAATTGCAGGATGTTTGTATCGGTACCAACATGGATACCGATATTAAATTTTACTACACCAGGCCAACCGAGCTAAACGATACACATGGTTTAGGAGCCTTATTATTGGCCGGAACCGAAATGCTTAAAGCAGAAAGGAAAAAATAACCATGTACAAGCTAACCAGGCTATTGTTGGGTATTATCCTTACAGCAGCATGTAATTTAAGTTTGTTTGCGGCCAATGTGGATATCTCTGCTTACGGTGCTGTAGGCGATGGTACAACATTAAATACCGCGGCTATTCAAAAAGCAATTGACGCTTGTTATAAAAGCGGTGGTGGTAAAGTTATTATTCCTTCGGGAGTGTTTTTAACAGGCACAATCGCACTGAATGATAATATTACCCTGCAGCTAAACAAAGGCGCTGTTTTATTAGGCAGCACCGATGTTAACGATTATAAAAATCTTGATCCGTTTGTGGATGGGCTTGGCATAAGTGTTGGTTGGGCGCTGGTTGTAGCAGTTGATAAAAAAAATATAGGCATAGCGGGCGAGGGTACCATTGATGGCCAGGGATCAAAACTCAAAGCGCAGCAAATATTAACTGATACACGCGCCGAGTCGCAACGCTGGGGCAGGCGTCCATTTTTATTGCGTATTGTGCGCTGCCAAAACGTTGCTTTAAATGGTGTTACCCTAAATTACGCCGCAGCCTGGACATCTCATTACTTTCAATGCAAACAGGTAAGCATTAAAAATGTAAAAATTGTAAGCAGGGGCGTAGCGCACAATGATGGCATGGATATAGATGGCTGCCAGGATGTTACTATTAAAAATTGTGATGTGGAAAGCGGCGATGACGCTTTGTGTTTTAAAACAACATCAAGCAAAATGGCCTGTAAAGACATTGTTGTTTCGGGCCTGCGGTTAAAAAGCGGCCAGGGAGCTATCAAGATCGGAACTGAATCCATGGCGGCATTTGAGAACATCAACATATCGCAATGTTATATTTACGATACAGCCAATGGCGGTATAAAGCTACTTTCGGTTGATGGTGCAAATATCAGGAACATTCAAATCAGCGATATTACCATGGTTGAGGTAAAAACGCCAATACTCATTCGTTTAGGTGCCAGGTTAAGTGTATTCCGTAAAGATCAGGATAGTCAGCAACCTATAGGGACGCTCGAAAACGTAACCATCAAAAATGTAAAAGCAAAAGCGGCAGATAACACACAGCTGATGCCGCCATCGGGTATCCTTATAACGGGTATCCCAGGGCATAACATTAAAAACCTGGTATTAGAAAACATAGAGATAAACCTTGCAGGCGGCGGAAGTAACGAAAATGCCCGGCAGGTTGTGCCCGAGGCCATTGATAAATATCCCGAAGTAAAAACATTTGGTCCACTGGTACCGGCCTACGGTGTTTGGGCCAGGCATGTAGATGGACTAAAGGTAAGCAATGTAAAATTTACGCTAAGCCATAATGATCTTCGGCCAGCCATTATCTGTGAAGATGGGGAAAACATAGCGCTTAATTCCTGCATCATTCCCGAAACTACCGGAGGCCAGGCTATAATAAGGTTAGAGAATGTTGCCGGGGCGCGCATAAATAATACCACGGTAGCCGGGTCTGCAGATTCATTTGTACGTGTTGAAGGCAATGCAAGCCGTGATATACATATCCTGGAAAATAAAATCCCCGGCATACAAAAAAAGGTTGAGCTATCTGCCGATCTGAAAGCCGGAACAGTTGTTTTGGATTAGAATAACACATTGATGATCAATATAAAATGAAGGCAAATATTTGCAAAGTGTTTTTAGGCTTAGTTTTTCTACTGCCCTGCAGGCTTTATGCCCAGCAGAGCGCTTTACCAAAACAAACCGACCGTTGGGCCATACAACCAGATGGAAGTATCAAATGGACCATTAACGGCAGGTTACCGCATACAGATCATATAGAAATGTCGGGAGAGAAAGTATCTGTTTGGGTTCAGTATGGGTTAGATAGCGCTGGCAGATCGTCTATTTTGCGAACGGTGGTGTTCCCAACATTCAGGATGCTGCCCGATGGCACCCGTACCCATATTGATTATACTTTCCCGGATAGCGGGCTGCCCCGGTTTTACATTAATAACCGGCAGTTAAAAACTGATTTGGCCAGCGGGAAAAAATCGGGCGATCTTTCCTATAATATCAAAAGCATCAGCCACAAAGGCATTATGCGGATTGAGGCGACAACGAGCAATCCGGCGCTGGTAAAAATTGAACGGAGTATTTTCCCCTCGGTAGATAAACCTATGGCTATTGAAAAGTTTGTGTTTACTAATATTACCGATAAACCGGTCACCATTTCCATGGAGTATTTGCGGCATGAGGTCAGGACGGATAGTCTTAAAAGTAAAGTAAGGCCCCATTCCATTATAATGGGATCTGCGAATAGTGGCAGCCGTATAGTGCAAGCCGGTGAGCATACAACTTTCGCGGTTTATTATTTGGCAACAGATTTTCCTGGTCAGCCTATTACGGTTAACGCAGATGCGGAAGAAAAAGCCCGTGAAAACCGTGTAAATACAATTTTATCACCGCTGCAATTAAAAACACCCGATACTTTATTAAATACTGCGTTCTCCTTTGCCAAAATCAGGGGGACAGAGAGTATTTACAAAACCAAAGCAGGCTACCTGCATGGGCCGGGCGGGCTGGCATACTATGCTGCGATCTGGGCAAATGACCAGGCCGAGTATATTAGTCCCTTCTTCGCGTTTTCGGGAGATAGTATCGGCAACCTGTCGGCCATGACTTGCTACCGCTTATTTGCCAGGTATATGAACCCGGAGTACAAACCCATACCCAGCTCCATAGTTGCCGAAGGCGACGCCGTATGGAAAGGCGCGGGTGACCGTGGCGACCAGTCTATGATTGCCTATGGCGCTTCGCGGTATGCATTAACCTATGGCCGCCCAGATTCTGCAAAAGTATTGTGGCCGCTCATTACCTGGTGCCTGGAATATAGTCACCGGAAACTAAACGACCGGGGCGTGGTTACTTCAGATCATGATGAGTTGGAAGGTCGCTTTCCATCTGGTAAAGCCAACCTGTCAACCAATAGCCTTTATTATGATGCGTTGATATCGGCGGCTTACCTTGGCAAACAATTGCGTCAGCCAAAAGCACAAACAGACGAATATTTAAAACAAGCGGCAACGCTTAAAAGTAATATCGAAAAATACTTCGGGACAACCATAGAAGGCTTTAAAACCTACAAATACTACGAAACCAATGATGTACTGCGTGCCTGGATCTGCCTGCCCCTTACCATGGGTATTTTAGATAGGAGCGAAGGAACCATCCAAGCCCTGTTTTCGCCCCGCTTATGGACGGCTGATGGATTGGCTACCGAGGCAGGCAAAGAAACTTTTTGGGACCGCTCAACCCTGTATGCACTTCGCGGTGTATTGCAGGCTGGTAAAACAGAAAAAGCAATGGAATACCTGCGCTATTATTCGCGCAGGCGACTATTGGGAGAGCATGTGCCCTACCCGGTAGAAGCCTATCCCGAAGGAAACCAAAGACATTTATCTGCCGAGAGCGGACTTTATTGCAGAATATTCACCGAAGGCTTATTTGGTATGCGGCCAACAGGCTTTAATAGCTTCAATTGCACACCAAGGCTGCCAAATGGCTGGAATGAAATGGCATTGAATAACATCCATTCCTTCGGGCACGTGTTCAACCTTAAAATATCGAGGTTGAATAAGGAGAAGTTAAATATTACCATAACCGAGGGTAGCAAAACCATCAAATACAAAGTAAATGACGGGGGTACACAAGCGGTCACTTTATAAGTATCAATACCAAACAAATAATATAACTATGAAGAGCAAACTTTTTAAATACATATTGCCTGTTTTAATGGTAGTTACTGTTTATGACAGTAATGCCCAAACACATCAACTGAAAAAGCTTTGGGAAACGGATACAGTTATAAGGGTTCCCGAATCAGTTTTGCCGGATTTAAAAAAAGGTATATTATATGTGTCAGAGATAGATGGAAACCCTAACGCGGTTGATGGTAAAGGAGGTGTAGCCAAAATTACGGTTGATGGAAAAGTTACTAATCTTGATTTTACAACCGGTTTAAATGCACCTAAAGGATTGGGGCGGTTTGGTAATGAGTTGTACGCCGCAGATCTGTCGGAGGTGGTAGTTATTGATATTAATACGGGTAAGGTTAAAAATAAGATTGCTATTGATAGTGCCAAAGCTTTAAATGATATTACTGTTAATGATAAAGGCGTTGTTTATGTATCAGATAGTAAAACAAAAAAAATACACCGTATTGAAAACGGTCATGCAAGCACGTTTTTAACAAACGTAAGCGGTGTAAACGGGCTTAAAGCTATCGGTACCGATCTTTATATATTGGGTGGCCAAAAATTTATGAAAGCAGATAGCCAGGGTAATTTAACACAAATAACCATGCTAAGCTGCGGAGGCGATGGCCTTGAACCTGTTGGTAACGGCGATTTCCTGATCACCTGCTGGTCGGGACATATATTTTATGTAACTGCCGATGGTAAAATAGAAACCCTGCTTGATACACAGGAGCAAAAGATAAATACTGCCGACCTGGCTTACGATACAGTGAAACACATTTTGTATGTGCCTACCTTTTGGGCTAAAAAGGTAATAGCCTTTAAGTTAACAACAGTTAAATAATATGAGGTTTTGTAAAATACGTTTTCCAAAAATATATTTGGTTGTTGCAGGTTTGGTAAGTACTCAACTTGCAACGGCGCAAACACACAACACCGATGCCTATTTAAAACTGTGGTATACCAAACCGGCTGTTGCCTGGGAAGAGGCCTTGCCCCTGGGTAATGCCACCACCGGAGCTATGGTGTTTGGCGGTGTTAACCACGAGCATTACCAGCTTAACGACCATAACCTGTGGTCGGGCTACCCCGAAGCCGGGAACAATCCTCAGGCATCAGCGCATTTGCCCGAAGTACGAAAGGCTGTGTTTGATAACGATTTTGAAAAAGCGGCAGAGATATGGAAAAAGTATTTACAAGGGCCATACACAGCCAGGTATCTGCCCCTGGGCGATCTGCTGCTTAACTTTAACCTGAAAGACAGTATACATTACTACCGCGACCTGAACTTAAATAACGCGGTTTCGAACTTGCGGTTTGAGGCTGACGGCGTGCATTATCAACGGGAAACATTTATAAGCTACCCGGATAAAGTAATGGTGGTACGCATCACCGCGGATAAAAAAGGCGCTATTAATTTCACAGCCAATTTGCAAAGCAAGCTGCACTTCGGCATCGAAATGGATGGTAGCAATAAGCTGATTTTAAAGGGTAAAGCCCCGAGTTATGTGGCCAACCGGGAATCCGAACCACGGCAGATAATTTATGACGAGCCTAAAGGGGAGGGCATGAGTTTCCAGATCAACCTCAAAATAAAAAATAATGGCGGGCGGGTGATAGCCGATAGCAACGCATTACAGGTTACAGGCGCCAACCAGGTTATACTTTATTTAACCGAGGCAACCAGCTTTAACGGTTTTAATAAATCGCCGGGGCTGCAGGGTAAAGACCCGGCCATTGAGGCCAATGCCAGCATGTTTGCCGCATTGCAAAAAACGTACGAACAGCTCAAACAAAGGCACATTGCGGATTATCAACGCCTTTTTAAACGGGTCGACTTTAATTTGGGTACAGATGCCGGTATGGTAAAGCAACCTACGGACGAACGGCTCAGAAGTTTCAGTGTAGCTAATCCCGATAAGCAATTACAAACCCTGTATTACCAGTTTGGGCGTTATTTGCTGATTGCCAGCTCAAGACCCGGCAGTGCGCCCGCCAACCTCCAGGGCATCTGGAACGACCAGGTGATACCGCCATGGGGCAGTAATTATACTACCAACATCAATACCGAAATGAATTACTGGCTGGCCGAAAACACCAACCTTTCGGAGTGCCACCAACCCTTATTTGATTTTCTGAAAGAGCTTGCCGTGAACGGCGCAATTACAGCCAAAGTAAATTATAACATTAATGAAGGCTGGGTACAGCATCATAACAGCGATATCTGGGCTAAAACATCAACCGTTGGTAATTTTGACCACGACCCCAGGAGCGCGGTGCGCTGGACAGCCTGGCCAATGGGCGGCGCCTGGATGAGTCTTCATTTATATGATCATTACCTTTTTACCGGCAACAAGCTTTTTTTGAGCAAAACCGCATACCCTATTATTAAAGGCGCTGCACAGTTTATGTTGCACTGGCTGGTAACCGATCCTAAAACAGGTTACCTGGTAACAAATCCTTCTACCTCGCCCGAAAATACCATTAAAATCAGTGGTAAGGAATACCAGGTAAGTATGGCTTCTACTATGGATATGTCTATCATCCGCGAGTTGTTCCAGGATTGTATAAGCAGCGCGGAGATATTGGGTACCGATAAAATGTTTGCAGCTCAGGTAAAAGCCGCTTATGATAAGCTTTATCCATTTCATATAGGTAAACATGGCCAGATACAGGAGTGGTTCCAGGATTGGGACGATACCACGGATACACACCGGCATATATCGCATTTGTTTAGTTTGTTTCCAGGCAGGCAGATCTCTGTGTTTAATACGCCCCAGTTGGCTGCCGCGGCAAAACAATCAATGATTTACAGGGGCGATGTAAGCACAGGCTGGTCAATGGCCTGGAAAGTGAACTGGTGGTCGAGGATGCATGATGGCAACCATGCCTATAAAATATTGGGCGCAGCATTTAACTATATGGACCCATTGCAAAAAAAAGGACAAATGAGCGGCGGTGGCACTTATCCCAATTTGTTTGACGCCCATCCGCCCTTCCAGATCGACGGAAATTTTGGAGGTACGGCCGGTATGACCGAAATGCTGTTGCAAAGCCAGGATGGTGAAATAGAATTGTTACCCGCCCTGCCCGATGCCTGGGCCGATGGCAGCATTAAAGGCATCAAAGCCCGCGGAAACTTTGAGGTAGCGATTGACTGGAAAAAGGGAAAGTTGAGTAAAGCGCTGATCAAGTCAATTGTTGGGGGCAATTGCCGCTTACGAACCCCGATACCTGTAAAAGTGGTTGAGGTAGGCAGCAAAGCGGCTACAGGTATCAACAAAAATATTTTAGATACGCCGCCGGTAACACCGGTTTACCAGCAGGCAGATGACGCCAAACTGCCGGATGTATCCTTTAATAAAGGTTATATAATTGATTTTGCTACAGAAAAAGGTAAAACCTATACCATTATACCTAACTAACATGATAAAAAATTTGAAATGCTTTTTGCTGATTTGTTTGTTTGGGAGTTTCGCGGCAGAGCTTCATGCGCAATCCATTGCCTGGACGGAAATAGAACCCGGAATATGGAAAGGCATTATAGGTAAGCCCGAAGAATTTGACTTACTGAAAGTGGCCGGGGTACAACCTTATCATGCCGGTTTAGCGCAAATGCCAAGGGCCGCCTTCCCCTTACCGCAGCAGGAAATTACAGGTAGTGTACAGGGTGGTAAAACTTACCTGCGCTTTCCGTTGGAAAAAAAAGAGCAGTTGTTTGGTTTCGGTTTAAATTTCCAAACTGTATTTCAGCGCGGCAAAGTGCTTACGCTGCATGTTGACAATTATGCAGGTAAGGATAATGGGCGCACCCATGCACCCACACCTTTTTATGTATCATCAAATGGTTATGGTGTGTTTATCAACTCGGCCAGGTATATCGACGTATATGCCGGTACAGCAGTAAGGCGCGACAGTAAAGTACCTCCCGAAGTAAAAGACAGGAATCTTGATAAAACATGGAGCTCGCATCCATATTCAGATGGTGTGGAAATGCTGGTGCCCGCTTCCGGGGTAGAGATATATGTATTTGCTGGTCCAACTACTTTAGATGCCGTACGGCGTTATAATTTGCTAAACGGCGGCGGTTGTTTACCACCACGCTGGGGCCTGGGCTTTACACAGCGTATGCAGCGTTTAACCGATGCGCAGGGTGTTGCAGCCGAAGCAAAGGCATTTGAGGAAAAGGGCTATCCGCTTGATTTTATCGGGCTTGAGCCAGGCTGGCAAAGTAAATCATACCCCTGTACTTTTGAGTGGGATGCAAGCCGGTTTCCTGATCCTAAAGGTTTTATACAGGATATGCTGAAAAAGAATATAAGGCTCAATTTATGGACTAATCCTTATGTATCGCCAGAGGCACCTGTTTATAAAAGTATTTTACCTTACAGTGGTTCGCATACGGTTTGGAACGGCATAGTACCCGATATAAGTATGCCCGAAGCACGTAAGATCTTTTTTGGCGAACTGGAAAAAGGCAAAATAGATATTGGCATCAGCGGCTATAAAATGGATGAGGTTGATGGCGGGGATAATTATTTATGGCCCGACGTAGCAACTTTCCCGTCAGGCCACGATGCCGAACAAATGCGCCAGACGTATGGCTTGATGATGCAACGCTACACCAGCCAAATTTACCATGAACGTAATCAACGTACATTTGGCCTGGTTCGTGCCTCAAATGGCGGTGGTTCATCGTTCCCTTATGTTATCTATAACGACTATTACGATCACCGCGATTTTATAACCGCATTGGTAAACAGTGGTTTTGCAGGTGTGTTATGGACGCCCGAGGTACGTTCTTCCAAAACCGGCGAGGAATGGTTGCGCCGGTTTCAGTCGAATGTTTTTTCGCCTATGGCGATGATTAATGCCTGGGCCAGCGGTACCAAGCCATGGTCGTTCCCGGAGGTTGCGGAGCAGGTAAAAACAATGGCCAACCTGCGCATGCAGATGATGCCTTACTGGTATAGCGAATTTGCCAAATATCACTTTGAAGGCATCCCGCCTTTCCGGGCCATGTACCTGGAAGATGGCTTTGTTGGAGGGGAAGCTAAAAATGAAAACAAAAAAGTAAACCTGGAGGAAAATCCTTATGAAGAGGCCATAACCAAAGAGGTTAAAGACCAGTATATGGCCGGCGAATATTTGCTGGTAGCACCAATATTTGCCGGGCAAACCAGCAGAAAAGTGATCTTGCCAAAGGGTAAATGGTACGATTTTTACACAGGGAAGTACGCAGGTGACGGAGAAGTCATCAATGTTACACCGGGCCTGGATAAAATACCGGTTTATGTAAAGGACGGCGGTATTATCCCCATGATGCCCGTAATGCTGCACGCGCCCAAAGTAGGGCAGAAGGTTGACCTGGAGCTGAGGTATTATGGCAGCAAACCGGGTACTTATTCTTTATATGACGATGACGGAGAAACGTATGATTATGAAAAGGGTAATTACACCTTCCGGAAGATCATGGTGAGTAAAGTAAACGGGAAATTAAAAGGCACAATTACCCCGGCATTAAACGGGAAACCAGATAATGTTGGTAAGGTAACTTTCAAAGCAATGACGGAGCTATAGCTTTGGTATCAAGCCCCCATTTTTTATAAAGGTTATTGGTAACTGTTTCTTTTAGAAAATATCGACCGCAACTATATTTCGCATTTCATCACCGGATTGTGATTTCATTAGCACATTATAGGAAATACATATTCAGCTATAATTCTTGTTCAGGATTGACAATTACAACGACATCTTAAATAGTGGAGTGTAATTTTCTATGAATCCATTTTTTATAACATTGTGCTTCAAACGCCCATCCGATTATATTGGTTTTGAAGTTGGGTTACTTATAAGAAAACTATCAATTAACCCTGACCTGGTTGGTACATTCTCTTTTCTACAGGTTGATAATATTCATCCAGGTTTTCTGGTGTTCGTGCGTTATAACCTAAAACCTGTCGCAAACTTTCATTTAATCCTTCACCAAATGTGTAGCCTAATGCCCGGGGGTAATCCAATTGCTGTTTAAAAAATGGCCGCGTAAAAGCCATGGTAAGCGTACGCCTTTGTCCATTGGTATGGTTTTTTCCGCTGGCGTGCCACAGGTTGGAGTCAAATAAAATAATACTTCCTTTTTTTACAATCGCACGGTCAGAGTTTTTGTAAAAAAAGTCGGCTTCGGGTTTTTCTTTAGAATGGTGCGAGCCCGAAAGAAAATGAGTTGCTCCGTTTTCGAGGGTAAAATCATCCAGGATAACCATCATCTGAATCATTAGCTTAAAATTGCCGGTATAACTTCGAATATCCCGATGAATGTTTTGAACATAGGGGTTGTCGCCTTTTAAATTAATTACTGCGCCCAGGGAATTGAGGATATAGTTGCCGTCTAAAAAATGCCTTATTTGGCTGTCACAATATTTTTGATCCAGAAATTTTAGGGAGAATGCATCTTTTTCAACAAGATGATGTAATGTGCCGTTCATGACTGCCGCAATACCATTTTTTACCTGGATTTTTCTTCGCTCATCATAAGCATTAACTAACGAATTGGCAATCTCATCAACAAAATCCACATCCAACGCGTCTTCGTAAACAATCCAGCCGCAGTCAGCCATAATGGTGTCAAAAGTTGTCAGATCGGCTTCAGAATAATTAAATTTATTTTTCATAATATTTATTTTATCGAGGAATTAAATAATGGTTGTATTGATAATTGGGACTACTGTCTCTGCTTTAGGAGCCGGGCGGCGATACAACGGAAAATATGCCGACCCTGAACCGGCTTCCGACGAATTTTTTGCTACAAGGGCGTTATATGCTTCATGGTCGTTAACATAACACCATATCCGGTCGGTTATTTGTAAATCCGAAAAATACCTTTTGAATTCAAATAACGAATCTTCTTTTCCGCCTACTCCGCCACCCAGGTGAAAGATTTTTTTGCCAAGCCTGCGCCCAATCATACTTATCTCGTCGGTAAGTAATTTACTTGGCGATTCTTTTAAATAATCGGGCGACGTGGCTGAAAGATGATTTCTGATGATGTTTTCTGAAAGCAATAAAACCGCGCCGCAAATGAGTTCTGTGCCGTCATATATCAGGATAAGCTTGTTTTCATAGCCTTCCATGTTAATAATGTCAGAAAAGTATTTTTCGTCGAAGTAATAATTTGGCGAGGCATTTACCCGATCCATATTTTTATAGTACATATCTATAAAATATTTCACATCGTCGGGGCTGTTATTATCTTTTATGATATAGCCTTTTTCGCGCATTTTTCTTATTTGCCGGGAAAGTCTTTTTTCGTATTTATTTCTCTGATCCTCAATGGATATCGACAGATCGATGTATAAGGTTGTACCATTGCTTTTTAAGCCGCCAATGCTGTCAAGTACGTAATCCTGATTCAGGAAAGGATGAAGTCGGGTGAATATGCAAATCGCATTTTCACGTCTCATAAAATCAGTAAAAGCCTGCTTGAAAGCCGGGATTATGCTCGCCGGTACGGTGCGCAAATCGACATTTGACACCGGCCCGCCATAACCATAAACAGAAGTCATATCAAAAAAAAGAGAATTTTCTATCTTCCTTTTTATTACCGGGAGAGCAATAAAAAGATGGCCCTGTTCATAAACAAAAAGAAGTTGCTCGCCTTCTTTGTTTAAAGAGTGGTAGTGCCAGCTATGGAAAACATCGTGAGTATATGCGCGATGTATATAGGCATCCCAGCCATCTTTATCCCGGATGGTAAATTGTTTGTAACCCATAATGATTTTAGTTAGAAAAAAAGAATTAATAGAAATGTAGTGCAGGTAAACTCAACTAAATAGTTAACGGCGATAAGCTGTTATTTAATAATAGCCCACGGAATAAGCTTATGGCGTGGGGAAGATATGAGCATAAAGGGATACCTTGTTTTATTGCCTGATCCTGGTTAAATGATGGAGTTACTCAAGTGACTTGTATTGGCCAACACCAGGCACAAATATTTGGAGGCGCTTAAATTGCGCAATCGGCTTAGTGTTAACCATGATAAAATATAAAACATTGATTATTAAATACTTGTAAATGTTTTATTTGAAATGTGTTAAGTTATGTTAACCCAATTAGATGCGTTTGCCCTGAAATGTAGGGTGTCGAGAAGGGGATTCTTCACCTTTAGTATATTTTTTGTGATTTAGCAACCCTCTGGTACCCGGGCCAATATAGGCTTGATTGAAAAATGTTAAATTCAGTTGACCTGTTGTTATTAAGGCAATAGGCCCCGGGTAATGCTTAAAGCCGGGCCTGTGGCATTAATTGTACTTAACTCTGTGAAGCAGTACGGATAAGGTGTATAGGCTTTTGGTAATTGGGATTTACCATTCCTATTAAGCCAATAGTGTATTTGTGGATTAAATAAGAAATTTTACTGTATTGTATATTTTTTGAAAACGGTGTCTCTTCAATTCAAATAACAGATACCTGTTAATATACAACAACAACAACTTTGCCCGTTGAATGCCATTATAGCTAAAATGTTTTATAATCAGGTTAAAATCGCTGATTACCATTTCCATCCTTGCCTCTGTTTTAATCATGCTCCAAATACCGCCAACATGATTACGGTAGCAACTCATTACCTCGGGCATTACATATATTTTACCGCCTGTAACAGAAGTTGAAAATATTTTAAAGAATTTGTCGGCTGCAAAACAACTAAAATACCAGGGTTGATGAAACAACTGGTTAATTTTTTTTAAGTTACGGTAAACCACAGTTGCAGTTTTTGTTTCAACCTGCTTGCCTGTGAGTAAATCATGATAGGTGTGTATTAGTGGTACCGGTTTTGGCGCAACGTATAAAGTATTTCCGTCGGTGTCAATTACGCGCGTGTAATGGCAGCAAATAATATATTCGGGGTTTTGCTCTAAAAAATCCACTTGTTTTTGTAGTTTCAGTGGGTTTGTCCAGTAGTCATCACCATCACAAAGGGCAATGTATTTTCCGGTACAAGCATCCAGCGTATCAATCATGTTTTGATGAGCACCAACATTTTTAATTGCAGTAACTATCTTTATTTTGCCAGGATATTTTTTTTTAAACGATTGCAATATGGCCGCGGTGTTATCAGTAGAGCAATCATTGCCCACTACAATCTCAAACGGGAAATTTGTCTGCTGCATTAAAAAGCTTTCAATTGTTTGAGTAATAAATTTATCCTGATTGTAAGTTGTGCAGGCGACACTTAGCATGAAATTCTCTTTAATCATTTTTGTATTTTTTAATCGGTATTGAAATAGGCCCAGGTACGTGTTGTTTTTGTTTTAAAATTGTATCAGAACAGAATTATAATAGTGGGAGTAAGGTTCTTTTACAATAAACATCATGATAAATTAATGCTGGCAATAGCATTCGCAATGCCGGTTACATGAGCCGGATATTATAAAGAAACCATCATTGAGAAACTGAGCGGTATATGTTTGTTATAATCGTTTTTGCATCTGAACAACAAACACGCGCTCATTTTGGGTTTTGATTTAACAAATGTATTCAATAGATTTTCAATTTTTTATGCGCGTGTTTATTTGAAAATAAATTGTAAAGGATAGTCAACTCTTTCACACAAATGGTGAAATTATTTCCATTTGTGTAAAAGGGTATTAGTTAGGTTGACGCTTAAATAGTTATGACAAAGTTTTATGCTGTCGTCATCGGTATTGGCACTGCTTATCTATTAAATCCGGTAGTTGCCATGGCTTTCTAATTAACGCAAACTGCATAGGTAATGTAAATTTTAACGATAAAGTATTTTACACCTTTTGTGTAATTTTTCATATAATTTACAATCGGTGTTCAATTCTTTTGTTTTGTAATATGCTGTTATACAATTAAATAAATTTGAGTTTGTAAATAATTACTTAAGGGATATAAAAATAAAACTCAAAATTATGTGTGGAATAGTAGCTTATATAGGATTTCGTGACGCCTGGCCAATTGTAATAAATGGCCTTAAAAGATTGGAATATCGTGGGTATGATAGCACCGGTATCGCCATTATAAATCAGGTAGGTTTTAGTATTTATAAAAAGATTGGCAAAGTGTCGTCGCTTGAAGCTTTTACTGAAGCTGAAGATAAAAGCGGACACGTAGCCATTGGCCACACCCGCTGGGCTACCCATGGTGCGCCGTCTGATGTTAACTCTCATCCCCACACGTCGAATGATAACAGGTTGCACATTATTCATAATGGTATCATCGAAAATTATGCCACGCTCAAAGAAGAGCTGATTAACCGCGGGCATCATTTTAAAAGTGAAACGGATACTGAGGTGCTGATTCACCTGATTGAAGAAATTCAAAATATTGAACAAACTGATCTGATGGAGGCTGTTCGTTTGGCTTTGAATACCGTAATAGGTGCTTATGCCATTGTGATTTTGGACCGGGAAAATCCCGGGCAATTAGTTGCCGCGCGAAAGGGTAGCCCCCTGGTTATTGGGGTTGGCAAAGGCGAATATTTTATCGCGTCGGACGCAACACCGATTATTGCATATACAAAAAACGTTATCTATTTAAAAGATAATGAAATAGCGCTCATAAAGCGTGACGAACTATTGGTTAAGCAACTTGATAATGTTGTCCAGACACCATTGATACAAGAGCTTGAAATGAAGTTGGAGTCTCTTGAAAAAGGGGGCTTTGAACATTTTATGTTAAAGGAAATATTTGAGCAGCCACGCTCTGTAACAGATTGTATGCGGGGACGCATATTTCCGAAAATTGGCAGAGTGGAGTTGGGAGGCCTAAAAGAATATGCTGATAAGCTGAAAAATATTGACCGGATAATTATTGTTGCCTGCGGTACTTCCTGGCATGCAGGTTTGGCGGGGGAGTACCTGATTGAAGAATATGGGCGTGTTTCTGTTGAGGTAGAATATGCTTCGGAATTTAGATACCGAAACCCGATAATAACTGAAAGGGACGTTGTATTGGCAATCTCTCAATCCGGTGAAACTGCAGATACTATGGCAGCGATAGAAATTGCGAAAGAAAAAGGTGCCACAATTTTAGGTATCTGCAATGTTGTTGGCGCTTCTATACCCCGAATTACCCACGCCGGAGTTTATACGCACGCGGGGCCCGAAATTGGAGTAGCCTCAACAAAAGCTTTTACGGCGCAAGTTACCGTACTTACAATATTGGCTTTGTATATAGCTCAACAAAAAGGTACTATCTCGTCGTCAAAACTTATTTATTTGTTATCTGAACTTGAAACAATTCCCGACAAAATTCAAACGCTTCTTCAGGATAATGATTTGATAAAAAATATAGCGTTGAAAATTAAAGATGCATCTAATTGCCTGTTCCTTGGCCGTGGCAGCGGCTTCCCGGTGGCGTTGGAGGGAGCATTAAAGCTCAAGGAGATCTCCTATATCCACGCCGAGGGATACCCGGCGGCAGAGATGAAACATGGCCCTATAGCGTTGATTGACGAAGCTATGCCAGTGGTATTCATCGCTACTCAAAACTCATCATATGACAAGGTTATAAGTAATATCCAGGAGGTTAAAGCCCGAAAAGGGATTGTAATTGCTATTGTTACCCAGGGCGATGTGACGGTGAAAAACATGGCAGATTATTGTATAGAGATACCTGGCGCAGATGAAGCGTTTTTGCCACTATTGGCAACTATACCCTTGCAACTGCTGGCATACCATACCGCCGTGCTCAGGGGCTGTAATGTTGACCAGCCACGTAACCTTGCCAAATCAGTTACAGTAGAGTAAGATTATGATGAGCTGATATCAATGCTATTTTAAGACGATAGCATAGGTTCACAACCCAATATACTAAGATAAACATAGCAGGTGTAAGCCTGCTTTTTTTATGTGATACTGTTACTGCGAACAATACTCTTCATACGCCTTAAAACGCAAATTTGATAACGACAGCGTTTTTAGCGATCGGTTATTTAACAAACTGGTAAAAAAAAGACGAATTATTATAAAATCAGCAGCGGTTAGCATCTGAAACTATATAGCGCAGCGGTAATAAATAGCTCAAAAATGATAATTTTTTACAACGGGTTTACACGGCCTGCACATGACCACGACTTTTGTTTTACATGTTTTGTAAACTAAACCGGCCAGGTTTACAATTTATTTTCAATCATTAAAAATGCTATGTTGTTGAACCTCAATCGGGTAATTTTAGTTTATCAAACAGGAACAAATCATAAGCCTTTTGATAAACTAAAAGATGATAAGAATAATGATAATTAGCTGTATTGTGTCATTGATGATGTTATCTGGCTGTGCAGCCCGCCGTGATCTGGTTTACTTTAGTAATATGGCCGAGACTGCTACAGTAAATAAATCGCAGGATCAACAGGTGTTGATTAAAAGGGGCGATGTTGTAAATATTACGCTTAACAGCCTAAGCCCGGAATCGAATAATCTGTTTTATGGTAATAAAAATATGGGAACAAACCCCAGGCCAGGCTCCGAAGGCTACAAAGTAGATAAAAATGGCAATATTCAACTTCCGTTGATTGGTGAGATTAAAATTGGAGGCCTTAGCGTTGAAGATGCCCAAACAGCAATAGCGACGCAGTTAATGCAACATGTGAAATCGCCGGTTGTGGATTTAAGGTTGAGTAATTTCAAAATTACAGTTATCGGCGAAGTTAACAAACCAGCAACCTTCATTATTAACGACGAACAGGTAAATGTACTTGAAGCACTGGGCCTTGCCGGCGACATGACCGTTTATGGGAGGCGCGAAAACGTTTTGATCATCAGAAATGAAGACGGAAATAAAACCATGACAAGGTTGAACCTGAACAAACTCGAGTCGATGAAGTCGCCGTATTTCAACCTGAAGCAAAATGATATAGTTTATATAGAGCCCGACCGGTCAAAAGCAGTTGAGTATAGTCAAAATACACGCCTGATGCCCCTGATAATCGCTTCTATATCTGCTGTAGCAGTATTAGCAGCTGTACTTTTAAAAAGATAATTGATACCCCTTTTCATAATGTTAAAAAAAGCCGACATGGACATTAACGCTAAACCAAAACAAACCTTGCCAGGAGGTGACTTCAAGACTAAAGCAATGCCATACTTAAAAAATTGGTACGCTTTTCTGGCAGGCCTGTTTGTTTGTTTGATGGTTGCCTGGGGGTATCTTCATTATGTTACACCCAGGTATAAAATAACAAGTACGTTACTTATTCCCGACGATAAAAAAGGAGACGGCATACTCAAGGCAACAGCGTTTAGTGATTTGAACATGTTTCAGGAAGCAAAAACAGTAGATAATGAAATTGAAGTTTTGCGCTCAAAAGATTTGATTTATAATGTTTTTGAACGACTGAATCTTGAAGTTTCTTATTTTGATGAAGCTGCTTTTAAAACCAAAGAATATTATGGTGATGACCGCCCTTTTATTGTAACGGTAGTTAAATTGAGTAATGGGGCGTATTTGAAAAAACTTCACCTTCAAAATTACTCCGGAGATAAGTTTTTATTAACCGTCGAAAAGAAGAGTTGGTTATATCGTTACGGACAAGTTGTGAATCATAAGGATTATGCATTCAAAGTTGAAAAAGGGCCTGGTTTTGCTACTACAGATAAACAGGTTACCATCAGGTTTAATAATTTAAAAACCCTGGCTGCCTTGTACAGTGCCGGATTATTGCAGGTAAACCCGGTAATTAAAGAATCTAACACGCTATTATTGAGCATTAATGATGCCGTGCCAGAGCGCGGAGTGGCAATTCTTAACAATATTATTAGTACTTATAATGATGAAACTGTTAAGAAAAAGAATATAACAGCACTTAATACCATTTTATTTATCGATAAACGGCTCAAGACAATGGAGGATGATCTGTCAGCTGCCGAAAAAGACATCGAAACCTATAAACAACAAAGCGGAGCATCTGAAATTAATGCCGGTAATCAGGTCAATCTGACAAAGTCGGCAGAATATAACCAGTTACTTGAAGAATCTAATGTTCAACTTGGCATTGTAAAATCGATGGAATTTTATCTAAACCAATCCGGTAATCAATTTAACGCGGTTCCAAGCACTATGGGATTGAAAGACCCGGTTTTGAATTCACTTGTAAGCAGATTCAACGACCTTCAGTTGGAAAGGAACCGGATGTTAAACACCGCCAACCTCAGCAATCCGTTGGTGCAGGATTTGAGCCGCCAGATAGCAAGTTTGCGTACCAACATAAAGGAGAATTTAACAAATATTAAAAAAGGGTTTATGATAGGGCATACGCTTCTTAAGCAAAACTCGGCCCAATATGATTCGCGGATCCAGTCGGTACCCGCCATTGAAAGAGGGTTATTGCAGCGCAGTCGCGAGCAAGGCGTAAAAACAAACCTATATCAATATTTATTGCAAAAGCGCGAGGAAACGGCCTTATCTCTTTCGGCAACTATTCCGTCATCACAAATTGTCGACAGACCGGCGTATGATCCTGTTCCTGAATTTCCAAAGGAGCAATTAACATATTTGCTTGGCGGAGTAATTGGCTTGTTAATTCCCGGGTTTTCAATTTTTTTCAGGCAAAAATTTAATGCAAAAGTTACAACTACAGCCAATTTATTAGAAATACCAGGAGTTAGGGTACTTGGCGAACTAAGCCATAATCAAGAACTTGCGGGCGCAATTGCTGTACATAAAGGGCGTACAACCGTCATTTCTGAATTGTTCAGATACATCCGTAGTAATATAGGTATTTTAAACCAGGGCCTGCCGCAAAAAACAATATTGGTTACATCTACCATGAAGGGCGAGGGCAAAACGTTCTTCAGCGTTAACCTTGGAATTACGCTCGCTTTATTAAGTAAACGAGTACTCATCATTGAATTTGATTTGCGAAGACCAGATCTCCTGAAAAGCCTGAACCTGGCGCAAACAAAGGGGGTGGCCGATTATATAGAAGGTGATATAGATTCTTTGTATGAATACATTCAGCCTGTTGGCGAATCGGATAACCTGTTTGTTTTGGGTTGCGGTACATTGTCTGAAAGGCCATCGGAGTTATTGATGGACGCACGGGTTGAGCAGTTGTTCGACTGGTGCAAAGCCCAATTTGATTATATAATTGTTGATACTTCGCCGGTGGGCGCAGTTTCAGATGCGCTAAGTCTGGCCAGCTTTGCCGACTTAAGTATTTACCTGGTGCGTTATAACTATACCAGCACCCAACAATTAGACATACTGAAGGATATTTATGATAACGGGAAATTGAAAAATATTATGGTTGTCTTAAACGATGCAAAAAAGCAAAATCGTAATGCCTATGCGTACGGGGGCTATGGTTACGTTCCGTACGGCGTATAGTAATTATTCTTTACGTAATAATCTGTCCGCTAATAATCTTTTGTAGCATAATTTAAAAAATAGGCCCTGTAAGTGGATTGGCGAAGCTATATAAAGTAGTGAGCCAGCCAGGAACAGTGTTTTTCAAAAGCAACCCCAAGCTAAATAGGGCTGCATTTTCAGTTTGCTTGCTTTAAGCCCTTTGCTTAAACGCACATATCAAAAAACAAATAGCCGCATCATGTAAGTGAGATGGCGAAGCCGTAGCCAATCCTTAAATACTGCCTTTTACAAATAAATACCAACATGCAATCTTCATTAAATACCTCGAAAGTGTCGATATCAAATTTGCGCGAAAAAAAATGGCTTGTAATTTATACCAGGCCCCGCTGGGAAAAAAAGGTTGACAAATTGTTAAAGCAGCAAGGCGTCGAATCATATTGCCCTGTCAGGGAAGTTGTTAACCAATGGGCTGATAGGAAAAAAGAGGTAAGCCTGCCCTTGTTTAGTTCGTACGTGTTTGTAAGGGTTGATCTTTTTGAACAGGCCAAAGTACTGTACGTTTTAGGCGTAATGGGCTATGTGTATTATATGGGCAGACCAGCTGTGGTGAGAGATAATATTATCGACCAAATAAAGTACAACCTTGACAATTACAAAGACTTAGAGATGATAAGCCTGGAAGGATTAGCGATAGGCGATGTTGTGAAAATAAAGGCCGGTGTGCTTACCAATCAAACAGGCAAAGTGGTTGAAATTAAAGGCAAGCACGTATTAATGGTGTTTGACAGTATTAACTGTGCTTTGGTAACCCGTGTTCTTATGCAAAATTTAACTATACAAAATTCAAATCAAAACCATGAAAATTGAACAGTACCAACCAAAAATTGGAATTATAGGCCTTGGGTATGTGGGCTTGCCCCTGGCCGTTGAGTTCGCAAAAAAGTATAAAGTATTTGGTTTCGATATAAATTTAGCCAGAATTAACCAGCTGAAAACCGGTATCGATCATACTTTAGAAATTAGCGAAGATGAATTGAATGCAGTGATAACGCCGGTGTGTACAACACAAACAGGGTTGTTTTTTACAGACGATATCGAAAAATTACGACCATGTACAAGATACATTGTAACAGTGCCAACACCCGTTGATAAGAACAATCGCCCCGATCTGACACCTTTAATAAACGCCAGCATGTTGATTGGGAAAGTACTTAAAAAAGGTGATATTGTGATTTATGAGTCGACGGTTTACCCAGGTGTTACCGAAGACGAATGCATGCCCATATTAGAGAAAGTATCTGGATTACGTTATAATGTCGATTTTTTTGCAGGCTACTCCCCCGAGCGAATTAATCCGGGAGATAAGTATCACACGGTAGCAAATATCCGGAAGATCACTTCTGGCTCAACGGCCGAAACTGCAGACATCGTAGATAAACTTTACAATTCGGTTATTACAGCTGGTACCTTTAAGGCCGATTCGATAAAAGTGGCCGAGGCCGCAAAGGTAATTGAAAATGCCCAGCGCGACATCAACATAGCTTTCGTAAATGAGCTTGCCATGATTTTTAATAAACTTGGGATTGATACAAATAAGGTATTAGAGGCCGCCAGTACAAAATGGAATTTTTTAAATTTCAGACCAGGTTTGGTTGGCGGGCATTGTATCGGGGTCGATCCATATTACCTTGCTCAAAAGGCCCAGGAAGCTGGGTATCACCCTGAGATTATTTTAGCCGGACGCCGCATAAACGATTCAATGGGCGCTTACGTTGCCGATCAGTTTATAAAGCAAATAACGCGCAAAGGAACATCGCTGATAGATGCCGAAGTGCTGGTACTTGGCTTTACTTTTAAAGAAAACTGCCCCGATGTAAGAAACACCCGGGTAATAGATATTGTTAAGCGGTTGGAAGAATATAAGATAAAGGTGCATGTTCATGACCCTTGGGCTAACGCCGAGCAGGCAAACCGGATTTATGGCATAACCTGCGAAAACGGCGAATCGAAAGAAAGAAAATACGACGGTATTTTACTCGCGGTTGCTCATAATGAGTTTAAAGACCTCAATTTAGCCAGCCTTTGTAAACCTCACACTGTGCTGTATGATCTGAAAGCTTTTTTACCGGATGGCCTGGTAAACGCACGCCTGTAATATCACTCAGATGAATTATAAAGAAAAAACCGTATCGGGCATTCTATGGTCCTTATGGCAGCAGGTGAGTTCAAAAATTGTTGGGTTCCTGATCTCCTTATTTCTGGCCCGTATGCTTGATCCCGCTCAGTTTGGCCTGATAGCCATGTTGGCAATTTTTATAGCAATTGGTAATTCGCTGTTAGATAGCGGCTTAACGGCTTCGCTGATACGCACCCCGGATGCAGATGAGCGCGATTTTTCGACAATTTTTTATTTTAACCTGTTGGGCAGTTGTTTTTTATATGGTGTATTGTTTTTTGCCGCCCCGTTCATTGCCAATTTTTATAAACAGCCGCTTTTAACAGCCATTGTACGTGTATACGGACTTATTTTAATTATCAATGCCTTTTTTGGTGTTCAAAGTACTTTACTGGTAAAAGATATGAAGTTTAAACTGCAAACAAACATTCAGATTCCGGCAGCCATTGGGGGAGGGCTTTTGGGCATCCTGCTTGCAAGGTTAGGTTATGGGGTATGGAGCCTGGTTTGGATGGGATTATGTACATCTTTTTTATCAACAGCAATGCATTGGATCTATTCGCCGTGGCGGCCGGCTTTATTGTTTGACAAGGAGTGTTTCAAAAAACATTTCTCGTTTGGTTATAAAATGACTTTATCTGGTTTATTAGATACTGTTTATCAAAACCTTTACTTAATAATTATTGGCAAATATTTTTCTGCAAGCCTGCTTGGTTTTTATTGGCGTGCAGATACCATTAGTCAGCTGCCTATAAGTAATATTTCTACTGCAGTTAATAAGGTTGCTTACCCAATGTTTGCACAAATAGCCCATGATCCGGTGCGTTTAAAAGATGTTTATAAAAAGCTAATGCAACAGGTTGTGTTTTGGAACGCACCGGCGCTAATATTTCTGAGTTTAATTGCTAAGCCGCTTTTTCATATTTTATTAACAGATAAGTGGTTACCCGCTGTACCTTTTTTTAAGATATTATGCCTTTGCGGTATTATGTACCCACTTCATGTATATAATCTGAATATTTTAAAAGTATTGGGTAAAAGCGCTCTGTTTTTTAAGTTGGAGGTGCTAAAAAAAATATTAAGCGTTACCGGAATTTTGCTTTTCATCCCCTTTGGGATATACGGGCTGTTGTATTTCCAGCTGTTTTTTAACCTTATTGCTTATTACATCAATTCAGTTTATAGTGGCAGGCTAATAGCCTACCCGGTAAGGGAACAAATTGAGGATATTTTTCCCATTTTGGCTATAGCCGGTACGTTAGGTTTTACTTGTTACTTTCTCGATATGTTGCTAACCAGCCTTTATACCCCCGCAATTATGCAAATTGGCATTGTTTTCATAATTTATTTTGGTGTTTATTTTGGTGCAGGCTTATTAGTGAAACTTTCGGCGATTAAAGATTTTAACAAACTAATTCTTAAAAAATGATACCTGTAACCAAGCCGTTTCTGCCTACAGAAACAGAATTCTGCGATTATGTGAAAAGTATTTGGGAACGCCAGTGGCTAACAAATAATGGGCCGTTAGTAAATACGCTTGAACTGAAGCTTAAAGAATACCTGGGTGTTAATCATTTGTTATATGTTGCAAACGGTACAATTGCGTTACAGCTTGCAATTAAAGCATTGTCATTACATGGCGAGATTATTACAACGCCATTTTCTTTTGTGGCAACAACAAGCGCAATTGTTTGGCAAGAATGCACGCCCGTTTTTGTTGATATTGATCCGGAAACCTATAATATCGATCCCGCTAAAATTGAAGCTGCAATTACCTCAAAAACAACAGCAATATTGGCTACGCATGTTTTTGGTAACCCTTGCGATATTGCGGCTATACAGGACATTGCCGACAGGTATGGTTTAAAAGTTATTTACGATGCAGCACATTGCTTTGGTACCTTGTATAAAAACCGGTCGGTATTCGAATATGGCGATATCAGCACAACCAGTTTTCATTCAACAAAGTTATTTCATACCATAGAAGGGGGCGCAGTATTTACCCAGGATCCGGAAATTCTAAGAAAATTGGCGTTGATGCGCAATTTCGGTTTTTCTGGAGTTGATTGCTTTTCAGAACAAGGCATCAATGCAAAAAACTGCGAATTTCATGCAGCTATGGGCCTTTGTAATTTACGCTATGCCGATGAGATATTGAAAAAAAGAAGGTATTTAACCGAGCAATATATGCTGCGGTTAACTAACCTGGATGTTCAATTTCAAAAAGTTGAAAATGCCGACGATTATAATTACGCGTATTTCCCGGTTTTGTTTAGTTCGGAGGAGCTAATGTTGGAGAGCAAGGCCAAACTTGAATTGGCGCAAATATACAGTCGTAGGTATTTTTTTCCTTCTTTATCAAGTTTACCGTATGTAAACAGTTCGGAAATGCCGATTTGCGACAGTATAGCGTCCCGCATTTTGTGTCTTCCTTTATATCATACTTTAGGATTGTCAGATTTGGATCTGATTTGCCGTTTGTTACTACGAACTCAAAATTTTACCGAGGGAAGCCAACCGAGGCCAGATCGCTTTGGTAAGCTGGTAACGGATAAAATTGAATGGGAATTAAATGTAAAAAACGGCAAAATATGAATGGAACTGAAATTACAGTTAGTATTTGCTGTATTACGTATAATCACGAAAAATTTATTGCGCAGGCTATCGATAATTTCGTGATGCAGCAAACAAATTTCAAATTCGAAATAATTATTGGCGACGATTGTTCTACTGATAATACATTGCTCATTATCAATCAGTTTTCGGTTAAATACCCGGGGAAGATCAAGGTGCTTACATCTCCTGAAAACATAGGTTTTCACCGTAATTTTATTAGGTGTGTTGAAGCGTGTAAAGGTACATATATAGCACTTTGCGAGGGCGACGATTATTGGACAGATAACTATAAGTTGCAAAAACAGGTAGATTTTTTAAAATCTAATCCTGGCTATATTATGTGTTGCCATTATACCCGTGTTATTACTGCCGATAACCAAACAATATATGCACACCCTAAGCCGGTGCCACTAACGCATACCTATTATGATTTGCTTGCCGGCAAACAAGATGAAACAAAAACAGCGACGGTACTTTACCGTAACCTGCCAATAGTACATAGCTTATTTTTAAGTAAGTTGTTTTTTAATTGTTATGCCGGCGATAAGATTTTTAAACTTTATGCCACCTTTCATACGGGTAAAAAAGTATATGTAATGCCCGAAGTAATGAGTTGTTACCGTAACCACCAAGGCGGAATTTGGAGCATGATAAACGCTAATACAAGGATGAAAAGGATGATAAGCGACTTTGATTTAATTATAAGGAATTTTTCCTATCCAACGTTACTGAGAAGAAAACTACTTGGTTTGTATATTAAAAGGTATTTGTTTTTTGAACTGAGTAATCTGCAAATAAAAAGGGCCTACAACACTGTTAAATACTTGCTTTAATTCATCCGGGAAAAACAAACCTTCATGAAAATAAAACCCGATTTACAAGTAAAACCCCGCTTGTTTTTTATTATTCCTACCCTGATGGGCGGCGGAGCCGAAAGAGTATTAATATCATTAGCAAACCATTTTAATAAGCTAAATTTTAAATCAATAATCGTTTCGCTAAATCAGGATGTTCCAGCTTATGCTATTGACAAAGATGTAAAAGTAGTTCAAATATTAAGCCGAAGACGGCATAGCCTGGGATACCGGTTGTACTATTTTTTAAAAACCTTTTATGTGCTGATTAAATTGTTGAGAGCCGAAAAACCTGTTTGTGCTATATCGTTTATAACATCGGCCAATATATGGGCGGGCATAACCTGCTATTTTACCAATACCCCGTATATCGTATCCGAACGAACATCGCCAAACCGGAGTGTAAATCAGTTTGGTTATCTGCATAAGAAGCTTGCCGCATTAATATATCGCAAATCGGCATCCGTGGTTGTTAGCGCAAAGGGTGTAGGAGACTGCCTGTTAGGGATAACAGCTTTTAAACATCTGGATAATATAAACAGGATAATGAACGCAGTAACAACCTTTGATAGGATAGCTACGAGTAAGGTACACGTTCGGAAATTTATATTGGGCGTTGGACGATTAGCCTTTGTTAAAGGTTTTGACATGCTGATTGCCGCGTTCGGCCTCGCCAATCTTGACGATACTGATTTATTAATAATAGGCGAAGGCGAAGAAAGATCAAATCTTCTTTGCCAGATCCATCGCCTCGGACTACAGGAAAAAGTATTGCTTCCCGGATCAAAAACTAACCTGCAGGATTATTATAGCCAGTCCGAAATGTTTGTGTTGCCTTCCCGTAATGAAGGCTATCCTAATGCATTGGTCGAGGCAATGAGTTTAGGTTGTCCTTGTATAGCGGTAAACTGTGACTTTGGGCCTGCGGAGATTATCAGAGATGGCGATAACGGTATTTTAGTAGCTAAAGAGTCGATTGTTGAGTTGGCGGATGCGATAGTTTGTCTACACAACGATAATGGCCTCAGGGAACGGATAGGGGGAGCAGCACAAAATATTTGTGAAAGCAACAGTGCACAAAAAATTTTAGGCGAGTGGGCGGGTTTAATAAACAAGCATGTTAGGTATGCGCCTAATGAACCCTGAACTTAAAACATGATGCCGGCAAATTTTTCATTCGAATTTAATCTTAATCATATGTTACAATATTTAATCCGTTTGGACGATTTGTGTCCAACTAATGATATAGATAAATGGCAGCGTTTTTTTAGGTTGTTTGACAAGTATAAAATTAAACCAATAATTGCTGTAATACCTGATAACAAGGACCCCAAACTAAAAAGCCGCGGAAAATTCAATTCAAATTATTGGCCGATGGTACGCGGGCTTCAAAGTAAAGGGTATATTATGGGGATGCACGGATATAATCACTGTTACGTAAATCGAAACTCTGGAATCCTAAAAATGAATAAGCGATCAGAATTCGCAGGCTTACCATCACAGATACAAGAGCAGAAGATTAAAGCTGCCGCTGCAATATTTCGTCGTGAAAAGGTTCGCCCTTCATTGTTTATAGCACCGGCACATACATTTGACAGGAACACACTTGTGGCGCTGGAGAAGTATACCGATATTAAGGTAATAAGTGATGGGCTATTAAAATCGCCCTACGTCCGGTTCGGGTTTAACTGGATCCCTGTACAACTATCTGAAGTTGAACCCAAAACAGAAAACACCTGGACTTTTAACTATCACCCCGAAACCTGCACTGATAGTGCCTTTGATGAACTCGAAGACTTTATTGTAAAGTATCATAAGCACTTTGTTTCGCTTGACGATTTATCATTTGTAAACTATGGTTGGGTAGATTTCATAAAAGAGAAGTTCTGCATATACAAACGCCTGATTCGGGGTTACATAAGTTTTCTGCTTGTTGAGGCCGAAAAAATCCCAACCTAACCCGCAGAGGGCAGAAACCTGAACATTTTTCTGAAATTAATTTATTCACTCCATTTCTATCTCTTATATGAAAATTCCGTTTTCACCTCCTTTTATCGACCAATCTGTTATAAAAGAGGTTATTGATGCACTTGTTTCTAAATGGATAACTACCGGCCCTAAGGTAGCCGAACTTGAAAACGAGATAGTGAATTTAACAACAGCTAAAGCGGCTGTGTGTGTAAATTCATGGACGTCGGGCGCTATATTGATGTTAAAATGGTTTGGCGTAAAAGAGGGAGATGAGGTTATTGTACCCGCTTATACTTACTGCGCTACTGCTTTATGCGTGCTGCATTGCGGGGCAACTCCCGTAATGGTTGATGTTGATAACGATTGTTGTATATCTGCACAAGCCGTTTTGAAAGCCATTACCAGCAAAACAAAAGCGATTATTGCAGTTGACGTTGCCGGTTGGCCATGCGATTACGGGGCTTTAAATGAGATTATTGGCAGGCCCGAAATTGTAAACTTATTTGAGCCGACAAATGATAAGCAAACGACACTGGGCAGAATACTGCTAATTGCCGACGCTGCGCATTCCCTGGGAGCTACGATACATGGAGTTGCAGCCTCAAGGGAAGCCGATATTGCTATTTTCTCATTTCATGCCGTTAAAAATATAACAACAGCAGAGGGGGGGGCCATATGCTTGAATTTGCCGGCAACCTTCAATATTGAAAATGAGTATAGGTATTTGAAAATGTTTACCCTGAATGGGCAAACTAAAGATGCATTCACTAAATCGAACGGTGGGGGGTGGAAGTATGATATATTATTCCAGGGCCTTAAAATCAACATGCCCGATGTGTGCGCCGCAATTGGCCTGGCCCAAATAAAAATATATTCGCAATTATTGCTTCCTTTAAGAAAGTTGATTGCAATAAAATATTTCAAAAGCTTTAGGCAAATGAACTGGTTTATGGCGCCCTCACTTATTGATGGGAACCGCGAGTCTTCGTATCATCTTTACTCTTTAAGAATCAGGGGAATATCTGAGTCGCAGCGAGACCAGATTATAGAAGATATTACGGAGCAAGGCGTAAGTGTTAACGTTCATTTTATACCATTACCTATGTTAACTTTATTTAAATCATTAGGTTACAACATTGCAGACTACCCAGTAGCTTACGCTCAGTACGCAAATGAAATTTCACTCCCCATTTACCCCCAATTATCTAATACAGAAGTGGACTTTATAATACAAACTGTAAAAAGTGCTGTAAACAAGCAAATTAGCCAATTGAAAACTTCCTCAATAACAGATTTTTGAAATGATTTTAAAAAGAATTTTCGATTTGATTTTTGCTTCGATTTTATTGATAACCTTAACCCCGTTATTAATTATAATAGCTATGGCTGTTAAATTCAATTCAAAAGGAAGCGTATTTTACGTACAGCGCAGAATCGGCAAAAATGGTTCAGATTTTAACCTCTTTAAATTCAGAACCATGTATGAGTTTTCAGATAGGGCGGGCTTGTTAACCATTGGGTACGCCGATTTTAGGATTACCACCGTGGGTCATTGGCTTCGCAAATATAAGCTGGATGAACTGCCACAATTGATAAATATTATTATTGGCGATATGAGTTTTGTTGGCCCCAGGCCAGAAGTAAGTAAGTACGTTGCAATTTACAGCGTTCAGCAATTAAGGGTGCTTAGTGTAAAGCCAGGTTTAACCGACTGGGCTTCTATAAAATACTTTAATGAGAATGAGCTTTTGGCAACTGCCGAAGACCCCGAAGGGCTTTATGTAAATACAATTTTGCCGTCAAAAATATTTCAAAACCTTGAATATATTGACAATCGAAATTTCCTGATGGACATCAGAATTATATTAAGCACCCTTAAAAGATTACTTAAATAAGCTGCGATCTTTTATGGAACTTAAAAAGCTTTTGGTTTATTGTTTTGTCATTTTCTATCTATATGTCCTTGCATTTGGCATATTCATGACAGAGACAGTGAAAATACCCGCGCCTGCTGTATTTGGTTTGCCCCTTATTTTTTTTGCAGGGCAACCTGCAACACGGTTTTTATACTATAAAGAGATGCTTTTTTTTATCACTGCCTTGTTTTTATACAATATAGTGGGAATGAATGATTATCGCTCTTTTTTTGCCACCTTAATTACAATTTTTATATGTGCGCTATATTTTAATTATTTTGTCGGCTCCAGCAGAAGCAGGTTCGTTGCATCGATAGTATTGTTTTTTTTACTGTTGATGGTGTCAATGATCATCATGATACTTGACCACAACTATGCATCGATTATTGATCCTATAAGGATTGCAATGCTTGATGAACAGGTTAAACAAAGCCCTTCAGGACTGTCAATAACTCAGTTTACTTTTGGTTACCAGGTTGCGGCTTTTACCACAATGATTTTGGTGGCAGCATTTACTTTTAAGCAAAATTTACTTATTAAATTAGTTGTGCTGTGTTGTTGTTTGGTTTGTGTTTATCTTGGTATGAACAGGTCGGCATTTATAAGTTTTTGTGCAGCAACAGCAACATTTTTGATTATTTACTACCGATACAAGGCTGTTTTTTTGCTCATAATTACCATTCTGGTATGTTTTGCAGCTTATACATACATGTTAAAAGACAATTTCGACAATAAGAATAACATATTATCAAAAAATACTGCAAAGGAAGCAAATGATTTTAATCGCGCAGATCTGGCAGCAGAAAATCTTAAAATAGTAGCAAATTATCCCTTTGGGCTAATATTTTATGGAAAAACCTGGGATGAAGTTACATATCGAAATCCTTCTTTCCCTTTTGGTTTGTCATCGCACAACGCTTATTTGATGTTTGTTACCTTATTGGGGCCATTTTTAGGTTTGGGATTATTAGGGGCAATTTATTATCGTATACTTTCCCTTTTTTGGAATACAGTTAAAAATATTCATAAAAAAAATCAGCCTCTATATCTGGCTTTATTTTTCTCTTTTTTTGCTATTTCAATAAATGCACTATCGCATAATGGTTGGCTGTTAAGCGTAGATGGGCCAACAATATTTTTGTATTTCGCAATACTTCAATACAACGTTACATCAGATACCGGTAACGATATTTTACTTGCCTGATAGAAAATCACCTTAAATTTTAACACGGCCCCTGTATGAGAAAGAAAATTTTCCTGGTAGTTGGTTCCCTTGGAGCCGGCGGTTCTGAACGCGTTTATTGGCTGCTTTCCCAGTATTTTAACAACGAAAAGTATGATGTATCGGTTGTTTATTTGAGCGGTCATCATCAATGTTTTTCTGCTGATATAAAAGGGATCCGTTTTATCAACTTGAATACCATTAAGGCGTCGAAGTCATTTTTTAAGCTATTAAAATTGCTTCGAGATGAAAAGCCAGATGCTGTTTTTTCAACAACCGACCATATAAACATTTTGATCGCAATGGTGGGTTGCTTTGTAAAGGTACCTAACTTAATAGCCAGGGCCTCAAATAACCCCTTTCAAATGCGTCAGTACTATGATTTTAAAGCCAGGTTTTATAATTTTTTCACCAGGTTTTTGTTTTTTCGTTTCGATTTTATTGTATGCCAATCGGAGGAGATGCTTCGCGAAATGGCTGTGTGTTACAACATTCCCGTTAAAAAATTAACTGTAATTCATAACCCGATTCTTCCATCACATTTGCTCAAAAATGGCCGTAGCATATCGGGATTAAAACGCCTGGTGGTTGTAAGCCGGTTAAGAAAAGAAAAAGGACTGCTTCGCTTGCTTGAAATTGTTAAAGACCTCCCAACAAATTATGTGTTAACAATAGTTGGTGACGGGCCTTTAATGAAAGAGCTAAAAACACTTGTTTGCCAAAACAATCTTTGCAACCGGGTAACTTTTACTGGCGAAATAAGCAACGTTGCGCTGCAAATTGCCAGGAACGACCTGTTGGTTTTGAGCTCTTTTACTGAGGGCTTTCCAAACGTAGTGCTCGAATCGCTCTCAGTTGGAGTTCCTGTAGTTACTTTCCGTGTTGGAGGTATTAGCAAATTAATAAGGGAGGGCTTTAATGGATTTGTTGCTGAGCAAAACGACTTAGTGAATTTAAAAAGACATATTATCCGTGCCTGCAATCAAACCTGGCATCATGAAGAGATAAAAGCCGATATCTATAATCGCTTTGCCCTTGATAAAATTGGTAAATCATACGAAATGCTTATACTAAACTAAGCTTATTTACCTTATAACCTAATCATTTATATATGTGTGGAATTTATGGGGCAACTACCCAATACCCAGACGAGGTAATTGTTGCCAAACTACAAAGGGTGGGTTTTCGCGGTCCGGATTACTCTGCTTTTGAACGTGTTGGCCCGGTTGTTTTAGGCCATAACCGTCTCGCAATTGTAGATTTGGACCACAGGTCAAACCAGCCCTTTAGCTACAGGCATATTAAAGTTGTATTTAATGGCGAAATATATAATTACAAGGATTTAAAAGTAAAGCTACAAAATTTAGGCCACCAGTTTTTTACCAATTCGGATACCGAGGTACTGGCCGCTGCCTATCTTGAGTACAGTGAGCGTTGTGTTTATCAGTTTATTGGCATGTTTGCCTTCGTAATTTACGATACGCTTTCTGGTAAGTTGTTTGGAGCAAGGGACCGTTTGGGTAAAAAACCCTTTTATTATACACACAGAGGCCTTGATTTTGAATTTGGAAGCCAGCCGTCGCAAATTTGCATAGGCAGAAATACCCGCCTGGATGAAGAGGCAGTTAAGGAGTATCTGATATGGGGCTATGTGCCGGAACCCAAATCGGCATGGAAACAGATAAAGAAGCTTGAAGCAGGACATTCTTTTACTTTCACAACAGGTACTGGTACGTTTAAGATGAATAAATATTGGGATCTTGATCTCAATTTTGTAAACAAATATGAAGGTTCCTATTTTGATGCCAGGTCCTCGCTCAAGAGTCTTTTAACCAGTGCAGTAGACATCAGGATGCAGGCAGATGTTAATGTTGGTGTTTTTCTTTCCGGAGGAATAGATTCTTCATTAATAACGGCACTTGCGGTACAGCATAACAAACAAGTAAAAACCTTTTGCATAAAATTTAACGAAAAGGGGTTTGACGAGAGCATATTCGCAAAAAAAATTGCCAATTATTTACAAACAGACCATCATGAAATTGAATGCAGCAGTGGGGAAGGTATTGAGTTAATTAAAAACTTTGGCGAATATTACGATGAACCATTTGCAGATTCAAGTGCAATACCAACGTTATTGTTGAGCAAATACACTAAAAAATACGTTACCGTTGCTTTAAGCGGAGATGGGGGCGACGAAAGCTTTATGGGGTATAGCCGGTATAAGTGGTTTAATATGGTTAACCATTTATTTAGCTGCCCGCTTTCGGTGCGAAAGCAGTTAGCCCGGGTTATAAGTTTATCGCCAAACTATCGTCACCAATTGATTGCCTTGGGGCTTTGTAGTTCAAAAATTAGCTCATTATATGGTTTGATGCTCGGTGGCTTAGAATATTCCTGGCTTGACCACCCTGAAAAGGGATTGGAAGTGCCATTTATGGATATCTGGTCAATGAAATCTCTTAGCATTTTGCAACAAATGTCGGCTTTCGACACTAAGACCTATTTGAATGGCGATATCAATACAAAAGTAGATCGTGCGTCAATGGCGTTTGCAATTGAAGCGCGCGCCCCATTAATGGATCATAGGGTAGTTACTTTCGCGCAAAATCTGCCCGATGACTATAAGTTTAAGTACGGACATCAAAAAAGGATTTTAAAGGATATTTTATATCAACATGTCCCCCCCGAATTTTTTAACAGATCAAAGTCAGGTTTTACTGTACCACTACAGTGGTGGTTTAGAAACGAGCTAAAAGATTATGTAATGGATCACCTCACGTTAAACGAGCTCAAAAATATTCCGGGGGTTAACGCTCCAAAGGCATTGGCAATGGTCAATCAACACATGGATGGCAAGTGGAATCGGTTTCCACAGATATGGAAGTTGTTAGTTTTTACGCAATGGTTAAAAAGCCAAACAGCCTCCAAGTCTTTTAAATATCAACCGGTTTAAAAAAGATATATTTTCATGGTACAAGTTAAAAGTTCCTTAATTAGGGTTATACCGTACAACGTAATATGGTTTGCCCACAAGCCCAACTTTTGGAATTGTTTGTGTAGCTCTTATAAACAAAGTTCATATAGCGGCTTTATCCCGGGATATTTAAAAGAATCATTTTATACCAAAATAATTGATCTAAGGGTTTCAAAAGAAACTTTTGAAGCTGGCTTTGAACAGAATACAACATACGAAATAAGACGTGCCATTAAAGATGGCGTTATTACCGTGATGGAAACAGGTTTAAGGCGTTTCATAGAATTCTATAATTCCTTTGCCGAAACAAAACAGCTTAAAAAACTAACAAAAGATTTTTATAAATATCAATCGTCCCTGGTAATTACAAAAGCAATTTATAATGGACAGGATGTTGTAATGCACGCCTACCTACGCGATAATACATTGAAAAGGGTACGGCTGTTACACTCTGCGTCGCTTTTCAGAAACGAATCAGACAAGCAATCAAGAGCGGTTATCGGCCGCGCCAACAGGCTATTACACTTTAAAGACATGTGTTTTTTTAAACAGCAAGGTTTTGAGAGCTACGATCTCGGCGGCTACGCTTATCAAACTTCGGATGAGTCGCTCGCTAAGATTAATCAATTCAAAGACAGCTTTGGAGGCACCCTGGTTCTTGAAAACGACTACTTACCAATATTGGTTGTTGTTTACTCATTTATAAAAAAAATAGTAAGGGTATGAAAATAACCGAAACGATAAGCAAATTTTTGGATAAAATATTTTTATACGATAGGTGGAATATTGGTTATCTACGCCAAACTCCAGAAAATTTGATTCTTACGCAAAAACTCAATGGGGATGTTAACTGGCTTACTGAGGATACTGTTGATTATGCGGCAGATCCTTTTGTAATACAGGTAAACAGTAAAACACATCTTTATTATGAAGAGCTGAATTTTTGGAAAGGCAAGGGCGAAATCATGATGACGGACGATATGCTTTTTAAAAGCAAAAAAAAGGTCAAAGGCATCGTTAACGATGCTATACATTTGTCATATCCTTACTTGTTTACAGTTCAGAATCAACTTTATTGCATCCCTGAAACGGCAACGGCCAGGCAAGTTGCTTTATACCAGATTGACGAAAAAGACCCCTGCAGGTTTAAAAAAATAAGATTATTGTTAGAGGGGGAGGCTTTTGTTGATAGTTCAATAGTTTATTTCAAAAATAAATACTGGCTGTTTAGCAGTATGTCCCGTAAGCCCGGAAAACTTTATATTTTTCATGCCGATGGCCTGGATGCTCCTTTTAAACCACATAGCCTAAACCCAATAAATGTTGCTTTTAATGTTAACCGATCAGCCGGCAGGTTGTTTATAGTTGACCAAAGACTCTACATGCCCACTCAAAACCCCGAAAAATGTTATGGCGGGTCGGTAATGATAAATGAAATAACCAATATAAGCGAAACAGAATTTCAATATCAAACAGCGTTTGAATTACTGCCGCAGCCGCCATATGATAAGGGGTTGCATACTATAAATTTTGCGGGCGGCTTAATGGTTATTGATGGAAAACGAAAAGTATTCAGTGCCCTGGGACCGTTAAAAAAAATTATCGGAAAAATAAGGAACCTCAAATTTTGACAATGGAACCCAATACATACAAGTTAGTTTTTGTGTCCATGTCTGACCAGGCAAACGGGGCAGAAAATATTTTGCTAATGTGCGCAGCAACCAGTAAAGCCCCCCTTATATTTTTAAAAAAAGTAGCTAAAGGAGGCCTTAAAATTCCTTTCGGATTAAACGTTACGTACGTTACAAAAAACAGCCTAATTATTGGCTTTCTGGGTGTTATAAAGGCATTAAAAGCATTCAGAACAGGTCATGTAATTGTTAGCACACACCCTTATTTAAATGCTTATCTGGGTTTGTTGAAGCGTATAGGATTTTTAAAATCAAAAGTAATTGTAAGAGAGTGCACTTCTGTTTTTACACGGTTCAGCGGCCTTAAAAAGTGGAGTTATCAACTATCTTATCGTTTAGGATACCCTGCTGTTGATTTGGTTGTTTGCCAAACAAAACAAATGCGCTGTGATTTTATAAAAAATGTTTCGTTTGTTATTCCCGAATCGCTAATAGTACAGCCAAATCCGCTTGATATAAAGCAAAATATTGTTAATGCAAAGGCTGCATTAAATGACGCAGATGCCGAAACTGAATTTATTTGTGCGGCCGGGCGATTGATTCCCGAAAAAGGCTTTTTAATATTAATAGCTGCTTTCAATATATTGAAGGCAGAATTCCCCGGCTTGAAATTGCTGATTTTTGGCGATGGCCCTCAAAGGAGCCTTCTCGAAAAATTAATTGCCCAATACCAATTGAGCGGGCGCGTAATTTTGAAGGGGTGGGTTGAAAACCCAATGCCATATTTTAAACTTTCCAGGGCGTGTGTTGTGTCATCTATCAAAGAAGGTTTTCCTAACGTTTTGCTGCAAATGATGAGCCTGAATCCCAAAGTTGTATGCACCAAATGTGCCGGCGGGATTGAGGATATAGAGGGTGTTTTTAAGGCCGATATAAACAGCGAAAGCGAACTCACAAATGCAATCAGAACAGCATTGAATTCAACAGCTCATTACCAGGAGCAAAATCAGCATTATTTAGATGGCAGAAGCCCACAGGTTTTTATCCATTCCATAATGACGTCCCTTATAAAATAGATTTCTTTAAAGTAACAAATATTCATCTTAATTAAACGATCATGAAACCACAAATCAAACCTTTTTTGAAAGTATTAGTCCTGTTTGCGCTGGCAATAGGTAATACATTATTTGGCGGCTGCAAAAAAGCAGCTTTATCACCATCATCTGTCTTACATGATACGGTAAGGTTAGTACACGACTCTATCATATACGTTAAAGATACCTCGAATACGGTAACGGATACAGCTGCTTTAATACCAATAAGTTTAATAGGTTTGAGATCCGACTCGGGGTATTGCTATAAAATTGGATATCACCTTCCGGTTATCGGCGATTCAAATGACAAACCAAACACTTCAACATTGCGCCTTTTTGAAAATGGTGTCGAATTATCTCCTGCACATTCTAACCACAAGTCTATTAGGGTGTATGGGCTCGGACAGTTTAGTCACTGGGGCGATGAACTATATTTCTCAACTTCAGATAACACCAGCCCACTCAATAACGGCAGAAAATATAGCTATAAGGTGAAATAAGCTGGCAATATTTTATACTATACGGTATTTGCAAATGCAAAAAAGCATTTCGTGATCGCAACACCAAGCATCTTCTTCATATTATATTTTATTGGGTTTTATTATAGCAACTACAATAAAATCCAATAAAATCAGGACCTGAATCGACTCTGGTCGGAAAGCCTAACGTCCATAAAATCTGCCAGGCACCTGGTTCAACAGCAAGCATTCTTCCAAAACTTAAACTCATACTCATGAAAATTTTAATTACCGGTACAGCTGGTTTTATTGGCTATCATTTGGCCCAAAAAATGCTCGAAAGAGGGGACACCGTGGTTGGTGTAGATAATTTAAACGATTATTACGATGTAAAGCTTAAATATGCCCGGCTTGAAAATACCGGTATTTATACAGCAAACATTGAGTATGGCAAACCGATTAAAAGCATAAAACATCCAAACTACACGTTTATAAAAGCAGATTTGATGGATCGCGAGCTATTGGAGGACGTCTTTAAAGTTGGCGAATTTGATACTGTATGCAACCTTGCCGCGCAGGCAGGCGTTCGTTATAGTTTAACAAACCCCGAAGTTTATATCGATTCAAATATTAAAGGGTTTCTTAACATCCTGGAATGTTGCCGGCATTTTAAAATAGGGCACCTGGTTTATGCAAGCTCGTCAAGCGTTTACGGGTTGAACAAAAATATGCCGTTCAGTGAACATGACATTGCCGATCACCCGGTGTCGTTATATGCTGCATCAAAAAAAGCAAATGAAATGATGGCACATACCTATAGCCATTTGTTTGGTTTAAAAACAACCGGATTGCGTTTTTTTACAGTTTATGGTCCGTGGGGAAGGCCCGATATGGCGTTATTTATTTTTACAAAGGCTATATTGGCAGGCGAACCAATTGAGGTTTTTAACAATGGTAATATGAAACGTGATTTTACTTACATTGATGATATTGTTGAAGGTATAGCCCATGTAGTTGATGGGCCGGCCAAAGCAAATCCTACCTGGGATGCCTGCCATCCCGATCCTGCCACATCAGCAGCTCCATTCAGGGTTTTCAACATAGGCCGGGGGGCGCCTGTTAAGCTGCTTGATTTTGTAAGTGAGATTGAAAACCAGGTTGGTATTAAGGCGGTAAAGATACTAAAGCCCATGCAAGACGGCGATGTAGGCGAAACCTGTGCCGATGTTTCCAATTTGGATGAAGTTTTAAAATATAAGCCTCAGGTTTCCGTTTCGGTAGGAGTGGCCCGTTTTATTTCCTGGTATAAACAGTTTTACGAAGTTGAAATTGGTGCCCGGTCAGAGATATTGTCCTGAAAAAAAACAATTTTGTCATATTAATGTCACGAAGTGTGCAATTTATACACTTTCTTTACAATTAAATTTCACACTTTTTTATAGCCTCAGGTTGTAATAAACCCCCTTTTTGTACTTTTAATTAACCCAGTCTATTCATCGCGGAAAATTTTTAATCGTAATTTTTCAAACACAGTCTCGTTTGAAAAGCCAAAATTAAAAACGCATGAAAAAAACACAAAAACTCTTCAACAAAGTGGCTGTATTCAGCTTGGTACTAAGTACAATTATTTTTTTTGGCAGTTGTAAACGAACGCAGGATACTCCTGATAATTTGTCGCAAGGCCAGTTCGCAACAAGTTCGGCTTCATTTGCTACAACAACTACAGGGACAAGTTATACCGTAGATTTAACCGGTATTAAGTCGGATGGTGGGTATGCCTATAAAACTACTTACCCGTTAAGTAGCTCCGGCGATTCAAATACGGCACCTACGGTATCAACACTAAGATTGTTCGAAAATGGGGTTGAATTAAGTCCCGCGCACTCGTTACATGACGATATACGTAACCTTGGTAAAGGGCGTTTTAGCCATTGGGGCACCAGTTTATATTTCTCGGCGTCTGATAATACAAACCCGGCAACAAATGGGCGTAAGTACACTTACACTTTTGACGGATCTGCAAGTGGCACAACAACAACTATTACTACCCCAACAACAACAACCACTACTACCACTGGTTCGGCAACTAAAACAGGCGTAACATCGGCATTAATGGGTTATGCAATGTATAACGGCACAACAACAGGAGGCGCCGGAGGTACCACCGTAACAGTATCAACACTGGCGGCTTTAAAAACAGCACTATCGGGCAGTGCTCCTAAAATAGTATACGTAAGTGGTACAATTGCAGGCTCGGGTGATGATCCGGTGTATGTGTCATCCAACAAATCAATTATCGGTCAGCCAGGAGCAAAAATAACAGGTATATCACTGTACATGTTTACAGTTAACAATATAATTGTTCAAAATATAACCTTTAAAAATTATGTAACAGATGCCGCTTTGATGATCAAGTTTTCAACTACGCATGTTTGGGTTGATCATTGCGATTTTTCTACCGATCGTAACCACGGCTGGGATTATTGGGGGAAAGACATAGCGATAACAAGGGCCTCAGATTTTGTTACAGTTTCCTGGAGCCGGTTTCACGATACAAATTTGTCGCTCCTGATAAGTGGTGGTATTGCCGGGCATGAATCAGATATTGGTCATTTGCATGTTACGCTGCACCACAATTTTTGGTATAATGTTAGCGAACGGGAGCCTGATATGAACTATGGCCGTGTGCATGTATTCAATAACTATCACTTGAATAACAGTAGCTATAGTTTGGGTGCAAGGGCTAACGGAATTATCCGTACAGATAACGAATATTTCTCAGGCTGCCATAAACCAATAAGTACCAACCTTGCCGGCGACCCTCCGGGATACTTTAGCGGGGTAAGCACTAATATTTATTCAAATTGTGGTGCAAACGATATAACAACACCACTATCTACCTGGATACCTGAATACACTTACAGTTCGGTGCTTGATGTGGCAGCAAATGTGCCTGCCATAGTTCAAAATGGGGCCGGCGCAATACTATCTAATTAATATTTTTTGTTAACCTAATTATAAAAAGTCCGGGCTACTAAAAAGTAGTCCGGGCTTTATTAATAGTTTTTCTGTACTACCAATTAAGTCATATGTATTAAAGTTTTACTCAGTACCTAAAAAGTTGGCTTTAAAAAGTTAACACTAATATCCAATCTAAACCCCATCACACCATTTTTATGATAGTTACCAGGCAAAAAATACTGATAGCCTGCGATTCGGCTAAATCATTAATCGATTTTAGAGGAAAACTCATCGAAGATTTAGCTAAACAACATCAGGTATATGTTTTTACGCCGACGTTACCGCCGGCAATGCGCAAAAAACTTAATGTGCTTAACGTGATTATTCACGAGAATAAGTTAAAAGGCAGTACCGTTGCTATCATCGAAGATGTAAAATATGCCATCGCGCTTTATAAACTCATTAAACGCGTGCGGCCCGATATTTTTTTCCCCTATACGCTAAAACCTGTTGTTTATGGTACTTTAGCGGCAAAACTAAACCATGTAAAACTAATAACGCCAATGCTATCAGGGCTTGGGTATAGTTTTGTGCCTGGCAGCCAAAAGTCGCTGGTGAGTCGCATGGCGCAACAAATGCTCAAATTTAGCCTAAGGGCAAGTCCGTCATTAAGAATCATTTTTCAAAATAAGGACGACTATCAAACACTAATCAGCAAGAAAATATTAACACCTAAACACCGGGCTTTTGTAGTTAACGGTTCAGGGGTTGATTTGAGCCATTACCGGCGCTCATTGCCGGATACCAGTGCCATTAGTTTCCTGATGATTTCGCGGCTTATAAATGCTAAGGGCATTTATGAATATTATGAAGCGGCCCGAATCACCCGTTTGGCGTATCCCGAAGTGAAATTCAAGCTTATAGGCTCGTCTGATAAAAATATTGATTCAATTAACGCCGACCTTCTATTCAAAATTCAATATGGCGATACCGTAGAATATATTGGGGAAGTTGATGACGTAAGGCCTTATATTTCAGAAGCCTCTGTTGTTGTTCTTCCGTCCTATTACGGCGAGGGTATCCCACGTTGTTTGCTGGAAGCTATGGCTACCGGGCGGGCAATTATCACCTGCGATTCTGTTGGCTGCCGCGAAACTGTCATCTCTGGCGCTGCTTCAAATGGTTTTTTGGTGCCTGTTAAAAATGTTGCCGAGCTGATCTTTAAAATTCAACATTATATTCAGCATCCCGGAGATATTGTTGAACATGGATTAAATGGATTGGCGCTGGCTAAAGAAAAATTTGATGTGAAACTTATTAATGCTTGCATGATGGAAATTATGCAGCTAAAAACAAGATCATTAACATAAAACGGATTAAACAGATATGAAAAATAGATTTAAGTATAGCGAGAAGGAACTTAGCACTTTTCCGGAATCTATGCGCCAATATGGTTGGGTAGTGTATGAAAATGCGATTGATAACTTTTTTTTGGACGTAATAAATGCCGACCTTGAAGTAGCATACAAAGTTAGAAGAGCTATCCAGGAAAAAAATAATATAAGTGCCAACATGCAGGGTACACTGCATCACTTGTTAGAGAGAAATAATTTTAGTATTCCTTTTCTTCAAAAAATGTATTGTGATGATGAAATAGCACAATTTTTAGGGGGCAAATACATATTAAACGGTATTAACGCAGTGATACACTCCAAACATGCGCACCCTTACCTGAGCAACATGCATCGCGATACGCGAACTTTTGTATCTGATGCCAAGTTGTTGCTACAAATGATTGTTACACTGGATGATTTTACTGAAGCTAATGGCGCTACGCATTTTCTTTCAGGTTCGCACAAATCGGCGTTGCAGCCTAACGAAAATTATTTTTTTGACACTGCAGACAGAGCTATTGTACCCAAGGGTAGTATAATATTGTTTGATTCAAACATTTGGCATGCAGCCGGCGAAAATACTACAAATGATGTACGCCGGGCATTAACTTTAGGGTTTACCCGCCCGTGTTTTAAACAGCAAATGGATTACCCAAGATTATTAGGTTACGACTTTGTTGCGCAGCTTAATCCCGGCTTACGCCAGGTAATAGGTTATAATGCCCGGGTACCCGAAAGTCTGGAAGAGTACTATCAGCCCTCGCACCTAAGAATGTATCAACGGGATCAGGGCTAAACAGCCTTTAAATCGCAACTAATTTACGGCTATGCAAAATAATAGAGCCGCTTTAAAATCCATCGGTGGATATTTAGAGCTGGAATTGCCTGTGGGAAATGAATTTTATCCAAACCTGATTCATTTAAACACCGGACGGAATGCCCTTGAGTATATTTTAAGGCAAAAAGGATATACTAAAATATATATCCCATATTTTACGTGCGATGTTTTACTTGAGCCCATCGATAAACTGGGCATCAGATACCAATTTTATTCAATTGACAAAAATCTTGATCCGATAATTAATTTCGATATCGAACATGATGCTTGTTTTTTGTACACCAACTACTTCGGGTTAAAACAAGAGACTGTTACAGCATTAAGCTACAAAATTAGTAACCTGATAATTGATAACTCACAGGCTTTTTTCTCGGAGCCGTTGCCCAAAATAGATACCTTCTATTCGTGCCGCAAATTTTTTGGTGTTTCGGACGGGGCATATTTGCAAATTAAAAGAAAGCTGGCAAAGAAACTACCCATAGATAAATCCATTCACCGGTTTTCCTACCTTATTAAAAGTATTGATTGTGGAATAGAGGAAGGTTATGAAGCTTTTAAAGAAAGTAATAAGGATTTGGAAAACAACGAGATAAGATCAATGTCTGCGGTTACTAAAAAAATACTTTCGGGTATTGATTATGATGCCTGTGCGAAGATAAGAGAGCGGAATTTTCATTTTTTACATAAGCACCTGCATGAGTATAATTTGTTGAAATTTGAAGTCCCCGAGGATTGCGCGCCCATGGTTTACCCATTTTTGTGTAACGACAAATACTTGAAGGTGCATTTAATTCAAAAAAAAATATACGTAGCTACTTATTGGCCAAACGTTTTTAAATGGACTAAAAAAAGTATGTATGAAAATTACCTTGCCCGCTGCTTGGTTCCGTTACCAATAGATCAGCGCTATAATTTGCAGGATATGTATTATATGTTAAACACCTTACGCGTTTTTTTATGACAATATCAATATACATACGGCCATTGGTTGTAGAAGATGCACTGGTTTCTTACGCCTGGCGCAACGATCCGTTAATTTGGATTTACACAGGCTACAAACCAGTTAATTACATTACTGCAGTGATTGAAACCGCCTGGCTGCAGGGCGAATTACTTAAAGAAAATCAGGCACGATTTGCAATTTGCGTTAAAGAACTTAATACCTATATAGGTAACGTTCAGTTGTTAGATTTAACCGCTCATGATGCCGAACTGCATCTTTTTATCGGCAACAGGCTTTACTGGGGTAAGGGTGTTGGTTACCAGGCCACTATGAAAATTCTAAATTATGGCTTCCTGATAAAAGAACTGGACCTTATCTATCTTAAGGTTCACCCCTCAAATATATCGGCCATAACAGTATATGAAAAGGCTGGCTTTGAAATTAAGGGTAAACAAGATGACCTTATTTGTATGAATATTACCAAAAGTAAGTTCATAGCTGCACAAAACTGTAAGAATTAACATACAACAATAGGACCATACCAATTATGACAAAAGTACTAACCATTCTTAATAAGGAAGAGTGGACAAACTACATTCGGGGGGCGGCCGAATATGATTTTTATCATACCTGGCATTATCACACTATCGAAAATTCACTTGAAAGTAAATCCCGGCCGCTTTTGTTTGTATACCAGCAGGGCGATGACTATATCGTATTCCCGTTAATTGAACGTAATATACCTGGAACGGATTTTTTTGACCTTACTTGTGTTTATGGATTCTCGGGCCCGGTTTCGAACAAAAAGATGGAAAACCTTGAGGACAGCTTTATTGAGAATTTTAGGGGTGCATTTATTTCCTTTCTTTCCGGCAGCAATTACATTTCGCTATTTATTCGAATGCATCCCTTTTACAAGCAGCAAAAGCTGCTTGATAAATTTGGAGGGGTACATTCAAATGGCAAAACGGTAGTGATTGATTTGTTTAAAAGCATTGACGACCAGCGTGAGGATTACCGGCAAAGCACTATGGATGCCATTAAACATGCCTGGAAAAAGGGGTTCAGGGTAGTAGAAGAAAAGGGCCCAAAGGCCCTGGAGATTTTTGCCGGTATTTATAGGGAGAGCATGAAAAGGGTAGGAGCAGCCGATTCTTATTTATTCAATGATCAATATTTTAACAACATATGCAATACAAATGAATATGATGCACGGGTGCTAATGGTTTATGACGGTGCCACTGTTATGTCAAGCACCATTATAACTTTTACCAACGATATTATACAGGCTCATTTGGTTGGCACGCGGGCCGAATATCTGCACGAAAGCCCCACAAAGTTTCTGGTTGACGAAATTACGCTCATTGGCAGGCGCGAGGGGATGAGATATTATAATTTGGGTGGTGGCCTTGGCTACAAACACGATAAACTTTTTGAATGGAAAGCCGCATTTTCGAAATTACATTTTGAATTTAACACCTGGCGTTATATTGCAAACCCTGCCGTTTATCAAAATTTACTTGCTCAAAAAGGAATTAACAATAACCCGGAAATAGATTTTTTCCCACTCTATCGCTACGCATAATTTTTTTACCTAAACAACTAACTGCTATGATATACCTCAGGAATTTATTGTTTCAGGACAAATTTCATTCAAGGTGGCTAATACTATTAACCGATCTTGGTATTGTCCTCATATCCTTATGCTTGTCGTTTTCGGTAAAAGGTAAACTCGATCTGGAACAGAACAACCTTTACTATATAGCATTTTATTGCAGTAACGCCGTGTTTATCTTTTTAGTAATGCGGGTACACACGCATATTATAAGGCATTCAAACACCCGCGACATGCTGCGCATTCTTACAGCTGTTTTTGTAAGCACTGTTGCCTTCGTGATAATTTATCATTTGGTGTTCGCAACATATCTTAACATAAATTTGCAAGGCTTAGGGGATGTTTTGTTTATCAATTTTTTTATCTCCTCATCGCTGCTGATGGGCATGCGTATTGTTATCAAAGACGTTTTTAAATACTTTGATGAACCCGGGTATAAAATAGAAAAAGAAAATGTTTTGATATATGGTTCGGGTACATCTTCTATCCTGATAAAGAATACTTTGGAAGGCCAGCGGGGGTTTATGATAAATGTTCAGGGCTTTATCGACACAGGCGACGACAAAGTTTATAAGTGCCTTGAGCAAAAGCGGGTTTATCCTATTACAGCTATTACCAGGTTGAAGAATAAATACGGTATCAAAAAAATGTTCATAACGTCTGAAGATATACAAACCGAAGGTAAAAGAACGGCAATAGCAAAGTGTGTTGAATTAGGTATCAAGGTAATTACAGTTCCGCCATCAAATGAATGGATAAACGGCCAACCTAATTTAAAGCAGTTTAAGGATCTGAAAATTGAAGATTTGCTTGAACGTAAGCCCATTAAACTCTCGTGTAAGCATATTTTTGATGATATACAGGGTAAAAGAGTTTTAGTAACAGGCGCAGCAGGTTCAATAGGATCTGAACTGGTAAGGCAAATTTTAGGATATGAACCCGAATTTGTGGTGTTGTGCGACCAGGCCGAAACCCCATTGCACGAAATTCAATTAGAGATTGAAGAGGGAATACATGCCGACAAAGCGCGTATTTTTATTGCCAATATCCAAAACGAAACCCGTATTAAAAGCTTGTTTGAATTGTACAGGCCGCAAATTGTTTTCCACGCGGCGGCTTACAAGCATGTGCCCATGATGGAAAATAATCCCACAGAAGCGGTGCTGACAAATATAGGAGGTACTAAGAACTTAGCCGATATATCGGTCTTGTTTGGTGTAGAAAAGTTTGTGATGATATCGACAGATAAGGCAGTAAGGCCAACTAATGTTATGGGTGCTTCAAAACGCATTGCCGAAATGTATATTCAATCGTTAAACAGCAAAACATTTGACAACCGTTTTTTTTGTAGCGATTTATGTAATGGAGTGCTAAATCAAACTAAATTTATTACGACGCGTTTTGGCAACGTAATGGGGTCAAACGGATCGGTAATACCACGGTTCAAAGCACAAATTGAAAAAGGGGGACCGGTTACCGTAACCCATCCCGAAATTACGCGGTATTTTATGACTATACCCGAAGCTGTGCAACTTGTAATTGAAGCCGCGATAATGGGCAATGGTGGCGAAATATTTTTATTTGATATGGGACTGCCTGTTAAAATTGCCGATCTGGCTGCCAACATGATAAAATTAGTGGGAATGGTGCCTGGCGAAGACATAAAAATTGTTTATACCGGCCTAAGGCCCGGCGAGAAGCTTTACGAGGAACTGCTAAACATTGAAGAGGAAGTTATACCCACTTACAACAAGGATATAAAAATTTCAAAAACCATCCCTGTAAAATACGCTGATGTTAATAAGGTTGTAAATGAACTACTTGAACTTAATTTATGCAGGGATATTGATTTAATGGTAGCCAAAATGAAAAATATTCTGCCCGACTTTATTAGCAATAATTCGCGATATGAAAAATTGGATGCCCGGATACCAGTGAGCATACGGTGCTAAAGCCCCAAAAAAATGACATGTATCATATTTTTACAACTTTTATATCTCTTTAAGACAATAACTTAATTTGTTATTTGCACTTTTGATAACCTGATTTTTTTTCATGAATTAATGGGTTTATGAAAATTGCTACATTTATATTCTTGCACAAATGCCGCTTTTAGTTAAACTGTCTCTAATTGAAATTATCACCGGGATATTAAAGCACAGCGATGCGATGCTTGGGTATTGGGATAAAAACCTTATCTGCCGGTTTGCAAATGATGCTTACAGAAACTGGTTTGGTATTGAACCAGATGCAATGATAAATAAAATGTATTTGTGGGAGTTACTGGGACAATCACTATATCAAAATAACTTAAAGTATATAGACGGCGCTTTAAACGGACATGTGCAGGTTTTTGAACGGTTTTTGCAGGATCGTAGCGGGCAAATGATGAATACACGTGCCACTTATACACCAAATTTTGTAGAAGGGCAGGTTGATGGCTTTTTTGTACAGGTTGTAATACTAAACCCAATGGAAAAGAAGATAGTTGATAACGAACATTTACCGCAGAAAAAGGCCTTTCTGAATCCAACCGATCATAATCTTGATGAGGTTATTCAAACCCTGAGATCCTGGATTTTTACGGGGTTTCCGAGTATAGCTGCGCTTGCAAAAAAACATTTTATATCCGAATCAAAGCTGAAACGGGATTTTAAAGAAAAATACAACGATACTATTTTTTCATACTATCGCATGCTTCAAATGGAGTTTGCCGAGCGCTACATTGCCGAAAAAAGGTACAATAAATCGCAAATGGCATCTTTATTAAATTTTTCAAACCCTTCTAATTTTTCAAAATGTTACCAAAAATATTTAAAAGATAAATCTTCAAATCATCATTCCGCAGGCCCCCAGGTTATAAATTACAAGGCTTTTATCGAGCAAGAGCCAATAGCCATTGCCATGTTTGATATAGATATGCATTTTATAGCTGCATCATTGAAATGGATTGAAGATTATGATTTGCAAGATAAAGATATTACCGGATGTAATTTATATGAGCTATTGCCTGAGTTTCCGTCACAATTTCAAGACCTGCTACCCACCTGCCTCAAGGGCGAGATTTATTTTGATGATGGCATCGTCGAAAAAAAGGATGGAACCTTATCATGGATGCACTGGGATATCAGACCCTGGTATGATGATTCAAAGGAAGTAGGCGGGTTTATGATTATGACGCAAAACTACGTGCCTTTTAGGCTTAGCATCAATGAAAATAAAGAAGTTTTAGAAATACTTAATAAAACACAGAAGATAGCGCGTATAGGCGCCTGGAGCCGGAATTTTAAAGATAATACAACTGTTTGGAGCAAGGTATTAAAGGAAATGCTTGAGGTACCGGCTGATTTTACGCCCGATCTTGAAACTGCCATTAGCTTTTATAAAGAGGGCGAGAATCGTGACAGGGCAGCCATCGGTTTAAAAAATGCCATGTTAAACGCAAAACCTTTTGGCGGCGATTTTGAAATGATTACGGCCAAAGGACACCTGCTGAAGGTGAAAGTAGCCGGTTATCCGGAGTTTAAAGATGGCAAATGCGAGAAACTATCGGGTATTCTTATAGATATAACTTTCTAAAATAATGCCGCCAATTTCCCCAAAGCTGGCATAACATTTTTTTATTATCAAAACCAGGTTGTTTATGAACAATATTTTGCTCATTGAGGATAATGATGTGACCAGAAAAAATATCGCTGATCTTCTTTCGGTTGAAGGATATACAATTTTAGAGGCCAGTGACGGTTTTAGTGCGATTGGTTACCTGGAAGAGTATTTGCCTGATTTGGTTATATGCGAAATTATTATGCCAGGTATGAATGGGTTTGATGTTTACAAAACAATGTTTAGCTATTTGTACACAAACAAAATTCCATTTATTCAATTTACGGCAAAATCAGGTGATGCTGAGCATCATTTTAAAATAATTAATGTAAAAAACTGCACCTTCCAGGCCGGCAATGATCGTGATTTAATAAGTTTTATAACAACCCGTTTCTCCGGATTTGGCATAAAAATTGAATGATTTCAGCTACGGAATAACGATATTTGCTTATTATGAAATTTTATGTAATTGGCTGTAATTTAAAGTTAAATATCTCTTTTCCAGACCTTTTGTAGTTATTAATTGGACTTTAAAAGGTTGGTTTATTGTTCTAATGTCTCTAAATTTAATAAAAAAAATCAATTGTAAAGACCAACCAATATTTTCAATTGAACGCCTAAATTATTATTAAAAAAATCAATTAGCACTCGCCCCTGGTGCTGTTATTCATGTTCAACAAATTTTATTTGATGTACAAAATTCTTATAATATAATTTTCACCTAAACGATGTATTTTATGATCAGCACTAAAGATTACTCGGTAAATGACTATTTCGATAATGGTGGCACCACAATCGAGGCAACGGTGTGCAATGATTTGCACTATGGACAAATAGTTGAACGTATTGTGAGGAGAGATCATATGGGAATTAGTGAAATTGCGCGCAAACTAAATGTTAGTCGTCGTACATTATATAATTGGTTTGAAACAAAAAAATTAAGTTTGGATGTTATCTGCCAGATTGGTTTTGTGATAGACCACGATTTTTCAAAGGAGTTTCCAGATGCCTTTGCCAGGAAAATCAATTCTGTAAATGCAGATAGTGGTTTTGAGCGCCTGGTAGGTAAAGAGCAACCACGCGATGCCACCTATTATTGGATGGATAAATATATTAAGCTGCTTGAAAAATTTAACGAGGTGTTGAGCCACGAAGGTAAAAATTGAATATTCAATCAGCTCGTTATTATAAATAAAAAACTACTCTTTAATAAAAGAAGCATTTTTGGGCACATACTTAAAAACTATTAAGTATGTGCGGCTTTATTGAATTTTTGTTCGTGACGTTATTTACGAACAAAAAGGATGCGTTTAGGGATTTAAGCGTTAAGAAGGCCAAATGCAATAAAAACCAAGCAATTAGTAAACCGGCAAATCAGCAATAGCAATACATGGTATTATCGCTATCCAATTGAATTTTTCATCTGGAGTAATTTAATATTGCCGGTTACTTTAACTACTTAAGCCAAAGCCTCAATCAAAAATTCAGGGGCTTGTTAAACCTGCTTTTCAATCTTGAGCACACGTTTAATTGAGTTTTACAATTCCTTATCATCTAAAATATCAATTCTTGTTTTATGCTTTTTAACTCCATTGGCTTTGCAATTTTTTTACCCGTTGTATTTGGCCTCTATTGGTTATTATTTAACAAAAGTTTAAGAACGCAAAACTTGTTACTGCTTTTTGCCAGTTACTTTTTTTATGCCTGCTGGGATTGGCGTTTTCTCTTCCTATTAATCTTTTCAACCCTATTAGACTATTTTACCGGGCTTAAAATGGCGGGTTCTGATAGTAACAGAAGAAAAAAAATGTGGTTCTGGCTTAGTGTAATAATAAACCTGGGCTTTCTGTGTGTTTTTAAATACTATAATTTTTTTGCTTCGTCATTTGCACAGTTTTCTGCAAACATTGGCTTGCACGTAAGCCCCTGGACTTTAAAGGTAATTTTACCGGTTGGTATCTCTTTTTATACCTTCCATGGATTATCCTATGTAATAGATATTTATAAAAATAGGATACAGGCCGAAAGAAACTTTGTTGACTATTCGCTATTCGTCAGTTTCTTTCCGCTGTTGGTGGCCGGGCCCATTGAAAGGGCAACACATTTGCTGCCGCAAATAAAAACAAAACGTTCATTTGATTATTACAAAGCGGCGGATGGCTTACGCCAGATATTATGGGGTTTATTTAAAAAAATAGTTATAGCAGATCAGTGCGCAGAGTATGCAAATATGATTTTTGCAAATTCCTCCGCTTATACCGGTAGTACCTTGGTATTGGGCGCTTTGTTTTTTTCATTCCAAATTTATTGCGATTTCTCCGGTTACTCAGATATAGCCCTCGGCGTAGCAAGATTGTTAGGGATTGAACTGCTAAGGAATTTTGCCTTCCCGTATTTTTCAAGAGACGTAGCGGAGTTTTGGAGAAGATGGCATATCTCACTGTCAACCTGGTTTCGCGATTATTTGTACGTGCCTTTGGGCGGTAGTAAGGGAGGCACCTGGATGAAAATAAGGAATACCTTTATCATTTTTTTAATAAGTGGTTTTTGGCACGGCGCCAATTGGACATTTATTGTTTGGGGCTTTTTAAATGCTTTATTCATAATGCCCTCAATCATCTTAAAAACAAACAGAAATAACCTGGAAATTGTGGCCAAAGGTAAACTTTTACCCACCGTTGCAGAGTTAGCTCATATCGTTTTAACTTTCATGATGGTGGTATTTGCCTGGATATTTTTTAGAGCAAATAGCGTAACACATGCACTAAGCTATATTTCAAAAATATTTTCTGCCTCTCTGTTTTCGGGCTTCAATCTTGATGTTAACCGAAGCCAGTTATTTGAAACCATTTTGCTGGTAATACTGTTCCTGGTAGTTGAATGGCTCGGCCGCGAAAATCCCTACGCAATTTCGGCATTGCCTAAATTGCAAAAACGCTCCTACAGGATGGCTTTTTACTACCTTTTAGTCTTTTTGATTTTCCTTTTTACCGGCAAAGAACAACAATTTATTTACTTTCAATTTTAAGCAATGAAGCTTTTTCTGAAAAATACTTTGCTTTTTATTTTTACCAGTTTAACGCTGTTATGTGGTATAGTTGCTATACCAGCCTGCCTGGTCAATAGATTTTCGGATTTTAAGATTAATAAAAAAAATAAAATTGTATTGTTTGGCCATTCGCATCCCGAATGCGCTTTTAATGATTCTTTGATAACCGGTTTAAAAAACCTGTCGCACTCGGCAGAGCCCTATTTTTATACCTATCAAAAAGTTAAAAAAGTAATAACTCAAAATCCCCAAATTGAAACGGTATTGATTGAGTTTTCAAACAATCAGATTGATGAAAAAATGAACGGCTGGACCTGGGATTATAAATACATGTCTAATATGTTCCCGTTATACTCATCATTTATGGATGCCTCAGATATCAAAGTTTTATTTAAACATGATCGTGGAGTTTTTTTCAATTGTATATCTATATCCGCCAGGCAAAACTTGTTCAAAGCAATAACTTTTAATTATAATTTTGCAGATAGGATGGGAGGGTATTTGAAATTGGACCGGTCCCAAACATTAAGCAAGGGCGATAGCTTGACCCATGAATTAGATAAAGCCCGCTTTTTGAAATCAAGGTTGTCATATATTAACCTGATATACCTGAGGAAAATTATTGATTATTGTAAACAACGAAAGAAAAAATTGTTTTTGGTTAGGAGCCCACAATACAAATATTACGAATACCGGCACAATGAAAAAATTTATCTGGATATTAAAAATAGATATTTTAGCGACGTTAAACTTATCGATTTTAATAATTTTCCGTTACGGGATGATGAATTTGCCGATCCCGGCCATTTAAATTTAAAAGGGGCTTTCAGGTTTTCAAATTACGTTAACAAACAAATTGAAGCAGGTATCCTGGTTTCCGGTAGCAATTCCATTATGGCTAACGCGCTGGCGGTTAATGCTTCTGCCGGTGTGTTAAGATGAGTTTGGTGCTGAATGATACACCGTACCATCCAAATATTTCCGTTCTTAATTGTTATTCCGTTGACCGAAGTTAACGGCAATGATTTCTTACACGATACATAACTCTAAATCAAATTTAGGAGCCTCTTAAGCAGTACTGATGAGCAATTTTATGATTATTGTTTTTATTTAATGTGACATTTAATTTTGTTTGTCCCTCATATAACGTGATAACCATATATAAACCTGGTTGAAATTTCTACTATGGTCCACCCGAAAGCCGCTCATAAACATGAGCGGCTTTTTTGCGTTAAAAGGGTTGTAATAACACCAATCACATGTCGAACAATCACCCTGGCACTTGTTGGCAACAGGCTTAGTTTTTTTGTTGTGAAAGAAAAGTGACGAGGGATGCAAACTCATCATAAGATAAAGCATTGGCCAAACCGGTTGGCATCATGGATGTTTTCAATTCTTTTCGGCTCAAAATGTCGGCAGTGTTAATTGTAAAAACTTCACCCGCAATATTCCTCATCACGATTTTCCGGGCCGATTCTTCGGTAATGAAACCCATATAGCTTTTGTTTCCTTTTGCAGATATCATGACTGTAGCAAAACCCTGTGAGATGGATGCATTCGGTTTAAGAACCGATTCTGCAATTTGTTGCCGTGTCATGATAGAGCCTATCTGCCCCATGAACGGACCCTTCGGCTTTTCGGCCCTGGTTAAACTGTGGCATGCTATACAGCCCTGGCGGGCAAAAAGAACCTTTCCCTTAAAAGGGTCGCCCTTTATTTTGGCAAGCATCAGCATAATATCCTCGATAGAGGATTTCCCAATCTGACCTTTCTTGTTAACGATTTTTGCAAGGTCTACCTTTACTTCTTTCGTGGCTACACTTTTTTCTTCGCCGCCAAACGCCGCAATCCCCATTTGATGGCGGGCGTTTAAATCTGCAAAAAACTGTTTTCCTTTCGGGCCCGATTTTGTCCATTCAGTTTTTAAAAACCGCTCGATCCGGGTTGAGCCATCCCAGCTTACACCCTTATAAATTGGCCCGTGCGAATCCGGTCTTGTGCCCCACCACCAGGAAGCATCATAATCAGCTTCTTTTTTGTACAGGCGTGAAAGGGTTACCAGTATTTGCTTTTTTGTTTTTTCATCCTTAACTGTTGAGTACGACGCTATTAAACCATCAACCGCTTTGGTATCATACATATACCTTAAAGCCCATAGCGCCAGGGTGGCATGTGCGGTACCAACAGCCTTAACACAATCATCAACCGCGTTTAAATTAACAAGCGCCCTTACTGTTAAATGCGCCGGAATAATTGCAGAATTAGGTTTGGCATGTGGGCCTTCCTCATTCTTGCCGGGTGCCACAAAACTTGCAGGAACAGGCGTAGCTAACAATGGCTGTGCTGCTACCAGGTTGTCAAGTCGGCCCAATCCTACAATAGCCGCTGCCCTTACGCGTTCAGAAGGATCTTTCAGGCCGGCTAAAAAGGGCTCCAAAGGTATTGGTTTTATGCTCCGTTTCCTGTCGGCCATTGCCCTTAAGGCAAATTCCTTTAATCCGCTATCGCCCGATAATTGTACCAATGCTGACACCCCTTTTTCACGGGTTGCCTGGGCATACGTGAACAAACCTGCTACACGGGCATATAATGGCAGGGTAGCATCAGTAGCAATAGCCAGCGAGAGCCTCCCGGCCTCGTCAGCAGGCCGGGTAATTAATTCCTGGGAGGCATTTAGCCTTGTAACCGCACTTGCCGATTTCAGGTAAGCGGCCAACTCGCTTGTTGAAGCAGCTTTAAGGTCGGGAAAAGCTTTGTAGCTCCAATTATTGGGTATCGCCCTTACCACGTAACCTTTGGCCGGATCGCCCGAGTAACCTGCACCATCCCATGCCGAAAGATAGAGCCGCCCCGAACCATCTACATCCAGGTCTGTAATTTGCGGCAACGATATAAATTCCTCTTCTTTTTGCTGAAAACTGGCACCATCGGCTGTTAGCCGGTTGATATACAATTCACTTCGCCCCCAGTCGGCGGTCATGGGCACATGATTGTATTTTTCCGGCCAGGTTGGTTCGTCCATAAATAAAGAACCGGTACCCGATCCTCCACCCAAATCAACAAGGGCTGGCAATATCTCATCGGTAAAATGCTGAAATAATACAGGGTAGCCATACTCGGCCGATTGAATATGGTGAGAAAAGCGGATGTTCCACCCGCCGCCATCGTTGGTATTATCCCTTGTAAAAATATTCATATAAGGGTCAATGGCCACGTCATAAATGTTACGGGTTCCGTGCGTGTAAATTTCCATCTCGGTTCCATCTGGCCGTACCCGTACAATACCACCGCCCAGCATTGTCAGTTTTTTGCCGCTGCGGTCAATGGCATCATGAAAGCCAAAGTCGCCTACAGCAATATAAATCCATCCGTCAATACCCATCCGGATACCGTTGGTGGCATGGTCTGTACCCCGTTCGGCCAGCATGTGCGCATTGCTTATATGCTCAATAAGCGGTTTGGGTGGCCCATCGGCAATGCCATCCCGGTCTTTATCTTCAAAAACTTCCAGGTTCATTCCGGTTGCTTTACCTGTTTCTTTACTAAAAACGGTATGCATAACAAAAACCTGGTCGCCCATTACCAGTATCCCCCGCGGATCGTCCACTTCGGCAAAATCGGTATGCTTATCCGGCTTGCCGTCGTTATCGCTATCAACCAGCCTCAAAATTTTTCCTTTGCCGGGGGTTTTACCTAATGAGCCAATCATATCTATACCAACAAATACCTCGCCGGTAGGCGCCGTCGCGATACAGGCAGGACTTGGCGTAAGGTCGGGCCCAGCAAATGTGTTCACGGTTAAACCGGCCGGCCAATGTAAAGAATCCGGTTGCGGGCCACCGGCAGCCGTTTTTTGATGAGGCAACGCAGGCTTAGGCCGCCCTTGTTCTTGTTGAAAAATGGTACCGGTTAAGTAGCCGGACATAGCTAAAAAAGCAAAAACAAATAAAAAACTGAAGGAAACTTTTAACATAGGTTTATAAATGATTTGAAATAAGCAGGTTATTCAAAAGATAAAGCTATGTGTTTAGTTGAAGAATAGTTATAATTATTTTTAATTTGTTTTGTGTGGCTTATCCAAATTTCCTAAGCCGGAACGGCCAGGTGGTGCTACATGGGGGGTAACAGTAACCTCCTAAATAAATATGCAAAAGCCGCGCTACTTTAACATTTTATCGATTATCTTTAACCCTATGGCTAAATTATTTGTGGTAGGCTTTTCACGCGAAATGGACGAGATCAGCTTATTAGAACTCTTTACAACTTATTGCACAGTAGGAACGCTCACAATTGTCCGTGACCAGGATACGAATGAAAGTAGATGTTTTGGATTTGTAACAGTGCTTGATCCCGCTGGTGCAAAAAGAGCAATTGAAGCGCTGGACGGTATCGTTATTGACGGCCGGACGATAAGTGTAAGACTCACCGGGAACGAAACGTCACAAAAACAAGAACCCGCAAGGCCGTTTTCCAGGAAACCCGATCAGGGTTCAAAAACTCAACGGGCTAAACGGCCCAGGCGCTAACCGATGATAACATTTTTCCCAAAGCTACATAATCCTTAATATGTTCAAAATTCCGTTTTAGACGGTTTTGTTATCGTGCATAGTATTTTGCCGGTCAGTTTAAAACATATTAAAATATGATTTGACGAATTTTTTAACCTTATTTGAATTAAAGTAAAATGCGAATTGGGGCCCTCAGATACCTTTGGCACTGATGAAGGCACGTAAAAAAAATATAATGGATCCACGTATCGATCAGTATAAGGAAAAAAAAATTGGATTGGCACTTTCAGGTGGCGGCGTAAGAGGTGTATCTCACTTAGGGGTGTTACAAGCGCTTACCGATCAAGGCATTAAATTCTCGCATATATCCGGCACAAGCGCCGGGGCAATAGCCGCAGCTTTTTTTGCCGAGGGATATGCCCCGCAAGAAATATTACGCATGTTAAAAGAAAATAGCCTGCTTAAATTGCTGCGCCCTGCTTTTGGCAGTCATGGTTTAATTTCGATTTTAAAGGCCCGTTTTTTGATATCTAAATTTATTCCGCATAATTCTTTTCAAAATCTCAAAACCCATGTTACAATCTCGGCCGTCGATCTGGGTGAAGCAAAATTGGTTTATTTTACCGATGGCGAGCTGGATACGGCAATTTTGGCGTCGTGCTGCCTGCCGGGTATTTTTGCGCCTATTACAATTAACAACCATATGTATGTAGATGGAGGGATACTCAATAACTTTCCGGTTGAGCCATTGGTGGGCAATTGCGACCTGATCATTGGCTCGTCCTGTAATCATTTACCGGTGGTTAGCAGCATTAAGTCATTCGGCAACCTGGTTGATAGGGCCGCTATGATAACCATCAATTCAAGCCTCAGTGCGCGGAAAATGCTGTGCGATATAGTTATTGAACCACATAATTTAGGTGGCTACGGTATTTTTGACACTGATGCGATGGACGAAATTTATATGATAGGCTACGAAGAAGGATTAAAAGCTATTAATGGCAACGAAAAATTGAAAGAGTTAATCCTGGGACAAAAAAAGTAAAAACAGGATAAGCTACCCGTATATGAGTAGCTTATCCTGTTTTTGCATAAGTAATGGTGGTTTATCGAACGCCTATTAGATGTTCCCCAGCTGGCAAACTGTAAATTGCGTACTGCCGACCGAAAACCGCCAACTGTATCAAGGGAATTTCACCCCGTTATAATCAGATATGTTTACCCGCGGGATAGACGAATTGTATTTGTCATTAATGGCTTTGATAAATTCATCGGCTACTATAGCGTAACCGCGTGGTGTAAGGTGTACCCCGTCCAGCGAAAACAGGCCACCGCTTATATAATTGGAATTAACACTTACGCCATCTACAACCAGTCCGTTCTGTTTTATATTCCGCAAAAAAGTGTAGGCGTCAAAAATAGCCAGGCCTTTTGCTGCGGCTATCGTTTTTATTGTATTGTTGTATGATGTAACATAGTCTTCGGTAAGGGCAATTTCTTTTTCATCAAGCACATATTGGTTGTCTATGGGCGTATAAGGGGTTAAGCCATAAGGCAGGTTGCCAAAAGGCGTTGCAACCGGTTGGCCAATTTTACTTGTAGGGAAGGTGAGTACAATAAGGTCACTGGCTGTTGCCGCGCGTGGTGCATATGTACTACCCGAAACCAGTGCTTTAATATACAGGGCCTGCACTGCGGGATTCGCTTTTTGAACTCCGGCCAGTATTGCCGATACGGTGATGGTATTAAAATAGGGTATCGAAGTTACATCGGGTATAGTGGCAACTACGCCTTTTTGGCCTTTGGAGGTTAGGGTAGTTATCAATACATTATACAAATAAGCAAAGGTATTCTTATCTGTCAGTACATCTCCGGCACCGCCCGATGTTGCATAACTTAAAGCATCATTGTTACCCAGCCAGTTTGAGAAAAAGGTAAATGGTTTCGCCGTAACAAAATCAAGATAGGTGGTCGAGTTTGTTGGCGGGTTTCCGGGTAGCAGGCGTTCAAAATATCCGTTAAGGTTGCCATAAGGTGCATAGGTGATGTGCAACAGTTTAATACCCGGTACACCGTAGTTATTAATATCGCCCGAGTATTTGGTATATAAAATAACATTGCCAAAACCAGGAATAGTTACCTGGCCACGGATACCCAGGTTTGAGGTAACCGCTGTGGTTATTGGTGTACCGTCGGCGTTAAACCCGGTTAATGATAAATAGCCCGATCCGTTTGCCTGCGCGGTGCTAAACAATGGCTGGGTAAACGTTCCGCCACCCACAGCCTGCATTTGTTTACCAATAATGCTGGGGTAGGATACCTGTTGCCCTGCAAGGTATAAGCCACCATCGGCATAGCCTGCTGTAAGCGAATTGCCCACCGATATGTACCTCGAGAAATCGGCCGAGCCGGCAACCGGTTTTGGTGTATGGATCTCGGGCTTGCAGGCGCCTAATAAAAGTAACCCTGCAATAATATAAATATGCTGTTTAAGTGTTTTCATGTATTAATTTCTTTAAGAATTACCAGTGATAAGCCAATGAGATACCAGGAATGTATACATCTGTTTTAAATGTTCCCGATAGCTGCGATTCGATATTGGTTTGGGTACGCTGCATCAGGTGTTCATACTCAAAGGAGATATCTATATCAAGGTGTTTGGCCAATGTATAACCTAAGCCCATTGTACCATAAACGCGGTTAGCATCAGGCGCTTCGGGTGTTACATAACCGTCTGCAACAGCGGTGCTGGCATAGCCTCCGCCAAAACGCAGGGCAAGCTTATCGGTAGCTTTGTATTGTGCACCGCCGCGCAGGCTAACAGCCTGCTGGTAATTCCTGGCCGAGTGTGTATCCTGTAAAGCTGCTGTATTGGTTTTATAATCAAACGATAATGTTTTATAAGCATCCCAGTTAACCAGGTTAACATCAAGCGCCAGTATCCATTTACTGCAAGGGTAAAAACCGAAGCCGATAGAATTAGTTGCCGGTAATGGAATAGTTGAAGTAAATGTATTTGGCTGCGGGAAACTGCTTTGGATTGAGGTAGGTACTTTAAAAATGGCATTACCACTGGAAATGGTGGTATTTACCCGCGAACGGTGGGTTATCCCGACGGTTATGCCCGATTCTGTTTTAATGTAGATGCCGGCATTCCATCCGTAACCTTTTCCGCTACCTTTTAATTCGGCCTGGCCGGGTTCGCCGGAGCTGTTTGCCAGGGGTATGGCGCGGGTAAGGTCAACGCTGCCATGGTTATAAACAAAACCGCCGCCAATACTAAGGAAGTCGGCCAGTTTAATGCTTAGCGTAGGCTGAAAATAAATAGCTTTCAAATTAAGGCTCTCCAGCACGTATTTGCCCTGCCAGGTGTTACCCCAATCGGTTAAACCGCCAAAGGGTGTATAAACACCAAGCCCTAATTTCCAAAAAGACGATTTGGGGCCCCAAACCGCGTAAAACTCGAACGGGGTTGCAATCTTATTGGAGGTTCTGTTTTGCGTTGATGTGCCGGCCGGGTTAAAATCAGATTTGAAAAATAACGGGCTTATGCCGCCCTGTATGTAGTTTTCTGGCAGCATGGCTACTGCACCCGGGTTAAAAAATACAGAAGCGCCATCCTGTAAGGTTCCCACCCCGGTATGGCCCATACCTATTTGCTTTTGTCCCTCCAGGTTTACCTGGAAACCCTGGGAAAAAGCCATCAGCGGCGATACAATAAGCATCAATAGTAATACTTTTCTCATAAAAATATAATTGGTTTATAATAGGCAATTGTATGTGGATTACAATTGGCAACTATCGGGAATAAAATTAGTTTGGATTGAAAAGAAAAAAAGGGCTATAATGCGGAGATATTAGTCAAAAAGTCGGGATAACGCTTATATTTAAGTTTATGGGCAAAAAATACTTTAAAACCTTCGGCGTTTCGGGAGCTTTTGAAAAATAGAAGAATTAAATAAATATAATTAAATATACACATGAGTAGTAAGGTTGGACAATTAAGCTTATCAAAATTTGCCGATCTATACGCCGACAAGCTGGCCGGTGCTGATTTTTTTGTTGTTGACGAAAAACAGCTATTGAGTTTGAGCGAGTATCCGTACCGTTCGGATGGTTATATTATAGGTATTTGTACAAGGGGTACCGCCAAAGTAGAAGTTAATCTGCAGGTTTATGATGCCAGGCCCGATGCCATGCTTTTGGCGACCCCCTTTCATGTTTTACGAATTTATAACAGCAGCGATGATTTTTTGTGCCGTTTTGTTGTTTTTAGCAAAGCCTTTTTAACAGAAAATAGCGTCAACAGCCATTTTTTGGAGTCGTTCAGTTATTTTAAAAGTGCATCTATCCCGGTAATTTATCCCGATAAAGCAGATGCCAGGATGATACTGGAGATTTACTTATTGATACAAAAAAAATTAGACCGTGAGGGACATCCCTACAATGTGGAAATTTCCAGGAGTATTTTGATGACCCTGCTTTATGAAATACAGGCCATTTACGAAAAGCAGCACATCATCATAAAAGGCAAGCAAACCCGGAAACAGGAACTGAACGTACTTTTCCAGGAACTGGTTTTTCATCACTATAAAGAACATCGTAATGTGCAGTATTATGCCGATGCACTGTATGTATCCCCCAAACATTTAACAGAAACCGTTAAAGAAGTTACCGGCAGAACCGCCGGCGAATGGATAGATGACGCGGTAATACTGGAGGCCAAAGTATTATTAAGAAACCACGATGTAAGCATAGCCCGTGTAGCCGAGGATATCCATTTCCCCGATCAATCCTCCTTTGGCAAATACTTCAAAAAACATGCAGGCATGTCGCCGTCTGATTATAGGGCAGTGTCGGGGCATTGAGTGGGTGGTTGATTGGGTTGGATTGAGTTGATTGGGTGAGTGGTTGGTTAAGTTATTGGGTTGATTCAAATCAAATTCAGGAAAATCTGTTTGATCCGGTTCAGAACAACTCAACAGCAATGTAGCTTAATTCTGATCGTCTCTTAACTATTCCAACCTAATCAACTCAATCCAACCCAATCAACCACTCACCCAATCAACCCCAATCCGACTTTTTGACTAATATCTCCGCATTGCAGCCCTTTCTTTAGTTTATCATCGCTGCTAATTTTACTCCTGATTATAAAACCAATTGCTGCCCTTTAAACCGGGGCGCATGTTACATGCTGATAATTACTGATATAACATAGTGATTAATATAATCCGCTAAATTTTAAAACGGGACAAAACACAACCATTAAATACTTATTTATGAATGCCACTGAACCAATGAAAGCCATAAAAGGAGGGGAGTTTCTGATCCGGGAGACTTCTGCAGACAGCATTTTTATTCCCGAAGAATGGAATGAAGAGCAGTTGATGATTGCCGAAACATGTACCAATTTTCTTGCCCAGCAGGTAACACCCAACCTGCAGCGTATTGACGAGCAGGAGGAAGGACTGATGCGTCATTTAATGGACGAGGCCGGCGCGCTTGGGTTATTAGGCATATCGGTACCCGAAGAATACGGCGGCTTTGGTAAAGATTTTAAAACATCAATGCTGGTCACCGAAAAACTGGGGGCCGGGCATTCGTTTTCAGTAGCGTTTTCGGCACATACAGGTATTGGCACCATGCCGATACTGTATTATGGTACCGAAGCGCAAAAACAAAAATATGTTCCTAAACTGGCAAGCGGCGAGTGGAAAGGCGCTTATTGCCTAACCGAACCAGCCGCAGGCTCAGATGCCAACTCGGGCAAAACAAAGGCGAAGCTGTCTGCTGATGGTAAACATTATCTCATCACAGGTCAAAAAATGTGGATCACCAATGCGGGCTTCGCCGATGTATTTACCGTTTTTGCCAAAATAGATGATGATGAAAACCTGAGCGCCTTTATTGTCGAAAAAGATTTTGAAGGGCTTTCGCTGAATACCGAAGAACACAAAATGGGTATTAAAGGGAGCTCGACCCGCCAGGTGTTTTTTAACGATTGCAAAGTACCGGTTGAGAACCTGCTTTCCGAACGTCAGAATGGATTCAAGATAGCTGTTAATATATTAAATCTCGGCCGTATCAAATTAGGCGGTGGTACGGTAGGGGCAAGCAAGGATGTGATAACTGCATCAGTGCGTTACGCCAATGAACGCGAACAGTTTGGCCGCCAGATTTCAAAGTACGGGGCCATAAGATACAAACTGGCCCAACAGGCTATCCGCACTTATGCTTCAGAATCGGCTGTTTACAGGGCCTGTCAGAACATGGAGGAAGCGACCGAAATGCTAATGGCATCGGGGCTTGATGAAACCAAAGCTAAATTAAAAGGAACTGAGCAATATGCTATAGAAGCGGCAATCCTTAAAGTTCATGCATCCGAAGTTTTGGATTATGTAACCGACGAGGGCGTACAGATTTACGGCGGGATGGGATACAGCGCCGAGGCACCAATGGACAGAGCGTATCGCGATTCGAGGATTAACCGGATCTTCGAGGGAACTAACGAAATTAATCGCTTGTTAACGGTTGATATGATGCTTAAACGCGCCATGAAGGGCGAACTTGACCTGATGGGGCCAGCCCAAAAAGTAGCAGGTGAACTGGTAAGCATCCCCGATTTTGGTGCAGCCGAAGATGACGGCCTGTTTGCTAAAGAAAAGAAATACATAGCCAATTTTAAAAAGGCCATATTAATGGTAGCAGGTGCCGCCGTGCAAAAACTGATGACACAATTGGGTAAAGAGCAGGAAGTGCTTATGAACCTGGCCGATATGCTGATAGAGCTTTATGTGAGCGAATCGTTGCAACTGCGGGTAGAAAAGCTGGTTGGTTTAAGGGGTGAAGAAGCTTGTAAAGAACAGTTGGATATCATGCGCGTATATATTAATGATGCTGCAGAACATCTTGCAAAAGCCGGCCGGGAAGCATTAAACTCGTTTGCCGAAGGCGATGAAAGAAGAATGATGCTGATGGGACTTAAGCGCTTCACCAAAACCGAAGATTTTAATACCACCCAGGCACGCAGGAACGTTGCCGCAAAACTGATAGCCGAAAATAAATATTGTTTTTAAGCCGGGGAAAGCCTTACGAAGTGTTAGAAACTTCGTGAGGCCGGGATTCTGAGGGAGGAACGACGTCTATCGCATGTCGGCGACGACTCACCCCGACATCGCTACGCTTGTCACCCCTCTCTCCGCTTCGCGCATAGAGGGGGCAAATAAAAAAAAATGAGCTTCACCCTCTTTGCGGCTTTAGCCGGAGAGAGGGTCGGCCAGCGCAGCGTAGCCGGGGTGAGTCTTAACCAGCGTTCAACCGAATGTTCGTGTAAATCCCAACACGCACGGGCAGCCCGCTCCCCATTATAAACAACATCAACCTAAAAAATAAAAATCTAATAATGAAAGTATTAGTTTGTATAAGCCAGGTACCCGATACCAGTACTAAAATTGTATTAAAAAATAACAGTACCGCCATCAGCAGCGATGGTGTTACCTACATAATTAACCCTTACGATGAATGGTATGCCCTCATCCGGGCAATTGAACTAAAAGAAACCGGTATAGCTACTGAGGTTCACCTTGTAACTGTTGGTTCTGCCAATGTCGAGCCGGTGATCCGGAAAGCCCTGGCATTGGGTGGAGATGAGGCCGTCCGCATTGATGCCGATAGCAATGATTCTTATGAAACCGCCGGTTATATAGCAGAGTATGCTGCCGGGGGCGGATATGATCTTATTTTATGCGGCAAAGAATCTATCGATTACAATAACGGTACTACAGGCGCCATGCTGGCCGGATTGCTGGATATCAATTACATTGGTTTTGCAACGGGGATACAAGTGGAAGGCAATACGGTAACCCGTGAAATAGAAGGCGGCGAGGAAACTGACGCCTGTAACTTACCCGTGGTAATATCCTGCCAAAAAGGAGTTGCCGAGGCCCGCATACCCAATATGCGTGGTATAATGGCTGCGCGTACGCGTCCGTTAAAGGTTATTGTGCCCACTAAAATAGCACCGCTTACCCAAATATTAGCTTATGAATTACCACCAGCCAAAGCCGGGATTAAACTGTTAAGTCCCGATAATATGGACGAACTGGTAGCATTGCTGCATACCGAGGCCAAAGTAATCTGATAGCTTATTTTTTTGCCCGCTACTTGTGCCGGGCATTTCTCAAACCAAAAAACTAAAAAAAATGTCTGTAATTGTATTGATAGAACATACTGGGGGAACCATTAAAAAGAAAAATTTTGAGGCGCTACAATATGCCGCGCACATAGCTAAGCAAACGGGTACCACGGTAACCGCCCTTGTTTTAGGCTCCGTTGCCGCTGTCGAAATGGAAAGTCTTGGCGAATATGGTGCTCAAAAAGTTTTGCATGTTACCGATAGCCGTTTAGACGAACTGCATGCGCGGGCGTATGCCAGTGCATTGATAGCCGCAGCGCAAAAGGAAGGCAGTAAAATAATTGTAACGCTTCATGATATCGGTGGCAGGATGGTTGCCCCGCGGGTGGCCGTGAAATTAGGGGCCGGCCTGGTGGCGGGTGCATTGTCGTATCCCGATACCGAAAAAGGATTTGTGATCAAAAAAGCCGTATTCTCGGGCAAGGCTTTCGCCTATGTGAATATTTTAAGCGATATAAAGGTAATTATGCTGATGCCGAATACTTTCCCGGCAGCCAAAATTGAAGGGAAGGCAGTTGTAGAGCAATTGGATGTAAGCTTTGGCGAAGAAGATTTCGGTGTAAAAGTGAAAGCTGTAAATAAAGTAACCGGCGAGGTGGCGCTTGCTGATGCCGAACTGGTTGTCTCCGGCGGGCGCGGCATGAAAGGGCCCGAAAACTGGGGAATACTGGAAGAACTGGCAAAAGAACTGGGTGCTGCCACAGCCTGCTCGCGCCCGGTGGCCGATTCGCACTGGCGGCCACATCACGAGCATGTTGGCCAAACAGGCGGTACAGTTCGCCCTAATTTATATATAGCAGTAGGGATATCAGGCGCTATACAACACCTGGCGGGCGTTAACGGTTCAAAAACCATTGTAGTGATTAACAAAGATCCCGAGGCTCCTTTTTTTAAGGCAGCGAATTACGGTGTTGTAGGCGATGCCATGGAGATTTTACCAAGGCTGACGGCAGCCGTCAGGAAGTTTAAGCAACAGCATAAATAAAACAATAGGGTTATGGAATTTTTTTATGAAGGCCAGGTACTATGGTCGCAAATAGATTCAAACCAGCACATGCGGCATTCTGCTTATGCCGATTTTGCAGCACAGGCACGTATAACCATGCTGGAAAACCTGGGTTTAAAACTCCCCAAACTTTACGAATATAAAATAGGGCCCGTACTGTTCCGGGAAGAATTGATTTACCTGCGCGAGATTGGGATTAATGACCTGATCCGGGTAAGCTGCGAACTTATAAGCTCGCGGCCCGACGGCTCCCGCTGGGCAATCAGGCACGAGTTATACCGGGGCGATGGCGTTAAAGCCGCTATAATAAATGCCGAAGGCGCCTGGATAGATATGGAAAAACGCAGGCTTGCCATATTACCCGCAGAACTAAGCCAGATGTTTATGAATGCACCCCGGAGTAGTGATTATATTGAAGAACGTAATACTGCTGGTGATTAAAGTAACATCGATTTGGACGATAATCAGTTTCTAAAGATATATGTCGATGTATCTGGGCTTGTTCAACACGAATCAGAGGCGTGGCCTCGGCCAATTTTGTAGCCACGGGTTTTAACCCGTGGAAAAAAGCAAAGAAAATGATAGAGAGCTGTAGGCTCGATCCATATGAGCAATGTGTATATATCGTCTAAACAAAATGAAAGCACCTGAATTTAAACCAAAATATGGGCCGTGCCTACGGCACTCTTGTGGTTTTTTGGCCAATCATCCCCGGGTTGAAACCCGGGGCTACAATATGTTTCGGGCCGATGGCCCTTAGGAAGCGTTATTTACAAGCTAATTGAAATAGAATAACCAACACAAAATGTCATAAATCCAAATTTTACCATGACTGATTTAAAAGATGCCTTTGAAAAAGCGGTTGCCGAAAGCAAACAACTGCCATCGAAACCAGATAACGAAACACTACTAAGCTTATATAGCCTATACAAACAGGCAACAGAAGGCGATATTAATACTCAAAATACTCCGGGTATGTTTGATTTTGTGGCCAAAGCAAAATATGACGCCTGGCTAAAACAGAAGGGTATGGCAGGCGATGTTGCAATGCAACTATATATTGATTTGGTAGCAACCCTGAAAGGCGGACAGTCTTGAGTTGGAAATCTTAAGTCAAAAATAATACTTTCGGCTTAGGACTTCAGACTTAGAACTTCCGACTTAATATTATTTAGTAGCGCAATTATCGAACAAAAGAGGTTAACTTTAATTTCCGAAATATTGACAAATGTTTCCGTCGTTTTAACCTTTGTTAAGCGTAGCATAAGCTGATATTTGTTATTATAAACCATCCCGTTAATTAACGGGGCTAAATTATTTTAATCATTTTATAATTCTACCTGTTTCTTATTGAGAGACGGCTTTCGATGCCGGGATTACTATTTGTAAATCTGAAAATCATGGATATGCCTCAAAAAAAGAGATGGTTTTTTTGTAAAAATAATACCTGAAACAATGTCTGTATCAAAAAAACAACCTATCCGTTTTGCACTAATCCTGCTAAGTCTGCTCTTGGTAAGCGTTTGCGTAAAAGCGCAGGCAGACAGAATTGAGGGCATGTGGTATAACGATGTAAAAAGCGCTAAAATCCAGATCACAAAAGAAAGCAATGGTAAGTTTTATGGCAAGGTGGTGTGGCTTAAAGAACCCCTTAAAAACGGCAAACCAAAAGTCGACGAAATGAACGTTGACGAAAAATTGCGCACAAGGCCCCGGTTGGGCTTACCTGTTTTGGCCGATTTTGAAAAAGATGGCGACGACAAGTATACAGGCGGTACCATTTACGATCCGCTAAATGGGAAAACGTACTCCTGCAAAATAACTTATAAGGGCAAAACCTTAGATATCCGCGGCTACATCGGCATTTCGCTGTTTGGGCGTACTACAACCTGGTCGCGGGCCGAATAAATTTAGAATTTAATAAACAAGCTTTACTGATGGATGCTAAACGAATTATAAAAAAAGTTGCAGTACTGGGGTCGGGAGTGATGGGCAGCCGTATAGCTTGCCATTTCGCAAATACCGGCGTACAGGTGCTGTTGCTTGATATTGTACCTAAAGATGCCCCGCCGGGCGATAAAAAAGCCAGGAATAAAATTGTTAATGATGCGCTGGATTTTGCCTTAAAATCCAATCCATCGCCCATTTACCTAAAATCATTTGCCAAACGCATCACTACCGGGAATTTTACCGACGATATGCCCAAAATTGCCGACTGCGATTGGGTTATCGAGGTAGTTGTTGAGCGCCTTGATATTAAACGCCAGGTATTTGAAACGGTAGAAAAATACAGGAAACCCGGCACGCTCATCACATCAAACACATCCGGCATCCCCATACATTTGATGGCCGAAGGTAGGAGCGATGACTTCAAAAAGCATTTTTGCGGCAGCCACTTTTTTAACCCGCCCCGGTATTTAAAATTATTGGAGATCATCCCCATAAAAGAAACATCATCAGATGTGGTTAACTTTTTGATGGACTATGGCAGCAAGTACCTTGGCAAAACCACCGTTTTGGCTAAAGATACCCCGGCATTTATAGGTAACCGCATTGGGGTGTTCAGCATTATGAGCGTATTGCAATATGTAGAGAAAACCGGCATGACGGTTGAAGAGGTTGACAAGCTAACCGGGCCGGTAATAGGTCATCCTAAATCGGCAACCTTCCGCACTAATGATGTGGTGGGCTTAGATACCATGGTACACGTTGCCAACGGCCTTTATCAAAACGCCCCGGATGATGAAGCAAGAGAACTGTTTAAGGTGCCATCATTTGTAGATGGCATGGTGAAAAACAACTGGCTGGGCAGTAAAACAGGCCAGGGTTTTTATAAAAAAGAAAAAGTTGACGGCGTAAACCAGTTTTACGCGCTCGATTTAAAAACGCTGGAATATAAGCCTTCTCAAAAAGTGAAATTCGCCTCGCTGGAAACTACTAAGGCAGTTGACAGTCTTCCGGCCCGGCTGAAAATATTAATCGCTGCAAAAGATAAAGCCGGTGATTTTTACCGGGCAACGTTTTACGAGTTATTTGCTTACGCCGGCAATCGTATTCCCGAAATAGCCGACGAGCTTTATAAAATAGATGCAGCCACAAAGGCCGGCTTTGGCTGGGAAATGGGCCCTTTTGAAAAATGGGACGCGCTGGGTGTTGAAGATACCGTAAAAGCCATGGAAGCAGCCGGCAATAAACCTGCCCAATGGGTATATGATATGCTTGCCGCCGGTGCAAAAAGCTTCTACAAAATTGAGAACGGTAAACGCTTGTATTACGATATTCCGGCCAAGGATTATAAAACAATTCCGGGAACCGAAGGACTTATTTTGCTGGATACCATTCGCGCTACAAATACCGTATGGAAAAACAGTGGAACTACCATTACCGATATTGGCGATGGTATATTGAACCTGGAGTTTCATACTAAAATGAATACCATAGGCGGCGAGGTAATAGAAGGCATTAACAAAGCCATTACCCTTGCCGAAACCAGCTATAAAGGCCTGGTAATATCAAACGAGGGAGCCAATTTTAGCGCCGGGGCAAATGTAGGTATGATATTTATGATGGCGGTTGAACAGGAGTTTGATGAACTGAACATTGTAGTGAAAACCTTCCAAAATACCATGATGCGGATCCGTTACTCATCCATCCCGGTTGTGATAGCCCCTCACCAGATGGCTTTAGGAGGTGGCTGCGAAATGTGTTTGCATGCCGACAAAGTGGTAGCCCATGCCGAATTGTATATGGGCCTGGTTGAATTTGGCGTTGGTTTGATACCGGGTGGCGGTGGAACAAAAGAATTTGCCCTCCGGCTTTCAGACGAGTTACAGGAAGGCGATGTTGAGCTGAATAATTTCCGCGACAGGTTTTTAACCGTTGGCCAGGCAAAAGTATCCACATCGGCTTATGAGGCTTTTGAATTCGGGTACCTTAAAAAGGGAAGGGATGTGGTAGTGGTATCGCGCGACAGGTTGCTTGTCGAAGCAAAGCAGCAATGCCTGCAGATGGCAAATGAAGGATATGTGCAGCCTATCCCGCGCAGCGATATCAGGGTATTGGGCAAGCAGGCCCTCGGCCTTGGGTATGTGGGTGCCAATACGATGTATAGCGGCAACTACATCAGCGAACATGACGTAAAAATATCTCAGAAGCTGGCCTATGTGCTTTCGGGAGGTGATCTGTCTCAACCCTCGATAGTAAGCGAAGAGTATTTGCTGAACCTGGAGCGCGAAGCCTTTATTTCGCTTTGCGCCGAAAAGAAAACGCTTGAGCGGATCCAATCTATTTTAACAGGCGGAAAAGTGTTAAGGAACTAAGTTTTAATAAGTATAAAATCTCGATAAAATGAACGCATACATAGTGGCAGCCAGCCGCAGCGCTGTTGGAAAAGCTACCCGGGGTGGATTTAGGTTTACCCGGCCGGATACGCTTGCCGCAGATGTTATCAGGCAGTTAATGGCATCGGTGCCTAATGTTGATAAGGAGCAGATTGACGATGTAATTGTGGGCAATGCCACCCCCGAAGCCGAGCAGGGCTTAAATGTAGCCAGGCTCATCTCGTTAATGGCATTGGATACCGATAAAGTACCCGGCATGACGGTAAATCGCTACTGCTCATCCGGCCTGGAAACTATTGCGATAGCTTCGGCAAAGATACACAGCGGCATTGCCGATTGTATTATTGCCGGCGGTGTAGAAAGTATGAGCCTGATTCCGATGGGGGGCTGGCGTATTGTGCCAAATGCCGATGTTGCCCTGGCGCATCCTGATTATTATTGGGGGATGGGCCTTACAGCCGAAGCTGTGGCAAAAGAATATCATGTTAGCCGCGAAGAGCAGGATCAGTTTGCTTATAACTCCCACCAAAAAGCTATCAATGCCATCAAATCGGGCAAATTTAAAGATGAAATAACCCCGGTAAATATTGTGGAAACCTATGTTGACGAAAGCGGGAAAAAAAAGAAAAGGGAGTTTAAGGTAGATGTGGATGAAGGGCCGCGTGCAGATACATCCATTGATGCATTGGCCAAGCTAAAACCCGTATTTGATGCCAAAGGGATGGTTACAGCCGGCAACTCATCGCAAACAAGCGATGGTGCAGCCTTTGTAATGGTGGTGAGCGAACGGTTTTTAAAAGCCAATAATCTTAAACCTATTGCAAGGCTGGTTAATTATGCTGTTGCGGGTGTACCGCCGCGCATTATGGGGATAGGGCCATTGGTAGCTATACCCAAAGTGTTAAAAATGGCCGGGATGAAACAGCAGGATATTGACCTCATAGAATTGAATGAGGCATTTGCATCACAGTCATTAGCTATTATTAAAGGGCTGGAGCTTGATCCCGACATCGTTAATGTAAATGGCGGTGCCATAGCATTGGGCCATCCGCTTGGTTGTACAGGTGCCAAGCTTTCGGTTCAGCTTTTTAATGAATTAAAAAGGCGTGAAAAAAAATATGGTATAGTTACCATGTGTGTAGGCACCGGGCAAGGCGCAGCGGGTGTATTTGAATTACTGTAAAGGGCAACCTTTATTTAAATATTGTTGCAATATGGAACGCGCGACAAGACTATTTGATTGCATGGATACCCAGGCCAAGGCGCCGGGGGCAAATTTTCTAAATGCAAAAGAGAACGGTGCCTGGAAGGCATACAGCACAAAACAGGCGCACGATTTAATTTACCAATTGTCCATTGCTTTATTGAATCTGGGCGTTTCGGCTGGTGATGGCACCACGGAAGGGCGCGATAAAATAGGGCTGATAAGCAACGGCCGGCCCGAATGGGTGATAACCGACCTGGCAGTGCAGCAAACAGGTGCCGTGCTGGTTCCGTTATACCCTAATACGGGCACTAAAGATATTGAACAGATATTAAATGAGGCCGAAGTTAAATACGTATTTGTAAGCAGTAAAGATTTATGCGATAAGGTTAAAGAGGTATATTTAAATATACCATCATTAAAAGGCATTTATACTTTTGATGATATAGATGGCTGCATGCATTGGGGCACATTACTTAAACCTTTAAAGGAAGATGACCTGCAAAAAATAAGGCAAGTCAGTGATCAGATTACCGAAAATGATATCGCGACCATCATTTATACGTCCGGTACTACCGGCCGCCCAAAAGGGGTAATGCTTACCCATAAAAATATCATGAGCAATGCGGCAGCATCCGGCGAAGTGCTTGCCCGGATCCCATTGAAAGAAAAATGTGTTTTGAGTTTTTTGCCACTCAACCACATTTTCGAAAAGATGTGTACCTATGTTTATCTCTTCAACGGTTTTTCTATTTACTACGCCGAAAATATGGATACCATTGGCGCAAATTTGAAAGAGGTAAAGCCTTCTCTTTTTACAGCTGTTCCGCGTTTGCTCGAAAAAGTGTTTGAAAAAATCATGGTCGAGGGCCAGAAACTAACCGGTATTAAAAGGAAGATCTTCTTTTGGTCGGTAAAACTGGCCGAGGCATATGAGATTAATGGCAACAGCGAGTGGTATAAAATTAAGCTTGCCATAGCCGATAAACTGGTATTCAGCAAGTGGCGTAATGCTATAGGTGGAAATATAAAAGCGATAGTGGTTGGCAGTTCGGCCTGTCCTATTAAACTGGAGCGGATTTTTACTGCGGCCAATATCGTTATTTTAGAAGGCTACGGGCTTACCGAGACTTCGCCGGTAATTGCTGTTAACCGGTATGAAAAAAGCGGCAGAAAATTTGGGACCGTTGGCCCCTTGCTTGACGGTGTGCAGGCCAGGATAGCAGCCGATGGCGAAATCCTTTGCAAAGGGCCTAACGTTATGGCCGGATATTATAAAAATCCGGAGCTTACCGCTGAGGTGATAGAAGACGGCTGGTTCCACACCGGCGATATTGGCGAACTGGATAAGGATTCCTTCCTGAAGATAACCGATCGCAAAAAAGAGATCTTTAAAACATCCGGCGGCAAATATGTTGCGCCGCTACCCATCGAAAATAAAATGAAAGAAAACTATTTTATTGAACAGATGATGGTGTGTGGCTCGGAGAGAAAATTTGTTTCGGCATTGATTGTACCTTCTTATACGCATTTAAAACCCTGGTGCAAGCAACACGAGATCTCGTTTTCATCCAACGGGGAACTAATTAAAGATACCAGGGTGATTGAACTGTACCAATCAATTATCAATAAATACAATCCCGAGTTTAACCATGTTGAACAGGTAAAAAAAATAACCTTGCTTCCGGATGAATGGTCGATAGATAGCGGCGAGCTTACACCAACCGGGAAAATGAAACGGAAGGTGATAGCCGAAAAGTACAAAGCCCAGATAGATAAAATGTATCTCAGCGAAGTGAGTGATAACCCAACCCTTGTAAATTGATTTAGCAGATGAGCACATTTCAAACAACCATACAGGATAAACTTGTTGTAATTACACTTGACAGGGGGCGTTCAAATCCTATCAATCATCAGATGGTTAAAGAACTGACTGATTGTATCCACAAACTCGAGAATGATGACAATGTGGGCGGCGTGATTTTAACCGGTAAGGAAGGCTTTTTTTCATCCGGTATTGATTTGATAGAGGCTTATGATTACGATCAGGAACAAAGCCGCGGATTTTGGATCGACTTTTTAGTGTTGCAAAATACGCTAACAGCTTTCAGGAAGCCAATGGTTGCTGCCATAAGCGGTCATAGCCCGGCCGGAGGCTGCATATTAGCTATTTGCTGCGACTACCGGGTAATGGCTGCAGGAAAATTTGTCATCGGGTTAAATGAAATTCCTGTGGGCATTATTGTTCCTGATAGTGTTTTTAATTTGTATTCATTCTGGCTTGGCCGGCGCAAAGCCTATCAATATTTACTGGAGGGCAAGTTGCTCCAGGTAGATGAAGCATTGGAAGCGGGTTTGATTGATGAAATTAGTGCACCGGATAGCTTGATGAATGCTGCAATAAAGAAGATAACTGTTTATATGAAACTGAACCCCGTTACCTGGAGTGAAAGTAAGCTGAATTTGCGTAAGCAGTTGATAAGTAAATTAAAGACCGATCAAACCCGTACTTTAAATAAGATGCTGGAGCAATGGTGGGCACCTGCAACCAGGCAGGGCCTGCAAATGATGATCCAGAATTTAAAAGCAAAAAGTGCACCCGCAAACTAATTGATGATGACAGATCCTTCAACTCCCGATAATTCTAAAAGCCCTAATCCCGCAATTGCCGGTGGTATGTTAAGGGATGATGCTTTGAAAGGTAAAACCATCATCATAACAGGAGGCGGCACCGGTTTGGGTAAGGCTATGGGCACTTATTTTTTGCAATTGGGCGCCAACCTGGTTATCACCAGCCGCAAACTGGATGTACTGCAGCAATCGGCTGCCGAAATGGAATCAGCAACTCATGGCAAGGTATTGCCAATAGCCTGCGATGTACGAAAGTATGACGAAGTTGAAAAGATGTTGCAACAGGCCATTACAACTTTTGGCAGGGTAGATGTATTGCTGAACAACGCGGCGGGTAATTTTATTTCGCCTACCGAACGCTTGTCGGCAAACGCGTTCTCGGCCATCATCGATATCGTGTTAAAAGGCTCGGCCAATTGCTCATTGGCTTTGGGCAAATATTGGATCAGCGAAAAAATACCGGGTAACATACTGAATATTATTACCACCTATGCTTTTACAGGTTCGGCTTATGTGGTGCCCTCGGCCTGTGCCAAGGGTGGCGTGCTGGCCATGACCAGGTCGTTAGCCGTTGAGTGGGGCCGGCATGGCATCAGAACAAACGCCATTGCGCCCGGTCCGTTTCCAACCAAAGGAGCCTGGGAACGTTTACTCCCGGGGGACATGGCTCAGAAATTTGATTTTAAAAACCGGGTACCCCTTAAACGTGTAGGTGAGCACCAGGAGCTGGCCAACCTGGCCGCTTTCCTTGTGTCCGATTTTTCGGCTTATATCAATGGCGAGGTAATTACCATAGATGGCGGCGAATGGCTGCAAGGCGCCGGCCAGTTCAGCGCACTCGAAATGATACCTGCCGAAATGTGGGACGATATTGAGAAGTCTACCCGCTCGGCATAGTTACCTTTCGGCAACACTAATAATTTAAGCCAAAGCCTGGTTTGCTTAACCGGCAGCGCCACACCTCTTACGAAATCGCTTTCAAAAGGAGGCACCTGCGGAGCCCGATTTTCGGATTTTCTTGTGCTATAAACACCTGACTCCTCCGGAGTCAATCATAAACCAACCACTTCCAACTCCAGCCGAGTTACATGTTTATAGCGAAAAAATATCTCGTTTTTGGCTCCGTAGGAGCATCCTGTTTTTTCTTAATTTCAAAAGAGATGCCACACCCGTGCATATATAATGTCTGTAACATGATAGCGCGTTCTTGAAAAACCAGGGCCTCCCCACTAAATTTCAGGCAAACAGCTTATTATAAAACGTATCTCCATCGTTTTCGTAAATAAATACTCCCCAACTAAATTTTTGAATGGTTTTTATGCGGATGTTTGATTTAATCCCATTTGCCAATAAACTGAAAAACTTAATTTATTGATATGCCTAAGAAATTGTTTTCCGCGCGATACCTCATCGTTGTTTTAATTATGGCAGGTGTTAATGCCTCCGCTCAAAACAAAAAGGTAAGCGGGTTCCTGCTACAGAATGAACAGCAATTATCCGTCTTTAAAAAACAATACCAGGCCGGTGATACAACAATCAGCAACCAAATTAAATCGCTGTTAGCCGATGCTGATAAAGAATTAGCGGCGGGCCCGTATTCGGTAACTTTCCGTAAAACCAGGGTTGCGCCAAGCGGTAATCCGCATGATTATGTTAGCCAGGCCCCTTACTGGTGGGCTGACCCATCCAAACCCGATGGCAAGCCCTACATCCGCAAAGATGGCGAACGTAACCCCGAAATATACCTGCTGCATGACGATTCGCAACTAAATGATTTATGCCGGGCGGTTAAAAAACTGGGGTTTGCCTACTATTTTACTGGCGATGAGCAGTATGCCCAAAAAGCAGCGGGCTTAATGCGTACCTGGTTTATTGATACCGCCACAAAAATGGCCCCCAACTTTAACTATGCCCAATATATTCCTGGCATTAATGATGGCCGTGGTATAGGTATAATTGAAAGCCGTGCGCTGGCTGTTATTCCGGATGCCCTTGCCATGATGCAGGGTAGCAAAAGCATAACAGCCAATCTTAAAACAGGTGTAAAGCATTGGTTTGCCGAATATTTGACATGGCTGCAAAATAGCAAAAACGGGAATGAAGAAAGGCAGGCACGCAACAACCACGGCACTTTTTACGATGTGCAGGTAGTTGATTTCGCCCTTTTCACCGAAAACGACAAGTTGGCAAAGGAAGTTCTCCAAAACCGGACTATCGCCAGGATAGATACACAATTTACAGCCGAGGGCCGCCAGCCATTAGAACTGGAGCGTACGCGGTCATGGAGTTATTCGAACATGAACCTGACCGGCTGGAGCATGCTGGCTACACTTGCAGACCGGGTGGATATTGATTTATGGCATACTGAAAAGCAGGGGAGGGGAATTAAAAAATGCATTGAATGGATAATGCCGTATTTATTGAAACAAAAAGATTGGCCCTTCAAACAAATAGAACCGATTAGTTACGGGGAGACTTTAACCATTTGCAGCCTTGCCGAGGAAAAATACCCGGGGATTGATTTTAAAAAGGTTTTTAAAATGTATCCTCGTCCAAGGCCTTGGGGAGATGAACATCATTAAGTTTAATAGCTGCAACCAAGGCAAACAGATCTAAATAGTTAACGACGATAAGCTGTTATTTAATAATAGCAAACAGAATAAGCTTATGGCGTGGGGAAGATATAGCATCAAACAATACCTTGTTTGTATTGCCTGGTCCTGGTAAAATGATCAAGGTGCCGAAGGGACATGTATTGGCCGGCAACAGGCACCAATATTTGGATGAGCCTAAATCGCGCGATGAGTTTAGTGTTAACCATGATTAAAAATAATATATTGATTATCAGGTAATTGTAAACTATTTATCTGAAATGTGTTAAGTTATGTTAACCCAATTAGATGCGTTTGCCATGTAGCGGAACGCTCATTAATATATGAGGATGAAAAGAATTATACTGTTTGTTGGCATTTTATTGATAAACCTGGTTACAAACGCCCAGCAAAAAATAAGGCTGAATAATAACTGGGAATTTTTAAAGCAGGATATAGGCAGCATATGGGAAACCGTACGGCCGCTGACTAAAGACGGGCCGGACAATTACCCCCTATGGCAAAAGGTAACTTTGCCCCACTGTTTTAACGCCCGTGACGCTGTTGACCCAACGGGAAATTACTACCAGGGGCCAGGCTGGTACCGCAGCCGGTTAAACATTAACAATCCATATAAAAACGGGCGCACGCTGTTGTTTTTTGAAGGGGCAGGCCAAAAAACCGATGTGTATGTTTACTCCACAAAAGTTGGCGCTCATGCTGGCGGTTACGATGAATGGTTTGTTGATATTACACAAGCGGTTGAAGATTTTAAAAAAACAGATGCCTTCGCTAAACAATTTAAAGGAACTATACCCATCGAAATACGTTGTGATAACTCGCGCGATGTGGAAAGTATCCCCTCGCAACTATCTGATTTTGATGTTTTTGGCGGTATTTACCGATATCTCGATTTGGTTTATCAACCCGCTCTGGGCATCGATAACTTATTTGCGAGCGTGGTATTAGATAAACAATATAAAACCGGTACAATCGATGTTCAGGCTACATTTTACAATCCCGATCAGGTAAAAAAAGCGATCGGGAATATTAAAATAACCGATGCCTTGGGTAAAACGGTTGCAGAAACTGTTTACAACATTGATGTTGATAATGATGGTGCTGTTCCTGTTGGCAAATTCAAAGTTAATAATCCGCATTTATGGTCGCCCAATGATCCCTACTTGTACGAGATCACGATAGATGCTGGTGGATATACGCGAAAGGAAAAAATAGGTTTCCGCGATTTCTTATTTGCCGATAATGGCCCGTTTTACTTAAATGGCAAGCGGCTGTTACTTCGCGGCACGCACAGGCATGAGGATCAATCGGGTGTGGCGGCAGCTATGACCGACAGCATGATGTACCGGGAAATGCGGATGATAAAAGAGATGGGAGCCAATTTTATCCGGCTTGGGCATTATCAGCAATCGCGTATTATTTTAAATTTATGCGACAGCCTGGGTTTATTGGTATGGGAAGAAGAGCCCTGGTGCCGCGGCGGATTGGGTGGAAATAAATATAAGGAGCAGAGCCGCCGTATGCTAACTAACATGATCCACCAGCATTACAATCACCCCTCGATAATTTTATGGGGACTGGGTAACGAAAATGATTGGCCCGGCGACTTCCCGGAGTTTGATAAGACTAAAATAAGGGCATTTATGAGCGAACAAAATGATTTGTCGCATCGGCTCGACCCATCCCGCAAAACTGTTATTCGCCGCTGCGATTTCTGCAAAGACATTCCGGATGTTTATTCACCCACCATATGGGCCGGCTGGTATAAGGGAAAATATACAGAGTATAGAAAATATAGTGAAGATGAGTTTAAGAATGTAAAGCATTTTTTCCATGCAGAATGGGGCGGCGACAGCCACTCGGGCCGCAATTCCGAGCTTGCAGACAAGGCTCTGGAAAACATCAGGAATAGCGCCGGAATAATTGATACTACGCTCTTCAATAAATCAGCCGAACTTTTAAAAAACGCTGATTGGAGCGAGAATGCCACCTGTAACCTGTTCGATTGGACATTGAAAGAGCAGGATACTATGCCCTGGCTAAGCGGATCGGCGTTTTGGGCGTTTAAAGATTTCTCCACCCCGATAAGATTTGATAACCCGCTGCCTTACATGAACCAGAAGGGCGTGGTTGAAAGTGATTTGACAAAAAAGGAAATTTATTATTTGGTTCAGTCCTATTGGGCAGATAAGCCTATGGCGCATATCTACGGGCATAACTGGCCGGTTAGGTGGGGCGATGATGGTGAATTAAAAATGGTAAAAGCCTATTCAAACTGCAACGAGGCAGAACTATTTGTAAATGGCAAAAGTTATGGCATCAAAAAGCGTAACAGCCAGGACTTTCCAGCGGCCGGTTTAAGGTGGATGGTTCAATTTAAGAAAGGCAGAAATGAGCTTATACTCAAAGCCCGAAAGGGGCGCATTACCATTACTGATACGGTATCACAAGTATATCAAACCGAAAAATGGGGCAAACCAGCTAAACTAAAGCTGGAAAAAATTGCTGAAAGAGATGGTTCGGTCACCGTACAGGCAACGTTGTTGGATAGCAAGGGCGTATTATGTTTAGATGCGGTTAACTGGGTCAGTTTTTCGTTAACCGGGGATGGTACCTTGCTGGATGATTTGGGTACTTCAAAAGGATCGACAAAATTGCAGGCTATTAATGGCCGGGCTGTTATTAGCATAAAAACCAATAAAGGCAATAGCGTTGTTAGTGTACAATCGCCGGGGCTGCAAACTGTGTTTTTAAGCCTTTAAATAACAGCGTATATGGTGTGTTGTTAAAATTCGTTTAATGGATGCTCTCAGCCGTTTTACTCCTTAAAAACCAGGATGATTACCTATAAACAGTTTTTTTAATTTTTGGCGCCTAACTAAATCGTTTGCGTAGAAATATTAAGGCTTATGTGTGAAGTTTAGGGGATTTGAGTGTAATATTGATTTTTACAGCTATCTGCCATTAAAATATTTACCATGATACAAAGTAATCTTTTTCAATATAATGAAGCAACCGATTGGAAAACCGTTGGGGATGGCGTACAACGGCAGGTGTTTGGTTACGACGACAAAGTTATGCTGGTTAAGGTAAAGTTTGAAAAAGGCGGCTGTGGCGTGTTACACAATCATGCGCATTCGCAGGTTAGCTATGTGGAGAGCGGCGTATTTGAAATGACCATAGATGGCACAAAAAAAATAATACGCAAGGGCGATGGTTATTACATCCCTCCGTATTCTGTGCACGGCTGTGTTTGCCTCGAGGCCGGTATGCTTATTGACGCCTTTGGCCCATGCCGATGGGAGTTTGTTGACCACGATCATCAGCGATACACACTATAAGCAACTTATAGTAGTATTTACGGCATTAAACAAGGTAGGGGGCGATGCCCCCTTAATCCATTTTTTTTTAAACATCAAGCGCGAAGCCATTGAGTACTTCCAGCGCCTCCCGGTGAAACACCCGCATAAATTCCTCGGCCTTTTCAACCATTAATCGCGACCCGATAAAGATGGGAGAGCGCTGATGCAATTCATAAACATCCAGGTCGAGTATGCGGGTTGTGCCGTCAGATGCTTTTCCGCCAGCCTGTTCCATGATGAAAGCCATGGGGTTGCACTCGTATACCAACCGCAATTTTCCTTTAGGAGATGCTGATGTATAAGGATAAATGAATATACCGCCTTTGATAAGATTCCGGTGCAGGTCGGCCACCATCGAGCCCGTATAACGCGATGTATATGGCCGGAATGTATTTTTATCCTCCTCCTGGCAGTATTTGATATACTTTTTAACACCCTGCGGAAAGTGGATGTAATTACCTTCGTTTATTGAATAAATGGTCCCGCTTTCGGGGATTGTTAAATTGGGATGCGACAGGCAAAACTCGCCGATTGATGGGTCGAGGGTAAATCCGTTAACACCTTTTCCGGTTGTATACACCAGCATGGTAGATGAGCCGTATATAATATAACCGGCGGCCACCTGGCTGGTGCCCTTTTGTAAAATGTCTTCCACTGTTGCCGCTCCGGAAACCGAAGTCCTGCGGTAAATTGAAAATATAGTCCCAATCCCCACATTGACATCAATATTCGAAGAGCCGTCCAGGGGATCTATTGCGACAACATATTTGGCGTTCTTTGAAATTTCCGAATCAATATTAATGTGTTCGTCGTTTTCTTCAGATACTATCATACAACATTCGCCACCGCTTCGTAGCGCGGCTATAAATTGTTCATTGGCATAAACATCCAGTTTCTTTTGGCTCTCGCCCTGCACATTTACCGTACCCGAATCGCCAAGTATGGAGGCAAGCCCCGCTTTATTAATTTCGCGGTTCACAATTTTTGCGGCAATGGCAAGGTCTCTTAATAATCTCGATAATTCTCCTTTTGCATAAGGGAAATCTTTTTGTTTTTCGATAATAAACTGGCCTAAGGTCTTAATTTCATTCATGGTAAATGGGATAATGGTAGTGTTTGAAAATTAAAATAAACTATTCGCTGTTAAATTCTGTAATTCGATGAGTTGTTGTGGTAAGGTGATCTGTTTAAGCTTTATCTCTTGCTCAATCTGGCCAATAGCCTTAACTGTTTTCATAAAAGAATCAGGGGTTACCGAAATAGAATCTATACCTTCTTCAACCAAAAACTGGGCAAAGTCCGAAAAATCGGATGGCCCTTGCCCGCAAATGCCCACTTTTACGTTCAGCTTTTTAGCAATGCTGATCAAATGGGATATCATCATTTTTACCGCCTCATTTCGTTCGTTATATAAACCCGCTACTAATGATGAATCCCTGTCGAGCCCTAAAACAAGTTGCGTCAGGTCGTTTGATCCAATCGAAAACCCGTCAATATGTTGGGCAAATTGGGCGGCCAGTATCACGTTAGATGGAACTTCGGCCATTAAATAAGCCTCCAGCTTGTTTTCGCCCCGTTTTAGGCCAAACTCGCCCATCGTATTATAAACCATTAACAGTTCATCAACCGTGCGGCAAAAGGGGATCATGACTACCACATTGTCAAGGCCCATTACCTCCCTTACCTTTTTAATGGCTTTACACTCCATTCCAAAAGCTTGTTTGTATGCTGTAGAATAATACCGTGATGCCCCTCTCCAGCCAATCATCGGGTTTTCTTCAACGGGTTCAAAATACTTACCTCCCGGCATATTGAAATACTCGTTGGTTTTAAAATCCGAAAACCTTACGATAACTTTATTAGGGTAAAATGCCGCTGCTATTTTGGCAATGCCGTAGGATAGTTTTTCGATAAAGAAATCCTCACCGCTTGCGTACCCTTTTGTTATCCCGGCAATGTGCTCTGTTAATGCTGCATCGTTTAACTCGGTGTGCTTAAGCAGGGCAAGGGGATGAACTTTGATATAATTGTTAATGATAAATTCTTCCCTGGCAAGGCCCACCCCCTTATTGGGGTAGCAAGCGTATTGAAAAGCCATCTCTGGCGAAGCCACATTCATCATTACCGGGGTTGTTATTTCCGGCAAGTCAGCCAGGTTTTGTTCGATTTTTTTAAAAAAGACTAAGCCGTTATAAATGATGCCGGCCTCGCCTTCGGCGCATGATGCTGTTATTAGCTGACCTGTTTTCAATATATCGGTCGCATTTTCGCAACATACTATAGCCGGTACGCCCAACTCGCGCGCTACAATTGCAGCATGGCACGTTCTGCCGCCTTTATTGGTAATAATAGCAGCGGCCTTTTTCATCACGGGTTCCCAGTCGGGATCGGTCATGTCGGTAACCATGATATCCCCAGGCAGAAAATTAATCTCGTGAATATTTTGTTTTTCAAGGCCGTTAAGTAAATGCACCCGGCCCGAAGCTATTTTGTCGCCAACGGCAATGCCTTTAAGCAACACCTTTTCATGGCGCATTTCATCATCTATTTTAAATTCAATAACAATGCCCGCGGTTTTCCTTGAATGTATGGTTTCTGGCCTGGCCTGTACTATAAAAAGTTCCCCGGAGTTTCCGTCAACAGCCCATTCCACATCCATAGGGCACCACCGCCCTTTAAGCGCCGAATAATAATCTTCGATGATCACCACCCATTTGGCCAACTGTAAAATCTGGTCATCGCTGAGGCAAAATTGTGTACTGTCATTAGATGATGTTTCTACCACCCGCACTCTTTCCTGTATGGTATCGCCATAAATCATTTTTTGGTGCTTGGTGCCTAATTTTTTTTCGATAATTGCGCGGAAGCTTTCTTTTAATAAGGGCTTGAATACAATATATTCATCCGGGTTTATCGCCCCCTGCACTATCATCTCACCAAGGCCGTATGATCCGTTAATTACCACTGCATCTTTAAATCCGCTTTCGGTATCCAATGAAAAAGCAACACCGGAAACACCAAGATCAGAACGAACCATTTTTTGAACGCATACAGAAAGGCCAATCTGAAAATGATCGTATCCGAATACCTTTCTGTAGCTGATTGCCCTATCGGTAAACAGAGAGGCAAAACAATCTTTTACAGCCGCCAGGAGACTTTCGGCCCCGCTGATGTTTAAAAAAGTATCCTGCTGACCGGCAAAGGAGGCATCCGGAAGGTCTTCGGCAGTAGCAGACGACCGAACTGCTACATCTACATTATTTTGATTGTATTGCTGGCTCAGCTTTTTATATCCTTCAATTATCTGGGATTCCAGAACAGGTGGAAATTCGCCGCTGCATATAAGGCTACGAATACTGGCACCGCATTGCATCAACGCTTCCAGGTCGTCTATATTAGTTTCATCAACAATCTGCTTTATAATTTCATCAAGTTTATTTGATGAAATAAAATGATAGTAAGCAGCAGCTGTGATAATAAATCCATCGGGAATATTAATGCCAAAGCCGCCAAGGTTTTGCAGCATTTCGCCAAGCGAGGCGTTTTTGCCACCTACAATGTCAATATCATCAATTGACGCTTCAGTTAGTTTGAGGATAAATTTTTCTGTTTTCATAAACAATTGCGTTTGCTCAAAATTATCCTGCTAAAATTTAGCTTAATTTGTAAATGTTAATCATAACTGATACTATATTAACCAATAATTGTTGTTGGTTTTATAAAATGGTTAGAACTGTACAATGGAAACGCATTTTTATTCATTTTTTAAGCAGCAAAAAAAATCGTTAAGCATAACGGAGGCTAACCGGTATCATGCCTTAAATGATTTTCATTATCATGTAGAAACCGAACTTATTTATATTATTGAAGGTGAGGGAACCCTATTGCTGGGCGATAAATTAATACGGGTATCACGCGATACGTTAATATTAATTGGCAAAAACACACCGCACATGTTTAAGTTTGATACCTTCACTTACCAGGATGATTTGATGCAGCGAGGGAAAATTCCGTTGCAGGTGCAGTTACTAACACTGCATTTTGACCCCCATATTTGGGGCGATGCTTTTATGAAACTCCCCGAAAACGAAACAATGAGCAACCTCTTTACTGAAGCTGCAAAAGGATTGCATATTGAAGGCGGGGAGAAAAAAAGTGTTAGTGAATTAATGTCAAAGTTATTGAGTGCCCCGGTATATGAGCATTTTTCAATTCTAATGAATCTTTTCAATACGATAGCTCTGGGGAAGGAACACCAATTTCTGACAGAAACCCCTGACGCGGATACTTTAAATAAAACTGACGAAAAGCGGCTATCTAAGATATATATATACACGTTAAACAATTTTACAAGGGCAATTAAGCTAAAGGATGTTGCAGATATTGTTTACATGTGTCCGAACGCTTTTTGCCGTTATTTTAAACTGCGCACCAACAAAAGTTATTTTGAATTTTTAATTGAAATCAGGATTGATTATGCATGCAGGTTATTGCGCGAAAAGGATTATAGCACAGCTGTAATATGTTATAACTCCGGTTTCGGAAACCTCTCAAATTTCAACAGGCACTTTAAAGCACTCACCGGAAAAACTCCCTTAGAGTACCGCAAAAATCCGGGCAGCTCCCGGGCATCTTTTTCCTACGCCCAATAAAAAACGTTTGCATGGTGTAAAAGATGTGCGGTTCTTATCGAAAATTTATGCTGTCGAAAACGTTGTCGTAAAATAATGACGCCTAACGTGGTACCAAACGCAATTGCGCATGTATTAACAACTGTAGCGCTATTTGTTTGAAAAACGCTGATGAAAAAATTCAGAAGGCCAATTAATAATACCCCATATATAACTAAATGATGAATAAGAAATATACAATTGTATGCCTTTTAGGTGCGTTTTTGCAACTAAATGTTTTTGCTCAAAAAAGCGTGTCAAAAGGTTTTGCCTTGGCTCAAAAGCAAACCGAGGTTATGCTATCCTCAATTGATCAGGCCGAAAATTCCGGCAATGTAGGGGTAACGCCACGTTCGTTAACGGCTAATGGCGATTTAGCGTTGGTACCCTCTAAAGATTGGTGCAGTGGTTTTTTTCCTGGCGAGCTTTGGTTCCTGTATCAATATTCAGGTCAGGAGAAATGGTTAAAACTGGCCAAAACATTTACCGCGTTTATTGAAGACCAAAAAACTAACGGAGGTACCCATGATATGGGTTTTAAAATTTATACCAGCGTGGGTAACGGTTACCGCCTCACCAAAGATCCGCACTACCGGGATGTAATTATCGAAGGCGCAAAAACGCTTTCAACCCGGTTTAATCCAAAAGTGGGCTGTATTAAATCATGGGATAACAGGATATGGAAGTTTCCGGTTATTATTGATAACATGATGAACCTTGAACTTCTTTTTGAAGCCACAAAGCTTTCGGGCGATTCATCGTTTTATAAAATCGCTGTCACTCATGCCAATACCACAATGAAAAATCATTTCAGGGCAAACTATAGTTCCTATCATGTGGTAAGTTATGATCCCGAAACCGGCGAAGTGCTTAAAAAACAAACCCACCAGGGCTATGCCGATGAATCGGCATGGTCACGCGGGCAAAGCTGGGCCCTGTACGGCTATACGATGTGCTATCGCGAAACCGGAGATAAAACTTACCTGCGCCAGGCAGAAAATGTTGCCAAATTTATTTTAGATAATCCTGCTTTGCCGCAGGATCTTGTGCCCTATTGGGACTATAATGCCCCCAACATACCAAATGAACAGCGCGATGCGTCGGCCGCCGCAGTAATGGCTTCAGCATTGTATGAGCTAAGTACTTATAGTATCAATGGGAAATTGTACCGGGGGAAAGCCGATTTAATAGTTAAAAACTTAACCGATCATTACACAGCAGGGCCTGGTACAAGCAAAGGTTTTATTTTGCTGCACAGCACAGGATCAAGGCCAGCTAATACCGAAGTAGATGTGCCCTTAAGCTACGCCGATTATTATTACCTGGAAGCCCTGTTAAGACAAAAGCACCTGGCCGACAAAAAACCGGTGGTAGATTGATCTTAATAACTTCTACAAGTTTGCTGCTTGTAAACGTGATTCTTGTGTGGCAACCCGACAGTGAGAATGGGGACAGTGGTTGCCCTGTTGGATAAAATAGATTGAAGTTAGAAAGAACCGGTAATTTACTGGAACACTTGTATAGTAGCCTGCTCAAAGGGGACAGGATCCCCTTTGAGGATTTTGTCCCCTTTTTTCGTTATTGTCTTTTTGGATAGATTTTCATGGAAGTTTTTTTGCCGCTCTTTATCGAATGCGAATTGCATTGAAGTTTTCTTGGTAATTGTGCGCTCTCCCCTCAACTGTTACGTATCATCCTGCAAAAAAATATAACAGCACTTTTTAACTGACCCTATTATATCCCGCCTCCGGCCCAACTTTGCCCGCTTCGGTTACATTTTACTGTAATACCGCTGGTTTACCCCGCATCTTTGATCTCAATGAATCGGTCAGCCAGCTGACGGCACAAAAAATAACACAAAAAAGAAAATTATGAAAAAGCTATTATTAATGCTTGTTGTTTTGGTTGCAGTATCAACCAAAGGTTTTAGTCAGACAACTCCCGAGAATCAAAGTTTCGGTCAAAAACTAATGAAGAAGTTGGAATTCGGTATTACCGCCGGGGGGAACTATAGTAATTTTACCGGCGCCACTTTTGCCACAGACCCGCTCCCTGGCTTCCACGCCGGGCTTACTGTTGCTTATAAATTCACTGACAACTTTATGGTGCAGGAGGAATTTTTATACTCGCTGCAAGGTGCCAAAGTTAAGGCAGGCATACTGGGGACGCAGGATATAAAACTTTCCTATGCATCTGTTCCAATCCTTTTTAAATACCGTACCGATGGTGGTTTCTTTGTTGAGGCAGGCCCCCAGGCAAGCTTCAAGGTAAAAGAAGATCTTGGCGGTATAACCGACTCTAAATTTGCTAAAAAGGTTGATTTTGGTATGGCGGGTGGCCTTGGTTATCAATCTAAAATTGGTTTGGGCATTGGTGCAAGGTATGTTTATGGTATGCAAAAAGTTCAGGAAACACCGTCTCCCGTTTTGGGCGACTTTAAGAATAACAGTATTCAGGCCAGTGTTTTCTAGTTTTTTAACGGTATCTACCTCAAATCAATATATAATAATGAAAGTCCCGGTTGCATAGCGCACCGGGATTTTATTTTTAGGTTCAGATGAATCATAAAGATTCTTTGCCTCCGGTGTAAAGGCGTTTTGATGCTGGTGAGAGTATAGGACTGCGATATTTTAATTTACACGACACGTCATTTATCTCATTTCTGCTACAATCTGTTGTTGATTGATGGCAAATGCAATTTTTTCCTCGTTGATAATTAACATGTTATACACGGTTGTCAAGTAAATATTAAAAACAGTTTGCAGGAATGTTAAAAGCGCGTACCTTTGCAGCCCGCAAATAAGGAAGCGGGAAAGTTCTTAGAAAGGTTACTGAAGGGTTTTTTGAAGCAGGAATAGGGGAGAGGGAATAAAAACGAGGCTCAAAAAAAACTTCAGATAAAATTTCGGAAAGCAAAAAAGTTTACTACTTTTGCACCCCGCCACCGAGGGAGAAAAGAGAGAGGGGTAGGCGGACAAAACGGAGGAGATTCTTTGAAGATCGAGAGAT